>NZ_CP200324.1:0-3357121 GCF_056868075.1 Microbacterium sp. KU4F | reverse complement strand
GGCGGATGGACGGTGCTGTCGGCGCTGACGGGCGGCGACGTCTTCGCCGCGGGAGTCTCCCGCTACGGCGTCGGCGACGCACGCGCGCTCGTGGCGGATACGCACGAGTTCGAGTCGCGCTATCTCGACGGACTCATCGGTCCTCTGCCGGAGACGGAGGAGGTCTACGTCGAACGCTCGCCGTTGACGCATCCCGAACGCTTTCGGGTGCCGTTGCTGATCCTGCAGGGCACCGAGGACCGGGTCGTCCCGCCCGCGCAGGCCGAGGCCATCCGCGACGCGCTGCGCCACCACGGCGTCCCGCACGCCTACGTCCTGTACGAGGGCGAGGGACACGGGTTCCGACGCCGGGAGACGACCATCGACGCACTCACCTCGGAGCTCGCGTTCCTCGGCGAGGTGTTCGGCTTCGCCGCGGACGCGCCCGAGCTTGCGCTCTCGATCGGCGCGTTGCGCGTCGCCGACGGTCCGGACGGGCGAGAGGTGTTCATCGACCACGAGAGTCACACCGAGCACGCGGATCGCGACCTCGGCGTCGTCGTCTCCCGCGAGCCCGTGCGGCCCCTGTTCGCCCGCCCTCGCACCTCGGAGTGGACCGAGACCCTCCGACGGGCGGGCTTCACCGCCACGGTGGACGATCCGGAGCTGTTCGTGCTCCTGCCCGCCCTCGACGGCGAGTGAGCGGGGCTCAGGCCAGGAAGTCCTCGAGCCTGCCGGCGAGCGCGGCGCCGACGCGAGCGTGCAGGGCTGTGCCCTCCGCCTCGTGCGTCTCCTCGTAGATCATCCCGTGCTCGTGCACGGCCGAGACCAGGTCGCCCCGATCGTACGGCAGCAGGACCCGCAGCTCGACCTCCGGCAACGGAAGCGCATCCTCGATGACCCGACGGAGCTCGTCGATGCCCTCGCCCGTGCGAGACGACACGAACACCGCTGAGGGCACGAGACCCCGCAGCAGGAGCCGCGCGTCGTCGTCGATGAGGTCGGCCTTGTTGAACACGACGATCTCACGCGTGTCGCGCGCCCCCACATCGCCGATCACGTCGTGGACGGTGGCGAGCTGCGCGGCGGGATCGGGGTGCGAGCCGTCGACGACGTGCACGATGACGTCGGCGTCGCCGACCTCCTCGAGCGTCGAACGGAACGCCTCGACCAGCTGGTGCGGGAGATTGCGGACGAACCCGACGGTGTCGGTCAGCGTGTAGATGCGCCCGTCCTCGGTCACCGAGCGTCGAACGGTGGCATCCAGCGTGGCGAACAGCGCGTTCTCCACCAGGACGCCCGCGCGTGTGAGGCGGTTCAGGAGGCTGGACTTGCCGGCGTTCGTGTACCCGGCGATCGCCACGGCGGGGATCGTGTTGCGCTTGCGCTCTGCGCGCTTGGCGTCACGGGCCGGGGCGAAGTCCCGGATCTGACGACGCAGCTGCGCCATCCGGGTGCGGATGCGGCGGCGGTCGAGCTCGATCTTCGTCTCACCGGGTCCGCGCGAGCCCATACCGGCACCGCCTGCGCCGACCTGACCGCCGGCCTGCCGGCTCATCGACTCACCCCAACCACGCAGGCGCGGCAGGAGGTACTCGAGCTGCGCGAGCTCGACCTGCGCCTTGCCCTCGCGGCTCTTCGCGTGCTGGCTGAAGATGTCGAGGATCACCGTGGTGCGATCGATGACCTTGACCTTGACGACGTCTTCGAGCGCGCGCCGCTGACTGGCGGCGAGCTCGGTGTCGGCGATGACGGTGTCGGCACCGACGGCGGCCACGATGTCGCGCAGCTCCTCCGCCTTGCCCCGACCGATGTACGTCGCGGGGTCGGGATGCGGTCGGCGCTGCAGCACGCCGTCGAGGACGACGGCGCCCGCCGTCTCGGCGAGGGCTGCGAGCTCGCGCAGCGAGTTCTCGGCGTCCTCGGTCGCCCCCTGCGGGTGCACGCCCACGAGGACGACGTTCTCGAGCCGCAGCTGGCGGTACTCGACCTCCGTGACGTCCTCGAGCTCGGTCGACAGGCCTCCGACGCGGCGCAGCGCCTGGCGCTCCTCGCGGTCGAACTGATCGCCGTCGCCGAAGCCGTCGGCGACGGTCGCCGCATCCTGCAGCGCCTGCGCTCCGGCCACGGGGCCGCGCATCCGTGCGCGAGAGTCCGCTCGCGAGAGCACCCGGTCGACGTCGTCGAGCCGCTGCTCGTCGGTGGACGGGGGTGTTTCTGTCATCGTTTCCTTTCGGGGCGTCTCGCGCCCGCTCACTCTAGCCTCCCGCCTTCGGAGACTTACCGCTACGCTTCGTGTATGGGGAGTGACCACTACTTCACCGCGTCACCCGCCAGTCCCGAGAACCTCCGCACCATCCGTGTGACCGTGGCCGGTCGCGACATCGATGTGACGACGGCCGGCGGAGTGTTCAGCCCGGATCGACTGGATGCGGGCACCGCCGTGCTGCTGAGCAACACGCCGCCGCCTCCGGCCGGCGGCCACTTCCTCGACCTCGGATGCGGCTGGGGCCCGATCTCGCTCTCGCTGGCGCTTTCGTCCTCGCACGCCACGGTGTGGGCGGTCGATGTCAACCAGCGGGCGCTCGATCTCGTCCGCCGCAACGCCGAGAGCCTCGGCCTCACCAATGTGAACGCTGTGACCCCCGACGATGTTCCCGACGACATCGCCTTCCGCACGATCCGCTCGAATCCTCCGATCCGTGTCGGCAAGAACGAACTGCACGGCATGCTCGAGCGTTGGATCCCGCGACTGGACGAACGATCCGACGCGTGGCTCGTGGTCGCACGCAACCTGGGCGCCGATTCGCTTCAGCGCTGGCTCGCCGCATCCTTCCCCGCGGGCTTCAGCGTGCACCGCACCGCGACGGCGCGCGGCTTCCGGGTACTCAAGATCCGTCGCCACGGGACAGAGGTCACCGCTCCCATCCCGCTGCCCTGACGGTGATACGCTCGGCTCACAACGACTGATGGGCTGAGGGCGCAGTTCGGGCGGGGGATGCGCCGATCGGAGTTTCAGCATGCCCTCCCCCACTTCCGTCGGCATCCGCTCGTACCGTGCCCTGCCGCGCATCGCCGGCTGGGACTATCTGGTGGCCACGAGCCTCGGGCGTCTTCCCCTGTCGATGGTCCCGCTCGCCGTCCTGACGCTCGTGACCTCCGCCACGGGCTCGATCGCCGTCGGCGGCTTCGCAGCGGCGGCCGCCGCGATCGGCGAGGCCGTCGGCGCTCCCGCCTCCGGCGCGATCGCGGACCGCATCGGGCAGCGGCCCGTTCTGCTCGCCGGTGTGGTCGTGCACGTCGCGCTGCTCCTGCTCTTGACGTGGGGCGCCGGACACGTGCCCGACGGCGGGGCGGTCGCTCTCGCCGCCGGAATCGGGCTGAGCCTGCCGCAGGTCGGCGCGTTCTCCCGCACCCGGTGGCTCTCCCTCGCGCCGGAGGACCTCCCGACCGCCTTCGCCTTCGAGGGCGTCATCGACGAGATCTCCTACATCTTCGGGCCCGCCATCGTGGGTCTGATCGCCGCCTTCGTGTCGCCGCAGGCGGCCACCCTGCTCGCGGGCGCGCTCGTGGTCGCCTTCGCGACGCAGTTCGCCGTGCACCGCACGCACCGAAGCGTCCCGCGCAGAAGGCAGGCGCCGCCGCGGGCCACCGCCCCCGCGGGACGCCGGACGCTGCTGGTCACCGCGCTGGTCGGAATGCTCGCGATGGGCATGTTCTTCGGCGCGAGCCAGACCGGCCTCACCGCCTTCGCGGAGCGCATCGGCATCCCGGATGCGGGTGCGCTGCTCTACGCGGTCATGGCGGTCGGCTCGGCCATCACCACCCTGTCGATGGTGCTCGTTCCCGAGCGCGTCGGCACCTGGACCCGCTGGAGCGTGGCCGCCTGCGGGATGGCGGTGGGCGCGTCGCTCATGCTCGTGGCCGACGACGTCGTGTGGATCGTCGGTGCCGGACTCATCGCAGGCGCCTTCCAAGGCCCGCTGCTGCTGACGATCTTCCGGGTCGTGGGCGACGCAGCGGACGAGGGGCGGGCCGGCATCCTGCTGACGCTCACGACGAGCGGCATCGTCCTCGGCATCGCGGCGGGATCCGCGCTTTCCGGGTTGCTCGCGCAGAACCTGGGGGCCGCCGCGGGCTTCGCGCCCGTGCTCACCGCCACGCTCGTGCTGCTCGTGATGGGCGTGGTGGGCGCCGCGGCCGCCAGGGGTCGAGCGCGCACCGCATCCCGCTAGGCCAGCGTGACCTCGCCGTGGAAGACCAGTGAGGCCGGCCCCGACAGCAGCACGTGGCCGTCGTGCATGCGCACGCCCAGCGTCCCGCCGGGCACGTCCACGACCCACGCCTCGGGCGCCGCGGGCCCTGCCCAGTGGCGCACAGCGAGAGCTGCGGCGGCGACGCCGGTCCCGCAACTGAGCGTCTCTCCGACGCCCCGCTCGAAGACCCGCATCCGGATCCCGCCCACGCCGCCCACGACGAGCGGATCGCTGGGAACGACGAACTCGATGTTGGCGCCGGCGGGAGGCTGCGGGTCGAGCAGGGGCTGGACGGTCAGATCGAGCGCCTCCAGCTCGGCCTCGGACGACAGCGCCACGACGACATGGGGATTGCCGACGTCCACCGGCTGACCCGGACGCGCGACATCCAGACCGCGGGCACGCACGAGCACGTCGTTCTCGTCGACGACCCACTCTCCCAGATCCACCTCGAAGCCGCGTTCGCTGCGCGTGAGCGTCTTGACCCCGGCGCGCGTGCCGATGCGCAGCGGCGCATCGAGAGAGGCGAGGCCGTGGTCCTCGAGGAAGCGCGCGAACACACGCGTGCCGTTGCCGCACATCTCGGCCTTCGACCCGTCGGCGTTGCGGTAGTCCATGAACCACTCGGCGCCGGCTGCAGCAGCGTCCGCACCCTCGGGGATCCGAGCCGACCGAACGACACGGAGGAGTCCGTCCGCGCCGATGCCGAATCGGCGATCGCAGAGCACCGCGATCTGGTCGTCGCTGAGATCGAGCTCTCCGTCGGGATCGGAGAGGATCACGAAGTCGTTCCCGGTTCCGTGGCCCTTGGTGAACGGGAGCGTGCGCGACATTCCGCCAGTCTACGGGCGGGGCAGGTCCGGTTCGTCGGCGATGAGGCGCTTCCCGGTGGCCCAGGTGTCGAAGTCGTCGTATCCCAGGGCCTCGTAGAACCCGCGCGCACCGGAGTTCTCCGGCCGCACCATGAGCTGGACCTTCGGGCACCCCATCGCCGAGAGACGCTCCTCGGCCTCGCGCACGAGCCGACGACCGACTCCGCCGCCGCGGTGGGCGGGATCGACCGCGAGGTAGTACAGCCAGCCGCGGTGGCCGTCGTAGCCGGCCATGACCGAGCCGCAGACGCGTTCCTCGTTCGTCGCGACGAGGAACAGCTCCGGTTGCACGGCCAGCTTGCGCTCGATGTCGCGGTACGGATCGTTCCACGGCCGGGTCAGCCCCGCCTCGTGCCACAGCGCGACGACCGGCTCGGTGTCGGCGACAGCGAAGGGCCGGATGCGGAGCGTGGTCACCCCTCGACGATATCCGCCGCCGCCGTGGCCGCGGTGACCCGACGGGCCGCCGTGTAACGGCGGAACCAGGAGACCTGGCGACGGGCGTACCGGCGGGTGAGCGCCTGCGTCTGCGCGATCGCCTCGTCGCGACTCAGCAGGCCGTCGAGCTCACCGATGGCCTGTGCGTATCCGATGGCCCGGCGCGCCGTGACGCCCGCGTCGAGCCCCCGTTCGCGCAGGCTGACGACCTCGCCGAGCAGGCCGTCGCGCCACATCCGCTCGACGCGCGCGTCGAGACGCGGTACGAGGACGTCGCGCTCTTCATGCGCGACCAGCAGCTGCGTCCGCGGGTGCCAGAGACGCGGGTCTTCGGGCAGCGCGGCGCCGTGCGTCGTGGCGCCCTGCGCCAGGATCTCGAGCGCGCGCACGATCCGTCGACCGTTGTGCGGATCGACGCGTTCCGCGGTGACCGGGTCCATGCCGCGGAGGCGCTCGTACAGCACGCCGGGACCGACCTCGTCCAACTCCGCTTCCAGCGCCGCCCGCAGCGCTTGGTCGCGCGGAGGAAAGCGGAAGTCGTAGGCGACCGCCGAGACGTACAGCCCGGAGCCTCCGACGAGGATCGCGTCAGCCCCGCGGGCGTTGATCGCCTCGATCACCTGCCGGGCGCGCGACTGATAGTCCGCCACAGCGGCTTCCTCGGTCACCTCGAGCACGTCGAAGAGGTGGTGCGGGATCCCGCGCCGCTCGGCGACGGGCAGCTTCGCCGTTCCGATGTCCATGCCGCGATACAGCTGCATGGCGTCCGCGTTGACGATCTCGGCCGCCCGGCCCCTGCCGCGGAGTTCCTCGGCCAGCGCGAGCGAGATCCCGGTCTTCCCCGTGCCGGTGGCCCCGGCCACGATCCACAACCGGGGCGCGGGCATCACTGGTCCCGACGAAGCGAGGGAAGACCCAGCGAGACCGCCTTCGGGCCGGAGCCTGCGGGGGCGGGCACACCGCAGGAATCGGCCTCGGCCCGATCCCACGCGTCGCCCGAACGCGTGCGCCGGATCGCGAGCGGGGCACCGTCCGGCGCGTCGGCCAGGAGGTGGAAGGGCGCCGCGTGCGTCACCACGACCGAGACGACATCACCGGGACGTGGCGCCGGCGAGCCTTCGGGGACCTCGAAATGCACGAGCCGGTTGTCTTCGGCACGCCCGGTGAGCCGGCGCGTGGCCGCATCCTTCTTGCCCTCGCCGGCGGAGACGAGCACCTCGAGCCGGCGACCAACCTGCTTCTGGTTCTCCTCCAGGCTGATGCGCTCCTGGAGGGCGACGAGGCGCTCGTAGCGCTCCTGCACGATCTCCTTGGGCACCTGCTCCTCCATCGTCGCGGCGGGAGTGCCCTCGCGGATCGAGTACTGGAAGGTGAAGGCACTCGCGAACCGCGCTTGTTCGACGACCCGCAGCGTCTCCTGGAAGTCCTCTTCGGTCTCGCCCGGGAAGCCGACGATGATGTCGGTGGAGATGGCAGCGTGCGGGATGCGCGCACGCACCCGGTCGAGGATGCCGAGGAAGCGCTCCGAACGGTAGGAGCGGCGCATGGCCTTGAGAATGCGGTCGCTGCCGGACTGCAGCGGCATGTGCAGCTGCGGCATCACGGCGGGCGTCTCGGCCATCGCGTCGATCACGTCGTCCGTGAAGGCGGCCGGGTGAGGGCTCGTGAAGCGGATACGCTCGAGGCCCTCGATCTCGCCGGCGGCGCGCAGGAGCTTGCCGAACGCCTGACGATCCCCGAACTCCACGCCGTAGGAGTTCACGTTCTGGCCGAGCAGCGTGACCTCGATCGCGCCGTCCTCGACGAGCAGCCGGATCTCGCTGAGGATGTCGCCGGGGCGACGATCCTTCTCCTTGCCGCGCAGGCTCGGAACGATGCAGAACGTGCAGGTGTTGTTGCAGCCCACTGAGATCGAGACCCACCCGCTGTACACGCTGTCGCGCTTGGTCGGCAGCGTCGACGGGAAGACATCGAGCGACTCGAGGATCTCGAGCTCGGCCTCTTCGTTGTGTCGCGCGCGCTCGAGGAGCTTCGGCAGCGAGCCCATGTTGTGGGTGCCGAAGACGACATCGACCCACGGCGCCTTCTCGACGACCGTCTGCTTGTCCATCTGCGCCAGGCAACCGCCCACGGCGATCTGCATGCCGGCATGGGCGTTCTTGCGGGACTTCAGATGCCCGAGCGTGCCGTAGAGCTTTCCGGCGGCGTTGTCGCGCACGGCGCACGTGTTGATCACGACCACGTCGGCCTCGGCGCCGGGCTCGACGGGGACGTACCCCGCCGACTCCAGCGACCCCGAGAGGCGCTCGGAGTCGTGCACGTTCATCTGGCAGCCGAAGGTGCGCACCTCATAGGTCCGCGCGCGGCCGTCTGCGTCGTGCGCGGCGGGCGAGGCGGCGATGAGGGTCGGAGCGCTCGAGGGGATCGTCATGATGGGAGCCATTCTACGTTTGCGCGATCGACCGGCACCGCAGCCGCGAGCTGCCTCCGCTCAGTCGAAGCGGGGACCGCGGACGGCAGGACGCCGGGCCTCCGCGAGAGCCTGTCGGGCCGCGGTCATCGCGACCGACGACGGATAGCCGCGGCGAGCGAGCTGACCGACGAGCCGACGCAGCGCGGCGTCGTCGTCGCGACCGCCGATCGACATCGCCTTGCGACGCGCGAACTCGAGGGCGCGCTCGGCGTCGTCATCGCCGACCGCGTCCAGCGCGGCATCGGCCACATCGCGCGGCACACCACGGCGGGCCATCGCCTGCGCGATCGCCATACGCCCCTCCCCCTTGCGGGACACGCCGACGTGCACCAGCTGTTCCGCCAACGCGGCATCGTCGAGGTAGGACAGGCGGAGGAAGTCCGCCACGATCTCCTCGACGGCGTCGCGCGACAGGTCGCGCTGAGTCAGGAAGGTGCGCGCTTCACGTTCGGAGAGCGAGCGCGACCTGAGCTTGCGCAGCAGCGCGTCGGATGCCGCCTGCACCACCACCGCTTCATCCGCCTCGGAATCGACGTCGACCTCGTGCGACGCACCGAGCATCTCGGCGTCCGGTGCGTCGTCGGGCGCGGGAGCGAAGAACGGGCGACGCACCCGCGGCACCGACTCCTCGCGAGAGCTCGCGGACGCGGCTGAGCGCTCCCCGAAGAGCGGGATCACCGGGGCGAGGCCGTCCGCCTCGCCCCGGTCCTCCTCGTGGATCATGCCGGGCGTCGCTGAGCCAGCTCGTCTTCCACCGGCGCCTCGACGACGGGGCCGATGCCGAGCTTGGTCTTGATCTTCTGCTCGATCTCCGCGGCGACATCGGCGTTGTTGCGCAGGAAGTTGCGGGCGTTCTCCTTGCCCTGCCCCAGCTGCTCGCCGTCGTAGGTGAACCAGGAACCCGACTTCTTGACGATTCCCTGATCGACACCGAAGTCGATGAGGCTTCCCTCGCGGGAGATGCCCGTGCCGAAGAGGATGTCGAACTCTGCCTGCTTGAAGGGCGGCGCCATCTTGTTCTTGACGACCTTGACGCGCGTACGGTTACCGACCGCCTCCGTGCCGTCCTTCAGCGTCTCGATGCGACGGATGTCGAGGCGGACCGACGCGTAGAACTTGAGCGCCTTTCCGCCCGCGGTCGTCTCCGGCGAACCGAAGAACACACCGATCTTCTCGCGGAGCTGGTTGATGAAGATGGCGGTGGTCTTCGTCTGGTTCAGACCACCCGTCAGCTTGCGCAGCGCCTGCGACATGAGGCGCGCCTGGAGGCCGACGTGGCTGTCGCCCATCTCGCCCTCGATCTCCGCCTTGGGCACGAGGGCCGCGACCGAGTCGATGACGACGAGGTCGATGGCACCGGAGCGCACCAGCATGTCGGCAATCTCGAGAGCCTGCTCTCCCGTGTCGGGCTGCGAGACCAGGAGCTGGTCGATGTCGACACCGAGCTTCTTGGCGTAGTCGGGGTCGAGCGCGTGCTCGGCGTCGATGAAGGCGGCAATTCCGCCCGCACGCTGCGCGTTGGCGATCGCATGCAGGGTCAGCGTGGTCTTACCGGAGGACTCCGGACCGTAGATCTCGATGATGCGTCCGCGCGGGAGACCACCGACGCCGAGGGCGACATCCAGCGCGATGGAACCGGTCGGGATGATCTCGACCGGGGCGCGGTCTTCGCTGCCCAGTCGCATGACCGAGCCCTTTCCGAACTGCCGGTCGATCAGGGCGAGTGCCGATTCGAGGGCTTTCTCGCGGTCTGCGGGTGAGGGCATGAGGGTTCCTTCTGCTCGATGTCGGTCGCCTGTAGGCTGCCGCTCCACCCGGCACAGGGTCCGGCTTCGGCGGCAAGGCGTACGTGTCGTTGCGACATCTCCCACGGTAGGCAGGGCCTCCGACATCGCGTCGGAATGCTCCGCATCCGTGGACAGACATCCCTCGGACGCCGTCTGTGCAGAACACTACGCGTGTATCGAACGGATCTTCGACGACACGCCGACGTCATCGACGCGGTTCGAGCCGCCCGACTCCATATCGCCGCGTCGGCGGAACATCCATCTCTGCGCACAGCGCGAGCCAGACGTCTCGCGTCGGCTCCCCCGCGGCCAATGCCTGAGCTGCCGTGCGGTCGCCGGCTCCAGCGAGCACCAGATCATCGACCAGATACGCCCCGCGCGAGCCGAACTCGTCTCGGACGGCGCGATCGAACTCGCTGCGGCGCATTCAGCGCAGCGAGAGTTCGGGAGAGGCCATCGCGACCAGCTCGTCC
Source organism: Microbacterium sp. KU4F (assembly GCF_056868075.1). Taxonomy (NCBI): domain Bacteria; kingdom Bacillati; phylum Actinomycetota; class Actinomycetes; order Micrococcales; family Microbacteriaceae; genus Microbacterium; species Microbacterium sp. KU4F. Next base: position 3,346,843 of record NZ_CP200324.1, on the reverse strand, counting down.
GGCACGACGTCCGGGAAGGAGTTGATGCCCTCCAGAACGGACAGTCGATCGGAGACCTCGCGCATGATCGTGGAGATGGGAACATCCAGCGCCTCGGCGACGGCACCGAGGATCTCACTCGAGGCTTCCTTCTGTCCGCGCTCGACCTCGCTCAGATACCCGAGGGCCACACTCGCGCGGCTCGCGACCTGACGAAGGGTACGACCCTTCTGCTGACGGAGCTCACGAAGGACTTCGCCGATCTCATGACGTACCAGGATCATTTCGAGCCCTCCTTTTACCGAATCCGTCGTGCACCGGGTGCATAACGCTACAACAGTGCGTGCGGCCAATCTAATCCCGCGCCGCTGGGTGACGGATGAGAATCGCACAACGTAACCCAGTGGTAACCCGATCTGTTCCCTCAGAGCGCCTCGAGCACCATCCGGAGAGCACGACGGGCGGTGCGCTGGCGGATCTGTTCGCGGTCACCGTCGAGCTGCAGCAGTTCCACGCGGGTGCCCAGCGGGGTGGAGACGGCGACGAACACGGTTCCGACCGGCTGCCCGTCCGACGAGGTGGGTCCGGCGATCCCCGTGGTCGCGACACCGACATCCGCACCGGCGCCGCCCACCGCGACCGCCTCCCGCACCCCCTCGGCCATCTGGCGTGCGACCTTGGCCTGTACCGGACCGCCCAACTCGAGCACGAGCGCGTCGACGCCGAGCAGGCTCTGCTTGAGCTCGGTGGCGTATGCGACGATCCCGCCGCGCACGACCTTCGATGCGCCGGCGACCGCGACCAGCTGACTGCACACCTCGCCGCCCGTCAGCGATTCGGCGATGCCGATCGTCCACCCCAGCTCACCGAGACGCTGCACGATGTGCTCGGCGTCCGTGCGTCGCCCGCCGACGATCGAGGTCTGCTCGTCGAGCGCGCTGTCGTCCATGAATCGCTCATCCGACATGGGCGCCTCCCGAACGGCGCGCGCGGCGCCCTCTCACCTCGCTGACGACGTAGTCGATTCCGCTCGCGATCGTGAGGATGACGGCGATCCACATGGTGATGGTGTTCACGACATGGATCCACTCCCCCACGAGGGGGGCGAGCGGAGCGAGCGCCAGCGAGAGCGCCACGGCCTGAGCCACCGTCTTGAGCTTTCCCATCCAGGCCGCGGCGAGCACGTGGTCGCTGACGACCGCGAACCGGTACACAGTGATGCCGACCTCGCGCACCAGCACCACGATCGTGACCCACCAGGGCAGCTCACCGAGAATCGACAGGCCCACGAAGGCGCACCCCGTGAGCGCCTTGTCCGCGATCGGGTCCAGGAGCTTGCCGAGGTCGGTGACGATCTCGTAGCGCCGGGCGAGGTAGCCGTCGATGCCGTCCGTGGCGATCGCCACGATGAACAGCACGGTCGCCGTCCATCGCAACGCACCGCCCTCGCCGGCGTCGGCCAGCAGAAGCCAGAGGAAGACCGGTGCGCACAGGATGCGCACGATCGTGATCGCGTTGGGAAGCTGTCGGGGAACCGCCACGATGCGAGCCTAGCGAGCGGGGAGCGTTCAGTCGCGCCCGGTGAGGCTCCAGGCGTCCTCGGAGCCCTCGTCGCCGTCGACCACCTCGAGTCCGTCGAACTGCGCGTCGACGGCATCCGGTCCATACCGATCGTCGGCGGCGCCGCCAGCGGGCGGGTCCTCACCGCGCAGGCGCGCGAGGACCCCGGGCAGCTGCTCGGGCGTCACCAGCACGTCTCGCGCCTTGGAGCCCTCGGACGGACCCACGATCTCGCGCGACTCCATGAGGTCCATGAGGCGTCCCGCCTTGGCGAAGCCGACGCGCAGCTTGCGCTGCAGCATCGAGGTCGATCCGAACTGCGTGCCGACGACGAGCTCCGCCGCCGCGAGCAGCAGTTCGAGGTCGTCGCCGATGTCGGCGTCGATCTCCTTCTTCTCGGTGACCGCCGCCACGTCCGCCCGGTACTCGGGACGGGCCTGGCCGGTGACGTGCTGCACGACCTTCTCGATCTCGGGCTCGCTGACCCAGGCGCCCTGCACGCGGATGGCCTTGGACGCTCCCATGGGCAGGAAGAGACCGTCTCCCTGACCGATGAGCCGGTCGGCGCCGGGCTGGTCGAGGATGACGCGGGAGTCGGTGACGCTGGTGACGGCGAAGGCGAGGCGCGAGGGCACGTTGGCCTTGATGAGGCCCGTGACGACGTCGACGCTCGGGCGCTGGGTCGCCAGCACCAGGTGGATGCCGCTCGCACGCGCCAGCTGCGTGATGCGCACGATGGAGTCCTCCACATCGCGCGGGGCGACCATCATGAGGTCGGCGAGCTCGTCGACGACGACGAGGAGGTACGGATAGGGCTTCAGCACGCGCTCGCTGCCCGGGGGCAACTGGATCTGCCCGGCGACGACCGCCTTGTTGAAGTCGTCGATGTGGCGGAACCCGAACGACGCGAGGTCGTCGTAGCGCATGTCCATTTCCTTCACGACCCACTGCAGCGCCTCGGCCGCCTTCTTGGGGTTCGTGATGATCGGCGTGATGAGGTGCGGGACTCCGGCGTAGGAGGTGAGCTCCACGCGTTTGGGGTCGATGAGCACCATCCGCACCTCGGACGGCTTCGAGCGCATGAGCAGGCTCGTGATCATCGAGTTGACGAAGCTCGACTTTCCGGAGCCGGTCGAGCCGGCCACCAGGAGGTGGGGCATCTTCGCGAGGTTGGCGACGACGAAGCCGCCGCCGACGTCCTTGCCCACACCGATCGTCATCGGATGCGTGGACTGCAGGGCGTTCTGTGAGCGCAGCACGTCGCCCAGCGTCACGATCTCGCGGTCGGTGTTGGGGATCTCGACGCCGATGGCGCTCTTGCCGGGGATCGGCGCGAGGATGCGCAGCTCGTTGGAGGCGACGGCGTACGCGATGTTGTTGGTCAGCGCCGTGATGCGCTCGACCTTCACTCCCGGGCCGACCTCGACCTCGTACTGCGTGACGGTCGGCCCGCGGGAGAAGCCGGTGACCTTCGCGTCGACCTTGAACTGCTCGAACACGCCCATGATGGCGCGCACGACCGCGTCGTTTGCCTCCGAGCGTGCCTTGGGCGCGGACCCCGCCGCGAGGGCAGCGACCGACGGCAGAGAGTAGGAGGCCGCCGGCGGAACACGATCGCCACTGCCCCCGAAGCCCTCGATGCCGTCGAGGGTGGGCTGCGGACCGGAATCCCCGTCGTCCTGGAGACCCGCAGCGGCGCGACTGTCCGCGACCGCTCGTTCCGCCGCGGCGATCACCGAGGGATCGATGACTTCGGTCAGAGCGTCCGGCGCGCCAGGCAGAGGCGGCGCGGGGCGCGCGGGCTCGAGTGCGTTGTCGAACCCGCCCGGCGGGGGCGTGTCGGTGAACAGCAGCTCGGTGAGATCCTGCGAGCCGGCGTCGTCGTCAGGGTCCTGCTCGCGTCCGGTCTTATTGCGACGCCACCAGGGCATGGCTTCCGTCGCGTCGTCGTCGCCGGAGCTCGCCACATCCTTCGCGCGATCGGGCTTCTCCACCGGCTCGTGCCGCTCGGCGCCGAACATCCAGGCATAGAGATCGCCGAGGCGGCGACCGATGCGGTTCGGGGGCGTGCGGGTGAGGATGAGCACGCTGAGCACGGCCAGCAGCGTCAGGACGATACCCGCTCCGACAGGCGTCAGCAGAAGCGCGAGGGGCTCCCCCGCCATCCAGCCGAAGAGCCCGCCCGCGGTGCTGAGCGCGGGCAGACCGGACGACGGCTGCGGGCGACCACCCAGGACGTGACAGAACCCCGCGATCGTCAGGATGAACAGCGCGAACCCGATGCCGATGCGGCCGTTGTCGTGCACGGATGCGGGATGGCGGAACAGCCAGCCGGCGAGCAGAACCAGGAAGACCGGAAGGATGAAAGAGACCCGTCCGACGAGCCCGCCGATGGAGTACGCGCTGATGGCCGCCGACACCTCGGTGCCGATGAAGAACCACTCGATCACGGCGCCGGCGACGGCGAGCAGGACGAGCAGGAACGGGAACCCGTCACGACGCTGATCCCTTTCGAGCGTCTCGGGTCCGAACGTGCGGAACAGTCCGCCCGTGAGGTGCGCGAGCCCCATCCAGGCGCGGACGGCGACCGAGGGCCGCTCATCCTCGCCCACATAACGCTTGGGAGCGGGTTCGGGTTTGCGCGCGCGCGACGAACCGCCCTTCGCGGGGGCGCGACGCGTCGAGGCGGTACTGCGGGCCATGATCCCACGGTAGATCCGACCCGCGACAGCGGCCGGTAGCCACGCGGCGAAGCGCCTCAGCGCAGGCGACGCACCATGGTGTCGCGTCCCTGGGCGGGCGAGGTGACGGCGAAACCCTCGGAGCGGTAGAGGGTCGCGGCGAAGTTGTCGCGCTCGACGCTGAGGCTCAGGCGCGCGTAGCCCTCGGCGCGCGCCGCCGCCACCAACTGCTGCAACAGGGCACGTCCGACGCCGTGGGCGCGCCAGAGAGGGCGTACGCCGATCACGAGCTCGGGCACGCCGGTGCCGACGTACCCGAACCCCGGCTCGGTGCGCGGCAGCATCCGGTACCAAGCGGCGCCGATCGCCTCGTTCTCCGGACTCACGGCTACGAAGCCCGTGTCGCCCGGACGCTTCCATCCCGCGATGTACCGGGCATGCTCGGGTGCCGCGAGGATCTCGTGCCGCGGGCGCGCGGCGCCGGGCCGCCAGTTCGCGGCCTCGACCACCATGTCCGCGAGGAAGATGCCGTCCGCCTGTTCGGCGGCACGGATCCGGAAGCGCGCGGGCATGCCCGGATCATAGCGATGAAGCGCTCAGGCCTCGATCACCAGCGGGACGATCATGGGGCGTCGACGCAGACGCTGGTTGACCCAGCGACCGATCGTGCGGCGGACGACCTGCGACAGCGCATGCGTGTCCCGCACGCCCGATCCCGCCGCCTCCGCGAGCGCCGCGGCGATCTTCGGCTTGACGTCCTCGAACACCGAGTCGTCCTCGGCGAAGCCGCGCGCGTGGATCTCCGGCCCGGTGATGATGCGGCCCGTCGAGGCGTCGACCACGACGATGACGGAGATGAAGCCCTCTTCGCCGAGGATGCGGCGATCCTTGAGGTCCGCATCCGTGATCTCGCCCACGGTCGAGCCGTCGACGTAGACGAAACCGATGTCGCGCTGCCCGACGACGCGGGCCTCGCCGTCCTTGAGGTCGATGACGGTGCCGTTCTCGGCCAGGATCGTGCGTTCGGCGAGGATGCCGGTGTCCTGTGCGAGCTTCGCGTTCGCCATCAGGTGGCGATACTCGCCATGCACGGGCAGCACGTTGCGCGGCTGAAGGATGTTGTAGCAGTACAGCAGCTCGCCCGCGGCGGCGTGGCCGGAGACGTGCACCTTCGCGTTGCCCTTGTGCACGACATTGGCGCCGAGCTTGGTCAATCCGTCGATCACACGGTAGATCGCGTTCTCGTTGCCGGGGATCTGGCTGGAGGCGAGGATCACGGTGTCGCCGGGGCCCGGCTCGATCTCGTGGTCGAGGTTGGCCATCCGCGAGAGCACAGCCATGGGCTCACCCTGCGAACCGGTCGACATGTAGACGATCCGATCGTCGGGCAGATCGCGCGCCTTCTTGTAGTCGATCAAGACGCCGTCGGGCACCTTGAGGTAACCGAGGTCCTGGGCGATCGTCATGTTGCGCACCATGCTGCGACCGAGGAAGGCGACCCGGCGTCCGTGGGCGGCCGCGGCATCGATGACCTGCTGCACGCGGTGCACGTGACTCGAGAAGCTCGCCACGATCACGCGGCGGGGGGCGCGGCCGATGACCTGGTCGAGCACGGGTCCGATGGAGCGCTCCAGCGGGGTGAACCCGGGAACGTCGGCGTTGGTGGAGTCGACGAGGAAGAGGTCGATCCCCTCCTCGCCCAGGCGAGCGAAGGCGCGGAGGTCGGTGAGGCGGCCGTCGAGCGGCAGCTGGTCCATCTTGAAGTCACCCGTGGCCAGCGCCATCCCGGCGGGCGTGCGGATGGCGACGGCCAGGGCGTCAGGGATGGAGTGGTTCACCGCGACGAATTCGAGGTCGAACGGACCGACCTGCTCGCGCTGACCCTCCGCGACCGTCAGCGTGTACGACTTGACCCGGTGTTCCTTGAGCTTCGCCTCCACGAGGGCGAGGGTCAGCCCCGATCCGATGAGGGGGATGTCGTTCTTGAGCTTCAGCAGGTACGGCACGGCGCCGATGTGGTCCTCGTGGCCGTGCGTGAGCACGATGCCGACGATGTCGTCGAGCCGGTCGCGCAGCGGCGCGAAGTCGGGGAGGATCAGGTCCACTCCCGGCTGGTGCTCCTCGGGGAAGAGCACGCCGCAGTCGACGACGAGGATCTTCCCGTCGTACTCGAAGATCGTCATGTTGCGACCGACCTCGCCGAGCCCGCCCAGGGGCGTGACGCGCAGCGTCCCCTGATCGAGTGCGGGCGGATCGTAGACAGTGTTGGCCATACGTACCTCTCCGGATGCGGCCTGCGCCGCATCCGTGTTTCTTGCCCGCAGATGTGAGGGAGCGGGCGATGGGGCTCGCCTCGTGGCGAGCGGTTGTCAGCGTGTGGTTCCGTGCACCTTGGGCAGGGCGCCGCCGGCGGCGGCGTTGCGGTCGGGACGGAAGTTGGAGAAATCGGCACCGGGGACGTCACGCACCAGGGCGAGCTCGTCCTCGATGATGGCGGCCTCCCACTCCTCCGGCCCGACGAGGGGCAGGCGGACGCGGGGGCTGGAGATGCGGCCGAGGCCGTGGAGGATGTACTTCGCGCTCACGGTGCCCGGCACGTGCGTCATGACGGCCCGAACGAGCGGCTCGAGACGCTTGTGCTCGGCGGTGGCTGTGGCGAGGTCGCCGCGGTTCACGGCGTCCACGATCGCGCGATATGGCGCGGCGGCGATGTTCGCCGTGACGCCGATGAGCCCAGACGCTCCGATCGCGAGGTGCGGCAGCACGTTCGCGTCGTCGCCCGAGAAGTACATCAGGTCGGTCTGGTTGAGCACCCGGCTCACCTCGCTGAAGTCGCCCTTCGCATCCTTGATCGCCAGGATGTTGGGGTGCTTCGCGAGACGCAGAATCGTCTCGTACTTGATCGGCACCCCGGTGCGGCCCGGGATGTCGTAGAGGATGACGGGCAGATCCGTCGCGTCTGCGACGAGACGGAAGTGCGTGAGGATGCCGGCCTGGGTGGGCTTGTTGTAGTACGGCGTGACGATCATGATGCCGTCGGCGCCGGCCTTCTCGCTCGCCCGGTACAGCTCGATCGCGTGAGCCGTCTCGTTCGAACCGCCGCCCGTGATGATCTTGGCCCGGCCCGACGCGACACTCTTTCCGACCTCGACGAGACGGAGCTTCTCCGGGTCGGTGAGCGTCGAGGTCTCCCCCGTCGTGCCGGTGACGACGATGCCGTCGGCACCGGCGGTGATGACGTCGTCGATGTGCTTCTCGACAGCGGGCCAATCGACCTCGCCGTCGGCGGTCATGGGGGTGACCAGCGCGACGAGCACCTGTCCGAAGGGGTTGCCCGTGTGCGTCATGTTCCCAGGCTATCGGTTCCCGCCGCCGCGCCCCCACCGCGTTCGTCGCCGACCCGCTTTCCACGCGCGGCTCGCGGATGCTGCGACATCTGCACGACCGGTGGGGCTTGTGTGACCTGGCGGGGCATGTGGGGCACCGGAAACGTCACCCGTCGTGCAGATGTCACGTCATTGAAGGCGAGGCGACCCGGATCCGGGACAAGGTGGCCGTGATCGCGCGCTGCACGCGCGGCCAGTCGTGCACGATGAGCGCGTAGTCGAAGCGCAGGGTCTCGTACCCCTGTGCCGCGGCCTCCGCATCGCGCACCAAGTCCTTGTGACGCAGGCTGGCCCCATCGTGACTGAGCCGGCCGTCGACTTCGATGATGAGTCGCCCGTCGACCACGAAATCCACCACGCCGATGCCGCGGATGAGAACCTGGCAGTCCAACTCGATGCCGAGCAGCCGCAGACGCAACCTGAGCAGGGACTCGAGACCGCTGTCGGCGTCGGACCGCGCGAGGTCGACGAGCCAGCGGAATCTTGCCGGCAGACTCCTTCTCACCTGTGCCCGGTCGGCCCGATCGATCAGCCCCAGGCGCCAGGCCGATTCGAATGCCGCGAAGAAACTCTCCGCACCGAGACAGGCTGCCGACTGGACGAGCGCCTGCACGATCGAGACGACGCCGAACGCGGCGGCACCCGCATCCCGATGCACGATGCACGCGCACGAGGGGTGGGGATGCGATCGAGCGTCGGGTCCGAGCCAGACGTGCAGAGTCGGGATCTCCTCCAGCACCCACACGCCATGGACGCGAAGCGCCGCGGCACACGCGAGTTCCCCGCCGTGGGCCGCAGCCTCGCGGACATCGGGATGCGCGCCCAGCGCGTACACGCCCTTGCGCACGCGTTCGATGGCTCCGCGATCGGCGGCGCGGGCGAGGGCGCTGCGTGAGGCGCCGAGCTGTGCGGCCCGCGCGATTCCCCCGAGAGTGCGCAGTCTGTCGGCGATCGTCGCGGCGTCCATCCGCCCAGCCTCACCGCGGTGCGCGGCGCGGGCCGAGTGCATTCCCCCGACGCGGGATGACTCGCGGGCCCCGCGCACGTGGGGAGATACGGTCGCGCCCCCCCACTCGCTCCGTGGGGGCCTGCGACATCTGCACGATCCGTGGTGCTGGCGTCTACCCCTGGGGCCTCTGGGGCGGCCGCCTGCCGGTCCGCCGTGCGGACGTCGCGTCAACGATGTCGCGACCCTCGCGGCGACGGGTGCAGGGCGGATGCGGCCGTAAGGTGGCGGCATGGTCTGGCACACGTCCGCGAGCCGCGTCGTCTACGAGAACCGCTGGATCCGGGTGAGGGAGGACGATGTCACCGGCCCCGACGGCGAGGGGATCTACGGCGTCGTCGAGATGCAGCATCCTTCGGTGTTCGTCGTGGCGCTCGACGAGAAGGACGCCATCTGTCTCGTGTCCATCCAGCGCTACACCACCGGCCGCTCGTGGGAGCTGCCCTCGGGCGGCAGCGACGGCGAGGATCCGCTCCTGGCCGCCCAGCGCGAACTCGCCGAGGAGACGGGCCTGGTCGCGGCGGAGTGGGAGCACCTCGGCATGATGAACGCGCTCAACGGCATCGCGGTGGCGCCCGAGCATGTGTTTCTCGCCCGCGGCCTCTCCCCCGCCCCCGCCCCCGACGATGCCCTCGCGCAGGCCGAGGAGGGCATCGACGATGTCGTGCGCGTTCCGTTCGCCGAGGCCCTCGCGATGGTGTTGGACGGCCGCATCAGCGATGGCGAGACCATCGCTGCACTCGCGTACGCCGGTATCCGCCTCGGCCGCTTCGCCTGACTCAGCGGCCGCGACGACCGAGCTTCGATGCGAGCCGGTCGGGGGCGATGCTCGCCAGTGCGGCGAGCATCCGGTAGCGCAGAGTCGGCACCGACACCGCCTTGCCTCGTGCCGCATCACGCAGCGACGGCGTGACCACGTCCGCGGGGTTCAGCCACATCCAGCCGGCGATTCCCTCCTCACCGCGGGCGAGACCGAGCCGCTCGTGGAAGTTCGTGTGCGTGTACCCCGGGCACACCGCCGTCACCGTCACACCGCGCGGCGCGTAGGTCGCGTCGGCCCAGCGGCTGAACGACACGAGCCACAGCTTCGAGGCGCCGTACGTGGAGCGCGGGATGAACGCGGCGATCGAGGCGACGTTCAGGATGCGGCCGCTGCCGCGCGCGAGCATCGGACCGAGAGCGGCGTGCATGAGCCGCATCGGCACCTCCACATGCACGGCGAGATGACGCACCTCGTCCTCGATGTCGTTGCGCTCGAAGTCCAGCGGGAGGCCGAACCCGGCGTTGTTGACGAGGATCTCGATCGGCCGCCCGGCATCCGCCAGTCGATCGACGACCGACTGGCGCGCCCCCGCATCCAGCAGGTCCGCGACGAGAACCTCGGCCCCGACACCGGATGCGGCACGCACCTCGCGGGCGACTGACTCCAGCGCCCGGGCGTCGCGCCCCACCAGCACGAGGTCGGCGCCACGCGCGGCGAGCTGACGCGCGTATTCGGCGCCGAGTCCGGAGCTGGCACCGGTGATGAGAGCCGTCTTCGCCATGCGCCGAGCCTACGCGTCGGTGTCTATCGTGAGGTCATGGTGGACGTGCTGCTCTGGGAATGGGAATGGGAGTGCTGCGGCGAGCCGTTCGCGGTGGGCGACCGCGTCGAGTTCGGTGTGGTCGTGGCCGACGACGCTGTGCGCGAGCTGTGCGCGCCCGCGGCGGAGCCCGAGTTCGTCGAGACCCACCACGAGCGGGAGCCCGAGCTCGGCATCTCGGGCGTCGTGCGCTCCGTGTCGGCACTCACCGTCGCTCATCGGATGCTGCGCGTTCCGCGGCAGCCAGCGGCGCCGGAGATCACGCGCTTCTCGTCGCCGGGCGCGGAATGTGCGATCGAGGTGCGACCGGCGCCGTACGTGCTGACCTCGCAGCAGCTCACCGGAACCGCACGCTCGGAGCCGCTCGACGGTGTCAGCCGCCCTGTCGAAGATGACGCCGTCGGGGACGACGACGCCGAACCGGCGGCTCGCGAGCCGGATCCGGTCGACGGCGAGATCCGCCGCCATCGGATCGGCTACCTCGTCAGGATCGACGAGGAGTGATCAGGGGGCAACGCGCCCGTTCGCGTTGAAGGCGGCGTGCGTGAGCGGCATGAGCTCGGTCCAGAACGCCTCCATCTTCTCCGCGCACATCTCGATCTCGCGTTGCGGGAACGACGGGAAGTGGGTGCCTTCCACTTTCGTGCGCAGCGAAAGGAAGTTCATGAGCGCGCGGGCGTTCATGGTGACGTACATCGACGAGTAGATGTTCAGCGGCAGCACGATGCGCGCCACCTCACGGGCGACACCCGCTTCCAGCATCCGCTGGTACGCCTCGAACGCCTGGATGCTGGCCGCGCGAGTGGCCTCGTCGACCAGCTCGAACTGCTCCTCGGTGCCGGCGAGAAACTCGTACGCCCCGGGCTTGCCCACCTGGATGAGGTTGCGCTCGCGCGCGGGCACGTAGAACACAGGACGCAGCTCGCGGTATCGGCCCGACTCCTCGTTGTAGGAGGCCATCCGGTGACGCATGAACTCGCGGAAGACGAAGATGGGCGCCTGCACGTAGAACGTCATGGAGTTGTGCTCGAACGGCGAGCCGTGACGGTCGCGCATGAGGTAGTTGATGAGTCCGCGATCGCGCGCGGTCGCCTGGTCGCCGGATGCGGCGGATTCGAGCGTCTGCTCCCCCTGCGTCGACACGCGCGCGGCGAAGAGCACGTCGGAGTCGGAGGCACTGGAACGGACGAGCTCGACCGTCACGTCGCTGCGGAACTGGATCTCGGCACTGGACGCGTCACTCACCCCCTCAGCGTATCCCGGCGCTGTGTTACGTACGTGCGTCATCTTCGGCGGATTCGATGCCCTCGCATGCACGCAGGTCTAGCCTGGGATGTCGTGGACCCCCTCATCGCCGTCGCCGTGCTGGCCGCGCTCCTCGCAGCGACTGTCGGCCTCGGTCTCGCCCTGCGCTGGCGTCAGAACCGGCCGCGACGGGTGGATCCCGACGAGGTGGTGGATCCTGCGCGTCTCGGTGCTCCCGCCCTCGGCGAGGTGGCGACCCTGCTGCAGTTCAGCACCGAGTTCTGCGCGCGCTGCCCCGGCGTGCACCGCACACTCTCCGACATCGCCGCCGATCGCGAGGGCGTCGTGCACCTCGACGTCGATCTGACCAACCGCACCGACATCGCCCAGCACTTCCGCGTCCTGCAGACGCCCACGACGCTGATCCTCGACCACCGGGGCACCGTGCGCACCCGGTTCGGCGGGACACCCCGCCGGGACGTGGTGGAGCTGGAACTGGCCCGCGTGACCGAGGAGTCGACCCGTGTCTGATCGCTCACCCGCCCGCATCGATGTGCGAGGGCCCCGCTTCGCCGCCTCCATCAACGCCGTGCTCCTTCTGATCGCGGTGCTCCTGGGCCTCACCGGGCGTGGAGTCGATCCGTCCGCTCCGGCGATCGGATGGTTCGCCTACCAGCCGCTGGCCGCCCAGGAGGCTTTCGCGCCCGGGCCGTGGGCGCTCCTTGCATATCGGGCGGCCGACCCGGGCTTCATCCTGCTGGCCGTGATCGCGGCGCTCTTCCTGTGGGGCGTGCTGTCGCCGCGTACCGCACCGTGGGGCGTGCTGTACCGCAGACTCGTGCAGCCGCGTCTGCAGCCGGCGACAGAGTTCGAAGATCCGCGGCCGCCGCGCTTCGCTCAGGGCGTGGGCCTGTTCGTCACCGTCGTCGGTCTGGTGCTGTACCTCGCCGGCGTGCCGTGGGCGCTGCCGATCGCTGCGGCGGCCGCGTTCGTCGCCGCCTTCTTGAACGCCGTGTTCGGCCTGTGCCTCGGATGCCAGCTGTACCTGCTCCTCGCCCGCGCGGGCATCATCCGCACCGCTCGTCCGGCCTGAGCCCGCACGACTGTCAAGGCCAAAGCCCACACAAAGATCCGGTCGATACGCTGAGACCCGAGGGCCGAGACGCGGCCGGAGGGAGACGACGATGAGTGTCACCAGCGAAGCCAGCACCAGCTGGAAGGGAAGCCTCGCAGAGGGGTCGGGCGAGGTCGCCCTCGAGTCCTCCAACCAGGGACCTCTGGCCGTCAACTGGAAGGCGCGCAGCGAGGGCTCGACCTCGGTGACGACGCCGGAGGAACTGCTGGCCGCGGCGCACTCGTCGTGCTTCAGCATGGCGCTCTCCCACGCGCTGACCGAGAACGGCACACCTCCCGAGAGCATCGAGACGACTGCATCCGTCACGTTCGTCCCGGGCACCGGGATCAGCGGCAGCCACCTCAACGTCAACGCAACCGTACCGGGCCTGTCGGCCGAGGATTTCGCACGTATCGCCGGCGAGGCGAAGACGGGCTGCCCGGTCTCGCAGGCCCTCTCGGGCATCGAGATCACGCTCGAGGCAACGCTTGCCTGAGCCTCGCCACGTCGTCGTCGGCGGCGCATCCGGGCTCATCGGCAGGGCTCTGGTGGCGTCGCTGCGCGCCGACGGCGTGCGGGTGACGACACTCGTACGCCGCCCGGCGCAGAGCCCGGACGAGGTTTCCTGGCTGCAGGATTCCGAGCCCCTGGATCCGGCCGTACTCGAGGGCGCGGATGCGGTGGTGTCGCTCAGCGGCGCGAGCGTGGGCCGGTTCCCGTGGACCTGTTCCTACAAGAGCACGTTGCTGTGGTCGCGCCTCACGCCGACCCGCACGCTTGCTCGGGCGCTGCGGGCGCTGGACTCTGACGCACCCGCCTTCGTCTCGGCCTCCGCGGTCGGCTTCTACGGGTCGGCGCCCGGGGTGGAGCAGGATGAGAGTTCAGGTCCCGGTGACGGCTTCCTCTCGCGGCTCACGGTCGAATGGGAGCAGGCGGCGCGCGAGGCGGGTGAGAACGCCAGGGTCGCACTGCTGCGCACGGCACCCGTCGTGCACCAGCAGGGTGTGCTCAAGCCGCTGTTGCTGCTCACCAAGTTCGGTCTCGCAGGCCCGATCGGGCGCGGCACGCAGTTCTGGCCGTGGATCTCTCTGGACGATGAGGTGGGAGCGATCCGCCACATCCTGGCCGAGCAGATCACGGGTCCGGTGAACCTGACGGGACCGGCCCACGCCACCGCGAACGACCTCGGCTTCGCCCTGGCCCGCCGCATGAACCGTCCCTACGCCCTCCGTGCGCCCGTCTGGGCCGTGCGTGCGGCGCTCGGACCCGACGCCACCGAGGCGCTGCTCACCAACGACGTGCTTCTCTCGCCGACGGTGCTCACCTCGACCGGCTACCGCTTCGCGCATCCCACGGTGGAGGATGCGGTCGCGGCGGCGGTTCCCGCCGGCTGACGCTCAGCCGCGGTCGCCCCGCTCCAGACGGATGGCGGTGCGCACCGCGGCGCGAGCGCGCCGCCGGTCGCCCGACCCGTCGTAGGCGAGACCGAGCCGGTACCAGGCGCGCCAGTCATCCGGCGCCTCCTCGACCTGCTGACGGTAGGCGGGGAACACCGCATCCGCTTCGTCTCGCAGCACGCGCCCGCTCGGCCGGGTCTCCAACGCCTCCGTGGGCAGTGCGTCTTCGGTCTCCAGTCGGCGGCCGAGCGCCTGCGCGCGCACGCCGAACCACAGTTCTCGTCCGACGGCCCACACGGCGATGACCGGGAGTACGAGCAGGGCGATGCCTGCCGCGACACCCAACGGCATCCCGCTGGTCAGGAGCAGCCAGGCGCGCTGGCCCACGAACACGGCGTACAGCGCGAACGCCGCCACCATGACGGCGACGCCGATGCGAGCGCTCACGGGGTCGTCGCAGCGATCTGGCCGGAGGCGGCGCCGTCGGTCACCCCGGCGCCGGTCTTCGGCGCACCCGGCAACCGGATGCCGATGTCGAGGAAGCTATCGAGCCCCACGTGCACACCACGCGCGTCGCGGGCTGCGGCGAGGGCGATGCGGATGCCGGGAGCGTATGCCAGCGCCGGTTCCACCGTGTCGTGGACGATCGAGAGCGACTCCCCCGCTCCCGAGAGGATGACCTCCTGACGCGCGACGACGCCGGGCCGACGCAGCGAGTGGATCGGGACGCTGGCGACCTGCTGTCCACGCGCCCGCTGGTCGACGTGCGGCGCCTGCACCGGTCCGGTGCCCTGGCGGGCGGCGGCGATCATCTCGGCCGTGCGCACCGCGGTGCCGCTGGGTGAGTCGATCTTCGTCTCGCGGTGGGCTTCGACGATCTCGATGGAGTCGAAGAAGCCTGCCGCGGCGGCGGAGAGGGCCGAGCCCATGACGGAACCGAGCGAGAAGTTGGGGATGAACACGACGCCGACGTCGGCCGCATCCGCGAGAGGCCGTACGAGAGCGATGCGCTCGGCCGACCAGCCGCTCGTGCCCACCAGCACGTTCTTGCCGCGTTCGACGGCCGCGCGCACGACGTCGATGGAGACGGCGGGGATCGACGCGTCGATCACGAGGTCCGCATCGTCGATGGCCTGGATGTCGTCGCGCGACGAGAGGGCGGCGACGAGCTCGAAGCCCTCTTCGCCCTCGACCACGCCGCGGATGATGCTTCCCAGCTTGCCGGTTGCTCCCACGATGGCCACACGCGTCGTCATGTCTCCACCCTAGGCGCACCCCGGCTACGCTCGCCGTATGCCCACCCTGCGTGCCCTTCCCGCAGACGACCCCGTCAGTCACGAGCTGCTCACCCTGTACTTCGCCCGTCGCGCCGAGGGGTTCCCCGGCGGCGGATATCGCACGGTCTTCCCGGACCCCGCGGCCTTCGAGGAGCCGAACGGCGTGTTCCTGGTCCTCTTCGACGACGACGGCGCGGCGATCGGATGCGGCGGCATCCGTCGCATCGCGGACGGGCCCGCGGGCGTGCGCTACGAGCTCAAGCATCTCTTCGTCCGACCCGAGGCGCGCGGCAGCGGCGGCGGCCGGCTGCTCGTGACCGAGCTCGAGGAGCGGGCACGGGCCTTCGGAGCCGTGGAGCTCGTGCTGGACACGCACCACTCCCTGGAGGCCGCGGGCTCGCTCTATGCCCGCAGCGGCTTCACCGCGATCGAGCCGTACAACGACAATACGAACGCCACGCGCTGGTACGGCAAGGCGCTCAAGTAGCGCTTACCGGCGAGCTCGTCTCACGCGTGATTTCCAGAACCCCATCGACCAACCACTCCCACAGCGGCTCAGATGACATTTGAATCGTCTCAGGTGGACCTGTTGGATCGAGCAGATCTTGACGCTCCAGCGATATAGGTTCACCCGAGCCGCTCCAATACCGTGACCAAGTCTCTTCCATCAACGCTTGATCGGTGAAGAAGCCACGACGCTCCGCTCGCTGCGCAAAGTTGAAGAGTGCGCTGTTACACCTGGCCGCCCTCAATACCTGTGCCGGCTGGCATCGAATGATCTCGCCTTTGAATCGCCCGTTCATTCTGGTCTGCGCCGCGATCGCATCGTCACGGGTACCCCACGCGAATAGGCAAGCAAGCCGTGATGGGAGGTTTCGGTAGTGACGGATGCGGGACAGCTCTGCGTTGTACTCGGCACGCATCTCGTTTGTGAATCGCGGCGATAGATGTCGCATTTGTCGCGTCGTTCAGCGTCCGATGAGGAGAGCTTCTTGGGCGGCATCGACGGCTTCGGGCGTGAGATGGGTGTGGCCGTTGATCTCCAGAACCCGTCTGATCTGAGTGACGAGGCGATCGGCGAGACGGAAGTTCCCGCTCGTGGCGCGCACGATTGCGGCGAGGGCGGCGGTGTGTGCGAGTCCGGCGTCGGCTGGGTCTGGTGCGGGGAGGCGTTGCGTGACAACGGCGGTGAGTTCGTCGCTGCGGAGGGGGCGGTACTCGTGGGCGAAGCCGATGCGGCTGTAGAGCTGGGGGTAGCGGGCGAGGCGCTTTTCGATGCCGGGCATGCCGATGAGGATGACACCGATGTGGTGGCGGTCGTAGAAGTCTCGGACCTGTTCGAGGCCGGCGGTTTTGAGGCGATCGGCTTCGTCGATGATGAGCAGTTTTGTGTTCCCGCTGTGTTGGGATTCGGGGTGGACGTATGGGTCGACGTGGCCGTGTTGGGCGTAGTCGATGGCCCAGGAGATCTGCTGGCACGCACGGGGTAGGCCCTGATCGATCTGCTTGATGGTCGCGGCGACGGTGGGGGTGAAGAACGCCGTTCGACTTTGCTGGACGCCCTCGGGAACGGGAGGGAGCGGACCACTGTTCCGGGCGAGGGGGTACCACTGTTCCCATTCGTCGGTGCCGGCGTAGTGGCGGGCGGAGAGAGTCTTGCCGATGCCTGGTGGGCCGTAGCAGAGGCCGATGTAGCGGTGTGAGCGTACGGTGTCGGCGAACTCCACGAACCGGCGGTGCTCTCTGGTGCTCACGAATGCGGGGCGGGTGTCGGCGTGTGGTGGGGGCGCCTGGGTGAATTCGTCGAAGGTGCCGCTGAGGAACCGTCGCCCGTCGTCGTCCGCGCCGACGAGGACGGATACCGGCTTTCCGGCGGTCTGTTCAGTCGCTGGCATAGGTCCTCAGTCCGTGTCGCTTCGATTGCGGGTTTGTCGCGGTGGGCTTGGGCGAAGGGAGAGGCGCGGCAGCAGGTCGGTGTCGAGTGTCTTCCGGCAGAGAGCCAGCAATGTTGGTGAGGGATCGGAATTGCTGTTTCAGCGCCCGGCGCCGGCTGTTCCTTGCGCTCTGCAGGTCGGCGAACGTGATCGTTTCGGAGGAGCGTTCGGGGGCGATCGCGCGGCACAGAAATGCGTTGTCGTGGAACAAGCGGACCTCGCCGAGGTCACGGGGGTCGTAGCGGACGGTGACGTCTTCACCGACGTAGGCGGCGAGGACCGGCGAGACGTATCGAGTCGACGCAAATCGGATGCCGTCGCGCTGCACGCGTCTGGTGGCGGTGGCGGTCAGCAGCAGCGCGTCGAGGTCTTCCACGTGGGCGGGCATCCGCGGGATGAAGCTCCCGCTACGCCAGCGCGCGTGCGGCGCCGCCCCAGTCGCGGAGTGCGATCGCTCGTTGTACACGTCGACGATGAACCGCTCGAGGATCTCGTCAAACTGATGCAGGGTCAACGTGGGGCCGCTGGTGGGTGTGCCACCGGTGCCGTGCGGGATAAAGCCAGGTAGGTGAGGGAGCAATTCGGTCGTAATGGTGCGGTAGAACCGCTCGATTTTCCCGCGGCCCTGCGGAACGCCAACCCGGGAGTGGATGAGGCGCACGTGCAGGTCGAGGCACACCTGTTCGATTCTGGCTGAGGTGAAGTCCGACCCGTGGTCGCTGTAGAGAACGTCGGGGAGCCCCGACACCACCCACGGGGCACGTCGCTTCCGGCCCGCGGCTTGGTGAAACGCGAGTGCGGAGCGCTCGGCCGTGGGCGCCGAAACCCCGAGCGCGTATCCGGCGACGGCACGGGAGTAGTCGTCGAGCACGATCGTCAGCCAGGGGCGCACGGGCATCTGCTTGTCGTCGAGGATCGTGATGTCCAGCAGCGTGTGGTCCATCTGCCACTGCTCATTCGGGGCGGATGTCGTGCGCCGGTAGACGAGCTCGAACTTGTCGCGGTAAGCGGCGTCACCGCCTTCGGCGAGGGCCGTCAGGCCGGGGTCGAGAGCGTGCACGATTTGGCGAACGGTCGTGTACCCGGGCGCTGGCAAACCTCGATCACGTGCGATATCACCGACGCGCCGATGAACGTACGCGATGGTGGGAGCCGGCCGGCGAACGGCCAGCGCTTCGATCGCTGTGACCAGTTCCGCGGGGGGGGGTACGCGAGGCGCCTCTATCTCGGCGAGGCGGTCGCGCAAGCTGCCCCGCCTCGATGCGAGCGGCCCATCGCTGCAAGGTTCGCACCGTAACGCCGGAGTGCTCCGCAATCCGTGTCCAGGGCACACCGTCGAGGTGTTGACGCGCAAGCTCGGCTTTCTGCCGGTCGCTGAGGTGCGCCATGATTCCTCGTCAGGCTCGCTCGACGTGCTCGGCCAGGTGCCGGTAGATCGTGGGCCGGGATACCCCGAAAGTGTCGGCGATCTCCTGCACGGTGTGCGCGCCCTCGTCATACATCGCGCGGGCCTGCCGGATTTTCGTCGGCGTCATCTTGAACTTCGGGCCGCCCTTGCGCCCCCGAGCTCGCGCCGCCGCGAGGCCATCGTGCGTGCGCTCCACGATGAGGTCGTGCTCGAACTCGGCGATGGCGGCGAGCATATGGAAGAACAACCTCCCGCCCGGTGTGGTCGTATCGATGCCCTGGGACAGCGCCCGAAGGCCCACTCCACGGTGTTGTAGCTCGTCGGCGATCTGCTTGAGGTTACGGACGGATCGGCCAAGCCGGTCGAGCTTCGTCACGACGAGGGAGTCCCCCTCCCGCAGGTAGCCGAGAGCATCGGTCAGCGCGGGTCGCTTCGCCAGGGCGCCGGAGGCATGCTCGACGAAGATCTTGTCGCAGCCGGCCGCTTCGAGCGCGTCGGTCTGACCGTCGGGGTTCTGCTCGCGCGTCGAGACGCGGGCGTATCCGATCGTGGCCATGTCCTCAGCGTAACGTGAACGCCGCGTTCGTTACATAGTTCGCGGACACGGGTTGTGATACACGACTCGCGGAAGTAGCTCCACCGTTGGAGGACCGTCTCATGAACGGTCGTCTGTAAGACTGCGCCGTTACGATGTCCACATGGGTATTCGAGCTCGATCCACCCTGTCGCGGAACTGGCGGGGCCGCCTTGGCCACCGCAGCGCCAGGTTGTTGAGTTACCGGAGTCCGTTCATGGTGCTACTCGTGAGCTGTGCATTGTTCTGTGGGTTGTGGCTGACCGTAGTGCCGGCAGATGCGGCGGCGCGATGGGTGCAGGCCGGCCTCGGCGTTGTCGTGATCTCCGGAGCGGTCCTCAGCCTCCGTTTCCCATTGGCCGCGGTCGTGACGACAGTCGTCGGTACGGGAACGGGCTGGGCGCTCGGGCTCACGGCTGATCCATTCGTACTCGCGGGCTTCACGGTGGCCGCTCTCGCGGAGCGGCGCGGTGCGCGGCGGGTCCCGTGGTGGATTCCAGTGGGCACTCTCGTGGCGCTGTCAGTGTCGCTCGGGCTCAGCGCTGAGGGTGTCGAAGACCGATTTCGCGGGCTGCTGCTATGTGGGGTGGTTCTGAGTGCCTCCTGGTTTCTTGGGGTGAGGACTCGTCAATTGTCCGAGGCCTCGGCGGAGCGATCGCGCACGGAGGAACGACTGCGGCTCGCCCGTGATGTGCACGACGTGCTCTCACATTCACTCGGAACGATCGGCGTCCGCGCGGGCGTGGCCGCTCATGTGGGCGCGCTGGGCGAGGACGAGCTCCGCGGCGTGCTCCGTGAGATCGAACAGGATGCGCGCAGCTCGCTCGCTGAACTGAAGGGACTCTTGCAGCGTGAGCGGACCGCTCTTGGCGAGGGCGACGCCTTGCCGTCTCTGGCGGAAGATCTGGCTGATCTTGCCAGTTCCGCGGAGCGTGCCGGGTTGCGGGTCCGCGTGGAGACTCCCGACGTTCTCGATGATTTTCCCGTTGCCGTCCGTACGACGCTGTACCGAGTCACGCAGGAGGCGGTGACGAACACAATCCGGCACGCCAACGCCTCCTCAGTGACGATCGCGGTGAGCGTGTCGGACGGCTGCTGCCAGATCGAGGTGCGTGACGACGGCGAAAGCTCTGCACGGGGATTCCGCGAAGGCCATGGTCTGATGGGGATGCGGGAACGAGTCGAGTCGCTGGGTGGAACCCTGACGTTGGATGCTGCATCCCTCGGCTTTGCCGTTACTGCCTCCCTCCCGCTTCCGGTTCCCACATTTGGGAGCACCTCGTGAGCGCGATTCGGGTGCTGCTCGCCGACGATGAGCTCAAGATCCGGGCATCCCTGCGGCTGCTCGTCGACAGCGAACCGGACATGAACGTTGTGGCCGAAGCCAACAACGGCGGGGAGGCCGTACGGCTGGCCGGCGTTCATCGGCCCGATGTGGTGCTCATGGACGTGCAGATGCCGCACATGACGGGCCTTGCAGCCACACGCCAACTCAGCGCGCGCCCCGATGGTCCGCGGGTGATCGTGCTGACGATGTTCGATCTGGACGAGTACGTGTACGATGCACTGCGTTCGGGGGCGTCGGGGTTTCTGCTGAAGAACAGCCCCCCGTCTGAGGTGTTGCACGCAATCCGCGTCACGCACGAAGGGAACGCCCTGCTGGCCCCGGAGGTGACGAAGCGTCTGATCGGACGCTTCGCTCCCGCCCGTGCGCACACAGGAGTAGAGCGACTGACAGATCGCGAACGGGAAACGCTCGTGCTGGTTGGGCGGGGCCTGTCCAACGCCGAGATAGCGGCGGGACTGTTCGTGACGGTGACGACGGTACGCACTTACGTCAGCCGCATCCTCGGAAAGCTCGAGGCTCGTGACCGGGCAGCGCTGGTCATCATCGCCTACGAGAGCGGACTCGTCGGCAGCAACATCCGCTGATCGAACTGCACCCACGGCGGGATTGTCAACGCTTGCAGACTGACAGGCGCGGGGCGGTGCGGTGTGCTGGAAGGCATGATCGAAGTTAGTCATCTGGTCAAGCGTCACGGCTCCCGCGCGGTCGTTGACGATGTCAGCTTCACCGCAGCGGCCGGGCGGGTCACCGGGTTTCTTGGGCCGAACGGGGCCGGAAAATCCTCGACGCTGCGGATACTCCTGGGCCTGGACAGGGCTACCTCCGGTATTGCGCTCATCGACGGAGTGCCCTATCGGTCGCTGGATCGCCCGTTGTGGAAGGTCGGTGCGATGCTCGACGGGCCGGGTGCGAACAAAGGCCGCTCTGCGCGGGCGCACCTGAGCTGGGTCGCGCAGACGAACGCGATCCCGAAGCGGCGGGTCGATGAAGTACTCGAGCTGACCGGGCTCCAGGACGCGGCCCGGACCCGGATCGGCAGATTCTCCCTCGGCATGGGGCAGCGACTCGGAATCGCCGCCGCGCTCCTGGGCGACCCTCAGGTGCTAGTTCTGGACGAGCCGACGAACGGCCTTGACCCTGACGGCATTCGCTGGACCCGGCACCTGCTGCGCTCACTGGCTGCTGAGGGGAAAGCGGTTCTCGTCTCTAGCCACCTGATGAGCGAAATGGAGGAGACAGCTGATGACTTCGTGGTCATCGCCCGTGGGCGCGTGATTGCCCAGGGCGAGGCGGCAGAGGTCAAGGGGAGTCGCCGAACCCTGGAAGAGGCGTTCTTCGCCTTGACCGACGAGCACATCGACTACCGTGCCGCCCGGCCGGAAGGAGAGGGCAGGTGAGCGTTTTTGCATCGAACCGCTTGACGGGGTTGGTCCGGTCGGAGACAACAAAACTCGTCACCGCTCGTCCGATCTGGATTCTCGCGCTCGTGACCGTCCTCGGTACCTGGCCGATGGCCTGGAGCAACGCAGCGTCCGGCGTCGGTATCGCTTCCGACGATCCCCGGTTGTATTCCTTGGTTCCGGTGCCAGTCGAGTATCAGGGGTTTGAGATGGCGGGCTTCGGGTATGTCCTCGTGGTTGCCCTCGCCGCGCTCTGGGCCGGCAGCGAGTACGGCACCGGCCAGCAGATCCGCACCACCCTGCTCGCCACCCCACAGCGGCTGCGCGTCTACCTCACCAAAATCGCGCTGCTTACAGCCGCGGTTGCGGTCATCGGGTTCCTGACGATGTGGGGCACGTTGGTCATCACCCACGCGGCAGGCCAAACCGGCATCAACCCGTGGGCGCTGGACGCCGCGATCTGGGCGAACCTCGGCGGCGTCACGCTCGCCTGGACACTCACCGCACTCATCGCCTTTTCCGTCGGGGTTCTCGCCTGCACCGCGATCCTGCCCCTCATCCTCATCACCCCGCTCGTCATCGGTATCGGAGACTTCCTCGCTGGGATCTGGGACGGCGCAAAGTACCTTCCGACCGCCGCGGGCGCCGCTCTCTACAGTGACCCCACCACCGGCGGCTACCTCACTCCCGTGTTCGGCGGATTCGTCCAGGCGAGCTGGGCGATCGTACTGCTGATAGCCGCCGGCATCGCCTTCACCCGACGAGACCTGTGAGCACGCCAACTATGCTCCACACGCTCCGCGCCGAGCTCACTAAAGCGCTCACACTCCGCAGCATCCAAGCCACCTTCACCGCCGCGATCCTCGCACCGCCCGCCCTCGCACTCGCTTCCGGCCTCGCCTTCGACCCGACATCAGCCGCCGGCGCCTCGTTCCCGGTCGAGTCGCACGGCTTCGAGACAGCAGGATTCGGGCAACCCCTCGTGATCCTGCTCGCCGCCCTCATCGCCGGCACGGAATACATCGACGGCCAACTCCGCAGCACCCTGCTCGCCACTCCACGCCGCGGGCGGGTACTGACCGCAAAGCTCATCGTTGTTGCAGGCGCAGCCGCGCTCATCGGACTGATCGCAACGGCAGCGGCCGTCCTCTTGAAACACGCGGCTCTCGGCGATCACGGCATACCTGTCATCGGCTTCACCGCGGGGATGGCCTGGAACCTGCTCGGCGTCGTCGTGAACTACGTACTCATCGGCCTCATCGCGGCCGCGATCACGATGCTCGCACGGACCTTCATAGCCACCCTGGTTGTCCTGGTGCCGCTCGTACTCGGGCTGACCATCTCGCTCGTCAGCATCTTCCCAATCCTGAAATACCTTCCCGACCTCGCCGGGATCCAACTCCTCACCGAATACCCCGACATCGGACTACTCGAACCCATCCCAGGAGGACTCGTCATGGCCGGATGGGTCGGTGCCCTCGTCGCCCTAGCCGCAATCGCGTTCCGCCGCCGAGACGCCTAACCCGTCAGCAAGGCCCGCGAGAAGCGCGACATTTACCGCCGTGATTCACACATCTCGTTGGTGATGCGTGCCGCACGGAAGCTGACACACCTCTCGTACTGCGGGTTGGGTAACCAGGGAAGCCATTGGTCGCGTTCGTTCAGGTACGTTTCGCTGTCGATTTCTGAATTGGCTGCACCAGCCGAGGCGATACGACCCAAGCGCATGTTGTGGCGCGCCATAGGACTGGCGTCGCGCGTCACGATCACGAACAGTTCGGACGGTAGCTCCGGAGTCGACGTCACCGAACATTCCTAGCGCATCAGACCGGCATCCCAAGCTGTTCCCCACGCTGACGACAATGAGAATCCGAACGCGACGCGCTGGTACGGCAAGGTGCTCTCAGACCACTCCTGAATCGTGCGCCGATGCTCCGCGCGATGCACGCCGTGCCGCCCTCGCGGTGAGCGGGCCGGCGGTCGAGGCGGCGCACACGCCGGCCACTGCGGCGACGACGGCCCACAAGAGCAGGGCAGGACCTCCGACGACATAGCCGAGGAGCACCCAGAACGCGAACGCTCCGAGTCCGGCCGACGATGCCCCGGCCCAGGCTCGCGATGCAACCGAGCGATCGGGACGACGCGCCCACAGCGCGACACTCACGCCATAAACGACGCTCGCCGCCGCCGCGGTGACAGCCCCGCAGATCCCTCCCCAGATCGGCATCATCTCGAGCGCGAAGTTCACTCCTGGAGCGGGCGGAACAATCCACGCGAAAAAGACGAAGAAGTATGCTCCCGTACCCACGACGCCCACGAAGAACATCCACCCGACGACAGAGCCGTACGTTCTCCAGAACATGACTCGACGTTAGCGGTCCGTCAGACGGGCGGGACCTCGGGAAGGCCCGTGCGCAGCTCGAACGGCAGGTGGGCGAGGTCGTTGTGGGACACGAGCGTCCAGGGACGCCCGTGGCGTTGTGCGATGACCGTGAGTCCCGCGTTCGCCTGATTGAGCGTCATCCATCGCCAGTCGGGCGCACCCAGCACCTCGCGCACGAACCAGCCGATCACCGCGTTGTGCGTGATGATCAGCTCGTGCACGTCGCCCTGCTTGCGCACCAGGAAGGCGGCGAGGGCGTCGGCCATCTGCGCCCGCCCCGCGTCTACCGCAGCCTCGGTGATGCCGCCGAAGAAGGGCTCGAAGACCGCGGGGGTCTCCTCCGTCATCCCCGTCGGAACGCAGTCGAACAGCAGCGACGAGGCCTCCGGCGTGATCGACGGCATGCGC
Source organism: Microbacterium sp. KU4F (assembly GCF_056868075.1). Classification (NCBI taxonomy): domain Bacteria; kingdom Bacillati; phylum Actinomycetota; class Actinomycetes; order Micrococcales; family Microbacteriaceae; genus Microbacterium; species Microbacterium sp. KU4F. The sequence goes on along the minus strand of NZ_CP200324.1, from coordinate 3,322,160 downwards.
TCGGCCACCGCACGGGCCGTCTCCGCGGCGCGCACGAGCGGCGAGTGCCAGACGGCATCGAACGGCACGCCCGAGAGCCGGTCGGCCAACAGCTCTGCCTGGCGGCGGCCACGCGGCGACAACGGTCCGTCGTCGATGCCGTGCTCCGCATCCTGATGCTCGCCGTGGCGGACAAGGTAGATGTAGTGAGTCACGCCTGTCGCTCCGTCGAGTAGGTCGAACGCCTCGTCGGCGTCTCATACACCCTAACCCGCTACTCCGACGCGCGCGCGATCTCCGACAGCTGGCCGCGAGTGAGGCGGAGCCCTACGCCCTGCAGCACCTCCTCGACGTGGGCCGGCGCATACGCGTTCGCGATGGGGGCTGCGACGATCCGCTGCGCGAGCAACCATGCCACCGCGACGGCCGACACCGGCACGCCGAACTCCGCCGCCACCGCATCCAACGCCTTCAGCGTCCGGCTGCCGCGCTTGGTCAGGCTGCCGGCCAGCTGGGCCGCACGGACCGAGGTGACGGCCTTGTCGCGCGTGCGCCGAGCGCCCGCGAGGAACCCGTGCTCCAGCGGGTGCGAGGGCGTCACCGCGACCCCCTGCGCACCGGCGACGAGTCGCAGGTCGCCGTCGAAGTCCTTGCGGCGCAACACGTTGTAGGGCACGTCGAGCACCGTGAACCGCGGGAGTCCCGCGGAGGAGAGGATGCGGGCCTCCACGAGCTGCTCGGCGCGGAGACCGTAGGCGCCGATGGCCCGCACCTTGCCGGCCTCGATCAGCCACTCCAGCGTGGCGAGCGTGTTCTCGAGCGATCCCACCCCTGTGGTGCCGTCGATGTAGAGCACGTCGATACGGTCGGTGCCGAGCCGGACGAGCGAGGCCTCGACCGAGCGGATGAGGTTGACGGGGCCGAGGCCCGGGTGATCGGGATGAGCCCCGACACGGGTCATGAGTACGAGGTCGTCGCGCACGCGGCGCTTGCGCAGCCACTCCCCGATGATGTGCTCGCTGCGTCCACCCGCGAAGCTGTCGGCGGTGTGCACGGCGTTGCCGCCGCGTTCGACGTACGCGTCGAGGATCGTGTGGCTGGTCTCGATGTCGACGTTCCAGCCGAACTCCGCCCCGCCCAGGATGAGGGGGAAGATGCACTGTCCGCTCTCACCGAGATCGATGCGGATGCCGGCGCCGACCCCGGGGCCCTGCACGGGGATCGGGGCGGAGGGATGCGTCTGCGCGACATCCGTCGGCGCGATCGGATGCGTCGCCGTGCCGATTCCGAAGATTCTCACGCGCACCCCTTCCGCACTCTCGTGTCGCGGAACGCGGAATCCGTGGATCTCCCGCGTGGCTCGACGCGTACTTAGACAGTAAATGAGCCCGCGGTCACCGGCTCTCGCCACGGCGACAGATCGATAAACATTGCATAACTCTTTTGTCACGGCTCGCCCGCGAACGGCAGAGACCCCCGCCGCGATACCGCGACGGGGGTCTCACTGCGTGGAAGGATCAGCCCTCTGTGGGAGCCTCCGGACCGGGGTTGGCCGCGTCGCGACCCTCCTGGTCGGCAGCCTCTTCGAGCACGGGCTCGAGCGACAGCTTGCCGCGGTCGTCGATCTTCGTGATCTTCACCAGCAGCTTCTGACCCACGTTGAGCACGTCGTCGACGTTCTCGACGCGCTTGCCGCCGGCGAGCTTGCGGACCTCGCTGACGTGCAGCAGGCCGTCCTTGCCGGGAAGCAGCGAGATGAAGGCGCCGAACGTCGCGATCTTCACCACGGTTCCGAGGAACTGCTCGCCGACCTCGGGGTTGGTCGGGTTGGCGATCGCGTTCACCTGGGCACGGGCGGCCTCGGCCGAGGGGCCGTCGGTCGCACCGATGTAGACGGTGCCGTCCTCCTCGATGGAGATCTGCGCGCCGGTCTCGTCCTGGATCGCGTTGATCGTCTTGCCCTTCGGGCCGATCAGCTCACCGATCTTGTCGACGGGGATCTGGACGCTGATGACGCGCGGCGCGGTGGGCGCCATCTCGTCGGGAGCGTCGATCGCCGCGTTCAGCACGTTGAGGATCGTCAGACGCGCGTCCTTCGCCTGGGTGAGAGCTGCGGCGAGCACCGACGACGGGATGCCGTCGAGCTTCGTGTCGAGCTGGATCGCCGTGACGAACTCGCTGGTACCGGCGACCTTGAAGTCCATGTCGCCCAGCGCGTCCTCGGCCCCGAGGATGTCGGTCAGCGCGGCGTAGCGCGTCTGGCCGTCGACCTCGTCGGACACGAGACCCATCGCGATACCCGCGACCGGGGCGCGCAGCGGCACACCGGCGTTGAGCAGCGAGAGCGTCGAGGCGCACACCGAGCCCATGGACGTCGAGCCGTTGGAGCCGAGAGCCTCGGAGACCTGGCGGATCGCGTAGGGGAACTCCTCGCGGCTGGGCAGCACCGGAACGAGGGCGCGCTCGGCCAGGAAGCCGTGACCGATCTCGCGACGCTTCGGGCTGCCCACACGGCCTGTCTCACCGGTCGAGTAGGGCGGGAAGTTGTAGTGGTGCATGTAGCGCTTGCTCGTCGTGGGGCTCAGCGAGTCGATCTGCTGCTCCATCTTGAGCATGTTCAGCGTGGTGACGCCCAGGATCTGGGTCTCACCGCGCTGGAAGATCGCCGAACCGTGCACGCGCGGGATGACCTGCACCTCGGCGTCGAGCGCACGGATGTCGGCCAGACCGCGTCCGTCGATACGCACACCCTCTGCGAGGATGCGGCCGCGCACGATCTTCTTCGTGACCGACTTGTACGCGGCAGAGAACTCGAGGGTCGCGACAGCGGGCAGCTGCTCGGCCTCGACGGCGGCGACGAGCTCAGCCTTGACGGCATCCTTCACCGCGTCGTCCGCGTTCTGACGCTCCTGCTTGTCGGCGATCTGGTAGATCGGGACGAGCTTGTCGTAGGCCCGCTCGGCGACGAAGTCGTACGTCTCCTGGCTGTAGGGCGGGAAGACCGGGTAGGGCTGGATCTCCTTCGCGGCGGTGTTCGCCACGACGTTCTGCGCCGCGACGAGCTCCTTGATGAAGGGCTTTGCGGCCTCGAGACCCTGCGCGACGATCTCCTCGCTGGGCTTGGTGGCGCCGGCCTTGATGAGGTCCCAGCTGTGCTCGGTGGCCTCGGCCTCGACCATCATGATCGCGACTTCGCCGTCCTCCAGGACGCGACCGGCCACGATCAGGTCGAACACGGCCTCCTGCAGCTGCTCGGCCTTGGGGAAGGCGATCCACTGGTCGGCGTGCTCGCCGTGACCCGGGATGAGCGCGAGGCGCACACCGGCGATCGGACCGGAGAACGGCAGACCCGAGATCTGCGTCGACAGGGATGCGGCGTTGATGGCCAGCGCGTCGTAGAACTCGCCCGGAGCGATGCTCAGGACGGTGACGACGATCTGCACCTCGTTGCGGAGGCCGTCGACGAACGACGGGCGCAGCGGACGGTCGATCAGACGGCACACCAGGATCGCCTCGGTCGAGGGGCGGCCCTCACGACGGAAGAACGAGCCGGGGATCTTGCCGGCGGCGTACGAGCGCTCCTCGACGTCGACGGTCAGCGGGAAGAAGTCGAAGCCCTCACGAGGGTGCTTCCCGGCGCTCGTCGCCGAGAGGAGCATCGTCTCCTCGTCGAGGTAGGCGGCGACGGCACCCTGTGCCTGCTGCGCCAGTCGCCCGGTCTCGAACCGGACAGTGCGGGTGCCGAATCGGCCGTTGTCGAGAACGGCTTCGGCGGCGGTGATTTCCGGACCTTCCAAGAGGTCCCTCCTTCTTTGTTTAGGCTCGCCACCCCGTGTGGGCGACGAGCGGACATGCGAAGGAGCAGGGCTGCGGTTATGGGCGCGCGGCATGACTGCAGAGAGCCTGCGCTGGCCACCAGTAGAAGACCACCCGGCGTGCGACACACGACGAGGAACCCACCACAGGGGACCAGCTTCCCGCCGGCCTGCTCCGTGAACTCGTATGGAGTTGGGCGATCGCAGAAAGCGATCCGCCTCAGCCTACCAGTGCAACCCGTTCTCACGCCGGTCGGCGCCGCCTATCGTGGGACGCACCACCCGCGACAGCGGAACCGACGAGAGGACAGGTCATGACCCACGACGCCAACCCCGCCTCCGACCGCGACCCCGAGCCGGGCACCGAGCCCGCCGCCACCGGCGAAGAGCAGCTGGTCGAGGACGGCCTCCTCGACGGCGCACCCGAATCCCCCGACCCGCGCGAAGAGGCGCAGCTGCAGGCGCAGCTCGAGCGCGAGATGCGCCTCGACGGCTTCGAGCAGGGCATCGAGGGCTGAGACGCGACGAAGAGGGGCCCCGGCACGCATCGCGCATCGGGGCCCCTCTTCCGTGACTCAGCGAGCGGTGGTCGCCAGCGCCGTCGCGGCCGCATCCTGCCGCTCCCCGGCGGGCGCCTTCTCCCCGCATCCGCGCCGTGTCCGCCGGTCAGCGTGGACTCGTCGAAGGGCCGGGCGCCGGAGAGCACCTCGCGCACCCGCGCCTTGTCGATCTGGCGGGTCCACGTGCCGATCAGCACGGTCGCCACGGCGTTGCCGGTGAAGTTCGTGACCGCGCGCCCCTCCGACATGAAGCGGTCGATGCCCACGATGACACCCACCCCTCCGACGAGGTCGGGACGGTAGGTCTGCAGGCCCGCCGCGAGGGTCGCGAGCCCCGCGCCGGTGACGCCGGCAGCCCCCTTCGAGGCGATGATCATGAACACGAGCAGACCGATCTGCTCGGGGATCGACATGGGCGCGCCCATCCCGGTCGCGATGAACAGCGACGCCATCGTGAGGTAGATCGCCGTGCCGTCCAGGTTGAACGAGTAGCCGGTCGGAACGGTGATGCCCACGACGGGCTTGGAGACACCTAGGTGCTCCATCTTCGCGATGAGTCGCGGCAGCGCGGACTCCGACGAGGACGTGCCGACGATCAGCAGATACTCGCGGCCCAGGTACTTCATGAGCGAGAAGATGTTCACCCGGGCGACCGCGTAGAGCAGCGAGCCCAGGACACCCGCGATGAACACGAAGCAGGTGATGTAGAAGGCGACCATCAGAAGGCCGAGCCCCAGGATCGCCGCGACGCCGGTCGAGCCGACGACAGCGGCGATGGCACCGAACGCACCGACGGGCGCGAGCCAGAGGATCATGCCGAGGATGCGGAACACGAGCGTCTGCAGGTGGGTGATCGCCGTCATGATCGGCTTGCCCTTCTCCCCTAGGCCCTGCAGGGCGAAGCCGACGAGCAGCGCGATGAACAGCACCTGCAGCACGCTGCCGCCGGTGAACGCCGCGAAGAACGACTCCGGGACGATGTGCAGCAGGAAGTCCACCGTCGAGGTCGCCTCACCCGTCGCCTGATAGGTGGAGCCGGACATGTCCAGGCCCTCGCCGGGGTGGATGATGTTGCCGACCACGAGGCCGATCGCCAACGCGAAGGTCGACATGCCGAGGAAGTAGACCAGCGCGAGACCGCCGATCTTGCCGACCGTCGCCGCCTTGGCGATGGATCCCACACCCACCACGATCGTGCAGAAGATGATGGGCGCGATCATCATCGTGATCAGGGACACGAACGCGGTGCCGAGCGGCTTCAGGCCGACCGCGAACTCGGGGAAGGCCAACCCCACCACGGCGCCGGCGACCACGGCGATGATCACCGAGACGTACAGCCACGTGTGCTTGTCCCATTTCTTGCGACCGGGGCGGCCTGTCAGCCGCGGCAGGGTCACCGTCGTCGTGCGGGGAAGTCGCAGAGCCATCATCGTCTCCTTCTCGATCGGGCCGCCTCATCGTGGCCACGCTCGTACCCTCGCGCCCGCTGACGGACGGGGTCGAGTTGTGGTCGTATTGGTCACGGAGGATGCGGTGAGACCGACGAAGTTCCCGACGAGCGCTGCCACGCGGCTGTTCCTGCTGATCGCCGCCGCGGCGATCGCGGTGGCGGCTGTGCTCAGCGCGGTGCTCGTGCTGGACGCTCAGCGCGCAGAGCGAGCGGAAGCCGAACGCGTGACGCAGATCGTCGCGCGCACCCTCGCCGACGACCCCTTTGTTCGCGGCAGCATCACCTCCGCCGATCCCTCGGCCGTCCTCCAGCCGTTCGCCGAATCGGTCATGGCCGCCAGCGACCTCGACTTCGTGACGATCATGTCGCCCGACGGCGTGCGCTTCACCCACCGCGATCCCGCCCCGATCGGCGAGCGCTACATCGGCACAATCCCCGCATCCCCTCAGTCGCTGACCGAGGAGCGCGCGGGGACACTCGGCCCCTCGGTGCGCACGATCGCCCCCGTCACCGAGGACGACGAGGTCGTCGGCTGGGTGTCGGCGGGGGTGACCCTGGGCAGCATCGGCGACGGGATCGCCGCTCGGCTGCCGTTCGCGCTGGCGGTCGCGCTCATCGTGCTTGCCGCGGGCCTGGTCGGTGCGGTGCTCGCGCGCGGACAGGCGCGGCGCGTGACGGGCGATCTGGCCGCATCAGAGATCCGCGACACGCTCTCGAGCGCCGAGTCGATGCGCACACTGGGAGAAGCCCTCCGCGCGCAGACGCATGAACACGGCAACCGGATCCACACCGCCGTCGCTCTGCTGGAGATGGGCCGCCGCGACGAGGCGATCGCCCTGCTGACGGATTCCGCACAGACGTCGCAGCAGCTCGTCGATCAGGTCACGGCTCGCACCGACGGGGACGCCACCGTGGGCGCGCTGGTGCTCGGCAAGGTGTCGCAGGCGGCCGAGCGCGGGGTGCTGCTGCGCACGCAGATCACCCCCGATGCACCCCGGTCCGTGCTCTCGGCCGTCGACGCCGTCACGGTCGTGGGTAATCTGCTCGACAACGCCGTGGATGCGGCAGCGGCCGGTCCCGCGCCTCGCACGGTCGACTTCGCGATGACGCGCTCCGGGCGGGACCTCCTGCTCACGGTGACGGACTCGGGCGCCGGAGTGCCGACCGAGATGCGCGAGAGGGTGTTCGAGATGGGCTTCAGCACGAAACCCGCGGGGGCGGAGGGTCGCGGTGTCGGCCTCGCGCTCGTGCGCGACATCGTGACGGCGGCAGGCGGCAGCATCCGCATCGACGACACCGATCCCAGCCGGTTCGTGGTCGTGCTGAAGGGACGGGGATGATCCAGGTCCTGGTCGTCGACGACGACGCACTGACCCTCGAGCTGCACGGACAGTACGTCGGACGCCTGGACGGCTTCGAGGTGAGCGGACTGTGCGCCGGGGCAGCCGCCGCCGTACGCGCTCTCATCGGGCCGGCGCCGAGACCCGCCGTCGACCTCGTGCTGCTGGACATGACCATGCCGGACGCGAGCGGGCTGGATGTGCTGCGCCGCATCCGCGCCGCCGGCAGCACGGTGGACGTGATCGCGGTGACCAGCGTGAGAGACGCCGAAACCGTGCGGGCGACCGCGAGCCTCGGCGTCGTGCAGTACCTCGTGAAGCCCTTCACCTTCGGCGTGTTCCGGGAGCGGCTCGAGCAGTATGCACAGGCACGCGAGCTGCGCACACCACGCGGATCGGCGACGCAGGCGGAGATCGACGCGCTGCTCGGGGCGGGCCGCACGGCGCCCGTTCCGGTCACGCCGAAGGGCATCTCGCCCGACACGCTGGATGCGGTGGGCCGGGCACTTCGCGGGGGCGAAGCGCTCTCGGCCGTCGAGACGGCGCGTCTGCTGGGACTGTCCCGCGTGTCGGCCCGCCGATACCTCGAGCATCTGGTGGAGATCGGCGCCGCCGAGCGACGTGCGCGCCACGGCCGCCCCGGTCGACCCGAAAGCGAGTACCGCTGGTCCATGTGACCGGTGGGGTTGGTGTGACGCCTGTGACGCAATAGCGTGTCCGCATGACCGTCGAGCGCGCGCCACGCCCTCGGGCGCTTCGCCCGAGGGCTCTCGCCGTCGCCGCTGCGATCGTCGTCGTGCTCGCCGGGACGGCCGCGCCCGCTCGCGCAGCCGACACGCCTTCCTGGGACGACGTGCAGAACGCGCGCAACAACCAGGCGGCCGCCGCAGAGCTCGTCGCGCGCATCGACGCCGAGCTCGACGCCGCCCAAGAGCGCAGTGCCACCGCCGCCACGGCGGCGCTGGATGCGGCACGCATCGCAGAGGACGCCCGCCGACGCGCGGACGACGCCGCGCAACACTCCGCAGCACTCGATGCGCAGGCGGTCGCCGCACAGGCGGAGGCCGAGGCGCAGCGTGCGCGCACCGGAGCGCTCGCGTCTTCCATGTACCGCCTCCAGTCCGACGGCCCGCTCGCCGCCCGTCTGCTGACCGCGGCCGATCCCGACGACCTGCTCGACCGTCTCGGGCTGCTCCACACCGTGGGCACGGCCTGGGCCGGCCGCGCGGCGCGAGCGCAGGGGGCGGCGAACGTCCTCGCAACGCTCAACGATCAGGCCACGCTCGCACGCACCGCGCGCGAAGACGCCGCCACCGAGGCCGAACGCGCGGCGGCCGACGCGCAATCCGCCGCGGATGCGGAGTCCGCCGCCGTCGTCGAGCTCACCGCGCAGGCGAGCACGCTCTATGCGCAGCTGGCGACGCTCAAGGGGACGACCGCCGAGGTGGAGCGCCGGTACCGCTTGGCGAGCCAGGTCGCGGCGCAACCGGCCAATCCCGCACCGACCTCCCCTTCCTCCGGCTCACCCGCTCCCCCGGCCCCCTCTCCCGGGTCCGGGGGCGGCGTCGTGGTCGATCCGGCCGGAGCGCGGGAGTACGCGCGCGGGGCGATCGGCGCCTACGGATGGGGGCAGGACCAGTTCGAGTGTCTCGTGTTGCTCTGGAACCGGGAGTCCAGCTGGCGCGCCGACGCGCTCAACCCCTCCAGCGGCGCCTACGGGATTCCGCAGTCGCTGCCGGGCGACAAGATGGCGAGCGCCGGCGCCGACTGGCGCACGAATGCCGCGACGCAGATCAACTGGGGCCTCTCGTACATCTCGAGCCGCTATGGCTCCCCCTGCGGAGCGTGGGGCCATTCGCAGGCCACCGGCTGGTACTGACACCCCGCGTTTCGCGCTCAGGCCGACGAGGAGGCACGGCGCGCGCGCCCCGCGCCGGGCATCTCGACGTAATCGGAGTGCTTCGCATCCAGACCGTCGCCCGCGGTGCGCCCCCGCATCCGACGCCACAGCCACGGCAGCGCGTCACGGCGCAGCCAGCCGCCCGCCGAGGGCTCGTCGTCGTGGAGGGCGGCATCCAGATCGCCCAGTGCCTCGGCATCCGGGATTCCCAGCACCTCGGCCGCGCGATACGCGAGGAAACGGTGGCCGCGTGAGCGCAGGTGCACCTTGTCGTCGGCCCACATCTCCAGCGCGCCGATCCCGGGCAGTGCCTCCAGATCCAGGAGCATGCATCCGTGCACACGTGCGATGCGGCGCAGCTCGGAGGCGTACTGGGCGAATCGGCGGGCGAAGAGTCCCGCCGCTCGACGGTGAGGCAAGAACGGCGTGACCAGCAGGACGTCGCAGCCCGCCTCCCTCAGCGCCACCACCCCCTGCTCCAGGTCGGCGGCGAGCGCCCGTGGCGCCGCGCCGTGGCCGACGAGGTCGTTCGCGCCCATGAGGATCGAGACGAGATCGGGGCGAAGCTCGAGCGCCCGCGGGATCTGCGTCGTCGTGAGATCGCGCACGCGACGCGAGCGGACCGCGAGATTGGCGTAGCGGAACGGTTCGCGGCCGCGGTGCTGCTGCGCCAGCAGCGGCGCGAGGCGGTCGGCCCAGCCTCGGTACTGCCCGTGGGGCGTGCGCGAGGTGTCGCACAGGCCCTCGGTGAGCGAGTCGCCGAGGGCAACGAACCGCGCCCATCGCCGCGGCGCGGGAAGCAGCGCCGGCATGGCGGGACGCGTGTCGCCACGAGCCAGCAGCCGGTCATCGATCCGGCGCAGCTCTCTCGCTTCGTCGTAGTGCCCGAGAAGCTGGCCGTACAGCGATGCCCACGTGCGCTCGGCGACGGCCTCGCGCGCGGCCAGCGAGAACGCCTGTCGCTTCGCCTCGTCGCCCAGGAGGTCGCCCACGCGAGCGCGCAGATCGCCGAGGTCGCCCGGGCGGTAGAGCCAGCCGTCGATGCTCGAGCGCACGAGGTCCACGGGTCCGCCCGTGCCCGTGGCGACGACCGGAACGCCGCTCGCGTGCGCCTCCTGGATCGTCTGACCGAAGGTCTCGCTCTCGCCGGGGTGCACGAAGACGTCGAACGATGCCATCGCCTCGGCGAGCTCGTCGCCCGCGAGGTGCCCGAGGAACACCGCGCCGGGCAGCTGTCGCTCGAGCTGCGGCCGAGACGGACCGTCTCCGACGATCACCAGCCGCGCATCTTCGACGCCGGCCAGCACGGCGAGATCCTCCACCTGCTTCTCCGGGGCGAGGCGCCCGACGTAGCCGATGATGCGTGCACCGGGTGCCACGCTCCGACGGAACTGCTCGCTGCGACGATCCGGTCGGAATCGGTCGCCGTCCACGCCGCGCGCCCACATCCGCAGGCGATCCACGCCCAGCCGCTCCAGCTGCGCCACCGACGAGGTGGAGGGCGCGAGGGTGAGAGTGGCCCGGCGGTGGAGACGTGCGACGTGACCGGCGGCGAGGACGGCGGCCTGCGGCATCCGGTAGCGCTCCGCGTAGGCGACGACGTCGGTCTGGTAGATGGCGACGGATGCGGCGTGCAGCGACTCGGCGGCGTTCACGCCCTGCCACCCCAGCACGAACGGCGAAGCGAGATGGACGACGTCGGGGCGGAACTCGCGGAGGATCGCCGCGATGCGCGCCACGCGCGCGAAGACGACCCGCACCTGCGGATACGACGGCAGCGGGAGCGAGGCGAGCAGTTCGGTGCGGGACGCAGCGACCGCGTCGACGGACTCGGTCGAACGGGGGGCGATCACGAGCGTCTCGTGACCGTCGGCGGCGAGGTGCCGGAGCACCTGCAGGACGGAGCCGGTCACCCCGTTCATGTGCGGAAGGTAGGACTCGGCGATCAGCGCGACTCTCACGAGACCAGGGTGCTCCCGGCGCGGGGTCCGCACGGCGCGAACCCGGGCGGATCGACGAGAGTTCACCGGATGCACCACGGCTCGTCACCGGACGTGCCCCGTTGGGTCGCCGTTCACCCGCCGCTGCGATGCTTCACGGGTGGCGCAGCCTTTTCTGACCGATCTCGCGTCGAGTCCGTGGGCGCTGCCGCTCATGGCCCTGCTGGTGTTCGCCGACGCCCTCCTCGTCGTGATCCCAGGCGAGGTCGCGGTGACCGCGATGGGCGCTCTGGCGGAGTCGACCGGGCAGCCGCCGATCGTCGCGGTCGTGGCCGTCGCCGCTGCCGCCGCGTTCGCGGGCGACGCCGCCGGGTACCTGATCGGACGCACGGTCGGGATCGATCGCTGGCGCTGGATGCGCCATCCTCGCGTCGCGGCGGCCTTCTCCTGGGCGCGGGGCCGCCTGCACCGCAGCGCCGCGACGGTGGTGTTCACCGCCCGCTTCATCCCCTTCGCGCGGGTCGCTGTCACCGTCACGGCGGGGGCCACACGGGTGAGGCCCACGCGGTTCCTGGGTGCCTGCGCGCTCGCGGCGCTCGGCTGGGCCGTCTACCAGAGCCTGATCGGAGCCGCGGTCGGTGCCATCGTCCCCGGCGGCCCCGTGGTGGCGGTGATCGTCTCGATCGTGCTCGCGCTGGGCCTGGGCTTCGCCCTGGATGCGGTCGCCGCAAAACGAGTGAGGGCGCCACGGTGACGCGGCGCCCTCACTCCACACGGAGAGGTCACTCTCCCGCGAGGCCCCCCAGCAGGTGGCCGAACGAACGGCCCTCCCCGAGGTAGTTCGCGGGATCGAACGGATCGGCGTCGACGACGGGGCTGCGACGGGCGATGGCCTCGGCCAGCTCGCGCGCGCCCTTGTCCACACGGCTCGAGAGCGTCGCGACCTGGTCGCCGCTGCCGCCCCAGTCGGCGGAGGCGGCGAAGACACCGGTGGAGACGGCATCCGCGTGCAGGTAGGCGAACAGCGGCCGGATCGCGTAGTCGATCGCCAGCGAGTGGCGGGCGGTTCCCGCGTTCGCGCCGATGAGCACCGGCTTGCCGCGCAGCGCGTCGGGGTCGAGCACGTCGATGAACGACTTGAACAGTCCGGAGTAGCTGGTGGAGAAGATCGGCGTGACGACGATGAGCGCGTCGGCCGACACCACGGTGTTGATCATCGTCTCCAGGGCCGTGGGCGCGAATCCGGTGAGCAGGTTGTTCGTGATGTCGTGCGCGAAGTCGCGCAGCTCGAACACGTCGGCGGTGATCTCGATGTCGCGCTCCGCCAGCTCGCGCGCGGTGGCGGCGAGCAGGCGGTCGGCCAGCATCCGAGTCGACGACGGGTTGGACAGACCTGCCGAGATGACGGCGATACGACGGGTGCTCATCAGGCGCTCCGGGTGGCAGCGGCGCCGAAGGCGGCACCGACCGGCTGCGGGGTGTCCTGGTAGGGCGAACCCGAGGTCAGGTTGTCGCCGCGGTTGGCGCGCGGGGTGGCCTGACGGGGCTCGGCGTCGCCGTACATCTTGCGCACGAGGTTCTCGTGGGTGGGCGCGTCCGGCACGTCGGCGGGACGGTTCTTCGCGAGCTCCTTGCGCAGCACCGGCACGACCTCGCCGCCCAGGATGTCGAGCTGCTCGAGCACGATCTTCAGGGGCAGCCCTGCGTGGTCCATGAGGAACAGCTGGCGCTGGTAGTCGCCGAACAGGTCGCGCATACCGGCGTAGCGGTCGATGACCTGCTGAGGCGAGCCGACGGTGAGGGGCGTCATCTGCGTGAAGTCCTCCATCGACGGGCCGTGTCCGTAGACCGGGGCGTTGTCGAAGTAGGGACGGAACTCGTTGACGGCGTCCTGCGAGTTGGCGCGCATGAACACCTGTCCGCCGAGACCCACGATCGCCTGCTCGGGCGTGCCGTGTCCGTAGTGCGCGTAACGCTGGCGGTACAGCGCGATCAGTCGCTGGTAGTGCTCGGCCGGCCAGAAGATGTTGTTCGCGAAGAAGCCGTCACCGTAGTAGGCGGCCTGCTCGGCGACCTCCGGCGTGCGGATCGAGCCGTGCCACACGAAGGGGGGCACGCCGTCGAGGGGGCGCGGCGTGGCGGTGAAGCCCTGCAGGGGGGTGCGGAACTTGCCCTCCCAGTCCACGACGTCCTCACGCCACAGCTTGTGCAGCAGCGCGTAGTTCTCCAGCGCGATGGGCAGGCCCTGACGGATGTCCTTGCCGAACCAGGGGTACACGGGGCCGGTGTTGCCTCGTCCGAGCATGATGTCGGTGCGGCCGTTGGAGACGTGCTGCAGCATCGCGAAGTCCTCGGCGATCTTCACCGGGTCGTTCGTGGTGATGAGCGTCGTGGCGGTCGACACGAGCAGTCGCTCGGTCTGTGCGGCGATCGCGGCGAGCGTCGTGGTGGGCGACGACGACCAGAAGGGCGGGTTGTGGTGCTCGCCGAGGGCGAAGACGTCCAGCCCCACCTCCTCGGCGTGCTTGGCGACCGTGATGGTGTTGCGGATGCGCTCCGCTTCGCTCGGGGTGTGACCCGACACCGGGTCCTGGGTGATGTCCGAGACCGTGAAGATGCCGAACTGCATTCCCGGCCAGGTGGTGTTCTCGCTCACGATTCCTCTTCCGCTTCCCGGGTGCGTGCCCGCATCCGTTTCTATGCGATTGAATATATCCCCTATAACGCGTCGGGGTCGAGGTTATTCCCGGCGATCGGATGCCGATTCGTACAGATGACGCAGATCCCTGCTCAGTTGGTGGGGCACCGTTTCGCTCGGCGAATGGCCGGTGTCGTACACGACGGCGTGCGCCCCGATCCGCACCGCGTACGCGCGGTACTCGGACTCGGGCCAGAGATCGTGCGTGCCCGTGGCGACGAGCTTGGGGAGATCGAGACCGGCCACGGCGGCCGTCACATCCGGCATCGTCATCATCAGGCCCACGATGTCCGTCACGCTCGAGCGGCGGGTCAGCGCGAATCGCTCGCGGACGAAGCGCAGGCGACCCGGCGGCACGCGGTTGAGGTTGTTACGGATGCCCCAGAGCATGAGACCGGCGCCCGCGCGCGGACCCGCCGCATCCGAGAGACGTCCGATGCGCTTCACGCCCCGGAAGACCTGCCCCGTCGCCGGCGGACAGGTGACGAGCGCGAGGCTCGCGAAGAGGTCGGGCCGGGCCACGAGCGCCAATTGCGCGACGAGGCCGGCGAAGCTGTAGCCGAGCACGTGCACCGGGGCGGATCCGGTCTGAAGCACCGCGATCATGTCGTCCACGAACAGCGGGTAGTCGTAGTGCCGCCGGGGCGGTTCGAGGTTCTCAGGACCAGCGTCCGCCGACTCGTACTGACCCGCCAGGTCGTAGGATTCGACGCGGTAGCCGGCGGCGGCGAGCAGCGGCATGACCAGCACGAAGTCCTCCTTCGAGCCGGTCACCCCGGGAACGAGTAGAACCCTGGGTCCGTCCGCCGGGCCGAGCGACACACGGGCCAACGCCCCCGACGGCGCCGCCACGGCATCGCGTACGGCGTCCGAGGGGAACAGATGCCAGTCCACGTCGCCGATGGATCGGTCCTGCCAGGCAGCGTCCTCGCGCACGGCCATCGCCACCCCCTCACCGGTGGCCACACCCTACTGCCTCCGCGGCCCGGCGACACGCGGGGCACGCGCACCGGTAGGGTCGCACGCGATGAGCCTTCCGCCGACCCCCGCGCCCGCGCGCCCGAAGCGCCGGGTGCCGTTCTGGGACAACGCGCGCTTCGCGTCGATCGTTCTGGTCGTGCTCGGACACGCCACGCAACGCCTCATCTACGACTCGGATGCGGCACTCGCGCTCTACCTCGTGGTCTACGCCTTCCACATGCCGGCCTTTGCTGTCATCTCGGGCTACTTCTCGAAGGCGGGCGTGCCGGGTAAGCGTCAGATGGCCCGCGTCGTCACCGACATCCTGCTGCCGTATCTCATCTTCGAGACCCTCTGGACGATCACCAAGTTCTTCGTCGAGGGCGCCGCCAACCCGAATCCCACCCAGCCCTCGTGGACGCTGTGGTTCCTGCTCGCGCTCGGCATCTTCCGCGTCGTGCTGCCCTACCTCGCGCTCCTGCGCTGGCCGCTGCTGTGGGCGCTGGTGGTCTCGATCGGTGTGGGCTACCTGCCGAACATCGACTCGACGCTGTCGCTGTCGCGCACGATGGGGCTCCTGTTCTTCTTCACCCTCGGCTGGTGGCTGCGCGAACACGACATCGTCGAGCGCTTCTCGCTGCTGGCCCGACCGTGGTGGAGCCGCGTCGCCGCTGCCGCGGTGCTGGTCGCTGCCGGCACGGTCGCGTGGATCTTCATCGACCTCTGGCGGGCGATCGATCTGCGCACGTGGCTGTTCTACGAGGACGCCTACTCGGATCTCGGCGGCGAGCAGTGGTGGGCCGGCGGCATCCGGCTCGCGCTCATGGCGATCGCCCTGCTGCTGACCGCCGCCTTCCTCGCGCTCGTGCCCCGGCGGGCAGCGTGGTGGACCTCGTTCGGGCAGTACACGATGTACGTGTACCTGCTGCATTCCTTCGTGCTCTACCCGTTCCGCGAGTCCGGCGTCCTGCGCGGGCTCGACCCGACGTGGTTCTGGCTGCCGGTCGTTTGCGCCGCATCCGTGCTCATCGCGCTGGGACTCGCGACGGCGCCCGTGCGCCGCGTGTTCCGCCCCCTCGTCGAGCCGCGCTGGTCGTGGCTGTTCGCCGACCGCACCCTCGCGAGTCGCGAAGGACACCGCAGCGACCCGACCGGATCGCGCCGCGCTCCCGAACGCCGCTGACCCCGCTCAGGCGAAGAGGTCGGCTCCCACGAACGAGCCCTCTCGGATGCCGCCCGGCACCGCCCAGATGCCCGATCCGACGTGGCGCAGGTACTCCGTGAGCAGGTCGCGCGCGAGCGCCTTCTGCAGCGTGATGAACTGCTCTGGCGAGCGCTGGTAGGAGAGGAAGAAGAGCCCCGCCTCCAGCGCACCCCGGCCGTCGTTGCCGTCGACGAAGTTGTAGCCGCGACGCAGGATGCGGATTCCGCCGTTGTTGTCGGGGTGGGCGAGGCTGACGTGGGAGGCACGGTCGATGCGGGGCGCGCCCGACGCATCCTTCGCCGAGAAGTCCGGCTCGGTGAACTCCTGTCCGCCCGACAACGGAGCACCCTCGCGCTTGTCACGCCCGATCGTGCGCTCCTGCTCCATGAGCCGCAACCGGTCCCAGGTCTCGATCGTCTGACGGATGCGGCGGGCGACGAGATAGCTGCCGCCGGCGAGCCAGGCGGGGCCTTCATCTGCGACCCACACGTGATCGGCGAGCGCCGCCGTGTCGGTCGCGAGGATGTTGGCCGTACCGTCCTTGAAGCCGAAGAGGTTGCGAGGCGTCGTCTGCGCGGCGCTCGTCTTGGACGTACGGCCGAAGCCGAGTTGCGCCCAGCGGATGCGGGCGCGGCCGAACGCGATGCGGCTGAGGTTGCGGATCGCGTGCACGGCCACCTGCGGGTCGTCGGCGCAGGCCTGGATGCAGAGGTCGCCGTCCGAGTTCAGCGGGTCCAGGTCGTCGCCGACGAAGCGAGGCAGCGGCTTGAGCAGGTCGGGCCGGCGATCGGCGATCCCGAAGCGGTCGACCCCGTCGCGCTCGAAGAGCCCGGGCCCGAACCCGAACGTGATCGTCAGCGAGCTCGCGGGCAGACCCAGCGCCTCGCCGGTGTCGTCCGGCGGGGCCTGGGGTGAGCCGCCCACCGCGCCCGAGGCGCTGACGTCGAGCCCCTGCGTCATACGCGATGCGGCATACGACCAGTCCTGGAGGAGCGAGACGAGGTCGTCGCGCGTCAGATCGTCGTCGAGGTCGAAGGCGGCGAAGTGCAGGTGATCCTGCACCTCGGTGGTGATGCCCGCCTGGTGATCGCCGAAGAACGCGTGGACACCATCCGCATCTGCGGCGGATGCGGCGCCCGCGACAGCCGTGGCGACCGCGGCACCGCCGGCCCCGCCGATGGCGAGGCCGGCGGCACCGGCGCCCAGCAGACCGAGCAGACCCCGCCGACTGAGCCCGGACGGCGCGGCGGCGGGCTCCGGCGGCTGGGCGGCGGAGGGCTGTTCGTTCACGAGAGGACGGTCACCGTCAGACGCGACAGCGGCTCGGCGAGCGCGTTGATCAGATCGGTCAGCGTGCGCTTGTCGGCCTCGGTCAACGTCGAGTACGCGACGAACGACGTGTCGGCGCTGCCGTACGTCGCCAGCTGCACCTCGAGATCGGCGTAGCCCTTGTCGATGGCCGTCACGAGCTTCTGCCCGTCCGCACCCTTGCTCTCAGCGAAGTCGCGCACGAGCGAGTAGGCCATCTTGGACCCCTCCACGTTGGCGGCGAAGTCGTAGAGGTCGGTGCCGCTCCACCAGTCCTCCTCGCCGGAGATCTTGCCGTTCGCGACCTCGTCGAGAAGTGCGATCGCACCGTTCGAGATGCCGGCGATGCCCTGCGCGTCCAGCGCGCTCACGAACTCGTCGGAGTGGACGTAGTCGTTGAGCTGCGCCACATCCGCGACGAGCTGGTCGGCGTGCTCAGCGCGCTGCTCGGGCGTGGAGGGCGTCCAGTCCTGCCAGGCGGGGGTCACGCCGTCGGCGTTGAGCGCGTCCTGCGCGGGGACCCAGAGGTCCTTCTCGATGCGGTGGAACCCGGTCCAATCGAGGCCCTCGGCGACCGCATCCACCTCGCGGTAGTCGATCTTGGGGTCGAGATCGCCCAGCGACTCGGCGACCGGTTCGATCCGCTCGTAGAAGGAACGCACCTGCGGGAAGGACGTGCGGGCGGTCTCATCGTCACCGGCGGTGTAGGCGGCGGTGAAGGCGTCGACGGCGGGGACCAGCTGCTCGACCTGGTCCTTCACGAACGCCGCGTACAGCGAGACGGCCTGCTGCTTCTGCTCGGCGTCGTCGCCGGACGCGGCGACGGTGTCGCCGGTGACGGTGAAGCCGGCGCGCCCGACACCCTCGCCGACCATGCCCGGCTTGCACAGCGTGAAGTAGTTGCCGGGCTGCGCGACGACCGTGAGGGTCCGCGAGGCGCCGGGAGCGATGTTCTCGACCTCGCCGACGATGCGCAGGCCGTCTTCGGCGAGCAGGTAGAACTCGCTGACCTGCGAGCCCGTGTTGGTGACGTCGAAGGCCAGGGTGCCGCTGGTCGCGGTCGCCGTGGGCAGATCGCACGCGGAGTCGCTCGCCGTCACGGCGAGGGCGTCGGATGCGGCCACGTCGGCCTTGGCGACGCATCCGGCGAGCACGAGCGAGGTGAGGACGAGCGCCGCGGCGCCGCCGATCAGACGAGGAGCTGTCATGAGGTTCCTTGATGTGCGGGAGCGACGGCTTCTTGCGCTCGGTGGGACCGCGGGTGCGAACGCGCACCGCGGAAGAAGAGGGCGCCGACGACGGCGATGTAGACGACCCACGCGATGACCTGCAGCCACGTCATCTGCGGCATGAACCCGACGGTGGCCTGCAGCAGCACGGCGACGGGACCGCCGGGGGCGACGATCGTCGACACGTCGAAGGCCCAGCCGAACGGGATACCGGCGAGACCCACGCCCACGACTCCGGTGGCCGCGTCGATCGTGGCAGCGTCGGAGAACGGCCCCGGCAGCACGCCCGCCTCCTGCAGGTCGTGCACGCCGTAGGCGAGGACGCCGGCGGCGACGATGATGAGCAGGGCACCGGTCCAGGTGAAGAACACCCGGAGGTCGAGGCGGATCATGCCGCGCGAGATGAGCGCGCCGAGCACGACCGCCAGCGCGAGGCCGAGGACGGCGCCGCCGAGTGCGGCGGGCGCATTGCCGAAGGACTGCACCATCGACCACAGCAGCAGGGTCGTCTCGAGTCCTTCGCGAGCGACGGAGATGAAGCCGATGACGACGATGCCCCACAGCGCCCCGGTCGCGAGGGCACGGTCGATGTCGCCCTCGAGCGCCCGCTTGAGCCCGCGGCCGGCCCGCTGCATCCAGAAGATCATCCACGTGACCAGCGCGACGGCGACGAGCGAGAGGCCGCCACCGAGGATCTCCTGGGCCTGGAAGGTGAGCTCGTAGGCGCCGAACGTGAGGACCGCGCCGACCACGAGCGAGAGGAGAACGGCCAGTCCCACGCCGATCCACAGCCGCGGTAGCACATCGCGCCGTCCGAGCCGGGCGAGATACGCGGCGAGGATACCGACGACGATGGCGGCCTCGAGGCCTTCGCGCAGACCGATCAGCAGACTCGACAGCACCGCGGCATCCTTCTTTCTGGTAAGGCTTACCTAAGCCCGGAGCGAGATTACTCCTGTTACGACCGGAGGCAAATTCCACGCCGTGCGGTAACGCTCAGCAACATTTCTCCGCGGCGCGACGCCGGGACGTACCTTCGGTGCATGAGCACGCCATCCCTTCCCGTCCTCGACTTCTCCCGCCTGTCCGGCGGCCCGGATGCGGCCGCGACCTTCCGCGACGACCTGCGTCGCGCGACCCATGAGGTGGGCTTCTTCTACCTCACCGGCACCGGCGTCGATGAGCTGGCGCTGCGCCTCGAGAAGGTCGCGCGAGACTTCTTCGCGCTGCCCGAGGCCGACAAGCTGGCGATCGAGAACGTCAACAGCCCCCACTTCCGCGGCTACACGCGCATCGGCGGCGAGCGCACGCAGGGACAGGTCGATTGGCGCGAGCAGATCGACATCGGCCCCGAGCGCGAGGCCGTGACCGACCCGGACGCTCCCGACTTCGACCGCCTCACCGGCCCCAACCTCTGGCCCGAGGCACTTCCGGAGCTGCGAGAGGTCGTGCAGGAGTGGCACGACCGGTTGAGCGAGGTCGCGATCACGCTGCTGCGCCAGTGGGCGCTCGCGCTGGGAGCCGAGGAGGACTTCTTCGACCCCTACTTCGCGGATCCGGGCACACTCATCAAGATCGTGCGCTACCCCGGCAGCCGTGAGCCCGAGCCGCAGCAGGGCGTCGGCGCGCACAAGGATTCCGGCGTCCTGACCCTGCTGTGGGTGGAGCCGGGCAAGGGCGGGCTCCAGGTCGAGCGCGACGGCGGCTGGGTGGACGCTCCCCCGGTCGACGGCGCGTTCGTCGTCAACATCGGCGAGCTGCTCGAGTACGCGACGCAGGGGTATCTGATCGCCACCAACCACCGGGTCGTCTCGCCCCGCTACCCCGAAGACCGCATCTCGGTGCCCTTCTTCTTCAACCCGGCGCTCGATGCCCAGCTGCCCCTCATCCAGCTCCCGCCGGAGCTGGCGGCACGTTCGCGGGGTGTGACCGAGGACCCTACGAACCCGATCTACGCCCGCTACGGCGAGAATGCGCTGAAGTCGCGGCTGCGCGCACACCCGGATGTGGCGGCGATCCACCACGCGGACCTCCTGGCCGCCCGCGCCTGACCCCCCCTCCTGGGGATGCCCGCATCCCCCACTTGACCGCGAGACTGCATTTCCCTCACGAGATCACGGGTAAACACAGTGATCTCGTGTAGAAGATGCAGTCTCGCGGTTCTTTGGCGCGGCGGGCATACATAAGCGAAGGCCGCCCCACACCGTGGGGCGGCCTTCGAAGAAAGCGATATACGCGATCGCGCTGAGATCAGCGGCGCAGACCGAGACGCTCGATGAGCGAACGGTAGCGGTTGATGTCGATGTCCTGCAGGTAACCCAGCAGGCGACGACGCTGACCGACCATGAGGAACAGACCACGACGCGAGTGGTGGTCGTGCTTGTGCTCCTTGAGGTGCTCGGTGAGGTCCTTGATGCGCTGCGTCAGCATCGCGACCTGCACCTCGGGGGATCCGGTGTCACCGGGGTGCGTCGCGTACTCTTCGATGATCGCCTTCTTGACGTCGTTCTCG
This sequence comes from Microbacterium sp. KU4F, assembly GCF_056868075.1. Taxonomy (NCBI): domain Bacteria; kingdom Bacillati; phylum Actinomycetota; class Actinomycetes; order Micrococcales; family Microbacteriaceae; genus Microbacterium; species Microbacterium sp. KU4F. The sequence continues at coordinate 3,301,265 of NZ_CP200324.1, read as the reverse complement.
AGTGCCATAGATGGGATCCCCTCTCTCCTCGTTGCGCGGCGCCCTCCGGCTGATCCGGGGGCTCTCTTTATCCGCGGCCGATCGAACGGCAACCTCCAAAGTCTACCAGCGTTCGGCGCCGACCCCAACCGCCCCCGGCGACGGTACGCTCGCACCCGTGCAGTTCACCGTCCGCGTCAAGCCCGGCAGCCGCCGCGGACCCCTCGTCGAGGCGGATGCGGACGGCGCTCTCACCGTGCACGTGCGTGAGCGCGCGGTCGACGGCGCCGCGAACTCCGGGGTGATCGCGGCCCTCGCTGCGCACCTCGGCGTCCGGCGCCAGGACGTCACGATCCGCACGGGGCACGCCGCTCGCATCAAGCGCATCGAGGTCGCCGAGTGAGGCGGATGCGGCTCGCGCGTCATCTGATCGACGTGCGCCCGCTCACCACCAGCGCGCCGTACGCGCGGATGTGGATCGGCTCCACGCTCGCGGGCCTCGGCGGGCAGCTGACGATCGTCGCCGTCATGCTGCACGTCTATGCCCTCACCGGCTCCGACTTCGCCGTGGCCATGGTCGCGGTGGCGGGCCTGGTCCCGATGGTGCTCGCCGGGCTCTACGGCGGGATGCTCGCCGACGCGTTCGATCGGCGCCTGGTCGCCCTCGTCGCCGCCTGCATCACCTTCGCCTCCACAGCCCTGCTGGCGGCTCTCGCTTGGTCCGGCGACGAGACCGTGTGGTGGCTGTATGCGCTGAGCATCGTCAACTCCGCCGCCAACTCCGTCGTGATGGCCACCAAGTCGGCCATCACGCCGCGGCTGTTGCCCCGCGAACTGCTGCCGGCGGCGGCCGCCCTCAACGGAGTGACCGTCGGGATCATGGTGATGGCCGGCCCCGCACTCGCGGGAGTCCTGGTCGCGACCGCGGGCTATGCCTGGACCTACTCGATCGACGTCGTCCTCATGACCTCGCTGTTCCTGGGCCTCTGGACCCTGCCGAAGCTCCGCCCGGAGGGCGAGAGCGTCCGGCCCGGCCTCGATTCCCTCCGGGACGGCTGGGCGTTCCTGCGCCGCGCGCGCAACATCCGGATGCAGTATCTGCTGGACATCATCGCGATGACGTTCGGACAGCCGCTCGCCCTGTTCCCCGGCATCGGCGCCGTGCTGCTCGGTGGCGGGCCGGTGACGACCGGCATCCTGACCGCTGCGGTCGCCGCGGGCGCATTCCTGTCGAGTCTGTTCTCGGGCCCGATCGGCCGGGTGCGACGCCATGGGCTCGGCATCGAGCGCGCGATCCAGGTCTACGGCGGTGCGATCGCCGTGTTCGGACTCGTGCTGGTCGCAGCGGCCCTCGGGTGGTTCGCGGACGGCGACGTGAACGTCGTCCTGGTCGCCGCCGCCTGCGTGGTGCTCGCCGTCTCGGGCGCGGCCGACAACGTGAGCGCGATCTTCCGCTCGACCATGATGCAGTCGGCGGTGCCCGACACGATGCGCGGCCGCCTGCAGGGCATCTTCATCGTGGTCGTGGCGGGAGGCCCCCGCATCGGCGCGCTCTACGCCGGGAGTCTCGCAACCCTGACGGCGCTGTGGTTCCCCCCGCTGCTGGGCGGCATCGTCATCATCGCGCTCGTCGGCGTGCTGGTGCGTCTGAGCCCGGGCTTCCGCGCGTACGACGCACTCCACCCGGTGCCCTGGCTGCAGCTCGCTGCCGTTGTGCGGCGCCTTTCGGACATCTCATCCGCCTGCAGGCCGGAGTGTCGGTGGCCGTCACTAGAGTCGGTGAGTGCTTCCCGTCGTGCGCCCCGCCGCCCCGCCCCGCCAGGCGGTCATCGCCGTGCAGTTCGTCCTGACCGGCATCATCTGGGGCTCCAGCTTCCTGTTCATGAAGGTCGCGCTCGGCGGGCTCTCCCCCGCCCAGGTCGCGTGGTCGCGGCTCGTGCTCGGGGCGATGACGCTGGGGATCTTCGTGGCCGTTCGCAGGGACACGCTGCCCCGGCGACTCGTGGTGTGGATGCATATGCTCGTGCTCGCACTCTCGTTCTGCGTCGTGCCGTTCCTGCTGTTCTCGTGGGCCCAGCAGCACGTCACCTCGGGCCTTGCGAGCATCTACAACGCCACCACGCCGATCATGACGGCCGTGATGGCCTGGGCCGTGTTCCGCGTCGAGAAGCTGCGCATCATCCAGATCGCGGGAATCCTCATCGGTATCCTCGGGGTGATGGTGATCATCGCGCCCTGGCAGGGACTCGCCCCCGATCAGAGCCTCATCGCCCAGTTCGCCATCCTCGGCGCCACCGCCTGCTACGGCTTCAGCCTCGCCTATATGCGACGCTTCACGTCCGACAGCGGCATGAGCCCGCTGGTCTTCTCGTTCCTGAACATCGGAATCGCCGCGGTGATCATGCTCGTGCTGACGCCGTTCATCGCCCTCACGCCCGTGCGGCTGGATGCGGCGATCATCGTCTGCCTCGTGCTCCTCGGCTGCCTCGGCACCGGCGTCGCCTACATCTGGAACCAGAACGTTCTCCGCGCCTGGGGTCCCACCCGCGCGTCCACCGTCACGTACATCACGCCTGTCGTGGGCGTCGTGCTGGGCGCCGTCGTGCTCGGCGAGACGGTGTCGTGGAACGAACCCGCGGGCGCCCTCGTCGTCTTCCTGGGCATCCTCCTCGCGCAGGACCGCCTGCGGCGCCGCGCGCGGACATGACGAAGGGGACGGATGCGGCCGCATCCGTCCCCTTCGCGTGCGATCAGGCTGCGACCGTGCCCTGCAGGTCGAGCTCGATCGTGACGTCCTTGCCGACGAGCACGCCGCCGGTCTCGAGCGCGGCGTTCCAGGTAAGGCCGAACTCCTCACGGTTGATGACCGTCTTGGCCGTCGCGCCGGCCTTGTAGTTGCCCCACGGGTCGGTGCCGAAGCCGCCGAACTCGAGCTCGAACGTGACGGGCTTCGTCACGTCCTTGATGGTGAGGTCGCCGTCCACGAGGAAGTCGCCCTTCTCGTAACGCACACCCGTCGAGACGAAGGTCATCGTGGGGTAGTTCTCGACGTCGAAGAAGTCGGCCGAACGCAGGTGACCGTCGCGGCCCTCGTCCTTGGTGTCGATGGAGGCGACGTCCACCGTGGCCTCGACCTTGGCCTCGAGCGGGTTCTCCGGGGCGATGATCGTGGCGCTCTTCACGCCGAAGGTGCCGCGCACCTTCGAGATCATCATGTGGCGCACCGCGAAGGTGACCTCGCTGTGCGATGCGTCCAGCGTCCAGGTGCCGGCCTTGTATCCGGGGATCTCGATTGCGTTCGTGTCGGTCATGTTCGCTCCAAAACCAGGGCCGCGCGTTTCGCGGCGTCGAGTCCAGTCAACCGCATCGCCGGGGAACGTATTCCCCTGAATGCAAAATTCTGACGAGAGTCTTAAGAACTTCCGATGGACGCGTTTCGTCTCGCTCCGCTCGCTCAACGAACGACACCCGCAACCACGAAGGGCCCCGGATACCCGGGGCCCTTCGAGAGGTCGTGTCAGCCGACCTTCAACAGGTCGATGATGAAGATGAGCGTCTTGCCGCCGAGGAAGTGGCCTCCTGCGGGGCCGTACGCGAGGTGCGGCGGGATCACGAGCTCGCGGCGACCGCCGACCTTCATGCCCGGGATGCCGTCCTGCCAGCCCTGGATGAGGCCTCGCAGCGGGAACTGGATGCTCTCGCCACGTCCCCAGGAGGAGTCGAACTCTTCGCCGGACTCGTACTCGACGCCGGCGTAGTGCACCGTGACGTTGTCGCCCGGCTTCGCCTCGTCACCGTCTCCGACGATGATGTCGCGGATGACGAGCTCGGTGGGAGCGGGCCCTGCGGGAGCGTCGAACTCGGGCTTCGTGCGGTTGTCAGTCATGCCTCCATCCAAGCACGTCGCCGCCGCCCGCGAGGCGCGGCCGACCCTCTTGACACCATCCGACGACGGGTGGATCCTGACAGAAGAACAACTCAGCGCTCGGGAGTCACGCAGGCATCGCCGCGGCACCGGGCGCTGAGTCTTTTCCGGCTCGCCCCAAACGGGCGCCGGGGCGCTCCCGCATCCGCTCGCGCAGCGTCGGACCGGCGGGCTCGGGCAGGAGGCCGCGGTCCCGAAGGCGCGGGAGCACCAGCTCCCCGAACGCTTCGACGTCGCGGGTTCCGAAGACCGGCTCGAAGAGGAACCCGTCGAGACCGGTCTGGTCGGCCAGCTCCGCGACCCGGTCGGCGACGTGCTCCGCGTCCCCCACGATGCGGAAGCCGCGCGTGCCCTTGCCGCGCAGGTCGTCGAGGATCTGGCGCACGGTCGGTGCCGGTGAACCGTCGCGACCGAGGAAACGCTCGATGTTGCTCGTGCCCATCTGACCGACCACGCCACCGGCGGCCACGACCTCCGCGAGGGTCGTGTCCGGATCGAGCTTCAGCAGGTCGATGCCGGTGTTCCCGGCGTAGAGGGCGGCCACGACTTCGTCCGACTGCATGCCGTGGAACTCGCGCCAGAGCTGCTCGGCGCCCGCCTGCGTCTCGTCGACGATCGCCGTGAGCCCTGCCATGATGCGGATCTCGCCGGGATCGCGCCCCGCCTCGGCGGCGCGGCGGCGGATGTCGGCGACAGCCGCCGCCGTGTGCTCTGGCGTCGTGGCCTGTACGAAGACGCCCTCCGCGTGCGAAGCGGCGAGCGCCCGACCCTTCGGGGAGGTGCCCGCCTGGAAGATCACCGGCGTGCGCTGCGGCGACGGAGGGGCGCCGAAGTATCCGCGCGAGCGGTAGTGCGCCCCGTCGAACTGGGTGCGATGGATGCGGGACGGGTCGATGTAGACGCCGGAGTCCGCATCCGCCACCAGCGCGTCGTCGTCCCACGACTGCTCCCAGTAGCTGCGGGCGAGGGACACGTACTCCTCCGCCATCTCGTACCTCGTGTCGTGCGCGACCATCTCCGGGTGCCCGAAGAGCTCCGCGACGGCGTTCTGCGAGGCACCCGTGACCACGTTCCAGCCGATGCGCCCTCGGGTGAGGTGGTCGAGGGTGCTGAACCGGCGCGCCAACGGCAGGGGGTGGTCCATCCCCGTCGTCGCCGTCACGACAAAGCCCAGCTTTTCCGTCTCGCGGGCGAGGATCGGGATGATGGTCGACGGGTCGAGGCCGGAGAAGTTGATGGCCGCGGACAGGCACGCCGCACTGATGTCGCCGTTCTGCATCGGATAGCCGAAGCCGTCGGCGAAGAAGAGGAAGTCGTACCCGGTACGGTCCATGATCTTCGCCATGCGCACCCAGCGCTCCGGGTCGAGGTAGTCCGCCGCATCGCAGAGCGGGTGCGCCCAGCTGTAGGTGCCGCCGACCTGCGGCGCGTAGACCTCGAAGACGCCGAAGTGGAGGTTCGTCACAGCGCCTCCCCCAGCCATGCCTCGATGTCAGCCTTCGCGCGCGCTTTGAGCGCGTCCCCGGCGAGCGTCGTCTCGATGGAGCTCCACGCGCACGCGGCGAGCTGGCGGTCCGTCAGGCCGATCTGCTCGCGCGCGACGACGTACTCGTCGAGGATGCCGGGACCGAACAGGATCGGGTCGTCCGCGTTGATGGAGCACCGCACGCCCGCATCCAACAGCTGCGGGAGCGGGTGACGGGCGAGGTCGTCGACGACGTCCAGCAGCAGATTGGAGGTGGGGCAGGTGTCGAGGCAGATCCCCCGCCGCGCCAGCTCCGCCACGAGCGTCGGATCCTCGATCGCCCGCACGCCGTGGAGCACCCGCGCAGCGCCCAGATCGTCGATGGCCTGCCAGACCGATTCGGGACCCACGAGCTCGCCCGCGTGCGGCGCGGATTGCAGGCCCGCGGCGCGGGCGATGTCGAACGCGGGGGCGAAGTCGGCGGCGGGATACCCGCGCTCCTCGTTCGCGAGCCCGAGGGAGACGACGCCACGACCCGCGCGGGCCGCTGCCGCCTCCGCGAGCGCGATGGCTTCGGCGAGGGGCTCGGTGCGATCGACTGTGACCATGAGGCCCACCTCGACGCCGTGCCGTTCGCCGGCGACGCGAACGGCGTCGAGATGGGCGTCCAGGGCCGCCTCCACGGTCCCGAAGGCGGCGAGATAGAACTGCGGGCTCACGCCGAACTCGACGTACACCGCGCCGTCGGATGCCGCATCCGCCACGGCCTCGTCGATCAACCGCACGAGGTTCTGCGGATGCGCCAGGACCGCGAGTAGACCCTGGTACATGTCGGCGAACGCGGTGAAACCGGAGAATCCGGACACCGGTGGGATTTCGACCGACATCTCCGCGGCCAGCTCGGCGAGCGTCGCGGGCCTCATGGCCGCCTCGAGGTGGACGTGGAGATGCCCCTTGGGGAGGGCGGCGAGATCGCGGAGGGCCGAGTCGGCCATGGACGCTCCTGACGTCGAGTGAACTGGTCGGTTCACGATAGCGACGCGGTGTTTCGCTCAGATGACGTCCGGCCTCAGAGCGCGAACAGGGCCGCGCGAGCGGCGACCGTGCGCTGCAGCAACGCGGCCTCCTCCGCGCTCGCCCGGGGGTCCCTTCCGCTGATCGCGCGCTGCCTCGCCGCCGCGAGCGCGGTCGCGTCGGCGATGAAGGTCCGCATGATCGGCACCCGGTCACCGTTGAGCGTGCGCGCCCAGGCGAGAGCGGTGCGACGCCCCGCCGCGGTGGCGAGCATGTCGACCTCTTGCGGGGTGAACCAGCCCACGGCCGCGTACTCCCCCAGACGCGCGCGCGTCAGGCGCGCCTCCTCGCGCCGGAGGAACACGATCGCGACGACGAAGATCACGAAGAGGGGGACCTGGAGCACGGCGTACAGCGCGAAGAAGTCGCCCAGGAGGGCGGAGCCGTTCCAGAGTGCGTGCAGGGCGATGGCACCGACGAGGCCCGCCAGCCAGGGTCCGAGCGCGCCGCCGAGGCGGGCGCCGCGACGGGCGGCGAGCCCCAGAGCGAACCCGGTGACCGCGGTGAACATGACGTGTGCGAACGGCGAGAGGATGCCCCGCACGAAGAAGGCCGCGGAGGCCTGCGTGAAGCCGCCCTCGATGAGGGCGCTCGCGAAGTACTGGATGTTCTCCGTGAAGGCGAACCCCGCACCGATCAGCCCGCCGTAGACGATGCCGTCCACGGGGCCGTCGAAGAAGCGTCGGGCGGCGGCGAAGATCAGGAGCACGCCGAGGCCCTTGCCGATCTCCTCGACGATCGGCGCCTGCACGACCGACTGCAGCAGGAGCGCGAACTGCGAATCGCTGCGACCGAACGTCAGCAGCAGCACGAGGTCCACGCCGAGGGCCAGCGCCACGGCGGCGATGGCTCCCCATCCGAGCGCGAGGATGACGAGGCCCTTCGGCTCCGGCTCCCAACGGTCCACGATGCGCAGCGCCCAGAGCACGCCCGCCAGCGGCAGCAGCGCGAGGATCCCTCCCAGCAGCGAGGCGACCGGTCCGATCGCCTCCAGGAAGTAGCCGACGAGCACCACGAGCAGGACCACGAGCAGGGCACCGACCCAGATGTAGAGTCCCCACGCCCGCCGGACCGGCGCGCCGACGGGCGGCTGCGAGGTCGCGGGGGCCGCAATCGGTGCCGGGGCGGCATGAACCGGCTGCGCCAGTGCGGAATCGAAGGCCGGCGGGGTGAGAGTCGGGCGGCCGTCGGGGGTCGTCATTCCCTCAGCCTACGGCCGCCGCCGGTAGCGTGGAGGGCATGCGCTTCGCCCACCTCCGCACCGCTGCGAATCCGGAGCCGAGACTCGTCGTCGTCGACGAGGACTCCGCTGCCTTCGTCGACGCCCTCTTCCCGCACGCCCCGAGAACACTCGAGCAGCTCATCCTCGGCGGAGAGGAGCTGCTGGCGCGTGTGCGGGATGCCGCAGAGTCACCCGAGGTGGAGCGCTTCGGGTTCGCGGGCGTCGAGTTCGCCTCGGCGGTTCTCGCGCCACCCGTCATCCTCGCGGTCGGACTCAACTACGCCGCGCACTCGGGCGAGCTGGGCTCAAGACCGATCAGACCCCGACAGTCTTCGTGCTGTGGCCGAACTCGCTCACGGGACACGAGCAGACCACGAGCTGGCCGCGCAGCCTCAGCGAATCCGTCGACTACGAGGCGGAGCTCGGTGTGATCATCGGCCGCCCCGCGAAGAACGTCCCGCAGGAGAAGGCCCTGGACCACGTGTGGGGCTACACGGTCGTCAACGACGTCACGGCGCGCGACATCCAGTTCTCCGAGGCGCAGTGGTCGCGCTGCAAGTCGTTCGACGGCTTCACCCCGACCGGCCCGTTCGTGGTGACCGCCGACGAAGTGCCCGACCCGCAGGATCTGCACATCTGGACGGTCGTCGACGGCCATACTGTGCAGGACGCGTCGACCGGGCAGATGATCCGGCCGGTGTCGACGCTGGTGTCGCACCTCTCCCAATCGGTGACGCTGCTGCCCGGGACCCTGATCTCCACGGGCAGCCCCGGCGGCGCCGGCTACTCTCGCGATCCGCAGATCTTCCTGCGCGATCGATCGACCGTGACGGTCGGCATCGACGGCATCGGCGCCCTGACGACGCACTGCCGCATCCTGGACTGAACGACGATGGCCCCCAGAGCACCTGGGGGCCATCGTCGTTTCAGACCGGCTCAGCGGGAGGTGCAGGACTGGGTGACCCCGTTGATCTGGTACGAGCCGTCGGGGTTCTCCAGGCAGTACCGCATCGCCTGTTCGAAGACGCTCGCGAAGCTCACGATGAGGATGATCCCCACGATGATCCCGATCACCATGAACACCGAGCTGAGGATGATGGCCCAGACGGCGGGAAGGTTGCGCACGCCCGCCTTGCGGCTCTGCACGAGCGCGACGATGCCGAGGATGAGGCCGATCAGCTGCGCGAAGAAGGCCAGGATGAGTGCCACGATGCCGAGCGTCTTGCCCGGCACCGGAGCGCCGGGGGCCGGCTGTCCGGCAACCGGGCCGGCAGCGGGCGGTGCCGTCGGATAGGCCGGCGGTGCCTCTGAGGAGCCGGGCGGCGCGGTCGGATACGCCGGCGGTGCGGCGGGGTAGGCCGGCGGGGCCGGCGGGGTGTTCTCGGGCGATCCGGTCGGGTCGGTCATGATTCCTCCTGGTTCGGCGCGGGCACGGTGCGCGCTCCGACGCTATCGGCTGCGCCGCGCGGTCGCACGGTCGACACTCAGTCCTGGGTCGGAGTCAGGCTCGTATCGATGATCGGGATGGCTGCCGTGATGGCCTCGAGGCCCGAGAGCCGCGCGGGTGAGAGCTGCTTGAGCACCTCGTCGCGGGGCATGAGTCCCGCCTCGACGACGAGGTCGGCCACGTTTCGACCGGTGAGCAACGCCGTCTTGGCGAGCGCCGCGGCCGCGGCGTACCCGATGAAGGGCGTCAGAGCGGTGATCGCGCCCACCGACGAGCCGACCATCGCGCCCAGGCGATCGTGGTTGGCCGTGATCCCCTCGACGCAATTCACCCGCAGCGTCCACATGGCCTGCCGCATCCAGGTGATCGACTGGAAGATCGAGTGGGCGATCACGGGTTCGAAGGCGTTCAACTGCAGCTGGCCGCCCTCGACCGCCATCGTGACTGTCATATCCGCACCGACGACGGCGAAGGCGACCTGGTTCACGACCTCGGGGATGACGGGGTTGACCTTGCCGGGCATGATGCTGGAGCCTGCCTGACGCGCGGGCAGGTTGATCTCCCCGAGACCCGCCTGCGGACCGCTGGAGAGCAGCCGCAGATCGTTGCAGATCTTCGAGAGCTTGATCGCGTTGCGCTTGAGCGAGGAGGAGAACGACATGAACGAGCCGGTGTCGCTCGTGGACTCGACCAGGTCGTCGGCCGTCGCGAGGTCGAGCCCGGTGATCTCGCGCAGATGGCGGAGCACGGCGGGCGCGTAGTCCGGATGCGTCGTGATCCCCGTCCCGATGGCGGTCGCCCCCATGTTGACCTCGTGCAGCAGCCAGGCGTTCTCGCGCAGCCGGTGCAGGTCCTCGCCCAGGGTCGTGGCGAAGCCGTGGAACTCCTGCCCGAGTGTCATCGGCACCGCATCCTGCAGCTGCGTGCGGCCGACCTTGAGCACGTCGTGGAACTCCCGCGCCTTGTCGAGGAACGCCTGGCGCAGCAGATCGAGCTCCACCAGCAGGCTCTGCAGGGTGAGCGACAGGCCGACCTTGATCGCGGTCGGGTACACGTCGTTCGTCGACTGACTGCGGTTGGTGTGATCGATCGGCGAGAGGAAGGCGTAGTCGCCCTTCTCCCGGCCGGCGAGTCCGAGCGCCACGTTGGTGATGACCTCGTTGGCGTTCATGTTGGTCGACGTGCCGGCACCGCCCTGGATCACGCCGACGACGAACTGGTCGTGATGCCGACCCGAGATCACTTCCTGCGCGGCACGGTCGATGAGCGACGCCCGTTCCGCATCGAGCACTCCGATCTCCCGGTTCGCTCGAGCCGAGGCCTGTTTGACCATCGCGAGCGCGACGATGAGGTCGGGGTAGACGGAGATCGGGCGCTTGGAGATGTCGAAGTTCTCGAGGGCTCGTGCCGTGTGGATGCCCCAGTAGGCATCCGCGGGGATCTCGAGGCTCCCGAGGGAGTCGGTCTCGGTACGGGTACGCGTCGTTGCGTGCTCTGGCATGCGTTGTCCTTGTGGGTCGTCGGCCGGTTGCCTGACCGAGCCTAATCGCCGTTCTCACGCACACCACCGGACACGGCGTATACCCCCGACCCGGCACCGTCCCCGGCGGCGAGCGTCAGCGCGGGCGCTTGCGGGAGAACGCGTCGAGGCGCTCTTGCGGGGTGAGCGCTGCCATCCTCGCGTTCCACTCGGGCGTGAAGAAGTCGGCCGTCTCGGCCTCGACCACCGGGACGACCGCGTGTGTGACCGTGTCGTCATAGACGTGCACCAGATGGAAGGACTGCCCCGCATCCATCCCGTTGACCTCGTCCGCGGGGCGCGCCAGATCCATCGTGTAGCAGGTGGCGGCAGCGACGCTCACGGGCACTCCTGCGAACGTGCCGGAGGTCGAGTGGTGGAGGTGTCCGGCGAGGATGCCGCGCACATCGCTGTCGCGTACCACGCCCGCCAGCCGGTGCTGGTCTCGCAGCTCGAGGATGTCGAAGAACGGAATGTGGCTGGGCAGCGGCGGATGATGCATCGCCAGGAGGGTCCCCAGCGGCGCGGGCGTCGCCAGCACATCGGCGAGCCACGCCAGCTGTGCGTCGTCGATCTCACCGTGGTGCCAGCCCGGCACGGTGGAATCGAGCACGATCAGACGAAGGCCGTCGAGGTCGTGGACGGCGGTGACGGGCTCGTCGCTCGCCGCCGCGTCCAGCAGTTCGGTGCGCAGCGGCGCGCGTTCATCGTGGTTGCCTGCGACCCAGACCAGCGGCGCACCCCACCGCTCGGCGGCGGGCTCCAGCACCTCGCGCAGCGCTCGGTAGGCCTCGGGCTCGCCGAGATCGGTGAGATCTCCCGTGCACACCACCGCGTCGGGGCGGATGCGGGTGCGATCGATTGCGGCCACCGTGCGCCGCAGGTTCGCCAGCGTGTCGTAGCGTCCGCCCAGCGGTACGTTGCCGGCGAGGAAGTGCGTGTCGCTGAGGTGGACGATCGTGCGCCGAGCGGGTGGATGCTGCCCGAACTGCACGGCGGCGGATGCGGCACTCATAGGGCCACCCTACGACCCGACGCCGACGCCGGGATCAGTGACCGATGACGATGAGCAGCAGCCCCGACAGGACGGCCAGTGCGCAGAATCCGAACGCCGCGCACGCGACGGCGAAGGCCAACCGCTTCTGCCCCACCGTCAGCGGCGAGCGCTTGGCCGCCTTCGCCGCGGCCTTCTCCGCCTTGGCGCGCTGCTTGTCGCTCATGACGGTGATCGCATCGGTGAACTCCACCGGCGCCACCACCGGCGCTCGCCCGGCGCGCACCAGCATCCGAAGGCCCAGAGCATAGCTCCCGACGACGGCGACGGCCGCGATGAGGGCGGCGAAGAAGACCTGGACGAAGGCGAACCAATCGATCTGGATGTCCATCAGCGCTGTCCCTTCTCCTGGCGTGCCCGCTCGCGCTCCAGGCGACGCTGGCGGCGCGTGGGCGGCGGGTTGCGCTTGACCTTGACGGCACGCCCGGAGTCGGCGACCTCGCTCATGGCGTTGGCGGCGGTGACCTCGTCACGGCGGGAACGCAGGAAGAGCAGGAGCACGATGATCACGGCCAGGACCGCGTCGATCGCGATGCCCCACGGGCCGAGCCAGGCCACGATGAGAGCCGCCGCCGCGCCGACGATGCCGGCGGCCGGAAGGGTGAGCAGCCATCCGATCGTGATCCGACCGACCGTCCGCCAGCGCACCTTCGCGCCGCGGCGACCGAGCCCGGACCCGATGACCGAGCCGGATGCCACCTGGGTGGTCGACAGGGCGAACCCGAGGGCGCTGGACGCGAGGATCGTGGCGGCGGTCGAGCTCTCCGCCGAGAACCCCTGGGCCGGCTTCACGTCGGTGAGGCCCTTGCCGAGCGTGCGGATGATGCGCCAGCCGCCCATGTACGTGCCGAGGGCGATCGTGAAGGCGCAGGCGAAGATGACCCACAGCTGAGGATCGGCGTGAGCCGAGTCCTGCCAACCGGCCATGATCAGCGCAAGAGTGATCACACCCATCGTCTTCTGCGCGTCGTTGGTGCCGTGGGCGAGGGCGACGAGCGAGGACGAGAAGATCTGCCCCCATCGGAACCCGTCGCGTCCGTCCGGCTTGCCGTCGTAGCGCCGGGTCACGGCGTACGCGAGCTTGGTCGCGGCGAAGGCGATGACACCCGCCGTCACCGGAGCGATCAGTGCCGGGAGGATGACCTTGCTGAGCACGACGCCGAAGTCGATCGCGTAGGCGCCGATGCCCACGAGCGTCGCGCCGATGAGGCCGCCGAACAGCGCGTGCGACGAGCTCGAGGGAAGACCCAGCAGCCACGTGAGCATGTTCCAGGTGATGGCACCGATGAGCCCGGCGAAGATCAGCGGGAGGAAGGCTCCGGGTGAGATCTGGTCCTCGCGCACGATGCCGTGCGAGATGGTCTTGGAGACCTCGGTGGACAGGAAGGCGCCCACGAGGTTGAGACCCGCTGCGAGCAGGACGGCGACCTTCGGCTTCAGGGCACCCGTCGCGATGGGCGTGGCCATCGCGTTGGCGGTGTCGTGGAAGCCGTTGGTGAAGTCGAAGAAGAGCGCGAGTCCGATGATCAGGACGACGATCAGTGCTGCGGTTTCCACCGTTCGCTTTCGGGGAGAGGGAGAAGGAGGGAGAGCCGAGCGAACGGCGGCGCGAACGAACAGTTCACCGTGAAGTCGGCATTCGTTAACCCGACCACACGGAATCCTTACATCGCCCGCCCTCCCGGTCAACTCAGTGCGCCGGGCGTAACCTCCGACTCGCCCGTTCGGTGATCCGGCGCCCACGCTCAGGGCGTCGCGACGGCCTCCCAGGAGGCGGAGCGCGCCGAGGCGCGCACCGCGTCGACGATGTCGGCGGCACGCGCGCCGTCGTCGAACGTCGGAAGACCGTCCGGCGCCTCACCGCGCACCGCGGCGTATGTGTCAGAGACGAACGCGGCGAACGCATCACCCCATCCCTGCGCGTGCCCTGCCGGGAACGCGTTCAACCGGGCCTGTGCCGGCGAGGGTTCCGCCTCGGCGCGCCGCAGGATGCTCGCCCCGTTCGTCGTACCGAACCACACCGTCTCGGGCGTCTCCTGATCGAAGACGGCGCTCGCGGATGTGCCGTCGATCTCGAACCACAGCCGGTTCTTCCGTCCCGCCGACACCTGCGAGACGACGACGCTGGCGGGGACCCCCGACCGGGTGCGCAACGCGACGATCGCCGCGTCCTCGGTCTCGACGGGCGCAGTGGGCCGTTCGGGCGCAGCGATGCTGCCGAAGGCGTGATCGCTGCCGACAGGACGCTCGGGGTGCGCGAGGGCGAACTGCGCGGATGCGGCGTCGAAGCGTTCCCCGCTGACGAACTCGACCAGATCGCACCAGTGCGAGCCGATGTCCGCGAAGGCGCGCGAGCCGCCGCCGAGCGCGGGGTCGACGCGCCAGTTCGCGGTGCGGGCGTCCAGCATCCAGTCCTGCAGATAGGTGCCGTGCATGAGCAGGACTCGCCCCAAGGCGCCTCGGGCCACCCGTGAGCGGATCTCGCGCACGAGCGGGTGGTAACGGTAGACGAAGGGGACGGTGGCGATGACCCCCGCCCGTCGGGCGAGCGCGGCCAGATCGTGCGCCTCGGCCCCGTCGAGCCCCAACGGCTTCTCGCACACGACCGCGACGCCGGCTTCCAGCAGTGCGCGCACGTAGGGCGCATGGGTGGCGTTCGGCGTGCACACGTGGACGACATCCGGGGTGTCGGCCAGGAGATCGTCGAGATCGAGATAGCCCCGACCGCCCCAGCGCTGGGCGGCCTGCACTCCTCGCTCCGGGCGGGAGCCGAGAACGCCGGTCAAGCGCCCCCCGACCGTGCGGACGGCGCGCGCATGGACCTCGGCGATCATCCCGGTCCCGATGATCGCGGCGCGCAGCGCGCTCACGCGGCGAACGTCTGCTCGACCCACGCGCGACTGCGACGGGCGCTCGCGTCCGGGTCGCCGTGCAACTGATCCACCTCGATGACCAGCCAGCCGCCGAAGTCGTCACCGAGCTGCGCCAGCACGCCCGGAATGTCGATGTCACCGCTGCCGGGCTCGAGGAAGAAGGGCTGCGAGGCGACGCGCTCGTACGGGCCGGGGTTCGCCCGGTTCTCGGCGACGAGGGCTGCGGAGTGGTCTTTGATGTGGAGGTCGATGATGCGATCGCGATGACGCGCGACCATCGCGACAGGATCTATGCCCGCCCACGCGAGGTGGCCGAGATCGAACGACGCCCCCAGGACGTCCGGATCGACCTCGGCGAGCACGGTCTCGATCTCCTCCTCGGTCTCGACCCAGGTGCCGACATGGTTGTGCAGCCCGGCACGCACGCCCTCCGCGCGCAGGATGCGGCCCGCCTCGGCGAGCATGTCGGCCTGCCGCAGGAGCCGGTCGCGATCAGCGAGGTATCCGACCGCCGCGCGCTCGGACCAGCGTGGCAGCCGGTAATCGACCATCGGCGCGAGAAAGACCGTGTTCAGACCGAAGAAGAGCGACTCCTCCGCCTTACGACGAACGGGATTGAACCAGCGCGCCCACTCGGCGCTGCCGGGCGCGATGTCCAGTCCCTCGTCCTCCGGCAGCCCGATGGAGGCGTAGCCGGGTGCGACGCGCAGGCCTGCGCGTTCGATCATCGCCGCGTAGCTCTGGAGGGTCTGCGTATCCAGGACCTCCATCATCGTGGCGTCGAATCCGGATGCGGCCACGGCGGCGAGAACGTCGGGGTAGTCCGCGACGAACGACGGCTCTCCGTAGCGCCACCGGCCCGTGCTTCCCGGGACGGTGGGATCGGGCGGCAGGTTGGTCCACTGGATGGGGTTGAGGGCGACCTGTGAGCGTCGGATCGTCATGACGGAACCTTTCGAAGCGGAGCGCACGGACTCACTTGAGACCGGTGGCGGCGATGCCCTGCACGAAGTACTTCTGCAGGAACAGGAACAGGATCAGCACGGGAAGCAGCACCACGACCGCACCCGCGAGTAGCACGCCGAACTCGGTCGTCTGGTTGGCCTGGGCGGCGACGGCGAGCCCGACGGGCAGGGTATACGTGCTCTGAGACTGCGCCATCACCAGAGGCCAGATGAAGGCGTTCCACGAAGCGAGGAAGGTCAACACGCTCACGGTGGCGAGCGCCGGCGCGAGCAGCGGGAGGAAGATCTGGCCGAAGATGCGCAACTCCCCCGCGCCGTCGAGCCGTGCCGCCTCCATGAGGTCCTCTGGGATCGAGTGGGCGAACTGACGGACCACGAACACCGCGATCGGCAGGACGAGCATGGGAAGCGCGATCCCGAACAGCGTGTCGACGAGCCCGAGTTGCACGGCCACCATGAACTGCGGCACGAAGATGGCGACGATCGGCACCATCATCGTCGCCAGCACCAGCGCGAAGACGAACCCGCGACCGCGGAAGTGCAGCTTCGCGAGGGTGTATCCGGCGAGCGAGCTGAACACGAGGTTGCCGGCGACGACGAGCGCCGAGACGATGACACCGTTCAGGAAGTACTGGCCGAACCCGCGGTCGAAGAGGATCCCGAAATTGGCGAGGTTGCCGAAGGACTCCGGGAGCCACGCACCGGGGTTCGCAGTGAACTCCCCCTGCGTCTTGAACGCGCCGAAGTAGACCAGGACGAACGGGATGAGCATCACGACGCACACGACGGTGATGAGCACGTAGAGCAGCGCGCTGCCCAGTCGGGAGGTACGCATCAGTGTTTGGGCCTCAGCATCCGGAACTGCACGACACTCACCACGGCCACCAACACGATCAGCACGAAGGAGCCCGCCATGGAGGCGGCGATGTTCCCGTAACCGAACTGCTGATAGCCCCAAAGGGAGATCGATCTCGTCGAGTCCAAGGGGCCGCCGCCGGTGAGCAGGTAGGGCTCCTCGAAGATGTTCATGTACATGACGGTGATGAGCACCGTCACCAGCAGAGTCGTCGGCCGCAGCAACGGCAGCGTCATGTGCACGATCCGCCGCCACGGGCCCGCGCCGTCGATGGCGGCGGCCTCGTAGACCTCTTCGGGAACGGCCTGGAGTCCGGCGAGGAACAGCACCATCGCGGTCCCGACGTTGCGCCAGACCGTGAGCATGATCACCGAGGTGACGCCCCATGCCGGATCCCCGAGCCAGTTGGGCCCGGCGATGCCGATCGCCGCGAGTGCTTCGTTGACCGGGCCCTCGTAGGTGAGCGCGTACTTCCAGATCACGGATGCGGCGACGATGTTCGCGATGACCGGCAGATAGATGGCCGCACGAAAGACCGGGCGCAGACGCCGGATGCCGCTGCCCAGCAGAATCGCGAGGGCGAGCCCGATGCCGATCGTGAGCGGGACGCCGATCACGACGAAGAGGACCGTGTTGCCGATGGAGCGCAGGAAGTCGGGGTTCGCGAACAGCGCCGTGAAGTTGTCGGCGCCGACGACGTCGACCTGGAGGGGGTCGCGGATGTCTCGCAGCCCGATGTCGGTGAAGCTGAACGCCAGGGCGAACAGGCCCGGAACGACCGTGAACAGCCCGACGACGATGAGTGTCGGCAGCAGGAAGACCCAGGCCACCGGGCTCTGACGCGGGCGCGCTCGGCGGGCCCGCCCGCTCGGCGGGGCGCTCCCCGAGGGGAGACGGCTCGCGCGCGTCTCCCCTCGGGTGAGTGTGGAACTCGTCATGGTCGTCCGACGCTCACTCGACGCCGGTGCCGATCGCGTCGGCCTTGGCCTGTGCGGCGGCGAGCACCTCGGCCGGCGTCGCCTGCCCACGGGCAGCGCGCTCCATCTCGGAACCGAGCATCGCCGAGACCTCCAGCCAGCCGGGAACAGCGGGGACAGCACTCGCCATCGGAATCGCCTCCTTGATGACCGTCAGGAAGGGGTCGTCCGCGATCACGGGCTCGTCCCACGCCGCCTCGACGGCGGGCAGATTGCCGAAGCGCTCGTACCAGGCGACCTGGTTCTCGGGCTGCGACATCCAGCGCACGAGCTTCCACGCCGCGTCCGCGTTCTTGGCGTCCTCGAAGACCGCGAGGCTGCCGCCGCCGATCGCCGAGGTGCTGCCACCGGGACCTGCCGCGTTGAGCGCGACACCCAGGTTCTTGCTCGACCAGCCCTCCCCATTGGCCTCGTCGAGCCACGCCGGGAACCATGGCCCGTTGACGTAAGCGCCGATCTGCCCCGAGGTGAACCACGGCACGGTGTCGAGGAAGGTCGGGCCGTCCGGCGAGGCGTACCCGTCGAGGAAGAGGTTCGTGAACGTCTCGAGCGCCGCAAGGTTCTCCGGAGTGTCGATCGTCCATTCCGTGCGATCGTCCGAGATGAGCGACCCGCCCGCCTGAACGCTGAAGTCGTTGAACTGCTGCGCGGTGTACTCGTTCCACTCCGCCGAGAGGCCGATCGGGAACGTCACTCCCTCTGCCTGCATGGCCTTGGCGAACGCCGGGTAGTCGTCCCACGTCGCGGGCGGCTCGACGCCTGCGGCGTCGGCCAGGTCCTTGCGGTAGTAGAAGGCCTGGGCGTAGGTGTACCAGGGCACGGCGTGTGCAGCGCCGTCGTACTGGGCGGCGTCCCACATGTTGTCGAAGAAGCCGTCGCCGTCGACGAGGCCGTCGGGAACCGGGGCGAAGGCGTCGGTGGCGAGCATGCTCGCCTGCGACTGCGAGAGCAGGAACGTCGCGTCGGGGACGTTGCCGGCCGCGACGGCGGCGGCGACCTTGGTGGCGAACTCCGACTCCGGGATCGAGGTCACGTTGACGGTGACGTCGGGGTTCTCCTTCTCGAAGTCCTCGAAGAAGGCGGGGAGCGCGTCACCCTCCGCGCCGGCCGCCCAGAACTCGATGGTGCCGGTCGCGGCGTCGTCGCCCACGACGGTGTCGGTGGCCGCCTCGGAGTCGCCGGATGCTCGACCGCAGCCGGCGAGGACGACAGCGGCGGTCAGGGCGACCCCGGAAACGAGGAGCGTGCGCCGGAGCGAACGCGAAGGCAGTGCAGACATGGTGGTACGGCCTTTCGGGATGCGGGTGGGTGCGCCCGTGGAGCGGGGAGGGCGCCGGCGGCAGATGCCGAGCCGCGGCCAGGCTATGGTCACGCCGGAAGCCGATCCGGCCGATGTTGACAGAATTAACATCGGCGTCACAGCGGGCAAGAATTCGTTACGAGCGCGAAACTTTATCCACGCATCAGACGTCTTTTGCATCGCAATAGTCGTCTTATACCGATCATCGACATATCTGGAGGATCCGTGGACGCGGACGTACTCATCGTGGGCAGCGGCATCATGGGTGCCGCCGTCGCCGCTGAAGTGGGCAGGCTGCGCCCGGGGACGCGGATCACGATCGTCGAGGCGGGCCCTGCGGGAGAGGGCGAGCCCGCACGCCACCTCCATGACTCCGCCGACGCCGGCACCCGGGACGCGTATCACGCGCACGTCGCGGCCGGCGTGCAGTCCATGTATGTCGGCGCCTCGACGGCGGGATCCTTCGATGCTCGCAGCGCAACGGCGTTCGGGCTCTACGACTTCGCTGCGCTCGGACACGACGCGACCGAGATGCCCGGGGCAGCGAGCGCGTGGAACGTCGGCGGGATGGGATCCCATTGGACCGCCGCGTGTCCCACGCCGTGGGGCCGGGAGATCCCGGCGGCGTTCGCACCCGAGTGGGACGCCGACTATGAGCGAGTGCGCAGCATTCTGCGGATCGGATCCGACCGCTTCGGCCCGACGCCCGCGGGCGCGGCCGTCCTCGACGCGCTCACGCGCGCGTTCGGCGGCGTCAGCGCACCCGGACGCGGACCGCAGATCATGCCCATGGGCGTCTTCCGCACCGACGGAATCGAACGTCGACGCACCGACCCGGGAGTCATCCTCCCGGAACTCGACGGGTCGTCGCAGGCCGTGACACTGCTGTCCGGCACGCTCGCGCGGCGCATCCTGGTCGATGGACAGCGCGCCCGCGGACTCGAGGTCGAGGATCTCACCACCGGCGAGCGCCGTGAACTCCGTGCGGACCACGTCGTCGTCGCCGCGGATGCCCTGCGCAGCCCGCAACTCCTGTTCGCCTCCGGGATACGCCCGCGCGCACTCGGCCGCTATCTCAATGAGCACGCGTTCGTCACCGGAAGGGTGTTCGCGGAACCGCACCATCTCGGCATCGACGAGGTTCCGCCGCTCGGCGACGGAGAATGGATGTCGGACTCGCTCTGGCTGCCGCACAGCGACGACGCGCAGCCTTTCCACTGGCAGATCAGCGTCGGCCCGCTGTTCTCCGAAGATCTCCAGGAGGCCGTGGCGATGGCCGTCGGCATCAGCGTCTATGTGCCCACCGAGGTCAGGGACACATCTCGCATCGAGTTCTCCGAGACGGAGACGGATGCGCTCGGCATGCCCCGCGCCCGTATCCACTACGACTACAGCGAGGCCGACCTGGCTCTCATCGAGCGCGCGACCCGCGAGCAGCGGGTGGCCTTCGAGGCTGTGGCGGGGCCGGATGCCGTCGCCAACACGCTCCTGCTGCCGCCCGGCTCATCCCTGCACTACTCGGGAACGGTGCGTATGAGCGAAACGGATGACGGCACCGGTGTCGTGGACCCCGACGGCGCCGTGTGGGGCACCGAGGGCCTCTTCGTCGCCGGCAACGGCGTTCTGCCGGGGGCGGTCGCCGCCAACATCACGGCGGCCGGCACCGTCACGGCGGTCCGTGCGGCGCGCGCGATCGTGCGCGCGCTCGAGGCCTGAGTCGCTCGTCGCGGCCGGAACCCGCCGCACCCGACTAGCGTGGAACGGTGACCGACTCCGCCATCCCCGCAGCCCCGCATGCCGCTCGCAAGGTCCGCTCGCGTTCGCACCACGGCGACGTCTTCGACGACCCGTACGAATGGCTCCGCGACAAGGACGACGCGAGCGTCGTGGCTCATATCGAGGCCGAGAACGCCTACACGGATGCACGCACCGCGCACCTCGCGGGTCTTCGCGAGCAGATCTTCCAGGCGATCAAGGGACGCACGCTCGAGACCGATCTCTCCGTGCCCACCCGGCGCGGTGCGTGGTGGTACTTCTCGCGCACCGAGGAGGGCAAGCAGTACGGCATCCACTGCCGCGCGCCGCTCGCCTCCCCCGACGACTGGACGCCTCCGGTCCCGGAGAGTGCGCTGCCGGGTGAGCAGGTGCTGCTCGACGGCAATGCGGAGGCGGACGGGGAGGAGTTCTTCTCCCTCGGCACCTTCGAGGTCTCCACCGACGGCCGGCTGCTGTTGTACGGCGTCGACACGTCGGGAGACGAGCGGTACACGCTGCGCGTGCGCGACCTCGAGACGGGCGCGACGCTGCCCGATGTCATCGAGGGCACGTTCGCGGGCGCTTCACTGTCTCCCGACGGGCGCTTCGTCGTCTACTCGACCGTCGACGACGCCTGGCGACCCGACAAGGTCTGGCTCCACGAGCTCGGCACCCCGGTCACCGATGACGCGCTGCTGTTCCACGAGGACGACGACCGCTTCTGGGTCGGCGCCGGCTTCACCCGCAGCGACCGCTTCCTGGTCATCGGGGTCGGCTCCTCCATCACCTCCGAGGAGTGGCTGCTTCCCGCCGACGATCTGCGCGGCGAGCCACGCGTGATCTGGCCGCGCCGAGAGGGCGTGGAGTACGACAGCGACCACGCCGTGGTCGACGGCGAGGACGTGCTCTACATCCTGCACAACGACCAGGCGGTGGACTTCGAGCTCGTGCGAGTGTCCGCATCCGATCCGCAGGGTGGGCGCGAGGTCGTCGTGCCGCACCAGGCAGGACGCCGCCTGCTGGGGTTGTCCGCCTTCCGCGACTGGGGGGTGCTGGCCTACCGCCGCGAGGGGCTGGCGCGACTCGGCATGCTGGACTACGCCGACGGCGCAGTGGCCGAGGTCGAGTTCGACGAGCCGCTCTACTCCGTCGGGACGGCGGGCAACCCCGAGTGGGCTCCTCCCCTCATCCGCCTGGGCTACGGCTCGTTCGTGACGCCCTCGACGGTCTTCGACTATGACCCCGCCACCGGCGAGCGTCTCGTGCGCAAGCAGCAGCCGGTTCTGGGCGGCTACGAGAGCGCCGACTACGCTCAGGCTCGTGTCTGGGCCACCGCGCAGGACGGAACGCAGGTGCCCGTCTCGCTGGTGTGGAAGCGCTCGTTCGGGGATGCGGGGGCTGCGCCTCGACCCGTGCACCTGTACGGCTACGGCTCCTACGAGCACTCCATCGAGCCGGCGTTCTCGGTCGCGCGCCTCTCGGAACTCGACCGCGGGGTGATCTTCGCGGTCGCCCACGTACGCGGCGGCGGCGAGATGGGCCGCGAGTGGTACGAGAACGGGAAGCTGCTGGCCAAGCGCAACACGTTCACCGACTTCGTCGACTGCGCCCTGCACCTGATCGACCACGGCTACACCTCGCCGCAGCTCCTCGTCGCCGAGGGCGGCTCGGCGGGCGGTCTGCTGATGGGCGCCGTCGCGAACCTCGCACCGGAGCTGTTCGCCGGGATCCTCGCCGACGTGCCGTTCGTGGACGCGCTGACGACGATCCTCGACCCCTCGCTCCCGCTGACGGTCATCGAGTGGGATGAGTGGGGAGACCCGCTGCACGACCCCGAGGTGTACGCATACATGAAGACGTACTCGCCCTACGAGAACGTGCGTGAGGGTGTGGCGTATCCCCGCATCCTGGCCGTCACCTCGTTCAACGACACCCGCGTGCTGTACGTGGAGCCCGCGAAGTGGGTGGCACGGCTGCGCGAGGTCGGCGCCGATGCGCTCCTCAAGTGCGAGATGGTCGCCGGCCACGGCGGCGTGAGCGGGCGCTACAACGCCTGGCGCGAGCGCGCGTACGAACAGGCCTGGATGCTGGACGTCCTCGGCCTCGCCTGACCCCGCCGATCCCCGCCGCGGTCGCCGGCCCGGCCCCGTCGCACCCGGATCCGGCAGCCCGCCCCGCCGGCATGTCCCACTTCCCGCAACGCATGTCCCACTTCCCGCAGTTCTCGGCACCGAAAGCTGCGGCAAGTGGGACACGCTGGCTGGGAGGCTCCTCCACAGGCGGAATGAGGGCCGCGAGCGCTGTGCACAGCGCCTGCCCCGCCGTCCGGGCACCGGATGCTCGGAGGTATGGCGCCGGCTGATCCTCTTCCCCCGACCTTCCGCCTCACTTCGCCGTCGCGGACGCGGTGGCGCTCGGGCACTCGCCTCACCGACTTCGTCGGTCGGCTCTGCGGGTCCCCTATCGCGGCGTCCGCTCCGTGGCGGATGCGGCCGCGGGAGACGACATCCGCGGGAGGTGTGATGAGTACGCGCCTCGGCTACGGCCGTGGCAGTTCTTCGGAGGCGAGACCGCGCTCGCCCTCTACGGTGTTCCCGTTCCCGAATGGCCTCACGCCACCGAGATCCATGTCTACGCCCACCGGCCCGCGCGAGAGCCACGCATCGTCGGCGTCAGGGGTCATCGTCTTCAGCTCCGCGAACCGGCGACGCGTGAGCACGCGGGGCACCCGGTCGAGCACCCGGCACGCGCATGGCGCCAAGCCGCCACCGCCTGGGGCGTCGACGACCTCATCTGCGCGGCCGAGTTCCTCGTGTCGGGACCGCATCCGCTCTCGAGCGCGGCCGAGCTGAAGGACGAGATCGACGCGATGGGCGACGTGCGAGGCCGTCTGTCCGCCGCCCTGCGAGATGTGCGCCCCGGCGCCCGCTCGCCACGAGAGACGCGGCTGCGGCTGCTGCTCCAGCGAAGCGGTCTCCCCGAACCCGACATCAACTGGACGCTCTCCGACGCGCACGGTCGGCATGTCGCCGAGCTCGACCTCGCGTACCGGCGTTGGCGTATCGGCGTCGAGTACGACGGGCGTGTGCACGCAGAAGATGCGCGCCAGTTCGCGAAGGACGCCGACCGCTGGGACGCGATCCGCGCCGAGGGCTGGGAGCTCGTGCGCATCCTGAATCACCACATGCGTGGCGACGGCCGAGTGGCGGTGGACAAGGTCCGGCAGGCCCTGGCGCGCGCCGGTTGGCGGCATTGACGCAGCTGATCCGGATATGGGGATGGGGGCCTAGGACGCAGCGTGTCCCAGTTGCCGCAATAGCCCGCGAGGCGTGTCCCACTTGCTGCAAGATCGGAGCACCAAAAGTGCGGCAAGTGGGACATGTCCTGCGGCAAGTGGGACATGCCCTGGCGCGCCTCCCGGAAGGGGGACGAGCGACGGCTCAGCCGAAGAGCGCGGCGGCCTCTTCGTACCGGTACTGGGGAACCGTGTTCAGCTCGCCGAGGGCTTCGGCGAACGGGACGCGCACGATGTCGGTGCCGCGCATGGCGACCATCTGACCCCACGCACCGTCGACGATCGCGTCGGCCGCGTGCAGGCCCAGGCGGGTCGCGAGCACACGGTCGAAGGCGGAGGGAGATCCGCCGCGCTGGATGTGGCCGAGCACCGTCGCACGGGTCTCGATGCCGGTGATGCGCTCGATCTCCGGGGCGAGCACCTCGCTGATGCCGCCGAGGCGCGGGCGGTTGAAGGCGTCGAGGCCCTTGTCGCTGAACGCCTCGTCCATGCCTGTGAGCTTGAAGCCTTCGGAGACGACGACGAGCGGCGCACGTCCGCGGTCGTGCGCGCGGCTGACCTGGTCGACGATCTCGTCGATCGACATCGGGACCTCGGGGATGCAGATCACGTGCGCGCCCGCGGCGATACCCGCGTGCAGCGCGATCCAGCCCACGTGACGGCCCATGACCTCGGCGACCATGCAGCGCTGGTGCGAGTCGCCGGTGGTGCGCAGACGATCCATCGCGTCGGTGGCGATGTTGACGGCCGTGTCGAAACCGAACGAGTAGTCGGTCGCCCGCAGGTCGTTGTCGATCGTCTTCGGCACACCGAGCACGTTGATGCCGTCGTTCGCGAGGCGGTTGGCGGCCGCCAGCGTGCCCTCGCCGCCGATCGCGATGATGCCGTCGATGCGGTGCCCGTACAGGGTCTTCGCGATGTTCTCGGCGCCGCCGCGCGGACCCTCGTAGGGGTTGGTGCGGCTGGTGCCGAGGATCGTGCCGCCCACCTTCGACAGGCCCTTGACCTCGTGCCGCGTCAGCGGGAAGAAGTCGCCGTCGACCACGCCGCGCCATCCGTCGCGGATGCCGACGAACTCGAGGTCGTAGGTCGTGGTGCCCTTGAGCACGACACCGCGGATGACCGCGTTCAGTCCGGGGCAATCGCCGCCGCTGGTGAGAATACCGATCTTCATGCTGGAGTCCCTGCTTTCCGGGTGATGGTGCTCCGGGGAATGGGGCGACGCTGCCTCACCGACACTATCGCCCCGGAGCCCCCGGGCGCACACCCGGGGCCGTGCATATGGATGCGGGTCAGCCGCCGAGCGCGGACCGCGTCAGATGCATGAGCGCGGACAGCTGCACGGAGTCGCTGGAACCGGGCTCGACCGCGTGACCGTCGAGCGCGCGCAGCGACAGGCCCTGCTTGGCGTCGATGAGCTCGGCGATCTTCGTGTCGATCGTGTGCGCGGCGATGATGCGCCACGCCGTGACCGGCTCGTCCTGTCCGATGCGGTGCACGCGGTCGATCGCCTGCGTCTGCTCGGCGGCGGTCCAACTCAGCTCCGCGAGCACCACGTTGGATGCTGCCTGCAGGTTGACGCCGACGCCGGCGGCGGTCAAGGAGCAGACCGCAACAGCGACCTCCGGGTCGGAGTTGAATGCGTCGATGGCCGCCTGGCGAGCGATGGCGGTCTGGTCGCCGCGCAGCGACACGGTCTTCAGGCCGGCCGCGGCGAAGTGCGCCTCGGCCGCATCCATGACGTCGATGTGCTTCGCGAAGAAGACCACCTTGCCGACCGAGCGCTGTAGCTGCACGGTGTAATCCGCCGCGAGCAGCGCCTTGGCCTGGCCGATGCGGCGCACCATGGTGAAGACGTTCTCACTGCCGGATGCGGCGGCCTTCGACTCGTCGAGCTCGTGCTGGGCGACCAGGCGCACGATGTCCTCGTCGATCTCGCCGATCGACAGGCCGCGCTCGCCACGGGCCTCGATGATGCGGCGATACCGCGCCGCCAGACGCTCGCCCAGCTCGCGCTCGGCGTGCCGGATCGAGCGGCCGTATTCGTCGTCCAGCTCGACGGGCAGATCCGCGACGAGCTTGTCGGGAAGATCAGCCGCCACGTCGGTCTTGCGCCGACGGACGATGCCCATGGAGATGACGGCGCTCCGCGCCTGCGGGTAGAACGCCTTGTCGGCGGGCGTGAGCCCCGTCTCATCGAGCTTGGCCATGAGCTCGGGACCGGGCTTCTCGCCGTTGGTCCAGCCCAGGAAGCGCCAGATCGCGTCGAAGTCCTCGACGTCGTTGATCAGGGGCGTACCCGTCAGCGCCAGCATGAGGGGGTTTCGCCGCGCCTCGCGGATGCGGCCGGCCAGGGCCAGCACGTTCCGGGAGCGCTGCGAGGTGAGGTTCTTGATGAAGTGCGCCTCGTCGACCACCATGCCGCCCAGGCCGATCGTGCTGAGCCACGACAGGTGGCGGTCGAGGACCTCGTAGTTGACGATGAAGACATCGGCGAACGCGTCGATGTTCTCGCCGTCGCCCTGGATGACCGTGGCGCGCCGCTGCGGCGTCCACCGGTGCACCTCGCGCGCCCAGTTCATCTTGACGACGTTGGGCACGACGACCAGCAGCGGATACGCGTTCGCGACGGATGCGGCCAGCACCGACTGCGCCGTCTTTCCGAGACCGGGCTCGTCGGCCAGCAGGAAGCTGCGGTGCCCCTCGCGCACGGCCTCGAGGAAGCGCGACTGGTGCGCCATGACCTCGAGCCCCTTGGGCGAGAGACGGTCGAACTCCGGGACGGGAGGCAACTCCATCGAGGCCGCTCCCCCGCCGGCGCCCGTCTCGAACGCCTTGTACAGCGGGCCCATGAGCTCCCAGTCGTCCAGACGACGGCGGGGGGTGCTACCGGTGGAGCGCGGGGTCAGATCCGGCGCGAGGAACGGGTTCGCCATCTGGCGGGCCTCGACCTGCGGCGGCACGACCTGCCGGGATGCGGCGGCGGCGGGAATCATGGCCACGGGCGTCGCCGGCGCGGCATCCGTGATGATCAGCTCGTCGGGCGCGAGCTCCGCCCCGGACTCCAGCAGCCAGTCGCGCCGCATCCGCTTCGCGACCGGCGAGGTCGCCTGGTCGACTTCGAGCAGCTGGATGAGGGATGTGTCGCGGGCGGCGGTCTTGGCGAGGATGGTCGCCACGCCGTCGAGCCGCTTGAGCAGCTCGGCGCGGGACGCGTCCGTGAGAGTCGTGTCGGACTTCACGCGGGCGCGTTCCTCGCGCACCAGGAAGGCGATGACCTGGAACTTGACGCGGTTGGTGGGGCCCAGCTTGCCGCGCTGAGCCTTGGCCTCGACCTCGCGCACCTTGCGCGCGAGGATCGGGATGACGGGGGCCTCGTCGTCGCGCTTGGCGGACGAGGACTTTCTACGGCGTTGCGCCGCCGGTGCCGTGGTCGGCATGCTCCTCCTGAGCGTCGGGTCCGCAACGGACCGTCGACCGGTGTTTCGAGTCTCGCGGGCGGCTCGGTGCCGGCTCGTACGCGAGAGAGTCGACCGGGCCTGACGTGGATGCAGGGATCCGGGCCGACGCTCACAGTTTAGAGCATCGAGCGTGCTTTAGCAGTCTCACCCCCAGAGAGTGGCTGCGATGTCCTCCGTGTACCCGTCTGGCACGCTCGCGCTCCATGAGGTCGCGACCCAGCCGTTGCCGCGGAGGAAGTCCGCTTCATTGCCGTTCGTGCACAGGATGCCGCCGGAGTCGTCAGCGCACACGAAGCCAGCCGCAGCCAACATGTCCTGAATGCGCGGCGCATCGGTCGGATCCACGATCGTCACGCTCGTCGCGAGCGCGGCGCCGGGCGCGGTTCCCCACGTGCAGCGCAAGGTGGGCACGCCCGAGTCGATCAAGCCCCTGAGGGACGCGACCTGGGTCGACGCGATGTCGACGCCGGCGTCGTTCAGCGGTGGCAGCTCGGCACCGAGACGGCTGCGCATCGACGCCGAGTAGATCGCGTCGCACGAGGCCGGCAGCTCGATCTCCTGCGCCTGCGGGCGCGGCGTCGACGAGGGCGAGGCCGACGGCGACGAGCCGGGTGTCGGGGATTCGGAGGGCGCCGTCGACCCGGATGGCGACGTCGTCTCCGTCGGCTCGGGGACGCAGGCAGTCAGCGCCAGGACGACGGCGCACATGCCGAGAGCGACGCCGAATGAACGGGACTTGCGGATCACGACAACCTCCGGGAGTGGGACAGGTTCGACATTAGATGCAGCATCCCGGCCTCCCCGGCAGCCGCGTCGTCGTCAGCCCGCCCGGCGCAGTCGGAGGCTGTTGAGCACGACGAACAGGCTCGAGAACGCCATCGCGGCGCCGGCGATCATCGGGTTCAGCAGGCCGGATGCGGCCAGCGGCAGCGCGGCGACGTTGTACGCGAAGGCCCAGAACAGATTGCCTCGGATGACCGACATCACCCGACGGCTGAGGGAAAGGGCCGTTCCGACCTGACTGAGCCGCGATCCGGTCAGCGTGATGTCTCCGGCATGGCGGGCGGCATCCGTTCCCGCCCCCATCGCGATCCCCAGATCGGAGGCGGCGAGAGCTGCGGCGTCGTTGACGCCGTCGCCCACCATCGCCACTCGCCGCCCCTCCCCCTTCAGCTGTGTGATCACGGCGAGCTTGCCCTCGGGGCCGACCTGCGCCCTCACCTCGCCGATCCCGACCTCTGCCGCCACCCGACGGGCGACGGGTTCGGCGTCGCCGGTGAGCATGAGCACGCGCATGCCGCCGTGGGAGAGCTCGGCGACCGCCTCGGCCGCATCCTCGCGCACAGCGTCCTCCAGCTCGAAGACGGCAGCGGCGTGCATGCGCCCGTCATCGTCGGTCCACCCCACGATGACGTTGGTCCCCACGCTGTCCTCGAGGGCGGCGGCGAGGTCGCCAGGCAGCTGCGCCCCCTCAGCCGCGGCGAGCGCGGCGTTCCCGGCGAACGCGCGGACCCCCTCGACCTCACCGAGCACACCACGGCCGGGAACGGCAGCGAAGTCGGCGACGACGGGCGCGTCCGGGAGGGCCAGCGCGCGGGCGACGGGGTGCTCCGAACCGGCCTCGAGGGCCCCGGCGATGCGACGTGCCCGCGCCGCGTCGACGCCGGGCGCGACGACCGCGCGGCGCACGCGCATCCGCCCGGTCGTGACGGTACCGGTCTTGTCGAGCACGACCGTGTCGATGCGCTGCGCGTTCTCGAGGGCGTCCGGCCCGGTCACGAGGATGCCGAGCTGTGCACCGCGGCCGGTGCCGACCAGGATGGCCACGGGGGTGGCGAGCCCGAGAGCGCACGGGCAGGCGATGATGAGCACGGCGACGGCCGCGACGAATCCCTCGACGACCGATCCGCCCGCGAGGATCCATCCGATCAGGGTGAGCACCGCCAGCACGATGACGATCGGCACGAAGACAGCGGAGATCCGATCCGCCAGGCGCTGCACGCGACTCTTGCCCATCTGCGCGTTCTCGACGAGTTGGGCGATGCGTGCGAGCCGCGTGTCGGCACCGACCGCATCCGCCCGAACGCTCAGCGCGCCGCCGTGCACGATGGTGCCGCCGGTGACCGAGGATCCCGGCACGACGGCGACGGGAACGGCCTCGCCGGTGAGCATGCTCTCGTCCACATCCGCCCGTCCGTCCACGACGGTTCCGTCGGTGGCCAGCGTCCCGCCCGGACGCGTCACGAACACGTCTCCCGGACGCAGTGTCTCCAGTGCTACCGTGCGCCCGTCGACGAGTTGCACCTCGGGCACGGTCAGCTCGCCGAGCGCGCGAAGCGCCGCACCGGCCGCGCGGCGCGACCGCTGCTCGATGTAGCGTCCGAGCAGCAGGAAGACCGTGACGGCGGCGGCCACCTCGAAGTAGACGAGGGAAGTGGCGTCGTGCACCGGCCCGATCAGGACGACCTCGTGCCGGATGCCCCAACGCCCGGCGGATCCGAACAGCAGCGCCCACAGACTCCATCCGAACGCGGCGAAGGTGCCCATCGTGATGAGCGTGTCCATGGTCAGCGCTCCGTGGCGGAGGTTCGCGAACGTTGCACGGTGGAACGGCCATCCGCCCCACAGCACCACGGGAGCCGCGAGCACCAGCGACAGCCACTGCCATCCGGGGAACTGCCACGCCGGAACCATCCCGAGCGCGACGACGGGGATCGCCAGGGCGGTGCTGACCATCAGGCGCGTGCGCAGGGTGGTGGCCCCGGGCGCATCCTCCGCCTCGTGCACGTGACCGCCTTCGGGATGAGCGCGCGGCCGGATGCGGGCCGTATAGCCCGCCTGCGCGACCGCCTCCACGAGCCGCTCCTCCGGGAGGTCCGCGGGGTAGCTCACGTGAGCGGACTCGGTCGCGAGGTTGACCGCCGCCGCCACGCCGTCGACCGCGACGAGTCGCTTCTCCACCCGCGCCACGCAGCTGGCACAGGTCATTCCTTCGATGTCCAGGACCGCCTCACGGGTGGTGCTGCCGCTGTCGTGCATGTTGTCATCCTCCTCGCCCTTCGCAACGATATACCCCCCAGGGGTATTCCGCGAGGCGTGCGCGCCGTGCGGGGCAGGGCGTAGCGTGAGCAGCATGGCGACCCGTCAGAACATGCCCGCGAGCGCCGGCGTCGTCATCGGCGTCGCCGTTCTCGCCTCCTTCGTGTCGTTCCTCGACGGCACCATCGTCAACGTGGCACTGCCCGCCATCTCCCGGGAGCTCGGCGGCGGCCTCGCCACGCAGCAGTGGGTGGTGGATGCCTACCTCGTGACGCTGGGGGCGTTCATCCTCGTCGCCGGCTCTCTGAGCGACGCCTTCGGACGGGTGCGGATCCTGCGCATCGGGCTCCTGATCTTCGGTGCGTCCTCACTCGCTCTCGCCTTCGCACCCAGTGCAGAGTGGCTCATCGCGCTCAGGGCGGTCCAGGGTGTCGGCGGTGCGCTCCTCGTCCCCAGCTCCCTCGCGCTGCTGACTGCACGCTTCGAGGGCGCCCAGCGCTCCCGCGCGATCGGGATCTGGACCGGGGCGACCACCGTCGCCACCCTCGTCGGCCCCCTCGTCGGCGGCCTGCTCGTCGATCTCCTCTCGTGGCGCTGGGTGTTCGTAGTGACCGTTCTTCCCGTCGTGCCCACCCTCCTGCTCCTGACCCGGATCCCGGAGCTGCGTACGCCGGGCGCGCGGATCGATGTGCTGGGCGCGGTGCTCAGCACGGGAGGTCTGGGCGCGTTGGTGTTCGCGCTCATCGAGCAGCCTCGGCTGGGCGCCGACTCTCCGTGGGTCTGGACCGGCGCGATCGGCGGCTTGCTCCTGCTCGCCGGCTTCATCTGGCGGCAACGCGTCGCGCCGTCACCGGTCATGCCGCTGTCCTTGTTCCGCGCCCGTAACTTCTGGGCAGGCAACCTCACGACGTTCTTCGTCTACGCGGGCCTCTCGCTCAACGGACTCGTGCTGACCATCTACCTGCAGCAGACGGCGGAGCTCTCGGCGACAGTCGCGGGGCTCGCATCCCTGCCGCCGACGCTCCTGATGATCGCGTTCAGCTCGCGCGCCGGAGCCTGGGCCGGGAAGGTCGGACCCCGGTGGTTCATGACGGTCGGGCCGGCAGTCATGGCGGCGGGGTC
The DNA here is from genome assembly GCF_056868075.1 of Microbacterium sp. KU4F. Lineage (NCBI taxonomy): Bacteria > Bacillati > Actinomycetota > Actinomycetes > Micrococcales > Microbacteriaceae > Microbacterium > Microbacterium sp. KU4F. The sequence goes on along the minus strand of NZ_CP200324.1, from coordinate 3,269,937 downwards.
CCTCCTCCTGCTGAGCGTGGGCGAACCATTCGACTACTTCACGCAGGTACTGCCCGGCATGCTCCTGTTCGGGATCGGCCTGACCCTGACCGTCGCACCGCTCACCGCCGCTGTGCTGGGCTCCGTGACCTCCGAGCGCTCGGGCATCGCTTCTGCGGTCAACAACGCCGTCGCCCGAGTGGCCGGACTCCTCGCCGTCGCCGCCATCGGCGTGGTCGTCGGCAACGCGCTGGATCTTGCGGGTCTTCACACCGCGATGGTCTTCGTGGCCCTGCTCATGACGGTCGGCGCCCTCGCATCCGCACTCGGCATCCGAGGCGGCACGGACTCGGCTACGCGCCGAGCATCCGACGCACCTGCGTGACGTCGTCCGCCATCTGGGCGATCAGTGCATCGATGCCCTCGAACGCCACCATTCCGCGCACGCGCTGCACGAACTGCACATCCACCTCGTGGCCGTAGAGGTCGATCCCCTGCTCGTCGAGCACGTGCGCCTCCACCTGGCGTGTCGGCACGTCGTCGAAGGTCGGGTTCGTTCCCACCGAGATCGCGGCGGGATAGCGCGTCCCCGAACGCAGCCCGGTCGCCTCGTCCACGAGCCATCCGGCGTAGACGCCGTCGGCGGGGACGAATCCCTCCAGTGACGGGCTCAGGTTCGCGGTGGGGAATCCGAGCTCGCGGCCGCGTTTGAGGCCGTGGACGACCTCGCCGCGCACGGATGCCGGGCGGCCGAGCAGTTTCGCCGCCCCCTCCACGTCGCCCTCCGCCAGCAGTTCACGCACCCAGGTCGACGACACCCGACGACCGCCGTCGATCGCGCTCACGTCGTCGACGACACCGACACTGAAGCCGAACTCCTCGCCGAGTCGCTCGAGCGTGTCGGGGTCTCCCGCTCCCCCGCGACCGAACCGGAAGTCGTTGCCGACGAGGACGGCGCAAGTGCCGAGGGGTTCGACGAGGATGCCCCGGACGAACTCCCGCGGCTGCAGGTCCGCCAGCGCAGCGTCGAAAGTGAGCACCATCGCTGCGTCGATGCCGGTCTCTGCGAGCAGGCGCAGCTTCTGCGTGACCCCCACGAGGTTCTCCGGGCAACGATCCGGTCGCAGCAGAGCGAGCGGGTTGCGATCGAATGTCACGGCGACGACTTTGGCTCCGCGCGCCGCCGCCTCGACCTTGGCGCGCTCGAGAAGGACGCGGTGCCCCGCGTGCACGCCATCGAACTTGCCGATCGCGACGACGGACGGGCCGAAGCCTGCGGGAACCTCCTGAGGCCCGTGGAAGACGATCACCAGACGGACCTTTCGACACGGGCGGGAGCCGGCATCGCCGCCGCGCGCCCGGGCCGATGGGTGAACAGCCACCAGACCCCGACGAACGGAAGGATCAGCGGCACGAAGACGTAGCCCGACCCGAACCAGCTCCAGACCGTCTCCTCCGGGAAGAGGTCGTGCCGGAACAGGCTGACGGATCCGACGACCAGCACCCCGACCATCTCGAAGACGATGGCGATCCATGCGACGGCGTACCAGAAGCGCGAGTGCGAGAAGATGAGCGCCGCCGTCGCGAGGATGTAGACCCCCGCGGAGATCGCCGACAGCGTGAACGCCAGCGGCGCCGCATCGAATCGCTCGATGATCTGCACGAGCGATCGGCCCGTGGCAGCGAGGGCCAGCACCGCGTACACCGCGACCAGCACGCGGCCGAGGCCGGTGATGCGGGGGCGGTTCGCGGGTGCCATGACCTGACAATCCTAGATCGAGGCGCCGGGCGCCCGGCTCAGGCGCCGATCCCGCTCCAGATCACCTGCATCCGCCAGACCATGACCGCCACCGACCCCGCGGCCACGCCCATCACGACCGTGCTCCAGCGGCTGCGCTCGAGCAGCGCCCAGAAGACACCCGCGGGTGGAAGCAGCGCCGCTGAGACGAGATAGACCCAGAACTCGAGCGTGCTGCCGGAGATGGGGTTACCCGCGAACGGCGCCACGATCGACACGACGATCTGCGCGATCAGCAGGAGCTCCACGAGAGCGAGCGCGCCGACGCTGAGATCGCTCGGGCGCCGACCGGCCAGCCCGAGGACGGTGCACACGAGCGCAGCGATCGCGGCGACGACAACCTGCACGAGCGCGAACCAGAGGATCACGAGTGCTCCTCCGGCATGTTCATCGCACTCTTGAGGTCGGCGCCTCGACGCTCCAGCACACCGATCAGGGCACCGTCCGAGCCGATCGCCGCCGCGGGAGTGGCGGACACTCTCGAGGCAGCGCCGTTGAGGCGCTTGCCGTGGCGCAGATCACGCGCCTCCTCGTTGCCGACGGTGAGCGTGGGCATCGCGAGGGCGGCAGCGGCTGCGGGCTCCCACAGTGCCTGGCTGTCGATGTGCTCGAGGTCGACGGCTCTTGAGATATCGAACGCACCGATGCGGGTCCGGCGCAGTGCGGTCAGGTGTCCGCCGACCGTCAGCGCGGTTCCCAGATCCCGAGCGAGGGCGCGGATGTAGGTGCCGCTGGAGCAGTCGACGACCGCATCCAGCTCTATCGTGCCCTCGCGACGCCGGATGTCGAGCACCTCGAAACGCGAGACGGTCACGGCGCGCGAGGCCAGCACGACGTCTTCACCCGCCCGCGCCAGGTCGTACGCACGTCTGCCCGCGACCTTGATGGCCGACACCGTGCTCGGCACCTGCTCGATGTCGCCGGTGAGAGCGGAGACGCCCGCACGGATCTCCTCGTCCGTCACGGCGGCGAGTCTCGCCGCATCCGCACGATGGACGACCGTCCCATCGGCGTCGTCGGTGTCCGTGCTCGCTCCGAGCAGGATGGTGGTCTCGTAGGTCTTGTCCAGCCCGACCACATAGGTCAGCAGCCGCGTCGCGGCGCCGACACCCAGGACGAGGAGCCCGGTGGCCATCGGATCGAGCGTGCCCGCATGGCCGACCTTGCGCGTGTTCAGCGCGCGACGGGTACGGGAGACGACGTCATGGCTTGTGAGTCCGCCGGGCTTGTCGACCAGGAGCACGCCGGTCGGCGCTGCGTCGCCGGCCATCAGCAGAAGTCCCGGAAGACGCGAATCGGATGCGAAGGATCGGTGTTGTCGACGATCACGCTCGCGCGGCCGCGCGGGTCGCCGTCCTGAAGATAGAGCTCGAAGCCTTCGCGGTAGCGGGCGTTGGATGCTGCGAGAGGGTCAGGGTCGGTGCCGTCGCGCTCCGCCATGCGCTGGAACGCCACGTCAAGGGGCACGTCGAGCCACAGCGACCAGTTCCAGACGTCGCGGAGTTCCGGTCGCAGGAGGAAGAGCCCATCGACCACGAGAACCGCGTCGGCGGGCGCTGGTTCGGTTTCGACGTCCAACCGACGATCTTCGTCCAGGTCCAGCGTCGCGGTCGCGAAGCGCGCGCCCGCGCGGAACGGTCGCAGCATCCGGTCGAGCAGCGCGTCGTTGTCGTAGGAGTCGCGGTAGTGACCCTCAGCGGACGTGCGACCCCGCGCGTAGCGCTCGGCGCGTGGGCGGTGGAAGTCGTCCGCGGATGCGCGGAACACGGTCGAGCCGTCTTCGCGCAAGACATCCGCGAGCGCATCGGCGAACAGGGTCTTGCCCGCACCGTCCCTGCCATCCACGGCGACCAGCAGCCGACCCCGACGATGGTGCTGGCGCAGCTCCGCACGCAGCTCGCCGAGCAGCGTTTCCTGTTCTTGCGAGATCGGTGGGCGCATGTCTCCAGCCTAGGCTGGAGGGATGCCGGATCTCGCCCCCGCGCTCGTCGCCTGGTATCGCGACAACGCGCGCGATCTTCCCTGGCGCGCGCCGGGATTCGGCGCGTGGGGCGTGCTCGTCAGCGAGTTCATGCTCCAGCAGACCCCGGTGAACCGTGTGATCCCCCACCTGGATGCCTGGCTCGCCCTGTGGCCGACGCCCGCGGCGCTCGCGGAGGCGTCGCCGGCCGACGCGGTCCGGCAGTGGGCGAATCTGGGCTATCCCCGTCGCGCGCTGTGGCTGCACCGTGCGGCGGTGGAGATCCGGGATCGGCATGACGGCGTCGTGCCGCGGGAGGTCGATCAGCTGCTCGCTCTCACCGGGATCGGCGACTACACGGCACGCGCGGTCGCCGTCTTCGCATACGGCGATCACCACCCCGTCGTCGACACCAACACCCGGCGCGTCCTCGCTCGTGCCATCGACGGCCAGGCCCAGCCGGGCCCGCCCTCGCGGCGCGACCTGGCGGCGATGGACGCGTTGCTCCCCGCGGATGCGGCCACGTCGGCGGTGGTGAACGCCGCCGCCATGGAACTCGGAGCGCTCGTGTGCACGGCACGCAGTCCACGGTGCACCGAGTGTCCGCTCCGCGCGATGTGCGCATGGCGTGCCGCGGGCTATCCCGACACGGGCGACACCCGCCGGCGACAGGCTCGGTACGAGGGCAGCGACCGACAGGCGCGCGGCGCGGTGCTCAAGCAGCTGCGCGAGGCATCCGAGCATGCGGTCCCCCTCGATGAGGTGGCCGTGGACTGGCCCGACGCGCTCCAGCGCGATCGCGCCATCGATTCCCTGGTTGCGGACGGCCTCGCAGAGGCCGTCGACGGTGAGCTCCGCCTGCCGCGCTGAGACTCGGCGCGGCTCAGGCGAAGAGGTAGTAGAAGCTCAGGTGCAGTGCGAGCACCACGTGGAGGGTCCCCGTCCACGACCGCAGCAGTGCGAGCACGATTCCGAGCACGAGCATCGCCAGCGCCGGCAGCGGCGAGACGAAGCGATCGGGCAGGTAGACCAGGTGCACGCACATGAAGAGAGCACCCACCGCGAGCACACTCCCCCACGCCGGCAGGATTCGACTGACGAACGACTGCAGGAGACCGAACGTCAGATAGTCCTGCCAGAGCACGGATGCCGCCATCCATACGACATAGAGCGGAAGCGGGCGCGGGAGCCCGTAATGGAAGGGCAGCGTCAGGAGCGCTGCTGACGGCAGTGCGAGAGCCCACATCGTGCGACCGCGGGCGAACAGGATCCGGCTCTCCCGACGGAAGGTGAGCATCAATGCGATTGCCAGGATGACCACGAGCGCGGTCTCCACAGCCAGCCGAAGGTCGATGTCCTCCGACAGGAGAGCGCCCGGCCCGTCCGCGAACAACCCCGGCGTCAGCGCGAAGAGCGCGAACCACATCGGAACGGCCGCCACTGCGCTGCGGACGTCGACGGCGGACGGCGCCGCACGCGGGCGTGGTTCGGGGGCGGACGACATGTCGCCACGCTAGCGGCTCGGTGCGCGCTGTTAATCCCGGTCCGCGGCCGGGCGCTTCGCGTGACCCGGGCGTACAGTGCGGGGCGTGGAGACGCTGATCGTCTACGAATCGCTCTGGGGCAACACCCGTCAGGTGGCCGAGGAGATCGCCCGCGGCGCTCGAGAGCGTTCGGACGGGCTCACACTGTGCACCGTCGCGGAGGCACCGTCCGCACTCGCCCCGTCGCTCGGCCTGCTCGTCATCGGCGCCCCGACCCACGCGTTCACGCTGCCGACCCCATCGAGCCGCGCCGAGGCGCGCTCCCACGGTTCCACTGTCCCCCATACCCCGGGAGTCCGCGAATGGCTCGCCACGGTCGTCGTGGAGAGCCCGCCGGCTCGGGTCGCGGCCTTCGACACCCGTCAGGGCCGGTCGTTCCTCGTGGGCTCGGCCGCGAGGTCGATAGCGCGCGCCGCCAAGCGCCGTGCGCTCGTCGTGTCCGACACCGCCGATTTTGTGGTGACATCACGCGAAGGCCCGCTCGAGCAGGGAGAGCTCGAACGGGCCTTCGCGTGGGGACGCGCGTTGACGGCGTCCCGTTGAGAGATCAGTCTTCGTCGTCCTCACGGGAGACGTAGGGGTCGGCGTCACCGGCGTACTGAGCCGACGCCGCCAGACCCGCCACAGCGCTGTCACGCTCGCGCGCCTCGCGCAGCAGGTCTTCGATGTGACCGGCGTTCTCGGGGACGCCGTCGGGGATGAATTCGAGCGTGGGCGTCAGCCGCACGCCGAGCTTGCGGCCCACCTCGCTGCGCAGCATTCCCGTTGCAGCGGTCAGTGCCGCCGCGGAATCGAGACGCTCCTGCTCGGTGCCCAGCACCGTGTAGAACACGGACGCGTGCTGCAGGTCGCCCGTCACACGCACGTCCGTGATCGTCACGAACCCGAGGCGCGGATCGCGCAGCCCCTTCTCGAGCCGCTCGGCGATGAGCACGCGGATCCGGTCGGCGAGCCTCGCCTGCCGTTCACTGGCCATGTTCTTCTTCTCCCTATCTCAGTCCGCTGAAGGCGGACTCGAAACTGCGGAGGACTCGGATGTCCGTCCGAGGCAATCGGGGTAGGGGCCCCGCTCTTGCCGAGGACGGACATCCGAGTCCGTAGCAACCAGAGGATCAGCCGCGCGGCTTCTCCACCATCTCGGTCGTCTCGATCTCGTCGCCGACCTGGATGTCGTTGTACTTGCCGAGGCCGATACCGGCTTCGTAGTCCGTACGCACCTCGGTGACGTCGTCCTTGAAGCGGCGCAGCGACTCGATCGCCAGACCGTCGGCGATGACGACGCCGTCGCGGATGACGCGGGCCTTCGCGTTGCGGGTGATGGTTCCCGAGCGCACGATGACACCGGCGATGTTGCCGAACTTCGAGGAGCGGAACACCTCGCGGATCTCGGCGACACCCGACTGGACCTCTTCGTACTCCGGCTTGAGCAGGCCCTTGAGGGACTGTTCGACGTCATCGATCGCGTTGTAGATGACGGAGTAGAAGCGGACATCGACACCCTCGCGCGCGGCGCGCTCGCGGGCCTTCGTGTCGGGACGGACATTGAAGCCGATGACGATCGCGTTGTCGATCGTCGCCAGGTTGATGTCCGACTCGGTGATGGCACCCACACCGCGGTGGATGATGCGCAGCTGCACGGAGTCGTCGACCTCGATCTTGAGCAGCGACTCCTCCAGCGCCTCGACGGCACCGGACACGTCGCCCTTGATGATGAGGTTGAGCGACTCGACCTTGCCCTCTTCGAGCGCGCGGGTGAAGTCCTCGAGCGAGATGCGCTTGCGGGCCTTGGCCAGCTGCGCGTTGCGCTCGGCGGCCTCGCGCTTCTCGGCGATCTGACGGGCCAGGCGGTCTTCCTCGGTGACGATGAAGACGTCGCCTGCGCGCGGCACGGAGTTCAGACCCTGCACCTGCACCGGACGAGAAGGCCAGGCCTCCTCCACCGGGTCGCCGTTCTCGTCGATCATGGCGCGCACGCGCCCGTAGGCCGTTCCCGCGACGATCGCGTCACCGACGCGCAGCGTTCCGGACTGGATGAGCACGGTGGCCACCGATCCACGGCCCTTGTCGAGCTTCGCTTCGATTGCGACACCGCGCGCAGCCTTGTTCGGGTTCGCCGTGAGGTCGAGGCCGGCATCCGCGGTCAGCAGGACGGCGTCCAGCAGCTCCTGGATGTTCGTCCCCTGACGGGCCGAGACGTCGACGAACATGACGTCGCCGCCGTACTCCTCGGCGACGAGGCCGTACTCGGTGAGCTGCTGACGCACCTTGGCCGGGTTGGCATCGGGCTTGTCGACCTTGTTGACGGCCACGACGATCGGCACCTGAGCGGCCTGCGCGTGGTTGAGGGCCTCCACCGTCTGCGGCATGATGCCGTCGTCGGCGGCGACCACGAGGATCGCGATGTCGGTCACCTGCGCACCACGGGCACGCATGGCGGTGAACGCCTCGTGACCCGGGGTGTCGATGAAGGTGATCGCGCGCTCGATGCCCTCGTGCTCGGTCCACACCTGGTACGCACCGATGTGCTGGGTGATGCCACCGGCCTCGCCCGCCACGACGTTGGTCTGGCGGATCGCGTCGAGCAGTCGGGTCTTACCGTGATCGACGTGACCCATGACGGTCACCACCGGAGGACGGATCTCGAGGTCGTCCTCGCTCTCCGCCTCCAACTCGGCCTCGAGGTCGAGACCGAAGCCCTCGAGCAGCTCCTTGTCCTCGTCCTCGGGCGAGACCATCTGGATCTTGTAGCCGAGCTCCTCGCCGAGCACCTCGAAGGTGGCCTCGTCGAGCGACTCGGTCGCCGTCGCCATCTCACCCAGGTTGAACAGGATGGTCACCAGCGTTCCGGGCTGCACGGTGTACCCGCGCAGCGCCTCGAGCTTGTCCGCGAAGTCGGCGATGGAGGCACCGCGACGCAGGCGGATGATCTCGCCGTTGCCCTTCTGGACGTTGACGCCGCCGACGACCGGCGCCGACCGCATCTCGAATTCTTGCCGCTTCGCCCGACGCGACTTGCGCTGACGCGACTTGCCGCCGCCCTTACCGAAGGCACCCGCGGTGCCACCGCCGGGACCACGGCCGCGGCCACCGCCGCCACCGGGACGACCGGCGAAGCCGCCGCCCGCGGGGGCACCGGGCCGCTGGAAGCCACCAGCACCGCCGGGACGACCGGGACCGCCGGGACGCTGCTGGAACGGAGCGCCGGGACGACCGCCGCCGCCGGGGCGACCGGCACCGCCCGGTCGCGGAGCGCCGGGACGAGGGGCACCGGGGCGCGGTGCCTGCGGACGCGGGATGTTGCCGGGCGAGGGGCGCTGGCCCATGCCCTGCGCGCTCGCGAACGGGTTGTTGCCCGGGCGGGGGCCTGCGGGGCGCTGGCCCATCCCCTGCGCGCTCGCGAACGGGTTGTTGCCGGGACGGGGCGCGCCGCCGGGACGCGGCGGGGTGGCACCGCCGGGCTTGGGAGCCGCGCCGGGCTTGGGAGCGCCGGGGGTCGCCGCAGCGGGCGTCGCGCCCGAAGCGGGTGCGGCGGGGGCTGCCGGAGAAGATGCGGCGGGAGCAGCAGGCGCTGCGGTCACCGGAGCCGGCGTCTCGGCGACCGGCGCAGCCGGAGCCGCGGGGGTCGGAGCCTGCGGGCGCGGTGCCGCAGGACGAGCCGGGCCCGGACGGGCGCCGCTCGTGGGCTTGGGTGCGGCGGCGGGCGCCGCGACCCCGTCTGCCTCGAGGGCAGCACGGAGCTTACGAGCCACCGGGGGCTCGATGGTGGATGAGGGGCTCTTGACGAACTCGCCGAGCTCCTTCAGCTTCGCAAGCGCGACCTTGCTGTCGACGCCGAGTTCGGAAGCGATCTCGTGCACGCGTGGTTTTGCCACAATTCTCCTGTCTTGGGGGCCTACCCAGGACAGGGCAGACCGTTAGTCGCGGACGGGTCTCATTTCGAGCCGTTCACTTTGTGTCCATAGCCGTTCAGCCGTTTCTCGATGGTCTGCGTGTCAAGCGGGCCTGACACACGCAATGCCCGCACGAACGCACGGCGCCTCAGGGCGGCATCCATGCATTCGGGCGTCTCGTGGACCCACGCGCCTCTGCCCGGCAGTGCCCCACGCTCGTCGATGACGAGCGTGGAATCCACGCAGACCACACGCAGGAGGTCTTTTCGGGGAGCACGCGTGCGACATCCGACGCACGTTCGTACGGGTTCCATCTTACACCTGTCGACCGAGGGGGTCAGGGACGCGTCAGCTCTCCAGGATGCTGTCGGGCTGGATGTCGATCTTCGCGCCGGTGAGCTTGGCGGCGAGCCGGGCGTTCTGCCCTTCCTTACCGATCGCCAGCGACAGCTGGTAGTCGGGGACGAGCGCGCGGACGGCCTTCGTGGTCTGATCCAGCACGAACGCGGAGGTCACCTTGGCGGGCGAGAGGGCGTTGGCGACGAAGGTCGCGAGATCGGCGTGGTAGTCGACGATGTCGATCTTCTCGCCGTTCAGCTCCTCGGTGACGGCGCGCACGCGGCGTCCGAGTTCGCCGATGCAGGCGCCCTTCGCGTTGATCGACGGGTCGTCGGTGCGAACGGCCATCTTGGTGCGGTGGCCGGCCTCGCGCGCGAGCGCGACGATCTCGACGACACCGGCGGCGATCTCGGGCACCTCGAGCGCGAAGAGCTTGCGGACCAGGCCGGGGTGCGTGCGAGACACCGTGATCGCCGGCCCCTTCGTTCCCTTCGAGACGCTCGTCACGTACACGCGGATGCGGGAGCCGTGGCGGTACTCCTCGCCGGGCACCTGCTCCTCGGGCGGCAGGATCGCCTCGACGGTGCCGAGGTCGACGTGGACCATGCGAGGGTTCGGGCCCTGCTGGATGACACCGGCGACGATGTCGCCCTCCTTGCCGCGGAACTCTCCCAGCACGGCGTCGTCGGCGATGTCACGCAGTCGCTGGTTGATGACCTGCTTGGCGGCGAAAGCGGCGATACGGCCGAAGTCCTCCGGCGTGCTCTCCTCTTCTCCGACGATGACGCCCTCTTCGTCGCGCACGGGGATGAACACTCCGACGTGGCCCGTCTTGCGGTCGAGGTGAGAGCGCGCACCCTCGGGCAGCTCGCCGCTCGGCGAGGTGTGCTTCGCGTAGGCGGTCAGGATCGCCTGCTCGATGATGGCGACGAGTTCGTCGAAGGGGATCTCCCTCTCGCGCTCGACGGTACGCAGCAGTCCGAGATCGATATCCACGGTGACCTCCTATATTCAGCTCTTCGCGGTGGGCGACGCCGCCGCATCCCCCCTACGTTACCCGATCCGGCCTCATCCGCCGCAGTCGTCGAAGACGCTCGCGGGCACCACGTCGGCGCGCAGCGAGTTCGTCCAGCGCACCAGCGAGGTCAGCATTCCGGAGCGCGGCTGGAGGATGTCCTGGTGCCCGCGCCCCGCCACCGGCACGGCGCGCACGCGCTCCCCCGCCTCGCACAGCCGGTCCACGAGGTCGCGCTGCGTCTTCGTCGGCAGCACCTCGTCGTTCGTGCCCCACGCGATGAACATCGGCGTGCCCCATGGCCCCGTCGGCACGTTCTGGGCCAGGCGGCGTCCGAGGGCGCCGCGCGTGAGCTCAGCGGTGTCGAACGGGGTGTCTTCGCTCAGCCCCAGCGCGGTCAGCGCCGAGACCATCACACCCGGCTCGCTCAGGCACCGCTGCGTCATCTCTCGGATGAAAGAGCGCGCCCCCGTCGTCACGTAGTCCTCGAGCCGGACATCCGAGTACGTGTCTGCGTACGGCACGATGACCCAGGAGACGAGAACCGTCAGCATCGCCCCCGCGTCGCCCCCGGTCAGCTCGCTCGCCAGCGCGACGGGATCGGCGGCGGGCGCGAACGCGGCCGTCCCGAGCACATCGATGCCCGGCGTGTATTCCGGCGCGAGCATGGTCGTCCACAGCGCGGCATGACCTCCTTGCGAGTGCCCCCACACGACGGTCTCGGGCGACAGCACGAGATCCTCGATCTCGCCGGCGGCCAGCACCGCATCCAGCGCCGAACGTGCTTCGCCCGTGCCGATCAGGTAGGGGAACTCACCCGGCGCACCTTGGCCGCTGTAGTCGGGTGCGACCACGACCCACCCGCGGGCAAGCATGCGCTCGAGCGCGGGGATCGCCCACTTCGTCGCGGTGCCGTCGGCGAGACTCGGTGCGCAGCCGCGCGCCACGCCCGTCGTGCCGTGGTTCCACAGCAGGACCGGGCGGGGACCGGGCGGCGGATCGTCGGGGATGATGACCATCCCGCTGCCGACGGCGGGGGCACCGGTCGACGAGCGCGTCGTGTAGAGGATGCGCTGCACCGTGCCGCGGTCGGGCTCGCGACCGCCGTACTCGCCCACACGGATCAGCTGCCCGTGTCCCTCGGGCACGTGCGCGGGAGGGTCGTAGAAGGCGTCGACGACGGGGGCGCCCTCGCGGAGCCAGTCGTTCAGTCCGAAGCCACCCACTGTGCTGACCACGAGCACGAACGAGAGCGCGTAGCGGCCCACCGCACGCAGGACCCGGCGTCGCCGTGAGGGAGCCGCCCGTATCCGGTCCTCTTCGGGCACGCGTGGATTCCGCGTGCGGATGCCACGGGCGATGAGCCCGATACCGAAGACGATGGTGCGCACACCGAAGACGACGGCGACGACGAGCAGCGTGACGTCGGGCCAGGTCAGCGACAGGACGCCGAACGCGACCTGAGCGCCACCCCAGACGGCCGAGAGCACGCGAACGCTGACAACGCCCCGGGCGAGCGCGTCACCGACGGATGCGAGACCGCCGACGACGAGCAGCACCGCGAGAGTGGGAGGCAGCAGTTCGATGCTGCGTCCGAGCCAGACGAGGATGACGATCCCGCCCGCGATCCACAACAGCGCGATCAGCCGTGTCCACCAGGTGGGCCCGGCGCGCCGAGACACCAGCTCGAGCACCCCGGAGACGATGACGCTCAGCCCGACGTACAGTCCGAGCAGCACGAGGGAGGCGAGCGGGCGGATGACGATGAGCAGGCCGAGCACGACGACGACGACACCGATGAGCAGCACGACTCGCGCGGGCGCCGCATCCAAGAGACCCGGCAGAGCACTGACCCGCAGTCGGCGGCGCAGCGGAACGTGTTCGGGCATCGGGACATTGTAGGCGCGCGGCACCCGCGGACCGGCATGCTCCGCAACCCCTCGGCTCTCGACGCGCGAGATCGTATTCTGCGTCGATGAGCACCCCGAAGAAGACCGCCCGGCGCCTCGAGAGCGACCCGCGTCTGCGCACGCTCGCGAAGGCGGGCTACGCGGCGACCGGCCTCGTCCACATCATGCTGGGCGGCATCGTGCTCGCGGTCGCCTTCGGTGGGGACGGCGACGCCGACCAGTCCGGCGCGTTTCGCGCTCTGGCGGCCTCGCCTGGCGGACTCGTCGCGCTCTGGGCGGTGGCGCTCGCGCTCCTGGCGCTGGCGCTGTGGCACGCCGTGGCCGCGCTCGCGGGTGCGGGCGAGAAAGGCACATGGACCCGAAGACTGTCTGAGGCGGGCCAGGCCGCTGCGTTCGCGGCCCTCGGTGTCATCGCGATCGTCGTGTCCGTCGGCGGCCGATCGGATGGGGACGAGAGCGTCAAGGAGACCAGCAGCGGAGTCCTGTCGATCCCCGGCGGACCGTTCATCCTCGGCGCGGTGGGAGTCGGCGTTCTCGTGGCGGGCGTCGCGTTCGGCGTGATCGGGGTGCGGCGAGGCTTCCGCAAGAAGCTCTCGGTGCCGGCCGGAGCGATGCGGGCTGCGGTCGAGACGCTCGGCGTCGTCGGCTACGTGGCCAAGGGCGTCTCGCTCGCGACGGTCGGCGTGCTCCTGGGTGTCGCCGCGATCCGCGTCGATGCGCAGGAGGCGGGTGGTCTGGACGGCGCGGTGCGGTCCCTCCTCGAACTGCCCGCGGGCCCGCTCATCGCGATCGCGGTGGGTGGCGGACTGATCGCCTACGGACTGTTCTGCCTGTTCCGCGCGCGATACGCCCGCCTCTGAGGCGCGCAGCTCCCGGCCGCCGTGTTGCCGAGCTCCACGTGGAAACGGCAAGCTGGCACGATACCCGTCGAACAAGGAGCGAGATGACGTCGTCCCCCACCCTCCGCGGCTACCCGTTCCAGCCGGCGGATCCTGGACTCATCGGGCTGCTCGGTTTCGTGATCGCGACCCTGACAGCGCAGCTCGCGCACCTCGGGCTGCAGGACGAGAACCCGGTGTTCTGGATCGGGGCGGCCTTCGGCGGCGTGGTGCAGGTGACAGCCGGAATGCTCTCCTACTTCATCGGTGACGACTTCCACTTCATCGTCTACAACGCGTTCGGGTGGTACTGGATCGTCGTCCCCGGATTCCTGCTGGGCGAGGAGCTCGGCTTCTTCGAGGTCACCGCGCAGGCGCGCGGACTCTTCTCGCTGATCTTCGCCGTGCTGGCGCTTCTGTTCGCCGTGCCCGGGGCCCTGCACAACAGGGTCCTGCCCATGACGCTGATCTGCGTCGCCGGAGGACTCGGCCTGCAGTCCGCCGGAGCCTTCGCCGACGCGCCGATGCTGGGATCCGTCGGATCGGTGCTGCTGCTGGCCGCATCCGCGCTGGCGCTCTACATGCTCGTCGAGAAGTTCCTGTGGCGCACGATGCACCGCCACCTGCTGCCGCTCGGCCGCCCGTGGCTGCGGGGCGAACCCGCGTCCGAGAGCTGAGGCTCAGCCTCTCCTGCAGCAGCCGGTACGCCGCCTCGAGCGCAAGCTTCTCGCGCGAGCCCGTGCGACGATCCCACACCTCGACGAGCCCCTCGGCCGCATCACGGCCGACGACGACGACGCGCGGGATGCCGACCAGCTCGGCGTCGCCGAACTTCACTCCGGGCGAGACCTTGGGCCGGTCGTCGTAGAGCACGTCCATGCCTCGGGACTCGAGCTCTGCGCTGATCTGCTCCGCGAGCTCGAAAGCCACGGCATCCCGCCCTGCCGCCACGACGTGCACGTCGAACGGCGCGACGGACGCGGGCCAGATGAGGCCCTTCTCGTCGTTGTTCAGTTCGGCGATGATCGCGAGGATGCGGGTCACGCCGATGCCGTAGGAGCCCATCGTGACCGTGACGAGCTTGCCGTTCTCGTCGAGCACCTTGAGCCCCAGCGCCTCGGCGTACTTCCGGCCCAGCTGGAAGACGTGTCCGATCTCCATGCCGCGCGCGAGCGTGACGGGGCCGGAGCCGTCGGGGGCAGGGTCACCCTCGCGCACGTTGGCGACATCGACGGTGCCGTCGGCGAAGAAGTCACGGCCCGCGACGAGCGAGTGCACGTGCTTCTGGTCGATGTTGGCGCCGGTGACCCAGCTCGTGCCGTCGACGACACGGGGGTCGAGAAGGTAGCGGATGCCGGTGGCCGACTCTTCGCCCAGCACGGCACCTTCGGGCGACCAGGGCCCGATGTAGCCCTTGACCAGCAGCGGGTGGGCGGCGAAGTCCGCCTCGGTGGCGGGTGCGACCTCGGCCGGCGCGAAGGCGACCTCGACGCGCTTGTCGTCGACCTCGCGGTCGCCCGGCAGTCCGATGACGACGAGCTCACGCGAACCGTCGAGGTGCGTGAGTGCCAACACGACGTTCTTGAGCGTGTCGGCGGCGGTGTACTCGCCCTCGAGCACCGCGTTCATGTGGTCGACGAGCGTGGCGATCGTCGGAGTGTTCGGCGAGTCGAAGACGACCGGCTCCGGCAGACCCTCGATCGGACCGGCCTCCGGTGCCTCGGTCGTGTACGCCTCGACGTTGGCCGCGTACCCCCCGGCGGAGCGCACGAAGGTGTCTTCGCCGACGGGAGTGGGGTGCAGGAACTCCTCGGAGCGCGACCCGCCCATCGCGCCCGCGTCCGCCTGCACGATGACGTACTCGAGACCGAGCCGCTGGAAGATGCGCTCGTAGGCGTCGCGCTGCGCCTGATAGGAGGCATCGAGCCCCGCATCCGTCGCGTCGAAGGAGTAGGCGTCCTTCATCGTGAACTCGCGACCGCGCAGCAGACCGGCGCGGGGACGCGCCTCGTCGCGATATTTGTCCTGGATCTGATAGATCGTCAGCGGGAGATCCTTGTAGGACGAGTAGAGGTCCTTCACGAGCAGAGTGAACGCCTCCTCGTGCGTCGGGGCGAGCAGGTAGTCACCGCCCTTGCGGTCCTGGAGGCGGAAGAGCAGGTCGCCGTACTCGTCCCAGCGACCCGTCGCCTCGTACGCGCCACGGGGCATGAGCGCCGGGAAGTGCACCTCCTGCGCACCGGCCGCCGCCATCTCCTCGCGCACGACCGTCTCGATCTTCGCCTTCACGCGCAGCCCGAGCGGGAGCCACGCGAAGATGCCGGCCGCCTGCGGTCGGATGTAGCCGGCGCGGATCAGCAGCTTGTGGCTGGCGACCTCGGCGTCGGAGGGGTCTTCGCGGAGCGTGCGGAGAAAGAACGTTGACAGACGTGTGACCACGATTCCCAGTCTACGGATGCGGCGGCCCGCCGTGAGCGCCACGGCTCACGGCGGGCCGAGTGTCCCGGGTGTCAGCCGAGCGTGGCGTTGAGCGCCTGCCACAGGCCGGTCAAGCGTTCCGGGTCACCGTAGGACCAATCGACGCGCAGCACGCTATTGCCGGTCACACCCTCCGCTGTCAACTGCTCGACGGAGGTCGCGGGCGTGACCCAGAGTGTGGTGCTGTCGCTCAGCATGACCGACTCCGCGCCCGGCACCGCGAAGAGTGCCTCATCGACGAGTGTTGATCCTCGCGACAGGAGGACTTCGACCCGGGAGACGCCTGCCTCCCCGTCTAGGACTGCTGACGGTTCACGCTCCATCGCGAACGTGCAGTATTGCGCCACGCCAGTCTCCTTGGCGAGGTCCCATTGAATCCCCATCGGCAGACTGTCGCCGGCGAACGGGATGACCGGAGCATCCAGTTGCTGAGAGACAGCCGTCTCGAGCACGGCACACTCCGGCAGCGAAGGAGCGGGTCCCACGACTGCCGGCCGACCGGGTTCATCCTGCGCGCGGGGTCCGACGAGGTCGACCGCCTGCTCGGCCAGCGCGATGTCCGCCGCTTCGGCGACCACCCACGCATCACCGAACTGGCGAGAGGCGAAACAGAGGGGCATACCGCCGCAGTCGGGGCTTGGAGTCCGCTCACGGATGCTCGCGGGAACCGCCTCGATGGGGTACGCGCCGACGGACAACACGATGTATTGCCCTTGCTCGCCTCTTGCGAACCACTCGCAGGAGACGCCGCCGAGCACTGCGGGCTGAACATACAAGTTGCGCTTCACGGCACCAGGGCCGACGATGAGCGCCACCTCATCGTCGGATATTGCGTGCGTGCAGTCGCCGCCGAGAGCCTGCACGGGAGATTCCGGCGCCCGCGTCGGTTCCGGCGTAGGCGTGACTGTCGGTGTGGGGCTCGGCGTGGTGGTGGTCTCGATCGGGGTAGCGATCCGGTCCGGGCTGCCCATCGCGGTCAGCGCGACCGCTCCCACGACCGCCGCGACCAGCACGACCGCCGCGCCGCCTGTGATCGCCTGCATCCGACGCCGCCGGGCGGCACGCATCCGTCCCGCGCCCGCCGTCACCAGCGTGCGCAGCTCGTTCTGTTCGCCGACCGACAGCCGGTCATCGTTCACGCCCATGACGCCTCCATCTCGGCCATCTCGTCGCGGAGCCGCGCCTTCGCGCACGCCAACCTCGACTTCACCGTCCCGGGCGCGATGCCCAGACCCTCCGCGACCTCCCGCTCCGAGAACCCCTCGAGCACCGCCAGCACCACAACGGCCCGCTCCCGCTCCGGCAACTTCTTCAGCGCGGCGAGCACCCCGCTCTCATCCGATGCCGACGGCGCATCCGCATGACGCGTCCGGCATCGCTCGTTCGGTTCCCGAACTGCGCTGATTCATTCGAAGCCGGTGGCGTATGCACGGCGAGGTGCCTGTTCCGCGCTGCAGAGGTCACTCGCGTCGACCTCTGCACCACGCGTCGTGCAGATGTCCCGGGACGGCGCGCCGATTTGACTGAGAGGGCGTCGTCATGCGCAATATATTGCATGCCGATTCCCTCGCAGACGCTTCCGCCTCGGTCCTTGCTGCGCGACGAGGTCTACGTGCGCCTGCGCGACGCGATCGTCGACGGCACCCTCGCACCCGACGAGCAGCTGCGCGACACGGAGATCGCTGCGTGGCTCGGAGTGAGCCGCACGCCCGTCCGAGAGGCCCTGCTGGAGCTGGGCCGGTCCGGGCTCGTCCGCGCCCTCCCCGGCCGCTCGACCGTCGTCGCACCGATCGACCCGCAGAGCGTCCGCGACGCGCAAGCGGTCGTCGCGGCCATGCACCGGCTGGCGGTCGAGACGGCGGTCCCCCGCCTGAGTGTGGACGACATCGAACGGATGAGGGAGGCGAACGCCGCCTTCACCGCCGCGCACGCGGCCGGCGACGTGGAGGCCGCCCTCGCCGCCGACCACGCGTTCCACGACGTCGCGCTCGCCGCATCCGGAAACGCCGCGGTACGCACCGTTCTGGGGCAGTACGAACCCGTGCTCCAGCGCGCCGAGCGCCTGCGCTTCGGCTCGACCGAAGGGCACGCCTCGGCCGCGCGCCACGCGCGACTCATCGAACTGTGCGCGGACGGCGATGTCGCGGGCGCCGCAGCCCTCGCCGAACAGACCTGGCAGAGCCTCGCCGTCGAGCAGCCGCAGACCCCCGACACCCCGACACCCGAGGAGTACTCCGCATGAAACTCGACCAGTTCCCCCGCCACCCACTCACCTTCGGGCCCAGCCCACTGCAGCACCTGAAGCGTCTCACCCAGCACCTCGGCGGCGCCCAGGTGTGGGCGAAGCGCGAAGACGTCTCCAGCGGACTCGCCTTCGGCGGCAACAAGGTCCGCAAGCTCGAGTACATCGTCCCCGACGTGCTCGCCTCGGGGGCGGACACCCTCGTGTCGATCGGCGGCTACCAGTCGAACCACACTCGCGCGGTCGCCGCCGTCGCCGCACACTTGGGCCTGAAGGCGCGCCTCGTGCAGGAGAAGTGGGTGCCGTGGGACGACCCCACCAACGACAAGGTGGGCAACATCCTGCTCTCCCGCATGATGGGGGCCGACTCGCGGCTCGACGACGCGGGCTTCGACATCGGCATCCGGGACTCGTGGCGGCAAGCTCTCGCGGAGGTGGAGGATGCCGGCGGCACGCCGTACCCGATCCCGGCCGGAGCGTCCGAGCATCCGCTGGGCGGCCTCGGCTTCGCCAACTGGGCGTTCGAGGTGGCCGAGCAGGAGAAGCAGCTCGGCGTGTTCTTCGACACGATCGTCGTCTGCACCGTGACCGGCTCGACTCACGCCGGCATGATCGCGGGCTTCGCCGCGCTGGAGGACCTCACCGGCGTGAAGCGCCGGGTGCTCGGCATCGACGCATCCGCGACGCTCGCCAAGACCCGCGACCAGGTCGGCCGCATCGCCCGCGCCACGGCCGAGCTCATCGAACTGGGCCGCGACCTGCGCGACGACGAGATCCAGGTGCTCGAGGGCTGGGCGGGCGAGCTCTACGGGATTCCGGTCGACTCGACCATGGAGGCGATCGCTCTCGGCGCGCAGCTCGAGGCGATGATCACCGACCCCGTGTACGAGGGCAAGTCGCTCGCCGGGCTCATCGACCTCGTCGGCTCTGGCGACATCCCCAAGGATTCCACGGTGCTCTACGCGCACCTCGGCGGGCAGCCGGCGATCAACGCCTACCACTCCCTCTGGAGCTGACCCGCTCGGCTAAGCGCCCCGCATCCGTCGATCGGATGCGGGGCGCTTCGTGCGTGAGCGGCCGGCGCGGCCATCCTCGCCCGATCACCCGCGGGCCCGAACTGCGACGCAGTTGCGCAACCGCGCCAGTCCCCAACAGGCGCATCTGCGCAAAGGTGTGGCATCTGCGCACATGCGACGCAACTCGGGCAACCGAAAACACCCTGAGCGGCAACCGCAGACCGCAGCGGGCGGATGCGGGCGGGTCAGGCGGTGACGACCTGGGCGGTGCCGAGCGGCGCGCCAGGGCCCATCTCGGCGGCGATGCGGTTGGCCTCCGCGATCAAGGTCGCGACGATCTCGCTCTCGGGCACCGTCTTCACGACCTCGCCCTTCACGAAGATCTGCCCCTTGCCGTTGCCGCTGGCGACGCCGAGGTCGGCGTCTCGTGCCTCACCGGGTCCGTTGACGACACAGCCCATGACGGCGACGCGCAGCGGCACCGTCATGTCCTTCAGCCCCTCCGTGACGTCGTCGGCGAGGGTGTAGACATCGACCTGTGCGCGGCCGCACGAGGGACACGACACGATCTCGAGCTTGCGCTCGCGGAGATTCAGCGACTGCAGGATCTGGTGGCCGACCTTGACCTCCTCCGCCGGAGGCGCGGACAGCGAAACACGGATGGTGTCGCCGATGCCCTCGGAGAGCAGGATGCCGAAGGCGGTCGCCGACTTGATCGTGCCTTGGAATGCAGGTCCCGCCTCGGTGACACCCAGGTGCAGCGGCCAGTCGCCGCGCTCGGCGAGCAGGCGGTACGCCTTCACCATGACCACCGGGTCGTTGTGCTTAACCGAGATCTTGAAGTCGTGGAAGTCGTGCTCCTCGAACAGCGACGCCTCCCACACGGCGCTCTCCATGAGCGCTTCCGGGGTGGCCTTGCCGTACTTCTCCAGCAGACGCTTGTCGAGCGAGCCCGCGTTCACGCCGATGCGAAGCGAAACGCCCGCCGCCGATGCGGCCTTCGCGATCTCGCCCACCTTGTCGTCGAACTGGCGGATGTTGCCGGGGTTCACCCGGACGGCGGCGCATCCGGCATCGATCGCCTGAAAGACGTACTTCGGCTGGAAGTGGATGTCGGCGATGACCGGGATCTGACTCTTCTTCGCGATGATGTGCAGCACATCGGCGTCGTCCTGGCTGGGAACCGCGACGCGCACGATCTCGCAGCCGGATGCGGTCAGCTCCGCGATCTGCTGCAACGTCGCGTTGATGTCGGTCGTCTTGGTCGTCGTCATCGACTGCACGCTGACGGGGGCATCCCCGCCGACGAGAACCTTGCCGACGCGGATCTGGCGGCTCTTGCGGCGCGGGGCGAGGATTTCCGGGACGCGCGGCATCCCGAGGTTGACGGCTGGCACGCGATCAGCCTACGCGCCCGCTCCTGTGTGGGGACCGAGGCTTGCGCCCACGTCGGCCCGACGTCACCGAGCGGTCATGGATGGATGTGGTACTTTCTCGCCATGCACACGAACCGCACCTGGTGGCACACCGCGTAGGCGGTGTGCGTGTGCGACACGGACCGCCCCTGGGCGGTCCTTCTTCATGAGGCGGCCGCTTTCTGGACGAAGGAACGACCAAGATGGACAACGCCGCCTCCCTGATCAGCGACCTGACCGCATCCGCCGCGCCGTTCGCGCTCATCGCGCGCGACACGCAGACCGTCGAGGTGCTCACCGGCGACGTCGTGGACGTCGAGCTGCTCGCGGACATCCCGCTGCACGACGCCGACGGCACCCCTCGCGAGGTGCTGGCACTGGTGCCGTACCGGCAGGTACGCGAGCGCGGGTTCGTCTGCCACGACGACGGCGCACCGCTGCGCTGCCTCGTCGTCACCGAGCATCGCTCGTTCCCGCGCGAGGAGGTGCTCGCCGCCCTCCCCACGACCCCCATCCCGCTCGAGGATGCGGGCTTCGACATGTCGGACGAGACGTACGCCGACATCGTCCGCACCGTCATCGCCGACGAGATCGGCCGGGGCGAGGGCGCCAACTTCGTCATCCGGCGCGACTTCACCGCGTCGGTGACGGCCGATCCGCGCGTGACCGCGCTCACCTGGTTCCGCGCTCTGCTCGAGCACGAGCGCGGCGCGTACTGGACCTTCGCGGTGGTCACCGACGGGCACGTCGCCGTCGGCGCGAGCCCCGAGGCCCACGTGAGCGCGCAGGGCGGGATCGTCACGATGAACCCGATCTCCGGCACGTTCCGCCATCCCGACACCGGCGCGACGGTGGAGACACTGGCCGAGTTCCTGGAGTCGACCAAGGAGACCGAAGAGCTCTTCATGGTCGTGGACGAGGAGCTCAAGATGATGAGCGCCGTCTGCTCCGACGGCGGACGCATCACCGGTCCGCACCTCAAGGAGATGTCGCGGCTCACGCACACGGAGTACATGCTGCGCGGCTCGTCGCGGCTGGATCCTCGCACCATTCTGCGCGAGACGATGTTCGCACCCACGGTGACCGGTTCGCCCATGCAGAACGCGTGCACCGTGATCGCACGGCACGAGACCGAGCCGCGCGGCTACTACTCCGGGGTCGCTGCGCTGTTCACGCCGACGGCGGATGCGGCGGGCACCGGCCACGACCTGGACGCGCCCATCCTCATCCGCACCGCCTACCTCATCGACGGCCGCCTGCGCGTGCCGGTCGGCGCCACGCTCGTGCGCCACTCGGACCCCGATGGCGAGGTCGGCGAGACCCACGGCAAGGCCGCGGGCGTGCTGGGTGCCATCGGCGCCGTCCCCCGTACGCGCATCGCGGACCCCGACGCACCCGTCGCTGCCCGACCGCTGGCGGAGGACCCCGGCATCGCCGCCCTCCTCGCGTCCCGCAACTCGCGCCTCGCAGCGTTCTGGCTGAACCCGCAGAGCGGCTCCTCCGACGGCCCCTTCGCGGGCCGCACGGCCGTCGTCGTGGATGCGGAGGACCGCTTCACGACGATGCTCGCGCACCAGTTGCGCCACCTCGGCCTCGAGACGACGATCGTCGACTGGAGCGTCGCGGACGCGGGCACGCTCGACGCGGCTGACCTCGTGATCGCGGGCCCCGGCCCCGGCGACCCCCGCGACGATGACAGCGCCCGCATCCGTCGGATGCGCGAGATCGTCGGCGCCCGCCTGGACGCCCACCGCCCGCTGCTCGCCGTGTGCCTGAGCCACCAGATCCTCGCGGACCGGCTCGGCCTCGCGCTCGCGCCGCTGGCCCGCCCGCACCAGGGTCTGCAGCTCGAGGTGGACGTGTTCGGTGAGCCCGCATCCATCGGCTTCTACAACACCTTCACCGCGCGCGTCGCACCGGGCACCTCGGTCATCGACGGCGCCGAGGTGTCGGCCGATCCCGTGTCGGGCGACGTCTACGCGCTGCGCGGGGACGGGTTCGCCTCGGTGCAGGGCCACCTGGAGTCCATCCTGTCCCGCGACGGGATGCGGACACTCCAGCGCCTCATCTCCGCCGCCCTGAGGATGCCGACGGCCTGACGCCGCTCAGATCAGCGACAGCGGGTTGATGAGGTCTGCCAGGATCAGCACGCCGCCCATCACCGCGAGCGCCGCCACGACGACGAACGTCAACGGCACCAGCTTCGTCGCATCCACGGGGCGGGGCGCCGGGCGGCGCGCGATGCGCGCCCACCATCTCTTGACGCCGTCCCACAGGGCGACGACGACGTGCCCGCCGTCGAGCGGCAGCAGCGGCACGAGGTTGAAGACGAACAGCGCGATGTTCAGCGAGCCCAGGAGGCCGACGATGCCGGCCACGCGGTTGACGATCGGCGAGGAGGACGACGCCATCTCGCCGGCGATCACGCCCGCGCCCACGACGCTCAGCGGACCGTTCGGATCGCGCTCGGCGCCCGTGACGAGGGTCGAAGCCGTCTCTGCCACCATCACCGGCAGCTTCACGATGATGCCGGCGACGGCGCCCACGTTCTCGATCGCCGCCTGAGGCCCCGCCCACAGGGGCTGGGCGACGAGCGCGCCGGTGGGACGCACCCCGATGAAGCCGATGTCCGTGCTCGGGTCGTCCGCCTTGGGCACGGCCGCCGGCGTGATCGTCACGGTGCGCTGCGTGCCGTCCCGGTCGATGACGAAGTTCATCGCCCGCCCCGGCGACGCCTGGATGAGCGCGGTCGCCTCGGTGAAGTCGGCGACCGCCACACCGTCGATCGAGACGATGGTGTCACCCGGCTCGAGGCCGGCCTGCTCGGCCGGCGCGGAGGTGGACGCGCAGTCCTGAGACGTCGACGAGACCGGCACGCATTCACTGAGCGATGACACGGTCGTCGTCGCCGTCTGAACTCCGAACCCGCTGAAGAGGATCGTGAAGAGCACGATCGCCTGCAGCAGGTTCATGAAGGGCCCGCCCAGCATGATGATGACGCGCTTGTAGACGGGGAGCCGGTAGAAGGTGCGCTCCTCGGCGCCGATCAACGTCTCCGCGTTGGCCTCGCGTGCATCCTGAACGAGCGTGCGGAAGAAGCGGGACGACACGCGCCGCCGAGCCGCGCGGCCTCGCGTCGCCGCGGCGTCCTCCGCATCCTCTTCCCCCGTTGCCGCGGGCGGGTACATGCCCGCCATCGAGATGTAGCCGCCCAGCGGCAGCAGCTTGACGCCGTACTCCGTCTCGCCGCGGCGGCGCGAGAACAGCGTCGGGCCGAAGCCGATCATGTACTGCCCGACGCGCACGCCGAACGCCTTGGCGGGCAGGAGATGGCCGATTTCGTGGAGGGCGATCGAGACGGCGAGGCCGACGACAAGCACCACGACACCGATCACGAAGGCGAGGATCGTCACCGAACCACCGTAGCGGCGACGGCTTTGAGTGAGCCGTGCACCCCACGGCGAGCCACGGGCACGGATCGCGTCTGATTGAATGGAGGGCCATGTCATCGCCCGCGAATCTGCCCCCGGTCCTGCGCCCAGAGAACCCTCCGACGCGGGCGCTGGGCGATCTCGCGATCCGCTTCAGGGCCGAGGTACGCGGCGACGCCCAGGGGGTCGAGCTGCACGGCATCACACTCGCGACGGCGGACCTCCGCCCGGGCGAGGCATTCGTGGCACTCCGGGGCGTGAATCGCCACGGCGCGGAGTTCGCTGCTCAGGCGATCGAGCGCGGCGCCGTCGCGATCATCACGGATGCGGCGGGCGCCGAGCTCATCGGCGCATCCCCCGTCCCGGTGCTCGTCCTCGAGAACCCGCGGGCGCGGATGGGCGAGCTCTCCGCGTGGGTCTACGGCACGGGCATCGATGACGAGCTCCCCCTGCTGTTCGCCACGACGGGCACGAACGGCAAGACGAGCGTGTCCCACCTCCTCGAGGGCATGCTCTCGCAGCTCGGCGTCGTGACCGGGCTCTCCTCGACCGCCGAACGTCACATCGCCGGCCAGGTGATCGTGTCGCGCCTGACCACGCCCGAGGCATCCGAGTTCCACGCTCTCCTCGCTCTCATGCGCGAGCGGGGCGTCGAGGCGGTCGCGGTCGAGGTGAGCGCGCAGGCGCTGAGCCGTCACCGCGTCGACGGGATCGTCTTCGACGTCGCTGCCTTCACGAACCTCACCCACGACCACCTCGACGACTACGCGGACATGCAGGAGTACCTCGAGGCGAAGCTCCCGCTGTTTCGCCCCGACCGCGCCCGCCGTGCCGTCATCTCGCTCGACTCGGCCGCAGCGGCCGACGTCGTGGCGCGGTGCGAGATCCCGTTCACGACCATCGCGACGCCCGACATCGCTGCCGACGCCCAGCTCGCCGCCACCGCCGAATGGCGGGTCGAGATCATCGACGAGCGCCAGGAGGGCACCCGGTTCGCGCTCCACGGCCCCGACGGCGAACGCCTCGAGACCGTGGTGCCGGTGATCGGTCGCCACATGGCCGCCAACGCGGCGCTCGCCATCGTCATGATGTACGAAGGCGGCTATCCGTGGCAGCGGCTCGTGGACACGCTGGACGGCTCGCGCATCGATGCCTACCTGCCGGGTCGCACCGAGCGGGTCTCGGGCGATGCGGGACCCGCCGTGTACGTGGACTTCGGGCATTCGCCCGACGCCTTCGAGAAGACCCTGGCCGCGGTCCGCCGTGTCACCCCCGGCCGTGTGCTCATGCTGTTCGGCGCCGACGGCGATCGCGACACGACCAAGCGTCACGACATGGGGCGCACCGGCGTCGAGGGCAGCGACATCCTCGTCATCACCGACCACCATCCTCGTTTCGAGGAACCGACTTCGATCCGCGCGACCCTGATCGAGGGGGCTCGACGCGCCCGACCCGATGCGGAGATCCACGAGTTCTCGCCGCCCGAGCGCGCGATCGTCGAGGCCGTGGCCCTGGTCGGCGAGGGCGACGCGATCCTCTGGGCCGGACCCGGCCACCAGGATTACCGTGATATCCGCGGGCAGCGCACGCCGTACTCCGCTCGCGAACTCGCCCGCCGCGCACTGCGCGACGCCGGATGGCCCGTTCCCGAGCCGCGCTGGCCCGTTCCTTACGAGGACTGAACCCGCATCCGCCTCCCGACGGCGGCCTCGATCGCACGTGGGACCTTGGTCCCTGGCGTTGCGAGCACCTTGTTGTTCCCACACAACGAATTAAGTGGTCTGACCTCTGTGATTATTCACGGCGTGCACGCTCGGAACGCCGCTGCAGCCCGGGTCTAGCGTGACAACAGGCCCGCCGGGCGGGCGCCCGACGACGAGCACCACCCCGACGCGACCAGCCCCACGAGGACAAGGAAGCGACATCATGAGCATCGTCACCCCCGCAGGAGTATCCCGCGACGCGCAGGACGCCCAGCCCCAGGCCTGGGACGGCTTCACGGCCGGCCCGTGGCAGGACGGCGTCGACGTGCGCGACTTCATCCAGCGCAACTACACCCCGTACACCGGCGACGGCTCGTTCCTCGCGGGACCCACCGAGCGCACGACGCGGGTGTGGAACACGCTCGCCGCCATGTTCCCCGAGGAGCGCGAGCGCGGCGTCTACGACATCGACCCCTACACGCCCGCCGCGATCACGGCCCACCAGCCCGGCTACATCGCCAAGGACGACGAGCTCATCGTGGGGCTGCAGACCGACGCGCCGCTCAAGCGGGCGATCATGCCCAACGGCGGATGGCGGATGGTCGAGGGCGCCCTCAAGACCTACGGTTACGAGGTCGACGAGACCCTGAAGGCGATCTACACGCAGTACCGCAAGACGCACAACGAGGGCGTCTTCGACGTGTACTCCCCCTCGGTGCGCGCTGCGCGCCGGTCGCACATCATCACCGGCCTGCCCGACGCCTACGGCCGCGGCCGCATCATCGGCGACTACCGCCGCGTCGCGCTCTACGGCGTGGACGCCCTCATCGCCGCGAAGAAGCTCGACAAGCTGGGCCTCGACACGACCCCGTTCTCGGAGGACATCGTCCGCGCCCGCGAGGAGCACGCCGAGCAGATCCGCGCCCTGGGCGAGCTGAAGCAGATGGCCGCCTCTTACGGCTACGACATCTCCGGTCCCGCCACGACCGCCCGCGAGGCCGTCCAGTGGCTCTACTTCGCCTACCTCGGTTCGGTGAAGGAGCAGAACGGTGCCGCGATGTCGCTCGGTCGCACCTCGACGTTCCTCGACGTGTACGTCCAGCGCGACCTCGAGCGGGGAGTGCTCACCGAGAGCGAAGCGCAGGAGATCGTCGACGACTTCGTGATCAAGCTGCGGATCGTGCGATTCCTGCGCACCCCCGAATACGACCAGCTGTTCTCCGGCGACCCGACCTGGGTCACCGAGACGATCGGCGGCGTCGGCGAGGACGGCCGACCGCTGGTGACGCGCACCTCCTTCCGCTACCTGCAGACGCTGTACAACCTGGGTCCCGCACCCGAGCCGAACATGACCGTGTTCTGGAGCGAGCAGCTCCCGGAGGGCTTCAAGAACTTCTGCGCGCAGGTCTCGATCGACACGTCGGCCGTCCAGTACGAGTCGGATGACCTCATCCGCGCCCAGTGGGGCGACGACGCGGCCATCGCCTGCTGTGTGTCCCCGATGCGCGTCGGCAAGCAGATGCAGTTCTTCGGCGCCCGCGTGAACCTCGCCAAGACCCTGCTGTACGCCATCAACGGCGGACGCGACGAGGTCACCGGCGAGCAGATCGCGCCCGAGGAGACGCCCGTCGGCGACGGTCCCCTCGACTACGCCGACGTCGACGCTCGCTTCGACCGGATGATGGACTGGCTCGCCGCGACCTACGTGGAGGCCCTGAACTGCATCCACTGGTCGCACGACAAGTACGCGTACGAGCGTCTCGAGATGGCGCTGCACGACAAGGACGTGCTGCGCACGATGGCCTTCGGCATCGCCGGGCTCTCTGTCGCCGCCGACTCCCTCTCCGCCATCAAGTACGCGACCGTCACCCCGATCCGCGACGAGCGCGGCATCGTCGTCGACTACCGCACCGAGGGGGTCTTCCCCGCCTACGGCAACGACGACGACCGCGCGGACGCGATCGCCGTGGAGCTCGTCGAGCGGTTCATGGCGAAGCTTCGCCGTCACCCGATGTACCGCAACGCGCTGCCGACGCAGTCCGTGCTCACGATCACCTCGAACGTGGTCTACGGCAAGGCCACGGGCAACACCCCCGACGGACGCCGCGCCGGCGAGCCGTTCGCACCGGGCGCCAACCCGATGAACGGACGCGACACCCACGGGATGCTGGCCTCGGCACTCTCGGTCGCGAAGGTGCCGTACACGGAGGCCCAGGACGGGATCTCGCTGACCAACACGATCGTGCCTGCCGGCCTCGGCCGCACCGCCGACGAGCGTGCCCACAACCTGGCGGGCCTCTTGGACGCGTACTTCAGCTCCAACGGCTACCACATGAACGTCAACGTGCTGAACCGCGAGACCCTGCTGGACGCCATGGAGAACCCCGAGGCGTACCCGCAACTGACGATCCGCGTGTCCGGCTACGCCGTGAACTTCGTGCGACTGACGCGTGAGCAGCAGCTCGACGTGCTGTCGCGCACGTTCCACGGGGGAATGTGAGACGGTCATGACCGTGCAGCTGGGCACCCCGCTCCCCCGGGACGCGGTGCGCCTCGATGCTCCAGGAGAGGAGGCTGGCACCACCCGTCGCGGTGGCGCCGGCCTCCACGGCCTCGAGGTCGCCGACATCGACCGCGCCGGCCGGCTGGCCGCCATGCGCTCCGGTGAGCTCGGATCCGTGCACTCCTGGGAGCTGGTGACCGCGGTCGACGGCCCCGGAACCCGCCTGACCCTGTTCCTCAACGGCTGTCCGCTGCGGTGCCTGTACTGCCAGAACCCGGACACGTTCGCCATGAAGGACGGCGTCCCGGTGACGGCGGATGCGGTGCTCGAACGCCTCCGCCGCTACCTCGGCGTCTTCCGCGCCACCGGCGGCGGTCTCACGATCTCCGGAGGCGAGGTGCTCATGCAGCCCGCGTTCGCCGCCCGGCTGATCCGCGGTGCCAAGGAGATGGGGATCCACACGGCGCTCGACACGTCCGGCTACCTGGGAGCGCACGCATCCGACGAGCTGCTCGCCGACACCGACCTGGTCCTGCTGGACGTGAAGTCCGGTGACCCCGACACTTACCGCCGTGTCACGGGTCGGGAGCTCGAGCCGACCCTCGAGTTCGGCGAGCGCCTGGCGCGGCGCGGCGATGTCGAGGTATGGGTGCGGTTCGTCCTCGTCCCGGGTCTCACCGACGACGTCGACAATGTCGCCACCGTCGCCCGCTACGCCGCATCCCTGAATGAGATCACCCCGGGCACCGTCACGCGCGTCGAGGTCCTGCCGTTCCACCAGATGGGTCGCGACAAGTGGCACGAGCTGGGGCGCACCTACCCCCTCGAAGACACTCCCGCACCGGAGAAGGAGCTCATCGACCGGGTGCGCGGGCAGTTCGCCGCGGAAGGGCTGACGGTCTACTGACCCGCCGCTGCGACGGCCGCATCCGCGGCACGGCGCGCCCAGCTTCTCGGCATCGGCCAGGCCCTCGCGACTCAGGGCCGCGGGGGCCTCGTGCGTGTCGACGACGCGGCGGACGACGTCGAGGATGTCGAGGAACCCGATCCTTCCGTCGTGGAACGCATCGACGGCCTGCTCGTTGGCCGCGTTGAACACCGCGGGATACGTGCGCCCGGCCTCCCCCACGCTCTTGGCGAGCGCGACCGCAGGGAAGGCCTCCTCATCGAGCGGCTCGAAGGTCCACGTCGACGCGCGGATGAAGTCGAGCGGTGCGCCGACACCAGCCACTCGGTGCGGCCAGTCCAGGCCCAGCGAGATCGGCAGGCGCATGTCCGGCGGCGACGCCTGGGCGATGGTGGACCCGTCCACGAACTCCACCATCGAGTGCACGATCGACTGGGGATGCACGACGACGTCGATGTCGGCGTAGCCGACACCGAAGAGCAGATGCGCCTCGATGACCTCGAGCCCCTTGTTCACGAGCGTCGCCGAGTTGGTCGTCACCACGCGTCCCATGTCCCACGTCGGGTGCGCGAGAGCCTCAGCCGGCGTCGCCGTGGCGAGCTGCTCGCGCGTGCGTCCTCGGAACGGGCCTCCGGATGCGGTGAGCACGAGTCGGCGCACCTCGGAGTGCTCTCCCGACCGCAGCGCCTGCGCGATCGCCGAGTGTTCGGAGTCCACCGGCACGATCTGGCCCGGCGCGGCGAGGGCGGTCACCAGCTCACCGCCGACAATGAGCGACTCCTTGTTCGCGATCGCGAGTGTGCGTCCCTCCTCGAGGGCGGCGAGGGTCGGACCGAGCCCGACGGAGCCCGTGATGCCATTGAGGACGACATCGGCGGCGACGTCTCGGACGAGCGCCTCCGCCTCGACGGCCCCGAGTGCCGTGTCGGCGACGCCGAACTCGGCTGCCTGGGCCGCGAGTCCCGCTGCATCCGTGCCCGCAGCCAGGCCCACGACGCGGAAGCGATCCGGGTTGTTGCGGATCACCTCCAGCGCCTGGGTGCCGATCGACCCGGTGGAGCCGAGGACGACGACGCGCCGCACGGGATCAGCCCTCGGTCGGCTTGGTGGAGACGATGTCGATGACGAAGACGAGCGTCTCGCCTGCGAGCTGCTGCTGTGACGACCCCGCCTCGCCGTAGCCGCACGCCGGCGACATGGACACCAGCACCTGCGAGCCGACCTTCTGCCCTTCCAGCGCTCGCTTGAAGCCGACGACCACGCCATCGGTGGAGAAGCTCGCGGTCTGACCGCGGTCGTAGCTCGAGTCGAACGTCGAGCCATCCGACCACTTCACACCCGCGTAGTTGACCTCGACCGTGTCGCCGGCGCCGACGGTGTCGCCGTCGCCCTGCGTGAGCACGTCGACGCGCACGCCGTCCTCCGGGGCGGATGCCGGAATGGTGATGGTGGGCTTGTCGTCGGTGAAGGTCACGGTGGGCGCCGCGCCCGCGAACGGCTCGGCCTGGCACCACTGCGCCTCGGGCGTCGAGGACAGGAGATCCACGACGAAGACCTGGGCGGCACTGTTGCTGCTGGCCGGGAGGGTCGCGACGACCCGGGTTCCGGGGGTGGCGCAGCCCAGGACCTTGCCGAGCACGCTCTCCGCGGCGACCGGCTGCGGCTGCACGGGCGTCCCGTCGTAGCCGACGGATCCCTGCAGCTGCCCCGTGGCGGCGTCGAAAGCCGAGAGCGCGTACGACACGTAGTCGCCCGCGGCGATGGGAGTGCCGGTGCCCTCGGTGACCACGGTGCGCTCGACGTCGGAGATGTCTAACGGAGCGGTGAAGGTCGCGGTCGGCACCTGACCGAACTCGCCCGACACGGTGACCGCGTCGGAGGCGGAGCCCGACGAGGCGACGTCCGCGCAGAGATCGGCTGCCGCGCTCGCGGCGGGCGTGGAGGTCGCGTCGGGTGAGGATGCGGCGGAGCATCCGGCGAGCGCGAGGGCGCTGACCGCGAGCGCGGACAGGATGTAGAGCGGACGGCGCACGGGAACCTCCATGAATCGGTGCGGGGCCCACCCATCATCCCGCATCCGCCCATGCCCCCGCTGAGAGGGCCCGACGAGGCCTCATGCGCCGGAGGGAATGGAATCCGCAGTAGCCTCTTACGGTGACAGATGCGCAGAGCCGCGACGCGGAGAACGTCCCCGATCCGCGCGCATCCGAATCCAAGCCGGTCACGGATGTCGGCTTCGCCTACTTCCTCGGGCGCCGGGTACTGGCTCCCCTGGCACGCGTCGCCTACCGGCCACGCATCGAGGGGCGCCAGAACGTGCCGCGCACGGGACCGGTCATCTTCGCCGCGAACCACCTCTCGTTCATCGACTCCTTCGCCATTCCCATGGCAGCGCCCCGCCCGGTACAGTTCCTCGCGAAGTCGAGCTACTTCGACGGCCCCGGACTCAAGGGCTGGTTGTCGCGGCAGATCTTCCTCGGACTCGGTGCGAACCCCGTCGAGCGCGGCGCGGGCCAGGCCGCACTGGACGCACTCGACCAGCAGAAGCGGATGCTGGAAGCCGGCAAGGCCATCGCGCTGTACCCCGAGGGCACCCGCTCACTCGACGGCAGGCTCTACAAGGGGCGCACCGGCGTCGCCTTCCTCGCTCTCCAGACCGGGGCACCCGTGGTGCCGGTCGGCCTCATCGGCACGAACGAAGCGATGCCCGTAGGGGCGAAGTTCCCCCGCACGAAGCCGCGCGTCACGATCCGTTTCGGCGAGCCGCTCGATCTCTCCGCCCACGGTCCCGCCAGCTCCGGACGAGCACGCCGCGCGGCGACCGACGAGCTCATGGCGGCGATCCACTCCCTTTCGGAGCAGGAACTGGCCGGCACATACAACGAGGTGCCCGCGCATGGCGCAATCGAACGCATCAAGCGGGTCCTGCCTCACGAGCGTCTCTGACGGCACACTTTCTCATTCACGGCTTTCGGTACTTGACGCTCGACCCCACCGGGTGGAGATTCGGAGCGTCTGCGAAGCCACAATGAGGAGGCATCCGTGAAGAAGTTCATCAATGACCCGGCCCAAGTACTCTCCGATGCTCTGACCGGCATCCGACTCGCACATCCCGAACTGCGCGTCGATTCCACCAACCGCGTCATCTTCCGCGCCGAGGCGACACGCCCCGGCAAGGTCGCGCTGGTCTCCGGCGGCGGCTCCGGCCACGAGCCCATGCACGGCGGGTTCGTGGGCACCGGGATGCTCGACGCCGCCTGCGCGGGCGAGGTGTTCACCTCCCCGACGCCCGACCAGATCCTCGCGGCCACCGTCGGCGCGGACTCGGGCGCCGGTGTGCTGCACATCGTCAAGAACTACACCGGCGACGTCCTCAACTTCGAGATGGCGGCCGAGCTCGCCGCCGCCGAGGGCGTGCGCGTCGAATCCGTCGTCGTCGCCGACGATGTCGCCGTGCAGGACTCCACCTGGACGGCGGGACGCCGGGGCGTGGGCACGACGGTGGTGCTCGAGAAGATCGTGGGCGCGGCCGCCGAGGAGGGCCTGGAGCTCGACGCCCTCGCCGCCCTCGCCACCCGCGTCAGCGAGAGCGGGCGTTCCATGGGCGTCGCCTTGACCAGCTGCACCGTGCCCGCGGCGGGCAAGCCGACCTTCGACCTCCCGGAGGGCGAGATGGAGGTAGGTGTCGGCATCCACGGCGAGCCGGGACGCTCACGTGTCCCCCTCGCCAGCGCGCACGAGATCGCCCGCATGCTCGTCGACCCGATCGTGCACGACTTCGGCGAGGCGCGCGGCGACGCCATCGTGCTGCTGTCGGGGCTCGGGGCCACTCCCCTGATCGAGCAGTACCTCCTGTACGGCGAGATCGCGCCGCTGCTGACCGAGGCGGGCTTCGACGTTCGCCGCGTGCTCGTCGGCGACTACATCACGAGTCTCGACATGGCCGGCGCGTCGCTGACCGTCGTGCGGGCCGACGACGAGTTCGTTCGCCTCTGGGACGCCCCCGTCGTCACGCCGGGTCTGCGCTGGGGAGCGTGAGAGCGCGATGACCGCAGCCACCCGCGAGACGCTGGGCGCCTGGATCTCCGGATTCCGTGACCAGATCGTGCAGCACCAGGCCGAGCTCACCGAGCTCGACTCCGTCATCGGCGACGCCGACCACGGCTCCAACATGGCACGCGGCATGGAGGCCGTCGTGGCGGCGGTGCAGGCGACGCCGCCGGCGGATGCGGCGGCGCTGTTCAAGACCGTCGGAATGACCCTCGTGTCGACGGTCGGTGGGGCGAGCGGGCCGCTGTACGGCACGTTCTTCCTACGTCTCGGGGTGGCGGCGGGCGCCACCGCGAAGCTCGACGCCGCAGCCCTCGGATCCGCGCTGCGTGCCGGCGCGGAGGGCGTGCGTGCCCGAGGCAAGGCCGAGCCGGGCGACAAGACGATGCTGGATGCGATGCTTCCTGCCGTCGACGCCTGGGAGGAGGCGGTGTCCGCGGGCTCCGACCTCGCGTCTGCCGCATCCGCCGCGGCCGACGCGGCCGACGCCGGCCGTGACGCCACCATCCCGCTCGTGGCACGCAAGGGCCGCGCAAGCTATCTCGGCGAACGCAGCGCCGGTCATCAGGATCCGGGGGCGACATCCACGGCGCTGCTGTTCACGACGCTGCGGGATGCGGTGACGGCCGCATGATCGGCTTTGTCGTGGTCTCCCACAGCCGCCCGCTCGCCGAGGCCGCCGTGGCCCTCGCCACCCAGATGGTGGCCGGGACGCTGCCCCCGATCGAGGTAGCCGCGGGCTCCGCGGACGGCGGATTCGGCACGGATGCGGCGGCCATCGCCGCATCCGTCGACCGGCTCGACGCGGCCGAGGACGTCGTCGTGCTGATGGATCTCGGCTCCGCCGTGTTGAGCGCCGAGATGGCGCTCGAGTTCGTCGAGAACCCCGACCGCGTGCATCTCAGTTCTGCACCCTTCGTGGAAGGACTCGTGGCGGCCGTCGTGCTCGCGGCGACGGGAGCCGACTGGACGAGCATCCACGCCGAGCTCGGCAGCGCCTATGCGCAGAAGGCACGCCACCTGGGGGCGGAGCCTGGTCCCGACGAGTCGGCGCCGGAGCCGCCTGTTCCTGCGCCAGAGCCGGCGTCCGGCGGTGACGAGGCGTCGTTCGAGGCGGTCGTCGTCAATCCCTCGGGACTGCACGCGCGGCCTGCGGCCACGTTCGTGAAGACGGCGGCGAAGTTCGACGCCCTGGTGGAGATCGAGAACATCGACGCGGGTTCGGGCCCGGTCTCCGCGGCGAGCCTGCTCGCGCTCATCGCCCTGGGCATCGGGCGCGGAGCGCGCGTCCGAGTGCGCGCGCGGGGGCGCGAGGCTCAGCCGGCGATCGACGCGCTGCGCGCCCTCGTCGAAGACGGCTTCGGGGAGCTCTGAGACGCCCGGGGGTTCATGCGCGAAAGGCTCATGAGCCGCCGGGCGACGGTCTCCTCGAGCACGAGGTCGGTGATGAGCCCCGCGGCCAAGGCGCCCTGCAGCGCGTCGATCTTCGATAGACCCGACATGACGCAGAAGCGTCGCGGGATGCGGCGGACGTCGTCAAGGTCGGGGCCGCTGGAGCGGAGGTTCAGCGACGGGATGTCGGAGGATCCGTCGATGCGGTAGAACATCGTCGCGCAGTCGCCGACGACGCCCTCCTGCTCGATCAGCGCCAGATCACGCTGGTCGAAGTAGTCGCCGGAGTACACGTGCGAGGGGACGGCGGCGCGGGGCGATCCGAGGCCGAACACGAACAGGCCGACGCGACGCTGCATCTGCAGCACAGCGCGCACCGATCGCTCACGCCACATCGCCTCCTTCGTGGCCGCCTCGTCGAACAGCGCAGGCACCGGGAAATGGTGCACGGAGGCCGACCAGGCCGCACCGAATCTCGACAGGATCTCGCCCGCGTACGGGACACCGAAGGTGTGCCCGTTCGCCGCGCCGTTCATCTGCACCACGTGCGTGTCGTGGGTGCGCTTGGTCGGCAGGTGTCGGGCGATCGCCGAGAGCGTCGAGCCCCAGGCGATGCCGACCGTCATCGAAGAGTCGACGTGCTCGCTGAGGATGCGCGCCGCCGACAACGCGGTGCGGTCCAGACGCTCGGCCTCGCCGATGTGACTCGTGGTGGGGACGATGTGCACCGTGATGCCGAACCGCTCCGCCAACCGTTCCTCGATCTGGCTGCGCGCCGCGAGCGGAGAGTGGACCGAGATCGACACCAGGCCCGTGTCGCGGGCATGGGAGATCAGACGGGAGACCGAGGAGCGCGAGGTGTGCATCTCGCGCGCGATCGCCTCCATCGTGAGGTCTTGCAGGTAGTACAGCTGTGCCGCGCGCAACGCGTCGCGCACCTTCATCGACCCGGCCTCCGCCATGATCATCCCTTCGCCCGTTACACCATTCTGCACGTTTGTGCAGAGAACTTGCGACGATGTCCCACTTCCATGCAACCTGCGAGGGTTCCATCGATACGAAAGGTCGACGACGACATGTCGCTCTCCCCCTCGCTGCGGCCGCAGGTCGCACAGATCCGCGATGCTCAGGATCTCGACGTTCTCATCGTGGG
The DNA here is from genome assembly GCF_056868075.1 of Microbacterium sp. KU4F. NCBI lineage: Bacteria > Bacillati > Actinomycetota > Actinomycetes > Micrococcales > Microbacteriaceae > Microbacterium > Microbacterium sp. KU4F. Next base: position 3,234,334 of record NZ_CP200324.1, on the reverse strand, counting down.
CGGCGGGATCAACGGCATCGCCACGCTCCGCGACCTCTCGCTCCAGGGCGTCAAGGCTGCCCTGGTCGAGCGCGGGGACTTCGTCTCCGGCGCGTCGAGCGCATCCAGCCACATGGTGCACGGCGGCGTGCGCTACCTCGAGAACGGCGAGTTCCGCCTCGTGAAAGAGGCGGTCACCGAACGCAACGCGCTCCTGAAGACGGCCCCGCACTACGTCCGGCCGCTGCCGACGACGATCCCGATCTTCAAGACGTTCTCGGGGATCCTGTCTGCGCCTTTCCGGCTGCTGGTCACACACGGACGCGGCAAGCCCAACGAGCGCGGCGCGCTGCTGATCAAGATCGGCCTCGTGATCTACGACACCTTCTCGCGCGACGGCGGCTCCGTCCCGCGGCACCGGTTCGTGGGCAAGAAGAAGTCGCTCGCCGACTTCCCCAAGATGAACGAGGGGCTCGCCTACACGGCGACGTACTACGACGCTTCCATGCACGACCCCGAGCGACTCGCGCTGGATGTGCTCTCGGACGGGCTCGAGGACGGCTCCGCATTGGCCGCGAACTACGTCACGGCGATCGGCGCTGACGAGAGCGGAGTCCTGCTGCGCGACGAGGTCACCGGCACCGAGTTCACCGTGGCGGCGAAGGTCGTCCTGAACACGTCGGGGCCGTGGACCGACCTGACCAACGCGGCACTCGGCACCCCGACCCGCTACATGGGCGGCACGAAGGGCTCGCACATCGTGCTCGACAATCCGGAGCTGCTTGCGGCCACGCGCGGCCGGGAGATCTTCTTCGAGCACTCGGACGGGCGCATCGTGCTGATCTACCCCCTCAAGGGCCGCGTGCTCGTCGGCACCACCGACATCGACGCCGACCCCTCCAAGAAGGTCACCTGCACCGACGACGAGATCCAGTACTTCTTCGATCTCGTGCGCCATGTTTTCCCGACGATCGAGGTCAACCGGTCTCAGATCGTCTACACCTTCTCCGGCATCCGCCCGCTGCCGCGTCACGACGACACGGCTCCCGGTTTCGTCTCCCGCGACTACCGGATCGTCGACGGCACGCTGGGCAAGACCCCGACCCTCAGCCTGGTCGGCGGCAAGTGGACCACCTTCCGCGCCCTGGCGGAGCACCTCAGCACCCGTGCACTCGAGAAGCTCGGCCGGACGCACCGCGTGAGCACGCAGGGCCTGGCGATCGGCGGTGGCAAGGGCTACCCGATGACCCCGGAGGCCCGCCGCGCGTGGGTCGCCGAGCGTAGCGGACGTCACTCGGCATCGCTCGTGCTCAGTCTGCTGGACCGCTACGGCACGCGCGCAGAGGCCGTCCTCGCCGACCTCCCCGCGCAGCCGACTGAACTCGAGCACGCGCACGGCTACTTCCGCGAGGAGCTCGCGTACCTCGCACGCACCGAGCAGGTCGTGCACCTCATCGACCTGCTGCTGCGCCGCACGGACATCGCGTTCGTGGGCGGGCTGAGCGCGGCCACACTCCAGGAGGCCGCCGAGGCGATCGCCGAGCCGCTCGGGTGGGACGAGACCCGCGTGAGCGAAGAGGTCGCTCACGCCACCCAGGTTCTTCGGGAGGACCACCGTATCGACCTCGCGGAGGGCGGACGCCTCGCTTCCTGAGAGAACGTGCGGGCGCGTCCTCTGGTGCGCGCCCGCACACCGGCTCTAGTTTCAGAGCAACCCGATATCCCGCCGCACGAAGGGCGACAGGCGGGCATCACTGAAAGGTCAATGAAGACATGAACGAAGTCAATCTCGGTTTGTACTTCCTCTCCGAAACCGTGGGAACCGCGATGCTGCTGTTGCTCGGTTGCGGTGTGGTGGCGAACGTCGCTCTGGCGAAGACGAAGGGCAACGGCGGCGGATTCCTCCTCGTCAACTGGGGCTGGGGCCTCGCGGTCTTCGCCGGCGTCATCGTCTCGGCATACTCCGGTGCACAGCTGAACCCGGCCGTGTCCATCGGTCTTCTCGTGCACGGCGACATCAGCGGTGTGCAGTTCGCGATCGCGGTGCTCGCCCAGATGCTGGGTGCGATCATCGGCGCCGTCCTGTGCTGGGTCGCCTACAAGCAGCACTTCGACGACGAGCCCGACCCTGCGAACAAGCTCGGGGTCTTCTCCACGGGCCCGGCGATCCGCTCGTACGGCTGGAACCTCATGACGGAGATCATCGCGACCTTCGTGCTCGTGTTCGTCATCTTCGGATTCCGTGACTACGGTGTCGCCGACATCGGCGTCCCCGGTGGCCTCGGCGGCCTCGCCGCCGTGCCGGTGGCCCTGCTCGTGGTCGGCATCGGCGCCTCGCTCGGTGGCCCGACCGGATACGCGATCAACCCTGCCCGCGACCTCGGCCCGCGCATCGCCCACGCCATCCTGCCCATCAAGGGCAAGGGCTCCAGCGACTGGTCGTACTCGTGGGTGCCGGTCGTCGGCCCGCTCATCGGTGGCACGCTCGCCGGCCTGCTCGCCCCGCTCCTGCTGGGCTTCGTCGCGGCCTGATCCGTCCCACTCCCGGGTGGGCGGCGCAGCCGTGCGCCCCCACCCTCCCCACCATCCGAACCAACAGACAAGGAAGTCCATCCAATGGCTGACTACGTCCTCGCCATCGACCAGGGAACCACCTCGACGCGCGCGATGATCTTCGACCGCAAGGGAAGCGTGATCTCCGTCGGGCAGAAGGAGCACGAGCAGATCTTCCCGAGGGCGGGCTGGGTCGAGCACGACCCCGCCGAGATCTGGCGCAACACCCAGGAGGTCATCGGCCTCGCCCTGAGCCGCGCCGACATCACCCGCCACGACATCGCCGCGATCGGCATCACCAACCAGCGTGAGACCGCGGTGGTCTGGGACAAGAACACCGGAAAGCCCGTCTACAACGCGATTGTCTGGCAGGACACCCGCACGCAGTCGATCGTCGACCGTCTCGCCGACGGCGACACCGACCGCTACAAGGACATCGTGGGCCTGCCGCTGGCCACGTACTTCTCCGGAACCAAGATCGTGTGGATCCTCGAGAACGTCGAGGGTGCGCGCGAGAAGGCGGAGGCCGGCGACCTGATCTTCGGCACGACCGACACGTGGGTGCTCTGGAACCTCACCGGCGGTACCGAGGGCGGCGTGCACGCGACCGACGTCACCAACGCCAGCCGGACGCTGTTCATGGACCTCGAGACGCTGCAGTGGCGCGACGACATCCTCGCCGACTTCGGCGTGCCGCGCTCGATGATGCCGGAGATCCGCTCCTCCTCCGAGGTCTACGGCACCGCCGAGTCCTCCTCGCTGCTGCGGGAGACCCCGGTCGCCGGCATCCTGGGCGACCAGCAGGCCGCAACCTTCGGTCAGGCGGCATACGACCCGGGTGAGAGCAAGAACACGTACGGCACCGGCAACTTCCTGATCTTCCAGACCGGTGAGGAGATCGTCCGCTCCAAGAACGGGCTGCTGACGACCCTCGGCTACAAGCTCGGCGACGGCCCGGCGCACTACGCCCTCGAGGGCTCGATCGCCGTCACCGGTTCCCTGATCCAGTGGCTGCGCGACCAGCTCGGCATCATCTCTTCCGCCCCCGAGGTCGAGAAGCTCGCCGAGAGCGTCGAGGACAACGGCGGCGTGTACTTCGTGCCGGCCTTCTCGGGCCTGTTCGCTCCGTACTGGCGCCCGGATGCCCGTGGTGCGATCGTGGGCATGACCCGATACGTGAACAAGGGCCACATCGCCCGGGCCGCCCTCGAGGCGACGGCCTTCCAGTCGCGCGAGGTGCTCGACGCGGTCAACGCCGACTCCGGCGTCGACCTCACCGAGCTCAAGGTCGACGGCGGCATGACCGCGAACGATGCCCTCATGCAGTTCCAGGCCGACATCCTGGGCGTCCCGGTCGTGCGCCCCGTCGTCGCCGAGACCACGGCTCTGGGCGCCGCGTACGCCGCGGGCCTGGCCGTCGGATTCTGGGACAACCTCGACGACCTCCGCGCCAACTGGCAGGAGGACAAGCGCTGGGAGCCGAACATGGATCCCGAGGAGCGCGACCGTCAGCTGCGCCTGTGGAAGAAGGCCGTCACCAAGTCCATGGACTGGGTCGACGACGACGTGCGCTGATCCTCGCTACGAACAGACGCCCCGCGGGTTCCGACCCGCGGGGCGTCTGTCGTTGCGCGGCACTCAGTGGGCTGCTGAGACCTCTGCCTGATGGCGCACGGGGAAGTTCACCGAGTTCGCGATGAAGCACCACTCGTGGGCGGTGGCGTGCGCGGCCTCGGCGGCCGGGATCATCGCCGCGTCGGCCACGACCACGCGAGGCATCAGCAGCACGTCGGTGAAGCGCCCCGCCCCCGAGCCGTCGTCGACCATCGTGCCTTGGGCGGCGTCCTCGTATGACACCACGACCACGCCCGCCACGACGCAGGCGTGCAGGTACGACAGCAGATGGCACTGGCTGAGGGCGGCGAGGAGCATGTCCTCGGGGTTCCAGCGCTCCGGGTCGCCTCGGAACGGCTTGTCGGCGGATCCCCGCAGCTCCGGCTTGCCGTCGATCGTCAGGGTGACGTCGCGGTCGTAGTCGCGGTAGCCGCTCGTCCCGGTGCCGCGGTTGCCGGTCCAGAGCGCGTTCAGGCGGTAGTGGTGAGTGCCAGACATGGGCACAGTCTGCCATGGCGGATGCGGGCGCCGACTACGCTGAGAGGATGCCCGAGACGTTCTCCGCCACCGCCGCCGTCGAGCTCGCCGTCGTGGAACGCAGCGGGTTCGTCGAGTCCCGCCACACCGGCTCCGCGGTGGTCCTCGCGCCTGACGGCACCGTGCTCGCCGCCCATGGAGACCCCGCATCCGCCGTGCTGCCGCGCTCCACCCTCAAGCCGCTGCAGGCCCTCGCGTGCGTGACCGCCGGGGCTCGGCTGGAAGGTGAGCGGCTCGGCCTCGCCACCGCCAGCCACGCGGGAACCGAGCGGCACGTCGCCGTGGTGCGCTCCATCCTGGAGGACGCGGGCTGCACCGAGGACGACCTCGGATGCCCGCCGGCCTGGCCCGCCGACACGGCCACCCGCGACGAGATGGTGCGCGATCACGCGACGCGCTCCCGCATCCGGATGAACTGCTCCGGCAAGCACGCGGCGATGCTGCTCGCATGCCGCGCGACCGGCTGGGACACCGACGGCTATCTGGATCCCGCACACCCGCTGCAGCAGCACATCCGCGAGGTCGTGGAGCGCCTGACCGGCGAGCGTCCGCTCGCGACAGCGATCGACGGGTGCGGCGCGCCCGTGCCGGCGTTGACGCTCACGGGACTCGCTCGTGCCCTGCATCGCATGGGAACGTCCTCGGAGCGCTCACCGTTCGCCCTGCATCGCAGCGCCGCGACGCTCATGAGCGCCGTCCGGGAGAACCCGTGGACGATCGATGGCCCGGGCCGCCCGGACACCGTGATCATCGAGCGCACCGGTATCTTCACGAAGACGGGCGCCGAAGGGCTCGTCGTCATGGTGGCCGCGGACGGGACCACGGCGGCGGTGAAGATGCTCGACGGCTCCTCACGCGCCACCGCGACGGTGGGGCTGCGTCTGCTCGAGCGCGCGGGCGCGCTCGCGACGTCCGAGGCGGATGGGGCGCGCCGCGACCTCTCCCTCGCCGTTCACGGCGGGGACGCGATCGTCGGCGTCATCCGTCCGACGGTGTGATCTCCTTCTCCACCATCCCCCACGGCGAGCCGTAGCCCGCGGGTGCGGGCTCGGCCAGCAGGTCGAGGAACGGCCTCGCGTCGAACGCCTCCGGGCCGAGCACTCCCTCCCCCGCCCAGTCCCCCCGCGCCAGGAGTTCCAGGGCAATGACCGGATTGATCGCGGTCTGCCAGACGACGGCCTGCGAGTTGTCCTGGCGCATGGTCTGCTCGTTGTCCGCCACGTGGTACAGGTAGGTCGATCGTGGTCTGCCGTCCTTGCCGGTGCCGCGCACCCACACTCCCGCGCAGGTCTTTCCGGTCATGCGGTCGCCGAGAGTCGCAGGGTCGGGAAGCGCCGCCGCCACGACGTCGCGGGGAGAGACTCGGACGCCCTTGACGGTCACAGGGTCGGTGCGGTCGAGTCCCGTCTTGTGCAGCACCTGCAACACCTGGATGAACTCGTCGCCCAGGCCGTACTTGAACGTGACGCGCTTCGCATTCGTCCAGCGCGGCATGAGGAGGACCTCCTCGTGCTCCACGTTCACACACTCCACCGGCCCGATCCCCTCGGGGAAGTCGAAGACCTCGGGCTCCGAGAACGGAGCGGTCGTGTACCAGCCTCGGTCCTTCTCGTAGATCACCGGAGGGTTCAGACACTCCTCGATCGTGGTCCAGATGGAGAACGAGGGGGCGAAGTCGTAGCCCTCGACGACGAGGTTCGCACCGTCGCGTACGCCGAGCTCGTCGATCTCATCGAACAGTTCGTCCTGCGCGTAGCGAGCGAACACGTCCGACAGCCCGGGCTCGACCCCGATGCCCACGAGCGCCAGTCGCCCCGCCGCACGCCACTTCTCGGCGGCAGCGAACTGCTCGTCGCCGAGCTTCACACCCGGCAGTTCGTAGGGCTTCTCCGGATGCGGCTTCGACAGGCTCATCGCCATGTCGAGGTAGGTGGCGCCGGCATCGAAGACGCCCGTGAAGATCGGCATCACGAAGCGGGGGTCCACCGCGTTGAGCACGTGCGTGGCGCCGCTCTCGCGCACGAGGGTCGCGACCGATGCCGCATCCGAGGCGTCCACCTGGGCGGCGCTGAAGCGGGGGTCGCCGAGTTCTGCGACGAGCGCCTCGGGCCTGGCCGGATCGTAGTCGGCGATGACGACCGCCTCGAAGAAGTCACGACGGACGGCGATGCGGGCCGCGGCGGAGCCGACGCCGCCGGCGCCGATGATGAGGATGCGCATGTCGTTCTCCTGTCTCAGATCAGGCCGCCGTCGACCGAACGTCCATAGTCGCCTTCATCCGGGACGAGGACCTCGGTGTCGCGGTTGAGGCTCTCGCCCCGGAAGAACCTCTTCGAGCGCGGGAAGAGGAACCACACGAACATCAGCACGACGCCGACGGCGAGCGCGCCGATCCCGATGACGAAGGTGCCGCCGATCCCGAACAGGACCGTGTAGCCGTAGTCGACGTCCCACATGTCGATCGCCGACTGGATGAACGCGTAGGTCAGCATCAGGGCTCCCAGCAGCGGCAGCAGTCCCTTGACCACGAACGCCCCCGCCGAGCGGAAGAGCTCTGCGCGGAAGTACCAGACGCACGCGTATCCGGTGATGGCGTAGTAGAAGGCGATCGCCAGGCCGAGGGAGAGGATCGAGTCCTGCAGGATGTTGTCGCTGATGAGCGACATCCCCACGTAGTACACGACGGCGACCACGCCCATCACCAGCGTCGAGAACGACGGCGTGCGATAGACCGGATGCACGTCCTTGAACCGTGCGGGAAGCGCCCGGTAGACGCCCATCGCGAGCGTGCCGCGCGCCGTCGGCAGGATGGTGGTCTGAGTCGACGATACGGCCGAGATGAGCACCGCGATCACGGGCACCCACCCGAAGGGGCCGAGCAGTCCGTCCTTGATGGCGAGGAAGAAGTCGTCGGCGTTGCTCTCGTTGCCCAGTCCCACGCCGTCCTCGCCCAGGCCCGCGTACATCATGGCCGCGATCGTCACCGAGACGTAGGTCACGAGCAGGATGACCGTCGTGAGCAGCGCGGCGCGGCCTGGCGTGCGCTTGGGGTCTTTGGTCTCCTCGTTCAGGGCGAGACAGGTGTCCCATCCCCAGTAGATGAACAGGGCCAGCAGCACCGCCTCGGTGAAGCCGCTCCAGTCCGCGAATCCGAAGGGATTGAGCCACGAGATGTCGAACGGGGTCGGGTTCGGAGCCGTGCCTGCGAAGAACTGCCAGAGCGCCGCGACGACGAAGATCGCGAGTGCGAGGTACTGGATGGCGAGCAGGATGTTCTGGATGCGTTCGCCGATCTCGACGCCACGCCAACTCACCCAGGTCATCGCGGCGATGAACGCGACGGCGACCAGCAGGATGCGCCAGTCGTTGTTCTCGAACTCGAGACCGAACAGTGCCCAGAAGTAGATCGAGGCGATCTGGGCGAGGTTGGCCAGTACCACCATCCCGGCGACGGCCACACCCCACCCGCCCATCCAGCCCACCCAGGGGCCGAACGCTTTGGTCCCCCAGGTGAAGGTCGTCCCGCAATCGGGGACCGCCCGATTCAGCTCGCGGTAGGCAAACGCGATGAACAGCATGGGAACGAAGGCGATGACGAAGGCGATGGGCGCCTGGGCGCCCACGGCGAGGACGACGAAGCCGAGCGTCGCCACGAGCGAATACACCGGCGCCGTGGACGCGAGCCCGATGACGGTCGAGCCCCAGAGCCCCAGCGTTCCCGCCGCGAGCCCCTTCCCGTCCGGGCGCTGCAGGTGGATGGGGGTGGTTGTCATGCCCAGACGTTAGGGGTCGGATCCATCGGCGGTCAAGCGATCCGCCGCGCACGGACCGGATCGATTCCCGGCAGCTGCACACGCACCGGGACGGATCCCTCGCGCACCAGCCATGCTCGCCCTCGCCCGGGAGCGCAGAAGGGCGGCAATGCGCGATCGCCGGTGAGCATCCGATACTCGGTCGCACAATCCGCATCCACGAGAAGATCGCCGCGCGAGCGCACCTTCTGCAGCACCGGCCAGGACCGCTGCCACAGTTCGGGGTCCGCGACGATCGCGTGCGCCGGGCCCGTGGCGTCGCGGTCGGCGTCGGCGATGCCGACGATGTCGAACCCACGGGTGGCGAGAGCCGCCGCGACGCGTCGCGCCTGCATGCCGTCGCGGACAACCACGCCGACCGGTCTCGCGCCTCCCGGGTACGCGGCCGGCTCGGCGACGGTCGCCTGCGGAGGGGCGTCGACCCACGGGACCTGGATGACACGGCCGTCGAGAGTGCCGCGCCCGGCCGGTGACTGCGGATCGAACAGCTCGGGCGCGCCCCCCGCACCGAGATGGTCGATCTTGCTCGGCATCCGCAGGAGCACCCGCCGCGGAAGGAGGTCGGCGATACGTGCGAGCGGGCCCATGACCCGACCGGTCGAGATCGCGAAGCGCCGTCCTTGGACACGGGCGGATCGGCAGGATCGCTCGATCATGGCCAGCGCGGCGGCCGCGTAGTCGGGCGGAAGCCCGGCCAGGGCGGCATCGAGATCGTCCACCAGCACGAGGGGGTCCGCGGCTGCGTCGAGCTCGCACAGCGCGTCCCAGAATCCCTCGGGGTCAGCGGGAAGCCACCGGGCGGGGGTCTGCACGGCGAGCACAGCGAGCGCCGTCGTCCGCCCGCTGCCAGGCCCACCGAGGATCAGGATGCCGGCGTCGTCCTGCTCCAGACGCGCGGCCCGCTGGCGCTGGTTCTCCGGTTCGTCGACCAGCCCGATCACGGGGCGCTCGGCGCTCACCGGCGCCTCGGACAGCGGCCAGCGCTCCGGAAGCGGCGGTTGCCAGGGGCGCCGCGGCGGGGGCTCGGCGCGGCGATGGGCGCAGATCCTCGCCACATCCGCCCGAGTGGTCCGCGCCACCCGCAGGGCGTGCGGCTCGGCGTCGCCAGCCCGCCGCACGAACGCGGTACCGCGCGATGCGGCGTCTCCCGGGATCTCGGCCGCAGCGTGGGTGCCGATGACGAAGCGGCTGTCGGCGTCGTCCACGACTCGCATGCTGACGCGGAGCGGACAGTTCGCCAGCAACGATTCCCGCACGACCCCCGCGGCACGTTGCGTTCCGAGGATCAGATGGATGCCGAGCGCCCGCCCTCGCGCGGCCAGATCGGAGAACAGCGTTCCGAGCTCACGGTGCGCGTCCAGGAGCGCGGCGAACTCGTCGACGACCACGACGAGGCGCGACAGCTCGACGCCGGCGTCGGCGACGTCGCGCGCCCCGGCGGCGGCGAGAGCACGTTCGCGGTGGCGGACCTCCGCCCGGAGACTCTCCAGTGCGCGCTGCGTCGCTTGCGGGTCGAGGTCGGTCAGCACGCCCGCGACGTGCGGCAGATCCGCGAGCGTATCGAACGCGGTCCCGCCTTTGAAGTCCGCCAACAGGAACGTGACCTCCCGCGTGCTGCGCGTCGCCGCCAACTGCGCGACCCACGTGACGAGGAGCTCACTCTTGCCGGAGCCGGTCATCCCGGCCACGAGGGCGTGCGGACCGTCAGCGACGAGGTCGACGACGACCGGCCCGTTCCCGTCGGCGCCGATCGCCACCGCAAGACCGCCGCGTGCCGTCGCGTGCACGAGCTCGCCTGCGGCGACCGCTGAGGGCAACTCGCGCCGGCCGGGCAGTTCCCGGTACCGCTCGCCCAGTGCCGACGCGAGCTGCGCGGCCTGAGCAGCCGAGAGCACCTCGACGCAGACATCGACCGCGCGCCCGGCGTACTCGAGGCGGGCGCGCGCGATGTCCTCCAGGGTGAGCACCGCTGCGCACCGAGTCGGGAGTGGCTCGTGCGGCTCGACGACGAGCACCGCGGCGTCCTCGGCGCCCCGCGCCTGCGCTGCGTCGACGTCCAGATGACACCGAACGCCGGACGCGAGGTGATGTGGCAGTGCGCTGGTCCACGCCTCCGCAACCTCGCCCACGACACCGAGCGCACCGGGAGGGTGAGCACAGCACAGCTGGAGCACGAGTGCGCGAGCCACAGCCGACGCGGCGACCCGCGGGCCGCGCACGGCGATTCCCGCGCCGAGCGGAATGGCCACGGGCGCGTCAGCGAGTGTCCCGGCGCGCGCGATCAGGTCTCGTGAGAGCTCGTCGTCCGCGGCACTGACCCTCACGTCGCTGACGACGTCACCACGCCCGACGACGAGCATCCCGCTGCGAGACGGATGCGGCCGCCACAGTTCGCCGGGGTCATCGAGATAGCCGTCGAGCGTGGGCGTCGCGCGTAACGCCTCCGAGCGTTCCAGGGCGTGACGCCGATCGACCTCCTCGCGGATGCGGCCGGCGAGATCCGCACGCGTCCGTTGCTGTTCTCGCGCGTCGCGGCGGGCGCCGCGCGAGGCGTCCAGCACCCCCGCGACGACGATGACGGGCCCGAGCAATGCGAACCACAGCACACCTGCGTAACCCGTGACCTGCCAGAGGACGACCGCTCCCAGGACAGGGGCCAGCGAGGCGAGCCATGGGATCGGCGGGCGGCGTCGAGGCGGATCCGGTGGCGGCAGCGTCAGGTGCGCCGACGACGCAGCGGCAGGGCTGACGGCGGGCTGAGGAGTGAACACCACCTCAGTGTCGAGGGGCGGTCGCCCGCTCGAACTCGGCAGGTCCTGCACGGTGCACGCAACGCGGTGAGCGCGCGCCTGTGGAGAGTCAGTCCGTGCGCGTGACGTTCAGAACGATCACGGTCACGTTGTCGCGCCCGCCGTTCTCGAGTGCGGCATCCATCATGGCCGCTGCCGCTTCTGCCGGGTCCTCGTGCTCGCGCAGGAAGTGCTGGATGCCGTAGTCCGTGAGCTCCTTGGTGAGCCCATCGGAGCAGACGACGAAACGGTCGCCGTCGAGCACATCGAGCCGGATGTAGTCCGGCCGCACGCTGTCACTGGGACCCACGGCGCGCGTGATCACATTTCCGTAGGGATGATGCTCGGCTTCCTCGGGGCTGAGCCGGCCGGCCGCGACCAGCTCTTGCACCACCGAGTGATCGGTCGTGATCTGCACGAGGGTGTCGTCGCGCAGCAGATACACGCGCGAGTCGCCGATGTTCAGACTCACCCAGTGCGGCTCGCTGCCGGTGAGCTCGAGGAACACGCCCGTCACGGTGGTGCCCGTGCCGTCGTCCGTGGCTTCGGGGTGCGATGCGATGTCCTTGACGGCCTTCGCGAGCGCCTTCTCGATGGTCTTCGGGGTCACCGAGCCCGACCCCACGACCGCCTCGAGGCGATTCACGGTGCTGGAGCTCGCGATCTCTCCCCCGATGTGCCCGCCCATCCCATCGGCGACGACGAACAGCGGATACTCGGCGAACACAGCGTCCTGATTGACCTCACGGCGGCGCCCGACATCCGTCAGGGCAGCCCAGGCGAGCTCGATCGATCCCTGCGGCAGCGGCACAGTGCGCCGCCGGGTCGCAGCCTCGGGCACGCGGTGTCCTTCCATCGGGGGTGTGGCCACGCCGGTGCCGGCGCGGTCCTCACATCCTAACGACTGCGCCCACCGGATCAGACCCGGCGGGCCGAATGCGGCGAGCCTCCGTTCGCGGGGAACGGAGGCTCGCTCGATGAGATGATCAGCCGCGCGGGGGCTCGGCCTCATCGGATCCGGGCGTCGTCGGCGGTGCCGGCGGAGCCGGCGGGGTGGCCGGGTCGCTCGGTGCCGGCGTGCCACCGGCGGGCGGCGGGGTGTAGGCGGGCGGCGGGTATGCGCCCGGCTGCGGTGCCGCCGGCGGCGGGTACGCACCGGGAGCGGCGTAGCCACCCTGCTGCGGGGGCGGCGGGTATGCACCGGGCTGCTGGGCGGCCGGCGGGTATGTCCCCGGCTGCTGCGCGTAGGCACCCGGCTGCGCGTAGCCCGCGGGCGGCGGGTAGGCGCCGGGAGCACCGTAGGCACCCTGGGGCGCGGGAGCGCCCGGCTGCACCGGAACGCCCGACCACACGACGTTGTCCGCGAGGAAGCTACGGCTCCACGGCGCCGGTGCGATCTGCGGGTTCCAGCGCGACTTGTCGAACGCGACGATACCGAGCCACACGATGCTGAGGAAGAAGTAGAGCACGACCCACGCACCCTCCTTCTGCAGCTTCTGCCCCACGCGATACGCGGCCATGACGAGGTACACGGTTGACGCGAGCGAAGGCAGAAGCGCGAAGAACGTGCCGATGTACGGGATGAGGCTCAGAACGAAGGTGATGCCGAAGAGCACAAGCAGCCACCAGGGGTTCAGGTCGCCGAGCTTCACGAACACCATCTCGCGGTACACGGGGACCCAGCCGCGCCACTTGCCCTCGACGCCGGCCTTCTCGAAGAGCTTCGCGTAGAAGATCGAGGAGACGACGTACGCGGCGGCGCCGATCAGAAGGAGGACGCCGAGGATGGCGAAGAAGATGCCGAACGCCGCAGCGCCGGAATATCCGTAGTCATAGTTGTACGCATAAGGGTTCACGGGGAATCCTCTCGGGTCAGAGGCATGGTGGCCTCGCGGAACCACCCGTCCCGCGGCTCACATCGTAGCGAGCCTGAGTGTTGCCTGACAGGGGGTTTGCATGAAGTTGGGGATGAACCCTCATACCGCCAGGCGGAGTTCGCCTTTCTCCGCGTCGGCGACAGCGAGCCCTGCTTCTTTCGCCCAGCGCAGGAATGCCCCACGAGTTGCGATCCGCGGCCGATCCCGGGCGAGTCGACGCACGAGTGCTCCCTTGGCGTGCTTGTTGAAGTGATTGAGCGCCCGCACCTCGCCCTCCTCGCCCACAGTGACGACGCGAACGTACGCGGATGCGGCCTCCTGCGGAACAGGGCCGAGCGCGACGTAGGCCTCCGAGCGCAGGTCCAGGATGAACGGCACCGAGATCTCACCCAGTGCCGAGGTCACCGCCTCCGCCCAATGGCGGCGCAGTGGAGCGAGCCCCGGCAGCGATACACCGGCGCCCAGCCGATAGCTCGGGATCGGATCGAGCGCTCCGATCGGACCGAACGGGGCCGAATGGATCAGCACGTGCTCTCCCAGCCACCGCCGCGCCCGTGCGTCGAGAGACGAGGCGTCGAGCGCGTCGAACAGCACTCCCGTGTATCTGTCGACCGCGGGCATCGTGGGCGACGAGCGCAACGCCGCGTTCACCGCGATCTCTCCACGCTGGCGCGCGCTCAGCTTGAGAGTCTTCGCCGCCGCCTCCTCGTCGCCGGAGAGCTCCACGAGCGCCGAAACCACCGCCTCGCGTTGCGGCGCCAGCTGCGGCAACCGCAGTTCCGCCGCGTTCCACGGTGCCCCCGCACCACCGGCGCGCTTGGTCTCGGACGGTGGCAGCAGCACGAGCATGATCACTCCAGGAGAACGACACACGCCGCCCGCGGGAGCGGACGGCGTGTGTACGGGATGCGGGTCAGGAGACGAGTGCCGCGTTGCCGGCGACGATCGTCACCTGGTCGTGCTCGACGGAGATGAAACCATCGTGCGCGTTCGCGACGATCTTGTTCCCGCCGGGCTCGGTGATGCGCACCTGGCCCTCGGCGAGGATCGCCAGCACCGGTTCGTGACCGGTCATGAAACCGATCTCGCCCTCGATGGTCTTCGCGATGACCAGGTCGGCCTCACCGGACCAGACCTCGGCATCCGCGGAGACCAGACTCACCTTGAGCGGCATGATCAGCCGTTCTCCTTCTGGATCTGCGCCCACTTGGCCTCGACGTCGGAGATACCGCCGACGTTGAAGAAGGCCTGCTCGGCCACGTGGTCGAACTCGCCCTTCACGATCGCGTCGAACGACTCGATGGTCTCCTTGATCGGAACCGTGGAGCCCTCGACGCCGGTGAACTTCTTCGCCATGTAGGTGTTCTGCGAGAGGAACTGCTGGATACGGCGTGCGCGCGACACGACGATCTTGTCCTCTTCCGAGAGCTCGTCGACACCGAGGATCGCGATGATCTCCTGCAGCTCCTTGTTCTTCTGCAGGATCTGCTTCACGGAGGTGGCCACGCGGTAGTGGTCCTCACCGATGTAGCGCGGGTCCAGGATGCGGCTGGTCGAGGTCAGCGGGTCGATCGCGGGGTACAGACCCTTCGATGCGATCTCACGCGAGAGCTCCGTGGTGGCATCGAGGTGGGCGAACGTGGTCGCCGGAGCCGGGTCGGTGTAGTCATCGGCGGGGACGTAGATCGCCTGCAGCGAGGTGATCGAGTGACCGCGCGTCGACGTGATGCGCTCCTGGAGCACACCCATCTCGTCAGCGAGGTTCGGCTGGTAACCCACGGCCGAGGGCATGCGGCCCAGCAGCGTGGAGACCTCGGAACCGGCCTGCGTGAAGCGGAAGATGTTGTCGATGAACAGCAGCACGTCCTGCTTCTGCACGTCGCGGAAGTATTCCGCCATCGTCAGAGCCGACAGCGCGACGCGCAGACGCGTCCCCGGCGGCTCATCCATCTGGCCGAAGACGAGGGCGGTCTTGTCGAAGACGCCCGCCTCCTCCATCTCGCCGATGAGGTCGTTGCCCTCGCGGGTACGCTCGCCGACACCGGCGAACACCGACACACCACCGTGGTCCTGCGCGACGCGCTGGATCATCTCCTGGATGAGGACGGTCTTGCCGACACCGGCACCGCCGAACAGACCGATCTTTCCACCCTGGACGTACGGGGTGAGCAGGTCGATGCTCTTGATGCCGGTCTCGAACATCTCGGTCTTCGACTCGAGCTGGTCGAAGCTCGGCGCCTGACGGTGGATGCCCCAACGCTCGGTGATCTCGACCTGCTCGCCGGGAGCGGCGTTGAGGACGTCGCCGGTCACGTTGAAGACCTTGCCCTTGGTGACGTCGCCGACGGGAACCGTGATCGGGCCGCCGGTGTTGCGCACCTCCTGGCCGCGGACGATGCCGTCCGTGGGCTTCAGGGCGATGGCGCGAACGAGGTCGTCACCCAGGTGCTGGGCGACCTCGAGCGTGATCTCCGTCGACTCCTCGCCGATGGTGATCGTGGTCTTGAGCGCGTTGTAGATGTCAGGGATCGCGTCGTGAGGGAACTCGATGTCGACGACGGGGCCGGTCACGCGCGCGACGCGCCCGACGACGGCGACGGACGCCTGATCGGCCGTTGCGGTGGTGGTCATGGTGTCTTCCTCGTTTTCTACTTGCCGGACGCCAGGGCGTCGGCGCCGCCGACGATCTCGGCGATCTGCTGCGTGATCTCGGCCTGACGCGCGTTGTTGCGCAGGCGGGTGTAGTCGGTGATGAGCTTGTCGGCGTTGTCGCTGGCCGACTTCATCGCCTTCTGCGTGGCGGCGTGCTTGGCCGCCGAGGACTGCAGGAGGGCGTTGAAGACGCGGCTCTGGATGTACACCGGGAGCAGGGAGTCCAGAACGGCCTCGGCGTCCGGCTCGAACTCGTACAGCGGGTAGACCGCCGCGGCCGACGAAGATGTCTCCTCGGCCGCTTCAACGACTTCGAGCGGAAGAAGACGCACGGTCTCCGGGCTCTGGGTCATCATGCTGACGAAGCGGTTGTAGACGAGGTGGATCTCGTCCACGCCGCCCGCCTCTCCGCCGCGGCGGAAGGCCTCGAGCAGCGTGTCCGCGATCTCCTCGGCCGTCGAGAAGTGCGGCGTGTCGGTGTCACCCGTCCACTCCGCCGCAGCCTCGAGCTTGCGGAACTGGAAGAATCCGACCGCCTTGCGTCCGACGAGGTAGAACACCGGCTCGCGGCCTTCGCTGCGCAGCAGCTCGCCCTGCTCGAGGCCCGCGCGGATGATCTGCGAGTTGAACGCCCCCGCCAATCCGCGGTCGGACGAGAAGATCACGACGGCGGAGCGACGGATCACCTCGGGCTCACGCGTGAGCGGGTGGTCGACGTTCGAGTACGTCGCGACGGCCGACACGGCCCGCGTCACGGCCTGCGCGAAGGGCGAGGACGCGCGCACGCGCGTCATCGCCTTCTGAATGCGCGAAGCCGCGATGAGCTCCATCGCCTTCGTGATCTTCTTGGTCGTCTGAGCAGAAGCGATCTTCTGCTTGTAGACCCTGAGTTGAGCGCCCATGATTTACGGTTCCGTACGTCAGCCGCGACGGCCCTTGACGATCTTCTCCTGGTTGATGTCCTCGACCTCGGCGGCAGCGAACTGCTCGCTGCCGGGGGCACCGATTGCCTTGGCGCCACCGGAGGTGAATTCCAGGATGAACTCGTCAGTGACCTTCTCGAGCTCGGCGACGGTCGCGTCGTCGAGCACGTTGGTGTCGCGGAGGGTGTCGAGGACCTGCGTGTTGCGACGCAGGTGGTCCAGCAGCTCCCGCTCGAACTTCAGCACGTCCTCGACGGCGATCTGATCGAGCTTGCCGTTGGTGCCGGCCCAGATCGAGACGACCTGCTCCTCCACCGGGTACGGCGAGTACTGCGGCTGCTTCAGCAGCTCGGTGAGGCGGGCACCGCGCTCCAGCTGACGGCGCGAGGCCGCATCCAGGTCGGAGGCGAACATCGCGAACGCCTCGAGCGAGCGGTACTGCGCCAGCTCCAGCTTCAACGTGCCCGAGACCTTCTTGATGGACTTCACCTGGGCGTCGCCACCGACACGCGAGACCGAGATACCCACGTCGACGGCGGGGCGCTGGTTGGCGTTGAACAGGTCGGACTGCAGGAAGATCTGGCCGTCGGTGATCGAGATCACGTTGGTCGGGATGTAGGCCGACACGTCGTTGGCCTTCGTCTCGATGATGGGCAGACCCGTCATCGAACCCGCCCCCAGCTCGTCGCTCAGCTTGGCGCAACGCTCCAGCAGACGCGAGTGCAGGTAGAAGACGTCACCCGGGTAGGCCTCGCGGCCCGGCGGACGGCGCAGCAGCAGCGAGACGGCGCGGTAGGCCTCGGCCTGCTTCGACAGGTCGTCGAAGATGATCAGGACGTGCTTGCCGCCGTACATCCAGTGCTGGCCGATGGCCGAACCGGTGTAGGGAGCCAGGTACTTGAATCCGGCGGGGTCGGAGGCGGGAGCGGCGACGATCGTCGTGTACTCCATCGCTCCGGCGTCCTCGAGCGCACCCTTCACGGAGGCGATCGTCGAGCCCTTCTGACCGATGGCGACGTAGATGCAACGCACCTGCTTGTTCACATCGCCCGAGTCCCAGTTGGCCTTCTGGTTGATGATCGTGTCGATCGCGATGGCCGTCTTACCGGTCTGGCGGTCGCCGATGATGAGCTGGCGCTGGCCGCGACCGACGGGGATCATGGCGTCGATCGCCTTGATGCCGGTCTGCAGCGGCTCGTGCACGCTCTTGCGCTGCATGACGCCCGGCGCCTGCAGCTCGAGAGCGCGACGGCCTTCGGCCTCGATCGCGCCGAGACCGTCGATCGGGTTGCCGAGCGGGTCGACGACACGCCCGAGGAAGCCGTCGCCGACGGGCGCGGAGAGGACCTCACCGGTGCGGGTGACCGGCTGACCGGCCTCGATGCCGGCGAAGTCGCCGAGGACGACGACACCGGCTTCCTTCTCGTCGAGGTTCAGCGCGAGGCCCTGGGTGCCGTCTTCGAACACGACGAGCTCGTTGGCCATGAGGCCGGGGAGGCCCTCGACGTGTGCGATACCGTCGCCGGCGTCGATGACGGACCCGACCTCTGCCGTCGCGGCGCCGGTCGGCTCGTATGCTGCGACGAAGTCCTTCAGGGCGTCACGGATGACGTCGGGGCTGATGGAGATGTCTGCCATTGTCTTCCTTCGGTTCATGGGGCCTCGGCCCCGAAGTCTCCGCCCTTGCGGCGGGAAGTCTTGTCAGCCGGCGAGCCGCTGACGGAGATCGGCGAGGCGCGCGGACACGCTCGCGTCGATGACGTCGTCGGCGATCTGCACGCGCAGTCCTCCGACGATCGACGGGTCGATGACCGTGCTCAGCGACACATCGGCGCCGTAGCGCGCCGACAGGGTGGCGCGCAGTCGTTCGCTCTGCGCGTCGCTGAGCGGCGCCGCCACCGTCACGGTGGCGACGACCCGGCCACGCTGCGCCGCGACCAATGACAGGGCACGGGCGAGCGCCTGGCGGATACGACGCTCGCGCGGTTGCTGCACGAGGCCGGAGACGATCAGCATCGTCGCGGCGCTCGCGCGTGCGTCGAGCAGCTTCTCGACCAGCGCACCCTTGGCGGCGTTGTCGCCCATGCGCGAGCCCAGTGCGAGTTCGAGCTCGGGATTCTCGGCGACCGTTCGGGAGAACCCGAAGAGCTCGCCCTCGAGGTCCGCGTCGGACGCCGCAACGGATGCGGCCCGCACCGCGAGCTCCTCGACACCGTCGACGAGCTCGTCGGCGGAAGACCAGCGCTGCACCACCACGGTCTCCAGCAGCTGCACGGCGACCGAGGAGAAGCTCGGACCGAACACGTCCACGACGACCTTGCGGCGCGCGTCGGCGGCCGCGGCGGAATCGGACACCGCACCCGCGAGCGCGGGCGAGGAGCCGAGGACGCGGGCGGCCTGGAACAGCTCCCCGCGACCTCGAGATCCACACCGGATGCTTCACCCAGGGCGGTGGTGGTCACCGCGAGGGCGTGCGTGGTGGCGCTTCCCATTACTTGGTCGCCTTCTCGGAGGCCTCGAGGTCTGCGAGGAAGCGGTCGACGACGCCCTGAGCGGCCTTGTCGTCGCTCAGCTTCTCGCCGATCACGCCGCCGGCGAGATCGAGCGCGAGCGTGCCGACCTCGGCACGCAGCGTGACCAGGGCGGTCTGGCGCTCGGCCTCGATCTGCGCGCGCGCCTGGGCGCTCACACGGGCGGCCTCGGTCGAGGCGGCCTCACGGGCCTCGGCGACGATCTTCTTGCCGTCCTCACGGGCGACCTCACGGATCTCACCTGCCTCCTTGCGCGCCTCGGCGAGCTGAGCGGTGTACTCCTCGAGCGCGGCCTCGGCCTGGCGCTGCGCCTCGTCGGCCTTGGCGATGTTGCCCTCGATCGCGGCGGCCCGCTTGTCGAGGAGCTCCTGCATCCGAGGAAGCACGACGCGCCAGAAGACGAACAGGATGACGACGAAGCACACCGCCGACCAGACGATGTCGTACACCGCCGGGATGAGGGGGCTCGGGGCTGCCGCGCCACCTTCCTCGGCGGCGCGGGCGACAAGAGCGTTCAGCATCCTGTCTCCTTACTTTGTTCGATCGGGCTCAGAAACCGAAGATGAAGCCGGTCGCGATACCGATGAAGGCGAGCGCCTCGGTGAAGGCGATACCGATGAACATGAGGACCTGCAGGCGGCCCGCGAGCTCGGGCTGGCGAGCGACGCCCTCGATCGTCTTGCCGACGACGATGCCCACGCCGATGGCGGGGCCGATGGCGGCGAGGCCGTAGCCGATCGTCGCGACAGATCCGGTCACCTGGGCGAGAACCGTAGTTGCGTCCACGGATGTTTCCTTTCGTTGTGGGCGGCGGGTGCCGTCCCGATCAGTGCTCTTCAGCGACAGCGAGCTGGATGTAGACCGCGGTCAGGATGGTGAAGACGTATGCCTGGAGGAAGGCCACCAGGATCTCGAAGAGGGTGAAGGCGAAGCCGAAGGCGAGCGTTCCGGCCCCGAGCAGCGTCCAGAATCCGCTGAGCCCGAAGACGAAGAACTGCGTCGCGGCGAAGAACAGCACCAGCATGAGGTGCCCGACGATCATGTTCATCAGCAGACGCAGGGTGAGCGTCACGGGACGGATGATGAAGGTCGAGAGGAACTCGAGCGGGATGATGATGATGTACAGCGGCCACGGCACGCCGGAGGGCATCAAGGAGTTCTTGAAGAACTTGCCCGGGCTCTTCTTCACACCGGCGTAGATGAAGGTCACGTAGGCGACGACGGCGAGCAGCAGGGGAACGGCGATCACGCTGGTGCCGGCGATGTTCAGACCCGGGATGATGCCCGTGATGTTCATGAACAAGACCATGAAGAAGATGGTCGTGAGGATCGGCAGGAATCGGTTGCCGTCCTTGCGACCCAGCAGGTCGTGAGCGATGTTGACCCGGACGAAGTCGAGCCCCATCTCCACCACGCTCTGGAAGCGCGTGGGGACCAACCGCATCCGACGCGTTCCGACGAGGAACAGCACGACCAGCACGACGGTCGCCAGGATCTGGATCAGGTTGATCCGCGTGATCGCGAACGGAGTGCCCTCGAACAGGATCGCATCCGGGAAGAACTCCCAGATGGACGGCGCATGGAACTCGTTGCCGGATTCCTCGGCGGAAACGATCAGGGTCGCAGCTTGACTAAACAGCGCTTGCTCCAACTTCGGGGCACCGGTCTAAACCGTTGCGACGATGGATGATGTACACCGCGCTCGGGCACTCTGGCGCTCGTGGTCGGGTGCCGGAACAGCCTATCAAACTCCCAGGGTGGCGAGTCACACAGACCCCGACCGGCGGCCGTCGTCGGTGCGCTCTCCCTCTTCGGGGTCCGTCGGCAGCGTGGTGTCGGACACGTTCGGCAGCCGGCGGCGCATGAGCACGACGACATCGACCACGAGCGAGGCGATGACGCTCACGACGAGGGCGACGAAGAAGACGCCCGGCACGATCCATGCCGCGCCCCGCAGCGCCAGCATGACGAGCACGAACACGACGAGCTTGAGGATCCACCCGCCCAGGACGATGCCGAAGAAGATCGGCACGTACAGCGGGTCGCCGAACCAACGGTTGGCGATGAGGATGCTGCCCGCGGTGATCCCGAGGAACACGGCGGAGATCAGAACACCGACGAGCGCACTGATCAGGCCCTCGACGCCGGCGACGAGCACTCCGCCGACGGCTCCGGCGACCAGCAGCACGCCGATCACCGCCGCGAACCACAGCAGGGCGGTGCGCAGGAAGGGAGTGCTGGAGACGGATGTGGGGGCGGTCATGGTGTTTCCTCGGCGATCTCGTCGGGGGTGGTGGTGGATCTCGAACGACGGGCGGGCAGGAAGGTGACGACGAGGCAGGCGGCCACGCCGACCACGCCGAAGGCGACACCGATCCAGTACTGACCGAACCAGTCCTCGCGTGTGGCGATGTACATCAGCAGGAACGTGATCCCGATGATCGCCGTCCATGCATAGAAGATGAGCACGGCATCGCGGTCGGAGTGCCCCATGTCGAGCATCCGGTGGTGGAGGTGCTTGCGATCGGGTGAGAACGGGGACTTGCCCGCACGCATCCGGCGGAACACGGCGGACCCGAAGTCCAGCAGCGGGAGGATGACGACGGCGATGGGCAGCAGGATCGGGATGAACGCGCCCAGCAACTGCGAGCGCCCGAGCTGATCGGGATCGAGCGCGGCCGGCGAGAGGTTGCCGGTGATGGACACGGCGGAGGTCGCCATGAGCAGTCCCAGCATCAGGGCACCGGAGTCCCCCATGAACATCTTCGCGCGATGCCAGTTGAAGGGCAGGAAGCCCGCGCACGCGCCGACGAGCACCACGGCGATGAACGACGAGAGGTTGAAGTAGTTGTTCGACCCGATGTCGCGGGTGAGCACGTAGGCATAGACGAAGAAGATGCCGTTGGCGATCAGGCACACGCCGGCCACGAGGCCGTCCAACCCGTCGATGAAGTTGACCGCGTTCATCACGATCACGATCGAGAACACCGTGAGCACGATGCTCATCCAGCTGGAGCCGACGGTGACACCACCGATCGGCAGGGCATAGATCTGGATGTTGCCGAACCACGCGACGATGCCCGCTGCGACGAACTGGGCGCCCAGCTTGATCATCCAGTCGAGGTCCCAGAGATCGTCGGCGATGCCGACGAGAACGATGAGCAGGGTCGCAGCGAGGATCGACAGCGTCGGCCACGGGTTCGTCCAGAAGATCGAGAAGAACGGGTTCGTGGACGAGATGGCGAAAGCCGCGACGACGCCGAGGAACATCGCGATCCCGCCCAGACGCGGCGTCGGGCGGGTATGGACGTCGCGTTCACGGATCGCCGGGTGGAGTTTGTACCGGATGGCGACACGCCAGACCATCCACGACAGCGCCGCCGTGATGAGCGCCGTGACGACGGCGATCAGCAGGTACTGCGTCACGCGGAGTCGCCCGCGCCCTCATCCGGCTCCGGCTCGAGCCGATCGCCCAGGACTTCCAGGATCTCGGAGCGGTCGACCGCCCCGTAGCGCAGGATGCGGGCATGCCCCGTGCCGCCGAACGCGAGCGGCGTCGCGTCGATGATCGTCGAGGGCACTCCTCGATCGCTCGCGCCGTCGTCGAGGTACACCGAGACGCTGTCGCCGAGCATGCCGAAGGCGGTGTGCGCGTCGATCGCGGCGGGCTTGCCGGTGAGGTTCGCGCTCGAGACGGCCAGGGGGCCGGTCTCCTCCAGGAGCTCCAGCGCGATCCGGTGCGCCGGCATCCGTACGGCGACGGTGCCGCGCGTCTCCCCCAGATCCCAGGACAACGAGGGCTGGGCGGGCAGGACGACGGTGAGCCCGCCCGGCCAATGCGCCTCGACCAGCCGTTCGACGGGCTCGGGCAGATCGCTCACGAGCGCGCGCACGGTCGACAGGCCCGCGACGAGCACCGGCGGAGGCTGCTGGCGTCCACGGCCCTTCGCCGCGAGCAGCGCCGCGACCGCAGAGGGGCTGAAGGCGTCGGCGGCGACACCGTAGACGGTGTCGGTGGGCATGACGACGAGCTCGCCGCGCGCGATCGCCTGGCGGGCTGCACGCATACCGGCCAGCAGCTGCGACTCGTCGCGGCAGTCGTAGAGAGGGGACATGTCGGCTCCATTCTACGTGTGAGGCGGCCGCCGACCGAGGCGCGGGGCGGCGCTCACGTCGCGGGATCAGGGTCGGATGGCGGTGGTGGCCCGGTCACGCAGTGTGAGGTCGGGGTGCGTCGCGGCCGATCGCCATCCCGCCGCGGTGAGAACCTCGCGGACGGGCGCTCCCTGCACCTCGGCGTGCTCGATGATGATCGTGCCGCCGGGGTGCAGCAGCCGCAGCCCGACGCGGGCGAGCACACGCACGACGTCGAGGCCGTCCTCGCCGCCGTACAGCGCCTGCGGCGGATCGTAGAGGCGCACCTCAGGGTCGCGCGGAATCGCCTGCGCGGGGACGTACGGCGGGTTCGACACCAGAACGGAGACGCTCCGATCCAGTTCGGCGAACGCGTCCGCCAGATCGGCGAAGACGAGCCGAGCGTTCGGCGCGTTCACGCGGGCGAAGTTCTCCTTGGCCCAGATGAAGGCGTCGACGGAGTTCTCCGCGGCATGCACCCGTGCGTGCGGGACCTCGGTCGCCATCGCCAGCGCGATCGCGCCGGAACCCGTTCCGAGATCGACCGCGACCGGCTCGGGCGATGCGCTGGCACGCAGTGCGTCGATGGCCAGCTGGGCGACCATCTCGGTCTCGGGGCGCGGCACGAACACGCCGGAGCCCACGGAGAGCTCCAGATGCCGGAACGGCGCCACACCCGTCAGATGCTGCAGCGGCTCGCGTGCCGCACGGCGCTCGACGAGGCGCATGAGGCGCTCGAGCGCGCCGGTGTCGATCTCGGCCGCCCGGATGGCGGCGGCCTGCACCTCGCCGCGCCCGACTCCCAGCACGTGGGCGACGAGCAGCTCCGCATCGACCCGCGGGTCGACGATGCCGGCGCGCGCGAAGCGCGCCGAGACGTCTCCGAGGACGACGTCGATCCGCGAGGTCGCAGGCGCGTGGACGTGCTGATCGGAAGGCGTGGAAGGGCACATGAGCCCGCCCAGCCTACCCGCTGCGTCATACTCGGCCTTCGACGGGATTGCTCCCCTAGGCTGGGCGCACCTCGTCCCCGACTCGAAAGGTCGCGTCATGCCCGGCATCCACTCCGACATCACCTCCGCGTTCGGCGAGACGCCTCTCGTGCGTCTGAACCGCGTGACGGAGGGCGTCGACGGCGTCGTCCTGGCCA
This sequence comes from Microbacterium sp. KU4F, assembly GCF_056868075.1. NCBI lineage: Bacteria > Bacillati > Actinomycetota > Actinomycetes > Micrococcales > Microbacteriaceae > Microbacterium > Microbacterium sp. KU4F. The sequence goes on along the minus strand of NZ_CP200324.1, from coordinate 3,209,783 downwards.
AGCTCGAGTTCTACAACCCCGCCTCCAGCGTGAAGGACCGCCTCGGGATCGCGATCGTCGACGCGGCGGAGGCATCCGGCGAGCTCAAGCCTGGCGGAACGATCGTCGAGTCCACGAGCGGCAACACGGGCATCGCCCTCGCGATGGTGGGAGCCGCCCGCGGTTACCGCGTCATCCTCACCATGCCCGCCTCGATGTCGAAGGAGCGCCGCATCCTGCTCAAGGCCTTCGGCGCCGAGCTCGTGCTCACCGACCCCACGAAGGGCATGTCGTTCGCGGTCGACGAGGCCAAGCGCATCGTCGCCGAGACCCCCGGCGCCGTCTGGGCCCGCCAGTTCGAGAACGAGGCGAACCCCGCCATCCACCGCCGCACCACGGCCGAGGAGATCCTGCGCGACACCGACGGCAAGGTCGACTACTTCGTCGCGGGCATCGGCACGGGCGGCACGATCACGGGTGTCGGCGAAGTGCTCAAGGAGCGCGTGCCGGGCGTGAAGATCATCGCCGTCGAGCCCGCCGACTCCCCCATCCTCACCAAGGGACACCCGGGACCCCACAAGATCCAGGGCATCGGGCCGAACTTCGTCCCCGCCATCCTCAACCGCGACATCATCGACGAGGTCATCGACGTCGAATTCGACGACGCGATCCGCGTGGCTCGGGAGACCGCAGCCAAGGACGGCGTGCTCGTGGGCATGTCCAGCGGCGCCGCGATCTGGGCGGCCCTCCAGATCGCCGCGCGCCCCGAAGCCGCCGGCAAGAACATCGTCGTCATCATCCCGTCCGCGGGTGAGCGCTACCTCACCACGGCGCTGTTCGAAGACCTCCGCGAGGACTGATGCCGGTCGCCGTGGTTCGCCGCATCCGGGAGGACATCGCCGCCGCCCGGATGCGCGACCCCGCCGCGCGCGGCGGGGTGGAGATCGCCCTGCTGTACCCCGGACTCCACGCGATCTGGGCGCATCGCGTCTGGCACGCGCTGTGGCGCCGACGGCTGCGCTTCGTCGCACGGGCGGGCTCGCAACTCACGCGATGGCTCACGGGTATCGAGATCCACCCCGGCGCGCGGATCGGACGCCGCTTCTTCATCGATCACGGCATGGGTGTCGTGATCGGCGAGACGGCGGAGGTCGGTGACGACGTCATGCTCTACCACGGCGTCACCCTCGGCGGCCGCCAACGCGAAGGGGGCAAGCGGCACCCGACCCTCGGCGACGGTGTCGCGGTCGGCGCAGGCGCCAAGATCCTGGGGCCCGTCAACATCGGTGCGCACAGCGTCGTCGGCGCCAACGCCGTGGTCACCCGCGACGCCCCCGCCGACAGCGTGCTCGTGGGCGTACCGGCGAAGGCGCGGCCGCGGGGGCGCGGCGAAGACACCCGTGCGCTGCTGACCGCCCCCGAGTACTCGATCTGACCCGCGACGTCCGCACGTCCCACTCGGGCCTCGGCGCCGCATCCGCATCACCGGGGCACTCCCGTACCGCCGGTCGTGCACACGTCGCGGCACCGTACGCTCGGAGGATGACCGAGCTGCACGAGCTGTCCCTCGTCGAGCTGGCGCGGATGCTGCAGGGCGACGAACTGGGCCCGCTCGATCCCACTCGGCACTACCTGTCGCGCATCGCCGCGCGCGCGGATCTGGGCGCGTTCGCCGAGGTCACCGCCGACGCCGCGCTCCAGCGTGCGGAAGAGCTCGCCCGCGCGACCGCGCGCGGACCCCTCTACGGCGTCCCCCACGCCGACAAGGATCTCGTGGCGCGGGCCGGCGTCCCCACGCGCTACGGCTCCCGTGCCCGCGCGGATCACGTCCCGGGCGTGTCCGATCCGCTGGCTGTCGCCCTCGACGCCGCGGGCGCCGTGAACGTCGGCAAGACGGCGACGAGCGAGTTCGGCCTCACCGGCTACACGGAGCCTCGGATCGGGTCACCGGCGCGCGATCCCTGGAATCCGGCGAACGGCGCCGGCGGCTCGAGCGGCGGCGCGGCGGTCGCCGTGGCCGCGGGTCTGCTGCCGGCCGCCGTGGGCTCGGACGGCGGCGGCTCGATCCGCATCCCCGCGGCGACGGTCGGCGTCGTGGGTCTCAAGCCGTCCCGGGGTCGTCTGCCGATCGGCTCGGGTCTGGACTCGCCCGACCAGCTCGCCGTGACGGGGCCCCTCGCGCGCAGCGTCGCCGATGCCGCCTTCCTGTTCGACGTGCTGGCGCAGCTCGCGCCATACCCGTACGCGACCGCGGCGCCCGCATCAGGCAGTCTCCTCGACGCCGTGCGGCGCGCAGCGCAGCCCTCACGCATCGGGGTCACGACCGTCTCCCCGTGGGACGACGACGAGGACATCCGCCTGGACTCCGATGCGCGCGAGGCCGTCTCGCGAGCCGCAACCTGGCTCGCCGGCGACGGACACGAGGTCGAGGACGCATCGTGGCGCCCGCGAGGCTACGCCGCCATGTTCCGCCGACTGTGGCGGGTCAGCGCGGCGCGGATCCCGCTGTCGGACACAGACAGCGATCTCGTCGAACCGCTGACCGCGTGGCTGGTGGAGCAGGGGCGCGAACTGTCGGGCATCGAGACGTTGGAGACGCTGAGCGCCGCGCGGGCGTTCGAACGTCAGACCGTCGCCGCCTTCGCGCCGTACGACGCGGTCCTCATGCCCGCCCTCGCGCAGTCGCCGCGCCCGGTGGGCTGGTACGACGGGCATGACCCGCTGCGTGCTTTCGCACTCCAGGTGGAGTACGCGCCCTACTCGAGCTTCGTCAACGTCGCGGGGCTGCCCGCGGTGACGCTGCCGGTGACCGCCACCGCATCGGGGCATCCGGTGTCGGTGCAGCTCGTCGGTCGCCCCGGCGGCGAAGCAACGATCCTGTCGCTCGCGGCTCAGCTGGAGGACCGCCGCGGCGCGCTGCCGCATCCACCCGCGTGGTGACGCAGAGGGCTCACTCTCCCGCGAGCGCCGCCAATCGCGCCTCTTCGTCCGCGGCGATGGCGGAGTCGATGATCGGTCCCAGCGCACCGTCCATGACCTGGTCGAGGTTGTAGGCCTTGTAGCCGGTGCGGTGGTCGGCGATGCGGTTCTCGGGGAAGTTGTACGTGCGGATGCGTTCGGAGCGGTCCATGCCGCGGATCTGCGAGCGTCGCGCATCGGATGCGGCGGCGTCCCGCTCCTCCTGCTGCTTGGCGAGCAGGCGGGCGCGCAGCACCCGCATCGCCGCCTCGCGGTTCTGCAGCTGGCTCTTCTCGTTCTGCATCGAGACGACGATGCCCGTGGGCACGTGCGTGATGCGAACAGCCGAGTCGGTCGTGTTGACCGACTGGCCGCCGGGGCCTGAGGAACGGAAGACGTCGATCTTCAGATCGTTCTGATCGATCTGGATCTCCTCCGGCTCATCGACCTCGGGGAAGACGAGGACGCCGGTCGTCGAGGTGTGGATGCGGCCCTGCGATTCGGTGGCCGGGACCCGCTGCACGCGGTGCACACCGCCCTCGTACTTCAGGTGGGCCCACACACCGGCGGCGGGGTCGGTGCTGGAGCCCTTGATCGCCACCTGGACGTCCTTGTATCCGCCCAGATCCGATTCGTTGCGCTCGAGCAGCTCGGTCTTCCACCCCTGAGATGCCGCGTACTGCACGTACATGCGCAGCAGGTCCGCCGCGAACAGTGCGCTCTCGGCGCCGCCTTCGCCGGCCTTGATCTCCATGATCACGTCGCGCGCGTCATCGGGATCGCGCGGGATCAGCAGGCGTCGCAACCGCTCCTGGGCCGCGTCGCGCTGCTCCTCGAGCGCGGGCACCTCGTCGGCGAACGCCGCATCCTCGCCCGCGAGCTCACGAGCCGCCGCCAGGTCGTCGACAGCACCCTGCCACGCCTCATACGCGTGGACGATGCGGGAGAGCTCGGCATAGCGCCGGTTCACCCGCTTCGCCCGCGCGGCGTCGGCGTGCACGGCCGGGTCGGAGAGTTCCTCCTGGACCGCCCTGTGCTCGTCGAGGAGTCCGCGGACGGACTCGAACATGCCGGAATCGGACACGGCCGACGGGATCAGCGGATGTTGTTCTCGTGACCGTGCGAGTGCCCGCCCGAGGCCGGAGCCGGGATGGACTTCTGCATCTGCACGAGGAACTCGACGTTCGAGGACGTCTCCTTGAGCTTGCCCAGCACGACCTCGAGGGCCTGCTGCGGGTCGAGACCCGCCAGCGCGCGCCGCAGCTTCCAGGTGATCTTCACCTCGTCCGCCGACAGCAGCATCTCTTCGCGACGCGTGCTCGACGCGTTGACGTCGACCGCGGGGAAGATGCGCTTGTCGGCGAGCTGACGGCTGAGCCGCAGTTCGCTGTTGCCGGTTCCCTTGAACTCCTCGAAGATGACGTCGTCCATCTTCGAGCCGGTCTCCACCAGCGCGGTCGCGAGGATCGTCAGCGAGCCGCCGTTCTCGATGTTGCGCGCAGCGCCGAAGAAGCGCTTGGGCGGATAGAGGGCCGCGGCATCGACGCCGCCGGAGAGCACCCGACCGCTCGTCGGTGCCGACACGTTGTACGCGCGGCCCAGGCGGGTGATCGAGTCGAGCAGCACGACGACGTCCCGGCCGAGCTCGACGAGACGCTTGGCGCGTTCGATGGCGAGCTCGGCGACCGTGGTGTGGTCCTCGGCGGGGCGGTCGAAGGTCGAGGCGATGACCTCGCCCTTCACCGTGCGCTGCATGTCGGTGACCTCTTCGGGGCGCTCGTCGACGAGCACGACCATGAGGTGGACCTCGGGGTTGTTGTGGGCGATCGCGTTGGCGATCTGCTGCAGCACGATCGTCTTACCCGCCTTGGGAGGCGCGACGATGAGACCGCGCTGGCCCTTGCCGATGGGAGCTACGAGATCGATGATGCGCTGCGTCAGCTTCTCGGGGGCCGTCTCCAGGCGCAGACGCTCCTGCGGGTAGAGCGGGGTGAGCTTGCCGAACTCGACGCGTTCGGCGGCATCCTCGACGGAGAGGCCGTTGATCGCGTCGACCTTGACCAGCGCGTTGTACTTCTGACGGCCCGACTGCTCGCCCTCGCGGGGCTGCTTGATCGCGCCAACGACCGCGTCGCCCTTGCGGAGGTTGTACTTCTTGACCTGGCCGAGCGAGACGTAGACGTCGCTGGCGCCCGGCAGGTAGCCGGTCGTACGCACGAAGGCGTAGTTGTCGAGCACGTCGAGCACGCCGGCGATCGGGATGAGGACGTCGTCCTCGCCGATCTCCGTCTCGAACTCGTCGTTCTGGCCCTGACCTCGACGCTTGTTGCGCTGACGCCCGCGACCGGACTGCTGTTCGTCGTCCTCCGCGGCGGCGGGAGCGACGTTCTGGCTCTGGTTCTGCTGACCGCCCTGACCGTTCTGGCCGGCCGCGCCCTGTGCGTTCTCGCGACGGTTCCGGTTGCGGCTGCGGCTGCGGCTACGGCTACGGCCGCTCTGCTCGCCCTCGGCGTTCTGCTCGGCCTCGGCGCCGGACGCGTTCTCGCCCGAGGCGTCGGCGGCGGGTGACGCGTCGGCTGCCTCGGCGGGCGCGGTCTCGGACTCGGCCGGCGCGGCATCCGTCGATGCGACCTCGGCGGCGGCTTCCGGAGCCACGGGCTCTGCAGCGGCGTCGGCGGTCTCAGCCGGGGCCTCTTCGGGGGCGGCAGCGGACTTGCGTGCGCGGCGCGGGGCCTTCTTGGCCGGCGCCTTCGCGGGCGCCGCTGCGTCGTCCGCGGCGGGGGCGGCTTCGGCGGGTGCCTCAGCGACCGGAGCCTCGGATGCCGCGGGCGCCTCCTCGGCGACCTCGGCCGCGGCGGCATCCGCCGCGGGCGCCTCAGCGCTCTTGGCCCGACGAGGGGCGCGCTTGCGCGGCGCCTTGACCGGGGCCTCGGCGACGGCGGCATCCGCGGCGGGCGCCTCGGATGCGGGCGCCTCGGTGGCGGGGACGGCCTCGGCGACGGTGTCGTCGACGTTGGCGTCGGTGGACTGGATCTCGGAGATGGACTCCACGAGTACTCCCTTGATGAAACGTGTGTCAGCGCGTGACCGCACAGAAAGCCCAACAGACAGGCATTCGTCTACACCCAGCGCATGCTCGGGATACGCGCGACGGCATCGCGGGGATGTGTCGCGGGTATGAGTGCAGGGGTCACGCGGCCGGTTCGCAGATTGCGACGGAGGCCAGATTCACGTCAGTGACGTGGCACCCTCCGCGTTGTCCCTCACTGTACCACCCTTGAAGTCGACCGCGAGCATGAGCGCCTCCCACGGAGTGTCCGCGTGCGCGGCGACCAGCTGGGCGGCTTCCAGCCGGCGTCCGGGGCCGTCGGCGAGCACGAGGACGGACGGTCCCGCGCCCGAGACGACCGCCGCGAACCCCTCCCGACGCAGCGCCTGTATGAGGCGATCGGTCTCGGGCATCGCCGCTGCGCGATAGCTCTGGTGCAGCTTGTCCTCGGTGGCGGCCATGAGCAGCTCGGGGCTCTGCGTCAGCGCCGCGATCAGCAGCGCCGAGCGCGAGACGTTGAACACCGCATCCGCTCGGGAGAACTGGTCGGGCTGCAGGCCGCGCGCGACCGAGGTCGACATCGTGAACTCCGGCACGAAGACGATCGGGGACACGCCGCGATGCACCAACAGCTTCTTGTGCTGCGGACCGTTCTCGTCGACCCACGCGATCGTGAGCCCGCCGAAGAGGGCGGGCGCGACGTTGTCGGGGTGGCCTTCGAGTTCCGTGGCCAGTCTCAGCAGGGTGTCGGCGTCGAGATCCGCCTCACCCTCGAGCAATCCCTTGGCGGCCAAGAGCCCCGACACGACGGCGGCGCCGGAGGAGCCCATCCCCCGTCCGTGCGGAATGACGTTGCGGGCGCGCAGGCGCAGGCCGGGCATCGGCAGACCCGCATCCGCGAAGGCGTAGGCGATGGCGCGCACGACGAGGTGCGACCCGTCGCGCGGCACCTGCTCAGCGCCGGCACCTTCGACCTCGATCTCGAGCACGCCCGGCTCGAGGGCCTCGACTTCGAGCTCGTCGTAGACGCTCAGCGCGAGGCCGAGCGTGTCGAACCCGGGGCCGAGATTGGCGCTCGTAGCGGGCACGCGCACTGTCACCGCGCGACCCACGGCGACCGTCATTGAGAGCCCTGCGGGGCGAGCTCCAGCACCGAGGCGACCTCCGAGACGGAGTTGTCGACAACGGTGGGAGCGACCTCGCCGCCGGATGCGTCGCGCAGGGCCCACTGCGGGTCCTTGAGACCGTGGCCGGTGACGGTGAGCACCACGCGGGCGCCGGCGGGGATCACTCCGGCCTCAGCGCGATCGAGCAGACCCGCGACGGAGATCGCGGATGCAGGTTCGACGAAGACGCCGACCGTCTCGCTCAACAGCTTCTGCGCGGCGAGGATGCGGTCGTCCTCGATGGCGCCGAACCAGCCGTCCGTGGCGTCGCGCGCCTCGAGGGCGAACTGCCAGGAGGCGGGGTTTCCGATGCGGATGGCGCTGGCCACCGTCTCGGGGTTCTTGACGACCTCGCCGCGCACCAGGGGCGCGGAGCCGGCGGCCTGGAGTCCGAACATCCGCGGCACCTTGGTGGAGACGCCGCGCTCGGCCTCTTCGGTGTAGCCGCGCGTGTAGGCGGTGTAGTTGCCCGCGTTGCCGACGGGCACGATGTGGAAGTCGGGGGCGTCGCCCAGCTGGGAGACGACTTCGTAGGCGGCGGTCTTCTGACCGTCGATACGGTCGGGGTTGACCGAGTTCACGAGGTGCACCGGGTAGGCCGCGGCGAGCTCGCGCGCGATCTCCAGGCAGTCGTCGAAGTTGCCGCGGATCTGGATGAGCTTGCCGCCGTGGGCGACGGCCTGGCTGAGCTTGCCCATGGCGATCTTGCCCTCGGGCACGAGAACGGCCGCGGTGATGCCCGCGTGCGCCGCGTAGGCGGCGGCCGATGCCGAGGTGTTGCCCGTGGAGGCGCAGATGACGGCCTTGGCGCCGTGCTCCACCGCGCGCGAGAGCGCCACCGTCATGCCGCGATCCTTGAACGAGCCGGTGGGGTTCATGCCCTCGAACTTGACCCAGACCTCGGCACCGGTGCGGTGCGACAGTGCCGGTGCCGGGATCAGCGGGGTGCCGCCCTCGCCGAGCGTGACCACCGTGGAGGCGTCGGTCACGCCGAGGCGGTCGGCGTACTCGCGGAGGACTCCGCGCCAGAGGTGTGCCATGTCAGTCTCCTTCTACCCGCAGGACCGAGACGACCCGCTCGACGACGTCGCTGTCCGCGAGTCGGTCGACCGTGTCGCTGAGATCCTGCTCGCGTGCTTTGTGCGTTCCTATGACCAGGCGTGCCCGGCCCGAGTCTGCGCCGTCCTCGGCGATGACCGTCTGCTCGACCGTCGCGATCGAGACGTGCCCCTCGCTCAGGGTGCCGGCGATGTGGGCGAGCACGCCCGCCTGGTCGCTGACCTCGAGCGTGATCTGGTAGCGCGTCTGCGCGTGGCCGATCGGCAGGACCGGCAGGTTCGCGCGCGTGGACTCTCCCACCCCCACGCCGCCGGCGATGTGCCGACGGGCCGCGGAGACGACATCGCCCAGCACGGCGGATGCGGTCTGCACTCCGCCGGCGCCGGCGCCGTAGAACATGAGCGAGCCGGCGGCCTCCGCCTCGACGAAGACCGCGTTGTTGGCCCCGTGGACGCTGGCGAGCGGGTGCGAGCGCGGCACCAGCGCCGGGTAGACCCGGACCGAGATCGCCTCGCCCGTGGGCGAATCCTGGCCGGTCAGCCGTTCGCAGACCGCGAGCAGCTTGATGACGTAGCCGGCGTGGCGAGCCGCATCCATCATCTGCGTGGTGATGGCAGTGATGCCCTCGCGGTGGACGGATTCGAGCGGGACAGCGGTGTGGAATGCGAGCGAGGCGAGGATGGCCGCCTTCTGCGCCGCGTCGTAGCCCTCGACGTCCGCGGTCGGGTCCGCCTCGGCGTACCCGAGCGCCTGCGCCTGCGACAGGACGTCGGAGAACTCCGCCCCCTCGGTGTCCATGCGGTCGAGGATGTAGTTCGTGGTCCCGTTCACGATGCCCATGATGCGCTGCACGCGGTCGCCGGCGAGCGAGTCGCGCAGCGGGCGGATGATGGGGATGGCGCCGGCCGCCGCCGCCTCGTAGTAGACCTGCGCACCGACCTGATCGGCGGCGTCGAAGATCTCGGAGCCGTAGGTGGCCAGCAGCGCCTTGTTGGCCGTCACGACGTCTGCGCCGGAGTTGATCGCCTGCAGCAGGTGGGTCCTCGCCGGCTCGATGCCGCCGATGAGCTCGATCACGATGTCGGCACCGACGATCAGCGACTCGGCATCGGTCGTGAAGAGCTCCTGCGGAAGGTCCACGTCGCGCGGGGCGTCGACGTCGCGCACCGCGATGCCGGCGAGCTGGAGACTCGCTCCCGCGCGGTCCGCGAGCTCGTCGCCGTGCTTGAGCAGGAGAGCTGCGACCTGCGACCCGACGGCACCGGCTCCCAGCAGAGCGACGCGGAGGTGGCGATGGTCGATCATGAATCACCTTTCTGCGCGAGGACGGCATCGCGGGCGAGAAGATCATCGACCGTCTCGCCGTGCACGATGACACGCGCCTCGGCGTCACGCACCGCGACCACCGGGGGCCGCGGCATGTAGTTGTAGTTGCTCGACAGCGAGAAGCAGTAGGCGCCGGTGGCCGGCACCGCGAGCAGGTCGCCGGGGGCGACGTCGGCGGGGAGGTACTCGGCGTTCACGACGATGTCGCCCGACTCGCAGTGCGAGCCGACCACGCGCACGAGGGCGGGAGCCGCGTCGCTGACACGGGAGGCGATGCGGGCGGAGTAGTCGGCGCCGTAGAGCGCGGGACGGGCGTTGTCGCTCATCCCGCCGTCGACGCTGACGTAGGTGCGCACAAGCCCGTCGCCGAGGGCCACAGGCTTGACCGTTCCGACCTCGTACAGCGTGACACCCGCAGTTCCGACGATCGCGCGCCCGGGTTCGAACACCAGGGTCGGCACGGGCACGTCGAGGCGCGCACACGTCGAGGCGACCGCATCCACGATGGCATCCGCGAGCTCCTCGATCACGGCGGGCCGCTGGTCGCGCGTGTAGGCGATGCCGAAGCCGCCGCCGAGGTTGAGAACGTCGAGACCGCCGAGCTCCGCGTGGAGGGCGACCAGACGCTCGGCGGATGCGGCGAAGCCCTCCGAGCCGAAGATCTGCGAGCCGATGTGGCAGTGCAGCCCGACGAGCTCGACGCCGGGGATGGCGCGCACCAGAGCCGCCGCCTCACGGGCGCCGTCCAGAGAGAAACCGAACTTCTGGTCCTCGTGCGCCGTGGCGAGGAAGTCGTGGGTCTCGGCATGGATGCCCGTGTTGACGCGGATCAGCACCGGCTGCCTGCGGGAGGCACCGTCGGTCACGGACGCGAGCCGGACGATCTCGTCGACGCTGTCCACGATGATCGTGCCGATGCCGATCTCGACGGCACGTGCCAGCTGGCTCGCAGACTTGTTGTTGCCGTGCAGACCCAGCAGCGCAGGGTCCGCACCCGCGGCCAATGCCACCGCGAGCTCGCCGGGGCTCGCGACGTCGATGCGCAGCCCCTCCTCGAGGACCCACTGCGCGACCGCCGCCGACAGGAAGGCCTTGCCGGCGTAGTAGACGCGCGCTTCGGCTCCGTGGCGGGCCGCGGCCCGCTGGAAGGCCGCCAGTGTGCGGCGGGCCCGGCCGCGCACCTCGTGCTCGTCGAGCACATAGAGAGGAGTGCCGAAGCGGGCGGCGAGCTCGCCCGCATCCACGCCGCCGATCTGCAGTCGACCATCCCGGCGGGAGGCCGATGCGGGCCACACGAGGGGCGCGAGGTCGTTCGCGTCATCCGGCACGAGGAGCCACTCTTCGGCGGCGGCGCGGTCGTGCGAGGAGGACACTACGAGACCCAATCGGTGGTGAAGGGCGGCGGGATTCTCAGCGGCGGCGGAGCCGTCAGGACACCCGACGCGAGTCCCTTGAAGTCTAGGGCACCGCCCATGCCGCTCCCGCCATGCGTCAGGCGCAGCTGCCCTTCTCCCTCGCACCGGCATCGGTCAGCAAGTCGCCCGCGATGTCGAAGTCGGCGGAGAGCCGATCGCCGTGCACGGCGACCCGGCTGAGAGTGAGGCCGCGAGGCAGGTACTGCGCGACGCACACCCGGTACCCGGCCAGCAGAGGATCGGCGACGGAGCCGAACTGCGCCCGCAAGCCGTCCGCGGTCACCTCGGCACCCGCGACGCTCAGCGACACCGGAGTCAGCACGAGCTGCCCGTCCGCGGACGACGGGGTGAGCGCGACGTCCACCGGCACCGCGACACCGAACACCGACAGCTGCGAGGAGGCACGGACGTCGGGCTCGGCGATCGTGAGCCCGTCGATGGACACCGGCGCGGCCTCGGCCAGCAGCGGTCGCAGCTGCTCGGCATCCAGCGACACCGTCGCCTCACCGGAGCTGAGTGTGAAGGGAGCGCGGATGCCGAGATCGTGAAGGGTCACCGACACGTTGCCGGTGAAATCTCCGATCGTCACGTCGTCGGCGGAGATGCGCACTTCTCCCACCTCGCCCAGCGCAAGATCGAGCAGCAGCGAGGGATCGGCGATGTCCACGTCGATCTGCTGATCCGCGGCAAGGTCGAGCCGAGAGACGAGCTCGCTGCTTCACGGCCTTCGTCACGAGGTCGCGCGCCACCCACTCCCCCGCGAAGAACGCGGCGACGATGAGCAGCAGCACCGCCAGCACCGCGATGAGCCACGGCCACCGGCGGCGCCGGCGGGCGGTGCGGGGCGCATCGTCCTGGTCGTCGAACAGCCCCATCACCTCGCTCATCTCACATCCGTTCGGGCGCGCTGACGCCGAGCAGGTCCAGCCCGTTGCGCAGGACCTGGCCGGTCGCGTCGTTGAGCCACAGACGCGTGCGGTGCAGGTCGGTCACCTCGTCGTCGCCCAGCGGGATCACGCGGCAGTTGTCATACCACCGGTGATAGAGCCCCGCGAGCTCCTCGAGGTAACGGGCGATGCGGTGAGGTTCGCGCAGGTCTGCGGCGAAGGCGACCAGCCGCGGGAACTCCTGCAGTGCGCCCAGCAGCGCCGACTCGGTCTCGTGGGTGAGCAGCTCGGGCGCGAACGCCGTGCGCTCGACCCCGGATGCGGCGGCGTTGCGCGCCACGTTGTGGGTGCGCGCATGGGCGTACTGCACGTAGAAGACGGGGTTGTCGTTCGTGCGCTTCTGCAGGATCTCCGGGTCCAGCGTCAGCGGGGAGTCGGCGGGGTACCGTGCCAGCGAGTAGCGCAGAGCGTCCGTCCCCAGCCAGGCCCGCAGATCGTCCAGCTCGATGATGTTGCCCGCGCGCTTGGACAGGCGGGCGCCGTTGATCGAGACGAGCTGACCGATCAGCACCTCGATGTCCTTCTCGGGGTCGTCGCCCGCAGCTCCCGCCAGCGCCTTGAGCCGGTGCACGTAGCCGTGGTGGTCGGCGCCGAGCAGGTAGATCTTGTGGGCGAAACCGCGATCGCCCTTGTTGAGGTAGTAGGCCGCATCCGCCGCGAAGTAGGTGTACTCGCCGTTCGAGCGGCGGATCACGCGGTCCTTGTCGTCGCCGAAGTCCGTAGTGCGCACCCAGACGGCGTCGTCCTGCTCGAAGACGTGGCCCTGTTCCCGCAGGCGCTCGACCGCCTCGTCCACGAGGCTCGGCGAGCCGGCGTGCAGCGCCCGCTCGGAGTACCAGACGTCGAAGTGCACGTTGAACTGCTCGAGGGATGCCTGGATCTCGCCGAGCTGCAACGCGTACGCGAGCTCGGTGGTGAATGCCAGCTGCTCCTCGGGCGAGGCGAACAGCACGCCGCCGGGCTCGCCGTTGACCTCCGCCGCGCGCACGCGCTCAGCCAGGTCCTGGATGTAGGCGCCGACGTAGCCGTCCTCCGGAGCCGGCTCGCCCTTCACCGCGGCGAGCACGGAACGGCCGAAGCGCTCCATCTGGGCGCCCGCGTCGTTGATGTAGAACTCGCGCACGAGGGTGGCGCCGCTGGCCAGCAGCAGCCGGGCGATGGCATCGCCGAGGGCTGCCCAGCGGGTGTGGCCGATGTGAAGCGGGCCCGTCGGGTTCGCGCTGACGAACTCCAGGTTGATCGAGTTGCCGCGCTGGGTGGTGTTGGAGCCGAATGCCGCGCCCGCCTCGACGATCACACGCGCGAGCGCACCGGCGGCCGCGGCATCCACACGGATGTTGATGAAGCCCGGGCCGGCGATCTCGACGGAGGCGACGCCGGGAACCTCACCGAGAGGACCCGCGATCTCCGCGGCCAGCTCCCGCGGGTTCGCTCCCACCTGCTTCGCGAGCTTCAGTGCGATGTTCGACGCCCAGTCGCCGTGGTCACGATTCTTCGGACGCTCGAGGACGATGTCCGACACCGCCACCTCGACACCGGGGCGTCGCGCCTCGACGATCGGTGCGACGACGGCGTGCAGGGCTGCGGAGAGCTGTTCGGGATCCATAGGCGTCCCATTCTACGTTCGTCGGCAGCGACGCCCCGGGCCGCGCAGGCCGGATGCTCAGGACATCGACACGAGCGACGCGTGATCGTCTACGGCCTCGGGCGCGTCCTTGACCGTCGCGTCCACCTCGAGCCGCTCCAACCCCACATATCCGCCGTGGTAGCTCAGGAACGCGCAGTCCGCCGCATCCCGGCCTGTCCCGATCCGCACGAGAGAGGTTCGCGGGGCTAGCCGAGTGGCATCCACGACGCTCCATTCGCCCTCGACGAGAACCTCGGCGACGGCGTGGAAGTCCATGGGATCGAGGCGCGGCGCGTAGCAGGCGACATACCGCGCGGGCACGTCCATCGCGCGTAGCAGCGCGATGACGAGATGGGCGTAGTCGCGACAGACGCCCTGCCCGCTGGCGAGGGTCGTGACGGCGCTGTCGGTGCCGAGACTCATACCCGGGGTGTAGGTGACGCTCGTGGCCACGAACTCGGAGACGGCCTCCACGAGAGCGCGACCGCTCAACCCGCGGAACAGTCGCCGCGCCGTGGCGAACACCTCGTCGGACTGGGCGTAGCGGCTCGGGCGCAGAGCCGTGATGGCGTCGATCTCCGTCGTCGCAGGCTCCGCCCCGGCGCCCACGACCGCCTCATACCGCACCTGAAGGGGGCCGGCCTCACCCGTCAGGCGGTGCAGGCGGTTGCCGGCCGCGTCCACGAGCTCCCTCGGCCTCAGCTCGCGCCCGTCCTGCATCACGCTCAGTCGCTCGCTCAGAGCCCCCGCCGAGCGTGCCACCGCGATCTGCAGAATGAGGTCGACGGAGGAGCCCAGTTCGAGGTCGAGCTCGGCTCTCACATGGCGCTGCACCGGCCCATCCTCGCACGCGCGTCGAGGCCCGAGGCCCGCCGCATCCGGCTCCCGCACCCGCGGCGGGCCCTCGCGCCGTACGCTCGTGTCATGACCCGATCCGCCCGGCTTTCGCCGCGCCGCACGATCGCCGTGCTGGCTGTGTTGGCGGCGGCCATCGCGTGCATCTGCGCACTCGCGTTGACGCGTCCCTGGGCAGCCGGAGCGCTATCGGTCAGTCGCGCGGACGCGGGTGGCACCGCGCCCGCGCCGGTGACGGCGATCTCGCTGCCCGAGCATCCTCGAATCCTCGTCTTCGGCGACTCCTGGACCTATGGTTCCGCCGCCTCCGCGCCCACACTGGGCTACGCGTACCTCTTGGGTCCGCTGATGGACGGCGAGTCGAGTGTGAACGGGTCACGAGGCAGCGGATACCTGATTCCCGGCATCGACGGCGGCACCTTCTCCGAGCGCATCGCCGAGCTGGATGCGTCCGCCCAGCCGGATCTCATCGTCGTCCAGGGCTCGATCAACGATCGAAAGGTCCCGCTCGACGGCTACGACGACGCCGTGCGCACCGCGTGGGACTCGCTCGCCGCGCTGTATCCCGACGCGCAGATCGTCGTTCTCGGACCGGCTCCCCAGATCCTCCCCGTGGAAGCGGCCACCGCCGAGATCGACGAACGGCTGAGCCTGGCCGCGGCCGCGCGCGGCTGGCCGTACATCTCCCCCGTCCGGGATCAGTGGATCACGCCGGAGAACTACGCGTGGATCATCGACACCGGGGCGGTCGGGCGAAATCACCCCACGACCGAGGGCCATGCGTACCTGGCGCAGAGGCTCGCTGCGGCGATCGAGGGTCTGCGCGCCGACTGAACCGTCCTGTGCGGGCGGGCATTATGCACCCTTTCGCGAGGCAGAACCACCGAAGCTCTGAGAGCCCGTGCGCTGGCTATCGTGAACGCCGGGGGCACGGCGACCCGCCGCGCCCGTGCCCGAGCGCCGGCCCCACCGCCGCCGTCCGGGAATCCACCTATCGGGCAGGTCCCGGGGCAGGAGTCGTGAACATGGGTATTGGAAGCGGAATCGCGCTGTTCGTGATCGGAGCGATCCTGGCGTTCGCCGTCAACGTCGACCTCGGCGGCTACGTCAACCTGAGTCTCATCGGGTACATCCTGATGGGCGCGGGCGTTGTCGTCTTTCTGATCAGCCTCATCCTCGTCATGCGGCGCCGTTCGAGCGTGTCCACCTCACGCACCGCCGTCGACCCCGCCAGCGGTGAGCGCGTCACGACGCGTCGCACCACGGACAACGGCGAACCCCTCGCCTGAGTACGTGTCCGACATCCTCGACGCCGTCCCCGCGGGGACGGGATCACTTCTCGCCGGCCGCTACCGCCTGATCGAGCGCGTCGGCAGCGGCGGCATGGGAACGGTCTACCGCGCCCGAGACGAGCTACTCGGCCGCGATGTCGCGGTCAAGCTCTTCCACTCGGAGCAGAGGGACGGCGTCGAGGAACGTCGGAAGGTCGGCGAGGCGACCATGCTCGCCTCGCTGTCGCATCCGTGCCTGGTCACCCTCTTCGACGCGTGCATCGGAGCCCAGCCGCCGAGCTATCTGGTCATGGAGTACATCGCCGGCCCCACCCTGCGTCAGCGTCTCTTGGAAGGACCGCTGGAGCTCGACGAGGCGGCCGCGATGGCGAGCGATCTGGCCGCGGCACTGGAGGCCGTGCATGCAGCGGGTATCGTGCACCGCGACGTGAAGCCCTCCAACGTCATGCTCCGCGCCCGGGGCCGCGGGGCGGCGGGGCGTATCGGCTATCAGGCCGTGCTGGCGGACTTCGGCGTCGCCCACCTCGTGGACTCCACCAGGCTCACGACCCCTGGCGATGTCATCGGCACGGCGGCCTACCTCGCACCGGAGCAGGTCCGCGGTCACGCGCCGGTTCCCGCATCCGACGTCTACTCGCTCGGTCTGCTTCTCATCGAGGCCGTCACGGGCAGCCATCCCTTCGCCGACGCGCCCGCTGCCAACATGCTGTTGGCTCGGCTCAGCCGTCAGCCCGACGTGCCGACGGGAATCGGTTACGCGTGGCGCTCTCTGCTCACCGCGATGACGGTGCACGATCCCGCCTCCCGCCCGAGCGCGGGTGAGGTGCTCGAGCGGGCGCGCGCCCTTTCCGCATCGGCGGCGACCGCCGCGACGCTCCCCCTGGATGAGGCGCTGCTCGTCGCGACCTCACCGATCGCCCTCGCGACTGCCCCGGCGCAGATCACCGAACCGCTCGCCGACCCGATTCCGGTCTCGCCGCCTCGTCGGCCCCGACGCCGTCGCCGCGGGCTCGTGGCACTCACGGCGGCTGCCGGCGTTCTCCTGGCCGGGGCCGCAGCGGTGGGCATCACGAGCGTGCTCGCTCCGGCCCCGGTGGCCGAGGAGTCCGTCGTCCCCGCGCAGGTGAACACCGTCCCCGCCGACGACGGATCGGACCAGACGCCCGCGGAGACGGTGGATTCCGGGGACCAGACCGTGCAGCCGACCGATACCGGCACTCCGCAGCCTGGGCCGGTCACCGATCCGCAGCCGGGGCCGGCGTCGGAGAACGGGTCGAATCGCGGCCCGGGCAACAACAACGGCAACGGCAACGGCAACGGAAACGGGCCGGGCAACAGCAAGAAGCCCTGACGGCGTAGGAACGCCACATTCCGACGTCATCCCGCCGTCCTCGATACCGGGGACCGATGAGGCGAGACGCGGTGCTCGACACTGGGTGAGAGACGAGGAGTCCCATGCCCTACGACATCGACGAGCTACTGCGTCCCCCCTCCGCCACCGCCGCGCTCGCTCTCGAGGCGGCCGAACGGTGGTGTTCCCCCGTCGTGCTGCGGCACAGCCTGCGCTCCTGGGCGTGGGCGCGTGCTCTCGCGGATGCGGAAGGTGTGCACTACGACGCGGAGCTGCTGTTCGCCGCCGCCGCGCTGCATGACATCGGCGTGGCGGAGCCCTTCGACGCGCACCGGGCACCGTTCGAGGGCGCCGGAGGCGCGGCTGCGTGGGTGTTCGCCGCAGGAGCGGGCTGGCCGACCGAGCGCCGTGTCCGGCTGCAGGAGGTCATCGAACGCCACATGTGGGTCGAGGTCGATCCGGCCGTGGACATCGAGGGCCACCTGCTGGAGGTGGCCACGAGCCTGGACGTCGCCGGCGTGGGCGCGTCAAGGTGGGATCCGCGGCTGCTGCGCGCGGTGACCGAGCGGCTGCCGAGAGCGGGGTTCGCCGTCGAGTTCGATGCATCGATCCGGGATCAGGCCGAACGCAAGCCCGCCTCCGCCGCGGCACGGCTTGCGCGGAGCGGCCGCATCGCCGATGGCGAACGCA
The DNA here is from genome assembly GCF_056868075.1 of Microbacterium sp. KU4F. Lineage (NCBI taxonomy): Bacteria > Bacillati > Actinomycetota > Actinomycetes > Micrococcales > Microbacteriaceae > Microbacterium > Microbacterium sp. KU4F. Next base: position 3,192,069 of record NZ_CP200324.1, on the reverse strand, counting down.
CCTGGCGCTCCCTGACGCGCTGATCCGCCCCGCCCTGACGGGGCCCGACCCGTTGGTCAACCGGCCTGCGCGAACGGGCGCGAGGCATCGATGATGCGCCGCAGCGACACCGCCGCCTCCCACCGATCGAGCGCCCTCGAATCCGACGAATGCCGGATGCGGCGGCGATAGGCGGCGAGCGCCGCATCCGCCGCTCGGAGACGGTCAGCGAACGCTGCGTCCTCGATGGGAGTCGCCGTCTGCTCCGCGCACGCCGCGACGGCCGCCGCCAGGGCACGGCGCTGCCAGTGTCCGAGTTCGGCGTCGAGGGCCAGTCGCGAGAGACTCTCGGCCAGCTTCTCCCGTCGCCGAGGCGACCGCGCGCAACGCGTCGAGGCGCCGTCGCCCCGTCTCCACATCCTCGCGGGCATGCCGCGCCCGGGGGTTGCCTCGTTGTGATCTCACGGCCTCCGCCACCTCGGCCGCCACGGCGTCGGCCGTCGCCGTCAGCTCGGCGATCCGATGCCGCAGCCGCTCGGCGTCCACCGCGCGCGCACCCAGCGCGTGAGCCGCATCCCGGAGGACCTCACCGATATCGTCGCGCAACGCGTTCAGGCGTGAGGTGGCGCGTCCGATGTAGAGCGGCGGCACGACCACGAGATTGACCACGAGACCGACCACGACGCCGAAGGCGGTGGTGATCAGGTACGACGACGAGTAGCTCTGGACGTCGGCGTTGCCCACGAGCAGGACGAACAGTGCGGCGATGGGGATCCAGTCCCGCCCGCTGCCGAGCACGGTCAGCCCGGCGCAGATGGTTCCCACACCGGTCACGAGCGCGACGGCCACAAGGCTCGGCGCTCCGGCGATCAGCAGGGCGATACCGACGAAACCCCACGCGATTCCCACGGCGAGTCCCGCCAGTGTCTCCAGCCCCGCTCGCACCGAGCCCGCCAGCGTGGAGTACATGCTGATCAGTACGCCCAACGGGGCGTAGTACGAGTACTCGCTGTCGGTGAAGGGCACGTAGGGTGCCAGCGTCCAGGCGATGGCGGCGGCGCCCGCCACCTTCACCGCGAGAAGCAGACGTGGTGGATCCACCAGCTCGGACAGCCGACGGCGCAGAGCGAGCGCGGGGCGGGGCATTCGTCGACCGTACGTAGGCGTCATGACCGCCGGAGGGGCCTTGACGGCACCGTGCAGACCCCGCACGCGCCCGGGCACGCGTTACCAGGACCCGTGCCGGACGACAACCCCGTCGTCGCCGGCCATGCCCGGTCGCAGGGTGGGGCCCATGCGAGCGATGACCTACCGCGGCCCCTACAAGGTCCGCGTCGAAGAGAAGCCCGACCCGCAGATCGAGCATCCCAATGATGCGATCGTGCGGGTGGAACGCGCGGCGATCTGCGGGTCCGACCTCCACCTCTTCCACGGCATGCTCCCGGACACGCGCATCGGGCACACGTTCGGACACGAGTTCATCGGACGGGTCGAAGAGGTGGGCCCGTCAGTGCGCAACATCTCGGTCGGCGACAGGGTCATGGTGCCGTTCAACATCTTCTGCGGCACCTGCTTCTTCTGCGCTCGCGGCCTCTTCTCCAATTGCCACAACGTGAACGCCAACGCGACGGCCGTCGGCGGCATCTACGGTTACTCGCACACCGCGGGAGGCTTCGACGGTGGCCAGGCGGAACTCGTGCGCGTCCCCTTCGCCGATGTGGGTCCTGCGGTCATCCCCGACGGGCTGCACGACGAGGATGCGCTCCTGCTCACGGATGCGTTCGCCACCGGCTACTTCGGCGCCCAACTTGGCGACATCTCCGAGGGCGACGTCGTCGTCGTCTTCGGCGCAGGCCCCATCGGGCTCGCAGCCGCGCGCTCGGCCTGGCTGATGGGCGCGGGTCGGGTGATCGTCGTCGACCACCTGCCGTTCCGACTCGAGAAGGCCAAGGACTTCGCCTTCGCCGAGACGGTGGACTTCCGCGAACACAAGGATGTCGTCGTCACCCTCAAGAAGCTCACCGACGGCCTCGGCGCCGACGTCGTCATCGACGCTGTCGGCGCCGAGGCGGACGGGCATCTCGTGCAGCACGTGAGCTCGGCGAAGCTCAAATTGCAGGGCGGCTCCACCATCGCGCTGAACTGGTCCATCGACAGCGTCCGCAAAGGCGGGCGCATCTCCGTCATGGGTGCCTACGGTCCGATGTTCAGCGCGGTGAGGTTTGGAGACGCGATGAACAAGGGCGTAACGATCCGCACGAACCAGGCACCCGTGAAGCGCCAGTGGCCGCGTCTGATCGAGCACATCCAGGCGGGACGCGTCTCGCCGCGGGACATGATCACCCACCGCATCCCCCTCGAGCACATCGCCGAGGGCTACCACATGGTCTCGGCGAAGCTCGACGGTCTCATCAAGGCCGTCGTCCTGCCAGCCACGTCGTGAAAGGACGACCGCATGCCCTACACGGCCGCTCACCCGCCCGTTCCCTCCTCCGCCGAGCTCCGCGACCGCATCCCGGGGTGGGGCGCGGATCTCGATCCCGCCGATCGTCCTTCCGTCCCCCAGGAGATCGACGCCCTCGCCGGGAGCGGCGCCTGGTGGGACGAGCCGGAACGCCAGAAGGAGAACGCGCCGCGGGAGCGCTCGATCGAACACGAGCACCTGCCCGCCGTCTTCGGCACCGCGCAGCCCCTGCACGGCGTCTCCGGAGCCATCCGGCGTTACGCCTACGACCGCTTCAGTGAGGCGCGCGCCGCGCACTGGCTGCTGCTGATCGGCGCCGACCGCGTCGAGGCCACCGGAGCACATCTGCGCTCCTTGGTCACCGCCCGCCCCGACAACCCCATCACCGAGACCGGCATCGCGGCCGAGCTCCGGCACTCGCCACTCGCATCGCGCAAGGGGCGTGTGGACACGCGGCACGCCTGGATCGACCCCCTGCTGGTCGCGGGGCCGTGGCTCGCCGGTGGGCTCGCCGCCGTGTGGGTGGCGCGGCGGGTCCTCCGCCGTAGCTGAGCCGGCGCCCGCCGCCGGCCCTCGCGTCCCCCAAGCGGAATGCACCTGCATCAACAGCCTCGCTCGGTCAGCGATCGACAGATCGCATGGCACAACCAGCCACCTCGGCACGAGCGACGCTCGACTCGCGTGCATGCCGCCTCGTCAGCTTCTCCCGCTCTGCGACCTTCGCAACCTCTCGGTCGAGCCACTGTCACAAACGATGACGACGAGGACGCGTTGCAAGCATGCGCTGACCCGCGTGCCTAACTTCCACCTAGTGGCGAGTCCGCTCCCTCGTGCCGCCTGCGGCTCTAAGCAAGGTCATCGAAGCGGTCGAAGGCTACCGTAACGAGCCCGACCTGGCCTACATGGCCGTCGTCCCCGCAATCCAGCGTGCTGAGCATTCCATCCGCTGCGCCGAGCCGCGCGCCCGCCGCCGGCCTTCGCGTCCCCCAAGCGGCCGACAGACAGCTCAGGCCCGGCAGCGTAACGTCGCAGGAATCGGGGGGTCGGGTGAATTCGAGGCAGCGGGACGCAACGACGACCACGCGCCCATCGGGGTGGCGCGAGATCACAGCCGGGGTCGTCTGGGCCTCGATCGTTTTGTGCGTCTTCGCGCTCTGGCAGCTGTTCGCCCGGGAGTTCGCTGGCGCCGTCGGCACGGCTCTGCATTCCCCACCTTCCCGGGAGAGTCGCGTCCCGTCCTTCTGGGGCTTCGTCGTCGTTGCCGCGGTGCTGCTGGTGTGCGCCGTCGGCGCCCTCGCAGCACGCCGCTGGCTAGCCCTGCCGATCGCTCTGCTGCTCGCTTTCGGCGCGGGAACGATCGCGTCGGGCATGTATCCGCAGGTTGCGCCGTTCGTCTTCGGGCGTGAAGAAGGCCCCGATCCACGGAAGGATCGAGGCCTCTTGTACGCCGTGCCCCCGGAGGGATTCGAACCCCCGACCTACGGTACCGGAAACCGGCGCTCTATCCCCTGAGCTACGGAGGCGTACCGATCGAGACTATCACCGCCGACTCCGGCCCCGTGACGACGGGTCAGGGATACCCGCGAGTCCACAGACCGTAGACGGCGAAGAACTGCAGGACCACGAGGGCGATCAGGATGCCGTTGCGTGTGCGCTTGGAGGCGGAGAGCCGTTCGTGCGCGAGGAGCGGAGACATCGGCATGAGCAGACGGAACGTGCTGGCCTGCGGCAGGAAGACGCCGAAGATGTAGAGCCCGTAGCTGAGCCCGTACGCCGCGACCACGATTCCGAGCTTGCGCACCGGCCGCGACCAGATCAGCATCGCGAAGCCGACCATGAGGGCGATCACCAGCAGCCACCCGAAGACGCCCAGGTACTCGCCCATGAAACGGAACCAAGGGGTCAGGGGCATGAACTCGCCGTTGCCGACGAACGGACGCCACCACGCCGTCTCCGTGAGCAAGTAGGCGTGAGGGGTTCCGGTCCACGCATCCGCGATCCAGGACCAGGCGAGTCCGGCGAGCGCTGTGACACCGCCCGCGACGAGCAGCCCCGCCACTTCGCGACGGGGGAACGGATCGATCCTCCGGCGCCACCAGCGCACGAGGAAGACGATGCCCAGCGCCAGCGCGAGCGCGAGGGCGCCGGGTCGCGTGAACGCCGCGACCAGCGCGATCGGAGTGATCCACACGTACTTGCGCTTCACAGCCAGCAGGAGCGCCGCGAAGGTCAGGGTGAGCACGAGAGATTCCGCGTACGCGATGACGAACACGAACGACAGCGGCGCGAAGGAGAAGAAGATGACGGCCCACTTCGCCTGGCGTGGCGAGGTGACTGCGCGCAGCAGCAGGAACAGCAGCACGGTCGCGGTAGCGCTGAAGAAGGTGCTGAGTCCGATGCCGGCCGCGCGCCAGTCCGAGCCGACGATGTCACCCACCACACGTTCCAGCCAGGGGTAGATCGGCAGGAAGGCCCAGTCGTTCTCGAGCACGTTGCCGTTGGGTCCGATGGGGATGACGGGCGGATACCCGATCAGCGAGATGCGGCCGTACCTGTCCGCGTCCCACCCCGTCAGGAAGGCGGCGAACGTCACGACAGGTCGGTCCTGCGCGCCGAAGCCCCACCCTGCGGCCGTCGAGACCAGGTACCAGAAGAGCAGGAACGCGAGGTTCACGCCGCGCGCGATCGCCCAGTAGCCCATCACCTGGGCGAGCTCGATCCGCCGCACCGCGCGCACGCCGGGATCGGGTCGGGATACATCGTCGACCCAGCCGTGGACGGCCTTCACCGCGCGGCGCCAGCGTGGCGTGCGTGTGCCCTCCGAATCGGCATGCAGTTGCGAACCGGTCACCGTCACGACTTTCCTCTCCCCGCGTGGCGCGAGCGATCCTAGGCGAAGCGGCTATGCCAGCCCCCACAGGATGCTCCCATCTTCGAGCGCGGAGCAAAAGCCCGGCGCTTCAGATGAGGAACACGCCGTCGAGCAGACCCGGATTGTGCGCGTGGACGAGCACCCCGAACACCACCGCGTCGAACAGGAGGTGCACCGTGACGACGTAGGCGAGCGAACGGGTGCGCAAGAAGATGTAGCCCTGCAGCAGCGCGAACGGGATCGTGAGGACCGGCCCCCAGGCGCGGTAGCCGAGCTCCCACAGGAAGGAGACGAAGACGATCGCCTGCACGAGGTTGGCGGTCAGATCCGGCAGATGGCGGCGCAGGAGCGCGAAGACGGTGCAGATGAAGAACAGTTCGTCCCAGATCCCGACCGCTCCGACTCCGATGAAGAGGCGGGCGATGAGATCGGGCGTGTCGACGACGGGCCAGTTCTGATAGACGCCGGAGCTGATGAAGTAGAAGGGCAGGATGAGCCAGCCGAGCACGAGCACCGCGACCAGCCATACCCACTGGAACCGGGTCCATCGCCCGCCCCCGCGCCACGGGAAGCGGATCGCGCGGTCGCGGTAGACGCACCGCGACACGAGATACGGCACCGCGACGGCTCCCCCCAGCGCGAGGGTGAATCGCACCATCGCGGCGTTGTCGAGCTCCGCAGCCAGCGGGATGGCGCTGACGATCAGCATCCCCACCGAGATGAGCGACAGGTCGCGCAGCAGCGAGACCTCCCGCGTGTGACGGCGATCCCCCCACCACGCCGCGACGAGGCCCACCGCGAGCAGGACCCACCCCAGCCATGGCGTGAGCAGCACGAAGAACGCCGGCGCGGCGAGCGCCACCAGCAGCGAGGCCGCGAGCGGCCACGCCCGCAGCGGAGTGCGGCCGACCGTGTCCGCGGCGGGCACCTCAGCCGCCCGATCGCCGGTAGGCGAGGTCGCGGATCGCGCGCCCGACTCGCTCGCCCTTGCGCTCGAAGGCCGTGACGACACGGCCCTCGAAGCGCGGCGCCCAGTCCCCCTCGAACGCGCGGTCGAACGTCGTCGCCTCATCGAGCACGGCGCGCATCTGCAGCGCGTAGTCCTCCCAGTCGGTGGCCAGGCGCAGCATCCCGCCGGGGCGGAGTGCACGCGAGAGCGTCGGCACGACGTCCGGCTTCACCAGCCGCCGCTTCGTGTGCTTCTTCTTGTGCCACGGGTCGGGGAAGAAGATCCACACCTCGTCGACCGATCTTGCTGGCAGCAGATGCTCGAGCACCTCGGGCGCGTTCGCCTCGACGAGGCGCAGGTTGCCCACTCCGGCGCGGTCGGCATCGAGCATGGTGCGCGCGAGTCCCGCGCGGAAGACCTCCACCGCGAGGAAGTCGGTGTCGGGTCGCGTGGTCGCCGCATGCACGATGGCGTGGCCCTGGCCCGAGCCGATCTCGACGATCAGTGGCGCCTGCCTGCCCCACACCGCCGCCACGTCGATGTGCGCGTCAGCTGCGACGGACGTGGCGGCGTTGTCTCGCGGGACCGGGAGCATCAGGTGAGGCCCGAGCTCGGACCAGGCGCGCTCCTGAGCCTCGGACATCCTCCCGCTGCGGCGCACGAACGAGACGGGGCGATCGCGGAAGACGCCGGATGCGGGATCGGTCATCCCCCCAGGATACGAAGCGCCTCAGGCCGTGACGAAGTCGATGAGCTCCTCGACGCGACCCAGCAGCGCCGGTTCCAGGTCACGGTAGCTGTGGACGCTCGCGAGGATGCGCTGCCACGCGCGTGCGAGATCGGCCTTGTCGCGCGCCGGCCAGCCGAGTCCCCGACAGACGCCGGTCTTCCAGTCGATCCCCCTCGGCACCTCCGGCCAGGCCGTGATCCCGACCGCGCGCGGTGTGACGCACTGCCACACATCGATGAACGGGTGGCCCACGATACGCACGTGGGCGCCGTGTCGACCGCGCGCGACCTGCGCGGCGACCCTCGACTCCTTCGATCCCGCGACGAGGTGGTCGACGAGCACGCCGTATCGACGTTCGGCCGTGGGCGGCTCCGCCTCGAGGAGGTCCGAGAGCAGGTCGATCCCCTCGAGGTACTCGACCACCACGCCCTCCACCCGCAGATCGTCTCCCCACACCTTCTCGACGAGCTCGGCGTCGTGCTTGCCCTCGACGAGGATGCGGCTCGGGCGGGCGATGCGCGCGCGCTGATCGGCGACCGCAAACGATCCGGATGCGGTGCGCGCGCGCCCGCCGGTGGCCCGGGCGACGGGGGGCGCGATGAGTCGGACGGCTACCCCGTCGATCAGGAAGCCGGGGCCCAGCGAGAACATGCGTCGCCTGCCGGCGCGATCCTCCAGCTGGACGAGTCCGCCTTCGACCGCCGTGACCGCGCCGCAGAATCCGTCCTCGGCGACCTCCACCACCGTGTCGCGCTCGGCGGGGACCTCGGCGAGGGTCTTCGCGTTCCGCTCGCGCCAGCCGGCGGCGAGCACATCCGTGGGGTACCGATCATCCATAACGCCGAGCAGCGTAACCAGCGCGAGCATGCACATCCGGCAGCGACCCGCATCCATGGCGTACACAGACTCGCCCTCAATAGACTCGGACGAGGGCGGAGTCCGCCCCCAAGGGAGGCCATCGATGCGACCGCGCTGGGCATATGCACTGGTGGCCGCGCTGGCCGCCGTCTTCCTGGTCGCGGCCCCGGCTGCCGCAACGCCGCCGGTGGAGCTCGGCGCGTCGTATGTGAGCGACGAGGCAGGGGTCCTCGGCGACGCGGAACGCGCCCAGGTGGAGGATCGTCTCGAGCAACTCGCCGAGGCCGACAACCTCAATCTGTGGGTCGTCTACGTCGACCGCTTCAGCAACCCGTCCGACGCGAAGGAGTGGGCGACCCAGACGGCCGAGCAGGGTGGGCTCGGCCCCAACCAATACCTGCTGGCCATCGCCGTCGACGCCCGTCAGTACTGGATCTCCAGCGACACCTCGGGTCCGCTCGACGCGAATCAGATCACGACCGTCGATCAGGACTGGGTGTATCCGGCTCTTCGCGACGGCGACTGGGCGGGCGCCGCCATCGCTGCCGCCGATGGGATGTCCGCGGCCCGCAGCGGCGCGGGAGGCGGTGGCGACTCCGGCGGCGGCGGTGTGCCCGGCTCGGGTTCGTCCGGTTCGAGTTCCGGCTCCGGCGGTGCGGTGGGCATCGTGATCATCGTCGTGTCGGTTCTGGCGCTGGTGGCCGTGGGCGCATACTTCGTCATCCGCGCGGCTCGGCGGCGCGCCGCATCCCGCCCCGCGGAGAGCACGGAGGATCTCGGCAAGCGCGCGGCCGCGACCCTCGTCGCCGCCGACGACGCCCTGCGCGAGGCAGAGCAGGAGCACGGCTTCGCCGCCGCGCAGTTCGGCGAAGAGGCCACGAGAGGACTCCGCGAGGCTCTGACCACGGCGCGTACAGAGCTGGACCAGGCGTTCACCCTGCGCCAGCAGCTGGACGACGAGATCCCCGACACCGACGAGCAGGTGCGTGCGTGGCACGAGCAGACTCTGCAGCTGGCCACCTCGGCCGATCAGCGCGTTCAGAGTCAGCTCGAGGCGTTCGCCGACCTGCGACGGATCGAACAGGATCTTCCCGCGACCCGCGAGCGGCTCCGCATGTCCCGGGCCGAGGCGGCTCCCGCCCTCCAGGGTGCTCAGGAGCGCTTCGCCGAACTGACCGCCTCGTACCCGGCCGCGGCCCTGAGCACGATCGCCGACAACACAGCGCAGGCGACCGACCGGCTCGCTCTCGCCGATGGCCAGCTCTCTGCGGCGGATGCCGCGGCCGCCGCCGGGGACACGGGCAAAGCCGCCATCGCCCTGCGTACCGCCGAGCAGGCCATCGCGCAGGCGCGACAGCTGGCGGATGCGGTCGGCGCGCACGGTGACCGTATCGTCGCCGCCGCCGCAGAGATCCCCGCGCTGCGCGCCGAACTCGCACGGGACATCGCCGCCGCCGAGCCCCTGCCCGACCCCGACGGTCGGCTCGCGGCCGCATCCGCCGCAGCTCGCGCGCAGCTCGACGCGCAGGCCGAAGACCCCGTGGCTGCGCTCGCGGCGCTGCAGCGGGTCGACGAGGAACTCGACACACTCCTGCGCTCCGCACGCGACGCGGCGGCGCGCGCCGAGCACGCACGTCAGGTGCTGCCGCCGACGCTTGCACACGCGCAGGCGCAGATCGGTGCCGCCGAGGACTTCATCTCATCCAGACGCGGTGCGATCGGTGCCACCGCCCGCACGCGTCTCGCCGACGCCCGCGCATCGTTCGCCCTGGCCGAGCAGCAGGCTCAGGCAGCGCCCGAGCAGGCGCTGGATGCGGCTTCGCGCGCCGCGCGCCTCGCGTCCGACGCCATCTCCGCCGCCCAGTCGGACGTCTCCGGCTTCTCCGGAGGATCCGGCGGCGGGGGCGACTTCGGCGCGGTCCTCGGCGGCATCCTGATCGGCTCCGCACTGGGAGGCGGCCGCCGACGCGGCGGCTTCGGAGGCTTCGGGGGCGGCTTCGGGGGCGGAGGCTTCGGGGGCGGAGGCTCGCGCGGCGGCTTCGGCGGAAGCTTCGGCGGCGGGGGCTCCCGCGGCGGCAGCGGCGGCAGATTCTGACGGACTTCACGAACCACGACGAAAGGAAACACGATGGCCAAGCAGTCCATCTTCGGACGCATCTCGACCCTCGTCCGGGCGAACATCAACGCGATGATCGACCAGGCCGAGGACCCACAGAAGATGCTCGACCAGCTCGTCCGCGACTACACCAACAACATCGCCGACGCAGAAGCGGCGATCGCCGAGACGATCGGAAATCTGCGCCTTCTCGAGCGCGACCACCAGGAGGACGTGCAGGCGGCGGCCGAGTGGGGCAGCAAGGCGCTCGCGGCCAGTCGTCGCGCCGACGAGATGCGCCGCGCCGGCAACACGACCGACGCCGACAAGTTCGACAACCTCGCCAAGATCGCCCTGCAGCGCCAGATCTCCGAAGAGAACGAGGCCAAGGCATCCGCGCCGCAGATCGCCGCGCAGACCGAGGTCGTCGACAAGCTGAAGGACGGCCTCAACGGCATGAAGCAGAAGCTCGAGCAGCTTCGCTCCAAGCGCAGCGAGCTCCTCGCCCGCGCGAAGGTCGCCGAGGCCCAGAACAAGGTGCACGACGCCATCAAGAGCGTCAACGTCCTCGACCCCACGAGCGAGCTCGGCCGCTTCGAAGACAAGATCCGTCGCCAGGAGGCACTGGCCGCCGGCAAGGCGGAGCTCGCCGCATCCAGCCTCGACGCCCAGTTCGAGAGCCTCGAGGACGTCGGTGAGCTGACCGAGGTCGAGGCGCGCCTGGCCGCGCTGAAGGCGGGCGGGTCCACGCAGGGCGCGCTCGGCGCCGGCACGACGGGCGACGAACTCGGCCAGCAGCAGCAGCTGCCCCAGCAGCACCAGCAGTGAGAAGACGGAGGGGCCGCGCGGAGCGTGGCCCCTCCCCCGTCCGGGAGTCGAGATGACACGGTTCCTCATCACACCCGTGTGGCAGGGTTCACCCTCCGCACGCGCGATGCAGCTCGTGGACGGTGCGGAGGCCATCGCGGGCGACCTGCCGCGCGCGGCATGCACGAACGTGCCGGTTCCACTCGGTGCGGGAGAGGCGCTCGACACGGGCGTGCACCGCTACAGCGCGCTGCGCCAGGTGCAGCACGATCTGCGTGACGCCCTCGCCGCGTCCGACGAGCGCGCGCTGACGGTCGGTGGCGACTGCGCCGTCGGCGTCGCCGCCGTCGAGCGTTCGGCGCGCGCCGGGCGGATCGCGGTCGTCTGGGTCGATGCGCACCCGGATCTGCACACGCCGCAGTCCTCTGCCTCTCACGCGTTCGGCGGGATGGCGCTGCGTGCCGTGCTCGGCGACGGTGCGCCGGATCTCGCGCTGCCCCCGGGCACTGTCGCGCCAGCCGATGTGATCCTCGTCGCCGCGCGTGCCATGGACGACGCCGAGCAGGAGTACATCGCCGCGCACGGCCTCACCGTGATCGATGCGACCGCACTTTCCGATCCCGCGGTGCTCGCGCGGACCGTCCAGCAGCTCGGCGTCGACGCCGTGCACGTGCATGTCGATGTCGACGCGCTCGACCCCGCAGAGATGCCCGGCGTCAAGGACTCCGAGCCCTTCGGCGCCTCGCTGACCGAACTGGTCGCGGCTCTGAAGGCGCTGCGTGATGCGGTGCCGCTGGCCGGCGCCTCGCTCGCCGGGTTCGCCCCCGCATCCCCCGCCGCCGCGAGCAATGACATGGGCACTCTGCTGCGACTGGTCGGGGCCCTCGCGTGAGTGCCGCGAGACCGCCCGCCGGGTGGCGGCAGCGGGCCGACCGCGCGGTCGCACGATCACGCGCCCTGGAGCGCTGGCTCCCGTCCTTCCTCCTGGACTCGCCCGTCAGCGCACTGGGTTACGCCTATGGATGTGCGGTGGGATGGATCTGGGGAACGCTGTGGAGCCGCGGGCGTATCGAGCGGCACGGCCGTCTGTTCGTGTTCCGCGGGATGCCGTCGTGGGCGTTCCCGCGCGGCGGGGTGTGCGTGGGGCATTGTTTCCTCACCGGCGACGGCCGCATCGACGACCGGCTGATCGCGCACGAGTCCGTGCACGAGCGGCAGTGGCGCCGGTTCGGGATCCTGATGCCGATCCTGTACAGCATCGCCGGGCGCGACCCGCTGCGGAACCGCTTCGAGATCGAAGCCGGTCTCGCCGACGGTAACTACATCCCGCGCTGACCCGCTTCCGTTCAACAGGAGATATCCCTCCCACAGGAGGATTCCAGGCCGCTCGTCCTGTCGAGGGGATTTCTCCTGCGCAGCGGAGGCGCCGGAGACGGCGCGCTCAGGCGGTAGCGAGCCCGAAGCGGGCGGGCGTGTGGATGCGGGTGGCATCGATCCCGCGGCGCTCCACGAGGTGGTCGAAGATATCGGCGGTGCCGAGGTATCCCCCGAGCAGGGTGACCGCCGTGCCGCATCCGTCGTCGTCGCACAGCATCTCGTCGGCCCAGGCCACGACCGCCCGGCTCAGCGCCTCGCCCGGCGCGCACGAGCGTCCGGTACCCGGAGCGCCGGAGCGGCTGTCGCGGGTCAACCACGTGATCGTCATGCGGGCCGGGACACGGATCTCCGCGATGTGGGCCGCATCCGGAACCTCGACGAAGACCCGACCGGTCGAACACATCGGCAGCGTCGCGAGCAGCATCTCGAGGTCGTCCAGGGACGACTCGTCAGCGGTCACCAAGTGCTGCGCGCGGGCATGCTTGGACGCACGGCACGCGTTCGCGTTGTGGACGTCGTTCTCGGGCATGATGAGGCGAGTATACGCCCGTCAAGGAAGGTATGCCTCACCTTGGCTGGATCGCTACGCGATCAGGATGCGGCGCAGCTCGGCGAGCTCGGCGTCGGAGACCCCCGCCGCGGAGAGGTACTCGCCGACCGATCCGTACTGTGCGCGCAGCCGACCGAGCAGGGCTCGCATGACCGGCGCCGGCGACGCCGTGGCGAGTTCCTCGGCATGGCGGGCCTCGGGGTGGGCCGCACGCAGCCACGCCACCACTCGACGGTTGCGCGCGACGGGCAAGGATGCGGCGGTGCGGGCGTAGTCGGCGACCACGGCGTCCTCGTCGACACCCGCCGCCGCGAGGATCAGCGCGATCGAAACTCCGGTGCGGTCCTTGCCCACCGTGCAGTGCACGAGGACGGGCTGCGCCTCCACCACCGCGCGCACGACGGCGGCGAGCGCGCGGTGCGGCGTCGTCGACGAGTCGGTCGTACATCTCTGTCAGACTCGCGTCCTCGACGAAGAAGGAGGCGACGGACCCGAGGAACAGCGGCACGCGCACGGTCTCCGGTGCATCCGCTCCGAGGAAGGTGGGATCGGTGCGCACCTCGTCGTCGTCGCGCAGATCCACGATGCGCCGCAGGCCGAGCCCCGCGATGCGACGGCGGGTGCTTTCGTCCAGACGGGCGAGGTTGCCGGAGCGGAACAGCACGCCGCCGCGGGTCGTCCTCCCGCCCGCGGGGAGCCCGCCGATGTCGCGGAAGTTGACGGCTCCGCCGATGAGACCGCCGGGATCGCTCATGGTGTCGGCGCGGTGCGCGGCGGCACCGGATACCGCCCGGCGATGGCGAGACGGTTGAACGCGTTGATGGAGACGACGATCCAGCTCACGGCGACGTACTCGGCCTCGGAGAGAACGAACCCCACCCGGTCGTAGACCTCGTCGGAGACCCCCTCCTCGTGGATGAAGGTGAGCGACTCGGTGAGCTCCAGCGCCGCACGCTCGCGGTCGGTGAAGACGCCCGACTCTCGCCACGTCGGCAGCTGCGCGACGGTGTCGACGTCGAGACCCGCCTTCATGCCCCGGTCGAGGTGCACCCGCACGCAGTAGGCGCAGCCGTTGAGCTGCGAGGCGTGCAGCTGCACGAGCTCTTTCAGCCGCGGCTCGACGCCGGCATCCGCCGCGAGCGCGCCCACCTGCTTGGCCATCGCGTCGATCGCCTGATAGACCTCCGGTGCCGCCTTCGACAGGTGCACGCGCCGCTGATCACCCATGCGGCCCACCCTACCCACGCCGTAAGCCCTGCGGCACGGTTCCGGAATGAGACGCGTGCGCGCCCACCACCGGAGCGCGCGCCGTAGCATTCGGGGGTGACCGACGACGCTTTCGACGAGTTCTCCTTCCTGCCCGCCCAGGCCGAGAGCCTCGGACTCACGGGGCCGCTGCCCACGGCCGAACGGCGGAATCTGACGCTGCCGGACGGCAGGACCCTCTCCGCCCTCCGTTACGGCGACGAGACCCCGGTCGTGACGTTCCTCCACGGCGCGGGCCTCAATGCGCACACCTGGGACACCACGATCCTCGCGCTGGGGCTTCCCGCGCTCTCCATCGACCTCGCCGGGCACGGCGACTCCTCCTGGCGTGACGACGCGCAGTACGTCGCGCGCACGCTCGCCCAGGACGTGGTGCCCGCCCTCGAGTCGTGGACCCGGGTCCCGCAGGTGCTGGTGGGGCATTCCCTCGGCGCGCTCACTGCGACCGCGGTGGCGGCGGCGCGCGGCGACCTGGTGCGCAGCCTCGTGCTCATCGACCTCACCCCCGGGGTGGATCCCGCCGCGGGCCCCGCGCAGATGCGCGCGTTCTTCGCCGGCCCGACGGACTGGGCCGACCGGGAGGAGCTCGTGGAGCGAGCGCTGTCCTTCGGGCTCGGCGGCTCGCGCGAAGCGGCCGCCCGCGGCGTGTACCTGAACTCGCGCGTGCGCCCCGACGGTCGAGTGGAGTGGAAGCACCACTTCGCCCACCTCGCGGCGGCGGCCGCATCCGATACCGGGGCTTCGGCGCCGGACGCCATGCGGGAGCTTCTCGCCGCGAGCGGATGGGACGACCTCGCCGCCGTGCGCGGGCCGATCACTCTCGTGCGCGGCGACGCGGGATACGTCACCGAAGCGGATGCGGAGGAGTTCCGCGAGCGCCGCCCGGATGCCGACGTGATCGTCGTGCCCGCGCACCACAACGTTCACGAGCAGATCCCGGATCGACTCGCGGCCCTGCTGCGTCGGATCGTCGCGGCAGGATGACGCAGTCGAATTGTGACGTGACGCAGCCTCCCCCAGCCCCGGCGGCGATCTAGGCTGGTACACCGCACCGCCCCGTCCTCCCTCCATGCCCCGCGTCCGCGGAAAGGACCACCCATGCATCGCCGAACGCCCCTCGCCCTCACAGCGCTCGTGGCCGCCGCCGTTCTCTCCCTCTCCGCCTGCACGGCCTCGACGACGCCGGCGCCGACGGGCTCCCCGGATGCGGACTCCTCCGTCGTCGTGCGACTCGCGCTCGAGCCCACGAACCTCGACATCCGTCAGACCTCGGGCTCCGCGCTGGATCAGATCCTCATCGACAACCTGTACCAGGGCCTCGTCGCGCGCACGCCCGAGCAGGAGATCGTGCCGGCGCTGGCCAGCGACTGGACTGTCTCGGACGACCGCCTGACCTACACCTTCACGCTGCGCGAGGGCGTCACCTTCCACGACGGTCAGCCGTTGACCCCCGAGGACGTCGTCTACTCGCTGACGCAGCACCGCGACAACGCGGGGTGGGTCGACGCCGCAACGCTCGCGAACGTCACGGGCGTGACGGCCGACGGCCAGAAGATCACGCTGACCCTCTCCCAGCCGGACTCGCAGCTGCTGTGGAACCTCAGCGGCCGCGCCGGCATCATCCTCAAGGAGGGCGACAGCGTCGATTATCAGACGGCGGCCAACGGCACCGGCCCCTTCACACTCGAGCGCTGGACGCGCGGCGACAACATCACGTTCGCCCGCAACCCCGCCTACTGGGGCACGCCCGCCAAGGCGGCGGAGGTCGTCTTCGACTACATCCCGGACAATCAAGCAGCCCTCAACGCCGCCCTCGCCGGCGAGGTCGACGTGGTGACGGGCTTCGATGCGAACCTGAAGACGCAGATCGAGGCGAACGGCGACTTCTCGCTCGTCGTCGGCGACTCCACCGACAAGGGCACGCTCGCCTTCAACCAGACGTCCGGCCCGCTCGCGGACAAGCGCGTGCGACAGGCCATCCGCCAGGCGATCGACCACGACGCCTTCGTCGAGGCGCTCGGCGCGGGCAAGACGATGTACGGTCCGATCCCGTCCCTCGACCCGGGCTACGAAGACCTGTCGGAGGTCGCCCCGTACGACCCCGACGCCGCCAAGAAGCTCCTCGCCGACGCCGGCGCCTCGGACACGACGCTGACGCTCACGATCCCCTCCTTCTATCCGGCGACGATCTCACAGCTGCTCGTCTCGGATCTGAATGCCGTCGGCATCACCCTGAAGGTCGACTCGGTGGACTTCCCGACCTGGCTGAACGACGTCTACATGAACCACGACTACGAGTTGAGCTTCGTGCTGCACACCGAGGCGCGCGACTTCATCAACTGGACGAACCCGCAGTACTACTTCACCTACGACAACCCGCAGGTCACCGAGCTCTACGCGCAGGCGCGCGCGGCCACGACCGATGAGGCGGCAGCGGAGCTTCTCGCTCAGGCGGCACGCATCGTCTCCGACGATGCAGGCGCGGACTGGCTGTACAACGGAGCCAGCGTGGTCGCCGTCGGCACGAACGTGTCGGGCTTCCCCTCGATCAACGTCAACGAGCGGCTCAACGTGTCCGAGCTCGGCAAGAGCGACGGGTGATCCGATACGCGCTGATGCGACTGGCCCTGCTCGCCGCGGGGCTGGTCGTGGCCAGCGTGATCATCTTCTTCACCCTGCGCATCCTGCCGGGCGATGTCTCGCAGCTGATCGGCGGCACGAACTCCACGCCGGCGCAGATCGCCGCCATCCGTGACCGACTGAATCTGGATGCGCCTCTTGCCACGCAGTACCTCGACTGGATCGGCGGCGTGCTGCGCGGCGACCTCGGCACCTCGCTGCTGACCGGAACGCCGGTGTCCGCGGAGCTCGCCGAGAAGGCGCAGGTCACCCTTCCGCTCGGCGGGCTCTCGCTCATCATCGCGCTGCTGTTCGCCGGCCCCCTCGGTGTCGTCTCCGCGCTGCGGCGCTCACGGCTGGGCGGCACCGTCATCGGCGTGGGCGCTCAGACGCTCGCGGCGGTCCCCGTGGTCTGGGCCGGGATGATGCTCGTGGTCGTGTTCGCGGTCTGGTGGGGTGTGCTTCCGGCACAGGGCTTTCCCCGCGACGGCTGGAGCGATCCGGGGGCGGCGCTTCGTTCGCTCGTGCTGCCGGCATTGACGATCGGCATCGTGGAGGGCGCGATGCTTCTGAGATTCGTGCGCAGCGCGACGCTGCAGGCCATGGGACAGGACTACGTGCGGACAGCCGCCTCGCAGGGCCTCACCCGCACACGAGCACTCGTCCAGCACGGGCTCCCGGGCGTCGGTCTGTCCGTGGTGACGGTGCTGGGACTGCAGGTCGCGGGCATCATCGTGGGCGCCGTGGTGATCGAGCAGCTGTTCTCGCTGCCCGGCGTCGGACGGATGCTGGTGCGCGACGTGTCTGCGCGCGACCTGCCGATGGTGCAGGGCGAGCTGCTCGCTCTCACGGCTTTCGTGCTGGTGGTCGGCTTCATCGTCGATCTCGTGCACCGCGCGATCGATCCGCGTCAGAGGGAGTCTGCGGCATGAGTGCTCCTCGTCGCCCGTGGTGGCGGCGTCGGCTGCTGTCCGAGCCCGCCGGTGTCACCGGCGTGGTCATCGTCCTCGCCCTGCTGGCGGTCGCCGCCCTTGCGACGTTCTGGACGCCATACGACCCGCAGGCCGCGGATGTGGCCGGTCGGTGGGCGGGGCCGAGCCCGGCGCATCTGCTCGGCACCGACGCGACCGGTCGAGACATCCTGAGCATCCTCATGGCGGGCTCGCGCACGACGGTCGCGGTGGCCGTCGGCGCTGGTGTCATCGCGACGATCGTGGGGCTCTCGCTCGCCACGCTCGGCGCCCTCACCCACCGCTGGGTGCGGGAGTCCGTCGCGGTTCTCGTCGACATGCTCGTCGCCTTCCCGGTGCTCCTGATCGCCATGATGATCTCCGCGGTGTGGGGCGGATCGCTCGCCGTCGTCGTGTGGTCGGTGGGGATCGGCTTCGGTGTCAACATCGCCAGGGTGAGCCGACCGGAGCTGCGCCGGGTGCTGCACAGCGACTTCGTCGTGGCGGCGCGCGCGTCGGGCCTCTCCGGATGGCAGAACCTCACCCGGCACCTGCTGCCCAACGTGGCTCCCGTGTTCATCGTGCAGCTGTCCTGGTCGATGGCGGTCGCGGTGCTCGCCGAGGCGGGGCTCAGCTACCTGGGCTTCGGAGCGCCCGTGACGGATCCGTCGTGGGGGGTTCTGCTGTCGCAGCTCCAGCAGTACCTCACCGCCTATCCGCTCTCGGTCCTCTGGCCCGGTCTCGCCATCACCGCCACCGTCCTCGGGTTCAACCTGCTCGGCGACGGACTCCGCGACGCCACCGACCCGACGCTGCGCACCCGCAGCGGGTCGGCCCGGCGTGCGCGCACCCATCTGCCGGAGGTGGTCGCATGAGCCTGGAGGTGACCGAGCTCGTCATCGAGATCGACGGCGTCCGCGTGGTCGACGGGCTCAGCTTCCACGTGGCCGACGGCGAGCGACTCGGGATCATCGGCGAGTCCGGATCGGGCAAGTCGCTCACGGCGCTCGCGGTCCTGGGGCTGCTTCCCGAGGGAGCCACGGCGAGCGGCAGCATCCTCCTGAACGGCTACGAGGTGATCGGCGCGCCCGAGCGGGAGCTCGCTCGCATCCGCGGTGACGAGGTGGGAATCGTGTTCCAGGAGCCGCAGAGCGCCTTGAACCCCATCCGCACGGTCGGACGCCAGATCGCCGAGGCACCCCGCATTCACCGGGGCCTCGGCCGCGCAGCACGGCGCGAGGTCGCCGTGGCCGGCGCCCGGCGCGTGGGACTTCCCGAGCCCGAACGCATCGTGGACCGCTACCCGCACCAGCTCTCGGGCGGACAGCGTCAGCGGGTGGCCATCGCCATGGCTCTCGCCCTGGATCCGGGGCTGCTCATCGCCGACGAGCCGACGACCGCGCTCGATGTGACGATCCAGGCGGAGATCCTCGCCCTGCTGCGCACACTCGTGACGGATGCGGGGATGTCGCTCGTGTTCATCACGCACGACCTCGCGGTGCTGGCGCAGATCGCGACGCACGCCGTCGTGATGGACCGCGGCCGCATCGTCGAACAGGGCCCGGTGGCGACGTTGCTGACCGCACCGCGATCGGCGACGACCCAGGGACTGCTGCGCGACGCGCGGGCGACCCTGTGGCGGCCCGACGAGAAGGAGGAGCGATGACGGCCCTGCTCTCCGGTCGTGGTCTCTCGCGCACCTACCGCGCACCGCGCACCGCACCTCTCGCGCCGCGAGGGCTGACGCACGCGCTCGACGGGGTCGACATCGACGTGCACGAGGGCGAGTCGCTGGGCGTCATCGGCGAGTCGGGCTCGGGCAAGTCGACGCTCATCCGTCTCCTGCTCGCGCTCGACACCCCCACCGCCGGCACGGTGAGCTTCGAGGGCCGCCACGTCGACCCGACCGCATCCGCGCGCCGGCTGCACTGGCTCCGGCGCCAGACGGGCATCGTCTTCCAGGACCCCTACGCGTCGCTCGACCCGCGGATGCGGGTGGACCGCATCGTGGGAGAGCCGCTGTGGGCCCTCGGCATCGCGGGCGACCGCGAGAAGCGCGTCGCCGAGGTGCTCGAGGACGTCGACCTCCCGGCCGATGCCGCCGCGCGCTACCCGCACGAGTTCTCGGGCGGACAGCGCCAGCGGATCGCTCTCGCCCGCGCCCTCGTGCACCGCCCGCGCCTGCTCGTCGGCGACGAGCCGCTGTCGGCACTCGACGTGACGGTGCGCGCGCAGATCATCCGTCTGATCGACCGCCTGCGCAGCCGCGACGGCCTGAGCCTGCTGATGGTCTCCCACGACATCGGTGTGGTGCAGGCGCTCTGCGACCGCGTCATCGTGTTGAAGGACGGCCGCATGGTCGAGGAGGGCCCGACCTCGCGCGTCCTGCAGCATCCGAGCGCGGAGTACACGCAGCGGCTGCTGGCCTCTGTCCCGACGCTCCCCGAGGCCTGAGCACGTCAGCGCGAGAACAGACCGCGCTTCTTCTTGGGCTTGAGCGACTTCTGCAGGTAGACCGTGCCGAGCCAGCGCCCGAACTTGAACCCGACGCGTCCCATGCGCCCGACCTCGGTGAAGCCGAGCTTCTCGTGGAGGCGGATGGAGCCCTCGGCGCCCTTGTCGCTGATGACCGCGACGAGCTCGCGGATGCCCTTGTTCTCGCAGGCCTCGATCAGCGCCGCCAGCAGAGCCGTTCCCAGCCCCTTGCCCGAGGCCGCCTGACCGAGGTAGATCGAGTCCTCGACCGTGTAGCGGTAGGCGGACTTGCCCGCCCAGGGCTGCACGAGCGCGTATCCCAGGATCTGCCCCGACGGACTCTCCGCGACCAGGAACGGCAGTTCGAGCTTGCGAAGATGATCGAACTTCTCCCGCCACTTCGTCAGCGACCACTTCTTCTCGTCGAAGGTCACCACGGAGTTGGTCACGTAGTAGTTGTAGATCTCGCGGATGTCGGGGATGTCGGCCGTCGTCGCCTCGCGGATGCGGAACTCGAAGCCGCGCTCGGGCGGAGCCTGGCGACGCAGGTGGCGCGGAAGCCGCCGACGGCGCTGGTATTCCTCTTCGAGCATGGCGCCCAGCCTACGCGGGAAGACGCCAATCGATCCCCGTGGCGCCCTGCGCGATCAGCAGCTCGTTGACGCGGGAGAACGGGCGGGATCCGAAGAACCCCCTGCTGGCCGACAGCGGCGACGGATGCGGCGACTGGATGCTCGGCACGTCACCGAGAATCGGCGTCAGGCCCGCCGCATCCCGCCCCCAGAGCACCGCGACCAGGGGTCCTCCGCGCTCGGCGAGGACGCGGATCGCGTGCTCGGTGACCTTCTCCCAGCCCCAGCCGCGGTGGGATGCGGGCGCGCCCGGCGCGACGGTCAGCACCCGGTTCAGCAGCATGACGCCCTGCTCGCTCCACGCGGAGAGGTCGCCGTGGGCCGCCGGCGGGACGCCCAGGTCGTCGTTGAGCTCGCGGTAGATGTTGGCGAGGCTGCGCGGGATCGGCCGCACATGCGCGTCGACGGCGAACGAGAGACCGATCGGGTGGCCGGGCGTCGGGTACGGGTCCTGCCCCACGATGAGCACTTTGACGCCTTCGAGCGGGCGCTGGAAGGCACGCAGGACGCGATCTCCGGCGGGCAGGTAGGAGCGTCCGGCAGCCGTCTCCTCGCGCAGCCGATCCCCTAGCGCGGCGATGTCGCCGGCTACCGGGGCGAGGGCTTCGGCCCAGCCCGCATCCATGAGACCGGCCGCGGCGAGCTCGGGCAGCGTCTTGGCCATCGGTCAGGCGGAGCCGGGAAGGCCCTGGTCTTCTTCGACGACCGAACCCTGCCACGACCAGGGGAAGTCGATCCACAGGTCCGTGTTCTTCCAGCTGAAGTCCGGCTGGATGATCGTGGTCGGCTTCGTGTAGATCACGGCGGAGCGCACGTCCGCACCGCGCTCCACGAGCAGGCGCACGGCGAGATCGAGTGTGCGGCCGCTGTCGGCGACGTCGTCGACCAGGAGCACACGACGCCCGTTCAGATACGTCATATCGAGCTCGGGGGGAAGTAGCTCGGGAGCGTCGAGCACCGTGCCGATGCCGGTGTAGAACTCGACGTTGATCGCGCCGCAGTTCTTCACGCCGAGTCCGTACGCGATCGCTCCGGCCGGAAGCAGTCCGCCGCGGGCGATCGCGACGACGACCTCGGGCACGAAGTCGGCCGCGATCACGTCGCGGGCGATGTCGCGGCTCGCTTCGCCGAACAGGTCCCAGGTCAGAGTTTCGCGTTCGGGCGCCACGGCGCTCTCCTCGTTCGTCACCGTCCCAGCCTAGAGCGCGGCGCGGTGTAGCGTTTCGCCATGACCGGCACCCGCGCCCCCGGTCGATCGGCGCTCGGCATCACGGCGGGCCTGATCGGCTGGTTCATCCTCGTCGAGATCGTCAGCGGCATCCTGCAGGGCTACTACGTGCCCCTGTTCAGCGACATCGTGGTGCATCTGGGCGTCCACGACGCCGACGTCAACTGGTTCGAGGCCGCGCAACTGCTGCTGTCGGCACTCGTCGTCCCGGTCATGGCGAAGCTCGGCGACATGTACGGGCACAAGCGCATCCTGTTGGTCGCCACGATCCTCACCGCCGGCGCCACGTGGTGGATCGCCTTCGCGGGCTCGTTCTGGAGCTTCCTGATCGCGTGGGCGCTGCAGGGCTTCTACGTCGTCTGGCTGCCGCTCGAGATCGCGCTGATCTTCGAGCGCGGCCGCCGGCAGGGCCGCGGGGTCTCGGCCACCCGCCGAGCTGCCGGTCTGCTCGTGGTGGGACTCCAGGCCGGCGCCATCATGGGTGCGCTGGCGGCCGGGCGTCTGTTCGCCGCCACGGCCGAGAACCTGTCTCTGACCCTCATGCTGCCGGCGATCGCCGTGACGCTGATCGGCGTCGTCATCTGGCTGGGCGTTCCCGAATCCGAGCCGGTTCCCGGACGCCGACTGGATGCGGGTGGCTTCGTCATCCTCGCACTCGCGCTGCTGCTCGTCACCGGCGCCCTGACCTTCCTCCGCATCAACGGCCCCGGCTTCGTCTGGACGTGGCTGCTGTTGGCGGCGGGGCTTACCGCCTTCGTGTGGTTCGTGCGGTTCGAACTGCGCCAGGAGGATCCCGCCGTCGACATCCGCGTGCTGCGCAGACCTGAGATGTGGCCGGTACAGGCCACGGCCGCCCTGGTGGGCATCAGCCTGCTCGGCGCGCAAGGTCCGCTGTCGACGTACGCGGGCACCGATGCCTCGCTCGGCTACGGACTGGGCCTCGATGCCACCGGGCGCTCCAATGTGATCGGCGTGTATCTGGTCTCCCTCATCGTCGGCGCCGTGATCTTCTCGATCACCTCGCGGCGAGCCAGCCCGCGCATCGTGCTCATCGGAGCTGCTCTGCTCGTGGGCATCGGCTATCTCCTGTTCCTGCCGCTGCACCGCGAGCTGTGGCAGGTGCTCATGAACCTGTCGATCGCTGGTCTCGGCTCGGGCGCGCTCGTGGCCGCTCTGCCCGCCGCGGCAGCGGCCGCGGCGCCGCGGGGCCAGACCGGCATCGCCTCCGCACTCACCAACACGACCAAGACGATCGGCGGCACCTTCGCCTCGGCCGTGTTCGGCGTCGTGCTCGCGGTCGGCGCGGGTGCCGTCGCGAGCTCGACCGCCGCATCCCTCGGCGGCTACATCACGGTGTGGATCGTCTGCGCCGCCGGTGGTTTCGCCGCCGCCGCGGTGCTCGTCGTCGTCCCCAAGGTGGCCTTCGCCGACACCGAGGCCACGGCGCACGCGGCCGCATCCGGGGGCACGACCGCGCGCTGAGGCCGAGGATCAACCGACGTCGCGTTGCACCTGTTCGATCCCGTCGATGACGAGGGTCGTGGTGCGCAGGATCTCCGACCACTCCGCGGAATCCGTCGTCACGACGTCCCGAGAACGCGTCACGAGCAGTACATCGTCGATGATCTCGACGTCCCACCCTTTCATCTCGGCCAGGAGCGCCCGGGCGAACGAAAGGTTGTCCTCCTCGAGAGGCTCGCGCTGTGCGGGCCCGGGTTCGGTGACCAGGGCGCGCGCGTCGCTGTGTGCCGGCGGAAGCACGATGCGGGGCAGCGGATGGCTGAGACCGATGCGGATCCACCCGCCGAACTGGGTGTGGCGATACGCGCTCGTCCCCCAGTCCTGCTCGAAGTCCGACCACTCGATGAGACGTCCCGCGGGCGTCACCCACCGCAGGGCGCGCGTCTGGACGAGCCGACCGCGATAGCTCCGTGGTGGCAGCCCGGCAGGAAACGGTCCGGGGTGGTAGGTGAAGCCGTTGTCCGTCGCGAAGCGGACGAGTGCCCAGTGCTGACGCGGCCACATCCGACGTCGCCCGGTGTGCGCCGCGGCACGGCCCAGGATCACCAGCGCGCAGGAGAAGAGCAACGCGGCAACCGCCGCCGTGAGAATCTCGCCCGGAGTCGCTCCCTGTCTGCGGGTCAGCAGCGACACCATCCCCAGCACGGCGACCAGCGCACCGAGGCCGCTCAGCACCGCGGCGATCAGGAGGACGGCGACACGCGTGCGGGAGCGGGGAGCGCGCACCTGCGGATGCTCGGCGACGAACGCTCGCCAGAACCGGCGGAGCTCGCGCCCGCCGGGCCTCGCGGTCAGCGCGTCGACGACGAGCGCCGGTGCGCGCACGCGCTCAGCCCTCGCGCACGCGCAGCGGCTCGCGGGCGACGAGGTGCTGCGCGGACTGCGCGACGGGTCGCACCGTCACGAGGTCGAGGTTCACGTGGCCCGGCGCGCCCAGCGCGTACGCGATGACGTCGGCGACATCGTCCGGGGTGAGCGGGTTCTCGACGCCGCGGTAGACCGCGTCTGCCGCATCCCGATCGCCGCCGAGCCGGTTCAACGAGAACTCCTCGGTGTAGACCATCCCCGGAGCAACCTCGCTCACGCGGATCGGCTCGCCGTTGAGCTCGAGTCGCAGCGCCTTGACGAGCATGCTCTCGGCCGCCTTCGCGGCGTTGTACCCGCCGCCGCCCTGGTACGCGACCTGGGCGGCCGTCGAGGTCACGAAGAGCGTGTCGGCGTGGCCGTCGGATGCGGCCGCCCGCCGCAGCTGGGGCAGCAGCAGCGCGACCAGGCGCTGGGTCGACAGCACATTGGCCTCGTACATCCATCGCCAGTCGTCGGGGTTGCCGTCGGCGACGTCGTCGACGCCGCGCGCACCGCCCGCGACCTGCACCAGCGCGTGCACGGGACCGGATGCGGCGAGCCAGTCGGCGAGCGCCTGCACATCGGCCTCGACGGTCAGGTCGGCCGCGTACGCCACGGCGCCGGTGTCGGCCTCGAGGGCGGCGAGCCGCTCGGCGCGACGCGCGACAGCGACCACCTCCCACCCGTCGGCGCGGAGGCGCCGTGCGGTCGCCTCGCCGATCCCCGTGCTCGCACCCGTCACCACTGCTCGTCTGTTCGCCATGCACTCACGCTAGGCCCTCGCGGTGAACCGGGTGTTACACGGCCGCCCCGCGCCGTTGTTACCCCGCGTTTCTCGGACGTTGTCGCCCGCGCCGCGCCCCTCTAGCCTCGTGATGTTCGCGACAGCCGCCGCGGCACTCGCAGACTTAGGAGCACGTGATGTCCGCACCCGAGAACTGGCTCTTCGAGACCAAGCAGATCCACTCCGGCGCCGCACCGGATCCCACCACCAAGGCCCGCGCGACCCCGATCTACCAGACCACGTCGTACGTGTTCGACAACGCCGATCACGCCGCGAACCTCTTCTCGCTCGCCGAGCCGGGCAACGTCTACACCCGCATCATCAACCCCACGCAGAGCGTCGTCGAGGAGCGCGTCGCCGCGCTCGAGGGAGGCACGGCAGCGCTGCTGGTCGCCTCGGGTCAGGCGGCCGAGACCTTCGCCGTGCTGAACATCGCCGGAGCCGGTGACCACATCGTCTCCTCCAGCTCGATCTACGGCGGCACGTACAACCTCTTCAAGTACACGCTCGCCAAGCTCGGCATCACCACGACCTTCGTCGAGAACCAGGACGACCCCGAGGAGTGGCGTCGCGCCGTCCGCCCCAACACCAAGCTGTTCTTCGCCGAGACCGTCGGCAACCCGAAGATCAACGTCCTCGACATCCGTACGGTCTCCGACGTCGCGCACGAGGCCGGCGTGCCGCTGATCGTCGACAACACGATCGCCACCCCGTACCTCATCCGCCCCTTCGAGTTCGGCGCCGACATCGTCGTGCACTCCGCGACGAAGTTCCTCGGCGGTCACGGCACGACGATCGGCGGCGTCATCGTCGACGGCGGCCGCTTCCCGTGGTCGCAGCACGTCGACCGCTTCCCCGAGCTCACCGAGCCCGACCCCTCGTACCACGGCCTCAGCTACACGGGTGCGCTCGGTGACGGCGTCGCCTACGTCACGAAGGCCCGCGTGCAGCTGCTGCGCGACCTCGGCGCCGCGATCGCCCCGATCAGCGCCTGGCTGCTGCTGCAGGGCATCGAGACCCTCTCGCTGCGGGTCGAGCGCCACGTGCAGAACGCGCAGGAGATCGCGGAGTGGCTCGAGAACCAGGACGACGTCGCCTCGGTGAACTACTCGGGTCTTCCGACCTCGCCCTGGTATGCCGCCGCCAACCAGTACGCCCCGAAGGGCGTCGGCGCGGTGCTCTCGTTCGAGCTCAAGGGCGGCGTGGGCGCCGGACGCGCCTTCGTCGACAACCTCACCCTGTTCAGCCACCTCGCCAACATCGGCGACGTGCGCTCGCTCGTGATCCACCCCGCCTCCACGACGCACTCGCAGCTCACGCCTGAGCAGCAGCTCACGGCCGGTGTCACGCCGGGCCTCGTGCGCCTGTCGGTCGGCCTCGAGAACGTCGCCGACCTCAAGGCGGACCTCGAGAGCGCACTCGCCGCCGCCCGCCGCGCCTCGGAGGCCGCGCGCGCCTGAACCGCCTGACACGAACGCCCCGGATGCCGCATCCGGGGCGTTCGTGCGTTCCGACGCCGCGGCTGTGACGTAACACGGACGCGGACGCGCGAGGACCCCGGGACAATGGAGGGATGGACTGGCAGACCTCCGAGGACACGGTGCCCAGCGCTCCTGTCACGGAGGCGGACGCCCGGCTCGCCCGCGGCCGGCCGCCGGCCAGCGGGGCGTGGCGCGACGGCGACCCGGCTGGAGACCGCCGGTTCGCGGCCTTCCGCAGCTTCCGCACCGAGAACGGGGCCGTGCTCCCCGTCGCACGCCTGGCATATGAGACGTGGGGCGAGCTCTCCCCCGCTGGCGACAACGCGATCCTCATCCTGCACGCGCTGACAGGTGACAGCCACGTGCGCGGCGAGGCCGGCAGAGCCCACCCCACCGACGGATGGTGGGACGAGATCGTCGGTCCGGGTGCGGCGATCGACACGGACCGCTGGTTCGTCGTCGCCCCCAACATGCTCGGCGGCTGCCAGGGCTCGACCGGGCCCGCGACCATCGCGCCCGACGGCACGGAATGGGGTGCGCGCTTCCCGTACCTGACCATCCGCGACCAGATCGCGGCCCAGGCGCTGCTGGCGGACGAGCTCGGCATCGGCAGCTGGCGCGCCGTCGTCGGCGGCTCCATGGGCGGTATGCACGCGCTCGAGTGGGGCGCGAGCTACCCCGAGCGCGTCGAACGTCTGGCGGTGCTCGCTGCTCCCCCGCTGACCACGGCCGACCAGATCGCCCTGAACTCGGTGCAGCTCGAGGCCATTCGCATCGACCCGGGATACGCCGGCGGCGACTACTACGACGCACCCGCCGGCGAGGGACCCCACCGGGGTCTCGCGCTCGCGCGGCGCATGGCCCTGCTGAACTATCGGAGCCCCACCGAACTGAACCTGCGCTTCCAGCGCTCCTGGCAGTCCGGGGTGAGCCCGCTGGGGCGCGGCGGCCGGTTCGCGGTGGAGTCCTACCTCGACTTCCACGGCAACAAGTTCACGCGCCGCTTCGATGCCAACAGCTACCTCACCCTCGTCGAGGCGATGAACTCGCACGACGTCGGACGCGACCGCGGCGGCGTCGAAGACGCCCTGGGACGCATCACCGCCACCACCCTCGTGCTCGGAATCGACAGCGACCGTCTCTTCCCCGTCGAGGGACAGCACCGCATCGCCCACGGCATCCGCAACACGCTGGACGGCGACCGAGCAGCCGTCATCGCGAGCGACTACGGCCACGACGGCTTCCTCATCGAGACGGATGCGGTGGCCCACCACCTGGGCCGGCTTCTCGACGCGTAGGCTCCGCCGTCACTCAGCGGACGTCGAAGAGTGCGCGTAGACGATCGGAACACCCCGGCGACGTTCGACCCCGTACGCGGTGAAAGCGATCGCGAGTCCCGCGGCGGCGAGAGCGGCCCCCACCCAGGGCGGCGCCACGAAGCCCCAGCCCGCGGCGATGACCGCACCGCCCAGAGCGGCGCCGAGGCTGTTGCCGATGTTGAGCGCTGAGTGGTTCAGCGCGGCGGCGATCGACTGGTTGTCGCCCGCCACATCCATGAGTCGCGTCTGAATCGCGGGGCTGAGCGCCGACGAGACGGCACCCACCACGAACACCATGATCGCGAGCGCCCAGATCCAGACGGCGGTCAGCGCGAGAACGGCCAGCGACACGGCCAGCACCGCGAGCCCGAGCAGCAGCGTCCGCCGCAGATTGACGTCGGACAGGTGCCCGCCCAGCAGATTGCCGACCGTCATCCCGAGTCCCATGCCGACGAGCACGAGCGGCACGACCGCCTGCGGCGCATCGGCGACCTCGGTCACCAGAGGCGCCACGTAGCTGTAGACCGCGAAGAACCCGCCGAAGCCGATCGAACCGATCCCGAGGGTGAACCACACCTGCGGGATACGGAAGACGCCCAGCTCCGCCCGCAGCGTGCGCCCCGGCCGTCCCGGCGCTCGTGGCACGAAGAGGGCGATGCAGATCGTGGCGAGCGCGAAGATGGCGGCGACGACGCCGAACGCGACGCGCCATCCGAACTGCTGTCCGAGGTAGGTCCCCGCGGGCACTCCGACGACATTCGCGACCGTGAGCCCCGTCAGCACGAAGGCGACGCCCTGTGCGCGCCGGCCGGGACCGAGCACGTCGGCCGCGACGAGCGCTCCGATCCCGAAGTACGCGCCGTGCGGGAGCCCTGCCAGAAAGCGTGAGACCGCGACGAGCTCGAAGTTCGGCGCAAGGACGGTGAGGGCGTTGAACACGGTCAGCGCCAGGGCGAGGACGACCATCACCCGGTGGCGCGGGAACCGCGCGACGAGCCCCGCGATCGTCGGCGCTCCGACGACGACGCCGAGCGCGTAGAGGCTGATCAGCCAGCCGGCCTGGGCGATGGCGGCGTCCGGGTCCGCAGCCGACTGATTCGGCAGAAGCGCACCCGCGATGTCGGGCAGCAGTCCCATGACCGTGAACTCGGTCATGCCGATGCCGAAGCTGCCGATGGCGAGAGAGAGGAGCGCCCACATCGCCGCCCCCTTCGTCTGTGTCGAAGAGGTCACCGGAACATGTTAGCCACGTGGACCGCGGTCGCCGAATCGTTTCGCTGCCGGGCCGTCAGGCCGAAGGTACCTCGCCCGCGGCCGCATCCTCGATCGCCCGTTCGAGGCGCTCGATCTTGCCGTCCAGCTCGCCCGTGTAGCCGGGCCGGATGTCGGCCTTCACCACGAGCGAGACACGCGAGCCGAAGGGCAGCACGGCGTCGGTGGCCGCCTTCACGACGGCGAACACCTCATCCCACTCCCCCTCGATCTCGGTGAACATGGAGCCGGTTCGGTGGGGCAGCCCGGAATCGCGCACGACCTTCACGGCTGCGGCGACGGCGTCGTGCACGGAGCCGTCCGCGCGGCCCGTGCCGCTTGGGGCGACGGAGAAGGCGATGAGCATGCCGGTCCTTTCGTCAGCCGGCGAAGACGCCGGGCTTGCGGGCGAAGCTGGAGCGTGTGCGCACCCGAGCGAGCTTGACCACCGCCCACGCGGCGATCACGACGAGCAGGATGTTGCGGATCGTGATGACCACGACCGGGAACGGCAGGAGCTCGAGGAGATCGAAGTACACCAAGGGGTAGATGATCTGCGTGGCGACACCGATCACGAGCGCCAACAGCGCCGGAGCCCACCACCGACGACGATCCAGCACCAGCGCGATCACGAGCGGCACGCTCAGCCACACCATGTACTGCGGCGAGCCGACCTTGTTGAGCGAGATGAAGGCCGCCACGAGCGCCAGCGACAGCGCCGGGAAGACGGCGGCGAAGTGCGCGCCCCGCCACACCTTCCAGGCACCCAGGGCGGCGATGGCGAGGACGCCGATCCCCAGCAGCGGCGTCATGACCGCGATGACCGGGTTCACCCCGGGACCGGAGACGTAGAACGTCAGCAGGTCCGGGTCGTAGTGCACCGCAGAGGTGCCACCGAGCAGCCCGTCCCAGAGGTAGTAGGTGCTCACCGGGGCTTCGACCTGCAGCCCGCGCGTGGTCTGCTCACCCACGAAGCCGAACGCGTAGGAGGCGCCGCCCAGAAGCGCCACCGCCCCCAGGGTGATCGCACTGACGACGGCTGCGCCCCCGAGCACGGCGATCCGGCGGCGCACCGCGATGAGCGCGGCAGCCATGACGGCGGCGGGCCACACTTTGATCCACGTCGCCACGGCGAGAAGGATGGACCCGAGCCAGGGCCGGCCGATGAGCCACAGCCCGCCCATGATCGCCAGCGGCACCGTCACCGCATCCAAGCGGTAGAGCGCGACCGGGCCCATGGCGGCGATGAAGGCGAGCCAGAACCAGGCAGCGGTGATGCGCCCGCGCGAACGTGCGCGCCCCACGAGGACGGCGAACGCCGCCGCGTCGACGAGTCCCACCATGATCGCCCAGGCCGGCGTGTATGAGACCGCCCAGGCGAACAGCCACGTGGCAAGCATCGGCAGCATCGCGAGCTGCGGATAGACCCACGCGTCGGTGAGCCCGACGAAGCCGTAGTAGGCGCTGACCTGCTGGCCCGTCGCCGTGTCGATCTGCGGCCACCAGCCGCCGTTGAGGTATGCCCCCGACCACGGCTCGTACACCCGATAGACGTCGCCCATGGGTTCGTTGGGCATGACCCATCCGAGAACGGAGACCCCGATATGGACGACGAGGAAAGCGATCCACAACAGAGCCCGTCTCGACACGCGCCTCATCCTACGGGGCACGCTGTGGAGCTTCCTGATCAGCGGTGGGAGGCGAGCGCCTCCGCGACCGCGCGCGGCAGGTGGTCTGCGACATCCAACGCAGCGATCGGACCGCCCCGGCTTCCCCACCGCGCGGAGGCCAGCGCGCCTGCGCGCCCGTGCAACCAGGCAGCTGCCGCTGCCGCATCCGCGAGGCGTTCCGAGGTGGCATCGCCGAATGCGACCGCGCCCGCGACGACCGCACCGATCGCGCCGGCGAGCACGTCTCCCGTGCCGGCTGTGGCGAGCCACGGCACCCCGGACCGGATGCGGCGAAGGCCGCCGTCGGGATCCGCGACGAGAGTGACGGCGCCCTTCAGCAGCACGACCGCCCCCATCTCGTGAGCGGTCTGGCGAGCCTCTGCCTCCCGGTCGCCCATCGGCGCGAGCCCGAGGGCCTCACGAAGCCGGGCGAACTCCCGCGCGTGAGGGGTGAGGATCCTCGCGGCCGTGGCATCGGGCGCCAGATCCAGCGCGCCCGCGTCGACGACGACGGGCTCGCGGCCTGCGAGCACCGCGCGCAGGGCCTCGGTCTCGGCGGCGTCGCGGGACGCGGCATCCGTGCCCGAACCGATCACCCAGGCCTGAACCCGGCCGGGCGCCGTGACCGTTTCGGGCCTGCGTGCGAGCACCATGTCGGCGGCTCGAGAGGGGCCGATGTAGCGCACCATCCCGCATCCGGTGTGCCACGCGGCGCTCACCCCGAGCACCGCCGCGCCCGGGTAGTCCGCCGAGCCGGTGCGCAGGCCCACCACGCCCCGGGAATACTTGTCATCGTCCGCTGTTGGCATGCGAAGGATGCGCGCCGTGCGCGCCGCATCCTGTTCGATCGCCGTCATGGCGCCACCCTATCCGCGAAGGAGTACCGTGACCGCGCTGTTCAGCCCCTACACGATCCGAGGCGTCGAGTTCCGCAATCGCCTGTGGGTCGCACCCATGTGTCAGTACAGCGCGAGTGACGGCTTCCCGGGCGAGTGGCACCACGTGCATCTCGCCCAGTTCGCCTCTGGCGGCGCGGGGCTGGTCATCAGCGAGGCGACCGCAGTGTCACCCGAGGGCCGGATCTCCCCCGAGGACACGGGCATCTACTCCGACCAGCAGCGCGACGCCTGGGCGCCCATCGTGACCGCGATCCACGCCCGTGGCGCGGCCGCCGGCATCCAGCTCGCCCACGCCGGACGCAAGGCATCGACCTACTCGCCCTTTTCCGGGCACCGCGGCACCGTGCCGGCCGAGGCCGGCGGGTGGGAGGCGGCCGCCCCTTCGGCGATCGCGTTCGAGGGCTATGCGACCCCGCGCGAGCTCACGCTCGACGAGATCGATGCGCTCGTCGCCTCCTTTGGCTCCGCCGCACGCCGCGCCGTGGAGGCGGGCTTCGACGTCCTCGAGGTCCACGCGGCGCACGGCTACCTGCTGCACGAGTTCCTGTCGCCGCTGTCCAACCACCGCACCGACGAGTTCGGCGGTCCGCTCGTCAACCGAGCACGCCTTCTGCTGCGTGTCGTCGCCGCGGTGCGCGAGGCGGCGGGCGAGCTTCCGGTGTTCGTCCGTTTCTCCGGCACCGACTGGGCGGAGGGCGGCTGGGACATCGAGGAGACCGCGCAGGTCGCCGTCTGGGCGGCGGAGGCAGGAGCCGACTTCTTCGACATCTCCTCCGGCGGGCTCGTCGCCCACCAGAACATCACCGTCGGCCCCGGCTACCAGGTGCCGCTGGCCAGGCGCGTGCGCGACGAGGGCCTCGCCGTCAGCGCCGTCGGGCTCATCGAGACCGGCGCGCAGGCCGAGCAGGTGCTGCAGGACGGCGACGCGGACGCGATCATGGCGGCCCGGGAATGGCTCCGCGATCCGCACTTCGCACTCCGCGCCGCCGACGAGCTCGGCGTCGTCGGCCCCTGGCCGCCGCAGTACGAGCGCGCCGCGCGGCGCCGCTGAGACCTGCTCAGCGGCCGCGGCGCGTCGCGTCCTGCACTTCGCCGATCAGCTCCTCGATGACGTCTTCCAAGAAGAGGACCGCGGTCGTGTTGCCCTGAGCGTCGCGCACCTGGGCGAGGTGACGCCCCGCCCGGCGCATGGCCGCCAGCGCATCCTCGAGGTCGGTCGTCTCCTGCACCTGCACCATGTGGTGGATCCGCTTGGCCGGGATCGGACGATCGACCGAGGGGTCGACACCGTCCTCGGCGACACGCAGCACATCCTTCAGGTGCACGTACCCGACCGGCATCCCCTCGTCGTCGACGATCACGTAGCGCGAGAAGCCGTGTCGGGCGACAGCGCGTTCGATCTCGTCCGGGGTCGTCAGCTGCGGCAGCGTCACCAGATCCGCGAGCGGGACGGCGACGTCGCCCGCATCCTTGTCGGTGAACTCGACGACCGCCGAGACCGTCCCCGAGGCGTCCTCGAGGACGCCCTCGATGCGCGACTGGTTGACGATCGTGGCCACCTCTTCGAGCGTGAAGGTCGAGGCGGCCTCGTCCTTCGGCTCCACACGGAACAGGCGCACCACGTGGTTGGCGATCCAGTTCAGCGTGACGATGACGGGGTGGAACACCCGCGACACCCACACGAGCGGCGGCGCCAGCATCAGCACCGCCCGGTCGGGCACGGAGAAGGCCAGGTTCTTCGGCACCATCTCACCGAAGACCACGTGCAGGTACGACACCAGCACGAGCGCGACGACGAACGCGATGACGTCGACGGCCGCGTCGCCCCATCCGGTCAGCTCCAGCGGCACCGCCAGCAAGTGGTGGATCGCCGGCTCCGAGACGTTCAGGATCAGCAGCGAGCAGATCGTGATGCCGAGCTGGCACGTCGCGAGCATGAGCGTCGCGTGCTCCATGGCCCACAGTGCGGTCTTGGCCGATCGCGAGCCCTTCTCTGCGAGCGGCTCGATCTGCGAGCGCCGCGCCGAGATGACGGCGAACTCCGCACCGACGAAGAACGCGTTGAACACCAGCAGCACGACCAGCCAGAGGATTCCCGCCCAGTCGTTCATCGGGTCCGCTCCTGCTCGTCGGTGTCCGCATCCTCGGGGACGGGCCTGGGGGTGAACCGCACACGGTCGACACGACGACCGTCCATGCGCACGACGGCGAGGGTGCCGTCTTCGATCTCGACCTCGTCGCCGACGGCCGGGATGCGGCCGAGCTCGGCCATGAGGAAGCCGCCGAGCGTGTCGTAGACCTCGCCCTCGGGCACGCGGATGCCGGTGCGATCGAGCACCTCGTCGGGGCGCAGCGCCGCCGATACTGTGAGCGAGTCCGCCCCGCGCACGATCTCGGCCCGGCGACGGTCGTGCTCGTCGAGCACCTCGCCCACGATCTCCTCGACGAGGTCTTCGAGGGTGACCACCCCCGCCGTCCCGCCGTACTCGTCGAGCACGACCGCCATCTGATAGCCCCGGGCGCGAAGCTCGGCGACGAGCTGATCGAGGTGCACGGTCTCCGGCACCCGCAGCGGCTCGGTGGCGAGGGCCGCGGCCGGCACCTCGGTGCGGCGATCTCGCGGCACACCGACGGCGGCCTTCAGGTGCACGATCCCGACGATGTCGTCCATGGACTCGCCGAAGACGGGGAAGCGGCTGTGCCCGGTCTTGCGGGCGAGCTGGATGACGTCGTTCGCCGAGTCGGATGCGGCGACCGCGTGCACGCGGGGACGCGGCGTCATCACGTCGTCGGCGGTCAGTCGCGCGAAGGTGAGGCTGCGATCCAGCAGCGACGCCGTGTCCTCCTCCAGCACGCCGGCGCTCGCCGATCGGCGCACGAGGCTGGAGAGCTCTTCGGCGGTGCGTGCTCCCGAGAGCTCTTCCTTCGGTTCGATGCCGATGGAGCGCAGGATGCCGTTCGCGCTGCCGTTGAGCACGGACACCGCGGGGCGGAACACGGTCGTGAACGCGACCTGGAACGGCATGACCAGTTTCGCCGTCTGGCGCGGGATCGCGAGCGCGAAGTTCTTGGGGACCAGCTCGCCGAGAATCATCGAGAAGACCGTGGCGATGGCGATGCCGATCGTGGCCGCGAGCCCCACCACGATCGCCTCCGGCACGCCCCACCCGGCCAGCACCGGGCGCAGGAGGTTGGAGATCGCCGGCTCCATCGTGTAACCGGTGAGCAACGTCGTCAACGTGATGCCCAGCTGCGCGCTCGACAGATGGGTCGAGGTGATGCGCAGCGCGCTGATGGTCATCGCGAGCCGAGACTCACCCGCATCCCTGCGCGCTTCGAGGTCGGCACGGTCGAGGTTGACCAGCGCGAACTCGCTGGCGACGAACAGACCGGTTCCGATCGTGAGCAAGAGCCCCACGCCCAGCATGACGTAATCCATCACACGTCACCTCCCTCGGGGGAGGCGGGTCGGTGGGGCCATCGTCTGCAACTGGGAGGGTCGTCCATCGTGCCGGACAGTCTACGGGAGCCCCGCCCCCGCCGTCCCGTTCCTGTGCACTCCGGGCGCCCGCCCGCTGTACCCCGCCCCTTCTGCCCGAGTTGCGTCGCATGTGCGCATCCGCCACAGTTCCGCGCAAGGGCGACATCTCATCCCTGTCGCGGTTGCGCACATGTGTAGCGCCGCCGCGCTTCCGAAGTCGGCAGGGGGCGCCGCATCCCTCCTCCCCCGTCCGACGGATGCGGCGCGTCCTCCTACGGGGACGGATGCGGCGCCCGCCGACCTCGCGGTGCACCGCACCATGGCCGCATGACGTGGCGCGACGCTCCCCCGCTTACCGGACTCCGCCGACGACGCGACGAGCCCTTCGACCGGCTCGACGAGCGGCAGCTGCGACGAGAGATCGAGACCGGGGCCGTCGTGCGTGCCGCACCCGGCGTCTTCGTCGACGCCGCCAGGTGGCGCGAGCTCACGCCGATGGCCCGCCACGCACAGCGCGTCTGGGAGGCATCGGTCCGCGTCGCCTCGGGCACCGTCTTCAGCCACCACGCCGCAGCCGCGGTGCACGGCATCGACACGCTGGGCGAGTGGCCGGCGCGGCTGGATGTCTCGGTGGAGGCGGATGCGGGAGGGCGATCGACCGGGCTGATGCGTCGGCACACGCGGGCGATGCACAACGTCGAGCTCATGCCGTGGGGCGACTGCTTCGTCACGAGCCCCGCTCAGACGGCCGTGGACCTCGCCGCATCCAGCTCTTTCGCGCGCGGTGTCGCGGCGATCGACCAGGCCGTCTGGAATGCCCGGTCCGGCGGCGCGCTGGCCACGATGGCGCAGGTGCACGACCGTGTCGCCGCGCGGCAGCGGCGCGGGCTGGCGCGCATCCGCCGCGCCGTCGCGTTCGCGCGCACCGGCGCGGCGAACGTGCGCGAGAGCCAGAGCAGGGTGCTGATCGTCGAGCTCGGCTTTCCGGAGCCCGAGATCCAACACCGCATCCGTCTCGCCGACGGCGCACTGTATGTCGCCGACTTCTTCTGGCCCCGACACGACCACATCGGTGAGTTCGACGGACTGGGCAAGTACTTCTCCTACGCACGCGAGACCGGCCGCACCCCCATCCAGGCTCTCGCGGCGGAGAAGGACAGGGAAGATGCGCTGCGACGCCTCGTCGGCGGGTTCTCCCGTTGGAGGGCGGGCGACCTGGACGATCCACGGCGCCTGTACGACATCCTCCGCGGCGCCGGGCTCCCGACATCCCGTCCGCGTCCTCTGGGATAGGGCAGGCAAGCGCCACGATCGGGCGCCCAGGTGCCACACTTTTGCGCACCCGCGCCTGTCAATACATGTCGCGGATGCGGAAAAGTGGCGCATCTGCGCACATGCGACGCAACTCGGGCGTGGAGGACTCGAGCCCTGACGGGTCACCAGCTGACGGGAAGGGCCTTGCCCTCCTCATAGCCGGCGGCCGACTGCAGCCCCACGAGCGCGCGCACGTGGAACTCGGGCACCGTCGCCGCCCCCGCGTAGGTGAAGGAGGACCGCACGCCCGACGTGATCATGTCGAGCAGATCCTCGAGCCCCGGCCGCAGCGGGTCGAGGTAGATCTTCGATGACGAGATCCCCTCGGCGAACAGCTCCTTGCGGGCGAGCTCGTACGCATCCAGTCCGCCGAACCGCGCATGCACCGCCTTCGTCGAGGCCATGCCCCACGACTCCTTGTAGGCCCGCCCCTGCGCGTCCGCGAACAGCTCCCCGGGCGCCTCGATCGTCCCGGCGAACCAGGAACCGACCATGACGGATGCGGCACCCGCCGCCAGCGCGAGCGCCACGTCCCGCGGGTAGCGGACGCCGCCGTCCGCCCACACGTGCGCGCCGAGCTCACGCGCCGCCGACGCGGTCTCCAGCACGGCCGAGAACTGCGGCCGTCCGACGGCGGTCATCATGCGCGTGGTGCACATGGCCCCGGGCCCCACACCGACCTTCAAGATCGACGCGCCCGCGGTGACGAGATCATGCACGCCGTCCGCGGTGACG
The DNA here is from genome assembly GCF_056868075.1 of Microbacterium sp. KU4F. Lineage (NCBI taxonomy): Bacteria > Bacillati > Actinomycetota > Actinomycetes > Micrococcales > Microbacteriaceae > Microbacterium > Microbacterium sp. KU4F. The sequence goes on along the minus strand of NZ_CP200324.1, from coordinate 3,154,917 downwards.
ATGTTGCCCGCCACGAGAGGAAGTCCCAGGCCCAGATCCGCGACCGCGCGCAGGGCGCGCAGCATCCCCTCCTGGTGTCCGTGGGCGGTGTCGAGCACGAGCACATCGACACCGGCCGCCGCCAGGGCGCGCGCCTTGGCGGCGACGTCGCCGTTGATGCCGACGGCCGCGGCGACGATCAGACGCCCGTCCGCATCCACCGCAGGGCTGTAGAGCGTCGAGCGCAGGGCGCTGCGCCGCGAGAGCGTTCCGACGAGATGGCCCCGCTCCACCACGCACACGGTCTCCGCATCCGCCGCGACGATCAGGTCGAACGCCTGCCGCGGGTCGGAGACGTCGTCCGCGTCGATCGCGACCGGTCGCGCGCGCACGAGGTCGCCCAGGGTCGCATCCCGCAGCGCGGTCGCGAGGCGCGTGGCGGGCACGACGCCCACGACGTCGGCGAGGTCGAGGGATGCGGCCGAGGGATCGGCCACGACGATGCCGTATCCCTCCGTCGCGGGCAGGAGCTTGGCGGCGTCCGCCGCCGTCGCCGTCGGAGGCAGCACGATCGGGGTGTCCCAGCGCACCGGCTGACGCTTCACCCACCGGATGGCGCCATCGAGCTCCTGCAGCGGCATGTCCTGCGGGAGCACACCGAGCCCGCCGCGCCGAGCGAGTGTCGCGGCGAGCCGCGCGCCGGTGACGGAGTTCATGTTCGCCGAGACGAGGGGGATGCGCATCGGGGTGCCGTCGCGGGGCGAGAGATCCACGTCCAGGCGGCTCGTCACATCCGAGCGCCGAGGCACCAGGAAGACGTCGGAGTAGGTGAGGTCGGTCTCGGGTTGCGCGCCGTAGAACTCCATGTCTGCAGAGCGTACGCCGCCCACACTCCGCCGAGGCTGTCAACCGCGACGCGCCGGGAGCGAACCCTCGGATACTCGACTAGGCTTGCGTGTCGTGCGTGTGGGCCCACGACGGCCCCGCATTGCGGATGAATCTCACGAAAGCGGGCGATCGAGAGTGTCGAGCCAGGTGACGGGCGTCGGAGTATCGAACGAAGGAGAGTTCGGAGCCAATGAATGGCTCGTCGAGGAACTCTACGAACAGTTCCTTGTCGACCGTAACTCGGTCGACAAGTCCTGGTGGCCGGTCCTGGAGGCCTACCACTCGCAGGCCGGATCGGGCGGCGCCGCCAAGGCCGCACCCGCGGCGCCCGCCGCATCCGAGCCTCATCCCGTGACCGCGCCGATCCCCGTGATCGGCTCGCAGCCGGTCGCGCGCACGACCGGAAAGCCGGCCAAGCCGCAGCCGATCCCGGCGCAGGCTCCCAAGGCGCAGCCCTCAGACCCTGCGGGCGAAGTGCAGGAGGACGTCGTCACCACTCTCAAGGGGATGACGAAGACCCTCGCCGCCAACATGGACGAGTCGCTGACGGTGCCCACCGCGACGAGCGTGCGCACGGTCCCGGCGAAGCTGATGATCGACAATCGCATCGTCATCAACAACCACATGTCCCGTACCCGCGGCGGCAAGGTGAGCTTCACGCACCTCATCGGCTGGGCGCTCATCCAGGCGTTGAAAGAGTTCCCGAGCCAGAACGTCTTCTACGCCGAGGTCGACGGCAAGCCCTCGGTCGTCGCTCCCGCCCACATCAACCTGGGCATCGCGATCGACCTCCCCAAGCCCGACGGCACGCGCGCGCTCATGGTGCCGAGCATCAAGCGCGCCGAGTCCCTCACGTTCAACGAGTTCCTCGCCTCGTACGAAGACCTCGTCAAGCGCGCCCGTACGAACAAGCTGACGGCGGCCGACTTCCAGGGGACCACGCTCTCGCTCACCAACCCGGGCGGCATCGGCACCGTGCACTCGGTGCCCCGCCTCATGAAGGGCCAGGGCTGCATCATCGGCGCGGGAGCCCTCGAGTACCCCGCCGAGTTCCAGGGCTCGAGCGAGAAGACGCTCGTCGAGCTCGGCATCGGCAAGACCATCACCCTGACGAGCACCTACGACCACCGCGTGATCCAGGGCGCCGGCTCCGGCGAGTTCCTCAAGAAGGTCCACGAGCTGCTGATCGGGCAGCGCGACTTCTACGAGGGAATCTTCGCGGCGCTGCGCATCCCCTACGCCCCCATCCACTGGGCCAGTGACATCAACGTCGACCTGGCCGAGCGCATCGACAAGGGCGCGCGCGTCCAGGAGCTCATCAACTCGTACCGCGTCCGCGGTCACCTGATGGCAGACATCGACCCGCTCGAGTACGTGCAGCGCACGCACCCCGACCTCGAGATCGAGAGCCACGGCCTCACGTTCTGGGACCTCGACCGCGAGTTCGTGGTCGGCGGCTTCGGCGGCAAGCGCCAGATGAAGCTCCGCGACATCCTCGGCGTGCTGCGCGACTCCTACTGCCGCACTCTCGGCATCGAGTACATGCACATCCAGGACCCGGTGCAGCGCAAGTGGTTCCAGGACAACGTCGAGGTGAAGTACCAGAAGCCCGGCCACGACGAGCAGCTGCGCATCCTCTCCAAGCTCAACCAGGCCGAGGCGTTCGAGACGTTCCTGCAGACCAAGTACGTGGGGCAGAAGCGGTTCAGCCTGGAGGGCAGCGAGTCGGTCATCCCGCTGCTCGATGAGATCCTGCAGGGCGCGGCCTCCGCGGGCCTCGACGGCGCGGCCATCGGTATGGCGCACCGCGGCCGCCTGAACGTGCTGACCAACGTCGCCGGTAAGACCTACGGCCAGGTCTTCCGCGAGTTCGAGGGCACGAGCCTGCCCGGCAACAAGCGCGGATCGGGCGACGTGAAGTACCACCTGGGCACCGAGGGCACGTTCCAGTCGGATGCGGGCACGGAGCTTCCCGTGATCCTCGCCGCCAACCCCTCCCACCTCGAGACCGTCGACGGGGTGCTCGAGGGCATCGTGCGCGCCAAGCAGGACCGCAAGCCCATCGGCACCTTCGCCTGGCTGCCCATCCTCGTCCACGGCGACGCGGCCTTCGCCGGCCAGGGCGTCGTCGTCGAGACGCTGCAGATGTCGCAGCTGCGCGGTTACCGCACCGGCGGCACCGTGCACGTGGTCATCAACAACCAGCTCGGATTCACGACGCTGCCGGTCGATGGACGCACCTCGGTCTACGCGACGGATGTGGCCAAGACCATCCAGGCCCCCATCCTCCATGTGAACGGCGACGACCCGGAGGCGGTCGTGCGCGCGGCCGAGCTCGCCTTCCGGTACCGCCAGGAGTTCCACCGCGACATCGTCATCGATCTCGTCAGCTACCGTCGCCGCGGTCACAACGAGGGCGACGACCCGTCGATGACGCAGCCGCTCATGACGAACCTCGTCGAGGCGAAGCGTTCGGTCCGCCGGCTCTACACGGAGTCGCTCGTCGGTCGCGGCGACATCACGGAGGAAGAGTACGAGCAGGCCAAACGCGACTTCCAGGACCGCCTGGAGGTGGCATTCGCCGAGACGCACGAGGCCGAGACCGGCACCCACCCGGTGGTGACCGAGAGCGTCGAGGTCGAGCGGGCCGTGGGCGAACCCGAGACCACCGGCGTGTCCACGGATGTCGTGCAACTGATCGGCGACGCCTTCGTGAACAAGCCCGACGGCTTCACGGTGCACGCCAAGCTGCAGCAGCTGCTCGACAAGCGGCACACCATGAGCCGTTCCGGCGGTATCGACTGGGCCTTCGGCGAGCTGCTCGCGTTCGGCTCGCTCCTCGTCGAAGGAACGCCGGTGCGCCTGGCGGGCCAGGACTCCCGCCGCGGCACCTTCGTGCAGCGCCACGCCGTCTTCCACGACCGCGACAACGGTCAGGAATGGCTGCCGCTGACGAATCTCAGCGAGGGCCAGGGGCGCTTCTTCGTCTACGACTCGCTGCTCAGCGAGTACGCGGCCGTCGCGTTCGAGTACGGGTACTCGGTGGAGCGGCCGGATGCCCTGGTGCTGTGGGAGGCGCAGTTCGGCGACTTCGCCAACGGTGCCCAGACCGTGATCGACACCTACCTCTCCTCCGCAGACCAGAAGTGGGGCCAGCAGTCGAGCGTGGTCCTCCTGCTCCCGCACGGCTACGAGGGCGCCGGCCCCGACCACTCGTCCGCGCGCATCGAGCGCTTCCTGCAGATGTGCGCCCAGGACAACATGACGGTCGCGCGTCCGTCGACGCCCGCGTCCTACTTCCACCTGCTGCGCCGCCAGGCCTACGCCCAGCCGCGCCGCCCACTCGTGGTGTTCACCCCGAAGGCCATGCTGCGTCTGCGCGACGCCGTCAGCCCCGTCGAGGCGTTCACGCAGGGCAAGTTCGAGCCGGTGCTGGACGACGAGCGCGGCATCGACAAGAACGCCGTCACGCGGGTGCTCCTGCACGCCGGCAAGATCCACTGGGATCTGCGCTCGGAGCTCGACAAGAACCCCGACGAGCGTGTCGCGCTGGTCCGTGTGGAGCAGTACTACCCCGCCCCGATCGACGAGCTGAACGCCGTCATCGACAGCTATCCGAACGCGGAGCTCGTGTGGGTCCAGGAAGAGCCCGAGAACCAGGGCGCATGGCCCTTCATTGCGCTCGAGGTCGTCAAGCACCTGCACGACCGTACGATCCGTGTCGTCTCGCGGGCCGCATCCGCCTCACCCGCTGCCGGCTCCGCGAAGATGCACCAGATCGAGCAGGCGGAACTCCTGCGCCGCGCGCTCACGTTCTGAGTCCGATCACGTGAAGGCGGGCCCCGGAATTCCGGGGCCCGCCTTCACGTGTGCGCAGACGCTCACCCCGTCGCGGGCGCCGCGAGACCGAGACGAGGCGCCAGAGCGCCGATCGCATAGTCGAGTCCCTTCTGGAGCACGGGCCCCGTGTGTCCCTCCCCCGGGATGGTCTCGGTGAGCACCGCGAACCCCGCCGCGTGCGCACGCGCGGCATTCGCCACCTGTCCCGGGCCGAACTGTCCGTCCTGCTCCCCGTGCGTGAAGACGGCCGCATGTCCGTCGTACTGGCCGGGATGGGCGGCGAGCAGAGCAGCCGGGGTGGCGGCGTCGAACGCTGCTCGATTCCCGCCGAAGACATCCTTGACGGTCTGATCGACGTGTTCCGAGCCGGGGTACTCGTTGCCCGAGATGTCCATGATGTTGCCCCAGGTCTGCGGGAACTGGGCGCCATACGTGAGAGCGCATGCTCCCCCGTTCGAGTACCCGCCGATGACCCAGTACGCCGGGTCGTCGACGATGTTCAGGTGCGCCCGCGCGTATGCGGGGACATCGACGTTGAGATACGTCGAGACCTTCCCGTACGTCGCGGAATCCGCGCACGCGGGGTCGACGTTGACCGAGCCGAGTTGATCGGCGACGATCGCGATCGGGGCGAGTCCGTTGTGCGCGGCGGCGAAGGCGTCGAGGCTCTTGGCCAGCACCGTCGGGTCGGGAGTGCCGGGCTGGCCCATCATGAACACCAACAGCGGAAGACGCGGCGGGTTCGGAACGAGAGCCGCGGGCGGCAGGTACAACGCCGCATCTCGCGCCTGGAAGCCGGTCGCGGGGATCCTCTGGTCGCCCGATAGCGCACTCACCCGGCCCGTCGACGGCATGCCGGCGGGCGGTGTCCACGTCTGGTAGAGGGTGGCGGCGTCACCCGACGCGGCAGAGGTCCCGGGCAGTGGCGCGCTATCCAATGCCTGAATGCCGAGAATCGCCGCGAGGTTGCCGGTGAGCCCATAGGCGGCGTTGACGCTCAGCCCCATTCCGATCGCACCGGCGACGATCAGCAACCCCGCCACCACCCGACGCCACCACGGCCGGATGAACAGTCCCGCCGCGCCCATGGCCGCTGTCGCAACACCCACCGCGATCCATACGGCGGCATGCACCGGAAGGGGACCCTGAAACACGTCCCACGCCTCCAGGAGGTGGGCACCGGCGTAGCCGATGACGGCGCCCACCGCCGCGGTGATCAGCAGACGACGGATGCGGCGTGGCGGCACGACGAGCAGGACGAGCGCGCACACGGCGACGACCGACCAGACGACCCATCGCAGCGGGCTGTTGATGAGTTCGAGTGTCAGCAGCCACTGGATCATCTGTCTCCTCCTCGAGCACTGCGCAGCAGCGCCAGCACATCACGAACAGTAGCGTCGGGCAGGTAGGCCCGACCGATCGCGGTGCCGATCCGCGGGAGATCGACCGGGTCGCCGTAGGCCAGCCAGATCGTGCGATACCGAGGATGGAACTTCCGCTTGAACCGGAAGAGAGAGTCGAAGCCGTACGCGGGCTCGAGGGTCTGAGCCAGCCAGCCGAGCACTCCGGAGAGGATCGTCGTGTCGCCGGGTGCCTCGACGTCGGGTTTGACCGCCATCGGAGCGCCCGAAAGACTGAGCTCCCCCACCCCGTCGGCCGCGGCCTGCTGGGCCGCACGCGCGATCGCGAACTCCATCAGACCGTTGGGCCCGTCGGCGCGACGGCGCATGAAATCGAGCGTCCATCCGCTCGGCACGCCGTCACGCCAGGAGGGCATCCAGCTCGTCACGACCTGGATGCGGTCGGCGTCGTCGACCGCGAGCAGCAACGCCACTTCCGGGTCGGTGATCTCCTCCAAGGTGCCCAGAGTGAACCCCATCTCCGGCAACGCCTTGTCAGCGACCCATTGCTCATCGATCTCGCGGATCTGCGAACGCTCGGCGGCGCTGAGGTCGGCCCACCGCGTCCAGACCGCCGTCATGCCCTCTCGTTCCGCGCGGGTGACGGGCTGGCGCACCTTCTGCCACTGCTTGCCCTCGAGGGTCACCTCGAAGGCGACCAGCACGGTCTCCTCCCCCACGGAGACGTACTTCCATCCCATGTCATCGAAGACCGGAAGTGCTTCGTCGTGAATGCTGTAGAACGCCGCTGTCCACCCCGACTCTGCGCAGAAGTCGACGAAGCCCCTGATGGCCCGCGCCTGCTCTCCGTGCGGTGCGAGCGGGTCGCCGACCGCCAGGGCGACGTCACCGACGAGCCGGTACGCGACCGCGCAGGCGCGGTCCGCGCTGTACCAGTAGCGCGTTCCGCGCCAGGTTCCGAGGAACGAGAGGGTCCCGCCGCCGCGGCGCAGCAGATCGCGGTAGAGGCGCGCGTCCGCATCCTCGGGCGGACGGACGCTTCGATAAAGGCGGACCAGAGCGAGCACGACGATCGCCCAGAACACGACGCCCACCCACTGATAGATCCACAGTGCCGCACCGTGACGAGGGAAAGGCGGCTGTCCGATGCCCTGCAGGAAGGCGGGCGGCACGAACCTGCGCCACGACTCCACCACGATATCGGTGAGCGTCGGAGTCACATCGAACGACTGCCGGAGCAGGGTCTCGCTCGCCACGAAGACGGCGCCGCAGGCGAGAAAGGCGATCAGCACGGTCGCCGCGAACGTCCGGGCGGCGTGGCGGGTCGCACGCACCGGGAACCGGTGGCGCACGACGATCAGGGCCGTGGCGCTCGCGACGGGCACACCGATGGAAGCGACCGCCCACAGCACGTACTCGAGCCCGGATCCATCGGCCCAGGGCTCGATCGCCAGCTCGCCGCTGACCAGCGCGTAGAGGGCGAGCACAGCCAGCACGCCCTGGACGCAGACGGCCAGGAGCAGGCCCGCCCGGCGTCCGCGTCGAAGACCCAGTGCGGCCACGATCAGCAGCGCCAGCGGAACGAGGGCGAGGAGCACGGGGCCGACGCCGCGCGTGAGCACGAGCGCGAACTCGTGGTCGCACACCGGCCGGTAGCTCACCTCGCACCGATCGACGAGATGCTCGTCGAAGGCGAGGAACGACGAGGCCACGAGGGAGAACGGGCCCCGTCCGCCGCCGGCGATCACTGCGGCGAGCGGCCCGAGACCGGTGATCGCCACGAGCACCGCCATGAGCGCGCGCACCTCGCGCGACGAGGATCGATGCCAGTCCAGCCGCGGCCTCCGCCGCGCCAGGAGCGAGCCCGCCGCCAGGCCCAGCAGGGCTGCGATCAACCGATACCAGGAGTCGGCGTCGCCCGCGTAGAGCGCGAACATGACGACGGTGGCGAGCGCGACGAGTCTGATGCGCCGCCGCCAGAGTGCGGACGCGAGCGCGGATGCCGCCAGCACGGCAGCGAAGATCCCCATCGACGGATCCAGTACGGGATCGTTCGATTCCAGGGGGCGCAGTTCGTCGAGACCCCACAGCGCGGCGTGCGCGGTCGCGCCGAGAAGGATCGAGAGGACCCCGCCGGACACGAAGACGATCGCGGATCTCAGGTGACCCAGCAGCGACTCCGCGTAGGCGAATGCCGTGAGGACGAGCAGGAGGCTGAGGAAGACCTCGACCGTCGAATCGGGGACCACGAGCGCGGTGAGGATGGACCACCACCGGCCGTCGGCGAGCGCGGCCGCGCCGCTGCCCCAGGCCGTGGCATCCGCACCCCAGAGGGAACCGGTGGCGAGCGATGCGGCCAGGACGAGGGTGGCGAGGCCGAGGGCGACCGGATGACGCACCGCGTATCGACGCACCTGCGCCGCCGTGATCGCGTGGCGCCGAGCGCGCGACCAGTCCGCCTGTGACACGCGACCTCCCACGGACTCAGAGTGCCGCCGTCACCCTATCGACCAGGGATGGTCCGCGGGAGCAGAACTCTGTGCGTCAGTGATGAGTCGCCTGTGCGGCGCGGAGCCGCTCGAGCACCTGGTCGCGAAGCTGGTCGGGCGCCGTCTCCTTGCACGCCCGCGCGACGACCTCGGTGAGCGTGGTCGCCACGAGCGCCTCGTCGCGGCACTCGGCGCAGGTCTCGAGGTGCTCGCGGATGTCGCTGTGCTCCACGTGGCACATCTCGTTGCGGAGGTACTCCTCGAGATCGCGTCGGGCCTTCTCGCAGCCGCAGTCGGTCATTTCTTGCTCCTGGGTGCAGACGGGGCGATGCCCCGTTCCTTCGCGTAGTCGGCGAGCAGGTCACGAAGCATGCGCCGGCCTCGGTGCAGGCGGCTCATGACCGTGCCGATAGGGGTCTTCATGATGTCCGCGATCTCCTGATAGGCGAAGCCCTCGACATCGGCGAGGTACACCGCCAGCCGGAAGTCCTCGGGGATCGACTGCAGCGCCTCTTTCACGATCGACGCCGGCATGTGGTCGATCGCCTCCGCCTCGGCGGAGCGGGTGCTGGTTGCGGTGGTCGACTCCGCGCCGCCCAGCTGCCAGTCCTCGAGATCGTCGATGGCGCCCTGGTAAGGCTCGCGCTGCTTCTTGCGGTACACGTTGATGTACGTGTTGGTCAGGATGCGGTACAGCCACGCTTTGAGGTTCGTGCCCTGCGTGAACGTCGCCCACGAGGAGAACGCCTTGACGAAGGTCTCCTGCACGAGATCGGCTGCATCGGAGGGATTGCGCGTCATGCGCATCGCCGCCGCATACAGCTGGTCCATGAACGGCAACGCCTGCTCCTCGAATTGAGAGCGGGTGTCCACGGCAGAGGCTGGTGTCGTCCATCGTGGGCAATCCTACGCGTTGCCCGCGAGCGACCTTCGGGCGCTCGAGCACGGCATTCATGCGCGTCCTTCCTTCACCGTCGATCGGAACGGTTCAGTAGGGTGGAACCGATGAGCGACGAGCGCTATTCCCCCGATCTCGCCGGCTGGGCCGCACCGACCGCGCCCGCGACTGTGCGCGCGGTCGTCCAGGTGCCCGGCTCCAAGTCGCTGACCAACCGCGAACTCGTGCTTGCGGCTCTGGCCGACGGCCCCGGCATCCTGCGCGCACCGTTGCACTCCGACGACTCGGCGCGGATGTTGGGGGCCCTCGCCGCCCTCGGTGTGGGTATCGAGCGGATCGAGGGATCGGGCCCCTTCGGTGACGACCTGAGGATCACGCCCGCGACCACGGCGCCGGCCGATGTCGTCGTGGACTGCGGTCAGGCCGGCACCGTCATGCGCTTCGTGACACCGCTGGCCGGCTTCGCGCGGGGCGACGTGACCGTCACGGCCCACGAGAGCGCGCTGCACCGGCCGATGGGCGAGATGATCCGAACTCTTCGCGAGGTGGGCGTCGACATCGACGATGCCGGCACGTGGTCGCTGCCCTTTCTCGTGCGCGGGCGCGGGCATGTGCGCGGCGGCGAGGTGACGATCGACGCGAGCGCGTCGAGCCAGTTCGTCTCCGGCCTTCTGCTGTCGGCGGCGCGGTTCGACGTGGGCCTGCACCTGCGACACGAGGGCGGGCGTCTGCCCTCGATCCCGCACATCGACATGACCGTGGAGTCCCTCGCGCACCGAGGCGTACATGTGGAGCGCCCGGCGCCGGGCGAGTGGATCGTGCCGCCCGGGCCGATCCGCGCGAAGGACATCGCCATCGAGCCGGACCTCTCCAATGCGGCTCCGTTCCTCGCAGCGGCGCTGATCACGGGCGGCGAGGTGACCGTGGACGGATGGCCCGCCCACTCCACGCAACCGGGCGCTCAGCTGCCCGAGCTGCTGGCAGCGTTCGGCGCGCGCAGCAGCCGCCGTCACGGAAGTCTGACCGTCGCCGGCGGCGACGCCATCAGCGGCGTCGATCTCGACCTCTCGGCCGTCGGGGAGCTCACGCCGACCCTCGTCGGCATCGCGCTCCTCGCGGATGCGCCGTCCACGTTCGTCGGCATCGGTCACCTGCGCGGCCACGAGACCGATCGCCTCGCAGCGCTCGTGCACAACGTCCGCGCTCTGGGCGGAGACGCCGAAGAGCTGGACGACGGCATCCGCGTCACGCCACGGCCGCTCACCGGTGGGCTGTGGCGCGCGTTCCACGATCACCGCATGGCCACCACCGGCGCATTGATCGGGCTGGCCGTGCCCGGAGTCGTCGTCGACGACATCGCCACGACGGCCAAGACCATGCCAGAGTTCCCCGAGTTGTGGCAGCACATGCTCGCGGGCACGGAGTCCGCCGGGTGAGCTGGCTGCCCCCGGACGACGACGAGGAGGACCTCGCCTACGACGAGTCCGCCTTCCGCGCGCGCCCGAACCCCAAGGCCAACAGACCGCGCACGAAGCGCCGACCTGCCCACGCCGACGCACGCATCGCGCGCGTCCTCGGCGTGGACCGCGGACGTTATCAGGTGCTCGTCGACGAGGACGAGCCCACGGAACGCGAGATCGTGGCCACGCGTGCGCGGGAGCTGCGACGCACCCCGATCGTCACCGGCGACCGCGCACGCGTGGTCGGTGATGTGAGCGGCACGGAGGGCACACTCTCACGGATCGTCGGCATCGAAGATCGCACCACACTCCTCCGGCGCAGCGCCGACGACACCGACCAGGTGGAGCGCGTCGTGGTCGCCAACGCCGACCAGATGCTCGTCGTCGTGGCCGCCGCCGATCCCGAGCCGCGTGCGCGCCTGGTCGACCGCTATTTGATCGCGGCGCTCGATGCCGGGATTCGGCCGCTTCTCGTGGTGACCAAGACCGATCTCGCCGACCCCGCGCCCTTCCTGTCGCACTTCGACGGCATCGACATCGAGGTCTTCACGAGCGCCCGTGGCGAGATGCCGGTCGAACGCATCGGCGCGGCCCTGATCGGTCACTCCACCGTCTTCGTCGGTCACTCCGGGGTCGGCAAGTCCACACTCGTGAACGCGCTCGTGCCGGGGGCCAGGCGTGCGACAGGTCACGTTAACGAGGTCACCGGACGCGGGCGCCACACGTCGAGTTCGACGGTGTCGCTCCGCTACCGGGGCGACGGCGGATCGGGCTGGGTGATCGACACGCCAGGCGTGCGCTCCTTCGGCCTCGGCCACGTGGACCCGGCCAACATCCTGCGCGCCTTCACCGACCTGGCCACCGTCGCGGAGGACTGTCCGCGCGGCTGCACCCACCTGCCCGACGCGCCGGACTGCGCGATCATCGCCGCGGTCGGCGAGGGCAAGCTCGGCCCCAGCGGCGCGGCGCGCCTGGACTCGCTGCAGCGGCTGCTGGCCACGTTCGGCGGCCGCTGAACGCCTACGCTGGAAGCATGACTCAGCTGCAGCCCGGCGACATCGCCCCCGACTTCACGCTCCACGACCAGGACGGCACCGCGGTCTCGCTTCAGGAGTTCCGTGGCCGCCCCGTCATCCTCTACTTCTACCCCGCGGCGATGACGCCCGGGTGCACGACGCAGGCATGCGACTTCCGCGACAGCCTCTCCTCGCTCACGGCTGCCGGGTACACCGTGCTCGGGGTCTCCCGCGACTCGTCGGAGAAGCTGCGGACGTTCCGCGAGCGCGACGGTCTCACCTTCCCGCTGCTCTCCGACCCCGATCACGCCGTGCACGACGCCTACGGCGCATGGGGCGAGAAGACGAACTACGGCAAGACCGTCGAGGGCGTGCTTCGCTCGACGTTCGTGATCGACGCGGACGGCCGCATCGCGCAGGCGCTGTACAACGTCAAGGCCACCGGCCACGTCGCCCGGCTCCGCAAGCTCCTCGGCATCGACGGCTGAGATCAGTCCTCGCGCCGGGCGTTCTGAGCCGCCCGGCGCGCCGCCGAGATCAGCAGCACGAGCACGATCAACGCGGGAACGCCCAGCTGCAGCCCGTTGAGCGGATGTCCGTACGTCCCCGTCACGGCGCCGATCGCGACCGCGAGCACCAGCAGCTGGACCACGATGCCCCCCGAGCGCCCGCCGGATCTGCCGCGTGCCGCGGCGACACCGAACCAGGCGACGAGCGCGGCTCCCATGAGGGTCAGCACGAGAAGAGCGATCGCCGTCGCCGGGGATGCGGTGTCGCCCTGGGCGAGCGCGACGAGCTGCCAGACCGCGAGCCCCGCGAGTGCGACGCCCTCCAGCAGGACGAGTCCACCCGCAACCAGGCTCAGCAGATCGTTGCGCATGACACCTCGGGAGTTGTGGGAATGGACAGTATTCGGACGCATGCAGTTGGTGACGGAACACAAAACAACCGGTGAACCCTTGATTCACCCTGGTCACTGTGGAACCATTGACGACGTCGTGTGCTCCCACAGCGGCGTGGGGCGAGCTCAAGCTCGCACATCACACAGGGTACCGGACCCCGATCCGGGCTCTTTCACAACCCACCCGTTCTCACAATTTTCCGACGCCTGAGGAGCAACATCACATGGATTGGCGCGACAAATCAGCCTGCCTGACCGTAGACCCGGAGCTGTTCTTCCCGGTCGGTAACACCGGTCCGGCGGTCGACCAGATCGAGAAGGCCAAGTCCGTGTGCGCACGCTGCACCGTCACCGAGATCTGCCTGCAGTACGCCCTCGAGACCGGCCAGGACTCGGGCGTCTGGGGAGGCCTCTCGGAGGATGAGCGTCGCGCCCTCAAGCGCCGCGCCGCGCGCGCCCGTCGCGCCTCCTGAGCACTCCGACACCTGTCAGGCTCCGCATCCGCCGTTCCTGCGCCGACAGGTGCCAGGTGTCGGCGGATGCGTCGTTCTCAGACTTCGCCGCGGTCGATGTAGCGCAGCGGGATGTCGATCGTGACCTCGGTACCGCGGCCCATGATCGTGTGCCAGTCGATCGTGCCGCCCAGTTCACCCTGGATCAGGGTGCGCACGATCTGCGTGCCCAGCCCCCGGCCCACCTGACCTTCGGGCAGACCCACCCCGGTGTCACGGACACGGACCTCGAGGTTGTCGTCTGAGCGTTCGGCGGCGATCTCGACCTCGCCCTCCTGCCCGGCGAGTCCGTGCTCGACGGCGTTCGTGACGAGCTCGGTCAGAGCGAGCGCAAGCGGGGTCGCGTACTCGCTGGGAAGCGTGCCGAAGGACCCGGTCTTGCGGGTACGAGCCCGCGTCGTGGGAGCGGCCGCCACTTCGGCGACGAGCTTCAGCACCCGTGAGAAGACCTCGTCGAAGTCGACGTTCTGCGTGAGTCCCTCGGAGAGCGTGTCGTGCACCACGGCGATCGCCGAGACGCGCCGGGTGGCGTGCGTGAGTGCGTCACGGGCCTCATCCGAGTGCGTGCGGCGAGCCTGGATCCGCAGGAGCGAGGCGACGGTCTGCAGGTTGTTCTTGACGCGGTGATGGATCTCGCGGATCGTCGCATCCTTGGTGATCAGCTCCTGGTCGCGGTGGCGGAGCTCGGTCACATCACGGCACAGCACGATCGCACCGATCCGGTTGCCGTGGTCGCGCAGCGGAATGGCCCGCAACGCCACCGTGACGCCTCGCGCTTCGATGTCGACCCGCCACGGCGCGCGGCCGGTGGCGACGACGGGCAGCGACTCGTCGAACTGCCTCTTCTCGGGGAGGATCTGCGTGATGACCTCCACGAGCGGCTCACCCTCGAGCTCGTCCTCGAATCCCATCCGGTAGAACGCGGACAGCGCATTGGGGCTCGCGAACGTGGTGAGTCCGTCCACGTCGATCCGGATGAGACCGTCCGACGCACGAGGCGCGCCACGCCGCGGCGACGCGGGTGCGGCGACGTCGGGGAACTCCCCCGTCGCCACCATCCCGAACAGGTCGTCGGCGCAGTCGTTGAACGTGATCTGCTGGCGGGAGGGCGTGCGGGCCTCACCGAGGTTCGTGTGGCGCGTCAGGACGCCGAGGATGCGGGCCGGAGAGTCCGCCCCGGCGCGAGCGCGGACCACGGGGACGGCGCGCACGCGCGTGGGAGTCTCCTCGAACCAGTCCGGCGACGCGGAGTCGACGATCCGGCCGGTCGTGAAGGCCTCACGCACCTGGGCACGCCATTGCGGGCGGACGCGGTCGCCCACGATGTCGCGGTAGAAGAGCGTCGCCGCGCCGGAGGGACGTGTATGCGCGACGGCGATGAAGGAGTCGTCCTCCGTGGGCACCCACAGCACGATGTCCGCGAAGGCGAGATCCGCCAGGAGCTGCCCGTCGCCGGCCAGCCGGTGCAGCCACTCCACATCGGCGGGATCGGAGAAGCCGTGCGCGTAGACGAGATCGCTGAGGGTCGACACCCCTCCACCCTATGCGGAGGCGACCAATCGCTCGTGCGGACTCCGAGGACCGCGGCGCTCGCGTCGGGTCGCGGTGACCGGGACCGGCGGAAGCAGAGCCTCCCCGACGATGCGCCGGATCGCCGAGACCATCGCGGACCTCCCGGCCACCTCGGCGGCGGGCCGGGCCGCGAGCATCCCCGCATCCGCCGCCCTGCGGTCCTCCGGCACGAACCACACGTCGCGGATGTCTGCATACCGCTCCAGCGTTCGGCGAAGCTGCCCGCGCGCGTCGATGCCGACTCCGCCGCGACGGAGCCGGTTCACGACGACGGTCAGCGGCGTCGTTCCGATGACCGCCCGCAACTCCCCCACCG
Organism: Microbacterium sp. KU4F; assembly: GCF_056868075.1. Lineage (NCBI taxonomy): Bacteria > Bacillati > Actinomycetota > Actinomycetes > Micrococcales > Microbacteriaceae > Microbacterium > Microbacterium sp. KU4F. Next base: position 3,139,685 of record NZ_CP200324.1, on the reverse strand, counting down.
AGCGCAGGAAGCGCGCAACGGAGACCGGATCGGCGGCGAGGACCGCCACGACGTGATCCGCCGTCTCCAGCGCGGCCAGCGTCGCGGCGTTACGGCGAGGGCCCGCGATGACATCGCTCACGATCTCCTCGTCCCGCTCCAGGGATGCGGCGACGTCGACCACGGTGTGCTCGGCCCATCCGGCGCAGGCGGCGAGCGCGGCACGCACGCGCTTGTCACTGAGCTCGGGCCACCTCGACGGGCGGTTGATGCCCGTGAGCACGTCGACGTCGGCGCCGCCGAGGGGCACCGAGATGCGCTGGAGCTCGATCTCGTCCAACGCGTCCAGTTCGGCCTGGCGGCATGCGACCGCGAATCCTGGCCCTTCGTCCGGCAGACCGAGGGCCATGGCCAGGGACGGCGCGTGCGCGTCCGCATCGACGAGCGCCACGTGACGGCCGCCGCGGGCGAGCTCAGCCGCGAGACCCACGGCGATGGTGGATCGCCCAGGGGCGCCGTGCGAGCCCCAGACGGCGATCAGCCGTGGCCCGGCGACGGCCGGCCGGGCGACGGCCGACGCCGACGCCGTGGCGAGGGCGGCCGCCACATCCCGCGCCGAGCCGGTCGCCGGAACGGGTGAGGCGAGACCGAAGGCCGCCGCCAGACGGGCGGCGGCCGCATCGTCGCCGAGCGGCAGGACGCGCACGCCCCGCGCGTCCGCGAGGGCGACGGTGTGAGCCGTGAGCTGGTCGACGCGCGCGGCGAGCACCAGTGTGTCGGCGGTAGCGAGAAGCGCCGACAATCCCGCATCCGATCCCTGACCGACCGCGACGGTCGCCGCGAACCTGTCCGGAGGATAGATCGCCACCTCGCGGGCACCGTCCAGCAGCAGCTGCTCCCGCAGTGCGAGGGCGGCAGGCTGCGCAAGGACGAGCACCACGCGCGAGATCACGACGCCCCCTGTGCGGGGACCACCGAGAGCGTCGCCTCACCCGCCAGCGCCGCGAGCACCTCCGCCACGGACTCACGAGGAACGACGAGTTCGACGGAGGGCGCGGTGGTCGCCATCACGGAGTCGCTGCTCGCCAGCGCCGCGACTGCCGCGTCCGCGACCAGGATGCGCGGAGCCTGCCGCACCCCCTCCTCGTCGAGCGGGGCTGCCCACACCTCCACCGGCGTCCCGACCTCGACCGACGCGGGGATCGCCGTGCTGCTGGGGACGACGATGGTGGTGGTGCGGACCTCGGACGCGGCCCCTACGGCGGCCGCCGGGATCAGCTCGCCGGCCGGGATCGTGCGGGTCGCCACGGCGTCGGGGGGCAGGGTGTCTCCCGACGCGTACGCACCTTCGAGCGAGCCCAGGGCGACGTCGACGACGCGTAGTTCCGAGGGCGAGATGCTCTCGCCGGGCACGATGGTGCGGGTCGCCGCGTAGACGGGGACCGTCTGCCGCGACGATGCGACGACGAACCAGACGCCCGCAATCGAGACGAGCACGAGCACGACGCCGATCACGAAGCGCGCGTCCGCCCAGAGCGCGCGGGGACGCTGGCGGGGCGTGACCTGAGCTGTCATGGCGTCCATGCTGACCGAGGCCGGGTCGGGCCGTCGGATCTTATCCACAGCGCTCTTATCCACATGGCGCGCCACCGCGCCGAGGTGTCGGAACGGCACCGCATAATTGAGGGCATGCCCGACACGACCCCGCCCGAGGGCCGCCTCCTCGCCCCGGCATCCGTTGCCGAGGCACTGGCGGTGTCGGTCGACGAGGTCATCGCGCTGGTGATGGAAGGAAGGCTGCGCGGCGTCCGCGTGGGCGAGAGCCGCCAGTGGCGCATCGAGGAGGCCAGCGTGTCGGATTACCTCGACGACGAAGCCGAGGACGCCCGCCGGATGGCGCTGTGGCGCCAGTCCAATGCGGCCAGTTTCCCCGAACTCTGGGGTCACGGGCGCGTCCGCAACCCCGACTGAACTCCTCAGAGCACGTCGGCGCCCTCCCAACGCACCCAGGACAGCGCGGTGAACGGGATCAGTCGGTAACCGCGGACCGTGGCTGAGCGACGCGGCTCATCGACGTCGTGCAGCGCGAGGTCCAAGTGATCCGCCCCCGCCCGGTCGATGGTCCCCGCCACAGCGCGCGTTCCCACCTGCATCGTGACGGGAACGCGTCGACGCGCGAGATCACGCAGGACGAAGCCGATTCCCATACGTTCCGAGACACCCACCCGCGGCGACGGATGCGGCCGGGCCGCGCGCAGGAGGTCGCCCTCTCCCACCCCGACGGCCGCCACGGCGGCCACCGGGACGAGGACGCTGCGTCGCTGCACCTCGAGTCCCATCCAATCGGCGCCGACCGCGATGAGCACCCCGGTCAGAGCGTCCGCGGCAACCAGATCGACGACGAGGTCGGGGCGTTGCGTCTCATCCGTGCGGGCGAGGACGAGGAGCCTTTCACGCAGCGTGACGCGCGACAATCGCAGCCGCTCGGCCTCCGTGTCCAGAACCGCGCGCTCCGCTTCCCACTCGGCATCGAACTGCCCCTGCAGGTCTTCGAAGAAGCGTTCCCAGCGCACGCCGCGAGATTAGACCGATACCCCGCCAATCATGAGAAGTTTTCCACAAACCGTTTCCGACCTGGCCGAACTGCTCTACTGATCCCGCTCAGGATCCCCGTTCATGTGAGGCCCAGATGGTTCAGATCGCCACCGGCGCGACGCGCCCGGAACGCAGCTTCATGCGCTTGTCCGCCGATTTCTTCGCGCCGCAGCCGACGTCGTCGTCCGAGCTGCCCGATCCCGTGCCCCTGGTGCGCAACCTCACCAACGGCGTGCTCGAGGCTCTCGCGGGGGTTCGCGACATCGATCAGCTCGCGCGATGGATGACCGAGGACACCTACCGCGCGCTTCTCACGCGTGTGAACCTCGCCACTCGCGCCCGCAGCGCGCGAGGCGTCGCCGCCGCCCGCCCCGTGCACTCGATCCTGAGCGTGCACCACTCGGAGCCCGCCGATGGCGTCGTCGAGGCGGTCGTGGTCGTCGCCGGTCCCGCCCGTACCCGCGCAGTCGCCATCCGCCTGGAGGGCATGGACCGGCGCTGGCGGGCCACCTCGCTCGCTCTCCTGTGAGAATGCTCTCATAGCCAGCGGGTTGCTGAACGCCGGTCGCGGATGACCCGCCGGCCCCCGCACTACTGGCGGTAGGACGCCAGGAAGTTACCGAGACGCTCGATGGCCTCCGAGATCACCCGGGCCTCCGGGAGGGTCACGATCCGCAGGTGATCCGGGGTCGGCCAGTTGAAGCCCGTCCCGGGAACGAGCAGGATGTGCTCGGCCACGAGAAGATCGTGCACGAGCTTTGCGTCGTCGCGGATCTCATGCACCTCCGGGTCCAGCCGCGGGAACGCGTACAGCGCGCCGGCGGGCTTGACGCAGGACACTCCCGGAATCGCCTCCAGGCCCTCCCACGCCGCATCCCGCTGCTCGTGCAGGCGTCCGGTCGGAGCGATCAACGCATCGATCGACTGAACGCCCGACAGCGCCGCCTGAACCGCATGCTGCGCAGGAACGTTCGGGCACAACCGCGTGGACGCGAGCAGGTTGATGCCCTCGAGGAAGCCGCGCGCGTGCTGGCGAGGTCCGGTGATCACCATCCATCCGCTGCGGTACCCGGCGACACGGTAGGTCTTGGACAAACCGTTGAAGGTGAGGCAGAGCAGGTCCGGCGCGAGCGTCGCCAGCGGGATGTGGCGGGCGCCGTCGAAGAGGATGCGGTCGTAGATCTCATCGGCCAGCAGCAGGAGCGAGTGCTCGCGGGCCAGTTCCACGATCTGTGTCAGCACCTCGCGGGTGTACACCGCCCCTGTCGGGTTGTTGGGGTTGATCACGACGATCGCCTTGGTGCGGTCGGTGATCTTGGAGCGGATGTCCTCGATGTCGGGCTGCCAGCCGTTCTGCTCGTCGCAGACGTAGTGCACGGGCGTGCCGCCGCCGAGGCTCGTCATCGCCGTCCACAACGGGTAGTCCGGTGCGGGGATGAGAACCTCGTCACCCTCGTCCAGCAGAGCCTGCATCGTCATCGTGATCAGCTCGGAGACGCCGTTGCCGAGATACACATCGTCCGGGGTGAAAGGGGGAAAGCCCGGCTCCTGCTCATACCGGTACACGACGGCCCGGCGCGCGGACATGATGCCCTTGCTCTCGCTGTACCCGTGCGCGGAGGGGATCGCGTCGATCATGTCGCGCACGATCTGGAACGGCGCGTCGAAACCGAAGACCGCGGGGTTTCCCGTGTTGAGCTTCAGGATCGTGTGCCCCTCGGCCTCGAGCCTGTCGGCCTCCACCAGGGCCTCGCCGCGGATCTCGTAGAGGACATCCTTCAGCTTCCGGGACTGATCGAGGGGGCGCAGCGAGCTCATCCGATCAGGATAGTCCGGCCTCGGCCGGGCCAATCCGCATCCGCTGGCACGACTGGCGGTTCGCGCACGTCATTCGGCGGTTCTCACACAATCGCCGCCGATACGGTGAAGGGGTAACACCCCTTACCCGAAGGACTCCCATGGCCGCGCGCGATCACCTCGACGACACTTCCAAACGCATCATCGAACAGCTTCAGGAGAACGGGCGCCGCTCCTACGCCGAGATCGGCAAAGCCGTCGGGCTCAGCGAGGCTGCCGTACGCCAGCGGGTGCAGCGGTTGACGGATTCGGGGATCATGCAGGTCGTCGCCGTCACCGATCCCATGCGCCTCGGTTTCCACCGCCAGGCGCTCGTGGGGCTGCGCGTCAGTGGTGACAGCCGCGCCGTGGCCGCCGAACTCGAGCAGATCTCGGCCGTCGACTACCTCGTGCTCACCGCGGGGAGCTTCGACATCCTCATCGAGGTGGTCTGCGCATCCGATCAGGACCTCGCCGAACTGCTGAACGCCCGCATCCGCACGATCCCCGGCGTCATCTCCTCGGAGACGTTCGTCTACCTCGAGGTGCGCAAGCAGTCCTTCGACTGGGGCACCCCCTGAACGAGCGAGCGCCCCGCATCCTGCGGGGCGCTCGCTTCTCTCACTTCTTCTTCGCTCTGCGCTGCGCCCGGTTCTGGGCCTCGGGCTGAGGAGCCTCGGTGCGCTGACCGAATGCACCGCGCGGGGCTTCCGCCGCGGGCGGCGCCGCAGCGGCCGGAGCTGCGGCTTGACGCGCGCGACCCGTGGCCGCCTTCTGCACCTGGCCGCGGTCGTTGCGCACCTCGACGTCGCCGTCCTCGGTGGGAGCGCTGTACTCGAGCCGCTGGCCTTCGACCGAGGGGGCGACCAAGCCCTTGGCCTCGACCTCGGTGTGCTCACCGTCCGGGCGACGCACCTCGACCTCGAGGTTGAAGAGGAAACCGACGGACTCCTCCTTGATCTGACCCATCATCGCCTGGAACATCTCGTAGCCCTCGCGCTGATACTCGATCAGCGGATCGCGCTGAGCCATCGCCCGCAGTCCGATGCCGTCCTTCAGGTAGTCCATCTCGTACAGGTGGTCGCGCCACCGGCGGTCGAGCACCTGCAGCACCACGCGGCGCTCGAGCTCGCGCATCGCCTGCTCGCCGAGCTGCTCCTCGCGGGCGGCGTACGCGATGGACGCGTCGCTGCGCAGCTCCCGCTTGAGACCGGCGGGGGTGACGCGGCCCTTCTCGCCCGCTTCGGCGACGACCTCGTCGATCGTCACACCCACGGGGTAGACCGTCTTGAGCTCGGTCCACAGGGCGTCGAAGTCCCAGCTCTCGGTGTGCCCGCTGCCGGTGTGGTCGTCGACGATCGCATCGATCGCGTCCTCGATGAACTTCGTGACGCGCTCCTGGATGTCGTCGCCGTGCAGGATCTGGCGGCGGTCCGTGTAGATCGCCTCACGCTGACGGTTGAGCACGTCGTCGTACTTCAGGACGTTCTTGCGCATCTCGGCGTTACGCGCCTCGACCTGGGCCTGCGCGCTCTTGATCGCGCGCGAGACCATCCCGGACTCGATCGCGACGTCGTCGGGGAAGTTGGTGCGCGCGAGGATCGCCTCGGCGGCACCCGACTGGAACAGCCGCATCAGATCGTCGGTCAACGACAGGTAGAAGCGGCTCTCGCCGGGGTCGCCCTGGCGACCGGACCGACCGCGAAGCTGGTTGTCGATGCGACGCGACTCGTGGCGCTCGGTACCGAGCACGTACAGACCGCCGGCCTCGACGACCTTCGTGGCCTCTGCCGCGACCGTGTCACGCACCTGCTGGTAGACCTCGTCCCACGCGGCCTCGTACTCCTCGGGGGTCTCGACCGGGTCCAGGCCCTTGCTCTTCATCTCCTGGACCGCGAGGAACTCCGCGTTGCCGCCGAGCATGACGTCGGTGCCTCGACCGGCCATGTTGGTGGCGACCGTGACGGCACCCAGACGTCCGGCACGGGCGACGATCTCCGCCTCACGGGCGTGGTTCTTGGCGTTGAGGACCTCGTGCTTGACGCCCTTCTTGGCGAGCAGCCGCGAGAGGTATTCGCTCTTCTCGACGCTCACCGTGCCCACGAGCACGGGCTGACCCTTCTCGTGACGGGCAGCGATGTCCTCGACGACCTGGGCGAACTTGGCCTGCTCGTTCTTGTAGACGAGGTCGGGCTGATCCTTGCGGATCATCGGCTTGTTCGTCGGGATGGGGACCACGCCGAGCTTGTAGGTCGACATGAACTCGGCCGCCTCGGTCTCGGCGGTACCGGTCATGCCGGAGAGCTTGTCGTACAGGCGGAAGTAGTTCTGCAGCGTCACCGTGGCGAGCGTCTGGTTCTCGGCCTTGACCGGGACGCCCTCCTTGGCCTCGATCGCCTGGTGGATGCCTTCGTTGTAGCGGCGTCCGACGAGGATACGGCCGGTGTGCTCGTCGACGATCATGACCTCGTCGTTCATGACGACGTAGTCGGTGTCGCGTTTGAAGAGCGCGAGCGCCTTGATCGAGTTGTTCAGGAAGGAGATGAGGGGCGTGTTGGCCGACTCGTACAGGTTGTCGATGCCGAGGTAGTCCTCGACCTTCTCGATACCGGGCTCGAGCACACCGATCGTGCGCTTCTTCTCGTCGACCTCGTAGTCGACGCCGGCCTCGAGCGTGCGCGCGATCTTCGCGAACTCCGCGAACCAGCGGTTGGCCTCGCCCGAGGAGGGCCCGGAGATGATGAGCGGCGTACGAGCCTCGTCGATGAGGATCGAGTCGACCTCGTCGACGATGGCGAAGAAGTGGCCGCGCTGGACGAGGTCCTCCTTGCGCCACGCCATGTTGTCGCGCAGGTAGTCGAAGCCGAACTCGTTGTTCGTGCCGTAGGTGATGTCGGCGTTGTACTGCTCGCGGCGGACCTCGGGCGTCTGACCGGAGACGATCGTGCCCGTGGTCATCCCCAGCGCCCGATAGACACGACCCATGAGCTCGGCCTGGTAGCTGGCGAGGAAGTCGTTGACCGTGATGACGTGGACGCCCTCGCCCGCGATGGCGTTGAGGTACGCCGCGAAGGTAGCCGTCAGCGTCTTTCCTTCACCGGTCTTCATCTCGGCGATGTTGCCGAGGTGAAGCGCGGCACCACCCATGATCTGGACGTCGTACGGACGCTGGCCGAGCGTGCGCTTTGCGGCCTCGCGGATCGCGGCGAAGGCTTCGGGCATGAGCTCATCGAGCGTCTCCCCCGCCTGATACCGCGCGCGCAGCTCCGCCGTCTCGCCGCGGAGCTCCTCGTCCGTGAGCTGCGTGTACTCCTCCTCGAGCGCACCGACGGCTTTCACGACCTGCTGCAGGCGGCGGATGACGCGGCCTTCGCCGGCGCGGAGGAGTTTCTCGAGAGGGTTGGCCACGTGGCATCTCCATCTGTCGGGTGGGCGTGCTTCTGCCCAGTCGCACCCGGAGTCCGGGCACACCGCCCCCATGTTATCCGTCTGTGACCTCTGGAAGCACGACGAACGACGGGTTCAAAGCCATTGCCCACCCAGCCGCGGCCCCGCGGCGCGCCGCGAGGACGCCCCCGGCGTTTCCCGGTATGCATATATGCGTCCCCCGCCCCTCGGAAGGAGCCCCATGTCGGTCAGGCAGTCGCTGCTCGCGATCCTCGCGCAGGGCGCGTGCTACGGCTACCAGCTGCGCGCCGAGCTCGAGCGGCGCAGCGGGTCGGACTGGAGCGTGAACGTCGGGCAGATCTACAACACGCTCGACCGGCTCGAGCGCGATGGCCTCGTAGTCAAGGGCGCCGTCGACCCACAGGGCCACGTCTACTACGCCGCGACCGAGGCGGGTAAGGCGTCCGCCTCGGGATGGTTGCTACGCCCGCTTCCGACGGCGAGCGGTTCGCGAGACGAGATCGCGACCAAGATCGCCCTCGCGGCGACGCTGCCGGGCGTGGATGCGGGCGCCGCGGCCCGCGCGGAGCGGGATGCGGCCGCCGAGCGGCTCGCCCACGCGCGGGCGGCCGCGATCGAGGAGCACGAGCTGGCACGCTCGATCGCCCACGAGGCGCGCGTGGCTCGAGCGGAAGCAGAGTTGCGGTGGCTGGAGCGTGTCCTCGAGCGGCTGTCGGCGATCCCCGAAGCCTCGCGCGTGCAGCCGATCTCACAGTCGCGCCCGCGCCGGGGGCGCCCCGCGCGGATCGCGTGAGCGTTCGATCCGCTCACGCTGAGAACAGCCACATCCACCGCGCCTAGGATCGAGCCATGGCCGGTTTCTGGGGTAAGCGCAAGCGTGAGCAGCAGGCCGAGATCGACGCGCAGGACGCGGATCTCGCACGTCGCGCGCAGCAGAGTCTCGTCGCCGCGGACGAGCGCATCCGCGCGACGACGGAAGAGCTCGCCTTCGCGGAGGCGGAGCTGGGCGAACGCTCGACGAAGGAGTTGCGCGAGGCGCTGCAGGCCGTGCGCACGCATCTCGGCGAGGCCTTCCAGCTGCACCAGCTCAACCACGACGAGATCCCCGACACCCCCCAGGAGCTGCGTACCCGCAACGCGCGGATCGTGCAGTTGTGCGAGTGGGCCGAGGACCTCCTCGACGACCGCACCTCCGCGCTGGCAGGCGCGGTCGCCCGCATCCGACAGGCGCCGCAGGTGCTCGCCGGCGTCCGGGCGGATGCCGAGAGGCTGCGGGAACGCGTGCCCGGCGCGCGCGAGGTGGTGGAACGTCTGCGCCAGCGATACTCTCCCGCCGCTCTCAGCCAGATCGAGAATGCCCCCGCCGAAGCGGAGCAGGTGCTGACCTTCGCCGCCCACAGCGCGGAGGTCTCGGTGCGGCGTCGAGAGGCGAATCGCGCCGAGGAGGCCAACATGGCCCTCGAAGCCGCGACGGAGGCCGTGCGGCGGGCCGAATCGCTCCTGGACGGCGTGGAGGACTTCGAGATCGAGGCGCTGCGCGCCGAGTCCACCCTCGCGGAGGTCATCGCGGACTCGCGCGACGACATCATCCGTGCCCGATCACTGCCGACGAATCCCGAGATCCAGCAGGCGATGACCGACTTGGAAAGGGCGCTGGCCGCGCTCCCACCGGCAGGCAGCCCCGCCGACCCCTTCACGCAGCTCTCACAGCTGCGCACCGCCAACACGGCGCTGGACGAGGCGGTCGCCAAAGCACGCCGCCGGGCCGAGCACCCGCTCCCGAGCGCCGCGCAAGTCCGCCACGCCGTCGACGACGCCGAGCGACAGATCGCTGTCGCCCGCAGCCTCATCAACGGGCACAGCGGCTGGATCGGCGCCGACGCGCGCACGCGTCTCGCCGAGGCGGAGCGCACGCGACTCGAGATCGACGCCCTCCCCGATGAAGAGGACTCCCGCGAGAGCGCTCTGCAGCTCGCGCGTCGCAGCGGACAGCTCGCCAGCGAAGCACTGCAGCTGGCCCAGCGCGACATCGACTCCTCTCGCCCGCGCCACGACGACTGGGGCGGCTACGGCCGCGGCGGTCGCGGCGGCGGAATGGGCGACGCGATGGGCGGAATCCTGGGAGGCCTCGTCATCGGCGGCCTCCTGGGCGACATGTTCGACTGACGCTCTCACCGACACCGCGAAGGGGCCGCCTCCGTGCAGAGGCGGCCCCTTCGTCTCTGTCGTCAGGAGGCGACGCGTGCGGGCTGTGCCAGGGTGTCCAGAGCGATGACTCCGTAATCCCATCCCTTGCGGCGGTAGACGACGCTCGGCTGGTCGGTGCGCGCGTCGATGAAGAGGAAGAAGTCGTGTCCGACCAGCTCCATTCGGTCGACGGCGTCCTCGACGCTCATCCATTCGGCGTCGAACTGCTTGGTGCGGATGACGACGGGCGTGTAGTCCTGCTCATCCTCGGCCCCTGTCAGCACGGGCACCTCGCCCGTGGCGACGGCCTTGAGCACATCGACGGATGCGGGCTGCACATCGATTCCGGCGATCTCGCCGGTGCCCTTCTCGTAGTGGGCACCACGCGGATGGTTGCGGGCGTCGACGCGCTTGTCCTTGGCCCGGCGCACCTGCTCGCACAGCTTGTCGACGGCAAGGTCGAGGGCGGTGAACTTGTCCCCGTCGACCGCCTCCGCGCGGATGACCGGCCCCTTGCCGGTGAGGGTCAACTCGACGGTGGAGTCCTCGTGAGCACCGTTTCGGTATGCGCGGTGGGTCACCTTGACCTCGAGCCCGGCGGCCCGCGGCGCGATGTTCTCTATGCGGCTGGACTTCTCGTCCACGACAGAGCGGAAACGGTCCGAGATGCCGACGCCCACGCCGACGATGTTGGTTTCCATCCTTGACCTCCTTGTTCCGGTCCACCCGGTCAAGGGCGGACCTTCGTCGCCTTGTCACCCCCACGCTAGCCCGGGTTCATGTCCGTGTCACGAACGAATCCGGTGCGGCGCGTATGAGCGACGCAGGCGACGCCCATGACCTCGGCTCCCGCCTCCCGGAGCGCCCGTGCGGCCTCGGCGACGGTCGCTCCCGTCGTCACGACGTCATCGACGATGACGACCCGTCGGCCGTCCAGCCGCCGGCTCGCGCGCAAGCTTCCGGCGACGTTCTGCGCGCGCTCGGCGCGGCCGAGCTCGCGCTGATCGCGTGTGCTCCGGATGCGGCGGAGCACCGCCAGCGCCGGAAGGCCGCTGCGATCGAGGATCGCCTCCACCACCCGGTGTCCGCGCCGCCGGAACGCCGCCGCGGAGGTGGGAATCGGAACGAACGCCACCTCCGCGGCATCCGGGAACCCGGCGGCTGCGACGGCGGCGAGCGCAATGGAGAACGGCCGCACGAGCCCGGTGCGTCCCTCCTCCTTGAGGGCGCGCAGTGCACGGGCCGGCCGGTCGGCGAAGTCGAAGGCCGCGTGAACGACGAGGCCCGACGCCAGCACGTGGCGGCGCGGCCTCGGCGCGGCGAGGAGCTCGGCGCACGTCTCGCACAGCGAGCTGTCGGGGGTGCCGCAGCCCGCGCAGTCGACGGGCAGGATGAGGGCGAGGGCGGCGGAGAGGGCGGCGATCACCCCACCACCGTGCTCCGCGAAGGCCATCGCGCGGCGACGGCACCGTCGACGATGAGCGCGACGCGCCGCTGACGACCTCGTGGGGAGGGCGACTCAGTCGGCGTCGCCCTGCTGCGTGGCGAGCACCTGGACTCCGGTGGCGGTCTGCACCCAGTTCGACTGGCGACGCACGTAGAGGGTGCCGTCGGCCGCGAGGATCCGTACGGCCGCCGGCGAGTTCGCGCCGGACATGGCCACCGCATCCACCGGCGCGTCGACGACGGTGGCGGCTCCCCCCACGACCTGCTGCACGAACACGGGTGCGGCCGCCTCGCCCGACACGACACCGATCGTCGTCGTGTCGAGCCACGCCAGGCCGTGCGTGGGCGCGTCGACCGTCGTCAACGACACGGCCGGCCCCAGCGCGCTCGGGACACCGGCCGAGTCCCGCTCGACACCGGCCACGACCAGCATCGACCGGCCGCCGGCGGTCAGCACGGCCGCCATCCGACTGCCGTCACGGGAGATCTGCATCGCGTCGATGCGACTCGCCCCCCAGGCCGACGGCACCTCGAGCACGGTGCCGTCGGTCGTTGTCGCCCGGACGCGGGACGGATCGGCGGCGGGGACCGTCCAGATGATGCCGAAGGGATCGATCGTGGGGGCGAGAACACCTGCGCGCTCGTCGACCACGCGGCTCACGCCGTCATCGGTGATCTCCGCCGCCGATCCGTCCGGGAGCAGGACGGCGGCGGCGCTGCGGCCGACCCCGAGCTGCACGGCCGTCGGCTCGGCCTCGATGAGCGCGGACGACAGTCCGGGCAGCGGCGTGAGCTCCCCGGACAGGAGGTATCCGAACCCGTCAGCATCGCGCACCAGCGCCCGCGAGTCGACGAGCGTGGAGCGCGTCGGGATCCTCGACGCGTTCACCCGCGCACCGTCGACCTGCATCTCGACAGCGGTGACCTGGGCGGTGACCAGGCTCGCGGAGAAGCTGGGTCTGCATCCGGTCCAACGTGACCTGATCCAGCCCGAGCGTCTGCTCGCTGAGCTGTGCCTGCGCGACGCCGTTGGTCAACGGCACGGAGGGGACGAGCGTGACGTTGTCGGGGAAGGCGGAGACGACGGATGCGGCCAGCCAGGGCGAGGGCTCGCCGTTCACGACGGCCGCCGCGATCCGTGTCAGCGCGTTGGTGGTGGGAAACCAGCGCACATCGGGAACCAGGTACCGCCAGGTCGGGTCGAAGTACATGACGTCGTAGGAGCGGAACACGTTGCGGAACAGGTCCTCGTCGAGCACGATCCCGTCCGGCGCGTGCGTGATGCGCCACTCGCCGTCCGCCTGCTGCGCGAGCGAGAACGGCAGCGGGACGCTGGCGCCCTCGTCCGACAGCGTGTAGGTGCCGGCCTCGTCGATCGTCGCCTGCGGGGTGACATCGAGCACGATCTCGTCGTCGATCTCGGTGTAGCTGCGGTCGGCGAGCACGTCGACGATGACCCCCGCCTCCGGCTTCCACTGATCGCGGTAGTCCTCAGAGAGGAACTGACGCGCCACCTGCCAGTTGTCCTGCGGCCCGGATGCGGCACGCACGAAGCCGTCGACGATCTGCCGGGCCGTCGCGCCGGGCTGCGGGCCATCCGGACGGTAGATCACGTCGGGCGCCGTGGAGTCGGACCCCAGCTGCGGGCCCGGCTGCACCGTTCCCGTCGTCGGCAGACCGGCGCACGCGGTCAGCACGAGCGCGAGAGCTCCCAGCAGAGCGATGAGGATCCGTCTCATGTGGACTCCTTGCCTCGCAGCGCGCTGTCGACGTCGATCGGCTGCGTGAGCCCGAGGTCGTCGAGGCCGTCACCCTCCGGAGCCAGCGACAGCGGCGAAGAGGCCGGCTCCGCGCCGGCGCGGCGCGGCAGCGTCAGCACGAAGTTGGTGCCGACCCCCGGCGACGACCAGACGCCCAGCGTTCCGCCGTGCAGGCGGGTGTCTCCCAGGGCGATGGCCAGACCCAGTCCGGTGCCGCCGATCGTCCGCTTGCGCGACGGGTCAGCGCGCCAGAAGCGGTCGAAGACACGCTCCTGGTCTTCGGGCCGCATACCCATCCCGTAGTCGCGCACACCCACTGCGACCGCATCCTGATCCGAGTCCACGGTGACGACGATGGGCCGGCCCTCGCCGTGCTCGATCGCGTTGCCCAGGAGGTTTCGCACGATCCTGCGCACCCGGCGCGGGTCCATCTCTACGGGCGAGTAGCCGCCCGGCGCCACGAGCCGTACATCGCTGCCGTGCTGTTCGGCGAGCTGGTGCATCTGAGCGACGACGTCCTCGGCGAGATGCGCCAGGCTGGTCGGCTCGAGTTCGAGCTGCACGGATCCGGCGTCGTAGCGGCTGATCTCCAGCAGGTCGGTGAGCAGCGTCTCGAACCGCTGCACCTGCGCGTGCAGCAGCTCCGCGGCGCGGGTGCTCACCGGGTCGAAGGCCTCCCGATGATCGTTGAGCACGTCGGCGGCGAGACGGATGGTGGTCAACGGTGTGCGCAGCTCATGCGAGACGTCCGAGACGAATCGCTGCTGCACGAGCGAGAGCTCCGCCAACTCCTTGATCTGCGCCTGGATGCTGTCGGCCATCGCGTTGAACGAACGGCCGAGCGTGGCGATCTCGTCCTCCCCGTGCACGTCCAGCCGCACGTCGAGCCGACCCGCCGCGAGCTCCGCCGACGTGTGCGCCGCCTCGCCGATCGGCACGGTGACCGAGCGCAGGACGAACCACGAGATCCCGGCGATGATCGCGATGAGGGCGAGACCCACGACCCAGAGGGTGCCCTGCACGAAGCCGAGGGTCTGATCGGCTGCGGCGAGATCGTAGGCGATGTAGAGCTCGTACGCGCCGACGCCGGCGACGTTCAGCTGCTGCCCGACGGCGATCCCGGGCACCACGCGCCCCGAGGCATCGGTGAGCGCGATCGACTGCCACCACTGCACGTCGGCGTCCGAGCGCACCTTGTCGCGCAGCGCGTCCGTGATCTGGCCGTCCCAGTTGCCGCCGCCGAGGACGAAGTCCTGCGGCGCGGTCGCCGAGGGGGTCTGGTCGACGCGGAACATCGCGACCAGGTCCGAGTCGGACTGGCGCCCGAGGCTCGCCATGACGCTGTCGACGACGTTGCGCACCTGGGCGCTGTCGCCCTGCAGGGCGGAGTCGAGCGTCGCCTGCGCGGCGGTCGTGGCGCGGCGGGCGTCACCCAGCACCTGGTCGCGACGCGACTGGAAAAGGTCGTTCTGAATCGCCAGCGCCATCCAGACGCACGCGACCAGGATGGCCAGAGTCGACAGGGCGATCGTGAGCACCAGGGTGCGGAATCGGAGCGATCGCTGCCACGAGCCCAGCACCCGCGACGGCCACGTGCGCCAGGCGCGCAGTTCGCGCCGCAGACGCACGGACGGCCGGGGGGCGGTCGCGGCGGGCATCCTCAGCTCGCGGCGCCGGCGCGGTATCCGACGCCGCGCACCGTCGTGACGATCTTCGGGTTGTCGGGGTCGAGCTCGACCTTCGCGCGCAGCCGCTGGACGTGCACGTTCACGAGTCGCGTGTCCGCCTTGTAGTGGTAGCCCCACACCTGCTCGAGGAGCATCTCGCGGGAGAAGACCTGCTGCGGTTTCGATGCGAGCGCGACGAGCAGTTCGAACTCCAGCGGCGTCAGCGGGATGGGAGTCGATCCCCGGCGCACTTCGTGGGCGGCCACATCGACGGTCAGGTCGCCGATGCGCAGGCTCTCCCCGCATCCGTCGCAGCCGGACGAAGTCGGGTGCGGATGCGGGCGACCAGCTCTTTCGGGTTGAACGGCTTGACGATGTAGTCGTCGGCGCCCGACTCGAGGCCGGCGACGACGTCGGCGGTGTCGGTGCGCGCGGTCAGCATGATGATCGGTACGCCGGACTCCGCGCGCAGGCGGGTGCAGATCTCGATGCCGTCCATACCGGGCAGCATCAGATCGAGCAGCACGAGATCGGGGCGCTCGGCGCGGAAGGCATCGACCGCCTGGGCACCGTCGGCGCAGAAGACCGTCTCGAAGCCTTCGGTGTCCAGCACGATCCCGATCATCTCGGCCAGCGCCGTGTCGTCGTCGACCACGAGAATGCGTGATGTCATGAAACGCGTTCTTCCTTTGCGTCCGCTCGGCGGCCGGGTTCCACCGATGCCCCCGTGCGCCCCTTCAGAGTAGTCCACACCGGACCCGGCGCTCACGAGCGATCACCCAGGTGTGTCACGATGAAGGCGATGACGACCGCGAGGAGATCATGACGACCGCGCAACCCGGATGGATGCCCGCTCCGCGTGCCGGAATCGTCCCGCTGCATCCGCTGACGTTCGGAACCGTGCTGGGACGCTCCTTCGTCGCGCTGCGGCAGAACCCCCGTGTGCTGCTGGGGTTCGCTCTGGGCATGCAGATGGCGACGTATCTGGTGCTGCTGGTCGCGGTCGGCGGCATCGCCTTCGCCAGCTTCTCGCGCCTGGCGACCGTGCCGGTGTCGAGCCCCGACTATCCGGACCTGTTCGCGGGCGCGACAGCGATCACCGTGATCTCCAGCCTCGTGCTCGGCGTCGCGAGCTCCGCGCTGACGGTCATCGTCCAGGGCGTCGTCGTGGCCGAGGTCGCGCACGGCGTCGTCGCCGAGAAGCTGACGGTCGGCGCGCTGTGGCGGCGGATCCGTCCCGCCTTCTGGCGCCTGTTCGGATACACGCTCCTGTCCTCGGGCGCCGTACTGGTCGCGATCGCGGTCGCGGCAGCCGCGGCCTTCGCGCTCGGTGTGCTGGCGCTGGCCGCCGGAATCATCGTCGCGATCCTGTTCGTCCTGGCCGCCATCCCCCTGGCTTTCTGGTTGACGACGCGGCTGTTCCTCGTCACGCCGGTCCTCGTGCTCGAGGGGGCCGGCGTGTTCGCGGCCATCGCACGCTCCTGGCGCCTCACGCGCGGCAGGTTCTGGCGCACGCTCGCGACGTGGTTCGTCATCCAGACCGGCTTCGGAATCATCACCCAGATCGTCGTGGTGCCGCTGAACTTCTTCAGCGGCATGTTCGTCGGCGTCCTCTCCCCCACGGGCGACCCGGACGTCGCCGCCGTCATCGCAACCGTCGGGGTCGGCCTTGTGGTGCAGATGGTGTCGCTGCTGGTGCAGTCGATCGCGCTCGTGGTGAACGCCACGGCGGCGTGCCTCGTGTACGTGGACGCCCGGATGCGCACCGAGGGCCTCGATCTCGACCTGCAGTCGTACGTGGACCAGCGTCAGATGGGCGCGGGCGTCGCCGATCCCTATCGCTGGCACATCGGCCGGACGGTGGCGCCGCAGCCCGGCGCCTGGCCACCGCAGCCCGCCCCGTGGCCGGGCGCCTACCCGGCTCCGCAGGCGTACGGCTACGGCCCGCCGCCCGCGTACACGCCGCCCGGAGTCGATGCACCCGTACCGACGGCCGCGGATGCGCAACCCGCCGCGGATCAGCCCGCGAGCAACCAGCCGCCGGCCGGCCGGCCCGCCGAGACCGACTGGGCTGCGCCGCAGGCGGGCCCGGAACAGCGGTGATCCTCGCCGGGGGCGCGCCGTTGATCCCCGACGGCGACGAGGCCAGACGTCTTGCCGAGCGGGAACTCGCAGATCCGAGCTATCGTGCAGCCGAACCGACCCCGTTCGACCGCATCGCACGTGCCATCGGCGACGGCATCGCCAAGCTGTTCACGGGCGACGTGGATGCGGCGTGGGCACCCTTGGTCGCCGTCGGCGCACTGCTGCTGGTCGTGCTCCTCGTGGTGCTCGCCGTCGTCATCTGGGGACGACCGCGCTCCAGAGGTCTCGTGCGCGCGGCCCGCGGCGAGCTCTTCGGCGACGCGGTGACGGCCGGATCCGCCGAGCTGCGGCGCACCGCAGCGACGCTCGCCGAGCGCGGCGACTGGGAGGCGGCGACCGTGGCCGCCGTGCGCGCGCTGGCTCGCGGGCTCGAAGAGCAACAGCTGGTCACGGTGCCGCCCGGGGCGACGGTCACCGCGTTCGCACGCTCCGCCGGGTCCGTCTTCCCCGAGGAGGCCGCCTCACTCATCGACGCCGCGCACGACTTCGATGATGTGCGCTATCTGCGACGGCCGGGAAGCCGCGACGCGTACGAGCGTGTCAGCGCCCTCGACGATCGACTCTCCCGCGCCTCGGCGGCGCACCGATGAGCGTTCGCCCCCGCCTCGCTCCCGCCCGCACGTGGGCCGTCATCGGTGCCGTCATCGTGGTCGTCGGCATCCTCGGCGCGGTGATCTCCTCGAACATGCGCTTCAGCGCATACGACAGGTTCGATCCGGAGGATCCCGGTCCCGACGGGATGCGTGCGCTCGCCCGCATCCTCTCCGATGAGGGCATCGACGTCATCGTGGTGCGCGATGTCGCCGCCGCGGAGGCCGCGCTCCGGGAGGGAGACAGCACCCTCGTCCTGCCGGACTCTCCCCTGCTGTCGGACACGCAGCTGACGTCGTTGGCCGGCGCGGCGGACTCGGTGGTCGTATCGGATCCGCGCGCCCGTTCGATCCGGCTCCTCTTCGACGGCATGGTTCAGGGATACGGCACCGCCGATGCGGTCGCGCCCGAATGCGATCTGCCGGTAGCGCTGCGCGCGGGAGACGTCAGCGTCGGCGCGACCTTCACCGCCGCGGATGCGGTCGGCTGCTACCCGGTCGACGACGCGTTCGGCCTGCTCTGGCAGCAACGAGGGGACGCGACGCTCGCCGCCGTGGACGGATCGGTCCTCTTCACGAACGAACACCTCGCCTCCGACGGCAATGCGGCTCTCGCGCTCGGCCTGCTGGGCGCACATGATCGCCTGGTCTGGCTCGTGCCGGCCCTGACCGCCGGTTCCGGTTCGCCCGGCTCGACGCTCGGAGAGCTGACCCCGCCGTGGGTCACACCGGCGATCGTGCTGCTCGGCGCGACGACTCTGGCCGCCGCGATCTGGCGCGGCCGGAGATTCGGCCCCCTCGTGCACGAGCGGCTCCCGGTGACGGTGCGTGCCGACGAGACGACGCGCGGCCTCGGCCGGCTCTACGCCCGCGCCGGCGCGCGCGAGCATGCCGCGGCGCTTCTGCGAGAGCGCGCCCGCGAGCGGGCGGCGACGGCGCTGTCCGTGCCGCGCCGCGCCGACACCACGGCGATCGCCGATGCCGTCGCCGCAGCCACCGGCATCCCTCCCGCGCGCAGTCACGCCCTGCTCGGCGACGAGCCTGTCTCCGACGATCGGTCGCTCGCCCGCCTCGCCGCAGACCTTCGCGCCCTCGAGGCGCAATTGACCCCGTCCCGTCCGCGAAAGGAACCGCAATGACCGAGAACTCCGATGACGCCCTGCGGATGGCGATGCACGGCGTGCGCACCCAGATCGGCAAGGCCGTGGTGGGGCAGGACGGCGCCGTGACGGGGCTTCTGGTCGCGCTCCTGGCGCGCGGCCACGTGCTGCTGGAGGGTGTGCCCGGCGTCGCGAAGACGCTGCTCGTGCGCGCGTTCAGCCGCGCGCTCGGACTCGACACGCACCGGGTGCAGTTCACCCCCGACCTGATGCCGGGCGATGTCACCGGATCGCTCATCTACGACGCCCGCTCCGGCGAGTTCGAGTTCCGCGAGGGTCCGGTGTTCACGCAGGTGCTGCTCGCGGACGAGATCAACCGCACGCCGCCCAAGACCCAGTCGGCGCTGCTGGAGGCCATGGAGGAGCGCCAGGTCTCCGCCGACGGCGTGACCCGTCCGCTGCCGGCGCCGTTCCTCGTGGCCGCGACCCAGAACCCCGTCGAGCACGAGGGGACCTACGATCTGCCCGAGGCGCAGCTGGACCGGTTCCTGCTGAAGCTGCGCGTCGACGTGCCCGAGCGGGACGCCGAGGTGCAGGTGCTGCGCCGCCACGCGGACGGGTTCGACCCCCGAGCGCTCGACGCCGTGGTGCCGGCCACGGATGCGGCGGGCATCGCCGCAGCCCAGCGGGCGGTCGCATCCGTCGACGCCTCCGACGACCTGCTCGGATACATCGTCGACCTCGCTCGGGCGACCCGCGATGCACCCTCGGTGCAGCTGGGCGCGAGCCCCCGTGCCGCGACCGCGCTGCTGGCCACCGCGAAGGCGTGGGCGTGGCTGGGCGGTTACCCGGCCATCACGCCGGATCACGTGCAGACGATGCTCACCCCGACCTGGCGCCACCGGCTGCGCCTGAACCCCGAAGCCGAGTTCGAGGGCGTCACGGTGGACGGCGTGCTCGCCTCGGTCCTCGCCCAGACGAGGGTTCCGATCTGACGTGTTCGTCACCGGTCGTCTTCCGATCGTCGTCGCCGGCGGTCTCATCCCGTTGATCCTGCTGTCCGCCGCGGGAGTGCCGGCATGGGCGGTGTTCGGCGCGTGGCTCGGCCTCGTCGTCGCGGCGGTCGCGCTGGACACCGCGCTCGCGCCGAGCCCCGGAGACCTGCGCGTCGCGCGGTCTCTGCCCGCGCGCGCCCGGCGCGGCGAGGTCGCGCTGAGCGAGTTGCGCCTGACGAACGCGGGCCGTCGGCCGGTGAAGGGATGGGTGCGGGACGCCTGGCAGCCGACCGCCGGCGCCCCCGCCGCCCGCGCGCGCATCGATGTCGCGGCCGGGCACACCGCGACCCTCCGCGCGTCGCTCGCACCGCGCCGGCGCGGTGAGTTGGCGAGCGACTTCGTCGTCGTACGCTCGCTCGGCCCCCTCGGTCTGTCCGGCCGTCAGCAGCGCATCGACGCCCGCGGCACGCTGCGCGTTCTGCCGCCGTTCTCGTCGCGACGCCATCTGCCGTCCCGCCTGGCGCGCCTGCGGGAGCTCGACGGCGAGACGAGCGTCCAGGTGCGCGGCCGCGGCACGGAGTTCGACAGCCTGCGCGAGTACGTCCGCGGCGATGACGTCCGCTCGATCGACTGGCGCGCCACGGCGCGCTCGGGCACGACGATGCTGCGCACGTGGCGGCCGGAGCGCGACCGCCACATCGTCGTGGTCGTCGATACCGGTCGCACGGCGGCGACTCGCGTCGACGACGGGGTGAGACTCGACGCCGCCATGGAGGCGACGCTGCTGCTCGGAGCCCTGGCCGCCCGCGCCGGGGACCACGTGCACCTCGTGATGATGGATCGCGTCGTACGGGCGCGCGTGAGCGGCGTCGACGGCGCCGGACTCGTTCCCGCGCTCGTGGACGCCATGGCACCGGTCGAGGCCCAGTTGATCGAGACGGACTGGAGCAAGGTCGCCTCCTTGGTGCGCAGGCTGACGGTGCGCCCCGCGCTGGTGGTGCTGCTCACGGCCCAGGACGACCCGGCCGCAGCACGCGGGTTCCTCGCCGCGCTCCCCACGCTGACGGCCCGTTCGCGAGTTCTCGTGGCATCCGCATCCACCGTCGAGGACGCCGACGACACCGCCACGACGGATGCGGATGCGGCCTACGCCTGGGCCGCGACGGAGCACGTCCGTCAGGACGGCGAGCGCGTCGCGGCCGCGATCGCGCGCACGGGTGCTGTCGCCGTGACCGCGGATGCGGCATCCCTCCCGCCCCGCGTCGCCGACCACTACCTCGCGCTCAAGCTGCGCGGCCTGCTCTGAGCCCAGGCGCCGTCGAGGGCCGCCGATCGCGCGGAGCGCTCCGTCCCCTCGCTTCCCCTGTCACAGATCGACGCGAGCGGCTCGATCTCTGACAGGGGAAGAGTCTCTGTCCCCGTTCCGCCGAAGCTCTCGGTCGCGCGAACGCGCCACACTTTTCCGCGTCCGCGACAGCGATTGACTATGGCGGATGCGGAAACCTGGCGCATCTGCGCATATGCGACGCAACTCGGGCACGCGGATGTGACCCCCTGGGACAGGCGAGCGGCCGCGCCGAAGCGCCTCGGAACGCGGAACGCCCCTCCGCGCCGGGCGGAGGGGCGTTCCGGGTTGGGGTCAGACGAGGTCGAAGCGGTCGAGCTCGGTGACCTTCGTCCACGCCGCGACGAAGTCCGTCACGAACTTCTCGGTCGCGTCGTCCGAGGCGTACACCTCGGCGAGCGCGCGCAGCTCGGAGTTCGAGGCGAACACGAGGTCGGCCCGCGTGCCGATGCCGACCAGCTCTCCGGTGGCGTCCTTCGTGCCCTGGAACGCGTGGGACCCGGGGTCGAGCGGCTTCCACGTGTTGCCGAGCTCGAGCAGGTTCACGAAGAAGTCGTTCGTGAGCACGCCCACGCGGTCGGTCAGCACGCCGTAGCGCGAGCCGTCCCAGTTCGCACCGAGCACGCGCAGACCGCCCACGAGCACCGTCATCTCGGGTGCGCTCAGGGTCAGCAGGTTGGCCTTGTCGACCAGCAGGTACTCGGCGGGAAGCGACGGGCGCCCCTTGAGGTAGTTGCGGAAGCCGTCGGCGGCGGGCTCGAGGAACGCGAACGAGTGCTCCTCGGTCTGCTCCGCCGTCGCGTCGGTGCGTCCCGGACGGAACGGCACCTCCACGATCACGCCCGCGTCGGCCGCGGCGCGCTCCACACCGGCGTTGCCGGCGAGCACGATCAGGTCCGCGAGCGAGACCCGGCGACCCGCCGCCTCGAACTCGGCCTTGACCTCTTCGAGGACCGCGAGCACCTTCTGCAGCTGAGCGGGGTTGTTCACCTCCCAGTCCTTCTGCGGCGCCAGGCGGATGCGGGCGCCGTTGACGCCACCGCGCTTGTCGCTGCCACGGAAGGTGGATGCCGCCGCCCACGTCGTCGAGACCAGCTCGGACACGCTCAGCCCGGACTCGAGGATGCGGGACTTCAGCGCGACCGCATCCGCCGCATCGATCAGGTCGTGATCGACGGGAGGCACCGGGTCCTGCCAGATGAGATCCTCCTCCGGCACCTCGGAACCGAGGTAGCGGACCTTCGGACCCATGTCGCGGTGGGTCAGTTTGAACCACGCGCGGGCGAAGGCGTCCTGGAACTCATCGGGGTTCTCGAGGAAGCGCTTGGTGATCTTTCCGTACTCCGGGTCCACGCGCAGAGCGATGTCGCTCGTGAGCATGCGCGGCTCGCGGCGGCCGTCCGAGTGCGCCAGCGGCACCATGTCGCTGCCCGCGCCGTTCGCGGGACGCCACTGCCAGGCGCCCGCAGGGCTCTTGAACAGCTCCACTCGTAGGCGTACAGGATGTGCAGGAACTCGTTGTCCCAGCGCGTCGGGTGATAGGTCCAGGTGACCTCCAGCCCGCTCGTGATCGTGTCGTCGCCCTTGCCGGTGCCGTGCGCGTTCTTCCAGCCGAGCCCCTGCTCCTCGATGCCCGCGGCCTCGGGATCCTCCGCCACGTTCTCGTCGGATGCCGCGCCGTGCGTCTTTCCGAAGGTGTGGCCGCCGGCGATGAGCGCGACCGTCTCCTCGTCGTTCATCGCCATGCGGGCGAACGTCTCACGGATGTCGCGCGCCGAGCGCAGCGGGTCGGGCTCGCCGTTCGGGCCCTCCGGGTTGACGTAGATGAGTCCCATCTGGACGGCCGCGAGCGGCTTCTCCAGCTCGCGGTCGCCCGAGTAGCGCTCGTCGCCGAGCCAGGTGGTCTCGGGGCCCCAGTAGACGTCGTCGTCGGCCTCCCAGACGTCGGCACGTCCCCCGGCGAACCCGAAGGTCTTGAAGCCCATCGACTCCAGCGCCACGTTGCCGGCGAGGATCATGAGATCCGCCCACGAGATCGACTGGCCGTACTTCTTCTTGACCGGCCACAGCAGGCGGCGCGCCTTGTCGAGGTTCACGTTGTCCGGCCAGCTGTTCAGCGGTGCGAACCGCTGCTGACCCTGCCCGCCGCCGCCGCGTCCGTCCGTCACGCGATAGGTGCCGGCACTGTGCCAGGCCATGCGGATCATCAGCGGGCCGTAGTGACCGAAGTCGGCCGGCCACCAGTCCTGCGACGTCGTCATGACCTCCCGCAGATCCTGCTTGACCGCGGCGAGATCCAGCGCTTCGAAAGCGGCCTTGTAGTCGAAGTCCTCACCGAGAGGATTGCCCACGACCGGGTTCTTCGCCAGCAGACGCAGGTTCAGCTTCTTCGGCCACCACACGCGGTTCGCGGAGCCTGCGGTGGGATGCGGCAGCGCACCGTCGGGCTCGGCGTCGATCGGCGAGGGCCCGACGGGCAACCGCGTCTCGTCGGCACCGTCGTGGGGTACAGGGCAACCCGTCGTGATGTCGGACATCTGTTTCCTTTCGTGGGGGATCATTCGCTCTGGGCGGCACATGCCGGACACATGCCCCAGAAGGTCACCTCGGCAGCCTCGACCGAGAAGCCATGCGTCTGTTGGGGATGCATGCACGGCGCCGCTCCCGCAACGCAGTCCACGTCCTCGACGCGGCCGCAGCCACGGCAGACGAGGTGGTGGTGGTTGTCCGCGACGCGCAGCTCGAACAGCCCGGGATGACCCGCGGGTTCGATGCGCCGGGCCAGCCCCGCGTCGACGAAGTCGCCGAGGGCGTTGTAGACCGACTGCATGCTCGTTGCGGGCAGCCGCTCGCGCACACGCGCGAACACCTCGTCCGCCCGGGCGTGCGGCAGCGCGTGCAGCGCGTCGTAGACCCCGCGCCGCGTCTGAGTGACACGAAGGCCCGCGTGACGCAGGGCGATCTCTGTCTCGACGGATGCGGGGGCCACTCCCGCATCCTGTCATTGTTTTGATCTATTCAAAAACACGACACGCCCACGATCTGGTGAACGATCGCTGAACCCGCTTGAGTTCAGCCCGCGACGAGCTCGGTCTGGCCGATGTCGTCCTCGTCCAGATCACCCGTCTGCCCGCGGCGCGCCGCCCGGCGCCCCACCACGAGCATGTAGACGAGGAAGACGCCGAGTGCCATGGCGCCGAGCACGAGCTTCACGGGCCACGGCCACGGCTGGGGGGTGACGTAGGCCTCGACGACTCCCGACAGCGCGAGGGCGAAAACCAGTCCGATTGCGACGGTGGCGAGCGAGCGACCCGCGGCGGCCAGCGACTCCCGTCGCGACCGCGGGCCGGGCGCCACCCAGGCCCAGAAGACGTGGAGCCCCGCCGCCGCAGCGACGAACACGCTGGTCAGCTCGAGCAGGCCGTGGGGAAGGATGTACGCGAAGAACACGTCGAGCCGGCCGAAGGATCCCATCACCGCTGCCGCGGCGCCGAGACCGACCGCATTCTGGATGACGACGGAGACCGGCCAGATACCGGTGATCCCGAACAGGACGCACTGCGCCGCGATCCAGGCGTTGTTCGTCCACACCGTGCCGGCGAACACGGCGGCCGGGTTGTCGGAGTAATAGGCGACGAACTCGTCGTTCGCATACGACGAGAGCTGTGCGTCGGAGCCGAGGGTCGCCACGAGAGCGGGATCCGACGAGATCCACAACGCCACCAGCGCAGCGACCAGGACGAAGGCGCCTGCGACGGCGAGTGTCGTCCGGCGCACGCCGTACAGCGCCGCGGGCAGTTGGTCGAGGAAGAACTGCGGGATGCGACGGAGCAGATTCCCGTCTCCCGCGGTGAGCCGCAGGCGGGCACGGGCCAGCACGAGCGACAGGTGATCGGCCTGCGGACTGCGCCCGGCGGACGTCTTCAACTCGGCCAGATCCGCGGAGGCGGCCCGGTAGCGCATCACGAGCTCGTCGGCCTCGGCTCCACTCAGACGCCGGCGGCCGGCCAGCTCGTCGAGACGCTCCCACTCGGACCTGTGGGCGGCCGTGAGCGCGTCGAGGTCCATGTGTTTCACTGTAGCCATGCCCTCCGCCGTGACGATGGTCGAGATCGGTCAGGACGAGATCCTCACCGGCGAAGCCGTTGCGCTCGACGTCCAACCGGCGGGGTTCTTCCTGCGCCTGGCGGGGGCCGCCATCGACATGATCGTGACCGTGGCCGCCGCCCTCATCGTGATGCTGGCGCTCGGGCTGACCGGGGTCCTCTCCGCAGCTTCGGGGCTCGGTACGATCCTCTCGATCCTGCTGGCGGTCCTGCTGCTGGTCATCGCGCCCACGACGATCGAGACCGCCACGCGCGGACGCAGTCTCGGCAAGCTCATCGTCGGCGCGCGCATCGTCCGCGCCGACGGCGGGGCGGCGGGATTCCGGCAGGCGCTGATCCGCTCTCTCGTCGGCGTTCTGGAGATCTGGTTCACCCTCGGCGCCGTGGCGGCGCTGACCGGGATGTTCACGCCGCGCGCACAGCGTCTGGGCGACCTCATGGCGGGCACCTTCAGTCAGCGCACGCGCACCGGACGCCTCCCCGCCTTCGAGCCGCAGGTGCCGGCTCCCCTCACCGAATGGGCCCGCATCGCCGACGTGGCACCGCTGCCGGCGCCGGTCGCGCGGCGCCTCGCCCGGTTCGTCCGGCAGGCCGAACAGCTGCAGCCGGGGGCACGCCGGATGCTGGCCGCGCAACTGGCGACGGAGGCGGCAGCATCCGTCTCCCCGGTTCCGGCCGCGGATCCGGGCTGTTCGTCCGGGCTGTCGCGGCGCTGCGCTTCCAGCGCGAACTGTCGGCCATCCGGTCGCGCGATGCGCGTGCCGCAGCGCTCCTGCCTGCGCCCAGGGAAGCCCGCGGCTAAGAGGCGCGGAGCGTCTCGTGACGCACGACCAGCCATCCCTTGGGCACCGACAGTCGCTCGGTGTGCACCTGGCACAGATCGTGCGCGTGCGGATCTCCGGCACGTCCGAGCGGACCCACCGCTGCCATCTGGTCGGCATAGTCGTAGGTGAGCGTCGCCACCGCTTCACGCGCGCACGCGACCTTGGAGCACTGACGTTCCTGCACGGTGTGACCCTAACGCGCCCCGGGGACGCCGCCGGTGCGCCGCGCCTAGGATGGTCAGATGATCCGCCGCCGGTCGCGCCCCGCACCCGCAGCCCCCCGTCCCGAACGTCACGGACGTCACGGCCGGCAGGGCCGGAGCGCGGTGGTGCGCCCACCTCTGCCGCCCCTGGAGACGCGCGTCGACCGGTTCGACCTCGCCGTCGGTTCGGTCGCGGAGTTCCTCCGTGGAGCGTGGCCGGGCTGCGCGAGGTGCGCTTCGAGATGGCCGACATGCCTCCGGCGGCGGATGCCGATGGCATCCCGCGCTGGAGCGTGCTCCCCGACGAGAAGCGCATCGTTCTCTACCGGCTGCCCATCGAACGTCTCGCACACCTGCACCGCAACGACGACACCCATCGGCGCATGATGATCGAGAAGCTGCGTCTTCCGCGCCGCTGCCGAGTTCCTCGGGCGGGACCCGTGGGACCTCGGCCCCGATCGCTTCCGCTTTCTCTGAGCGGGCTCAGGGGCGGACGATGATCTCCGACGCCGCCGCATCCGCCGGCCACACCGGGAACGCGCTGATCGCACCGTCCGCGAGGTAGCTCACGGACGCCCGGACCGGATTCGAGGTCTCGATGCGGTACACGGCACCGGGCTGGACCGGCACGGATGCGGTGCCGCCCGGCGCGACGCTGACCCGTTCGGTCTGGGTGGCACCGCTCAGCGGCGTCAGCACGACATCTGCGGAACCGACCGTCGATCCCGCCAGCACCAGCAGCGGTGACGGGCCGTCCGGTACGGCGACGACGCTCGGGGCGACGATGGACTCGACCGCGGTGTACCAGGCGAAGTCCGCACCGTTGCCGAAACTCGTCGTCTGCCAGACGGCGCTGACGACGGCCGAGGTGGCCTCGACGCGCACGGTGTACGTACCGGCCGACAGACCGGCCAGGTCGAGCTCGGTGGGAAGATCCGCGCCCAGGGGAACACTCTGCGTCAACGCGATGCGGCCCGTGTCGTCCTGGACGGTGACCGCGGCCGTCGCATCGGCGCCCGGAGCG
The DNA here is from genome assembly GCF_056868075.1 of Microbacterium sp. KU4F. Classification (NCBI taxonomy): domain Bacteria; kingdom Bacillati; phylum Actinomycetota; class Actinomycetes; order Micrococcales; family Microbacteriaceae; genus Microbacterium; species Microbacterium sp. KU4F. The sequence goes on along the minus strand of NZ_CP200324.1, from coordinate 3,112,475 downwards.
AGCAACCGCAGAAGGGTCGTCGCGCCGGCGGAAGCCGCATCGACCGCGCTCTGCGGAACACGCACTCCGGGAATCACCTGCTGCGTCGCGGAACCCACGATCGCGCCGCTCTGCTCGATGCCGCCGGTCAGCAGGGTTCGGGACAGGCTGGACTGCAATGCCGCAGCGACCGGCGCACCCGAGGCGGTGACACGCACCACGGGAGCACCCTCGCCGACCGCGAGCGCGGCCAGCGGCACGAGCCGTTGCGTGTGGGCGTCGACGCGGAGCCCTCTTCCCGACGGCGGAGTGGAGGCGCCGGTCGCGCTGTACAGCGTCAGATCGACGGTGGCGGCGACATCCGAGGGGTTCGAAAGCAGGATGACATCCGCCGAGCCCGTGGTGGTCGCCCCCGCGACGAGCCACGACTCGATGAGCGGGGGCTGACACGCGGCGGCGGCGAAGCCGCGAAGATCGTCGGCGGCTGCCGAACCGCTCGAGGATGCGGCCGCGTCCGATCGTGTCGCGTCCACAGGCGGAGCGACGAACACGGGGTGCCCGTCGGAGCCGACGACGTCGGGATCGCTCGGCTCCGTCGCCTGCTCGAGCGTCGCGCCGTCCGATCCCGACACGGTGGCCGTCGGCGCCGCGCTGGTGATCTGGCCGGCCTGCGTGGCGTCACGTCCGAGAGCGAGCAAGGGCCCGGCACAGGCGAGCACCGTGTCCGCCGGCGTGGGCGTCACGCCCACCGCGAGCGGCTCGTGTGTATGGGTGGGCCAGTTCGCGGCCACACCGACGCCCACCGCCCCGACCATCCCGACGGCGAGGGCCGCACCGACGACGAGCCGCGTACTGGTGGCGGCCCAGCGCCATGCTCGCTGCCTGCTCATACCTGCTCCTCCCGCGAACGCGGTCCGACGATGCGTGGAGTGCGGCGAGCCTCACGGCGCGACGATGCGGTGGGGAACGAGAGCAGCAGGGCGATCGCGACGACCACGAGCTGCACCGCCCCCACGGCCCACCCCTGACGAACCAGCTCCGCGCTCGGCGCGGGCCGCGCGGCCACATCCGTCGTCACGCGCCAAAGCGTGCCCTTGGGTGTCGCGCCGACGACGTCGAGATCGTCGCGCTGATCGAGGGCCGTCTGGGCCGAGAGGCGCAACGCGCGCGCCGCGTCGCTTTCGTCGGATGTCTCGGGAGCCACGACGATGAAGCGGATTCCGGCGGCCGCGACGCGTGCGACGACGTCCTCCGAAGTCGAGGTCACCAGATCGGCGGTGAGCTCGGCCACTTCCTGGTCGGATGCCGAGGCGACCGAGCGGGTCGCATCCAGCGTGGAGCCGCCCGACAGCGTTTCGCTGCCGCCCCACACGACCTGGGCGGCGACGGAGCCGTCGGCCAAGGGTGAGAGCACGATCGTGCCGACATTCGAATCGTCGCGCCCCTGCGCTGCGACGTAGGCGGGAAGTGTGGAGGGCGAGCCGCTCTGCAGTTCGCTCTGTCCTCTCCCCATCGCGGTGACCGAGGGGACGGCGAGGACGGCGAGGGTGCCGATGACGGCGACGGCGCCGAAGACGCGCAGTCCACCGGCGCGCGCCGGTACGCCCGAGTCGAGCGTGAGGGTCGCGGCCGCGACGATCCCCAGCCACGCGAGACTCAGCGCCGCACCCGGCCACAGTGCCACCGGAGTGCCCCGGGTGTCGACCGACACGGCGAAGCCCACGGCCGCGAACGCCGTCGCGATGCCCAGGAGCGCGGTCACGAGCAGCACACCGGCCACCATCCACCGCGGGGTCAGCAGGGACAGCAGCGCGAGCACCGCGAGGGGTGCGACGAGCACGACCACCGCGGTCACGAACGGCGCGATGGCCGTGGATCCGAGCAGACCTGCCCAGCCGGCGAAGTCCGTGCTCGGGAAGCCCGTCGTCAGCGCGAAGCGCCCGGCGGCGTCGGCTCCCGCCTGCGGTCCCGCCCACACCGGTCCGGGGTCGGCGACCAAGCCCCACACGGTCCCGCCGTGCAGCTGGGCCCAGATGAGGGGGGCGAACAGTGCCAGCGCGGGCACGCCCGTCCAGACGATCTGTCCCGCCCCGCGACCGCCGCGCGCGACCACGACGAGCATCATCGCCAGCATCCAGATCAGGATGAGTGCGGGAGCCAGCGACGGCGCGCACGCGAGCACGCCCGCCAGGAGCAACGACGCCGCCCCTGCAGCCGCCCATGACCGATGGGCCACCGCGCCGGCGTAGAAGAGCCACGGCAGCAGCAGGTGCACGATGACGCCCGTGGGGCGGCCGTCGACGAGAGCGGACCAGAAGGTCGGCGCGAGCGCCCAGGCGACGGCGGCGGTGTTGCGAAGCAGCGAGCGGGATGTGAGGCGTGTGGCCGCGAACCAGCCTCCCAGTACCGCGAGCGGCAGTGCAGCGAGCCACAGCACGATGAGGATCCGCGACGGATCCGCCGGCCAGAGCGAGCCGAGCAGCGCCACAACGGCAGCGAACGGATCTGCCGGTCCTGCAACGCCCAGCCCGGTCGCACGGGAGCCGAATGCGGCGTCCGCCCACAGCTGACCGAGTGTCGCCCGCAGCGGCTGGAGCGCGCCGCCGCCGAGAGCGGGCCATGCCAACAGCGCGGGGAATGCAGCCGCCGACACGACCAGCCCGGCCAGCACGAGCCAGGCGCCGCCACCCGTGAAGAAGTGCAGCTCGCCGCGCACCGGTCGGTTCATCGCGTCGGCGTCGGCATCGGCGTCGAAGCGCTGCCGGAGCGTCGATCTGGTGATGCGCAGCAGGGAGGCTGCGACCACGCGACGCTGCGCGAGCGGCGGATGACACCGCGGGATGCGGCGATCGCCCCCCATCGGAAGAACGCCACGATCGAGGCGCCCCATTCGGGCAGCACGCGCGAGGGCTGCTTCGCCACCAGCAGCGCCGCCGCACGCCAGAGCGCCAGCGGGATGAGAGAGAGCAGGTGCAGAGGCACCGCCGCGGCGGGTGCATACGTCAGGCGGCGGTGGATCTGGGCCAGCCGGCGGGCGTAGGCGCGACGGCGACGGGCGCGCCGCGTCGGGGCGGCGGGCAGGCCCGCGACACCGTCACCGGCGACCGCCACCCGCGCGGCGGGCACGAGACTCACCCGGTGACCCGCCAACCGGGCGCGCACGCCGAGATCGAGACCCTCGTCGGCCCCGCCGAGAGCAGGGTCGACGCCGCGGAGGGTGCGCCACAGGTCGGCGCGCACGAGAAGCCCGCGCACGTCGGCCCCGAGAACGTCTTCGTCACCGTCGTGCTGGCCCTGATCGAGTTCGTCCTGAACCATCTCGACGGCGCGGCCGAGCGTCGTCATCGTCACACCCAGCGACGCGATGCGGGCGGGCTCATCCCACTCCACCAGCTTGGGGGCGACCACGGCGACCGAGGGCGCACGCTCGAGGCCTGCGAGCAGGCGTTGCAGAGCCTCCGGCTCGGGTGCGGTGTCCTGGGCGAGAAGCCAGACGAACTCGCCGCTGATTCGCACCGAGGCCAGGCGCACCGCATCGGCGAACGACGTCGAGGCGCCGGCGGTGATCACGCCTTCGGCGCCGGATGCCGTCACCAGCTGCGTCAGAGCGGAGTCTCCGCCGCACAGCACGATGGTGAGCGCGTCGACCCTGCGGGTCTGTGCGGCGAGGGCGGACAGCGTGCGCTCGAGATGCGCCGCTGCGGCCGTACGCCCTTCAGGGCGCACGACGAGGAGAGCGTGGACACGGGCCGACATGACTGAGTCAGCCTAAGCACGAGTTCGCGACACGCGAGGTGCACGCGCCGCAATCGGTGATCTCGATGGGCCGTTCAGCTCACACGACGCTTGAGTTTGCGACGCTCGCGCTCGCTGAGTCCGCCCCAGATCCCGAACCGCTCATCATTGCGCAGCGCGTACTCGAGGCACTCGTCGCGAACATCGCACGTGGTGCAGATGCGCTTCGCGTCGCGGGTGGAGCCGCCCTTCTCGGGGAAGAACGCCTCAGGGTCGGTCTGCGCACACAGTGCATCCGTCTGCCACGCCAGCGGATTGTCGTCGTCGACGGGAGCTTCGCGGCGAACGCCGGGGACCCCGAGGAAGACGGGATCGACATGCCAGTTGTCGGGAACGCCTGAGCGGTACGGTGCGCTCGCCATGTGCTCTCCCCACGATCTCGAATCACGCCCCGCGGTGGGCGGGTGCCTAAATTACACAGGTGTGATTCGCGGAAAGCAAGTCGCTGATCGTAAACCCTCAACCCGCGCTTTAATCTTCACGACGCGCCGACGGCGTGTCGATGGAGCGGATTCGTTACGAGCCGGCGATCAGCGTCCCGGCATTGCGAGGAACAGCTCCCCGGTGCCAGTGACCTCGAGGTGCTGCTCGTCGGGCGTGGCGAACGCCGCGGCACCGGGCGCGAGTTGCACCCGCGCATCCCCAGCCGACACCATCGGCGTGCCGACGGTCGCCACGGCGATGGCGGGTCCGCGAAGGCGGACGCGACGCACGTCGCCCTCGTCCACCGTCACGCGCAGCAGTTCGAAGTCGGTGATCCCGGGCGCGAAGACGTCGACGCCCGGCTCCCCCACGATCGCCGGCAATGTCGGCGCCTCGCCGGGTGTCGTGTCGAGGATGCGCAGCAGCTCGTCGACGTCGATGTGCTTGGGCGTGAGACCGCCGCGCAGCACGTTGTCGCTGGCGGCCATGATCTCTACCCCGAGGCCGGAGAGGTATGCGTGCAGCACACCGGCAGGGACGAAGATCGCCTCGCCGCGCGCAAGCACCACGTGGTTCATGAGCAGCGCCACCACGACGCCCGGATCGGACGGGTACGCGTCGGCGATGCGCGTCAGTGCGGCGAAATGGTCGGTGGGTGTCGTCTGGGCCGCCTGTCGCACAGCGGCGATCACCCCGTCCACGACGCTCTGCGCCTGGCCGGAGAGCAGCCAGCCGAGAGCGTCGCGCAGCGCGGAAGCTTCGTCGGACCCTTGCAGCGCCCGGTCGAGAGCCGTCACGCCCTCGTTCTGGACGAGGGTCGCGAGGATCTCCCGGGTCGCCCCGAGGGGACGCAGGCCGGCAAGCGCCTCGAAGCGGTCGCTGACAGCCACGATCACCTCGGGCTTGTGGTTGTCGTCCTTGTAGGTGCGGTGCGCCGCATCCCGCGGGATGCCCGCCGCTTCCTCCCGCGCGAAGCCTTCCACCGCCTGCTCGCGCGAGGGATGCACCTGGATCGACAGGGGCGAGCCCGCGGCGAGCAGCTTGAGCAGATAGGGCAGTCGCGTCGCCGGGCCCGCGCCGGGCTCCTGCGCATCGAACCACGCATCCAGCGTCACCCCGAGGGAGGGCAGCTCGGCGGGCGAGCCGGGGTGGTCGCCGAACCAGACCTCGGCTTCGGGCACGCCGGAGGGCTCTCGGCCCTGCAGGTCTGCGATGAGATGGGAGGATCCCCAGGAGTAGTCGCGGGGGACGTTGGTCAGCTCGGCCAGCACACCCCCAGCCTAGAAGGGTCGCGGGCTAATCTGGGGGCATCATGGCCGTCCGAACCCAACACCCGGCGGGTCCCGCCCCCGCGCCGCCGGTGCGCGAGCGCACGGGACACCTGCTGCTGCGCGCGTGGTGCGTGTTCGTCGTGTTCCAGGCGATCGCGGGCACCGCATGGACGCTGGCCTTCGGGGTCGCCGCGTCGACCGTGATCGTGGTCGCCACCGCGGTCGTCTCCCTCGTGGTGTGGCTCCTGCTCCGACCGCCGGTCGACGTGCGGCGCCTGCCGTGGTTCGTCCTCGCCTACGGCGTCTGGGCGGCGGCCTCGCTCATCTGGTCCGCGTGGCCGGGGACGACCGGCACCACGCTCGCGCTGTGGCTGATCACGACGGGCCAGGGCATGTTCGTTGCGGCGATGCTCACCTGGCGCGAGATCGTCGCGGCCGTCTCGGCGGCGCTGAAGTGGTCGCTGGGGCTGTCGCTGGCCTTCGAGCTCGTCGTGTCACTGCTCGTGCGCCGCCCCATCCTTCCCGGCGGAGTGCTGCCGGAGCGGGGGGTGAAGTACGACCCGATCGTCTACTGGTCCCGCAACAACCTGTTCGATTTCGACGGGCGCATCCAGGGCATCCAGGGAAACGCCAACCTTCTCGCCGTGGTCGCGCTGCTCGGGCTGATCGTCTTCGCCATCCGCTGGGCGGCGCGTGCCGAGCGACGCTCCTCCGCGATCATCTGGATCTCGATCGCGGCGCTGTTGTTCGTCCACGCAGGTTCCGCGACCGCCTATCTCTCGGCGGCTGCGGTCGTCGTCGTGCTCGTGACGGTATTGCTCATGCGAACCGTCACCAGGCCGGGCGGGCGCACCGTGTACTACGTCGCGTACGCCGGGGTGGCGCTCGTCGGCGCCGCGATCCTCTTCTTCGCTCGCGACACGCTCTTCACCGCCCTCGGCAGGTCGGCCGATCTGACGGGACGCGAAGGCATCTGGGAGCAGGTGCTGGCCAGAGCCGACGAGCATCCCCTCATCGGATGGGGCTTCGCCTCGCCGTGGCTGCCGTGGGACAGCCACTTCGACGGCTGGATCGTCGACCACGGCGAGACGGTCATGCAGGCGCACAACATGTGGATCGACGTCTTCCTGCAACTCGGGGTGATCGGTGTGCTCCTGATGGCGGGCGTCTACGCGACCTTCATCTGGCGCGCCTGGTTCTTCGCGATCGACCGCCCACGATGGGACCTGCGCGATGACCGCCCGTACTCGCCCTTGACGCTGCTGCCCACCCTCGTCGCCACCGTTCTGCTCGTGCAGGGGCTGGCCGAGTCCGGCCCGCTGGTGGTGTGGGGCTGGATGCTCATCGTGCTGCTCGGAGTCAAGGTGCGCCAGTCTCCGTTGCTGGGCGTCGGCCCCGCGGAGACGTCGTGGCGCATCGAGCGCGGCGACCCCGTGACGGATCAGGGATGATCGCCGCCGCTTCCTCCGGCGTGGGCGAACTGCTGCGCTCGGCCCGGATGGCACGCGCCTTCACCCTTCTCGTCTTCGGCACGACCTTCGGCGCCTTCGCCATCGAACGTCTCATGGGCCGGGTGACCTACGTGACGATGGTCGCGGGGCTCTGCGCTCTCGCCGTCGCCATGCTCATCGCGCGCCGCGGGGCTTGTCACCGCTGCGGCTGGCATCCGCGACCCTAGCCCTCTTCCTCGGATGGACGCTGGTGAGCGTCTTCTGGTCGACGGACCATCCGAAGTCCCTCATCGGCTGGGTGGCGCTGGCGGCACTCTCCCTGCTGGGCGTCACGATCGCTCACGTGCGCGACACCCTCCAGACGGCACGGGCGCTGGGAGATGTCATGAGGTGGCTGCTCGCCATCTCTCTGGGCGTCGAGATCCTCTTCGGCATCCTCATCGACATGCCCTTCCCGCTCTTGGGCGTGCAGGGGCTCATCGCCGAGCTCGGACCCGTGCAGGGGATCTTCGGCACCCGCAACGCGCTCGGCTTCGTCGCCGTGCTGGCGTTGATCACCTTCCTCGTCGAATGGCGAACCTCGTCCGTGCGCCCCGGTGTCGCCGTGTTCTCGGTGCTCCTCGCGGGCGGTCTGGCCGTGCTCAGCGACTCCCCCACGGTGATCGTGATCGCGCTGATCGTGGGACTTGCGACGCTCACGCTGATGGTCGTGCGCCACACCCGGCCCGAGTCGCGGCCCATGCTGCAGGCGACGCTCGCCGGGATCGTCGTGGTCGCCCTGGCGGTCGCCTACGCCGCCCGCGGCCCCATCATCGCGATGCTCGGCGCCGGCAGCGACTTCTCGACGCGCGCGGATCTGTGGAACACGATCCTCGACTACGTCCGATATCACCCGGTGCAGGGATGGGGCTGGTACGGCACCTGGTCCACGACCGAGTTCCCGTTCCTCTCCATCAACGTCAGCCTCGGCGAGCGCCACGCATCCGCACTCAACGCCTACTTCGACATCCTCCTGCAGGTGGGATGGTTCGGGCTGCTGCTGTTCGCCGGGTTCTGCGTCGTCGCACTCGTGCGGTCGTGGCTCGAGGCCAGCAACCGCCGCGCCGTGGTGTACACCTGGACCCCCCTGATCCTCACTGCACTGCTCATCGATTCCGTGTTCGAGAGCTTCACCCTCTTCGGATACGGATGGCTCCTTCTCGTCGTATGCGCCAGCCGCGCCGGGCAGTCGCGCTCCTGGCGCGACCGACTCGACAGCGGCGACCCGATGCCGACCGTCCTTCCGGAGGAGCCTGGCCACTGAGCCCGCAGTCGGCTCGAAGACGCCCGGGGTAGGATCAGGTCGCTATGGCCGCCGCATCCGAGAGTCCCGACGTGCCCACCCAGACCCCGTTTGATCCCGCATCCGCCACGATCGTGGTCGTGACGTACAACCGCTCCGCTCTGCTCACACGGTTGCTGACCAGCGTGGCATCGATGGATCCCGCCCCTGGTCACCTCGTGGTGATCGACAACGCATCCACCGACGACACCACCGAGGTCGTCGAGCAGTTCCGGCCGCACCTGAACACGCAGGTCGTGTACCGCCGTCTGGAGTCGAACACGGGCGGCTCCGGCGGTTTCAGCGAGGGCATGCGTACCGCCTACGAGCTCGGATCCGCGTGGATCTGGCTCATGGACGACGACGTCGAGGTACTCCCCGACGGTCTGGCCCGCATGGGAAAGTGGGCGCCGCGGTTCAAGAGCATCCAGGGGCGGCGCTACGACTACGACGGCAGTGAGTTCTACTGGCAGTACCGCGTGGCCGACCGCATGGGCATCCCCATCCCGTTCGCCCCCGCCGGCTTCGACGCGTCCGGATTCAAGGAGATGAACTCCGGCTGCTTCGAAGGCATGTTCATCCATCGCGACATCGTCACGCAGATCGGCCTCCCCGATCCGCGATTCTTCATCTACTGGGACGACCAGCTGTACGGCTGGCTGGCGTCGCGCGTGACGACCTCGGTCATCGTCGACGAATTCGTGTTGCGTCGCACGCGCGAGATCAAGCAATGGGACATGGGCATCCGCCACATGAACGCCTCGAGCGACGCGTACCGCTACTACATCATGCGCAACCGCGCGTACATCAAGCGCTACTATCGCGAGCTGGGTGTCTACAACCCGGTCCTGTTCGCCGCGGGCACCGCCCTGACCTTCGCCAAGGAGATCATCCGACTCCTCGTCGTGGAGAAGAAGTTCACCGGTACGCGCCACCTCTTCCGCGGGCTCCGCGACGGACGCAAGATCGCTCGGGACCGCTCGTGGCGACCGATGCCGGCTCTGTCGTCTTCGGAACCCGCGCGGTAACGCTCACTTCCGGTAGAGCTGGAACTGGCTCTCGGCCGACGGCGAGCTCTCGTCCACCGGGATGAGGTAGCTGACGGCGATCCCGTTGGGCCCGCTCGCGGAACGGCTCACGTACACGTCGTCGACGACGACACCGCCGTCAGCCCACCCCTGCGCCACGAAGGACTCGATCCAGGCGTCGCCCGCAGCCCGGGCGGACCCCGAGGCGAACAGCGAGCACGTTGCCGGTGCGCCCGCGGCGACGAGCGGACCGTTCTGAGCCGTGAACTCCTCGGGCGTCTCGGAACGGGTCACCTTCACGTCGGGAACGGCGACCGTCCAGCATCCCGGGATGGCGTCGGCCGACGCCGTCGGAGTGGCGGTCGGCTGACCGGCGGTCGATGTCGCGGAGGGAGCGGGGGCGGCGCTGGATGCGGACCCGGAGGGCGTCGTCGAGCTGGCGGGACCCGGCTCGGGCGCGCAGGCCGTCAGTGCGGCGGCGAGCACGACGGCAGCCGTCAAGGCGATGCGGATTCGATAGGCCATGGCCTCAGCCTACGAGCCGATGATCGACATCCGCGCGCATGAAGCGCCGGCGAGCGTGGGGTATTCTTGTGAAGTTGTCCGGCACCGGTGGGAGAGTGTAAATGTCGTTCGAGAATGATGTGGTCGTCGTCGGGGGCGGGGGTCATGTCGGTCTTCCGCTGGCTATCGCGCTGGCCAGCCGGGGTAAGCGCACCGTGGTCTACGACGTCGCCGAGAGCGCGGTCGCGCGGATTCGCAAGGCCCAGATGCCGTTCATCGAGCCGGGCGCGGACGAGGTCCTCCAGAAGGTCGTCGCCGAGGGCATGCTGACCGCCTCAACCGACCCTGCGGTCGTGGCGACCGCCGAGAACGTCGTGGTCGTCATCGGCACTCCGGTCGACGAGCACCTCAACCCCGACCCGAATGCGATTCCCCGCGCGCTCGCGACCTGCGCCCCGTACTTCCGTGACGGACAGCTCCTCGCGCTGCGCAGCACGATCTACCCCGGCGTGACCGCCCTCGTTCGAGACATGGTCGCCGGAATGGGTCTTGACATGGATGTGGCGTTCTGCCCCGAGCGCATCGCCGAGCACAAGGCCATGACCGAGCTGTTCGAGCTGCCCCAGATCGTCTCCGGCTACACGCCCGAGGCCGTGGCTCGCGCGGGCGCTCTCTTCCGGTCGTTGACCGACTCGATCGTCGAGCTCACGCCCGAAGAGGCGGAGCTCGCGAAGCTCTTCACGAACACGTGGCGCTACATCAAGTTCGCCGCGGTGAACCAGTTCTACATGATGGCCAACTCCAAGGGCGTCGACTTCGAGCGGGTCCGCGCGGGCCTGACGCACGACTACCCCCGCGCCCAGGACATGCCCGGTGCCGGATTCGCCGCGGGACCGTGCCTCTTCAAGGACACGATGCAGCTCGCCGCGTTCAGCGACAACACCTTCCAGCTGGGTCACTCCGCCATGCTCGTCAACGAGGGACTTCCCCTGTACATCGCGAGCCGCCTCGACGAGAAGCACGATCTGTCGACCAAGACCGTGGGCATCCTCGGCATGGCGTTCAAGGCGGGGTCTGACGACATCCGATCGAGCCTGTCCTACAAGCTGCAGCGCGTTCTCCGCTTCAAGGCGCGCGAGGTCATCGCGACCGACCCCTACGTCCCCGAAAGCGTGGACTCGTCGCTCCTGCCGCTGGAAGAAGTGCTCGAGCGCAGCGACATCCTCATCGTCGCGACCCCGCACAGCGAGTACCGCGAGCTCGCGACCACCAAGCCGGTTGCAGATGTCTGGAACCTGCTGGGCAACGGGGTGCTCATTTGACCGCCGACCTCCGCGTCTCCATCGTCGTCCCCGCGTACAACGAGGGCGATGAGATCATCCCGTTCCTGCATCGCGTGGCCGCCACCGTCACCGTGCCCTTCGAGATCCTCGTCGTCGTCGACACCGACTCCGACACCACGATCCCGGCGGTGGAGTCCGTGACCGCGCTAGACGATCGCGTCCGAGTCATCGTCAACACCTACGGCCGCGGTCCGGCTCACGCCATCCGATACGGATTCGATGCGGCGCGCGCCGAGACCGTCGTGGTCACGATGGCGGATGGCAGCGACGACCCGCGCCAGATCGACGAGCTGACCGAACTGGTGGAACGCGGCGTCGTGGTCGCGGCGGGCAGCCGCTATATGGCCGGCGGTCAGCAGATCGGCGGCCCCCGGCTCAAGCGCACCCTCTCCCGCGTCGCGGGACAGTCGCTGCACCTGTTGGCCGGCATCGGCACACGCGACGCGACGAACTCGTTCAAGGCGTACAACGCGGAGTTCGTGCGCACGGCCACGATCCAGTCACGGGACGGGTTCGAGATCGGACTCGAGCTGACCGCGAAGGCGCGCCGCGCGCGTCTTCCCGTTGCCGAGCTGCCCACCATCTGGCTCGACCGCACAGCGGGAGAGTCGAACTTCAAGCTACGCAAGTGGATCCCCAAGTACTTGCGCTGGTACTTCTTCGCATTCGGCCGCCCCTTGTCGGTTGAGAACCTCGCAGACGCCGCTCGCGGCACGAAGGGAAAGTAAGTCATGGAAAAAGTGCTCGTCACCGGCTCGGCCGGATTCATCGGCGGCTACGTCGTCGAGGAACTCCTCCGCCAGGGCTTCAAGGTCGTGGGAGTCGACAACTACTCGAAGTACGGCCCCGTCAAGAAGTCGTACGACGACAACCCGAACTACGAGCTGGTCATCGCGGACGTCCTCGACACCGAGCGCATGACCGAGCTGCTCATGGACTGCGACCACTTCATCGCGGGCGCAGCTTCATCGGCGGTATCTCCTACTTCCACACGTACCAGTACGACCTCATCGCCGCGAACGAGCGCATCATCGCGTCGTCCTGCGACGCGGCCATCGCCGTGAAGAAGGCCGGCGGGCGACTGAAGAAGGTCACGTACATGTCGTCGTCGATGGTCTTCGAGTCCACCGACCGGTGGCCGTCGAAGGAGGGCGACGAGCTCATCGTCCCGCCGCCGCTGTCGTCCTACGGCTTCCAGAAGCTCGCCGTCGAGTACTTCGCGCGGGCCGCGAAGGGCCAGTACGACCTCGACTACACGATCCTGCGTCCCTTCAACTGCGTCGGAATCGGCGAGTCGCGGGCACTCGGCGACGTCGAGATCCACTCGGGCAACGTCCAGCTGGCGATGAGCCACGTCGTGCCCGACCTCGTCCAGAAGGTGCTCAAGGGCCAGGACCCGCTCCACATCCTCGGTGAGGGCAACCAGGTGCGTCACTACACGTACGGCGGCGACCTCGCCCGCGGCATCGTGCTGACGCTGAACCACCCGGCAGCGCTCAACAACGACTTCAACATCTCCACTCCGGTCGGCCACACGGTCACCGAGCTGGCGGAGATCATCTGGACCAAGATCAAGGGCGCCGACGTCCCCCTGCGCCTGGAGCACGACGAAGCCTTCGAGTACGACGTGCAGAAGCGTGTGCCCGACGTCACCAAGGCCAAGGAGGTCCTCGGCTTCGAGGCCACCACGACCCTCGAGGACATGCTCGACGAGGTCATCCCGTGGATCGAGAACGCGATCTCCGAAGGCACCATCTGAGTCAGTGCGACGGCGCCGGGCAATCTGCCCGGCGCCTTCCGCTTTCTCCGACATCCACGAGAGAAGTCGACATGCGTTGGCCCGACACTCCCCATCTCCGGGACTTCCTCATCCGCAACATCCGCAGAGGCGGCATCTTCCTCGCCATCGGCGGACTCGGTTTCATCGTCGATGCCATCGTCTACAACCTGCTGGTCTTCGGCGGCGGCGACGGCATCCTGCACCCGCAGCCGCTGCTGGCCAAAGTGATCGCCGTCGTGGCCGGCCTGATCGTCACCTACGGCGGCAACAAGCTCCTGACCTATCGCGATCGCAAAGTCTCCGTGAGCCTGCGCCAGATCACGCGTTACGCCGTCGTGAACGTGCTGGCGATCCTCATCCAGCTCGCGTGTCTGGCGTTCTCCCGCTATGTGCTCGGATTCGATTCGGCGCTCGCGGACAACGTCTCAGGCACCTTCATCGGGCAGGCCGTCGCCACGGGTCTGCGCTACGTGCTCTACACCCTGTGGGTGTTCCCGCACTCGCCCGACGTGGACCCCGTCACCTACATCGAAGAGCATCACGAGCCCTCGCCTCCCGCGCATCGGGCGGACTGACCCGCTCCCCCGCCGGCGTTCGACGACTCAGCGCTGCGTCGCAGCGAGTCCGTCCGCCGAGATGCACGTGACGCCGTCCGCATCGAGCCGGATCCGTGCGTCGGGGCTGAACGTGTCCAGGCGGTAGGTCCCCGCCGCGGGGAACGGGATCCGTGTTCCGAACCCCTGCACATCGCCCTCGTTCGCGATGACTCCGACGACGCCCCCGTCCGGCACCGACACCGTGTCGGTCGAGGGGTCGATGTCGATCCACCCTTCGGCGCCGGCGCGGCAGTTCGCCGTCGACACCGCGGAATCCACGGCGACCGGCGTGAGCAGAAGGTTCGTCTTCGCCGAGAGGAGGTCTTCGGCGGTGAAGGGCACCGGGGTGAACTGCCCGCGCGCGACGAACGATCGGATGTCGGTCATCGTCAGCGTGGGCGCCACCATCGCGGCGGGAGTGCGCGAAGCGATGGTGCTCGATCCGTCGTCGATCGTGAGGGCGGCGGAGATCGTCCGCTCGACCGTGCGCTTCATGCCCGCGTCGTTGCGCCCCGTGACGACCGTTCCGGCTGCGTTGTAGGCGATCAGTGCCAGCAGAATCGCCACGACGAGCGTACCGGCAGCGCGGCTACGGCCGATGAGCGCCGTCAGCAGACGCCCGATGAGAGGGACCGCGAGCGCGGCGTAGACGTACACGTAGCGTCCCGCCGAGGCGTTCTCGACGCCGAGGCCGACGCGGGTGAAGGCCGTGAGCGCGGCGAAGACGAGACCGGCGAACACGAGCGCATACGCACCGCTGCCGGCACGGAGGCCGTTCCGACGAAGATCGAGGAGCACGCCGATGCACAGCGCGATCAGAATGGCCGAGGCCAGCGCGGGGAGCGGGATCGCCTTGCCGAGGCTGTCGACCAGGCCGTGCGCCGCGAACTCGGGGACCCTCAGGAGCACGTCCGACAGCGAGCGCGCTCCGAACCCGTCCTTACCTGTCGTGCCGCGGGCGAAGATCAGATACCAGGTGCCGTAGCACACGGCCAGAACGCCCGCGGGTACGATCGCCGCACGCCACCCATGCCGGTAGACGACCAGGAGCAGCACAGCCAGCACCATCGGCAGGCCCGTGCTCGCGAACCCGACGCCGATCAGTAGGAGGAGGGTGATCCCGACGACGTCACGGGAGCGGAGCGGATCGCGAAGAGCGAGCAGGACCGCCGCGATACCCGTTCCCAACGGAGTGATGAACCCGACTTGGAACGCCCACAGGGTGTTCTCCGTGCCGGGGGCGAGAACGCCGAACACCACCGGAACGACCAGGGCGAGCACGGGGGCGACGCCCATGCGCATCATGAGACGCCACAGCATGTGCACCACGAACAGGTGAGCTGCGAAGGTGAGGAGCAGGTACGGCCAGTAGGAGTGGAGGCCCGCCACGGACTTGACGAGCGTCGTCAGCAGCTGCGGGAAGAAGCTGAGATGCCCGTTGTGCGGGACGAGAAGATCCCATTCCGCGCGCTCGGCCAGGAAGTCCCACTCATCGAAGAAGAACCACTGTCCCCGCCCCGCGACCACCAGCACGCCGAGGATGGCGACGAGACTGACCGCATGGGCGATGAACCAGCCGAGCGGAAGGCGCCCTCGCAGGACCAGGCCTGCACGTGATGACGAGGAGACCTGGTCTTTCGGTGTCGTCATCGGCGCACGACCGTCGCACAGCCCAGAGAGGGGTTGTCTCCCGAGGGCGTGTTGATCGCGTACGCGCACACCTGATGTGTGCCGGCGGAGACGGGCACGACGGTACCGAAGGCGTGCCCCGCGCCGAAGCCCGGATAGGCGGCCGCGAGGTCGTCCCGCGCACCGTCTGCCAACACGGATGAGGCGAAAGCGCCGTCCACGTAGATGTGCACCCAGATCGGCCCCTTCGTATCCGGGTCGACCGCGTGCCCGTACACGCCGAGCCCGGTTCCCACCGTTTGCACGTTCTCGAGGGCGCCGCGCGGCGCGCCGCTCACCGTCGTCGAGAAGCAGCCGAGTTGCGTGTTTGTGTTGCCGACGCCGATGTTCAACGCGTACGCGCAGACCTCGTGCGTTCCGGGCGAGGCCGGGAACGTCACGCCGTATCCGTGGTTGTCACCGTAGTCGGCCGGGATCGCGCTCACATCGGGACGGGGGACGTTGGCGCCCGTCCCGGCGGCGAACGCGCCGTCGATGTACACGTGCACGGTCACCGGGTCCGCCGTGTCCAGGTCGTACGCCCATCCCCACACGCCGATCGAGGCGAAGCCGGGCTGACCGTTCTCGACCGCGCCGACGGGGTTTCCCCCCACCACGACGTTCTGGCAGGACAGCGTGGTGTTCCCCGTCCCGGACCGCGTGTTCAGCGCGTACACGCACACCTGATGCGAGCCGTTCGTCGCGGGCACGGTGAAGGTGTATCCGTGATTCGGGCCGTACGTGCCGAAGATGCCGAGCTCGGTGGACGGCGCGTTCGCGAGCACACCGGTCGAGAACTTCCCGTCGACGTAGACGTGCAACCAGACGGGGTCCGTGGTGTCGGGGTCGACGGCCCACCCCGACATGGAGAGCTTCTGCAGGCCCGTCGTCGTGTTCGTCACGGCACCGATCGGGTTGCCCCCGGAGGCGGCGTTCCAGCATCCGAGCTCCGTGTTCGAATCCCCTGTGCCCACGTTCAACGCGTACACGCAGAGCCGATGGGTCCCCGCGGATGCGGGCACGGTGAACCCGAAGCCGTGGCGATTCCCGAAGCCGGGATAGGCGGCGGCGACGTCGTCCCGGGGCACGTCGGCCAGGTAGCCGCCGGCGAAGGCGCCGTCCATGTAGACGTGCACCCAGACCGGGTCGCTCGTGTCCCGGTCGAGCGCATAACCCCATACGCCCAGCCCGCCGGGCTGAGGCTGGATGTTGTCCACCGCTCCGACGGGGTTCCCGCCGCCGGCTCGCACCGTGGAGCACGTCAGTTGTTTGTTGAAGCCGCTTCCCACGTTGATGGCGTAGATGCAGACCTGCCTGTCGCCCGGCGCGGCGGGCACTGTCAATGCGAACCCGTGATTGTCGCCGAGCCCGAAGCGCGAAGCGACGCCCGGCCACGGCTGGTTCGCCGCGGCGCCTTGCACCATGACGCCGTCGACGTAGACGTGGACCATGACCGGATCGGGGGTGTCGGTGTCGACCACCCAGCCCCAGATCCCGATCCCGCCCGGTGCGGGCTGCATGTTCTCCACACTGCCGATGGGCGAGGAGTCGGTGGGAGATCCGAACCAGTCGTAGTACATCCGCCAGAAGTTGCGGTTGCCGTAGGCGGAACAGCCGTCACCGGAGCCGTAGAGGTTGGCCAATGCGGCCGCGTTCGGCTGGTACGGGGTGTAGATGTACAGGTTCGCCGTGGCCTGGTTGCGGATGTTGAGAGTCGTGCCGCCGCAACCGGTGTTCGGGTTGTACTGCACGTACGACGGGCCGATCTTGTACCGCCACGAGTTCGGCGTCTTGGCGTACTGACGGAACTGCCAGCCGGCGGAATAGATCTGGGTGAAGAAACCCGAATAGGCCGCATCGCACCCCTGCGGGGTGTCGGGGCAGTTCGCGCCGGTCGCGTACTGGTAGCCGCGCGCGGAAGGGTTCGTCACCAGTGACTGTTCCTTCTGCACGAGCACGAGGAAGACCTTGGGCGAGATTCCGCACGCCTGGGCCACCTTGCTGATGATGCGCGCAGCAGACTCGTTGGCTGCGCCCGCATAGGCACCGCACTGGTTCGTCCCCGCCGCCGCACGGGTCTGCGTGTTCTGCGTGTAGTTCGCCAGACACGGAACGCCGTCACGCGGACTGCACGCCGTGCGGGTCAGGAACTGCTGGATGTCCGCCTCACTCATGGAGTTGGCGTCATAGAAGTTGGCGTCCGAGATCAAGTACTCGGGATCGAAAGCACCGCTGGGGGCGGCGACGGCACTCGGCGCCGGCGGCAGCGCTACCAGAGCGCCGCACACCACCAGGAGTGCGGCGGCAAGCGCAACGAGTCGACGGGCCCGCATGAATCTCTCCTTCGTCACGGCCCGCGGGTCGTACGAACTGCGGACCTCTGCACACGAGCATATGCGCGAGCGCTCCGTGACGCCCGTACCGTAGCGCAAAACGAACCGTGTCTGCTCATCCCTTCCGAACCGGGAAGAGCCTCTCTCTCCAGGCGAGGTAGTCAGCGGTGAGTGCCTCGAGCTCCGCCGCCGACCCTCCCGTGAGCGTCACACCCACCGGAGCGTCGCTGCTGGCAGGTCCGACGAGGACGTTGAACGCTCCCGCGCGGGGAAAGGTGGCCGCCTGTGCGGAGAAGCCGACGACGACATCCGCCAGCGCGTCGCTCCAGTGCACTCCGGATGCGACCCGCACCGTCTCCTGTCCGAGCTGCGCGAGCGTCGCGGCGGCGTCGTCGAGCGCCGCGGGCGGCGCGGCGTCCGTCAGCAGGAGCCAACGCAGGCACGGGATCTCGTGTCCGTCGGGTCGTCGCACGCGCTGCGCCGGGCGCACCACGTTCGGGTCGGCGACGAGGATCGGAACGTCCTCGGAGAACCACAGCGGCCGCATCCCGTCCAGCTGCATCCCGATCTCGGCATAGTGATGCGCGTCGGAGGCGGGCATGCGTCCCGCCCACCGGGCGAAGAATCTCACGCGGTTCATCGAATCGTGCGTGCTCCGGCCCGGCGAACTGCCTTCCGGATGCACGGCCACCGCCTCCGTAACGACGAGGTAGCGGTCCGCATCGTCCCGCCGAAGCCGCAGGCAAAGATCGACGTCCTCGTACCCGTTCTCGAACTCTTCGTCGAATCCGCGAGCCGCCACGAGGTCCGTCGCTCTGAGCGCCATCACGGCCGCTGTCACGGCCGCGAACGAGACGTCTCGCATTCTCTCCGCATCCTCGCGCGGGTGTCCCGCGAGGAAGTGCCAGGGCAACACCCCTTCACCGAGGAAGACCGTTCCCGCGGCCTGCACGCGGTTGCTGCCCGGGTACATCAGCAGCGGCTGCGTGCCGCGCACGGTCTGGTCCGCGCGAAGCGGTGCCACGAGGGGGCCCGCCCAGCCGGGGTCGAGGACGGCGTCGTTGTTGAGCAACAGGATGAACTCACCGGTGGATTCCGCGATGGCGCGGTTCATACCGCCCGCGAAGTTGGTGTTCTCGCTGCATCGGATGATGCGCACTCTTGGCTCCGCCATGAAGAGGGCGAGAAGGTGACGCAGCACGGCCAGCCGGGACCCGTTGTCGACGACGACGACCTCGACATCGTGGTCCGGCGCTCCGCTCAGGGCCGCCCGGACGGCCTGCACGGTCATCCGCCAGTCCTGGTACGTGGGAACGAGGATCGAGATCCGGTCGGCCACCCGCACGGAGACGGCCTCCTCGACCGCGCTCCAGTCCACACCCGACGCCTTGCCGACGTTGGGAGCCGTGCGAATGCGTTCCTCGACGGCCGCGGTCAGTTCGGCGGCGACCTGCGCGGGCGTGCGACCGTCGGGCAGGTCGACCGAGCGCGTGCCGTCGAGAACTCCGAGCAGATAGTCCCGCGTCACCCCGATCGGACCGTCGGGGTCGGCGACGAGCGGCGCGGTGGAGGAGTGCAGCTGGCCCCCCTCGATGAGCCAGCGCTCACGCCCCAGCGGGTCGTCTCGATCCGTGTTGACGTTCTCGTCCCACCACTCCGGCTCGATGAAGGGATGCATGGCGAGCCCCGCCCGCCGCCCCTCGTCCACGTAGTGGCGGCGCGCCTCCTCCAGGGACGCGGGACGCTCCTCGGGGTTCAGCTGGGCGCGGTAGTACGCGAGGTCGAACAGGCCGAACCGGACGAACTCCTCGGACGGATCCCGGCGAGTCGTCTGAAGGCCGGGCAGGACGTGAGCCGCAGCCACTCGCCCGCGTCTGATCGCCGCCTCCCGCGCGCGCTTAATGAGTGACAATCCGCACCACCTCGTGTGACGAACGCGAGCAACCGCCGCTCGGGCCCGCCGCGCTCCAGCGTAGCGGTCGGCTTCGATTGCCCGCATTCGGGCCCGCGCCGCGTCCCGCTGCGCCAGTCGCTCAGATTCTGCCGAAGGGGGCCGAGATACAATCCCCGAGGCACTGCAGGTGCGCTCCCCTCTGCACGAAGGCAACTCATGACGCATGCACATCCGACGACGATCGTCGTCCCCCTCTACGGCGACCCGACCACCGCGTTGCGCTGCATCCGCAGCGTCCTGACGCACGTCGACCTCACCTTCCACCGGCTGCTGATCGTCAACGACTGCGGACCCGAGGTGGAGACGATGGAGCGCGAGGTGCAAGAGGCCATCGGCGACGCGACGGGTGTGACCTACGTGCGCAACCCCCGCAACCTCGGCTTCGTGGGGACGTGCAATCGCGCGGCACAGGAGCTCGACACCACCGACAACGACATCCTCCTGCTCAACAGCGACGCGGAGTTGATGGCCGGCACGCTGGACGAGATGTCGAGCGTGCTGCACGCCTCGGAGAAACACGGCATCGTCGCGCCTCGCAGCAACCACGCCACGATCAACACCATCCCCCTGCGCACCGCATCCGGCGTGGAGGCCACCGCCGCGCGCTCGCGCGCCGTGTTCGAGGCTATGAAGGACGAGCTCCCACGGTTCACCGTCGCCCCGGTTGCACACGGATTCTGCTTCCTCGCCCGACGGTCGCTCATCCGCAACTACGGCCTGTTCGACACGGCGTTCACCCCGGGGTACGGCGAGGAGAACGACTTCTGCCTGCGTGTCAACGACTACGGATTCTCGTCCGTCATCGCCAACCACGCCTACGCGCACCACGAGGGGGAGATGAGCTTCTCCTCCCTGGACAAGCAGCGGATCCAGGATGAGCACGAGCGGATGCTGATCGAGAGGTATCCGTACTACCCCACGGCGGTCGGGCACTACCTGACAGACGGCGTCGACCCCATCGACTGGTTCGCCGACCTCCTCGTGCCGCAGGATCGACCGCGCAAGGTGCTCATCGACCTGCACCACATGTCGTTGATTTACAACGGCAGCGTGCAGTATGCGTTGAGTTTCGTCCTGCATCTGAAGAGCCTGCGCGAGGCGGGCGAGTTGACCGACATCGAGTTCGTCATCGCGACCTCCTCCGAGGCGATCGAGTTCTTCCGCCTGGAGCAGTACGGATTCCGCGTGGTCGCCAACCAGGACTTCGACGAGGTCTTCGATCTCGGCCTCTCGCTCGCTCCGCTCAACGCCGCGTCCCAGATCCAGCGCCTGGACCGCTTCTGCGTGCGCTGGGTGGCCTCGCTTCTCGACATCATCGCCATCCGCTCGCTTCCGCTTCTCGAGTCCGACTACAGCCGGCGCCAGGTCGTGCTCGACTCGCTCAACCATGCCGACCGCATCGTGGCCATCAGCCAGGCGACCGTCGACGACGCAGCGCGGTACTACGCCCTCGGAGACGACTACCGCTCGCGCACGAGCGTTCTCCACCTCGGCGTGGAGCATCTCTCGGTTAGCGTGCCCGACGCCGTCTTCGACGCCGATGAGCGCTTCACACCCCGTCAGCGCAACGCGGTGCGCGCCGGCGGATACGTCCTGCTGGTCGGCAACCAGTTCCGGCACAAGCAGATCCGCGAGACGGTCGCCGCGCTCTCCCACTTCGAGCTGCCCGTCATCGCCTTCGGAAGCACCGCCGAGGACGACGGCTCGAGCATCGTCCCGCTTCCCAGCGGATACCTCACCGACGCAGACGTCAGCGCCCTGTACGGGGGCGCATCCGTCATCGTCTACCCGTCCGCCTACGAGGGGTTCGGGCTGCCCATCGTCGAAGCCGCCGTGCACGGCAAGCCCGTCGTCCTCTTCGACACGGAGGTCGCTCACGAGGTCGTCGACAGCCTCGAGCTCACCGGCTCCAGCGCGTTCTTCGAGACGTTCGAGGAGCTGCCCGCGACGATCCGTCGCGCGATCTCGTTGCCGGCACCGCTGGCCGACCGGGTGCGCACGCACAAGGAGTACAACGAGGGGCTCCTGGATATCGTCCGGCGCACGCTGGAGGAGCCCGCATCCTTCGACCGGCTGCGCCGCCGTGCGGCGTACTTCCGCGCCACGCGCTCGTACCAGATCGCCGAGTCGGCGCGTGCCGAGTTCCTGCAGTGGAAGCTGTCGCGCCGTTCGTACCGCGTCGCGGAAGCAGCCGTTCGCCGCGTCGAGTTCCTCCGCCCGCTCGCGCGTGCACTACGCGAGCACAGCGATCGGCTGCGCCGGCGCCGGCGCCGCGATGGAGGCAGCCCCCGCTAGCCACCGCAGCCGGCTTTTCGCCCCTCATCCGGCGGCCGGTAGACTGACCGTTCCGATCGGCAAGCACTCGCTCCGTTCGTTCGCCACATCGAATCCGACGCGAATCATCGTCGGACAACGAAAGGGAATTCCTTGACCGAGGCCCGCCGCGTAGCACTCATCACAGGTATCACCGGCCAGGACGGTCGCCATCTCGCGGATCTGCTCCACGAGAAGGGTTACGAGGTCGCCGGCCTCATCCGAGGACAGAACAACCCGCGTCGAGCAACCATTGAAGATCACCATCCGTTCGTGCGGCTCGTCGACGGCGATCTCACCGACCCCTCCTCGCTCGTTCGCGCGGTCGAGACGGTCAACCCCGACGAGGTGTACAACCTCGGCGCCATCAGCCACGTGGGCTATTCATTCGGCAACCCGTCGCTCACTGCCGACGTCACGGGCAAGGGCGTCTTGAACCTTCTCGAAGCCGTGCGGGTGACCGGGCGCGCGGAGACCTCTCGGGTGTATCAGGCCTCCACGTCGGAGATGTTCGGCGGACTCGACTACAACCGTCCCGGCGCCGGCTACAACGAGGACTCGTTGTTCCACCCGCGCAGCCCCTACGGCGTGGCGAAGCTGTACGCGCACTGGATCTCGCGGAACTACCGCGAGAGCTACGGCATGTTCGTCTCCTGCGGCATCCTCTTCAATCACGAAGGCGAGTACCGCGGACCGGAGTTCGTCACCCGCAAGATCACGCGGGCCGTGGCCCGCATCGACGCGGGCCTGCAGGACAAGCTCGTGCTGGGCGACCTCTGGCCCAAGCGCGACTGGGGTTACGCGGGAGACTACGTCCGAGGCATGTGGCAGATGCTGCAGCACGACGAGCCCGACGATTTCGTCCTCGCATCCGGACAGACCCACAGCATCGAGCAGTTCCTGGATCTCGCGTTCGCCGAGGTAGGTGTCTCCGACTGGACGCCCTACGTCGAGAAGAGCGAGTCCCTGGTGCGTCCCGCCGAGGTGGACATCCTCCTGGGCGACGCCACGAAGGCTGAGAGCGTGCTGGGCTGGCGTCGAGAGGTCGACTTCCCGGGTCTCGTTCGCCGCATGGTCGCGCACGACCGCGCGCTGGCCCGAGTCGAGGCCGCCACCCCCGCTTACAAGTGAAAGTCCTGGTCACGGGGGCTGACGGGTTCGTCGGCCGGCACGTCGTCGAGAGCGCGCTGTCCGCCGGACACGAGGTCACCACGCTCTCCCGCGCGACACGGGCACCCCACCACGGCGTCCGTGCGAGCTGGTCGGCAGATCTCACCCGCGAGTGGCCGCTCGACGAGGCACCGGACGCGGTCATTCATCTGGCCAGCTTGGCCGCCGTCGGGCGCTCCTTCGGCGAACCCCAGACCTACATCTCGGCGAATACGGCGATGTTCACCACCCTCGCGGAGAATATACTCGCCGCCGGTGCGACCAACACGCGCATCGTCGTCGCCAGTACCGGGGGGCTCTATGCTCCCGGAGCCGGCCCCTGCGACGAGGAGCGCGAGCTGCGCATGAGCTCGCCGTACGCGGTAAGCAAGGCCGCCGTGGAGTTGCAGGCTCAGTACTATCGCGAGCGCGGACTCGGAATCGTGGTCGCGCGTCCCTTCAATCACATCGGTCCAGGACAGGCACCGGGCTTCCTCGTCCCGGACCTCGCGGTCGCCGTGCACGATCTCGGCCCCCGCGAGCCGCTGCGGGTCGGCAACCTGCAGACCCGTCGCGACTACACCGACGTTCGAGACGTCGCCCGCGCATACGTGGAACTGTTGTCGGTGGCGCGGCCGCGGCCGCTCTACAACATCGCCTCCGGTGTCTCCACGTCCGGCGCCGAGATCCTCTCCCACATCTGCGACGCACTCGGAGTGTCGGCGCCGGAGACGGCGGTGGATGAGAGCCGCCTGCGTCCGAGCGATCCGCACGAGATCGTCGGCGACGCCTCCCGCATCCGCGACGACCTTGGGTGGGCGCCGCGCATCCCGATCGCACAGTCGATCGCCGATTTCGTCCGTTCCCGCTTCGATCTGGCGTGATGCACGCCGCACCGTGGCTCTCAGCCAGCGGCAGTTAGGATTGTGCACGCCATGACAGCGCCCTACGACTCGGCTGCGCGCCGACAAGAACGTTTCGCACGTTTGAGCGAACTCCCGATGCAGCCCGTCGGCTCCCTCGCGGTCGGCGGCGTCTTCAAGCCGATCGCCCACATCTTCCGGCAGCGTGAGATGTTGGATCTGCTCATCCGACGCGATCTCAAGTCCCGTTTCAAGGACTCGAGCCTCGGCTTCGTCTGGACGCTCATCCGCCCGCTGACGCAGCTCGCGATCTACTACGTCGTGATGGGCAAGTTCCTCGGCGCCGCACGGGGAATCGACGATTTCGCCATCTACGTGTTCGCCGGCCTGACGGTCTACGGGCTTTTCAGCGAGATCGTGCTGGGCGGCGTCTCCTCCGTCGTCTCGAACGCCGGACTGGTCAAGAAGATCTACGTGCCACGTGAGGTCTTCCCGCTGGCGGCGGTCGGCGCCGCCAGTTTCACTTTCGCCATTCAACTCGTCGTGCTCCTGGGAGCCACCGCCATCGCCGGCTCGTTCCCGATCCATCCAGAGATCTTCTACGCCATCCCGTCGATCCTGCTCGTCCTGGTCTACGGAACCGCCTTCGCGCTGCTGCTGTCCGCCGTGAATGTCTACCTGCGCGACACCCAGTACCTCACCGAGGTCATCATGATGTTCCTCATGTGGGCATCCCCCATCGTCTATACCTGGACGATGGCGCGCGACATCATCGGCTCGGGTGTGCTGTTCGACATCTACACCTCCAACCCGATCACCCTGGCGGTGCTGGGGTTCCAGCAGGCCTTCTGGGCAGGCGGAGACACCTCCCACTTCCCCTCGGACCTGCTCGCGCGGATGGGCATCGCCTTCGTAATCGGTGTCGTCCTGGTCGTGGTCTTCCATCGCGTCTTCCGCCGACTCCAGGGCAACTTCGCCCAAGGCTTGTGACGACCCGCCCGCCTCTTTCATCTCGAACGACAGAGAGTTCTCATGCAACGCGCCGCTGAACCAGCCCCACAGCGACCCGTCGTGGTCGAAGTCTCCGACGTCTCGAAGCGGTTCGTCGTCCGCAAGGACAACTCGCTGAAGGAGAGGCTCGTCACGCTGGGGCGTGCCGGTCGACGTCATCGCGAAGAGTTCTGGGCGCTGCGCCACGTCTCCACGAAGATCCGCGCCGGTGAGACCATTGGCCTGATCGGCCATAACGGATCCGGCAAGAGCACCCTGCTGAAGCTGATCGGCGGCATCCTCGAACCCACGGAGGGGATGATCACCGGCCGGGGCAAGACAGCCGCCCTCCTCGAACTGGGTGCGGGCTTCCATCCCGATCTCACGGGGCGCGAGAACGTCTACCTGAACGCCTCCGTGCTGGGACTCACTCGCGAGGAGACGGATCGTCGCTTCGATGAGATCGTCGCCTTCTCAGGCATCGCGGAGTTCATCGACACACAGGTCAAGTTCTACTCCTCGGGCATGTACGTCCGGCTCGCGTTCGCCGTCGCTGTGCACACCGACCCGGACATCCTCATCGTCGACGAGGTCCTCGCCGTGGGCGACGAAGCTTTCCAGCGGAAGTGCATGGACAAGATCCGCACCTTCCAGGAAGAGGGGCGCACGATCATCCTCGTCACCCACTCGATGCCGCAGGTGGCGGAGTTGTGCTCGCGAGTACTCCTGCTCCACCACGGCGAAGTGATCGACGAGGGCGAGCCCAACGATGTGATCCCGCAGTTCCGGGACCTCCTCGAGCAGCAGCGGCAAGACGACATCGACACCGTCGAACGCGAAGCAGACGACCCCTCCCACGCGAAGATCCTCGGCATCACCGTCAACGGGCAGTCGCTGACCGAGATCCAGTCCGGCGAGCCGCTCACCCTCGAGGTGGAGCTCTACCACCCCACCGGCATCGACGAGTGGCTGTGCGCGATCCAGATCGACAACGAACAGGGACTCGTCGTCTTCGGAACCGGCACGGATCACGCCGTGACCCCCGCCGGTCCGCTCCGGGGCACGGTACGGGCGAAGGTCGAGCTTCCCGCGCTCCCCCTCGGGAGCGGGAAGTACTTCATCAGCGCGGCCCTGCGAGACGGCGCGCACCGCCAGCTCGCGGCGGTGTCTCAGGCGGCGTCGTTCAACGTACGCTCCGACGGGACCACGTTCGGTACGCTGTTCGTGCGACCCACCATCACCGTCGACGACGTCGCGTCGGGTCAGCCGGAGGGGTGATCGGACGCGTACCGATCGAGGACATCCTCGAGAGGACCGTCGAGGATGAGCTCGCCTCCGTCGAGATAGAGCCCCCGCGTGCAGAAGCGGCGGAGATCGCGCTCATTGTGGCTGACGAAGAAGAGCGTCCGCCCTTCCGCGAGAAGGTCGTCGATGCGGCGATAGCACTTCTCTCGGAATGCCTTGTCGCCCACTGCCAAGACCTCGTCCACGAGCAGGATCGGCTCGGGCAGCTGAGAGACGACAGCGAAGGCAAGACGCACCTTCATCCCGCTGGACAGATGCTTGTAGGGCGTCTCCACGGAGTCCGCCAGCTCGGCGAACTCGATGATGCCGTCGAATCGACGTGCGATCTCGGCGCGGGTCATCCCGTGCAATCCCGCCGTCAGCCGCACGTTCTCGCGCACGGTCAGATCACCCACGAACCCACCGGTGATCTCGATGAGGGGCGCGACCCCGCCGTAGACGGACACCGAGCCCTCATCCGGGAGCATGACGCCCGCGACCAGTTTGAGCAAGGTGGACTTGCCCTGTCCGTTGCGCCCGACGACGCCGATGGCCTCCCCCGGCACCACGTCGAAGCTCACATCGCGAAGCGCCCAGAACTCCGAGGGACGCGAACGCCTGCGTGCGCCACCGAACAGATCCTTGATCGAACGACCGGTTCGCCGGCCACGCCGGAACTTCACGCCTAATCCGGAGACCCGGATCGCACGTTGCTCTGCCATCACAGCTCCTTGAGAACAGCGGGCTCGAGCCGCCGGAAGACGAACACCCCGACAGCGAGCAGAAGCACGCTGACCACGGCGGCGGAGGCCACCGTCAGGCCGTCCCACTGATCGGGGAAGAAGCCCATCCGATACAGCGTGAAGATGCCCGACAACGGGTTGAGTGCGGCGACGTCGCGGAACGAGCCGGGGAGATCGGCGACACCGTAGATCACCGGGGACGCGTAGAAGAGTGCCCGCAGCACCAGGCGCGTCGTGCGCTCGAGATCGCCCCACAGGGCGCACAGCGGAGCGACGATGAGTCCGATGCCCAGGAGCAGGCAGGCCTGGATGATCACCGCGACGGGGAACCAGAGCAGGCCGATGCCCACCGGCGCTCCCGCCGCCCAGGCGAAGAGGACGATCACCGGCAGCGAGCACAAGAACTCGACGCCCTTGCTGAGGACGATGCGGCCGACCCAGATGGACCGCGGAATCGCGGTCGAGCGAACCAGCCGCGCATCCTTCTTGAAGGCCTTCGTGAAGTCGGAGACGGCCGCGTTGAACCACACCCACGGCAGGAGCGCCGTGATGAGGAAGACGATGTACGGCTCTTCGCCGACTCCCCTGCCGAAGACCTGGGTGAAGACGAACCAGTAGATCCCGCTCATGACCAGCGGGTCGAGGACGGACCACAGATACCCGAGCACGCTCGTCGAGTACCGCACGCGCAGATCCCGGGCCGAGAGCAGCCACAGAGAATGGAAGTAGCGACGCGGCGTCCCCGGGGAACCGACGACTGCCTTCACGCTTCCGACTCTATCGTGCGCCCGCCCGCGATCCGCGATCACTCGAGCGG
The DNA here is from genome assembly GCF_056868075.1 of Microbacterium sp. KU4F. Lineage (NCBI taxonomy): Bacteria > Bacillati > Actinomycetota > Actinomycetes > Micrococcales > Microbacteriaceae > Microbacterium > Microbacterium sp. KU4F. The sequence goes on along the minus strand of NZ_CP200324.1, from coordinate 3,084,870 downwards.
ACCGCACTGGTCGATGTGATAGAGCTCCGTGTCGCCGTCAGAGAGGACGAGGGTGAACAGTCCCGCCTCGACGGCCTGGTGGGGACCGGGGAAGTGATTGCCGGAGGGGTCGCCGCCGCCGAACTCGTGCGGCGAGTACGTGACGTAGCGCACGTGCAGGCGGTCGAGGGCCGCACAGACCTCCGGGTTCGTTACGATCTCGGCGAGATGCCACGCCAGCGTGAGTCGATCCGCATCCCACTGGCCGTTGACGTGCGGGAAGACCGGCTCACGCTGCCCGTACACGCCCGTCAGCGCGGATCCGTCCCAGGGATCGCCGAGAACGCGTTGCGTGGGCGGGACGATCGTGCCCAGGTCGGCGAAGAAGTCGATCTGCGCGCGCGAGACCACCTCGCCGCGCGCATCGATCGCGGGCATCCGGAAGACGTCTCCGACGGCACTCGTCGTGCCGCCGAAGGCGAGTCCCAGCGCCGATGACGCCGCGACCACCCAAGCGACGACGATCGCCGGCCACGACCGGGTGCGCTCCGCGGCGGGGCGAGCGCGGCGGCGCCGGGCCAGGAAGAGCACACCCGCGGTGGCGAGCGTCACACCGAGCAGAGGCAGGATCGAGCTCAGTCGATACTTGTCCTTGTACCAGAGCGCCGTCGCGAGCTTCGTGACGACGTCGTCCGATCCCGCGGCGATGACGTAGAGGAGTGCGACCAGCACGTACGCGCCGACCACCCACCTCGTCTGGCGTGTCCGTCCGAGCGCGACCATGCCCACGATCGTCACGACGGCGAGCAGCAGCGCCGGGAAGACCACGGCGCCCGCCCCACTGGGCCACGATTGGGCGAGGACCTGCCAGACGCCCTCCCCCACCGACTGCACAGCTCGCGCCTGCGGCCCACCGAGCCGGTCGTCGAGGGGTCGCGTGAACAGCCCGAGCCTGACGACGACGTACCACACGGCCACGGCGACGCCGAGGAGAATCACCACAGCCGCCGCCAGCGCGGCGCGGACGACCCGCGCCCGCGCCGCCCCGCCGTCGCGCCAGCCGCGCCGCAGCCACCCCAGCGCGGCGGCGACGGCGGGAATCAGCAGGATGAGCGCCCAGCTCGCTAGGACACGGGGCTGACCGAAGGCCACGGCCCCCGCCGTCACCCCTACGGCGGTGAGCGCCCACCATCCTTCGCTTCGCAGAGCACGCGGCCGCACGAGTCGGCGCGCCGCCACGATCGGCGCCGCGATCGCCGCCGGCAGCGCCGCCGTCGCGAGGAATGTCGGGTACAGAGTGCCCCACACGAGCAGCGAATACGGCATCGCCGTGAACACCGATCCGAGAGGAAGGGCGACGAGCGCGACGGTCGCGGCGTCGACACGGTGAAGGATCACCTGCGCGAGCCAGACGACACCCGGCAGCCACAGCGCCGCGGCCACGGCCAGCCACGCCGCGTTGACGGCGACGGCCACCGAAGCCCCGGAGAGCTGGGCGACCGAAGCGACGAGCGTATGCCAGCCTGCAGGGTAGAAACCGAACGCGGAGTCCGTCTCGATGAGCGTGCGCAACGTGAGCGACGACGCGTCGCCGTGCTCGAAGATCGACCAGATCGCGGAGAGGTGGAACACGTTGTCGTACGTCTGGCTGATCAGGTCAGGGCTCGATACCGCCGCGAAGGACACCACTGCGATCAGCGCCGCCGCAGCCGCCCACGTCGCGACGACGGCTCCGTTGAGGCGAGAGGGTTCTCGCTGCGAGCGCGGGGTTCGCTGGCGCAGGAGGAAGACGAGCAGCGCCACGGGAACCGCCAGCGCGAAGGGCTGCCAGGCACCGTACGGCACCCCGACCGCGGCGAAGACGATCCCCGAGATCCCGATCAGAAACACCGAGGTCGGCCCGGCGAGAGCGACCCGCATCATCCACGGCAGGCGCAGCGGTGCGAGGACCATGGCGCCCGGCCCGAGCAGCACCAGCAGGGCAGCCGCGGCCGCGGGCACGACCGCCCACCAGGTCGACATCGTCATGTCAGGCGAGCTTGTTGTGCCACATCGAGAGCGCAGACCCGATCGCCATATGCATGTCGAGGTACTGGTAGGTCCCCAGCCGCCCACCGAAATGAACACCGGTCTCGCCGCGCTGGAGTTCGCGGTAGGCGAGGAGCCCCTCGCGATCCGTCGGCGTGTTCACGGGGTAGTACGGCTCGTCGCCCTTCTCCGCGAATCGGGAGTACTCCCGGACGATGACCGTGCGATCCTCGGGGTAGCGCCCCGCCCGCTCCGGGTGAAAGTGCTTGAACTCATGGATGCGCGTGAACGGCGTGTCCGCATCCGCATAGTTCATGACGCTCGTGCCCTGGAAGTCGCCGATGTCGAGGACCTCCTGCTCGAAATCCAGCGTGCGCCAGGAGAGAGCCCCGGCTTCGTAGTCGAAGTAACGGTCGACGGGCCCCGTGTACACGACCGGGACCTGCCCCACGACGGCTGCGCGATGCAGGGGCTGAGTCTCGTCGAAGAAGTCGGTGTTCACCGATATCTCGATGTTGGGGTGGTCGGCCATGCGCTCCAACCAGGCCGTGTACCCGTCGACAGGAAGACCTTCCCACGTGTCGTTGAAGTAGCGGTTGTCATAGGTGTAACGCACCGGCAGCCGGGAGATCACCTCGGCGGGCAGTTCGCGGGGATCCGTCTGCCACTGCTTGGCGGTGTAGTCGCGGATGAACGCTTCGTACAGCGGACGACCGATCAACCCGATCGCCCGTTCCTCCAGGTTTCGCGCGCTCTTCGGGTCGAACTCCTCGGCCAGCTCGAGCACGCGCGCTCGGGCCTCGCCCGGTCCGAGCGCCGTGTGGAAGAACTGGTTGATCGTGCCGAGGTTGATGGGAAGCGGATAGACCGTCCCGCGGTGGGTCGTGTAGACCCGATGGACGTAGTCCGTGAACGACGTGAACCTGTTCGCGTACTCCCACACCGTGGCGTTGGACGTGTGGAAGAGGTGGGCGCCGTAGCGGTGAACCTCGATGCCGGTGACCGGCTCCGCCTCCGTGTAGGCGTTTCCGCCGATGTGATCACGGCGCTCGATGATCCGCACTTTCCGACCGGCGGATGCGGCGCGTTCCGCGACCGTCAGACCGAAGAAGCCCGAACCCACAACGAGAAGATCCATGCGTGATGCCATGCCTTTCCGGCGTTTCGCGCCCGTGACAGTCTACGGAGACTCGGGAGGGCGACGTGCAAACCTCCGCTCCCACGTGGTCGTCGCCGACAGCGACGGCGCGGCCGCCGCGTATTGACGGGCGAGCGAGCGCCACGTCAGCCGCATGCGCACCCGCGTGAAAAGGGCATCGCGTGCCAGACGCGCCGCGGTCGCGCGATCGCGGCGCATCACGAACACGCCCGTTCCGGCGGCGGACTCCACCAGCGCGCCGTCAAGGAGGCCGAGCGCCCACCACTTGCCCTGGGCCCGCGACAGCCGCATCGGCGACGTCTCCCGGCGCGCCCGACGCGTCTGGCGAACGAGGACGCGGAGCAGGCGACGCACCGACGCGGCGCGCCCCATCGGCGGCTCCACTCGGGCCTCGACCCCGGCGGGCGCGTCGCGGACGAGGGCCTGGCCCGCGTCCGCGAGGACCGCTGCGGGCCGCTGCGGTCCCGCGATCAGCGTGTGCTCCAGATGCTGCGGGCCACTGAGGACGTCGCGCAGGGCCAGCACCCGAAGCGCGGCCGATCCGTACTGTGCGCACAGGATGTGGTTGAGATCCTGGGCGAAAGACGCCGCGAGCACGTGCGGGCCGCCATGCAGGAGGGCCGTGACGATGCGATTGCGCAACTGAAAGTACGCCTGCCAGTCGAGCCCGTCATCCTTCGCGGTCCACGGCATGTGCCACAGCGCCGCCCCGGGGAGCGTGACGGTGTCCACTCCGCGCGCCGCGGCGCGCAGACCGAACTCGGCGTCGTCCCATTTGATGAAGAAGGGCAGGGACGCCCCGACGGCACGCACGACGTCCACGGGGATCAGACACATCCACCAGCCGTTGAAGTCGACCGCGATGCGTCGGCTGAGCGCGGGCGTGTTCTCGACGGTGCGGACGGCCAGATCCACGTCGGATAGCAAGGGGACGACCGGCGTCCACCACATGTCGCCACGATCGACGCGCTCCCCGAAGGAGTGCAGTCTCGTCGGCTCGGTCAGGCTCAGCATCTGCGCGCCGACGATCAACGACTCCGCGGCGAAGCGTGCGAAGGCGCACATCCGCAAGATCGACTCCGGTTCGAGGTCGACGTCGTCGTCGAGCAGGAGCACGTGCGAGCTGCCCGAGTCGGACGCCGCCGACATCGCGCGACTGAAACCGCCGGAACCGCCGAGATTGGGCTGACGCACGACGCTCAGCCTCTCCCCCAGCGACGCCGCGGCGTCGTCGAAACCCGGTGCATCCGCCAGGGCCCGAGTGCCCTGGTCGGCGACCACGACCTGCGTCACCGCGTCCAGCACGTCGGGAGAGCTCCCCAATCGCGAGAGGAGCCTGACGCAGTCCTGTTCCCGGTCGTAGGTGGTGATCCCGATCGTCAGCGACGGTTGCGCCGCGAACTTGGCGCGCACCTCCCAGCGCGCGTCGGAGACGACGGCGTCACCGCCGGCCGGGGCGACATCGAACCACAGCCACGCGACGTCCTGCGCGAGCGCGGTCTCCCACTCATGCCTTCCGGCGTCGAACGTTCTCGTTCCGAGCGTCTGAACCTCTCCCGCCGTGTTCGTGCCGCGCAGGTCCACGCGGACGGAGGCGTTCGCGCGGAAGACGAGTCGGACCTGCCTCACGTCGGAGCGCGCACGCCAGTGCCCGGCCGGGAATGCGCCGAAGTACGTCGCCGATGTGGCCCGCGTGCCCGTGGCGACAGCGAACGCGGTACGCGTCGACGATGCCGCCCCGGAGACGTAGAGACCCTGCCGCGCCGGATCATCGTGGCTTGCGCCGGCGACGCGGTGGACCGGGTGCCAGAGCTCGCTCATCGACCGCGCCGGGCCCGCCGACGCTCGCGAAGGAGGCGGGTGAGGCGTTGGCCGATCGAGAGGCGCTCGTCGAGCTGACGCGCGACCTCGTCCTGGACGTAACGCGCGAGGTACAGCGCCAGCCCGGGACCTTCCGCGGCGACGTACGCGCGAAGGGCCTCGTCGCGAACGAGGCGGTCGTAGTACTCGTGCTCGCCCGCGAGCGCGTACATGCTGTTGCCGAGTTCCCCGGTGACGCCCCGGCGCTGCATCCAGAATGCGAGCGGTTCGCCGTCTATGAAGCCGATGCGGTAAACGGCCGCGGCGCGCAGGTTGAACTCCCAGTCCTCTACCGCGTGCAGGTCCTCGCGGTAGTAGCCGACCTCGTCGTGGAGTCGCCGCCGATAGAGATAGGCGATCGGCACCGCGCGGTTCACCTGCAACAGATCCGCATAGGTGATGGAAGCCAGATGCGGCCAGAAGATCGCTCTGCCGGTCTCGACGAAGCCGCCCTGGCGCTCCTGCTCGTAGACGATCTCCGTTCTCACGACAACCCCGATCTCGTCGGGGTGCTCATCGAGATGGGAGATCGTGCGCGCGAGGAAGCCCGGATGCCAGAGGTCGTCGTCGTCGTGCAGCACGATGAACTCGGTGTCGAGCGCGCGAACGCCTTGGTTTGCCGCGGCGGAGCGACCGACGGGGGCGTGATTGTGGGTGACGCCGACGCGTCGTCGGATCTCGGGAGCGAGCTCCGCGATCGCTTCGTCGACCACGTCGCGCGACCCGCCGTCGTTGACGATGTGCACCTGCCAGCTCGTCGACTCCTGGCCGACGATGTCGCGCAGGGCCCGCCGCAGGAACCAGGGGCGGTTCTTGGTGCGCAACACGATCCCCACCCTCGCGGAGTTCGCAGCGTCGGCCGGCGTCAGTCTGGGCTGGGTCATAGCGCACCGACCATATCACCGGCGTTCTCGACACCGGCCGATACACTGGGAGCGATGCTCAACCGCGTGCGCTCACTGTGGCGGGCGGCGCGACGCGTGCCTCTCGTGCGACAGGTGCTGACCGCAATCGATCGACTCTGGTGGGCGCGGACCATCCGTCGCGCACAGGTCGTCGATCCCGAGATCGTGGCGGCGCAGCTCGGCCGCCCCGTCGGCTCCCGGGCCGCCATCCGTCATTACGTCCGCGGCGCACACCGCGAAGGGTTCACTCTGAATCCCCTGTTCATGGAGGCCACGGTCTCCCGGCAGCTCTCGGACGCCGACCGCGTGCCTGCACTGTACGCCTACCTGGTCAACGATCCGACCCGCATCGTGACGAGCCCCAGCTGGGATGCGGCCGAGCTCGTCCGTCGGCGGCCGGAGGCGCTCCGTGACCCGGGCGGGCCGCTCGGATTCGCCTGGCGTCATGCGCGAGACGGCGGCAGCCTCCCCGTACGCGGCGGCGAGATCAGCGCGCAGCGACTGTGGGCGGCGGTGACGGCCTCGGCGATCCACACGCCCGCGGAGCCGGAGCTCGTCGTCGACCGAGCGTTGATCGTCTGCGTCGTCGGCGCTGACGAAGCATCGCCGGATCTCGCCCTCGCGGCGGCGTCCGCGGCGGCGCAGCGCCTGGACGCTCACCTCGACGTCGTTCTGCTCGACGACGCGTACCCCACGCGGCTGCATGCCCGCATCCTCGCGGCCCGGGACCCGCGCATCCGCGTGCGCCGTCCGCAGGACGGGAAATGTCCGCCTCCGGCACGGCCGGAGGGGAAGGGACTGACCCTGTACCGCGGACCGGACGCCGAGGTGACGGAGTCGATGCTGGTCGAGCTCGCCTCCTGGGCCGCAGACGGTCCCGTTGCACCGTTGTGGGTGTCCGGCGCGGGCGTCATCCTCTCGGCGGGCGCCGTCTGGCGCGGCGGCGCCCGGTACCGCCTGCTCGAGGGTCACCCCGTGGAGGACGCCCGCCGCCTCGGCGATGCGATCTCGGTGCCCGCGCTGGACGGACCGTTGCGCGCGTGGCCGGAGGGGGCCTCGGGAGAGGGCGCCGGACGCACTCTCACCGGCCTGCTCGTCATGACGCCCAGGCCCTGCGACATGCTGCTCCGCGACACCCCCGCGACGGCCGACGCGTCGCGGACACCGGACTCCGACGTGGACGCGATCGTCGCCGCCGCCGGTCTGCGCGTGAAGACGGGGAGCGACATGCCGGTCCTCGAGCGAGTCCCCGGCACCCCACGACGTTGGGCGATCAAGACCGCCGCTCCGGCCGGGCTCGCCGGCGAGTCATGGGGGGAGACCCACTTCGCCCGCGCGCTGGCGGCATCGCTCGAACGGCTCGGCGAGCAGGCCGTCGTGGACGCCCGCACGGCCGTGGATCGGCCCACCTCTCCGCTCGACGATGTCGTCGTGGTTCTGCGCGGTCCGCACCGGCTCGTCCCGCCGCGCGCGGGTCTGCGCATCCTCTGGATCATCAGCCACCCCGACGAGATCACCGCGGCGGAGCTGGACGACTTCGACGTCGTCTTCGCCGCATCGGAGGATTGGGCCGCGCGCGCCTCGGCACGATTCCGCCGAACGATCCGTCCGCTTCTGCAGTGCACGGACGCGACCCGGTTCCATCCGACCGGTGCGCACTCGACGGGCGAGATCGTCTTCGTGGGAACGGCGCGCGGGATCGCGCGTCCGGTCGTCGTCGAACCCCTCCGCGCGGGGATCCCCGTGCGGGTCTACGGGCCCGACTGGCGCGGATACATCCCTGCCAGCACCATCGTGGCGCGGGGGATCCCGAACGACGAGCTTCCGCTGCGGTACGAGACCGCCTCCGTCGTCCTCAACGACCATTGGCCCGCGATGCGCCGGGAGGGGTTCATCTCGAATCGGCTCTTCGACGTCGTCGCTGCCGGGGGCCGGGCGATCTCGGACGATGTCGTCGGCATCGACCGCATCTTCGACGGAGCCGTGCAGACCTTCCGATCGGTGGACGAGCTCATCTCGACCCTGCAGGGAGATCTGGACGCGCGCTTCCCCGACTCGGAAGCGCTTGCCCGCACGTCGGAGCACATCCGCCGTTCCCACTCCTTCGACGCGCGCGCGACGACACTGATCCTGACCGCGGACGCTATCTAGGATCCCGAGGCCGCGCCCCGCGGGGAAGACGTGACCGCAGCGCCCGCAGACCTGCGCGCAGACGCGCCCCGAGGCCGGGCCACGTCATACGCACGAGGATCCTGGCGAAATCCCGGACTCTCGCGTCGCCAAAGTGGCCCAGAGCGGTGAGCGCCCGGTGGTGAGCGGCGGGAGTTCCCGGAACCAGCGCGGTCAGCTGGTCGAGATCGAAATCCAGCGCCGTCTGGCTCAGCGCCAGGTAGTCGCGCGTGAGAACCGTGCGCGTGACATAGCCGGCTTCGGCGGCGGCGTAGGAGGGCATCCGCTCGAGAATGTGCGCCAAGCCTCCGTCACGATACTGCTGCGCACCACCGAAGTCCGTGTAGTCCCACGACCGCGAGAGCAGCACCCGCAGCGCATCCGGACGCGCGATGTACATCGAACCGTAGGGGGCGAGGGGCGAGCTGTCGTCCAGGGGAACCCGGATGCCGAGTTCATCCGCGAGCCGAACAGCACCCGGCTTGTTCGCCCACCACGCCTGTCCGAGCGTGGGGTATCCGACGTGGATCATCGGAGGAAAGACGATCCCGAGCTCCGGACGCCGCTGGAACATCGCCACGAGGTTGCTCGCGTAGCCCCTGCTGTGGAGGAGATTGTCGAACTGCTGCGCGGCGAAATGGCGACCGATGTTGAGGCCGTCCTGCGGCGTCCGCTTCGAGTGGAGCTTGACCACGAGGTCGTAGTCGGCACCCACGAGCACGTCGCGCGCACCGACGAGGAACGCGCTCTGGTCGCGCCCGTCGTTAGAGGCGACGACGCGAACCTCCCATCGCAGAGGCGGGATGCGGCGCGCAGCGATCGCGGCGCGCACGGCATCGGCCTTCCGGGCGGTCGGCGTCGTGACCACGAGGTCGTATCCGTCGGGGAGCGTGTCCGCCAGATCCAGAAGGTCGTCCGTCATCTCCTCGTAGAAGATGTGGGCCACCACCGCGATCCGAAGCGGCCGGGCCGCGTCGTACGTCCCGTCGCTCTCGTCCGGCAGCACATCGAGCAGCGCCAGGTTGGTGTGGAGGATCTTCGGCTGCACGTTGTGCGCGAGGTCGGCCCAGATCGGCGCCGCAGGGTAGCCCGCGTCGACGAGGTCGCGCAGCACCGCGGCACCGTCGACACTGTGCTCGTTCAATGCCAGCGGCGGGTGGAAGAACACCCGACGCTTGAGGATCGGGCAGCCCTCTTCGATGAGTCGACGAGGCTCCCACAGGGAGGGGTTCTCGCTCGCGAACGCATCGAGGTCGAACGCGGCAGCCGAGGTGAACCCGCGATCGGTGAAGTAGCCGGTGAAGTGCGACTCATGGCTGAGGACCGCCATTCGGTAGTCCAGCCGCGCCGGCAGCGATGACCAGTAGCGCGGCCACTCCGCGCTGCGCAGCATCTCGCCACGCACCGCCAGCCAATACGACTGGAGGTGGTACGCGACGGCGCCCGTGCCCGTCAACGGATGCGGCGACGCCGCCGCGTGCGCGGTCATCCCCCAGAAGTGCGCCGGGCGCGCATCCATCCGCGCGAACAGCGCGTCGAACGACCCGATCGGCCCGTACCACGTGTCGTTCGTGAGGAGGAGCTCGTCGTAGCCGAGAACGTCCGCCCCGAGCTGATCGAGCGTCTCCCGCTGGGCGCCCACGTCGATGCCCGTGTTCTCGCGGACACGGATCTCGTCGCACAACTGTTGGACGCTCCGGCGTGCAGTGTCGTCGATCGCACCGTTCACCACCACGATTAGTCGATCGGCGTGGGGTCGGAGTCCTTCGAGAGCACGCAGGACGTAGTCCTCCACCGCGCCGCGCCTGTCGTAGAGCGTGTAGACGACCAGTCGACGTCCGGAAGGCGGAAAGGTCGGGGCAGGCGCATCCGTCATGAGGACTCCCCCCGTACGCCGCGGCGCGTGCGCTGGGCCAACGCCCGTACGAAGGACAGCGCCGGGTGCGCACGCTCGCGCGCCATCATGCGCACGACGTCGAACTGGCGGGTCCGCCCGCGCCATCCGATGCGCTGGAGGAACTGGATCTGTTCGAAACGCGAGCCTCGTGTGGTCTCGAGGAGCCGGTCGAGGGCGTACTCCACCGAGGTATGCGACCGTGCGGCTCGCGGCGGATCGGTCACGGTCAGCGTGATGAACCCCGCCTCGCCCACCGCCTGAGCCAGAAGCAGTCGCTGCGCGGCCGGAGCCACATCGGGGTCGCCGACCATCCTCGCGACGACGTCGAGGGCATCGGGGCGTGCCGCCCACAGGCCGCCGGTCGGTGCGAGCGGACCGAACTCGTCTGTCGGCACCGAGATGTCGAGGTGCGAGGCAGCGCGACGGACGTGTTCGCGGTGCTGCTGCCAGTCGACGGCGGCGGGAAGCACGCCTGCCAACGCCTCAGGGGGAAGCAGCAGCCCCGCCTCCGGACGCCGACGCAGCAAGGCTACGATGAACCCGAGCGGGTCGGACGGTGACCACAGCGCACCCCACTGGTGTTCTCGGAGGAATCGTCGATCGGCCTCGCCGGCATCCCAGAGGGTCGCATCGATGTGCACGAAGAGGTCGTATCCGCTCCGGGCGCGATCGATCGCCGCGCGCAGCACGGCGTCGCGCGACGCCGGTGGTGCGATCTCGGGCGCTCGGACCGGATCGACGGCCGGCCACGCCGCCGAGATCTCGTCCGGATCCTCGTGCGCAGCGGCGACGAGCACGAGCGGGGTGTCTGCGGGGAACACGGCGACCGCCCGAGCGACATCGGCGAGCGAACGCGCACGCACCGATTCGATGTACACCACCGCGGAGCCCTCGACGCGCGGATCCGAGTCGAATCTCACCTCGAGCGAGGCCAGGGCGGAGTGGAGTGTGCGCGGGGCGACGTTTCGGGCCAGGTCCCGATGGACGAGCTCCACGGGGTACCCGTACTCCCCTGCCAGGCGAAGCACATCGCGTGCGATCACGGCGTACCGGATCATAAAGGTCGGATGGTGGAAGAAGAGACGGCGCTTGAGAAGCGGGCAACCGTCGCGCAGAAGCAGATCGGCATGGAATATCGCCGGGTTGTCGCCCGAGTACTCGGCACTCGGGAAGGCCGTCTCGACGACGAATCCTTCTGTCTGGAACCATTCGGCGAAGACGAGCTCATGATGGCGCACGGCGTCGTCGTAGGTGACGATCGGGGCGAGCTGGTGCCAGTAGCGAGACCATGCGTCCGAGAAGAAGACGGAGCGGCGAACCGCCAGCCAATACGACTGCAGGTGCCAGGGCACCGGTTCCCGTCCGCCCGCCGGGTCCCCCTCGGCTCGCGGGTGCTCCGTCATGCCCCAGATGTGCAGAGCTCGCCTCGCCATGCGTGAGAGGAGATCGGCGAAGGGATGCACCGGCCCGTACCAGGTGTCGTTGGTCAGGACGAGCTCGTCGTAGTCACGCAGGTCGTCGCCGAGGTACGCCAGCGCCTCGCGTTGCGCCTCGACGTCGAAGCCCTGATTGGAGCGAACGAGAACCTCGTCGACGACGGACTCCAGTTCGGCGCGCCCCCGAGACGATACGGCCCCGTTGACCACCGCGAGGATGCGAGTGGCGTGCGGCCTGAGGCCGCGCAGCGCGTGCAGGATGTAGTCGCCGACCTCACCCCGCCGGTCGTAGACCACGAAGATCACCAGACGGCGGGCTCCATCGGGCAGCGGAGCGGCCAGCGGCGCTGTGGGCGTCACCGCGTGCCCTGAGCCAGCACCTTCAGCAGATAGGACCCATAGCCGCTCTTCACGAGCGGCTCCGCCCGCGAGCGGAGTTCGTCATCGCTCAGGAATCCGAGTCGCCACGCGACCTCCTCGGGGGCACCGATCGAGAGGCCCTGACGCTTCTGCACCGTGCGGATGAACTCGGTCGCCTCCGCGAGGGAATCGAAGGTGCCCGTGTCGAGCCACGCCGTTCCCCGCGGCAGCAACTCGACGCGAAGCGCGTCCCGGCGCAGGTACTCCTTGTTCACATCGGTGATCTCGAGCTCACCGCGCGGAGAGGGTCGGAGGTTCTTCGCGATCTCCACGACGTCGTTGTCGTAGAAGTACAGTCCGGGAACGGCGTAGTTGCTGCGGGGAACGGTCGGCTTCTCCTCCAATGACACCACCCGGCCCGAAGCGTCGAACTCGACCACGCCGTAGGCCGTCGGGTCGTCGACCCAGTAACCGAAGACGACGCCGCCTTCGAGCTGCTGATACTGACGCAGATGCGTCCCCATCCCCTGCCCGTAGAAGATGTTGTCGCCCAGGACGAGGGCCACCGAGTCTGAACCGATGTGCTCTTCACCGAGGATGAACGCCTGCGCCAGACCGTCGGGACTCGGCTGCACCCGGTAGGAGATCGACACGCCGAACTGCGATCCGTCGCCGAGCAGCCGCTGGAACTGCTCCGCGTCGTGAGGGGTCGTGATGACGAGGATGTCGCGGATCCCGGCGAGAATCAGAGTCGACAGCGGGTAGTAGATCATCGGCTTGTCGTAGACCGGGACCAGCTGCTTGGAGACGCCGAGCGTGATCGGGTGCAACCGCGAGCCAGTGCCCCCGGCGAGAATGATGCCGCGCATGGCCCCAAGTCTCCCCGATTCGCCTGGGTACCGCCAATCTGAGCGGCGCGGCACGGCAACCCGGAACGATAGCCTTGGAATCATGCGGAAGATTCTCGTGACCGGTGGCGCCGGGTTCATTGGTTCGAATTTCGTTCACCATGTGGTGGGGAACACGGATCACGAGGTGCTCGTGCTCGACAAGCTCACCTACGCCGGCAACGAGGCGTCGTTGGCAGGGCTTCCCGAAGACCGGGTGCGTCTGGTGGTCGGCGATATCGCGGACGCGGCCCTGGTGGACGAGTTGTTCGGTCAGGTGGATGCGGTGGTGCACTACGCGGCCGAGTCCCACAACGACAACAGCCTGCACGACCCGCGTCCGTTCCTGGACACGAACATCATCGGCACGTACACGCTGCTGGAAGCTGCCCGTAAGCACGACAAGCGTTTCCACCACATCTCCACCGACGAGGTGTACGGCGACCTCGAACTCGACGACCCCGCACGCTTCACCGAAACAACGCCCTACAACCCGTCATCCCCGTACTCGTCCACCAAGGCGGGCTCGGATCTGCTGGTGCGGGCATGGGTGCGTTCGTTCGGGGTGCGCGCGACGATCAGCAACTGCTCCAACAACTACGGCCCGTACCAGCACGTGGAGAAGTTCATCCCCCGTCAGATCACGAACGTGATCCGCGGCATCCGCCCCAAGCTGTACGGTGCGGGCGAGAACGTGCGCGACTGGATCCACGCCGACGACCACTCCTCCGCCGTGCTCACCATCCTCGACAAGGGCGTCATCGGCGAGACCTACCTCATCGGCGCCGACGGCGAGAAGAACAACAGGGACGTCGTCGAACTCATCCTCGAGACCATGGGTCAGCCCCGCGACGCGTACGACCACGTCACCGACCGCGCCGGCCACGACCTGCGCTACGCGATCGATTCCACCAAGCTCCGCACCGAACTCGGCTGGGCCCCCGCCTACAGCGACTTCGAAACCGGACTCGCCAACACCATCGACTGGTACCGCAACAACGAAGCATGGTGGGCACCCACCAAGGACGGCGTCGAAGCCTTCTACGCCAGCAAGGGCCAGTGACGATGACGGAGTTCGGCAAGCAACTCACCGTCACCGAAACCACCATCCCGGGCCTCGTCGTCTTCGACCTGCCCGTGCACGGTGACTCGCGGGGCTGGTTCAAAGAGAACTGGCAGCGCGAGAAGATGGTGGCGGCGGGTCTTGCCGACTTCGGTCCCGTGCAGAACAACATCTCCTTCAACGATGCCGTGGGCACCACGCGCGGCATCCACGCCGAGCCGTGGGACAAGTTCGTCTCCGTCGCCACCGGCCGCATCTTCGGCGCGTGGGTGGATCTGCGTGAGGGCCCCACGTTCGGCGCGGTCTACACCACCGAGCTCGACCCCTCGAAAGCGATCTTCGTCCCGCGGGGCGTGGGCAACTCATACCAGACCCTCGAAGCAGACACCGCCTACACCTACCTCGTCAACGACCACTGGTCGCCCACCGCCGCGTACTCGTTCCTGAACCTCGCCGACGAGACCGCCGCGATCGAATGGCCCATCCCGCTCGACGAGGTGGAGATCAGCGAGAAAGACAAGAACCACCCCCGCCTCGCCGACGTCACCCCCATCCCACCCAAGAAGGTCCTCGTGCTCGGCGCGAACGGCCAGCTCGGACGCGCCCTGCGCGCTCGCCTCGGCGAGGGCGCACACCTCGAGTACGCCACCCGCGCCGACCTCGACATCACCGCGGACGGCCTCGACACAGCCCGCCGGTGGCGCGACTACGACACCATCATCAACGCGTCCGCCTACACCGCCGTCGACAAAGCCGAAACACCCGAAGGCCGCACGCAGGCGTGGGCCGCGAACGCGACCGCCGTCGCAGCACTCGCCCGCATCGCCACCGCACACGGCATCACCCTCGTGCACGTCTCCAGCGACTACGTCTTCGACGGCACCAAAACAGGCGCGTACACCGAAACCGACCCCCTCGCACCCCTCGGCGTGTACGGGCAGACCAAAGCCGCCGGCGACACCGCAGCCGCCACCGCACCCCGCCACTACATCATCCGCACCAGCTGGGTCATCGGCGACGGCAACAACTTCGTCCGCACCATGGCAAACCTCGCCGAACGCGGCATCAACCCCAAAGTCGTCAACGACCAAACCGGACGCCTCACCTTCACCCCCGACATCGCCGACGCCATCGCGCACCTACTCAACACGAACGCAGCCTACGGCGTCTACAACGTCACCAACACCGGCGAACCCACCACCTGGACCGACATCGCCCGCACCGTATTCCACCTCACCGGACACGACCCCAACCGCATCACCGGCGTCACCACACAGGAGTACTTCGCCAACGCCACCGGCCCAGTCGCGCCGCGGCCGAGCAACAGCGTGCTCGATGTGGAGAAGATCTCGCGGACGGGATTCGCACCGGCCGCGGCATCCGACACGCTTGCGACCTACCTGGCCCGCTGAGCGCTCAGACTCTCGACCAGCGCTACAGCTCCGAATGCAGGGCCCAGACGCGCTCGGCGTGGTCGCGCCAGGAGAAGGCACGACCACGATCGGCGGCGCGCACCGCGTAACGCTTCCTGCTCTCCTCTGAGGCGAGCACCTGCCCGAGCGCGTCCGAGAAGGATTCGACCGGGGCGATCAGCGCACCGTCGAGGAGCACCTCCTCGTGAACGTCCGAGGCCATCGCCACGAGAGGCACGCCGAGCGTCAGCGCCTCGACCGCGCGCCACGGGAAGGCGCTGAGCACCGAGGGCGCGATCACCGCCGTCGCGACGTCGAACACGGACGCCCGGTCGGGCGCGTCGAGGTGGGTGTGCGCGCGGACGCGCTCGGCTGCGAGCCCCGCGGCTGCGGCGAGGTCGAGAACCCGCTGCTCCGACCCGGGAAGCGCGTCCATCACCACCACACCTCGATCACAGCCGTGCGAGCCGATCGCAGAGAACGCGGTGGCGAAGGCGGCATCGTCGCACCGGGATCCGGCGACGACGATGACCTCCTCCCCGACGCCGAGTTCACGGCGCCGGCCGACCGCATCCGAGGGCACGGTGAACCCGCGGGGCGCGGCACCCGGGATGACCCGCACACGTCCCGCCAGCCGCGGCGCGATCTCGGCGAGCTTGGCGGCGAGTGCATGGGTGGGAACGACGACGGCGTCTGCGAACTTCTCTGCGCGGCGCAGCAGCGCACGCTGGGAGGCCACGGCGGCGCGGGGAAGATCGCCGGGGATCTCCCAGGCGCACAGCTCCCACAGCGTCACGACGGTCTGGTCGTTGTCGTTGACGCGATCGTGGCGCACCAACGGCGCGAGCGGACCCGGCGCATGGATGAGCCCTCCGCCGATCCCCGGTGTGATGCCGAGCTGCCACGACGCGCTCAATGCGGGTCGCGCCAGAGGCGCGCGCCAGACGTCTGCCAGTCCGGCGATCTCGGCCGCAGCGCTCTCCGCGCCGGCCGGCACGATCGCGCCGACCGCGCATCCGCGCGGCGCGGTCGCCACGAGAGCGGCAGCGATCTCGCGCGCGGCCTCGGCGGCGTCCGGATCGACGACATCGATCAGCTGATCGAGCACGAGGCGGAGCGTGACGGTCATCCTTCGAGACTACCCATCCGTTCGCGCCCGCTTCTGGGAGGACGCCGCGTCGGTACGCTGTCAGCCCTCCGGGGTCGGGGAGGGCGTCGGCGGATACAGGGCTTGCTGCACGAGCTGATGCACCTTGTCGTAGTCCGGATGGCGATCGTCGATACCGCCCTGAGGCGTCAGCTCGATAGAGGTGACCGGCTGCTCCTTCGCCTTGATGGCGAGCTCGACGAAGTACCCGAGCATGGTCTGCGGGATGTCCGTCTTGACCAGGTGCGTGCCCGCCGCCGCGACGTCCTGGAACCGGCTGAGGACGTTGCCCGGCGTGAACTGCGCGAGGATCGCTTCCTGCAGCTGACGCTGGCGCAGCATCCGGTCCCAGTCGTTCGTCGTGTAGCGCGAACGGGCGTACCACTGGGCGGTGTCGCCGTCCATGTGCTGCTCACCGGGTTCGATCCACCCGATCGCCCACTCCTCTGCGCTCTGACCCTCGTAGGCGGGGCCGCCGCCCTTCGGCAGACGCTCGGTCACGTTGATGTCGACGCCTCCCAGCGCATCGATCAACGCGGCGAAACCGTCCATGTCGATGAACGCGTAGAACGGGATCTGGATGCCGAGGATCCCCTCCGCGGCGTCCTTCGTCGCCTCGACCCCGGGCTCGGAGCCGTTGGCGACCGCATCCGGATAGATCGAATTGCCGTCCTGGCAGACCTCGACCTCGGTGCGCAGCTGGTTGATGCCGCTGCCCCACCCGCACGTGGGGCTGGGGTGCGACTCGTGGCCGTTCGGGTACTTGTCCTGCATCGGACCCGGGGCGAACGGGAAGTTCGGCATGTCGCGCGGGATTCCGAAGATCGTGGTCGCGCCGGTCTCCGCGTTGATCGAGACGACCGAGATGCTGTCGAAACGCATGGAGTCGCGGCCTTCGCCGCTGTCTGCGCCGAGCAGCAGGATGTTGTAGTACCCGTCGACGGGTTCCACGGCGGGGCCGGTCTGGGTGAACACCGCACCGAGCGCGTCGCGCGCGGCGCCGACCGAGTTCGACGCCCAGACCGCACCCGCACTGGACAGCACGAGGGCGCCGATGGCGACGATCGAGGTCGCGAGCCGCGCCCAGGGCTGGACTTTCACGAGTCGGATGAGACGGAGGGTGTCGATCGTGAGGACGATCCACAGTCCCGCGTAGAGGAACAGGATCCCCTGCACGATCAGCATGGGCACAGGGCGCAGGAGAGCGAGCCATCCCGGAACCCAGGCACCCGTGGCGAGATCGACGAAGGTGCCGAGATCGACCAGCGCGATCGCCGCGCAGATGAGGGCGAGCGCCCACAGCAGCAGCGTGGCGCCGAGGCCGAACCGTCCGAGCCGACGGTTGCCCGCCAGCGCCTGAGCGGAGCCCGGCACCAGGAAGTTCAGCACCACGAGCCACCACGCGCGACGCGTCATCACGGTGCGCGACGAGCTGTCCGGATATCGGAGCGGGTAGGGGTTCACCACGGGCGCGGCCGCCTGGCGCCGCCCGGGGCGAGGCGGGCTCACCGCACTCACAACGAATCCTTCAGCCGCTGGTTCTTCTGCTCGACGATCCGCTCGAGCTCACGTGCGTACGCCTCCACGCGCTCGGCGATGCCCTCGTCCGATGCGCCCAGGATCCGCGCCGCGAGGAGTCCGGCGTTGCGCGCTCCGCCGATGGAGACGGTCGCGACGGGGATCCCAGCCGGCATCTGGACGATGCTGAGCAGCGAGTCCAGTCCGTCCAACGTCGCGAGCGGAACCGGGACACCCACGACGGGCAGCGCAGTGACGGATGCGAGCATCCCGGGCAGGTGCGCTGCGCCGCCGGCACCGGCGATGATCACCCGCAGCCCACGCGAGCGTGCCTCGACGCCGTAGCGGTGCAGCTTCTGCGGCGTGCGGTGCGCCGAGACGACCTCGACCTCGTGCGGGATCTCGAACTCGGTGAGAGCGGCCGAAGCCTCGCTCATCACACGCCAATCCGAGTCGGAGCCCATGACGACGCCGACCAGGGGCGCCTCGGAAGAATGCAGCGGCCGGGTCACCCGTCAAGGCTAGGCGGCGTCACTGGAAGATCACCGCAACGGCGCGCGAGGTCGGACCCGTCAGTCCAGGAAGTGCGCGGCCGCGGCCCGCGCCTCGTAGACCACGTCGTCGAGGTCGTCGCCGGCGACGTTCACGTGCCCGACCTTGCGCCCCGGGCGGGGTGCCTTGCCGTACGTGTGCACCTTCGCAGCCGGATGCGCGGACATGGCGGCGTCGAAGCGGTCCTCGAGCGTCCCCTCGGCGGGTCCGCCCAGGATGTTGATCATCACCGACCACGGCGCGCGCACGCGTGAAGCGCCCAGCGGCAGATCGAGCACGGCACGCAGGTGCTGCTCGAACTGGCTCGTGACGGCACCGTCCTGGCTCCAGTGACCGCTGTTGTGCGGGCGCATCGCGAGCTCGTTGACGAGCAGTCGCTCGTCCGTGGTCTCGAAGAGCTCCACCGCCAGCATGCCGGTGACACCGAGGCCCTCCGCGATCGCGAGGCCGATGCGCTCGGCCTCCGCGGACAGTCGGCCCTGCGCACCGGGCGCGGGTGCCACGACCTCGGCGCAGACGCCGTCGCGCTGGACCGTCTCGACCACCGGGTACGCGACGATCTCGCCGGAGGGCCGCCGCGCGACCTGCTGCGCGAGCTCGCGGCGGAAGTCGACGAGCTCCTCGACCAGGAGGGCTCCGCCACGGGCGTCCTCTGCCAGGGCGGTGAACCAGTCCTGCGCCTCGGTCGCCGCCGACACCACACGCACGCCCTTGCCGTCGTAGCCGCCGCGCGGCGTCTTCACGACCGCACGATGGCCGTGGTCGTCGAGGAACTCCTGCAGCTGATCGGCATTCTCCACGCGCGCCCAGTCGGGCTGGGGCATGCCGAGCTGCGCCAGTCGCTCGCGCATCTCGAGCTTGTCCTGCGCGAACCGCAGCGCATCGGGACCAGGATGCACGGCGACACCGTCGGCGACGAGAGCGCGCAGCACGTCCTGCGGCACGTGCTCGTGATCGAAGGTCAGCACATCCACGTCGCGGGCGAAGGCGCGCACCGTCTCCAGGTCGCGGTAGTCGCCCACCGCCGTCGCGGCGAGCGCCGCGCTCATCCCCTCGGACTCGGCCAGCACCCGGATCTCGAGCCCGAGCTCCGCCGCCGGAGCGATCATCATCCGGGCGAGCTGTCCGCCGCCCACGACTCCCACGCGCACCGCCATGATTCTCCTTCCGGATGCTGACCATTCTTCCTCACGCCGGCGCCGACCGCGGGCGCCGCGGGGACGACGGCCGATCAGGCAGGGGCGCCGGGCGGCGCGGGAAGCGGCTGCGCATCGCGGTGGGCGAGGATCTGGTTGACCTCGACCTGGTCGACGAGCACCTCGTGCACCAGCTGCGCCTGCGGGATGCGGCGGATCACCAGAGGCTCGTCCACCCCGTCGTCGAGGATCAACGTCCCGGTGCGCCAGAGCCGCTGCAGGGGACCCCGGCGCACCGTGATGCGATAGCCGCGGACGTGGCTGAGCTCGCGCGAGCGGCGACCGAACGCGCCGGAGCGCTCGATGACGCGACGGGTCGTGACGGTGTACGTGTGCGAGAGCCAGGCGAGATAGGGGATGACGACGAGAACCAGGACGACGAGTCCGGCCGCTAACAGCAGCATCCAGTCCTCGAACGGCGCCGGGAGGTTGCCCAGGAAGTATCCGACGGCTCCGGCGACCCCGATGAGCACGAGCGCGCACCAGAAGAGTCGACGGGCGTGCCGCCGCGTGCGCACGATACGACGCTCCGGCGCCGCGACACCGGGTGCGGGCGTCGGCGGGCGGACCCCGAATCCGGTCGGCTGCGTCACGCTCCCATTGTGCCCTGCGCCGCCGCGTACACGCGGCTCACACGCCCGCCGCCAGGCGACGGATGCGGCGCTCAGCGCACGTGCGTGACGTCTCCCGCCGCCACCGGCACCTCTGCACCACCGGCGGACACGACCAGTCGCCCCTCGGCATCGATGCGCTCGGCACGACCTTCCAGCGTGGTGCCGTCGGGCAGCGCCACCGCGACGTCGCCGCCCAGAGTCGTGCAGGTGGACTCGACGGCTGACTGCACACCGGCCGCGACGGCGTCGCCGTCCGCGGCGATGAGCGCCGAGAGCAGCTCGTCGAGATCCTTCAGGTAGTCCGCCAGCAGACGGTCCTCATCGGCCTCCTGGCCCAGAGCGGCGAAAGACACCGCCGTCGCCACGGGCAGATCCACCCGTGGCATCCGCGTGTTCACCCCCGCCCCCACCACGACCGCGTCGAACTCGCCGGGCACCGCCTCCGCCAGGATGCCGCAGATCTTCTGCCCCTCGACGAGCACGTCGTTGGGCCATTTGAGCCCCACCGCCTGCGGGATGCCGCGCAGCTGCGCGGCGATCGCGCGCGTCATCGCGACGCCCGCGACGAGGGGGATCCATCCCCGCGCGTGTACCGGCAGAGCGCCCACGCGCACCACGACCGAGACCGCGAGAGCCGTGCCCGCCGGTGTCACCCAGGTACGATCCAGCCGCCCGCGGCCGCGGCGCTGGTCGGTCGTCACCAACACGGACAGGTGCGGCCACCCGGCGTCGTCCGCCAGGACGGCGGCGACGACATCCGCGTTCGTCGAGTCGGTCGTCTCGACGACCTGCACCCGGGGGCTGACGGCGGCGGCGAGCGGGTATCCATCGGCGGGGATCGGCATGCGCCACACCCTACTCGCGGGCCCGGATGGCGCTCCCCCGTTGACAGCGGAGCCTCGCAGCTCACGGCGCCGACATCGGAGACACACGACAGCGGATGCGGTACACACCTGTCGACACCCTCCAACGCCAGCGGACACGGCGCCGATAGGGTGGAACGCGTGACGGACAGCCCCGACCTCTCGACCACCGCCGGCAAGATCGCCGACCTGCGCCAGCGCTACCAGGAAGCGGTCGTCGACGCCGAGAAGAACGCCCAGACCAAGCAGCACGCGAAAGACAAGCTCACGGCGCGCGAGCGCATCGAGCTGCTCGTCGATCACGGCAGCTTCGTGGAGATGGACGAGTACGTGCGTCACCGCACGACGGCCTTCGGGATGGAGCGCTCGCGTCCGTACGGCGACTCCGTCGTGATCGGCACCGGCACCATCCACGGCCGCACCGTCGCCGTGTACGCGCAGGATTTCTCCACCTTCGGCGGCTCGCTCGGCGAGGTGGCGGGAGACAAGATCATCAAGATCATGGAGTTCGCGCTGCGGGCGGGCTGCCCCTGCATCGGCATCCTGGACTCGGGCGGCGCCCGCATCCAGGAGGGCGTCGTGGCGCTGGGCAAGTACGGCGAGATCTTCCGACTGAACACCGCTGCCTCCGGCGTGATCCCGCAGATCTCGCTCATCATGGGCCCGGCGGCCGGTGGGGCCGTGTACTCCCCCGCACTCACCGACTTCGTCATCATGGTGGACAAGACGAGCCAGATGTTCGTCACCGGCCCCGACGTCATCAAGACCGTCACGGGCGAGGACGTCGGGATGGAGGAGCTGGGCGGTGCCCTCACGCACAACACACGCTCCGGAGTCGCGCACTACCTCGCCGACGACGAGGACGACGCGATCGACTACGCCCGCACGCTGATCGGCTTCCTTCCCGACAACAACATGTCGGAGGTGCCGGGCTACGAGGGCGTCTTCGAGTTCGAGACGACGGATGCCGACCGCGCACTCAACACGGTCATCCCCGACTCCCCGAACCAGCCCTACGACATCCACCAGGTCATCGAGCACGTGGTGGATGACGGCGAGTTCCTCGAGGTCCAGCCCCTGTTCGCGCCGAACATCGTGATCGGCTTCGGCCGCGTCGAGGGCCGCACGGTCGGCGTGATCGCCAACCAGCCCTCGCAGATGGCGGGCACGCTCAACATCGATGCGGGCGAGAAGGCGAGCCGCTTCGTGCGGTTCTGCGACGCGTTCTCGATCCCGATCGTCACACTCGTGGATGTCCCGGGCTATCTGCCGGGCACCGACCAGGAGTGGACGGGCGTCATCCGCCGCGGCGCGAAGCTGCTCTACGCATACGCCGAGGCGACGGTCCCCCTCGTCACCGTGATCCTGCGCAAGGCCTACGGCGGCGCCTACATCGTGATGGGCTCCAAGCAGCTCGGAGCCGACGTCAACCTCGCCTGGCCCACCGCGGAGATCGCCGTCATGGGCGGGCAGGGAGCGGTCAACATCCTCTATCGAGGCGAGATCAAGCGGGCCGAGGAGGCCGGCGAGGATGTCGCCGCGGTGCGCACGCGCCTCGCGAACGAGTACACCTACAACGTGGCATCGCCCTTCCTCGCGGCGGAGCGCGGCGAGCTGGACGGGATCATCGAACCGGCTCAGACCCGCGTCGCGATCGCCAAGGCGCTGCGCTCCCTGCGCGGCAAGCGCGCCAGCCTGCCGCCCAAGAAGCACGGGAACATCCCGCTATGACCCTCGAGGAACCCGGCGACGCACTGCGCATCGAGGTGCGCAGGGGGAACCCCGACGACGTCGAGCTCGCCGCGGCGATCGCTGTGGTCGCCGCCGCCTACCGGCAGGAGGAGCAGGGTGCGGTGGCCGCGGAGCCTGCCCGACGCTCCGCGTGGTCGCTGTCGCAGCGCGGGCTGCGTCAGCCGCTGCGGCGCGACGTCGGATGGGGCGGATTCAGCGGCTGAGCCGCGCCGCAGGGGCAGCGTCGCAGGTGTCCCCCAAAGTACCTACAGACACTGCTCGCACGGCTTTCGCATACTGGAGGAGCTGGAACGCATCTTCGCGTTCGATCGGCCCGTTGACCGTCAGGGTGCACCAACCGGGTTCGATCTTGCGGGTGGTTTTCGGGTAACCACTCGCCCGGAGACGAGGGGCGAGCGACTCGCCGCCCCTCGTCTCCTTTCCTTTTGCCGGTGCGCGTGCGCAGCCGACTGCTGGATCACGGACCTCAGCTCGCCGGGTGCTCGATCTCGCGCCAGAGATCGACGCTGTCCTCGTCGGACAGACCGAGCGTCGAGGAGGCGCGCCCGACGACGGTGACAGCGACCCGATCATCGGGCGACGTGCGGATGTAGAGACGTTCGGATCGCGCCGAGCGCAGTGTCTGCGCGAGCTCGGCGCGGATGACGTGCAGCTGCTCCTCGGCGAGACCGTCGAGGCCACCCTCGTCGAACATGGTGACCATCGCACCGCGTCGGCGCGCCGCATCCAGCGCCGCGCGTACGTCGGCGTCCAGCAGGCGCGGCCCGCGCAGTTCATCGCGCAGCCGCCCTTCGGCGATGCGGGCATCGGTGCGCTCGTCCTCCGAGAGGCGACCGCCCGTCGCGATCGTGCGCGCCAGGACGGGACCGGCGACCGCCAGAGCGCGCTGCACCTGGATGCGACGCTCCCGCTGCTGGGAACCCTGCGCCGCTTGCACCGCCGATGCGGTGCGCTGCAGTTCGCCGAGCCTTTCGGTGTCGCGCGCCGCGCGGTCCAGCGCGAACGTGAAGAAGTGGGCTCCGGTGACCCAGACCACTGAACCCACCAGTCCGAGACCGAGCGCGGGGATCGGTCCGAGGAGCACCATCGACCATCCCGCGAGCACGGCGGTGCCGCTCCACGCCGCCCATGGCCGGCGGCGGATGACGAGGATCGTCATGAGCGCGCCGAGTCCTCCGATGTACCAGGTGGCGTACTGCTCCGTGCGCGCCTCGGGCGGAATCGCCGCGGAGATGAGCGGCGGCAGCACCATGGAGACCAGGAGCGCCGCCACGCACAGCCACATCGGCAGCCGGTCGCTGCCCCGGGCGACGGTGATCTCCTGGCTGCGCGTGCGCAGCCCCGAGGTCATCCCCCAGAAGATGCAGAACCAGGCCACGACGAGGAAGAGGATGAGCGCCGTCCACAGCAGCAGCGGCTCGCGGACCGGACCGGTGATCCAGGAGGCGCGCGCGACGAGGAAGCCGGTGAAGGCGACACCGAGCATCATGACGACGAACCGGATGCTGATCACGAGCGCACCGCCCGCCATGTCATCGTCACCTGGGTGCCTTCCTTGGAGGAGACCACCTCGGCACTCCCGCCGAACGCGCTCACGCGAGCCAGGATGGAGGCGCGGATCCCGAGCCGATCGGCCGGCACCTCGTCGATGTCGAAACCGGGGCCGCGGTCGGAGACGACGATGACGACGCGACCGGGTTCCGCGCTTCCGCTCACGCGCACCTCCAGCCCCGCGCCCGCGGCGTGCTCCACCGCGTTGGAGATGGCTTGGGCTGCGGCGAGCGCCAGCGCGCGGGCGACCCGACCGGGCACTTCAGGGGTGTCGGGGTCGAGATCGACGACGAGTTCGGCCGGGCACTGCGCGTCGTCGATCGTCCGGCGGATGTCGGCCACGATCGCCTCGGCCGGCACGGGCGCATCGCTGCCTTCGCCCACGTCACGGTCGGTGTTGGCCAGCCGGGTCAGCGCCTCGCGCGCCATGGACACCGCAAGGTCGCTCTCCCGAGGCGTGCGAGCGCGCTCCGCGGCCAGCAGCGCCGCCAGCACACTGTCGTGCATGAGCGCGGCCACCGCGACGCGCTCGCGTTCCGTCGCGTTCACGGCGGCGGCTTGCGCGTACGAGCTCACGGCACGCAGTCGCCGCTCGTCGATCGTCGAGGACGCGGTGCGAAAGGTCCACGCGAGCATCATCAGGACGCTGCCCAGGATGAGCGAGAACGAGGTGTCCAACGACACCGCGATCCACGCATCGGCCACGAAGCGCAGCTCGATCATCCGGACGAGTCCGTAGGCGAAGGGCAGGAGCACGGTGATCGCGACGTGCGCGGGCCGGGGGAACACGATGACGCTCGCCACCGTGGCGACGGTCACCAGGAAGTAGATCCACGGCTGATACGTGATCGCCGTCTCGGACCCGGCCGTCGCCCACGGCCAGACGGCGAGGGCGACCGTGTAGGCCACGACGAAGAAGCGGCCGCCGAAGAGCGTGAAGCGACCGCTGAAGAACGTGATCTCCATCACCACGAAGGGGACGAAGACCACGAGCATGAGGGCGAGCCCCCACCCGTCCCGGACGTCCTGCGAGCCCAGGGCTGCGAAGAACGCCTGCGCACCGAGCGCCCCGAACGCGAGCGCCACCGACACGGCCATCACGCGCTCGACGCGCTCCCGCGTGAACGAGGCGATGCCGGGGATGCCGGTGCTCTCGAGCTCGTCCCGGAGGACGCGTAACGGTCGGCTATCGGTCATGGGCGCCCGCGGACTGCTCCGTGAGCAGTCCGTCCTCCAGCGCGCGCCGCAGCAAGTCGACCTTGGTGGGGGCGGGTCTGCCGACCTCCACGTACTTCACGCGGATGCGCGTGATGTTCTCCTTCGCCGTCGAGAAGGCGATGCCCAGCCGATCGGCCACGATCTTCAGCGGGAGTCCCGCGGCGTACAGCTTGAGCACCTCGCGTTCGCGCGTCGACAGCTGGGCGTCGGCGAAGGCGCGGTCTCCCTCGATCGCACTGGCCCACTCGACGGTGTTCAGCACGTCTCCTCTGGCCACCGTCGCGATCGCTCCCACGACGTCCGAGATCGGCGAGGCCTTGCTGATGACGCCTGCAGCCCCCGCGAGCAGGGCTTCGCGCACGGATGCGGGCCGATCGGCGACGCTGTAGATGATCACCGCCGAGCCGTCTTCCGTCAGCCGGGTGACGTTCTCGGTGACCGTGGTGCCGTCCCCGAGCGTGAGATCCAGCACCACGACATCCGCCTGCTCGCCGCCGTCCGCACGCCACGCGAGGTAGGAGGTGACGGATGCTCCCGAGTAGACGACATCGGTCGTGCCGGTCCGCGCGCAGGCGGCCTCCACCCCGAGCCGCACCGACTCGTGGTCGTCGATGAAGGCGACGCGCGTCATGCGCTCATGCTAGCCGTGCGCCCGTTCGCCGAAGGGCGGCGACCGCTTCGACGTGGTGGGAGTGCGGGAACAGGTCGACAGCGCGCACCGTCTGAGCCTCGTACCCGTGCAGACGGAACTCCGCGAGGTCTCGGGCGAGAGCCACCGGGTCGCACGCGACGTAGACGATGGCGGCCGGCTCGAGGCCGGCGATCGCGCGCGCGGTGTCTTTCCCGGCGCCCGAACGGGGCGGGTCGAGCACGACGACGCCTCGCGCGAGTCTCGCGCGCTGATCGATGCTCGCGTTGTCGGCGAGCTCGGCCACCCAGCGCTCCACGCGCGAGGTCTCGGCCCTCGCCCCCACCCACTGCGCCAGGTTGTGTCCCGCGTGCTCGGTCGCGCGCGCGTTGGACTCCACGCTCGTGATGCGCGCGGAGGGCCCTGCGACATCCCCGATCGCCGCCGCGAGCAGCCCGACGCCGCCGTACAGGTCCAGGTGCCACCCCTCCGGGTCGACGCCGACATCGTGGAGCGCGTCGCTGACGAGCGTCGTCAGGGTGCTCGCCGCCAGGCGGTGCACCTGCCAGAACCCGCCCGCATCCACGCGGAACGCGCGCTCGCCCACCCGCTCGGTGACGACCTCGGCGCGCGGCGCTCGCCGCGGGCGCGCCTCGGGTCGAGCGATCACCCGCACCCGGCCGTCGGCGGGCTGGACGAGATCCACGCGCCCCGGCCGCGCACCCGACAGCCCCGCCGCCGCCTCCGCGATGGCCGCGGTCGCCAACGGCAGGTCCCGAACGGGGACGACGCGGTGACTGCGCGCGCCGAAGGGACCGATGTTCCCCTCCGCATCGACGTGCAGGCTCACCCGCGTGCGCCATCCCGTGCCGTCCGCGCTCTCGGCGTCGCCGGCCGCACTCGGATGAGCCGGCTCCATCGTGGCGGTAAGCGACAGCCGTCCGATGCGCGCCAGGGCATCCTCGAGGACGCGGAGCTTGAGGGCCCGCTGTTCCGGGAGGACGATGTGGCCGAAGTCCGCGCCTCCGGGCCGGTGCTCGGCGGGCATCGACAGATCTGCCTGCGCCCAGACGTGCGGCTGCCGGTGCGGCGATGCGTCGAGGACCTCGACGACCTCCGCCCGCCAGAAGGATCTCTTGGACGTATCGGTCAGGCGCACCCGCACGCGCTCACCCGGCAGGGTGTCCGGCACGAACACGACACGCCGCTCGTCACCGTACCGGCCGACGAAGACGCCGCCGTGGGCGACGTCGGTGATCTCGAGCTCGAGGTGCGTTCCGGCATCCATCCTTCGAGCTTCGCACACGCCCGCCCGGGAGCGCTCTCCGCCGAGGCCCGCGGGCGGCGAGCGTCTACCGTGGAGGGATGCGCGTGCTCCTCGCTTCGACATCGCCCGCCCGTCTCATGCTGCTGCGCCAGGCGGGCATCGAACCGCGTACCGCTGCTCCCGACGTCGATGAGGAGGCGGTGATCGCGGCCGTCGAGGCCGCAGAAGGGCGCACACTCACCCCCGCCGAGCACGTGCTGCTGCTCGCGCGGCGCAAGGCCGCGGCGGTGGTGGCGGCTCTCGAGGAGGACGGGGAGGACTTCGACGGCCTCGTGATCGGCGGCGACTCGATGTTCGAGCTCGACGGCGAGATCCTCGGCAAGCCCTACACGCCCGACGTCGCGACGGCCCGGTGGCGCGACATGCGCGGCCGCACCGGAGTGCTGCATTCCGGACACAGCGTGATCCGGCTCGCCCCCGGCGCAGCTCCCGTCGAGGCGCACGCCGTCGCCGCCGCGTCGGTGAGCTTCGCCGCGGACGTCACGGATGCGGAGATCGCCGCCTACGTCGCGACGGGCGAGCCGCTGCTCGTCGCCGGCGCCTTCACCGTCGACAGCCTCGGCGGCCCCTTCATCACGCGCGTCGAGGGCGACCCGTCAACGGTCGTCGGAATGTCGCTGTCCACGCTGCGGGCCCTGTGCCGCGAGCTCGGCGTGGTGTGGACCGATCTGTGGGGACCCTCCAGCGACTGAACCCGCGTCGGGACTGTTGTAGGTTCTCCCGAACAGATTTATTTGTTCTTGTGGAGTTCGGTCAAAAAGACCCGGCGAGCTCTCGCTAGGCTGGCACTCATGCCTCGCATCGCCAAGGTCCTCATCGCGAACCGCGGCGAGATCGCCGTACGCATCATCCGCGCCGCCCGTGACGCCGGAATCGCGTCCGTCGCGGTCTACGCCGACCAGGATCGGGATGCGCTGCACGTGCGTCTCGCCGACGAGGCGTACGCGCTCGAGGGCACCACGGGCGCCGAGACGTACCTGTCGATCGAGAAGATCCTCTCGGTCCTGCGGCGCGCTGGAGCCGACGCCGTACACCCCGGCTACGGCTTCCTCGCCGAGAACGCGGACTTCGCCCGCGCGGTGATCGGCGCCGGCGCCACCTGGATCGGCCCATCGCCCGACGCGATCGAAGCGCTCGGCGATAAGGTCACCGCCCGCCACGTGGCCGAGAAGGTCGGCGCACCGCTGGCCCCCGGAACGCCGGGGCCCGTCTCGGGCGCCGACGAGGTCGTCGCCTTCGCCCAGCAGTACGGACTGCCCATCGCCATCAAGGCCGCCTACGGCGGCGGCGGCCGAGGCCTCAAGGTCGCGCGCGAACTCGACGAGGTCGCGGAGCTCTTCGAGTCCGCCACCCGCGAGGCGATCACCGCCTTCGGCCGTGGCGAGTGCTTCGTCGAGAAGTACCTCGACAAGCCGCGTCACGTCGAGACGCAGTGCCTGGCGGATGCCGCCGGCAACGTCGTCGTGATCTCCACGCGCGACTGCTCGCTGCAGCGCCGTCACCAGAAGCTCGTCGAGGAGGCGCCGGCGCCGTTCCTGACCGAGGAGCAGAACCGCATCCTCTACGAATCCTCCAAGGCCATCCTGCGCGAGGTCGGCTACCTCGGTGCCGGCACCTGCGAGTTCCTCATCGGCGCAGACGGGACGATCTCCTTCCTCGAGGTCAACACGCGCCTGCAGGTGGAGCACACGGTGTCCGAGGAGGTCACCGGGATCGACCTCGTCCGCGAGCAGTTCCGCATCGCCGAAGGCGAGCTGATCGGCTACGACGACCCGGCTCCCATCGGCCACTCGATCGAGTTCCGCATCAACGGGGAAGACCCGGGTCGCGGGTTCCTGCCGCAGCCCGGCCCCGTGAAGGTCTTCAAGACCTTCGGCGGCCCCGGCATCCGTCTCGATTCGGGCGTCACCGCCGGCGATGTCGTCTCGGGCGCGTTCGACTCGCTCCTGGCGAAGCTCATCGTGACCGGCCGCGACCGCGCGGAGGCGCTCGCCCGCGCCCGTCGCGCCCTCGACGAGTTCGAGGTCGCCGGCCTGCCCACGGTCATCCCCTTCCATCGCGACGTCGTGCGTCAGCCGGCGTTCACCGCCGAAGACGGCGTCTTCGGCGTCTACACGCGCTGGATCGAGACCGAGTACGTGAACGAGATCCCCGCATGGGACGGCGAGCTCAGCGACATCGCGCAGCCCGAGCAGCGCCACACGGTCGTGGTCGAGGTCGGCGGCAAGCGGCTCGAGGTGAGCCTGCCCGACCGGATCGCCGCCGCGCCCGCGCAGACCGGTCGCCCCGCGGCCGTGCCGCCCTCGCGCCGCTCGCACCAGACGACCGCCAACGCGGGCGCCTCGGGCGATGCCGTCAAGGCGCCGATGCAGGCCACGATCGTCAAGGTCGCCGTCTCGGAGGGCCAGCAGGTCGTCAAGGGCGACCTCGTCGTGGTCCTCGAGGCGATGAAGATGGAGCAGCCCATCCAGGCTCACAAGGACGGCGTGGTCGGGGCGATCAACGCCGCCGCCGGCACGACGGTCTCCGCGGGGCACCAGCCCTCACCATCAACTGACCCGCGCGGGCCGCCGCCCCGCCTGCCCGAGTTGCGTCGCATGTGCGCAGATGCGCCACTTTTGCGCAGTTGCGACTGTCATTTTCTGTAGCGGGTGCGCAGAAGTGGCGCGGCCAAGGGATGCCACTCCCGCATGGCCGGGCAGCAGAGCCCGGATGCGGCGAGCGCGGTGGAGCAGCGGGGCGCCGCATCCGGATCAGTCCTCGTCTTCGGTGGCCGGCTCGATCACGTGCATGGCGCGCATCGCGTCGGTCACGGATCCCGACAGGGAGGGGTACACCGTGAACACGCGCGACACCTGGTCGACGGTCAGACGGCGCTCCACCGCGATGGCGATCGGGTAGATGAGATCGGATGCGCGCGGGCCGACGATCGTGCCGCCGATGACCGTTCCGCTGCCCTCGCGCGCGATGATCTTGACGAAGCCGTCCTTGATGCCCATCATCTTGGCCCGCGGGTTGGCCGCGAGCGGCATCTTGCACACGACGCCGTTGATGGCGCCGTCGCGGATGTCCTTCTCCTGCCACCCCACCGTCGCAATCTCGGGCGCGGTGAAGATGTTGGCGGCGATGCGTCGCTGCTCGAGCGGGATGACGACGTCTCCGAGCGCGTGGAAGATGCCCGTGCGCCCCTGCATCGCGGCGACCGAGGCCAGCGGGACGAAGGTCGTGCAGTCCCCCGCCGCGTAGATGTTGGGCACCGAGGTGCGCGCGACGCGGTTGACGCGGATGTGGCCGGACTCCGTCGTCTCGACACCGGCCTCCTCGAGACCGATGCCCGTCGTGTTCGGGATGGACCCCACGGCCATGAGACAGTGGCTGCCCTCGATCGTGCGGCCGTCGGCGAGGGTCACGCGGACACCGTCGCCGGTGTTCTCGGCGCGCTCGGCACGCGCCTTGGCCAGCAGCGTCATGCCCCCGCGCGCGAACACCTTCTCGAGCACCGCCGCGGCGTCGGCATCCTCGCCGGGCAGCACCTGGTCACGGCTGGAAACGAGCGTCACCTTCGCGCCGAGGTTCATGTAGGCGGAGGCGAACTCCGCACCCGTCACGCCCGAGCCCACCACGATGAGGTGCTCGGGGATGGTCTTCATGTCGTAGAGCTGGGTCCACGTGAGAATGCGTTCGCCGTCGGGCTTCGCCGTGGCGAGCTGACGCGGGGAGGCCCCGACGGAGACGACGAGCGTGTCGGCCTCCACCCGGTCGAAGTCCGTGCCGCCGGGGCCGGTGGAGGCGACCACGGCGCCGGGCCCGTCGAGGCGGCCGTGGCCCGAGATGATGCGGACGCCGGCGGACACCAGCGAGGCGCGCATGTCGTCGGACTGCTGACGGGCGAGCGAGAGCAGCCGCTTGTTCACGGCGGCGAGGTTGATGGCCACCTGCGGCTGCAGGGGCTTTCCGGTGCCGTCCTTCGCGAACAGTTGCACGCCCAGATCGCTCGCCCCGGCGATGGCGACGGCCGCATCCGCCGTCGCGATGAGGGACTTCGAGGGAACGACGTCCGTGATGACTGCCGAGCCGCCCACGCCGGCGCGTTCCACGAGCGTCACCTCCGCTCCCAGCTGGGCCGCCGCCAGCGCCGCCTCGTAGCCGCCCGGGCCACCACCGATGATCGCGACGCGCTGGGCGCTCTCGAAGCTCGCAGACATGGGGCTCATTCTCTCCCGCGACAGTGCGCGCCGACGAATCGGCGGATGCGGCGGGCGTCGAAGTGGCCCGCGGGGCCTCGGGTTCATAAGGTGGGGTCATGGCAACGACCCCCCTCAACCCGCTCGACGACCCGGCAGCCGATCCCTTCGAGATCGCGCGCCGCGCCGCCGACGACATCGCACGCCTCACCGGCGTCGCCCAGCACGACATCGCCCTCACGCTCGGCAGCGGCTGGGGCAAGGCCGCGGATCTCATCGGTGAGACCGTCGCGACGATCGATGCGCCGGAGGTCACGGGCTTCAGCAAGCCGGCGCTGGAGGGCCACGTCGGGACGCTCCGGAGCGTCCGGACGCCTTCGGGCAAGCATGTGCTGGTCATCGGCGCGCGCACGCACTACTACGAGGGCCACGGGACCCGCCGCGTCGTGCACAGCGTGCGCACGGCGGCCGCGACCGGCGCCCGCACCATGGTGCTCACCAACGGCGCCGGCGGCATCAAGGAGCACTGGAAGCCGGGAACGCCCGTGCTTATCAGCGACCACATCAACCTGACCGCGGACTCGCCGCTCGAGGGCGCGACCTTCATCGACCTCACCGACCTCTACTCCACGCGCCTGCGTGACCTCGCGCGCACCGTCGATGCGAGCCTGGACGAGGGCGTCTACTGCCAGTTCCGCGGGCCGCAGTACGAGACGCCGGCAGAGGTGCAGATGGCCAAGATCATCGGCGGCCACATCGTCGGCATGTCGACCGCGCTCGAGGCGATCGCCGCCCGCCAGGCCGGGATGGAGGTGCTGGGCTTCTCGCTCATCACCAACCTCGCCGCGGGCATCTCCCCCACCCCGCTCAGCCACGCCGAGGTCATCGAGGCCGGCCGTGAGGCGGAGCCGGTCATCTCCGACCTCCTCGCCCGCGTGATCGGCCAGCTGTGAGCGTGGTCCTCGAGGCCGCCCGCGCGTGGCTCGCGCAGGACCCCGATCCTGAGACGCGCACCGAGCTCACCGACATCCTCACGGCGGCGGATGCGGGCGACGCGTCCGCTCTCGCTGAGCTGCAGGACCGTTTCGGCGCACGCCTCGCCTTCGGAACCGCCGGACTCCGCGGCGAGCTCGGAGCGGGCAGCAACCGCATGAACCGGGTCCTCGTCGCCCAGGCGGCCGCGGGCCTGGCCGCCTACCTCGCAGCGAACGCGCCCGCCGGTCACACGCCCCGCGTGGTGGTGGGCTACGACGGACGCCGCAACTCCGATGTGTTCGCCCGAGACTCGGCGGAGATCTTCGCCGGCGCTGGGCTCGACGCCGTGCTGCTGCCGAGGCTCCTGCCCACACCGGTCCTCGCGTTCGCGGTCCGTCATCTGAAGGCGGATGCGGGCGTCATGGTCACGGCGAGCCACAACCCGCCGAACGACAACGGCTACAAGGTGTACCTCGGCGGAGCGGACGACGGGTCTCAGATCGTGCCACCGGCCGACGGCGAGATCGCGGCGCAGATCTCCCGCATCGCGACGGAGGTCTCCGCGAGCGAGATTCCCCGCTCGCTGGGATACCTCACCGCATCCGAGGAGGTCGTCGAGGCGTATGTCTCGGCCACGGCCGCCGTCGGCCCCGCGCCCGCCGGCGCCGAAGGGTTGCGCTGGGTCTACACCGCGATGCACGGCGTGGGCGGCGAGACTCTGGGTCGCATCGTCGCCGCGGCCGGGTACCCCGAACCCGTTCAGGTGGCCGCGCAGGCAGAGCCGGACGGGCGCTTCCCGACCGTCGCCTTCCCGAACCCGGAAGAGCCCGGCGCGATGGATCTCGCCTTCCAGACGGCGCGGGAGGCGGATGCCGAGCTCATCATCGCCAATGATCCCGACGCGGACCGCCTTGCGGTGGCGGTGCCCGACGCGAATGCCGAGGGCGGCTGGCGCCGTCTGACGGGCAACCAGATCGGGCTGCTGCTCGGCTGGCGCGCGGCGCGCAACGCTGCCGAGGCCGGCGCCTCCGGAACGCTCGCCTGCTCGCTCGTCTCCTCCCCCGGATTGCAGACCGTCGCCGAGCACTACGGCCTGGGCTTCGGCGCGACCCTCACCGGCTTCAAGTGGATCTCGCGCGCACCGGGCCTGATCTTCGGTTTCGAGGAGGCGCTCGGGTACCTCGTGAACCCCGAGACCGTGCGCGACAAGGACGGCATCTCGGCCGCCGTGGCGGCGCTGGAGCTCGCGAGCGAGGCCCGCGCTGCCGGCAAGACGCTGCAGGATCTGCTCGATGAGTTCGACCGGACGTTCGGGTTCTTCGCGAGCGATCAGATCTCGGTGCGGGTGCAGGATCTCGCCATCATCGGCACGATCATGTCGAGTCTGCGGGCGGATCCTCCCGCGCGCATCGGCGACGTGAAGGTGAAGGCGGTCGAGGACCTCAGTGAGGGCTCCGAGGCGCTCCCGCCGAGCGACGTGCTTCGCTACACGCTGAAGGGCGGCTCGCGCGTGATCGTGCGCCCCTCGGGCACGGAGCCCAAGCTGAAGGCGTATCTCGACGTCCGCGCGGATTCGGCGACGGATGCGGCCGAACGCATCGCCGCTCTGAGCGACGGAGTGCGGGAGCTGCTGGACGCCCGTTCGTGAGCGACTGGTCCGATGCCCCGCTGCTCGAGAACGCCCACGTGCGTCTCGAGCAGCTGGGGCCCCAGCACGCGGACGACCTCGCGGCGGCCGTCGCGGTCGACGAACTCTGGCGCACCTGGTACACCCGCATCCCTTCGCCGGACTGCATGCGGGACGAGATCGACAGTCGTCTCGAACGGCAGCGCGCGGGCCTGGTCGCCCCGTGGGCGATCGTCTCCGTGCGGGACGGCCGCGCCGTGGGCATGACGACCTACCTCAACCTCGACGAGGCCAACCGTCGGCTCGAGATCGGCTCGACGTGGATCGGGCGCGCCTCCCAAGGTGTCGGCATCAACCCGGCCGCGAAGCTCCTGTTGCTCGAGCGCGCCTTCGACGTGCTCGGATGCGGCGCGGTCGAGTTCCGCACCCATTGGCACAACCATCAGTCCCGCGCGGCGATCGCCCGGCTCGGCGCCAAGCAGGACGGCGTGCTGCGCAACCACACGGTGTGGGCCGACGGCACGATCCGCGACACCGTCGTCTTCTCGATCATCGACGGCGAGTGGCCGACGGTCCGCGCCGCCCTGACCGCCCGCCTCCGCAATCGCTGACCCGCCGCCTCTGCCTCTCGCACCCCGCCGCCGCGGCCCGCGCTCGTCGCCGCGCCCCTCGTCCGCTCGTCGCCGTGTCCGCCGTCGCCGTGTCCGCCGTCGCCGCATCCGTGTCTCAACCGTTCACGCGAATCGCCCCGGAAACCTGAACGATTGAGACACGCACCCCCGGGGCCCACACCACGCAGCGCCCCACCTGCATCCGTGTCTCAACCGTTCACGCCAGGGACGCGCCGAACGTGCACCCATGAGACACGCAGCACCCGCACCCCCATCCGTGTCTCAATCGTTCACGCGAATAGCCCCCGATACGTGAACGATTGAGACACGCAGGACCACACCAGGAGCCACACGCAGGACCGCGCCAGGAGTCGCGCGCAGGGGCGCGCAGGCGGGGCGGGGCGGGTCGGTGTAGGCGAACCCGCGCGCCGGACGCGGGCGGGGCGGCAGGCGAACCCGCGCGCGGCGCGCAGGCGGGGCGGCAGGCGAACGCGAGCGCGGCGCAGGGCTCAGCCGTCGATGACGGCGACGAGCTCGTCGAGGAAGGCGGAGAAGTCAGTGCCGCGGCGCACGATGCGCTGCACGGAATCGCGCTCGCTGAACACCTCGACGAACTGCTCGAACACGGTCTGGAAGGCTTCGCGATCGGTCTCGGAGAACGCCGCGAGCGCGACGACCTGCACCCGGGAGTCCCCCCACGGCATCGGCGGGTCGGCGATACCGATCGCGATGGCCGTACGCACCGCGGTCATCCCGATCGCATGCGGTACCGCGAGGGCGTCGGTGAACGCCGTCGATGACAGGTGCTCGCGTTCGATGGCCCGCTCGACGTAGTCCGCGTCGATGATGCCGCGTTCCACCAGCATTCCGCCGAGCTGGCGGATGGCGCCCTCCTCGCCGTGCGACGCGTCGAGACCGCGCACGAACGATGCCGCATCGAAGTAGCGCTCGAGCTCGGCACGCAGCCGCGCGAGGCGGCGTCCACGGCGGATGCGGCCGGCGACGGCCTGCACGCGCTCGATGTCGCTGGGGGTCAGGAACGGCTGGATCCGCACGAAGCGCTCCCCCGACACGGGCGCATCGATCGTCGTCAACACGAGGTCGGTGTCGATCGCCGCCCAGTCGGGGTCGACCCGCGTCTCGACGTCGACGACCTCGATGGCCTGTCCGAGCGAGCGGTCCACGCTCGAGCGCAGCAGCTCGTGGAGCTCGTAGTAACCCGGGCAGACGATGGTCGCGGTCAACAGATTGTCGGATCGACGGCTGCGCTCGAGCTGCCCGCCGACGTGCATCGCGATGTAGGCGATCTCGTCGTCCAACAACGGGATGTCGAGGCGTTCCTGCAGTCGGCTCGCGATATAGACGGCGACATCGAAGATCATCGGATACGTCGACTTCAGCGAGCGGGTCAGGGGGTTCCGCGACCACGCGTTCTCCCGGGCGCGAAGCCGCAGG
Organism: Microbacterium sp. KU4F; assembly: GCF_056868075.1. NCBI lineage: Bacteria > Bacillati > Actinomycetota > Actinomycetes > Micrococcales > Microbacteriaceae > Microbacterium > Microbacterium sp. KU4F. The sequence continues at coordinate 3,048,497 of NZ_CP200324.1, read as the reverse complement.
TTCTGCACGTGCAGGCTGAGACGCTGCACGAACTCGGGCGCGAGGATGTCGACGAGGAACTCGGATGCAGCCTCCGCCACCACCTCGCTCACCACCTGCTCCACCTCGGCGTCCAGCGGCGTCCGCGCCGAATCGGCCGCACCGGGGGCGACGATGCGCGTCAGCACGATCGTCGCGAGGTGGATCGTGTCTCCCGTACCCAGGCGCACGCCCAGATGCTCCTGGGCGAGCTCGTCGATGACCCGGGCGATCGCCGCCTGGGCATCGGTCGGCGTGGTCGCCGCCTCGTCCAGCGCGCGGCCGAGCGAGACCCGATCGGCCGAGATTGCGATGTGCATCAGCACATCGGCGATGCCGAACTCGTTCACGTAGTAGCCCAGCTCGCTCAACCGAGCGACGAGCTCCGCCTTGAACTGGCCGAACGCGCGCGGCGCGACCGACTCCTCGCCCAGGGTGCGCCGCAGCGCCGAGAGGTCGAAGGCTCCCTCGTCCATCTCGTCGTGCACGAGGCGGCTGAGGAGCCGGCGCTGTGCGGCTTCGGAACCGACGAGCCGCGCACGGGACGCGGAGCGCTCCAGCACCAGCTCGGTGCCTCCCAAGAGCCCCCGCACCCGGGCGAGATCGGACTCGAGCGTGGCGGGGCTGACGAAGAGCCGGTCGGCCGTCTCGAAGACGTCGATGCCCTCGTCGCCGGCGAGCAGCGCCCGCACGATCGTGTGGAGTCGGTCGCGCGGAGTTCCCGCATCCGTCGGGTGATCGCGCAGTGTGACGGCCGCCTCGGCGCCGGCGCGGTAGCCCAGCGGACCCGATTCGACGGCACCGGCGGCACGCGCGTTCAGCGCGGTGACATAGCTGCGGATGCTGCGCGGCGTCACGCCGAGCAGGTCGGCGAGGGTGCCGGCGGTGATCCAATCACGCTCGCGGACCAGGATGCCCAGCACCCTGTCCTGTCGCGCTCGCGTCACGTCACCCTCCGAGATCCCGGCTGGCACCGGCACTCCATTCCACCACGCGGCCGGCGGGCCCGGCCCACCCTGCCGCGGCGATTTCCGCTCGGGGCGGAAGAACCTCTGGTTGCTGCGCTCTCGGCCGGTTCACAGGATGGAGAGGAAGGAGGCGGGTCGATGAGGATCCTGGTGGTGTGCGGCGCTGGTGCGTCGAGCACATTCGTGGCACAGCGGCTGCAGCGAGCGGCGGTGTCCGCCGGGCTCGATCTCCAAGCCGAAGCCGTACCGCACGCCGCGTTGGCGGCGCGGATCGGCGAGGCGGAGCTCGTGCTCATCGGACCGCACCTGACCCAGGTGGCGGACAGCATCCGCGAGGATGCGGCGCGCCACGGAGTCTCCGTGATCGTCCTGCCCGAGGACATCTTCACGGACCGAGACGGTCGGCGAACGCTCGACCTGATCACGAACCAGACAGCGTCGCTCCCCGGCCCCACGGCCTGAGAAGGAAAGGCACCCACATGTCCCTCGCAACCCGTACCGTGCGCATCGGCTCGTCGCACGGCCTGCACGCCCGCCCCGCGAAGCTCTTCGCCCAGGCGGCCAAGGATGCGGGAGTCCCGGTCACGATCGCGAAGGACTCGGGCGCGGCGACGAACGCCGCCAGCATCCTGGGCGTCATCTCGCTCGGACTGGACTACGGCGACTACGTGACCCTGACCGTGGACGGCGGCGACGCCGAGGCCATCCTCGACCGTCTCGCCGACCTGCTGACCACCGACCACGACGCCGCCTGAGGAGACACATCATGAGCACCACCATTCCCGGAGTCGGCATCGGACTCGGTGTCGCGCAGGGGCCCGTCGCCCGCATGGCCGCACCGCTTCCCGCACCCGCGGACGAGCCTTCGACGCTCGACGTCGCGGCCGAGACCGCCCGCGTGCGCGAGGCCGTCGCGGCCGTCGCGCGTGAGCTCGAGCAGCGCGGCGCCACCGCGGGCGGCGCGGCACAGGACGTCCTCGAAGCCCAGGCGATGATGGCGGAGGACCCGGCACTGGAGTCCGAGGTCGACACGCGACTCGCCGCCGGCGCCACCGCAGAGCGAGCCGTCTACGACGCCTTCGCGAGCTTCCGCGACACCCTCGTCGCCGTCGGCGGCTACCTCGGCGAGCGCGCAGCGGACCTCGACGACGTCGCTCAGCGCGTGATCGCGCGGCTGCAGGGGGTCGCGGCTCCCGGCCTCCCCGAGCCGGGTCATCCCTACGTGCTGGTCGCCACCGACCTCGCTCCCGCCGACACCGCTCTGCTGGATCTCGACCAGGTGCTCGCGCTCGTCACGAGTGAAGGCGGCCCCACCTCGCACACCGCGATCCTGGCCCGCGAGAAGGGCATCGTGGCGATCGTGGGTGCTGCCGGCGCCGCAGACCTCGTCGACGACCAGGTCGTCATCGTGGACGCCGCTGCGGGCATCGTGACCACCCACCCGAGCGAGGAGGAACTGCGTCGCGCGCAGAACCGCGCCGATGCGCGCGCCGCGGCGGCCTCCGCGCCGATCACGCCCGGTGCGCTCTCCGACGGCACCGCGGTGCCCCTTCTGGCCAACCTGGGCAACCCCGAGGGCGCCGCCGAGGCCGTCGCTCTGGGCGCCGAGGGCGTCGGCCTGTTCCGCACCGAGTTCCTCTTCCTCAGCTCCGCCAACGCGCCCACGGTCGCGCAGCAGAAGGAGTCGTACACGCGCCTGCTCGCCGCGTTCCGAGGCAAGAAGGTCGTCGTCCGCGCCCTGGATGCGGGCGCCGACAAGCCGCTCGCGTTCCTCAACGACGCACACGAGGAGAACCCGGCACTCGGGCTCCGGGGGTTGCGCGCCCTCCGTGCGAACGAGGACATCCTGCGCGAGCAGCTGACGGCGCTGAGCGAAGCGGATGCGGCGGTCGCCGCATCCGGTGAGCCCGCCGACCTGTGGGTCATGGCACCCATGGTCGCCACCGTCGAGGAGACGATCTACTTCGTGGAGCTCGCCCGCGAGTTCGGCATCAAGACCGCCGGCGTCATGGTCGAGGTGCCCTCGTCGGCCCTGCTCGCCGATCGGGTGCTGAAGCACGCCGACTTCGCCTCGATCGGGACGAACGATCTGACCCAGTACACCCTGGCCGCCGACCGCCTGCTCGGCTCGGTCGCCGGTTTCCAGGACCCGTGGCACCCCGCGGTGCTGGGTCTCATCGGCACCACCGGTCGCGCCGGACGCGAGCTCGGAAAGCCCGTCGGCATCTGCGGCGAGGCGGCGGCGGATCCGCTGCTGGCCGTGGTCCTGGTCGGCCTCGGCGCGACGAGCCTCTCGATGGCCCCGACGGCCCTGGCCGACGTGCGGGCCACCCTCCTGAAGTACAGCCTCGAGGACGCCCGCCGCATCGCCGAGGCCGCCCTGGCCGCCGACGACGCCGCATCCGCACGCGACGCCGCGCGCGCCGCGTCCACCCCCGCCCCGTAACACCCGTCCCACAAAGAGTAGAAAGAGACAGTCTCATGACGACGACGTCAGCTCCCGTCAAGCAGCCGGGAGGAGCCCGGGTCGCGGTCCAGCGATTCGGCACGTTCCTCTCCGGCATGATCATGCCCAACATCGCGGCCTTCATCGCGTGGGGCTTCATCACGATGCTGTTCATCCCCGCCGGCTTCTTCGGCGCGGACAGCCCCTTCGGCTGGCACTGGTACCCCGTCTCCGAGATCATCGGCGGCGGCGGCGACTCCGCCATCATCGGCTGGAACGGCGCCATGACCGCGCTCGCCCAGGGCGACGGCGGCACCTTCCAGGCCTACGCGGGCCTCGTGGGCGCCATGGTCACCTACCTGCTCCCGCTGCTGATCGCCAACACCGGAGGCCGCATGGTCTACGGCGAGCGCGGCGGCGTGGTGGCCACCATCGCCACGATGGGTGTCATCCTCGGCACCAACATCCCGATGTTCCTCGGCGCGATGATCATGGGCCCGATCGCGGCCTGGATCACCAAGCAGATGGACAAGATCTGGGACGGCAAGATCAAGCCCGGCTTCGAGATGCTGGTCAACAACTTCTCGGCCGGCATCCTGGGCATGATCCTCGCGATCATCGGTTTCTTCGCCTTCGGCCCGGTCTTCCTGGCCATCAGCGACGGCCTCGGCGAGGCGGTGAACTGGCTGGTCTCGCTGAACCTGCTGCCGCTCGTGTCGATCATCGTCGAGCCGGCCAAGGTGCTGTTCCTCAACAACGCCATCAACCACGGCGTGTTCACCCCGCTCGGCATCCAGCAGGCGGACGAGGTCGGCAAGAGCATCCTGTTCCTCATCGAGGCCAACCCCGGCCCCGGCATCGGACTCCTGCTCGCCTTCTCGTTCTTCGGGGTGGGCATGGCCAAGGCCTCTGCTCCGGGAGCTGCGATCATCCAGTTCTTCGGCGGCATCCACGAGATCTACTTCCCGTACGCGCTGAGCAAGCCCGTCACGATCCTCGCGCTCATCGCGGGTGGTGCGGCCGGTGTCACGACCAACATGGCGCTCGGCGGCGGTCTCGCCTTCCCTGCGGCCCCCGGCAGCATCATCGCCGTGGGAGCCGCGGCGATCGGACCCGGTGTCGGCAATCTGCTGATCGTGCTCCTCTCGGTGGTCGTCGCCGCAGCGGTCACCTTCATCCTGACCGCGATCATCCTCCGCGCCTCGCGCAAGCGGGACCTCGCGGCAGAGGCCGACACCTTCGGCGCCGCGATCGCCCAGACCGAGGCGAACAAGGGCAAGTCGTCCGCCGCGATGGATGCGCTCCGCGCCTCGGGCTCTTCGGATGCGGACGCCGCGGACGAGGCGCTCGACAAGCTCGAGACTGAGCTGGAGACCGGCGGCCGGGCCGACGGCGGGCTGCTGACCACCACGAAGGTCACCAACATCGTCTTCGCGTGCGACGCCGGTATGGGCTCCTCCGCCATGGGCGCGAGCGTGCTCCGCAACAAGATCAAGAAGGCGGGCGTCGACGGCGTCACGGTCACCAACAAGGCGATCGCGAACCTCGACGGCAGCGAGGACCTGGTCATCACCCAGAACCAGCTCACCGACCGCGCGCGCAAGCAGACGCCCGGTGCGATGCACGTCTCCGTCGACAACTTCATGAACTCTCCGAAGTACGAAGAGGTCGTGGACCTGGTCGTCGATCAGCAGAAGGATGGTCAGCAGGGCTGACCCCACAGGATGCGGGTCGCACACGCCGTGCGGCCCGCATCCGTGTCCGGCGGGCACGAGGTGCCCGCGGCGCCGCGAGCAGGCAGCGCGCGGCAGGAACGGGAAAGGAAGAATCATGGCAGTTCTCGGTATCGGACAGGTGCGCATCCACTCGGGCGGCGCGACCCGCGACGAGGCCATGCGCGAAGCCGCCGGCATCCTGGAGTCCGCCGGCGCCGTCACCGGCAGATACTTCGACGCCATGCAGCAGCGCGAGCAGGCGGTGTCTACCTATATGGGCAACGAGCTCGCGATCCCGCACGGCACCAACGAGACCAAGGACGAGATCCTCGCCTCCGGGCTGTCGGTCGTCCGCTACGACGGCGGTGTCGACTGGGACGGCAACCCCGTCTCGTTCGTGATCGGCATCGCCGGCAAGGGCGACGAGCACCTCGACATCCTGTCGCAGATCGCACTGCTGTTCTCCGACGAGGACGACGTCGCGCGCCTCAAGGCCGCGTCGACGCCCGAGGAGCTCTACGAACTGCTCGCGTCGGTGAACGCATGAAGGCCGTCCACTTCGGCGCCGGCAACATCGGGCGCGGCTTCGTCGGCCTCCTCCTGCACGAGGGCGGCTACGAGGTGGTGTTCTCCGATGTGTCGGCCGGGCTCGTCGATGCGATCAACGCGGTCGACAGCTACACGGTCCACGAGGTCGGCGACGGTGGCACGGACGTCGTGGTCACCGGGTTCCGCGCACTCAACAGCGCCGAGGACCCGCAGGCGGTCGTCGACGAGATCGCCTCGGCAGACGTGGTCACGACCGCGGTCGGCCCCACGATCCTGAAGTTCGTGGCCCCTCTCATCCGCGCCGGCCTCGCCCGCCGCGACGAGACCCTCGCACCGCTGCAGGTCATGGCCTGCGAGAACGCGATCGGCGCGACCGACCAGCTGCGCGCACACATCGAGGAGCAGGCCGGTGACGACTGGGCCGAGCTGTCCGCGCGCGCCGTGTTCGCCAACACCGCCGTCGACCGCATCGTGCCGGGTCAGCCGGCGGACGCCGGCGTGGATGTGGTCGTGGAGCCCTTCTACGAGTGGGCGATCGAGCAGGCGCCCTTCGGCGGCGAGCTGCCCCGCATCCCGGGCGCCCACTTCGTGGACGATCTGGCGCCGTACATCGAGCGCAAGCTGTTCACGGTGAACACCGGTCACGCCGCGACCGCCTATTACGGCGCACGCGCCGGTATCGAGCGGATCTCGGATGCGCTGGCCGAACCGGAGATCGCGGCGGCGGTTTCGGCGACGCTCGCCGAGACGTCGGCGGTGCTCATCGCGAAGCACGAGTTCGCCCCCGACGAGCTCGCCCGCTACCGGGAGACGATCCTCTCCCGCTTCCGCAACCCTGCCCTCCCCGACACGGTGTGGCGCGTCGGCCGTCAGCCGCTGCGCAAGCTCTCGCGCCACGAGCGGTTCGTCGGCCCCGCCGCGGAGGCGGCGGAGCGCGGCCTGTCCACCGAGGCTCTCGTGGCCACGATGGGCGCCGCGCTCTCCTTCTCGTCCCCCGACGATCCGGAAGCCGTCGAGCTGCAGCGTCTGCTCAGCACGAAGAGCGCCGCCGCGTTCACGACCGAAGTCACAGGACTCGAGCCGCAGCATCCGCTGTTCACGGCCGTGCGCGACGTCGTCGCGGCGCACCAGTCGGCCTGAGCCACCGATCTCACCAGCCCCGCCTCCGTCGGCCAGGACGGAGGCGGGGCTCGCTGCATTCTCCCGGAGAGCTGCCCCTAGCCTGGAGCAGTGACCGAACCGGCACCCTCTCGTCCTCGCCGCCGCATCCGTCGCGTCCTGACCTGGTCGTTGGGCAGTCTGGGCGCCCTCCTCGCGGTCGCGGTGCTGGGCGTGCTCGTCTGGGGGCAGGTGGGCGTCATGGCCGCAGAGCCCGGGCCGCTCGACGCGGTCCGTCGCGACACGGCGATCGCCGTCGACGAGCAGGCCGGCGCGATCGTGCTCTCCCCCGCATCCGGTTCATCCGAAGTGGGGCTCGTGTTCATCCCCGGGGCCAAGGTCGAGCCGATCGCGTACGCCGCCCGGCTCGCCGGTCTGGTCGACGATGGCATCACCGTCGTGATCACCCGCCCCTGGTACAACCTCGCCTTCCTCGACCCGCGGCCGCTCGACGCGTTCACCTCGCTCGCGCCCGGCGTCGGCACGTGGATGGTGGGCGGCCACTCGCTCGGCGGCGTGCGCGCCTGCCAGCTGGCGACGGATGCGGACGCGCTCGTGCTCTTCGCCTCGTACTGCGCGACCGACATCTCCGCCACGGGGCTCCCCGCGCTCAGCATCGGCGGAAGCGAGGACGGCCTGTCGACGCCGGCGAAGATCCGCGACGCGGCACCCCTGCTTCCGGCCGACGCCCAGTTCGTCGAGATCGACGGCGCGTCGCACGCATCCTTCGGCGCCTACGGACCGCAGGCGGGAGACGGCACACCCTCGATGGACGAGGCGGAGATGACCGCGCGCGTGACGGAACTCGTCACCGACTTCGCCGTATCCCTCCCCCGCTGACCACCGATCGCGGTCCCGGCACGGCGTCGGGCCCTGCATCCCGCATCCCGTGTCTCACCGCTTCACGCTCCAGGCCCCGCGTACGTGCGCACCTGAGACACGCACCGCACCCGATCGCCTGCGTGTCTCACTCCTTCACGTGGCACACCCCAGAACCGTGCACGGTTGAGACACGCACCGCACCCGATCGCCTGCCTGTCTCACCGGATCACGTGGCTCACCCCAGAACCGTGCACGGTTGAGACACGCAGCACACCCGGCCCCCACCGTGTCTCAATGCTTCACGCGCCGTGCCGCGAAGGGGTGCACAACTGAGACACGCACCGAGCGCGCCGGGGTCAGAGAGCGGACCGCGACCCACGGTCTTTCCAGCCCCGCGCGACGAGCGCGGCACGCACCTTCGCGACAGCGATCCCTGGATCGGGCGAGAGGTGGTGATCGAGGATGCGGACGAGGTGCCAACCGGCATCCCGAATGGCATCCCAGCGATCGGCATCGCGGCGGAACTGCGTGACGCTGAAGGCATGCTGGCGCCCGTCGTACTCCACCGCCACGCGGTATGCGGGAAACGACTCATCCAGACGCGCGATGGTGCGTCCTTGCGCGTCTCGAAGCGGCACGTTGAGCTCGGGCTCGGGTAGTCCCGCGCGCACCAGCACCAGACGCAGCAGCGTCTCGCGCGCCGACTCGGAGCCCTCCCGGATGAGCGACAGCGGCTCACCGAGGACGTCGCCTCGCATCCGCAGCGCTTCGGTCGTCAGCGCGTGGATGGTGGTGAGGGGACGGTCGCGGCGCAGGAGGTGGTCTGCGGCGACGACGAGGTCGTCCGTCATCCAGGTTCGGGATGCCTGCACCCACGCTCTCTCCGGCGCCTCGACAGGGAGCTCGCCGAGCAGGTGAACGTCGGGATCGCGCTGCTGCAGTCGGTGGCCGGACACCCCGCGCGTGCGTGGCGGAGAGGACGGCCGATGCACCGAGACGTGCACAGACAGCGCATCTTGCGGCGGCACCGCGGCCCCGTACAGCGCCAGCGCGGTGGAATGGCTGAAGAACTGGCCCTCGCGCAAGCGCGGCAGGTACCAGTGGCACAGGCGCATCAGCTCGCCCATCTCCGGATGCGGGACCGGCGGCTCCGCCCGTATGCCGTGGAACGGGGCGAGGAAGCGGTTCCCGCGGAGAACACCGCGCCCGATCCCCGCCTCACGTGCGGATCGATACGAGAAGGCGGATGCCGGGAACGCCGCGTCGGTCATCCCACAGATGTCATCACGGCACGGCGCCGCGTCTCTGCTCGCTCACTCGCTTCGTCGGCGACCCGCCGGTCAGACAGAGTTGGGGAGGGGGCATCGTGCCACCGGCCACACGCCGTGTCTCAGTCGTTCACGATCGAGAGGCGCTGAAGGTGAATCAGTGGGACACGCATCCCGGCCACCCGCATCTGTGTCTCACACGTTCACGCCCGACGCCCCGAATCGGTGAACAACCGAGACACGCGCCACGAGACCCTCATCCGTGTCTCACACGTTCACGCCCGACGCCCCCAAAACGTGAACCACTGGGACACGGAGTGGACGAGCGTTCGACCGATGAGCACCCGGGTGGGCGCCCCATCGAGGCTCAGCGATCGAAGCCCTCGCTGATGAGGTCGATCAACTCCTCGCGCTCCTCGACCGGCAGGAAGACGGCCGCGGCGGCGTTGATCTGGAAGGTCTCGAGATCGTCGAGACCGTAGTCGAAGGCTTCCGCGAGCAGGGCCAGCTCGCGCGTGAGCGAGGTGCGGCTCTGCGTGCGGTTGTCGACGTTCACCGTGACGGCGAAGCCGAGCTGATACAGCAGGTCGAAGGGGTGATCCGCCATCTCGTTGCCCCATGCGGCGATCGCGCCGGTCTGCAGGTTCGAGCTCGGCGAGAGCTCCAGCGGGATCTCGCGGTCGCGCACCCAGCGCGCCAGATCGCCGAAGACGACCTCGACGACATCACCCTCGCGCGAGACGACCTCGAGGTCCTGCGCGATGCGCACACCGTGTCCGAGACGCAGCGCGCGGCCGTCCAACAGTGCCGAACGGATCGAGTCGAGTCCTGCCGCCTCCCCGGCGTGCACGGTGACCGGGAAGAACTGCGAGGCCAGATAGTCGAACGCGGCACGGTGACGCGACGGCAGGAAGCCGTCCTCGGGACCCGCGATGTCGAAGCCGACCGCCCCGCGATCACGGAAGGCGACGGCGAGCTTCGCGATCTCCAGCGAACGGTCGGTGTGGCGCATCGCGGTGATGAGCTGGCCGACGCGGATGTCGTGTCCGGCATCCGCCGCCGCATCCTCGCCTTCCTCGATCCCCTCCTGCACGGCCTCGACGACGTCTTCGAGCGAGAGGCCGCCGGACAGGTGCTGCTCGGGCGCCCAGCGCACCTCGCCGTAGATCACACCGTCGGCGGCCAAGTCCTCGACGAACTCCCGCGCGATCCGCGTCAGGTTCTCCCGCGTCTGCATGACCGACGTCGTGAGGTCGAAGGTCTTCAGGTACTCGACAAGAGAACCGGAGTCGCTCGATTCGGCGAACCAGTCCGCCAGGTCGTCGCCGTCGCTCTCGGGCACGGGAAGGCCCGCGGCGTCGGCGAGCTCGACGATCGTGTCGGGGCGCACCGCGCCGTCCAGGTGGTCGTGCAGGGAGATCTTCGGCAGGCTCCGCAGCGACACTCCGTCGAGGGTGGCGTCGCCGCGCTGGTCGATGGGCATAGGGGGTGCTCCTCGCGGATCGCGGTTGACTCAGGCGGTGATGCGTTCGGCGACGCGGGCGGATGCGGCAGGTGCCGCGTCGCCGATCTCCCAAGCCCCCTCGAGCGCCTCCAGGGCGCGTGGGAAGCGGGCAGCATCCTCCGCCGACAGGGTGAACAGCGGGTGACCGGCCTCGACGCGTTCCCCGAGCTGCGCGTGCAGATCGATGCCGGCCGCGTGAACCACGGCGTCCTGCGGACGCGCGCGCCCCGCCCCCAGGCGCCACGCGGCGATGCCGAAGGGCAGCGCCTCCAGGCGCGTGACGACGCCGGAGCTGGGTGCGAGCACCGTGTGCGTCTCACGCGCCACCGGCAGGGCCGCATCCGGGTCGCCGTCCTGCGCGATGATCATGCGACGCCAGACGTCCATGGCCCGGCCGTCCTTCAGCGCCGCCTCGACGTCCGCGTCGGGCTGACCGGCCAGCGTCAGCATCTCGCGGGCGAGGGCGACCGTCAGTTCGACGACGTCGGCAGGGCCCCCGCCGGCGAGCACCTCCACCGACTCGCGCACCTCGTTCGCGTTGCCGATCGCCCGACCCAGCGGGCTGTTCATGTCGGTGAGCAGGGCCGTCGTCGCCACGCCGGAGTCGTTGCCGAGTGCGACCATCGTGCGCGCGAGCTCGCGAGCCCTGTCGATGTCCTGCATGAAGGCTCCCGAACCGAACTTCACGTCGAGGACGAGGGATGCGGTGCCCTCCGCGATCTTCTTCGACATGATGCTCGACGCGATCAGCGGGATGGCCTCGACGGTGCCCGTGACATCACGCAGCGCGTACAGGCGCTTGTCGGCGGGTGCGAGCCCCGAGCCCGCGGCGCAGATCACCGCGCCGACGTCGTCCAGCTGCGCGAACATCTCGGCGTTGGACAGGGCGGCGCGCCACCCCGGGATCGACTCGAGCTTGTCGAGCGTGCCACCTGTGTGCCCGAGGCCGCGTCCCGAGAGCTGCGGCACCGCGACACCGAATGCCGCCACCAGCGGCGCCAGCGGAAGGGTGATCTTGTCTCCCACGCCGCCGGTGGAGTGCTTGTCGACCGTGGTCTTGGACAGCGCCGTGAAGCTCATCCGCTCGCCGGAGGCGATCATCGCGTCGGTCATCACGCGGATCTCGTCACGGCTCATGCCGTTCAGCAGCACCGCCATCGCAAACGCGGACATCTGCGCATCCGTCACATACTCGCGCGTGTACGCGTCGATCATCCACCGCAGCGCCGACTCATCGATGCTGCGGCCGTCGCGCTTGGCGCGGATCACATCGACGGCGTCGAACGGCTCGACGGCGCTCATCGGCGGTACTCCTCGAGGTCACGGGGACCGAACGCGTCGGGCAGTACCTCGTCGATCGTGCGGATGCCCGACACGGTCTCCAGCAGCATCCCGGGCAGCGCGAACTCGTTCAGCAGCTGGCGGCAGCGCCCGCACGGCATGATCGTCTGTCCGTCGCCGTTCACACACACGAACGCCACGAGCTGGCCGCCGCCGGTCATGTTCAGCTCCGAGACCAGGCCGCATTCCGCACACAGTCCGACCCCGTAGGAGGCGTTCTCGACGTTGCACCCCGAGACGATCCGCCCGTCGGTGACGAGCGCGGCGGCTCCCACCTTGTAGCGGGAGTACGGGGCGTAGGCGCGCTGCATGGCCTCGGTCGCGGCGGTGCGCAGCTCGTCCCAGTCGATGTCGGTCACGGTGTCCTTTCGAGAAAGCGGATGCGGGCGTCAGCCCTTGATGTACGGCTTGCCGGAGGCGGCGGGCCCCCGGATCTGCCCCGCGAACCCTGCGACGGCGAGGATCGTCACGACGTAGGGCAGCATGAGCATGAACTCGCTGGGGATCGGTGTCTTGAGCACCGTCAGGAGGTTCTGCAGGTTCGTCGCGAATCCGAACAGCAGCGCCGCGAGGGTGGCACGGATCGGGTCCCATCGGCCGAAGATGACGGCGGCGAGGGCGATGAAGCCGAGGCCGGCGGTCATGTCCTTGCCGAACTGCGGCACGGAGACGAGGGTGAAGTACGCGCCGCCGATGCCGGCGATGGCGCCCGCGAGCGACACGTTCCAGAACCGGGAGGCGTTGACCTTGATGCCCACGGTGTCGGCCGCCTGCGGGTGCTCGCCGACGGCGCGCAGGCGCAGACCCCAGCGCGTGCGGTAGAGACCCCAGGCGACGAGCGCGACCGTGATGAACATCAGGTACACGATGAACGTCTGGTTGAACAGCACCGGCCCGATGATCGGGATCTCGCTGAGACCGGGGATCTGGATGCGCGTGAAGCGCTCGGGGCGGTTCAGTGCATCCTCGTTCGGCGCCAGCAGGGCGCCGTAGAGGAAGCCCGTCAGACCCGACACCAGCACGTTGAGCACCACACCGACGATGACCTGGTCCACGAGGTACTTGATCGCGAACGCGGCCAGCACGAACGACACGAGGACGCCACCGATCATCGCTCCGATGAGCCCGATGAACGGGTTGCCGGTGATGCTCGACAGGAGCGCCGCGGAGAACGCTCCCAGCAGCAGCTGCCCTTCGATGGCGACGTTCACGACGCCGACACGCTCGCCGATCACGCCGCCGAGGGCGCCGAAGACGAGCGGGACCGACAGCGACACCGCGCCGAAAAGCAGGCTGGGAACCGGCACGAGTCCCTCGGCCCCGGCCCACACAAGGAAGGCGAAGACGCCCAGGACACTGAAGGCGATGGTGAGCCACAGCGGCTGCCGACGGTACGACCATGCCAGCCAGAAGGCGACGAGGGTCAGAACCACGAGCACGGCCCACACCAGCCATGAGGTGACGGCCGTAGGGACGCCCACATCCGGCAGGGCCAAGGCCTGCGACGGGTCGCCGAGGCGGAACGATGAGGTGCCGTCGCGGGGAGAGAGACCGAACAACGCGGCCAGCAGGGCGACCACCGCGACCAGAACGATAGGAGCCTTGAAGTGCCGCTGCTTGACGACGGCGAGGTGGATGGTGCCGTCGCTCTGCTCGCGCTGCGCCGTGGCGTTGTCTTGGATCGGAGCGCTCACGCGGCCACCGCCTTCTTCGCGGCCTTGGCTCGCGCCCTGGCGGCCTTCTCGGCATCGGACTTGGGCAGGAAGAACACCGCGCGCAGCAGGGGCGGTGCTGCGATGAAGAGCACGATGAGCGACTGCACGACGAGCACGATGTCGACCGGGATCCCCTGCGCCTGCATCGAGAAGGATCCCGCCTTCAGCGCCCCGAACAGGATGCCGGCGGCGAACGTCCCCCACGCGCGGCTGCGTCCGAGCAGCGCCACCGTGATGGCGTCGAAGCCGATGCCGGCATCGATCGTGGCGCCGAATCCGGTCGTCACGGTTCCCTGGATCTGGTTCATCGCCGCGAGACCGGCGAGACCACCCGCGAAGAGCATCGCGTAGATGTAGAGGCGATCGACGCTCATGCCCGCCGCACGCGCGGCGTGCGGGTTCTCCCCCACCGCGCGCAGACGCAGCCCGAGGCTGGAGCGCTCGATGAGCCACCACACGAAGACGGTCGCCGCGATCACGACGACGAAGCCCCAGTTGAGCTGCGGGAACTGCGGCCCCAGCAGATCGGGGAACTGCGCCGACTCGGGCGTCGGCTTCGTGATGGGCTGGTTGGTCCCCTCCATCTGGAGCAGACCGGGCGTGCGCAACATCCACAGCAGCAGGTAGTAGGCCACGTAGTTGAGCATGATCGTGAGGATCACCTCGTGCGCGCCGGTGCGGGCCTTCAGCAAGCCGACCAGGCCACCCCACAGCGCACCGCCGACGATGCCGGCGATCAGCGTGATCGGCAGGTGCAGCCAGAGCGGCAGGTCGAGGTTGAAGGCGAACAGTCCCGCGAACATGGCCGCGATGAGCATCTGACCGCGAGCACCGATGTTGAAGAGTCCGGCACGGAAGGCGAGGGCGACGCCGAGACCGGCAGCGATGAGCGGAGTCGCGAAGCCGAGGGCGTTCGTCAGCGGTCGGATCTGCGCCGCGAAGTCGGCGCCGCGGGAGTTGAAGATCGCCCCGCGGAACAGCGCCTCGTACCCGTTGTAGACGGCCTGCCAGACGGCCACGAACGTGTCGCCGGGACGCGCGAAGAAGTAGCCGGATGCGGCCTGCACGTTCTCGTTGGTCACGGCGATCAGGATGCCGCCGACGATCATCGCGAGCACGATCGCGAGCAACGTTGTCACGGCACTGCCGCGCATCAGCTCGCGCAGGAAGATGCCGGACCGCGTCGGCCCGGTCTCCTCACCGGTCAGCGGACCTGTCGCGCGTGGCAGCTCGGCATCGCCGTCGCTCTTGCGCGCGCTTCCGTCGCTCGTGGGCGTCGAACCGCTCATGCGGCCACCTCCGGGTCGGTTGCGCCGGCCATCATGAGGCCGAGGGTGTCACGGGACGTGTCGCCGGGCACGATGCCGACGATGGTGCCGCGATACATGACGGCGATACGGTCGGCGAGGGCGCTGACCTCGTCGAGCTCGGTGGAGACGACGACGATCGGGATACCCGCATCCCTCGTCTCGATGATGCGCTTGTGAATGAACTCGATGGAGCCGACGTCGACGCCGCGGGTGGGCTGCGCGACGACCAGCAGGCGTAGGTCGCGGCTCATCTCGCGCGCGATGACCACCTTCTGCTGGTTTCCTCCCGACAGCGTGCCCGCGGGGGTCTCCGGCCCGCGGGTGCGGATGTCGTACTCCTGGATGCGGTCGCGTGCGAACGCGTCGAGGGCGCGGCGGCGCAGGGTACCGCCGCGGGCGAAGGCGGGGTCGGACGAACGGTCGAGCACGAGGTTCTCGGCGACCGAGAAGCCGCCGACCAGGCCGTCCTCCTTGCGATCCTCTGGTACGAACCCGACGCCTTCGTCGAGAATGGCTCGCACGCTCTTGCCGACGAGTTCGGTGCCGTCGAGGCTGATCGAGCCCTCGACACGCGCAGCGAGCCCGACGATGGCCTCGACGAGCTCGGTCTGACCGTTGCCCTGGACCCCCGCGACCGCGAGCACCTCTCCCGGGCGCACGTCGAAGTCGACGCCGTCGACCACGATCGCGCCGGTGGCGGTGAGAACGCGCAGCCCGCTGACCTTCAGGCCTCCCTCACCGAGCGTGGGCGGCTCCTTCTGGACGGTGAGCTCGACGGCACGACCGACCATCAGGGAGGCGAGTTCGGTGTTGGTGGCGGTCGGCGACGCCTCGCCGACGACCTTGCCGAGCCGGATGACGGTGATGCGGTCCGCGACCTCGCGGACCTCACGCAGTTTGTGAGTGATGAACACGATGGAGGTGCCCTCGTCGCGCAGTTGACGCATGATCGCCATGAGCTCGTCGGTCTCCTGCGGCGTCAGAACCGCGGTGGGCTCGTCGAAGACGAGGACCTTCGCATCGCGCGAGAGCGCCTTAATGATTTCGACACGCTGCTGCACGCCCACCGGGAGGTCGCCCACGAGAGCGTCGGGGTCGATCTCGAATCCGAAGCGCTGCGCCACCTCGCGCACATGCGTACGGGCGGCGTTCAGGTCGAGACGTCCGAGCGCCTTGGTGCTCTCGTGCCCGAGCATGACGTTCTCGGCGACGGTGAAGACGGGGATGAGCATGAAGTGCTGATGGACCATGCCGATACCGGCGGCCATGGCATCGCCGGGGCCGCGGAAGTTCTGGACGACGTCGTCCAGAAGGATCTCGCCTTCGTCGGCGCGATACAGGCCGTACAACACGTTCATGAGGGTCGACTTGCCTGCGCCGTTCTCCCCCAACAACGCATGGATCTCCCCGGGCCGGACCACCAGATCGATGTGGTCGTTGGCGACGAGGCTGCCGAATCTCTTGGTGATCCCGCGGAGCTCGAGCTTCATAGATGCACCCTACCTGGGGAGAAAATGCCTGTCGAAAGGCGTCGGAACGGGACTCGGGGCGAGCGGCTGGAAAGCCACTCGCCCCGAGGTGGTGCGGTTCAGATCAAGAACCGGCGGGAGAGTTCTTCGAGGTGACCGTGATGGTCCCCGCGACGATGTCGTCCTGGAGCTTGGTCAGCTCGTCGGTCAGGCCCTCCGGCAGCTGCGACTCGAAGTCGTGGAAGCTCGAGAGCTTGACGCCCTCGTTCTTCAGCGTGCCGACGTAGGGGGTCGGGTCGAACTCGCCCTTGGAGGCGGCGATGGTCGCGTCGTAGACGGCGACGTCGATCGCCTTCATGATCGAGACCAGCGTGATGTCGGCGACGCTGTCGTCGGCGACGGCGAGGTCGCTGTCGACACCGAGCATGAGCGTGTTCTTTCCGCTGTCGGCGATGGCCGCCGCGGCGCTCTTGTAGATCGGTCCACCCACGGGCAGGATCACGTCGACGCCCTGGTCGAGCACACCCTGAGCCGTCTGCTTCGCGGTGTCGTTCGCATCGAAGCCACCGGTGAACGAGCCCTCCTGCGTGTCGGCGTTCCAGCCGAAGAGCTGGACGTTCGCGCCCTTGTCCTCGTTGTACTTCTCGACGCCCATGGCATAACCGTCCATGAAGACGGCGACCGAGGGGATCTGCATGCCACCGAAGGTGCCGACCTTGTTGACGCCGTCCTTGGCGGACCAGGCAGCGGCGGCGTAACCGCCGAGGTACGCGGCCTCGGCCGTGTTGAAGACCAGCGGCTTGATGTTGGGCGCGTCGGTCTTGCCGTCGAAGTCCGTGTCGGCGTAGTCGTCGATGATCGCGAAGTCGAGATCCGGGTTCGCGTTGGCGGCTTCGACGGTCGCGGCGGCGAGCTTGAAGCCGACGGCGATCACGAGGGTGCAACCCTCGGAGATGGCGGTCTGCATGTTCGGCGCGTAGTCGTTGTCATTGGTCGACTCGAACTCGAGCGGGGTGACGCCGAGCTCCTTGGCCGCCTTGTCCATGCCGTTCTTGGCCGACTCGTTGAACGACTTGTCGTCCCAGCCGCCCGCGTCGGAGACCAAGCACGGCTTGAAGCCGTCGACGACGTCGGATGCGGAGCCGCTCGTCGTTTCGGTCGTGGGGGCGGAACCACAGCCGGCCAGCAGCACCGCGGTGGCCGCGATCGCCAGGCCGCTGAGCAGCGCCTTGGTCGTCGTCTTCTTCACGAGTCCTCCATCAAGAGACGTGGGAATGCCCCGGCAGTTCCGGGGACGGATGCGGCAACGTTACCCAATGTGACGCGCGCACAACGGGCCGAGCGGCAGGCCGCAACGCAATGGTTACAAACGGCCCGTGACGCGCGTCTCGTCCGGCTGCGGCGCGGCGCCGCATCCGGTGTCAGAGCACGTCGCCGCGGCCGTTGAGTTTCAGCGCGTCGACGACCTGCTTGACCCGCTGCGCGTGCTCGGTCGTGGTGACCAGAAGAGCATCGGGGGTGTCGACCACGACGATGTCCTGCACGCCGATGAGGCTGATCACGCGCTGCGTCTGCGTCACCACGATGCCACTGGAGGCGTCGGAGAGGATCCGCGCGTGCTCGCCGAGCACCGCGAGGTCGTTCTTCCGGCCGTTCGAGACGAGCTTGGTGAGGCTCGCGAAGTCGCCCACGTCGTCCCAGTCGAAGTGGCCGGGGATGACGCCCAGCTTGCCCTTGGCTGCCGCAGGCTCTGCGACCGTGTAGTCGATCGCGATCTTCTTCAGGGCGGGCCAGATGCGATCGACCGCCGGGCCGCGGCGATCGCGGTCATCCCAGGCATCCGCCAGTTCGACCAGGCCCGCGTGCAGCTCGGGCTCGTTCGCCTCGATCTCTGCCAGCAGCACATCCGCGCGCGAGATGAACATCCCGGCGTTCCACGAGTAGGCGCGATCGGTGAAGTACTCGCGCGCCGTGGCGAGATCGGGCTTCTCGACGAATCGCTCGACGAGCGCCGCCTCCGGAGCGCCGTCGATGATCAGCTCGTCGGCCTTCTTGATGTACCCGAACCCGGTCGAGGGCTCCGACGGCTGGATGCCGATCGTGCAGATGTACCCGGCACGCGCCACCGCGACCGCCTGACGCACAGCGAAGTCGAAGACCCGAGAGCCCTGGATCACGTGGTCTGCGGCGAAGGAGCCGATCACGACATCGGGCTCGCGCCGCACCAGGATGGCCGCGGCCAGGCCGATCGCCGCGGTGGAATCGCGCGGCTCGGATTCGAGGAACACGTTCTTGTCGGGGATACCGGGCAGTTGCTTCTCGACGGCGGCGCGGTGCGCACGCCCGGTCACGACCGCGATCCGGTCGTGGCCGGCCAGCGGCTCCAGGCGGTCCCAGGTGTCGCGCAGCAGCGTCTGACCGGAGCCGGTCAGATCGTGCAAGAACTTCGGAGCGTCGGCCCGCGAGAGCGGCCAGAGCCTGCTGCCGATGCCGCCGGCCGGAATGACGGCGTAAAAACCCTCGATCTCATTCCCCATACCGGACACCCTATCCGTCGCATATGTCACGCGAATGTCGGCGGCCGAACGCTCGAGCCACCGGCGCCGCCGGTCCATTTATCTCGACGTCGAGATTGTTAGGTTCGCCTAAAGGGCGCCGTCGTGCTGCGGCGAATACACTGTCGGCAGCGCCCGCGTGACGCAGGGGACCAGCAAAAACCCCGAAGGGCAACGCCTGCCCCACCGTGTTCGATCAGGGAGGACGACCGTGGCTGCACCGGCACGCGTCACACCATCGCTCGCTCAGACGACGTCCAAGACGCCGCGCGGAACGCTGTACCGCGGCAACGAGGGCATGTGGTCGTGGGTGCTGCACCGCATCACGGGTGTGTCGATCTTCTTCTTCCTCCTCGTGCACGTGCTCGACACCGCCCTCATCCGCGTCTCCCCCGAGGCGTACGACGCGGTCATCGGCACCTACAAGAACCCCGTGATGGGCATTGGCGAGGTCGTGCTCGTCGCCGCGATCGCGTACCACGCCTACAACGGCCTGCGCATCATCGTCGTCGACTTCTGGTCGAAGGGCGCGCGCTACCAGCGTCAGCTCTGGTGGATCGTGCTGGGCCTGTGGGCGGTCACGATGCTCGGCTTCGCGCCGCGCCACCTCATGAACGTCTTCGCCGCGACGGGAGGCGGTCACTGATGAGCGCGACGATCGCCGATCCCCGCAGCCCGTTCTCGGCCCCCCGGCGCAAGGGCCCCAACCTCGAGAAGTGGGGCTGGGTCTACATGCGCGCCTCGGGTCTCGTGCTCGTGGTGCTGATCTTCGGACACCTCTTCGTCAACCTCCTGACGGGCGACGGCATCCACCAGATCGACTTCGCGTTCGTCGCCGGCAAGCTCTCCTCGCCGTTCTGGCAGTGGTGGGATGTCGCGATGCTCTGGCTCGCCCTCATCCACGGCGGCAACGGCATGCGCACGATCGTCAACGACTACGTCACGCACGCCACCACGCGGCGCGTTCTCGTCTGGGCGATCTGGATCGTGTCGGCCTTCCTGATCCTGCTCGGCACGCTCGTCGTCTTCACCTTCGACCCCTGCCTCGGCGTGACCAGCGACAGCGTGATGTGGGAGGTGTGCCAGTAGGCACGCCGCACCCCACGGATCAGAACAGACAAGAGGAATCCCACCTGTGAGCACTCACTCCACCGCGGACACCGTCGTCAAGGACGGTGTCTACTACCACCAGTTCGACATCGTGATCGTCGGCGCCGGCGGCGCCGGGATGCGGGCGGCGATCGAGGCCGGCCCCGGCGCCAAGACCGCCGTCATCTCCAAGCTGTACCCCACCCGCTCGCACACGGGTGCGGCGCAGGGCGGTATGGCCGCGGCCCTCGCCAACGTCGAAGAGGACTCCTGGGAGTGGCACACGTTCGACACGATCAAGGGCGGCGACTACCTCGTCGACCAGGATGCGGCGGAGATCCTCGCCAAGGAGGCCATCGACGCGGTCATCGACCTCGAGAACATGGGCCTGCCGTTCAACCGCACCCCCGACGGCAAGATCGACCAGCGTCGTTTCGGCGGCCACACCGCCGACCACGGCAAGAGCCCGGTGCGTCGCGCCTGCTATGCCGCCGACCGTA
This sequence comes from Microbacterium sp. KU4F, assembly GCF_056868075.1. Classification (NCBI taxonomy): domain Bacteria; kingdom Bacillati; phylum Actinomycetota; class Actinomycetes; order Micrococcales; family Microbacteriaceae; genus Microbacterium; species Microbacterium sp. KU4F. The sequence goes on along the minus strand of NZ_CP200324.1, from coordinate 3,028,070 downwards.
CCGGCCACATGATCCTGCAGACGTTGTTCCAGAACTGCGTGAAGCTCGGCATCAACTTCTTCAACGAGTTCTACGTGCTCGATCTGATCACGGTCGACGACGACGGCGCCACGAAGGTCGCCGGCGTCGTCGCGTACGAGCTGGCCACCGGCGATCTGCACGTCTTCCAGTCGAAGGCCGTCGTGTTCGCCACGGGCGGCTTCGGAAAGATCTTCAAGACCACCTCCAACGCCCACACCCTCACCGGTGACGGCGTCGGCATCGTCTGGCGCAAGGGACTCCCGCTGGAGGACATGGAATTCTTCCAGTTCCACCCGACCGGCCTCGCCGGCCTCGGCATCCTCCTCACCGAGGGTGCGCGTGGCGAAGGCGCCATCCTGCGCAACGCCTCGGGCGAGCGCTTCATGGAGCGCTACGCGCCGACCATCAAGGACCTCGCGCCGCGCGACATCGTCAGCCGCTGCATGGTGCAGGAGGTCGAGGAGGGTCGCGGCGCCGGCCCGCACAAAGACTACGTGCTCCTGGACTGCACGCACCTGGGGGCGGAGGTTCTCGAGACCAAGCTCCCCGACATCACCGAGTTCGCCCGCACCTATCTCGGCGTCGACCCGGTCGTCGAGCCCGTGCCGGTGATGCCGACGGCGCACTACGCCATGGGCGGCATCCCGACCAACATCGAGGCCGAGGTCCTGAGCGACAACGACACCGTCGTTCCCGGTCTCTACGCCGCGGGCGAGTGCGCGTGCGTCTCGGTGCATGGCTCCAACCGCCTCGGCACCAACTCCCTGCTCGACATCAACGTGTTCGGAAAGCGCGCCGGACGCAACGCGGTCAAGTACGTCCAGAGCGGCGCGGACTTCGTCCCGCTTCCCGAAGACCCGGCCCGCGAGGTGCGCGAGATGATCGAGGGTCTGCGCAACAACCCCGGCACCGAGCGCATCGCGGTGCTGCGCAAGACGCTCCAGGACGAGATGGACCGCAAGGCCCAGGTGTTCCGCACCGACCAGTCCCTCGGTGAGGTCATGCTCGTCATCGCCGAGCTGCGTGAGCGCTACAAGAACATCCACGTCGACGACAAGGGCAAGCGGTACAACACCGATCTGCTCGAGGCGGTCGAGCTCGGCTTCCTCCTCGACATCGCCGAGGTCGTCGCCGTCGCCGCGCGCAACCGCAAGGAGAGCCGCGGCGGCCACATGCGCGACGACTACCCGACGCGTGACGACGAGAACTACATGAAGCACACGATGTCCTACCTGTCGGGCGATGCGCACTCCTCACACCCGGAGGACCACATCCGCCTCGATTGGAAGCCGGTCGTCTTCACCAAGGACGAGGCCGGGGAACTGCGCTACCCGCCGCTGGAGAGGAAGTACTGAGCATGGCCGCCACCGCCATCGCCGAGACCACCACCGAGGCCCCCGAGGTGCAGGAGACCAACGACTCCGGCATCCAGGCGTTCCTGGTCACCTTCATCGTGCGCCGGTTCAACCCGGAGCTGGACGACGAACCGCGCTGGGTCGACTACGATGTCGAGGTCTATTCCACCGACCGCGTGCTCGACGCCCTGCACAAGATCAAGTGGGAGGTCGACGGTTCGCTCGCCTTCCGCCGCTCGTGCGCCCACGGCATCTGCGGCTCGGACGCCATGCGCATCAACGGTCGCAACCGCCTCGCCTGCAAGACACTGATCAAGGACCTCGACATCTCGAAGCCCATCTACGTCGAGGCGATCAAGGGCCTGCCGCTGGAGAAGGATCTCATCGTCGACATGGAGCCCTTCTTCGCGTCCTACCGCGAGGTACAGCCGTTCCTGATCGCGAACTCCACGCCCGAGAAGGGCAAGGAGCGCGTGCAGTCGATCGTCGACCGCGAGCGCTTCGACGACACCACGAAGTGCATCCTCTGCGCCGCGTGCACCTCGTCGTGCCCCGTGTTCTGGACCGACGGCCAATACTTCGGCCCCGCCGCCATCGTCAACGCCCACCGCTTCATCTTCGACTCGCGCGACGACGCCGGCGATGTGCGTCTGGACATCCTCAACGACAAGGAAGGCGTGTGGCGCTGCCGCACCACCTTCAACTGCACCGAGGCCTGCCCGCGCGGCATCCAGGTGACCAAGGCGATCGCCGAGGTGAAGCAGGCGGTCCTCCGCGGCTGACCGGATGCGAAGCCTCGCCGCCCGATCTCGCTAGGGTGAGGGCGTGAGGCGAGCTGCGGAGGAACACGCCGACGTGCGATTCGTGCTGCCCCAAGACGAGAGCTCCTTGCGCGAGCGGTGGGATTCGGCGCAGGCGAACCTGCGCGAACGTCTGGATGAGCCGATCGAGAAGGCGACGGAACTCACCCGCCGCACCCTCGCCTGGTTCCCCATCCGAGTCTGGCGACACTTCCTCCAGCACAACGGCTTCCTGCTGGCCGCCGGCGTCAGTTACCAATCCCTGTTCGCGATCTTCGCCGGCATCTACCTCGCGGCCGCGGCGGTCGGGGTCTGGCTCGGGGGCGACGACGCGGCCGTGCACCAGCTGATCGACATCGTCAACAGCTACATCCCCGCCCTCATCAGCGAGAGCGGACTGGTCAAGCCGAGCCAGGTCGAGGCCGTCGCCTCGCAGAGCAGCGGGGGCCTGCTGCCGGTGACCGGAGCGATCGCGCTCGTGGTGGTCATCTGGACGGCCATCGGGTTCATCACCTACACCCGTCGCGCGGTGCGCGACACATTCGGCCTGCCCTTCGACTCCCGTAGCTACCTGATGCTGAAGGCCCGGGACCTCCTGGCCGCCGCACTGTTCGGGATCGCGTTGCTCGCCGGCTGGGTGCTCGTGCAGATCACCACCTGGGCACTGGATCTGCTGGCCGGCATCCTGCAGTGGCAGCCGGACTCGACGTGGTCGACCATCCTCGCCCGCGCGCTCAGCCTGGTGGTCGCGTTCCTGGTCAACGCTGTCGCACTCGCCCTGCTCTTCCGTTTCCTGACCGGCGCGTCGCTGCGTTGGCGCCGCATCTGGCCGGGGTCGATCCTCGGCGGCGCTGCTCTCGCCCTGCTGCAGGTGGGCGCCGGTCTCCTGCTGCGATACACGCCGAGCAACCCGCTCATCGCGACGTTCGCCATCTTCATCGGGTTCCTGCTGTGGTTCCGGATCACCGGCATCGTGATCCTCGTGGCCGCGGCGTGGATCGCGGTCTCCACATCCGATCGCGACCTGCCGCTGGTCGAGCTGAGCGATGCCGAGCGCGAAGCACTCGAGCGACGAGCGCTGCTCATCGCGGCTCATGTCCGTCTCCGAGAGGCGAGGAACGCCCTCGCCTCCGCTCCATGGTGGCGGCGGCCGCGCGCGGCACGTGCCGAAAGGCGAGCGCGCCGCGACCTGGCGGCGCTCGACGGCGACGACACCGCTGCTCCCGCGCACCTGCGGGACCTCCTCGACTGACGGGAGTGTGGACAACCGCCGATGGGCGAACGTCCGTCCCCGTATGGTGGTGAAGCGCCGCCCGCCCCGCGAAGCCTCCCCGGGAGACGAAAGTGACGAACCCATGATCGACGTAAACACGCGCATCGACGCGCTCATCACATCGAGCATGGAGGATAAGACCACCCTCGCCTCCATGCGCCTCCATCCACTTCGACTCGTCGAGGGCCATGACCCGTCCGGCCTTGTGAGCGTGCGCTGGGAGGGCGACCAGGTCACCCTCACTGTCTCGAACGGATGGGAACGCACGCTCTCCGCCGATGAGCTCAACGGCGCAGTGATCGCTGCCATGACCGATGCGCTCGCCCGCCGTTACGACGAGACGGCACTGCGCGCCGGTGACGAACTCATCGAGTCTCCCTCGGTTGTCCCGCCCCAACTCGATCTTCGACCGTTCGCGAAAGACCCCGGCTTCGCCGCCGCCATCCGACGTCCAGATTTTCCCGAACGCCTGCGCGCTCTCATCACGGAGACCGAACGACGAACGGCGCTGCGTCAGCTCGGACGCGGCCCGGCGGGCATCGTCACGGCCCGGCTCGGACACGACGGCGCCGTCACTGCGTTGCTCGTCGACGCCGAACAGGCGGAAGGGCGCAGCGGTACCGACATCTCGCGGGATGCAGCCGCAGCGATCGCCCATGCACGCCGTCACTGCGCAGGCACCGACGACGAGACACGGCCGCTCACGGCCACCGAGGCTATCGAGGTACTGAACGCATGAGCGATGAACTGATCACCGTCGATGTGTCGGACTTGCGCTCCGACGCGAAGCTGTGGCGCACGGCCGCGGGCCATGTCGAGAAGGCCGTCGCGTGCGCCCGAGAGCAGGCCCTGCCCAACGAGGCGTTCATGATGGCCGGTATCAGCGTCGCCGCGGGGTACCGCGCACTGGCGACGCAGCTAATCGGGCGGATGACGGATGGGCACGCTCAGCTCACCGGCCTGGCGGCGGCACTCGTCGAGATAGCCGGAGAGTTCGAGCAGTACGAACTGGACACGATGGCCGCCGTCGACGCGCTCGGCGACCAACTCGGAGAGGATTTCGACGTATGAGCAGCGGAGCCGCCGCGGTCGACGCGGCGTTGGAAGAGATCATCGAGAAGATCCGGAGCTTCACCCACGCCGTCGATAGCGCGCTACGTCTGGTTCCCAATGTCCTGTTGGATCTGCTGGGCGATGCTCTGGCGAAGTGGAACGAGTTCTGCCGCAAGGTCGATGCATTCTTCGCCATCGTCGAGGAGATCTTCTCCTACGGGTGGGGTGACGCCGACGCACTGCGACGGGCAGCAGAACGCTGGCAGACGTGCGCTTCCGACCTGCTCGAGAGCGCATACGATCTTCTCTCCCACGACGCCATCAAGGCGGACACCTCGTGGTCAGGAGGGGCGGGAGATCTCTACGCGGCACGATTCCAGGATCAGATCGACGAACTGCGCAACTCGCAGGACGCCACCGAACGTCTCTCGACAGTCCTCGAGGATCACGCCGAAGCTCTCGACACGTTCTACGCGAACCTGACCGCCGGTCTCATCGGCGCGGGTGCGAGTTTAGGGGGTCTCGTCGTCAGCGCCATTGCGCTCGTCCCACCGGTGACCCCAATCGGCGTGGTGGGCCTCATCGTGTCAGCGATCGGGCTCATCGTCAGCCTGTATTACCTCTTCAAGAACGAGGTGGCCGACCTCGAGCGGATGGGCGAGATCGGTGCCGAGGCGCTCGAGCAGGCTCGTTCCGAGTCGTCGCTGGCATGGCCGAAGATCGTCACGACCTGAGAGGACCCTGCACCGCAGGGAGCCGCTATCTTCATCCCTGCGGCGGCAGACTTCTGATCGCGCGAGCGGCGAACGCAACGTAGACCCCCGGCAGCACGAGCGAGACGGCGATGGCGGCCGGCACCGCGATCGCCACGACATCGGCTGAAAGCACAGCGTCGAGCACGAGGGTCAGCACCAGCGCCGCACCACCGAACCCGATCATCAGCCCGAGGGTCATTCCGAACGCGGATCCCGCCATGGGGTAGCGGCGAGTGAGCGCATTCGCGACGGCAGCGACCCCCCAGGAGCCCGTCACCACCAGAGCCAGCCCCACACCATCCCGCACGGCCACCTGGCGGTCGACAGGCAACAACAGCTCGAGCGCGAGCACGGCAACAAGGAACCCAACCGAGAACCACGCCCCTGCGAGGGCGATCCGCCGCGCCGACGAGAGCGTGGCGCGCAGGTTCTCGGGACCGTACGGCTTGGAGGTCTGCGATGACATTGCCCCAGGCTACCCAGACCAATCAGGTGTCGGCGGCGGCGGATACGCTGAAAGACGTGTCACGAACCCTTCGCATCGCCTCTATCAACGTCAACGGAATCCGGGCCGCCGTGAGAAACGGCATGGCGGGCTGGCTCGACAGTGCCGAGGTCGACATCCTGACGCTGCAAGAGGTGCGCGCCGAGCTCGCCCATCTGGAGAGCGCGCTGCCGGGTTGGGAGCTCGTTCACGACGAGTCGCTCACCAAGGGGCGCTCCGGAGTGGCGGTGGCCAGCCGCATCCCGATCACCGCATCCCGCATCGAACTCGGCGACGAGAGCGTCGACTCTCGCGGCCGGTGGATCGAGGCCGACGTCGAGGTCGACGGCGAGCAGCTCACCGTGGTCAGCGCCTACGTGCATTCCGGCGAAGACGGCACTCCCCGGCAGGACGCGAAGTACGGATTCCTCGATGCGATGAGCGTGCGCCTCGTTGAGCTGGCGCAGAACGACGCGCTGGCGCTCGTCACCGGTGACCTCAACGTCGGGCATCGTCCGTTCGACATCAAGAACTGGCGCGGCAACCAGAAGAAGGCGGGCTTCCTCCCCCGCGAGCGCTCGTACTTCGACCGTTTCTTCGGCGATGCCGGGTCTCTGGTGACCGGCGTCGACGGGGTCGAGGGTGTTGGGCTCGGCTGGGTCGATGTGGGGCGCCGCTTCGCCGGCGAGGTGGACGGCCCGTACACGTGGTGGTCCAACCGCGGCCAGGCCTTCGACAATGACACCGGCTGGCGCATCGACTACCACATGGCCACGCCCGCCCTCGCAACACGAGTGGCGGATTACCGGGTGGCGCGGGCGGCGTCCTACGCCGAACGGTGGAGCGATCACGCCCCCGTGGTCGCCGACTACCGACTGGGCGCCTGAGGCGACGGCGCACCGCATCCGGGTCCGTAGAATCGACGGGTGAGCAAAGCGCGCCTGTACTCCGGAATGCAGCCCTCGGCCGATTCCCTCCAGATCGGCAACTACATCGGGGCCTTGCTGCAGTGGCGCGACCTGCAGGAGTCGTACGACGCGTTCTTCTCGGTCGTCGACCTGCACGCGCTCACGCAGCCGAACGACCCGGCCGAGCTCCGCGCGAAGACCCGGCGCACGGCCGCCCAGTACATTGCAGCCGGAATCGAGCCCTCCAAGTCGGCCCTGTACGTGCAGTCGCACGTTCCTGCGCACGCCGAGCTCGCCTGGGTCCTGTCGACGATTACCGGCTTCGGTGAGGCAGGCCGCATGACGCAGTTCAAGGACAAGTCGCAGCGGTACGGCAGCGACGCGACCAACGTGGGCCTGTTCACCTACCCGGTACTCATGGCGGCCGACATCCTGCTGTACCAGACCAACGTCGTGCCTGTCGGCGACGACCAGAAGCAGCACGTCGAGCTGACCCGCGACCTGGCCGAGCGTTTCAACGCGCGCTACGGCAAGACCTTCACCGTGCCGACCCCCGTCATCCAGCAGGACACGGCCCGCATCTACGACCTGCAGAACCCGACATCGAAGATGTCGAAGTCCGCGGAGTCCGACGCGGGTGTGCTCTGGCTGCTGGACGACCCGGCGGTCAGTGCGAAGAAGATCATGCGCGCGGTGACCGACTCCGAGGGCGTGGTGCGCTACGACCGCGAGACCAAACCCGGCGTCTCGAACCTGCTCGTGATCTTCGCCGCCCTCACGGGCCGCCAGATCCCCGCCATCGAGGACGAGTTCGCGGGCCGCGGCTACGGCGACTTCAAGAAGGCGCTGGCCGAGGTCGTCGTGTCGGAGTTCGGCCCGGTGCGCGAGCGTGCCTTGGCCATGCTCGACGACCCCGCCGAACTCGACCGCGCCCTGGCCGTCAACGCGCAGAAGGCCTCTGCCGTCGCGGAGCAGACCCTCGGCGACGTCTACGACCGCATCGGCCTGCTCCGTCGCAGCTGACACCGCGGCCGCCAGCGGCACGGCGGGGCCGGCGGCACGAACTCCTGCAGACGCCGCACCGCCGGAGAGTCCGGGGCACAGCTCAGCCGGTCCGTGCGCGGGCAGCTCTGCCGGTCTGCACCACCGGACGCGACCGCTTCTGCTGGCCCGCACCACCGGACGCGACCGCCTCTGCCGGCCCGAACTCCTGCAAACCCGCCTTCTGGGCTCCCCGCCAAAGCCAGACGTGACGGATTGCAGGAGTTCGGTCCGCCGTTGGCGCGATCCGTAGACCGGCGCGGGCATCGGCATGCTCACGGCGTGGGCGGGGTCGCCTCGACCGCACCCGGCACGAACTCCTGCGGATGCGCACCACTCCGGCGGCCACGCGTCCCCGTAGCCCGAAGCTGCAGGAGTTCGGGCTCTCGCCGGTCGACGCCCGCACGCGGCGGGTATCGGAAGCGCGCCGACCCGCGCTCGAGCCTCCAGCTCGGTCAGCCGCGCCCGACAGCGCTCAGTCGCTCGACGCGCGCGAGTCTCCGCGAGGTTTGCGTGCAAGAACCGCACCGAGCGCGGCACGCACCGCATCCGGTCGGTGGAAGACATCCTCCGCAAGGATGCGGAGAGTGACGTATCCCAACTCGGCTGCGGCGAGGTCGCGACGTCGGTCTCGGATCTGCTGTGCCACGTCGCCGTGGAACGCGCGGCTGTCGCACTCGACGATGAGCCATCCGTCGACGAGCAGATCCACCCTCCCCACGCCCCGAAGCCTGATCTGCAGCGAGGGACGGTAGCCCATGCTCCGCAGCATCAACCGCACGAGCGTCTCCGAGCCCGCTTCCGCTCGCGCATCGATGAGCTTTCGCAGCGGCCTGTAGCGCTGGGGAAGTCGGTCGAAGACGCGATCGAGATCGTCGCCATCGATCAGGCCCAGGTGCAGGGCGCTGTCGAGGCTCGCGACGGCGACCCTCGGCGGCTGACAGCGGCATGCCTGGGCGAGTGCCTCCACCAGATCAGCCTGGAGGTCGGCGCGGGCGCACGCGGACTCGCGCCAATGCGCTCGTATTCCCCGGCGACGCTGCGGCAGGCGCGAGTCCGTGCGGTCGAACTGCAGGTGGACCTCGTCCGCGGACAGGACGAAGACGCCGAATGCGCCGAGCAGCGAGACACAGTCGAGACGACCGCCCCACCTGGCAGCGACGAGGTGAGACTCGTGAACACCTCCCCAGACGTATCGCCCTCGTCGCACCCGGATGAGGTCGCCGCGGTCGAGCGCGTGCCGAATCGTGGCGCGGGTGTAGCCGCGGAGTCGAAGCTCAGCAGTGCGCAGGTAGGAGGGGGAAGCCAGCAGCATCCCGATAGCCTCACGGCCATCACGGACCGACCTGCGACGAGACCATCCGACGCGAGCAACTCGCCGCGCGATCAGGCCGGTGGAGAACACCCCCGGAACGGGATGGTCGCGATCGCGACGAGTGAACGGGCCGAACTCCTGCAGACATGGTGCCCCGTGGCGGCGGAGAGCACCCCACGCCGGATGTGCAGGAGTTCGGTACGGGCGGACGGGCAGGAGGTGGCGGGAGCGCCGGTCCCGTCGAGGAGAGCCACACGGCCCGAACTCCTGCAAAACCGCGTCCCTGGTACCCGGAGAAGCATCCGGCTACGGATGTGGAGGAGTTCGGGTCGGGACAGGCGCCCGCGCCGCGAGCCGACTCCGGTCAGAGCCAGCCGCGCCGCGGATCAGCCGCCGGCGAGGGCGTCGACGGCGAAGCGGATGTGGCGCTCGGCGAGGTCGGCGGCGGCAGCGCCGTCGTGTCGTTCGATGGCGTCGAGCAGCTCGACGTGCTGCGTGTGCAGCACCGCGGCCAACTGCTCCCAGTCCGCATAGTCGCGGAGGGCTTCGAGGATGCGGCCGCTCAGCGACTCCCGGATCGCGACCGTCATCGATGCGACGAGCCGGTTGCCGCCGGCCTGCGCGATCGCGACGTGGAACGCCGTGTCGGTGTCGTTGTACTCCGCGGGACCGAGGCCTGCGACCGCCCCGGCTTCCAGGACGGCGCGGATTGCCGCGATGGCGTCGGCATCGGCGTTCCGCGCGGCGAGTTCGGCGCTCGAGCGTTCGAGCACGATGCGCGCCTCGATGACATCCGGGTAGGGGTAGTTCGCGAGAGCGGCGTGCAGCCGCAGGAAGCGGGTGAGCGCCGCATCCGGCAGCGCGGCGACGAAGGTACCCGCGTCTGCGCCCGCTCCGACCTGGGCGCGCAGCACGCCCTGCCCTTCGAGAACACGCACGGCCTCGCGGACGCCCGCCCGGCTCACGCCCAGGCGCGCGGCGAGCTCGCGCTCCGAGGGAAGCGGATCACCCACCTGCAGCGACCCCGCCATGATCTGGTCCTCGATCGCCTGGATGACGAGTTCGTGCGCGCGACTGCGCTGCACAGGTGCCCATTCCGGGGTGCGCTGATCTGTCACCGGGGTATCCTCTCGCCTTCGAGCCGAACGCAACCGGCGGGTTGACGTCGCCGAGGCCGGGGTCTACTGTACCGCAGAGGTCAGACCAATAGATACGCCCTCTGCGCCGCGTGCTCCCACCTCGAAGGACGACGATGAGTCCCGTCAGCCGACAACTCCCCCAACCGCGCGAACTGCTCGAACTCATGCAGTTCAAGACCCCGGATCTGAACGCGAAGCGTCGCCGCCTCTCTGCGGCGCTCACGATCGACGACCTCCGGCGGATCGCGAAGCGCCGTACTCCGAAGGCCGCCTTCGACTACACCGATGGCGCCGCGGATGGGGAGATCTCGCTGCAGCGGGCCCGCCAGGCGTTCCGCGACATCGAGTTCCACCCCTCGATCCTGCGCGACGTGTCGCGCGTGGACACCAGCACGACGATCTTCGGCGGCCCCTCCGCCCTCCCCTTCGGCATCGCACCGACCGGCTTCACCCGTCTGATGCAGACGGAAGGCGAGTACGCGGGCGCCGCCGCCGCCGGGGCCGCCGGCATCCCCTTCACCCTCTCGACCCTCGGGACGACGTCGATCGAGAACGTGAAAGCGACCAATCCGCACGGTCGCAACTGGTTCCAGCTGTACGTCATGCGCGATCGCGACATCTCGTACGGGCTCGTCGAACGGGCGGCGAAGGCAGGCTTCGACACCCTGTTCTTCACCGTCGACACCCCCGTCGCGGGCGCGCGCCTGCGCGACAAGCGCAACGGATTCTCCATCCCGCCCCAGCTCAGCATCAGCACGGTCGTCAACGCGATCCCCCGCCCCTGGTGGTGGTTCGACTTCTTGACCACACCGAAGCTCGAGTTCGCGTCGCTGACCACGACCGGCGGCACCGTCGGCGAACTGCTCAACAACGCGATGGACCCCTCCATCTCCTTCGAAGACCTCGACATCATCCGCTCGCTGTGGCCCGGCAAGATCGTCATCAAGGGCGTGCAGAACGTTCCGGATGCGCGCAAGCTCGTCGATCTCGGCGTCGACGGACTGGTCCTGTCCAACCACGGGGGCCGCCAGCTCGACCGGGCCCCCATCCCCTTCCACCTGCTGCCGGAGGTGGTGCGCGAGGTCGGACGCGACACCGAGATCGCGATCGACACCGGCATCATGGACGGCGCCGACATCGTCGCCTCGATCGCGATGGGCGCGAAGTTCACGCTCATCGGCCGCGCCTACCTCTACGGGCTGATGGCCGGTGGTCGGGCAGGCGTCGATCGGGCGATCGCCATCCTGGCCGAGCAGGTCGAGCGCACGATGAAGCTGCTCCAGGTGAGCGAGCTCGCCGAGCTGACCCCGGCTCACGTGACCCAGCTGCAGCGCCTGACGCCGCGGTCCACGGGCGACGTCCGGGTCTGACGCGCAGGGTAGCGTGACGGGATGCTGCCCGTCGCCCTTCACACCGCACGACTCGAGTTGTCGGTGCCGACCGCGTCCGATGCCGACGCCATCTACGAGGCCTGTCAGGACGCGGCCATCCCGTTCTTCACGACCGTCCCCTCGCCCTACCCGCGCGAGTACGCCGAACAGTTCGTGGCGCAGGCCGTCGCGCGTTGGGAGGAGCTTTCGCACGCGACCTGGGCGATCCGGCTCGACGGCGCACTCGCGGGAATGGTCGGCCTGCACGATCTGCAGGACACGGGCTCGGCGGAGATCGGCTTCTGGGTATCCGCACCTGCACGCGGGCAGGGCATCGTGCGGGAGGCCGCGGCGGCGGTCATCGACTGGGGTTTCTCGACCGACGCTCTCGAGCTCGTGCGTATGGAGTGGCGCGCGGCCGTGGGGAACACGGCGTCCGCTCGCGCGGCGCAGGCGCTGGGCTTCCGGTTCGAAGGGACCCTGCGCCAGGCACTTCGCAACGGCCACGGACAGCGCAGCGACGGATGGATCGCGAGCCTTCTGGCGACGGATGATCGCACGCGGCAGGAGTGGCCGATAGCCCTCTGACGGCGTCGGCGGTGCGTGGCAGGATGGCGCCATGCCCGAGATGCCGGAGGTCCAGGGACTCGTCGACTTCCTCGGCGCGCGCCTGAACGGCCTCGAGATCACCCAGGCACGGATCACCGCGATCTCCGCACTGAAGACCTACGACCCGCCCATCGAGGTTCTCATCGGGGCCCACGTCGAGACCGTCGCCCGCCGCGGCAAGTTCGTGGACATCGCGACGGATGCGGGCGCGCACCTCGTCTTCCACCTGGCGAAGGCGGGCTGGTTGCGCTGGCACGACACCCTGCCCACGACGGTGATCAAACCGGGCCGCTCCCCCATCGCGCTGCGCGTCGGGTTCGCCGACGGCTCGGGGTTCGATCTCACCGAGGCGGGCACGAAGAAGTCGCTCGCGGTGTCTGTCGTGCGTGAGCCGGCAGATGTTCCCGGCATCGCCAGACTCGGCCCCGACCCCCTCGATCCCGCCTTCACGCGCGATGTGCTGGCGAAGCTCCTCGCCGGTCGCCGCACGCAGACCAAGGGGGTTCTGCGGGATCAGTCGATCGTCGCCGGCATCGGCAACGCCTACTCCGACGAGATCCTCCACGTCGCACGGCTCTCGCCGTATGCGCTGGCAGCCACGCTCGACGACGCCGAGATCGACACGCTGTACTCCGCCACGATCGACACCCTGCGCGACGCGGTGGAGACCGCATCCGGCAAGCCTCCTGCGGAACTGAAAGACGCCAAGCGGCGCGGGATGCGGGTGCACGGCCGCCAGGGCCAGGCGTGCCCGGTGTGCGGCGACGTCGTGCGGTCGGTGTTCTTCGCCGACAACTCGCTCGAGTACTGCGCCACGTGCCAGACCGGCGGCAAGGTGCTGGCGGACCGACGCCTGTCGCGCCTGCTGAAGTGAGATGCGTGTCGGTGCATGTCCGGGAATGAAACGGACGATCCGGCGTTGACTACACTCAGTGCAGAACGTGCTCCGGGGTCGGTGAGAATCCGAACCGGCGGTGACAGTCCGCGAGCGTGATCCTTCGCGAGGAGGGGATCGCCGATCCGGTGGAATTCCGGGACCGACGGTGATGCGACACAGGTCGCGAGTCCGGATGGGAGGCGCACGAGCGCTCAGCGGCGTGTCCGCGAGCGCCGCGACGGCTACCCGGAGCCCGCCGATCAGGAGGCCCGAGAGATGCCGGTGAGCGAGACCGAGGAACGCGCGATGGCGCGAGCGCTGGAGCTTGCCCGGCGAGGCCCCGTCGGGGTGAACCCGCAGGTGGGCGCCGTGCTCCTCTCCCCCGACGGCGAGGTGATCGCCGAGGGCTGGCACCACGGCGCCGGAACGGCCCACGCCGAGGTCGACGCGCTCTCGCAGGCCGATCCGGATGCGGTGCGCGGCGCGACGGCCGTGGTCACCCTCGAGCCGTGCAACCACACCGGCCGCACCGGTCCGTGCGCTCTCGCGCTCATCGAAGCGGGTGTCGCCCGGGTCGTCTACGCGATGAGCGATCCCACCCCGACTGCATCCGGAGGTGCCGAGCGGCTGCGCGCGGCGGGCGTCGAGATCGAGTCCGGCGTCCTTGCCGATCAGGCGCAGGAACTGCTCGCCTCGTGGACCGAGGCTCAGCGGCTGGGGCGCCCGCACGTGACCCTGAAGTGGGCGCAGAGCCTCGACGGTCGCGCGGCGGCGGCCGACGGCTCCAGCCAATGGATCACCGGCTCCGAGGCCCGCGAGGATGTACACCGCCGGCGCGCGAGTGCCGACGCGATCGTCGCGGGCACCGGCACCGTCCTCGCGGACGATCCGGCTCTGACCGCTCGCACGCCCGACGGAGAGCTGCGGCCGGCGCAGCCGCGACCCGTCGTGATCGGCGAACGCGACATCCCGGCCGACGCCGCCGTGCGCCGCCACCCGAAGGAGCCCTGGCACCTGCGCACGCGCGATCTGCGCGAGGCCCTGGCCACCCTGCACGAGCGGGGTATCCAGCGGGTGTTCGTCGAGGGCGGCCCGCACCTGCAGAGCGCTCTGCTGCGCGAAGGTCTCGTGGACGAGATGCTGACCTACGTCGCGCCTGTCCTGCTGGGCGGCGACCGCGTCGCCCTCGACGACCTCGGCGTCGGCGACATCTCCCAGGCGCGCCGCCTGCAGCTGATCGAGGCCCGCCGACTCGGCGACGATCTGCTGCTCATCTCGCGGCCCGCCGCATCCGCCGAAGAATCCCCCTCCGCTCGAGAAGGAGCCCACTGATGTTCACCGGGATCGTCGAAGAGATCGGCACCGTCACCCGCACGGAGCCCTCGGGCGACGGCGTGCGCCTCACGGTGACCGCGCCGCGCGCGGTGTCGGACGCGGCGCACGGCGACTCGATCTCCGTCTCGGGCGTGTGCCTCACGGTCGTCGATCAGGGCGAGGACTGGTTCACCGCCGATGTTATGCGCCAGACACTGGATGTCACCGCGATCGGCGGTGTCACCGCGGGCACGCCCGTCAACATCGAGCGCGCGACGGCCGCCGGCGGACGCCTCGGCGGCCACATCGTGCAGGGCCACGTCGACGGCAGGGGCCGCGTGCTCGAGGTGCGCCCCGGAACCCAGTGGCGCGTCATCCGCATCTCGCTGCCGGCGGAACTCGCCCCGCTCGTGGTCGACAAGGGCTCGATCGCCCTCGACGGCGTCTCGCTGACGGTGAGCGCGGCGAGCGACCCATCGGCCGAAGAGGCGTGGTTCGAGGTGTCCCTCATTCCCGAGACGCTCGCGGCCACGACGCTCGGCGAGCGCGTTCCCGGCGACATCGTCAATCTGGAGACCGACATCCTGGCGCGTCACGTGCAGCGACTGCTGGCCTTCGCCCCCGCAACGGAAGGTGGCTCGCGATGAGTCTGAGTTCCATTCCCGAGGCCCTCGAGGCCCTCGCCGCCGGTCGCCCGGTGATCGTCGCCGACGACGAGAACCGCGAGAACGAGGGCGACGTGATCCTCTCGGCGCAGCTCGCGACCCCCGAGTGGATCGCGTGGACGGTGCGCTGGTCGAGCGGCTTCATCTGCGCCCCCATGCCCGCGGAGTGGGCGGACCGCCTGGATCTTCCTCCGATGGTCGAGGTGAACCAGGATGCGCGCGGCACCGCGTACACGGTGAGCGTCGATGCCGCATCCGGCGTGACGACCGGTATCAGCGCCGCCGACCGGGCGCACACCCTGAACGTGCTGGCGGATCCCGCGTCCGCGCCCTCGTCGGTGAACCGCCCTGGCCACATCCTGCCGCTGCGCGCGGTGGACGGCGGCGTGCGCGAGCGCGGCGGCCACACGGAGGCTGCTGTCGACCTCATGCGGCTGGCAGGGCTCGAGCCCGTCGGTGCGATCGCCGAGATCGTCGACGAGGACGGCAGCATGATGCGACTTCCGGGGCTCATGGCGCTCGGCGAGCGCGACGGCATCCCCGTCATCACGATCGAGCAGCTCGTCGGCTACCTCGACGAGGTGGATCCCCGCGAGGAGCCCTCGACCGCGTCGTCGCACCGCCGACGGGTGAGCCTGCGCGCCGAGGCGACGGTCCCCACCGCACACGGCGAGTTCCGCTTCCTGGCCTACAAGGACCGCGTGACGGGCACCGACCACCTCGCCGTCGTCAAGGGCGAGCTGGATGACGCGCCGCTCGTGCGCGTGCATTCGGAGTGCCTGACCGGCGAGGCTTTCGGTTCACTGAAGTGCGAGTGCGGTCCGCAGCTGGATGCGGCGCTCGACCGCATCGAGAAGGACGGCGGCGTCGTCGTCTACATGCGCGGGCACGAGGGTCGCGGCATCGGCCTCATCAACAAGCTGCGCGCGTACAACCTGCAGGAGCGGGGCCTGGACACGGTCGACGCGAACCTGGCACTGGGTCTTCCCGCCGACGCGCGCGACTACGCCGCCGCCGCGGGGATCCTCGCCGACCTCGGCGTCGAGCGGGTGCGGCTGCTGACCAACAACACCGACAAGGTCACGCAGCTGCGCGCCCTCGGCCTCGACGTCGTCGAGCAGGTCCCGCTGCTCGTGGGGGTCGGCCCCAACAACCATCAGTACCTCGCCACCAAGCGCGACCGGATGGGACACATCATCGCGGACGAGGACCTCACCGAAGCGCTCGCGCAGATGAAGGAGAACCGATGAGCGGCCACGGCGCCCCCCAGCAGACCGAGATCGACGCCCGCGGCCTTCGGGCCGTCATCGTCGCCGGTACCTGGCACAAGACGATCAGCGACGGGCTGATCGCCGGTGCGGAGCGGGTGCTCACCGCATCCGGCGCCGACTACACGCTCGTGCGCGTCGCGGGTTCCTTCGAACTCCCCGTCGTGGCCAAGGCGGCGCTGGAGTCCGGCGCCGACGCGGTCATCGCCCTCGGTGTGATCATCCGGGGCGGCACACCCCACTTCGAGTTCGTCTCCTCGGCCGCCACCGACGGCCTGACCCGCGTCGCCCTCGACACCGGCAAGCCCGTCGGCTTCGGGGTGCTGACCCTCGACGACGAGAAGCAGGGACTCGATCGCGCGGGGCTCGCCGGCTCGAAGGAGGACAAGGGCGCAGAGGCGGCGGATGCGGCACTGCGCACCGCTCTCACGCTTCGCGAGCTCCGCGGCTGAGCGATTCAGGAGGACAAACCTTCAGTAATACATAAGGTATGGTGGCGGGCATGGAGATCCTGCGTCACATCGTCGTCCTCGTGCACCTCGTCGGCTTCGCCATCCTCTTCGGAGCATGGGTCGTGGAAGCCGCCAGCCGCCGCATCCGCATCACCCGCCTGATGAGCCTCGGCATGACCGTCGCCGCGGTCGCCGGCCTGGCCCTGGCCGCCCCGTGGGGCATCGATTACGAGCTGAACTACGTCAAGATCGGCGTCAAGCTCGTGGTGCTCCTCATCATCGGCGCGCTTCTCGGCATCGGTGCGGCCCGCCAGCGTCGCACCGACACGCTGCCCGCGGCCATCTTCTGGCCGATCGGCATCCTCACCCTCGCCAACGCCGCCATCGCCGTCATCTGGCGCTGAGGAGCTCGCGTCCCGGCCCGCCTCGGCGCCGGGACGCGAAC
Organism: Microbacterium sp. KU4F; assembly: GCF_056868075.1. Taxonomy (NCBI): domain Bacteria; kingdom Bacillati; phylum Actinomycetota; class Actinomycetes; order Micrococcales; family Microbacteriaceae; genus Microbacterium; species Microbacterium sp. KU4F. The sequence continues at coordinate 3,010,926 of NZ_CP200324.1, read as the reverse complement.
CTGGGCGTAAACTGTGTGTTCGTGCGCCGGCGACACCGCCGACGCCCCGGTGACCCAGCGATGTGACGCCCGGTGCACCACCCCCGCCCGAGCACTCGCCGCCGGCGCGTTCCCACGAGGACGCCTCTCGCTCTTCCGACAGGTCTGTCCTCCCCCATGTCTTCTGCCACCGCAACGGCTCCCGCGAACTCCCGCGCCCGCGTCATCACCGCGAGCCTCGTGGGAACCACCATCGAGTTCTACGACTTCTACGCCTACGCGACCGCCGCGGTCCTCGTCTTCCCGATCCTCTTCTTCCCGACCGGAGACGACACCACCTCGCTGCTCGCCTCGTTCGGCGTCTTCGGCGCCGCGATGATCGCGCGCCCCATCGGGGCGTTCGTGTTCGGGCACTTCGGCGACCGCTTCGGCCGCAAGGCGACCCTCGTCGCGTCCCTGCTCACGATGGGGGTGGCGACCTTCCTCATCGGATGCCTGCCCACGTACCAGGTGGTCGGCTGGTGGGCGGCGCTGCTGCTGCTCGTGCTGCGCCTGGCTCAGGGATTCGCACTCGGCGGCGAGTGGTCGGGCGCGGCGCTGGTCGCGACCGAGAACGCACCGAAGGGCAAGCGTGCCTGGTACGGCACCTTCCCGCAGCTCGGTGCGCCGATCGGCTTCATCATCGCGAACACGATCTTCCTCGCGATCAACTTCGCCCTCCCGCATCCCGACGGCACCGCGCAGCGCTCCGAGGCGTTCCTGGCCTGGGGGTGGCGTGTGCCGTTCCTGTTCTCGGCCGTCATGGTGATCATCGGCCTCTGGGTGCGTCTGCGCCTGGTCGAGTCCGACACGTTCCAGAAGGCGGAGAAGAAGGGCGCGCTGCGTAAGTTCCCGCTGGGCGAGGTCATCCGGGGCCACTGGCGTCCGCTGATCCTCGGCACGTTCATCATGCTCGCGACCTACGTGCTGTTCTACCTGATGACGAACTTCACCCTCACGTACGGCACCAAGCCGACCCTTGCGGGCGCGGAGGCGGCGGCGCAGGCATCCGGCACGGCCTTCGACGCCGGCGTCTATGTCGCAGGGCAGGGCTTCGGATACATCGACTTCGTGATCATGCAGATCATCGGCGTCGTGTTCTTCGGCGTGTTCACGCTGCTGTCGGGACCGGTCGCCGACGCCATCGGGCGCCGCAAACTCCTCATCTGGGTCACGTCGGCGATCATCGTGTTCGGCCTCACGTTCAACCTGTTCCTGCTGCCGATGACCGACCCGAAGTTCACGGGCGCGCTCACGCAGGCGTTCCTCGTCTTCGGGTTCATGCTGATGGGTGCAACCTTCGGGCCGATGGGCGCGCTGCTGCCGGAGCTCTTCCCGACGAACGTGCGCTACACCGGCTCGGCGATCTCGTACAACGTCGCCTCGATCCTCGGTGCGGCCGTCGCCCCCTCGATCGCGCTCGGACTGTGGGCCGCCGCCGGCGGGCAGCCCTGGCTCGTGGGCCTGTACCTGTCGGGGTCGGCCGTGCTGACCCTCATCGCACTGATCCTGTCGAAGGAGACCCGCGACATCGACTACGACGAGAACCTCGGGCTCGGCGAGACCGCGTCGCTGTAGCCCGCCGCGTCCTCATTCCGCATACCCTCCCCCCGCTTCCCTTTTCCCGCGAGACTGCACTTTCGTCACGAGATCACGGGTAAACCCCGTGATCTCGTGCAATAGATACAGTCTCGCGGTCTTGGGGGCGAGGGATGCGGGAGAGGGACGGATGCGGTGCCCCGAGGCGGCGACCGGGGTGCGCGAGCGGAGGTACGGTCGAGGGAGGAAATCCCGCCGATCGAGGTCGCCCATGTCCAGCCCCGCTCCCGCCCGCCGCAGTCCGTTCGCGCGCCCCAAGAAGGATGACGGACCGCGCGCCAGCCTGCGCCAGCTGCTGCCGTTCCTCTTCGAGCACAAGCGGGTGCTCGTGGTGGTCACCGTGCTCAGCATCGTGGCCGCGGTCACGACGCTCGCGCAGCCGCTGCTGGTGGGCGAGTTGATCGCCCGCGTGCAGGCGGACGAGGCCCTCGGACTGCTCGTGTGGGGTCTGGTGGCGCTGGTCGTCGGCTCGTCGCTGGTCTCCGGCTATCAGCACTACCTGCTGCAGCGCACGGGCACCGCGGTCGTCTTCTCCAGCCGTCGCCGGCTGATCGCCCGCATCCTGCATCTGCCGATCCGCGAGTTCGACGCCCGCCGCACCGGCGACCTCGTCTCGCGAGTGGGAACCGACACGACGCTGCTCTACGCGGTGCTCACGCAAGGGCTCGCCGACTCGGTGGGCAACGTGCTGATCTTCGTCGGCGCGGTCATCGCGATGCTGCTGATCGATCCGCTGTTGCTCCTGCTGATCCTCGTCGTCATCGGCGCCTCGATCGCCGTGGTGGGCGTGCTGAGCGGACGCATCCGCCGCGCGACGCGCGAACAGCAGGAGACGGTGGGCGAGCTCGCCTCGGGCGTGGAGCGCGCGGTGAGCTCGATCCGCACCGTGCGCGCCGCCGGCGCCGGCGACCGCGAGCAGGCGAGCCTGGAAGACGTGGCCCAGCGCGCGTACGGCAGCGGCGTGCGTGTCGCGAAGGCCTCCGCTCTCGTGGTGCCCGTCGCCGGGGTCGCGCTGCAGCTGTCGCTCCTGGTCGTCCTCGGCGTCGGGGGCTTTCGCGTCGCCTCGGGCGCGATCACGATCGCCAGCCTCGTCACCTTCGTGATGTTCCTCTTCTTCCTCGTGCAGCCGCTCGGCTCGTTCTTCGGCGCGATCACCTCGGTGAGTCAGGCGCTGGGTGCGCTCGGCCGCATCCAGGAGGTCCTCGATCTGCCGACCGAGACGCAGGACGACGCCCAGATCGCAGCCCACGCCGCCCCGCCGACGGATGCGGACGCCACCGACATCGCGGTGGAGTTCCGCGACGTGCACTTCCGCTACCCTGCGGCCGTCGCCGCCGCCCGCGCCAAGACCGAGGCGGAGGCACGTGCCCTTCTCGAGGTGGCCCGCGTGGACACCTCTGCGCTCGAAACTGTCGCGGACGACGAGGGCGACGTGCTGCGCGGTGTCTCGCTGCGCGTGCCGCGGGGATCCCGCGTCGCACTGGTGGGGCCCTCGGGCGCGGGAAAGAGCACGACCCTCGCCCTCATCGAGCGCTTCTACGACCCGACGACGGGCGCCATCCTGCTCGGCGGCCGCGACATCCGCACCCTCGATCGAGAGGAACTGCGCGCTCAGCTGGGGTACGTGGAGCAGGACGCTCCGACGCTCGCGGGCACCCTCGGCGACAACCTGCGTCTCGCTTCCCCCGACGCGAGCGATGAGGCGTGCGAGGCGGTCCTTCGCGCCGTCAACCTCGGCGAGGTGCTCGACCGCTCCCCCGAGGGACTCGCCGCGCCCGTCGGCGAGGGCGGCGTGATGCTCTCCGGTGGTGAACGCCAGCGCCTGGCGATCGCCCGCGCCCTGCTGGCGGCTCCCCCCATCCTGCTCCTGGACGAATCGACCTCGTCGCTGGACGGGCTCAACGAGCAGCGGATGCGGGAGGCGATCGACGCCGTCGCGGAGGGACGCACCCTCATCGTGATCGCCCACCGGCTGTCGACCGTCGTCGACAGCGACCTCATCGTCGTGATGGACCACGGCCGGGTCGTCGGCGCGGGGACGCATTCCGAACTCGTCGCCGAGGTGCCCCTGTACCGCGACCTCGCCAAGCACCAGCTCCTCGTCTGACGCCGACGGCCCCGTTGGAGGGACGCGAAACGCGACCCACGCGGCGTCCGCACCGCATCCCGCGTCCCTCGAACGCCCCAACACCCGGCCGGCGGCCGGCGCCAGTGGTCAGGCGCGAGCGAGGCGGTAACGCAGGGATTCGAGCTCAGCGCGCAGAGCCGACGGGATGCGGTCGCCGAACGTGTCGAAGAACTCCTCCGTCAGCTCCGCCTCCGCCAGCCACGACTGCGGGTCGATCGCGAACAGCTCCGCCAGATCCGTGTCCGTGACATCGGTGCCCGCCAGGTTGAGGTCCTCGGGGCGGGGCAGGCGTCCGATCGGGCTGGGCTCGGCGGGCACCTCGGACTCGAGACGGCGCACGATCCACTCGAGCACACGCACGTTGTCGCCGAAGCCGGGCCAGAGGAACCGGCCGTCGGCGCCGCGGCGGAACCAGTTGACCTGGAACACCCGCGGCGCGCGGTCGAAGCGGAGCGAGCCGCCCACCTTGATCCAGTGCGCGAAGTAGTCCGCCATGTTGTAGCCGCAGAAGGGCAGCATCGCGAACGGGTCGCGGCGCAGCTTCTCCACGGTCCCCTCCGCGGCGGCCGTGCGCTCGGACGAGATCGTCGCTCCGAGGAACACGCCGTGCGTCCAGTCCGTGGCCTCGACGACGAGGGGCACGTTGGTGGCGCGGCGCCCGCCGAACAGGATGGCGTCCAGCGGCACGCCCTCCGGCGTCTCCCAGTCCTCGGCGACCTGGGGGCACTGCGCGGCGGCGACCGTGAAGCGCGAGTTCGGGTGCGCGGCGGGTCGTCCGGACTCCGGCGTCCAGGGGTTGCCCTCCCAGTCGATCAGCTCTGCCGGAGCCTCGTCGGTCAGACCCTCCCACCACACGTCACCATCGGGGCGCAGCGCCACGTTCGTGAAGATCGTGTTGCCCCACAGCGTCTCGACAGCCGTGGCATTGGTGGACTCGCCCGTGCCCGGCGCCACACCGAAGAAGCCGGCCTCCGGGTTGATCGCCCACAGGCGTCCGTCCTCGCCCGGCCGCAGCCACGCGATGTCGTCGCCGAGCGTCTCGACGCGCCATCCCGGGATGGTGGGGCGCAGCATCGCGAGGTTCGTCTTGCCGCACGCCGACGGGAACGCCGCGGCGACGTGGTAGCGCTTGCCCTCGGGGCTGATGACTCGGATGAGCAGCATGTGCTCGGCGAGCCAGCCCTCGTTGCGCCCGATCACCGAGGCGATGCGCAGCGCGAAGCACTTCTTCGCGAGGATCGCGTTGCCGCCGTAGCCGGAGCCGTACGAGTAGACCTCGAGCGTGTCCGGGAAGTGGACGATGTACTTGTCGTCGTTGCACGGCCACGCGACGTCGGCCTCGCCGGGCGCCAACGGAGCACCCACCGAGTGCACGGTGCGCACCCAGTCGGCGCCGTCCGCGATCTGCTGCAGCACAGCCGTGCCGACCCGGGTCATGATGTTGATCGATACGACGGCGTACGGCGAATCGGTCACCTGCACGCCGATGTGCGAGAGCGGACCACCGACCGTGCCCATCGAGAAGGGGACGACGTACATCGTCCGCCCGCGCATGGAGCCGGCGAACAACGCATCGAGCTTGCCGCGCATCGCGGTGGGGTCCGCCCAGTTGTTGGTGGGACCCGCATCCTCCTCCTTCTCGGAGGCAATGAAGGTGCGCCCCTCGGTGCGCGCGACGTCGCTCGGGTGTGAGCGCGCGAGGTACGACCCCGGACGCCACTCGGGGTTGAGCTTGATGAGAGAACCCGCATCCACCATCGAACGCAGCAGCATGTCGTTCTCGGCCTGCGATCCGTCGACCCAGTGGATGCGGTCGGGCTCGGTGAGGGCGGCGATCTCGTCGACCCACCGGGTCAGCGCGGCCATGCCGGGCCCGGATGCGGCCGGACGAGCACCGTAGGTCGTCGCCGTGCGGGCGGCGGTGGGGCGCGCGGGGGCGCTCGAGGTGTAGCTCTCAGCAAGGGCCATGATCACTCCAGTCGGCATCAGCGGCGTTCAGAACGTGGGTTCCCTGCAAGAATGACGCCCCACCCTCCCCCTTTTCAGAACGAAGTGGTCGAAAGAGTGTCGTTTCTTTCGCTATTCTCAAAACATGCCCTCGACGACCATCGAACTGGCGACCCTCGGTCACCGCATCCGTCATTTCCGCACGGCGGCGGGGCTCACCCTCGATGAGCTCGGGGCCACCGTCGGTGTCGCCGGCAGCCACCTGAGCCTCATCGAGAACGGCAAGCGCGAGCCGAAGCTGTCGCTGCTGCAGGAGATCGCGGCGGCCACCGGCACCCAGCTGGCCGAGCTGCTGTCGACCGAGCCCCCGAACCGTCGCGCGGCGCTCGAGATCGAACTCGAACGCGCGCAGACCTCGCACGCGTTCCGACAGCTGGGCCTGCCGCCGATCCGGGTCACGAAGGCGCTCAGCGACGAGACGATCGAGACCGTGCTGGGACTGCACCACGAGTTGCAGCGCCGCGAACGCGAGGCCATCGCGACGCCGGAAGAGGCCCGCCGCGCCAACACGGACATGCGGCTTCGGATGCGGGAGATGAACAACTATCTCCCCGACATCGAGAAGCTCGCCGAGAAGCAGCTGAAGTCGGCCGGTCACACCTCCGGCGCCCTCACGCACCGCACGGTGAGCATCATGGCCGAGCAGCTGGGCTTCGAGCTCATCTACGCGGGCGACCTGCCCGCATCCACCCGGTCGATCACCGACCTCGAGAACGGGCGGATCTACCTGCCACCGGCCTCCATTCCGGGCGGCCACGGCCTGCGGTCGATGGCGCTGCAGGCGATGGCGCACCGGCTCCTGGGCCACCAGCCGCCCAAGGACTACGCCGAGTTCCTGCAGCAGCGGCTGGAGATCAACTACTACGCCGCGGCCTGTCTCATGCCGCCGGCGCCTGCGGTCGCGTTCCTGCAGCAGGCGAAGAAGGACCGCAACCTCGCCGTGGAGGACTTCCGCGACGCGTTCGGCGTCACGCACGAGGCGGCCGGGATGCGGATGACGAACCTGCTGACCGAGCACATCGGCATCCGGCTGCACTTCCTGCGCGTCGCCGGCGACGGCGCGATCTCACGTGTCTACGAGAACGACGACCTGCCGCTGCCGATGGATGTGACGGGCGCGGTGGAGGGGCAGATCGTGTGCCGCAAGTTCGCCGCCCGCGCCGCCTTCGCGGAGCAGAACCGCACGACGGAGCACTACCAGTACACCGACACCCCGTCGGGCACGTTCTGGTGCTCGACGCAGACCGGCACGACCCACGACGGCGAGTTCTCGATCACGGTGGGCGTGCCGTTCGACGACGCGAAGTGGTTCCGTGGCCGCGAGACGGCGAAGCGGGCGACGTCGCAGTGCCCCGACGAGGCGTGCTGCCGCCGCCCGTCGAGCGAGGCGGCCGAACGATGGGAGGGGCGCGCGTGGCCGAGCGCCCGCGTGCACATGCAGATGTTCACGCCGCTGCCGCGCGGCGCCTTCCCCGGTGTCGACGACAACGACGTGTACGACTTCCTCGACCGGCACGCCTGACCCTCCGCGCGAGAGTATCCGTTCGCCGAGCGCGCATCCGATGGAGTGCTCACTCGGCGAACGGATGCTCACTCGGCAGTCGACGGTGTGCCGACCGCCCAGAGAGCCTGGGGAAGCCGGTCGTGCAGCACCCACTCCCCCACCCAGCGGTTCTTGTAGAGCACCGGGTTGTGGCTGGAGACAGTGCGGGCGTTGCGCCAGTGCCGGTCGAGGTGCGCTCCGCGCGCCGTGGCCGACGCCCCGAGGGCGTCGAACAGCCGCGAGGTGAGCTGCTGCACCGCGCCGGTCGCGAAAGACTGCACCTGCGCGGCCCGGATCTCGGCGAGCCCCGCCAACCGGCGCGCGCGGTCGACGGCCACCTCATCGCCGGGCCGATCGCGCGCCTCCAGCGCGGCCCCGTAGGCCTCCTCGATCGCCTCCGCGACGGCGGCGACAGTCGCGTCGACGGCGAAGGCGGATGCGGCGAGCTCGCCCAGTAGGGCCTGGATCTGCGCGTCGTCCTGCACGCGAGCCGCCGTGCCATGGCTGTAGACGCGGGATCGTGCGCGCACGGCGGCGGCCGCATCGGCGACGGCTGCGTGCGCGATCCCGGCCAGCACGGCCAGCAGCACAAGCTGGTAGAGCCCGGTCTGGTATGCGAACCGGTCGGCGACCGGGAGGACGTCCACGGGCTCCACGACAGCGTTCTCGAAGACGATGGTGCCCGTTCCGGTGAGGCGCTGGCCGAAGCCGTCCCAATCGTCGACGACCGTGACACCCGGCTGGTCGAGTCGCACCAGCGCCGCAACGTCCACGCCGTCGGAGAGGCGATGGGCGACGGTGTCGGTCCACTCGGCGAAGATACTGCCGGTCGTGTAGAACTTTCTGCCGTTCAGGCGAAGCACGCCGTCTGCATCCGTCGAGAGCTCCGCGCCCGCCCGCGACGTGGTCGAGCCGGCGGCCTCGCTCCAGGAGTTGCCGCTGATCTCGCCCCCGGCGATGCGCTCCCGCCACCGCCGCGCGAAGCCCGCATCCGTCGTCGTCAGCGTCTGCTCGACGAGCGCGATGTGGCCGCGCAGGATCTGCGGGATGTTGGCGTCGGCCGCGGCTATCGCCACGAGCAGCCGCGTGAAGGTGGGCCAGTCCAGCCCCAGCCCGCCGTCGGCGAGCGGCAGCCGGGCCCTCCCGAGCCCCGCTTCGCGGAGTGACGCGACGGCGTCGCGAGGAAGCTCGCGCGCGAGGTCGCGCCCTCCTGCGCCCTCGGCCACGGCGTCGACGATCGGACGGAACCGCGTCTCGATGTCTGCCGGCAGACGCGCCCAGAGCTGGTCGTCGATGTGCGTGCGGACACCGGCCGCCACGGATGCCGTGCTCATGTGTACAGGGAGATCGGCTGGACGACGCCCGTGAGGAAGTGCGCCCCCACCTCGAGCTTCTTGTAGTCGACCGGGTCGTGGAGGGAGTGGGTGCGGATGTTGCGCCAGTGCAGATCGAGGCCGACGCGGTTCGCCGTGGAGCTCGTTCCCGTGGCCTCGAAGACGCGGTGGGCGACGTCGGTCGCCGTGTCGCTGGCCACGACCTTCAGCTGCGCGATCTCGATCGCGATCTCGGCGCGGTCCTCGGCGGTGACGTCGGCACCCCGGGAGATGACCTCGTCGAAGCGCCGGTTGACGCGGTCGGCGAGCGCCTCGACCGCGGCGGTGCGCGAGACGAGCTCGCCGTACAGCCGCCGTACGAAGGGGTCGTCGCTGTAGGTCGCGACGCCCGAGAGGAACCACGAGTTGGCCCTCGCATTCGTCAGCTCGCGCGCCTGGGCGAGCGCGCCCTGCGCGATGCCGAGGTAGAGGTTTCCGAACACGAGCTGGATCGCGGGTGTCACGAAGCTCTGGATCGGCTCGTCCGTGCCGAATCCAAGGAGGTGCTCCGACTCCACCCGCACATCGCGATAGGTGACGGTGTTGCTCGCCGACAGCCGCTGGCCGAGGTTGTCCCAGTCGTCGACGAGCTCGACGCCGGGGTGCCCGTACGGCAAGACGAGGAAGGCGAACGCACCCGCATCCGGACCGTCCTCGACGACGGCGTTGATCAGCAACGCCTCGCCGACACCCGACCCGGTCGAGTACCGCTTGAAGCCGTTCAGCCGATAGCCGTCGCCGTCGACCGTGAGCGAGAGGTTCGGGTCGACGGGGTTCACCGAGTCGCCCCAGATCCAGCGCCCGGCGATCGTGGCGCGGAACCAGCGCTCGCGCTCCGCCGGCGGTGCGACGAGAGCGATGTTGGCCTCGTTCACGTAGTGGTAGCCGAGCACCTGTGCGATGGAGGCGTCGCTGCGCGCGAGGATGCGCACCGCGCGCAACGCGCTCTCCCAGTGGGCGCCGCCGCCCCCGTACTCGGCGGGATCAAGGAGAGTCGTGAGCTGCGCATCCTTCAGGAGCCGCGCTTCGGCGAACGGTTGTGCGTTCGCACGGTCGCGGGCGAGCGCGTCGAGGGCGAGGCGCTCGGCGACGGATGCGGCGACCGCATCCCAGTGGGCGAGTTCGGCCGCATCCGCGGTGCCGCGGAAGTGGGTGCGGGCGGGGGTGAGAGTCGGTGACGTCATGGCTGTTCCTTCTCAAGCGCGAGTGGAGACGAGGGATGCGGAGCTGTCGGCGGCGCTGGGGGCGCCCACGTACGCTCCGCGATACGCGTGGGCGGGATGCCACCCGGCGATGACGGGGTCGCCGGTGAGCCGCTCGCGGAGCGTTCCGCCGATCCGACCGCCGTCATCGAGGCGTCCGCGGCGGCGCAGCTCCGGAACGAGGAGCTCGACGATGTCCTCGAACGTGCCCGGCGTCACGACGTACGCGAGGTTGAACCCGTCGACGCCGCCGACCTCGATCCAGCGCTCGAGCTCGTCGGCGACGGTGGTGGGGCTGCCGACGATCACGGCGCCGATGCCCCCGATCCCGACGTACTCGGCGATGTCGCGCGGCGTCCACGCGCGTGTGGGATCCGCCTTCGTGAAGATCGAGAGGGCCGAGCGCGCCGCATCCGTGTCGACGTAGGTGAGCGGCTCGTCCGGATCGAGCGTGGACAGATCGATGCCCGACCAGCCGCCGTAGAGCGCGAGCGCTCCCTCCAGCGAGACGTAGGAGCGGTAGTCGGCGTACTTCTCCTGCGCCAGCTCGTCGGTCTCGGCGACGATCACCGTGGCGAGCGTGAGGATCTTCACCGAATCGCGGGGGCGGCCGATCGCCTCCGCCTTGTCACGGATGCTGTCGGTGGTGCGACGGGTCAGCTCCGGGGTGAGGCCGTTGATGAAGATGGCCTCGCCGTGCCGCGCGGCGAACTCCTGTCCGCGCGGCGACGCACCCGCCTGGAAGATCACGGGCGTGCGCTGAGGAGAGGGCTCGCCGAGGTGGATGCCGGGGACGTCGAAGTGGGTGCCGTGGTGGCGGATCGGGTGCACCTTCTCGGGGTCGGTGAAGACACCGGCCTCGCGGTCGCGCACGGCGGCGCCGTCCTCCCACGACCCCTCCCACAGCTTGTAGGCGACATCGAGGAACTCGTCGGCGATGCCGTAGCGGTCGTCGTGGGCGATCTGGTCGCCCAGGCCCAGGTTGCGTGCCGCGCTGTTGAGATACGACGTCACGACGTTCCAGCCCACGCGGCCGCCCGTGAAGTGATCGAGGGTGGTGAGCGTGCGCGCCAGCGAGTAGGGATGCTCGTACGTCGAGGCGATCGTCACGCCGAAGCCGAGCCGGTCGGTGACGGCGGCCATCGCGGGAATCTGCAGGAGCGGGTTGCCCACGGGGATCTGGGCGGCGTCGCGGAGCGCGGGTGCCGCGGAGTCCCGGTAGACGTCGTAGACCCCCAGCACATCGGCGAGGAAGATCGCGTGGAAGCCGCCGCGCTCGAGCAGCTGGGCGAGCTCGGTCCAGTACGCGAGCCGGTTGTACTCGTCGGCGCGGTTGTCCGGGTGACGCCAGAGCCCAGGGGCCTGGTGCGTGACGCAGCTCATCTCGAACGCGTTGAGGATGAGGGGCTTGCTCATCATCCGTCCTTCCTGCCGGCGGGCGCCGTACGGCCGGAAAACTAGCAGCGCGATTCGGGCCCGCCCACGTCGGTCCGACACACGCGTTCATGCGGCATCGCGCATGACGTTTCCTTACGATCCGCGGTGCACGCCCGCCGGCCCCCGTGCAGGATGGCGGACCGTGCGGTCCACAGCCCGCACTCTCCCCCACCCGAGAGGCCCGTCATGTCCGTTTCCTCCCACCGCATCCTGCGCCGGCTCGCCGTCCCCGCAACGCTCGCGGTCACCGCCCTCGCCCTCGCATCCTGCGCGGGCGGATCCGCTGCGGCGGACGGCGGCGACAAAGAGCTCACCGTCCTGCTGATCTCGTCGCACGAGGGCGCGTCGAAGCTGCTCGCCGAGCGCTACGAGGCCGAGACAGGGATCAAGATCAACCCCGTCATCGTGCCCTACGACGAGATCGGCAACACCCTCGCACTCGATCAGCAGTCGGGCGCGAACACGATCGACGTCGCCGCGCCCTGGTACGTGTCGATCGGCGACCTGGCCGATGCCGGCGCCATCCAGGACCTCACCGACTGGATCGACAGCGACGCCGACCTGAAGACCGACGATTTCATCCCCTCGATCTACGATCCGTACAGCCTGGTCGATGGCCGCCGGTACGGGCTCCCGTTCGACGGCGACACGCACGTGCTGTTCTACAACAAGGAGATCCTGGCGCGGAACGGCTTCACCCAGCCGCCCGCCACCTGGGACGAGTACATCGAGCAGTCCCGCACGATCACCGCGAACGAGAGCGCGAACGGCGTCTACGGCAACGTGATCTTCGGTCAGAAGTCGCCGCTCATCCTCGGCGCCAGCTTCGCGAACCGTCTCGCGGGCTTCGGCGGCGAGTTCGTCGACGCCGACGGCAAGCCCGTCATCAACTCCCCCGAGGCGATCGCCGCCGCCCAGTCGCTCGCCGACGCCCTGCCCTCCGCTTACCCCACCCCCGCCGAGACCGCCTTCGGCGAGGGCAACTCGGCCTGGTACGCGGGGCACGCGGCCTTCATCGAGAACTGGACCGACCTCGGGGTGGGGTCCGAGACCAACCCCGACTCCACGGTCAAGGGCGAGTGGGGCGTGACGCTGCTGCCGGTCGGCGGCGACAACACGACCTCCCGCGCCTCCCTCGTCGCGGGCTTCACATGGGTGGTCGCCGCGAACACCCAGAAGACGGATCTCGCACGCGACTTCATCGCCTGGGCGTCATCCAGCGACGTCAACAAGGAGCTCCTCGTCGCGGATCCCCAGACGGGTATCGATCCCAACCGGATCTCCTCGCTCGAGAGCGAGGCCTACGGCACCGCATACCCCGACCTGCAGCGCGTGAACCGCGCCACGCTCGACGGCGCGCTCGCCTGGCCGACCGGAAAGAACGCCACGCAGGCCGCGGAGGTGCTGACGGACGAGTTGGCCAAGCTGGTCGCGGGCGAGGTCACCGCCAAGGAAGCCCTCGACGCCACCCAGGCGGAGTGGGAAGAGCTCCTTGGCTGACGCTCTCACGCCCGCGCGCCCGCGCCGCACCCCTCGGGGGCCGGCGTGGGCGCACCGCGCGCTCGTGGCACCCAGCGTTCTAGCCCTCGTCGTGCTGGGCGTGTACCCGCTGCTGTTCATCCTCGGCGCGGCGTTCACCGATTCCTCGCTCGGCCGGCCGTTCCAGGAGTGGGTGGGCACCGAGACCATCGAGAAGGTGCTCGGGGATGCGGACGCGGTCGCGACCCTCGGTCGCACCCTCGTGTACACCCTCGGGGTGTCGGCGGTGAGCCTCGCGCTCGGCGTCGTGGCTGCGCTCGCGCTTCACGGCGCGGTGCGCAGCGGCTCCCTCGTGCGCACGCTCCTGCTGCTGCCGCTCATCACACCGCCGGTCATCGTCGGAACGCTGTGGAAGCTCGTCTACAACCCCGGCGGCGGGCTCCTCGCGACCGTGCTCGGGTTCTTCGGCGCTCCCCGCGACGCGATCGCCCCGCTCTCCTCCACCACGTGGGCCCTGCCCGGCATCGCCCTCGCGGATGTGTGGGAGTGGACGCCGCTGGTCGCCCTGCTCGTGTTCACGGCGCTGCTCGCACAGGACGCCCAGACGCTCGAGGCGGCGCGCCTGGACGGCGCGCACGGGTTCGCCCTCTTCCGGCACATCACGCTCCCGGCGATCTCGGGCGTGGTCGCGGCGGCGTTCTTCATCCGCCTCGTGCTGGCGTTCAAGGTCTTCGACCTCGTCTTCATGATGACCTCGGGAGGTCCGGGGCAGGCCACGACCACGACGTCCTACCTGATCTACCAGGCGGCCCTGCGCGAGTTCGACCTCGGCAAGGCCGCCGTCATCACCCTGCTGCTCGCCGTCCTCGTGACCGTCGCCACCCTTCCCTTCGCCCTCGTGGCGCGCAGATTGCAGGCCAACCATGAGTGAGCTCCTCGTCTCCCGGCGTCCGCGTGCGTCTCGGCGCAGCATCCTGTCCACCGTCGTGCTCGCAGCTCTCGTGCTGTTCTTCGTGGTGCCGCTGCTGTACCTGGTGTCGGTATCGCTCATGGGCCGCAACGAGACGGGTCAGGGCGTGCTGATCCCTGCGGTGCCGCAGTTCTCGAACTGGACCGAGGTGCTCACGCAGTCGGACCTGCTGCGCGGCATCGCGAACTCCCTGATCGCCGCGGTCGGAGGCGCCGTCGTCTCCCTGCTGATCGCCCTGCCGGGAGCCTGGGCGATGGTGCGCTTCCGCACCGGCGGCGCGACGCTGGCGGGCACGATCATGAGCCCGTGGCTGCTGCCGCCGATCGTCGCCGTCGTGCCGCTGTTCACCCTGCTGCGCCTGCTCGGCGCGAACAACACGCTGTGGGGACTCACCCTGGTCTATGCGCTGGTCAACGTGCCCGTCGCGATCTGGCTGCTGGAAGGGTTCCTCCGCAAACTCCCGATCGAGATCGAGGAGGCGGCGAGGATCGACGGCGCCGGCTCGCTGCGCGTCCTGGTGTCGGTCGTCGCCCCGCTGGTCGCTCCCGCGCTCGTCGCGGTGGGCATCATCGCCGGGGTACTGAACTACAACGAGTTCCTGCTCGCGACCTTCCTGACCCAGTCGCCGGATGCCCGGACCCTGCCCGTGGTGCTCTCGCTGTTCTACGGGGAGCGCACCCCTCACGTCGGCAAGATCGCGGCCGCATCCGTCATCGGGGTGATCCCCGTCTTCGCGGCCGCCGTGTTCCTGCAGCGGTGGCTCGTCGGAGGCCTCACCTCCGGCGCGGTGCGCTGACGCGTTCCTCGCTGCGCTCCGGCCCGCCGATGCTCAGGCGAACGGGTTCGGGGTCAGCGTGTACTTGGTCTGGAGGTACTCGTGTATGCCTTCGGCCCCGCCCTCGCGGCCGAGGCCGGAGGACTTCCACCCGCCGAAGGGCCCGGCCGCGTTGGAGACGACACCCATGTTGAGCCCCATCATCCCGGTCTCGAGGCGCTCGATCATGCGCTGACCGCGGGCGAGGTTCTCGGTGAAGACGTAGGACACCAGTCCGTACTCGGTCGCGTTGGCGAGCGCGACCGCCTCGTCCTCGGTGTCGAAGGGGACGATCGCCAGCACCGGCCCGAAGATCTCCTCACGCAGGATGTCGCTTCCCGCCGCGACGTCGGAAACGACCGTCGGCTCGAAGAAGGTGCCCTCGCCCTGGATCGTCGACCCGCCGGTGCGCACGCTCGCACCGCGCGAGACCGCATCCGACACCAGAGCCGCAGCCTTCGCGACGGCGCGGTCGTCGATGAGCGGACCGATCGCCACGCCCTCCTCTGTGCCGCGGCCGACCCTCATCGCCTGCACCCGTTCGGTGACGCGGCGAGTGAACTCCTCTACGACGCTGCGGTGCACGAGGAAGCGGTTCGCGGCGGTGCACGCCTGCCCGATGTTGCGGAACTTCGCCGCCATCGCGCCCTCCACGGCCTTGTCGAGGTCGGCATCGTCGAAGACGAGGAAGGGCGCGTTGCCGCCGAGCTCCATCGAGGTGCGGAGCACGCCGCCGGCTGCCTGCTCGAGCAGCTTCACACCGACCGGCGTCGAGCCCGTGAACGACAGCTTGCGCAGGCGCGGGTCGCGGATGATCGGCTCCGACACGGCGCCGGAATGCGACGTGGTGATCACGTTGACCACGCCATCGGGCAGACCCGCATCCTGCAGCAGCTGGGCGAAGTAGAGCGTCGTCAGCGGGGTGAGCTCGGCCGGCTTGATGACCACCGTGCACCCGGCGGCGAGCGCGGGGGCGATCTTGCGCGTCGCCATCGCGAGCGGGAAGTTCCAGGGGGTGATGAGGTAGCACGGCCCGACCGGGTGCTGCGAGACGATCATGCGGCCGGTGCCCTCGGGGTTGGCGCCATACCGCCCCTGCACGTGGGCGGCCTCTTCGCTGAACCACCGCAGGAACTCGCCCCCGTAGACGACCTCGCCACGAGCCTCCGCGAGCGGCTTGCCCATCTCGATCGTCATGAGCAGCGCGAACTCCTCCTTGCGCTCCTGCAGCAGGTCGAACGCACGGCGAAGGAGCTCCGCCCGCTCACGCGCCGGGGTCCGTGACCACGACTCGAACGCGTCGACGGCCGCATCCAGTGCTGCGGCGCCGTCTTCCACCGTCGCGCTCGCGATCGTCTTCACGACCGCGTTGGTGGAGGGGTCGCGCACGTCGAGCGTCCGGGCGTCGGATGCGTCGCGCCACGCGCCGCCGATGAACAGCTGCGAGCGGACGCGGGCGAGCAGGTCGGTCTCGGTGAGTGCGGTCATCTCGGCTCTCCTCGGTTGGGTCATCCCGCCGTCGGGACCTGCCCATTCTCATCCGCCGCGGAGCCCCGAGCATTCGCCCGCACGGCGCGCCCCCGCATCCGGACTCGCCGCCGCGTACAGACCTCCGGCGCTGCCATCCGCGTCGCCGGTCGGAGATTCGGGCCGACGTCGGAGGATCCGGCGCGCATCCGCCGACGGGACGCGCATTCTCCGACGGTCGCATACAGACACCACGTGTCAACTGGTTGACTCACTCGGTGTCAACTGGTTGACTCAGGATGTGGCCGACCGGATCTCCTTCACCCTGCACGAGCTCGTCGCGACCATCGACGCGTTCGCGGATGCACGTCTGCGCAGCGGCTACGGGATCTCGATCGGCGACTTCATCTACCTCGCCACGATCGCCGATCAGCAACCGCTCGATCTGACCTCCCTGGCGCGGTGCCTCATGGTCACCAAGGCCGCGGTCAGCAAGCGGATGCCGCATCTCGCCGAGGCGGGGTGGATACGCACCTCGAACGGTCCGGGGCGCCGCATCCTCGTCGGCCTGACGGATGCGGGCGCGAGCCTCGTCGAGCGCGCCGGGGGTGAGCTCGACGGCGAATTCATGAGTCTCTTCGACGATCCGCGCCTGATCGACACCGGAGTCGATCGCGCTGTGCTCGCCCGTCAGCTGGAGGTGCTGACGGAGCTCGTCCAAGAGAAGGAGACCCCGTGAGCACCAGGATCGTCGTCATCGTCGGCACTCCGCTGCCCGACACCCTCAACCACGCCCTCGCGAGTTCGTACGCGGATGCGGCCCGTGCCGCGGGCGCGGAGGTCCGCGTGATCGACCTCGCGGCCGAAGAGGCTCCCGCGCATCCGCGCACGCCCGGCGAGGTGCGGATGCCCCGCACGTCCGACGACGCACCGCTGGATGCGGTCGCGGCGCGAGCGATCGAGGACATCGCGTGGGCCGAGCATCTCGTGTTCTTCTTCCCGCAGTGGTGGGGTACGTACCCCGGCGCCCTCAAGGTCTTCATCGACCGCGTGTTCCTGTCGGGGTTCGCGTTCCGCTATCGCCCGACCGGCCCCCTGTGGGACAAGCTGCTCACCGGCCGCACCGCCCGCATCGTCATGACGATGGACTCGCCCCGCGTGTGGAACGCCGTCGTGTACCGTCACGCCGCGGAGACGAGTCTGCGAAACGCGGTACTCGGCTACTGCGGCGTGCGCACGATCGGGGTGACCCGCTTCGACCAGGTGCGCCACCGCAGCGACGAGACGCGTCGGGCCTGGATCGCCCAGGCGGGCCGGCTGGGCGCGCAAGATGCGGAGCGCCCAGTCCGACGCCGCACACCCGCGGGCTCGGGGGCCGGGGCCGGAGCCGGTGCGGGGGCCGGCGCCGGCGTCTGACCGGCCTGGGCGCTCGCTCGGTCGGAGATTCGCGCGAATGTCGGAGGATGCGGCGCGGATCCTCCGACATTGCGCACATTCTCCGACCGGCGCGGGGCGCGCACCCGAGCACGCGGCACGACTCAGCCCGGCAGGTGCCGGCAGATCCAGCCGCCGCCCTCCTCGCGCACGTACTCGAGGCGGCGGCTCGCGGCGGTGGGGTGCGACGTCCAGAACAGCAGGCGCCGCGGACGCACCGCGTAGCCGATCCAGCCGTCGGGCTGCGTCGGATGCGGGTTCGCCGCAGCGAATGCGGCCCACTGCCGCTCCCGGCGCGCACGCGGCTGGCGGGCGTACTCCGCTGTGTTGAGCCACGCGAGCTGGCGCAGGTAGTCGGAGCGGCCGGCGTAGGCGCGCGCGATCTCGTCCTCCTCCGCCACGGCGGCGGTCCCCTGCACGACGAGCTGGTGCGTGAAGCCGGGCCACAGCACGGTCAACGCGACCCGCGGGTTGAGGCTGAGGTCCCGCACCTTCCGGCTCGCCGCATCCGTGTGGAAGAAGAAGCGCTCCCCGTCGAACTCCGTCAGCATGACGGTGCGCGCGCGGGGGAAGCCGTCCTCGTCGACCGTGGAGAGCGTCATCAACGCGCGCTCCTCACCGTCGCCGGGCAGCCACGACGCCGCGAGCGCGAGCGGATCGCGCGGCGGATCGTCGGCGTGCACCGGGTCGGTGGCCACGTCGATGCGCGGTACCCGGAGGGCGACGATGTCGGATGCGGGAGGGTCGGTCATGCGAACTCGAATCCGTCGATCTCGATGAGCGCCTCCGCCACGAAGTCCACGCCGGCCTCGAAGATCCGACGCCCGTCCTCGGCGTTCGCGCCGGTGGGATCCCCGATCACGCCGTCGGCGCCGAAGTCGTCGCTCGTCCATCCGAACATCACGGGCTTGGCGTTGAAGCCGATGTGGGTCAGCCCCGCGACGCGCTCGGGCACATTGCGTGGCGGAAGCTCCTCCGCCACGAGGTGCGGCGCGAGGTGCATCACGACCGACGTCTCCCCCCAACCGGCATGGATGCCCTGACCGAGCTCGTCGGGCCGGCCGTCGCGTCCGTCGCCCGCGACGCCCGCACCCGAGCCCATGGAGAACGAGCGCAGCCCGAATCGGCGGCGGAGCTCCCTGTTGACCCAGCCGAGCAGCATGACGTTACCGCCGTGTCCGTTGACGAAGGCGACCGTACGCACCGGCGTCTGCGCGATGGAGCGGCCTATCTCGATGAGCTGCTGCAGCAGGGTCGTCCCCTCCATCCAGAGGGTTCCGGGCGCCCAGTAGTGCTCATCGGACTTCGCGTACGCGAGCGTCGGGAGCAGCCACGCATCCACCCCCTGCGCGGCGACGCGCGCGACGGCGGCGGTGGCGACCGCCTCGGCGATCAGGGTGTCGGTGCGCAGCGGCAGGTGCGGACCGTGGTGCTCGATCGCCCCGATCGGCACGACGGCGATCGATCGGTCGCTTGTGGCCGCGACCAGTGCCGGCCCGGAGAGGTCGTCCCATCGCCTCGTCGCCGCCGTCATCGGATCGCCCCCTTGGTCGGGCCGGCGTAGTCGGGGTTGAGCTTGCCCGGGTTCAGCAGGCCCTGCGGGTCGGTCTGCCGCGCGAGCTCCACCGTCTCGGCGAGGCGGAAGTCGACGTTCCACTGGTGCGGGTTGTGCACGCCGACGCCCAGTTCACCGAGCCGTTCGATGCCGGCGTAGACGGCCTCCGGGCTCTCGTAGACGCCCGCCAGCATCCCGATCGGAACGGTGTGGCCCGCCTCGATGTGCAGCCGGCCGCCGGGGTAGACGGCGTGCACCTCGTCGATGCGCTCCACCAGCGCGTCACCGGACACCTCGACGTGGAAGTACACGCCCGGCTCGGACTTCTGCAGCCATTCGATCGGGTGGTTGTAGCTGAGCACGGAGATGGCGGCACTGACGCCCGGCCCCTCGCGTACATCCTCGATCCGCCCGCCGGCCTGCTCGATGAGGGCGATCGCGTCGTCGAGGATGCCGGCGTCGGCGATCATGCGCAGTGAGCTGCGCCGCGCGGGAAACGCCTCGTCGGGCGGCAGCTGGGCGGTGATGTGCGGGGTGTCGGCCGACACCAGCCGCGGCGCCGGCGTCATCCGGCCGAGCGTCCGCAGCACGGACAGGGCGCCGGAGAAGTCGGGGAAGGAGGCGTAGAGGCCACGCCAGTCCTGCAGCGGTTCGAGGCGCACGGTGGCGCGGGCGATGATGCCCGCGGTGCCGTAGTTGTGCACGAATCCCTGCGCTTCGTCGCCCTCCACGTGTCGCAGGGCGCCGCCGGATGCGGGCGTGGCGACGTCGAGCGCGAGCACGAACCCCATGTCGTTCGAGCCGTGGGCGATGGTTCCCGTTCCACCGGAGCCGCCCGCGAGGAATCCGCCGATCGTGGTGTGCACGGTCGACGGGTACATCCACAGCTGCTGGCCGGCCGCGCGGGCGGCGGCCTCGAGCGCGTTCAGGGGCGCACCCGCATCCGCCGTGATCCAGCCGTCGCCCACCTCGACGATCGTGCGGGCGCGCGAGGTGTCGAGCACGAGTCCGCCCGACATGGGGATCGCCTGACCGTAGTTGCCGGTCCCCTTGCCGCGTGGCGTGATGGCCACACCGTGACGTGCGGCGAGGCCGACGACGTCCGCGATCTCCTGAGCGGTCGTCGGGAAAGCGACCAGGTCGGCGATCCCCAACGGCAGCAGCTCGGCGATGATCGGCGACATCCGCGCACCGTCGACGGATGCCTTCTCGCGCTGGCGCATGTCGCTGGAGACGCCGCGCGGACCCAGCAGATCGCGCAGCTCCGCCTCGAGGGCGACGTAATCGGGTGCGGTCATAGGAATCCTCCTTCGCGTGCATCTCCCGACGAAGGAGCGCGACGAGCCGGGTGATGAGTCACTCGCCGCGCAGAGGCCGTGGCCCGCGATCATCATGCGCCGCTCATGTTTCGCGCACGCAACACGCGGTTTGCGATCAGGGGGCGGCGACCCAGCCCTCGGTCGCGGTGGCCGCCACGATGCGCCCACCGCGGATCACGAGGCGATCCGCCGGCGCTTCAGCGATCGCCTGCACGAGCGAGTCCGCGCGCACGGCGAGCAGATCGGCGCGGGCGCCGACCGCGACTCCCGCTTCGGGCAGCCCCATGACCTCCCTCGCACCGGCGGACACCGCGGTGTACGCCTCGTCGGCGGTGAGGTGCGCGGCGACGATGAGGAGCATCGCGGTCTCCAGCGCGTCACCGCGGCCGAGCGGGTTGAACGGGTCGCGCACGTTGTCGGCGCCGGCGGCGAACCGCGCACCCGCGGCCAGCAGCGCCCGGGCAGGCGCGATGCCGCGGGGCGTCGCCACGGGGACACCCCACCCCTGCAACGACAGGTTGGTGATGGGGTTGGCGATGATTCCCACGCCCGACGCGACGACCTCGGCGATGACCGCGTCACGCGCGGGCTCGTCCAGGGTGCCCAGTCGCACACAGTGCCCCGCGGAGCGGTTCTGCGGCCATCCGCGGGTGCGTCGGGCGTAGGCGTCGAGGGTCACGGCGGCCGCGAGCCCCTCATCCGTGTGCAGGTCGACGGGAACGCCTCGGCGCTCGGCGACATCGAGCAGGCGGCGGAGGTCGGCGAGCGGATCATCGGCGAGGTGCGAGGCCCCTCCGACGGCATCGGCACCCGCATCCAGTGCCGCCTCCAGGTGCGCGGTCGGCACGTCGGGGCCGGCGAGGGCGACGATCTCGATGTCCACGAGTGCGGCCAGCTCCTCCCGCACCGCCACGAGCGCCTCCACACCCCGCAGGGGCTCATCTCCCAGCAGCACGTCGACGTGCGTGCGGATGGCGGTGGTGCCGTTGCGGAGCATCCGGAGCACCTGCGCGCGAGCCCGCGCGGCCGCGTCCGCCACCGTCATCGTCTCGGCGTAGACCCGCCACGCCGAGATCGCGGCGCGGAGATCGCCCATGGGCGAGCGGATGGCGTCCCAGCTGAGCGCCTTGTCGAGGTGCGCGTGCGGCTCTGCGGCCGCGGGAAGGAGCATGTATCCGGAGAGGTCGCGCGCACCGGCTGCGGGCACGGGGGCCGCCGGCGACACGGCGGCGACACGGCCGTCCTCGATCACGACGTCGACGCGGGAACCGTCCGCGAGTGTGGCCCCCGCGATCCGATCGATCATCGTGGACTGCGGCGACTCGGTCATGGTGCTGCCTCTCCGGCGCCGTCCGGCACCAGCGCCGACCGTATCCGGCGCGCGTTTCCCGCCGGTAACGCGTCTCTCGTCATCTGCTCGTCATACGGGCCGATTAGCGTGGCGCGCTGTGAGTTACTTCAGCGACGTCGAACGCGATCTCGTCGTGGTGGAGCGCACCGCGCTCGCCGACGACATCGTCGCCTTCGACCTGGCGTCTCCGAACGGGCGCGATCTGCCCGCGTGGACCCCCGGATCCCACCTCGACGTGATCCTTCCGGATGCCGACGGCACCGGCCCGGTGGAGCGCCAGTACTCGCTGTGCGGCGACACGGCGGAGCGCGGGCGATGGCGCATCGCGGTGCTGCGCGAGACGGGCGGGCGCGGCGGATCCGTGCGCGTGCACGACGAGCTCGCGGTCGGCACGCGTGTGCGCGTGCGCGGACCCCGCAATCACTTCCCGTTCGAGGTCTCCCCCGGCACGCGCTATCGGTTCGTGGCGGGCGGGATCGGCATCACGGCGATCCGAGCGATGGCCGCCGCGGCCGAGACCGCCGGCGCGGAGTGGGAGCTGGATTACGCGGGGCGCTCACGCGCCAACATGGCGTTCGCCGCGGAACTCTCTGAGACGTACGGCGACCGCGTGCGCATCCACGCCGGCGACGAGGGCGCCCGCCTCGACATCGACGCACTGGCCGCATCCGTCGACGAACGCACGGCCGTGTTCGCGTGCGGCCCGAAGCGGATGCTGGACGCGCTGGATGCGGGTGTGGACGAGCGTGCGCTGCACGTCGAGCGGTTCGAGGCCAAGGAGTTCGGGGCGCCGGTGTGGCCGGACCCGTTCGAGGTGGAACTGGCCATGAGCGGCGATGTCGTCGTGGTCGCTCCCGAGCAGTCGGTGCTCGACGCGATCCGCGAGCAGTCACCCGACACACTCGTGCTGTCGAGCTGCCGCCGCGGCACATGCGGCACGTGCGAAGTGCCGGTGCTCGAGGGGGACATCGAGCACCGCGACTCGGTGCTCACCCCGATCGAGCAGCGTGACTCGACCGTCATGATGGTCTGCGTCTCGCGGGCGGCGTGCGAACGGATCGTGCTCGATCTCTGAGCGCGCGGACGCTGCTCAGCGGCCGACCCGCGTGCGCAGCCGGTCGACGATCTCGCGCTCGTCACCCTGCACGAGACGGTAGTCGCGCACGACCACACGCCCCGCGACGATCACGTGCCGGGGCCTGCGTCCGGGGGCGGTCCAGAGCAGTCCCGCCACGGGGTCCGCGACACCCGCATCCGCCACCGTGTCCACGTCCCAGACGCACACGTCCGCCGCCGCTCCCGGCCTCAGGTGACCCAGCTCGGGCCGGCCGAGCCCTGCCGCCGCCCCGGCGGTCGCCATCTCCAGGACGTCTCGCGCGTCGAGCTGCGGACCCACGAGCGCCGACACCTGCAGGGCCAGCCGCGCGTCGGCCAGCAGGTGTCCGGCGTCGTTGGACCCGCCGCCGGAGGTGCCGAGTCCGACGCGGATGCCGGCGTCGCGCATCCGCGTGACGGGCGCGATGCCCCATCCCATCGGCACGTCGCAACCGGGGGCGTGCGTCGCGGTGACCCCCGCCGCAGCCAGGCGGTCGATCTCAGCGTCGGTCACATCGCAGAGGTGCGCGATCGTGACATCGGGTGCGACCCAGCCCCACTCCTCCAGGAGGTCCAGGGGCCGCCGGCCGTAGCGCTCCAATGCGATCTGGGTGTCGACCTGCTCGTTCGCCTGCGTGCGACGGCGAAGTCCGTACTCGCGCGCGACTGCACCCAGCGCCCGGAATGTGTCCTCACCATCGGAGTGCACGCCCGCGGGCCCCACCGCGAGCTGCAGCATGCCGTCGGCGCACACCCCGCCCGCATCCGGCGTGAGGAAGTGGGCGGCGATGGCGCTCGCGCTCGCCTCCGCCGCCTCCGGAGCGTCTCGGGCCGAGCCCCGCACGAAGACGAGCCTGGCGCCGAGTTCGGCGGCCGCATCCGCCACCGACCGGGCGATCGCGACCGTGTCGTCGACGGGATGCGGCGAGCGCGCCGGGTCCGGCCAGTTGAGCTGGTGATCCGCCACCGTCGTCACCCCGCTCAGCAGCGACTCCGCGACGCCCGCGGCCGCCGTGGCCCCGGTGAGGGACGCGTCGATGCCGGCGTCGGCGTAGGCGGCCGCCATCGCCGGCAGCCAGTCCCGCATCGGCACGCCGCGGGTTGCGGGCAGCGTGCGGAAGCCGGTCTGCAGGAGATGGTGGTGCGCATTGATCAGTCCCGGCGTCACGACGCAGCCGGACGCATCGAGCTGCTCGCCCATCGCCTCGGCCGGCGCGGACGCCGACACCACTCCGCCGTCGAGCACGAGGTCGCCGTCCCGCTCGGTCTGACGATCGATGAGGATGCGGCGTGCGCCGCGCAGGGTGAGCATGGCCCGATCGTCTCAGCCCGAGATCACCGGCACGTTACCGCGGGCGCGCGTGCACAGCTCCGCCACGAACCGCTCCTGGACCGTCTCCATCCGCCGGAGCCCGCAGCATCGGCTGAGTTGCGTCGCGACTGAGCTGTGCCGTGGCAGGTCAGAGCCCCGCCGCGCGCTCCGCGGCCTCGACGACGTTCGTGAGCAGCAGGGCCACCGTCATCGGGCCCACGCCGCCGGGGTTCGGCGACACGTACCCGGCGACCTCCACGACGTCGGGGTGCACATCGCCGTAGACGATGCTCTTGCCCGTCTCCGGATGCGTCTCGCGCGTCACGCCGACATCCAGCACCGCCACCCCCGCGCGCAGGTGCTCGGCGCGCACGAGGTGCTTGACGCCGGCGGCCGCGACGACGACGTCCGCCTGCGCGAGGTGGAACGGGAGATCCGTCGTGCCGGTGTGGGTCAGGGTCACCGTGGCATTGATGTCGCGGCGTGTCAGCAGGAGCCCGATCGAGCGGCCGATGGTCACGCCACGACCGACGACGACGACGTGCTTGCCCGCCAGGTCGTAGCCGTTGCGCTGCAGAAGCTCGATCACACCGCGCGGCGTGCACGGCAGCGGCGAGGTGATCGGCGTGTTCACGTTCAACACCAGGCGGCCGAGGTTGGTCGGGTGCAGGCCGTCCGCATCCTTATCGGGGTCGATCCGTTCGAGGATGCGATCCGTGTCGAGGTGCTGGGGCAGCGGCAGCTGCACGATGTAGCCGTGGCAGGTCGGGTCGGCGTTGAGCTCGTCGATCAACGCTTCGACGTCTTCCTGCGTGGCATCCGCGGGCAGCTCACGCTGGATCGAGTTCATCCCGATCGCGACGGATTGCTTGTGCTTCATTCCCACATACAGCTGCGAGGCGGGGTCCGCCCCCACCAGCACCGTGGCGATGCCGGGAACCACTCCCCGCTCGGCGAGCGCCGCCACGCGCGCGGTGAGCTCTTCCTTGATCGCGGCCGCGGTGCGGACGCCGTCGAGTGTGATCGCGGTCATTGTCGTCTCCTCTTCGAGCCCGCCCCGAACACGCGCCGGCCTGCGCGAGGAGCGCAGCGTCGCGACCGAGGGTACTCAATCACTATGCACGTAGGGATACGGATGCGGCAACACCCGGTGCTGCCGCATCCGTTCCGATCACTGCTGCAGGTCGGGGTACAGCGGGAACGCGGCGGTCAGCGCGGCGACGCGCGTGCGCAGCGCCGCGACGTCGGCGCCGGGAAGCAGCGCGAGCGCGATGATGTCGGCGACCTCGGTGAACTCGGCGTCACCGAAACCGCGGGTCGCGAGCGCCGGCGTGCCGATGCGCAGACCTGAGGTGACCATCGGCGGACGCGGGTCGTTGGGCACCGCGTTGCGGTTGACCGTGATGTGGATGTCGTGCAGGAGGTCCTCGGCCTGCTTGCCGTCGATGGCCGCCTCGCGGAGATCGACGAGAACCAGGTGCACGTCGGTGCCGCCCGAGCGCACCGCGATGCCCGCATCCTTCACGTCCTGCTGCGCGAGCCGGTCGGCGAGGATCGCCGCGCCGCGGACCGTGCGCTCCTGGCGCTCCTTGAACTCGGGGGTCGCCGCGAGCTTGAACGCGGTCGCCTTGGCGGCGATCACGTGCATGAGCGGACCGCCCTGCTGGCCCGGGAAGACCGCGGTGTTGATCTTCTTCGCGAGATCCTCGTCGTTCGTGAGGATGAAGCCTGAGCGGGGGCCACCGATCGTCTTGTGCACGGTCGAGGAGACGACGTGCGCGTGCGGAACGGGGTTCGGGTGCACACCCGCGGCAACGAGGCCGGCGAAGTGCGCCATGTCGACCCAGAGGTACGCACCGACCTCGTCGGCGATCTCACGGAAACGCGCGAAGTCGAGCTGGCGCGGGTACGCGGACCAGCCGGCGATGATGACTTTCGGCTTGTGCTCGACGGCGAGGCGGTGCACCTCGTCCATGTCGATGACACTGGTCTCGGGGTCGACGCCGTAGGCGACGATGTTGTAGAGCCGGCCGGAGAAGTTGATCTTCATGCCGTGCGTGAGGTGACCGCCCTGGTCGAGCGAGAGACCCA
Organism: Microbacterium sp. KU4F; assembly: GCF_056868075.1. Lineage (NCBI taxonomy): Bacteria > Bacillati > Actinomycetota > Actinomycetes > Micrococcales > Microbacteriaceae > Microbacterium > Microbacterium sp. KU4F. The sequence continues at coordinate 2,984,732 of NZ_CP200324.1, read as the reverse complement.
GCAGCGTGTCGCCAGGACGGGCGATCGCGTGCAGCACCGCCGCGTTGGCGGAGGCACCGGAGTGCGGCTGCACGTTGGCGAAGCCGGCACCGAAGAGGGACCGGGCGCGGGCGATCGCGAGCTCCTCGGCGACGTCCACCTCTTCGCAGCCACCGTAGTAGCGGCGGCCGGGGTAGCCCTCGGCGTACTTGTTGGTGAGCACGGAGCCCTGCGACTGCAGCACCGAGACGGGCACGAAGTTCTCGGACGCGATCATCTCGAGGTAGCCGCGCTGACGCTCGAGTTCGCGCTCGAGCACCTGGGCGATCTCGGGGTCGACCTCTGAGAGGGGGGCGTTGAAGTACGGGTCGGTCATGACTCTCCCTGACGACGGTTTCGGACAGATGGGTTCCGTATCGGCCCAGGCGTACGGCCGAATACCGTGTCGGTCGCTCCCCGGTGGTCATCCACCTCAACGCCAGTCGCGACGGCATCGAGCATACCGGACGCGGACGCGAGGCACACCTGAACGCCCGGCACCGCCGCGGCGAACACATGGTGCACCGGAGGCGGGTTTGTTAAGGTTCCTTACATGTCAACCGGCCTGGTTCCGCGACCGGCGTCCGTCGCCCTCGGCGACGGCGCGTTCTCGGTCACGGAGGCGGTTTCGATCACCGGCGAGGCGGATGCGGTCGCTCTCCTGGTCGGACGACTGCGCCGCCGCACGGGACTGTCACCGGTCACCGCTCCGGATGCCCGCATCCGCCTGCGCATCGATCGCGACGGCGCGGCGGAGTCGTACCGGCTTCGGATCGATGCGGACGCGGTGGAGCTCACCGCATCCGATGCCGCGGGCCTGCAGCACGGCGTCCACACGCTGCTGCAGTTGCTGGCACCGACCCGGCAGGGCTGGGTGTGGCCCGCCGCGGTGATCGACGACGCACCGCGGTTCGCCCACCGCGGGCTGATGCTCGACGTCGCCCGGCACTTCTTCGCCGTCGACGTCGTCGAGCGCCTCCTCGATCGGATGGCGGAGCTCAAGCTCAACGTGCTGCACCTGCACCTCAGCGACGATCAGGGGTGGCGACTCGCGCTCGATTCGCGACCGCGGCTGGCCGAGCACGCCTCGGACTCGGCGGCCCTGGGCGATGCGGGCGGCTGCTACTCGCGCGCCGACTGGCAGCGGATCCTGGATGCGGCGGCCTCGCGTCACATCACGGTGATCCCCGAGTTCGACGTGCCGGGGCACACGCACGCCGTGGGGCTCGCGTACCCCGAGATCGCCCAGGCTCCCGTCGTCAGCGCCGAGTTGGAGGAGACGGCCGCGCAGTTCGGCGGCGGTCTGCCCGTCGCGGGGCAGGCGTACACGGGCTTCGGCGTGGGCTTCTCGTCGCTGCGCATCGGCGATGCGGAGACGAGCGCATTCCTGCGCGACGTGTTCACCGAGCTGGCCGCGCTGACGCCGGGATCCTTCCTCCACATCGGCGGCGACGAGGCCCTCGGCACGTCGCGCGACGACTACGACCAGGCGATCGCGGAGGTCACCGCGCTCGTGGCGTCGCTCGGCAAAACCCCCGTCGCCTGGCACGAAGCGGGCAGCGCCGCGCACCTCACGGCCGGCACGATCGGGCAGTACTGGGGCTTCCTGCACCCCGTAGACGGCGCCGACGAGAAGGCCCGCGGCTTCGTCGAGCGCGGCGGACGCCTCATCTTCTCCCCCGCCGACGCGGTGTACCTCGACATGAAGGACAGCGCCGACTGTCCCCTCGGGCTCACGTGGGCGAACGGTCCGACGCCGCTGCGCCGTGCCTACGACTGGGAGCCGAGCGAGGTCGTCTCCGGCATCCGCGAGGACCAGATCCTCGGCGTCGAGGCGGCGCTGTGGACCGAGACGATCCGCACGGAGGAGGACATCCAACAGATGGCGTTCCCGCGCCTCGCCGCGGCCGCCGAGGTGGCGTGGTCGACGGGTGCATCCCGGTCGTGGGAGAGCTTCCGCCAGCGTCTGGCGGATCTCGCGACCCGGTGGGATGCCGATGGGCTCGCCTACGGCCGGATCGACGGCGTGCCGTGGCGGTGAGCGTGATCGTCCACTCGGTACGGATCGTCGACGGCGGCCGCGAGACGCCGGACGGCTGGGTGCGGTGGGAGGTGGGCCGCATCACGCATCGGGGCACGGGCGACGGCTGGCGCGAACATTCCAACGACGTGGTGGTCGATGGGCGCGCCGAGGCGGGCTCCGACGCGGTGCTCACCCCCGGATTCATCGACCTGCACGGGCATGGCGGCGGCGGCCACTCCTACGAGGACGGACCGGATGCGGTCCGCGCCGCGCGGGCGCTGCACCGCGCGCACGGCACGACTCGCGCCGTCCTCTCGCTCGCGACCGCGACGCTCGGCGACCTCGTGGAGCGGCTGGAGACGATCGCGGGCTGGCCCGCACCGACCCCGACATCCTCGGCTCCCATCTGGAGGGTCCCTTCCTCGCACCGAGTCACCGGGGGGCACACGCCGGCGACCTGCTGCGCGCCCCCGACCCCGAGACGCTCGACATGCTGTTGGCGGCCGGCGACGGGACGGTGCGCCAGGTGACGCTCGCGCCCGAGCTTCCCGGCGGCCTCGACGCCGTTCGGCGGATCGTCGCGGCGGGCGTCGTCGCCGCCGTCGGTCACACCGCAGCCGACGCCTCCCTCGCCGCCGAGGCGTTCGATGCGGGAGCGACGGTGCTCACCCACGCCTTCAACGCGATGCCCGGGCTCCACCACCGCTTCCCGGGCCGGTGGGGGCGGCGCTCGCGGACGACCGCGTCGTGCTGGAGATCATCGCCGACGGTGTGCACCTGCATCCGGACATCGTGCGGATCGCCGCATCCGCCGCCGCGGGGCGCGTCGCGCTCGTGACCGACGCGATGGCCGCCGCCGGTGCCGCCGACGGCGACTACCGCCTGGGTGCACTGGACGTCGAGGTCGCCGACGGCGTCGCACATGTGGCCGGCACCGACACGATCGCCGGTTCCACGCTGACGCAGGATGCGGCGCTGCGCGTCGCGGTGACGGCGGGGGTGGCGCTGCCCGCCGCCGTGCACGCGCTCACCGAGACGCCCGCGCGCGTGCTGGGGCTCGATCATCTCGGAGCACTGGAGTCCGGCCGCCTCGCCGACGCGGTGCTGCTGACCGCCGACCTCCGCGTCGCCGGGGTGTGGCTGGCCGGCGAACCCGTCTGAGGCCGCCGGGTGCTCCCCCGAAACTGCATCCTCGTCACGAGATCACGGTGTTTACTCGTGATCTCGTGCGGGAGATGGGCCCACGCAGCCGGAGGCTCCGCGTCCGCGCAGCGGGCGTAGAGGGGCTGTGGGGACAGTCTCGCGCCCGGAGGCACCGCATCCGCGCAGCGGGCGCGGACGCGGTGCGGTGCCGGTCTCGCGGGCAAGGGGCCCGCCGGGCTTCGCGCTGGGCGCCCGCGGGTCTGATGGGTTGTAACGCGTGTTTCGAGACCATAGTGCTGTCTTGATAGCGCTCGGCTTTCCGCTGCTTGACAGCGCCCGTGCGACGAGGACGCAGGTAACCCCAGCCTCAAGAGTGATCGCATCGTCGAAGCACTCAACGAAATCGATATAGACCTGCTGGAGTGCTCACCGACTGCGTTGTGGCATCGGTTATCCGCAGAGCCAAATGCGGCCCTCCCGCGGTCCGCCTCAGTATTGCTCGTGACGATCGAAAGGACCGTCTGAGGATACGGACAGGAAGGAAAACAGAGCATGACGAAGGCAAGGACACTGATCGGCGCGGTAGCAGCATTGCTATTGGCGGGAAGCGGAGCCGCGGCTGCACATGCAGATCCTGGCGGAGTTTCGCCAACCCCGTCCGGCACAGTCATTGTGAACGGGCATGAATTCGGGCCCGAGGACGGCGTCGAAGTGACGCTCGAGTCTTACGAGATGGTGCCGGGACAGGGACCTATCGGCACGGAATATCCGACCACGCTTCCTCCTGGAGAAGTCTCCACCAACCTCGTGTGGGGCTCGAGCTACGCATACGCGGAAGAGTTCGGCTACGTGGATTACCGCGGCACGGGGAAAGCAGCCGCCAACGTATACGAGGGTCAACGGATCGTCTCTGTCTGCTTCTATTGGACGCGCACCGACGGCTACAGGAGCGCGACGACCTGCTCCAACGCCAGCTTCGATGGAGGGTGGAACGCTGGTCCCGAAGTCATAGGCTGGGGGCAAGACACGCTCGTGTCAGATGCGCCGCCCACTATCTTCAACATCGAGACGACTCGAATCGACCCATCCGCACATTGGTGATCGACGGACGAGATGTCTCGTCGGGGCGGAGCGACTTTGTCCTCTGCCCCGACGGTCCTAACCTGACCGCAAGGCTCTGAATTCTTCTAGCGCGCGGAGCCGCGAACGCACAGAACCACAATGCCGAGAGCGCCCACAAACGCCATCGCTCCGAGAGCCAATACAGCCCCCGGCGTCGCAAACGCAAGCAGTGTGAGCGCCACGAACCCCACGATGGCCAGAAGAACGATTGCCACGAGCAGGCCAAGCATCGCCCGGACGAGTGTGCGAACTGCTCGGTGATGCCTCCGCGCATTGACGGCAACGAGGACGAGGACAAGCAGCGCCTGCCAGCAGCAAAAGACAACAACTGACCAGACCAGGCCGTAGGCCAGGTATGGACGTGTTTCAGGAAAGCGCTCAGCCAAGTGCGTCATTATCGCCGGAAGCAACCAAATCTCCGTCACCACGGAAACGGATATGCCGATCACCGCCGCGCCGACAAGTGACGTAGCCAGCCAGACACGCTGTTTGCCATCCGCCCGAGTCAGTTCCAGCACCATTCCCACAGGGTCGCACGCTCCCCACTCAGATTGGAAGCACTCTGACAGAGGGCCGAGCCACAGACCCATAAGCCACAACCTCCGTCACGTCTGTGGACTGGCGCCAGTGCGATCACTCGTCGACTGGTCGGCACGCCATCTGGAGGGCGACGGCCCGGCAGGGACATCCATCGACCGCCACGTCGCCCGGTATGACTGGCCGGCGAGCCGGTCTGGCCCCGCCGGGCTCGCGCTGGGCGCCCGCGTAGAATGGCGGAGTGAGCACCCCTTCGTCCGCGCCCCTGCCCGCCGGCACGCGCCCCGCACTGTCCGCCCTCGACGTGGTGGCGTTCCTGTGCGAGATCGGCGGCATCGTCGCCCTGGCGATCTGGGGCTTCGCGACGTGGGAGTTCCCCTGGAACCTCGTCGTGGGCATCCTCACCCCGGCCGCGGCCATCGTGTTGTGGGCACTGTTCGTCTCCCCCCGTGCCGTGTTCGCGGTGCACCCCTTCGTGCGCGCGGTCGCGGAGCTGCTCGTCTACGCCGCCGCGACCGCCGCCCTGTGGTCGCTCGGCCTCACCTGGATCGGCATCGCGTACGCGGTCGTCGCCGTCACGGTGGGCCTCGTCGTCGGACGCCGCCGCTTCGCATGACCGCATCGGTCGTCGACCTGCTGCGCGAGGCGCTCGGCGACCGGGTCGACACGACAGAGACCGCCCTCGAGGCGGTCCGCGCCGACAAGTCCGGGCACGCAGCCCCAGGCCGCGCCCTCGCCGTCGTTCACGCGGAGCGCATCGAGGACGTCCAGGCCGTGCTGCGCATCGCACGGGCCACCGGCACCCCGGTCGTGCCGCGCGGTGCCGGTACCGGCCTCGCGGGCGGCGCGAATGCGGGCGACGGTCGGATCGCCCTGTCGCTCGCTCGGATGAACCGCATCCTCGAGATCCGTCCCGATGACCTCCTCGCCGTCGTGGAGCCGGCCATCGTCAACGCCGACCTCAACGCCGAGCTCGCCCGCCACGGGGTGTGGTGGGCACCCGACCCCGCGAGCCGCGCGATCTCGACCGTGGGCGGCAACATCGCGACCGGTGCGGGCGGGCTCCTGTGCGCCAAGTACGGCGTCGTGCGCGACGCGGTCCTCGGCGTCGATGTCGTCCTCGCGGACGGCGAGCTCGTGCGCCTCGGCCATCGCAGCGTGAAGGGCGTCACCGGCCTCGATCTGACCTCGCTCATGATCGGATCCGAGGGAACGCTCGGCGTCGTCGTGGGCGCCACGCTCAAGCTGCGACGCCTGGTCGCCGGGCAGACGCACACGCTCACCGCATCCTTCGCCGACGTGCGCGCCGCAGCCGCGGGCGCGGCCGCCGTCACCGCCTCGGGCGTGCAGCCGGCGATCATGGAGCTCATGGATGCGGCGAGCCTCGCCGCCGTGCACGCTCTCTTCTCCCTCCCCGCGCCCACCGGCCGCGAGAGTCTGCTGACCGTGCAGACCGACGGGCCCACAGCCGCCGACGACGCCGCCCGGATCGCTCACGTGCTCGAGGGCGCGGGCGGCCGGGTGCGCCTGGCCGCGGACGAGGCGGAGGGCGAGGCGCTGCTGCAGATGCGGCGGTCGCTGCATCCGGCCATGGAACGCCTCGGCACGACGCTCATCGAGGACGTCTCGGTGCCGCGATCCGCGCTGCCTGCGATGTTCGACGAGATCGTGCGGATCGAGCGCGACTACGGACTCACGATTCCCACGGTGGCGCACGCGGGCGACGGGAACCTCCACCCCAACTTCGTCTTCGAAGGCCCCGAGGTGCCGGACGTCGTCTGGCGCGCGGCCGACGACCTGTTCCGTTCCGCGCTGCGGCTCGGCGGCACACTCACGGGCGAGCACGGGATCGGTGTGCTCAAGCGGCGATGGCTGCGCGACGAGCTCGGCTCACGCCAGTGGGAGCTGCAGCGCGACATCAAACGGGTCTTCGATCCCACCGGCATCCTGAATCCCGGCGTCGTCTTCGCCGACTGAGGCGGCCATGTCCCACTTGCCGCAATTTTGACCCCGGTCTTCTGCGGCAGGTGGGACATGCGATGCCGCAAGTGGGACATGCGATGCGGCACGTGGGACATGCGATGCCGGAAGTGGGAGACGCAGCGCTCAGAGTCCCTGCCAGTCGGGCTTTCCCTCCCAGCTGGCGCGGTAGTAGTCCGCCAGGCGCAGGCGAGATGCGGCGGCCTCGTCCACGACGACGGTGACGTGCGGATGCAGCTGGACCGCCGACCCCGGGACCATGGCGGTGACCGGTCCCTCGAGAGCCCCGGCGACCGCATCCGCCTTCTCCTGCCCGAAGGCGAGGAGCACGAGGTGCCGGGCCTCGAGGATCGTGCCGAGACCCTGCGTGATGCAGTGGCGCGGCACCTCGGAGGCATCGGCGAAGAACCGGGCGTTGTCCTCGCGGGTCTGTGCGGTCAGGGTCTTCACGCGCGTGCGCGACGCGAACGACGAGCCGGGTTCGTTGAACCCGATGTGCCCGTCGGTGCCGATCCCCAGGATCTGCAGGTCCACACCGCCGGCGTCACGGATCGCACGCTCGTACTCCTCGCCCGCCGCGGCGATCCCCGCCTCGCGGCCGTCCGGCACGTGGATGCGGGCGGGGTCCAGCCCCAGCGGCGCGACCACCTCGCGCGCGATCACCGAGTGGTAGCTCTCGGGATGCGAGGGATCCAGACCCACATACTCGTCGAGCGCGAAGCCACGGACCCGCGACACGTCGAGATCCCCGATGCGCTCGCGCAGCGCCTCGTACACCGGCAGCGGCGTGGAGCCCGTGGCCAGTCCCAGAACGGCGTCCTCCCGCATCCGGATCAGCCGCACGATCTCGTCGGCGACGATCGCGCCGCCCTCCTGCTTCGACGCGACGATGACGACTTCAGCCACGTGCGCTCACCTCCTGCTCGATTGCCGTTCCTCCGACGATCGCCGCTCCGACCGCCGCTGCCGGCGAACCGGCCGGCAGCACCCGCATCCGATCCGCCAAAGCGAGCGAACGCAGGAACGGGGATGCGACGGCGCTGCGCTCCAGCTCGATGCGGACCTCCGGGAGCATCCGGTCGGCGAGCGCGGTGAGGCCTCCGCCGAGGACGACTCGTTCCACGTCGGCCGTCAGCACGAGGATGCGCACGGCCGCAGCGACGGCGCGGGCGAGATCGCGGCGGATGACGGCGCCGAGCGGATCGCCCGCGTCCGCGGCGTCGAAGACGTCTCGCACCGGGAGGGCGGCGGGGCGTCCCCATCGGTCGGCGATCGCAGCTCCTCCGGCGAGTGCCTCGATGCATCCGCGACCGCCGCAGCGGCAGAGCGGGCCCTCGGGATCGATGCTGATGTGCCCGACCTCCCCGGCCGACCCTCCGGCACCGCGCCACAGCGCACCGCCGAGCACGATGCCGGCCGCGACGCCGGTGCCGAGGTTCAGGAACGCCAGGCTCGCCCCGGGCTGCTCCAGCGCCGCGGCTCCGAGCGCCGCCGCCTTGACGTCGTTCTCGACGTGCACGGGCAGCCCCAGCCGGGGAGCGACAGCGGCGGCGACATCGAGATCCGCCACGCCGAGGTTGAGTGCGTGGGTCACACGCCCCGACCCCGAACGCACCTGACCCGGCATCCCGATCCCGACCGACGAGAACTGCGCGGCGTCGATGCCCGGCAGAGTGCCGAGGGCGGCGACGGCGTCGGCGACGGTCTCCACCACGCCCACCGGGCCCCACAGGGTCGCGAGCCGCACCGAGGCGAGCACCTGATCCCGGGCGTCGACGACCACCGCATCGGTCTTGGTGCCGCCGACGTCGAGTCCGACCCTCATCCCTTCACCGCACCCGAGACCAGTCCCCCGGTCATGCGGTGCTGCACGATGAGGAAGAACGCGACGACGGGCAGCGCCATCAGGGTGGAGGCGGCCATGACCACGGACCAGTCGGTCGCCTTCGTGACCTGCACGAACGCGCGCAGCCAGATCGGCAGGGTCTGCGGATCGGGGCGGGTGAGGATGACGAGCGCGAACACGAACTCGTTCCAGGCCTGGATGAACGCGAACACACCGGTGGCGACGAGGCCCGGTGCGAGCAGCGGGAAGGTCACCCGCCAGAAGGCCCCGGTTCGGCTGCAGCCGTCGATCATCGCTGCTTCCTCCAGCTCCGCAGGCACGCCTTGGACGAAGCCGCGCAGGGTCCAGATCGTGAACGGGAGGACGATCGCCATGTAGACGAGACTGAGGCCGGCGATCGTGTTGACCAGCGCCCAGCCGTCGAGCACGCGGAAGGTCGAGATGATCATCGCCTCCGCGGGGATCATCTGTACGACGAGGATCGCGACGACGATGCTCTTGCGGCTGCGGAAGCGGAACCGCGAGAGCGCGACCGCCGCGAGGAACGCGAACAGCAGAGCCGCGACGAGGGTGATGCCCGTCACCGTCACCGAGGTTCCGAGCGCACCGAGGAAGCCGCCCTCACCGAGCGCCGTCGCGTAATTGCGCAGCGTGAACTGGTCGGGCCAGAAGTGGGGCGTCTCACCTCGCACGGCGGATGCGGGCAGCAGCGACGTGTTGACCATCCAGTACACGGGGAACACCGCGCAGACGATCACCACCAGGGCGGCCAGATTCAGCAGGACCCGGCCGGTGCGGGTGCGTGCGTGCGTGGTCATGCCTCCTCCTGACGGAGCATCGAGCGGATGTAGTAGCCGGAGATCACGAGCATGATCGCGACGAGGATCACCGAGATCGCGCCGCCCGAGCCGAGGTCGCCCGAAGCCATCGAGACGCTGTAGATGTAGACGCCGATGGTGTTCGTGTCGGCGCGGACGCCGCCGATGGTCTGCAGCGCGTAGATCTGCGCGAACACGCGCAGGTCCCAGATGACCTGGAGGATCAGGAGCACGACGAGGATCGAGCGCAGGTACGGAAAGACGATGAGGCGGAAGCGCGAGAAGGCGCCCGCCCCGTCCAGCTGGGCGGCCTCGAGCACTTCGTCGGGCACCTGTCCGAGCCCGGCGTAGACGGAGAAGGCGACGAAGGGGATCGCGCCCCACGTGATGATGATGGCCGCGACGGCGAAGAAGCTCAGCGGGTCGATGAGCCAGCTGTGGCCGGTCCAGTCGGTGCCGGTCAGCTGGGTGAGCGCGTAGTTGACGAGGCCGTACTGGGTGTCGAAGATCCAGCCCCAGACGATCGTGGCGGTCAGCGCCGGCATCGCCCAGGCCAGCAGCAGCGCGACCGAGACGGCCGTGCGCATGACGCGGCCGAGCTTGGTCATGAGCAGGGCGACCAGAACGCCGAGGACCATCGTCGCCGCGACGCAGACCACGCACAACAGCACGCTGCGCGCGAGCACCTGCCAGAATCCCGAGTCCGTGAGCACGGCGATGTAGTTGTCGAGACCGACGAAGGAGGGCGGTGCGCCGAAGATCTGCGCACGGCCGAACTCCTGGAACGACATGACGACCATCTGCACGAGCGGCCAGCCGATGAACACGGCGAGCATGACCAGCGCGGGCGAGAGCAGCAGAAGGGGGGTGAGTGCCAGGCGCCGCCGGCGGCGCGGAGCGGACGGCGGCCCGGACGCGATGACCGCGTCGACGGGCAGCTCGGTGGCGACAGCCATGGTGACTCCTGAGAACGGATGGGGGGGGTGGCGCCCCGCGAGGCTTCGAACCACGGGAAAGCCGGTCGCCCCGCGAGGAGCGCAGCGACGGGTCGAGACGAGAGCCGAGTCGAAAAGCGGGGCGACCGGCCAGCCGGCCGCCCCGCGTTCAGCGCATCAGCCGTTGAGGATGGATTCGATCTGCTCGTCGGCAGCGGCCGCGAGCGAGGCGACGTCGCCCCCGCCGGCGATGTTGACGAACAGGTCCTGCATGATGCCCTGCGCCTCCACATCCGCCCAGTTCGGCGATGCCGGCGTCAGCTTGGCATTGGCCGCAGCCGAGGCGATGACGGAGGCGAGCTCGGGCGTGGCGGCGGCGACCTTGTCGCCCAGCGACGTCTTGGCGGGCACGAGGCCCGCCTCGGCCAGGATCGTCTGATACTCGTCGCTCAGCATGATCTCCAGCGCGGACTTCGCCAGCTCCGGGTTCTTCGACTTGGCGGCGATGCCGACGTTGGAGCCGCCCGCGAACACCTGCGCGGCACCGCCCTTGGCACCGGGCAGAGCGAACTCGCCGGTCGTCTCGGCGACCGCGGTCGCCTGCTTGTCCTCGTCGGCGACGATCGACCAGTAGGCCCAGCTCGGCGCGGAATAGGTCGCCGCCTGCTGCGTGCGGAAGGGCACCCATCCCTCGGTCTCGTCGCCGTCCTTGGGCGCCAGAGACGCCTTCGTCATCAGCTCCTGCACCTGCTCGAGCCCGGCGATCGATTCGGGGCTGGACAGCTGGGCGTCCCAGCTGCCGTCATCGCTCTGGACGGCGACCTCGCCGCCGTTCTCCCAGATGAAGGGGAGCCCGTTGTACCAGTCCTTGCCGGGGAAGTACACGCCCGAGACGCCGGGGAGGGCTGCCGCGAGGGTCACGCCGTTCGACACGTACTCGTCGAGCGTCGTCGGCACCGAGACACCGGCCTGCGCGTACTGCGCCGTGTTGTAGAACACGACGCGGGAGCCCGAGTAGTAGGGGGCGGCGTAGAGGTCGCCGTCCCAGCTGCCGGCCTCGACGAATCCGGGCAGCAGGTCCGAGCCGCCCAGCTCGTCCTCGATGTCGCCCAGGCTCAGCAGCGCACCGCTCGAGGTGAACGCCGGGGCCTGCGTGTTGCCCATCTCCACCACGTCGGGGCTGTCGTTGGACGACAGGCTCGTGGTGAGCTTGTCGACGAGCCCGGTCCACTGCTGCTCCTCGATGACCAGCGTGGATCCGGGATTCTGATCCTCGAACGTCTTCACGAGATAGTCGCGGGCATCCTGAGGGGTGTCGGTGCCGACGAGCCAGACTCGGATCTGGGCGCTGCCGCCGCTCGACGTGCCGCCCCCTGTCCCCGCGCATCCGGCAAGCGCAATCGCCGATGCGCCCATCAGGGCGACGGCTGGGAGGAACTTCTTCATGTGCTGTCCTCTGTTCTCGATGATGAGACCGTGAGCACCGGCGGCGCTCCCGGGAAGGTCCTGTCAGGAGACGCCGAGCGTCGCCGACAGGACCATGACGGCCGCACCGCGCAGGACGATGTCCTGGCCCTGCTCCGTCATCCGCACCCGGACGCCCTCGTGGAAGGGGGCGAGTGTCCGCGTGCGGAGGGCCTCGGCGGTGGCCTGCGCAAGCACACCGCCGAGGAGTTCAGGGGGGCCGGAGAGAACGATCTCCGACAGATCGAGGGCGCCGACGACCGGGGCGAGCGCGATGCCGAGCCGCTCCCCCGCATCCCGAAGGACCGTGTCGTGCTCGCCGGGGGCGGCCGCATCCGCTCTGGCCGTCAACGCTGGCACGGACAGCCAGGCCTCGAGGCAGCCGACCTTGCCGCACGCGCAGAGCGGGCCGCCGTCGGTGCCGACGGTCACGTGACCGATCTCGCCCGCGGCGAAGCGGCTGCCGCGCATGGGCTGCCCGCCGGCGAGCAGGCCCGATCCGACGCCGCTGCCGACCTTCACCAGCAGCACGTCGTCGCCGGAGCCGCCGAACGTGTACTCCGCCAGCACGGCGGCGTTCGCGTCGTTGGCGACGAGCACCTCGAGACCGAGCGCCTCGCTCAGCACTCCCTCGAGATCGAAGCCGGCCCACCCCATGTTCGGCGCCGTGAGCACGATGCCGCGGTCGTCGATGACGCCGGGCGTGCCGACCCCGACGCCGAGCACCGGCGCCTTCGCGTCGGCCACGAGCCGCTCGGCGAGCGAGATGACAGCCGCCAGAACCTCGGATGCGGCGGCCGGATGCGGCGTCTCGGCGCGCGCGACGATGTCGCCGTCGAGAGTCAGGACGGCACCGATGAAGGCATCGCTGCCTGACAGATCGAGCCCGACGATGCGGTGACCCGCCCGGTCGACGTCGACGAGCATGGCCGGCTTGCCGGGGCGGCTGCCCTCACGCATCCCCTTCTCGACGACGAACCCGTCGCCGATCAGTTCGGCCACCAGGTCCGAGATCGTCACCCGGGTGAGTCCGGTCTCCCGCGACAGATCAGCGCGGCTCATCGCACCGCGGTGGAACAGCGTCTGCAGCACGAGCGAGCGGTTGTGTCCGCGTGCATGCTCGGGCAGGACCTTCACTCCCGTGCGCAGCGCGCGTCCGGGGGCGAAGGCGCCGCCACGAGTGGTCGTGTGGGTGTGCGCGGGCTCGGAGAGGGAAGCGCCGCGCTGCACTTCCGATGCAGTCATGTTTGTTAGTACACCTTACGAACAAACATGATGCAAGCATCCTGCACGCTCGTCACACGACTGTTACACGGCGCCGTAATCGGAACGTTGTCGGAGATCGGACTCTGACCACGCCTTTATCAGACTTGCTCGCGTACCCTGGGAAGACACAGCACACGATGCACGGGGGTGAGAGTGTGACGGATCTGGTAACCGGACCGCACGCACAGAACGACACGGCGGCGGACGACACCGACGCCGGGTCCGGCGACGGCGCGACGCCCGTCTACGCGTGGGCCCCCGAAGAGCCCAAGCCTCGCAAGCGCCACCTCGGTCTCTGGATCGGCATCCCCTCCGGCGTCCTCGCGATCGCGGCCGTCACGGCGTCGCTCGTGCTGATCGCTCCCGGCACCGCCGTCGCCGGCGTGCCGATCGGCGGCTTGACCGTCGGCGGTGCAGCCGACGCGCTGACATCCCGCCTCGCCGGGGCGACGGTGGTGCTCGACACCCCCGACGGCGAGGTCACGGTCACCGGCGCCGCGCTCGGTGCCTCGATCGACGCACGCACGATCGCCGAGCAGGCCTTCGACGCACACCCCCTGTGGAACGTGACCCAGTGGAACTCCGAGCCGCTCGTGGCGGACGTGACACTCGACCCGGCCGTCGCCACCGAGGCCCTTCGCGAGGTGGCCCCCGGCGCGTACACCGACCCCACCGATGCGACGGTGACGTTCGACGCCGCGACCGCCACCTACGTGTCCTCGCCCGAGAAGGTCGGAGAGGGCATCGACCTCGAACAGGTGCGCACCGCCCTGTCCGAGGCGTTCTCCTCCGGCGGCGGTCGAGCCACGATCGAGGCCTCCATCGTTCCGGTGGATCCCGCCATCACGACCGCGGATGCCGAGGCCTCGGTCGCACGACTGAACGGCATCCTCGACACGATCGGCTTCTACGTCGGCGAGGAGCGCACCGTCCCTGTGGACCGCGCGCTCGCGGCATCGTGGCTGAAGCTCGGCACCGAGGACGGCAAGCTCACCCTCTCCGCCGATGCCGACGCCATCCAGCAGACGGTCGCCACGCTGGCTCCGCTCGTGAACCGCGCGCCCGTCGACGCCACCGTCGTCACCAACGCCGCCGGCGACGTGCTCCGCGACCTCACGCCGGGCGCCGCGGGACGCACGCTGGGCGACACCTCCCAGGTGGCCGACGACTTCGCCGCCCAGCTCGCCGCCGGCGACGCGGTGTATCAGCTGCCGGTGACCGAGGCTCCGTTCGCCACGACGGCGCTTCACCGCTACTCCGACGTGAACCTCAGCACGCAGCGGGCGACCTTCTACGAGAACGGACAGGTCGTCAACAGCTGGCCGATCTCGTCCGGACTCGGCGCGAACGCGACTCCGACGGGCGAATTCACCGTGTTCGCGCACGTGCGGATGCAGGACATGGGCTGCACGCCCACGTCGACCTACTGCACGAAGGACGTCCCCTGGGTCACCTACTTCGCGCCGGACATCGGATTCCACGGCACGTACTGGCACAACAACTTCGGCCACCCGATGAGCCACGGCTGCATCAACATGCCCATCGACCAAGCGGCCTGGGCGTACGAGTTCCTCTCGAAGGGTTCCGAGGTCTCGGTCCACTACTGAGCCGTACAACGAGGAAGGGGCCGGATGCATCCGCATCCGGCCCCTTCCTCGTGCGATGTCAGATCGCGTCGATGATGCTGTTCAGCGTCGCAGACGGCCGCATGACCTCATCGACCAGACGCGAGTTCGGGTGGTAGTACCCGCCGATCTCCACGGGCTTACCCTGCACCGCGAGCAGCTCCGCGACGATCGTCTCCTCGGCCGCCGCGAGCTCCTGAGCGATCGGCTCGAAGGCGCGAGCCAGTTCCGCATCCGCCGACTGCGCCGCGAGCTCCTGCACCCAGTAGAGCGCGAGGTAGAAGTGGCTGCCGCGGTTGTCGATCGTGCCGAGGGCGCGACCGGGCGACTTGTCGTTCTCGAGGAAGGTCCCGGTCGCCGCATCCAGCGTGTCCGCCAGCACCTGCGCACGGACGTTGCCGGTGAAGGTCGCGAAGTGCTCGAAGGATGCGGCGAGCGCGAAGAACTCGCCGAGCGAATCCCAGCGGAGGTAGTCCTCGGCCAGCAGCTGCTGCACGTGCTTGGGCGCGGAGCCGCCGGCACCCGTCTCGAAGAGCCCACCGCCGGCGAGCAGCGGAACGATCGAGAGCATCTTGGCGCTCGTGCCGACCTCGAGGATGGGGAACAGATCCGTCAGGTAGTCGCGCAGGACGTTGCCGGTCACCGAGATGGTGTCCTGACCCGCGCGCAGGCGCTCGAGCGAGAACAGCGTCGCCTCGGTCGGCGCGAGGATCTCGATCTGCAGGCCCTCGGTGTCGTGCTCGGCGAGATAGGTGCGCACCTTGGCGATGAGCTGCGCGTCGTGCGCGCGACCCTCGTCGAGCCAGAACACGGCGGGAACGCCGGTGGCGCGAGCACGCGTCACGGCGAGCTTCACCCAGTCGCGCACGGCGATGTCCTTGGTCTGCGTCGCCCGCCAGATGTCGCCCGCCTCGACCGCGCTCTCGAGCACGACCTCGCCCGTCGAGGTGACGACCTGGACGACACCGGCGGCAGCGATCTCGAACGTCTTGTCGTGGCTGCCGTACTCCTCGGCCGCCTGCGCCATGAGTCCCACGTTCGGGACGGTGCCGATCGTGGCAGGGTCGAGCGGGCCGTGGGCGATGACGTCCTCGATCACGGCCTGGTAGACCCCGGCATAGGACGAGTCGGGGATGACCGCGAGCGTGTCGTCCTCGCCGCCGTCGACGCCCCACAGCTTTCCGCCGTTGCGGATGAGCGCCGGCATCGACGCGTCGACGATCACGTCGGAGGGCACGTGCAGGTTCGTGATGCCCTTGTCGGAGTTGACGTACGACAGGCGCGGACCCGAGGCGATCGCCTGCTCGAAGGCCGCGGCGATCTCGTCGCCCTTCTCGAGCCCCGAGAGTCCGGAGAGGATCGCGCCGAGACCGTCGTTGGGGGTGAGTCCGGCGGCGGCGAGCTGGTCGCCGTAGCGCGCGAAGACATCGGCGAAGAACGCCTTAACGACGTGGCCGAAGATGATCGGGTCGCTGACCTTCATCATCGTCGCCTTGAGGTGCACGGAGTACAGCACGTCGTCGGCCTTGGCCGTCGCCAGCGTCTCGGCGAGGAATGCGTCCAGCGCCGCGGCCGAGAGGAACGTCGCATCCACGATCTCACCCGGAAGCACCTTGAGGCCGGACTTCAGCACGGTCTCGGTGCCCGCCGCATCCACGTGACGGATGGTGAGGGTGTCGTCGTCGGGCGAGACCCAGGAGATCTCGTTCGAGCGGAAGTCGTCGTGTCCGAGGGTCGCGACGCGGGTCTTCGAGCCCTCGGCGAACGCCTTGTTGCGGTGCGGATGCTTGCGCGCGTAGCTCTTGACCGCGCCGGGAGCACGACGGTCGCTGTTGCCCTCGCGGAGCACCGGGTTCACCGCCGAACCCTTGATCTTGTCGTAGCGCGCGCGAACGCTCTCCTCCTCGACGCCGTTCGGCTCGTCGGGGTAGTTCGGGATGTCGTAGCCCTGCGCCTGCAGCTCGGCGATCGCTGCCTTCAGCTGCGGGATCGATGCCGAGATGTTCGGCAGCTTGATGATGTTCGCCTCGGGCAGGGTCGCGAGCGCGCCGAGTTCGGCCAGCGCATCGCCGACGAGCTGCTCGGGGGTCAGCTGCTGCGGGAAGGCTGCGAGGATGCGGCCGGCGAGCGAGATGTCGCGCGTCGCGATCTCGACACCCGCCTGGCCGGCGACGGCACGGACGATGGGAAGGAAGGATGCGGTGGCGAGTGCAGGAGCCTCGTCGGTGTGCGTGTAGATGATCGTGGAATCAGGCACGGATTTGTCTCTCCATAGAGGCGTCGAGGGTCAGCCGCCAGCCTATCGCACCCGGTCCGGTTATCTCGATGTCGAGATATCTTCCCGGCCCGATGACGGGGCTCACGCCGCATCCGGACCTCGGAGTTCACACGGCCCGCATCCCTCCCCGCGGGCGGGCGGCAGGCGTTAGCCTGTGACCATGACCGAACTGCGCCTCGAAGAGCTGTCGGCCGCGACGATCGTCGCCGTGAACAACATGTCACTCAAACCCGGGCAGGAACAGTTCCTCGCCCCGGTGAGCTACGGGGTCGCGGCGACCGTGATCGACCCGCGCACCAGCTGGCAGCGCGTCGTGCTCGCGGGCGACGACGTCGTCGGGTTCGTGAGCGCCAACTTCGACGAGCACGAGACGCAGGAGTGGTTCCGCTCGGTTCTCTGGCGCATCAACGTCGACGCCGACGACCAGGGCCAGGGCATCGGCCGCTTCGCCATCGAGGGCCTCACGAACGAGGCGCGCGAGCGAGGGATGGACCACGTCGACGTCATCTACGAGGCAGGCGAGGGCGGTCCCGAGGCGTTCTTCCGCCGCGTGGGCTTCGAACCCGTCGGCGAGACCGAGTTCGGCGAGGTCGTCGCCCGCATCGCTCTCTGAGGGCCGCGGCCGCGCGCTCTGTGCGGTGGCCGCCGCACACGGGTCGGCACTGCGCGTGGTGGCTGCGGGCCGTGCACGCGCGTCGGAGATCTGAGCGGATGTCGGAGCTTTCGGCCGGAATCCTCCGACGCGAGGGGGAATCTCCGACCGGAGGCCCGGAGCTCCCTTCCCTCCCCCGCGGCCGCGTGTCCGCGTGTCGCGCACTTCCTGTGCGGAACCCGCCCGGGCTGCGACGCACGCCGCGGATGCTGGCGGGATGACGCTCGAGGACTGGCTGCGCACCCAGGGCGGCGTGGCGCATCGCACCCTCGCCGCAGACGCAGGCTTTGACGCTCGTCAGGTGCGTGCGCATGCCGCGGCCGGCCGCATCCGGATTCTGCGCCGCGCGTGGATCGCGACGGATGCTGCGCCCCCCGATCTCGCGGCCGCCGCCGCGGCGGGTGGGCGGGTGGCATGCGTGTCCGCCGCGCGCCATCGGGGATGGTGGCTGCCCCCGCTGGTCGACCCCGCCCTGCACCTGCATCTGCCGCCGCATGGGCGTTCCGGAGGCGTTGGCGCCGGAACCATCGCGCACTGGAGCGTGCCCATCGCCCCGGCAGGCCGCTTCGCCCTCGTCGAGTCCGCCGAGGATTCGCTCCGCCATGTGGCGACGTGCCTCGCCCCGGAGGCCGCGCGCATCGTATGGGAGTCGGCCGTCCGGGCGGAGGGGCTCTCGGTCGACGCGCTGCGACTCGTGCGATGGCGCTCGCCCGCCGCATCCGCCCTCGCGCGCGAGGTGACGGGGCTGTCGGACTCCGGGTTGGAAACCGTCTTCGTCGTCCGGCTGGGCCCCTGGGGACTGCCGATCCGGCAGCAGGCGATGATCGCCGGGCATCGGGTGGACGTGCTGATCGGCGACCGGCTGGTCATCCAGCTCGACGGGTTCGCCCATCATCAGAGCGCCGCTCAGCGAGGCCGCGACATCGCCCACGATGCCGAGCTGCGGCTGCGCGGGTACACCGTTCTGCGCTTCGGCTACGCCCAGGTCGTCTACGACTGGCCGCCGTGGAGCGCACGGTCGCCCGCGCCGTCGCAGCCGGTCTGCACCTCGCCCGCTGAGCGCACGTGCGTCGGAGAATCACCCCGATGTCGGAAGATGCGGGGCGAATCCTCCGACATTCACGCGAATCTCCGACGCGCGGCGACGGACGGCGCCGCGCTCACGTGCCGCGCACGAGTCAGGAGCGCGGGGCGCGTGCGCGGCGCAGGGCCTTGTCCGCCTCGACCACGGCGGCGGGGATCACCGACAGCGCGAGCGCCAGCAGCCACTCGCCGCCACTGAGACCCGTGGTCATCAGCAGGTTCTGGGCGAACCCGACCTCGACGCAGACGACGGTCAGCGCGACGGGGATCCACATCCATTTGAGCGCGTCCGCCCACGGCGCCGTGAAGCCGGATGCCGGATCCCGCCGCATCGCCATCCCCGCCAGCACCGATCCCAGGCTGATGACGACGAACGCCATCGTGACCGGCACCGACGGCTCGGCGGTGCGCGCCTCGCCCGGAGCCAGCAGGAGCGCGGCGAGCGCGGTGGCGAAGATGGCGCCGCCGTACACGAGCCACTGCGTGATGGAGCCGCGGTTCGCGAGTGTCTGGCGCACGTCACGGGGCGGCCTCGACATGATGCCGTCCGGGTCGGGCCCGAAAGTGATGGTCAGAACGGGGAAGAACGTGATGAACGTGCTGAGGAAGATGACCATGAGCGGAGTGAGGGGAACGCCGTTGTTGATGTCGAAGACGCTGGCGGTGAGGAAGAGGAGGACGAGCGAGAACAGCGTCGACATCTGGTAGCGGACGTAGCCGACGATCTTCTCGTAGATGCCGCGGCCCAGCCGGATCGCCTCGACGAGGGTGCCGAAGTCGTCGTCCGTCAGGATCATGCGGGCCGCCTGCTTGGTGACCTCGCTCCCGGAGCCCATGGCGACGCCGATGTCGGCCTGCTTGAGGGCCGCGGCGTCGTTGACCGCATCGCCGGTCATCGCGACGATGTCGCCGCGCTCCTGCAGGAGGCGCGCCACCCGCAGCTTGTCCTCCGGGGTCACCCGACCGAACACGTGCAGCTCGGGTAGGCGGGCCGACAACTCCGCGTCGCTCAACTCACGCAGCTCCGAGCCGCTGATGGCGCCGGGGCCGAGGCCGAGCTCGTCGCCGATGGCTGCCGCCGTGACGGCATGGTCTCCCGTGATCATGCGCACCTCGATGCCGGCACCCGCGGCGATCCGCACCGCCTCGATCGCCTCGGGCCGCAGGGGATCGACGATGCCGACGAGGGCCACGAACACGAAGTCGTCCGAGAAGGCCATCGGATCGGCGATCACCGCCTCCCGTTCGTCGTTCAGGATGCGGTAGCCGAACGCGAGCACGCGCAGCCCCTCGCCCGAGAGTCGGGCGTTGGCCGCGAGGATGTCGTCGCGCGCGTCCGCGATCGGCACGACCCCCACGGCGGTCAGCGCCTGGGTGCAGCGATCGAGGACCACATCCGGTCCGCCCTTGATGGTCGCCACGAACGCGCGTTCGCCGTCCCACGGCACGTCGTGGCAGGTCACCATGAACTTGTACGCCGAGTCGAAGGGCACCTCCGCCACGCGCGGATACAGTCGCCGGGTCTCCTCTGCATCGGCGCCGAGCTTGGCGGCGAGCACCACCAGGGCCGCTTCGGTCGGGTCGCCCACCACCGCGCCCGCATCCGAGACCGTCGCGTCGCTGTTGAGGCACAGCCCGTACGCGAGCGCCGTGAAATCGGGCACCTCGAGACCTGCGGCATGGCGCAGGGCACCCGTCTTGCGGTATCCCTCGCCCTCGACCGAGAACCACTGGCCGCGGGCGTAGAGCCGGCGAGCGGTCATCTGGTTGAGCGTCAGCGTTCCGGTCTTGTCCGAGTTGATCGCGGAGGTGGCGCCGAGCGTCTCGACGTCGCTCAGGTTCTTGACGACCGCCCGGTGCTCGGCCAGCTGCTTGGCGCCGTACGAGAGCATCACCTGCACGAAGGTCGGGAGCCCCGAAGGGATGGCCGAGACAGCCATGGCGATACCCACGAGCAGGACCGTCTGGATCGACTCGCCGCGGGCGAATCCGAGCACGATCATGATCGCGACGGCGCCCCACGCGATGAGTCCCAGCACCTTCGTGAGCCCGTCCAGCTCCCGCTGTAGGGGGCTCCGCGTTCCGACGACGGCCGTGAGCATCCCCGCGATGCGGCCCATCTGGGTCTGCATGCCGATCTCGGTCACGAGCATCACTGCGGTCCCGCGCGTGAGACTCGTGTTCTGGAAGAGCATGTTCTCGCGGTCGCCGAGCGCGACGTCGGCGTCGACGAGCGTTCCCGCATCCTTCGGCACCGGGGCGCTCTCCCCCGTCAGCGCCGACTCCTGCGTCTCGCACGTCGCGCTGCGCAGGATGCGGCCGTCCGCCGGGACGAGGTCGCCGGCCTCCAGGTGGACGACATCCCCGACGACGACGTCCGTCGCGTCGGTCTGGCGCAGCGTGCCCTGGCGGAGCACCCGCACCTGGGGGATCTGCAACTGGGAGAGGGCGTCGACGCTGCGACGTGCCGCGAGCTCCTGCCGCGTGCCGAGCACCACGTTCAGGCCCACGAGCAACGCCACGACGACGGCGACGGAGGGCTGCGCGATGAGGATGCTGACCACGACGACGCCGATGAGCATGAGGTTCATCGGGTCGGCGAGCTGACGCAGCGCGATGGTCACCGCGCGGGGCGAGGGTGGCGCGGCGATCGCATTGGGGCCGTTCTCAACCAGTCGCCTGGCCGCCTCCGCGTCCGACAGCCCCTCGCCGATGTCCGTGCCGAGCTCGGCCGCCACACGGTCGGCATCCATCGCCCACCACACTGCGGTTTCGGGCTGCGCGTCCGTCGGTGTCTCTGTGCTGCTCATGCCCCACCTCCCCGATCGCGATCATAGCGACGGGGCGGGAGGCGGCCACCGCGTCACTCTCGACGGATGAGCACCCCATTCTCCGGCCGCGGTGCCGCGGCGAGAACCCCGATGCCCCTATCGTGATGCTCATGCCGCGCTTCGACATGGATCCGCACGCCCTCCGCGAGTACCGGCCCGAGGTGCGCGAGCCCGCAGACTTCGACGCCTTCTGGGCCGAGACGATCGCCTCGTCCCGAGCCGCGGGCGAGGAGGTGCGCTACCAACGGGTCGCGTCGCCGTTCAGCCTTGTCGACGTCTACGACGTCACCTTCAGCGGCTACGCGGGCGAGCCGGTGCGGGCCTGGCTGACGGTGCCGGCCGGCGCGGACGAGCCGCTCCCCGCCGTCGTCGAGTACAACGGCTACGGCGGCGGACGAGGGCTCGCGGGCGAGCGTCTCGGCTGGGCCAACGCCGGCTACGCGCACCTGCTGATGGACACCCGCGGCCAGGGCTCCATGTGGGGAACCGGCGGTGACACCCCCGACCCGCACGGCACCGGCCCGTCGGTCAGCGGCTTCATGACGCGCGGCATCGAGGATCCCGCGCAGTACTACTACCGTCGCGTGTTCACGGATGCGGTGCGCCTGGTGGATGCGGCGCGCACGCTCGACATCGTCGACGCCGACCGCGTCGCGGTGTGCGGAGGCAGCCAGGGCGGCGGGATCGCGTTGGCCGCGGGCGCACTGTCCGAGGGACTCGTCGCGGTCATGCCCGATGTACCGTTCCTCTGCCACTTCGAGCGGGCCGTGGGGCTCACGGACGCGGATCCGTACCAGGAGATCGTGCGCTACCTCGCGGTGCACCGCCACACCGAGGAGCGCGTGTTCACCACGCTGTCGTACTTCGACGGCGTCAACATGGCGCGCCGCTCCACAGCACCCGCACTCTTCTCGACCGCGCTGCACGATCAGACGTGCCCGCCCTCGACGGTCTTCGCCGCCCGCAACCACTACGCGGGCGAGGCGGACATCGAGGTCTACCCCCACAACCAGCACGAGGGCGGTCTCATGTACCAGTGGTTCGCCCAGGCGGAGTTCCTCGCCGCACGCGTGTGAGTTCGGGATGCGGCGGGTCGCCGCATCCCGAACCGTCACACGAGCGAGTCGCGCCAGGCGGCGTGCAGGCGCGCGAAGGTGCCGGTGCCGCCGATGAGCGCCTCGGGCGCGTCGTCCTCGACGATGCGCCCGTGCTCCATGACGAGCACGCGATCCGCGATCGCGACCGTCGAGAGGCGGTGGGCGATGATGAAGGCCGTGCGATCTGCGAGCAGCGTCCCGAGAGCCGACTGGATCTGACGCTCGCTCGGGATGTCGAGCGAGGCGGTCGCCTCGTCGAGGATCAGCACCGCCGGGTTCGCCAGGAAGGCCCGCGCGA
Source organism: Microbacterium sp. KU4F (assembly GCF_056868075.1). Classification (NCBI taxonomy): domain Bacteria; kingdom Bacillati; phylum Actinomycetota; class Actinomycetes; order Micrococcales; family Microbacteriaceae; genus Microbacterium; species Microbacterium sp. KU4F. Next base: position 2,961,716 of record NZ_CP200324.1, on the reverse strand, counting down.
ACGAGATCAGCTGGCGCTGTCCCGCCGACACGCGGCCGCCGCGCTTGTTCACGTCGGTGTCGTAGCCGTCGGGGAGCGCCTCGATGAACGCGTGCGCGCCGACGGCCATCGCCGCATCCCGCACCTCGTCGAGGGTCGCGTCCGGCTTTCCCAGCGCGATGTTGTCGGCGACCGTGCCGCTGAACAGGTACGCCTCCTGCGTGACCATGACGATCGCGCGGCGCAGATCCGCCGAACCGAGCGTCCGCAGGTCCACGCCGTCCAGCGTCACGGCACCGCGGGTCGGGTCGTAGAAGCGGGAGACGAGCTTGGCCAGCGTGGACTTCCCCGCCCCCGTGGTACCGACCAGGGCGATCGTCTGACCCGCCGGCACATCCAACGAGAAGTCGGGCAGCACCACGCGGCCGTCGCCGTAACCGAACGCCACGTCGTCGAAACGGATCGCGCCGCGCGGGCGCCCCATTGCGACGGGATGGGCAGGCTCGGGAACCGTGGGCTCCTCCTCCAGCACACCCGACACCTTCTCCAGCGCCGCTGCGGCCGACTGATAGGAGTTGAGGAACATCGCCACCTCCTGCAGCGGCGAGAAGAAGTTGCGCACGTACAGCACGGCGGCCAGCAGCACGCCGATCTCCAACGCTCCGCCGGCGACGCGGATGCCGCCGAGGAGCAGGACCGCACCGAGACTCAGTGTCGAGATCGCCATCAGCCCGGGCTCGAACGTGCCGAACAGCCGGATCGAGCGCATGTTCACGTCGCGGTACTGCTCGCTCAGCTCGCCGAACTCGACGTCGCCGCGCTTCTCCTTGCGGAACGCCTTGACCGCACGGATGCCGGTCATGGTCTCCACGAAGTGCACGATGACCTTCGCGCTGACCACGCGCGACTCGCGGTAGACCATCTGCGAGCGGCGGTAGAACCAGCGCATGAGCAGGCCGAGCGGGATGCCCATGACGATGAGCACGACCCCGCTCTGCCAGTCCAGCAGCAGCAGCGCGATGAGCGTGAAGGCACCGAACACCACACCCGAGACGAGTTCGTTGAGACCGCCGTCGAGGAGCTCCCGGATCGTGTCGAGGTCGCTCGTCTGGCGCGAGATGATCCGCCCCGACGTGTAGGACTCGTGGAACTCGAGGCTCAGCCGCTGCGTGTGGCGGAAGATGCGGGTGCGGAGGTCCAGCATCACCGCCTGCGTGAGGCGTGCCGCGACCACCGCGTACCACCCGATGAGGGCGGCACCCAGCAGCCCGGACACGAGATAGACGGCCACCACGCCGATCGTGGGCAGCCAGTCCAGCTCGTCCAGCACCGCCGGCAGCGCGTTGTCGATGCCGAATGCGATCAGCGCCGGACCGACCACGCGCAGCGCCGTCGAGACGACGAGCACGACAGCGGCCAGGACGAGCTTGCCGCGCAGCGGCGCGACGAGGGAGCCGAGCAGCCGCATCGAGCGGCGCCGGATCTCCCGGCTCTCGGCGCGGGTGTAGTCGGAGCGGTCTTCGCCGCTCGTTCCCGTGACGGTACTCATCGCACCTCCTCCTTCTCCTGCTCGTCCAGACTCGAGATCACGTGCCGGTAGTGCGCCGAGGAGCGCATCAGCTCGCTGTGCGTGCCCACCGCCGTGACCCGACCGTCCTCCAGCAGGGCGACGCGGTCCGCGAGCGCAACGGTCGAGGGCCGGTGGGCGACGATGAGGGCGGTCGTGTCGGCCAGGACCCGACGCAGCCCCTCCTCCACGCGTGCCTCCGTGTCGACGTCGAGCGCCGACAGCGGGTCGTCGAGCACGAGCACCGACGGCCGCGCGGCGACCGCACGGGCCAGGGCGAGACGCTGGCGCTGGCCTCCGGAGAGGCTCAGCCCCTCCTCCCCGATCACGGTGTCGACGCCGGCAGGCAGACGCTCGACGAACTCGGCCTGGGCGACCTCCAGCGCTTGGCGCAGCACGCGCTCGCCCTCCGGCGACGCCGCATCCAGGTCGTCGCGTCCGAGCAGCACGTTCTCGCGCACGGAGGAGGAGAAGAGAGTCGCCTCCTCGAACGCCATCGAGATGTGCGTGCGCAGCTCGGCCAGGGTGAGGTCCCTGACATCGACGCCGTCCAGCGTCACGCGCCCGCCGGTCACGTCGTACAGACGGGTCGGCAGGGTGGTCAGGGTCGTCTTGCCCGACCCGGTGAGGCCCACGAGCGCCATCGTCTCGCCCGGCTCGAGGGCGAGGTCGATGCCGTCCAGCAGGTCGCGCTGTGCGTCCGGTGCGTCCTGATAGCGGAAGTGGACGTTCTCGAACACGAGCCGCCCCCGCGGGTTCTCGAGTGAGACCGGCGTGACGGGGTCGTCGATCGTGACCTGCTCGTCGAACACCTCGAACACGCGGTCGGTGGCGGTGCGCGCATCCAGGAGGAAGGAGAAGAGGAAACCGATCGACTCCATGGGCCAGCGCAGCACCGTCGCCATCGCGAAGAAGGCGAACAGCTGGGCGACGGAGAAGCTGGCCGAGCTGAGCGAGCACGATCCCCGCCGCCAGACACAGCGCGAAGGCGATCTCGGGCAGCAGGACGAGCCAGAACCAGATCAGGCCGATGGCCGTGGCCTTGCGTAGCTCGGTCTGGCGCAGCGTCTCGGCCTGGCGCGCGAACTTCGCGAGCGCGTGGGATCCGCGCCCGAACGCCTTCAGCACGCGGATGCCGTGCACGCTCTCCTCGACGGCGGTCGCGAGGTCTCCCGCCTGGTCCTGGCTCTGGCGGGCGAGCACCCCGTACTGCTTCTCGAAGCGGTACCCGGCGTACCAGAGGGGCGCCGAACACAGCAGGAAGATCGTGCCGAGCACCCAGTGCCACTGGAACAGCAGCACCGACCCCAGCGCGATCGTGAGCACGTTGACGACGAGCAGGATCACGCCGAAGGCGAGCCAGCGTCGGATGAGGCTGATGTCCTGCATCATGCGGCTGAGCAGCTGACCCGACTGCCACCGGTCGTGGAAGGCGACGGGGAGTCGTTGCAGGCGCGCGGCGAAGCCGGTGCGCAAGGCGTATTCGACCTTGGTCGAGGGCGCGAGCACGAACCAGCGACGACCCCACACGAGGGCGGCCTCGGCGAGCCCGAGCCCGATGACGGCGAGCGTGCCCCAGAGGATCTGCGTCGGATCGGCGGAGGCGATCGGACCCGCGACGACACCCTCGAGCACGAGCGGGATCATCAGGGCGACGACGCTGGCGGCGAGCGCGCTGACGGCGCCGAGAACGAGCGGACGCAGCACGGGACGAACGAACGGCAGGAGCCTCGCGAGGGCGCGAAGCGTGGACGGCTCGGTGGACGAACGAGAGGGTGTGGAACTCATGATCCTCGAAGAGAGCGTGCGACAGCTGTGCCGCAGAAGGATGAGGTCGCACGCAGAGGTGCGGCGGCTCGGAGAGGGAGAAGGCCGCTCGGAGGCGGCGGGCGGCAGCTACGCGAAGCGCGCGGGCACCGCGAGGACGGCGGGGATTACCGCAATGGCGAATGCCTGAGTCATATCGTCCTCCTCGAGTGCACGGATGCCGCGGCGAGTGCGCGCGACAGCCCTCCAGCCTATGCTGTGTGTTCCCTGAGTGCAACGATCAGTTCCGCGCGGACATTCCCACGCGCGGATCAGGCGGCCTCTCGGGCGAGCAGACTGCGTTTCACGTCGACGCCCCACGCGAAGCCGCCCAGCCCGCCGCCGGTGCGGAGCACGCGGTGGCACGGCACGAACAGGGCCGGCGCGTTGCGCGCGCAGACGGATGCGGCGGCGCGCACCGCGCGGGGACTGCGCAGCGCCGCAGCGAACTCCGCATACGTGAGAGGCTGCCCCGGCTCGATACGTCGCAGCATCCGCCAGCCGGCGAGCTGCCCCGCGGTGCCCGTCTGGTGCACCTCGACCTCGTCGATGGCCCGCACGTCTCCGCCGTAGTACGCGGCCACCGCATCCAGGGCGTCGACCGCGCCCTCGACGATCCCCACGGGTCGATCCGCCGCGCGCACGCGGGCGACGATCACCTCGTGGTCGGCGCTCCAGCCGGAGGCGAGGACCCGCTGCCGATCGTCGACGAGAGCGGTGAACGCTCCGTCGGGGGTGGCGATGGTGGCGATGTGCGCGGTCATGCGATGCGGCTCTCGTTCGGGAGGTGGGCGGGACGGGGGATCTGCGCGGGCACGGCTGCGACGGCGGCCCAGAGGTGCGCGGTGAGGTAGCTGCGCCAGGGTGCGGCACGGACGGACCAGGCGGTCAGGGCGCGGGGCTCCGCGGGGAGCCCGAGCCGGGCGGCGCCCGTACGCACGGCGACGTCGCCGGGGAGGAACACGTCGGGATCGCCCGTGACCCGCATCCGCACGTAGTCGGCGGTCCACGGTCCGATCCCGGGCATCGCGAGCAAGGCCGTGCGCTGATCGTGGGCGTCACCGCCGGCGTCGAGCACGAGCGAGCCGTCGGCGAGGGCGGCGGCGGCGCCCACGATGGCCCGGATGCGGGCGGCGGGGCCGCGCAGCACCTCTGCGCCGCGCTCGGCGATCGCCGCCATGGTCGGGAAGAGCAGGTCGGTGCCTTCGTGGGCGGGCACCCGCTCCCCCAGATGCTGCGCGAGAGCGGCGAGGGCCGTGCGCGCCGCGGCGACGGTGATCTGCTGGCCGACCATCGCGCGGATGAGCATCTCGTGCGGGTCGGCTGCGCCGGGGACGCGGATGCCGGGAAGCGCGGCGACACGCTCGGCCAGCTCGGGGTGGGCTGCGAGCGCCTGATCGACGGCGAGCGGATCCGCATCCAGGTCGAACAGCCGACGCACCCTCGTGACCAGCTGCGGCAGGTCGGCGAGCTGTGAAAGGCGGGCGCGGAGGCGCAGCGCGTCTCCGTCGCGGCGCACCTCGAACCACGCGTTTCCGCCGGCCAGGCGAAGGGTGCGCGCGAAGGTCGTCGCCGTGACGGTCTCCACTCCCGGGAGCGCACGGGCCGTCATCCACGCGAAGATGCCGTCGTCGTCGATCGGACGCCGGTGCGCGAGGAGCAGATCGATCTCGCCGGGGGTCGCGCGGTTCTCGGACCTCCGGCGCGCGCGCAGCGCGAGCGGTGTCATCCCGAACACCTCGCGGACGGTGTCGTTGAACTGCCGCACGCTCGCGAAGCCGGCGGAGAAGGCGACGTCTGCGGCAGCCAGGTCCGTGCCGACGAGGAGCATCCGCGCCGTGTGGGCGCGATGGGCCCGGGCGAGCGCGAGCGGTGGTGCGCCGAGCTCGGCGGTGAGGATGCGGCCGAGCTGCCGCGACGAGTAGCCGAGCCGGCGGGCGAGCCCCGGCACGCCCTCGCGCTCGATGACGCCGTCGGCGATGAGGCGCATGGCACGCCCGGCGACATCGCCGCGGAGGTCCCATTCCGGCGATCCGGGCGCGGCCTCGGGCAGGCAGCGCTTGCAGGCGCGGTAGCCCGCCTCATGAGCGGCGGCGCTCGTCGGGTAGAACGTGACGTTCTCGGCGCGCGGCGTGCGCGCCGGGCAGCTGGGACGGCAGTAGATGCCGGTCGTGTGCACCGCGGTGACGAACTGGCCGTCGAAGCGCGCGTCCCGCGCGTCGATCGCGCGGTAGCGCTCGTCGAAGGTCATCGCAGGGGTGGGCACGTCCCCAGCCTGTCACGCCTCCCCGACGCCGGCTCGCGGTTTTCGGACACCACAGCGCGGGCGCACGCCCCCTGCCCCCGAGGTGGTGTGCCCCTTGCCCGAGTTGCGTCGCATATGAGCAACTGCGACAGGTTCCCGCATCCGCGACAGGAATAGCCTGTCGCATCCGCGCAAAGGTGTAGCGGATGCGGCGCGCCGCCGCCCACGCTCCGTCGGGTGCGGCGAACCGCCGCGATGCGGGAGACCGACGTGCGGGGACGAGCAAGACGGTGGGAGCCTAGCCGGGCTACACAAGTGCGCAGATGCGCCAGTCATTGTCTGGTGCATCTGCCCAAAAGTGGCGCATCTGCGCACATGCGACGCAACTCGGGCACCGGCCGACGCAACACGGGCACCGGACTCCCCGCCGGTGCCGCACCCCACCGAGGCCGGGAACGCAAGCGGCGACCCCGGGGAGGATGTGACGGAGTAGCGTCGCAGCATGAGCGAGCAGACCTACGACCTCATCGTCATCGGCGCCGGCCCCGTGGGCGAGAACGTCGCCGACCGCGCCGTGCAGGGCGGACTCACCGCCGTCATCGTGGAAAGCGAACTCGTCGGCGGTGAATGCTCGTACTGGGCGTGCATGCCGTCGAAGGGACTGCTGCGCGCGGGCGCCGTGCTGCGCGAGGCACGCGACGTCGACGGCGCGAAGCAGGCCGTGTCGGGCGCCCTCGACGTCGCCGGCGTCCTCCGGCGCCGCGACACGCTCACGCACGACTGGAACGATTCCTCGCAGGTGCAGTGGCTCACGGGCGCGGGCATCGACCTCGTGCGCGGCCACGGTCGCCTCGTCGGCGTCAAGCAGGTCGAGGTGACGGATGCCGACGGCGCCGTCACCCGCCTGACCGCCCGCCACGCGGTCGCCGTCTGCACGGGCACCGCGGCCCTCCTTCCCGACACCCCGGGCCTCGCCGATATCGCGCCGTGGACGAGCCGCGAGGCGACCAGCGCGCAGGAGATCCCCGCATCCCTCGCCATCATCGGCGGCGGCGTGGTGGCCGCGGAGATGGCCACCGCCTACGCGGATCTCGGCGCCGAGGTCACGCTCGTCGTGCGGGGCACACTGCTGGCAGCGAACGAGCCCTTCGCGGGCGAGCTCGTCGGCCGCGCCCTCGAGGAGCGGGGCGTGCGAATCCTCCGCCACACGAACGTCGTGTCGGCACAGCGCGTCGGCGATGAGAAGGAGCTGGAGCTGTCGGACGGCACCCGCATCCGCGCGGCGGAGGTGCTCGTGGCGACCGGGCGTGTGCCGCGCACCGGGGATCTCGGACTGGATGCGGTGGGCCTGACCCCGGGCGAGTGGCTGTCCGTCGACGACACGATGCTCGTGACCGGGACCGACTGGCTGTACGGAGTCGGCGACGTTAATCACCGGGCCCTGCTCACACATCAGGGCAAGTACCAGGCGCGCGCCGCGGGCGACGTCATCGCAGCCCGCGCGACCGGCGCCGCCGTCGACGACGCGCCCTGGGGCGCGCACGTCGCGACGGCCGACCACGACGCCGTTCCGCAGGTCACCTTCACCGATCCGGAGGTGGCGTCCATCGGGTTCACCGAGGCCTCCGCGAAAGCCGCGGGCCGCCGCATCCGGGTCCTCGACTACGACCTCTCGTGGATCGCCGGGGCCGCCACCCGCGCCGACGACTACCGGGGCCAGGCCCGTGCCATCGTCGATGAGGAGGCGGGCACGATCATCGGCGCCACGTTCGTCGGCGAGGATGTGGCCGAGCTCCTCCACTCGGCGACGATCGCCGTCGTCGGTCAGGTGCCGATCAGCCGCCTCTGGCACGCCGTGCCGTCGTATCCCACGCTCAGCGAGGTGTGGCTGCGGCTGCTCGAGGCCTACGGCCGCCCGAGCGCCTGAGCTTCCTCCGGCAGGAGGACAACCGCCCCGCAGGACGATCCGGAAGAAATCGTCCTGCGGGGCGGTGATGTCCTGCGAAAGCGCCGGGACTCAGTGGTAGAAGTGGCGCTCTCCCGTGAAGAACATCGTCACGCCGCGCTCGCGGGCGAGGGCGATCGTCTCGTCGTCGCGCACGGATCCGCCCGGCTGCACGATGGCGGAGACTCCCGCATCCAGCAGGACCTGCGGTCCGTCCGAGAACGGGAAGAAGGCATCGGATGCGGCGACGGAGCCGACCGCCCGGTCGCCCGCCCGCTCGACGGCCAGGCGGCACGAGTCGACGCGGTTGACCTGCCCCATCCCGATGCCGACGGTGGCGGAGTTCTTCGCCAGCACGATCGCGTTGGACTTGACGGCGCGGCACGCCTTCCAGGCGAAGATGAGGTTCGTCATCTCCTCGCCGGCCGGGCGCTCGCCCGCGACGAGCTCCCAGTCGGTCGCGACGGACTCGATGTCGTCCGGGAAGCGGTCGGCGTCCTGGAGCAGCAGGCCGCCCGAGACGAGGCGCACGTCCATGCGCTCCTGCTGCCAGTCGGCCGGCAGCTGCAGCACGCGCAGGTTCTTCTTCAGACGGAACAGCTCCAGCGCCTCCGGCTCGAAGGCCGGGGCGACGATCACCTCGGTGAAGATGTCGCGCAGGTTCTCCGCCATCTTCAGCGTGACCGTGCGGTTGGCCGCGATCACACCGCCGAAGGCCGAGACGGGATCGCACTCGTGCGCCCGCAGGTGCGCGCTCGCAATCTCGTCGAGCGCGTTGGGCGCCGACACGGCGATGCCGCAGGGATTGGCGTGCTTGATGATCGCCACCGCGGGCTTGACCATGTCGAAAGCGGCGCGCAGTGCCGCATCCGCGTCGACGTAGTTGTTGTACGACATCTCCTTGCCCTGCAGCTGCAGTGCCTGCGCGATGCCGTGCCCGCCGGTGCGGGTGTAGATCGCCGCGCGCTGGTGGGAGTTCTCGCCGTAGCGGAGCGTCGCGAGCCGCTCGGCCTTGATCGTCAGGTGCGCGGGCAGCTGCTCGCCCTCGGCGAGGGTCTCGTCGGCGAACCAGGTCGCGACGGCGCGGTCGTAGTTCGCGGTGTGGGCGAAGGCACGCGCCGCGAGCTCCTTGCGCTGGGCGAGCGAGGTGCCGCCGGCGGCGATCGCGTCGATGATCGCGGGGTACGACTCGGGCGAGACAACGATCGCGACGTTCGCGTAGTTCTTCGCCGAGGCGCGCACCATCGCGGGCCCGCCGATGTCGATCTGCTCGACCACGGCGTCGCCGGATGCGCCGGATGCGACCGTCTCGACGAACGGGTAGAGGTTCACGACCACGAGCTCGAAGGGCGAGATGCCGAGTTCGGTCAGCTGCTCCTCGTGGTGCGCGAGGCGGAGGTCTGCGAGCAGACCCGCGTGGACGCCCGGATGCAGGGTCTTCACTCGACCGTCGAGGGACTCGGGGAATCCGGTCACGCTCGAGACGTCGACGACGTCGTGCCCGGCGTCGCGGATGGTCTGCGCGGTGGAGCCGGTCGAGACGATCTCGACGCCGGCGGCGACCAGCGCTTCGGCCAGTCGCAGCAGGTCGGTCTTGTCGCTGACCGAGACGAGCGCGCGGCGGACGGGAACGACATCGCGGTCGCGGTAGAGGGACGGATCGTGGCTGGGCCCGGCCATGGGACTCCTCGGGGTGGGGCGGTTGCGGTGGGTCAGACGGCGGATGCGGCGAGGTCGAGCTCGCCGGTGGCGATGCGGCGAACGACGTCGATGAGCAGACGTCGTTCGACGGGCTTGATGCGTTCGTGGAGCGCGGACTCGTCGTCGCCCGGGTGCACCGCGATGCGCTCCTGGGCGAGGATCGGACCGGTGTCGACGCCGTCGTCGACGACGATGACGCTCGCTCCGGTCTCGGCGGCGCCCGCAGCGATCGCGTCGCGCACGGCGTGGGCACCGGGGAACTCCGGCAGGTAGGCGGGGTGTGTGTTGATCAGGCGCGGACTCCACGCGGCGACGACCGACGGCGGCAGCAGTCGCATGAGCCCCGAGAGCACGACGAGGTCGGGCTGCCAGACACGCAGCTGCCGATCGAGCTCCTCCCCCCAGGCCTCGCGCTGGTCGGCGCCCTGCCACGGGATGACGAAGCTCGGGATGCCGAACTCCTCGGCGTGAGCCAGACCGAAGGCTTCGCGGTCGGCGCCCACCACGATCACGCGGGCCGGGAAATCGGCTTCCGCCGCGGCCTCCAGCAGGGCTCGGAGATTCGAGCCGGTGCCGGAGATGAGAACGGCGACCGTGAGCACCCGCACAGTCTAGTCGCGCGCCGCATCCGCCCGCTCGGCGCCGTCATCCGCGCCTCCGCGCGCGCCCGTCAGCCGCGCGAACACACCCGGCTCGGATGCGGTCGTCGCCGCCGCCTCGTCGCCGCGCCGACGTGGCGAGAGCAGCAGGATCGCCGCACCCAGCCCCACCTCGACGCCGATGGCGACGCCGACGGCGACGGCGTCCGGGCCGACAGCAGACAGCCGTCCGGGTCCCATGCTGCCGCTGGCGAGGACCGCCATCAGGGCTGTGGCGAGCCCGGCCAGGGCGGCGATCGACAGCGTGAGCGTCACGAGGATGCCGGTGCTCTCCGCATCCGCCGTCGAGCCGCGCGGGCTGAGGCGGGATCGGGTCGCCCAGCCGGCGACGGCTCCGACCGCGATCGGGAGCAGGGCGAACAGCAGGTACCAGCTGCTGGCCCCCTCCGGCAGCACGCCCAGGATCGGCACGCCCGGCAGCACGCCGAGCTGCGTGCCCGCCGGCGAGACGACGCTCCCCGCGCCGAGCCCGACGCCGGGGCCCGCGACGAAGGACAACGCCCAGACGAGCAGGGTCGGCAGGTACAGCAACTGGGCGAGCGCGAGGACCGCGGCGCCGCCCGCATCCAGATTGCCCGCCTGAGAGAGCGCGACGATGTTCGGAGCGCGCACGATGAGCCCGAACGCGAGGACGACGGCGCCCACCGCGACCAGACCCGTCACGGCGATCGCCGTGCCCCGCACGGCGAGTTCGGGAACCTCGGGCCACGCGCCTCGGGCGCGGTCGAGTCGGGCCCGGACGGCGTCGATGGGTCCGTCGTCACCGTCGACCCAGGCACGGTGGAGAGCGCCCGCGAGCACGCCGGCGGCGTAGTACGCGGTGGGATAGCAGATGGCGCGCCACAGGTCGGTGCCGGCCAACGGCGCCTGCGAGGTGACGGCGATGCCGGACGCGAGCGCGGCGAACACGAGCGTTCCCGTGAGCGCGCCGCTCCACGGCGCCCCGGCGCGCCCGGCGCGGGCTCCGGAGCGCCCGCCGAAGAGCAGGGTGAACGCGGCGAAGGCCAACGGGGCGAGCGAGAGTGTGAAGCTCGCGAGGGTGGCATCGATGCCCAACTCGGCGACGTAGACCTCGGGGAGTGTGATCGCGACGGGAACAGAATGCCCGAACTGCCAGATGGTCGCGGCGCTCTGCCAGATCGCGGAGAGATCTCCCGAGCCGAACGCGACGAACCAGAACACCGTCAGCGGGGCGCCCGCGACGGCGAGGCCGACGGCCGCCGCCACGAGGGCGTCGAGGGCGGAGAGGAGAAGGACGAGGACGCGTTGCATGGCCCCACGACCCTACCCAGCGGACCTTTGCACAGCCGTCCCCCACGCCGCCGCGATCTGCCACGGCTGTTCCGCGTCGCGCAGCGGGCCGCATCCGACTACTCTCGTCGGGTGCACCACCCCCGTACCACCAGCGCTTCGTCCTCCTCCCCCGGCCGTCTCGACCGCTTCTTCGGCATCACGGCGCGCGGCGCCACGGTGGGCGGCGAGATCCGCGGCGGCATCGTCACCTTCGTGGCGATGGCCTACATCGTCCTGCTCAACCCGATCATCCTGTCCGGCGGAACGGATGTGGCCGGCAACACCCTCGGCTTCGCCCAGGTCGCCGCGACCACCGCGCTCACCGCCGGCGCCATGACCATCCTCTTCGGGTTGGTCGCCCGACTGCCGTTCGCGTTCGCCGCGGGTCTCGGCATCAACTCGTTCCTCGCCGTCAGCGTGGTGGGCGAGGTCACCTGGCCCGAGGCCATGGGCCTTGTGCTCATCAACGGCCTCCTGATCGTGCTGCTGGCCGTCACAGGCCTGCGCCGCCTCATCTTCGATGCCGTACCGATGGCGCTGAAGACCGCCATCACGGTCGGGATCGGCCTGTTCATCGCCTTCATCGGGTTCGTCGACGGCGGACTCGTGCAGAGCACGGGCCTCGCGTCGCCTCCCGTCGGTCTCGGTGTGAACGGCTCGATCGCCACCGTCCCGACGCTCCTGTTCGTGCTCACGCTCGTGACCATCGCGATCCTTCTCGCCCGCAAGGTCAAGGGCGCGATCCTCATCGGTCTCGCGGGCGGCACCGTCGTCGCGGTCATCGTCGAGGCGATCTGGCACCTCGGCGCCCGCGCCGACGGCAACGCCGGCGGATGGGGGCTCAGCGTGCCCGAGATCCCGGCATCCATCTTCAGCCTGCCCGACCTCAGCCTCGTGGGTCAGGTCAGCTTCGGTGCCTTCGACCGCATCGGAGTGCTCGCGGCCGCGATGCTCGTGTTCACGCTGCTGTTCACGAACTTCTTCGACGCGATGGGAACGATGACGGGCCTCTCGCGCGAGGCGAACCTCGCCGATGAGCGAGGCAACTTCCCACGCCTGCGCTCCGCGCTCGTGGTCGAGGGCATCGGCGCCGTCGCGGGCGGACTGACCTCGTCGTCGTCCAACACGGTGTTCATCGAGTCCGGCACCGGCATCGGTGAGGGCGCCCGCACGGGCCTCGCGAACCTCGTGACCGGTGGACTCTTCCTGCTGGCCATGTTCGTGACGCCCTTGACCACCATCGTGCCGAGCGAGGTCGCCTCGGCCGCCCTGGTCGCCGTCGGCGCACTCATGATGAGCCAGATCCGCCACGTCGATCTCACCGACGTCTCGGTGCTGATCCCGGTGTTCCTGACGATCACGGTCATGCCGCTGACGTACTCGATCGCCAACGGCATCGGTGCGGGCTTCGTCAGCTGGGTCGTCATCCGCTCGCTGTCGGGGCACGCCCGTCGCATCAGCCCGCTGCTGTGGATCGTCGCCGCCGGCTTCGTCGTGTTCTTCGTGCGCGGTCCGATCGAGGCGGCCCTCGGCGGCTGAGCCACCACCTCGACGCCGAACGTGTGTGCGGGCGCTCAGGCCTCGCGCGGCTCCAGCACGAAGATCGCGATCTGACGGTCGGTCTTGGTCTGATAGACGGCGTAGTCGGGCCACACGGCCACCGCGCGTTCCCACCACAGCTCGCGTTCGTCGCCCTCGAGCTCGCGCGCGGTGTAGTCGCGCTTGACGGCGCCGTCCTGCAGTTCGACGTGCGGGTGCTTGCGGATGTTGTTCCCCCAGGCGGGCTCCTCGGGCGCCCCACCCTTGGACGCCACGACGAGGTAGTCCCCGTCGTGCTCGACGCGCATGAGCGCGGTCTTACGCAGGCCGCCGCTCTTGGCACCCACGGTGGTCAGCACGATGATCGGAACGCCGCGCAGCTCACCGCCCTCGGCGCCGTTGGTGGCTTCGTAGAGCTCGGCTTGCGACCGGGCCCACTCGGACGTGCTCGGCTTGTACTCCCCTGTCAGCGGCATGCGTCCAGGCTACTGCGGCGGGACACGACGAAGGGCGGATGCGGGGGCTCGACCGCCCGCATCCGCCCTTCGCGAGGGGGCCTTACAGGCCCTGGATGATCTCGCGCATGAGCGCGGCGGTCTCGGACGGCGTCTTGCCGACCTTCACACCCGCGGCCTCGAGCGCTTCCTTCTTGGCCTGCGCGGTGCCCGCTGAGCCCGAGACGATGGCGCCGGCGTGGCCCATGGTCTTGCCCTCGGGGGCGGTGAAGCCGGCGACGTAGCCGACGACGGGCTTCGTGACGTTCGCGCGGATGTAATCGGCCGCACGCTCTTCGGCGTCGCCGCCGATCTCGCCGATCATCACGATCGCCTTGGTCTCGGGGTCGGCCTCGAACGCCTCGAGCGCGTCGATGTGCGTCGTGCCGATGATCGGGTCGCCGCCGATGCCGATGGCGGTCGAGAAGCCCAGGTCGCGCAGCTCGAACATCATCTGGTAGGTCAGCGTGCCCGACTTGGAGACGAGGCCGATCGGGCCCTTGCCGGTGATGTTGGCGGGCGTGATGCCCACGAGCGACTCACCGGGGGTGATGATGCCGGGGCAGTTCGGACCGATGATGCGGGTCTTGTTGCCCTTCTCGATCGCGTAGGCCCAGGCCTCGGCCGAGTCGCCGACCGGCACGCCCTCGGTGATGACCACGAGCAGCGGGATCTCGCTGTCGATGGCCTCGATCATGGCGTCCTTCGTGAACGCCGGCGGCACGAAGGCGATCGAGACGTCGGCGCCCGTGGCCTCGATGGCCTCGGCGACGGTGGCGAAGACCGGCAGCTCGACCGGGTTGCCGTCCTTGTCGGTGTGCGAGACGGTCGTGCCGGCCTTACGTGCGTTAACGCCGCCGACGACCTGGGTGCCCGCCTTCAGCATGAGGGCGGTGTGCTTGGTGCCCTCGCCGCCGGTGATGCCCTGGACGATGACCTTGGAGTCCTTGTTGAGGTAGATCGACATGTCTGTGTCCTTATCCGATGCGGGCGATCAGGCGGCGGCCAGCTCGGCGGCCTTGTCGGCGCCCTCGTCCATGCCTGCGGCGAGGGTCACGAGCGGGTTGTTCGCGGCCGCGAGAATCGCGCGACCCTCCTCGACCTGGTTGCCGTCCAGGCGCACCACGAGCGGCTTGGTCGCGGTTTCGCCGAGGATCTCGAGCGCCTTCACGATGCCCTCCGCCACGGCGACGCACGAGGTGATGCCGCCGAAGACATTGACGAAGACGCTCTTGACCTGCGGGTCACCCAGGATGACGTCGAGGCCCGCGGCCATGACGGTGGCGGATGCGCCGCCGCCGATGTCGAGGAAGTTGGCGGGCTTCACGCCGCCGTGGTTCTCGCCGGCGTAGGCGACGACGTCGAGCGTGGACATGACCAGGCCCGCTCCGTTGCCGATGATCCCCACCTGACCGTCGAGCTTGACGTAGTTGAGGCCGGCTGCCTTCGCCTTGGCCTCGAGCGGGTCGGCCGCATCCTTGTCCTCGAGCTCTTCGTGCTCGGGGTGGCGCACCTCGGTCGCGTTGTCGTCGAGTGTGACCTTGCCGTCGAGGGCGATGATGTCGCCGTTCCCGTCGAGGATGAGGGGATTCACCTCGACGAGGGTCGCACCCTCGCCGGTGTACACGGCGTAGAGCTTGACGAAGACGTCGGCGACCTTCTCGACGAGTTCCTCGGGGAACTTCGCCGCGCGGGCGATCTCGACCGCCTTGGTCTTGTCGATGCCGGTGAGCGCGTTGACCTCGATGCGCGCGAGAGCCTCGGGCTTCTCGACCGCGAGCTGCTCGATCTCCATGCCGCCCTCGACGCTGGCCAGCGACAGGTAGGAGCGGTTCGAGCGGTCGAGCAGGACCGAGAAGTAGAACTCCTTCTCGATGGAGGCGCCCGCGGCGACCATGACCCGCTTGACGACGTGGCCCTTGATGTCGAGGCCGAGGATCGCCTTGGCCGCCTCGTACGCCTCGTCGGGGGTCTTCGCGACCTTGACGCCGCCGGCCTTGCCGCGACCGCCCGTCTTGACCTGGGCCTTGACCACCACGACGCCGCCGAGCTTCTCGGCTGCCGCCTTCACCTCCTCGGGGGTGTCCGCGACGATACCGGCGAGCACCGGCACCTCGTACTTCTCGAAAAGGTCTCGTGCCTGGTACTCGTACAGATCCACTGGGCTTCCTTCGCTGGGTCCGAGGGAGGATGACGCAAAACGTCTCGACGTCGAGATATCGACCAGTCCCCCAGCCTACTCCCCGCGCGGGAGTGCTCCGTTCACGCCTGTGCAGACGAGGGCGGCCTCACGCGCCGCAGATCCGACAGCGCGGGGCCCTCGATGCGGCGTCCGTCGGGCGCGAAGCGCGAGGCGTGCAACGGGCAGTCCCACGTGCACTCGGCGTCGTTCCAGTTCAGCACGCCACCCAGGTGCGGACAGACCGCCGAGACCGCGCGCACCTCACCGTCGACCCGCGAGACGCCGACCGGGCGCCCCGCATCCGCGCCGACGACGCCCTTGCCCTCCGACGGGATGCGGGGCGGATGCCGGAGCGCACCCGCCCACCCCTGGACCGCGTGAGCGCCGACCTTGGCGTTCTCCGCCGCACCCTTGGCGAGATCAGCGGGCACGGTGATGCGGGTGCCGAGCCGGCGCATCCAGTCGGCACGCTCGCTCTCGCCGATGCCGTCGATCTCGGCGGCGATCCGCAGCGCGGCCGCGGGACCGTTCGTGAGGCCCCACTTCGCGTAGCCGGTCGCGAATCGCACGCGGCCACCGGTGCGGGGCATGACTCCGGCGAACGGGATCAGGTTGTGGGAGGTGTAGTCCTGTGCCGACCAGCGGTGGGTCGGCACCGCCTCCGGCACGTGACGCCGGGTCCAGGCGATCAGCTCCGCGATGCGCGCGCGTTCGGATGCGGCGCGCCCGACCGGGTGTCCGCCGCCCCCGACGATGAGCCGCGTCTGCTCCCACCGACCATCGCGTTCGGACACGGTGCGCACCGACCTGCTCGGCGCGTCCGCGGACAGGAACATCCCCTCCGGGAGCGCCACCTCGTCCGGCACGGCGAACGCGACGGCGTACGAACGCATCGCGGAGACCTTCGCGAAGTACAGGCCGCGATCGAGCACGGCCGCACCCGTGGCCAGCACGATGTGCTCGGCCGTCATGTCGCCGCGCGCGGTGTGCACCGTCGGCATCCCCGATGTCGAGACCCCCGTCGCCCGCACGCCGGTGTGCAGCGTGCCGCCCGCGGCGAGGAAGGCCGACGCGAGGGCATGCGCGGCCGCATCCGGATCCATCCCCAGCTGGCCGTCCAACGCGACGGCGGAGCGGGCCGGGAACGGCAGGTCGAGCTCGTCAGCCGCGGCCCACCGAACCGGCAACCCGGCCTCCCGGGCGGCCTCGAACTCCTCACGCACCCGGGCACGGCCGGCGTCGTGCTGCGCGTACGTGAAGGCGGTGCGCGCCTCGTACGGCAGGCCCACGCGATCGGCGAACGATCGCAGCCAGGCTGCCCGTCCAGGTTCGCCTGCACGTACGCGCGCACCAGGGAGGGCGAGTGGTGGGAGCGCAGCGCCGACAATTGCGTCCCTTGCAGCAGCGACACCTTGCCCGTGTTCGCGCCCGTCGCGAGTCCGGCGACCTCGCGCGCCTCGAGCACAACGACCTCACGCCCGGACTCGGCGAGCAGCAGCGCCGTCGCGAGCCCGGTGATGCCCGCTCCCACCACGACGATCTCGTGTTCACCGGGGACGAACGGCGTCGCGGGGACGCTACGGGCGTGCTGCTTCCAGAGGAGATCCATGCGGCGCAGTCAACGCGCACCGCGGTCGGTGTCCTCGGGGCTTGACACGGCGACGGGGTCGACGGCCCGGCGCGGGAGCGGGTCTAGGCTTGCTCCGCAGATGAGCGAGACAGCTTCCCCCTCAGCCGCGCGTGACGATGTCGTCGCCGCGGCCCTCGACCTGTTCGCACGGCAGGGTTTCGAGGCGACCTCGGTCGACCAGATCGCCCAGGCCGCCGGCATCTCGCGCTCCACGTTCTTCCGCCAGTTCGGCGGGAAGGACGACGTGGTCTTCGCCGATCACGAGCTCCTGCTCGACAAGCTCCGCACCTACCTCGCCCGACCGCACGAGAACCCGTGGGAGGCGGTCTGCGAGGCCTCGATGCAGGTCTACCGCCACTTCGCGGCAGACCCCGAGCTCGCTCGCCGGCGCTACACGGTCGTGCGCGACGTGCCGGCGCTGCGCGACCGCGAGATCGTCACCGTCTTCCGCTACGAGCGGCTCTTCGACGAGTACCTGCGCACGGCGCTTCCCGGCCTCGATCCGCTGGACGCGGTGAGCTTCGCGGCCCTCGTCACCGCCGTGCACAACCACGTGCTGCGCCGCCTCCTGCGCGGACCCAAGAAGGTCCCGGCCTCGGCACTGCGCCGAGCACTCGACGACTGCCTCGACAAGTTCGGGGTCGGCTCCCACGCATCCCAGGCGCCCGACGACGTCGTGGTGGCCGTCTTCCCCCGCCGCATGCCGGCCGCGGAGGTCGCCCGCCGCCTCCGCGACGACCTGCGCTGAGCGCCGCCTCCGCGACGAGCGGCGCGACGTCTGCACGATCCGTGGTGCAGACGTCATCTGATGTGACGGATGCGGCGCCGGATCCCGCATCCGCCGTGCACGCGTCGCGGCCCCCGCGCCTCGGCGCGTGTGGCTCAGGGAGCGGGCAGCAGCGACAGCCCGTGGAGCAGGTCTCCGCGCGAGGCTGCCGCGCACACGCGCACCCACCCCTCACCCGAGGCACCGAAGGCGGATCCGGGCGCGAGGGCCACGCGCTCGGTGCGCAGGAACTCCTCCGCCCACGCGGCGACATCCCCGCCGGTCGCGTGGCGCAGATCGATCCACAGGTAGAACGCGCCGTCGGGCACCCGGTAGGCGATGCCGCGCTCATCCAGCAGCGCTGTCGCCGCATCCAGGTTCTGCCGGTAATGGGCGCGGGCGAGGGTGATGTTGCCCTGGTCGCCGGTGAGCGCTGCCACGCCCGCGCGCTGATCGGGTACGGCCACACACGCGATCATGGCCTCCTGCACCGTACGGAGGATCTGGTCCATACCGAGCGGGGTGATGAGGAAGCCGACGCGCACCCCCGTCATGGCGTACGACTTCGAGAGGGAGAACACGCCCAGCACCCGGGGCTCGTCGCTCAGCGCGTCGAGCGCTGTCAGGCTCACGTGCGGGTCGCCCCACGTCAGTTCCGCGTACACCTCGTCGCTGATGATCCAGAGGTCGCGCCGGCGCGCGAGTTCGAGGATCCCCCGCGCGAGCTCGCCGTCGATGACCGTGCCGAGCGGGTTCGACGGCGAGTTCACGACGATCGCGCGCGTGCGCGGTGTGATGAGCGCCTCGATCCGATCCAGCTCCGGCAGGAAGTCCACCTCCGGACGCAGCGCGTACGGCACCGGTACCGCGCTCAGCATCCGCGGGCTCATCGAGAACGTCGTGTACCCGGGGTCGGGCACGAGCACCTCGTCGCCGGGGCCCAGCACGAGGCCCATCGCCTGGTGCAGGGCCTGCGTGCCGCCCACGGTGACCCAGACCCGCTCCGGCGACAGGGCGACGCCGTGGTTCGCGGCGAAACGATCGGCGAACGCCTGGCGCAGCGCCGGGATGCCGGCGTTGGCCACGTAGTCGGTCTCGTCCGCCTCCCAGGCCCGCGTGGCCGCGTCGATGATGTGCGCCGCGACGGGCACATCGGGCTCGCCGACCGCGAGCATGGTGACGTCGTCGAGGGTGAGCGCGATCTCGAAGATGCGACGGATGCCGCTGGGAGGAACGGATCGCAGGTGGTCGCTGAGGGCCGGCACCCGCTCAGGCTAACGCGTCACGGCAGCGCATCCGCACAGTGAAACTGAGTGCCAGAGTTGGCGGCACAGCGTCCCACGCGACTATCGTGTGCGCATGACTCCTCTGCCGGGCGACACCGCCGCCGCCTACGACGTGACCGCGCGGCTGGACACCGACTACTACGCCGTGTTCGCCGACATTCCCGCCGCCGACCGAGCGGTCCGGGACCGCGCGAAGGCCTACGTCGACGAGGTCGGCGATCGCATGGTCGCCGCCTGGGACGACAGCTCTACCCGCTGGATCTCGTCACCCGTCTGGGCGAGCTCGATCTGTACAACGACGGCATCGACCACCCTCGGCTCACACACTTCTCCCCGCTGGCCGCGGGCCTGGTCAACATGGAGGTGTCGCGGGGCGACGGCTCGCTCGGCACGGTGATCGCGGTGCAGGGCGGCCTCGCGCTTCGCACCCTCGCTCTCTTCGGATCCGCCGAGCAGCAGGAGCGGTGGCTCGAGCCGCTCGCCCGCGGCGAGGTGCTGGGCTCCTTCGCGCTCACGGAACCCGATCACGGATCCGACTCCGTCTCGCTCGAGACCGTCGCTCGCCGTGACGGCGACGAGTGGGTCCTGCGCGGCGCGAAGAAGTGGATCGGCAACGGTGCGTCCGGCGGCATCACGTTCGTGTGGGCGCGCGTGGACGACCCCTCCGCCGACGAGCACGGCGCGGTGCGCTGCTTCCTGGTCCCGCAGGACACCGCGGGCTACAGCGGCACGGTGATCGCCGGCAAGGCGTCGCTGCGCGGCATCCACCAGGCGCACATCGCCCTCGACGACGTGCGCCTGCCGGCGGATGCGGTGCTCCCCGGCACGCGCAGCTTCAAGGATGCGTCGACGGTGCTGTACTCCACCCGCTCCGGCGTGGCGTGGTCGGCGCTCGGTCACGCCACGGCCTGCTACGAGGCCGCGCTGTCGTACGCGCAGCAGCGTGTGCAGTTCGGCAAGCCCCTCGTGAAGTTCCAGATGGTGCAGGAGCGGCTCACGCAGATGCTCGACGAGCTCACGGCGATGCAGCTTTACTGCCGCCGCATGGCGGACCTCGAGACCGCGGGAGCTCTGCGACCCACCCAGGCCTCCCTCGCGAAGTACCACAACACCCGCGCCGCACGCCGCATCGCCCAGACCGCGCGCGATCTCATGGGCGGCAACGGCATTCTGCTCGAGAACCGCGTGATCCAGCACATGGCCGACATCGAAGCCATCCACACCTACGAGGGCACCGAAAGCGTGCAGGCCCTGCTCATCGGCCGCGACATCACGGGCACCGGCGCGTTCGTCTGAGCCCCACTGCCGCTCCGGCATCCGCGCGTCAAGACGCAGACGCCGGACGGATGCGGCCGATACGGTCGTCGCATGGGACTGTTCCGCCGCGCACCGCAGGAGGTGACGCTCACCTCCCGCGAGGTCGAGCTCACCGCACACCGTGCTCCGTGGAGCCTCTGGGGCGATGCGTTCGGACGCCTCGCGATCCGCGGGCTGCAGATCATCGTGATCGTCGCCATCCTGGCCGGAGCCATCTGGGGCATCCGCCAGGTCACGGTCGTCGTCATCCCGCTCATCCTCGCGCTCATCTTCGCCTCGGCCTTCGCACCGGTCATGACGTGGATGCGGCACAGGGGCGTGCCATCGATCCTGGCCACGCTCCTGACGCTGCTCACCGTCGTCGTGCTGCTCACCGGACTCGGATGGATCATCGTGTGGGCGGTCCGCGACCAGTGGGACGACCTCTCGTCGCAGGCGCAGGGCGGCTTCCAGCAGCTGCTCGACTGGGTCAACACGCTGCCGTTCGCCCCGACGTCGGCGCAGATCGATGAATGGATGGGGCAGCTCGGCGACTTCGTGACGAGTGCACAGTTCGGCAGCGGCGCCCTCGCGGGCGTGAGCGCCGTCGCCAGCTTCGTCACCGGCCTGGTCCTGATGGTCGTGATCCTCTTCTTCTTCCTGAAGGACGGCCCGCGGATGTGGGAGTTCCTGCTGCGCCCGTTCCACGGCACGTCGTACGTGCGCGCGCGGCGGATCGGCGACAAGTCGGTGCAGGTGCTCGGGTCCTACGTGCGCGGCACGGCTGCCGTCGCCTTCGTCGATGCCGTCGGCATCCTGATCGGGCTGCTCATCCTGCAGGTCCCGCTCGCCATCCCGCTGGCGGTCCTGGTCTTCCTGCTCGCCTTCATCCCGATCGTCGGAGCGGTCACTGCCGGCGCGCTCGCCGCGCTGGTCGCGCTCGTGGCGAACGGACCGGTCATCGCGCTGATCGTCGTGGGAGTCGTGATCGCCGTCAACCAGCTCGAGGGCAACTTCCTGCAGCCGGTGCTCATGGGCAGGTCGATGAAGCTGCACTCGTTCGTCGTGCTGGTCGTGCTGGCCGGTGGAACGGCGATCGGCGGCATCCTCGGCACACTGCTGGCCGTGCCGCTGACCGCGGTCGTCTGGGGCATCATCGAGGTGTGGGACGGCCCCGACACCCCGGCGAAGTGGGCGAGGCCCAAGAAGCGCGAGCAGCGCGTCGCAGCGGGCGACGCGACGGCCTGAGGAGCACCCCGTGCGGTACGAGATCCCCGCTCCCATGCTCGCCAAGGCGGTCAAGGACGTCCCGGATGCGGCCGGCTGGAGCTTCGAGCCCAAGTGGGACGGCTTCCGAGTGCTCGCCGCGTGGGACGGGGAGAGCGTGGAGTTGGGGTCGCGCGGCGCGAAGCCGCTCACCCGGTACTTCCCCGAGCTGGTCGAGGCACTGCCGCGCGTACTGCCCGAGCCGTGCCTCATCGACGGCGAGATCGTCATCCCGACCGGCCTGCCGGGCGCGCAACGGCTGGATTGGGAGGCGCTCAGCCAGCGCATCCATCCCGCCGCCTCCCGCGTCACGAAGTTGGCGGACGAGACGCCCGCCTTGCTCATCGCCTTCGACCTGTTGGCTCGCGGCGACCGCGATCTGCGCGACGCACCCTTCGCCGAGCGGCGCGCCGAGCTCGAGGACCTGTTGGCGGGTGTCCAGCCTCCCGTGCACCTGACCCGCACGACCGGCGATCCCGCGACCGCGCAACGCTGGCTCGCCGAGTTCGAGGGCGCCGGTCTGGACGGCGTCGTCGCCAAGCGACTCGACGACGCCTACCAGCCGAACAAGCGCACGATGCTGAAGATCAAGCACGCCCGCACCGCCGACGTCGTCGCGCTCGGCTACCGCGTCCACAAGAGCGGTGTCGGCGTGGGCTCGCTGCTGGTAGGGCTCTACGACCACGAAGGTCGCCTGCGCAATGTGGGCGGGGTGTCGGCGTTCACGGATGCGCGGCGCCGAGAGCTCGTCGACGAGCTGGCTCCCCTGGTGGTGCGCGACGAGTCGGGCGACGCGGTGACGGGTGAGACCGAGCGGTCGAGATTCGCCGCATCCAAGGACGTGTCCTTCGTGCGCCTGCATCCGGAACGGGTGCTCGAGGTGCGCTACGACCAGCTCGAGGGGATGCGATTCCGTCACACCGTGCAGTTCGAGCGGTGGCGCCCGGACCGCGATGCACGCTCGTGCACCTTCTCGCAGCTCGAGCAGGTCTCGGCCTACGACCTCGGCGACGTGCTCGACTGATCGATCACTCCTCCGAGCGCGCGCGACTGGGCTGTACGCGCGGCGGCTCGCCGGGCATCTTCGGGAATTCGGGCGGGAACGGCAGCTCTCCGAGGCCGTCATCGAGGTCGCGCTGCCACCACTCGAGCAGGGTGTCGATGCGTCCGGGATTGCGCGCGATGTGCTCCCACGGGTCACCGATCTCCGCGAGGCGGCGTGGCACGGTGCGCACGGTGAAGGCGTGGGGATCGACGGAGGGAAGTTCGTCCCAGGTGATGGGGGTGGCCACTGTCGCATCGGGAAGCGCCCGTGGACTGTAGGCGCCGGCCATCGTGCGGTCGCGGTTGGTCTGGTTGAAGTCCACGAAGATCCGCCGCCCGCGCTCTTCCTTCCACCAGTTCATCGTCACCCGCTCCGGCTCCCGGCGCGCCAGCTCGCGGCCCGCGGCGATCGCCGCGTGGCGCACATCGAGGAACTCATGCGTCGGCTCGATCGGACAGAACAGATGGATGCCGCGGTTCCCGCTCGTCTTGATCCACGAGTCGAGACCCGCCTCCGCCAGCACCTCGCGCATGAGAGGGGCGATGGCAGCAGCATCCGAGAAATCCGTACCGGGTTGGGGGTCCAGATCGATCCGCAGCTCGACGGGTCGATCGGGGTCGGCGGCGAGCGAGGCCCACGGATGGAAGACCACCGTGTTCATCTGCACGGCCCACACCAGCGCTGCCGGCTCCGTGAGCACGACCTGCGGATGGCTGCGCCCGCTGTTGTAGGTGACGGTGACCGCATCGACGTAAGCCGGGGTGCCCTTGGGCGGGTTCTTCGAGAAGAACGCCTCGCCGTCGATGCCGTCTCGGAACCGCTCGAGCGAGACCGGACGGTGTCCGTTCGCGCGCAGGAACGGTTCGGCGACGGCCAGGATGTAGTCGACGAGCTCGCGCTTCGTGATCCCTACCGCCGGCCACACCTCGCGGGACGGACTCGAGACAGAGATCTCCCGGTCGCCGTCGGGCCCGGGGACGATCACGGTGGTGCGTTCGCTCGCCATGACCCGACCCTAGGGGCGCCGGCTCGCGCCCCGCATCCCCTTGCGCTCGGGAGCGCCGCGCCCCACCCGGCTTCGGGCGACCCGCGGATGCGGGTGTCAGGCGCCGAGGGCGAGCACCGGCGCGAGCTGCGCGCGGCTGAGACGGATCCAGGGCCCGGCGGGGTTCACGATCACTCCGGAGATGCCGTCGTCGGAGCGCAGCGCCCGTGCCAGCTGTTCGGGCGTGACCTTCGCCGGCTGGTCTCCGCGCCCGAGGGCGACGAGCTCCAGCGGGTGGGAGAAGAGCTCGAGGATGCGCTCACCTTCCGTCGTTCGGAGCTCCGCGATGCCGATGCGGTCACCTTCGCCACGGCGGGCGGCGACCCAGACCGGCGCGTAGGTGAGCGCGTCGGCGATGTCGCCGGCCGTCTCGTCGGTGCGGTCCGCGGCCAGCAGCGTCTTCACCGCCAGGTGCGGGTCGAGGTCGGCGAGGGCCTTCTCGATCAGAGGCTTCGGCAGGATGGCGGAGCCGGGACGCGACGCGTGGTCGACGGCGATGCCGCCGAAGTCGCCCGCGACGATCTGACGCAGGAGGCTGATGACGGGCTGTGCCAGCGCCGAGGTCGACGCGTCGCCGTCGGCGCGCACCGCATCCTGCAGCGCCCGGCCGCTGGAGTACACGAGCATGTACTTCTGCTCCTGGTACGTGATGACCGATGTCGGCAGGTTGTCGCCCTTTGCGAGGAGTTCGCGGGCGTCGCCCTGCACGCGGATGTAGACGTGACCCTGCAGCAGCTGACGTGCGACGTTCATGAGCTCGACCGGCTGCGCCTTCTCGGGCAGCGCCGCGAGCGCGTCGCGCAACAGGACGTTGTCGCGCAGCCCCGGCACGGTCTCCAGGTCTTTCGACGCCTCTGCGGCGGGAGAGGCGAGGTGCGGCGGCCTGGCGGCAGCCATGGCCGAGACGCCATCCGGCAGGGCCGGGGCGGCGTCCGGCGTGCGGTTCTCACCGAAGGTGCTGACCGAGATCGGCACGTGGGGGACGTTCTCGGTCGGCGCCTCGGGCGTCGCCTCGGCGGCAGCGGACGCGGCCGCATCCCGTTCGGGTTCTTCGGAGGGCTTGGGTCGGCGCGAGAAGAGTGCCATCGGGCCAGCCTAACCGCGCGACGCGGGGCGCGCCGGGGCGTGACTCAGATCTTCTCGATCGGCGCGATCTTGATCAGCAGCTTCTTGGCTCCGGCGCTGTCGAAGCGCACATGCGCGATGCGCTTGGCACCTTCGCCGGTGACCGCATCGATGCGCCCCTCACCGAAGTCCTCGTGCCGGATGCGGTCGCCCGCGGCGAGCTCGAGGTCGCTGTTGTCGCGCACCTTCGCCGGGATCTTGTTCGCGAAGCGCTCGAGCGAGGTCGACTTGGGCAGCAGCGGCGGGTTGTCGTCGCGACGCGAGCCCCACCCGCCGGGGCGTCGGGCGTTGAGGGCGCGCGACTGTGCGCCGCCGCGCGAGTTGACGTCGCCCGGCGACTGGCGCCAGTCGATGAGCTCGGCGGGGATCTCCTGCAGAAAGCGGCTCGGCATCGCGACCGTGACCTCGCCGAACTGCGCGCGGGTCATCGCGAGGGTGAGATGCAGGAGCTTGCGCGCGCGGGTGACGCCCACGTAGAACAGGCGACGCTCTTCGGCGGGGCCGCCGGGCTCGTTCGCCGAGATGCGGTGCGGGATGAGGTCTTCTTCGACACCGGTGAGGAAGACGGCGTCGAACTCGAGGCCCTTCGCGGTGTGCAGGGTCATGAGCGAAACGGAGCCCGATGCGTCGTCGAGGTCGTCCGCGTCGGCGACGAGCGCGACCTCGGTGAGGAAGTCGCTGATCGTGCCCTGCGGGTTGTTGCGGGCGAACTCGCGCGCCACGGCGACGAACTCGTCGAGGTTCTCGAGGCGGGCCTCATCCTGCGGGTCGCGGCTGGCACGCAGCGCGTCTGAGTAGCCGCTTTTGCTCAGCAACAGCGACAGCGCCTCGGCGACGGCGGTGGGCGGCGCATCCTGCCCCTCGGGCAGCAGCAGCGCCGTCGCCTCGGTGAGCACGCGGTCGAGCTGGGTGATCGCCGCCTGGATCTTGGGCCCGACGCCCAGCGCCTCCGGCGAGGCGAGCGCCTCACGGAACGTGATCTGGTTGTCCTCCGCGAAGCGCGCGATGGCCGTCTCGGTCACGTCGCCGATGCCGCGACGCGGCTTGTTCAGGATGCGGCGCACCGCCATCTCGTCGGCGGGGTTCGCCACGGCGATCAGGTAGGCGAGCGCGTCCTTGATCTCGGCGCGCTCGTAGAACTTCGTGCCGCCCATGATCTTGTACGGCAGGGCGGAGCGGATGAAGATCTCTTCCAGCGCGCGCGACTGCGAGTTGGTGCGGTAGAAGACGGCGATGTCGGAGTAGGCCGTGCCGGCGCGGTGGATCTTCTCGATCTCGTCGGCGACGAACTGGGCCTCGTCGTGCTGCGAGTAGCCGGTGAAGCCGACGATGAGCTCGCCCGCACCCACATCCGTCCAGAGCTTCTTGTCTTGCCGGTCGAAGTTGTTGCGGATGACCGCATTGGCGGCCGAGAGGATGTTCTGGGTCGAGCGATAGTTCTGCTCGAGCAGCACGACCTTCGCACCGGGGAAGTCGCGCTCGAACTCGCTGATGTTGCGGATGTCGGCGCCACGGAAGGCGTAGATGGACTGGTCGGAGTCGCCGACGACGGTGAGGGACGCGGCCTCGACCTCGGGCGCCTTGTCGGGCTCGAAGATCATCATGCCGCCCGCGGAATACGATTCCCCTTCGCCTGAGACGGGGCGCGTCAGTTCGCGGATGAGCGAGTACTGGGCGTGGTTGGTGTCCTGGTACTCGTCGACGAGGATGTGGCGGAAGCGCCGGCGGTAGGTGTCGGCCACCTGCGGGAAGGCACGGAAGAGGAAGACGGTCTGGGCGATGAGGTCGTCGAAGTCGAAGGCGTTCGCGCGACGCAGCGCCCGCTGGTAGTCGCCGAAGACCTCCACGAACACCCGCTCTGCGGGGTCGCTCATGTTCGCCTGGCGCGCGTACCCCTCGGCATCCTGCAACTCGTTCTTGAGCTTGGAGATGCGGCTCTGGACGGCGGCGGGGGTGAGACCGAAGGCGTCGGCCTCGTGCTCTTTCACGAGTCGTTTGATGAGCGCCCGCGAGTCGCCGGAGTCGTAGATCGTGAACGAGCTCGTGAATCCGAACTGCTGCGCCTCGCGGCGGAGGATGCGGACGCAGGCGGAGTGGAAGGTCGAGATCCACATGCCGCGCGCGCTGTCGCCCACGAGCTGCTCGACGCGCTCGCGCATCTCGCCTGCCGCCTTGTTGGTGAAGGTGATGGCCAGGATCTGACTCGGCCACGCCTCACGCGAGCGCAGCAGCGACGCGATCCGGTGGGTGAGCACGCGGGTCTTGCCGGAACCGGCGCCGGCGACGATGAGCAGCGCCGGCCCGCGGTAGATCACCGCCTCCCGCTGCGGGCCGTTGAGGCCGGCGAGGAGGTCGGCGTCGGGACGTGCGGAATCGCCGGCGGGGCGAGCGCCGTCACCGCCGATGATGAGGGGCGTGGAGGCGTCGGTCATGTCCCTCCAAGTCTAGGCGCGACCGCCGACACCCGCCCGGGCCGGCGGTCGCGTACCGTCTCTGCTGCGACATCTGCACGGCCGATCGCCATCGGGTCGCCACATCCATCTCAGCACGCAACACCAGCCCCACCGATCGTGCAGATGTCGCAGCGCCTGCGGCGCACAGACCGTGCCGAGCCGCGCGGGCGCGTGACGCGGTGACGCACAGGGTCATCTTGCGACATGCACTGGCGCGCTCCCCTACCCCGGGTTAGCGTCGAGGCATCGCGGCGATCCGGGTGGTCCCGGGCTCCGGTTCATACCCGGAAGCGTTGCGGGTTCGACTCCCGCCGTCGCGTCTACTTCGCCTCACGCGACACGCGCCTGCCCGCCATCATCGCTCCGTCAGACAGACACCCCTGAAGTGAGCAGCGTCATGTCGTTTCCCCGGGTGCGTGAGGATGGACGCATGGCAGCGAACGGAACGCGCGCGGCGGGGGCGAAAGACACCCGCACGCGGGTACTCAAGGCGGCGGCCGAGTTGTTCTCGGTGCGCGGATACGGCGGCACCACGCTGCAGGCCATCGCGGATCACGCGCGGGTTTCGGTCGAGACCGTCGGGCTTCTGGGGCCGAAACGACGGTTGCTGCGGTCTGCCTTCGACATGGCGTTCGCCGGGCACGGCGCGGCCTTCCCCGCAGCGGGGCAGCCCGCGTACGTCGACCTCGCCGAGGCCTTGGACTTCCCCAGCGCGGTCGAGCAGTACGTGCGGTTGCTCGCGGCCTCCCTCGCACGCACGAGCGGCCTGTGGAACGCGTTCCACGCGGCGGCGGATGCCGATCCCAAAGCGGCCGCGTCGTTTGCCGAGGTCCGAGCCGAACGGCGGCGCGAGTTCGGGCGCACGGCTCAATGGTTGGCCGATCGCGGAGTTATTGCTGAGGACGCCGTGCCCGACATGGTGCGGGAGTTCTACATCATTGCCTCGCACGAGACGTACACGCTCCTGACATCCGAGTGCGGTTACACCGTGGAGACATTCGGCGAGCGCCTGCTGGCACAGGTTCACGGCTTGATCGTGCCCCCGGTGCCGGCGTAGCCTGCCACTTCCGCACGCGCAAGGGACGCTGCGGTCGTCTTCTCGACGCCGCCTGCAGCGAGACCGCCTGAGTTCAGTACGGTCCGACCGTAATCAGCTCGCGGCGGCGTCTGAGCCGTCGATACCGTACCCACGCTGACTGGCGTTGTCGTCACCCCGGAGCGGGGTCCGCCTGAGGTGACGAAACGAGTCGAAGGGGGCGGCGTGGTCATTCCCGCATGCACGACCACGGTCCACAGTGACGGTGCGACCTCCCTCCCCGCGACCGGCCTGGATGCCGGAGTGTGGATGCCGCTGGCGATCATCGCCGCTGCCCTCATCGTGGCGGGGTTCGTTCTCATCCTGTTCCGCCACCGTCGGGCGCACGTCGTCGCCGCGCTGGCCGTGCTCGGCATCGTGGCTGGCGCGACCCTCGCGTCTGCGCCCGCCGCGCAGGCGGCCGACACCCCCCAGACGTGCTCGCTCCTGCGGGTCGAGGCGGTCGACGCGCAGATGCTCGCCGGGCTCGTTCCCGGAGACAGCGCCGGGGCGCTGCGCTACCGGGTGACCAATGTCACCGGTGCGCCGATCGACATCCGTGTGAACACCGTCGTGACGTCCGACGCGGGCGGTCTCGGCCACGACATCGACACCGTCATCACCCTCGACGGTCGTGCCTCCACCACGGAGGCTCTGTCCGACGAGCCGTCGAGCACCACCGTGCGCGTGGCGCCCGGCGCCAGCGTCAGCGCCGTCTACACCCTCACCCTCGCGAGCACGGTCGACAACAGCAAGCAAGGACAGACCGTCCGCTACGACAGCGTCATCACCGCCCTCCAACCCTGAGCTCCACCCACATCCCGCCCGAAAGGCACTCTCATGACCGATACCGTCACGCCCGAAACCGTCACCGCACCTCGTCGACGGATGCCGAAGCGCACCGCCGTCGCCGTCGCCGCAGGCGCCGCCGCCATCGCCCTCGGCGTGGGCGGGTTCCTCACCACGACCGCCGCGTTCACCGACAGCGAGTCAGTCACGGGCAACATCGTGAAGACGGCCACGCTCACGATCGGCAAGAGCGCATCGCAGACGATCGCGCTCGAGAAGCTGATCCCCGGTCAGGAAGTCGTGCAGAACGACGTGCTCACGTTCACGAACGCCGGCAACGTCGACTTCGGCTACACGATCACCCTCAAAAACGTCACCGGACCGGCCGCCCTGCAGGCGTGGGTGCCCGTGAAGATCTCGGCCGGCGGGAAGACCGAGTCGGGAACCCTCGCCTCGCCGCCCAAGATCACCGGACTGTCCCTGGCCCCCGGTGCTGCTGCGGTCGACGTCGACGTCACCATCGGCCTCGACGCCAACGCCGACAACACGGTCAAGGACACGGCCGCCGGCTTCGACCTCGTGGTCGACGCGACCCAGAAGTAAATGCCTTCAAAGCTCCGCACGTGCGCATCATCCGTTCCCTTCTCGCCGGCCTCGCCCTGACCGCCGTGGTCGTCGCGGGGGCGCTGCCGTCGACGACGGCGGCGTTCACCGACGCGACCGCAGCGACGGGGAACACCGTCAGCACCGGCAGCCTCACCGCGACAGCGGTCGACGCCACGACGGCGCAGCCCTCGGCGACGAGCATCGATGTCGCGTGGGGCGCGGCATCCGTGCCCGGCTCGTCACTCGCCCCGTCGTACACGGTGGAGCGCTCGGCCACGGCGGACGGGGCGAACCCGACGACGATCTACACCGGCGGCGACACCCGGACCACGGATGCCGGTAGCGTTCCGGCAGAGGCGGCCGACATCCCCTTCACGGCGATCAGCGCAGGCCAGAGCCACACGGCAGCGCTCGCCGAGGACGGCTCGGTCTACGTCTGGGGAAGCAACCGCTACGGCCAGCTGGGCGTCACGTATCAGGAGGTCGACGTCTCGTCGGTGCCGCGACGGATGGGAGCGGACCGCTTCGGGGGGCAGCGCATCACCGCCATCGCCGCGGGCCACTTCCACACCGTGGCGTTGGCGGAGGACGGAACCCTGTACGCCTGGGGAAGGAACTCCCAGGGTCAGCTCGGCGACGGCGGCACCTACAACTCGCCGGAGCCGACCCAGATCGGTGCGTCGCGCTTCGGCCGGCAGAAGATCGCCGCGATCGCGGCGGGCGGCTATCACACGGTGGCGCTGACAGCGGCCGGGAACGTCTACGCCTGGGGCGGCAACGCCGAGGGGCAGCTCGGCACCGGCAGCGCCAGCAACCCCGTATCGATCCCCCGGCTCGTCCAGGCGGAGCGGTTCGGTGGACAGGAGATCGCCGCGGTCGCCGCAGGCGCCACCCACACCGCTGCCGTGACGAAGAACGGCGGGGTCTACACGTGGGGAGACAACTCCGTGGGGCAGCTCGGCGACGGGAGCACCGAGGACTCGGCCGTGCCCGTGCCGGCGGGGGCGGCCGAGCTCGACGGCAAGCGGATCACCGCCGTCGCCGCCGGCTTCTTCCACACGGCGGCCGTGACGGATGACGGCTCGCTCTACACCTGGGGACACAACACCAGCGGGCAGCTGGGCGATGGCACGAACACGAACTCGCCGGTGCCCGTGCTCGTGGAACGGGACCTGCTCGGAGGCGGGAGCGTCGTGGCGGTCGCGGCCGGACGCTCGCACACCATCGTGGCGGCGGGCGGCGCGGTATACAGCTGGGGCCTCAACGTGATGGGTCAACTCGGCGACGAGACCGCCGGCGGGAGCTCGCTGTCACCCGTGCGCATCGGCGCGGAGCGCTTCGACACGCACGAGGTCGTCGCGCTCACCGCCGGTGAGTACCACTCGTTCGCTTTGGCGGGCGGCGCCGCGTACGGCTGGGGGTCCGGCTACCAGGGACGACTCGGCAATGGGACGGAGGAAAGCTCGGGAACCCCGAAACGCGTCGTCGTCACCGGTGATCCCGCGTGTGCTGCCGGCGCCACCACCCTGGCGGACGGCTCGTGCTCGCTCGCCCCCGATACGGCCTACTACTACCGGGTCACCTACACACTCGGAAACTGGAGCGCTCCCGCATCCGCGTGGACCCCGCTCACCACCGGGCTCGCGGCGCTCACTCCGTCGCTCGCCGACGGCGCGACGTCGACATCGACGTCGCTGAACGTGACGTGGCCGGCGACGAGCACGCCATCCACCTACACCCTCGAGCGTTCCGCGTCGGCCGACGGCGCCGATCCGACCACCGTGTACTCCGGCGGCCACACGACCGCGACCGACACGGGGAACATCCCGGCCGAGGTCGCCGCGATCCCGTTCGTGTCGGTCGCCGCGGGTGAGCTGCACACCATCGCACTGACGACGGACGGCGAGGTGTACACGTGGGGGAACAACTGGCGCGGGCAGCTCGGCAACGGCACGATCTACGCATCCTCGACCCCGGTGAAGGTGGCGCCTGAGCTGTTCGACGGCCACAAGATCACCGCTGTCGCAGCGGGCGAGTATCACTCGGTCGCGCTGGCGGACGACGGCGCCGTGTGGGCATGGGGCTACGGCACGAGGGGACAGCTGGGCGACGGCAACGTGTTGGACCGCGAGCTTCCGGTACACGTGGAAGCAGGTCGCTTCGGCGGGCAGAAGATCACCGCGATCGCCGCGGGCGGCGAGCACACCGTTGCTCTGACGGAGAACGGTCAGCTGTACACCTGGGGCGGCGGCGGGGAGGGGCAAGCGGCACCGGGAATTCCTCGCCGATTCCCGAGAACGTCGACTCCGCATATTTCGGTGGACGCAGGATCACGGCCATCGCCGCGGGGCACGCGCACACGGTCGTCGTGACAGAAGGCGGCGCCGTGTTCGCCTGGGGAAGCGGCACGCGCGGTGAGATCGGCAACGGCGGATTTGCGGATCAGTGGTTCCCTGTTCCCGTCGACATGACGCCCTTCGCCGGCCAGAAGGTGGTGGCTCTCGCCGCCGGAGAAGGCCACACGGTCGCGCTGACGGAGGCGGGCGCCGTATACGCCTGGGGCGACAACGGGAACGGTCAACTCGGGGACGGAACAGCCCTCAACAGGGCGGTACCCACGCCCGTCGACGCTTCCTGGTTCGGCGGGAAGACGATCGGTGCCATCGCGGCCGGCGAGCGTCACACCCTCGCCGTCACGCAGGACGGCACGGTCTTCGCCTGGGGCAGGAACGACCACGTGCAGCTCGGACATAACGCCCTCTTCGTGTCGCTGCTTCCGGCGGCCGTGAACGTCTCGGAACTCGGCGGGCGGAAGGTCATCGGTGTCGCGGGGGGACAGTCGCATACGGTCGCTGTCACGGAGGACGGTGCAGTGTTCACGTGGGGGGACAACGCGCACGGGCAGCTGGGCAACGGCACCACCGAGCCGGAGGGCGTCCCGACCGCGTTCTCGGCGCCGACGCGAGTCTTCTGCGCTGAGGGTGCCGTGCTCACGGGTGATCGATGCTCCCTCACCCCGGACACGACCTACTACTACCGGGTGAGCTATACCCACGGCGACCGCACGGGCCCGGCATCCGCCTGGGTTCCGCTGCGTACCTTGGAGCCATAACCGATGCGCATCATCCGTTCCCTTCTCGCCGGCCTCGCCCTGACCGCCGTGGTCGTTGCGGGGGCGCTGCCGTCGACGACGGCCGCGTTCACCGACGCGACCGCAGCGACGGGGAACACCGTGGCCACGGGCAGCCTCACCGCGACAGCGGTCGACGCCACGATGGCGCAGCCCTCGGCGACGAGCATCGATGTCGCGTGGGGCGCGGCATCCGTGCCCGGCTCGTCGCTCGCCCCGTCGTACACGGTGGAGCGTTCGGCCACGGCGGACGGGGCGAACCCGACGACGATCTACACCGGCGGCGACACCCGGACCACGGATGCCGGGAGCGTTCCGGCGGAGGCGGCCGACATCCCCTTCACGGCGGTCGCCGCGGCCGGCGCCGGAACGGCAGCGTTGGCGGCCGACGGGGCCGTGTACACGTGGGGACCCAACGGGCACGGGCAGCTCGGCAACGGCAGTACGACGAGATCCACGGTGCCCACACGGCTGGGCTCGGAGAACTTCGGCGGGGAGAAGGTTGTCTCGATCGACGTGGGGTCTCTCCACGTCGTCGCGGTGACGGAGTCGGGCGCCGTCTACACATGGGGGAACAGCGAGGTCGGACAGATCGGCAACGGCGGTACCGCCACGCAGACGAGGCCGACGCGCCTTCCGGCGAGCGCCTTCGGTGGGCAGCCGATCGTCGCCGTGACGGCGGGCGCCTACTACACGGTGGCCCTGGCGAAGGACGGGTCGCTGTTCAGGTGGGGCCTGAATCAGGCGACGGAGCTCGGCGTCGCCATCGACATCTCGCGGTCGCGCACACCCCAGCGCATGGATCCTTTGCTCTTCGGCGGGCAGCGGATCACCGCGGTGGAGGCCCGCTCCAACCACACGGTTGCGTTGGCTGCCGACGGCACGCTCTATACCTGGGGGGCGAACGAGTCGGGTCAGCTCGGCACGGGCGACAAGCGGCTCAAAGAAACGCCGCACCGGTTGGATCCGTCGCTCTTCGAAGGGCTCAAGGTCACCAGCATCTCGGCGGGAGACCAGCACATCGCCGTCCTAGCAGAAGGCGGCGCCGTCTTCACGTGGGGATCCAATGCGCACGGACAGCTCGGAGTCACCGCCCTCAAGGCCCCGTGGGTCCCGGTCCGGGTGCCGACGGATAGTTTCGAGGGGCAGGAGATCACCGCGATCACTGCGGGATCGCGTCACACGCTGGTGACCGCGAGCGGCGCGCTGTTCACCTGGGGGGACAACTCCTACGGGCAGCTCGGACGCGGCGGCGGGACGACCTCGTCGACTCCGACCCGCGTGGCAGCAGAGCAGTTCGGGCAGCAGGGGATCGCCGCGATGGCGGCCGGGAGCGCCCACTCGGTCGCTGTCGGGGAGAACGGTGCCCTCTACACCTGGGGGAACAACGGCAGCGGGCAACTCGGCAACGGCCTGCGGGATACCTCCAGTGACACCCCGCAGCACATCGTCGTCACCGGTGATCCCGCGTGTGCGGTCGGCGCGACCACCTTGGCGGACGGCTCGTGTTCGCTCGTCCCCGACACGACGTACTACTACCGGGTCGCCTACACGCTCGGAAACTGGAGCGCTCCCGCATCCGCGTGGACTCCGCTCACCACCGGGCTTGCGGCACTCACTCCCTCCGGCGGCGATACGTCGCCGACGTCCGTGACCGTGACGTGGCCGGCGGCGACCAGGCCGTCCACCTACACGCTCGAGCGTTCTTCTTCGGCCGACGGGTCGAACCCGACCACGGTCTACACCGGCAGCGACACGACCGCGACCGACACCGGCAACCTCCCGGCCGAGCTCGCGGCGATCCCAGTCGCCGCGATCGCCGCAGGCGAGCTGCACACGATCGCATTGACGAGGGATGGCGAGGTGTACACGTGGGGGAACAACTGGCGCGGGCAGCTTGGCAACCGCACAGTCACGGCATCCTCGACGCCCGTGAGGGTGGAGCCGACCTCCTTCGGGGGTCACAAGATCGTGGCCGTCGCGGCCGGCGAGTACCACTCGGTCGCGCTGGCTGATGACGGCCGCGTGTGGTCGTGGGGATACGGCGAGCAGGGGCAGCTGGGTCACGGCATCCCAGGGGACTGGCTGACCCCCGTACCGGTCAGCGCGGATCGCTTCGGCGGGCAGCGCGTCGCCGCCATCGCCGCGGGCGGCGAGCACACCGTCGCGCTGACCGAGAACGGCGAGCTGTACACCTGGGGCAGCAACGCGTGGGGGCAGCTCGGCGACATCGC
This sequence comes from Microbacterium sp. KU4F, assembly GCF_056868075.1. Classification (NCBI taxonomy): domain Bacteria; kingdom Bacillati; phylum Actinomycetota; class Actinomycetes; order Micrococcales; family Microbacteriaceae; genus Microbacterium; species Microbacterium sp. KU4F. The sequence goes on along the minus strand of NZ_CP200324.1, from coordinate 2,926,560 downwards.
GGCCATGAACTCACTGGCTCCCATGCGTATCGATCCCTCTCATTTCGGCGGGCGCAAGATCACGAGCATCGCCGCGGGAGCCTCGCATACGGTCGTGGTGGTGGAGGGGGGTGCAGTCTTCGGCTGGGGGAAAGGCGGGAGCGGTCAGATCGGTGACGGCGGCACCGACGAGATGTACTGGACGCCGACCCCTGTCGACATGACCCCCTTCGCCGGGCAGGCGGTCGTCGCCGTCGCCGCGGGCGAGCTGCACACCGTGGCGCTGACGGCGGACGGCAAGGTGTACGCCTGGGGTTACGGCAATGATGGCGCCCTCGGGAACGGAACCATTTTCACCAAAGTGGTGCCCACGCCCGTCGATGCGACGCTGTTCGGCGAGAACAAGATCGTCGCCGTCGCGGCGGGTGAGCGTCACACTCTCGCTGTCACCGAGAACGGAGTCGCGTTCTCCTGGGGGGACAACGCTGACGGACAACTCGGCCACGATGCCTCGGTCGACTCGTCGCGTCCGGCGTTCGTCGACGCTTCTCGGCTCGGCGGGCGCAGGTTCATCGGCGTCGCCGCCGGACAGACGCACGCGATCGCCCTCATGGACGACGGCGGCGTCGTCACGTGGGGCTCGAATGTTCACGGGCAGGTAGGAGGCAGCGCAACCGAGCCCTTGTCCGTCCCCACCGCCGCGGGACCGACACGTCCGTACTGCGCCCCGGGTGCGGTGCTCACGGGCGATCGGTGCTCCCTCACCCCGCACACGACCTACCTTTACCGCGTGACGTACACGAGCGGTGACCGTGCGGGTCCGGCATCCGCGTGGACCCCACTGCTCACCGGGATGCCCTAGCCGATGCGAATGCTGTCAGCCCTGCGGTGGGTGCTCGTTGCCGTGATCGCGCTCGTGCTGCTCGCCCCGTTCGCGCTGAGCGCCGTGACGGGACTGCGAACCCTCGAGGTCGACGGCGGGTCGATGGCGCCCACCTATGAGCGCGGCGACCTCGTCGTCGTCGACCCGGCTCGGGTCGAGACGGTGGCGGTCGGAGACGTCGTCACCGTGCGGCGACCCTCGGGGGTGCTCTACACGCACCGGGTGGAAGGTGTGGATGCCGACGGGCAGATCACCACGCGGGGGGATGCCAACCCCGTCGCCGACATCCCGGCCGTCAAGGCTGGCGACATCCTCGGCGTCGTGACGGCGCACATCGCACGGCCGTGGGCAGCCGTGATCGTCGCGGCGCAGTCGCTCCCAGGTCGCGTGAGTCTCGCGCTTGTCATGGTCGGGCTGCTCGTCATCAGCGGATACGGCCCACGGACCCGCCTCAGCCCTGCCGCCCCTTGAAGCGGGGGTTGAGCTTGTTGATGACGAACACCTTGCCGCGCCGACGCACGACCTGGGCGCCGGGCTGGTTCTTCAGGGACTTGAGCGAGGCACGGACTTTCACGGCGACTCCTTATTGATAACGGTTCTCATCAAGAGGTTATGCTGGGTGCTCCGCCCGAGCAACTGGAGAGGACCGGCATGGAATCGATCCCTGTCGCCATCACCGGGGTGTGCGCACCCGAACGCCACCTTTTCGCCGAACGCGCCGCCGCGACACTCGGCCGCCGCCTGGTCTGGGCGTACGGCGGACCGAGGCACACGACGTCGCATCGCGCCCAGGGCTTCTGGGCCGGCGGGCGCGACGAGCTCGCACTCTTCGACTGCGCGACCGACCTCGACCCGCTGCACTTCAGCAGCGCGTTCGACATCCCGCCCGTGCTGGTGTGCGTCATCGACGCGCCGCACATGATCCAGGACCTGCGCGACGGCTCGGCGCTGCGCGACGACGCACCGCCCGGCGACGACCGGGGCGACCACGGCGCCCGTGCGCGGCAGGCGGCGGCCTTCATCGAGAGTGCGCACCTCATCGCCTTCGTCAACTGGGAAGGCGTAGACACGGCGAGGCTCGCGATGCTCATGGCGCTCGCCTCTCACCTCAACCCCTTCGCCCGCATCCGTCTCACACGGGAGCCGCACGAGGATGTGCGCGCGGCGCTCACGATGGACACCACCATCGCCGTCGGGGAGCGCGCGGGATGGGTGCGGATGCTGAACGACGAACACGATCCGCACATGACGGATCGTCGCGTGACGACCTTCCGGTACGAGCAGCTGCGCCCCTTCCACCCGGAGCGCCTCGTGCGCGCGCTCGACGATGAGATCGACGCGCGCCGCTGGGGACTCGTCCTGCGCTCGGTCGGCTTCTGCCGCCTGGCGACCCGCCAAGGCATGCTCGCGCGCTGGGAGCAGGTCGGATCCGCCATGTGGCTCGACCCGCTCCACGCCCGCGACGCCTACAGCTGCATCGGGCAGGAGATCGCCATCACCGGACTCGACCTGAACGTGGGCGCGGTGGCGCGAGCACTCGACGCCGCCGCGCTGACGGATGCGGAGATGGATGCGGGCCCCGAAGCCTGGGAGCGGTTCGCCGATCCCCTGCCGTCGTGGCCGGTCCAGGCGTGATCAGAGCGCGCGGAGGATGTCCTCGACGCGCTGCTTCGCGTCTCCGAACAGCATCTGCGTGTTCTCACGGAAGAAGAGCGGGTTCTCGACGCCCGCGTAGCCGGATGCCATCGAGCGCTTGAAGACGACGACCTGGCGCGCCTCCCAGGCACGGATCACCGGCATCCCCGCGATGGGGCTCGAGGGATCCTCGGCTGCGGAGGGGTTCACGGTGTCGTTGGCGCCGATCACGAGCACGACCGAGGTCTGCGCCAGGTCGTCGTTGATCTCGTCCATCTCCAACACGATGTCGTAGGGCACCTTCGCCTCCGCGAGGAGCACGTTCATGTGTCCGGGCAGGCGCCCGGCGACGGGATGGATGCCGAATCGCACCTCGATCTCCTTCGCCCGGAGCCGTTCGACGAGCTCGGCGACCGGGTACTGCGCCTGCGCGACGGCCATGCCGTACCCCGGCACGATCACGACGCTGTCGGCGTCGGCGAGCATCTCCGCCACCGACTCCGCATCCGTCTCGCGATGCTCGCCCGCCTCGGCGGCCGGTCCGGATGCGGTCGGGGCGCCGAAGCCACCCGCGATCACAGCCAGCAGCGAGCGGTTCATCGCCTTGCACATGAGGAACGAGAGGTACGCACCGGACGATCCCACGAGAGCACCGGTGATGATCAGCAGGTCGTTGTCGAGGAGGAATCCCGCCGCGGCGGCGGCCCAGCCGGAGTAGCTGTTGAGCATCGAAACGACCACGGGCATGTCGCCGCCGCCGATGGAGGCGACGAGGTGCCAGCCGAGCGCCAGGGCGAGGACCGTCACCGCGATCAGCAGCACGAGCGTCGGGGTGATGACGTACCAGACGGTGAGTGCGGCGAACACGAGGAGCGCGCCGAGGTTGAGCGCATTGCGTCCCGGCAGCATGAGGGGCTTCGACGGCATCCGGCCCGAGAGCTTGAGGTACGCGACGAGCGACCCGGTGAAGGTCACCCCGCCGATGAACACGCCCACGAACACTTCGCCGTGGTGGATGTCGCGCAGCGCGCCGGTGAGTCCGCCGTCGTGCAGGTGCCCGTTCCAGCCCACGAGCACGGCAGCGAGGCCGACGAAGCTGTGCAGCAGAGCGATGAGCTCGGGCATACCGGTCATCTCCACCGACCGGGCGCGCCAGAGCCCGATCGCCGCTCCCACCGCGACCGCTGCCACCAGTAGGGGAAGCCCGAGGGCTGCGGCACCGGACGAGAACGCACCCGTGACGGTGACGACGATCGTCGCAACCAGGGCGATCGCCATGCCGGCGATGCCGGATGCGGCGCCGGCGCGCGCCGTCTCGTGACGGCTGAGCCCGGCCAGACTCAGGATGAACAGCAGCGCCGCGACGAGGTAGGCGGCGCCGGCGACGGCGGCAGCGGTCATCGGCTCGTCCCCTTCGAGAACATCGCGAGCATGCGACGGGTCACCGCGAAGCCGCCGAAGACGTTGATGCTGGCCAGCAGGACGGCGGCAGCGGCGAGGACCTGCACGACCGGCTCGGGGACCGTGAGCTGCGTGAGGGCACCGACCACGATGATCCCGGAGATGGCGTTGGTCACGCTCATGAGCGGGGTGTGCAGGGCGTGATGCACCTTGCCGATCACGTAGTAGCCGACGACGATCGACAGCGCGAGCACGGTCATGTGCTGCGGCAGCGGCGCCGGCGCGAACGTCACGATCGCGAACAGGGCGAGCGCGGCGAGCGCGAGCAGCAGGAGCTTGCGCCCGCGCCGCGGCGGCGGAGGTTCGGCAACGGATGCGGCGGGCGCCGGAGGCGCGGAGGGTGCTGCGGATACGGCGACGGGCGGCGGCGGCCAGAGCACGTCGCCTCCCGCGGTGACGGTCACCGAACGCTGCACGACGTCGTCGAGGTCGAGGACGAGAACGCCGTCCTTGCCCGGCGTGAGCAGGCGCAGCAGGTTGAGCACATTCGTGCCGTACAGCTGCGACGACTGCGCGGGCAGTCTTCCCGCCAGGTCGGTGTACCCGAGGATCACGACGCCGTTCTCGGTCACGACACGCTCGTCGGCGACCGAGCCCTCGACGTTGCCACCGTGGCCCGCCGCCATGTCGACGATCACGCTGCCGGGCCGCATCCCGGCCACATCCGCGGCCGTGATGAGCCGCGGTGCGGCGCGTCCGGGGATCAGCGCCGTGGTGATGACGATGTCCACCTCAGCCGTCTGCGCGCTGTACAGCTCCGCCGCGGCGCGGTCGTACTCTTCGCTCGTCGCTCGCGCGTAGCCGTCGCTCGACACGGTCTCGCTGCTCACCGTCACGGGAAGGTACTCGCCACCGATGGAGCGCACCTGGTCGGCGACCTCGGGGCGCGGGTCGGTCGCGCGCACGATGGCGCCGAGGCTGGATGCGGTTCCGATCGCCGCGAGGCCGGCGACACCCGCGCCGGCGACGAGGACTTTGGCCGGCGGCACCTTGCCCGCGGCGGTCACCTGACCGGTGAAGAAGCGACCGAACTCGTTCGCCGCCTCGACCACCGCCCGGTAGCCGGAGATGTTGGCCATGGAGCTGAGCACGTCCATCGACTGGGCCCGCGAGATGCGCGGGATCGCGTCCATCGCGAGCGCCGTCACTCCCTGCGCCGCCAACCGGTCGACCAGGTCGAGGTTCAGCGCGGGGGCGAGCTGGCTGATGAGCACCGCACCCGAGCGCAGCCTCGCGATCTCGTCCTCTCGGGGCGCGTCGACGCCGAGCACGATATCCGCACCCCAGGCGGCGTCCTCATCCACGATCGCCGCTCCGGCGTCGCGGTAGGCGGCATCCGGGAACGCTGCACGCGAGCCGGCGTCCGCTTCGACGACGACCTCGTATCCGAGCGCGATCAGCTTGCCGACGGTCTGCGGGGTGGCAGCGACGCGGTTCTCACCGTCGCCCTCCGAGACGATGCCGATGCGGGTCATGGGGCGACTCCTCGTGCGGGGCGGGGCGGTGGGGACGCGGCGGGCCGCTGCTCTCATCCGAGCATGCCGACCCCGCTTCGCACCAGCATGACGACCGTGCGAAATCCGCAGCGGTCAGCGTGCCCGAGCCGCGCGCGGCCGGAACAGCGCGACGAGCACGACCATCACGACGAGCTCGACGAGGGTCTGCGTCACGACGACGAGCGGGGCGGGCGAGAGGGATGCGGGCAGCGCCAACGCGAGGGGAAGGACCGCGAGGGAGTTGCGGGTCACCCCGCTGAACACCGTCGCGATCCGTTCGGGGCGCCGCATCCGAGCGGCCCTCGCCACGAGCAGCCCCAACACGGCGGCGACGGCGGCGAATGCGGCGAACAGGGGCACGAGGACGGCGAGGACGGCGAGGCGCTCGCCGACGGCGTGAACCTGCGAGCCCACGACGACCGCGAGCACGAGCATCATCAGCGGCACCATCGCCCCGAGCACCCCGGTCTCGAGGACGCGGACGGGGCGGAGGGTGCGCGCGAGCAGCTGGGTGACGACGGCGAGCGCGAGCGGCAGGACGATGAGCAGCCCGAACGCCTCGACGAACGGACCGGGGTCGATGGCGTCGACCAGCTCGGGTCCCGCCATGATCCAGAGATAGCCCGGCAGCAGCACGAGCTGGGCGAGCATGAGCAGCGGCGTCGCTGCGAGCAGGCGTTCCCGCGCACCGCCGGCCAGGTGGGCGAACACGATGACGTAGTCGACGCACGGGGTCAGCAGCACGAGCAACACCCCCGCGAGCAGGGCCGCATCGTGCGCGACGACGCGCGACAGAGCGAACACGACGATCGGCACGAGCACGAAGTTCAGGACGAGGACCGCCGCGAGAAAACGTCCGTCGCGCAACGCCTGCCCGATGCGGGCGAAGGGCACCGCGAGGAACGTGGCGTACAGGAGCACCGCGAGGGTGGGTGTGATCGCCGCTTCGAGCACCGGCGCGCTCGCGGGCGCCGTCAGCCCGACGACGACGCCGAGTGCGATCGCCGCGAGATAGAGCACGACCTGGTGCCGCTCCCCCCACGCCCGGACCGTCGCCATCCCCCTAGCCTGCCGCACGCCGACGGTCGCCCCGCTCCCCGATCCACCGGGGCGACCGTGCCGAGACTCAGCTCACGCGGCGACGGGGGCGCGCCAGAACCGCTCCCGCACCCAGCAGGGTGAGCAGCATCCCGGCGGCGAGCGCGCCGTACGGCATCTCGGTTCCGGTGACGGCGAGCGTGTTCTCGGCCACGACGCGCACGGGAGCCCAGCCGATGAGCGTCCCGTCTGCGGCGTACACGACGATCCGGTGATCGCCCAGCGGCGCGTCGGCGGGGATGCGCGCACGCACGGCGCCCGCCGCATCCACCGTGCCCGCGGCGATCCGCTGCGGCGTGGAGTACAGCCAGACCTCGACCGCAGCGCCCGCATGCTGAGTGCCCACCGACACGGTCACCATCGCGCCGCGCTCGACGCGCTCCGGGGCGCTCACGCCGCCACGGTTGGCGGGCGAGAGCGCGCCACCGGGGAGAGGCGTGACGCCGACGCTCGGCGAGCCGCCACCCGTTCCCGGCAGACCCGGCTGCGTGCCCGGGCCGCCCGGCTCGGTCCCCGGATTGCCCGGCTCGGTCGGTTCGGTACCGCCCGGGAGCGAACCCATGCGCAGCGCCTCGGCGGCGAATCCGTCGGCGAACCAGTACGCCGGACGCATACCGCCTACGGTGAGCGATGCCGGGGCGGTCGCGAAGCCCTCGTTGTTCAGGTCGGGCATGCCGGCCGGCCGAGCCACGTGCGCCACCTGCGGCGACGCGGTCCCGTTGAGCGTGATCTGCGCGGCGGTGCCGCCGCATCCGTTGTCGCAGACGGCCCACAGCGCGCCGAGCACGGTGTCGTAGTCGAGCGCCATGACACCGGGCAGGCCGGGGTTGATCGTCGCCACGAGGCGGGCTTCGCCGCCGGGCAGCAGCGCGAGTGCGTGCACGAGCCCGGTGTCCTCGACCGCCACGAAGAAGAGCCCGTCGCCGTGGCCCGGGTAGAGAGCGGGGTCGTAGGCGGCACCTGTCGTGCCGACCAGCGCACCCACGAGATCCTCGTCCGACACCCACTCCACGGCCTCGAGCCCGACGTTCGCGGCCACGGCGGCCAGGCCCGGCACCACGTCGTTCAGTTCCCACTGCGCGGTCGCGACCACATCCGGCCCGGGAGAGGCCGGATCGACCTCGAGGATCGTGTTGCGGTTCACGCCCTTGGCGGCGTTGTCGCGCTCGGAGGCGAGGAAGACCCGCCCCGACCCGTCGACCGTGATGCCCTCGGCATCGGGGCCTGCCTTCTCGGGCGAGCCCGCGTCCGCGATGAATCGCGCCCGCTTGCCGCGGTCCCAGCCGGGCGCGAACGACGTGGTGCCGTCGGCCGCGATCGCGAGCTTCCAGAACGTGCCGGTGCCGTTGTCGACGGCCCAGAGATACGCGCCGTCCGGAGTGTCCTGGACGTCCAGGCCGGAGCTGTCCTCCAGGAAGGTCGGTTCGGCATCCAGCACGCGGACCTCGGCGGAGCCGGGCCATGCCCCGACAGGGAGCGCACCCGGGCAGAGGTTCGCCGCACCCTTCGTGGCCTCGGATGTGGTCGCGAAGGCACCCGTCGCATCGGGGCAGCGTCCCCAGGTCGTCGCGGCGTGCCCCGCTCCCCAGCTCGTCTCGTCGATGAGCGCTGCGCCGTCGAACAGGCGCACCCGGTCGCCGCTGCCCAGGCCGAAGCCGAGCTGATCGCGGTCGATCACGAGATAGCCGCCCGCGGCGATCGTGCTCCCTCCGGGCAGAGCGTAGACGTGCGCGTCATCGTCGTCCTTCACGACGATCCCGCTCACGTCGAGCGTCGCGCCCGTCGGGTTGACGAGCTCGATCCAGTCGTCGGGTGCGCCGCCGTCCGACTCGACCTCGTTGATGCGCACGGGGTTGCCGCACGCGTTGGGCAGGCCCTTCGTGGAGGTCGCGACGTCGATGAAGTCCCCAGTGGCCTCGGGGCAGCGGGCGAGCACACCGTCCGCGTGCGCGGCGTAGACGTGCTCGTCGACGGTGAGCCCGGCCGCGTCCCGCAGCGTCACCGTGTCGCCGTTGCCGAGTCCGAAGACGAAGTCACGGCCGCCGTCGAAGACGAACCGTGCGCCCGCGGCGAGCACCGTCCCCGCCGGCAGCGGCGTCGCCTCACCGGCGTGGCCCACGGGGTCGTTGTCCATGACGCTCCAGCCCGAGATGTCGACCGGCGTCTGCGCGTGGTTGATGACCTCGACCCAGTCGGTCGCGTCACCGTTCGACTCGATCTCGTTGATGGCCACACCCGGCATGACGCAGGAGTTGGCCGCGCCTCGGGTCGGGTGCGCGAGCACGAAGTCGGCATCACCGCCGGCGCAGCGGGCGAGGGTCGCATCCGCCTCCGAGCCGTTCAGCGCCGCGTGTCCCTGCCAGGCCCCGGTGCGGTCGATGAGTGAGCCGGCGGGGTCGAACAGCCGGATCTCGTCGGTGCTGCCGATCCCGATCGCTGCGGCGAAGGCCGCGGCGACGCCGCCCACCACACCGACGGTGTCCGCATCCACCACGACGAATTGTCCGGCCGCGATCACGGTTCCGGGCGCGAAACGCCAGCTGTGATCATCGGAGTTGTCACGCAGCTCATACCCCGAGATGTCGAGGGCCGCCTCCCCGGGGTTGATGAGCTCCACCCAGTCGGCGGGCGACGAGTCCACCTCGCTCAGTCGCACAGAGCCGGGGGTCACCGGCACCTCGACGTCGTTGGCGGCGCCCTTCGTCGGCTGCGCCGTGACGCCCCAGCCCGACGAGAGGACACCGTAGGTGGTGGGCGCGTGGCTCGTCCATGCGCGTTCGTCGACGAGAGCGCCCGTCGCGTCGAACAGACGCACGGCGTCGTCCTTTCCGAGTCCGAAGTCGAACTGGCCGGCACCTCCCTTGAGCTCGTCGATCACGAGGAAGCCGCCGGGCGCGAGGCTCGTCCCCGCCGCGATCACCCAGACGTTCTCGTCCTTGTTGTCCTTCACACTCCAGCCGTCGAGCTGGACGGCCGTCGAGCCGGCGTTGAAGAACTCGATCCAGTCGCCCGGCGTTCCGCCGTCGGACTCGACCTCGTTGATGCGGATGCCGGCGTCAGCTGCGAGGGCGGCGGACGGCGCGGCGATCAGGGCGGTCGCGGCAAGCGCGCAGACCGCGGCGACGGCGAGGGGCGGGGACAGGCGGGACATGGCTCTCCTGGGGCAGGGTGCGGGTCACCCCAGGTCATCGAGAACGGATGGCGCCCGGGCGCACGGTCGGCGACGGGCCGGTGAACGCAGGGTGTCCACTTGCCCCTCACCCGCGCCGCTCAGGCGACGCGTGTGCCAGGGGGTAGCGATCGCGCCGGCGTCCGCGTGCGGCGATAGCCACCCCAGAACAGCAGACCGGCGACCACCAGCTGCACGCCGAGTCCGACGAACCAGCTGGGCGCGAGTCCCGCCGTCTGCTCCTCGGTGCTCGGATAGGGCTGCTCCGGGTTCTCGCATCCGTCGGTGCGCACCTCGGTCTCCGGCGCGATCTGCGCCAGTCGCACAGCCGAGGCGATCTGGCCGAAGAGGTCCTGCGGATAGCCGTTACGGTCGTAGACCGTCGGGGTGGCGTCGGCGATCACGACGAAGGGGTTGGCGGCGAGAGCCCACCACACCCGGTCGAAGCGCGGCACCTCGGTCGTGTAGGTCTCCCACGGACTGCATGAGACGACCCCGCCGCTCGTGTCGTAGTCCATCCCCCACCGCGTCGAGTGGGTCACCTCGGTGCGGGTGGCGATACCGCCGAGACCGAACACGATGAGCGTGCCCACCACGAAGGCGGCCATGACCAGGTAGGTCGACGCGACCGAGAACAGGGGGCGAGCCAGCAACGCGCTGAGCCCCACGCCGATCGCGGCGAAGATGCCGATCTCCAGGATGAGCACGAGCAACGAGACCATGAGCGAGACCGGTGCGACACCGCCGGCGACCGTCGCCGCGATCAGGAACGGGACGGCGACGGCCAGGAATGCGAGACCGGTGATCCACGCGGCGAGGAGCTTTCCGAACACGATCTCGGCCGTCGTGGCGCGCGTCACCTGGACGGCCGCGAGGGTCGCCGATTCCCGGTCGCCGTTCACGGCGTTGCCCGCCACGGTCGGCGCGACCAGCAGCACCAGGAGCAACACCATGTAGACGATGACCGAGTAGATCGCCCCTCCGGGCCCCTCGCTACCCGACCACATCCCGAAGGCCAGGAAGGAGAGCACCGTCACGCCCAGCAGGATGACGGCGAAGACGCCGAGCAGCACGTACCAGGCCACCGAGCGGACGCGCTGGGTCAGCTCCAGGACGGTGATCGTCCACAGTCTCGACGCGTTCATGCGCCCTCCTCCTCGGATGCGGGGCGAGCACTCGCCGGATCGGAGAGATCCATGAAGGCCTGCTCGAGACGGCCGACGGCCGGGGCGAACTCGGTCACGGCGATGCCCGCATCCAGGATCGCCCGAAGCCCCTGGGCGGCGTCCTCCTCGCCGGCGAAGCCGAGGACGAACGCCTCCCGATCCCGGCCGACGTCCTGTGGGCGGCGACCGAGTGCCGCGGCGAATGCGACGGGCGTCGGCGGCTCACCCCAGACGCGCAGGCGCCAGGGGCGCACCGCCGCCGATGCGCTCGGTGCGGAGACGGAGATGCCGTCGCGAAGGAAGACAGCGTCGTCGACCAGTTCCTCGAGTTCGGCGAGCACGTGGCTGGAGACGAGGACGGTGCGCCCTGCCGCGGCGAAACCGCGCAGCAGTCGGCGCAGGTCGATGCGCGCCTGCGGATCGAGGCCGGATGCCGGCTCGTCCAGGAGCAGCACCTGCGGGTCGTGCACGAGGGCACGAGCCAGCCCCAGCCGCTGTTTCTGTCCGCGTGAGAGCACCCGCGCCGGCGAGCCCGCGAGCGGCCCGAGTCCGACATGGTCCAGGAGCGCGTCGGCGCGCCCGGCCGCATCCGTCTTCGTCATCCCGTAGAGCCGCCCGGTCATGACGAGCGTCTCCCGCGCCGTCAGTGCACCCCACGCCCCGAGGGCGTCCGGCATCCAGCCGAGGACGCTGCGCGCCGCGGCAGGATCCTCGATGGGATCGATGCCGTGGATGCTGATCGCGCCGGAATCGGGGCGCAGCAGCGAGGCGAGCATGAGCAGCAGCGTGGTCTTGCCGGCGCCGTTGGGCCCGACGAGCCCGGTCACGCGTCCCGGCTCAGCGACGAACGTCGCACCTCTCACCGCCTGCACCGCGCCGAAGGAACGGGTGACGTCGCTCGCGACGATGCCGGTCGAGGTCATGTTCCGACACTAGGGGGCGGGCTGTGCCGCACGCACGCAAGTCAGCGAAAGAAGGCGACTCCGAGATCAGCGTGATCGACGAAGACCCCGTCCAGCCCCGCTTGGCGCAGCAACTCCCACTCGCCCTCGTAGTCGCCGAAACGCGCCGGTTCGCTGCCGAGGCGGAACTGCCGCGACAAGAATCGGTTCTCCGGTCGGGCGGTCCAGGTGAAGACCAGGAGGCCGCGCTGCTGCGCCTCCGCGACCACCGGCGCAGGACGTGTGATGCGACCCAGGGTATTGGGCACGAGAATCAGCTTCTTGTCGAGGCTGATGCCGTCGAACCTGCCGACGAGCGCGTCGAGTCCTCGCGGCGAGACGATGTCGCGGTAGGTCGGCGCGTCCGCGCCGAGGGAGACCAGCAGGTCGACGGGTGAGCCCTCGGCCTCGATGAGATGGATGTAGGTGCCGGGCACACCTCGTTCGCGCAACGTCGTGAGCACCGTCGGCTCGAAGGACTCGAAGGTCAGGGGTGAGCCCGCATCCAGCCACCCCGCCTGCTTCAGGTCGGCTTCGAGCAGCGGAACGAGATCGAGTCCGATCGCTTGGAAGTAGGCGGCGTGCTTGATCTCGAGCACGAGACCGATCGGGCGGGATGCGGCGCCGATGATCTCGAGCAGATCGACCAGTCGCAGGATCGGCTCCGTATCGTCGTGCGTCGCGCTCTGGGTTCGGATGCGGGGCAGTCGCTCCCGGCAGCGCAGGGTGGACAGCTCGTCCCACGTGAAGTCCTCGGTGAACCAACCGGTCATCGAGTGGCCCGCGAACTGCTTCGTGCGCTTCAGGTGGGCGAACTCGGCTCGATCGGCGACGTCGGTGGTGTCGGAGATCTCGTTCTCGTGGCGGATCACCAGCACGCCGTCCCGCGTCGCGACCACGTCCGGCTCGAGCGCGTCGACCCCCTGGGCGATGGCGAGTTCATAGGACGAACGGGTGTGCTCGGGCAGATAGCCGGGTGCACCACGGTGACCGATCACGAGAGGAGGCATCGCGCCCAGGCTAACCGCATCCGCTCGCCTCGTCTGCCGACACCGGCGCGCTCGTGCCCGGCTCAAAGTTCACTCACAGCGATACCCTCCCCACCCGCGGAAACACTGGGATATCGTGGGTCGTGCGGCACCGTGCCGCCACCTGACACTGGAGTGTGACCCTGCCGATGGCTTCGTCCAACCCCGCGTTCAACAACCCTGCATTCCAGGACCCGCGAGCCGTGAAGAGCTACCCCGGTGGCTCCAACGCGGCGGGGATCGGTCTGACCCCGCCCCCCGCGTCGACGGTGACGCCCGGTCAGCAGGCCGGCCTCGAGGGTGCATTCGCCGCCCCGCCGGCAGGCGCCGCCGACACCGGCCGCATGACGGTCGAGGACACCGTCCACAAGACGGCGGCCCTGTTCGCCGTGCTCCTGATCGGCGCCGTCGCCGGTTGGTTCGTCACCCTGGGCGGCACGCTGCTGCCGCGTGAGGCCACGACCCTCGTCGTCGCACCGATGATCCTCGGCGCGCTCGTCGGCTTCGTGCTCTCGCTCGTGATCATCTTCACGTCGCGCAAGAAGGTGCGCCCCGCGCTCATCTTCGCGTACGCCGCGTTCGAGGGCATCTTCGTCGGCAGCATCTCGGCGTTCTTCGAGGTGCAGTGGGCCGGCATCGTCATCCAGGCGACGCTCGCGACTGTCGCCGTCGTCGGCGTGACCCTGGCCCTCTTCGCGAGCGGCAAGATCCGCGCCTCCAAGCGCGCCACGAAGATCTTCCTCATCGCGATGGTCGGCTACCTGGTGTTCAGCCTGCTGAACGTCGTGCTGATGCTCTTCGGCGTCTTCCCCGCCGGCCAGATGTTCGGCCTGCGCAGCCAGGAGGTCTTCGGCGTCCCGCTCGGCCTGATCCTGGGTGTGTTCGTCGTGATCCTCGCCGCCTACTCGCTGGTGCTCGACTTCGACTCGATCCAGCAGGGCGTGCGCAACGGCGCTCCCCGCCAGTTCGCCTGGATGGGCGGCTTCGGCATCATGGTGACCGTCGTCTGGCTGTACCTCGAGATCCTGCGGATGATCGCGATCCTCCGAGGCAACAACTAGCGCTGCTGCGCTTCGAAGGGCCGCCCCTCGGGGCGGCCCTTCGTCGTTGCGGGTCGGGAGTCCCCCTCTCCCCCTCCCGCCCCTCCCGACACCTTCCCCTGTCACAGATCGCGTCTCCCGCGTCGATCTGCGACAGGCGAGCGGCTGACAACCCGGTTCGCCTGTCAGAGATCGCGTCTCCCGCATCGATCTATGACAGGCGAGCGGGTGGCGCGACCGGGCCACCGGCCACGGACCGCTGCCCGAGCCAACGCCGCCACGCACACGGCACTCGCCTGAGGCGTCCCTGGGCGGCTCAGCGCGCCCCCTGGGCGGCTCCGGCGAGTGTCCTGGGCGGCTCAGCGGGGGGCGAGGATGCGGCGCACGAGGGCGATGAGGCCGTCGCGGATGCGGGAGGGCGCGAAGTCGGCAGCGCGCTGGAGTGCGAGCCGCGCCGCGCGCTCGCGGCGCGCGGCATCGTGCAGCAGCTCGATGACCGCATCCGCGAACGCGTCCTCGTCGCCGTCCGGCACGAGAACGCCGCCGCCGGTGCCGAGCTGGTCGCGGGGCCCGTACCGCACGTCGTACGACACCACCGGAACGCCACGACTCATGGCTTCGAGCGCCGCGAGTCCCTGCCCCTCGAACGCCGTCGTCTGCACCATGAGCGCCGCGCCGTCGAAGAGCGCCGGACCTGCATCGCTGCGTCCTTCGAGCGTGACGGATGCGGAGAGCCCGCGCTCATCGATCAGGCGCTGCAGATCGTCGCGCAGCGCACCGTCTCCCCAGATCTCGAGCCGCGCGTCGGGCACGACGGCCACCACGCGGCTCCACGCACGGATCGCGTGATCGACGCGCTTGCCCGGTGCGAGCCGCCCGAGCATCACGACGCGGCGCGGGTCGATCGGTGCCGGCTCGTCGACGGCGACGGGCGCAGCGTTCGGCAGCACCGTCGATCCCGGATGCGCGCCGAACCGCCGCTCGGCGTCGGCGCGCTGCTGCGCGGTCGGCCACACGACGGCATCGAAGCGGTCGGCGACGGCGAACCATCGGCGCCAGAGGTCGTTGACCGGCGCGTCCGGCGCATAGGGCGCCGAGAGGTGCGTGGTGTGGATCGTGTGCACGATCCTCACCCCGCGCGGCGGGTCCGTAGCGAGCAGCTCGCCGAGCTGCCGCGACTCGCAGAAGAGCACGACCGGCTGCGCGAGAGCGGCGACGACGTGATCGAGCCAGGCGCGGTACAGGCCGCCGAATCCGGGCAGGACACGATCACCATCCGGTGCGTGCACGACGACTGCGGCCTTCGTCAGGTGCCAGTCGGGGTCGCCGGAGATCACCGGCAGCGCGAGCAGAGGCCGGCCCGCTGCATCCGGGATCTCGCGGTACGCAGTACCGGGCGTGGCCACACCCGGCGTCGCGGCGGCGATCAGCCAACGAGGATCGGCCGCGGCGTCGTCGAAGAGGTTGCGGAACGCGTCGACGGATGCGGCGGCGCCGGCGGCGACGAAGGCCGCGCGGTGTGCGGCGTGGTCGCCCGGAGCGCCGGGGTCGACGCTCAGCAGGCGAACCCGGGCCCCTGCGTCGGCGAGCAGGCGCGCGCGCTGGAGCGTCGCGACCGTGTAGCCGCCGTCGACTCCCGGGATGAGCCGCGACGTGAGCACGAGCGCCGTCACGCCCTCGAGCGTCTCCCGCTCGAGGGTGCGCCCGTCGAGCGCATCGCTCACGAGGCGATCATCTCTCTCCACGCCCCTGAACGGAGAGCGAAGGGGTGTCCCTTCTCGGGCAATCGGGGTGCAGGGGTCCCCGCTCTTGCCGGAGAAGGGACACCCCTGAGCTCGGTGTCCCCCGAGCTCACTCCCACTCGATGGTCCCCGGGGGCTTCGACGTGACGTCGAGAACCACGCGGTTCACGTCGCGCACCTCGTTCGTGATCCGGTTAGAGATCTTCGACAGGACGTCGTACGGGAGACGGGTCCAGTCCGCGGTCATGGCGTCCTCGCTGGAGACGGGGCGCAGCACGATCGGATGCCCGTAGGTGCGTCCATCGCCCTGCACGCCGACCGAGCGCACGTCCGCGAGCAGCACGACCGGGCACTGCCAGATCTCGCCGTCGAGGCCCGCCTTGGTCAGCTCCGCACGCGCGATGGCGTCGGCGTCCCGCAGAATCTCGAGGCGGTCAGCGGTGACCTCACCCACGATGCGGATGCCGAGGCCGGGGCCCGGAAAGGGCTGGCGTGCCACGATCGCCTCCGGAAGTCCGAGATCGCGACCGATCTGGCGCACCTCGTCCTTGAAGAGGGTGCGCAGCGGCTCGATGAGCTCGAACTGCAGGTCTTCCGGCAGGCCGCCCACGTTGTGGTGGCTCTTGATGTTCGCCGTGCCCGCGCCGCCGCCCGACTCGACCACGTCGGGGTAGAGCGTGCCCTGCACGAGGAAGCGGATGGGCTCGCCGTCAGCGGCCGCCTCGGCAACGAGATTGCGCTCCGCGGCCTCGAAGGCACGGATGAACTCGCGTCCGATGATCTTCCGCTTCTGCTCGGGGTCGCTCACGCCCTCGAGCGCGGAGAGGAACTGCTCGCGCGCATCGATGGTGATCAGACGCACGCCCGTCGAGGCGACGTAGTCGTTCTCGACCTGCTCCCGCTCGCCCTTACGCAGCAGCCCGTGGTCGACGAAGATCGCCGTGAGCTTGTCACCCACGGCCTTGTGCACGAGCGCCGTCGACACGGCGGAGTCGACGCCGCCGGACAGCGCCGAGATGACGCGGCCCCCGCCGACCTGCGCGCGGATCTTCTCGACCTGCTCGGCGATGACGTTGCCGCTGTTCCAATCGGCGCCCAGGCCCGCGGCCTTGTGGAGGAAGTTCTCGAGCACGGTCTGGCCGTAGTCGGAGTGCTTCACCTCGGGGTGCCACTGCACGCCGTAGAAACGACGCGTGTCGTTGGCGAAGGCCGCGACCGGCGTCGCCGCGGTGCGCGCGAGCACGTCGAAACCCTCGGGGGCGCGGGAGACCTGGTCGCCGTGGCTCATCCACACGTTCTGCTCGGCCGGGGTGCCCTCGAGCAGCGTGCCCTCGGTCACGATCGTCGCGTCGGTGGCGCCGTACTCGCGCAGCCCAGTGTTCGCGACCTCGCCGCCGAGCGCCTGCGCCATGACCTGGAAGCCGTAGCAGATGCCGAGGGTCGGCACACCGAGGTCGAAGACCTCCGTGTCGAGCGCGGGCGCGCCGTCCTCGTACACCGAGGAGGGGCCGCCGGAGAGGATGATGCCCACCGGGTTCTTCGCCGCGATGTCGGCCGCGGATGCGGTGTGCGGCACGATCTCGCTGTAGACGCCGGCTTCGCGCACGCGACGGGCGATCAACTGCGCGTACTGGGCGCCGAAGTCGACGACCAGGACGGGGCGCTGGGAGGTATCGGTCTGCTCGGTCAACGGCTGCTCTCTGTCGCGTCGGCGGATGCGGGAGGGGCCTCGGCGGCCTCACGGGCCGCGAGGTAGCGCTTGACGTCACGGGCGACGATCGCCTCCATGACGAAGGAGAGGAAGGGCACGACGCCGCCCGCGGCCAGCAGCAGCAGACGCCACAGCGGCCACCGCATGAGGCTCCAGACGCGGAAGCAGGCGATGAGATAGACGACGTAGAACCAGCCGTGCACGATCAGGATGCCGAGCGAGAGGTTGATGCCACCGCTCGAGTCCCCCAGAGACTTCAAGGTTCCGTCGGGGCCCGGCACCACGGGCGCGAACCACAGGAATCCGCCCGATCCGCCCAGGAACAGCTCGACCGCGAGCGAGGGCGTGTACTTCAGGATCATCTCGGTCACCAGCAGCAGCAGGCCGACACCGGTGATCACGGAGCAGATCTGGTAGAACCGCAGCGCCTTGCGGATCGCCGGGAAGGTGGCGAGTTTCGGGGCGGGCATGAACCCCAGTCTAGTCGTGCGGCGGGGGCGTCGCCCGGCGCGCGGGCGCTCAGGCGTCGACGGTCTGGGCGTCGGCGAGCTCTTCGAGCTCCTTCTCCCACGCGTCCTTCGCGAGGCGGTACCAGAGGTAGAAGGCGAAGCCGGCGAAGATCACCCATTCGGCCGCGTAGAAGATGTTGAGCCAGTTGACGGAGGATCCCGCATCCGGTGCGGGCGAATCGATGTCGGTCAGGCCGCCCATCGGGTCGTCCGCCACGACGAACTGGCGGTAGACGTCGGTGTCACCGATGTCCTGCCAGCGGCTCAGCAACGCGGCGGGCGACATCCGCGTGATCTCCCACGGATCGCTCTTGGGCGGCGGCACAGGGCCCTCGTCGGCGACGATGCGTCCGGTGAGCGTGACGACCTCGTTCGGGTCGGTGCTCTTCGCCAGCGCGTCGGCGGCCGCGTCCGCGTCGTCTCTCGTGGCCGCCCAGCCGACGGCCACCGCGAGCGACGCATCCGGGTCGACCGCGCGCAGGTGGGCGGTGACCCAGTACCCCTCCACGCCGCCGTTGTACCGGGAGGCGACGACGATGAAGTCGCTCGGCACGAACGTGCCGCTGACCTCCACACGCTGACCGATGAGCGGATCGGTCAGGTACTCCCCCGGCACCGCGACATCGGCGATCGGCATGACCTGCTCGGTCGCGCCCTCTTCGCGCGGCGCCGTGTCGATCGCTCGCGCGAGCTGCCACTGGCCGAGCCACGCGAACACCGCCGCAACGGCCAGGCACAGCAACAGCATCGCGATCCACCGACCGCGCAGCATGACCTCGCGCAGGGTCGGGGGAAGACCTCGGGAAGGTCGTCGGATGCGGGGGAAGTCACGAGGGAACGGCCGAGCTCAGCGCCCGTAGGGGGCGACGACGACCTCGACGCGCTGGAACTCCTTGAGGTCGGAGTACCCGGTGGTGGCCATCGACTTGCGGAGGGCCCCGATGAGGTTCGCGGTGCCGTCGGCGACCGGAGCCGGCCCGTACAGCACCTCTTCGAGCGAGGCCACCTGGTCGACCTTCACGCGGTTGCCGCGCGGGAGCTTCGGGTGGTGGGCCTCGGGCCCCCAGTGGAAGCCCTGGCCCGGCGCATCGGTCGCCCGCGCGAGCGCGACGCCGAGCATGACGGCGTCGGCGCCCATCGCGAGCGCCTTGACGATGTCGCCCGACGTGCCCACGCCGCCGTCGGCGATCACGTGCACGTAGCGGCCGCCGGACTCGTCCAGGTAGTCGCGGCGCGCGCCGGCGACGTCGGAGACCGCCGTGGCCATCGGCGCGTGGATGCCGAGCGTCGCGCGCGTGGTCGAGGCCGCTCCCCCACCGAACCCGACCAGCACGCCGGCCGCGCCCGTGCGCATGAGGTGCAGCGCCGCGGTGTATGTGGCCGCTCCTCCGACGATGACCGGGACGTCGAGGTCGTAGATGAACTTCTTGAGGTTCAGCGGCTGGTCCACGGACGAGACGTGCTCGGCCGAGACGGTCGTGCCGCGGATGACGAAGAGGTCGACGCCGGCGGCGACGACGGTCTCGTAGAGATCCTGCGTGCGCTGCGGCGTCAGGGAGCCGGCCACCGTCACTCCCGCGGCACGGATCTCCGCGAGACGATCGCGCACGAGCTCGGGCTTGATGGGCTCGGCGTACAGTTCCTGCATCCGCCTGGTCGCGTCGACGGAGGAGAGCGTCGCGATCTCGGCCAGCAGCGGGTCCGGGTCGTCGTAGCGCGTCCACAGACCCTCGAGGTCGAGCACGCCCAGTCCACCGAGCTGACCGAGCATGATCGCGGTGCGGGGGCTCACCACCGAGTCCATAGGAGCGCCGAGCACCGGGATGTCGAAGGAGAAGGCGTCGATCGTCCACGAGGTCGAGACGTCCTCGGGGTTGCGCGTGCGACGCGAGGGGACCACCGCGATGTCGTCGAAGGTGAATGCGCGGCGGGCCCGCTTCGCGCGGCCGATCTCGATGTCCATGCTCACCCCTCCAGCCTAGCCGCCGGATCGAGAGTCACCACGGCTCGTCCACGCGCGGGGCGAGGGCGAGCACGGTGGCCTTCTCCGTGGGGAAGCACGCCGAGAACAGGTCGGTGATCCGCGGGTCGACCTCGGCCGCGTCGGCCAGACGCAGACCGATCATCGTGTTCAGCATCATCCCCTGCGCCAGAAACGCCTGCGCCCGTTCGGCGGGGAAGCCCAGATCGCGCAGATACGCCCACACACGCGCGAAACCGTCGCGTGCCCGCGGGCCGATGACCGGATGGGAGCCGAGCAGGAATGCGTGCGACAGGGTCTGATGCAGACCCCGCACGCTGAGCAGGCCGATGTACTCGTGCCCCATGCGGGCTTCGATCTCGTCGTCCAGGCCAGGCCCGGCCGCGCGCGCGAAGGCCTCGAACAACAGCCGGAGCGTCTCGTCCAGCGCGGCGAGGAACAGCTGTTCCTTCGTGCCGAACAGCCGCACGACATAGGGCTGGGAGACACCGGCCGCGCGCGCGATGTCGTCCGTCGTCGTGCCGACATAGCCCTTGGCGCCGAACACGGCGATCGCCGCCGTGAGGATGAGCGCTCGGCGCTCATCCGAGCCCAACCGCTTCTTTGACGTCGCTGTTTCGGAAGCCATGTTGACATGTTATCAGTCGATAACTACAGTCGGCTCAGCTTGGTAATCATTCGATTACAACTCGAAAGGACGATCCTCCCATGTCGACGCCGTCACGCCCCTTCGCCCTCGTCGTCGCCGCGACATCGCTCCCGATGTTCATGGCGACGCTCGACAACCTCGTCATGACCAATGCGTTGCCGGTCCTCCACACCGAGCTCGGCGCGACCGTCGAGCAGCTGCAGTGGTTCGTCAACGCCTACACCCTCGCGTTCGCCTCGACGATCCTGCTCGCCGCAGCCCTCGGCGACCGGCTCGGCCGACGGTCGGTCTTCCTCGTCGGCATCGCGATCTTCGGGATCGGGTCGGTGCTCGCCGCTCTCAGCACGGATCCGACACAGCTCATCGTCGCCAGAGCCGTCCAGGGCTTCGGCGGCGCGGGCGTGCTCCCCCTCTCCCTGGCCCTGCTCTCGGGCGCAGTGTCCGTGCAGCGACGACCGCTCGCCATCGGCATCTGGGGCGGGGTCTCCGGCCTCGGCGTCGCCGTGGGGCCGCTGGTGGGCGGCGCCGTCATGGAGGGCTGGAACTGGCAGGCCATCTTCTGGCTGAACGTGCCGGTGGCCATCGTCGCGATCCCGCTCGCCCTGTTCGCCCTCGGCAACGACCGCGGCGAGCGCGCCCGGATCGACGTGCTCGGCACGCTCATGTCGGGCGTGGGCGTGCTCGCCCTCGTGCACGCGATCGTCCGCGGCAACGACGACGGATGGGGCTCCGCATCCGTCGTCGGCGAGATCGCCGTGGCCGCTGTTCTCATCGCGTTCTTCGTCGTCTGGCAGTGGCGCGCGAAGGCTCCCCTCATGCCCCTCCGGCTCTATCGGGACCGCTCGTTCGCGCTCACGAACGTCGTGGGCTTCGCGTTCAGCTTCGGCACCTTCGGCGCGGTCTTCCTCCTCATCCAGTACCTGCAGGTCGTGCAGGGCGCCTCTCCGCTCGACGCCGCGTTGCAGACGACACCCTGGACCATCGCTCCGATGTTCGTCGCGCCGCTCGCGGGAGTGTTCTCGGGGCGTATCGGCACACGGGCGCTCATGGTCGCCGGGCTCGCCTTCCAGGCCGTGGCTCTCGCGTGGATCGCCACCATGCTCTCGACCACGCTCGACTACCCCTCGCTCATCGCACCGTTCCTGCTCGCAGGAATCGGCATGGGACTCGTCTTCGCCCCGTCCGCGACGGCCTTGCTGGCCACCCTCGGGCTCGTCGACCACGCGAAGGCGTCCGGGGTGAACTCGACCCTACGTGAGATCGGCGTCGCGCTCGGAACCGCCGTCATGACCGCGATCTTCGTGGGCGCGGGCGGTCAGCTCCTCCCCGACTCCTACGTGGATGCGGCGAGGCCCGCCGTCTACGTCGGGGCCGCTGTGCTGGTCATCGCCGCCGTCGCGGCACTGTGGCTGCCGGCCGGCCGGTCGGCGCGCGCAGGCACCGCCCCCGCTCCCGCTCCCGCTCCCGCTCCCGAGGAGGTCGGCGTCGGCGCCTGAACGCGGACCGAACTCCTGCAAAACGCGCCCTTCCGGCTTTCGGCCCCGGGAATCAGGCGTTGCTGCAGGAGTTCGGTCGCGCCGCTAGCCGGCTGACACGTCCGGTGACGGCGCGTCGGGCGTCGCCGTCGCGCGCGGTCGCGAGAGCAGGCGGGTCAGCGGCCCGTCGACGAGGAACAGCAGGAAGGCGAGCGAGCCGGCCAGCGGGCTGAGGGCGACGACACCCGCGGAGATGATGAGGGCGCTGAGCGCTCCGCCGCCCTGGATGCGAGCCTCGGAGAGCGGGAAGTCGGGCATCGACCGATCGTGGGTGCGCACGGCCCATGCCCACTGTGCCCAGCTGCATCCGATCGCCAGCAGGAAGTTGATCGGCAGGAGCATGCGCCCGAGCACCAGGTCGGCGAACTCGTTGTTGATCGTGGAGGTGAAGGGCACGAGCACGATGAAGAACAGCCGCGCCGAGTTGATCCACGTGCCGAGGGTGTCGATGCGGGAGATGTGCTCGAACTGCTCGACGTGCGCCCGCCACATCAGGCTCAGGATGAGGAAGCTGATGAAGAACGTGAAGAACGGCTGCGACATGCCCACGAGTGCCGCCCAGAGGTCCGCGTCGGAGCGCACCCCGTCGAAGGTTCGCGCCGTCAGATCCAGCACCAGCAGCGTCGCCGCGATCGCGAACACGCCGTCGGTGTAGGCCTCGAGTCGCCGCGTCGAGACGGTGGCCTCGGGATGCTGACGTCGCCGGATCACGAGCGTCAGCGTAGCCCCGGGACGCGAAACGCCGCACCCCGACGGGATGCGGCGTCGCGAGCGCGTCGGGTCAGCGCTTGTAGTTGGGGGCTTCGACCACGATCTGCACGTCGTGCGGGTGCGACTCCTTGAGCCCTGCCGGGGTGATCCGCACGAAGCGGCCCTTGGCCTTGAGCTCCTCGACGGTGCGCGCCCCGACGTAGAACATCGACTGCCGCAGGCCTCCCACGAGCTGGTAGGCCACGGCGGACAGCGGCCCGCGGTAGGCGACCTGGCCCTCGATCCCCTCGGGGATCAGCTTGTCGTCGTTGGGCACGTCGGCCTGGAAGTAGCGGTCCTTGGAGTAGGAGGTCTTCTTGCCGCGCGTCTGCAGCGCTCCCAGCGAGCCCATGCCGCGGTACAGCTTGAACTGCTTGCCGCCCTGGAAGACGATCTCGCCCGGCGACTCGTCGGTGCCGGCGAGGAGCGAGCCCAACATCACGGTGTCGGCGCCGGCGACGAGGGCCTTGGCGATGTCGCCCGAGTACTGCAGGCCGCCGTCCGCGATCACCGGCACACCGGCCTCGCGAGCGGCCTGGAACGCCTCCCAGATCGCCGTCACCTGCGGCACGCCGACACCAGCGACGATGCGGGTCGTGCAGATCGAGCCCGGCCCGACCCCGACCTTGACCGCATCCACGCCGGCGTCGATGAGCGCCTGCGCACCCTCGCGGGTCGCCACGTTGCCGCCGATCACGTCGATGTCCGCGAAGGACGGGTCGGCCTTGATGCGACGCACCATGTCGATGACGCCCGCCGACTGCCCGTTGGCGGTGTCGACGACGAGCACGTCGACACCGGCGTCGCGCAGCGCCTCGGCGCGCTCCCAGGCATCGCCGAAGAAGCCGATGGCGGCGCCCACGCGCAGGCGACCCTGGTCGTCCTTCGTGGCGAGCGGGTACTTCTCGCTCTTGTCGAAGTCCTTGATCGTGATGAGGCCCGCGAGCTTGCCCTCCTCATCGATGAGGGGCAGCTTCTCGACCCGGTGCTTCGCGAACGCCGCGATCACGTCGCCGGCGCTGACGCCGACCGGTGCGGTGATGAGGTTCTCGCTCGTCATCGCGTCGCGCACGTAGGTCGTGCGGCGCTCGAAGCCGGAGACGAAGCGCATGTCGCGGTTCGTGATGATGCCGACGAGGTGCCCCTCCTCGTCGACGACGGGCAGACCCGAGATGCGGTACTGCGCGCAGAGGGCGTCGACCTCTTCGACCGTGGCGTCGGGGGTCGTGGTGACCGGATCGGAGATCATGCCCGACTCGCTGCGCTTGACGCGGTCGACCATCGCGGCCTGGTCCGCGATCGAGGCGTTGCGGTGCAGGATGCCGAGGCCGCCCTCCCGGGCGATCGCGATCGCCATGCGCGCCTCGGTGACGGTGTCCATCGCGGCCGAGATCAGCGGCGTGGCCACCGTGATGCGGCGGGTCACGCGCGATGACGTGTCGGCCTCGCTCGGGATGACATCCGTGTGCCCGGGAAGCAGCAGGATGTCGTCATAGGTCAGTCCGACGAAGCCGAACGGGTCGTGGTTTTCCATCGCGCTCTCCTCCCCCGCCGGCACTCGCGGATGCGGCGGGTCGCCTTAGACGTCAGACGCGGGAGCAGGCCTCGAACCCCTGCCGATCACGGCCAGAGCGAGGGTTTCCCGTCGTCTGTCGATTGTAAGCGGCCACGGCTGTCGTTTTGTTCCCGCATCCGTTATCGCGCGCGCCCGTCCGCGAGCTCCGGCGTATCCACAGGCGCGAGCGGGCGGGCGATGCCCGATTGCGGATTACGTAGGCTCGAACGGCATCCGGTGACGGAATCCGTCGACGAGGCGATCGTGGCCGGGGCGTGTCCTCGCTGAAACACGACGGACACAATACGCTCGTAGCGTCGTCGTCATTGCCGATGCCGACCGCATCCTGGGTGCGTGTCCCCGACTGGAGGTTCCGTGGTTTCCACCACTGCGACCGAGAGACGATCCCTACCCGGGATACTTCTCCTCTTCGCCGCGCTCATCGTCGCGCTGCTGACCTTTATCCCCACCGCGGCCCACGCCGAGGCCACCGACGACGAGAGCGCGATGCAGACCGAGGTCTGCGCCCCCAGCGCCACCGTCGGCTGTCTCACCGGCACGCTGCGCGACGCCGGCAAGGGAGTCGTGGTCTCCGCCACAGGCCCCGGCGGCACCGTCTCCACCGAGACCGACGACGACGGCCGGTGGTCGCTGAGCGTCGAGCAGCCCGGTGAGTACTCGGTCACGGTCGACGCCGACACGCTCCCCGAGGGCGTCACCCTGAGAAGCGACGAGCCGCAGGTGCGGACCGTGACGCTCGGCGCGAACACCGCCGCGCTGTTCTCGCTCGAATCGGCGGGCGGCAGCGGCGACGGCGGAACCACGAGCGGCGGCACCACGACGGCCGACTCCGGATTCAACTGGGACCGCCTCGCCCAGCAGGCGGCATCCGGCCTGCGGCTCGGACTGCTCCTGGCACTCGCCGCCGTCGGACTCTCCCTGATCTACGGCACGACCGGCATCTCGAACTTCGCCCACGGCGAGCTCGTGACCCTCGGCGGCCTCCTCGCCTTCGTCTTCGCGAACCTGCTGGGACTGAACATCTGGCTCGCCGGCCTCGTCGTCATCATCCTGTGCGCGGCGTTCGGCTATACGCAGGACCTCGCGATCTGGAAACCGCTGCGCAAGAAGCGGCTGTCGCTGACGCAGCTCATGATCGTCACGATCGGAATGTCGCTGGCGCTGCAGTACGTGTTCCAGTTCTTCATCGGCGCATCGACCGTGCGCATCGTCATGGCCAACCCGAAGCCCGTGCAGATCGGCCCGGTCTCGCTCAGTCAGGACTCGCTGATCGCCATGGGCATCGCGGTCGTCGTCCTCGTCGCGGTCGGCCTCTTCCTGGTCAAGACCCGCGTCGGACGCGCGACCCGCGCCGTGAGCGACAACCCGGCGCTCGCCGCCGCATCCGGCATCAACGTCGACGGCGTGATCCGCCTGATCTGGACCGCATCCGCCGCGCTCGCGGGCCTCGCCGGCATCCTGCTCGGTCTCGTGCTCAACGGCATCAACTGGATGACGGGCATGCAGCTGCTGCTCCTGCTCTTCTCCGCGGTCACCCTCGGCGGCCTCGGAACCGCCTTCGGCGCCCTCTTCGGCGCCCTCATCATCGGTATGACGGTCGAGCTGACGAACATCTGGCTGCCGGGCGACTTCAAGTACGCGACCGCCCTGCTGCTGCTGATCCTGCTGCTGCTGGTGCGACCGCAGGGTCTGTTCGGTCGCAAGGAACGGGTGGGCTGACACATGGAATTCCTGAACCTGCTCACCCAGATGGCGGCAAGCGCCATCTCTCCGGCCACGGCCGCCTTCGCCATCGCCGCGATCGGCCTCAACATCCACTTCGGCTACACGGGTCTGCTCAACATGGGCCAGGCGGGCTTCATGCTGCTCGGCGCCTACGGCTTCGCCGTGTCGATCGGCGCGGGCCTGGGATTCTGGCCGTCGCTGCTGATCGCGATCATCGCGGTTGTCGTCTTCAGCCTCATCCTCGGTGTCCCCACGCTGAAGCTGCGCGGAGACTACCTCGCGATCGTCACGATCTCGGCCGCCGAGATCGTGCGCATGGTCGGGCGCTCCTCGATCATGGGCCCCATCACCGGTGGCTCGAACGGTCTTCCCGGCGCGACCTACCGTGATCCGTTCAACGAGCTGTCGTTCCTGCCGGACGGCTCCACCACCATCCTCTGGTTCACCTATGAGAACAACGGTGTGAGCGGATGGTGGATCCGCATCGTGGCCTGGGCGCTCGTGGCGGTCTTCCTGGTCCTGGTGTGGCTGCTCATGCGCAGCCCGTGGGGTCGTGTACTCAAGGGCATCCGCGAGGACGAGGATGCGGTGCGCAGCCTCGGCAAGAGCGCCTACTCCTACAAGATGCAGGCGCTGGTGCTCGGCGGTGTGCTCGGCGCGTTCGCCGGCATCATCTACGTCCTCCCGTCCTCCGTCCAGCCGGACGCGCTGGGACGCTCGACGACGTTCTTCATCTGGACCGCGCTCCTGCTGGGCGGCGCCGCGACCATCTTCGGACCCGTGCTGGGCTCGATCCTGTTCTTCGCGGTGCGCATCTTCATCCAGGGCATCACCGACATCGTCGTGCCCGACTCGATCATGTCCACCCAGCAGACCGATCAGTTCTCGTGGATCGTGATCGGCATCGCGCTGATGCTCCTGGTCATCTTCCGACCACAGGGCATCCTCGGCAGCAAGAAGGAGCTGAGCTTCAATGTCTGAGCCGATCACGGCGGCCCAGGCGGCCGCACAGGAGAGCCTGTCGCACGTCGCGCAGACGCCCGGCGCGCCGAAGCCCGACCCCATCCTCGTCGTCGACAACATCATCCGCCGCTTCGGCGGCATGACCGCCGTCGACGTCGACCACCTCGAGGTCCAGCGCGGCGCCATCACGGCCCTCATCGGTCCCAACGGCGCCGGGAAGACGACCTTCTTCAACCTCATCACCGGCTTCGACAAGCCGACGAGCGCGAAGCGCGCCTTCGGCGGCCCGCCCGCCGACAAGGCGGCCCGATGGTCGTTCGACGGGCGCACGCTCGGCAGCACGGCCGCATCCAAGGTCGCCCGCAGCGGCATGGTGCGCACCTTCCAGCTCACCAAGGCGCTCTCGCGCATGACGGTGCTCGACAACATGCTGCTCGGAGCGCGCGACCAGCCCGGTGAGAACATGGCCGTCGCCCTCATCCCCGCGCTCTGGCGCAAGCGGGAGAAGGAGATCACCGACAAGGCGATGGATCTGCTGCAGCGCTTCAAGCTGTACGAGAAGCGGGAGGACCTCGCGGGCTCCCTCTCGGGCGGGCAGAAGAAGCTGCTCGAGATGGCGCGGGCGCTCATGAGCGACCCGAAGATGATCATGCTGGACGAGCCCATGGCCGGCGTGAACCCCGCCCTGACGCAGTCGCTGCTCGGCCACATCCAGGCCCTGCGCGACGACGGCACCACCGTGCTGTTCGTCGAGCACGACATGCACATGGTGCGCCACATCTCCGACTGGGTCGTTGTGATGGCGCAGGGCGCCATCGTCGCCGAGGGCCCGGCAGGCGAGGTCATGAACCAGCAGGCGGTCGTCGATGCGTACCTCGGCGCGCACCACGACACCGACCTCGGTGACGACTCGCTGCTCGACACCTCGGTCATCCAACAGCTCGAAGCCGAGGCGGAGGCCGCCGACGCGGCCGCCGAGCGGCAGATCGACGAGGCGCTCGGAAAGGAGCACCGTTCATGACGAACGCGACCGAACCGGTCCTCGTCGCGAAGGACCTGCACGCCGGCTACCTGCCGGGGGTCAACATCCTCAACGGCGTGAACATCGTGGCCCACCCGGGCGAGCTCATCGGCATCATCGGCCCGAACGGCGCCGGCAAGTCGACGTTCCTGAAGGCGGTGTTCGGCCAGGTGTCGATCCGCGGCGGCTCCGTGACGCTCAAGGGCACCGACATCACCGGCTGGAAGCCCAACAAGCTCGTCTCCACCGGCGTGGGCTTCGTACCGCAGACGAACAACGTGTTCCCCTCGCTCACGATCGAGGAGAACCTGCAGATGGGCATCTACCAGAAGCCGCGCAAGTTCCGGGAGCAGCTCGACAAGATCCTCGAGATCTTCCCCGTGCTCGCCGACCGTCGCGATCAGCGCGCCGGTTCCCTCTCGGGCGGTGAGCGTCAGTCCGTCGCGATGGCGCGTGCGCTCATGATGGACCCGTCCGTGCTGCTGCTCGACGAGCCTTCGGCGGGCCTGTCACCGGTCCGTCAGGATGAGACCTTCATCCGCACCCGTCGCATCAACAAGGCGGGCGTGAGCGTGATCATGGTCGAGCAGAACGCGCGCCGCTGCCTGCAGATCTGCGATCGCGCGTACGTGCTCGACCAGGGACGCGACGCCTACACGGGAACGGGGCGTGAGCTCGCCAACGACCCGAAGGTCATCCAGCTCTACCTCGGCACGCTCGCAGCCGACGTGGATGCGGACAAGTCCGCCCCCGCATCCGCTGCCGCTCCGGTCGCCTCCGCGACGGCGGAGCCGGCTCCGGCGGGCATCGTCACCCCCGACGAGCAGGTGCCGACGTCGGTGACGGCGGGCGCCACCGCGGCGGAAGACCTCCCGCCGGGAGCGGAGCCCATGTCGGACCCGGGAGTCGAGCCCGACGCCGGCAAGGCCTGAGATCCGCGCGGCGCCACACGCCGCCTGAGCGCTCCGAAGGGGGCAGATGCGGCTGCATCCGCCCCCTTCCCCCTTTGGCGCCCCGCGCGGCCTCCTGGCCCCCCGCCGGCGCTGCGTCGCCCCTGTGCTCGCCTGCATGGGGGGCTGTCCCCCGCTACAGGCCCGCATCCCACGTGTTCAAAGGACCCGAAACGCGACCCCAACGCCTCCGGAGCAACAACACGCGTCCCCCGAACACGCACCCCACACGCTCGAGAGACCCCACACGCGACCTCAACACCCCCGGAGCAACAACACGCGTCCCCCGAACACAGGCGCCGCGCCGCTCGGAGGGCGGGGCAACGACGGGACGGGACGGATCGGAAGGGGACGGGACGGATCGGAAGGGGGACGGGACGGGGCGGGGGGACGGGACGGGGGCACTCGCACGCGCACCGACCCGGAACGCACGAACGCCCCCGGGCGAACCCGGGGGCGTTCGTGCGCGTGAGCAGTCAGATCAAGACTTGCCCTCGACAGCGCTCTGCCAGACGGGCTTGTTGTCACCGTCGAACTTGTAGATGCCGATGAAGGCGCTCGAGGGGTCGTTCTTGTCGTTGAACGGTCCCGTGCCTGCGACACCCGTGTAGTGGATGTCCTTGCCGCCGGCGATGAGCTCCTTGCAGTCCGCGTACGTGGAGCACTCCTCGCCACCCGTCGCACCCGACACAGCGGCCAGGTTCGCCTGGATGGTGGCGGGGTCGGTCGCGCCGCCCTTCAGGGCCGCGAGGGCCGAGAGGATGACGGCGTCGTACGACTCAGCCGAGTAGGAGTAGTCGTCCAGGGCCGAACCCTCGACCGACTCGTGCCACGCGGATGCACGCTCCTTGAAGTCCTCGGCGGGGTTCGCACCGGGGATCGTGCCCTGAGCGCCCTCGAGCGTTCCGGGCTCGAAGTCCTTCGAGAAGTCCGACGTGTTGCCGTCCGTGTAGTAGGTGCGGGACATGTCCCAGCCCTGCGACACGAGCTCGGGGATGATCGCCTTGGTCTCGTCGAAGGCGATGATCACGATCGCGTCGGGGTTGGTGGCCAGAGCCGCCGTCACCTCGGACGAGAAGGTGGTCTGACCGGGAGGGAACTCCTGGCCCGCGCCCTTGGCGCCGTAGGTGACCGATCCGCCCGCACCGGTGACGGTCTCCTCGATCACGTCGCGCAGGCCCGTGCCGTACGCGTCGTTGAAGACGAGGAACGCGATGTTCGCGTTGCCGTCGCTCGTGATGAGCTGGCCCAGCGCGGAGCCCTGCACCGTGTCCGGCGGAGCGGTGCGGAAGTAGAAGGGCGAGTAGCCCGAGAGCGAAGCAGCCGTGTTCGCGGGCGAGATCTGCACGATCGGGCTCGCGCTCTTGGTGAGCTTGTCGACGACGTTCAGCGACACCGAGGAGGATGCGGCGCCGATCACGATCGAGACCTTCGCGTTGATGAGCTCGTCGGCCGAGGCGGACGAGACCGTCATGTCGTTGCTGTCACCGGAGTCGGTCCAGAACGTACATGCGTCGTCGCCCGCGGCGACGATGTCGTCGACAGCCAGGCCGACACCGGCGATCTCGGGCGGGCCGAGGAACGCCAGGGTTCCGGTGGTCGGCAGCAGGGTGCCGACCTTCAGGATGTCAGCGCTCGTGGTGCCGTCGGCGCAGTTCTGCGCCGTGTAGTCGCCACCTGCGTCTGAGCTGCCGGAGGGCGCTGCTTCGCCCCCGCCGGCACACCCGACGAGCGCAAGCGCCGAGACGCCCGCGAGGGCGGTCGCGGCAAACCACGCCTTCTTGGAGTGAACCATCTGGTTCCGTCCTTTCACTCTTCAATGCGCGACCTGGACGCCGCGTTGCGCCAGAAGCTAGCCGCGCATTGTTACGAGTGTGTTGTAGGCGCGCGTCGCGCACAGTCTCCGCACCCTTTCGCGACGAAATCGTTATGAATCGCGCCGCTTTTCGACGCATTACGTCAATTCGGCCACGTCGGACGGAGCGTTCTGCAATCCTGCGTCCTTGCGCGCGCGGCGCGAGGCGATGATCGAATCCGCGCTCAACAGGATGAGCGCGGCCCACACGAGCGCGAACCCCGCCCACCGTCCGGCCGTCATCGGCTCGCCGAGCACCCACCATCCGATGAGGAACTGCAGAACCGGAGCGACGAACTGGATGATGCCGAGCAGCGTCAGGGGCGCCCGGCGCGCACCCGCGGCGAACAGCAGCAGTGGGACGGCCGTCACGACGCCCGCCAGGGCCAGGGCCACCGTGGTGCCGACCCCGGCGGAGGCGAAACCCAGCCCCGTCGTCAGACCCACCACGACGAGCTGCACGAGGGCGAGAGGGGTGAGCCAGAGCGATTCCAGTGTGAGCCCGCTGACCGCATCCACGGACGGACCGATCTTCTTCTTCACGAGTCCGTAGAAGCCGAACGAGAACGCGAGGATGAGGGCGATCCAGGGCATGGCGCCGTAGCCGACCACGATCACCACGACCGCGGCGGTGGCGAGCCCGATCGCCACCCACTGGGTCGGGCGCAGTCGCTCGCGCAGCACCAGCACGCCCAGCAGGACCGTGACGATCGGATTGATGAAGTAGCCGAGGCTCGTCTCGATGACGTGACCGCTCAGGGTGCCGATGAGATAGGTCTGCCAGTTGACGTAGATCAGGATGCCGGCGATCACGGTGAGAGCGACGAGTCGACCCTGGCGAAGGATGGCGGCGAGGCGCCGCCACGAACGCGTCACCGCGATCAGGAGCGCGCAGAAGACCAGCGACAGCAGGATGCGCCACGCGACGATCTCGAAGGCTCCCACCGGCGCCAGCAGCAGGAAGTACAGCGGCAGCACGCCCCACAGGAGATAGGCGGAGAAGGCGTACAGGCCGCCGGCGAGGCCCTGCTCGGGGGAAGTGCGTGGGTTCACCGATCCAGCCTAGGACCGCGGGCGCTGCCGGGGCGCGCCTACAACGAACGAAGCCCCCGGCCGAGTGGCCGGGGGCTTCGAGCAGTCGATGTCAGCGAACGACGACCGCGAGCACGTCGCGCGCGGAGAGCACGAGGTACTCGTCGGCGCCGAACTTGACCTCGGTGCCGCCGTACTTGCTGTAGATCACGCGGTCGCCGACGGCGACGTCGAGCGGAACACGGTTGCCGTTGTCGTCGATGCGGCCGGGGCCCACGGCCACGACCTCGCCCTCCTGGGGCTTCTCCTTGGCGGTGTCGGGGATGACCAGGCCACTAGCGGTGGTCTGCTCGGCCTCGACCTGCTGAATGACGATGCGGTCCTCGAGCGGCTTGATGGAAACCGACACGGTCTACCTCTTCTTTCTCGCTTCGTGAAACGGAAGACTCAGTTAGCACCCTCACACCGAGAGTGCTAACGGCAAGTCTAGAGGCGTCCTGGCACTCGTGCAACGCGAGTGCCAACACAAGCTCGCACCTAGGCTGGAGCGATGGAGATGAGCGAGCTGCGCGCCCTTCTCACCCCCGAAGGACTGCGCCTGCTGGATGAGACGGGACCGATCGAGTCGACGGCCGCGGTCGCGACGGCCGTGAGCAGGCTCCGCGCCGCGGGACACGGGCCCGACCTCGTCTCGGCGGTCGTCGGTCAGGCGCGACTGCGCGCCCGCTCGGCGGCGAAGTTCGGACCGTTCGCCGGCCGGATGCTCTTCACCGCCGCGGGGCTCGAGCAGGCCACCCGCCTGAGTGTGGCCGCCCGCCATGCCGGTCGGTTCCGCGACGCGGGACGCCGTCGCATCGCCGATCTCGGATGCGGGATCGGCGGCGATGCCCTGGGGTTCGCAGCCCTCGGGCTCGAGGTCGCCGCCGTGGACGCCGATGAGGCGACCGCGGCCGTCGCCGCCTACAATCTGGCGCCGTTCGGCGACACCGTCACGGTCTCGCACGCCCGCGCGGAGGAGATGGATCTCGGCGACAGGGATGCGGTGTGGCTCGACCCCGCGCGTCGCCCGGTGGGCGGCTCCCACAGCGACCGCCTGCGCGCCGACGAGTACAGCCCGGCGCTCGGCTGGGCGTTCGAGCTCGCCGAACGCATGCCGACCGGCATCAAGCTCGGTCCCGGCTTCGATCGCGACAGCATCCCCGACGGTGTCGAAGCGCAGTGGATCAGTGTGGACGGATCGACGATCGAGCTCGTCCTCTTCTCCCGGGAGCTGGCTCGCGACGGGGTGCGGCGTGCAGCACTCGTCGTCCGCGGCGACCAGGTGCACGAGCTCACATCCGCTCAGGACGCCGAAGACGTCGCCCCTCGCCCGCTCGGCGCGTTCCTCCACGAACCGGACGGCGCCGTGATCCGCGCCCGCCTGATCGGCGACGTGGCCCGATCGCTGGATGCGGGCACGCTCGATGAACGCATCGCCTACCTCACCTCGGACGAGGCGATGACGAGCCCGTTCGTGCAGAGCTTCCGCGTGCGGGAGCAGCTCCCCGCCGACGAGAAGAAGCTTGCTCGCGCCCTTCGCGAGCGCGGTATCGGCACGCTCGAGATCAAGAAACGCGGCGTCGACGTGGACCCGGCGCAGCTGCGCACCCGGCTCAAGCTCAAGGGCGAGGCTTCAGCGACGCTGCTGCTGACGCGGATCGGCGACAAGCGCGCCGCGATCCTGGCGGACCGCGTCTGATCAGCCCTCGCCGACGACCCTGCGTCGTCGGAACACCGCCGCTGCATACACGAAGGCCGCCGCGGCCGCGATGACGATCACCCCGGCGGCGACGACCGCCGCCGCCCCCAGCAGCGCGTTGTCTTCGAGAAAAGCCGCGACGGCGATGAACACCGCGCTCGGCACCAGCATGCAGGCCAGAACCCCGGCCGCGACCACGATGACAGGGCTGATTCGTCCCCACTCGATCCCCATGCTTGCGAACCTATCAAGCACACCGGCGTGCGGGAGCACTCGCCCGAGGGGAGAAAAGTCAGACGATCCACCCCGATTGGATGCCCGCGTACATGAGCCATCCCGCGCTGTAGATCAGCGAGAGCGCACCCAGCGCCACACCCCACGCCGCGATCGGGCGACTCTCCACGCGGCCGCGCAACGACATGACCCCCAGAACGACGGCGCCCACCCCGATCGGGAAGCCCCATCCGACCACGATGGCGACGATGAGGGCCACGACGGCGAAGCCGAGGGAGAGCGTCGCGAAGTTGGCGGGAGCGCCCGCATCCGTCGTCGGCAGGGTCGCGGTCGTCGCGGGGAGCTCCTCATGCTCGGCGACCTGCTCCCGCACGTCCACGGGCGCGGTCGGCGGGCGGGTGAAGCCGCCGCGGTGCGTGCCCGGGAGCTCGGCGGCCTGCGTCGGGACGATCACATCGTCGGAAGGCGACTCGACGCGGGCGACGACCGGCAGTTCGCCGACGGGCTGCTCGGGCGGCGAGGGATCCAGAGCCGCGGCTGCCGCCAGCAGGGGCTGCGCGGCCGCGTCGTCCGGCCCGTACGCCGATGCCAACGACGCCGGATCTTCCGGCGCGTCGTGTCCCTGTTCGCGGTTCACCGCTGCTCCGCCACCTGGATCTCGGTGACCGGCAGCGTGGAGTCGGCGCCGAAGCGGAGCGTCGACGGAGCACGCCCTGCAGAGATCAGCTCAGCGGCCAGCGCCGCGATCATCGCCCCGTTGTCGGTGCACAGGCTCAGCGGCGGGATGCGGACCGCGACGCCGGCCGCGGTGCCGCGCTCGAGAGCCACGTCGCGCAGCCTGCGGTTGGCGATCACGCCGCCGCCCAGCAGCAGGCGCGGCACACCGTAGCGCGCGCAGGCGTCCAGCGCCTTCGTCACCAGCACGTCCACGACCGCCTCGCGGAAGGATGCGGCGACGTCGGGCACGGAGGCCTCCGGCGTCTGCTCGAGGTAGCGCGCCACGGCCGTCTTCAGGCCCGAGAACGAGAAGTCGTAGCGGTGCTCCGCCATGTCGGAGGCGCGGGAGAGCCCGCGGGGGAACCGGATGGCGGTGGGATCGCCCTCGGCGGCGGCGCGGTCGATCTGCGGGCCTCCCGGGTAGGGCAGACCCAGGATGCGGGCGACCTTGTCGAACGCCTCCCCCGCGGCATCGTCGACCGTCTCACCCAGCAACTCCACATCGCTCGTGAGATCGCGCACGAGCAGCAGCGATGTGTGGCCGCCGCTGACGAGCAGGGCGACCGTCGGGTACTCGAGGGGGGCCGCATCCGCATCGAGGATGTCGGCCGCGATATGACCGACGAGGTGGTTGACGGCGTAGAGCGGCTTGCCGAGCCCCACGGCGAGCGCTTTCGCCGCTCCGACGCCCACCATGAGTGCGCCGGCGAGGCCCGGACCCGACGTGACGGCGACCGCGTCCAGGTCGTGCAGGCCGACCCCGGCCTCGGCGAGTGCCGCGTGGATCGCGGGCTGCAGCGCCTCGAGGTGCGCACGCGCGGCGACCTCGGGCACGACGCCGCCGTAGCGGGCGTGCTCGTCCATGGAACTGGCGATCGTGTTCGTCAGCAGCTCGCGGCCACGGACGATGCCGATGCCGGTCTCGTCGCAACTTGTCTCGATGCCGAGCACGAGAGGTCCGCTCACGAGCACCATCCTCCGTTCACACCGGATGCCACCGCATCCTCGCCGCGGGCCGCCGCCCACGCCGGCACGTCCACGCGCATGACGATCGCGTCGACGTCGTCGGGCTGGTAGTAGCGCGGACGCCGGCCGGCCTCGACGAAGCCCTCGGAGGCGTACAAGCCGCGGGCGACGGGGTTGTCGTCGCGCACCTCGAGGAACACGTCGCGCACGCGACGTTCGTGGGCCTTCGAGAGGAGCGTGCGCAACAGCGCCCGCCCGAAGCCTCGTCCGCGCGCCGTCTCGTCCAGAGCGATCGTCTGGATGTCGCCGTCGCGCGCTCCCGCGGGCGCACGCAAGCCTGCGTAGCCGATCAGCCGACCGCCCTGCTCGAGAGCGATGTAGTGCCCGTGCGGCGAGGCGAGCTCTTCACGCATCATGGCGTCGCTCCACGCATCCGTGGGAAAGCTCGCCCGCTCCAGACGCATGATGGCGTCGAGATCGGCGGGCGTCGCCGCACGGATCACGACCCCACCCGCTTGGGCGCGTGCGGGCTCGTGACATCGGGGGATCGCAGATACAGCGGTTCGTCCGCGGCGATCGTGCGGCCGGCGGCGACGGCACGGGCACCGCACAGCGCGAGGACCGTCGCGGGGATCGCACTCGCGTCCATGCGCGCAGCGCCGAGCGCCGCGAGGCGGTCGTCCAGCTCGTCGCGCGGGCTCAGGGCGGGGCCGGTGATCCGCTCGGGCAGGCCGTCATCGTCGAGGCCGCGGTACACGGTGTAGGCGAACTCCCGACGCCGCGCGTCGGTGACGACGGCGAACGTGCCGGCGTCCGCATCCTCCATCGCCGACGCGAGCAGCACGCCGAGCGCGACCGCATCGTGGCTGGCGACGGGCACGACGGGCACACCGCGGGCGAGCGCGAACGCACGCGCGGCGGCGATCCCGATGCGCAGCCCGGTGAAGGGACCGGGGCCCATGCCCGCGACGACGTGCGTGATGCGGGCGTCGTCGTCGGCCCCCAGTCCCGAGCCGTGCGCGGCCGTGGTGCGCGCGGCCTCCGTCACGGTCAGAAGCAGATCGCCGATGACCTCGGCGTGCCCGAGGGGGTTGTCGCTGGAGACCTCGGCGCGCACGACGCCGTCGGGGTCGATGACGGCGAGCGCCGTTCCGAGCGAGGTGTCGATGCCGAGGAACACCCCTCCAGGGTAATGCGGCGCCGCCGCGGCGCTCAGACGGTGTGGTGCGTGATCGTCACCAGACGCGGCGTCTCGGCATCGAGGTCGTCGTTGTGGCGCTGATACGTCCCGCAGGCACTGTCGACCCCGCGGCCGTCCCACTCGCGATCGAGCTCGACCTCCCACCAGGAGTCCGCGATCGCCTCGATGAGTCCGTGGCCCCATTCCACGACGACCACCGAGCCCGGCAGGTCGATGTCGAGGTCATCGAGTTCCGCCGCCGAACCCAACCGATAGGCGTCGACGTGGACCAGCGGCGCTCCGCCGGTGAGCGAGGGATGCGTGCGGGCGATCACGAACGTGGGGCTCTGGATCGGCCCGCGCACACCGAGACCGGCGGCGATCCCGCGCGTCAACGTGGTCTTGCCCGCCCCGAGCGCCCCCGTCAGCACCACGACGTCGCCCGCGTGCAGGCGCTCTCCGATCTGCCGACCCAGCTGCTCCATCTCCTGCGGCGAGACGATCTCCCGCTCGCCGAGCAACTCGTCCATCGCCAGCTCACCGACCCCGTTCGTCATGTCGTGCGCAACATCGGCGGCGCCGGATTCATGCCCGCTCATCGCTCGATATCGCGCCGAGGCACGCGCACGCCGATCCGCGTGACGATCTCGTAGTTGATGGTGCCGGCGGCATCCGCCCAGTCGGTCGCCGACGGCACACCGAGGGTCGGATCGCCGAAGAGGACGACCTCGTCTCCCACGTGCACCTCGGCATCGCCGACATCGACGACGAACTGATCCATCGCGATGCGCCCGGCCACCGAGTGACGCCCGCCCGCGATGCGCACCGGTCCCGCGCCCGAGGCCTGCCGCGGCACTCCGTCGGCGTACCCCAGCGGCACGAGCGCCAGCGTCGTGCCGCCGTTCGTGCGGTAGTCGTAGCCGTACGAGACACCCTGTCCCGCACCGACGCGCCTGACGGCAGCGACGGCGGCGCGCAGCGTCATCGCCGGGCGCAGGCCCAGATCCGCGGACGAACGGTCGTCGAAGGGCGACAGGCCGTAGATGCCGATCCCGATCCGCACGCAGTTCAGCCGGGTCTGCGGCAGGGCGATCGCGGCGTGGGTGGCGGCGATGTGGCGCAGGCGCGGCGTCAGGCCGGCGGCGGATGCGGCGGCGACCGCATCCTCGAAGCGCGCGAGCGCAGCCAGGTCGTCCTGAGCGGAGGCGTTGGAGAGGTGGCTGAAGATGCCGATCACCCGCACCCGTCCCAGCCGTTCCCAGCGGGCCGCCTCCGCGAACAGTGCGGCATAGTCGGCGGGCGAGGCGCCGTTGCGCCCCAGTCCGGTCTCGAGCTTCAGGTGCAGCACGGCGGGACGATCGCCGCTTCCGGCGGCGGCTGCCGCGTTCAGCTGATCCAGGTTGGACACGCCCAGCTCGATGCCGCGCTCGACCGCCTCGCCGAAGGAGGCGCCGGGAGCGTGCAACCACGCCAGGATGGGCGCGTCGATCCCGGCGCGCCGCAGGGCCAGCGCCTCGGCGATGTCGGCGACACCGATGCGCGTCGCACCGCCTGCGAGCGCCGCCGCGGCGGACCGGGCGGCTCCGTGCCCGTAGCCGTCGGCCTTGACGACGGCGATGACCTCGACGCCCGTCAATCGGCGCAGCTGACGAACGTTGTCGGCGATCGCCTCGACGTCGATGATCGCTTCTCGCATGACCCCGGCCGGCAGCGTACTCATGGGACCTCCCGTCGCCGCATCCACGGTACCCGCTGACGCAGGACGCTCAGCGCCGCCACTTGGGCGCGGGCGGCTCCCATGCCGCGAATCCCGCGAGCAGCGCCGCCGGGTCAGCGGCGACGCCGAGGGTGTCGCGGAAGGCTGCGGTCAGGAATCCGGCCTCGACCATGCCGTCCAGCATCGTTCCCAAAGGCGCCCAGAAACCGTCGACGTCGTAGAGCGAGACGGGCTTGCGGTGCAGACCCAGCTGCAGCCAGGTCCACGCTTCGAAGAGCTCCTCGAGCGTTCCGGCCCCGCCAGGCAGGGCCACGAACGCATCGGCGAGCTCCGCCATCCGCATCTTGCGCTCGTGCATGTCGGCCACGATCTCGAGCCGGGTGAGGCCGGGGTGGGCGAGCTCCGCATCCACCAGGGCCTGCGGGATCACTCCGTGAACCTCGCCGCCCGCGGCGAGGGCGGCATCCGCCACGACACCCATGAGTCCGGCCCGCCCGCCGCCGTACACGAGCCCCATGCCGGATACGGCGAGCGCCTCGCCCACCGCGGCCGCGGCCTGCGCGTGGGCCGGCGAGACGCCGAGGGCGGAGCCCGTGTAGACGGCGACGCGCGTGATCATGCCGGTGCCGCCTCGGCGACGACGTACGCCGTCGCAAGGTCCGCATCGTGGCTCATCGACAGGTGCACGGCCACGATGCCGCGCGCCGCGACGACCTCGGCCGTAGAGCCGGTCAGCGCGAAGATCGGTCGTCCGGAGGGCTCCGACGCCACCTCGATCTCCACCCAGTGCACGCCGTCCGATCCGCCGAGCGCCTTGATCAGCGCCTCCTTGGCGGCGTAGCGCGCGGCGAGCGAGCGCGGCTTCAGCATGCGCTCGGCGGGTGAGAAGAGGCGCGTCAGCAGGCCGGGCGTGCGCGCGAGCGTGCGCTCGAAGCGCGGCACGTCGACCAGGTCGACGCCGATTCCGACGATCATGTGCCCTCCCGGATGCGGCGGCTCCCCGCATCCGCCACCCTATCCGCGCCCCGGGACGCCCGAGTTGCGTCGCGCATGCGCACCCGCCACAGGAATGCGCATACGCGCCTGTTCATCACAGGCGCGTATGCGCAGAAGTGTGGCCCTTACTCGACCGTGACCGACTTGGCCAGGTTGCGCGGCTGGTCGACATCCAGGCCCTTCGCCGTGGCGAGGCCCATCGCGAAGATGTGCAGCGGGACGACCGCGAGCAGCGCCTCGAACAGCGGGCCCGCGAGCGGGATGTGCAGCACCTCGTCGGAGAACGGCAGGACGCTCGCGTCGCCCTCCTCCGCGATCACGATGACGCGGGCGCCGCGCGCACGGATCTCCTGGATGTTGGAGACGACCTTGTCGTGGAGTACTGAGGACTCGCGCGGCGACGGCACGATCACGAACACCGGCTGACCGGGCTCGATCAGCGCGATGGGCCCGTGCTTGAGCTCGCCGGCGGCGAAGCCCTCCGCGTGGATGTAGGAGATCTCCTTGAGCTTGAGCGCCCCCTCCAGCGCGATCGGGTAGCCGACGTGTCGGCCGAGGAACAGCACCGACCGGGTGTCTGCCATCCAGTGCGCGAGCTGCGTGATGCGCTCCTGCTGCGTCTCGAGAATGGTGCTGATCTTGCCGGGCACCGACTCGAGCTCGCGCACGTGGTCGGCGATCTCGGCTGCCGTCAGCGACCCTCGCACGCGCGCGATGTGCAGCGCGAGCAGGTAGATCGCGGTGATCTGGGCGACGAAGGCCTTGGTCGAGGCCACGGCGACCTCGGGTCCGGCGTGCGTGTAGACGATCGCATCCGACTCGCGCGGGATGGTGGCACCCTGCGTGTTGCAGATGGAAAGCGTGCGCGCGCCGCGCTCGCGGGCGTACTTGACGGCCATGAGGGTGTCCATGGTCTCGCCGGACTGGCTGATCGAGACGACCAGCGTGCGCGGGCCGATCACCGGGTCGCGGTAGCGGAACTCGTGCGCGAGCTCGACGTCGACCGGGATGCGGGTCCACAGCTCCAGCGCGTACTTGCCGGTCTGCCCGGCGTAGGCCGCGGTGCCCGCCGCGATGATGACGACGCGGTCGATGTCGGCGAAGAGCTCGTCGAGTCCGTCGAGCTCGGGGACGACCACGACACCGTCGCGGATGCGGCCGCGGATCGTGTTGGCGACAGCCTCGGGCTCCTCCGAGACCTCCTTCGCCATGAACGAGGACCATCCGCCCTTCTCGGCGGCGGCAGCATCCCAGGTCACTTCGAACGGCTCGGGCTCCACGACGTTGCCGGCGAAGTCCGTGACCTCCACGCCGTCGGGGGTGATGGCGACGATCTCGTCCTGGCCGATCGCGAGCGCGTTGCGGGTGTGCTCGACGAACGCCGCCACGTCGGACCCGAGGAAGTTCTCGCCCTCGCCGAGGCCGATCACCAGCGGCGAGTTGCGGCGCGCGGCGACCACGAGTCCGGGGTGGTCCTTGTGCATCGCCAGCAGCGTGTAGGCGCCCTCGAAGCGGCCGACGGTCGCGCGGAACGCGGCGATCAGGTCGCCGGATGCGGCGTACTCGCGGCCGATCAGGACAGCGGCCACCTCGGTGTCGGTCTCGCTGCGGAACGTGTAGCCCTCGCTGACCAGCTCGGCCTTGAGGGCCGCGAAGTTCTCGATGATGCCGTTGTGGATGACGGCGAGCTTGTCGTCGTCGGCCAGATGCGGATGGGCGTTCGCGTCGGTCGGGCCGCCGTGGGTCGCCCAGCGGGTGTGGCCGATGCCGGTGGTGCCGTCCGCGAGCGGCAGGCGCGCGAGGTCGTCGCGCAGCACGCTCAGCTTTCCGGCACGCTTTCGCATCCCCAGGTCGCCGTCGGCGTCGATCACGGCGATGCCGGCCGAGTCGTATCCGCGGTACTCGAGACGGGCCAGACCCGAGATCAGGATGTCCTGGCTCGGCCGAGGGCCGACATATCCGACGATGCCACACATGCGATCCATCGTAGTTGAGCGCAGCCGTGAACCCGCCCGGCGTCGAGCCGTGCAATCCGTGGGCCCAGTCGGGGCCGCGCGCGCCGGGCCGGTGGTGCCGGACGCGTGCCTCTCGCAGGGGCGACAGTTTCCCGCATCCGCACCAGTGAATGACTGTGGCGGATGCGGAAAGGTGTGGCATCTGCGCAACTGCGACGCAACTCGGGCACCGGAGGGTTGCCCGGGTCGGGGCGTCAGAGCTTGCGCAGGAGCACCGTCTCGACGGCGTGGGAGGCGCCCTTGCGCAGCACGAGCGAGGCGCGGTGACGCGTGGGCAGCACGTTCTCGATGAGGTTCGGCAGGTTGATGCTGTTCCAGTAGTACGCGGCCCGCTCGCGCGCTTCTTCGTCCGAGATGTCCGCGAGAACCCGGAAGAACGAGTTCGGGTTGCTGAATGCGGCATCGCGCAGCGCCAGGAACCGGTCGGTGTACCAGCCTTGGATGTGATCGGGTTCGGCATCCACGTAGATCGAGAAGTCGAACAGGTCGCTCACCGCGACGTCGTGCGGGACGGGCGGCGGCTGCAGCACGTTGAGGCCTTCGACGATCACCACGTCGGGCCGGTGCACGCTCGTGTGCGCGTCGGGCACGATGTCGTACCGCATGTGCGAGTAGTACGGCGCGTGAACTTCGGCGGCACCCGACTTCACCGCCGTGAGGAAGGCGATCAGCGCGCGGCGGTCGTAGGACTCGGGGAAGCCCTTGCGGTCCATCAGCCCGCGCCGCTCCAGCTCCGCATTCGGGTAGAGGAAGCCGTCGGTCGTGACGAGCTCCACGCGGGGCGTGCCCGGCCAGCGGCTCAGCAGCTCGCGCAGCAGCCGGGCGATCGTTGACTTGCCGACCGCGACGGAGCCTGCCACGCCGATCACGAACGGCGTGGTCTCGTCGGGTTCGCCCAGGAAGGTGCTCTCCTCCGCGCCGAGCCGCTTCGTGGCGGATGCGCGCAGCGACAGCAGCCGGCTCAGCGGAACGTAGACCTCGCGCACCTCGGTGACATCGAGCATGTCGCCCAGCCCGCGCAGCTGCACGACCTCGGCCTCGGTCAGCGGTTGATCCATGCCGCGGGCCAATCGGGCCCAGTCGGCGCGGTCGATCTCGCGGTACAGCGACTCGGCTGACGCCGCCGGCAGGGTGGTCTCCTCTGGCACCCGCCCATCGTAGTGGCGCCGCACCGGCGTGGCGTTCCCCCTCGCAGCGCGCGGAAAGGTGTGCGCCGCTACTCTCATCGGGTGCGGCTCGGAGTTCTCGACATCGGTTCCAACACCGTGCATCTGCTCGTGGCGGATGCACACCCCGGCGGAAGGCCGCTCGCGACGACGAGTCACCGCACCGTGCTGCGCCTCATGCGCTACCTCACGCCGACGGGCGCCATCGACGAAGAGGGCATCCGTGCGCTCGAGGATGCGGTCGCCGAGGCACGTGAGACAGCCAGGCGCGAGGGTGTCGCCGAGCTGCTCGCGACGGCGACCTCCGCGGTGCGCGACGCCACCAACGGGGAGCTCGTGATCGCCCGGATCGAGGAGGCGCTGGGCCAGCCGCTCCAGGTCCTCGGCGGAGAGGACGAGGCGCGCTTCACCTTCCTCGCGGTCCGACGCTGGCTCGGCTGGTCGGCCGGCCAGATCCTGCTCTTCGACATCGGCGGCGGCTCGCTGGAGATCGCCGCGGGCGCGGACGAGCTGCCCAGCTCGCCGCATCCGTTCCCCTCGGTGCCGGCCGAATGACGGTGGGCTATCTCCCCGAGGATCCTCCCGGGGAGGATGCGGTCGAGCGCCTGCGCGCACACGCCGAGGAGGTGCTCGCGCCCGCGGCAGCCGGGTTCGCGGCGCTGGCCCGGCCCGACCACGTGGCCGGCTCCTCGAAGGCCATCCGCTCGCTCGCCCGCCTCGCCGGCTACCCCGTGCCGGGATGGTCTGGCAGCGAGCGACTGCTGCTGCCGCGACAGGCGCTCGGCTCGTGGATCCCGCGTCTGGCGCGACTTCCCGCCAGCGCCCGGCAGGAGCTGCCCGGGATCACCCCCGACCGCACCTTCCAGATCGTGGCGGGGGCAGTCGTGCTGCACACCGCGATGCGCGCACTCGACATCGACGAGCTCGAGGTGAGCCCGTGGGCTCTGCGCGAGGGCGTGCTGCTGCGCTACATCGAGGCGATGGCCTGGGGCTGACGACCCATAGCACCCACGGGCGGGGCGAACATAGACTGACCGCCGTGATCCGCGGGGGGGTCG
Source organism: Microbacterium sp. KU4F (assembly GCF_056868075.1). Lineage (NCBI taxonomy): Bacteria > Bacillati > Actinomycetota > Actinomycetes > Micrococcales > Microbacteriaceae > Microbacterium > Microbacterium sp. KU4F. The sequence continues at coordinate 2,882,878 of NZ_CP200324.1, read as the reverse complement.
ATCTGCACCCGACCCGCGGATCACGGTACCGACGTCCCCCCATTGGCGGCCGCCGCCATCTCGAGAGCAGGACCTTCCGTCGGTAGGAACGAAAATATGCCAACTCAGGACGAACAACAAGACTCTGGACGCAGAGTCCATAACGATTCGTCACAGACGGGCCGCGCAAGACGCATCCCACGTGACGACTGCGCCGTCGTGTCCTGGATGCGGCGGCCGATCTCCTCGCGGACGGCGCCGTGAGCGTGGGGCTGCACCAGCTCAACATGGAGGAGCTCATCCGGCGCGTCGGTGTGCCCCGGAGCTCCGCGTTCGCGGCGTTCGGCGGCAAGGACCAGCTCCTCTCCGCCCTCATGCTGCGCCTGCTCGAGCCGCGCGGCCCCCATCCGATCGGATACTCCGCCGCCACCATCCAGATCGCGACCGCGGTCTTCGAGCAGTACTCGGAGCATCTGGTCGACGCGAACGGCGCGCCCGATCCCGTGGGCGTCGAGCGCGTGCTGCAAGAGTCCGTACGCCGAGCCATCGGGCAGAACGTGCTCGACACGATGGCCTCCACCGAGTGGAAGAACTACATGGCGCTCTCCGTGTCGGTGGGCTCGCTCCCCGACGACCAGCAGGCGGAGGTGCGTCGCGCGCTGGCGGCGAGCGAGACCCGGTTCCTGACCGAGATCGCCGACATCTACCAACGCGTTCTCGCCCGCGTCGAGCGCGAGCCGGTCCCCGGCGTCACCTGGCTGCAGATCGCCGCGGCCGGCGCCTCGCTCATCGAGGGCATGGCCAGCAAGCGCCTCGTCGGCATCGACGGCATCGACGACGTGGTGCTGCGCGAGGGCATCGACGGCGAGGAGGTCCCCTGGGAGTTGCCGGCGCTGGCGTTCTGGTCGCTGCTCATGGGCCTGACCCGCCCCGCGGGAGAGCCCCGTCATACAGCCTGAGCCCGCCCAGGCGAGCCGATAGGATACGGGGGGCGCCCATCCCCCACCCGCCGGGCGCGCAATCCACCCTGTCTGCGAAGGAATCCCTGTGGCGAGACTGCGCATCGCACTCGTCGAGGATCAACCTCTGTACCGCGACATGCTCGTGGGTCTGCTGCGCGCCGTCCCCGACTTCGAGGTCGTCATCGCCGTGAGCTCCGCCGCGGAGACCACGGGCTTCCCTCGCGATCTCGACGTCGCGCTGCTGGACATCACGCTCCCCGACGGCGACGGGATCGAGGTGGGTCGGCGCCTGCAGGAGCGGCAGAGCTCACTGTCGATCGTGCTGCTGTCGGCCGTGGACCGGCTGAACACCCTGCTGGATGTGCCGGAGGAGCAACGCCGTCGGTGGAGCTACCTCTCGAAGACCTCCGCGCTGTCGGCGCCTTCGCTGGTGTCGGCCCTGCGCGCCAGCGCGAACGGACGCAGCGTGCTCGATCGCGAACTCGTGGAGCGTCGCCGGGCACGCCCGCGAGGCCGCCTGGCCGCCCTCAGCGCCCGCCAGTTCGAGGTGCTGACGCTGCTGGCGGAGGGGCTGACGAACACCGCCATCGCCCGTCGACTCAACCTCGCCGACCGCTCCGTCGACAACCACGTCAACGCCGTCTACAACTCACTCGGACTCGGCGGCGATGCGGAGCGGAATCCGCGCGTGAGCGCCGTGCGCATCTTCCTCGAGGAGAGCGCGTGAGCGCAGATCCCGCGAGCGACATCGCTCTTGTGGATCGCGCCGCCGATCAGCGGCAGTTCTCCTTCGTCGCCCTAAGCCTGGGCGGCACCCTCTCGCTGGCCATCAGCGCTCAGGCCGTACTCCTGCTCGGAGTCAACGCGGTGTCGCTGCGCGGCACCGACGCATCGCCGTTCGTCGATCTCGTCATCCGGGTGGCGATCAACCTCTGCGGCGTCGCGATCGCAACGCTCCTCGCGAGCCGCGCGCGCCTCATCTGCCGCACGGGGGTCGTTCGCATCGCGATGGTCGTCGGCTGCGCGGGGTTCGCGGCGGCGTGCCGTGCCGCCGCGCAGATCCTCGTCGGAATCTATCCCTCTGTGATGCTCACGCTCGCGGATGCGGCCATCGCGACGCTGCTCATGTCGGTGACCTTCGTGTTCGCCCTGCAGAGCGTGGGGTCGCGGCGCCGTGCCCGGGAGTCCGAGCGCACGCGACTCGCCCAGGCCGCACAGGCGACGGCGGCCTTGGCCGCCCTGCAGGACGAAGGCTGCACATGCGGCGGGAGATCGCGGATACCCTCCACGGCACCCTGCAGGGACGCGTCGTCATGCTGCAGGCCGACCTGCGCGCGTTGGCCCGCGGATTCGACGGGCCCGAGCGCACCCGAATCGATCGGATCGGGCAGGAGCTCGATGCCCTGCGCGAGAACGAGCTGCGTGCCGTGAGCGCCACCCTCTACCCGGAGGGCATCGATCGAGGACTCGTCGCCGCACTCAGGGCGCTGGTCTCGCGCATCCCGGCCGCAATCGACGCTTCCTTCGTCGTGGTCCCCTCCGGGGCCGAGCCCGAGCTCGACCTGGCTCGCCGCCTCGCGCTCGTGCGCGTCGCGGAGGAGGGGGTGTCGAACGCGCTGCGACACGGGCTCGCGGGGCGAATCGACACCGTGCTGCACGTCGGGATCGACGAGGTCACCCTCAGCGTGCGTGACGATGGCATCGGGGTGGACCCGAGCGCGGTTCTCAGCGGACTGCGCCGCCTCACCGACCGGTTGGGCGGTCTGGGCGGACGCCTCGAACTCCTCCCGACGGAGTCTGGGGCTGAGCTCGTCGCGCGTGTGCCGCGCAAGTGAGACGCCTCAGAGCGCGAGACGCTCGCGCACCGCGGCTGCCAGTCGCTGTGCGATCCGCTCGGCCTGTTCGGCGTCTTCCGCCTCGACCATGACGCGCACGAGCTGTTCCGTGCCGGACGCGCGCAGAAGCACCCGCCCGCTCGATCCGAGCTCGGCCTCCGCCTCGGCGACGGCCTCGGCGACACCCGAATCGGCGACGCGTGTGCGGTCGACGTCCTTGACGTTGATGAGCACCTGCGGGAAGACGGTCATCACCGAGGCGAGCTCGGCCAGCGAGCGCCCCTGACGCGCCATCTCTGACATCAGGTGCAGTCCCGTCAGCAGGCCGTCGCCGGTGGTCGCGAAGTCGCTCATGATCACATGACCCGACTGCTCGCCGCCCAGCGCGTATCCGCCGGCGTTCATCTCCTCCAGCACGTATCGGTCGCCGACGGCCGTCTGGAGGACGCGGATGCCGTTGGCGGCCATCGCCCGGTGAAGCCCGAGGTTGCTCATCACGGTGGCGACGAGCGTGTCGTGGCGCAACACACCGCGATCACGCATCGACACCGCCAGGATCGCCATGATCTGATCACCGTCGATCACGCGCCCGCCCGCATCCACGGCGAGGCAACGGTCGGCGTCGCCGTCGTGCGCGATGCCGAGGTCGGCTCCCACGCGCAGCACCTCGGCCGCCAGATGATCGAGATGCGTCGAGCCGACGCCGTCGTTGATGTTGAGCCCGTCGGGGTCGGCACCGATCACGGTCACGCGCGCACCCGCGTCCCGGAACGTCTCGGGAGAGACGCCCGCAGCCGCGCCGTGGGCGCAGTCGAGCACCACGTGCAGGCCGTCGAGACGGTGCGGCAGCGACTGCAGCAGGTGCACGACGTAGCGGTCCTCCGCGTCGGCGAAGCGACGGATGCGGCCGACCTCGGCACCCGTGGGCTGGAGCTTGGGACCGGCGAGCGCGAACTCGATGCGCTGCTCGACGGCGTCGGGCAGCTTGACGCCGCCGCGCGCGAAGATCTTGATGCCGTTGTCGGGAGCGGGGTTGTGCGACGCCGAGACCATCACTCCGAAATCGGCGTCGATGTCGCCGATGAGGAAGGCTGCGGCGGGTGTGGGCAGCACGCCGGCATCCAGGACGTCGACTCCCGAGGAGGCGAGGCCCGCGGCGACGGCAGCCGCCAGGAACTCCCCCGAGATCCGCGGGTCGCGCGCGACGACCGCGGTGGGCCGCTTGCCCGCCGCGCGGCGGGCTTCCGCGGAACGGCCCTGGCCCAGGACGACAGCGGTCGCCTGGGCCAGGGAAAGCGCCAGATCGGCGGTGAGGGGGCCGTTGGCCAGCCCCCGCACGCCGTCCGTACCGAACAACGCCATCCGGCGTGTCAGCGCTTCGAGTACTGAGGAGCCTTGCGGGCCTTCTTGAGACCAGCCTTCTTGCGCTCCTTCACACGAGCGTCGCGCGAGAGGAAGCCGGCCTTCTTGAGGGTCGGGCGGTTGTTCTCGACGTCGATCTCGTTCAGCGCGCGGGCGATGCCCAGGCGCAGCGCACCGGCCTGGCCCGAGGGGCCGCCACCGTGGATGCGCGCGATGACGTCGTACGCGTCGGTGAGGTTGAGGAGCGTGAACGGGTCGGTCACGAGCTGCTGGTGCAGCTTGTTCGGGAAGTAGTCCTCGAACGTGCGGCCGTTGATGGTGATCGTTCCCGAGCCCGGAACCAGACGCACGCGGGCGATGGCCTGCTTGCGACGGCCGACGGCTGCGCCGGGGACCGAGAGCACGGGGCGCTCGGCGACGACGGCAGCGACGTCCGTGGGGGTCTCGGTGGAGTAGTTGGAGGTTTCTTCGGTGTTCGCCACGAGAGTGTCCTTAGTCTGAGCGGCGCTTACTGGGCGACCTGGTCGAAGGCGTAAGCCGTGGGCTGCTGCGCGGCGTGCGGGTGCTCCGCACCGCGGTAGACCTTCAGCTTCGAGAGCTGCTGGCGACCCAGGCTGTTCTTGGGGAGCATGCCGCGAATGGCCTTCTCCACTGCGCGGACGGGGTTCTTCTCGAGCAGCTCCGAGTAGGTGACGGACTTGAGGCCGCCCGGGTAACCGGAGTGGCGGTAAGCCTTCTTCTGCTCGAGCTTCTGCCCGGTGAGGGCCACCTTGTCGGCGTTGATGACGATGACGAAGTCACCGGTGTCGACGTGGTTGGCGAAGGTGGGCTTGTGCTTGCCGCGGAGAAGGGTGGCCGCGTGCGAAGCGAGGCGTCCGAGGACGACGTCGGTCGCGTCGATGACCAGCCACTCGCGCTGGATCTCGCCAGCCTTGGGGGTGAAAGTGCGCGTCACGTTAGTGCTGCTTTCTTGATCGAACGGAGAGGTTCGTGAATCCCGCTCCGGGGTGCTTCTCGCGAGAGAAGACGCCAGTGGAGGGCTCACGTTCGTGGCACCGACCAGCAGGGATGCGGCACCAAACGAAAAGCTTAGCACGCCGGGCCCCCGCGCCCCGCATCCGCTTCCCGAGCTCGACCGCCTTCATGTTGCATAACACTTGTGCATAGAAACTGTGCATGACTAGAGTCGCGGTATGGAAGAGCCTCGCCGCGACAACACCATCCGCCTCGACAGCCGGGCCGTGCGCGCACTCGCTCACCCGTTGCGTTCGCGCATCCTCAGCCGTCTGCGCACCCACGGCCCGGCGACCGCGACCGAGCTCGCTGCCGCACTGGGCACCAACTCGGGCGCGACGAGCTACCACCTGCGCGCCCTCGGCGACGTGGGACTCGTGACCGACACCGGCGAGGGCGAGGGGCGCCGACGCGAGTGGCGTGCGGCGAGCGAGCGCCACTCGTGGGTCGATTCCGACTTCGCCGGCGACGAGGATGCCCGGACGGCTCTGGCGTGGCTGAGTCGCGACTACGTGCGTCAGTTCGCGGCGGGCGCCGAGCGCTGGCTGGATGCGGCCGAGCACTGGCCCGCGGAATGGGTCGACGTCCTGGGCCTGTCCGACGGCTTGCTGACTGTGACACCCGAACAGACCGCCGCCTTCTCCGCCGAGCTCGCCGAGCTCATGGCGCGCTACCGCGATGCGGGCGCGGCAGACCCGCGGGCACGCCGCATCCATGTCAGCGCCTTCGCGAGGCCCCTCGATCTGGACGACGAGTGATCACCGCGGCCGTTGCCGAGCGCCGGTTGCTCTGGCTCACCGCGTTGCGCTGGCTGCCGGTCGGCGTCACCTTCGGACTCACCGCGCTCCTGCCGCTGGAGCGGGGGCTCAGCCTCGTCGAGGTCGGCGCCATCCTTTCGGTGCAGGGTATCGTCGCGCTCGTGCTGGAGCTGCCCACGGGGGGTCTGGCGGACGTTCTGGGGCGCCGCCCCGTGCTGCTGATCGCGGCGATGATCGGTCTCTCGTCGACCGTGCTGTTCGTGCTCGCACAGGATGTGGCCGCGTTCGCTGTCGCGATGCTCCTGCAGGGCGTGTTCCGCACGCTCGACTCCGGCCCGCTCGAGGCCTGGTACGTCGACGCGGCCCACGCCGACGACCCCGCCGCCCCCGTGGAGCAGGGACTCGCCCGCGCCGCCACCGTGCTCGGCGTCTCGATCGCGGCGGGAGCGCTCGGGGGCGGCCTTCTCGTGGCGTGGGCACCGCTGGCGGACACCTCGGCACTGGTCCTGCCGTTCCTCGTGAGCCTCACGCTGTCGGCGGTGGGCGTCGTGATCACGGCGATCCTCGTCGTCGAGCCGGCACGCCCGCGCCGACGGACGGGCGCTTCCGCCACCGGCTCGTCGGGGTTGCGCGGCGCACTGCGCCTGGTCCGCCGTTCCCCGATCCTCAGGGCGCTGCTGGCGGTGGAGGTCTTCTGGGCCGTCGCCATGGTCGCGTTCGAGACCCTCACGCCGGTGCGGCTGGCGGAGCTCGCCGGCGGCGAGGATGCGGCGGGCGCACTGTTCGGTCCCGCGTCCGCCGCCGCCTGGGGACTCTTCGCGCTCGGCTCGCTCCTCGCGGGGCGCGCGGCCAGACGGTGGGGCGTCGCGGTCACGGCGGCGCTCGCCCGCGTCCTGAACGGGGCGTTCGTCGTGGTCATGGGTCTCGTCGCCGGCCCCGTGGGCCTGCTCGCCGCCTACGGCGCCGCGTACCTGTCGCACGGCGCCGCCGGACCCATGCACAACACGCTGCTGCACCGGCAGGCCGACGCGGGCACGCGCGCCAGCGTGCTCTCCGCCAATGCGATGGTCTCCGGCGGCGTGTACAGCGCGGGTCTGCTCGCCCTGACCGCACTGGCGGAGCACACCGGCACCGGCGTCGCCTTCGCCGTGGCGGGCGGCTTCAGCGTGTTCGGCGCGCTCTGCTACCTCCCCGCCTGGTGGGCGGAGCGTGCAGCCGGCCCGGCGTGAGCCGTGGACCATCCGTCCACAGATCGGTTCCGATGCGGCCCGAGGCCGAAGGCGTTCCGTAACGTGAGGCTGTGATGCCCGACGCCGTCGTCCCCGCCCGCGGGTTGCGCACCGTCCCCTTTCTCGCCGCCGTCAACCTCGCCGCCCTCGGAGCCCTCACCGCCCCCGCGGTCGTCGGTCTCCCGGTGCGGGTGGCCGAGCTCGTGCCCGCCGCCGAGCGCGCCGGCACGCTCGCCGCCGTCATCGCCGCGGGTGCGTTCGCCGCGATCGTGGCGAACCCGCTCGTCGGGTTCCTCTCGGACCGCACGCGTGCCCGGTGGGGCAGGCGGCGTCCCTGGATGCTGGCGGGAGCCGTCACCGGCCCGCTGGCGACCTGGTGGCTGCTGAGCGCGAACGACCTGGTCACCGTCGTGTTCGCCTGGATCGGGATGCAGATCTGCTACAACGCCGTGCTCGCCACCGCGGCCGCCCAGCTCGCCGACACGGTCCAGGAGCGTTGGCGGGCGGGAGCGTCGGGGATCTTCGCGGCCGCGGCCTTCGTCGGCACGGTCCCGCCACTCGTCATCGCCGCGACCCTTCCGACCCAGCTGGTGCTCGCGTCGGCGATCATGCCCGCCGCGGCGGTCATCGCGGTCGTCCTGTGCGTCCTGTTCGTTCCGGATGCCGTCGTCGACGGCGCCGATGTGCCGGCGCGTCCGGTGCGGGCATCGCGCTTCGCCATCGCGCCCGGCTTCGCCGTCGTCTGGGTGCAGCGACTCCTGCTGCAGTCGGCGTTCTCGCTCACCACCGCCTTCACCCTCTACTTCGTGATGGACCGCATGCTCCGCGATCAGGCATCGGCCACGAGCGTCACCTCGCTGTCCACCGTGCTCGGCGGCGGCGCCATCGTGGTGGCCGCCGTCACGATGGGGCTGCTCGCCGGTCGCCGCGGCGATTATCGACCGTTCCTCGCGGCCGCCATCGTCGGTCTCATCGCGGCCGCTCTGCTGCGCGCGTTCGCCGCGGAGCCGGTCCAGCTCTGGACGAGCGCGCTCGTGGGCGGGCTCGCCATGGGCACCTTCTTCGCGGTCGACTTCGCGCTCGCGCTGCGCACGATCCCCGCCGAGCGCACGGGCGCCTACCTCGGGGTCCTGAACGCGACGGAGACCATCCCGCAGGTCGTGGGGCCGCTCGCGGCCGCAGCGCTTCTGGCCACGGGCGGCGACCCGCTCGGTGGCCGCGGCGGCGATTACGTCGCGCTGTACGCGACCGCGGCGGCGGTGGCGGTCCTCGCGCTGGTGCTGCTGCGGCTCGTCGCTCCCTACGCCCGCCGTCCCGTCACTGCTGCGAGCCCAGAAGATCCAGCGCCGCGAGCGCACGAAGGGCATCCGCGCGCGAGCTGACACCGAGCTTGCGGTAGAGACTGCGCAGCTGCGACTTCACGGTGTTCGGGGAGACGACCAGCGCGGCCGCGATCTCGGCCACCGACTCGCTGCGGGTCAGTTCGTCGGCCACCGCGATCTCGCGAGGAGTCAGCTGCACACGACGACGAGTCGCCGGGACCATGCCGATCCGCTGCGCGCGTGCGATCAGGTCCTGGGCGTGCGGATCGACCGCGATCTCGGCGATCGCCTCGAGCGCGTTGGTCGGCACCATCGCCAACGGCACCAGCAGACCACGCTGATCGAGCACCGTGGTGAGACGCTCCAGCATCCGCCTGGTCGCGTCCGTGTCGCCGCCCGCCAGAGCGAGTGCGCCGACGGTGAGGGCGAGGTGCTCGGTGTCGATGCGCGGCGATGCGGCCATGCCCGCCGACGCCTGCAGCACGCGCACGGCACCCTCCACATCGCCGGCGGCCAGCGCGATGCGCCCGAGGCTCACCCCGCGCCGCACGGGCTCCTTCTCCTTCGTCACGGCCCGTTCGGCCCCGGCAGCATCTCCCGCCGCGAGCAGCACGAGCGCGCGCGTGTGGCGCAGCCGACTCAGCGTCAGCTCGCTCGTCGCGTGGCGCGCCTGCTGCGTGCGCAGCGCGTTGGCCAGGAGAGCGTGGGCCGCCCCGACCCGCCCGCGCGCGAGGGCGATGAGAACGTCGACGTGCGTCAGCAGCGGCCAGTGCTCGATCGTCGCGCGATGCGGATCGAGAACGCGGATGGCGGCGTCCGCTGCATCCGGGTCGCCGTCTTCGAGGGCCGAGAAGCCGCGGGCCAGCTGGAGAAAGCTCCCCGGGTAGCCGTCGATCCACCGCTCGGGCCAGGTGCGTGAGAGCGCCTCCTCGATGGTCTCGCGGGCCTCCTCGACCTCGCCCGCGACAGCGAGCGTGCCCGCCGTGAGGGCGAGCCCCTGCAGACCCGCGAACAGCCCCTTCGTGTCGCTGACCGCCGTCGAGCGACGGAAGCAGTCGAGCGCTTCCGCCGTGAGTCCGCCGTAGAACAGCGAGGTGCCGATCTGGTTGTAGACGGTCGGCTCGTTGCGGCCGAGCCCGTCGCGCTCGGCCGCATCCATCTCCTGCAGTGCGCGGTAGCCGTCGCGCGCCGCGGCCAGCGCTCCGGAACGACCCGAGACGCGATAGGAGGCCGTCTCGATCGCGCGCAGCAGCACGCGGTCGGGGCCCGGCGCGGTGGCCCGCTGCATCCGGGCACCGTAGACGGCCAGACCGAAGTACTCGAGGGCTCGCAGACGCTGGGTGCCGCTGGCGTTCGCGACGATGGCGAGCACCATGGCGACGAGGGGCCTCGTGCGCAGCGACAGCAGCGGTACGTGGGCGAAGAGCTCCGTCAGCCGGCCCCGGTACGTCAGCAGCTCGTTCCAGTGACGCCGGATCACGTCGTCGATGAGAGCGGCGTCGTCGATCTCCACCGCGCGCCGGAGCGCCGAGAACGCGAGACCCCGCTCCAGCTCCCAGCGGGCGACGCGGCGGACGATCTCGCGCACCTCCGGGCGCGAGCGCTCGCGCCGCAGGCTCTCCTCCGCCGCGAGGCGCAGGAACGGCGAGAAGACGAACACGGCGGAGGAGTCACGCTCCCCCGGCGTCTCCCAGGAGCCGAGCCCTTCCGCCTCCGCCGTCTCGAGCAACCGCAGAGCGTCGGAGCGACCGGAGATCGCCTCGGCCAGACGGACGTCGAGCGCATCGGCGATGGCCACCGTCTGGAGGAACCCCACGAACGCGTCGTCCCAGTTCCCGCCGCGCAGCCGCAGCAACGAACGGGCGGCCTGCTCCACGTTCGCGCCCGTCGAGGCGCCGACGTCGCCGAGCGTGAGCATGCGCGCGAGGGCGGGCACGCCGCCGGCTGCGACGATCTGGTCGGCGGCCGCCGCGTCGCCGGCGAGCTCGAGCGCCTCGGATGCGGTGAGCGCCAGCTCTTCCCTGCCCACGATGACGGCGTCGACGAGGACCGCGAGGCTCGGTTCGGTGAAGAGGGATGCACGACGGACCGTGACGCGCACGACGAGCTCGGGGACGTCGGCAAGGACCTCGAGCAGGCCCCGCACGGTCGCCTCCGAGAGTCGGTCGCCGTCGTCGAGGGCGACCGCGAGCGGGCCGGGCTGACGCCGGAGCCCTCGAGCGAGCAGCCCCCACGGGTCGTCGTCGACGGCGAGCGTCTCCGCCGCGGTGCGCAGCGGATTGCCCTCGTCGAGCAGACCCGCATCCGCGAGCTGCGCGGCGAGCTGCTGCACGAAGGGGCGCGGTTCCCCGCCGCCGTCGCGCACCCGCATCCAGACGCCGCGGCTGCCGGTGCTGCGGGCCCACTGCGCCATCGCGACCGTCTTGCCGTAGCCCATGGGGGCGTGCAGGACGACCAGCGGCGCCGCGTCATCGAGCACGGCCACCAGGCGGGGTCGCGCGAGGACGCCGACACCGGCGCGCGGCACAGCGGACAGGCTCATCGGGTCGTCTCCGGCGACGGTTCCGGGTGTCGGGCATCCCGCCGCCGGCTCCACCTTACGGCGATGGGGACGCGCGGGGCGGATGCGGGCGCCGAACACACGCCGACGCCCCCGTCCGCGTCAGCGGACAGGGGCGGGCGTTCACTCACCGGGTGTGACATGTCGGCTCGGCGTCGCCACCCCGCGGGGCGGGGTGGCGACCGGGTCAGGCGCGGGCGGTACGCCGCCTACGAGCCACGAGCAACGCCATCAGACCGATCGTCATCAGCAGCAGCGCACTCAGCACCGCCCCCGTGATCGACAGGGTCATTCCGGTGACCGCCAGCGCTCCCGGCGCATAGGCGTGGAAGGGGTCGCTGTCGGTCAGTCGCACGGGCGCTCCCGACGCGTCGGTCACCGGGACGGGCGTGCCCGAACCGTCGACCTGCGGCTGCCCGGTGGGCACACCGTTGCTGTCGGTGGCAGGCACCACGGGGGTGCCGCCGACGCTGACCGTGTCGGCATGAGTGATGCCCTCGCCGAGGCGCAGGGTGCCCTCCGCGAAGAAGGACGCACCGGGCGGGATCATTCCGTGCCAGGTTCCGCTGGCGACGAAGTCGTACGCCGCGGGTCCCCCGAACGCCGACAGGTCGGCACTCCAGCGCTCCACGTCGGGCCCGTTCGCGGTGGCGTCGGTCAGGTCGATCGCCGTCAGCCACGTCGAGCCGGTGTTCGTGACGACCCAGCGCACCTTGTGCACGCTGCCCGCCTCGTACTTCACCGCATGGTCGCGGTCGTTGGCGTCCTGGGCGGCGTCGATGAGCGGCTTCGTGGGCACGACCCAGGCGCCCGAGGCATCCTTCACCGCGGGGTCGGCCTTGTCGCCGTCGTACTTGATCACCTGGATGCCGGATGTGAACGCGTTGTAGTCGTCGCGATCGGTCACCGGGATGCCGCTGGCAACACCTTCGGCCTCGACCACCGCCCGGTCGACGTGCGGCTCTCCCCCGTCGAGGGTGAGGGTCGCGGAACCGGTGATGACCTCGCCCGGATGCCACACGGCGTCGCCGGAGAACGTCTGCTCCCAGCGCGCGCTCCAGACGGAGTCCTGCTGCGTTGCGGGCAGCGTCGAACCGTCGGGCAGCGTCCACACCAGCGACTGGATGGCCGCACCCGAGAGGTTCTCATCACGCAGCACGACGCGATGCAGGTCCTCGTCACCGGTGTTGGCCACCGTCAGCACGATCGTGCGGGTCTCGCCGTTCTCGTAGTTCTGGCCGTCGGCCATCGTGTCGGCGTCGTTCGCGATCGTCGTCCCCTCGCCGTCGCCCTTCTCGATGTCGACATAGGGGCCGACACCCGTGCGGGCGTGGAAGGGATCGTCGTCGGCGAGCACGAACGGGACGCGCTGGGTCGGGTCGGACGCATCGGGCACGGAGGCGCGCACGGCATCGCCGTTCACGATCAGCGGCTGACCGTTCGGGGTCACGCCGTCGGTTCCGACCGCCGGCACCACGACCGTGCCGGCGACGTCGACCGTGTCCGCGTGCGACTGCTCGGCCGGCAGCGTCAGGGTTCCCTGCGCGAAGAACGACGCACCGGGCGGCAGCAGTCCGCGCCACGGTCCGCTCTCGGCGAAGGAGTAGTCGGCCGGGCCGCCGAAGGCCGACAGGTCGGCCGTCCAGTCGGCGCCGATCGCGGGGCCCGCATCCGTCGTATCCGTCAACGTGATGTCGGTCATCCACGTGGTCCCGGCGTTCGTGACCACCCAGCGCACCGGCTCGGCCACACCGACGGGGTACTCGACGGCGTGGTCGGCGTCGTTCGCATCCTGTGCAGCATCCGCGAGCGGCTTGGCGGGAGTGATCCACGCCCCCGAGTCGTCGGTGATGGCCGGGTCGGGCTTGTTGCCGTCGTACTTGATCACCTGGATGGCACCCGTGAAGGCGTTGTAGTCGTTCGAGTCCGCGACCGGGATGCCGGAGAGCTGACCGACCGCGTCGACACTCGCACGGTCGACATGGGCCTCGGAGGCCGCGCCGAGGGTGAGCGACGCCGTACCGGTGATCACGTCACCGGGCTGCCACGGCCCTGCCCACGATGCCGACCAGGCACCGGTGGCGGGATCCTGCGTCGCCGGCAGCGGCGTGCCGTCGGGCAGGGTCCAGCTCATCGAGACCACGGCACCGCCGGCGATGGTGACATCCCCGAGCTCCACCTCGACGAGCGGCTCGTCGCCGGTGTTGGTGGAACGGAACACGATCGTGCGCGTCTCGCCGGGCGTGTAGGCCTCGCCGTCGGTCATCGTGTCGGCCTCGTGGGCGATGGTCGTCCCCGACCCGTCACCCTTCTGGATGTCGACGATGGGGCCGACACCGGTCTCGGCGTGGAACGGATCCTCGTCGGTCACGGTGAACGGGGTGCCGTCATCGCGCTTGGCCGTGACCGGCGTGCCGCCGGAGGTGGCGGGCTCATCGGTCGGTGTGCCGTCCGCATCCGTCGCCGGCACCACGACGGTGCCGACGACCGTGACCTGGTCGGCGTGCGTGGTCGAGGCGGGCAGCGTCAGCGTGCCCTCGGCGAAGAACGACGCGCCGGGAGCGAGAAGCCCTTGCCAGTTGCCGTCCCTCGTGAACGAGTAGTCCGCGGGGCCGCCGACGCCGGACAGGTCCGCCGTCCAGTCGTCGCCCACGGCGGGGCCGTCCTGGGTGAGATCGACAAGTGAGAGGTCGGTCAGCCAGGTGTCACCCGTGTTGGTGACGACCCACCGCACCTTCTGCGGCGTGAGCACCGGGTAGGTCACCGCGGTGTCCTCGGTGTTCGCGTCCTGCGCGGGCGAGAGCAGCGGCTTCGCGGGCACGATCCACTCGTCGGTCGCGTCCTTGACCGCCGGGTCGGGCAGGTTGCCGTCGTACTTGATCACTTGGATCGCACCGGTGAAGGCGTTGTACCCGTTCTCGTCGTCGACCGGCTGGCCGGAGAGGGCGCCCTCGGCCGAGACCGTGGCGACGTCTTGGTGTGCGCCGTCGCCGACGCCCGGCGTGAGTACGGCCGTTCCGACGATCACATCGCCGACCGCCCACTCGGTGGTTCCCGGTGCGAACGTGTTCGCCCACGCAGCGCTCCAGACTCCGGTGGCAGCGTCGTAGTTCGCCGCCGTCGTCGATCCGTCGGGGAAGGCGAAGCTCAGCTGGGTCACGGCGCCTCCGGCGACCGTGGCGTCGGTGAGCGCCACCTTGCGCAGCGGCTCGGGACCGGTGTTCACGACGCGGAACACGACGCTGCGAGACTCGTCCAGGCCGTACACCTGGCCGTCCGTGACGCTGTCGGCCTCGTGGACGATGGCGGCCGTCGCCCGGTCACCGTCGCCCTTGCGGATCTCGACGGAGGGCGTGACGGTGGTGGGGTTGGTGACCACGACGGCGATGGTCGTGGCGTCGCCGATCGTGAGGGTCGAGCCGTTGGTCGCGGGAGTGCCGTCGACCGTCAGCGTGGGCGTGCCCCAGGCAGCCCCCGCGGGCAGTCCCGTCGTCGGCGCGACCTCGGTCACGGTCACGACGGTGCCCGTCGGCAGCGCCGGCGAGGTGGCCGTCTCACCGTTGTGCACCGTGAGGGTGCCGTCGCCACCGGACCACGTGTAGTCGATGTCGAACGTGGTGTCGGCATCGAGGAGCGTCGTCCCGGGCCCGGTCACGTTCTTGGTCACCGAGAACTGGCCGTTGAGCGGTGTCGTCGGGTTCTGCATGGTCACCTGCACGGTGGTGCCGTCGCCGATGGTCACCGTCGCGGTCCCGTCGGCGTTGTCGACGACGCCGGTGCCGGAGAAGGCGACCTGCCCCCACTCGACATCGGGCAGCGCCGGAGGCGTCTTCTCCCGCAGCAGCACCGTGGAGCCGGTCGGCAGCGACACGGGACCGGAGACAGAGCCGCCGTCCACGACCTCGGCCAGGTCGGTCCAGGTCGTTCCGCCGTCGGTGGAGTACTGCGCGACGAAGCTCGTCGTCGAGGGCACCCGAGTGGCGCCGGGTCCGGTGACGTCCTTCGTGACCGAGAACGTCCCGGTCAGTCGCGTGGTCGGGTTGGTGAGGGTCAATGAGGTGTCGGCACCGTCACCGATCGTCACGGTCGCCGTGCCGTCGCCGTTGCCGCCGGAGCTCCACCTGGGTGTGTCGAAAGCGACGCTCGGGTCGGCACCGCTGATGTTCGGTTCGCTGAGGGTCACGACCGTGCCGTAGGGCAGCGGCGGAGTGGTCGCCTTCCAGTCGGACCTCTTCAACTCGAGCGTGCCGCTGCCGGCCGCCGAGGCGTAGGCCACGGTGAAGACGGCGTCGCGCAGCTCCGGGCTCGCCAGGGCGACATCACCCTCGGTCTCCTTCGTCACGGTGATCGTGCCGGGCGCGAAGAGCGTGTTGGTCACGACGAGCGCGAGGGTCGTCCCGGTGCCGGTGAGCGCACGATAGCCGTCGGCATCCGCCGCGCCCGCCCCGGTCACCGTGTAGGACTTCACCTTCGGGTCGCTCTCCGAGAGCTTGATGCGGGTTCCGACGGGCACGGTGAACGTGCCCGAGACCTCACCCGCTTCAAGGGTCACGCTGTTCTGCGTGAGCGGGGGCGAAAGGGATCCGCCACGGAAGTCGCGCGCGGCGAGATCGATCGTGAACTGCTGCCCGGCTGTTGCCGCCGCACCCGAGGCGTCGATGTCCTTCTCGACCGTGAACGGCACGTTCGCGACGAACCCGGCGTCGATCCTGTGGTCGTTGTACCCGGGCCCGTCGATCGTAACCGAGGCGGTGCCGGATGCGTTCGCATCGGAGTCGACGGCAGGGTCACCGCCGACGGCGGTCTGCGTGAAGGACGCATCCTGCCAGCGCACGTCGCCGAAGCTCGTCGCGTGGGGTCCGCGCAGGTCCATGGTGCCCGAGGTGGGCTTCACGAACGTCACCGTGTAGTCGCCCGAGGGGGTGAATCCGTCGGCGTCGGAGCGGAAGTAGTACTCGCCGTTCTCGTCGGTGACCTTGGTCGCGACGACGGATCCGGTGCTGTCGCGGAGCTCGACCGTGACACCCGCCACGGAGGGCTCGTCGGCATCCTGGATGCCGTCCTGGTCGGCGTCGAACCAGACCCGGTTGCCGATCTCGACCGGCGCCTCGCGGGCCACCAGGGCCACGGCACCGAGGCCGCCGCCCTTCTGGAACGTGCCGTCGGACGAAGCCGAGCCGCCGCCGTCGAGGGTCTGCTCGTAGCCGGAGAGGGAACGCCCGTTGGTCTGGTTGAACCACTGGAGTCCCGCCAGGCGGATGCCGCCGAGCGGGTCGTAGGTCGTCGCGACGACCTCACCGGTACCCCGCATGCCGATGACGGAGCCGAGCGAGTTCTCGCGGTGGTATGTGCCGCTGCCGAGGTTCTGGCGGTCGTCGTAGAACTCGCGCCCGCCGGGTCCTTCGGGCGTCGCGCCCACGGCCGCGGTGCGCGTGCCCACCACGCCGTTGTTCTCCATGACGAAGCCCGCTCCGCTGGGCGCCGCGATCAGCAGGTCGCCACCGGATGCGGTCTCGTAGGATCCGGTGCTCACCGTGCCCCAGTTGCGGTTGCCGCCCTGGATCGCGGTGCGGTCGAGCAGAGCAAGGCTCAGGTAGCCCTCGTCGTCGAAGTACAGGCTCGACAGGATCGGCTGGGGGTAGATGTGCCAGCCTCCGTTGGGCTCGCTGACCGAGCCCCCCGTCCACGTCCACGTGTCGGTCCACGTGTTCCAGCGCTTCGCCTGCGTGCTGAGCGCGCCCAGCGCGACGTCGCCCTTGGCGTAGCCCAGCGACGAGGAGAGGACCTCGGTCCACGCGCCGGGTGCATTCGCGGGCGTGGCGAGCACGTGCAGCGACATGTCCGCGGCGGCGGCGGAGAGCCCGGGCCGCGGGCCGGCTGCGGTCTCGCCGGAGTCGACGTAGCCCACGTAGATCGAACCGCCGTGCACCGTCACGGCCCAGGGACGCTGACCGTCGCCGAGACCGAGGTCCCACGATGCGTAGGTCGTCGGCGTCACGGCCGGGTCGGAGACGTCGATCGAGTACAGCTTCTTGTCGTGGAGGTTGACGAAGAACAGCGTGGAGCCGTCGGCCGAGAGGGCGACGCCGCCGACGCCGATCTTTCCGGCCTTCTCGAAGCCGTCCACATCGTGGGCCGCGGTCGTCGCGGAGGTGAGCCCACGGGCGGCGTTGGTCGCTGCCGCACCGAGGTCGATCCCCAGGTCGGTCAGATCGAGCCACGGCGTGACGGAGCCTGCATCCGACGGCTTGCCGTCGGCACCGAGAACGTCGCTGACGCGGTACACACCGCCGATGCCGAGCGACCCGAGGCCGCTCTGACGCTTGTAGGTGGCGAACGCGAACACGCTGTTGGACTGCGCCTGATAGACGACGCTCGAGACCGCGCCGACCTCACCGAACGTGGCGAGCGTGGTCAGGTTCGCGAACCCGGACGGCTGCGCGCCCCGGTAGCTCGCCTCGTACGGCAGCGCCGTGATGGCTGCGCCGTTGATGGCCGCCGGGGAGCCGCCCTGCGCCGTCGTCGGGGTGCCCGCCCGCTGGATGGAGGTGACGATCGGCGCCTTGGCCTGGGAGTAGTCGCCCGGCTGGTTGAGCGCGAAGTCGACCCCGGACTGGCCGACCTTCGCGAACTGCACGCTCGTGCCGTTGGAGCCCGCGGCGCTCGTGCCGCTCGGCTCGTAGGCGGTGGGCCAGTCGGAGAACTCGACGCGCACGTCGGAGCTCAGCGCGTCCGAGGCATCGATCGCGTAGGTGCCGTCGGCCGCGGAGGTCGTCGTACCCAGCAGGGCGCCGGCGCCGTCGACGACCGTGACCGTGACGCCCGCGAGGCCGCGGTCGTTGGCCTGGCCGGTGCCCGCGGCGTTGCCCGTGTCGAAGAAGCCGTTGCCGTTGAAGTCGCGGAAGACGGTGCCGCGCACCTCGTCCTCGGGCGCGGCGGATGCGGGAGCCGCGGCAGCGAGACCTGCGCCGGTGAGGGCGAGTGTCCATGCCATCGCCGCGCCGAGCAGGCGCCGGCGGGCATGTCTGGGGCGGGCAGGGGCAGTGGGCATGACGGTCCTCCGGCAGAGTCTCGGGCGAGCGCGCGAGAACAGGGCGAGTGGTCCTCCGTCGGGCGGGGAGGACAGTTCAGGCTCTCGTCCGCGTCCCGCGCCGAGCCGCGTCAAACGGGTATTTCACCCGCCTTTTCACCCTCGCCCGACGCCGTGACGTGCCCGCGTGCCGAGCGCGGTTAGGATCCGGTCATGCCTGCTTCCTCGAGGGGCCGTCTCGCGGCTGCTCTCGCTGCCCTCGCCATGGCCGCGTCCGCTCTCGCCGCCTGCGCCGCCGAACCCGCGACGCTCGAGACGGTCGCCGTGCCGGCGGATGCGCCCACGATCTCCGAGGCCGTGGCGCGCGTCGCCGAAGGAGGGCTCATCCTCGTCTCACCCGGCGTCTACCCGGAACAGGTCCTCGTCGACAAGCCGGGCGTGACCGTGCGCGGTCTCGATCGCAACGAGACCGTCGTCGACGGCGAGGGGCAGCGTCCCTACGGGATCGTCGCGATCGCCGACGGGGTGAGCGTCGAGAACCTCACCGTCACGGGCGCGACCTTCTACGGCGTGCTGGTGACAGGACTCCATGACGAGAACGGCCCCACAGCGCATGGCGGCGGCGGATACACGCATCTGGATCCCGCGAAGTTCCCGCCCGTGCAGCGCTTCTCGATCGACCACGTCACCGCCTACAACAACGGCCTGTACGGGCTCTACGCCTTCGACGCTCAGCACGGGGTCATCTCGAACTCCTATGCCTCCGGCTCCGCCGACAGCGGGATCTACGTCGGGCAGTGCCGCGACTGCGACATCACCGTCAGAGACAACATCGCCGAGAACAACGCCGTGGGCTTCGAGAACGCGAACGCCTCCGACAGCGTGTACATCGTGGGCAACCGCTTCAGCCGCAACCGCGTGGGTCTGACGCTGATCTCCAACTACCAGGAGGCCTTCGTCCCGCAGTCCGGCAACACGGTCGTCGGCAACCTCGTCTCGGACAACGTCGAACCGACCTCCCCCGTGCAGGCGGACGGCGGGTTCGGGATCGGCATCGGCATCAGCGGCGGCACGGACAACGACATCCGCGAGAACCGTATCGCCGGCAACGCGCGGGCGGGTGTGCTGCTGGCGGGCACCGAGGATCTGGGAGCTGCGGGCAACGCCTTCACCGGCAACGCCTTCGAGGCGAACGGCGTGGACACCGCGAACGTCTCGGGCCCGCGGGCGCCGGCGCAGGGCAACTGCGTCGACCCGGCCGCCGTGACGGTGCTGCCGGCGGCCCTGGCCGCGGGCTGCGCGAGCGGCGTCGACCAGCCCGCAGCGGATGCGGCGGAGCTTCCCGCATCCGTGGCGCCGCCGGGCGTCAGCTTCCGCGCCGTGCCACCGCCCCCGCCGCAGCCGCAGCTTCCCGATCGCGAGGCCCCCGCACGTGCGCTCCCCGACTCCGTGGGAGCTCCCGACCTCAGCCGCTATCGGCTTCCGGCGCCCGACCTGCTCGCCGCCGGGGCTCGCGGATGAGGCGCCGCGTCGCCGCCTCGCTGGCGGTCGTGGCCGTCGCGATCGCAGCCCTCACCGGATGCACCGCGGCGGCATCCGACGACTTCGCCGCGGGCGATGCGCGTCCGCTCACGAGCGAGGAGGCGCAGGACCTCGCGACGATGCGACTGCGAAACCAGGACACCGGCGCCCGCGCGATCACGTTCTCGCTCACCGAGAACGGGAGCGAGGCACGCTTCGACGGCTGGTACGACTACGCCACCGCGATCGGCTACGGCCGGTGGCAGAACGTCGACCCGCAGCTGCTGCTGTGGAACGCCCAGGTGGCGGGCACCCACCCGGCATCCGCCGCGACCCCGGGCGACGACGCCGACCCCGCGCCCCTGCCCATCCCCGACGCCGATCGGCTCGACACGGCCTGGACCGGTGACGCACTGGACCCCTCCGGCTCGCGCCGCGATGCAGTGTTGTCGGTCATCGCGCAGCTGGGCGCGGATCGCCCCGACAACCCCCTGCTGCTGCAGCAGGGCGGAGCGCTCTGGCTCGGCACGCGTGACGTCGACGGCGAGACGCTGACCGTGTACGCAGGGCCTGAAAGCGACGAGGTCGCCGCGACGCCCGCGCCCGATCCCGCGTCGGCGACCGTCCGTTACTGGCTCGACGACACCTCGCTCCTGCGCAGGCTCGACGTGCGCCTCGGCGGCGGGGCGGAGTGGACCACGGTCACGTTCGCGGACGCCGGCGGCGTCTCGCTGCCCGACGTGTTCACCCAGGCGACAGGGGCGGCACAGTGAGCGAGACACCGGCATCAGGGATCAGCCGCCGCGCGCTGCTGCTGGGTGGCGGCATCGGCATCGGCGGGGCGGCCCTCGGCGCCGCGGGCGGGTGGGCGCTCGCGCAGAGCGCGGCGCCCGCTCCGGATGCTGCTCCGGCTGCCGCGACCGGGACGGTGCCCTCCCGCGGGCGCACGCAGGCGGGCATCGCACGCCCCGCCACGCCCCAGCGCAACGGTCTGGTGGTCGTGGCAGACACCCCCGAGATCACCACGGCGGCGGGGGTGCTGGCCATGCTGGCGGCGCTCGGCGAGCGTATCGACACCCTCACCGACCCCGCGGCGACCGCGCGGATCGTGCTGCCCGACGGCCCGGGCGACCTCACGATCACCGTCGGCATCGGTCCTCGACTCGTGGCCGCGATCGACCCCTCGCTTCCTGGCGCAGCGGAGCTCCCGCGCTTCACCAGCGACGCGTCGCTCGCCGACGACATGCGCGGCGGAGACCTGCTGATCTCGGCTTACGCGTCGGATGCGGCCGCGCTGCACCCGAGCATCGCCGACGTCCTCGCCGCCGCCGACGGCGCCGTCCGCCGGTGGACGCAGCCCTGTGTGCGAGGTGCCGGCGAGGGCACGATCGTGCGCAATCCCCTCGGCTACCACGACGGCATCATCGTGCCCCACGGCGACGACGAGCTCGACGAGAACGTCTGGATCGCGGACGGCCCCGCAGCGGGCGGGACGATCGCGGTGATCCGGCGGCTCCGACTCGACACCGCCGGGTTCCACGCGCTGCCGGGCGAACGCCAGGATGCGGTCGTCGGCCGCGTGCGCGCCACGGGCGACCCGCTGTCAGGCGGCGGCCCCACGGCCGAGGCGGATCTGACGGCCAAGAGCCCCGACGGCAGTTATCTCGTGCCCTCTCGCTCCCATGTGCGCGCCGCCCACCCCTCGTTCACGGGCAGCCGGCTCATGCTCCGACGCGGCTATGCCTACAGCAATGCCGCGGGTCCCGGCGAGACCACCGACGACGGGCTGCTGTTCATGTGCTTCCAGCGCGAGCTCGACGATTTCGTACGCACGCAGCACCGCCTGGACGAGACGGACGATCTGATGACGTTCGCCACGCCGACCGCATCCGCCTCCTTCCTCATCGTCCCGGGGCGCACGGACGGAGCCCTCGGCGCGAGTCTCGGCCGCTGACTCAGAGCGGCAGGGTGCCGCGCATGAGGGCGATCGCGCCGAGCAGGACGCTCGCGGCGAGGACGAGGGTGAGACCGAGCATGGCCAGGCGCGCAGCGGCGCGGGACGAGCGGGGCAAGGGAGCCTCCGAGCGGTGAGGGTGCGGTGCCGTCGGAGATCGGCGACGCAGCGTCGATCACCGACAGACGGGATCGGGTGAACAGACGCTAACCTCGCGGCGCGGAGAGGGGAGCACCCCAGGGCCGGGTTTCACCCGCCGCTTCACCCCGGCCTGTTCAGGCCGCGACGATCCCTGCGTTGAGGCCCGCGAGGGTTCCGACGACGGCGAGCGCCACATACGAGCCGTTGAAGACGACGTGGGCGATGAGCGCCGCCCAGAACCGCCCCGTGACCAACACGAGCACCGCTGTGGCGAGTCCGAACAGCGCGATGGATGCGGCGCCCGCCGCGCCGGCGGCCAGCGAGCCGGTGAACTGGTGGAGCAGCAGGAAGATGCCCGTGCTGATCAGCGCAGCCCCCGCGCCGGCGACCGACGGCGACCGCGTGAGGCGCCGGAACACGGTGAACAGCGCGACGAGCAGGACCCCGCGGAAGAAGAACTCCTCCACGACGGGCGAGACGACGACGGGCACGACCGCATCGACAAGCCAGTCGACACCGGAGAGTGCGCCGTTAGGCGTCGACAGCGCAGGCCAGAGCGTCGTCCCACGTTCCGCCTGCTCGAGCCAGCCGCTGACGACGCGCAGGCCGAGCCCGAGGAGCAGCCCGAAGAGCAGGTCCGTCGCGCGGAAGCGCAGCAGGCCTCGCGGCACCGAACGCGAGTAGGCGAGCACGACGGGGACGATCATCGAGGCCCAGAGCACGAGGCTGCCGACCCATCCGCCCAGCGTTCCGCCGATCAGCGTCGCCGCCGCCGTCGCGATCAGCAGACCGGCGCCGAGCCCCATGAGCGCACCGCCCACCAGCAGCCAGCTCCACCGCTGCGTCGTGGTGCCGCCCTGCAGCCAGACACGCGGGGCGCGCGGACGGCGCCGCCGCGGACGACGCTCGGGCTCCGGCTGCTCGTCGATCTCCGCGTCGACGAGATCGAGGTTCTCGAACCGGCCTACGCTCGCCGCTGCCTCCTGGCGGCGAGCGGTCCAGGCTCCGTCCGACGCACGCTCGAAGCGCGAGGAACGATAGGCGCCGGACTCGCCGCTCTCGGGCTCGGTAGGATCGCTCACAGGGGCCACGTTACCGGGCAGGGCCCGGCGGACAGGAGACACCGGCGATGCTCGAGGTTCTGACGGTGTGCACCGGCAACATCTGCCGCTCGCCGTTCGCCGAGGTGATCCTCCGCGACGAGCTGGGGCGCACGGGCGTCACGGCGGCCAGCGCCGGGGTGAAGGCACTCGTCGACCAGCCCATGACGCCCGAGGCGGCGGCGCTCGCCCACGCCTACGGCGTCCCCGAGGACCTGATCGGCGCGCACCGCGCCCGCTGGCTGAATGAGAACCACCTGCGCACGCCCGCGCTCGTGCTGGCGATGACGCGCGAGCACCGCCGCGCGGTCGTCGAGCTCGCCCCCGCGGCGACGCGGCGCACCTTCACGGTGCGCGAGCTCGCCCGCCTGGCCGCCCACGTGTCGGACGACGATGCCCGATCGGTGGCCGACGCGGCGGGCGCGGATCCGCGTGCCCGGCTGGACGCGTTGCTGGCACACCTCGTCTCGGTGCGCGGCGAGATCGAGGCGCCGGTCGACCCCTCGCTCGACGACGTCATCGACCCGTACCGCCGGGAATGGGAGGTGTACGAGCAGATGGCGTCCGAACTGATGCCCGCCCTGGGCGAGACGGTACGGCTGCTCGCCGTCGCCGTGCGTCCGTGACGCTTCATTAGAGTTTTCAACCGTTTGCGTCAAGAGATCTGCGCTCACTCCCAGACTTCTGCCAGAGTGGTGCGGTCAACCCGTCTCGAGCAAAAGGACTCTTCATGACTCAGCAGCCCGCTCCCGGCGTCGACTACCCGGGCAAGACTCTCGGGGTCGTCGGCCTGGTCGTCGCGATCTTCTTCAACGTCATCGGACTGATCATCTCCGCCATCGCCTTCAACCAGTCGAAGAAGGCCGGCTACAAGAACACGCCCGCCCTGGTCGGCATCATCATCGGGGCCGTGCTGTTCGCGCTCGGTCTGATCCTCTCGATCCTCGCCATCGCCGGTGGGATCGCGGCGGTGAGCGTCAACAGCTACTGACGTCGTCCGAGGCGAGGGGCCGCATCCGTTCGGATGCGGCCCCTCGTCGTTCGCGCCCGGCGGCAGAGAATGGCCGCATCCGTCGTGTGTTATTCACGGTCTCGGGCGCGGATCTCCGCGTCGAAAGGGAGTTGAGTAAGCACGTGGACGCAGAGAGTGCGACACGGGTGCCGGCGGAGACAGACCCCTGCGGTGGGTTGGCGGTCTCTCTCCCCGACACGTTTTCCGTGTCGTGAGGTGATCGTCGGTTCCCGCACAAGCGCAGACGTCGGGACCGGCCACCATCTGCGGCCGCACTCGGACCGCTGCGCCGCGTTTCGACGCTGACGCAGCGGTCCGAGTGGTTCGACGTCGAGCCGGTCGTGTCGCGGTGGGGCGGGCGGGGCTCGGGATGCCGATCGCCCCCTCACCGCGAGACGGCCGGCTCGCGTGCCGCCTCAGGATGCGGCCAGGCTCCCCACCCCGCCGTCGTGGTAGATCAGCGGAGCGGTGCCGCGATGACTCGATCCGCCGAGCACCTCCAGCACGACCAGACGATGATCGCCGAGCGGCTCGTCGCTGTGTACCCGGCACTCGAGCCACATGCGCGCGCCGTCGATGAGGATGGCGCCCCCGTCGGTCTGCGCGGTGACGAGACCGGCGAACCGGTCCGCCGAGCGCGACGCGAGCGTACGCACCGCCGCCGCGTTCTCCTCTCCGAGCACCGAGACGCCGATGCGGGAGGCGCCGGCGATCAGAGGCCACGTGCGAGACGACTGCTGCGCCGAGAAGAGCACGAGCGGCGGGGCGAACGAGATGCCGAGCGCGAACGAGGTCGCCACCATCGCCTGCGGCCCCTCCGGCGTGAGCGCGCAGATCGCGGCGATGCCGGTGGGATGCTGCGCGAACATGTCGCGCACCGCATCCGCATCCGTCGGCGCGGCGGGCAGGACGGTACGGGCGATTCCGTCGGGTCCGGGGACGATCTCGGCCCACGGGTGATTCCAGGTCATTGCGGCTCTCCTTCGCACCCGTCAGCGCAGTCCGCGGGTGCACCGCCACGCTACGAAGCCGGTGTTACGCGGGCTTTACGCGGGAGTGAAGATGCCTGACGGCGATCAGGCGATTACCGACAGCTATCGTTATGCGGCGGGACGCGTCACGCAGTCGCGCACGGTGCCGCCGTCGGGGGCACGCCGGTCGCCGACCGCGCGGATGTCTCGTACGGCCGAGGGGGATGCATCCTCCGATGCGAGCCCGCCGTCGTCGTCGACCGGGAGCGTGATCGTCACGGTCGTTCCTTTGCCCATCGTGCTGCACAGCAGCACCTCACCGCCCTGCCGTTCGATGAGCGCCTTCGTGCTCGCCAGCCCGATTCCGGTTCCGCCGTCGTCCGGGTTCGACAGCCGACCGCGCTCGAGGGGGTCGAAGATGCGCTCGAGGTCCTCGGGCGCGATGCCGCGACCTCGGTCGGAGATCGCGATGCGCGCCTGGGCGCCGTCGACCTCGACCGAGATCTCGATGGGGCCCTCGCTGTACTTCGCCGCGTTGTCGACGAGATTCGCGATCGCCCGCCGCAGGGCCACCGGGTCCGCCTGCACCGCGACCGAACGCGGTGAGCGATAGCGGATGCGCCCGTACGCGTCGCCGGGCAGCACGAGCTCGGCAGCCTCCCGCACCGTCGCGGAGGCATCCGCCCGGCTCCGCGCCTGGCGCGCACGGGTGGGCACGAGGCGCGCGGAGAGGTCCTGGATCATCGTGGCGAGGTGATCGGTGACGGCGGAGATGCGTTCGATGGCGGCGGTCGTGTTGCCGCCGGGCTCAGCCATCAGGTCGACATAGCCGCGCAGCGCCGTGATGGGCGAGAGAAAATCGTGGGCGAAGGCGCGCAGGAAGTCGAGCTCCGCATCCTCTCGCTGCTTGGAGGCGGTGAGATCCGAGACGATCTTCACGAAGCCCGAGACCTCGCCGGTGTCGTCGCGCAACGCCGTGATGATCACGTGCGCCCAGAAGAGGGAGCCGTCGGCGCGCACCCGCCATCCGTTGTCCTCGACCGACCCTCGCGTCGCAGCGATCGCGAGCAGACGCAGCGGCAGGCCACGCAGCCGGTCCTCCTCCCGGTAGAAACGTGTGAAGGAGGAGCCGAGGATCTCCTCGGCGGTGTACCCCTTCAGCTTCGCGGCGCCGGGGTTCCACCCCATGACCCGACCCTCGACGTCGAGGTGCACGATGGGCACCGAGGTCACCTGCGCGGTCCAATCCTGCACGAGCGCGCCCGTCGGGGCATCGGCCGGGAGAGCGCCGACGGGAATCGGCAGCCCGACGCCGGATGCGGGCGCAGCGGCGACCGGCGTCTCGTCGGACGACGGCGCGGCGGAGGATTCGGGCTCGGAGATGTCGGCTCCCATCGGGACGTCGATCAGTTCATCGCTCGTCGGTTCGATGCGTCGGGTACGCGTCATCTGGATTCTGCCGCAAACGCGCCGTCGCCGCATCCGCTCATGTGTGTAGCACATCCACGTGACAGAAGGGGTGCGGTCGACCCGGCTCTGCGGAGGAGAGACGATGGCGACACGCATTCGCAGAGGAGGAACGAACATGTCCGAGAACGCACACGAAGAGCTCGCCGGTCTGATCAAGAAGTTCCGGTTCGCCATGGTCACCACCACCGAGACGGACGGCAAGCTCGTCGCACACCCGCTCACCGTGCAGGAGGCGGAGTTCGACGGCGACCTGTGGTTCATCGTCGGCACGGGGACCTCCGCCGCCGTCAACGTCGCGCGCGAACCCCGCGTGAACGTGTCGCTCAGCAGCGACGACACCTGGGTGTCGTTGTCGGGGACGGCGACGATGGTCGACGACCGGGCCAAGCTCGAGCAGCTGTGGAGCCCCGCGGTCGACGCCTGGTTCGAGGGCGGCCCCGAGGACCCCGCCGCCGGCCTGCTGCGCTTCCACGCCGACAGCGCGGAGTACTGGACCGCGCCCGGCGGCAAGATCATCCGCGCCGTCGCCGCCCTCACCGGCCACCGCGTCGAGGGCGAGAACGAGACCGTCGAGCTCTGACGCCTCGCGCCCGGACCTTCGCCGGTCCGGGCGCGATCACCGCGTGAAGACGGGCTCTCCGTCCACGAGCACCAGCTGCACGTCGTCCGGACGAGAGGCCAGCACGATCTGCGCCTCCGGCGGCATCGACGGAGCGTCCGGCGCGGCCCGGAGCACCAGATCGGCACGCTTGCCGGGCTCGATGGAGCCGACGAGCTCCGCCATCCCCAGCACCCGCGCCGCGTCGATGGTGGCGTGCGCCAGCAGATCGGAGGCGGTTACCCGCCGGGCCCCGGTGCCGACAGCACGATCGAAGGCGAGCGCGTGGCGCATCTCGGCGACCATGTCCGCGGGGGTGTTCAGACTGCGGTTGTCGAGGCCGAGTCCGATGCCGATGCCGGACTCCCGCAGCTTCCCCGAGGGCGCTGCGGCCAGAGCCGGCATACATCGACGACGCCGCGCAGTGCACCCCGCCACATCCGTGGGACGCGAGCCGCTCCCTGTCGTCCGCGTCGGTGGCGCTCAGATGCGCGCCCACCAGACGCGGGCCGAGGACTCCGAGCCGTTGCAGACGGGCGACCGCCCGCTCGGGACGCCCGTCCGGACCGAGGATGCCGGCAGCCCCGGCGTCGGACGCGCACAGATGGGTCGTCACTCCGGGCGCATCGAGGCCCGCGAGTCCGGTCAAGAGCTCGTCCGACGCCATCTCGGGAAGCTCCGCGCAGGCGAACACCGACAGTCGGCCCGCCGCGGCGTCCAGCGCAGACGCGGCGAAGCGCAGAGCCGTCTCGGTGGGGGCGATGAGCGCCTCGCGGCGGAAGCCGCCCGCGCGTTCCGCCGCCCGCAGCCACGGGCTCCACGGCTCGGGCAGGCGATCGGA
Organism: Microbacterium sp. KU4F; assembly: GCF_056868075.1. Lineage (NCBI taxonomy): Bacteria > Bacillati > Actinomycetota > Actinomycetes > Micrococcales > Microbacteriaceae > Microbacterium > Microbacterium sp. KU4F. Next base: position 2,855,219 of record NZ_CP200324.1, on the reverse strand, counting down.
GACCATCGGCGCGAGGATCCATCGGATGCCGGAGCTCCGCGCGGCCGCCGCGCTCGCGGCGAAGGCCTCGTCGGCGCGACGTGTACCGACGTCGCCGACACCCCAGCAGTCGAGCACCGTCGTGATGCCGGCACGAGCCGCATCCGTCGCGAGACGATGCGCCGCATGCGCCGCATCCGACGGAGTGAGGGCGAGCACGGTGCGGTAGTACGTGCCGAACAGCCAGTCGAAGAACGGTGCGGACACATCCAGCGAGCCGGCGGCGGCCGCATCCATGGAGTGGGTGTGCGCGCTGACGAACCCCGGGTGCACGATGCCGCCGCGCGCGTCGATCCGCTCGCTCGCTGCGGGCGCGGGCCCCTCGCCCACGGCCGCGACCGCGCCGTCACGGATCGCGATCCATCCCCGCGTGACACGACGCGCCGCATCCATCGTGACGACCACGGCGTCGTCGATGACGAGGTCGACGACGCTCACGCGCGCGGGAACACCGGGATGCGCCCCAACACCGCGACGCGATCCACGTACGGCGCGAGGGCCTCCGGCCACCCCTCCCCCTCGGCCAGCAGCGCACCGATCCCGACGATGTCGGCGCCGGCCCTCTCGATCAGGCGCAGCGCCGCACCGGACGACGAGCCGCTGGAGATCACGTCGTCGACGAACAGCACGCGTTTGCCCGCGACCGCCGACAGACGCGCGCGGTCCAGCAGCGAAGCTGCGCCCGTCGTGCTGGTGATGGCGTGCACGGATTCCTCCAGCGCATCCCCGAGGTGCACCTTGCGGGTCTTCTGCAGGATCACATAGTCGTCGAGGCCGAGGGCGCGAGTGACCTCGATGGCGACGGGGATGCCGAGCGTCGCCGGCGCCACGACGACATCGACGCCCGCATCCGCGAAGTGCTCCGCCAGTTCGCGCCCGGCCGTCTCGGCGAAGCGCACCCCGTGATCGATCACCATCATCAGCGCGATCGACAGGTCGTCGGAGACGGGGATGATCGGCAGCGTGATCTGCTGGCTGCCGACCTGAGCGAGGTAGGTGTCTGCGGGCATGTCCGGAGGCTACGCCGCGCGTGTGTCGCCCCGGTTTCACGACCCGCCCGCAGCCCGAACTCCTGCAGAACCGCGGTCCGCCGCCGCATCCGGCCCCGAATCGCCCGTTCTGCAGGAGTTCGGGCGCGACGGATGCCGGACGGCAGCCCGGTCAGGGGATGGCGCAGGCGCTCTCGACGGACACGCGGATGGGGTCCGCGGCTCGCACGATGAGCCGTTCCACCGGCAGGGTCTCGCTGTAGCGGATGTCCTGCTGCATCGCCCGGTCGGGGGCGTAGCCCGCGTCGTCCCAGATCCGCAGCAGTCGCGCCACAGCACCGTCGGGATCGTCGGCGCGGATCGAGAACTGTGCGCTCAGCCGCGTGCCGGTGTCTCCGCAGGGCGCCGCATCGAACGGGATGTCGGATGCGGCGAGCTCCGCGCCGTCGGCACCCAGGGGTGTTCCGCCCGCCGCCGCAACGCTGCGTTCGATGAGCGACCGCATCTCGGCGCGAGCCGCGTCTGCGGTCAGCGGCGGCGGCACTGTGGGATCCGGCGACGGCGTGGGTTCGGCCACCACGCCCACGGGTATCCCCTCGGCGAGCCGCGCAGCGTCGCCGGCCGCCTGCTGGATCGCCGCGGGCATCACCACGAGCTCGGCGACGAGGGCGAGGGAGAACAGGGTGCCGCAGATGATCGACGTCACCCGCCACCGACGGGACCGGCGTCGCACGAACGCGAAGAGCAGGAGCGATGCCGCCAGCGCGGTCGCCAAGACGAGCACCGCGGTCTGAAGTGCCTGCGCGCTCCGCTGTGCGCGCAGTGCTGACGCGACGACCGTCGGGGCGCCGTACGAGCCAGCGAACACCGCGCCGACACTGTCGAGGAGCACGAGGAGAATCGCGCAGACACCGGTGCCGACCGCGGCCACCGCAGCAACCGCGCTGACCGCGCGCGCCACACCGGCCGCCCGGCTCATCCCCGGAGTGCGGCGATGGGTTCGATGCGAGCGGCGCGCCGCGCGGGCAGCCACCCGGCGGCGAGTCCCACCACGGCGCCGAGGAAAGCTCCCCCCACGGCGACCAGCGGGTTGATCACCGGGCTCCACCCCGCGATCACCGACACGAGGACGACCGAGAGCACGGCCACCGCCGAGCCCATGATCCCGCCGAGCATCCCGATGATCGCCGACTCCGCGATGAACTGGCCCGCGATCTGCCGCGGTGTTGCCCCGAGCGCCCGACGCAGCCCGATCTCGGGCGTGCGCTCCATCACCGAGAGCAGGGTGACGTTGGCGATGCCGAGTCCTCCCGCCAGCAGCACGATCACGCCGAGCGCGATGAACACGACGTTGACGTCGGCCTGCACGTTCTGGCTCAGGTCGCTGCGTCCGCTGGGAGCGGCCACCTTGATCTGATCCGGAGCATCGGGTGCGAGCGCGAGGGGAGCCTGCTCGCCGATCTGCGGCCCAGCCCCCACGTCGACGCGCGCCTGGATGCTGCCGGGAGCGGCCAATGCGAAGTCGGCGCGCGCGGTGCCCACCGGGATGATGACCGCGTCCTGCAGGTCGGCGCGCCTCTCGAACGAGTCGACGATGCCGATCACCGCGTACGCCAGTCCGTCGATGAAGATCGAGGGCTGACTGTCGACGCGATTGATGGCGAGCCGATCGGCCTCGCGGGCTCCGAGCACCGCCACGCGGTCGCCGCGCGCGTCGTGCCCGGCATCGAACATCCGCCCCTGGGTGACCCGTCCGCCGAGCGCGTCGAGCAGACCCTCGGATGCGGCCACGACCGGAGCGGGAGCGGCGGATGCGGCCGACGGGTCGTACACGGGCACCGCGGTGATCGCAGCGCCTGCGGGCAGCGTCACCTCGGCGAGGGTCGCCGCGGCGACCACGCCCGCAAGGCGCTCCACCCGTTCCGCACCGTCCCAGGGCAGACGCGCCGTGGCGACGGAGGCGCCGGACTGCGTGCGCGCCTCGGCCGGCGTGATCTCCACCCGCGTGGCCGCCGCCTGGTCGAACTGGCGGGCGATCTGGCCCGCGGCCGTCTGCGCGAATCCGAGGGTCGCGACGAGCGCGCCGATGCCGAGCACGGTACCGGCGATGGTCATGATCAGCCGCGCGGGCCGCGAGCCGATGTCGGCGGTCGCCTCAGCGACGAGGTCTTGCGAGGTGAACCGGTCGGCGCGGGGAGTCGGCGGCACCAGTGCGCTGAGATCCACGCGCTCGCGGGCGGCGGCGCGGCGGCGTCTCATGCCACCTCGCTCAGGCGGCCGTCGGCGATCCGCACGCGGCGGCTCGCCCTGGCGGCGACGGCATCGTCGTGCGTGATGACGATGAGGGTGAGCCCGTCGGCGCGCAGCTCGTCGAAGAGGTCCATGACCTCGTCCGAGGTGCGTCGGTCGAGGTTCCCCGTGGGCTCGTCGGCCAGCAGCAGGCTCGGCCGGCTGACGACCGCGCGCGCCACGGCGACGCGCTGGCGCTCACCGCCCGAGAGCAGCCCCGGCAGGAAGCCGGTGCGCCCGCCGAGCCCCACGCGTTCGAGCGCCGCGCGGGCACGGTCCTCGCGCTCGGCGCGCGGCACGCCGCTGTAGAGCATCGGCATCAGCACATTGTCGAGCACGGTGCGTCGCGACATGAGGTGGAAGGCCTGGAACACGAACCCGATACGGCGTGCCCGGACGGCGGCCCTGCTGTCCTCGTCGAGGGATGAGGTGAGCACGCCGTCGAGGTGATACTCCCCGACGCTCGGTCGGTCGAGGAGCCCCAGGATGCTCAGCATCGTGGACTTGCCCGAACCGCTGGGACCGACGATGGAGACGTAGTCGCCCCGCTCGACCGTGAGGTTGATCCCCTTGAGCGCCTGCACCTCGGGAGGTCCGGGGAAGGACCGGGTCACATCGCGCAACTGCACGAGCGGCGCCGCGGGCGCCGCATCGATCCCGGCCGCATCCGTCACGACCGCGGCCCGAGTCATCGTCCGACCACGACCAGGTCGCCCTCGTCGACGGCGCCCTCGAGCGGAGTGATCTCCACCGCGCCGCTGGCGGCGAGTCCCGTCTTCACCGTGACCAGGCGGGTCTTCGCGTCGGGGTCGCGGGGGTCTCCCTCGACGACCTCGACCCGCGCCTCGCCGCCCGGACCCGCGGTGAGCGCGGCGACGGGGACCGAGAGCACCTCTCCCTGGGTCGCACCCACGGGGATGGCGACACGCACGTTGGAGCCCTGCATCTGCTGGATCTGCTCGGGCGTCAGCGGGTCGGGCTCCAGCTCGATCGACCACCGTCCCGTCGAGTCCTTGCTCGTGCTGGGAGCCAGAGCGGTGATGACGGCGCGATGGGGCGTCCCGTCGGGCAGCTCGAAGCTCGCCTCGCCGCCCACCTGCAGCAGGGCCGCGTCCGCTTCGCCCGCCGATCCGGTCAGGCGCACGCTGGCCCCGGACACGGTCATGGCGGCGCCCTGCAGCACCGCACCGCGAGTGACGTTGACGGCGTCGACGCGGCGCGGCAGGCCCATCAGGTACAGCACCTCGGATGAGGGCAGGAACGCCATGGACCCCTCGCGGGCACGCTGCAGGTCCTGCTGCGCCTGCTGCACCTGCGCGTTCGCAGCGTCGACCGCCGCGCGCTGCGCGGAGGTGTCGGCGGGCGCGTCCAGCTGCTGGCGCTCGAGCTGGCGCAGCGAGAGAGTGTCCTGCAGATCGGCGATCTCGGATGCGGACTTGTGCGCCGCGATCGCATCGTTCACGGCACGCTGGGCCGCTGCGACCGCGTTGTCGGCGGTCTTGACGGCGACGACGTCGGCTCCGGACCGCGCCTTGGCCAGGTCGGCCTGGGCCGCGGCGACCGTCTGCTGGGCCGAGCGCACCCCCGCCTCGGCGGCGCTCACGGCCTGGGCGGCCCCCTCATCCCCGGAGGGCGCGGGATAGCCGACGGCGGCGTAGAGCGCCGTGATCCCCGCTGCCGTCTGGGCGTCGAACACGTTCGAGGCCGGGTCTCCCCCGTCGATGCCGACGCTGCGCAGCGCGTTCTTGAGCTGCACCACATCCGGCCCCGAGACGCCGAAGCGCAGGCTCCGATACGCGGGCAGGTCGCCCGGCAACACGATCACCGGGCGTCCGGCGACCTCCAGCGCGATCGACAGCGTGTTCAGCTCGGCACCCACTTCGGGCACCTGCCCGGTGACCACAGCCGGCCCCGACAGGGTGGCCGTGTCGATCGTCACCTCGACCGCGTCTGCGTAACCGACATCGGCGCGGATGGTCACATCGTTGCTGAGCTCGCCGAACTCCACCGGAACCGTGATGAGTCCGGGCTCCGGCGCGTCGGCGCGGGATGCCGCCTCCACCGGCGAGACGACGAACGTCCCCACGAGCAGTCCGATCACGAGGCTCGCCACCGCGACCGCGGCGGTGATCCACAGCGGGCGGTTGCCGCGGAACACGCGCCCCCACCCGCGCAGGGCGGCGAAGCGCCCGCGGGGAGCTCCCGCATCCTCCGCCTCGGTCGCGGCAGCAGCCGCATCCTCGCCAAGCAGCTCGCGCGTGAGCGCGGAATCGTCCGAGACGTCGTCGGGGACGGGATCGAGGTCCTTCCGTGCCACCTCGGTCAGCTCGCCTGCTCGGCGGCCGCCTTGAGGGCGTCGAGGTCGGCCTTGTTGTCGGCGATGAACTGCTCCTCGAGCGCGAACTGCACCTTCTCGTACGCGTCGCGGTAGTTCGTCTTCTCACGGCAATCGAGGTCGACGATGGCCAGCGCGATCTCCTCTTCACCGAGATCCTTGAGCTTCGGGTCGTCCTCGATGTACTCCGTCTGCGCGCTGTAGTACTCGTTCAGCTTGTCGGACATGCTCGTCTGCGCATCGCTCTGCTTGGCGAAGCCGGAGTGGCCCGCGTCGGCCATGCAGGACGCCCACTCCGCGTCGATCTTGGCGAAGCCCGGGTCGTCGGCCATCTTCATGTAGAAGTCGTTGATGGCGTCGTTGATGGACTGGAACTCCTCGTCCATCATCGGGTTGGCACCGGACTCGTGCTGCGCCCAGCCCTGGCAGCCGGCCTTCGTCCAGTCGTACTCGTACGAGCCGTCCTCGCTCAGCTCCTCCTCGGAGGGGGACGGACCGTACAGGGCCTCGTAGAACGCCGCCTGCTCCGACTCCGACAGGCTCGAGACGTAGTCCTGGTTGGGGTCGACGTACTCCTCCTGGTCGGTGGGCGTCTCGTCGCGGCCGGGGTAGTTGACCATGCCGTAGCCGTACTGGGTCACCCAGTCGCGGTCGTCCGGCTTCCATTCGACGTCTTCGCCGCTGCTGAAGGAGACCGACTGGATGTTGGGCGTGTAGTCGAAGCCTTCCTCCGACATGCACTGCGCCACGAGCTCCTCGGACTTCTTCTGCTGCTCGGTGAAGCGCGCCTCCTGCTCCTCGGGAGACAGGTCACCGCCCCAGATCGAGGACAGGTAGGCCGACAGCGGCGACTCGGGCCGGTCATCACCCTTGTCGCCGTCGGCGGGTGAGCAGGCGGCCAGAGCGAGCGCCGCGACGACGCTGAGCGGCGCGATGGCGAGCAGGCGTGAACGAAGCATGATTCCCCCATAGGATCACCGGCGCCGACACGACGACGCACATGCTCAGCTTAGGGATCGCATAACGTCTTCCCATCTGGGAAGACGCCGCGCATCCGCCCCATCCGATCGGATAAGGTGTCACGCCGCTCAGATCAGCGGCAGTCGCGCGCGCAGCACCGCACCGCCTGTGGCGCCCGCGGTGAGTTCGAGGGTCCCCCCGACGACATCGAGCTGCTGGCGCAGGCGAGCCAGTCCCGACATCCGCGCGTCCGCGGCGGGCGAGACGCCGTCGCTGACGACCTCGAGCAGCAGCACGCCACGGGTCACACGCGCGGCGAGTCGGATGCGGCGCGCGCCGCCGTGACGCAGCGCGTTCGTCTGCCCCTCCTCCAACACCCGCACCACGACGATCCGCATCCGCTTGTCGATGCGCGCGCCGAGCACCGCGAGCAGCGGCGACGCCTCGTCTACGATCTCGACGTGCGCAGGAGTGCGGGCCGCGAGCGCACGCACCGCGGGCGCCAGCCCCCGGTCGAGATCGACGGGGTACAGCCGCTCGCTCAGAGCGCGCAGCTCATGCTCGCGCAACCGGGCGAGCGTATCGGCCACCTCGGTGATGCGCTGCGGCGTCGGGATCCCCGCCGCGATGTCGCGCAGCTCCGCCTCGAGCACGACGAACGTCCCCTGCACCGAGCCGTGGATCGTGGCGGCCACGTCCCTGCGCACCCGCAGCTCCTCCGCGCGCACATCGTCCATGAGGGTCAGCGCCCTCTCCTGCGCCTCGATGCGCGTCAGATCCGCCTCCCGCGCGCGACGCCAGAGGTCGGCGAACTGGAGTCCGCTGCCGAGAGCAAGCAGCGCCAGGAGGAAGGTCATCGCCGTCTCCAGGCCGACCACGCGCACCGCGCCCGCCGACCCCGCATCCACCACCCCGCTGAGCACCTGCAAGACGGATCGGATGACGGCCGCTGTGACGGCGAGCGAGAGCACGACCGCGATCCGGGCGCGCGTCCCCCGCCGCTCGGGGCGCAGCAGCGACGCGCCCCCGACCACGATCGCGACGGCGGTGAAGTTGTACGCCCATCGCAGCAGGATCTCGGAGAGCGGGTCAGGGGCGACGTGGCGCATGTCGTCGGAGACGACCCCGAGCACGAGCACGGCTTGCACGCTGGCGAGCACCGCCCCCAGTCCCGACACCAGCGCGGTCGCGCCGACCATGATGCGCGAGAGCGCGCGTTCCTCGGATGCGGCCGCCCGCGCGAGAGGGGAGACGGTGATCGATCCGGCGCGACGGGCACGGCGGATCGATCGGGCGGGGACGGGCGCGGTCACTCTCGTTCGCGACGCCCGCGCACCACGATGGTCACCAGGGTCGCGAATCCCACCACGCCCAGCGCCCCCCAGACCCACGGCAGACCCTGCGTCGCCGCAGCCGCCCATGCGGCAGCACTCGCGAGAGACATCGCACGCCCTTCCCTGACAGGCGGCTCCCCCAGGAGCCCGCCGTGACGAACCTAGACCGGAGGCGGTCGCTGCACTCGTGCGACTGAGTAGTTTCCCCTGCGCCGGCCGCGGCCGGGATGTCCGATGAGCGTTATCGTTCACCGGCCCGAAATAAGGCCTGTGGCAGGATGGTGCCCGATACTCCCGATCTGAGAGGCACCATGGAACTCAGCGACTACATCCGGGTTCTGCGGAAGAACTGGCTGATCATCGTCGTCGCAACTCTCGTCGGGCTGGGGGCGGCCGCCGGATATTCGCTGACCCGCACGCCCCTCTATGAGTCGCAGGCCTCGGTGGTCGTCTCGACCCAGTCCAGCGGCAGCGTGCAGGAGATCACGCAGGGCTCGACCTTCACGCAGGCGCGCGTAGCGACCTACGTCAACGTCGCGACCACTCCGCTCGTGCTCGATCCCGTCATTCGCGATCTCGGACTCGACGTCACCGCCGGCGCCCTGGCCAAGAGCATCAATGTCAGCAGCACGCTGAACACCACCTTCATCACGATCGCCGCGACTGATGCCGACCCCGTCCATGCTGCCGACATCGCCAACGCCGTGGCGTCCCAGCTGCCGCTCGCGGTCGAGGAGATCGAGCCGTCCACCGGCGGCGAGAGCCCGGTGCGCCTGACGACCGCGCGCACGGCGATCCCCACGAACGTGCCGGTGAGCCCGAACGTCCCCCTGAACCTCGCGCTCGGGGCGCTCATCGGCCTGGCCGTCGGCATCGGCATCGCGGTGCTGCGGACCGTCCTCGACACCCGCATCCGCACCATCCGCGACGTCAACCAGATCACCGACCGCCCGATCCTCGGTGCGATCCCCTTCGACGCGAAGGCGGCGGAGCGGCCCATCATCATCCAGGCCGATCCGTACAACACCCGGTCGGAGTCGTTCCGGGCCCTGCGCACGAACCTGCAGTTCATCGAGATGGACGGCGGTCACTCCTTCGTGATCACCTCCTCCATCCCGAGCGAGGGCAAGTCCACCACGACCGTGAACCTCGCGATCGCGCTGGCGGATGCGGGAAAGCGCGTCGCCCTCATCGACACCGACCTGCGAAAGCCCAAGGTGGCCGAGTACCTCGGCATCGAGGGCGGAGCGGGTCTCACGGATGTGCTGATCGGCCGCGCGAAGGTCGGCGACGTGATGCTCCCCTGGGGCAAGCGTCCGCTGTTCGTGCTGCCGGCCGGCAAGGTGCCGCCGAACCCCAGCGAGCTGCTCGGCTCGCGTCAGATGGCGCAGCTGCTCGAGGCGATCAGCCGCGACTTCGACGTGGTGCTGCTCGATGCTCCGCCGCTGCTGCCGGTGACGGATGCGGCGATCCTCTCGCGTGAGACCACCGCCGCCATCCTCGTCGTGGCCGCCGGTCGCACGACGACGGGTCAGCTCACCGCTGCTCTCACGGCTCTCGAGACGGTCGACGCGAAGGTGGGCGGCATCGTCATGAGCATGGTCCCGACCCGCGGGCCGGACGCCTACGGGTACGGCTATGGCTACGGATACGGCGGCTACGGCACGTACGGCACCCCGCCGGAGCCGGCGCCGAAGAAGAACTCACGCAAGCGGGCGCCGGAGGATGACGCCGGCCTCGACGAGCTCGTGAAGGGCTCCTGAGAAGAGAGGCGTTCGTGCGATGTCCTCACGTCGTCGCCCGATTCATCGCTCCACCCCCGTCAGACGCGCGCTGACGGGGGTTCTCGTTTCCGTCCTGGCGGTGGCCGCCATCGCGCTCGCGGTGTTCGCGCTGACCCCGCGCACCCCGCCCGAGTCGCGCCCGCTTCGCACGACGGCACCCTCCCTCGCGCCGTCCCCCTCACCATCCCCCTCAGCCTCGGCTTCGGCTTCGTCCGCGCCGATCGCGCCCGTTGCTGCGCCCGGCGCCGACGAGCGGTTCCTCGCCGCGGGCGAGCAGGCCGTGTGGCGCGCATCCGCCGGCGACTGCGGGACGGTCCCGCCGCTGTTGGAGCGCTCCACCGACGGAGGTCGCACCTGGACCGACGTCACGCCGCGCTATCTCGGCATCGGGGAGATCCTCCACATCGAGGCGTTCGTCGGAACGGAGGCACGCATCGTGGCGCGCATGGGTGCCGCCTGCGAGACGCAGGGGCTGCGCACCTTCACGCAGGGGCGGTTCTGGGAAGAGGATGCCGCCACTCTCGCTGCGGCGACCTATGTCGACCCCGCGGCGCCCGCCGTCGTCGTGACCCCCTCGGGCCGCGTCGAGGCGCCGTGCCCGTCACCCTGGGGCGCTCAGGGCGACGCCGACGCGCTGACCCTCGTCTGCGACGGCGTCGCGCAGCAGTGGAACGGCGGCGCGTGGCAGGCCGTCGCGGAAGGCGCAGTCGCCGTCATCGCGACAGCCGACGGCGTACGTGCGGCCCGCACGGACCCCTCCTGCGCCGGCCTGATCGTCGGCGACGCCTGCCTCGCCGACGCCCCCGCCGGCCCCGCCGCCCTCGCCGCGGCATCCGACGCACTCTGGCTCTGGGCCGGCGACACCGTCCGCTCCCTCCCCTGACCCCGTACCCTCCCGGCGCGGGCCCGGACCGGGCCCGCGGGCGCCCGGTCTGCCCCGCGGCGCCCGGTCTGCCCCGCGGCGCCCGGTTCTGGCTGATGCCCGGTTCTGGCGGAGGCCGGGTTCTGGCTGAGCTGTGCCCGGTCCTCGCTGAGGCCCGGTCCTTGCTGAGCTGTGCCCGCTGCGTCCCGTCCTGGCTGAGGCCGGGTCCCGGCTGAGATGTGCCCGAACTCCTGCACATCAGCCACAACACCCACGTGCCAACCGGTCCACCGCCGCTTCTGCAGGAGTTGTGCACCCCGCATCCCCCGCACCCCGCATCCCGGCGCCGGGCGACTCCGCGAGGGCCACGCTCCACAGCCACAGCCACAGCCACGGCCACGGCCACGGCCACGGCCACGGCACAACTCAGCCACATCGCCCCCGAATCCGCTGCCAGGCTTCCCACGCCCGAGTCCTGGCTGAGCTGTCCCCGAACTCCTGCACATCAGCCACAACACCCACGCGCCAGGCGATCCACCCCGCTTCTGCAGGAGTTCCGCCCCCGGCATCGCCCGCACCCCGCATCCCCGCACCGGCCGACTCGGCGAGGGCCACACTCTTCCGCATCAGCCACAGCCATTGCCTGGCGCACCTGCGCATAGATGTCGCATCTGCGCACCTGCGACGCAACTCGGGCACCCACCCCGGGCACACAGCTCGCCCACCCGACTCGGGCACCCGACTCGGCCACCGACTCGGGCACGCAGCGGGGCCACACGACCCGGGCGCCACGGACGGTGCGGATGTTGCGGCACCCTCCGGCGCACCCACCCGAGGCCGGGCGACGGCCGTCGCCGCCCGGCCTCCGCGAGTCAGCGCGTCGTGGTGCGGCGCCGGCGGCGGGCGTCGACCACCAGCAGCGCGCCCAGCAGCATCAGAGCGCCCGCCGTCGTCGCCAGCATGGTGGGCGCCGATGCGCCCGTCGCAGGAAGACCCGCCACGGTGAACGACACCCATCCGACGATGGAACCGGTCTGCGCATCGACGAAGACCACGCGGTGGGCTCCTGCGGGCAGGGATGCCGGCACGGTCACCGTCGCGCGCCCTGCCGCATCCGCCGTCACGGATCCTCCGGACACGGGCGTGGAGAAGAACCACACGTCGTACGTGCCGCCTGCCTCGAGCCCCGCCACTCCCACGCGGCTTCCGGCGGCTACGCGATCGGCGGCGAGCGTCACGGAGCCGCGGTTCTGTGCCGTCAGGGAACTCTCCGCGGGCACGGACGCTCCACCCGCGCCGGGGTTACCCTCCGTCGGGGGAAGGGTGACATCGTCGGCCGCGGTCGTGATGACCTCGCTGAACCCGGATGCGGGCGACACGCCCACACCGTTGATCGCCTCGACGGTGAACACGTACTCCGTGTCCGGAAGCAGGTTCGCCACGGTCAACGTGGTCGAGTCGGCCGACACGACGGCGCCCTCCTGGGTTCCTCCGAACACGCGGACCCGGTACTCGGTGATCGGCGAGCCGCCGTGGGAGCTCGGTGCGTCCCAGGTCAACGAGACCGTGCGCGCCGTGCTCGCGACCAGCCGCGGCGCACCCGGCGCCGACGGCGCGGTCGCCGTCGGAACCGTGGCCGGGGTCGTGAACGCGACCTGCGCGGATGCCTGGCCCGTGCCCGCGCTGTTGCGCGCGGCGACCGTGACGGCGTACGAGGTGTCGGGCAGCAGGCCGGAGACGACCGCCGTCGTGCCGGTCACGACGACCTGCGCCGGAGCCGACTGGCCGCCGCGTGTGACCACGACGTCGTACGCGCTGATCGCCGCGCCGCCGTCGGATGCGGGCGCCTGCCAGCTCACCTGCGCGGCGGTCGCGGATGTGGCGACCGCGCTCACCTGCCGCGGGACTCCCGGCAGCACCACCGGAGCGTCCGCCGTCCGGGCGATCAACGCCGAGGAGGCGGGGCCGGCACCGACGCTGTTCATCGCCGTGACCGTGATGGAGTAGTCGGTCGCGGGTGCGAGCTCTCCCACGGAGATCTCTGTGACCGATGCGCCGACGGTGAGCGTCGTCACCGCGTCGCCCAGGGCCACCCGCACGAGGTAGCCCGTGCGCTGCGCCCCGCCGTCGGATGCGGGAGCCTGCCATCCGATCGAGAGACCGGTCGGCGTGGCCGAGCGTTGTGCGAGAGCCGTGGGCGCACCGGGCACGGTGGCCGCCGGCGGCAGCGCCGCCGTCGTCGCGTCGATGTAGGCGCCGATCGTCTGGCCGATGCCGTTCACGGAGGCGACGCTGACCACGTAGAGGGTCTGCGGCTGCAGGTCGTCGACCAGCAGGCTCGTCGTGCCGGGCGCCAGGGTCACGTCCTTGACCACATCGCCGCCGTGCGTGACGACGACGCGGTGTCCGGTGACGGGGGCGCTCGGCGTGGCGGTTGCGCCCTTCCACTGGACGACGAACGAGCTCGCCGTCACGGAGATCGCCACGATGTCGGTGGGCGCCGCGGGTGCGGTGAAGGATGCTGTGGTCACTGCGGCTCGCGGTGACCACGCGCCGGTCCCGATCGCGTTCCTCGCGGCGACCGCGACCTCGTAGGAGGTTGCGGCATCGAGTCCGAGGGTCGCCGTGGTGACGGTGCCGAGCGTGATCGTGCGCAGGGGCACCTGGCCGCCGGCCGCATAGACCGCCACCTCGTACCCCTCGATCGCGCGCCCGCCATCCGCCGGCGCAGCCCAGGTCACCGTCGCGCTCGCGGTGGTCACCTGGCTCACCGTCGGGGCGGCCGGCGCCGCGGGCGTGGTCGGTGCCGGGGCCACCGCCAGGGTGGCCGCATCGGTCTCGCGCGTCTGGTCGCCGAGGGTGAACACGGCGCGGAAGGCGGCACCGTCGTCGGCGAGGGCGGCGGAGAAGGTGAGGGTGCGGAAGCTCTCGCCCTCGATGTCCACCCAGGTGTCGCTGTCGGCGGCGCGTCGCTGCCACTGCACCGACGGAACGGGGGTGCCGGATGCCAGTGCCGAGAACGTCACGGTCTGCCCTGCCTCGACGCTCTGGGAGCTCGGGCCGGCGACGATGTCGAAGGAGTCGCTCAGCGTCTCCTCCGGCGAGCGCGGCGTCTCGCCCTCATCGATCGGCAGGATCTCGACGTCGTTCGTGAGCGCGACGCGCTGGCCGGCTCCGACGTGGATGACGTCGGCTTCCGCCCGCGTCGACTTGCCGTTGTACCAGGTGGTACCGGTGCTCGGCGAGTAGACGTAGAGCGTGTAGTCGCCGGGCTCCAGCGGCGGGAGCACGAAGTGCCCGTCCGCATCCGTCGTCGTTTCGATCCCCAGGATCGGACTCGTCGTGGTGGAGCCGGCGAAGAAGGACACGACGCGCTGGAAGAAGCCGGCGATGCCATTCGTGGGTGCCGTCGCCACGCCCACCGTGGCACCGGCGAGCGGCTGACCGTTTGTGTCGACGATGCGTCCGGAGACCGTGCCGCCCAGGCCCAGACGGGCGTCGATGTTCGTCACGGGCGCGTCGACGATGTCGATCACTCGGGCACCGTCGAACGAGGCGGATCCGTCGTACCACTGCGACACGTACAGACCGTCATAGTTGACGAGTTCCACCTTGTACCGACCAGGGATGAGGGCGGGAACCGTGAAGGTGCCGTCGGGGTTCGTCCGCACGCTCTGCCGGTAGTCGTACTCGTCGTCCGCGCCGGTGATCGAGACGGAGACGTCGGAGAGCGGCACGCCGTTGTTGGCGGCGACCACCGTGCCCGAGATGCCGTATCCGCGCTGCAGCGAGACCTCGACGCCGTCGAGGCCTGCGTCCGGGATGACGAGCGGTGTCGTCGAGGGCACGTAGTCCTGTGTGGCCCACGTGTGCAGCACGGTGCTGCCGACGCGGTCGAACACGGCCGTGAACCGGCCGTCGGAGCCGCTCGTGCCGCTGATGCTGCCGTCGCCGACGGAGACGCCCGCGACCCCTGCCCCCGTCAACGCGTCGACGAGGCGACCCGTCACTCGCAGACCGGGCTGAAGGACCGCATTCGCGACGAACGGCGCGGACCCGTCCGGACCGATCTCGATCGGTGTTGCGGCATCCTCCGTCTGCGCGCCCTGCCACCACTGGGACGAGAGCGTGCCCGACGCATAGTTCCGTTCGAACTTGAGGATGACGGATGCCCCGGCGGGAATGCCGGAGAGTCGGTAGGCGCCGGTCGTGGAGTCGGCGGTGGCGCTCTGGGAGTTCTGCCACGTGCCCCACTCGGTCTCATACTCCCAGGTCGCCCTCACGTACGCGCCGACCGGCTGCCCGGTGATCGCGGAGGTGACGGTCCCGGTGATCTGCGCGGGAGGCAGGGCCAGGGTGATCCCCGACGTCGTCTGACCGGCGACCACCACGATCGCCGACGTGGGAGCGATGCTATTGCTGCCAAGGCTCCCCGAGATCGTGTACTCGCCTGCGGGAATGCCCCGCAGGTCGAAGGCGCCGTCATCGAGCATGGTCGACGGATATCCCGAGAAGGTGAGGCCGGAACCGCCCTGCGTGGGCTGCACCCACAGCGACAGGTAGATGTATCCCGCACCGACCGCTTCGGGGAAGGTTCCTGCGATCGAACCGCCGAGGGTCAGGGGGAGATCGGCGCTGTCGTAGGCGTCACCCGCGCCGAGCGAGATCGCGGTGGCGTCCTCGCGCGAGCCCGACGGACCGAACCATCGGTTCACGTAGAGCTGCGTCTCTCCGACGGCCTGCACGGCATAGTTGTCGACGCTGAGTGCGGCGAACGTGTAGACGCCGTCCTCATCCGTCGTCGCCGTGCCGATGGCGGATGAGGGCGCGCCGGTGTCGTTGGCCCGGTAGAGGCGAACGGTGATGCCGTCGAGGGGAGCGCCGGTGCCCGCATCCGTGATGATGCCGGAGATCGTGCCGGTGCCACCGCTCAGGAACACGGGCACACGGTCATCGGCACTCACGGTCACGACCGTGGCGGTGGCCAGCGAATCGCCGCCGTAGTACACCGGCTGGCCGCCCGCGTACGAGGTGTAGCGCACGAGGTAGTCGCCGGGGCGCACACGCACCTCGAGCGTCGAGGTGTACGTGCCCATCGTGGCCGCGACGGTGCGCGTCTGGGCATCGAGGACGTCGATGTAGCCGGGTCGGGCCGAGAGGGCCTCGTCCAGCGTCACCGAGATCGTGCCGAGCTCGAGGCTGTAGGCCGAGACGTCGAGCGTCAGCTGGTCGCCAGCCGCGACGGTGAAAGGATCTCCCCACACCTCGTTGAAGGATCCGGCGGTGAACTGCAGCCGATACGTACCCGCCGGAAGATCGGTGAGTCGGAACGTGCCGTCCGAGGCGACCCCCGACCAGCCGTACGTCGACCCCATGGTCCCGCTCGCGCGGGCGGCGACGTTGGTCACGCGGGATGCGGCGGCCTGCGGCAGCGTGCCGATGACGGTCGCTCCGGCCACGATGGTGACGTCGATCCCGGTGAGATTCGTCGACCCCTCGTTCGCGATGGTGAGGACGGTCGCCGTCTCGTAGGTGGCACCGCCGTAGAAGGTGGACAGCCCTTGTCCCCGCGCCGGGGAGAACTGCAGCCGGTAGGCGCCGGGCTGGACGTTGCCGAACGTGTACCGTCCGGTGCTGTCGGTGACGGCAGAGTAGTACCGCGTCGGAGCGCCGGGGACGGTCGAGACCGGGGACGCGGAGACACCGACGCCCGACAACGGCGCGCCCTGCGCGGTGACCACGCGCCCGGAGATGGAGTTCGCGCCGAAGGCGAGAGTCGCATCGAGGCCGCCGATGCTCTGACCGGCCGCGAGGGTGACGGCGGTCGCCGCATCCCGGGTCGCCGCCCCCTGCCACCACTGCTCGAGGAAGGCGGAGCCGTCGGAGAAGCCGATGTCATACGTCCCGGCCGGCACCACGATGCGCCAGGGCACCGTGCTCCCGGGGGCCGCGACCTCGTAGGTGCTGAACCCGTACGGGTCGCCGACACCGACCAGCTGCACGCTCACGGGGAACATCCCCGCCGGCGCCGCGGGGAGCGTCACCGCACCCGACACCGCGGCGCCCGGCTCGAGCGTGACCGCACCGAGGTCGTACGCGAAGCCCTCGCGCGCGCCGTCCACCTCGGCCGTCGAGGTCACATACAGCTGCGACGCCCCCGACTCGAACAGCAGACGGAAGTACGAGTCCGACGTCGAGACGGCGAGGGAGAACGAGCCGTCGGAGGACGTGGTCGTGTCCGCGAGCACCTCCTCGCCATCGCCGGAACCGCCGGCGGCGGCGACCCGGAACCCGGGGATCGGCTGCGCGCTCACCGAGTCGGTCAGCACGCCCGTGAGGGTGACGACCCCCTCGACGCCGGGCGTTGCGGGCACGTCGTGGGACGAACCGCCCCACCAGATGCTGAGGTGGTCCCCCGTCCCGGTGCCGGGGTTGCCCGTGCCGGGGAGATCCGCGGTGCTGGTGTCGGCGCGTGCCGACGAATCCTCCTGCGGTGCGGGCGCGGAGTCCTTGTCGGCGGTCTGCGGGGGCGCCTCGGATGCGGGGGGCTCCTCCGTGCCGGATGCGGGGTCCGTGACGTCGCCGGCGGACGGCGGATCGGACGGCTGCCCAGGCGCGGAGACGTCGGGCGTCTCGTTCGCGGGGGCCGCGTCGGGCGACGGCGCGGTCTGGCTCGGCGCCGCATCCGGGCTCACCGTGTCGGCGGGCGCCGTCTCGGCAGCGGGCGGCGCGCTGACGACGGGCTCCGGAGCCGCAGTCGCGCCCCAGGCGAGCGAAGACCCTGACAGCACCAGGCACACACTGACGCCGATGGCCGCGAGCGTCGACTGCAGGCGCGACGATGAACGATGACGACGAGTCATCTCTCCCCCTTCGGGCAACCCCCCGGCAGCCCTCGCGAGCATGTTCCTGTACGCGACGAGCACGCGTCAACTCGGCGCCACGGCGCGCCGCGGGCCCTCACCGGTCCCGGGATCCTGAACACGCCCGGAAACGCGGGGCAGCGGCGGCGCCGTCCGCGCATCCGGAATCGGAAGATCCAGACGAATCCGAACACCGGGACGGCGCACCGCTCCCTCGGCGCCACACTTCTCCGCATCCGCCACCGTCGTCGGCCTCGTCTACGCTGCCGCCGGACGAGTCCACGGCACGACAGAGGCGGAGGGCGCCCCGGCACCCTCCGCCTCTGCGGCTCTCAGCGTTCGATCACGCTCCCCCGACGCCGCGCCACGAGGATGCCGCCGGCGACCAGCAGAAGTGCCGCCAGCGCTCCCGCACCCCACGCCACCTGACCGCCGGTGTTGGCGAGCGGATCGCTGCTCGGAGCACCCGGAGCCGCCGCACCGCCGGCGGCGGTGACCTCGAGGTCGGCACGGAGCTCCACTCCCGCGACCCGCACGACGAGCTCGTGTGGACCCACGGCGATCCCCACCGGGATGGTGACTGTCGCCGTCAATGAGCCATCGGCATCAGTCGTCGTATCCGCGAGAAGCACGGGATCGGAGTGCAGCCACACCTCGGCCGCGGCGGATGCGGGCAGCCCGCTGCCGGTGACGGTGATCGTCCCGCCCTGCGCCACCGTCGACGAGGACAGCGACATCGCGGGGTCGACCCCCGGCTCCGGCTCCACCACCTCGACGGTGAACGTCGTGGTGAACGAGCGACCGGCGATCTCGGCGGCGACGGTGATCGTCTTCTGCCCCGCGGTCGTCGACTCGAAGCCCTGCAGAGAATAGGCGTCCTCCGCCAGCGGGATGATCCGCTCGCCGTCTCGCACCGCCACCGCGAGCCCCTCCGCGGCGAAGACCTCGCCGATGACGTACCGCGTCTTGACCGGCGGGGAGACCACTTCCAGGGTGGCGGACTCCGACGGCGGTGCCGGCACGTTCGTCACCGCGAGCGAGAGCGGCGCGAGCGCGACCCAGTCGAGGTTCGGAGCGTAGGACGTGGCGTTGCCGAGCACGATGTCTCCGCTCTCCGTCGAGAGCGTGACGGGCATGCTGTGCGTCCAGAACCCCTTCCAGGAGTAGTTGTGGCGGAAGGATCCCCGCGCCGTCTCCCCGCCCACCTCGCTGACGTCGAGGAACCTCGTGATGATGTCCGCGTTGTAGGCGTGACCGGTGTTCTTCTCAGCGTTGGAGTAGCGCACCTGCAGGTCGTAGTCGCCCGCCGGCAGCGCGTCGCCGCGCGCGATGGTCGCCGTGTTGGCGGCACCCCCGCCGAGCCAACCGATCTGCTGACCGCTGACGTTCGTGGGTGCGGAGACGTTCTCGCGTCGGACGCCGCCCGCGAGCGTCACACGCTCCGCGTCCTCGACCTCGATGCGCGTCACGGCCTCATCCGCTTCGGCGACACGGGTCGTGCGGATACCCGCGAGCTGCGCCGCATCCGCCGTGACCGAGATCTGGTTGATCCCCTCCCGCAGGTGCACCCGCACGGTCGAGGTCCAGCGCCCGGCATGCTCTGCCGCCGCGCCCTCGATTGCACGGCCGTTGAGCGAGACCTGCACGGATGCGGGCCCGTCGGTGTCGTACCGCACCTCGACGTCGTGGTAGCCGCTCTCTCGCGCGGAGACGAAGAACGTGGCCCCGGCGTCGGGCGAGAGCGCAACGGTCCCGGATGCGTCGGGCGCCGCATCCGTGCGCGCGAGGAAGGCGGGGTAGTCGTGCGTCTCCGCGCCGTCGACCCGCTCGAGCTCCAGTCGGTCGAGCGACACGTCGGCGCCCGGCAGCACCGAGGAGCCGTCACTGCTCGCGCGCACCGAAATGGTGTGCGCCCCGGCATCCAGCGTCAGCATCGCCTCCGCGCGACCGCGGTAGGTCGTGTTGAAGCCGGGCTCGTAGGCGAGGGTCGCGGCCGGTTCGCCGTCGACGAAGACCGCGTGGCTCCCCGGACCGCCGACGCCGACGATCACGGCGAAGCGGTAGTCGCCGTCTTCGGGCACCTCCACGTCCCAGCTCACCGACGCGTCGGCGCGGGTGAACCCGCTGACGTCCTTCTGACCCGATGCGGCGAACACCCACGCGTCGTTGGCGGGGCGGTCGTTCACCTGCAGCGAGCGCAGCTCCGCGTCCTCCGCCTCGATCTCGGTTCGCCAGGTGTCATCGACGACCGGCTCCTCGCCGAGCGCGGGGGTGATCACCACCTGATACGCGGACTGCCTGTCGTCGTTCGGCACGGTGACCTGAAGCGCGTCGTCGAGCGTGACCCGCTCCGCCGCGACGACTCGCGGCGCCTGGGCCTCGCCCTCCTGGCCCGTCCAGCTGCTCTCCCGCACCTGCACATCGACGGTCGAACCGAACACATCGGGGTCCAGTCCCGCGAGGTCGAGCTGGATGTCGGAGGAGCCGCCGCCGACCAGCACGGTCGCCTGCCGGCGCTCGTCGTCGATCGTCGCGATCCCCTGCACCGTGTCCACCGCGTTGAGCTGCGGCGGGGTCAGCTGAACGGTGTCGCCCGAGAGATCCCCGTACCACTTGAGAAGCCACCAGGCGCCGTTCGCGGCACCACCCTTGGCCATGTTGTCGTTGAGGTTCCCCGCGAACGTCCAGTACGCGGTCTGGGCATCCACCTTGGCGTCTTCGAACATCGCGAGCCACTGCACGATCTGGCCGGGAACGGACATGTCCCGGCGCATCGCGTACTCGGTGATGTTGACCGGAAGCGGCCCCACCCCGACCTCCTGCTCGATCTGTCGGAACTCGGCCAGATGACCGCGGAAGGTGCGGAGGTTCTCGACGCCGAGCTCGTGCCAGGTCCAGATGTCCGGCAGGGTGCCCGAGGCCTTCGCCGACTGCAGGATCTCCCGCGTGCTCCCGCCGTGCCACCATGCGTCGCCCGGACCGGCGATACGCGCCTCCGGCATGATCTCCTTGATCGTGCGATAGGCGGCGTCCCAGTCGGAGAAGAAGTGGTCCTTCATCTGGTCCCACTGGCCGTACCAGTTGATGCCGTCGGGCTCGTTGAACGGGGTGAAGACGTAGCGCTCCGGATAGGCGGAGTTGTCGCGGATGTCGGTGACGACGGTGCGCACGATGTCGAGGTACGACTCGAAGTCCTCGGGGCGCTTCCCGCCGTTGTAGGGCCAGTCCGGGTAGTAGTCCTGGATGTTGACCATCAGGTAGTCGCCGCCGTTGCGGAAGAAGGAGCCCTCCACCTCCAGCGGGTCTCCGTTCGGGTGCTGCGCACCGCGCGGGGCCTTCTGTGTGACGTTCGAGGGACGCGCACCCGCGATGATCGCGTCGGTGGGCACGCCCTCGTCGCCGAGGCCGTAGAGCATGCCGGAGGCGCCACCGCGGAACTGGCCCGTGCGCTCGCTGAAGTCGATCTGAACCGTGTCCGCGGATGCGGCGGCAGCCGGTGTGGCCACGGCCGCGCCCGTGAGGGCCAGGGCGGCGCACGCGGCGGTCGCGACCGCCCGGCGGAGGGAGCGCCCGGCGCGGCTGCGCAGGCGTGGTGAGGCGAGTGTCATCGTGACGTCCTTGTCGTGAGGGGATGCGGAAAGGGGGTGGGCGCCGCGTGCCGCGGCGCCCACCGGGTTGTCATCGGAACAGTGCGTTGATCTGGTCGTTCGCGCTGGTGAAGGCGCCCGCTTCCGAGCCGCCCTTCAGGAACGACTCGATCGTCGCGGTCATGGTGTCGTTGACGTCCGACCAGTGGTCGGCGATCGGAAGGAGCTTGGTGGTGCCGTCGGTCACCTGGACGGTGAAGCCGCTGACGTCCCAGCCCTTTTCGGCGAACGCGGTCTCCGCCTTCTCGGTGGAGCTCTGGATCGCCGGGAACACGACGGCCGCGTCAGCCACGACGTCTTGGCATGCGCTGGAGCCGAGGTAGCTGACCCACTGCCACGCCGCATCCGGCTTGCTCGTTCCCGCCCAGATGCCGTCCGAGAGCCCGTTGAAGACGCTGGCGCGTTCCCCGTCGGGGCCGATGGGCGTCGGCACGACCAGCGTGGGCGTGTCCGTCTGCCCGAGGTACGAGGCCGTCATCCAGCTGCCGTCCGTGACCATGGCGTAGCGACCCGCGAGGTAGCCGTTGAGCGGGTCCTGCTCGGACAGCGCGATATCGACGCTGGGCATGTAGCCCTTGTCGGCGAGGCTCTTGTACCAGGTCATCGTCTCGACGAACGAGGGGTCGTCGAAGTTCCAGCTCGTGGTCCAGGGCGTCTTGTCACCGAAGTACCAGTCGTTGCCGAGCGCGTACGGGGCCCAGGTCTGCTGACCGCTCGCGTTGAGCCCGTTGCCGCTGAGCGCGAGTCCATAGACAGCGACCTTCGACTTGTCGAAACCGGGCTCGTCGCCGTGCACGCCGTTCGCGTCGACCGTCAGTCGCGCGAGCGCGGCCTCGAAGCTACCGCCGTCGGCGGGATTCCACTCCAGCGATCCCAGTTGCTCGGCGGTCAGGCCCGCATCCGTCGCCATCTGCTGGTTGTAGAAGGTGGCGACGGTATCGAAGTCCTTCGGCAGGCCGTAACGGCCGCCCTCCTGGTCTGTCCAGAGTTCAGCGAGGCCGTCCTGGTAGATGTCGAGGTCGATCGAGTCGGCCTCGACCCGGTCGCTGATGTCGAGCAGCTGCCCCTGCGAGACGAACTGGGGGAAGTAGGAGAGGTGATCGGCGAACACGTCCGGCGCGGTGCCCGAGGCGAAGCCCGTGGTCAAGCCCTGCCAGTAGTCGGCCCAGCCGAACTGCTCGATCTTGACGCTGATGCCGCTGGCCTGCTCGAAGTCGGTCGCGCACTGCTGGTAGGCGGCCTGCTGGTTGCTGTCCCACAGCCAGTACGTGATGGAGTCGTCGGAGCCTGCCGCGTCACCGCCCCCGGCGCATCCGGCGAGGGCGAGAGGGACGCCGACGGCGACCGCGGTGACCGCAACGGTGCGGCGCACACGAGGAGAATGACGCATGACATGCCTTTCGTGAGGGTGTTTCTTCGGGTCGACCGAGCGACGGCGCCGTCGGCCAGGCGTACAGCGGCTACTTGATGCCCGAGTAGCCGAGGTTGTCGACGAGCTTTCGTCCGAAGAGGACGAACAGCACGAAGATGGGCAGCGCCGCGACGAGGGTTCCCGCCATGAGTCCCGCCCAGTCGGGCCCGGTCTGCGGTGTCTGCGAGCGGAAGATGCCGAGGGCGACGGTGAGCACACGGGATTCGTCGGCACGGCCGACCAGCAGCGGCCAGAAATACTCGCCCCAGGCCGTGATGTAGGTCAGCAGCGCGAGCGTGAAGATCGGCGTCGACGACATCGGCAGCACGATGCGGAAGAAGATCCGGAAGTGGCCGGCGCCGTCGATCTTCGCCGACTCCTCGACCTCGCGGCTGATGCCGAGGAAGAACTGCCGCATGAAGAAGATCGCGAACGGCGTCATGAAGAAGAACGGCAGGATGATGCCGGCGAGCGTGTTGAGCAGCCCCAGGTCGCGGATCAGGATGAAGTTGGGGAGCTGCACGAAGATCGGCGGGATCATCAGCGCCGTGAGGAAGAGGAAGAAGACCGCTTCCCTCCCCCGCCAGTGCAGCCGCGCGAAGGCGTAGGCAGCCATGGACGAGAACAGCACCTGCCCGAGGGTGATCACGGTGGCGACGATGACGGTGTTGCGCAGGTACAGCCAGAAGTCGATCGAACCGGTGGTTCCCCCCTCTGCCGCCGCCTGCTCGGGTGTCGCAAGCCCCAGCACACGTGCGAAGCCGCCCCAGCTGAAGTCCACCGGGAGCAGACTGCCCGCGTTCGTGTACAGCGCGGTGTTCGTGGACAATGCCGTGCGCAGCATCCAATAGAACGGGAAGAGCGTCACGACGAGAAGGACTCCCAGGGCCGCCCACGCGAGGATACGCCCCACGGGCAGCGGCTTGCGCGGTCGGCGTCGGACGGGGGATGCGGGTTCGGTCGCCGCCGGGCGCGGCGTCATCACAGCGGTCATGGCGGCTCCTTAGGCGAGGTCCGACTGGTTGGAACGCATGATCTTCAGCTGCGCCCACGCCACGGCGGCGAGGACTACGAGCAGGAAGACCGACATCGCCGACGCGTATCCCAGGTCGAAGCGTTCGAAGGCCTGTTGGTAGATGTAGTAGTAGATGACGCGCGTCGCGTTGACCGGGCCGCCCTGCGTGGTGACGGCGACGGTGTCGAAGATCTGGAACGAGCCGACCACGGTGATCACCAGCACGAGAGCGAGCACCGGGCGCAGCAACGGCAGCGTGATCGAACGGAACATCCGCGTCTCCGATGCGCCGTCGAGCGCCGCGGCCTCGTACAGCTGGGTGGGGATGGTCTGCAGCCCCGCGAAGATGAGCAGCGCCGTGTAGCCGACGTAGCGCCACACGTTGATCAGGGCGATCGTGGGGATGGCCAGCTGCTCGCTGCCGAAGAACGCGACGCGATCCGTCCCGAGCCAGTCGAAGACGACGTTGATGATGCCGGTGGAGTAGTCCATCATCCAGAACCAGACGAGGGCGACGACGACGTTCGCGACCAGGTACGGCAGCAGGATGATGCCGCGGATGACGGCGGAGCGGGTCAGGCGGTGCATGAGCACGGCGATGCCCACCGCCAGCACCGTCTGCACTCCGATGTTGATGACGACGTACTCCGCCGTCACCCCGAGGGCGTTCCAGAACAGCGGGTCCTGGAACATCCGCTCGTAGTTCTCCGTGCCGATGAACTCGCCCGCGCCGATGAGGTTCTGATCGGTGAAGCTGAACCACACGCCGCGCAGCGAGGGGATCAGGTAGAAGGCCAGGAAGCCGATGGCGGCGGGCGCGATGAACAGCATCGCGACCCGGAAGTCGCCACGGTGCCGGCGGCGCAACCCGGGCGCGATGATCGCGCGGGTGTCGAGTGCGCGGGTCGTGATGTTGCGACTCATGACAG
Source organism: Microbacterium sp. KU4F (assembly GCF_056868075.1). Taxonomy (NCBI): domain Bacteria; kingdom Bacillati; phylum Actinomycetota; class Actinomycetes; order Micrococcales; family Microbacteriaceae; genus Microbacterium; species Microbacterium sp. KU4F. The sequence continues at coordinate 2,830,762 of NZ_CP200324.1, read as the reverse complement.
TGCCTCCACGTGCAGCAGGGCGACCTGGTCGGGATCCAGAGCGGGGACGTGCACCCCGACCTCGGCCAGGGCCGCGCCCGTCAGAACCGTGCCGCCGTTCCACCAGGAGGGATGGATGCGCTCGTCGTACGGTTCGAGCGCGGGCCCGGAGGCCCGCAGCCGGTAGCGCCGTCTGGGGTCCAGGCCGGGCAGACGGACCCGCCCCACGGGCCAGGTGATGTGACGCTCCCGCAGCGTCACGAGGTAGAGGGCCTCGCTGAGGTCGGTGGCGACCGCACCGTGCAGCCAGAGGTCACCGTCTTCGAGCGCCCGGCGCACGGTGGTTCCGCCGTGGATGAGCGGACGCATCCGCTTGTAGTACGCGACCCATTCCGCCAGCTCGTCCCGTTCTTCGGGCGTCGCGGCGCTGAGGTCCCATTCGATACCGAAGTGCCCGAAGAGCGACGTCGCCGCGCGGAAGGAGAGGTCCAGACGCCGACGCGTCGTGTGGGCGCGGTCGGCGCCGATGTGGCTGCCGACGAGCTCCGGCGGCAGCAGCTGCGCCGTCCACCGCTGGATCTGCTGACGCTCGCGCGCATCGATGCAGTCCGAGGCCCACACCCGGTCGGTGTGCTCGAGGATCTCGAGGTCCACGCGCGCGCCGCCCGACGAGCACGACTCAATCTCGAGATCCGGCACAGCCTGACGGATCTCATCCAGCAGCCGGTACGCGGCGTGGGTCTGCGCGTGCACCCCGGCACGACCCGTGCGCGTGGAGCCGGCATCGATGAGGTCGCGGTTGTGGTCCCACTTGATGTAGGAGATCCCGTACTCCTGCACGAGCGCCACGACCTGATCGCGCACGTGGGCGAAGGCCCCCGGATGCGTCAGATCCAGCACCTGCTGATGGCGGAAGGGGATGGGCAGCCTTCCGGGCACCTGCAGCATCCACTCCGGATGCGCGCGCGCGAGATCCGAGTCCGGGTTCACCATCTCGGGCTCGAACCAGAGTCCGAACTCCATCCCGCGAGCGCGGACGCCGTCGACGAGGCGCCGGAACCGGCCGTCTCCCCAGACCTGCTCGCCCAGCACCCAGTCACCGAGGCCGGAGGTGTCGTCTCGACGGCTGCCGAACCAGCCGTCGTCGAGCACGAACCGCTCCACCCCGACGCTCTGCGCGAGATCCGCGAGCTCGAGCAGACGGTCGAGATCGTGGTCGAAGTACACCGCCTCCCAGACGTTCATCACCACCGGACGTGCCGAGCGCGGATGACGCGGGCGCGCACGGAGGTGGGTGTGGAAGCGTGCAGCCACCGCATCCAGTCCGGCGCCGTAGGCCGCGTACACCGCAGGCGCGCCGTAGGACTCACCGGGCGCGAGCTCGATCTCTCCCGGAAGGAGAAGCTCGCCGCCGAGCAGCAGTCGCTCGCCGGAGAACGCGCGTTCGGCGAGCGTGCGGTGGTTGCCGCTGAACGCGACGTGAAGCCCCCAGGCCTCCCCGCGGTCGAAGTCGAGGTCGGGTGTTCCCGCCATCAGCACGAGTGCCGCATCCGCGCCCGTGCGACCGTGACGGCCCTCGCGCAGGTGAGTGCCGACCGTGAACGCACGCGTCTGGGGAACCCGCTCCTTCGCCCATCGTCCGGCAAGATCGAACAGCAGATCGGCGCGGGTGGGCACCGGCATCGCGGAGGTCAGGGCGTCGAGGGTGTACGCGTCGGCGCCGACGTTCTTCAGCTCGGATGCGAGGCGCACCAGTCCGCTCGGGAGCAGCTCGATCGCGAGCCGCAGTTCGAGGCCGACGAACTCGTCGCGCGCGACGACCAGGATGCGTCCGCCCACGGGGCGATGCTCGATCTCCGTCGACACCGGGACGAAGGACGGCGACCACGCGCGGCCGGCGCGGTGACCGGACACGCCGGGCGTTCCGGTCCACCCCGCCGAGTTCTCCGGGATGAGCGACACCCGCACCGGCACATCGGCACCGTTCGTCGCCCGCGGCGGCGCGGCATGGCGGGCGAGTTCGTCCGCATCCGCGTCGTCGAACGCGTCCGAACCCCAGTGCACGATGCGCGGCAAGGAGCCGGAGGGAAGGGACACGACGAGCCCGACTCCCCCCGCGACGAACCTGACGTCTTCGCTCATCGAGATCGGAGCGGCGTCGCCCTCGTCGGTTGCCTGCATCGTCACAGCGTCTTCGCCTCTTCCCACCATTGGTCTGCAAACGTTGGTCAGAACGTAGCATGCAGCGGCGAGCGTCTGCAAACGTTGGTCAGAAATATGTCAACGGGCATCCTGCAGCACCCCACGACGTCGAGACGCGCGAGGTCTGCGCTCAGCGGGCGCTTGCGGTGCTCTCGCGCACGACGAGGCGCGGGAGCACCGCAGAGTCCTCCGGCGCGTGTCCGCTGAGCATCCACTCCTCCAGCAGGGCGAAGGTGCGCCGTCCGAGATCGGTGAAATCCTGCGCCACGGTCGTCAAGGCGGGCACCCACATCTGCGCGAAGGGCTGATCGTCGAAGCCGACGACGCTCACGTCGTCGGGCACCCGGCGTCCCCGCTCCTGCAGCGCCCGTGCTGCGCCGATGGCCAGCTCGTCGTTGCCGCACAGGAGGGCGGTGACCGCGGGGTCGTCCGCGATGGTCAGCGTGGCCTCGTAGCCCGACATCGGCGAGTACGCCGCGCGCACGACGGCGGGGACCGGCGCGCCCGCCTCCTCGAGCGCGCGTCGCCATCCCCACTCGCGTCCGGTGCCGGCACGGGTCGCGGGGATGGCCAGATGGTGCACCGTGCGGTGCCCGAGCGAGAGAAGGTAGCGCGTCGCCTCGTACCCGCCGGCCTCGTCGTCGAGGAACGCGTGCGGCCGGTCGCCCCGAGCCCGCCGGGCACCCGCGGCAGCCACGACCGGGAGATTCTCGGGCATGGCGTCGAGGGTCGCGACACCGACCTCGTCGAACTCGATGACGATCGCTCCCGCGAGTGGTTGCGACAGCGTCGATGCGATCGCCCGCTGGATCGCAGACTCGTCGTCGCTCTCCACGACCGCGATGAGGATGACGTAGTCCGCCGCCCGCGCGGCCTCCTCGATGCCCTGCAGCGTCGCCGCGTATCCGAACCGGATCGTGTTGCGCGCCAGCACGGCCACCGTGGACCGCTTGCCGCTGACCAGCGCCTGCGCCGCGGCGTTCGGCCGATAGTCCAGTTCCCGGACGGCGGCCATCACCTTCTCGCGCAGCCGCGCACTGACGGGCGTGCGCCCCGAGATCACCCGCGACACCGTCGACACACTCACGCCGGCGCGTGCAGCCACGTCGATGAGGCCGGCCGGGCGATGCTCGAAGGTCATCCCCACAGGCTAGCCACGCGCATCGACACCGGCGGCATCCGCGCCGATGCGGATGCGACGGCGCCCGTGGGGATCGTAGCGACGCCCGTGGGGATCGTAGCGACGCCCGTGCGGATCGTGGCGGCGCCCGTGCAGATGCGGCGGCGCCCGAACTCCTGCAGATCGGGCCCGCACGCCATCCGATGGCCCCATCCAAGCCGCATCCGCAGGAGTTCGGATGCCCTGGCAACCCTGTTCGCCCGACTCCCTGCCCCGGCGAAACAGCACTCGCACCCGCTCGCTCCGGCGCACCGCTCCCTCGGCGCCACACTTCTCCGCATCCGCCACAGTCATTGCCTGGCGCAGCTGCGCAAAGGTGTCGCATCTGCGCATATGCGACGCAACTCGGGCAACCCGGCGGGGCGGCCCTCGGCAGCGGATCTACCCGACGAGCGGACCGCCGAGCTTCCAGTACCCGAGGAACGAGACGCGGTCCTTCGGCACATCGCGTTCGGCGGTCAGGTGGCGACGGATGCGGGTGACAGCCCCCGCCTCCCCCGCCAGCCACAGGTACTCGGCATCCGCCACGGGCGCCTGTCGCACGAGGGCCTCGAGCGCCTCGCCGGCGACGGCGGCGCGCGACACGAGCCGCACCTGCGCGCCCTCCGGTGCCACGGGGCTCACGATGTCGTCGCGCACGTCTGCCGCCTCCAGCAGCACGTCCGCGCGGCCGCCGTCGGGCAGGGCGCGCAGGATGTTGGCGATCGCCGGAAAGGCGGTCTCGTCGCCCACGAGCAGCCACCGTGTGGCCCCGGCAGGCGCCTGCCAGTGCAGCCCGTAACCGGTCCAGCCGCTGCGACGGTCGGGCCCGGTGATCCACAGACGCTCCCCCGGCGTCACACGCGCAGCCCACGCGGATGCAGGGCCGGGCGGGTCGTGCAGCAGCACATCCACGTCGATTTCGCCCTGCTCGGGCCGGATCGCCGACGGCGTGTAGGTGCGCAGCACGTTGCGTTCGGTCTCGGGCAGCGCCTTCCATCGGGCGTACCAGTCGGACGGATGCGGGGTGGGCTCGACCATGAGCCCGAAGTCGGCGAGGCCGCCGTCCGGCAGCGGCAGGACGAGCTTGATCCGCTGGTCGAGGCCCCACGGCGCGAAGTCGCGGAGCTCGGGCGCGGCGAGGGTGAGCCGTCGCCATCCCGGCGAGATGGCGCGCGCGGCGGCCACGGTCACCGCGAATGCGCTGTACTCCCAGGGCCGCATCATGCACCCCCGAGCGGCACGACGAGGTGTCCGCCGGTCACCGGGTCGGCGATCACCATGTTGGGCAGGCCGAAGACCTGTTCCACCCGCTCGCTGGTCACGACGTCGGCGGGTGCTCCCTCGGCGACGATGGCGCCGTCGCGCATCGCGATGATGTGGCTGGCGTATCTGGCGGCGTGGTTCAGGTCGTGCAGCACGGCCACGATCGTGCGCCCTGCGCGGTTGAGCCTGCCGAAGAGCTCCATGAGCTCCACCTGGTGCGCGATGTCGAGGAAGGTGGTGGGCTCGTCGAGCAGCAGCAGGTCGGTCTGCTGGGCGAGCACCATCGCGACCCACACGCGCTGTCGCTGCCCGCCGGAGAGCTCGTCGACCGCACGCGGCGCGAGCTCGCGGGTGCCCGTCGCATCGAGCGCCTCGTCGACCGCGCGTTCGTCCGCATCCGACCAGCGCCGGATGAGGCCCTGGTGCGGGTAGCGTCCGCGGGCGACGAGATCGGCGACCGTGATCCCCTCCGGGGCGATCGCGGTCTGCGGGAGAAGTCCCAGCCGTCGGGCGACGTCCTTCGCGGGGTAGGCGGAGATCGCCCGCCCGTCGAGCACGACGCTTCCGGACTGCGGCGCGAGCAGGCGTGAGAGCCCCCGCAGCAGCGTCGACTTGCCGCACGCGTTGGGGCCGATGATCACCGTGAACGAGCCGTCGGGCACCCTCACGGTGAGATCGGACACCACCATCCGGCGGTCGTACGCGAGGCTCACCCCGTCGGCGGCGAGGCGCGGGGCGGACGGATGCGGAAACTCAGGCACGGCGACGGATCTCCTGGATGATCGTGACGACGAGGTAGATGCCGCCGAGGGTGACGGTGACGACACCGGCGGGCAGCACGACGGGAAGCACATGCTGCGCGATGACGTCGGAGGCGAGCAGCAGCAACGCGCCGACGAGGGCGGCGAGCATGAGAGAGAGGTACGGCGTGCGCGCGAGGCGTCGCGCGATCTGAGGCGCCGCGAGCGCGACGAACGCGATGGGCCCGACCACGGCGGTGGCGATCGAGACGACGCCGACACCCAGCAGCAGTGCGGAACTGCGCACGAGGGCGGGGCGGGCCCCGGTCGCCGCGGCGACGTCGTCGCCGAGGTCGAGCTGACGCAGGCGCGGCACGAGCACCGCGACGCCGATGAGCAGCGGCACGGCGCAGGCGAGTGCGCCGCCGAGCGGCGCGGCGGTGATGCCGTTCAGCGACCCGGCTCCCCAGGCGGACGCGAACATCGCGGTCTCGAGTTCGACCTGCAGCAGCATCCAGGTGTTGAGCGAGGCGAGCATGGCCGAGATGCCGATGCCGATCACGATGAGCCGGAAGCCCTGTACGCCGCCGCGCCGGGCGAGCGCGCCGATCACGAGCGCGACGCTCACGCTGCCGACGACGGCCCCGATCGTCAGCGCGGGCCAACTGCTCGAGACGAGGGTCAGGGTCAGGAGCATGCCGGCGAAGGCGCCGTTGGACAGGCCCAGGATGTCGGGGCTGGCGAGCGGGTTGCGTGTGACGGTCTGGAAGAGCGCACCGCTGACGGCGAGCAGCGCTCCCAGGGCGACGGCCGCGAGGGTGCGGGGCAGCCGCCACTCGAGCACGACGGTGCGATCGAGATCGGTGCCGCCGCCGGCGAACGCGGTGAGCACCTGGGCGGGATCGAGCGCGTACGAGCCGAGACCGAGCGAGACGACGGCGAGCGCGATCACCGCCGCGGCGAGCGCGATCCCCACGACCAGGCTCCGCGCGCGCAGGCGGATGCGGTATCCACCGAACCCGACGTCGAACCGGCGGTAGCCGGCATCCACGAGCGCGCTCATCCGAGCCCGCTCGCACGACGGCGCATCGCGAGGGCGATGAGCACGGGGGCGCCGACGAAGGCGGTGACGATGCCGGCGGGCATCTCGGCCGGGGCGATCAGCACGCGCCCGAGCACGTCGGCGGCCAGCACCACGACCGGGGCGAGCACGACCGAGACGCCGAGGATGACGCGCTGGTCGACACCGAACACCCACCGTGCGACGTGCGGCACCATGAGGCCGACGAACGCGATCGGGCCGACGAGCGCGGTGGCGGCGCCCGCGAGGAGCGTGACGGCGATGACGACGAAGACGCGGATGAGGCGCACGTTCGCCCCGTGCGAGCGGGCGACGTCGTCGCCGAGGGCCAGCGCGTTGAGTCCCGGCGCGACGGCGAACGCGATGATCAGCCCCACCGCGATGAAGGGGACGATCGCGACGAGCGCGTCGACTCCGGCACCGAGCAGGCTCCCGGCGTGCCAACTGCGCATGGCGTCGAAGGCGTCGGGGTTGCTCAGGGTCATCCCGGTCACCAGCCCCGAGAACACGGCTCCGAGCGCGACGCCGGCGAGGGTGAGGCGGATGGGGTCGGCGCCCCCGCGCCCCGATGAGCCGATGAGGTACACGCCGAGCGTCACGACGAGCGCCCCGGCGAAGGCGAGCCAGACGAAGGATGCGGGATCCCGCATGCCGAGGAAGGCGACGCCGAGTGCGACGGCGAAGGCCGCCCCCGCGTTCACCCCGAGGATGCCGGGGTCGGCGAGCGGGTTGCGCGTGAAAGCCTGGATGAGGGCGCCGGCCACGCCGAGAGCCGCCCCCGCGGCGATGCCGGCGAGCGTGCGGGGTACCCGCAGCTGCCACACGATGTACTGCGATTCGGGGGTGCCACCGCCCGCGAGGGTGTCGACGACCACGCGCGGCGACAGCGGGTTCGCCCCGAGCGCCAGCGACAGGACGACCGCGGCGACGAGGGCGGTCACGAGCGCGAACGCGCCCACGGCGACGCGCAGGCTTCTGGGCCGTGCGCGCCGCCGTGAGCGGGCCGCGAGTGTGAGGGTCACCGAGCGTTCGAGAGGTACTTCTCGATGTCGTCGAGCACCTTCATCGCGCCCTTGGGACCGACGCCGGAGACCCAGTAGCTGGTGTCGACGAGGGTGACGTTCGGGAACTCCGCGGCGTTCTGCGCGATGGCGGCGGGGATGAGGGAGGTGTCGGCCACATCCGTCGCGGTCACGAACACGTGGTCGGCCTTCGCCTGCAGGATGTTCTCCGGCGAGATGTCGGCCTGGATGCCGTCGGCCCAGTCCTGGTCGGGGATGGTGAAACCGACGCACTCGAGCAGACTGCCCGCGAAGGAGGTGGGGCCGTAGAGGCTGAGCGTCGTCTCGTCGCGGGGGCGGATGAGCTGGGCCGTCTGTCCGTCGACCGAGAACTCGGCGCCGATCTCGTCGCAGCGCGCGTCGACATCGCTCAGGAGCGTCTGCACCTCGTCCTTGTGGCCGAGTGCATCGCCGATGAGCAACGCGTTGTCGCGCCAGGGGTCGGCCTGCGTCGCGATGAACACGGTCGGCGCGATGGCGCTGAGCTGGTCGTACAGCTTCGAGTGGCGCGCCTCGGTGCCGAGGATGAGGTCGGGCTTGAGGGCGGCGATCGCCTCGAGGTCGGGCTCGGGCACGGTGCCGACCGGCTCGACACCGGACGCATCGAGGTAGGCGGGGATGCCCGACACGTTGCTCGCGACGGCCGCTCCCACCGGGGTGATGCCGAGCGCGACGGCCGTGTCCAGCTCGAGCGGCTCGAGCGTCACGACGCGCTGGGGGTCGGCGGGCACCTCGGTCGTGCCGCGCGCGTGCGTCACCTCGTGGGTGGAGGCGGCGGCCGGAGTGGATGCGGCGGGCTCGGCGGATGCGGCGGAGCAGCCGGCCAGGCCGAGAGCCGCGACCGCGGCCAGCGCGAGGGCAGCGAGGGAACGGGGACGAGCGGGCATGCGGCCGCCTTTCGGGTGATGCGTTCGGGACCCCGCCGTCGCGCCGCGACGAGCAGGTAAGCACAGCCTAACCAACCTTGCCGCCCACTCTCGACCCCCATCCACACCCCGCCCCGCGACGTCGGCACGACCGGTCGCCCGCCGGGCACCCCATCGGGCACGGGCGCCCCCACCTGCACCACTCGCCGTGCAGACGTCGCGGCATCGACGTGCCGGACGCCGCGACGGTGGGCGAATCGGCGGGTGAAAACGCGGCATCTCCGGCATATGGCGGCGCGGGGCGGGGTTACGTTCACGTCGCCGGACGCACCCGACGCACCGGCTGAAGATTTGCTCCGGACTGGGGGGCAGCGGGGTGGGGCAGCGACGCCCCACCCCACTGGACTCGTCGCCCCCTCCCCCGGCGGCCCCCTGCCCTCGCCCGCCGCGGCAGGATCCAGCTGGCATCCGTGGGCGGTCAGCGTGCACATGATCGATGCCGGCCTCGTCACCGACGTGACGTTCACCGTCACGAAGCGCATCGCCGCGGGAAGCCCGGCGCCGCTGGCGGGTCAGACGTTCACGATCGATGTGGGCGCCGCTGCAGCTGACCGACGGCCAGACGGTGGACGGCCCGCAGAACCTGCGTGTCAGCACGGTCGTGCAGGTGCGCGAGGTCGCTCCGACCGGACCCGCCGACGCCACCTGGCAGACGCCGGTGTTCAGCGGCACCGGTGTGACGCCCGGTCAGCCGGCGACCCTCACTATCGGCACCGCGGGCGAGGTGCACGTGCTGCTCGAGAACCCGACCGAACCGAGCGACGGGCAGTTCTCGCTGCTGAAGGACGTCACGGGTCCGGGTGAGCCGCTGCTCGCTCCGGGCACGGTGTTCCCCGTCACCTACAGCTACCCCGGCCAGCCCGGCGGAGCCCAGCCGGTGAACCTGACCAACGGCACCCCGTGGTCCTCCCCCGCGCTCCCGACGGGCACCGTCGTGACGGTGACCGAGGGTGCTCCCACCGGCGGCCTGCCGAACGGCGCGAGCTGGGTCACGCCCTCGCTCGAGATCGACGGCGTCGACACGCCCAACGGCGCGACGTTCACGATCGGCGCCGACAGCCGCGTCGCGGTGGTCGTGGACAACCCACCGACGTCACTCCGAGCGAGGTGCCGTGGGCGGCCGGCGGTGTGGCCGCGGTGATGCTCCTGCTGGGCGCAGGGATCGTCATCCTGGCCGGGTGGCGTCGCCGCACCCGAAGCGGTCACTGACCCACCCTCCCTCACGCCCGCAGGCGCCCTCCCCGGGGCCCTGCGGGCGTGACCCGTTTCCCGGGCAGCGCTTCTCCCCAGCCCCCGCAGGCCGCCCACGAGCACAGCGAGGCGAAGCGCCCCGCTCGTGACGAATACGGGGATGGCACAGTACAGCCGCGACGAAAACCGCTGCTGCGACCCGACCGAGGCGAAGGAACCGCTTAGCATCCGGGGATGATCAGGATGCGGGCGAGGACTCGATTCGGGTATGCGCTGGGCGGTATCGCCTCCGGCACGTACGGCACTGTGCCGGGACTGATCCTCATGCCCTACCTCACGGATCTTCTCGGGGTCGAGGCGGCGATCGCCGGGCTCATCGTGTTCATCCCGAAGGCGTGGGACTTCTTCCTCAACCCGATCGCCGGCCGCGTGTCCGACCGGTCCCCCCGCCCGGACCGGCGCCGCCCTTTCCTCTTGCGAGCCGGCGTGATCCTGGCGCTCACGTTCGCCGCCATGTTCTTCGGCCCCAGCGCACCCCCCGTCGCCGGCGCGCTCTGGGTGCTCGCACTCTTCGTCGCATCGGCGACGGCGTACGCGTTCTTCCAGGTGCCCTATCTCGCCCTCTCGGCGGAGATCACCGACGACTACGGCGAGCGGACACGCCTCGTCACCTGGCGTGTGATCGTCTTCACCCTGGCGATCCTTGTCTCCGGCGCCGCAGCGCCCGCACTGGTCGAGGCGGCGGGCGGACTCGCCGGCTATCGGATCATGGCGGGGGCGATGTCGGCACTGATCCTCGTCGGCACCGTCGGCGTGTGGTGGGGCACCCGAGGCGCCGCGCGCGTGCGCAGCGAGCCTGCCGGCGGGCGACTGCGCACACAGCTCGCCGCCGTGCTGGGAAACCCGGATGCCCGGCTTCTCGTCATCCCCTTCGTCCTGCAGGCGATCGCCATGGGGATGGTGCTCAGCGGTGTCATCTACGTCGCACGACATGTGTTCGACGACGCGTCCCTGGCGACGACCTGCTTCGTGTGCTTCGTGGCCCCGGCAATCCTGCTGACTCCGGTGTGGGCGGCCATCGGGCGGCGCCTCGGAAAGCGCAACGGATTCGCGGCCGCCACCGTGGTTCAGATCACGGGCTTCATCGGACTGTTCGCCGCGGCCGGCATCGGGCAGGGGGTCCTGCTCGCCGCCGCCGCTGTCGTCGGAGTCGGCTACGCCGGCGGCCAGCTCTTTCCTCTCGCCATGCTTCCGGACATCGCCGCCGACGACGCGAAGCGTTCCGGACTGAACCGGATCGGGATGATCGCCGGGGTGTGGTCGGGATTCGAACTCCTCGGCTACGCGCTGGGTCCGGCGCTGCTCGGGGCGACGATGAGCATCGGCGGCTACGTCGCCTCCACGCAGATCGATCTCCCGCAGACGGATGCGGCCAAAGCAGCGATCGTCATCGGCGTCTCCCTCGCCCCCGCACTCCTGTGCGCCGTGAGCCTGGTGCCGCTCTCGCGCTACACGCTGGATGCGCGACTGCGGCGAGAGGCACTCACCATTCGACCGGAATCCGTCTGATCGAACGCCCCTCACCGTCGAGGAGATGGCCGTTGCGTTTCCACGTGCGCAGCACGGTCCACCGGTCGGCGACCTCGACGGCGGCGGCGTCCTGCCAACGATGCTCGATGGACGGCAGGGCGGTGAGGGTCCGCATCCGCACACTCGCGAACACGGGCGACGGACCGACGACGACGCCGGCCCGGTGCGTCTCGGCGAGCAGACCCGCACGATCCGCTGCGGCGTCGACGTCTCGGGCGCGTGCCCACAGCACGGCCGCGCGCCCGAGACCCGCCGCCGACATGGCGAGGTCGCAGCCGAAGCGGAGAACCCCGGCGGCGATCGCCCGATCGAGGGTTCGGCGCATCGTCGGCTCCGACACGCCCAAGCGTCTGCCCAGAGTGAGCACCGCGAGCCGCGGATCATCGGCGAGCGCCGCCGCGATCTCCGCGGTGACCTCGGGCGACGGCGGGCGCACGTCGCGACGCGCTCCTGCGGGTGCGACCAGCACGCGCTGCTGCGCGCGCGAGAGGGCCTGCAGTCGCCACGTCGAGTCCTCCTGCGCGATGGATGCGGCGACGTCGGCACGCCGGATGCCGGCGCCGAGCCCGGCGATCGTGCGCACGCGCGCGCCGATCGCCTCGAGTCCGCCCGACTCGGCGACGACCGCCAGGACGCCCGCGGACGTCTCGTCGAGAGCGATCACCCAGGGCATCAGAGCGATCGCGTCGCGTGCCGTCGCATCCGCATCCATCAAGACGAGCACGACATCGGTCGTTCGCGCCCACCGTTCAGGTGTCGGCCAGATCGTGGTCCAGGCGAGCCCGCCCGCGCGCAGGTCCTGCCAGTGGCGGGTCACGGTTCCGGTGTCTGCTCCGACGGCGGCGGCGATCCGCGCCCACGGCGCCCGGGCGTCGATCTGCAGCGCGTGGACGATGGCGAGGTCGAGTTCGCTGAGCGAGTCGGGCATACGACGAATATTCTCACGGGCAACGCAGTCGGTGACGAATACAGGGCGTCATCTCTGCGAATGACGGACTCTACATACCGTTGTCCGTATGACGATGACGGAATCGGCGATGATGGACACGATCCGAAGTCTCGTCGCCCTCGCTCCTCGCGCCACGGGAACCCCGGGAGGCGATGCGGCGGCCGACTACGTTCGGGGCCGCTTCGAACGCGCGGGCCTCGCGACCCAGAGCTGCGCGTTCCGTCCTTCCGATGGGAGGCGAGCGAGTGCCGACTCGAGCTCGGCAGTGAGACGATCGCGTGCGCGCCCATCCTGCATTCGGGCCTCGTGTCGCACGAGTGGACCGGAAGCGCCTCCCACCGCCTCGTCGCCCGCGTCGTCGACATCGGATCCGGCCGGGTGGCGGCACACGACGTGCGCGGCGCGATCGTGCTGTTCGATCTCACGTTCGACATGACGCTGGCGCACACTCTGCCTCTCGCGCGCTACATCCACGATCCGAACCGGCGGATGCTGCGCCGCGACGTGCTCGCCGGCCGCAATCCTTACGTGACCTCGCTCGCGCGGGTGATGCGCGATGCGGCGGCGGCGGGCGCGGTGGGCCTCATCGGAGTCCTGCGCGATTACCCCGACTCGCGCAAGTATCACAACGAGTACTACCGCCGCACACTGTTCTCCCTGCCGGGCGTATGGGTGACGCGCGCCGAGGGGCGGCGGCTCCGGCACCTGATCGATTCGTCACCGTCCGAGGCGGCTCTGACGCTCACCGTCGAGCGTCGCAGGGTGACCTCGCGGAGCGTGATCGGCGTGTTGCCCGGGCGCACCAGGGATGCGGTGATGGTGCAGTCTCATCACGACTCCGTCGGTCCGGGAGCGGTGGAGGATGCCTCGGGCACGGCGGAGGTGATCGCGTTGGCCGAGCACTTCGCCGCGCGCGACCCCGCGACGCGGGAGAAGACGCTGATCTTCGTGACGTTCGACACGCATTTCACCGGGTATCAGGCGCACCAGGAGTTCGCACGACGTTTCGTGCTCTCGCGCGGCGCACCGTGGCGCATCGTTCTGAACACGACCATCGAGCACATCGGCCTGCGCGCCGTGGAGGGCGCTGACGGCGGATTCGCCGACACCGGCGAGACCGAGCCGCGGGGAATCTTCCTGAACGTGAACCCCGCCTTCGCCCTGCGGATCGCACGCGCGGTGCGCGAGAACGGCATGCACAGCACGACCCTGTTGGACGCGACGGCGCTCGAGTTCTTCGCGAACGGCATCCCCACCGATGCGTCTTTCACTCTGGTCAGCGGCGTTCCGACGGTGAGCCTGATCTCGGGGCCGCTGTACCTCTACGACGACGCCGACACGATCGAACGCATCGACCGCACGCAGCTCGTGCCGGTCGCGCGGTTCTTCGCGCGCATCATCGACGACGCGGATGCCCGCCGAGGCGGTCTGCTCGGATTCATCCCGCGTCGCCTGCGGTTGCTCCTGCCCCGCGGGCGCTGGTGATGCGCCACGGCACGACCTGCCGCGTCGCCTTCCCCGCCACCGGCATCGACGGGTCGCTGCAGCAGCAGACGGGTCTCGTGCATGTTCCGCACCTGCCGGCTCCGGCGACCGGCTTCCCGATCGCGGTCTACGGCCATATGACGACCGGCGGCGGTCCCCGTTCCGCGCCGAGCACGGCGGATCCGACGCATCCGGAGTGGCGCCGGATGTCGCAGGGAGATGTCCTGTGCGACGAGCTGCTCGCGCGGGGGATCGCGGTGCTCCGCCCCGACTACGAGGGGGTCGGCGGTCCCGGCATCCACCCATACCTGATCGGTCCGTCGCTGTCCGAGTCCATGGTCGCGATGGTGCGCGCTCGCGCGCTCTTCGCGGCTCCCCTCGGTGACACGTGGCTCGCGGCGGGGCATTCGGAGGGCGCCGTCGGCGCGTTGTGGGCGTCGGTCTCCCCCGAGCCCGACGAGTGTTCTCGTCTGGTCGGAACGTGCGCTTTCGCGCCGGTCACCCGGATGGATCTCAGCATCGGCGCAGCGCTGCGAGTGCCGATCACGGCACCCGGCAGCGGCGTCGTCTCCGCACTGATCGGGCTCATGCTGCGCGGCGCAGCCACGGTCGACGCCGACCTTGCGCACTTGTGTGCGGGCGACGGGCTGAGTGCGCGTGCCCGGGCGCTGTGGCCGGGCCTCGGCAGTCTCTCGCTCACCGAGCTCGCGCGCCGCTCCTCGTGGGGCGGCATCGCACCCGCGGCGATTCTCGGAACCGCGGGAGGAGAACTCCGCTCACGCTTGCTCGCGTCCTTCCGCGAGAACGAGGTTGCCGCATTGCGCGGCTTTCGCGCGCCGGTGCGGGTGGATGCGGCGGCCTTCGACGAGGTGGCGCCTGCTCCCCTCACCGGCGCGCTCCTGCGCCGGTACCGGCGGGCGGGCGTCGATATCACCTCGCACTGGTGGCCGACGCACCACTCCGGCACGATGCACGCGCGGTTCGCGCCTTCCCGCGCGGCCGCCTGGATCGCGGAACGACTCGGTCATTGAGCGAGCCGACCGCGAGAGGAGACGCCCCTCACCCCCAGAGCATCGCCTCCACGTCGTCCACGAGCGCCGGCGCGCCGCCCGCCATCGCGATTCGCTCGCCGATGTGTCGGGATGCGGCGGCGAACCGCGGATCGGCCAGCACACGGTCGACGGCGCGGGCGATCTGCGTCGGCGACGGCCGCCCGGTGCCGAGGCTGATTCCGGCGCCGGAGAACTGCACGCGCGCCGAGGTCTCGACCTTGTCCTCGCTGTCGCCGGCCACGACGATCGGTACGCCGTGGCGCATGGCGTGGTGCAGTCCCCCGTATCCGCCGTTCGTGACGAAGACGTTCGTGCGCGGCAACAGGCGGTCGTAGGGCAGGTAGTCCGCGGCGAAGGCGTTCTGCGGTAGCGGCGGCAGTTCGGATGCGGCGCGGCCGCCGGCGGTGAGGACCACCTGCACCGGCCGGTCGGCGAGGGCCTGCAGCGACGGGCCGATGAGCTCGGAGAAGTCGGTGTTCGCCACCGTCCCCTGCGTCACGTGCACGACGGGCAGGTGGGGGTCGAGTCGGTCGATGAGCTCCCCCGCAGATCCGCTGGATGCGGCGGGCGCCGCCATCGGCCCGTAGAAGCGGAGGTGCGCGGGGGCGTCGCTGCGGGGGTACTCGAATTCGGCGACGGTGAACTGGGCGAGCAGGTCGCTGCGCGCGAGCACGTCCATGAAGAAGGCGCCGTCGAGCCCCGGGGCGTCGAGCCGGGCGAGCAGGTCGTCGAGCGCGCGATGGGCGCCCGACAGCACCCAGCGGGCGGAGCGGTTGAGCACCGCATCCCGCATCCGTCCGATGCCGCGCCAGCGCGCCGGGATGATTCCGAGCCCGTAGGGCGGGCAGTCGCGGCTGGAGAAGCCGGCGGGGCCGACCCCGCACATGACCACGAGCGGGCGTTCGGATGCGGGGCGCGCCAGCAGCCCCTGCACGCCGAGGAAGGTCATGTCGTGGAAGACGACGTCGACCGGATTTTCTGCGAGGAGGGCGTCGAGCTTCTGCGCGGCGGGCAGCGCCGGGCGCACGAAGGCCTCCTCCACGCCGGCGTTGATGGTCGCGATGCCGCGGTTGCGCCCGGAGGCACCCACGGAGTCGAGCGTGTCTGCTTCGGCGGGCAGGGCGACGAAGTCGACACCCGCAGCCTGCACGCGGTCTGCGTAGCGCGCGCCGGTCAGCATCCGCACGCGCCACCCGCGCCGCAGCAGTTCCCGTCCGACCACGAGCATCGGGTCCACGTGACCCACGGCGGGCATCGCGCAGAGCAGCGCGGACCGATTCGTAATTGACATGTTCGCCACACTAATAGATATTGAGGCACACCAACAGATCCGGGAGGACCGATCATGAGCACAGTAACCACGCGAGCGACCACGAAGCATCCCGCCTTCGCCGAGACGGATGCGAGGGTGTGGGCACGATGGGGCGGTGGGCTGATCGCGGCGGGCGGCGCACTGCTGCTCGCCGCGACCGTGGTGGAGGTCGGCCTGCGCACCGGACCGACCGGCCCGACCCTGCCGCTGTTCGCGGTGCTGTTCCTGGCGAGCGCGGCGATCCTCGCCGCGGCGATGTTGCCGCTCGCCCTGGGCACGATGGCGGCGAACGGCATCACGGGCGGCCGGGTGCGGGGCACCTTCGCGCTACTCGGCTTCGGGGCGGTGTTCTTCGCGAACCAGCTCGTCTACTACGTGATCACCTACGGCACGCCGGGCGGCGCGGACGCGACGCTCGGATGGCTGCCGCTCACCCTCGGGATCGTGCAGCTCGTGCTCCTCATCGTCGGCGCGGTTGGTGCCGTGCGCGCCGGGATCGCGACCGGCGCGGCGCGGTGGGCGCTGCTGACGCTGGCCGCGGTGGTCGCGGTGACGGGTGGGCTCGCGTCGGCGAGCGACGACGTGGCGACCGTCACGATCGCGCTCGTGGCGTCGTGCGTGGCACAGATCGTCGTCGGCGGGGTGTTCCTCGCTGCGCGTCCGGCCGCGAGCGGCGGTACGGTCTGAGGATGCCCCGCGCGTACCACTCCCCCCGTCGCGAGGCCGAGGCGGCGGCGACGCGGGCCGGCATCGTGACGGCGGCGGCGGGGCTCTTCATCCGCGACGGCTACGCGGCGACGTCGATGAAGGCGATCGCCGCAGAGGCGGGCGTCTCAGCGCAGACCGTGCAGCTGCACGGCCCCAAACACGCGCTGCTCATCGCAGCGTTCGAGACCTCGTTCGCCGGCGACGAGGGGGCGCACTCGCTCACGGAGCGCCCCCTGATCGCCGAGATCATGGCGGAGCCGGAGTTCGAGACCGCGCTCGCACGCTACGTCGCCTTCCTCACCGAGGCGAACCGGCGATCGGCGGCGATCGTGCAGGCGATGATGGCGGCGGCGGATGCGGATGCGGCGGCCCGCGCGGCCTACCTCGAGCTCGAAGAACGGCGCCAGCGCGACATGCGGTTGAGTGCGGGCTGGTTCGCGTCTCGCGGCCGCATCCCGGAAGCGTCGGTGGATGTAGCCGCGGATGTTCTGGGGCACCTGACGGGGCCGGCCACGTACCTTCACTTCACGCACGCGCGCGGATGGTCCGACGAGCAGTACGGCGCCTGGGTCACCACCCAGCTCACCCACCTCGCCGACTCCCTCCCACCCTCCGGTCGTTGAGCGAGCGCAGCGAGACGAAACGCCCCACCGGAGCGCCTCGCAACGCAGAACTACTCACCCGGCCCCAAACCGCAACACGCCCTCATTCCGCCCCGGATCAGGACAGTATGTGCTTGTCCCCCATTCGGTGGACTGTGTCCAACGAACCGATCACCGTAACATCGCACGCAGAGACGCGCCCCATGAATCCAGATGAATCACCCGACACATCACCGTCACATTCACCTGATAACGTGCGGCCCGTCAGCAAGGCACGACTGATGAAGGGGGAGGATGTGTCGACCGATTTCGAGGTCGACGCGACGACGGAGTCGCGGATAGCGAAGAACGCGTCACCGTCTCTTCCCGACCATTTCTTGCAGCCCAAGACTCCGGCGACCTCGCCGCAGCCCATCATTTCGGATGCGGCCCGCCAGTCCCTCACGACCGGACCGGTTCACACCCACGACCGGATGCCGAAGAACTGGCGCCGCAGCTACCAGCGCCGTCTGTGGATCAGCGACCTTCTCGCCGTCGTGTGGGTGGTCTACGGCACCCAGATCGCGTGGTTCGGTCTCGGCAACGCTCAGATCGCGATGGCCGGCGATTCCCGCTGGACCGACCTCTCGTATTGGGTCTTCTCCGCAATTCTCGTGATCGCCTGGATGGGGGCCCTGTCGTGGAGTGACTCCCGCAGCCCTCGTGTGTTCGGGAGCGGATCCGCGGAGTATGTGCGCGTCGCCGATTCGAGCCTGCGCCTGTTCGGCGGCGTCGCGATCATCGCGTTCCTGTTCCAGATCGATCTGGCGCGCGGGTTCCTGCTGATCAGCCTGCCGCTCGGCATCCTCGTGCTGGTCACGGTGCGCTGGCTGTGGCGGCAGTGGCTCGTCGCGCAACGGTCGGTCGGAGAGTACGCCGCGCGCGTGCTGCTGGTCGGTTCAGTTGAGTCGGTGACGCACATCGCGCGCGAACTGGCTCGCACGCCGAGCGCCGGCTACAAGGTGGTCGGTGCGTGCACTCCCACGGGCAAGGTCGGCGCTCTCGTTCCGGGAACCGAGATTCCGATGATGGGCAGCGTCAACGCGGTCGATCGTGCGATGGAGCGCGCTGGCGCCGATACGGTCGCCGTCACGAGCACCGACGAGCTGCCGCCCTCGAAAGTGAAGGAGATCTCCTGGGGGCTGCAGGCCGGCCGCCAGCACCTGGTGCTCGCGCCGAGCATCGTCGACATCGCAGGCCCGCGCCTGCACACCCGCCCCGTCGCCGGACTCCCCCTGATCCACGTCGAAACACCGCGCTTCAGCAAGGGCCAGCTCTTCCTGAAGCGCACGGTCGACATCCTCGGCGCCTCGCTCTTCATCGTCCTTCTCTCACCACTGCTACTCGCCGTGACCATCGCGGTTTCGTCAACGAGTATCGGCCCCCTTCTGTACAAGCAAGAGCGCATCGGTCGTAACGGTGAGCCGTTCAAGATGCTCAAGTTCCGGTCGATGCGCGTAGGCGCCGACAAGGAGCTGAAAGCGCTTCTCGAAGCGCAGGGCACGAGCGAGAAGCCGCTGTTCAAAATCAAGGACGACCCTCGCATCACTCCGGTGGGCAAGTTCATCCGCAAGTATTCGCTCGACGAGCTGCCGCAGCTGTTCAACGTGCTGGGCGGCTCGATGAGCCTGGTCGGCCCTCGTCCGCAGATCGCGGCGGAGGTGGCTCTGTATACGGATGCCGCGCGCCGACGTCTACTAGCCCGTCCGGGCCTCACGGGTCTCTGGCAAGTGAGCGGCCGCTCTAGTCTCGATTGGGAGGATGCTGTGCGCCTCGACCTTTACTACGTCGAGAACTGGTCGCTTGTCAGCGACATAGCGATTCTGATGAAGACAGCCAAGGCTGTTGTAGCGCCCGGCGAGTCAGCGCACTGACTTCACCATGCGTGCCCGTCGCGCCCTGCCCGCAAATAAACCGACCCCTTGAGCTTGCAACTCAACCGCACATCCTACGCAACGGAGGAATCGCTTGCGCACAGTACTCGTCACTGGCCACGCTGGCTTCATCGGATACCACCTAGCGACTCTGCTACTGCGCGAAGGACACAGGGTCGTCGGAGTTGATTCGATGTCGGACTACTACGACCCAGATTTGAAGCGAGCTCGACTGGCGGAGCTAACTACGTTTGAGCGGTTCGAGCACAACGAGTTCTCTATAGTTGACGAAGGCAGACTGAGACAGCTCATCGAATCGACTAAGCCAGAGATCGTTGTTCATCTCGCCGCCCAGGCCGGAGTTCGCTACAGTCTTGAGGCGCCGGAAGCGTACATCTCGTCGAACATTCTGGGCACGTTCAATCTGCTCAACACTCTGAAGGACAACAGGCCCTCCCATCTGCTCCTCGCGTCGACTTCTTCGGTCTACGGGGGGAACCGCGCGCTGCCATTCTCGGAGTCGGACCGCACCGACTTCCCTGTGTCTCTCTACGCCGCGACGAAGAAAGCTACAGAAGATCTTGCGCATTCATATGCCCACCTCTGGGAGCTGCCCACGACGTGCTTCCGGTTCTTCACCGTGTATGGCCCATGGGGGCGTCCTGACATGGCGCTGTTCAGGTTTGTGAAAGCACTACGCGCTGAAGAACCGATCGATGTGTACGGCGGCGGTCATATGAAGCGTGACTTCACGTACGTCGCAGATCTCGTTCACTGCATCAGCCGGTTGGCTG
Organism: Microbacterium sp. KU4F; assembly: GCF_056868075.1. Lineage (NCBI taxonomy): Bacteria > Bacillati > Actinomycetota > Actinomycetes > Micrococcales > Microbacteriaceae > Microbacterium > Microbacterium sp. KU4F. Next base: position 2,810,752 of record NZ_CP200324.1, on the reverse strand, counting down.
ATGCGCCGCCTTCACCCGGCCTCGAGGTTGGGGAATGTGACTCTGTCAGTCCAGTCGCCCCGTTCCGTACGGTAAACATAGCCGGCGGCGCTCCGGTCGGCCTGCTCGATTTCATCGAGGCGGTCGAGCAGGCGACGGGAGCTGAGGCGGCACGGAATCTGTTGCCGATGCAGCCTGGTGATGTCGTCGCCACGAGTGCCAATGTTGGCCTACTGCGTGAGTTAATCGGAGAGGTACCGTCGACCCCCGTCTCTGTAGGCGTCGCAGAGTTCGTCAAGTGGTATGACGAGTTCTACGGCGGATCCTCCATCACGACGGGGGTGTCATGACGGCGCGCGGGCGGGATCTGCAGGACGAGCAAAGCCGTGCATGCGCCGAGGCGAGCGACGTTGGTCGCACCTTCCGCCTATCCGGACACGTAGCGTTCGTAGTTAATTCCGATAGGGCGTTTGTGACCCATCGAGCGCCTTGGGGGAGCGCATTGCAATCCGCTGGCGCTCACGTGACGGTCTTCGCCCCAGACACCGGCTACCGGAAAGCCATCGAGCGACTTGGATTCGATTTCGTAGAGCTCGACCTTGGGCGAGAGAACATCAGCCCGATCAAGGCCGCTCGCGCGGCCATGATCTTGATTACATGGGTTCTTCGCACGAAACCTGCTGCTGTGTTCTTGATCCAGACAGCCGCCTATACCCTTGGCTGGCTGGCAGCGCCGCTCGCCCGCCGCACTCGCTTTGTGCGTGTAGCGGGCGGCATCGGACGCGCACTGAGTGAAGAGGCCAGTGCGGCCTCCACCAAGATCGCGAGAGCGCTCATTGCACTCGGCAAGCTACCCGCGAACGTGTTTACATTGTTTCAGATCGATAGCGACCGAAACTACTTCCTGGCAAATAATCTCGCTCGGACAGAACGATCAATGGTTCTACCTGGCACCGGAATCGACACAAATGTTTGGACGCCGGCCACTCGGATCGCAAACTCGGCCGGCATCCCGGCTACGGTCGCCTTCGTCTCCCGACTCTACGCCGAGAAAGGAGTGCGCGAGTTTGTTGAAGCCGCGAGGGCGCTTCGAGGGAACCGAGCTCGATTCGTCCTTGTAGGCGAGCCCGACGAAGGAGTCTCGTCGAGCATCGCGAAGGAGGAAATAGACGCGTGGCGTGAGCAGGGTTTGATTGAGTATTGGGGCCATCGGGACGATATGCTTAATGTGTACCAGCAGCTTGATCTGCTGGTTTTCCCTTCACGCCATCCGGAAGGCACACCGCGCACTCTCATCGAGGCAGCTGCCTGCGGCGTTCCAGCTATCGTCTCGAATCAGCCGGGCTGCCAAGCAGTTGTCATCGATGAAGTGACCGGTTGGGTGCTCAAGGAGGCAACCGAAGTAGAGATCGCAGCGGCGGTGGAGGCCGCCCTAAGCGCGCCAGAACTCCTCAAGAGCGCAAGCGCTGCTGCAAGGAAACGAGCTGTTCGGGAGTTCGGCCTGGAGCGCGTAATTCGTGGGGTACTAAATCTGGCGGGAGCAAGATCGCTCACGAAAGGCGCGTCCGTCACGGGAAGTCTAGGCCGGGACGCATCGACGGAGGAACGATGAGAATCGGAGCAAGCGGGACTGTCCGCGAAGGTAGCGGAATAGGCGTACTTCAGCGCGCCCTGTATCCCCGATTAAAGACACGCGGCATCGAGATCAGCGTCTCACGAAACCGAGACGTTGGTTCAGGTGTGCGCCATAAAGTAGTCGGACTAATTCGCGGACTAACGCCAGCAAGGGGTCGGTACGAATGCTACTTCTCTGTGGTACCGCCGCTTCCGCTCGGCCTCCGCATGCCGATCGTCTCTGTCGTGCACGACCTACGTTGGCGCCATACCCGAGGAGGTTTGGCTCAGCGCTATCGCGAGTGGGACCTACGGCGAACCGTCTCCCGTTCTGAGGTTGTGATTTGCGTGAGCGAGCGGACCAGAGCTGATCTCGTCCGCTACATACCGGCGGCCTCAGCAAAGGCTCGAGTCGCATGGCTGGGTCCCGGGCTGTTCGACAATTACAAACCGAGTGGCTCGAAAGCGGCTGGAAGCGTGCTACTTGTCGGGGGAGCATCCCACAAGAGGAACGAACTTGCCGCAAAAGTTATCGGAGACCTGCCGCGCGACAGATTCAGCTCTGTTGTCGGCGTGGGCCTAAGTGAGGACGCAAAGCGCACACTAGAACAGTCTCTCGGAGCGGATTCATGCACCTGGCTCATGCGCATCTCCGATGATGAGATGCGCCACGAATACCTGAAGGCTGACTACTTCATGCTTCTAGGAACCGACGAGGGATTCGGGCTGCCATACATCGAAGCGCTGGCTGCAGGATGCACCGTGATCGCATCGGACCAGAGCCTGACGCAGGAGCTTCTTGGGGGCGCAGGAATCTTGGCGACGTTGGGCGAGCCGGCCGCGATGGCCAATCAGATAGCGAGCTCGACCAAACCTTCGGTCGCCCATGTCAGTGAAGTCTTGACACGGTATTCCTGGGATACGTTCGCGGAGCTAGTCGTCGACTCATTGCGAGCCGCCGCCGGTGCGCGATGATGAGCAGTATGAGCAATTCCCCCTCGATTGCGAGAGGATTGCGTGCACTGTATGCCGACCAGGGACCTCTCCCATCGTTCAAGGATGTCCTGAAGGCCATGGCTAAGTCGGTGTTCGTAGTGCGTCATATGTCCGTGACGCTCTTCCGCTGCTCCCAAATCGCAGGACGGACTCTCCCTGCGGCAGGATTCTTGGTGAAGCAGTGGAATCATATGCTCACCGGTGCTGACCTCGCGTGGCAAGCTGACGTCGGAATTGGATTGACTCTCCACCATCCGACAGGAGTCGTTTGGGGCCCGGGAGTCAGGATTGGATCAGACTGTCGAGTGCAGCAAGGCGTAACGCTTGGTGGGCGTGGTGGATCGAATGACGACGGGTCACCCACAGTAGGCGACCGCGTGGTGCTGGGTGCAGGATCACGTATACTCGGGCCGATTGATATCGGGGATGACTGCGTCATTGGCGCGAACGCTGTAGTAGTAAGAGATATACCTTCGGGCTCTACCGCAGTCGGAATTCCTGCGAAGGTTCTTCCCTCCCGAAGGGAGATTCAATGAACGATCGGCGCTCGACGTCATTGAAGGGTTCGCCCACAACGACGTTGCTCATCCGGATGATTCGCGGTGCTGCGGGTCCACTGATCGGAGCAGTGGCGCTATTCGCACTACCGCTTGCTGGCGCTGCTCTCCTGAATACGGAGAGCTTCGCCTTCTGGGCAATCTTGTCGTCGATATCCACCGTTGCCCTATCCTTGGACTTCGGCGGAGTGGCGCTGCTGACGGCGCGGTTCCATGCAGAGCGACGCCGACGTCTAGTGCTGATAGCAAGTGCCCTGTCCGCCCTGGGCGCCGTCGTTGTCGGATCTGTTGCATGCATAGCTTGGTTGTTCTACGCAGACACCGAGATGGGGCGATCGATACCGCTGAGCATCGCTTTGTCAGCGATTGGGGCGATGGCATTGGCGTCCGCGATCAGAAGCGTTTTGATGGTTTACGCGCAAGCGGCGTTGATTGTAGAGGACCAATTCCTGCGCAACCTCACGACTGCCGGTCAAGCGTTGCTGGCGAGTATCATTACTATCGCGGTTTTGGCAGTGTGGCACACGTATTGGGCGCTGCCGATCGGCTGGATGCTATCCGGCTTAATGGTTCTAGCCCCCACTGTCTGGATGGGTGATCGCCGGCTGCGACTGAGGGACTTCCGGCCGACGATACAACAAGACTTCCGGCTCCGCAGCTTCGCGTCGGTCAGGACGCTCTCTACTCTCCTTGGAGCCGCAGCCCAACAAGGTGACCGTTGGGTCATCGGCGCAATCGGTGGGCCAACAGTTCTCGCCGCCTACGAGATTGCTTGGCGATTCGCGATGTTGCCGCGGTTTCTGGTGCAGAATCTCACAATTCGCGTCGGCGCAGACTCAGCTTCAATGATGAACGCAGACAAAGATAGGCTCCGTGAGCTGCTCAATCTGTCAATACGACTCGGCGCTGCAGTCTGTGCGCTGGCAAGCCTGCTTGTAGCCGCGGGGTACGGCGGTTACACCACACTACTGGGAAGTCAGCCTGAGTGGCTGCTGATCGCGTCAATGCTGATTGCGTTCGGCGCCCTCGGCGTGGCCTCTCCGCTATCTTTCACCGGCGCCGCACTCGGCCGCGGGGGAATTGACATCCCCTACCTGGGGCTCATCTTGATAGCGGCGGCCGGAGCGGCGACCCTGTCTACGATCTATGCAGACGTCTGGATCTTCGTTTTCGGCTATCTACTTGGCACCCTGTGCGGAGCAGTAGCCCTCGCCGCATATGCGCCAACGCTTCTGTCACGATCACTTCTTCTCCGTAGTTCCACACAAGTCGGCGAGGTTGCGTGATGAGTAGAGAGTCGATTGACGAAAGTCGTCTGAGTGCTGGCATAGTCCGCCTTGTGCACCTCCAGAAGAGTGCGCTGCGGGGCCCAGTGGCGAGGCTACTTCTTTGGATCCTGGGCGTCGATATCCCGAAACAAGTCCGTGTTGGAAGCGGATTTAAGCTGGGGCATCCAACAGCGGGGATTGTCATTCACCCCTCGACGACCATTGGGGATAACGTCACAATCTTCCATGGAACTACGATTGGCAGGGCAGAAGCCTGGCGGCCGAGCTCCGAGATGTCTGACTCTGAAGGCGTCTCTGTTGGCTCTGATGTAGTCATCGGAGCAGGGGCGGTGGTCCTCTTCAGAAGCGGAGCGAGGACCATACTGGGCGACGGCGCAATTGTCGGCGCGAATGCTGTTCTCACGCATAGCGTGGGTCCGGGTGAGATATGGGCCGGAAACCCAGCCCGACTTGTTGGGACTATCCAGAGCAGGAAGAAATGATGACATTTCTCCGGCCTGCTGGCACCGTCACTCGAGTCATCGGAGCGCTCCCGTGACGGCACTGGGCGTCATCTTCTCTGCCGCGTGCCTCGTTTCCCTATTCTGGGGTCGACGTGGAGCCTTGTTCGTCGCGAGCACTTCGATTGCATTCAACGACTCAGCCGCTCTTGTGATTGGTCAAGCCACCATCTCACCGTTCTATCTGAGCATCCTCGTCTATTTGACTGTCTCAATCCTCGCTCCGTCGTGGCGGGCGACCAATCGTCCACGTTCGGGCAGCGGTATTCCTATTGCACTTCTGATCTACGGGGTTCTTAATGCTGTCATAGCTCCGATTATGTTTGAAGGCATCGGCGTTGTGGCGCCAGGAATTGGACTCGACGAGCAGGTAGGTTTTCTAACGCCGCTTTCGTTTACCCTCTCCTCTGTTGCGCAGATGATCTACCTTGGCCTCAACATTGGCCTCATAGTCTTCAACGAGCGGGATGAGATTCTTAACCAGTCATATTTAGCCTGGGGTCTCGGGGTTGGCGTACTAGTCGGCGTATGGGCGTTCTCGAGCTGGCGGCTAGGGCTTAGTTTTCCTCAAGACCTCTTCGACAATAACCCTCGTGGTCAATATATCGTCAACCCTAATCGCCTGCGCGCCCAGTTTAGTGAGGCTTCTCATCTAGGCGGATTCACGGTTGCAGCCCTCGGGTTTTATCTTGCACGCTGCTTCCAGTCGAAGAAACCTGCCGAGATGCTGATGTGGCTGACCTTCTCAGGCGCGTCGGGCCTTCTCCTCGTATCCACAGTTTCGGGCACGGCGACGATTGGTGCGATAGTCGCAGTAGGCGCATTGGGCGTGATCGCTGTTATTGCGCTGATCAGGCGCGGCCCGAAGAGTTTTCGCTTGCCACCCTCCGTGCTGTTCGGCGCGCTCCTGGTGATTGTGCTCATCGCAGTTACGGCAGCCCCGATCGCTAATGCTGCTTCGACCGTGATTGACGGTAAGCAAGGCGGAACGTCTATCGAGACGAGAGGCTACGTGGACAGCCATGCTATCTTGCTGAGCCTGCAGACTGGTGGCCTCGGCGTGGGCCTGGGGAATAATCGTTCCTCTTCGATGGTCCTCATGCTTCTGAGCACAGTCGGCTTGATTGGTACGATACTTTTCGCCGTAGTGGTCCTTCGCGCCGTTTCCAGAGGCTTGTCCGATCCTGCACGGCGCGCGTCCGCGGTCACTCTCGTCGCCTTCACCGCAGCTGCCGCGGTTTCGCTGGCAGATTTCGTGTCTCCGGTTATGTGGCTCTGCATTGCTATGTGCTATCCGCGCGGGGCCCTGCCCGTGCATCAACATCGCCAGGCGCAACACATCCGGGAATACACTCGTCTGCACAGCTAGGATATGACGATCAATACTTGTTCTTATGCTCATTGAGCAATCCCTGACCCTACCTATATCGAAACTCGACGTTTGGATGAGAAGATGAGAATCTCGGTGATCGGTTGCGGCTACCTCGGCGCGGTGCATGCGGCAGCCATGGCATCTATCGGCCATGAAGTAGTCGGGGTGGATGTCGATCAGCGAAAGGTCGCTGTACTGTCGAGCGGCGAGGCGCCGTTCTTTGAGCCGGGACTTTCCGATCTGCTTGTATCAGGAATCGAATCGGGACGGCTAAGTTTCACCACCGACATGGCAGCGGTGAAGGGCGCAATGGTGCATTTTGTGGGAGTTGGGACGCCGCAACAGAGGGACAGCCACGCAGCGGACCTATCTTTCGTGTACTCTGCCGTGGATTCTCTGATTCCTTACCTTGCGGCAGGTGACATTGTGGCGGGAAAGTCGACCGTTCCGGTGGGTACAGCGGCAGAGCTGGCTAAACGTGTGGCCTCTACGGGTGCCACTCTGGTGTGGAATCCTGAGTTCTTGCGCGAGGGTTGGGCAGTTAAGGACACTCTGGAACCCGACCGGCTTGTGGCCGGCGTCCCGGACGGTGAGGCGGGAGCGGCGGCGATCTCGGTGCTGCGGCAGGTGTATGCGCCTGCTATCGCAAATGGGGCGCCATTTCTAGTGACTGATCTGGCCACGGCGGAGTTGGTTAAGGTTTCCGCGAACGCGTTCCTGGCAACGAAGATCAGCTTCATCAACGCCATGGCAGAGATCGCAGAGGTCACTGGCGCTGACGTGAGCAAGCTGGCGGAGGCTATCGGCTACGACGAGCGAATCGGGCGTCAGTTCCTCAAGGCCGGGATTGGTTTCGGTGGCGGCTGCTTGCCAAAGGACATCCGCGCGTTTTCCGCGCGGGCGGAAGAGCTCGGGCGCGGCGAGTCCGTAGCGTTCCTTCGCCAGGTCGACGAGATCAATCTGCGCCGCCGCGACCGCGCTGTACAGCTCGTCGTCGACGGTCTTGGGGGCTCGGTTTTCGAGAAGAAGATCACGGTGCTCGGTGCGGCCTTCAAGCCTCACTCTGACGACATCCGCGACTCTCCGGCCCTCGACGTCGCCGTGCGCCTTCACGGGCTGGGCGCGACCGTGACCGTGACCGACCCCGCGGCGATTGAGAACGCGCGCCGCGTTCATCCCCAGCTCACTTACATCGAGGACCGCGACGAGGCCATCCGCGACGCCGACGCACTTGTGCTCGTCACCGAATGGGACGAGTACCGTCGTCAGCTACCGCCCGAACACGCGTCGTCCCTCACCGTCGGCCGCGTCGTGGTGGACGGCAGAAATGGACTTGACGCGGCGGCGTGGCGCGCCGCGGGATGGTCGTACTACGGTATGGGGCGCCCATGAGGAGCCCGGCTCGAAGGACCACTCGCCAACTCGCACTTGTGGCCTCATGGACGATGGAGGAGAGACGGGCGCGGAGCGACTCCCGCGGTCAGCTCAGGCTCGTTTCTCTGCCTCATCGCCAAAGGTGTGTCCGTTCGCGCCAGATTCATAGGGTGCCTGCATGAGCACTCGGCTCGGCGCCCAGCCGTCCGCGACGGGAGGCCCAAGTCGTCGACCATGGTGCACGCGGTTTCGGCGGGCGCTCCCGGCCGTCGGCGCGGCTCTAACCGTCGCCCTCGGAGGCATGGTTGCGGTCTACTGCTTCCCGGCGGCAGGAGACCCAACAGGCGCTGATCTCGTGTACGTCATTGGGCCAGCGACCGAGAGTCGCTTGGATGAGGCCGAGGCGATCATTCAAGCGACTGGACGCCATGATCTCCTCGTATCGGTGTCACCAGGAGACTCCGCGCAGTTTGCCGCGGCAAAGGTTCCGGCGTGCTCACAGACCCACGTCACGTGCGAGAGTCCCGTGCCCTTCACCACGAAGGGCGAGGCTCTTATGCTGAATGAGTACGCGAAGGCCCACGACGTGCATAAGGTCGTCGTTCTGACCGTCACGCCACACGTTGCGCGAACGCGCTACATCTTCGCCAGGTGCTCGCCCGATGTCGATGTGCAGGTGGTCCCCGTCGACGAGCATCTTCGCTTCGAGGACTGGGTTCGTCAGTTCGTCTACCAGACCGGCGCCTTTGTGAAGGCGATCACCACTCCGTGCGCGAGCGACGACGAATGACGACGCCTACGGCACGACGAGGTCGACTCGCGACTCGGGGTCGCCGTTGACCACGCCCCAGGCTTCGGTAGACCCTTCGGGCAGCACTGCGGTCACGGAGCCGGCGACCGCATCCAGGTGGCGTTTCGACGTCACCGCGATCTGAAGCCGTGTGCCCGACTCCCAGACGTACGCGATGCGTTCCAACTCGGGGTAGTCGAGCCGCCCGGCGAGGTCACGGGCACGGGCGCCGTCTGTTTCGCCGAGCCGGATGAGATCGCTCGCGAACGCCAGCCGAGGCTCGGCGTCGCTCCCGAGAGTGGCGGCGCGGTCTGCCGCGCGCGCGTAGTCCTCCTCCTTCGCCAGCGTCATCACGAGCACATCGTCGCGCAGTCTCATCCCCGTCAGCGGCACCTCGGGGACCAGGGCGTCCCAGGCGGCGAGCGCGCCCTCGACGCGCTCGGGCGCATCCCCCACATCCACGGCTCGGTCCTGCGTGCGCACGAACAGTTCCGACCTCGCCGCGGACGGAGCCTGAGCCACGAGCTCGGGAAGCTCGCGCATCAACTCGATCGCGGCGGCCACATCGACACCCACGAGGGCGATGAACGACTCTGCGATCTCCGCCGAGACCACGCGCTCATCCGCACGGAGAGTGAGCGCCGCTCCCGCGGCTGCCGCATCCGTCTCGAGATGTCCGGTGACGATCAGCTCGACATCGTCCGCGAGCAGCGAGACCAACCCGCGCATCCGCTCGCTGTTCTCCTGCGTATACGAGCTCAGCCGATCGGCGAGCGCCGACAACTCATGATCGGCGAGCCCCGCACGCGCCACGACCTGCCCGCTCACGCCACCGGTGAACGGCTGTTTGTCGTGGCTCGTGAGCTCCACCGAGGCGACCGCGGGATCGTCGCCGAACTCCGCCGCGAACGCTCCCGCCTCGCCGTCTCCCGTGCAACCCGACACCAGCATCGCCGTGAGCGCGAAGGCCGCCGCGACGGCGAACATCCGCCCACTCGTCGCTGCCACCCCGCGCCGTCGCCTCACACCGACCCACTTTATCCAGGCACTTCGCACCGGTACCGGACATCCCACCCAGAGGCTCAGCGCCGATTCGATACCCACCGCGCCTCGCACCTTCGGGATGGTTTCACGGAAGGAGGGCCTGACAACCGTCGCGCCACCTATCGTCCACCACATCGGTAGGAGGTGCTTCACGTTCCAGGTTTCGGCGACCCCGTCGGAAACGCGGCGTCAGTCGTCGAGCGCGGACGTGCACGCACACCGGGCGCCGTCCGCACTGCGGCACGCGTGCGCGTTCTCGACCCGGCGCGCCCGCGTTCATAGCCGGTTCACCGGGTGCACACCGTCGACGACCCTCGCCCGGATAGACCTTTTCTCGGCCCGTCCCGAGGCCGCCGAAAGGACCTTCACAGCTCATGAAGCCCCCGATCCGACGCGCGTGGAGCGCGGCCGCCGTGGCCGCCGCACTCGCACTGATCTCCGCAGCCGCGGCCGCGCCGTCCGTCGCCGAGACGCCCTCGCGCACGGTGGTCATCGACCCCGCCGCCGCCTCCGTCGCCGCACCCGCGTGGCCCTCGATCGATCCCGCAGCGATCGACCCGGCCGCGACCGACTCCGGCCGGGCCGGCGAGTTCGCCGCATCCGTCATCGCCAGCGCCCGCACCGGCGCGCAGGTCCTCGCGGGCGACACCCTCCCCGCCGCCGCGAACACCGTCCGTGCGCACTTCGCCGACTTCATCGCCGCCGGAACCCCGCTGCTCGCGTCCCCCGACGACACCACGCTCATCGCCCTCGCGGGCGACACCGCGACGGTCGTCTTCGCCAACACCTCCAGCGCCCAGGCGACCCTCGAGATCGACGTGCGCTCCTTCGCCGATCACGCCGCCGCGGCCACCACCGTGCACACCACCAGTGCGGCGGGCGAGCTCGTCGCCGCACCGGCGACGCCCGTGCCCTCCTCCGGCACGATCACCGTCACCGCCCCCGCGCACTCGATCGTCACCGCCGTCACCACCGGCCTCGTCGTCGCCCAGGCCCCGGTGACGACCACCGCACGCGTCGCGCCCGCATCCGCCCTCGTCGGCGAAGGCCAGCTGCGTCTCGTCGAGTCGTCGTACGCGCCCGGCAAGGTCATCGAACTCGGCAACCCCGGCGCCCAGCCCACCGGACCGACGGGCGCGACCTACCCCGCCCCCGCGGCCGTGTTCACGATCTCGGGCGTCGCCGCCCTTACGCAGAAGCAGGCCGTCGTCTTCTCCCCCGTCACCGCCCGGGCCGACACCTACGTCATCTCCACCCAGGACGGCCGCGTGCTCTCGCGCCGCGACAACGCCGCGAGCGACTTCCGCTACCTGCAGCTCACCGAGCGCACCATCGACGACGCCGCCACCGACCCCTACGCGCAGTGGACCGCCGTCGACGCCGGAAACGGCGAGGTCTCGCTCCAGAACGTGCAACGGGATGCGGGCGGCGCCATCGCGGCCCTCGACCTCTACAACTGGAAGACCGCCGACGCCTCCGAGGTGCAGACCTACACCGCCAGCGGCGCCGCCGTGCAGAAGTGGAAGATCCACCCCCTCACCGCCACCGTCTCGACCGACACCGTCATCGTCCAGCCCGGCGCCGCACCCCAGCTGCCGACGCTGCTGCGCGCCGCCTACGGCTGGGGCACTCGGTTCGAGATGACGACGCTCACCTGGAACCTGCCCGATGAGAACGTCTGGAACACCGACGGCACCGTCACCGTGACCGGCACCGGCATCGGCTACTTCGGCGAGCAGGTGCCCGTCGAAGCGCGCTACCTCGTCGGCTCGCTCTCCGACGGCGCCGACGCGGCGTACACGACCTTCACCGGCGTGCTCGTCAAAGAGCTCCAGATGCGCGCACCCCGCACCGTCGTCCGCGGCGTGTCCGGATCCGAGGCCACCGTCGACGCACCTGTCACCTGGGACTGGTCGCGCGTCACCGACGCCGACTTCGCCGCTGCCGGCACCGTCACCGTCCCCGCCTCCGCGAAGAGCGGGTTCGCGGCGAACCTCGTCATCACCGTCACCCCCGCCGCAGCCACCAACATCCTGCGCGGCGCCGGCGTGCACCACACCGTCACACACATGGACGGCTCGAACTTCCAGCTCACCGACGGGGTGCGCACCATCTCGGGCTTCTCCGACTGGCGATCGGGCGGCGCATCCAACCGCGTCAACCCGAACACGATCACGTTCTACCTCGACGAGCCCCGGCAGGTCACCGGCGCCGCGGTGTTCGACATCGCCGGAAAGCAGAACATCGGCACTGTCACGGTGCAGTACCGCACCCTCACCGGCGGGTGGGCGAACCTGCCCGGCACCGACTGGCCGGTCACCAACCCCGCCCCCGATCTCAGCCTCGAGGTCACGAACGACCCGGTCATCGCCACCGGCGTGCGCGTGATCATCACCAACAAGTCCGCGAACACGTGGATGACCCTCTCCGAGATCGAGGTCTCGGGACTCACGGCGGGAGACGCACGATGATCCGCTCCGCTGCGCCCCTCACCGACCCATCCACCGAGGAGACCTCGTTCATGTCACGAACGACCCGCCGTGCCGTCACGGTCGCGACCATCACCGCCATCGCCGGCTCCGTGCTGCTGGGCGGCACAGCCGCATCCGCCGCCACACCGAACACGGCCACCCCGCCGAGCCCGGCCGGATCCGAAGCCGGCGGCGACCGCTCCAGCTTCGTGCTGCCCGTGCTGCCCGACACACAGTTCTACTCCCGCTACAGCGCCTCGCAGTTCGTGCCCCAGTACGGCACGAACCCGTTCGAAGTGCAGACCCAGTGGATCGTCGACAACCAGCGCGAGCTCAACATGCCCTTCGCCGTGCACGTGGGCGACGTCGTCGACCAGCAGGGGCAGAGCGGCGAGTGGGATGCGGCCGCCAAGGCCATGAAGATCCTCACCGACGGCGGCGTGGACTACTCGGTCCTTCCCGGCAACCACGACGTGAGCGACATGAACGCCCGCTCCTCGGTGGGCATCTCGGGCAACTACCTCGCCCGCTTCGGCGAGTCCCAGCTTCGCGCTCAAGCGGGCGACGGCCTGATCGGCACCTTCCAGAACGGACTCTCGTCGGCCTACCTGTTCGAAGCCGAGGGTCACACCTGGATGTCGCTCGCGATCGCCTGGAACGCCTCCGACGACACCTTCGCGTGGGCGCAGGGCGTGCTCGACGCGCACCCCGGAATCCCCGTCATCCTATCCTCCCACGCGATCATCGGCATCGCCGAAGACCAGGTGTCACCCGCATCCTGGTGGTGGGGCGAAGAGCTCTGGAACCGGCTCATTAAGAGCAACGACGAGATCATCCTCACCGTCAACGGACACTTCCACGGCTCCACGTCGCAGACACGCACGAACGACGCCGGTCACCCGGTGTACCAGGTGCTCACGGACTACCAGATGGCCGCCGACGGCGGGAACGGCATCATGAGCCTGTTCGAGTTCAACCTCTCCGGCGGCGACATCACCCTGTCGACCATCTCGCCGTGGGTGCCCAAGAAGCACGCGAACTCCGTCACGTCCACCGACGCGCCGGTGCTGACCGGCTCCGGGCAGAACCTCACGATGCCCCTCGACTTCCGCTCCCGCTTCGGCTGGACGATCGACCCGTCCGAAGAGGACGACGTCAACCTCTCGGCGCGCGCGAAGGCGATCGTGTCGCAGGGATGGAGCGGCTCGAACGGCGGCGCCGAGCGCGCCGTCGCAGGAGCCTCCAACGACTACATCCAGGTCGACGGCACCATCGCGCACTGGCGGTTCGGCGGCGTGCCCGAGGGAGTCGTCGACGAGAACTCGGTGATCCCCGACGTCGCGGGCGACAGCCCGATGTACCGCAACGCGATCGACCAGACCGATGCGAACGAGGCCCTCGACGACGTGAAGGTCTCGCATGAGAACCACGCGTACTACTCGTCCGACTTCGGCGCGGTGTGCTTCAGCAACGTCTATCGCAACGCGTCCGGCCCCGACAACCTGTCGTTCCTGTCGACCGAGTACGGGGCGCCTGCGACCTTCGCCGACCTGACCGCCTCGACCGGTTACACGCTGGAGAGCTTCCTGCAGCTCGACGAAAGCTGGACCGAGACGGCCAACCGATGGGGCGCGGCGATCACCCGCGGCGGCTCACGCGAGTGGACCGGCATCCACGACTCGGCGGACCCGGGCGCGGGCGCCGCGTGGCTCGGCATCTCGAGCCTGCGCGAGTACCAGTTCTCCGCCGGCGACACCGCAACGGGCAACGCGTACACCAACTGGTCGGGCGAGATCATGCCCGGCTCGTGGCACCACGTCGCGATCGTCAACGACCCGGGCGCTCGCACCGTGATCATGTACGTCGACGGCGTGCCGGTGCTGCGCAACGCGTCGAACGTCGGCGGGATGATGGCCGCCGACTTCATGCCGTGGATCATCGGCACCTCGACGTGGGACACCGAGCCCGACCACGGCTGGAACGGATGCGTCGGCGAGACGCGCATCGTCGACCACGCCCTGTCGCAGAGCGAGTTCCTCACCCAGCGCGTCGACATCGACGGCACGGGCGCGAACTTCGCGCTCACGACCGACACCGGCACGGTGCTCGCGCACGATGCCAAGATCACCGAGTTCGCCGGAACCGGCTTCCCGGGCGCGAAGATCACCGTCACGGCGGGAGAGGCGCGCCTCGGCGAGGCCGTCGTCGCGCAGGACGGCAGCTGGAAGGCGACTCTCGACGCGCCCGTCGCGGGCTCCGGCGCACACGCCTTCGCTTTCACCCAGGCGATCGGCACCCGCTCCGGCAAGCCCTTCGAAGCGACCGTCACGATCGGTCGGAACACCGCATGGAGCCCCGTCGAGAGCGACCTGTCCGACACCCTCGAGGGCCTCATCACGGTGACCCCCGAGAACTTCGTGGCCGGGCAGGCGATCAGCGTGCGCGTGCCGGAGGGACACGAGGGCGAGGAGCTGTCGGCCTTCCTCTTCTCGCAGCCGACGGGCCTCGGGGTGGCGACGGTCGCCGACGGATCCATGCGACTCGTGACACCCGCATCCCTCCCGCTGGGCGTGCACCGCCTCGCGGTCTACACCGCGGACGGCACGATCCTCGGCTGGAGCAACGTGCTGATCAGCGCACCCGCCACCGGCACCGACCCGACGACTCCGGTCGCTGCGGGTCCGGGAGTCTCTGGAGCGCTGCCGACCACCGGAATCGAGGCCGCATCCCTGGTGCTGCTGTTCGCGGCGGGGCTGGGCGCGCTCGCCATCGGCGTGGGCGCAGTACGTCGAGCTCGGCGCCGCTGAGCCGGCATTGATCGTGGCCCCTTCCGCACCACGCGGGAGGGGCCACGAGCGTGCGTCAGCGGGATTCGCGGCGTCCCCGTGCGATCGCGGCGTCGAGGTACCGACGCAGCGAGACCTCCCGCACGTGGTTCCACCCCGCGCGTACGCGCACCATCGTCACCCCGCGCGCACGCATCGCCAGCGCGACATCGTGAGTTAAGCGCACCCGACCATCGACCGGGCGCCAGGTCATGCCAACATATTCGTCGAGCACCCTCGCCCCGTCGACCTTGTGAGATGCACCGGCCATGGCGACTCCATCCGAGCTCGCACGAGAACTGCATTACATCACCATGTATACATGGTGTGAACCATGACGACAAACGCACCCGACCGCCGCAGCAACACCGCAACCTCCCGCCCCACCGGGTGAACCCGTCGCCCGGTCCCGATTCGGAAGAGGATGACTGCCACATGCGCGATTACTTCGCCAGCGACGACGCGCTCTGCCCGACATGGTGCACCGGGGAGCACGAGCTGTCAGACGACCTCCGGCTGGCCCATCGCAGCCAAGCGATATCCGTACCCGCCGTCGAGCGCATCGACGACCCCGCGCACGGCACACCCCACGCGGCGACGGCGAACCTGATCGTCGGGCTCGAGAAGTCGTCCGCCGAGCTCTGGGTGTGGATCGGCCCCGAAGACGACGCGAGACGCGGCCTCACCCTGAGCGCGGAGAGCGCACACCGCTTGCACAGCGCACTGAGCGACATCCTGCGCCTCGCTCGCACCGGGCGCGAGCGGGGCGCGACAGGGCCCGCCGACGAGTAGTCGCGGTCCCGCCCGATCACCGCGATCACGCAGCCATGTACCATGTAAACATGGTGCCGCCATGAGTTGGCGGCCCAGCGAGGGTCTCTGGACGTGGGAATCCAGGGGCGCGTTGCGTTCTCCGTGGGGCGCGACGCCTGGCTCCCCTCTGTGCGCTTTCACCCCCTCGCATCACGGAGGGGAGCCAGCACATCCTTCGTGGACGGCGGCGCGGATGCATCCGGTCGATTCCAGCCGCTTCCCGCAGTTTCCTCATTCGAGCAAATGGTTCAGAGTTGATCCATGACCATGACCGTCAGCGAGCAGTGGACCACGTACTGCCGGATGCTGGGAGAGAACCTCTCGACGGCGCGCGCGACGCTCAGCCTGAGCCAGGAACAGGTCGCTCGCGCGGCGGGCCTGGCGACGTTCACGTACCAGAAGCTCGAGAAGGGCGAGTCGAATCCGGGCAGCCCGGCGAACCCGCGACTGCACACTCTCGTCTCGCTCGCCCTGGTGCTGAACCTGGATCTCGCGACGATGCTCCCGTCCGCTGAGCTCGCGAAGGCGTGAGCACCAGTATCTCCGTCCGACTCACACGGATGAGGCGGCCGGCCGCCTCCATCCACTGACAGCATGCCCGCACGCCGCGTCCCGCCGACCGCGGCGATGCTCGATCTCGCGTCCGATTGCGAGGCCGAGCTGCTCGACGGCTGGCTCGTGCTCTACAGCGGACGCCCCTGGCGACTCTCCACGCCGCGCGGCTTCACGCGGCTCATCTCGCTCGTCGACCTCGTCGGACGCAAGATGCGCGACCGCACCGAGCGGTATCGCGACGACCACGCGGATGCAGGGACCGCCATCGCGCTCCCCGGTCGTCGCCTCCGCGCCCGCCCCTCCTGGGGAGCCGTCGCTTCCACGATCGTGCCCGCCGCGTACATCGCGCTCGGGCTCGTGTCGATGGTCCTCGACGCGTTCTGAGGGATGCGGTCTCATCCTTGTTCTGAGTCGTATCTTTGTACTATACATGACACGTTCAGTGCGATAGAATACGAACATGTCTTCTAAAGAGTATCGCCCCGTCGGTTTCTCCGACGCGGATGCGGCGACACTCGCCGAGATCGCCGCGGCGGTCGAGAAGACTCAGGCCGATCTCGCCGCCCTCCAGGCGCGCATGACCCGCGAGCTCGCGCGGGCAGAAGAGCTGGCCTGCCGCCAGTCCTCCGGCGCGACGCGCAGCGCCGCCGCCAGCGACATGGCGCACCGCGCCATCGCCTCCGAACTCGCCACCCCGCTTCGCATCGCCGACCGCACCATGCAGCGGCGCATGACGCAGGCCGCCGAGATCGCGCACGAGTATCCCGCCACGCTCGACTCGCTCGCCGCCGGCCGCATCACCATGGGCCACGTCCACGCCATCACCGACGCGGGCGCACATCTCCCCCACGAGGCGCGCGCCGAGTTCGAGGCGGCTGCGCTCCGCAAGAGCGAGAACGACACCGTGGGTCGCGTGCGCCCCGCCCTGCGCATGCTCGCCGAGCGCCTCCACCCGCGCACGCTCACCGAGCGTCACCTCGACGCGCGCGAAACGCGAAGCGTCACCCTCGACCCGCTCGACGACGGCATGTGCGAGCTCACGGCCACTCTCCCCCTCATCCTCGGCGAGGGCATCCATAACCGGCTCACCCAGCAGGGCGTGGCCCTCCAAGACGAACGGATGCGGGCGACCGACCGCCTGCGCGAGGCCCGCGCGGCGAGCCTGCCGGCATCCGAGGCCGACGAGAGCCTCGCTTCCGACCGTCGCACGATCGACCAGCTGCGCGCCGACATCTTCGCCGACATGCTCCTCACCGCCCAGCCGAGCGCCGACCCCACGCGCACCGACGACCACCCCGGCGCGCTCGGCGCTATCCGCGCACACGTGCAGGTCGTCGTGCCGGTGCTCGCGATCGCGGGCACGCACGAGTACCCCGTCGATCTCGCCGGTCGCAGCCCCATCGACGCCGAGACCGCCCGACAGCTGGTCGGCGCCGAGTCCGGCTGGGATCGCATCCTGACCCACCCCGTCAGTGGCGAGATCCTCGCGACCGACCGCTACCAGCCCACCCCAGACCTCCGGCGCCGGCTGCGCGCCCGCGACGCGCACTGCCGTTTTCCCGGATGCCGGGTGCCGGCCCTCCGGTGCGAGCACGACCACACCGTCGACTTCGCCCTCGGCGGCAAGACCCGGATCGACAACCTCGCCGGGCTGTGCCAGCGGCACCATTCGATGAAGCAGTTCACCGCGTGGAAGGTCACGCAGATCGGTGACGGAATCCTCGCCTGGACCTCGCCGCTCGGTCGCCCCTACCTCGACCATCCGCCCGCGCCCACGGTGCATTTCGTACCGGATGAGATCCCGCTCGGCGTCCCCTCGCGCTACGACGATGACGACGACCCGCCTCCCTGGGAGAACTGCGCCTGACGGCCGGCGGCCGGCATCCGGGCTGTCGACCTTCGGCTTCTGACTTCCATCTCTCGGACATCGCGATCGCGTAGAACTGCTCAGTTCCCGCGCCATTCGCCGCCACGTTCCCCCGCAGACCCACCTCATCCATCGTCCCAGCCAGGCTTCCCCAGCACCTCCCCCGAAACCTTCCATCCAGCTTCCCGCCGACCGTCGCCCCACACCTGACACAACCTTCAGCAAGGCGTAAGGTTACGCGCATGGAGACCTTCCTGCTTCGCCTCGATCGCCTGGCGGGCGGCCGCATGGCCGGCTACCGCGTCGACCGCTCCGACGACCCCCGCGTGAGCCGGGCTTTCCGGGCGATCACGATCCTGCTCGTCGCCTGCTTCCTGCTCGGCATCGCGACCGTCGTCACGTCGGCCTGGCTCACCGCATCCGGCGAGAACGTCGGCTTCGCCGTCTGGATGCGGTGCCTCGTCGTCCTCGGCATCACCACGACCCTCTTCTACTTCCTGTGGCGGGCGCGCGCCGGCTGGTACTGGGCGATCCGTCGCCTGCAGCTGTTCAGCCGGATCTTCCCGATCGTGGCTCTCGTCCTCGCGGCGATCCCGGGGCTGTACCCGTGGTGGGTCATCAGCGAGCAGATCGTGTTCGCCATCCTGCTGATCGGCGTCTCCGACTACCTGCAGTCCGACTACCTCCGCGCCGCCTACCCGAAGCCCGCGCGCCCCTAGCCCAACGGCGGCCCGGCTCGTTGACTGTGGCGCTCGCGCTCCGGCAATGGCATGGTCATCTCATAGCGCCTGACCCGAGGAGCAGCAATGCCGTTGTTCGAGATGGAGGCGAGCCCGAAGGGCCGCACGCGGGTCTTTCTGCGCGCGCAGCTCCCCTTCGCCCTCGGCGTCATCTACATCGCCGGAGTCACGACCCTTGTCGAGCCCGCACGATGGGCCACATGGCCGATGATCGTCGGCGTCGTTCTCACCGTCGTCGCCACGGCCGGAGCCATCGCGGTGCCGTGGGAGCAGCTGCACCGCTCGTGGATGATCCTCCTCGCGGCGGTCGACATCATCGCCGTCGCCTTCTTCCGTGCGGAGATCGGCGCCGACGTCTCCGCCGTCACGATCCTGTCGCTGTTCCCGATCCTCTGGCTCGCCTACGGTTTCCCCTGGTACGGGATGATCGTCGGCGTCGTCGGCGGCGCGTTCATCACCTCGTTCCGCTTCTTCTACACCTCGGATTGGCCCGACACCGCGGTCGAGTGGGCCAACGTCGTCTCGTTCCCGATCCTCATCATCGGTGTCGCGATCATCGTGTTCGTCGCCGCGGTCAACCTGCGGCGAAACGGCGCGCGCCTCGCCGCCGCATCCCGCGCGCAGGCCGAAGCGCTGCGCGACGCGAGGGATGCCGAGGCGATCGCCCTCGGCATCCTCAACACCGTCAGCGCGGGCGTCGCCTTCTTTGACGCCGAGGGCCGACTCGATGTTGCGAACACCACCGCACGGCAGATGACCGTCGTCGCCGGCTTCCGCCTCGACATCCCGCCCTACAGCGGCGAGAATGCCTTCGCCGCCGACCGCGTGACCCGCATCCCCTCCGACGAGCAGATCATCCCCAGAGCCCTGCGCGGGGATGCGATCGAAGACCACCTCGAGTGGATCGGCCCGCCCGACTCGCAGATCGCCATCATCGCCTCGTCCGGCCAGGTACGCCGCGAAGACGGGGAGCTGCTGGGCACGGTCGTCGTCGCCTACGACGTCACCGAGCTCGCCGATGCGATCGAGGTGCGCGAGCAGTTCCTGCGCACGGTCTCGCATGAGCTGCGCACCCCCATCACGAGCATCACGGGCTTCCTCGACCTGATCGACGACGCCGTCGACCCCGCCGACACGAAGGTGCGCGGCTACATCGACATCGTCACCCGCAAGACCAACGACCTGCTCGACCGCGTGCGAGACCTGCTCGCCGCGAACGACAGCAATAAGGTCCTCGACTGGGCCGAGACCGACGCCGCACGCATCTCCCAGGCAGCCGCCGCACGCGTCGCCGCCCTCGCGGAGGCACAGGACGTGCGCATCGAGCTCACCGGACCTGAAGCCCTCCCCGTGCACGCCGACGAAGAGCATCTCACGATCGCCGTCGCCGAGCTGCTGACGAACGCCATCAAGTTCGGTGACACGGATGCGGCCGTCATCCTCCGCTACGGCGTCGTGAAAGATCGCGTGATGCTGGCCGTCACCAACAGCGGCCAGGGACTCACCCTGTCCGAACAACGCCGCGCCTTCGACCGCTTCTACCGTGCGCCCTACGCACGCGCCCAGGCGATCCAGGGGTTCGGGCTCGGCCTCACCAACGTGCGCGCGATCGTGGCTGCGCACGGCGGCCACATCCACATCGAGAGCGAGCCCGGCGTGCGCACGACGTTCACCCTCGACATCCCGCAGCACCCGTACTCCGTCAGCCACCCCTGAGCCGCGGCCCCGCCGCGCCGTCGCCTGCAGGCTGCCGGTGCCCGCGCCTTCGCCTGGCTCTGCCTGTGCCCGCGCCTGCCCCGTGTAGCCCCGCGGCCGGCCGCTGCCCCGCCTGCCCCGTGGCCTCGCGGCCCCGTCTGCCTGGATCCTGCCCCGCCTGCCTGGCTCTTGTCGGAGCCCGAACTCCTGCAGATCCGCCGCATCCCGCCGCCGAACCGGCCCGCACCCCGCGTTCTGCAGGAGTTCGGGCACGGCTCAGCCACATCCGACCCCACCGACCGCGGCCGCATACGCACCGGACGTGCTGGCTGAGTTGTGCACCCCACCCGAAACCCGCACCACCGCACTCGCCGCCCTCGCCCCACGGCACACGGTCCACGACCCGCCGCCTACTGCCCGCGACCCACAGCCCGCAGCCCACGACCCACGGCCCGCAGCCTGCCCGAACTCCTGCAAGCCGCCGCATCCCGCCGCCGAGCCGGCCCGCACCCCGCATTCTGCAGGAGTTCGGGCACGACTCAGCCGCATCCGGCCCCACCGACCGCACCCGCATCCGCACCGGACGTGCTGGCTGAGTTGTGCGCCCCACCCGAAGCACACCTCAGCGCGTACGGACGACGACCCCTGCGCCGCTCACGCGCCTGCGGCGCCGCTCTCCTTCGCCGCCCGACGGCGCCGGATCTCCGCCTCCAGGGCCGCCGCACGCTCCTCGCGCTCGAGGTCGGCGAGCTTGCTGCTCCGTCGTGCGCGTGTCGCGCGGACGCGGCGCGGGAGCGGGCGCTGCTTCTTCCTTCGACCAGCGGCGCGGGTCGCCGAAGCTCATGGCCTCGCGCCCACCGCTCCACTCGCGACCCAGCGTGAACCACAGGATGGAGCCGACGAGCGGCAGCAGCACGATGAAGAAGATCCACGCGACCTTCGGCAGGAACCGGATCTGATCGTCTCGGCGCGTGATGGCGTCGATGAGCGCGACCACCATGACGGCGAAGGTGAGCAGCACGAGGATCGGCATGCATCCAACGTGCCGCAGTGGGCCGCCGAGCGCAACGGTCGCGCACGCACTCCCCCTCCTCTTCGTCGGAGAAAGCGCGCATTGTCGGAGGATTCGGCACGGATCCTCCGACAAACGCGCGAATCTCCGACCGGCGGATGCGGGCAGCCCGCGCTCAGCTCGCAACGAGCCAGACGATGACGGCCGCGACCAGCAGCAGCGGCGAGATCCACGCCATCCAGCGGGTCGTCGGCAACGGCTCCCACCAGACCCGCAGCAGACTCACGACGAGGAGGAAGGCGGCCATGAACACGACCGCGAGGTGCACACGCATCACGGTGCCCACCACGATCAGGATGACGCCCCACACCTGCATCGCGAACAGCCGCCACAGCACGACGTGCGGCGGCCGGAAGCGGCGGCGTGGCGGTTCGGCCGTCACGTTCGGAGGGTGAGGGCGCGCGTGACACCGACCTCGTGGAAGAGACGCATGCTCACTTCGCGTCGAACGCGTCGACGAACACCTGCGGGAGCACGACGTTCGCGGGAGCCGCCTGGAAGAACGGCGCGATGTTCTCCGCCTTGTGGCCGGCGATGCCCGTACCGATCGGCGTGACGAGGAAAGTCGTTTCGGGATGCGCGTGCGCATAGTCGAGGAAGTCGACGATCTGCTCCAGCATCGTGTCGAAGCCGCTCATCGTGTCGATCGCGTAGGAGCGTCCTGTCGGGCCCGAGCCCACACCCCATTCGGCACCGAAGTTCTCGAAGGCGGCGCGCGCGGCACCCGCACCGTGGTGGCCGGCGGCGTTGCTGCCGAACACGAACACCTCGTCGTCGGCGAGCTGTGTCACGACCTCCGGCGTCCGCCTGGCGCGAAGCGCGGCCACGCGCTGCTCGTCCTTCTTCCCGCGTCGTGGTTCACGAGACGGGCCGAGCAGGAGGCCGAGCAGATCGTTGAACGCAGACATGCACCCAGTATTCAGCAGTGTCTGCGACGTCCGGCAGGATCGTCGGGTGGCACGCATCCATCACATCGAGATCTGGGTCGCCGATCTGCAGGAGGCACTAACGGAGTGGGCGTGGCTACTCACACGACTCGGTTCCACGCGGCAGAGCGAGTGGGCGAACGGTCAGTCCTGGTCGCTCGGCGAGGCATACGTGACGCTGACCACCTCGCCCGCGCTCTCCGACCCCGCTCACGACCGGCGACGCGCAGGGGTGAACCATCTCGCCTTCGCCGTCGACACCACCGACGAGGTCGACGCCATCATGGCGGATGCGGAGGCACACGGCTGGCGTCCGCTGTACCACGACCGTTATCCGCACGCCGGCGGTCCCGATCACTACGCGGGCTGGGTGGAGAACTCCGCGGGCTTCAAAGCGGAGATCGTCGCCGACCTCAATCCTGCTCCTGCTCCATGACGCGCGCGTGCGCGGTCTTCCCGCGCGCGACCTCCCGATCGTCGCGCCGCAGCACCCCCAAGAACTCGACGAACCGCGCCGCAAACGCGCGGAACGCGGCCGACATGCTCGCCGCGCGCGGCTCGGGCGCCTCGGCCTCCGCATTCGACATGAGGTTGAGTTCGCCGTCGGTGTCTCGGGGCGTCCGCGCGAACGCGACGCACAGCCGCGCGACACCCTCGGCATGCCCGTGCATGACGGAATGCGCCGCGCCTCCGATCTCCCACGTCGACGCGAACGGGATCTCACGCGCCGCGCGCTCGACCCACGCGCGCGGCACCACGTCGTCGTGCTCGCCGCGGATGACGAGCGTGTGAGCACGGATGTCGGCGAAGAGCTCCTCGATCGGGAACCGCATCATCTCCGGCAGCACCCGCAGAAACCATCGCGGCCCGCACAGCAGGTAGGCGCCCACCGCCAGCACCTTGATCTTGAGCGGTTCGTGCCACGTAGACCGCAGGAACCGCAGCGCGAGACGCGGGAGCCGTCGCGCGGCAGGGTCGACGACCGGGCCGATGAGCACGAGCGTCGAGATCTCCGGCCGCCGCCGCGCGACCTCGCTCACGATCTGCGTGCCCATCGAGTGCCCGACGAGCACGGGGTCCACGAGGGCGAGCTCGTCGAGCACCGCCTCCACCGCATCCGCGTACTGCGCGATCGACATGGCCGATTCCGGATGCGGCACACCGCCGAACCCAGGCAGGTCGAGAGCGTGCACCGCGCCGAACTCGTTCAGCTGCGGAGCCAGCCGCTCG
The DNA here is from genome assembly GCF_056868075.1 of Microbacterium sp. KU4F. Classification (NCBI taxonomy): domain Bacteria; kingdom Bacillati; phylum Actinomycetota; class Actinomycetes; order Micrococcales; family Microbacteriaceae; genus Microbacterium; species Microbacterium sp. KU4F. The sequence goes on along the minus strand of NZ_CP200324.1, from coordinate 2,787,043 downwards.
AAGTAGGTCGCCGCGACGCCGATTCCGGCGACGAGCACGAAGGAGCGCTCCCCCTCCGCTCGGATGGAGGACACCCGCGTGTAGGCAGTGCCGCACGCGACGCGTCGCACGTCGACGACGGGCACGGATGCGGCGGTCACAGCGAGGATGCGAACATCGAGCCGACGAAGAGCAGCAGCGCGAATGCTGCCACCGCGTTGCCGACCATCACGAGGAAGGCGGACATCGTGAGTCCCGCGAACGCGCGCCGCCAGAAGGATGCCCCGACGGGCACCGTCGAGGCGTAGGAGAACGTGCCGACCGCGATGATCACGACCTCGATCGCCCCGACCCACCACGCCTGCAGCATCGCGACCTGCGGAGCGAAGACACCGACCGCGAAGTCGCCAGCCACCGCCGCGTACACGCTCACACCCAGCCACACGAGGTTCACGGCGACCAGGGACCACAGCCACATCCAGCGCTCCCGCGCCGCGAAGCCTGTGTCGCTCGGGTGAGAGGCGCCGTGCTCGGCGCGCTCGCGCACCGCATCCGCCGAACGCGCGCGGCGAGAGGACACCGACTGACGCCACTCGCAGTCCGGCTCGACACAGGAGTAGGTGACGGCGCTCATACCGACCGAGGCTATCGGGCCGAGCGGCGGGTACGGAGGCCTTGCACGAGCAGCACGATGGTCATCAGAAACGCGAACAGGGGCAGCCCCACCGCGCCGAGCGCCAGCAGTGTGCCGGCGGGATAATCCACGTTGCCCATCCGCCCGAGGCCCACGCCGCCACCGCCGGCGGTCACGTCGCCGGCCAGCAGGAACTGCCCGTCGTACGCGTCGAGCTGCGACGAACAGGTGACGGATGCGGCGGCACCGCCGGCGTCCGCGATGCTCTGCACAGGCGAGAATCCGACGCGGCGGGTCATCCACCACAGGGTGTCGTCCCACCCCGGCGACGGCACCGACCAGGTGCGCAGCGGGCTGCCGTCGGCCGTGTCGGCCCGGCACTCGACGAGTCCCAGCAGTGGCGCGGTTCCCGACGCCCACACTCCCGTGACGCCATCCGCTGGCAGCTCGACCGTTTCCCCCAGGGGCACCGGCTGCGCCGCCGCGACCGACTGCGACACCGGCACGACCCACAGTCCCCAGATGAGTGCGCTCGCCACGACGCACGCCACGACCAGCGCCCACAGGAGCTGCGCCCTGTGCCGCATCCGCATCCGCGACTCCTGCGCGTGAAACGCTGCGTCGACGGGCGGAGTGGTCACGCGTCGAGTGTACGGATCGCGCGGTGGCGGCGGGTGCGCCACCAGCGCAGCTGCCCGGTATGGGGACCATTCCCCATACCGGGCGCTCCACCCGGGCCCTAGTGTGAGGGCGGGGAGGTCTCCATGCCGCTGCTTCGCACCCGTCTGCGCGGATGGGCAGCTGCGGCTGCCGCGCTGACGGTCACGATCGGACTCGTGCCGCTCACGACGACGACCGCTGTCGCAGCCGACGACCCGCCGCCGGTCGTGTTCATCCTCGACGCGTCCGGATCGATGGTGCGAGACACCGCGACCGGCGTCAGTCGCATGGATGTGGCCAAGCAGGCCACCGCCGACACGATCCGCGCCCTGCCGCAGGGCACCGATGCGGCGCTCCTGGTGTTCGGTACCGGCACGGGCAACTCCGACGCCGAGCGCGCAGCCGGATGCAGCGACGTGAAGACCCTCGTGCCGCTGGGCCCGGCCGGCGACACCGCCTTCGCGAGCGCGATCGGGGGCATCGCCGCATCCGGGTTCACACCGATCGGCCCAGCCCTGCGTCAGGCGTTCGGGATGCTGCCGGCCGGCGAGAAGGGCACGATCGTGCTGATCTCCGACGGTGTCGACACCTGCTCGCCTCCCTCGTCCTGTCAGATCGCCTCCGAACTGCACAGAGACAACCCCCTCGTCTCCATCAACGTCGTCGGCTTCGCGGTCGATGACGACGAGGCGGCGCAGCAGCAGATGAGCTGCATCGGCGGAGTGGGCGGCGGCACCGCCGTGTCGGCGTCGGACCCCACCCAGCTCGTCGCTCGATTGCGCGCGGCCAGCGCGGCGTCCGCGGACAGCGGGCTCGGTGCACGCGGCTATCGCGGCGTGCAATTGGGGATGAGCCTCGACGAGGTGCGCTCCGTCGTCGACGGCGCCGCCGTCGGCGAACCGAAGACGATCAACGGCGTCGTGGTCATCGTGGTCGACTGCGGATGGGGCACGGTCGAGCTGCGCGGCGACCGCGTGTACGCGATCACCCCGAAGGACACCTCCACCACGACGGCCGAGGGGCTTGGACCCGAGGCAACGCTCGCTGACTTCGAAGCCGTCTACGGCCCGCCCGTCGCCGCCGACGGGCCCGGCCCCGACGACACCGTGCTCTACTCGGCCGCCCCCGGCAGTCGCGTCGGATATCGCGTCACGACCGAGCCCGCGAGCCAGAAGGTGCGTTTCGTGGTCGTATGCCGCTGCGTCGCATCCTCCGTCTTCGCCTCCGACGTGCCGAACTGGGAGATCGACTTCGACGGCGTCGGCCCGCTTCAACTGGGGATGACTCTGGAGGAGGCACAAGCCGCCGCCCCGTCGTTGAGCGCGGATGCGTCGTACAACGGCATGGACTACTGGACGATCCCCTCGGCCGGATTGCGCGCGTCGTTCTTCGAGGAAGCACTGGTCTCGATCACTGTGGCGCGCGACAGCGACGAGTACGGCACGTTCTTGACGACGGCCGGGATGCGGCTGCCGCACGCCCGTGGCATCCGCATGGGAGAGACCGCCGCGACGGTCGAGAACGTCTTCCCCGGAGGCACGTACCGCAGCTACCGCATCGCCGGAACGACCGACTACCTCATCGCCGACCGGACCGGACGGTTGATCACCTTCATCGCGGATCGCACCTCGTCGTCGCAGACGTCGATCCCCAGCTGTTCGCCCAGTCCCCGCTCTCCTCGGTCACGGTCGAGGACGCGGGGGTCACCCTCTCCTCGGCCCTGCGTCAGCAGCTCTGGGGCGGCTGATCAGCGGTAGCCGATCTCGTCGGTGAGCCGCGCCCGCGCCGTTTCCGCCGCATCCGCGAGCGCATCGTTCACGCCGCCGCCGGAGGCGTCAGCAAGCGAGGCGGCGTCCACCGCCACGGAGAGGACGACATTGCCCTCGAGTCGAAGGGCCACCAGACGGTCGCCGCCGTAGTCTCCGGATTCGACGACGCGCGCCGCGAGCGACGCATCGTCCTGACTCAGGACCTCGACCGTCGTGCTGCTGTACGGGGTCGCCGATGGGTCGCTGCCGAACATCCCGCTCGTGTACTGCGCGCAGGGCGCAGCGGAGTCGGCGTACGACGCGAAGTACTCCTCGGCCTCGACCCCCGTTGGAAACTGCAGCGTCGAGGCGCGTCCGCTTCCCCAGGCGGCACTCCGCAGACCGACGATCGCCCACTGCGCATCGAATGCCCACGGATCGCAGATGGCCGGGTCGGTCATCGCGCCCTCGCGCTCCCCGATCCCCCCGAACACGGCGTCGCGCTCGATCTGGTCGACGCCCGTGAACAGAGCACGGATGCGGTCGTCGTCGAGCGTCAGCCACGCGAGTTCATCGCCCACGTAGACCGGCGGCCCGGCGAGAGTGCGCTCCCCGGCAGGAGTCGGGGAGGATGCGGGCGCGTCACCCGCCGAGTCCGGCTGCGTCCCGGGAGCACCCGCGAACGCCACGACCGCCCATGCCCCGCCGGCGATCAGCACAATGCCCGAGCCAGCCGCGGCGATCCACCAGGCGGACTTCGACAAGCCGCGTCGCGGGGCGGGATGCGCAACCGGCGGCTCCGGCCTCGACGCACGAGCCGCCGTCGGTGCGGCAGCGGCGCCCGGCGTCCGCGCGGCGGAGGGTCGGGGCGTCTGCGCGGCGGAAGCGACGGGGACGATGTGCGGCTGCGCGTGCGCCTCCGACTGCGCCTGGGCCTGGGCGTGGGCGGCAGCCGCCTCGCGCGCCCACGCGGCGAGTCCCGGGTAGCAGTTCGGGTGCGCACCAATCGCTGCCGCGAACTCGGGGTGACGCCGCGCGATGTCGGCGAGGGTCGCCGCATCCGTCGCGGGATCGTGGACGGCGGCCCAGGCCTGCTCTCGTTCGCTGCTCATCGACACCCCCGCGCCTAGTGGATCAGACCTAGCGCCACCGCGTAGACGAGGAGGAGGACGAGTCCGAGCCCGATCGAACTGTATCCGATGACCAGCCCGGCGATCGCGAGACCGCGGCCCTCTTCGCCCGTGCGACGGATCTGCCCCAGCGCGGTGTGCCCGAAGACGATACCGAGGATCGAGAACACGAATGCGAAGACGATCGCGAGGACCGCCATCGTGTTCGTCCGCGGATAGGAGGGTGCGCCGGCCGCCGGATACGACGCGCCGACACCCTCGCGCGCCTGCTCCCGTTCCCGCATGCGCCGCTCCGAGCCGCGGCTCCACGCGCGCGCCATTCCCACGATGGCGAGGGGCAGGCCGACTGAACCAAGCAAAAGCAGCCCGATATACATCAACAGGTTGAAAGCCGACTCCGAGGCCGACTCCGACGCAGAGAACGGGCCCGTGCCGCTACGGATTTGGATCCACAGCGAGAACTGCAACGACCCGATCACGTAGCTGAGGACGGCGGGCAAGACGAGAACGAACGGGATGACAGCGTACCCGGCGCCGCGCAGCGGGCGGGCGATGGCCCAGCAGAGGAACGTCAGAAGGGCAACCAGCCCAACCACCACCACGTAGAACATTCCCAGCACCCACGGGCTCATGGCGAGGCCGACGGATGCGACGGCGGCGAGAAGTCCGAAGACTGCCGCTCCGATCTTGCGGCCGACCGTCGGAGCAGCGATGAGTGCGACGACGGCAACCGCCAGCGGCCCCAACGGACGGAGCCACCACAGTCCGGGGCCGTACCCACCGTCGGGCGATAGGAGTTCGACGACAGAGGTCACGAGTTGCACCGCGGCGAGAATGAGCAGCGCCACGGTCCATGCCAGGCGGTGGCCCCCGGCGGTCGGGGCGACATCCTGACCCGGCTGCGCCGATGCGGGTTCGGAGGCCGCAGCGGACGACCCCGCCTGCGCCGCCCACGCCCGCAGCTCGGCATAGGCGTTCGGATGCCGGCCGATCTGTGCGGCGAACTCCGGGTGGGCCGCGGCGATGCGCGCGAGCGTCGCCGCATCCGTCGCGGGATCGTGCAGAGCCCGCCACGCGGCTTCCCGCGTCGCGGCGGTGGCCGGCACCCCGGTCACGGCCGCCGCCTCAGCTGGACGGTCCAGTCGCCGAAGGTGACCGTCGTGTCGCCGGCGACCAGCGTGGCGACGCCGGGAACCAGCGACGTCTCGCCGTCGGGCCGGGTGATCGTCGTGCCGTTCGTCGAATGGAGGTCGGTGACCTCGATGCCGGCAGCGGTGGCGACGATGCTCGCGTGGGTCTTCGACATCGACTTCGTCGCCTCGTCCACGGGAACCAGGAGTGCGCCGGGACGGTCGTCGGGTGCCACCGGCGAGCGCCCCACGTACACGGCCCCGGCGACGGGCAGCTGGCGTCCGTCCGGCAGCAGCATCACCCATCCAGACGCGGAGGTCGCGACCCGCGTCTCGTCCAGCGAGGTCACCGGGGCGGGCGGAGGGACGAACGCGGCGGCCGGCGCCGGAGCCGCAGGAGGCGGCGGCGCTGCCCAGGCGGGAGGGGCCGACACCGGGGCGGGCGGGGCGGGCGGCACCGCCCACGCGGACTCGGCGGCCGCCGGCGCGGGCGGGGGCGGGGGCGTGAAAACCGGAGCGGCCGGCGGCGGGGGCGGAACCGGAAGCGCAGACGCGGCGGGCGGGGGCGGCACGGGCGGAGCCGCCGCAGTGGGCGGAGGCCCGTACGCCGGCGCCGGCTGCGGCGCGATCGACACCGGAGCAACGTGCGACGCCGTTCCGGGGACGTCGAAGCGGGCTCCATCGGGCTTGGACTCCTGAGCCAGCAGCACCAGCAGCAGGATCCCGCCGACGATGGGGATGAAACCCACGAAGTAGTAGGCACCCGAGTACCCGGCGTCGTGCAGGCGCCGCACCGTCGCCGCGAGGATCGGCACGAGGGTGGCCAGCCCGTAGAGCACGGCGACGAACAGCAGGAACGTCGACACCCCCATCGTGCTGTACGAGAACGCGGTGATGCTGGCGAACACGTAGAGCACCACGAACGGCACCACGCTCGCGAGATATCCGAACCAGTACTCGGACCGGCTGGCGCGACCGGTGAAGGTCAGTCCCTTCTTCCAGAAGCGCCCGAACGCCGCAGCGAACGGCGCGCCGGGATACGGCTGTCCGAGCGGCGGCTCGCCGCCGGGGTGTGACAGGGTCATTCGGGTTCCTCCTGTGGTCGGTGCGGGTTCAGGCTCGCGTGCTGATGGAGAGGTTCACTGCGTCACCTCGGCGATGAGCGCGGCGAGGAGGCGGGCGGTGTCTTCCCGCGCGGCCTCGCCGAGCGCTTCGAGCACGCTCGACGAACTCGCCGCGAGATCCGCGCGATCCTCATGGAACCGGATGCCCGCGACTGACTCGTCACCGATGAAGGCGGTGAGCTCGACCTCGCCGTGATCGGCTGCACGACGCGCTGCCTCTACGAGCGAGCACACGATGGTGGTGTCGCCGATCAGGTACTCGACCACCGCCCCGTGCAGTACTGCGACGAGTGCCGCATCGGGAGCGACCAGCACGAGCGCGGGAGCGAGATCGTTCTGAGGCGATGTCAGGCTCAGCCACGCCCGCGCCTCGCCCGCCAGATCGGTGAGCAGCGTCGAGACGGCCAGCTTGAACGGCGCTTCAGGGTCATCCGCCTCCTCCAGCGATCGCGTCATCTCGGCCAGGGACGCCGCGAAGTCCGGTGGCGCGGCGATGCTGTAAGCGCGAAGCGCGGCGACACCCTGGGTGCCCGCACCCAGCAGCGGGAGAGACTCCACCGGAAGCAGCAGTGCTTGCTCGGCCTGTATCTGATTCATCGTCGCTTTCCTCAGTAGAGCTTGATGCCCATGTCATAGAGCCACTTCGCGGGCTTCTCCAGCACGGTCTCGGCCGCTCGGTTCAGCCAGGGAGCCTTGCGCTCGACGTTGTCGTTGCCGAGGTTCACGAAGCCCTGCAGACCGGAGTATCGATCGCCGAGGTTCTCCCCGGGATGGTGTTCCTGCATCCACGTCATGTGCTCGTCCCTGGCGGCGTCGTCCAGCGGGATCAAGAAGCCCGTCATGTCTCTCAGACCGCTCCACACCTGGGAGAGGCCGGGAGGGAGAACGCTGCTGCCGGCATCGGCGGCAGCGAGCATCGCCCCCGAATAGTCGCGACTGTTCCATGCCTCGGCGAAACGCGCCCCCGCGTCGCCCAGCCCGATGCCCTTGAGCGCACTGCTCACGTAGGAACCGTGCGGGAAGACCTTCCAAGGATCGAACGGCGGCTTCGTCCCCGCGAAGTAATCGATCGCGAGCCCAGCGAAGTCGACTCGCTCGCTGACCCATCCGCTTCCGTCGACCAGAACATCGTCGACGAGCCACCGCAGCAGATCAGGAAGTCTCCCGCCGGAGGTCGACCCCCCGCCGGCCGCTCCGCCGCCCCCGCCGGAGCTCGAGCCGACCGAGCTGGTCTTCTCCTGTTCGTCGGCGTTGCGACGCAGCGCGGCTGCCGCGTCGCGCAGTCGGTCGGCGGCGTTGTGGACCGCGCGGCTGTGCGACGAGTCCCACTCGTGGCGGAAGCGCACCGCGACGGGCCCGACCCACGCGCTCACCTGGATCGCGTTGCCGACCGTCATCCGATCCTGGTCGAGCTGTGCCGCCTTCTGCTCGAACTGCTGCGCGAGCTGCCGGAGTCCTTGGACATCCGCTCCGTACATCACCATCGCCGGTCTCCTTCGCCGTCGGTGCGTCCGCCGTCGGGGAGGGCTTCGCATCGCGACGCCCTCCCCGCGCGCGTCACGAGTTGGACGTCTGCTCCTGCGCGTTGGCGTTCTGCGTCGCCTTCTGCGCGGCGTCGCGCAGCGCCTGAGAGACCTGCCGCAGCGAGGAGGTGTACTGCCCGCTCCAGTCGTTGCGGAACTGGGTCGCGTCGGGCCCTTCCCACTGCGTCGAGTTGAGGGTGCTGGTGAGCGTCGACAGGATGCTGTCGATGTCGCCCGCCTTCTGGTTGAGCTGCGTGCTCAGCTGCCGGACCTGTTCGACGTCGAGTCCCCAAACGGCCATGATCTACCCCATTTCTTTCGGTGTTCCGGCCCACCTTCGGGACCGGCTGCTCGCCTCGTGCCGGGCGGCTCGAGGCAAAACTATGGGCGCACCGCCCGCGGGGGCGATGGGCACGAATCCCCATCCGCGACGCCTGCCGCTCATGACGGCGCCTGCGCGATCTGCAGCTTCGTGGCGCGCCCGTTGCGGATGAAGAACCCTCTCCCGGGAGGGAAGTCGACGCGGCGGATGCGGCCGAGCGGTGTCGACATGAGCGTGTCGCCGTCCATCTCGCCGGGCACGAGGAGGATGCCGCGCCTTCCGGCCTTCAGCGGCGCCGCGAGCGTGTAGGCCTGCTGCCAGGTGGAGGTCTCCCCCTCGCCGACCACGAACTGGTCTTCACGGATGAGGAGCCGGATCAGCCGGTCGAGTTCGTACTCCGCAACCGAGCCGGCGAACTCCGGGAGCGTTTCGACGATCACGGCGAGACGTTGCGCGGAGCCGCTCTCCAGGTCGGCGTTCAGACGCTGCGCGAGCGCGAGCGCCTGATCGGCCCCCACCGCGACCTCGTCCCACGTGAGTGCCGCGAGCGCGGACCGGCGCGGCGTGACGAGGATGCGGCGCGTGCCGGCTGCCGCGCCGAGACCCGCATGCAGCGCCCGCAGCGCTGTCGTGCGTCCGCTCGCGGGCGGCCCCGCCACGAGCAGGGAACCGACGGGTTCGATCGCGAAGGCGTCGAGACCGACGTCGTCCACACCGATGACCAGGTGCCCGCTCGCTGCCCGCGGCAGCTCGTCGAGGCGCACGCTGTCGGGCAGGCGTCGCACCGGCGCGGGGCGCGCACCCCCGGCGCGCCCGAGAGAGGCGGCGAGCCGGGTCATCTCGCGGGCCTGCACGGCGACGTTGCTGCTCTCGCCGAGGATGGCGATCTGCACCTCGTTGCCGTCGAGGATGCCGCGCCCCGGAGGCGACGACGCGCCGAGCACGTCCTTGGGGACTCCGAGCATGAGGTACTCGTCCTCGCCCGCCATCCGCAGCACGATGCGCCGCTGCACGGTCGACGCGATGGAGTTCGGCACCGAGTTCGGCCGGTCGCCGGCCACGATCACATGCACACCGACGCTGCGTCCGTCCGCGGCGATCTGCGCGAACGCGGTGTACCAGCTCGACAGGTGCGCCGGCCCGAACTCGTACTGCTCCTTGAACGTTCCGATGCCGTCGACCAGCAGCAGGATGCGGGCTTCGTCGGGCGCCGCCGCGATCGCGCGGTATTCGCCGATCGACCCGGCATTGACCGCCGCATAGCGCACGGCGCGCTCGTCGACCTTGTCGCGCAGCATCCGCAGGGTGCGCACCACCCGCTCCTCGTCGTCGCCGGCGACGATCGCGCCCACGTGCGGCAGCGCCTCGAGCATGCTGAGACCGCGCGAGCCGAAATCGAGCCCGTACACGTGCGTCGGCCCGCCGTTGCGGGTCGTCGCGGCTGCCGCGACCGCGATCGTGCGCAGCGTCGCGCTCTTTCCGGCACCGCCCGTGCCGTACACGGCGAGATTGCCGTCACGGTCCGGCTCGTAGAACACCGCGGGCTGCGCCTGCGCCTGCGGGTCGTCGATGACTCCCAGCGGCAGGCGCTCATCGGTGCGGGGGTTCGGCAGGCGACGGAAGCTGTACACGGCGGCCAGTTCGTCGAGCCACGGCTTGCGAGGAACCGGCACCTCCGCCCGAGCCGCCGCCGCGCGCACCGTCGCGACGATGCGCGCGATGTCGGTCGGCCCCGGGTCGGGCTCGTCGACGACCTCGACCTGAGGCGCCTCCCACGCGGCGTGCGCGCCGAAGTCGAGCTCCGCGACGTCGATGCGAGGAACCGGCGGCTCGCCCGTGGTCCGTCCACCGGCGTAGCCCGTCTGGAACGCGGTGATACGCCCGGGGCCGCGCTTGGCGGCGCCGCGGCCGGGGATGGAGGGGTCGAAGAAAGCCGCCATGGCATCGCCCAGGATGTCCACCGAGTCATCGGCGTCCGCCATCCGCAACGCGATGCGCAGGTTCGTGTTCGCGCGGAGGTTGTCTTTGATGACGCCGGCGGGTCGTTGTGTGGCGAGCACGAGGTGCAGTCCGAGCGAACGCCCGCGCTGCGCGACGTCCACCACTCCGTCCACGAACTCCGGCACCTCGTTCACGAGAGCGGCGAACTCGTCGACCACGATCACCAGGCTCGGCGGGCAGTCCGGATCGCCCGTCTTCTCGAGCGAGACGAGGTCCTTCGCCTTCTTTGCGTTCAGCAGATGCTCCCGGTACCGCAGTTCCGCGCGCAGCGAGGTGAGCGCGCGCCGCACGAGGTGGGGCGAGAGGTCGGTCACGAGGCCCACCGTGTGCGGCAGCGAGACGCAGTCGGCGAACGCCGAACCGCCCTTGTAGTCCACGAACAGGAAGGTGAGCCGGTCGGGGCTGTGAGCGGCGGCCATGCCGAGCACCCAGGACTGCAGGAACTCCGACTTGCCGGCGCCGGTCGTGCCGCCGACGAGCGCGTGCGGCCCGTCCGTGCGCAGATCCAGCACGAACGGCTCGGAGCCGGCGTGCCCTACCACGGCCCGCAGGTTGCCCTCGGTGCGGCGGCGCTGCGGCGGGCGCCCGTCGCGGGCGATGAGCGAGCCGTTCTGCCGCCAGCGCTCGATGACAGCGTCCACCTCGCCGAGGATGTCCATCCCGGCCAACACCGGGTAGGCGACCGCGCGCGGCAGGTCGGAATCGTCGGCCTCCGGCACTCCCACGTCCACGACGGGTGCGAGCTGTCGGGCGAGCTGCTCGGCGCGGGGCACGTCGACGCTCTCGAGACGCACCGGCGAGGTGCGCTCCGCCAGCCGCACCTGCCCCGCAGCCCCCGTCTCGCCGTCCACCTCGATGAAGCTCCGGCAAGCGGCAGGCAGCTGCGCCACGCGCGGCGCACACCACACGACATGCACGCCCGCATCCGGACCGCGCTCGACGACACGCGTCGCGCGCGCCCGGTCGAGCGGAGCCCCGTCCTCGAGCAGGAGGATCACGCTCGGAACGACCGGCGCGGGCCGTTCGTCGACGCGCGCCGTGTCGAGGGGACCGCGCGGGGTCGGCACGCTCGAGTCCAGGCGCGCATCGATGAGCCCCTCGATCCGCGCCAGCAGCGCCGAGGCCGCGGCGGGCGTGTCCGCGAGATGCGGCCCGAGCAGAGGACTGTGCGAGGAGCTGGTGTGCGGAAGCCACTTCATCCAGTCCCACTCCTCGCGCGCGGCCGGCGGCACGATCGCGGCGATCGCGACCTCGGCCGGCGAGTGGCGAGCGGCGACTTGCAGGAGCGCCGCCCGCGCGACCGCGTGCACGGCGCCCCGCGCACCGGCGTAGCCGAGAGAACCGGAACGCACCAGGTCGACGGCGACCGGCACATCCTCGATACGCGAGAACTCGTCGCGCAACGCGATCAGGCGCTCCCAGCAGTCGGCGAGGCCGTCCTGCTCGGGGGGCAGCACGACACGGTTGCGCGCCTCATCCGAGCCGACCCCGACGTTCACGAGGAGGAAGCGGGGCGACTCGGTCCGCTCGGTCCACAGCAGCGGCCCGAGCCGGCGCGCGTCCTCCTGCACGTCGGCGCTCGAGGGGAGCTCCTGCCAGCGGGCGGCGCGCTCCTGGTCGCGGGCGGTCTCCAGCCGCTCCCTGGTGGCCCGCATCCCCTCATCGAACGCCCGGCGCTGCGCCTTCAGCTGACGCCGACTCGTCATCGACTGATCGACGAACGCCCCGACGAGCAGGATGGGGCTCATCGCCATCATCACGACCCCGAGCAGCTGCTGGGTGAGCGCCCACAGCACGGCGCCCATGATCAGGGGGGCGGCGAGCGCGATGAACGGGAACCGTTGCCGCTGCGGCACGGTCGGCGGCTTCGGGGCGGGATGGTCCGCCCCCTCGTAGCGGGGCACGACCCGCGGCGAGCGCACATGGTCGACCTGCGAGGCCGACGTCGTGGTCGCGGGCAGCTGGGTGCGCACCACGCACAGCGAGGTGTCTCCCAGCACGACGACGTCGCTCGGTTGCAGTGTCGCGCGCGCGACGAGGCCGCCGCCCACCATGACGCCGTTCGCCGAGTTGAGGTCGAGGATCTCGATCGTGTCGCCGACGTTGAGACGCGCGTGTCGCTTCGAGACCATGGGATCGCTCAGGCGCACCGGTGTTCCGTGGTCGCGACCGATGAGACTCGCCCCGGACGGCACGGGGAACTCCGTGCCCGCATCCGGACCGCTGAGAACGCGCACGGTCGCCACCGTCGCGCCGCGTCCATCACTCGTGGTGAAGCGCGCGCTCTCGCGCACGATGTCCACCGCGGCGCCCGAGAGCAGCCCCGACTCGGCGAGCGAGGCTGCCGCGTCGACCGTGCGGGATGCGGCACCCGCCGTGACCACCGACAGCGTCACCGGGCCCGGCACGGCACCGCCGTTCTGCGGATCGGCCACCAGCAGCATCCGTGCCACATCCGCGACGGTCGCCGTCGCGTCGGCGGTGACGGTGACGTCGACGGGGCTGCTCGGTCGTCGCAGCGTGAGTTTGAGCTTCATGAGGCGGCCTCCACATCCAGCAGCGGAAGATCGGCGCGGGTCACCAGACGCGACGCGATCGCGTATTCGACGAGACGGATGCGGCGGTTGGTCGCGTACGAGCGCACGCCGCCGCGCAGGCCCTGCACGCCCATCCGGTCGAGCTTGTCGCAGACGTTGTCGAGCTTGCGGTTGAAGCGGGTGATCGCCCAGCCGAGCCGGGCGGCGGCCTTGGCGCTCGTGGGGATCTCTCCCATACCGCTGCCTTCGCGAAGGAGCATCGGCTCGGCGAGAGCGAGGATGAGCTGGCGTTGCGAGAGCGTGAAGGTGACGTCGCCGATCGTCGTGGTGCCGTCGCCGCTGCTGGGCTGGGTCTCGCTGAAGACGGGCTCGGCGACGTGCAGCGACACCTCGTAGGTCGTGGGGCCGGCGGTGAACACGACCGTGGTGCGGCCGAACACGAGGGGCAGCCGACCGCCGGGGGCGAGCCAGGACTGGAGCCGGCCTCCGCCGTCGGTCACGGTCACGGCCAGGCGGGCACCGACGTTCTGAAGCAGCCAGATCCCCTCGAACTCGCGGATCTCCAGCAGGCGCCGATGCAGGAACGGGTTCTCATCGATCGAGAGGTCGGCCTCGCGTCCGATGGTGAAGACATCCCCCGAGCGCACCGCGAACCACTCTCCGCAGTACTCGACCGACACCGCCCGGTCGTCCGTGTCCCCGAATCCCGCGGTCACGGCGCGCACCCCTCGGCGGACTGGGCTGCGGACGTGCCGTCCGCGCGACGCAGCACGACTTCCACGCACGTCCGGCCGGACGGGTCGGCGGCGAGCGTCACGCCCGGCTGGTCCGTCTCCTGGAAGGTGAAGCTCTCTCCGGGCACGACGGGACGCCAGAGGTACACATCCCCCGAGACCGGCTCCGGGTTGCGCCAGGTGAACGAGACCCCGTCCGCCGTCGCCGTCCCCGCGAGATCCGCCACCGCGGGAGGAGCGTCCTCGCCGACCGCGTCGACGGGCGCCGGCGGCGCCGCCTCCGACTCCACAGGCGTCGCCGCACCCGGGGACGCCAGGGCCATCGCCACCCCCACACCCCCGACGACGAGAAGCAGCGCCGCGGCACTCGCGATCCAGATCCCGCGCCGTCTCCGCGGCTGCGGGCCGTCGGCGGGCGACGCCGGGACGTCGGGAAGCTCCCGCACGAGTGTCGCGTCGAGTTCGGGCGCGACGGGAGCCGGGGCGATGCGCGCGGGTGCGGGCGGAAGAGTCGACGCATTCGTCCAGACCGGAGCGGGAGCGGGCGACGCCGGGGGGATGACCGCGGCCGGCGAGGGCAGCGTCTGCGGCGACGCGGACGTGACGCTCTGCGCATCGATGCTCGTGACGCCCCGGAACCGCGTGCGCTCCTCACCCTCATCCGTCTCGTCCTCGAGGAGCTCCTCCTCGAGCACATCGAGCTGCGTCGCCTGCATCCCGAGCTCGATCTGCACGCGCTGCAGCGCACGGGCGAACTCCGCGGCCGAGGCGTAGCGGCGCGCCGGGTCCTTGTCCATCGCCCTGGTGAGGACGGCCTGGAGCGCGCCCGAGACGTCCGGGCGACCCGTCGAGGGCAGCGGCATGGACTGGATGCGCGCCATGACGTCCAGCTCGGTGTTCGACGCCCCGGGGATCTCGAAGGGTGTGCGATTGGTCAGCAGCGTGAACAGGGTCGCGGCCAGCGAGTAGACGTCCGAGGAGGGGAAGCCCTGCGGCGGCACCGCCAGAGATTCCGGGGGCGACCACGGAATGCTCATGCCGGTGAGCGCGTCGCTCGTCGTCGCCGAGATCCCGAAGTCCGTGAGGGCGGGACGACCGTAGTCGGTGACGAGGATGTTCGCGGGCTTGATGTCGCGGTGGAGGATACCGGCACGATGCGCCGTCTCCACGGCGCCCGCGATCTGCACCCCCACCCGCAGCGCCTCGGCCTCCGAGAACCGTTCGCGGCGGTGACGCACCTGCAGGTTCGGTCGGGAGCAGTACTCCATGACCAGGTAGGGTCGGCCGTCGTCGGAGACGCCCGCCTGATAGACCGAGACGATCGAGGGGTGCGTCGCCAACTGGGCCATCAGGTTCGCCTCCTCGGCGAAGCCCTCGGCCGTCGTGGTTCCCAGGCGGTCCTTCAGCAGCACCTTGACCGCCACCTGGCGACGCGGATGCAGCTGCTGATACAGGAACACGTCGGCGAAGCCGCCTCGTCCGAGCAGCTTGACGTGGTCGAACCCGGGCAGGGCGGGCGGAGTGGACGGAGGCCGGGCCGCCATCAGATCCCCTCGAACGACAACACGACGCCGTCTCCGAGATCCAGGCGGTCGCCGGCGACCAGCAGAGAAGGCTGTCCCGGATGCAGGCGCACCGGGTCCACGCCCGGACGCAGCAACCGCGTCCCGTTCATCGAGTCCAGATCGACGGCGAGCACGTCCTCCCCCTCCACCCGCAGCTCGACGTGGCTGCTCGAGATGCTCCGATCGGCGCTCGTGACGCTCACGAGGTGCGGCACGGTGCCGGTGGCGCGCACCGCACGGGGCCGGCGGCCGACGACGGCGCTGCGGTCGAGGTCGATCCGCTCGCCGGTCGAGAGAACGAGCACCGCCGTGCGGCGCGGCGGTGCAGCCGGCGCCGCCGTCGCCGGGCGTGCATCGCCGAGCTGCGCGCGCAGAGCGGCGAACTGCTCGGATGTCATCGTCTCGCCGTCGTGGTCGCCGCGCACCGAAGCCGGAAGCGCGGGCGCCGACGGCACCCCGCTGATGAGTGCGCCCGGTGGGAGCGCCTCGGCGACCGGATCCGGCTCCCGCACCGCCGCATCCTCCACCGACGAGATCCGCGTCTCGCCGAAGATGAGATCGTCGTAGCCCGAGGTCTCCTCTCCGGGCCGATCGCTCGGCACCTCTTCCGGCTGCGTCACCTGCGCCTCGAACCCGTCGGTCGGCACGTCTTCCGTCTGCGTCGTCTCCTCCCCGAGCGGAAGCCGGGTCTCCACCGCCACCGTGGGCGCCGGGGCAGGCGCGGGTTCAGGCGCAGGCGCAGGCGCCGGTTCACGCGCCGGTTCGGGCGCCGGCACCGGTCGCGCGTCAGGTTCTCCCACCAGCCACCGCACGGCCGAGGCTGCGGCCACCCCGTCGGCGAGAGGAAGCACGCAGGGCTCGTCGAGCGGCCCTACCACCACCGCGAGCGCGCCCGCGATGGTGCGGTCGGTCCAGGTCGGCGCACCGAGCGCGCTCACGTTCTCGACCTGCCCGCTCGAGGTCTCCACCCTCGCCGGCGTCGCGCCGCGCACGATCACCCGGGCAGCGCCGTCGGCGACGCCCAGCACCACGAACGGCGGCAACGCCGACATGTCCGCACCGACCCGCGCGACGAGCTCGCCGAGCACGACCGCGAAGGCGTCGGCGCCCTGCATCGCTCCCCAGACCCGCGCCACCGTGTCGGCCCCGATGTCGGGGGGCAGCATCGCCACGCTGCCGCCGGCGGCCACCACGTGCCAGTCACCCGAGCTGTACGTCAGCATCCGCGTCCTCTTCCTCGCTCGTACGCCCCGCGCTCGTGCGCGTGCGGGGCACCGTGTCCTCGTCGATCAGCTCGCCGTCCACCACCGGCAGAGTCGGCGCTTCGGCGTCGTCCAACACACGGTGGGCATCGACGACGACGACGGTGACGTTGTCGCGCCCGCCCCGCAGCAGTGCCTCGTGCACGAGGCGCGTCGCCGCCGCCTGCGCCGAGGACTCTGCCGACAGACCGGCCTGGATCTGGGTGAAGTCCAGTTCCTTGGTCAGCCCGTCCGAGCACATCAGCAGCCGGTCTCCGGCTTCGGCCGGCAGCAGCCAGTAGTCGGGCGCGGCGGAGGATCCCGCCCCCATCGCCCGGGTCACGACATTGCTCTCCGGGTGCGACGACGACGCCTCCTCGTCGAGCTCACCGCGATCGATCATCGCCTGGACGGCGGAATGGTCGACGCTGATCTGCTCCAGTCGCCCCCGCGCCAGGCGGTAGGTGCGGGAGTCGCCGATGTTCACGACGAGCCAGTAGCTCGATCCCGCCTGCTCGCACAGCGCCGCACCGGTGAGCGTCGTCCCCGCGGCCGAGCGGTCGGTCTCGATCGCCGCGACCCGCTCGAGCGCGCGAGCGAACGCATCCTGCATCTGCTCGACGGTCACGCTCTCGCCGCCCACGAGCGGGAGGAACCCCTCGATCGCGGCCCGGCTCGCATCCGCACCCGCCTCGTGGCCGCCCATCCCGTCGGCGACCAGGAACAGCGGCGGAGCGGCGAGATAGGCGTCCTCGTTCGCCGCGCGCCGCAGCCCTCGATCGCTCGCCGCTCCCCACGACAGCTCGACGGCGTTCACGAGCGGGCCGATCGGGGTGCCCGACGCGCTCCACGGCGCGCGAGAGCGGATGCCGGGAACAACCGAGCGACGAGGCGCCGATGCCACGGGACGGCCGCGCGCAGGGCGCGCGCCGCCTCGTCGAGGTCGTCCCAGTACGCGCTCGCCTCGTCGGCCGGGACCTCCTCGCCGCCGAACACCGCCGCATCCGCGCGCATCGCCAGGGCGCCCGCCGCGACGGCCGGATACCGCTCCTGGAGAGTGCGCGCCTGCTCGCGCCGTGTCGCCCCCGCGCCCACCGGCGCGCCCACGTCGCTCGCGACGTCCACGAGCTCGGCCCATCCTCCGTCGACGCGCTCCCACGAGGATGCGGCCGCACGACGACGGGCACGACGACGCGCCTTGACGACGGCGAGTGCGAGCGAGGGACCGAGCAGCACGACCAGCACGAGCAGCGAGAGGCCGGCGATCTGCAGCGTCGCCCACAGCCACGCGAGGTCGGCGGGAGCGTCGGTGGCGGACTCGTCCTCCACGGGCGCGGGCGGCGGGAGTTCGGCGGGCTCCTGAGGAGTCTGGGGCGGCTGCGCCACCTGGGCCTGCGGCTTCTGCGCCTGCTGCGGCGTCTCTTCCTGCGGCACGCGGTCTTTGGCGGGCGTGGGGTCGAACGCGATCCAGCCGAGACCCTGGAAGGGCACCTCGACCCAGGCGTGGAGATCATCGCCGGTGACGGTCGTCGTCTGCTCCCCGGCGGTCTCGAACCCCATGACGACCCGCACCGGAAGCCCCAGCTGCGAGACCATGAGCGCCATCGCGACGGCGTACTGCTCGTCGTCGCCGATCATCTGCGTCCCGGCCAGCAGCGCCGACTCCCTCTCCAGGGTGTGGCCCGACCGCGACGGCACCTGCCCCTCGAGTCCGCTGCTGTAGAAGCCGGTCGTCTGGAAGTACGCCTCGATCGCCCGCACCTGATCACCGGGCGTCTCGGCGCCCTGCGTCACCTTGTCCAACAGCACCGCGATCTCGTCCGGGACCGCCGCCGGTGCGGGCGTGCGGATGCCCTCGACCGCCGCGGCGGCGAGCTGCTCGTCGGTGGGGGCGGGGCTGAGCCACCCGCGCAGGCGGTACTCATCGCCGTCGTCGAGCCCGGTGGTCACCACCGCGGTGCCGGTCGCCGCGTTGTAGTGCAGCGCCGCCTCCCGGTCGGCGGCACCGGCCGATTCGAAGGTGATCGCCGACGCGTAGCCCACCGTCGGCACCCACACGCCGCGCAACGAGGAGACCTCGATCTGCGCCTCGAACTCGTCACCGGCAGGGACCGTCTCGATCTCACGGCCCACCCGGGAGAACACGCCGGAGCCCGCGCCTCCGGCGCCCGAGACCTTGTAGACGACGCCGTCGTAGGCGTCGAGCGTCGCGAGCCGCACACGGGTCCCCGCAGGCAGGCCCGTGACGGTGAACAGCCGCGCCTCGGCGCCGTCGCGTTCGTACTTCCGATACGACGCGAGCGGTGAGGCGTAATCGTGCAGGGTCAGCGGGGGAACCACGTGGTCCCGGAGCACCTGGCGGTCCCCGATCACCATCGCGCTGGCGGCCGATGCTGCCGCGAGCGAGCAGGCGAGCAGCAGGGCGATGGCGCCGATCGGGACGATGCGGCCCGGTCGCGACGGCTCATCCTGCCCCGCCGGGTTCCCCCGCTGGCCGCGCCGGCGCCCGGTGAGCCAGGCCAGGGCGATCAGGAGAGCACCCGCACCGACCGCGCCGGGCAGCACCGCCGCGAACGTGCTGAAGGCGATGGCGAGAACGAGCAGCCCCGCCGGGGCGAGCAGAGCGAGCGCGTACAGCCTGCGGGCTCGCAGGGCGACGCTGACCGCCACCACCGCCACCACCATCGTCGCCAGATAGGGCACGATCTGGAGGTTGTCGAACCCGAGGAACGGCGTCTGCAGAGTCAACGCCTGCTTCCACACCTGCACGACGCCGAGTGCGAGCGCCGCGAGGACGTCGAGTGAGGGGATCACCCCTGCGATGGATGCCGAACGCAGCACGAGAGCGCCGCCGAAGACGAAGTAGGCCACGACGGTCAGCGCCGCCAGGCTCAGCGGATGCCAGCGCCACCGCCACCCCGCCCATCCGAGACCGGCGCCGAGAAGGGCACCGCCGCCGGCGGCGATCCAGAAACCCCGCGCGTCGTAGGCGGACAACAGCGGGACCGCGGCGACGAGCACGAGCGCGAGCATCGTCGCCGTCTCGACGAGCGATCGCCGCACGCTCATGCGGTCACCGCCCGCATCGCCAGGCGGAGGGCCGGCAGCTCGGGCAGGCTGACCATCGGCAGCTCCCCCAGCATCCGGCGTGACAGATCCTCACCGCGGGCGGCCCGCAGGCACAGGGTGCGCGCGGTCACCGGCACGCGCACGGATGCCGAACGCACCTCCGCGGGAGCTGCGAGCGCGCCGGTGACCAGCAGGACGACGGAGGCGCCCGGCACCGCGGCGGCGACCGTCCGCCCCATCTCGGCCACGCCCCGATCCGCCGACGCCTGTGCCACGGCGGAGAGCGTGTCGAGCAGGTGCGTGCCCGAACGGAGCGCGTGCACCGCCTCACCCGCGACCAGTGACACATCCTTGCCGTCGCGCACCGCCGCCAGCCCCACGGATCCCGCGATGGAGACGGCGAGCTCGAACTCCTCCTCGTCCGCGTACTCCTGCGCACGCGTCGACAGGGCGACCACGAGGTGCGAACGTCGGGTCTGCTCGAACTGTCGGATCATCAGCGAGCCGATGCGCGCGGTGGATCGCCAGTGCACGTGCCGGAGGTCGTCGCCCGGCACGTACTCGCGCAGCGCGTGGAACGACACGTCGTCGTCGGCGAGGTCTCGCGTGGGCAATCCCTCCAGGTCCCGCAGGAGTCCGGCCGTGTCGCCGTCCAGGGGCAGCACCCTCGGGTGCACGTAGAGCTCGGTCGGCTCGGTCCAGCGCACCCGTCGGTGCAGAAGCTCCAGCGGATCGCTGCGCACGGAGGTGACGGGACCGAGGGTCAGCACGGCGCGGCGCTGGGTCGGGATGAGGAACAGCTCGTCGTGCTCCTCTCCCACCGGCAGCCGCGGCACGTCGAACTCGGGGCGCGCGGCTCCCACCGGGAGCATCACCCGCGTCGGCGGGGCGGCCCGGGTCGCTGCGTTGGCGACGAGCACCCGCCCCGTGGCGGCATCGCCGACCGTGACCCGGCTCGCCGCGAGTTCCACGGTGACCCGGTAGGTGGCCGTGCGCAGCACGAACGGCACGGCGGCGAGGATGAGCAGCGCCCCGAGCAGCGCCACGGCGAGCATCTCGGCCCAGCCAAACGCGAGCCCCAGGACGGCGGCCACGACGGTCACCGCGGCGAGGCTCCAGCCGAGCGCGGATCCGACGCGCAACGGCCGCTTCAGCCGTCGCGCCGTCGGAGCCGATCGCGCCGCCCAGCGCCTCGCCGACGCGATCATGCCGCGCTGGTCCGCGACTGCGGCGCTGCGACGTCGGCCAGCGCACGACCGATGACGGATGCGGCGGTGACACCTGCGAACTCGGCCTCGGGGTCCATCACCAGGCGGTGCTCCCAGACGGGTGCGGCGAGCGCCTTGATGTCGTCGGGGATGACGTAGGTGCGACCTTCCTCCGCGGCCCACACCTTCGCTGCGCGGATCATGGCGAGCGAACCGCGCACCGAGACCCCCAGGCGCGTGTGCGCATCGGCGCGGGTCTGCTCGGCGAGCTGCGCCGTGAATCGGAGCACAGCGGGGTCGACGTGGATCCCCGTCAGCAGGTCGGCGATCTCACCCACCGCAGCGGTCGTGATGATGGGCGTCAGCGCCGCGGAGCGGTCCCGTGTCGCGGCGCCGGAGAGGATCTGCTCCGCCGCCGCGAGGTCGGGGTAGCCGATGCTCGTCTTGAGGAGGAAGCGGTCGAGCTGCGCCTCCGGCAGCTTGTACGTGCCCGCCTGCTCGATCGGGTTCTGGGTGGCGATGACCATGAAGGGCCGTCCCGCTTCGTGGGTCTGCCCGTCGATGGTGACGCGGCCTTCCTCCATGACCTCCAGAAGCGCCGACTGGGTCTTGGGGCTCGCGCGGTTGATCTCGTCGGCCAGCACGATCGAGGCGAAGATCGGCCCGCGGTGGAAGGCGAACGACTGCGTCTTCTGGTCGTAGATGGTCACGCCCGTGACGTCGGAGGGCAGCAGGTCGGGCGTGAACTGGATGCGGCTGTTCGTTCCCTGCACGGAGGCGGCGAGCGCCTTGGCGAGCTGCGTCTTGCCGGTGCCGGGGGCGTCTTCGAGCAGCACGTGCCCCTCGGCGAGCAGCGCCGTGAGGACGAGTCGGATCACCCCCTGCTTGCCGAGCACGGCCTGACCGACGTTGTCGCTGAGCCGTTGGAACGTCTCGGCGAACCACGCCGCCTGCTCCTGCGTCACTGTCATCTTCTGTGTCCTTGTCTCACGGGATGTAGACCTTCTCTGTCGTGTACTTGCCGAGAACCTCTATGTAGACCCAGCCCTTGCGCCAGATGATGTTGCACACCGTCACCGCACCGTTTTGGGGGACATCGATGTTCACCTGACAGCTGGCGTTCTTGTCCTCGTCGGCGAAGACCTTGACCGTGTAGTTTCCTGGGTCGAAGTACTGCGTGTTCAGCTGCACCTTCGCCCACTCGCCGTCGACGAACCCGCCGTTCGACACCCAGGCCTTGGCATCCAGCGCCCGCTCCTGCCAGTTCGCATCGCTCGAACCTGCTTCGTTGCTGTAGCTCACGCTGACCGAGCCGGTGCCGCCCGCGCTGCTGACCGTCGCGGTGTACGAAGCAATCCCGTTGCCGTCGAGTCCATGGCTCGAGCTCGTCAGGGGGCGTCCATTCGCATTCACATTCCAGGTGAACTGCACAGCGTGGTCCTGCCGGACGGCGGAACTCAACGTCACGATCGGCTTGCCGAACGGCACCGCGTTGTTCGATCCCGCTTCGGGACTGGTCGCGACGCCCTCGATCGAGGACTCCGCCCACACGACGACCGAGTACGTCCCCCCGTTGGCGAGCCCGCGGATCACCGTCCCGCCCGGGTCGGCGACGCCTTGGGCGCCGGTCTGGTTGACGCGATAGCGGTAGGTGATGTCGGAGGCCCTGTTCCCGTTGCCCGGGCCGGGCGTGAAGGTGACGGTGATCGCCCCGTCGCCCGGGGTCGCCGTGACCGCCGTGGGCGCGCCCGGCGCGATGGCCGCACGCCGGGGGGCGGAATCCGCGCTGGGCACCGAGCTGCCGGCCTTGTTCCTGGCCGTCACCGAGAAGGTGTAGTCGGTCTCGTTGGTGTCGACCACCACGTTCTGGGTCGTGCCCGTCGACACGATCGTGCGCAGCACGCTGCCGCCGCGCTTGACCGCGAGAGCGTAGTCAGCGACCGGGTCGCCGTTGACGTTGGTCGGGGCCGTCCAGCTGACGGCGATCTGGGCCTGGCCGGAGACGGGCGTCGCTGCGGCCGTCGTCGGCTGACCCGGCGCATCGGGCACGCCCGCCGGAACCACCGTCGCCGAGTACGCGCTCCACTCCGAGGGCTCGGGGGCCCGGTTCACCGCCTGCACGCGCACCTGGTAGGCGATGCCGTTCTCGAGCCCCGCCCACTCGATCGAGGTGCCCGTGACACCGGTCTTCTGGATGGAGCCGGTCGCGGGAGCGGGAGAGATCTCGAGGTTGTAGCTGAGCACCGGCGAGCCTGCCGACCGCGGCGCCGCCCAGTTCACGGTGATTCGGCGATCGCCGAAGACGGTCGAGGGCGCCGAAGGGGTATCGGGGCGGGCATCCGGTCGTGCCGAGGCGGAGGGGCCCGAGGGGTCGGATTCCCCGACCTCGTTCACCGCGGTGACGGTGAAGGTGTAGTCGACGTCGTTGGTCAGGCCGTCGATCGTGCAGGTCGTGGAGGCGCACGAGCGGGATCCGCCCTGCGGTGAGCTGACACGGTACTCGGTGATCGGTGAACCGTTGTTGGCGGGCGCCGTCCAGGACAGCACGACGGTGCGGTCCTGCACCGAGGTGACGACGGGGGTGCCGGGTGCGGCCGGTCGTCCCTGGACGGTCAGCAGGACGCGCCCCTCCACCTCGCGATCGGCGGACCGGGTCGCGTCGGCGATCCGATAGCCCACGATCATCGTGCCCACGAAGTCGGCGGCGGGGGTGATGCGCACCCGATCCCCGTCGACGTCGGCCTCACCGCGTCCGCTGTCGACACGGGCGGAGAGCAGGACGAGGGGTCCGCGGTCGACGAACGGATTCACGTCGTTCGCGAGCACGTCGACGTTCTGTGTCGCTCCCTGGTCGGCGCGTGCGATCACGTCGTCATTCGCGACGGCGAACGGACGCTGGCTCGTCACCGTCGTGATCGACACGCGCGCTTGCGTGGGGGTCGTGACGCCGTCGGTGACCTCGATCGTCAGCGTGTCCGACCGCCCCGCGGGCACATCGGCGTCCGCCGACACGGAGAGCTTCGACCCGCTCACTTCGGCGCGGAACCCGGCGGGCACCTGTCCCGCGACGGAGAAGCGGAGCTTGGCCGCATCCCCCTCGTCCGGGTCGTAGGCCAGGCGGGCCAGTTCGAGCGTGGCCGCGTCCTCGCCGGGCGCGACGGTGACCGAGGCGTTGCGCAGCGTGGGCGGCTGGTTCTCGGCGGGTCGCACCTGGATGGGGATCGTGATGAAGGCCGTCAGCCCGTCGGGATCGTCCGGACCGGTTCCGTCCGTGACGAGCAGGGCGAGGGTGTCGGGCCCGAAGTAGCCCGCGGCCGACGTGTACTGGAGGGTCTTCTCATCGACCAGGGCAGAAGAGCCGTCGGCGTGGGCAGTGCGGATCGAGTCTGCCGTCGCCACGCGGGGCGTGCGCCCCGCGCGCACCCTCACGTGGTCGGCGAGGGAGATCTTGAGAGCCTCACCGCTGTCGACCACCAGCGGTGCCGTCGTGGTGAGCGTCGGCAACAACCCGGCCGATCCGGGAACGAAGATGAACGCCTGAGCCTGGCCGCCGTCCGGATCGGTGATCGTGTACCGGACGATCTGGGCCGTCGGGGTCACCGGGAGTGTCACGACGCCGTCGCGCGACACCTCCGCATCCGGGTTCTCGAGCGTGACCTCGAGCCCCGCGGTCGTGCCGTCGGGATCCTCGTCGTTCTCGAGCACGGGCACCGCGACCGTGAGCTCGTCGGTGATGTCGAGCACCGAAGCGCGGTCGTCGCGTGCGACCGGCGGCAGCAGCGGCGCCTGCGGATCGACCGTGACCAGCAGAACTCCCTGCGCGGTCGCGCCGAAGTCGTCGGCGATCGTGTAGCCGACGGTGAAGTCGCCCGCCGCCGAACCCGTGGTCACCTGCACGCGACCGTGGGAGACGGTCGCCGTCAGCCCCTCGGCGACCGTGAGGGTGTCGGAGAGGGTGATCACGTCGCCGTCGGGGTCGGAGTCGTTCGCGGTGACAGCGACGGTGACGGTGCGATCGGGGCGCACCACGACGACGTCCTTGGCGGCGTACGGGGCCTGGTTCTCGGTCGCGGGCGGCGCGATGCCGACGGTCACGGTCCCTTCGGCGGTCGCACCGAGCTGGTCGCGCACGAGGTAGGTGAACGTGTCGCGTCCCGAGGCATCGGGGTAGGCCTGATAGGTCAACCAGGACGCGCCCGCCGTCACCCGCCCCTTCGCGGGAGCGGACGAGACGCCCAGCAGTTCCACGGAGTCGCCGTCGGCGTCGATGCCGTCGAGCGGGATGGCGATGCGTTCCTCGGTGCCGGCGATCGCGCGGGCCGAGACGCTCTTGGGTCGGGGCGGCGAGTTCGCACCGGCGTCGGCGGGCACGATCTGGATGGTGAGGTAGCCGGCGCTCCGATTGCGCTGCGAGTCCTCGATCTCGTAGGTGGCGTGCACGGTCCCCGCGGCGGACGGCGCCTGGAAGCGCACCGCGTCGCCGGCGACGAAGATCGATGCGGGATCCGCGGCATCCGTCTCCACGAGCTCGGGCAGCAGCGTGATGGTGTCGCCGTCCGGGTGGTAGTCGTTGGCGAGCACCGGGACCGAGACCACGTCGCCGGCACGCACCACGGCCGTGTCCTCCACCGCCACGGGCGGGCGCAGCACCTCGGGCAGGGCCACGGGGAGCACCAGCACCTCGCCGGTCGCCGTCCGCGTTCCGTTCGAGATCGTGTACGAGATGGTGGTCGGCGCACTCAGCCCGCCGACATCGGTCACGCGCAGCACGCTGTGGGTGAGCACCTCCACACCGATGCCCGTGCCGGACGCGGCACGCGCCGACTGGACCACCAGGACTCCCCCGCCGGGGTCGGAGTCGTTGGCCAGGACATCGACGAGCACATCCCGTCCGGTCGGCAGCAGTGCGAGGTCCCGCACCGCGATCGGGTCCTGATCGGAGCCGTCGTCGGCCAGGACGTCGATGCGCACCAGCCCTACAGCAGAGCGGGGCCCGTCCGAGAGCAGGTACTGCACGTAGTACGTGTCGGGGGTGTCGGAGGTGAAGGTGAAGGTGCCGTCGGCGTAGTTCGCGACGATCGTCACCCCCGGCAGAGAGTCCAGCTTCGCCAGACGCAGGGGCTGTCCGCTGGGGCTGAGATCGTTGGCGAGGGGCGAGACGGTGACCGGCACGCCGACCACCGTGCTGACGCGATCGGAGTTGGCCACCGGATCCAACGAGCCGGCCGGCCGGACATTCACCCGCAGCACCCCTTCGGTGTCCTCGCGCCCGTCCGAGACGACGAGCTGGACCTCCTTGAGGCCCGGCGTCCCGGTCGCGGCGGTGAACTCCACGACGCCGTTGCTGCGGTAGGTCACGCTGTCGCCGGTGTCCACGCTCGCGCGCTTGAGGTACACGTCGTCCCCGTCGGGGTCGATCCAGCCATCGAGCGCCCCGTACGACACGGAGGCTCCGGCCTCCACCTGCACCGTCGCGATGCGACGTTGCTCGGGCGGCGCGTTCACGTCGGGGGGACGGACGGTGAGCGAGACCGTGGCCTCATCCGTCCCATCACGGCCGTCGTCGACGCGGTAGGTGAAGGATGAGGCCCCCTGCGCGTTCGCCGGGACGGCGACCTGGATGGCGGAGCCTCCGAGCACGGGGGCGGCGGTGTAGCCGTTCGGCAACCCGCCCAGCGGCGTCGCCGACAGCAGGTCGCCGTCGGGGTCGGTGTCGTTGTCGGTCACCGGGAGCAGAACGGTGCGGCCCGCGCGCACTCCGTACTCGTCGTCGACGGCGGTCGGCGGGTTGTTCTGAGCGGACCGCTCGGGCAGCTCGTACTGCGGCTGCTCCTGCTCGCTCTCCTGCTCGTCGGCGTCCTCCTCCGCCGGCGGAGTCACGTCCTGCCAGTTCTCGACCTTCTCGATCTGCTGCTCGACGACCCAGACCGTGCCCGCGGTGGTGTCGTTGACCACGACCACGCGGCGGTTGGTGCGCAGCACCAGGTGCGCACCGGATGCAGCGTCGATGCGACGCTGGTCGACCTCCTCGTCGCCGACGCACTCGCGCACGTAGGCGCCCGATCCGCTCCAGATGCCGTAGACGCAGCCGTTCAGCCACACGGGGGCGCCGGGAGTGCCCTCGTCCACGGTGGCCACGATCTCGGGCTCGCCACCGCCCAGCGGCTGCCGGATGAGGGCATTCGCGGTCGCGACGAAGACCGCATCCGTCTGCGTGCCGGACTGCTGCAGCCGCGCCTGTTTCCCGTCGGGGATCACGATCGCCGACCCGTCGGGCAGGAAGAGCGTGCCCGACGTGCGGTCGAGCACCACGCCGCGATCGCCGACCGCGGCGATCTCGAGATCGTCCCCCGCGCTCACGCCCGTCAGGCGGACGGTGTTCAGCGCGCCGACGACGCCTCCCGCGACCTCGGCCGACGACACGACGGCAGAGGTCGCGGATGCGGCGAACACGTGCGCTCCGTCGGAGGACACCGCGACGACGGCACCGTCACCGATGTCCGCGGCGGCGGTCTCCTCGGAGAAGACGGTGCCGGCCAGCGACGAGACGGGTGTCACGAACAGGGAGGAGCCGGAGCCGACGGCGACCGTGGTCCCGCCGAGCGCGAGGGAGGCGTCCGAGGGCACGGTGACCGGGCTCGCCAGCGCGACGGTGGCGGGATCGATCGCCGTCAGCGTCGCGTTGGTGGTGTCGGTCACGAGGACCGTCGCACCGTCCTGCAGCACGTCGAACTCGCCCGACCGCGTGCGCACGGCGCCGTCCAGAAGCCGCGAGGGGTGGTTGAGGTGGCCGACCAGGAGATCGTCGCTCTTCGTGACCCACACGCCGCCGTCGTCGAGCTCGAGATCCGCCGTCGGCACCCCCTGATAGAGCACGGCGAGCGTGGAGATCGCGACCGCCGCCACCGTCAGCGTCGCGCTGGACGCGACGGCGGCACGGTGCCGCGCAAGCACCTCGAATGCACGCACGATTTCTCTCCCCAGAGTCGGCATCCCCAGCCGAACGTGGGTCTCAGTAGACCCCAGCCGCCGTCGGGCTGCGTATGGGGAAAATTCCCCATGCCGACGGGCAGGGCTCAGTGAAGCAGCAGCGGCGCCGCCACGGATGGCGGAAACGTCCGGAGCGGAGCATCCGGAAATTCCGGACGAGTGGCGCTGCCCGCATCAGAACCGCTCAGACGCGCGACATCCAGCGGGCGCCTTGCTATATAAATGAGCCACCCGAATAGATCCACCCGAATACGACGCACCCGATCCGACGTCCTCTTGGGGGAAGACGATGACCGACCCGACCGCCTCATCCACCGATTCGATCGCCCAGTTCGCCGCCGATCTGCGACGCCTCCGCCTCGACGCGGGCAGTCCCACGCTGGCCAAGCTGCAGCACGACACCGGAATCTCTCGTACCGTGCTCTCGGATGCCTTCGCCGGCAAGACGCTGGCCTCCTCGCGCACGGTGGCCTCGCTCGTGCGCGCCTGCGGCGCCGACCCGACGGTGTGGCTGCGCCGACGTGACGAACTCGTCGCGCTGCAGCGCCCGCCGGCAGCGGACGGCCCCGCGCCGGAGGCGATCCCGCCGCGGCGCACGGGGATCTCACGGCGCCGCGCCGCCCTCATCGGCGCGGCCGGCTTCGTGGCGGGGGTTGCGGCGAGCGTCGCCATCACGGTGATGCTCCTGCCGGTGCTGGTTCCCGCGCCCAGCGCCGCGGCCCAGGGCGCACAGATCGCCGTATCCACCGGAGAGGACCCGGCACTGACCGCCTGCGTCGACGACGCGCGCGTCGCCACGGGCGACACCCGCGCCGACAACTCGCTGCTCGAGATCGTGTGGTCGGACAAATGCCAGGCCGGATGGGGGCGCATCACTCGCTACGACGGGCTGGCCCACGGCAACACCGTCACGATCGCGATCTATCCTCAGACCGCCGCCGACGGTCCTGACCGCCAGGAGGCCACGGAGCACGACGTGCAGAGCGCGTACACGACGCTCGTCGTGCGCCCCAGCCCCGACACGCTGCTGTGCGCCGAGGGGAGCTTCACGATCGACGGCAAGCGCATCGATCTCGGCGACCCGGTCTGCACCTGATCCTTCGACATCGCCCGCGGCCTTCCGGGGCTGCGAAGCACGCTTCGCTGCCACGGTCGAGCGCGCGCCGTCGGCCACCGCGCCCCGTCGCGACGAGGAGAGATCCGATAGCGGCGACGAATCGCGCACTCGGCCTCACCTAGGCTGGGGCGCATGAGCGAGCAGCCCTCCCCCACCGCCGCCGCGATCGGCCGAGCCGTGCGTGAGGAGCGCACGCGCCGTCAGCTCTCGACGCGCGCGCTGGCGGCGACAGCAGGCGTCTCGCAGCCGTTCCTGACGAACGTCGAGAACGGCAGGGTCATGCCCAGCATCGCCTCGCTGTACAGTCTCGCCGGAGCCCTCGGCGTCTCGGCCGCGGCGCTGTTGCCCGAGCAGCCCATCCGGCTCGAGGTCGTCCGCGCCGGCGGCGGCTCCCGCATCCCGATGCGCGACAGCGGCGAGAGCGCGGAGACCTACACGCAGCTGATCGCCGGCGCGCGCGGGCGCCAGCTCGGTGCCTATCGGTTCGAGCTCGCGGCCGGATACGAGGACGTGACCTATGCGCACGACGGCGAAGACATCGTGCACGTGCTCTCCGGCTCCCTGATCTACCGCTACGCCGACCACGACGACGTCGAGCTGCACCCCGGCGACACCCTCTGGGTCGACGCGCGCGGCGAGCACTCCTGGGTGGTGCCCGCCGCGCAGCGCGGCATGACCGAGCTCCTGCTCATCACGGCCGCGGGCGCGACGCATCGCCACGGCTCAGACACCGGCACCGAGCGATAACTCACACGAATCGTTACATCGACGGCGGCATGCGGTCACACCCGCGAAACACGCGGTTCCTAGCGTGGCCGCATGCCCACCAAACAGCTCGTCCTCGGCGCGTTCGAGGAGTTCACCCCCAACTTCATCGGCAACAGCTGGCACCACGAGCGCGGCGACACGGCCGCCTTCGCCACGCTCGAGTTCTGGACCGACATGGTCACCAAGCTGGATGCGGCGGGCTTCGACTTCTTCTTCATGGCCGAGGCCATCGGCTACCCCATGAACGACGCCGGCGAGGTGCCGGAGGCCGTCATCCGCGAGGCCGTGCAGTTCCCCGTGCACGACCCGCTCACGATCATGTCGGCGCTGGCGGCGGCGACGCCGCGCATCGGCTTCGTCGCCACCGCATCCACCACCGCGCAGCAGCCCCTGCTGAACGCGCGCACCTTCACGACGCTCGATCACCTCACCGGTGGTCGCATCGGCTGGAACATCGTCACGAGCGACAACCAGCAGGCGCTCGTACGGCTGCTGGGGCGCACGCAGGTGACCCCGCACGACGAGCGCTACGCCGCCGCGACCGAGTTCGTCGACCTCGACCTGGAACTCTGGGAGGGCGCCTGGGAGGACGACGCCGTACGCGCCGACAAGAAGAACAAGGTGTTCGCCGATCC
Organism: Microbacterium sp. KU4F; assembly: GCF_056868075.1. Classification (NCBI taxonomy): domain Bacteria; kingdom Bacillati; phylum Actinomycetota; class Actinomycetes; order Micrococcales; family Microbacteriaceae; genus Microbacterium; species Microbacterium sp. KU4F. The sequence goes on along the minus strand of NZ_CP200324.1, from coordinate 2,756,928 downwards.
GAGCAAGGTGCACCGCATCCGCCGCGACGGCACGTACTTCACCTTCGACGGCTACTTCCCCGCGACGCCGTCGCCGCAGCGCACGCCCACCCTGTTCCAGGCGGGCACCTCCGAGGCGGGTACGACCTTCGCCGCGCAGTACGCGGAGTGCGTGTTCACGCAGGACCGTAACGCCGCACGCCTCGCGGCGGGCATCGCGCGCCTGCGTCAGAAGGCCGTGGATGCGGGGCGCCCCGCCTCATCCATCAAGATCGTCAACGGCGCGTCGTTCATCATCGCCGACACCGAGGAAGAGGCCCAGCGTCTGCGCGCCGAGCTCAACACGACGGCTACCCGCGAGGCCACAGCGGCTCTCTTCCTGGGGTGGTCGGGGGTGGATCTCGCCAGCTCGACCCCGACGCGACCCTCGACGACGTCTCGACGGAGGTCGGCCACACCATGCTCGCGATGTGGCGCAACCCCGACGGCACGAGCCCGACGATCGGCGAGATCCTCGACTCGCTGCCGTCGACCTTCGGCGGCATGAAGTTCACCGGCACCGTGACCTCCGTCGCCGACCAGGTCGAGGCGTTCGTCGCCGAGACCGACGTCGACGGCTTCCTCGTCGAGAACTGGTACGGCGGCATCGAGGGCTACACGGAGTTCACCGACCAGCTCATGCCGGAGCTGCGCCGCCGGGGCCTGCTGCCTGAGACGCCCCGCACCGGAACGCTCCGCGAGATGCTCACCGACGCCGACGGCCCGCGCCTTCCCGACTGGCACCCCGCCGCCCGCTACCGGCGCTGACCCGCGTTCCGGCGGCACCCGCATCCGCTCGCTTCGTCGGAGAATGCGCCGGATGTCGGAGGATTCCGCGCGCATCCTCCGACATCCGCGTGAATCTCCGACGTTCGACGGACGCCAGGCCGGGACTTCCGGCGGCGCTTCCCGCTCAGGCGGGGCGGACGACGAGGGTGTGCTGGAGCGACTCGGCACTGACAACGGGCGGCACGTGCTCGGGGAAGTCGGCCGCGTACTTCGCCTCGTAGGCGGCGGAGACCGCATCCTGCACCGGGTCGTCGGCGGCCACGCGCTCGAATGTCACCGCGACCCGCGGGTCGTCGAGGGCCGCCACCGGATCCTGCTCGGCACGCGCGCCGTCGGCGAGCGTGAACGCCGCCGGACGCCCCGACACCGCACGGCGGAACCACGCCGTCTTCTCGCCGTACGCGGCGCGCACGTAGGCGGCATCGCCGACGACGACGGCCCAGATGGGAGTGGCGACGGCGGTGCCGTCGCGGCGGGTCGTGACGACGGTCACGGTGGAGGTGGCGTCGAGGTGAGAGAGCAGCGCATCCGTCATGCCCCGAGCCTAGGACGCGCCGTTCCCAACAGTGCGCCCGGTTCCGCGGGACGGATGCGGCGGCACTCGCATCCGCTCACGAACGTCGGAAATGAGGCCCACCGTCGGAGGTTTCCGCCCCGATCCTCCGACATTCGCGCAATTCTCCGACCGGCGGATGCAGGAGGGCGGCGGCGGATGCGGGCGACCGGCGGATGCGGGCGACCGGCGGATGCAGGAGGGTGACCGCCGGATGCGGGAGGGCGCCGGAGGCGGGAGGCCGCCGGACGCGGCACGGGCGTGGCGGACGGCGGCCCCGGTCAGGGCGCGGGCGGGCGGGCGACGAGCAACTCGCCCTCCCCGGTCACCGCCACCTCGCCCTCGGCCGCGGCGACCAGGAACACGCATCCCGCCGGAGCCTGTTCCCCGGCGATCTCGAGCACGCCACGGGTCACCACGAGCACCGCGAACCCTGCGGCGAGACGCACCGCATCCGTCACGCGATGCCGTTCGAGCCGCACGAACGGGTCGGCCTCGGGCGGGAACACGGATGCGGGGCGCGCCGCGAAAGGCGCGTGCTGCACGAGCCGCGCGAGCTCCGCGGGTGCGCGACGGTCGAGGTTCACGGCTTCGAGCGCTCGGGCGAAGCCGAGGCCGAGGTGGCCGTCGCGGGCGCCGTCGAGCTCGAAGCCGCGCCACTCCAGCAGGATCGAGAGATCCTCGGGCTGCTGCAGCTCCAGTAGGAGCACGCCCTCGCCGATCGCGTGGAGCTCCCCGGGCGGAATCCACACGACATCGCCCGGTCGCACCGGCACGGTGTGCAGCAGATCGAGCAGCGCCGCCGTGTCCTGGTTCTCGACGAGGTCGTGCAGTTCGCTGGCCGCCACGGGACGACGCAGGCCCACGTGCACCCAGCCGGCGCGGAGGATGTACCAGCCCTCCGCCTTGCCGTGCGCGTGCCCCAGCCTCTCGGCGGCGAACGCGTCGTCGGGGTGGGCGTGCACGGGCAACCGCTGCCCGGCATCCAAGAGCTTCACGAGCAGCATGGGATCGCCGCCCCACCGGGCGACGTGCGCGTCGCCGAGCCAGTGCACGGGGTCGGCGGCGATCTCCTCGCGCAGCAGGGCACCGCCGGGCAATCGGCTCAGCCCGACCTCGCGCTCACCGAACACGGTCGTGCACGAGGCGATCCAATCCTCCGGTTCGTGGCTCGCCGCGGGCGCCTCGCGGCGGAAGTCGGTGATCGCGCGCCCACCGCGGTAGAAGCGGCGGGCGGGCCGGTTCGACGGCAGCCGCACGATCATGCTCATGCCAGGAACCCGCCGACGAACGTGTCACCGAGGCCGATCGTCGTCGGGTGGGCGACCTCGACGCGGTACGCGGCGACGCCCACCGCGCCGGGAAGGCGGCGCGCCACCTCGGACACGACCCGTTCGCCGTCCGGATGCCGGTCGAACCCGGCCGTGGCCGCCATGTCCTCGGCGGTGGCGGCGTCGCCGAGACGGTAGCGGGTCGCCGCGAGCCGCACGGCGTTCTCGAGCGCGCCTCGGTAGCGGCCGGCCTCTGGCCCCGTCGCGATCGCCCAGTAGCGCGTGTGCACGACGAGCGCCGGCGCGGCGATCAGCCGCTGTGCCACGGCGAGCGCGTCGGCCACATCCGCGGCGTCGGTCAGAGACACGGGCCGCCGGACGTACTCCTGCAGCTCGTCCTCGTTCATGCCGTGCACGTCGATGACGTCGCCGAGGCGCGCGCGGACGATGTCGGAGAACTCGCGGCGGTAGAAGCCCGCATCCTCGTAGTAGACGAGCGCATCCGCGGGCAGGCGCGTCATCGCCGCCCGCAGGTCGTCGAGGCGCGAGCGCAGCAGCGCCTCGTCCTGCATCGTGTTGAAGCCGGAGACGAGGAAGGCGTCGGCGTCGGCGAGCGCGTCGGCCAGCTCCGGCGCCAGCGCCATCTCGCGGTTGGGCGCATCGTTCGCGAAGATGATCCGGTTCGGAGCCGGTGCGATGATCTCGCCGTCGACGAGCACGACGCGCGCGCCCGCCGGGTACTGCACGATGAGGTGCGGGTCGAGCGTGTCGCGGGTCGCCGAGCAGACGTAGGCGAGCTCGGGCGGCAGCAGCCGCCGCACGTTGTCGTCGATGCTCACGAGGTGCTGCACGCTCGGGATGCCGAGCCGCGCCAGCGCGAGCCCCGCCCGCACGCCCGTGCCGCCCAGCGTCACCCGCGTCTCGAACCGCGCGGCGAAGCGCGTCACGATCTCGGATGCGGCCACGAACCGCTCCCCGCCGCCGCCGGCGGCCAGGAAGCCGAGTACCGTGACGACGAGCGCGCGCTCGTCATCGATCGGCGCCGCAGTGGTCAGCTCGCCCCGGCGCACGCCGTACGCGCGCGCCAGCTGCTCGAGCACGGCTGCATCCCATCGCACTTCGTAGTCGACGGTGCCACCGAGCCCCAGAACGAGCTTTCCCACCACGGCGCCTCTCTCGTGAGTCCTGTGACCTGTGACGGTCAGTACAGCGCGGCCTTGCCGGTCGCTCCGAACAGATCGATCTTCTCGGCCGCGGTCACCTTCAGCGCCGCGATCGCCCCGGGCTGGATGGCGTTCGGCTCGCGCAGACGCTCGTCCGTACCGAGGATCTCGCGCATCCTGTTGTGGTACGAGACCTTGATGTCGCTGGAGATGTTGATCTTGTTGACGCCCAGCTCCACCGCGCGACGCAGCTCGGAATCCGGGTTCGCCGATCCGCCGTGCAGCACGAGCGGGATACCGACGGCCGCCTTGATCTCCTCCAGCAGGTCGTGACGCAGCTCGGGGTTCTTGTCGGCGGGGTACAGGCCGTGCGAGGTGCCGATCGCGATCGCGAGGCTGTCGACGCCGGTCTCCTCGACGAAGCGCACCGCGTCCGCCACGTTCGTGTAGATGATCTCCGCGGCACCCGACTCGCCGTAGCTGTCGTTCGCGCCGATGGTGCCGAGCTCACCCTCCACCTGGATCCCGACGGCGTGCGCGGCCTCGACGACCTTGCGCGTCAGTGCCACGTTCTCCTCGAACGGCAGGAGCGAGGCGTCGATCATGACCGAGGTGAAGCCGGACTTGATGGCGACGATCATCTGCTCGTAGCTGCCGCCGTGATCCCAGTGGATCGCGACGGGAACGGAGGAGCGGTGGGCGCGGGAGTGCATGGCGGCGATCAGGTCGGTGGTGATGTGCGAGACCTCGTCCGGGTGGATCGCGATGATCACCGGGGCCTGCTTCTCCTCGCTGATGTCCATGACGCCGTTGAACATCGCCCAGTCGCTGATGTTGAACGCGGGGATGGCGAAGTTGTGCTCGTTGGCGACGTCGAGGATGGACTTACCGGTGTACAGCACGATGGATTCTCCTTGAGTGGGATGGGTGACGGGACGTCGGGAACAAACGGGAACGGTGCGGGTCAGCCTTGACCGAGCCGGCGGTCAGGCCGCTGATGAAGAAGCGCTGCAGCACGAGGAAGAGGATCAGCACGGGGATCGAGCCGAGGATGCTCATCGCCATGATCTGGTTCCACTCGTACGAGTGCTGACCCATGAGCAGCTGGATGCCGATCGGCACCGTGCGCATGTCGGTCGTGCGGGTCAGTGTCAGGGCGAACAGGTACTCGTTCCACGCGATCATGAACGTGTAGATGCCGACCGAGACGATGCCGGGTACCGAGATCGGCACCAGCACGCGCCAGAGTGCGGTGAACGAGCCCGCTCCGTCGACCCGGACGGCCTCGTCGAGCTCGCGCGGCAGGGTGTTGAAATAGCCGGTCATCATGATGATCGCGTAGGGCAGCGTGAACACCATGTACGTGAAGATGAGGCCCGGGTAGGTGTTGTACAGCCCGAGTGCGACCATCAGCCCGAAGTACGGGATCAGCAGCGTGATCGGCGGCACGGCCTGCACGCTGACGATGACGACGTTCAGCACCCGCTTGCCGCGGAAATCGAAGCGGCTGAACGCGTATGCCGCCTGGATCGCGACCAGCAGGGTCAGGATCGTCACGGCGCCGGCGACGATGTAGCTGTTCAGGAAGAACCGCATCGTCTCGGCGTTCGTGAAGATCTTGACGTACGCGTCGAACGAGAACGCGTCGGTCACCAACCGCGGCGGGCTCTCGAAGATCTGGGTGTTGGGCTTGAAGGAGCTCGACAGCATCCACAGCACGGGGCCGGCGGCGAAGACGGCGCCCGCCACGAGGCCCACGAGCAGAAGCGTGCGCGCGAGACGGGTGCGCGAAGCAGTGGTCATCGACATGTCAGTCCCTCGCCTTCTGGTGGCGCACATAGAGCACGGCCAGCACCATCGACATGAGCAGCACGAGCACGGCGGATGTGGCCGCCAGCGAGAAGTCGTACTTGGCGAACGCGAGCTTGTAGGTGAACGTGCTGAGCATCTCGGTCACATCGATCGGACCGCCGCCGGTGGTCATCCAGATGAGCGCGAACTGCTGCGAGGTCCAGATGAGATCCAGCAGCACGAGGCTGACGATGATCGGGCGCAGCTGCGGCACCGTGACGTTCCAGAAGCGCTGCCACGCGGTCGCGCCGTCGACGGTCGCCGCCTCGTAGAGATCCTGCGGGATGCCCTGCAGACCCGCGAGGAGGCTGACCATGAAGAACGGGTAGCCCGCCCAGATGTTGATGAAGGTGACGGTGCCCAGCGCCAGCTGCGGCGAGGCGAGCCACTCGATGTTCGTATCGAGCAGGAAGTTGATGACGCCGTTGGGGGCGAGCAGCATCCGCCACAGCACTGCGATGACGGCAGCGGTGAACAGCCACGGCAGCACGTAGAGGGCGCGGAAGATGGTGCGGGTGACGCCGCCGAGGAGGCGACTGTTGAGCATCATCGCGAAACCGAGCCCCAGCACGAGGTGGGCGGCGACGCTGACGACGCTGAAGAAGATCGTGTTGCCCGTCGCCTTCCAGAAGCCCGGGTCCCCGAGGACCGTCAGGTAGTTCTGGATGCCGACGAACTCCGGTGGGGGGCCGAGGATCGCGCTGTCCTGCAACGAGTAGCCGACGACCATCACGATCGGCACGACCATCAGGATGAACAGCAGGATGAGGGTGGGGGCGAGGAAGCCGTACGACTCCGTCGTGCGCCGCAACTGGCGACGCTTCTTGCCGGGCGGCCGGCCGGTGACGAGTGTCTCCGTGTCCGGCGCGGTCAGCGCTCTGAGTGTCATGCTCGGTCAACTCCTGACGTATCCGGGTGCCGCACCGCGAGGTGCGGCACCCGGTGGCGGAAAGGGATCAGAACTCCGCCGTCCAGCTTCTCCTGCGCCTTCTTCAGCGCGTCGGGGATGGACTGCTGTCCGTCGAGGGCGGACTGCAGCTGCTCGCCGAGCTGACGCATGAGGTCCTCGGCCACGGGGAGGCCGGTGAACTCGTTGGCCGGGTAGCCCGCCTTGTAGATCTCGAACGCGGTCTTGAACAGTGCGTCGTCGTTCACGAAGTCGGGCTCCGAGCCGGTGTTGCCGGGGAAGGCCTTGGCCATCGTCGACAGCTTCGAGTTGGTGTCCTTGCTCATCAGGAACGCCACGAGCTTGGCCGCCGCATCCTTGTGCTGCGAGTTCTCCGCCACGCCGATGCCCCACGAGGCGTAGGGGATGCCGCGCTCACCGGTGAAGCCGTCCTCTGCGGGGATCGCCGAGATCGAGAACTTCAGGTCGGGGTTGTTCTCGCGGATCAGGTTGATGTGTGCGAGCGAGTCGATCATCATGCCGACCCGGCCGTTGGTGAACTCCTCGACCTTGTCCTGCTCCTTCATCGTGAAGCTGCCGGGGGCGATCACGCCCTCGTTCCACAGGTCGCCGATGTACTCGACGGCGCTCGTGACGTCGTCGTTGGTGAGGTCCGGCTTGCCGCCGTCGAGCATCGTGCCGCCCGAGGCCCAGACCCACGACATGACGTCGTTCTGCACGCCGTTCGGCGCCTCGAGCGAGAGCGGCAGCACCCAGCCGTGCACGTCGCCGCCGAGGGCGGTGATCTTCTTGGCCGCATCCTCGAACTCGGTGCGGGTGGAGGGCGGTGCGCTCACGCCGGCCTGCGAGAGCAGGGCGTCGTTGGTGAACATCGGGTAGACGAAGTTGACCACCGGGATCATGTAGGTCTTGTCGTCGACCTTGATCTGGGCGGCCAGCTCGCTCTCGTCGAAGCCGGCGTCCTTCAGCAGCGGACCGAGATCGGTGATGACGCCCTTGGACGCGAAGTCGTTGACCCATGCGCCGTCGAGACCGACGACGTCGGGCATCGTGCCGGATGCGGCGCCGGCGAAGAGCTGTTCCTTCGTCGATGCGTACGGGCCGCTGACGAGGTCGACCTTGATGCCGGGGTTGGCCTGTTCGAACTCATCCATGAGGGCGCGGAACTCGCCGTCGGGGAGTTCAGGCTCCCACCACTGCGCGAATTCGATCGTGACGTCGCCGCCGCTGTCGCCCGAACCGCTGCCGCCCGACGAGCAGCCCGTCAGAGCCAGAAGCGTGGTCGCCGCGGTCGCGACACCCATGAGCATGATTGCGGTACGGCGTCCTCGCCGGAATGCGGACATGTCTCTCCTCTTCGAGATGGTGCGGCATTCCGCTCATTTCTGCAGCTTCATGCCTGTTTAAGCAAGATTATGCAGCGCTGCCTGCATCCCGTCAAGACACGGAATGGTCACGAGAACCCCCGAAAGACGGGGTTCTTGGGAGCTTCGCGATGGACTCTCGGTCCAGAAAGTTGCGGATGCGTGCGGCTGTCTCCGCCGTTTTGTGCAGTCCTGTGCTAGATATGAGGCCATGGACGCGCAGCGCAAAAGCACCTCTCGCCGGCTGCCCGCCGGACGCAAGGCGGATCTCGCCGCCTACGTGGAGGAGGTCGGGCAGGTCACGGTCGCCGACCTCTCCGCGCACTTCGGGGTCTCGATCGACACCATCCGCCGGGATCTCGACGAGCTCGATCGCCAGGGCGCGCTCGTGCGCACGCACGGCGGCGCGATGAGCGCGTCGGAGGGGCCGGGTCGTGACCGCGGACTGGATGTGCGCCTGCGGATGCAGGTGCCCGAGAAGGAGAAGATCGGCAAGCTCGCCGCCGAACTCGTCGACGACGGCGCGGTGCTCATGATCAACGGCGGAACGACCGTGCTCGCCCTCGTCCGGGCGCTGCGCAATCACCGCGACCTCACGATCGCCACGAACAACCTGCGGGTTCCCGCGGAGATCCCGCCGAGCGTGTTCCGCGACCTGTACGTCTTCGGCGGCGCCGTGCGCACGATCACCCAGGCGACGACGGGCCCTGTGAGTCTCGCGATGACCTCGGCCGGCCCGGATGTGGACATCCGCGCCGACATCGCCTTCGTCGCGGTGGGGGCGGTGGACGCATCCGGGTACTCCGCATCCAACCTCGGCGACTCGACGATGATGGCCGAGATGATCCAGCGCGCCGATCGCACCGCCATCCTCGCTGACTCGACCAAGCTCGGACGCCGCCTGTTCGCGCAGGTGACGGCCCTCGAGGGCGCCGACTACCTCATCACCGACGCTCCCCCGCCCGCCGACCTCGCCGCGGCCCTCGCCGCCGCGGGCGTCACGGTCATCTGCGACTGAGCCTCAGGCGCGATCGCGCCGCCTACTGCCGACCCGTCCGGTCGGAGAAAACGCCCCGCGTCGGAGGTTTCGGCCCGCATCCTCCGACATTCGCGCGATTCTCCGACCGGCGGATGCGGGCAGCCGGCGGATGCGGCCAGGGATCGGCGGATGCGCCCCACGGATGCGGGCGGCGACCGGCCAGCAACCCGGTGAGCCGATGCCTGCGAGCGCAAGGGGTCAGCGGGGGTCCGGAACGGACTTATGCTGAGCGCGATGTCCACAGCTCTCGTTCCCCCGTCGAGGTCGTGATCCCCTGGCGGGACGCGCCGACTCGCCGCGCACCGTTCGCGCTCGTCCGCCGCTGGTACGAGACCCATCTGCCCGAAGCGTCGGTGCGCACCATCGACACCGACGACGACGTGTTCGTGCTCGCCGCGTGCCGCAACCTCGCGATGCGCACCGCGCATCCGGATGCCGTGGTCGTGATCGGCGACGCCGACACCCTGCCCGACGAAGAGCCGCTGCGCGCCGCGATCGCCGCTGCGCGCACGAGCGGACGAGTGCATCTGCCCTACGACGAGTACCGCTGGCTCGGCGCGAGCGGCTCTGCCGAGTACGCGGCCGGCACACCGCTCGTCGAATGCACCGTCGAGCAGTACGTCGAGGGGGCCTGCTCCGGCGTCTACGTGGCGACCCCGCAGACCTGGTTCGCGCACGGCGGGCAGGACGAGGCGTTCCGCGGATGGGGCTTCGAGGACGCGGCCTGGTACCTCACCCATCAGGCCGTGCTGGGCGAGCCGCCCCGCCGCCACGCCGGGCGCGTCTACGCGCTGCACCACGCGGCCGAGCAGCGCGTGGGCGCCGGCTACGAGGCCAACGAGGCCCGCATGGGTCTCTACCGAGCCGCGGCCAGCGACCCCGGCGCCATCGCGCGCCTCGTCGGCATCTCCTGATCCGCCGGGAACAGCCTCTGACCCGCGCGGGGCACCCGGATCCGTCCGGGACACGAGCATCCCTTCATCGAACGAGCTCGGCGATCGGATGCTCGCTCGGCGATCGGATGCTCGCTCGCGAAAGGGGCTCGGGACAGCGGGCTCGGGACCGCGGGCTCGGGACCGCGGGCTCGGCGCAGCGGGCTCAGCAACAGGGGCTCGGCACCAGCGGCTCGGCACCACGGGCTCAGCACCACGGGCCCGGCGCCCACCGGCTCGGCACCACGGGCTCAGCACCACGGGCCCGGCGCCCACCGGCTCGGCACCGCGGGCTCGGGACGGCGGGCTCGGCGCGCCACCGGCTCGGCACCACGGGCCCGGCACCACCGGCTCGGCACGACGGGCTCGGCACCACGGCCTCGGCACCACCGGCTCGGCACAGCGGGCTCGGCGCAGCGGGCTCGGCGCAGCGGGCTCGACGCAGCGGAGCGCGAACGGGTTCAGGCCAGCGCGTCGAAGGCCCGGAGCGGGCCCGGGCGCTCACGGCTGTCTCGCAGCATCCGGGCGCGCAGTGCGGGCGCGGCCGCATCCGGCTGCAACTGACGCGCGACGGCGTCGGCCAGCTCTCCGGCGCTCGCGCGATTGGGATCGCACGCGATGCCCACTCCCGTGCGCTCCAGCGCCGCAGCCCCCGCGAACTGATCCGTCGAGAACGGCAGCACCACCAGCGGCACACCCTGCGCGCACGCCTCGGTGACGGAGTTGTTGCCGCCGTGGGTGACGGCGACGGCCGCTGAGCCGAGCAGGCGCACCTGCGGCAGGTACTCGCGCACGAGCCACTCGGCCGGAACGTCGCCCCACATCGAGGTATCGGCGACGCCCGTCGCGATCGCGGCGCGCACGCCGAGCGCGCGCAAGGCCTCGACCACCCGGGCCAGCACATCGTCGCGCACCGAGAGGAAGCTGCCGAAGCTCACGTACACGTACGGTTCGCCCTCGTCGATCCAGCGCGAGATCGACGGATCGACGAGCTCCTCACGCAGCGTCGAGCCGAGGAAGGCCCCGGCCGCCATGGCGCGGCCGTCCCCGTCGGCGAGCTGCTCGGGGTAGTTGTAGAGCACCGTGTCGCCGTGCGACGCGAAGGCGTCGGCCACGACGGGGGCCGCGGGATCGATCTCGGATGCGGCTGCGTTCCACTGCGCGGTGAATCGCTCGGACACCTCCGCGGCCAGCGTGCGCAACGCCGTCAGGCTCGCCGCATCGGGATCGAAGGCGCGGGGCCAGAACGGCGGCACGCCGTAGAGTTCCCCGGCACCGGCAGGGCGGTCGGGTGGCCGAGCACGACGTCGCCGTACGCGACACCGGCGGCCTGCATCGCCATCCGCGCACTGAACGCGAGGTGGTCGACGAGGATGCGGTCGGGCCGCACCCGGTCGATGATCTCGAGCGTCCGCCGGCCGCGGCCCACCGGATCCCACATCAGGTCGGTCAGCCGTTCCCGCGCCTGGTAGGTGAGCGTTTCGACCATGCCCCGGCGGGTCGCGGAGAAGAACCCCTCGAGCGAGGAGGCCTCGTCCGCCTGCTGCTGAGCGGTGCGCATGACTCCCGCGTTCGCGCCGCGTCCGAGCGACAGCTCGACGTGCGCGAACCCGGCATCCGCCACGATGGGCGCCGTCGCGGGCCCGGTCGCCACGGTCACGTCGTGCCCGCCGTCCTGCCAGGCCGTGGCGAGGGTCGCGAGCGGCAGCAGGTGCGAGGCGTAGTCCGGACTGATGACGAGCAGTCTCACGAGGGCAGCACCGCCAGCCGGGCGAGGTACGCATCCTGCGAGGCGACGGCCTGGTAGAGCGGGGCGAGCGTCGCCGCCATCGCCTGGATCGTGAACCGCTCGGCGACCATCGCGTGCGAGCGCTCGGCGACGGCATCCGGGTCGACCTTCGCGTGGGCGAGCGCATCGGTGATCGCGGCGACGAAGCGCTCGCGGTCCCAGGTCGGCGCCAGGAATCCGGTGCGACCGGGTTCGACGTAGGTGGCGGGGCCTCCCGCGTCGGGCGCCACGACGACGAGCCCCGTCGCCATGGCCTCCAGCAGGGCGATGCCGAACTCCTCCTTGATGCTCGCGCAGACGTATACGCCGTGAGGCGCTGCCAGGCCGGGGAGTCCCGCACGAGCGGCCGCCAGCCACAGCGCCGTGACGCCGTTCGGGCGGTGTCCGGGAAGCAGGAGGCCGTGCGCGGCACGCTCGGCGGCCGGGACGATCGCGTCGATGCGCTCGAGCTGCTCCCGCTCGTCGACGGACGGATGCGCGAGGTCTCCGCCGACGATGAGCAGGTTCGTGCTCGCGGCGAGCGCGGAACCGTGCCACGCCTCGACGAGCGACGCCATGCCCTTCACGCGGTGCAGGCGCCCCACGCTGACCAGCAGCGGCAGGCCGCGGCGCTCCTCGGGCAGCTCGGCGAGCAGCCGCTCGAGCTCTTCCAGGCCCGCCGGGGCGTCGCCGTCGGCACCGCGGGCCGCGACGCGCGACACCGCGTCGTCGACGACGGCGAGGTCGACGCCTTCGGCGACCACGGTGTGCCGCTCGGCGTGCGCGGTGATGTCCACCCCGACGAGCCGCTTCATGTCGTCGGCGAGCGTCGGGCGGGGAAAGAGCACCGTGTGCTCGGCGCCCGCTGCGAGCGACTGCACGAGTCGGGCGCGGAACCAGTAGTGCTCGCGCAGGTCGGCCTCGCCGAAGCCCTCGCGCGTGAGCTGACCGGATTCCTCGAGCGACGTGATCACGGAGTGCGGGTCGGGCGCCAGCGTGAAGACGGTGGGGATGCCGAGTTCGCGGGCGACGTCGGCCGCCGCGAGGCTCCCGACATCCGCCATGCGCAGGTGCAGCACGTCGACGCGGCCCGCCGCGCGCAGCACCCGGCGGATGCCGCGACGTGCCTGGACGCGCAATCCCCACGCTGCGGCGGAGGGAACCGGCGAGGCCGCCATGGGCACGCGTCCGAAGCGGTGCCCGCCGCGGGTGCCCGCGACGTCCAGGAGATCGCTCGCGGCCTGGTCGATGCTGCCGCGGCCGAGGGTGATGACGCGCTCCACGAGTCCGGAGTCGTCGGCGACCAGCGCGTCACCCAGGCGCACGAGCAGCGTCGCGATGCCGCCGTTGTCGCCGGCGCCCGCCGTCGCCAATTGCGCATCCATGTCGGCGTGCAGGAACAACTGCGCGATCGTGCGGGGCGCATCGGCGGCATCCGGCTTCGGGGGCACGAGATCCAGCAGCGCCAGCCGCGCCACCGACGCCAGCCGCCCCGTGGTCGACATGAGCTCGTCGAGCGTGCTCTCGACGCCGGGTTGACCCGGCCGCTGACCCAGCGCCGCGATCGCGGCTTCGCGCACCGCGGGCTCTTCCCGCTCGTCGCGGGCGATCGCGATCAGGGGCCTCGTCGCCAAGGGCGCGCGCACGAGACCGAGGGTCTCCACCAGGCGCGCTCGGGCGGAGGGGTCGTCGGTCGACACCAGCGCGGCCTCGAGCGCGACGGCCAGCACCTCGCCCGAGGGGACCGACCAGCCTTCGAGCGTGCGCTGGGCGAGCATGGCGGAGAACCCGCCGGCGGCGACCATCGCGATGAGGCGCCCGACCGCGTCGAGCCGGGGCAGCCCCTGCGACAGCGCCCATGCCGCGTGCTCGCGCACGTACGCACGGCGATCCGACAGCAGCGCCGCCAGCATCCGTCCGGCTTCCTCGTCGGTCATCGCTCCCAGCGCGTGCACCGCTGCCAGCGCGCGCACGTCATCCTCGCTCGCGAGCGCCGCGGCCAGATGGCGCAGCGAGCGCACCCCCGGCTCGCGACCCGCCTCGAACGCCAGCTCGTCGGCGCGACGCAGCGCATCGACGATCGTCGGAGCGCTCTGCACCGCATCCATGGACGTCTGAATCCCCACGTCCCACTTCCCTTCGCCGTCGCCGGACGGCCACGAGCGAATCGATCGTAGAGAACACGTCTGAACAGCAGGCTAGCGTTGAGCCGCACCCTTTCCCCCGCTACGATCCCGGAGCCCGCGTGAGCGTTCTTGCCATCGGCGATGTCGGCGTCGTCGACGACCTGTTCCATGTCGGCGACGAGGCGATGTTCGACGCCGCCGTCGTCGAACTCCGCCGCCGCGGCATCGAGACGGTCGGCATCTCCTCCGCCCCCGCCGAGACGCGCGCACGATATGGGATCGACGCCGTCGACCGACTCGGTTTCGCGGGGCTCGATCCAGACGCCGCGGCCCGCAGGGCCGAGCAGTTGGTGGATGCGGCGACCGGGGGAACCGAGCTCGCCGCCGATGACGCGGCCCGGGGCGTCCTCGCGGCGCTCGGCACGGTCACCGGCGTGCTGCACACCGGCGGCGGCAATCTCGCCTCGCGGTGGCCCGTGCACATCTACGAGCGCACGACCCTCACCCGGATGGCGGCCGCACGCGGGCTGCCGATCGTCTTCAGCGGCCAGACCTTCGGACCCGACCTGACCGCAGCCGACGAGGCCCGGCTGCGTGCAGCGCTCGCGGACGCCGCGCTCGTCGGCGTGCGCGAGGGCAACACCGAGGCCCTGGTGCGCTCCTGGGGGCTCCGCCCGCGCAGGCAGGTCGACGATGCCTCCTTCCTCGATGCCCCCGCCGTCGCGCCCGCATCCGGACCGCTGCTCGTGAGCCTGTCCGGCTGGTACGCGCATCGCCCGACGGATGCGGTCGACGCCGCCCTTGCCCACATGATCGACACGGCCGCCGAGCACACCGGCGCGCCCGTCGTCTTCCACGCGCACTTCGGACCGCTCACCGACGGCGACGTGCGCGGCGACGTCGTCGTGCACGAACGCGTCCGCGCTCATCTGCGCAGCCCCAGCAGGTTGGAGACCACGGCGGACACGGCTCACGCGGTCTCCCTCGCGCGCTCGGCGCGCCTGCTCATCAGCTCCGCTATCACCCCGTCGTGTTCGCGGCGCCGTCCGGAGTGCCCGTGCTGGCCCTTGCGGCAGACGAGTACACACGGATCAAACTCACCGGCGCGCTGGAGCCTTGGGGCCAGGACGGCGTGATCGACATCGACGACGCCGCGGCCGCATCCGCGACACTGCCGGCTCTGATCTCGCGCGCGGCATCGCTCCGTGATGCCGCGACCGAACGGTTCGACGCCCACCGCACGCGGGCGTCCGAGTGGTGGGACCACGTGGCGGCGACCCTCGGCTGAGCCCTGGGGAAACTCCAGGTGCGCCCTCTACCCTGACCGCGATGCCCCGACGTCCCTCCGCCGCCCGGCGCCGACCGCCCGCCCGGCGACGCCCCGCCGATCGGCGCGCCCGGTCCGCGCGGCGCCGGGGTGCACGCGGCAGCCTCATCGCCGCGGTCGTCGCCCTGACCGTCGCGCCCCTCATCCTGATCGTGGCGCTCCTGGCCGCCGGCAGCGCCGCGATCAGCGCCTTCGACGGCGGCGACCCGATCGACGTCGGTATCGGCGACGCACCCCGCCCGCCCGGGATCGCGGAGCCGGGCATCGCGGGCTACGGTTCCGGTCAGCTCGCCAACGCGTGCACGATCCTCGCGGCGGGGCGCGATCTCGGCTTCGACGAGCGCGACCAGACGATCGCGATCATGACGGCGATGGGCGAATCATCGCTGCGAAACCTCGACTACGGGGACTGGGAGACGAGCGGAGTGACCAATCCCGACGGATCGCCCACGACCTCGATCGGGTTGTTCCAACAGCAGGATTCCTGGGGCTCCCGCGACGAGCGCCTCGATCCGTACACGGCGGCGACGATCTTCTTCCGCGCGATGGCCGAGCGTGTCCCGGACCGGGCAGCGCTCGATCCCACGCAGGTCGCACACGAGACGCAGGTCAACGCCGACCCGCTGCACTACGCCCGATTCTGGGACCGCGCGGTGCGCGTCGTCGCGGCGCTGAACGGCACACCCCGCGAGGGAGACCGTACAGACGGGATCGCGCTCTGCCCCTCGTGAGCGGTGCTCTGCTCTTGGGCGGCGGCACTCTGCTCCTGAGCAGCGCTCTGCTCCTGAGCGGCACTCTGCGCGCCCGGTGAGTACTGCCCGGCGGGACGCGGGTTCGGCGACCGGGACGGAGAACTACTCACCGCCGGCGACGCGTCGGCGCACGCCGCCTAGATTCGAAGGTCGCGCGCAGGCTAACTCTGTCGGCGGATGAAGCGCATCAACGCGGCGATGATCCCGATGACGAGGATGATCAGCCCGATCCAGAGCAGGAATTTCACCGCCTCGACGAACACGCCCAGCAGCAGCAGAACGATTCCGATGACGACCAAGAGAACAGCGATACCGACCATGCCCTCAGTCTGCGATGCGGCTCATTCACGTGGGGGGCCCTTGACGAAGACGACGGCCCCGGGCATGGGCGCCCGGACCCATCGATGATCCGCTTCGCTCCTGACTTTTCCCCCTCGGGTGGTTCCTGTTCGCCGCCATGGTGCTGCTGGTCGCCACCTAGCTCTACTTCTGGTGGATGGTGGTACGCGCCAGCGCCCACGGTCACGTGTCGCGTCGGACGCTCACCGACGCGGATGTGGCGCACGCGCTCGGCACCGCCGCCGAGCGTGGGCACACCGCGCAGTTCCTCATCCAGATCACGACGAAGGGCGGCGCGCTGGCCGTCGTGCAGCGCGGCATCGACACGGTCCTCGAGGGCGTCGCCGCATTCCCGAGCCTTCAGCGGGCCGTCTGGGTCGAGATCGTGACGGAGGAGGCACAGGAGGTCGCCGCCCTGGCGGCGCGCTACGCCGACGCGGCCGTGCCCGTCCTCCCGTTCCTCCTGCCGCGCGACTACCGCACCCCGCTCGGCACCCTGTTGAAGGCGCGCGCACTGGAGTTCATGGTCGACGAGCACCGGCGCGATCCGCGCGATTGCTACGTCGTCCACTTCGATGAGGAGTCCGTCCTCACCCCCATGAACCTCGCACGGCTGGTCCACCGGCTGGCCGAGTATCCGGTCGGGATCTCGGAGGGCATGATCTCCTACGGTCTCGACTGGGACCGCGCGACGCTCGTCAACAAGGCGATGGAATCGAACCGGCCCTTCGGGTGCCACGAGTGCTACGCCGTCATGACAAGTCCTCCGCCGCTGCACCTGCACGGCTCGAATCTCGTCGTCCGCCAGGATCTGGAGAACGAGATCGGATGGGACATCGGCACCCTGGACGGCGCCGCTCTCATCGCCGAGGACCTGGTGTTCGGTCTGTCCGCCTACCTGCGCTTCGGCCGCGGGGTCTTCGGCTGGCACCACACGGAGATGATCGAGCAGCCGCCGTTCACGCTGAAGGCGGCGTACAATCAGCGTGAGCGCTGGGTGTTCGGCGCCTTGCAGGCGTTGTCCCACTTGCAGCGCAGTCCCCAGTGGAGACGACTGTCACGCCGTGACCGCGCGCACATCGCCGTCGTGATCCGCGCACGCGTGTTCACGTACGCGCTCGGGTTCCCGATCTCGCTGCTCGCGCTGGTGTCCAACGCCATGCTCGTCGCCGCGGCGGCCGCGGAGGCTGTCGCGACCGGGATGCTGGATGTCGCGCCGCCCGAGCTCACGGTGTACGGGATCGTCTCCGCCATCGGTCTGACTCTGTGGCTCGCCGGGACCCAGCTCGGGCTCTTCTACAACCTCCGCTACACCGGGATGCCTCGGATCACGAAGGCGCGCGAGCATCTTCTGGTGCTCCTGGTGACGCCTCTCGCGGGCATCGTCGACACCGCGGGCCCTCTGGTCGCGGTCGCCAAATGGAGCGTCGGCATCCGCGCGGTGGCGTGGAAGCCGACGCCCAAGCTCGCACCCGCGCCGAAGTCCACACCGGCGCCCGCATCCGGTGCGGCGCGTGTCGGCTGAGGAATTTCGCGCCACCGCGTCACGATCTGGCGACCCCCGCGTCTCTCAGACATGCACCCCGCGCACACCGAGTTCACCGTTCCGCCCCGTCGCGCATGGCGGCGCTGGATGCCGTGGCCGACGACGGGGTCCAGGGAGCGGATCGCGCCCGATCGGATCGTGATCCGCGGACCGCTGGTGCACGTCTACTACGGGCAGGACACGGCGATCTGGCGGCGGGGTCTGGTGGGCTTCTGCGTGCCGCGTGCGGGCGATGCCAGGGTGGACCGACGCCTGCGGCACTGCATCTTGGTGACGGTTCTGGGGGCCGACCCCTGCATTCTGGACTGCCGCGCGTTCACCGACGATGCGTTCGCGGATCTCGTGCGTCATCTGCGCAACTTCGAGTCCATCGGCGATTCTGCACAGAATGCGTGGGACCTCCACGCATTCCTCGGCGAGGCCCTAGTCTGAGAAGACCCGAAGATGAGAGCTTTCTCACAAAGCCCGAAAACCCGAAGACCGATGCCCGAGCTGTCTGACGACGATCTCGTCGAACGCGTCCGCGCGAACGACTCCCGCGCCTACGGCGAGCTGTGGCTGCGCCATTCCGCCGCCGCCCACGCCGTCGCGCGCGCGTTCACGTCGCTCGACCCCGACGACGTCGTCGCCGAGGCCTTCACCCGCATCCTCGCCGCGATCGGACGCGGTCAAGGCCCCGTCATGGGCTTCCGCCCGTACCTCCTGACCGCGGTGCGCAACGTCGCCGCGGAGTGGGGCTCCCGCCAGGTCAAGGCGGACACGATGGACCTGGAGGACGCGGCCGGTGCCGCATCCGTGGATGCGGAGCACTCCGCGCTATCCGCGCTCGAGCGCGGAACCACCGCCAATGTGTTCCGCAGCCTGCCGACGAGATGGCAGGAAGCGCTCTGGTACAGCGAAGTCGACGGGCTCAAGCCCCGGCAGTTCGCGCCGCTGATGGGTCTCGCCCCCAACGCCGCATCCGCCCTCGTGATCCGCGCCCGCCGCGGTTTCCGAGACGCGTGGGTCACGGCACAACTGCGCAATCCGAGCGGCCCCGACTGCCACGAGACGCTCCCCCTGCTGGGCACGCACACCCGGGGCGCCCTCTCGCGACGTGATGCCCGACGCGTGGATGCCCACCTCGCCACCTGTACCGGATGCGCGCTCGCGTGGAGCGAAGCCCGCGACGTCGCGTCGCGACTCGCCCTCGTGCTCATTCCGCTCGTGGTGGGCGTCTCGGCGACGGCGAGCTACGCCGCGTGGGCGCAGTCCGGCGGCGCACAGGCCGCAGCCGTGGCGATGGCCGCCGGGAGCGGTGGATCCGCATCCGCATCCGGCGGCGGCTGGCTCGGAGCGCTGCGTCCTCGCGGTGCCGGTCGCAGCTCCTGGCAGGTCACCACCGTCGTCGCCGTCTCGGCGGTCGCCGTGGTGGCCGGCGGCGTGGCGTGGGCGGCCACCGGCGGCATCGGCGACATGCTCGCCGCGCCTGCGCCCGCGGCGATCGAGCCGGCGGATTCCGCGGCGGAGTCGCCGAGCATGACGACACCGGAGGAAGCGACTCCCGAGGTCTTCGTCACCCCGGACGCCGCGGCGACCCCGACGAGCGCACCGACGCCCGCACCGACCCCGCAGGCCTCTCGCACCCCCCGCGCTGTCCCTCCGCAGCCGGCCCAAGAGCCGACACCTGCCCCCTCGGGTCCCTTCGGCCTGCCTTCGCCATCGGTCACGCCCACCCCGCGCCCCACGGCGTCGCCGTCACCGTCACCGTCACCGTCACCGTCACCGTCACCGTCACCGTCACCGAGCGTGTCGCCGTCGCCGTCGCCGTCGCCGAGCGTGTCACCCATGCCCTCGCCGTCACCCACCGCGTCGCCCTCGCCCACAGCATCACCTTCGCCCACAGCATCACCTTCGCCGTCCGCCTCACCTTCTCCGTCACCCACCGCCTCGCCGTCGCCGTCGCCGTCGCCGTCGCCGAGCGGGCCCACGGAACCGACAGAGCCCGGATGTCCGTGGCCCTGGGGCTGGTTCTGCTTCCCGTTCTGATCGAACGATCTCGGAAACCGCGTCACGAAACCTTCTGAAACGCATCTCTCCTCGCAGGAAACGCGATCCCCGCGTCACCGCAGACCCGAGAGGCCCCGCAGATCGTGAGCGACATCACCCGCGAACCACCCTGCCCCCTGACCGCCGCCGTCGACGACGAGGACTGGGAGCGCGTCACCAGGGTGATCGCAGAGCACTGGTCGGAGCTCATCCTTCACGATGCCCCGACGCTCCTGGCGGCGTTGGAGCGGCTGCCGCCGTCGACGCTCGCCGCACAGCCCCGCTACGTCGCCGCACGCACGTACCTGCGCCACCTCTCCCGCGGCGAGGGAAGCGTCCATCGCTACCGGCACTCCGCATTCGAACGACCCGAGTCACTGCTGGACGTGCTCGTCGAGCACACCAGTCGCGCGGCCGCCGAGCGCAGTGCCGGCCATGTCACGGCAGCCCTCATCCACGTCGAACGGGGCCGTGAAGCGCTCGAGGCCGCCGCGAGCGAAGCGGTAGAGACGGCGCAGTCGGCGCTGCCCCACCTCCACGCGCAGTGGGCGCGTGTGCGTGAGTTCGCCGGCCAAGTCGAGCAGGCCGTGACCGAGTACCAGGATGCGTACGACCTCGCCGTCCTGATGGACGACCCCCTCATCCGCGCGTCCGCATCCTCCTCGCTGGCCGGCATCCACGCGCTCGCGGGTCATCGTTCGGCCGCGCTGCACTGGCTGCGCATCGCCGAGGCCGGCTCGCTGAGCACCGCGGCCGCGAAGTACGGCGTGCCGGCTCGGTTGGCCGAGGCTCTGCACCACGGCGATCTGCTGCGCAACGAGGACGCCGAGCGCGCTCTCACGGCGATCGATCCCGCTGCACTGGGCGAGTACTGGGCCCACGTGCTGCATGCCAAGGCGAGACTCACGTCGGCAGCTGATGCCGCAGCGCTGCTCACCGAGATCGACATCGCCGCGGCCTCACGCCCCGGGCCGCTGAGCGTGACCGGCTTGACCGCCGAGCTCGTGGCCGGTGCGCGCATCGACCTACTGCTGCGCCTGGGCGCGCTGACGCGGGCGACCGCGGTGCTCGAGAAGGCCGAGGAAGCGATCTCTCGCAGCTCGCGCGTCGAAGGATTCGACCTCTGGCCCGTGGAACCCGGCTATCTGACGCTCGCGCGAGGGCGTGTGGAGTCCGCCGCCGGTCAGCACCGTCGCGCGGTCGCCACCCTCATGTCTCTCATCGAGGAGGCGAGTTCCCGGCCCCGGCTGCTGGTGGAGGCCCTCATGGCCGCGGCCGTCGCGAGTCTGCGTCTGGGCGAGCCGGCCAACGCGGGCGAGGCGACCACGCACGCTCTCCGTCTGGCGCGCGAATACGACCTCGCCGGCAGCATGGCCACCGTGTCCCGTAGCGACTTCGATCTGCTGGTGGAGACGGCAGAGCTGGCCGACGACGAGCTGGTCCAGCACATCCGCGGGTCAGCCCGCTTCCCCGAGGCCGCATCCGCGCCCTCGCTCACCGCTCGGGAGCGGGCGGTGCTGCGCGAGCTGGCCACGGGCGCCACGACGGCCCAGATCGCCGACAGGCTCTTCGTGAGCCCCAACACGGTCAAGACGCAGCTGAGCAGCGCCTACCGCAAGCTGGGCGTGGCGTCACGCAAGGAGGCGGAGGCCGCCGTACGGCGCCTCGGATTGAGCTGAGGCGTCATCGGCCCATGACCTGTGTGAGCACCCACCCGCCGGCCACGACGAAGGGAGCCGCCACGGCGACCGCTACGAGACCGATGACACCGATCCATCCGAGCACGACGAGCGCCAGCGCGGACCCGCTGCCACGCGGGCGCAGCGGCGGGTGGAGGGACAGCGTGCGGAGGTTCTCGGTGGTCATGGCTCAAGCCTGGCCACCCACCGCGCCCCTCACATCCACCGCGAGGATGTTTCACATCATCCCTGCGGACTATTCACCCGAAGCGCGTCACACCGCGCGCGGCATCGTGCCCCGCCACGGGCGGCGGGTGGGAGCGGGGGCGGCATGGAACGCCGCCTCCACCCAGCTTCTCCAGCTTCCAGGTCGGCACGCGGAAGATCCGCGCGACCAGCACGACCGGATGCCCCGCCTCGACCACCGCGGCGACGGCGAACTGCTGCAGCGACTCGAACGTGCGCCCCGCCAACGCGCCGCGGCGGAGGTCGTCGAAGGACCGCGGGAGGCGGATCGGCGCGGACGACGCGAGCGGAGCGGACGGGGGCGCCTGCACGCGCGGAGCAGGCTGCACGAACGGAGCGCTACGCGCGGGATACCTGGCCGGATGTGCCGGCGGAGCCGTCGGGTCGGGGGCGGCGCGGTGCACGGGCCCCGCCGGCGCGAACGACGCCACGCCGGAATCGCCGAGGTATCCGACCGGGGGCTCCCAGAGTTCGGGGACCTCGAGCGGGACGTAGCCGGTGGGCGCCGGGCGGGCGACGGGTGATGCCACAGACGCTCCCGTCGGCGCGGCCGGCGCCGGCCTCGTCGTCGCGAACGGCGCGGGCCTCGTCGGCGCGAACGACGGGCGCGTGGGCATCGTCCGCTCGACGGCGGGACGTTCCGTGGCCGCCGGATGCGGCTCCTCGGCGCTGTCGGGCACGCGCGCCATCCGCATCGCCACCACGATCAGGGCAGCGATCGCGAGGGCCGTGACGACGAGAACGGGGTTCTCGCGTGCCCAGACGATCAGGTCCATGACGCTTCCTCTTCCGCTGCGGCATCCGGACGCGAGCGTCGCGGATCGTGCCGCGCTCGGAGGGGGTCGGGGTGGCCCGTCAGAGCTGGCACACGAGGTCTTCACGGGAAGACTACTCCTCCGCGCGCGCTCGGCAACGATCCGCGAGGACCGATTCCGAACCGAAATGAACGGCGGGCCCCGGATGTTCGGGACCGGGGCCCGCCGCGCAAGAGCCTTCGCGGGGACCTTGCAGCGCCCATCATCGTCGACCAATCCCGGTGCGGACTCTGCGGATGCGGTGAATTCGCCCGGCGATTCACCCGACGCACGGATGCGGAGAACTGCTCAACCGGAAACACCGCGTTCATCAACCATCTCTAGTGTTCGGCGCATGGCACACGCACCGATCAAGGCCGTCATCCCCGCAGCGGGGCTCGGGACCCGTTTCCTCCCCGCGACGAAGGCGATGCCGAAGGAGATGCTGCCGGTCGTCGACAAGCCCGCGATCCAGTACGTGGTCGAAGAGGCGGTAGCCGCCGGCAGCGACGACGTGTTGGTCATCGTCGGACGCAACAAGAATGCCCTCGCGAACCACTTCGACCGCGTCGCGGAGCTCGAGCACACGCTCGAGAGGAAGGGCGACGCCGCCAAGCTGGAGAAGGTCATGGAGGCCAGCAGGTTGGCCGACGTGCACTTCGTGCGGCAAGGCGACCCACTCGGACTCGGTCACGCCGTGCTGCGCGCCCGCAAGCACGTGGGTCATGAGACGTTCGCCGTTCTCCTCGGCGACGACCTGATCGATGCCCGCGATGTGCTGCTCGCGCGCATGATCGAGGTGTCCCAGGCCCGTTCTGCGACCGTCGTCGCCCTGATGGAGGTCGATCCGACGCAGATCCACCTCTACGGCTGCGCAGCCGTCGTCCCCACCGCCGAGGACGACGTCGTGGCCATCACCGGCCTCGTCGAGAAGCCGTCGGCCGCCGACGCACCGAGCAATCTCGCCGTCATCGGACGCTACGTGCTCAAGCCCGAGATCTTCGACGTGCTCGAGAAGACCGCGCCGGGCAAGGGCGGCGAGATCCAGCTCACCGATGCGCTGGAAGCGCTGGCCGAGGACGAGAGCATCGGCGGCCCTGTCCTGGGCGTCGTCTTCCGCGGCCGCCGTTACGACACGGGCGATCGGCTCGACTACATCAAGTCCAATGTGCAGCTGGCCCTCGACCGTCCCGACCTCGGACCCGATCTCGCGGACTGGATCAAGAAGCTCGCCACCACTCTCTGAGAGCGACGAGGGCGCACAGACGAGAATCACATCGCCCGTCGATAGCCGAGAACGGGCAAAGTAGGAGAACACACCCGAATCCTCCGGAAGGCACGGCATGAGCGACGCGCGCCCAGACTCCCCCGACGACTCGCAGGCTGGCTCCAGCCCGTTCGATGAGCTGATGCGCCCATCCTCGGGCGAAGACGGCAGCACGTTCTCGGTGGGATTCCGGGGATATGACCGCCATGAGGTCGATGCAGCCATCTCCGAGCTGACGAACCGACTGCAGCGCGCCACGGCGGAGCTCGGAACAGCCGAGGCGCGCCAGCGAGAGACCCTCGATCGGCTGCGCGAGGAGCAGCGGGCCGAGATCGAGCGCCTCGTCTCCGAGACCGAGCAGTCGGTGAACCGGGTGCGCGAGGAGCAGCACGAGCAGGCGGCACGACGGGAGGCTGATCTGCAGACGGCGACGGCGCAGATCGCCGAAGCCGAAGCGCGCATCGCGGCCCTGACCGCGCAGCTCGTCGATCGTCCGGAGGGCGCAGACGGGGCGGAGAGCGCGGCGTCGGACTCCGCCGACCCGTCCACGCGCGACCAGTTCGAGGCCGTCCTCCGCGTCGCCGAGGAGCAGGCCAGCCTCATCGTTCAGAACGCCGCCGCGCAGGCGGAGCGCCTGCTCGAGGCAGCGCGCGAGGAAGTGGCGACCCAACGCACCCAGGCGCAGGCTGACGTCTCCCGCATCCAGGCGCAGGCGCAGCACGATGCCGATCAGGTGCGTCTGCGCATCGAGACCGAGTACACGGCGCACGAGGCGACGATCCAGCGCGAGGCGGCACACGCCGCCGAGAAGCTCGCGCAGGCCGAGCGAGAGGCCGAGACGATCCGCTCCGAGGCGGAGAAGGGGGCCGCGGCGCTGCGAGCGATGGTGACGCGTGAGACGGCCCAGTTGCGCAGCGACACCGAGCGCGACGTCCGCGAGATGAACGCACGCCTGCTCGAGTTCGAGGAGACACTGACCCGTCGTCAGGATGACGCGCAGCAGGAGTTCCTGGTGCTGCACAACCAGGCGGTCGCGCACGCCGAACGCATCACCTCCGATGCCAACGATCAGGTCGCCGCCTCCCTCGAGCACGCCCAGCGCATCTCGGCGAAGGCCGACGACTACGAGAAGCTCATGAGGGCTCAGGCCGCGCAGATCGAAGCGGACGCGCATGTGCGGGCGCAGGAGAACCTCGACCGCGCGCGCACGAAGGCGCACAAGATCGTGTCCACCGTCATCGACCATTCCACCGCCGTTCTGCGCGACGCGGAGGACCGGACCCGCGCACTGCGGTGGCAGCAGCAGCAGCTCACGAGCTTCATGTCGGAGGTGCGCGAACTGATCCGCCCGGAGGGCGTGCTCGCTGCGACGGTCGGCGCGGACGAAGCGACAGCCGACGCGGGAGACGGCGACCGCGAAGACGACGGCGAACACGCCTGAGCGGAAATGCTCAGATCCATGAATCTCCTGTGATCCATGTGATTGAATTCAACTGAATGGTCGCTCCCCGCGAAGGCTCGGCCACTCGCACCCGAGCTGGGGCCCTGGCCAAATGCTCATACCCCCTCCCCGGCATCGCCGAGGAGGGGGTTCTGCGTTTCGCGATCAGCGCGTGAGGACTGCGGCGGCGACGAGTGCGACGACGCCGGCGGCGAGCAGGAGCACGCCGATGTAGAGGGACCAATGCGGACGCTGCGAGAGCTGGCGGTGGAGGCGACGCCGACGACGGGCGCGCGCTTTCGCCTCGCGATCGCTGACGACCGCCTCACGGCTTCCGACGCTCGAGCGATATTCTGAGCGCGAGTACGGTGCCTGCATGCGTCCTCCCAAGGACTCGACGGTTGGAGCCGGACGACCGTCGAGACGCCGGAGCATCAGAGTCGGGAGCCCCCTCATCCGCCGGCCTCCCCCGAAGATACCCACGCATGTTTTCCAGCAGGTTGCGGGTGAGTACTTTCCCGTCGCCGATCACGACCCACCCCCGGCGGCGGGCAGAATGCGACAAAGGAGAGAGGCCGCGATGGGAGCATCGGCAGGCGGGGGTTTCTCCGTCGAAGACGGACTGCTCGACCACCTCGACACCGGGATCGCGATCTTCGACCCCGACGGGCGTCTGCGCGCCGCCAACGCGGCCGCGCACCGCTACGCGCGACTGCAGGGCGTGGATCTGGACGACCTCGACCTGGCGCGCTCCGTGCGCGAGAGCCCGCCCGGATACGACATCGACGACGCCCCCCTGCGGCGGGAACAATCGGTCATCCTCGCCGCAGCCGAGGGCCGCGAGGCGCAGCGCACGGTATGGGCCGGTCCCGTCGATCGCCGCCGAGCCCTGCGCAAGTCGTCGCATCGGATCACGTCGCCCACGAGCGGACTCGAGGGAACGGCGCTGCTCACACGGGACGTCTCGCGACGCGCGCACCACGACCGGCTCCCGCACGACTTCCTCGCCTCGACCTCGCATGAACTGCGAAACCCGCTGACCCCGATCGTGGGGCACCTCGAAC
The DNA here is from genome assembly GCF_056868075.1 of Microbacterium sp. KU4F. Taxonomy (NCBI): domain Bacteria; kingdom Bacillati; phylum Actinomycetota; class Actinomycetes; order Micrococcales; family Microbacteriaceae; genus Microbacterium; species Microbacterium sp. KU4F. The sequence goes on along the minus strand of NZ_CP200324.1, from coordinate 2,730,664 downwards.
TGCTGACCGACGACCTCGCTCGGGGCGAATCGAACGCGTCGGCGCGGCTCGAGGTGCTGCGGCGCAATGTCGACCGGATCATCCACCGTCTCGACGAGCTCCTGCTCCTGGAACATCTCGCGCCACGGCTCACCCTCGCGGAATGCGATGCCGCTCAGATCGTCGAGGACGCGGTCGCGGCGCGCGGCGAGGACGCCTCAGCGCACGAGATCCGCATCCTCGTCGACGTCACCCCGGTCACGGTCCTCGCAGACGCGCACCGAGTGCAGATGGCCGTCGACGCCCTCATCGGCAACGCCGTCAGGTTCGGTCCGCCCGGCTCAGCCATCACGGTGGCGCTCACCTCGGACACCTCCGCGGGGCGGATCGATATCACCGTCATCGACGAGGGCCCCGGCTTCCGCCCGCCCGAACTCGCCCGCGTCTTCGAGCCCTTCCACCGAGGCCGCGACGCACGCGCCAGCGCCGTGCCCGGCCTGGGGCTCGGACTCAGCGTCGCGCGCGCGATCGCGCACGCCCACGGCGGCACCATCGACATCGTCAGCGAGCCGGGATCGGGCGCCGTGGTGACGCTCACGCTGCCCATCGACGGCCGGTGAGGGCATTCTCACGGCCGCGCCCTTCCGCCGCTGCTGCCACTCGTGGTTTACTCCTTCCGAGCGCCCGCTCCCCGCGAAGGCCCGAGCGCTCGCACTCCGTAACGGCCCCTCGCCATCGCCGGCGAGGGGCCGTTCTCTCGGAACTCAGCTGTGGGCGACGACGCTGTCCAGCACGACGGCAGACTCGATCGTCGTCACTGCCACCTCGAGGTCGGGCACATAGGTCTCGCGCAGTCGGGTCGAGCTCTGCGCGAACCGCTGGCGGAGCTCGTCCGCCGCGACGTCCGGCGTGGTGACGGCGCACACCATGGCGACCCGACCGGCGCCGATGAGCCCGACCTCGGCGTCGTCCGCGAGCGTCGCCGTGCAGGCGGCGACCAGTGCCGCGTTGACCTCGTCGATGTACTCCTGGCCGAACGATTCGCGGATCAGCTCCAACTCGTCGACGGTCGCCACCCGCCAGGACACCGCCCCGCTCTCGGCGAGGATCGTCCGGGCACGAGCCGCGAGCCGGTCGCGCGTGCTCACCTGCTGCACCCGGCGACTGGCTCGCTCGTCGCGGGCGGCGGCGAGCACGCCGAAGGCCAGGAGGATCACCGCGATCACGCCCGCGATGGTGGTCGGGCCGGTCGAGAAGTACTGCGCGTAGACCCCGTCGTACAGACCGTCGATCGCGAGGAAGACGGCGCGACCGAGGGAGAAGATCGCGTACCCGACCATCGTCGCCGCGATCGCCAACGTGCCGCTCGTGGCACGCGCGCGGCCGACGCGCGCCTCGATCGCCGTCAGCGCGCATCCTGCGATCAGCAGCAGGATCTTGATCCCGGACGACACGGTCTCGGACAGCAGGATGCTGCACACGAACATCACGACGCCGCCGGCGATCACGGCCCACAGTCGCCACGGACGCCGGTCGTTGAGCGCGCCGACCGCCACCCACAGCAGAGCCGGCGCGAGCACCATCGCCGCGTCGCCCGCGGCGATGGTCCACACCTCGTGCTGGAACGAGAAGTAGATGACGTAGAGCAGGCTCGAGAAGACCGCGAACACCGCCGAGGCGGTGGCGATGCCGAGGAAGGACCCGGAGCGGTACGAGGGACCGCGCACCCAGAGAAAGGCCGCGAGAACGACGAACGTCGCCACGATGCTGACGCCCACCAGCGGCAGACCGGTCATCGCGTTCATGGCCGTTCCCTCCGCCGCAGAATGAGAACGCCATGCTACGCGCGGGAGGATGCCGCCCGTCAGCCCGAGACGGAGAACCCCGTTCGGCTACCGCCGCCGCAGCGGCCGGAAGCTCGGGATGGGAATGGGCTTGCTGATCGGGCTCGCCGGCTCCGGCGCGGCGGTGCCGAAGCGCTCCTCGAACTCCCGCCGCACGTCATCCTCGAAATAGTCCGCGTCATCGCGGAGATCGTCGTGCTCCTTGATACTCATGACCGCCTCCTGCTGCGATCACGGTAGGTCGGCGGATGCGGCAGGCCACGGGGGTTGCGTATCCGCGGCGACCCGTCTAGTCGCGCGCGCTCGCGCCCATGGCGGCGACCGCGTCCGCGAGCAGCGGACGCGGCATCGCGAGCACGAGCCGGAGGAATCCGGGAGCAGCGCACAGTGCGCCGTCGGTCAGCACGACCCCCGCGCGCTCGCGGAAGAAGTCGGCGGGCGCGCCCGGCAGCTCGAGGCGGCGCGCGTCGAGCCAGGCGAGGTAGGTGCCCTCCGGCGGCGTGTACCGCACCTCCGGAAGGTGCTGCGAGAGCAGATCCACCAGCAGCATCCGATTGCCGTCGAGGTAGTCGAGCGTCTCGGCGAGCCAGGGCTCTCCTTCCTCGTACGCGGCGATGGATGCCACGACGCCGAGAGTCGAGGCACCGTGCACGTGCGCGAAACCCACTCGTCGATAGATGTCGTCGTCGTTCTGGTTCGAGGTGATGAGCTGGGCGGCCTTGACCCCAGGAATGTTCCACGCCTTCGACGCGCTCGTGCCCGTGAGGGTGTGCGCGGCGGTGGCCTCGGAGAGGGAGGCATACGGCACGTGCGCGAGCCCGCCGTAGCGCAGCGGCGCGTGGATCTCGTCGGCGAAGACCCGGCCCCCGTGGCGTTCGACCACATCGGCGATCCGGGTGAGCTCCTCACGAGTGAGGACCGAGCCGGTCGGATTGTGCGGGTTGCACAGCACGAGCGTGCGCGCGCCGGCCGAGAACGCCGCATCGATTCCGTCGATGTCGTGCTCCCACCGCCCCGACACCACGCGCCCCGGTACCGGGATCACGGGGTGCCCGATGGCCGGGAGATAGGTGAGGAACGGCATGTACGCGGGTGTGGGAACGATCACCGGCGACCCGACGGGGGCGAACGTCCGCACCGCGACCCCCAGCGCCGCCATCACGTCGGCGACGGGATGCACATGCTCGGGTTCGATGCTCCAGCCGTAGGCGCGCCGCATCCATCCCGCCGTCGCGACCGACATCCGCTGGGCGAGCGCGGGAGACAGATAGCCGAGCGTCTCCTCCTCCACCGCGCGGTGCAGCGCCGCGGTCACCACCGGCGCCGTGCCGAAGTCCATCTCGGCCACCCACGCGCCGATCTTTCCCGGATGCAGACTCCACTTGCGACTCTCCGGGCGATCGAGCGTCTCGCGGCCGCGTTCGTCGTAGGGATGCGTCACAGATCCGACGCTACCGGTGACGTGCTCTCCGAGTGCCCGGGATGCCGTATTCTGTCATTCAAGCAAGGGGAGTACTCCCGCTCGCGGTCGGCTCGTCAGTACGGATCCAACGTCGGATCCCGGGCCGCCGGTCCCGACCAGCATCGGGGCGGAGGAGACCTTGGCGTCATGACCGTACGCCCACCCCTTGGAGTTCTCCGTGAACGTCACCCCCGCCATCTGGCTCATCACGATCGCGATCACGATCGCCTTCTTCGTCTTCGAGTTCTTCGTGCACGTGCGCAAGCCGCACGCCCCCACCATCCGCGAGTCCGCCGTCTGGTCCGTCTTCTACATCGGCCTGGCGCTGCTGTTCGGCGTCGGGATCGGTATGGTCTCGGGCTGGACGTTCGGCGGCGAGTACTTCGCCGGATACCTGACGGAGAAGGCCCTGTCGATCGACAACCTCTTCGTCTTCCTCATCATCATGACGGGCTTCGCGGTGCCGAAGGAGTACCAGCAGAAGGTGCTCATGATCGGCATCGTGATCGCGCTCATCATGCGCGGCGCCTTCATCGCGCTGGGCGCGACCCTGATCGAGAACTTCTCGTGGGTGTTCTACATCTTCGGCGCGTTCCTGCTCTACCTGGCCTGGCAGCAGGCGTTCTCGAGCCACGAGTCCGACCCCTCGAACGGGCGGATCGTGCGGTTCATGCGCCGCATCCTTCCGGTGCGCGACGAGTACCACGGCGACCGGCTGACCGTGAAGATCGACGGCAAGCGCTTCGTGACCCCGATGCTCCTGACGATCGTCGCCGTCGGCTTCATCGATCTGGTCTTCGCCCTCGACTCGATCCCCGCGATCTACGGGCTCACGCAGGAGGCGTACATCGTCTTCACCGCGAACGCCTTCGCCCTGATGGGCCTGCGTCAGCTTCTTCCTCATCGGCGGATTGCTGGAGCGCCTGGTGTACCTCGCGCAGGGCCTCGCCGTCATCCTGGCCTTCATCGGCGTGAAGCTCGTCTTCCACGCGCTGCACGTGAACGAGCTGCCCTTCATCAACGGCGGCCAGCACATCGACTGGGTCCCCGAGATCCCGATCTGGTTCTCGCTGCTGTTCATCGGCGCGACGATCGCGGTGGCCACCGTCGCGAGCCTGCTCAAGACCCGGAACGACCGTCTGAAGGCCGACCGCGCTCAGGTGCAGGGGCACCCCGTCGCCGCCGCCGAGGTCGACGAGCACTGACCGCCGCCTCCCGTCCCCGGGTCCGGCGCCGCGTCAGAGCGCGCAGATCTCGAAGGCGTAGTCCGCATCCCCCGGCATCGTGAGGTCGCGATCGCGAAGCACGAGGGATGCGGGCACGGCGGGATCGGCGCAGAGCTCGTCGAACGGCCGGTCGATCGCGTCGGTGTACTCGATCGCGACCACGGCGTCGCCGTAGACATCGGTGTAGGCCGTGCACTCGTCGTAGTACGCGCACTCCTCCACCACCGCGAAGTCGAAGCCGGCCTCGGCGCGCAGGCGCTCGGCATCCTCCGCCGCGTTCTTCTGGCCCGCCGCGAGCCCCGCGCGATGCGCCCGTTCCACCAGCAGCGTCGCGAGGGCGAGGTTGTCGTCGGCGCTGAGGAGACCGTCCGAACGGGTGTACGTGTCGAGGTTGTCGAACTCCACCGCCGCGTAACCTGCCGCAGCACAGCCGTCGATCCACTCGCCGACGCGCGCCGCGATGCCCTCGCGAGCGTCATCCGAACGGGTGTCGAGGAGCGCTTCGTCCGGCCAGTCCGGGTCCATCAGGTCGGCACCGTTCTGGCGCAGGACGAGGTCGTCGGGCCATTCGTCGCGCTCGCTCGGCTGCGTCTGGAACGCGTTGAGATAGCAGATCGAGTACACCCCGGGCGCGGGTGCGGCCGTGCGGTCGCGGGCGACGATCCCCACCCGCGGATCCGGTGGATACGCGCCGCCGAGCTGATAGTCGACGGGCGTTCCCGCGGGCAGCCGCCCCATCACTGAGCCGGAATCTGAGACCGAGGCCGGCCCGCTCGCGCACGCGACCACGCCGGCCAATGCGACAGCGAGCACGCCGGCGGCGAGCACCCGCGCCGGCGCCAACGCGGCGCGGGTGCGCGTCATGAGGCGAGCAGGGCCCCCACCCGCGCGACGAGCTCGCGCGGCGAGAAGGGCTTCGTCATGAAGTCGTCGGCGCCGGCGGAAAGCGCGCGGGCGATGTCCTCGTCCTGCGCCCTGGCGGTGAGCATCATGATGCGGGTGTCGGCGAACGAGGCGTCACCACGGAGCTCGGCGCACACCTCCAGGCCGGTGCGGTGCGGCATCATCCAGTCGAGGATCACGAGGGAGGGATGCGCGTCGCGCGCGGCGACGAGGCCCTGCTCGCCGTCCGGTGCAACGGCGACCTCGTGCCCCGACGCTGCCAGGCGGTGCTGGATCAGCTGCGCCACATCGGCGTCGTCTTCGACGACCAGAATGCTCGCCACGGCCGCCACCTCCTTGCAACCCCTGCCTCGTGTACGGGGCGGGCGCCGCCGAGAGGGTACGTTCACAGTATGAAGGCTGCGGCCCCGTTCGCGACACTCGGCGCCCCGTCGAGGTCCGAATGGATCCCCCCGTGGTGGAGTTGGCCGATCGCCGCGATCACAGTCGCCGCCCTGGGCCTCACCGGGACGATCTTCACCCCTCCCGGAGGCAGCGCCGCCGCATGGTGGCCGGCCGCGGGCGCGTCAGCCCTGCTCGCGCTCCTCAATCCGCCGCGTCGCCGCGGCGGGGTCGTGCTCCTCGTCCTGGCCGCGACGGTGATCCCCAACCTCATCCACGGGCGTTCGCTCGCGGTCGCGGTGGGCTACGCGTTGGGCAACGCGGCAGAGATCGCCGCGCTGTTGGCCGTGCTGGCGATCTGGGGATACCGCAGCTCCAACCCCTTCGTCCTGCGCCGTACGCGCGAGGCGCTCGTGCTCGTGGTGGCCAGCCTCACAGGCGCCATCGTGGCCGCCGTGATCGCCGCCGCGACGGCCGCAGTGCTGGGCGGCGGCGACTTCTCCGCGACGGCGCTGAGCGTCTTCCCCTCTCACGCAGCGGCCGTGCTTCTGATCGCCCCGTTCGCCTGCATCCCGCCCTCTTCCGGACCGGTGACCCTGCCGCGCTGGGAGGCGGTGCTGCAGCCCGCGCTGCTGCTCGGCGTGCTCGCGTTCGTCGCCTTCCCGCGCGTGGAGATCCCCCTCACCTTCCTGCCGTTCATGATCATCGCCTGGGGATGCCTGCGCCTGCCGTTCGTCGCGGCCCTCATCGAAGTGCTGGTCGCCGGCGTCGCGATTCTCCTGGTCACCCTGGCGGGGCGGGGGCCCTTCGCCCTCGGACTCACCCCGACCGAGCGCGCGGTCACCGTCGAGATCTTCCTCATCGCGCTGGCGACCGTGTCGCTGCTGCTGCTGACGGCGCGCGCCGAACAACGGGAGGCGGCACGGGTGGCAGCGCGCACCACGCACCTGCTCTCGGGCGGCCTGGTCGAGACCGAGGTGGGCCTCGCCGTCGCGCGCCGCGACGGGGAGAGCACACAGCTGCTGTGGGCGAATCCCGCCGCCCGCTCGATGATCGCGGCGGAACTCGACGGCGACGGCTGGAAGGGTCCCCTCGAGCACGTCGCCCGCCACGCGAGCCGCGACGACGTCGAGCGCGTGCACGTCGACGGAGACACCTCGCTGCGCCTCGTGGCCAACCCGATCGAGAAAGATCCAGGACTGTTCGCCGTGCAGCTGCTCGACGTATCGAACACCGTACGCATGATCCAGGCGCGGGCGGATGCGGAGCGTGAGCGCGCCGCGGCCACCGAACTGCGGGCCGATCTCAGTCGGCAGCGCGACGACTTCGTCTCGACCACGAGTCATGAGCTCCGGACGCCCTTGACCAATGTGCTGGGCTACGCGGAGCTTCTCGAGGAGTCGCCCGCGCTGACGCCGCTCGAACGCGACTGGGTCGCCCGCATCCGACGGAACGGTTTGCGCCTGTCGGACCTCGTGGAAGACCTGCTGATGGTCGGCGGTGCCCACGCGACGCCCGTGAGCCCCGGCGAGCGGCGCACGGTCTCCACCCGTTCCGTGGTGGCGGCGATCGTCGCCACGCACGGTGCCGCGGCCGACGAGAAGCGGCTGCGCCTCGAGATCGACATCGACGCCGGAACCAACGTGCACGGCGTTCCTGCCGACATCCATCGCTCCCTGGCGGCGCTCCTGTCGAACGCGATCCTGTTCACGCCTGCCGACGGCGACGTCCTCGTGCGCGTGCGCGACGACGGCGAGACCACCGAGTTCTCGATCAGCGACAGCGGGCCGGGCATGAGCGACAGTGACCGGGAGCGGGCGTTCGACCGGTTCTTCCGCGCTTCGGAGGCGGAGCAGTCCGGTACACCCGGCGTCGGCCTCGGCCTGTCGATCGCGCAGCGACTCGCGCGGCGCAACGGCGGGACACTGGAGCTCCTCTCCCCTGCGTCCGGCGGTCTGCGTGCGGTGCTGCGGCTGCCGGCGGCGCCGCAACCCGCCTGAGCCTCGCGCCCCCGCATCCATGCCCTGCGCGCGGGTCAGGCGACGGGCACCGCCGACGCGCGCACCCGGCTGGCTCGCTGACCGCATCCACTGCGTGTCTCACAAATGCACGCGAACCCACGCCCCAACGTGCACAACTGAGACACGCAGGCTTGTACACGCCGCCACCACCACTGCGTGTCTCACAAATGCACGCAAACCCACTCCCCAACGTGCACAACTGAGACACGCGGGGGAGGGCCACGCGCGGGGGCACACCACACGCGCGGCGGGTCAGGCGGCGGGCAACGGCACGCGCGCCTCGAGCACGACGTCGCGGCCCCGCTGGAACAGATGCGCCCCGCCCAGGTTGGCGATTCCTCGACCCGCGGTGAGCGGCAACGCCGAGCCGAGCCGTCCCGGCGACGACACCTCCACGCGCAACTCCGGGGCCGCATCCGGGTCGCCGTGGGTCACCTCCAGCGTCGCGCGCTTCGCACCCGAGTGCTTGACCGCATTGAGGAAGCCCTCGCTCGCGATGTCGACGACCCGGCGCGTCACGTCCTCCCGCCCCAACGCGATCCGTGCGTCGGCATCGATGTCGCTCGAGATCTCGAGTACGTGCGACCACGTCTCGATCATCTGGGCGAGGGCATCCGACGGCGCGACCGGCGCCGGCACGGCGGATGTCGGTGCCGTGCCCTCGATCTCCGCGAGGGCCAGCGCGATCGTCGCCGCGAAGGCGTCAAGTTCGTCGGTGGTCGCCGCGCGCTCATCGACCGTCGCCGCGAACAGCACGCACCGCCCCTGCACCCGCCCGTGCAGCTGCTCGGCCGCGCTGCGCAGCTCGAGGCGCGCGCGTGTCGTGCGCGTGGCCACGGCATCCGTCTGCGCGGCCAGAGCACGCGACAGGCGACGCGTCTGCACGATGGAGCTGTGGATGGCGTCGGAGGAGACGCCGACGATGGCCGCGAGCAGGGGGAAGGCGAGGATCGGAACGAGCGCCGTCGGCAGGGTGTGGGGCGCCAGCAAGATCGCGACGGCGGAGAAGAGCACCCCGGCCGCGAACCAGGCGAACAGGATGGCGCCGCCGCGCGCCGTGGCCGACCGGCGGCGCGAGGAGCGACGGGCGACCCCGTTCGCAACGAATCCGCAGACGAACACCAGCACGACGGCGATGAGGGCGAGCCCCGTCGACACGGTCGTCAGGGTGTACGGAAGGCTGCCGACCACGTAAGCGACGCTGACCACGACAGGGCTCGGCGGACGCAGCCGGGCCAGAAGCGGGCGCCGGGGAGCCGTGGGCACCTCCACAGGACCGGTCCCCGCAGCGATCTCGGACAACGGCAGCGACGCCTCGTCCTCGAGATCGTGGCTGACCGCGCGGACCGACTGCGAGAACGCGCTGACGTCGTCGAAGCCGGGGCTCTTCGCCACCAGCTCGGCGAGCTCGGTGCGCAGCGTCGCGATCTGCTCGTGCAGCAGGATGCGGGTACGGCGCGCGTAGGCGTCGGCGCGACGGTCGGCCTCGTTCAGATCCGACAGCGCGACCCGCAGACGCGCGCTCGCGTTGCGGGTCGCGTCGTAGGCCACCGTCGCCGTCGCGACGATGGAGAGCACGATGAGCCAGATGATCACGTTCGTCGTGATGCGCTCGGCCCACGACCCCGTGCTCGGCTCGCGCAGGAGCAGCAGACCTGCGGCGTCGTTGAGCAGCGGACGTGCGGCGCCGACGGCCACGACCGCGGCGAGCACGAGAAGAGCGCGCCAGCGACGGCGTCGTATCCGTCGCTCGGCCCACGCCACGGGCAGCACGAGCACGACCAGCACGGCCCACACGAGAGCCGACACGCCGATGGCGGGCAGATACTCCACCGTCGAGTTCACGGACCGGTAGGCGCCGAGCACGGTCACCGCGATCAGGAGGGAGACGGCGGCGCTCCATCCGCTGAAGAAGCGCCCGCTGGCCAGGGTCCCCCACCAGATCCGTGCCACGCGCCGCGCACCGCCCACGGCGCCGCCTCCGCGCATCTCGGCGTACGCGCGGGCAGGCGTCATCGCCGGTTCCGTCCGGTCACGGCGTCGCTCGACGCATTCGACGACACGGAATTCGCGCGCACCATCGATCTCATAGATCCCCTCAGGCCGTCGGGTCGACCTGCTTTGCGCGACTACTGTACCCAGCGCGACGCCGGATGGGGCGTCATGCAGCGTATTGCGTGCGCGCCGTCAGGGGATGTGCGCGCTCAGATCGCGGCGAGCGCCGCATCCAGATCGGCGAGAAGGTCCGCCGTGTCCTCGATGCCCACCGAGAGCCGCACGACCTCCACGGGCACCGCGAGCTCGGTCCCGCGCACCGACGCGTGGGTCATCGCGTCGGGATAGTTCACGAGGGACTCGACGCCCCCGAGCGACTCGGCGAGGGTGAACAGGCGCGTCGACTCGGCGAAGCGGCGGGCCGCGGCCTGGTCGGCGAGCGCCAGCGACACGATGCCGCCGAACCCGCTCATCTGCCCGCCCGCGATGTCGTGGCCGGGATGCGTCGAGAGCCCCGGGTAGTAGACGGCGGCCACACGCTCGTGATCGGCGAGGAACCGCGCGACGGCCTCGCCGTTCTCGCTGTGGCGCTGCATCCGCACCCCGAGGGTCTTGATCCCGCGCGTGGTCAGCCAGGCATCGAACGGGCTCGAGACCGCGCCGACGGCGAACTGCAGGAAACGCGCCGCCTCGGCGAGCTCGGCATCGTTGGTCACGAGGGCGCCGCCGACGACGTCGGAGTGACCGCCGAGGTACTTGGTCGTGGAATGGACGACGACATCCGCGCCGAGGGCGAGCGGCTGCTGCAGGGCGGGCGTCGCGAACGTGTTGTCGACCACGACGAGCGCGCCCGCGGCGTGCCCGAGGCGTGCGAGCCCCGAGATGTCGCTGACCTTCAGCAGGGGGTTGGAGGGCGTTTCGACCCAGAGGATGCGGGCCGGCCGCTCCTCGAGGGCGGCGGCGACCGCATCCAGATCGCTCATGTCGACCACGCGCAGCGTGACGCCCCACGGGCCGAGCACCCGGGCGAGCAGCCGGTAGGTGCCGCCGTAGACGTCGCTGCCGAGGAGGACCTCGTCGCCCGGCTTCAGCACGGCGCGCAGCAGCGCGTCCTCGGCGGCGAGCCCTGACGAGAACGACAGCGCGTGCTCGCCGTGCTCGATGGCGGCAAGCTGCGTCTCCAGGGCGGTGCGGGTGGGGTTGCCGCTGCGGCCGTACTCGTAGCCGCCGCGAAGACCGCCGATGCCGTCCTGCGCGAACGTGGTGCTCATGTGGATCGGCGGGATGACCGCACCGGTGGTGGGGTCGAAGTCCTGCCCGGCGTGGACCGCGAGACTGGCGAAGGCGCGGGCTGCGGGGTTGGTCATCGTTGTGCTCCTTCGTCGGTGCCGGCTTCGGCGAGCCGGCTCGTGGTCTGTTCGACGGCGAATCCGTGGTCGGTCATCCAGGTGTCGTCGAAGATCTTGCTGAGGTAGCCGCGGCCGTGATCGGGCAGCACCACGACGACCACGGCGTCGGCGGGCAGCTCGCGCGCGGCCCGGAGGGCGGCGACCACCGCCATCCCCCCCGATCCGCCCACGAGCAGGCCCTCCTCGCGAGCGAGGCGGCGCGTCATCGCGAAGGCCTCGGCGTCGTCCACGCGCTCGTACCGGTCGACGACGGCGGGGTCGAAGGTGGTCGGCCAGAAGTCCTCGCCGACGCCCTCGACGAGATATCCGTGCAGCGGGCCGCCGGAGTAGATCGACCCCTCGGGGTCGGCACCGATCACCGTGACGCGCCCTTCGGAGGCCTGTTTGAGAAAGCGGCCCGTGCCACTGATCGTGCCGCCCGTGCCGATGCCGGCGACGAAGTGCGTGACAGCGCCGTCGGTGTCGGCCCAGATCTCCGGCCCCGTGGTCTCGAAGTGGCCGCGCGGGCCGTTCTGGTTGGCGAACTGGTTCGGCTTGAACGCCCCGGGGATCTCACGCGCCAGCCGATCGGACACGCTGTAGTAGGAGTCCGGATGCTCGGGCGGAACCGAGGTGGGAGTCATCACGACCTCGGCGCCGTACGCTCGCAGCACCGCGACCTTCTCGCCGGCGAACTTGTCGGGCACGACGAAGATCATGCGATAGCCGCGCTCGAGGGCCACCAGCGCCAGGCCCACGCCGGTGTTGCCGCTCGTGGGCTCGACGATCGTGCCGCCCGGCTGCAGCAGGCCGTCGCGCTCCGCGGCGTCGATGATGTTCTTCGCGATGCGGTCCTTGGCGGAGCCGCCGGGGTTGAAGTACTCGACCTTGGCGAGCACCGTGGCATCAATGCCGTCGGTGACGCGGTTGAGCTTGACGAGCGGGGTGTTGCCGACGAGCGCGGCGACGCTGGATGCGTAACGCATGGAGGTGTCCCTGGGTGCGGCGGGGCCCGGATGCGGGCGCCTGGGTTGTCGGAGGTTATCGGTGAGGGTGCGCGAGAGGGCGCACGGGATCACTCAGCGACAACAACGACAGGTAAGCACGCTGCGACCCTACCAGACGTCCGCGTCGGTCCTTTGTCCTCCCCGGCCGCATCGGCCAGCGTGCGCGGGGTGGCCCGGCCGCATCCGCCGGCGTGCGTGACGGGATGTGACGACGCGCGACGAGGTGTGACGGCTCGGATCGGACGCCGTCGACCCGGTGTGTCGCAATGGGGCATCGCGATCCACGGGTCGCCCGACACAGCACACCGAGCCCCGCGCACCTATGGCGCAACGGGCCAGAGCAAGGAGATATCCCATGTCCGAGAAGCCGTCAGAATCCCCCGACCTCCGAACCGCCCTCGACGCATCGCGTAAGCGTCGGCGCACCGTCTGGCTGAGCGTCGCAGCCGTCGCCGTCGTCGCCGTGATCGTCGGCGTGGTCGCCATCGTGGCAAACCTCACCCGCTCCGAGGAGCCAGCGGCCGCCGCATCCGAGGAGCGACTCTCGCTGCGCATCGCGGTCAGTGAGGACTCCGACTTCCAGAGCGCGATCGCCGACATCGCGGCGGAGAAGGGACTCGACGTGACCTGGGTCAACGTCGACGACTGGGTGCTGCCGAACACCGAGCTCGCCGCCGGAACGGTCGACGGCAACGCGTTCCAGCACATCCTGTACCTCTCCAACTTCAACGCCCAGAACAACGAAGACCTCACACCGGTCTTCTCGACGCTCATCACGCAGTGGGGCATCTTCTCGGCGACCCTCGGCGACACCGATGAGATCCCGGACGGCGGTCGCATCGCGATCCCCGACGACCCCTCCAACGGCGGCCGCGCACTAGGCATCCTGGCCTCGGCGGGGCTCATTGCGCTGAGCAAGGATGCGGGCGACTTCCCCTCTGTGGACGACGTGACCGCCAACCCGAAGAACCTCCAGTTCGTGCCGATCGCGGCGACGACCATTCCGCAGCAGTTCGACGACCCCAGCCTGTCCGCCGTCGTCGTCGGTCTGTCCTACTTCGACCCGTCGCAGGGCATCACGGCGGACAAAGCCCTGTACCTCGACGACTCGCTGGATGAGAAGAACCTCCCGTACATCAACGTGGTCGCCAGCCGCTCCGACAACGCGGACGACCCCGCCTGGAAGATCCTCGAGGAGGCGTACGCCGACCCACGGGCGGCCGCCGCTCTCGAGAAGGAGGACAAGGGCGCGACCGTGCTCGTGCAGATTCCGGTCGACACCTTGCGCGCCAAGCTCGCCGACCTCGAGAAGTCCGCAGCCGCCAACGGCTGATCCGCCGCCGGCCCGCTCGACGACCGACATCAGCCTCGGTCGTCGAGCGGGCCGGTGCGAGAAGCACTCCCCCGCACCCACTCCCTGGAGGAGCATGAGTACCGCCGTCCGCTTCGAGCACGTCTCGAAGACCTTCGCCACGACCCGCGGGCGCACCCTCACCGCGCTCGACGACGTGAACCTCGCCATCGATGCCGGCGACATCTACGGGATCGTCGGGTACTCCGGCGCCGGCAAGTCCACGCTCCTTCGCACCGTCAACGCACTCGAGCGTCCGACAAGCGGACGGGTCTTCGTGGGCGACCGGGAGATCACGGCACTCGATGCGGCGGCGCTGCGTCGCGCCCGCCAACGGATCGGCATGATCTTCCAGCAGTTCAACCTGCTGCGCTCACGCACGGTCTACAAGAACATCGCGTACCCGCTGCGGCTCGCGGGCGTCTCCGAGAGCGACACGATCGACCGGGTGGCCGAGCTGCTCGACTTCGTGGGGCTGTCCGACAAGGCACTCCAGTACCCCTCGCAGCTCTCCGGCGGGCAGAAGCAGCGCGTGGGCATCGCTCGCGCACTCGCGAACCGCCCCGACGTGCTCATCAGCGACGAGGCCACGAGCGCGCTCGATCCACAGACCACGGGCGAGGTGTTGGATCTGCTGCGCCGCGTGCATGCGGAGTACGGCATCACGATCCTCGTCGTCACCCACGAGATGGAGGTGATCCGCGACGTCTGCAATCGCGTCGCGGTCATGCAGGAGGGCCACGTCGTCGAGCAGGGCAGCGTGTACGACGTGTTCGCGCACCCGCAGCATCCCACCTCACGGCGCTTCGTGGCCTCCGTGCTCCACCATCTGCCCTCGACGGAGACCGTCCGCCGCATCCGCACAGTGCACACCGGGCGCCTCGTACAGCTGCACATCGAGAACCGCGAGTCGAACGATCCCTTCCTCTCCCGCATCTCCCGCGCACACGACGTGGACGTGAACGTCGTCTACGGCGGCGTCGACGAGTTGCAGGCGCGTCTGTTCGGAAGTCTCACGGTCGAGCTGCTCGGCACCGACGAGAACGTGGATCGCGCGCTCGCAGATCTTCGGGATGCGGCGCTGGTCACCGAACTGGAAGGAGCACGCTGATGGATGCGGCCTACCTCGACGCCCTGCTCCCGCGCATCGGCCGAGCGCTGTTCGAAACGCTGCTGATGGTGACGATCTCCTTCACCCTCGCCACGATCCTCGGACTCGGCCTGGGCCTGCTCCTGTACGCGACCAGGCCGGGTAACCTGCTTGCCAACCGGGTCGTCTTCGGCGGTCTGAACCTCGTCATCAACATCGTGCGGCCGGTGCCGTTCATCATCCTGGCGGTGTCGATCATCCCGCTCACCAGGTTGCTGATCGGCACGAGCATCGGGCCGCTCGCGGCGACCGTGCCGATCACGATCGTGGCGTCCATGGCCATCGCCCGCATCGTCGAGTCGAACCTCGTCGCGGTCGATCCGGGGGCCATAGAAGCGGCGGTGGCGATGGGGGCGAGCCCTGTGCGCGTGCTGTTCACCGTCGTGCTCCCCGAATCCATGGGACCGCTGACGCTGGGACTGACCTACATCGTCGTCGCTCTCGTCGACACCACGGCCGTCGCCGGTGCGATCGGCGGCGGCGGGCTCGGCGACCTCGCGCTCAAGTACGGCTACCAACGCTTCGACTGGTTCGTGGTGCTCGTGATCGTCGTCGTCCTGATCGTCCTCGTCCAGGCCGCCCAGCTGCTCGGCAACTGGGTCTCGCGAAAGGTGATGCACTGATGACCGACACATGGAACGACCTGCTCGCGAGATGGCGCGTGGGTGCGGCGGAGCGGGAGCGCGAGCGAATCCTTCCGTTCGCGGCCGTCGACGAGCTGCGCACGCAGCGCTTCGGTGCGCTGCGACTGCCGCGCACCGCCGGCGGCGCCGACACCTCGCTCGCCGAGGTACTGGGGCGCATCGTGGAGCTCGCCGAGGTGGACTCGAACCTCGCCCACATCTGGCGCGGCCACATCGCCTTCGTCGAGCAGCTGCGCTGGGGCGGCTGGGACACCGACGCCGCTGCACGCTGGCTTCCGCGCCTCGCGGCCGGCGAGGTGATGGGCAACGCGTTCAGCGAGCGCGCCGAGACGGCGGAGCTGACGACCCGCCTGGTCGACACGGGGCACGACGGCCTGCGCGTGACGGGGACCAAGCACTACACGACCGGTTCGCTCTACGCCGATTGGGTGCACGTCGCCGCGATCGATGCGTCCGGCGAGCGGGTCGCGCTGGCCGTGCGCTCGGATGCTGCAGGCGTGCGCATCATCGACGACTGGGACGGCTTCGGTCAGCCGCTGACCGCATCCGGCACGACGATCCTCGACGCCGTCGCGGTGGATCCCGCTGACGTCTTCCGCGTGACGCCGGAGGATGAGGATCGCCACCGCTATCTCCGCGGCGTGTACCAGTTGAGCCTGCTGGCGGTCGTCGCCGGAATCGCGCAGCGAGCGGTCGCCGACACCGTCGCGTTCGTCCGTCCGCGTCGCCGCACGTTCGGCCATGCCGGCGAGACGCGTCCGATCGACGACCCGCTCGTGCATCTCGTGGTCGGCGAGATCAGCGCGGCCGCATCCGCTGCCCGGCGCGTCGTGCTCGGCGTCGCCGCCGACCTGGAGGCAGCCGCATCCCGTCGCGACGCGGAGCTGCTGGCCGAGGCCGAGCTGGACGTCTATCGCGCGCAGCACACGGTCACCGAGAGCGTACTGGCTGCGACCAGCCGCCTGTTCGAGGTGGGCGGCGCGAGCGCCACCTCGCGGGAACTGGGTCTGGATCGGCACTGGCGCAACGTTCGCACCATCGCCTCGCACAACCCTGTGCTACAGCGTGTGGCGGCCGTGGGACGCTTCGAGCTGGACGGGACGCGTCCGAGCTGGGCCGCCCCGGGCGCCGGGACGCGTGCCGCCGCATCCGTTCCCGCCTCCTGAGCCCCTCCCGACCGTAAGAGAGATCCATGCCCGAGCCGAAGAAGCTCATCCTCAACCTGTTCGAGATGAACACGGTGAGCCACATCACCCACGGGCTCTGGCGCCTGCCCGGCAACAACCGCCACCGCCACGGCGAGATCGCGTACTGGCAGGAGCTCGCCCAGCTCGCCGAGGACGGCGGCTTCGACGCCGTGTTCCTCGCAGACGTCGTGGGCGCCTACGACGTGTTCCGCGGCGGGCCCGAGACGGCGGTGCGCGAGGGGCTGCAGATCCCCTCCCACGACCCGCTGCTGGTCGTGCCGCTCATGGCCGCCGTGACCCGCCGCCTGGGGTTCGGTGTCACCTTCTCCACCAGCTACGAACCGCCGTTCGCCTTCGCCCGACGGATGTCGACGCTCGACGCGCTGACGCGGGGGCGGGTGGGGTGGAACATCGTCACCTCCTACCTGCCCAACGCCGCGCGCAACTTCGGCCTGGACGAGCAGATCCCGCACGATGAGCGGTATCGGATCGCCGATGAGTTCCTCTCGGTCGTCTACGCCCTGTGGGAGCGCTCATGGGACGAGGACGCCGTGCTGTTCGACGCGGACGGCGGCCTCGTATCGGACCCGACGAGGGTGCACTACATCGACCACGTCGGCGAGAACTTCCGTGTCGCCGGTCCGCACCTGGTCGAGCCGACACCGCAGCGCACCCCCGTGCTGTTCCAGGCCACGGGCTCTCCCGCCGGGATCGCCCTCGCGGGCCGCCACGCCGAGGTGGTCTTCACCGGCGGCAAGAGCGCGGCGGACTTCCGACGCAACAGGGCTCGGATGCGGGACGCCGCCATCGTCGCGGGCCGCTCCGCCGACGACCTCCGCTTCCTCGTGCAGGCGGGCATCGTGGTGGGGCGGACCGAGGCGGAGGCGGCGCGCAAGTGGGACACCTACCGCCAGTTCACGAGCCTCGACGGCATCCTCGCGCACGCCAGCGTGCCCTTGGACCTTACGGCGTTCGACGGGTCCTTGACCGTCGCGGAGGCGGCAGCGCTGGCGGGTGTGGGCGTCGACAGCCTCGGCCTCCCGCCGGAACGGACGGTCGCGGAGACTCTCGACGGGTTCCGGCGCAGCCGCGAGGACCGGTACTTCGTGGTGGGCACCCCCGGAGTCGTGGCCGACGAGATCGAACGGTGGCTCGACGAGGACGGCATCGACGGGATCAACCTGCGCCAGTACCACTCCTTCGACACGCTCCGCGATGTCGCCGAGCTCGTCGTACCCGAGCTACGCCGGCGCGGGCGGCTCCGCGAGGACGACCAGGCCACCACCCTGCGCGATCGCCTGTTCGGCACCGGCGATCGCCTCCCCGCAACGCACCCCGCCCGCCGCTGACCCGCATCCCGCCGCATCCGTGCTCGCGCGCATCCCGTCGCATCCGTGCTCGCGCGCAGCCCGTCGCATCCGTGCTCGCGCGCGGCTCGTCGCATGCGTGCTCGCTTATGGCCCGCCGCATCCGTGCTCGCTTATGGCCCGCCGCATCCGTGCTCGCGCGCATCCCGTCGTCCGGCCGCCCCGGCCTGCGTGTCCCAACCGTTCACGCGAAAGCGCCCACCCGCGTGCACAAGTGAGACACGCATCCGTCTGCCCGACCAACGCAGACCTCCGTGTCTCAACCGTTCACGGGATAGCGCCCGCCCGCATGCACACCTGAGACATGCGTTCATCCGCCCGACCAACGCAGACCTCCGTGTCTCAACCGTTCACGCAGAAGCCCTCTCAAGCGTGCACAACTGAGACACGCATCCGTCTGCCCGACCGACGCAGACTTCCGTGTCTCAACCGTTCACGCAGAAGCCCCCTCAAGCGTGCACAACTGAGACACGCATCCGCCTGCCCGACCGACGCAGACTTCCGTGTCTCAACCGTTCACGCAGAAGCCCCCTCAAGCGTGCACAACTGAGACACGCATCCATCTGCCCGACCGACGCAGACTTCCGTGTCTCAACCGTTCACGCAGAAGCCCCCTCAAGCGTGCACAACTGAGACACGCATCCATCTGCCCGACCGACGCAGACTTCCGTGTCTCAACCGTTCACGCAGAAGCCCCCTCAAGCGTGCACAACTGAGACACGCATCCATCTGCCCGACCGACGCAGACTTCCGTGTCTCAAACCTTCACGGGAAAGGGCCCGTTCGCGTGCACAAGTGAGACACACATCGATCCGCCCGACCGACGCAGACTTCCGTGTCTCAAACCTTCACGGGAAAGGGCCCGTTCGCGTGCACAACTGAGACATGCGTTCACCCGCCCGACCGACGCAGACTTCCGTGTCTCAAACCTTCACGGGAAAGGGCCCGTTCGCGTGCACAACTGAGACATGCGTTCACCCGCCCGACCAACGCAGACCTCCGTGTCTCAACCGTTCACGCAGAAGCCCCCTCAAGCGTGCACAAGTGAGACACGCATCGATCCGCCCGACCGACGCAGACTTCCGTGTCTCAACGCTTCACGGGAAAGCGCCCGTCCGCGTGCACAACTGAGACACGCACACGGCGGGGCACACACGGCGGAACACCCACACGGCGGAACACGCACGCGGAGGGGCGCACACACGGCGGCGCGCACACACGGCGGGGCACACGCGCGGTGGGGCACAGGCTCGAGGCCGCCCGAGGGCGGGCTCAGCGGGCGAAGACCTCACCCCAGGGCGTGGGGCCGACGGCGATCGGACGCCCCGAGGTGCGCGACCAGCGGCTCCAGCCACCGGGGAACACCCGCGCATCGATGCCCGCCGCGGCGAGCGCGAGCGCGCTGTGGGCCGAGGCGATGCCCGAGCTGCACGTCAAGACGAGCTCGGCGGATGCGTCAACACCCGCATCGGCGAGCGTCCGCAGCACCTCGGCGGCAGGTCGCAGCCGCCCGTCGGCCTGCATGTGGGCGAGGGTCGGCACGTTGATCGCGCCCGGGATGTGACCGGCGGCGGGATCGGCGGTGGGAGCGAGACCCCGGTAGTGCTGCGGTGCACGCGCGTCGATCAGCGCGCCGTGCTGCGGAGCGCGCGCGGCGGCCTCGATCGAGGCGACCCCGGGATCGGCGTCGGCGAGCCGGACGTTCCCCGGCTCCGGACGCACATCGCCGCCCTCCAGCAGCCCGCCGGATCCGATCCAGGCGCGCAATCCGCCGTCCAGCACGCGTACATCGACGCCTCGGCGGCGCAGCAGCCACCAGGCACGCGCCGCAGCAACGCCGTCGTTGTCGTCATACGCCACGACGAGATCCCCCGCCTCCACTCCCCACGCCCGCGCGGAACGCTCCAGGTCGGCGAGCGTCGGCAGCGGATGCCGGCCCTCCTCCGGATGTCCGGGACGCGCGAGCTCGCGCTCGAGGTCGACGTAGACGGCCCCGGGCAGGTGCCCGGCGAGGTAAGCCGGGCGCCCCTCGGGCAGGTCGAGCCGCCAGCGCACGTCGAGCAGCCGCACGGGGCGCCGAGCGGCGGCGAGGGCGTCGCGCAGGTCGTGGGGGTCGATGACGGGTGGGGACGTCATACCGCGAGCCTGCACGCCCGGCATCCGGCGTTCACGACCCGCCGCAACAGCACGTCACCCGACGTCACACCCCGTCACAGATCGTCGCCATCGTCGCCACGGGATTGAATTGCGCACAACTCAATTGCGTGCAATGCTTTTGCCATGACGGAGACGACCGGACCGGCACTGGATCGGATGCTGTGCTTCTCGCTGTACTCGGCGAGCAGGGCGACGACCCAGGTGTACCGCCGTCTGCTCGAGCCGTGGCAGCTCACGTACCCGCAGTACCTCGTGCTCGTCGAACTCTGGGACCGCGGGCCGCGCACCGTCAGCCAGCTCGGCGAGAGCCTCGGCCTGGACTCGGGCACGCTGTCGCCGCTTCTCAAGCGCCTCGAGAAGGCGGGACTCGTCAGCCGCACCCGCGACGACGGTGACGGGCGCGTCGTGACGGTCGCAACGACCGAGCGCGGCACGGCCCTGCGTGCGGAGATGTCCGACCTGCCCTCCCAGATGTGGAACTGCTACGGACTCGAGCCGGATGCCGCCCGCGCACTGCTGACGGCGCTCCACTCGCTCACGGACACGCTGCACGCCGACGCCGACTGACCCCGAAGACCCCCCGAAGAATCAACGAAAGGTATCCCCCATGGACATCCTCTACACCGCAGAAGCCCTCGCCACCGGAGACGGCCGCAACGGCCACGTCGCCACGAGCGACGGGCTGCTCGACGCCGACGTGCGTGTTCCGAAGGAGATGGGCGGAGCGGGCGGCGCACTGAACCCCGAGCTGCTGTTCGCCGCCGGCTACTCGGCCTGCTTCCACAGCGCTCTGCTGTCGGTCGCCCGGATGCAGAAGGTCGCGATCCACGACACGAGCGTCGGCGCGCGCGTCGGCATCGGCTCCAACGGCCAGGGCGGCTTCCAGCTGGCCGTCGAGCTCGAGGTCGTCATCCCCGACCTCCCCGCCGACCAGGCGCAGGCTCTCGCCGACGCCGCCCACCAGGTCTGCCCCTACTCCAACGCCACCCGCGGCAACATCGAGGTCACGGTCCGCGTCGTCGAGGACTGACGCCCCCTCAGACCTGGAGGCGGTATCCCATTCCGGTCTCGGTGAGCAGATGCACCGGACTGGCGGGGTCCGCCTCCAGCTTCTTGCGCAGCTGCGACATGTAGAGGCGCAGATACCCCGAGTCGTTGACGTTCTCGCTCGCCCAGATCTCCTTCAGCAGGCTCTGGCGCGTCACGAGGGCGCCCGGATGCCGCGCGAGGAACTCCAGCATCCGCCACTCCGTGGGGGTCAGGTGCACCCGGGCACCCGCGCGGGTGACGGTCTTCGTCGCCAGATCCAGCTCGACGTCGCCGAAGCGCACGACAGGATCGTCGACGGATGCGGCGGCTCGCCGCCCGAGCGCCCGCAGGCGTGCCAGCAGCTCGTCGATCTGGAACGGCTTGGTCACGTAGTCGTCGGCACCCGCATCCAGGGCGTCCACCTTGTCTGCGGAGCCGGTGCGGCCGGAAACGACGATGATGGGCGCCTGGGTCCACCCGCGCAGCGCCTCGATCACCTGCACCCCGTCGAGGTGCGGCATCCCGAGATCGAGCAGCACGATGTCGGGATGCGACTGCGCCGCCAGCGTGATCGCCGCCGCGCCGTCTGCGGCTGCCACCACGTCGTAGCCGTGCGCGGCGAGGGTGATCCGCAGGGCTCGCACGAGCTGCGGATCGTCGTCCGCGACCAGGATCTTCACGAGCCCATCCTCCCCTCGAGTGCCGTATCCGCGGGCCACAGCGGCAGCGAGACGACCATGGTGAGCCCGCCGCCGGGGGTGTCCTCCGCGGTGAGCGTGCCGCCCATGCCCTCCGTGAAGCCGCGAGACAGCGCGAGACCGAGCCCGAGTCCGACCGTGTTGTCGGTGTCGCCGAGGCGCTGGAAGGGCGCGAACATGTCGTCTCGCCGATCGGCCGGCACCCCGACTCCGCGGTCGACGATGCGGATCTCGGCCCGTGCGCCGAGACTGCTGGTCGCCACGCGCACCCGCGCGTCGGGCGGCGAGTGGCGCGCCGCATTGGCGAGCACGTTGACGATCACGCGCTGCAGCAGCACGGGATCGGCGGCGAGCGCGGGCAGCGCCGGGTCGAGCGCGAGCTCGACCCGGCCGGGACCGAGCCCCAGCTCGTCGAGGGCGGCGAGGACGGAGCCGGCGGCATCCACCGGCGCGAGCGCGACGGCGAGCACGCCGGCCTCGACACGACTCACGTCCAGCAGGTCGGTCACGAGCGCCGACAGGGTCGCAAGGCTCTCCTCGGCGGTCTCGAGCAGCTCGCGCCGATCCGCGGGGCTCATGTGGGCCCCCGCCGCGCGTAGGCCTCCGATGGCGGCGACCGCGGCAGCGAGCGGGCGGCGCAGGTCGTGACTCACGGCGGACAGCAGAGCGGTGCGCACCTGGTCGGTGGCGGCGAGCGCGTCGACCTCTCGTGCCGCCGCCGACAGGTCGGTGTGCTCGAGGGCGGCGGCGAGCTGCGCGACGATCACGTCGAGCAGGCGCCGGGCCGACGCATCCGGGTCGGGTCCGTGCAGTTCGAGCACTGCCTCACCGACGGGGAGTGTCGTGAAGTCACCGCCGCGCACCGGCTCGCCGTCGGTGGCGATCACCTCTCCGTCGGCGGCGACGAGGCGGACCCCCGCGAGACCGAACGCCTCGCGGGTGCGGGTGATGAGGGCGGGCACGGCGCTCTCGCCGCGCAGCACGGACCCGGCCACAGTGGCCAGCAGCTCCGACTCCGCGGCGGCGCGTTCCGCACGGCGAGTGCGGCGAGCGGCCTGGTCGACGATGTAGCTCACCAAGATGGCGATCACGACGTAGAGCCCGAGGGCGAGCGCGTGCAACGGATGCGCGATCGACACCGTGAAGGTCGGTGCGACGAAGAGGAAGTCCAGCGTCAACCCCGACAGGACCGCGGCGAACAGCGCCGGCCAGATGCCGCCCACGAGCGCGACCACCACCACGAGCAGCTGGAACGCGAGCACGTCCGAGGTGATCGACTCATCGCTGCGGAACGTGAACAGCAGCGCCGACAGCAGCGGGCCGACCGTCAGGGCGATCACGAAGCCGAGGATGCGGCGCTTCACACTCAGCGCCCCGCGCTGCACCGAGGGCAGCCGCATCCGTCCACCGGCGGCGGCGTGGCTCACGATGTGCACATCGATGTCGCCCGAGAGCCGGATGACGGTGGCGCCGATGCCGGGGCCGGTGACCGCGGCCGTCCACCGGGAGCGGCGGCTGACACCGATGACCAGCTGGCTCGCGTTGACCGAGCGCGCGAAGTCGACGAGGGCGCGCGGGACGTCGTCGCCGACGAGCTGGTGGTACGTGCCGCCGAGAGATTCGACCAGCGCGCGCTGCTGCGCGAGCGCGCCCGGCGTCGCACGGCGCAGCCCCTCGGCGCTGGACACGTGCACCGCCAGCAGTTCGCCACCGGCCGAGCGCGCCGCGATCCGCGCGCCGCGACGCAGCAGCGTCTCGCCCTCCGGACCGCCCGTGAGCGCGACGACCACTCGCTCGCGCGTCTGCCAGGTGCCGCGGATGCCGTTCGCGCTGCGGTAGTCGTTGAGGGCGCTGTCGACCTCGTCGGCGAGCCACAGCAGCGCGAGCTCGCGCAGCGCCGTGAGGTTGCCGAGCCGGAAGTAGTTGGACAGCGCCGCATCCACGCGTTCGGCGGGATAGACGAGTCCGGCCGACAGGCGGTCCCGCAGCGACTGCGGCGCGAGGTCCACCACCTCGACCTGGTCGGCACCGCGCACCACCGTGTCGGGCACGGTCTCGCGTTGCGCCACGCCGGTGATCTGCTCCACGACGTCGCCGAGCGAGGCGATGTGCTGCACGTTCACCGTGGTGATCACGTCGATGCCCGCCGCGAGCACCTCCTCGACGTCCTGCCAACGCTTCTCGTTGCGCGAGCCCGGGGCGTTCGTATGGGCGAGCTCGTCGATGAGGGCGACGTCGGGATGCCGCTCGATGACCGCATCCACGTCCATCTCGTCGAGCTCGACACCGCGGTGGGCCCACCGTCGACGCGGGATCTGCGCGAGCGCCTCGGCCTGCTGGGCCGTGGCTGCCCGACCGTGGGTCTCGACGACGGCGATGACGACGTCGTGGCCCTCCTGGGTGAGCCTCGCGCCCTCGCGCAGCATCTGAAACGTCTTGCCGACGCCCGGCGCCGCGCCCAGCAGCACGCGCAGCTTCCCGCGCTTCATGCCCTCACCTTAATCTCCGCCACGAATCTCCCCCACGCCGCCTGTTCCCCTGTCACAGATCGATCCGCGAGCGTCGATCTGTGACAGGCGAGCAACACCACCACCCGCTCGCCTGTCGTAGATCGAGCCGGGAGCGTCGATTTGTGACAGGCGAGCGGGTCCAGCAGGCGAGCGGGGCCGGCGGGCGAGCGGGGCGACGCACCCCGTCACCGGCTCAGGGCGTCGAGCGCGAGGTTCAGCTCGAGCACGTCCACCCGCGGCTCGCCCAGGTACCCGAGGTCGGGACCGGTGGTGTGCGCGGCCACGAGCCGGCGCACCTCGGCCTCGTCCAGCCCGCGCGTGAGGGCGACGCGCGCCACCTGCAGGTCCGCGTAGGCGGGGCTGATGTGCGGGTCGAGCCCGGACCCGGATGCGGTGAGCGCATCGACCGGCACGGATGCGGGATCCACGCCCTCGAGCTCGGCGACCGCCTGCCGGCGCTGGGCGATCGCGTCGATCAGGTCGGGGTTCTCGGGACCGAGGTTGGACCCGGACGACGCCGCCCCGTCGTAGCCGTCGCCGGCGGCGGAGGGCCGCGACTGGAAGTACTGCGGGAGGGCTGCGCCGTCGGCATCCGTGAACGACTGGCCGATCAAGGCACTGCCGACCACCGTGCCGGCTGCGTCCGTCAGGAGTGAGCCGTTGGCCTGCGCGGGCAGCGCGAGCTGGCCGACGCCCGTGATGAGCCCGGTGTAGCCGACACCGAGGACAAGGGTCGCCGCGAGCAGGGTGCGCACGGCGACGCCGAACTGGCGGAGAGCGGAACGAAGGGACATGGTGTCGTCTCCAGAGAGGGCTCAGAAGCCCGGGATGAGGCTCACGACGAGGTCGATGAGCTTGATGCCGATGAACGGGGCGATCACGCCGCCGAGTCCGTAGATGAGGAGGTTGCGCGTCAGCACCTGCGACGCGGAGGCCGGCCGGTACCTCACGCCGCGCAGGGCCAGCGGGATGAGGAACACGATCACGATCGCGTTGAAGATGATCGCGCTCGTGACGGCGGATGCGGGCGAGCTGCTGCATGACGTTCAGCGCCGCCAGTCCGGGGAAGACGCCCATGAACATCGCCGGGATGATCGCGAAGTACTTCGCGACGTCGTTCGCGAGCGAGAACGTCGTGAGGGCGCCGCGGGTGATGAGCAGCTGCTTGCCGATGCGGACGATGTCGATCAGCTTGGTCGGGTCGCTGTCGAGGTCGACCATGTTGCCAGCCTCCTTCGCGGCCGACGTCCCCGTGTTCATCGCAACCCCCACATCCGCCTGCGCGAGGGCGGGCGCGTCGTTCGTGCCGTCACCGGTCATGGCCACGAGGTTGCCGCCGGCCTGCTCCTTGCGGATGAGGGCCAGCTTGTCCTCGGGGGTGGCTTCGGCGAGGTAGTCGTCGACGCCGGCCTCGGCGGCGATCGCCCGGGCGGTGAGCGGGTTATCGCCCGTGATCATCACGGTGCGGATGCCCATCGCACGCAGCTCGTCGAAGCGTTCGCGGAGCCCCTCCTTGACGATGTCCTTGAGGTGGATGACGCCCAGGATGCGGGTGCCCGCCGCATCCGCCACCGCGACGACGAGCGGCGTGCCGCCGGCGGACGAGATCGCCTCGACCTCGCTGGTCAGCTGCGCCCTGGTCGCCGTGGCGATCACGCTCCCCTCCGACTCGACCCACGCGATGATCGCGGAGCCGGCGCCCTTGCGGATGCGGGTGCCGTCGGGAAGGTCGAGCCCGCTCATCCGGGTCTGCGCGGTGAAGGGCACGACCACCGCACCCTCCGGTTCGACGGCGTCGATGCCCTGCGTGCGGGCGAGGTCGACGACGGAGGTGCCCTCGGGGGTCGGGTCGGCGAGCGAGGAGAGCGCGGCCGTCCGGGCCAGCTCCTGCGCATCGATCTGCGGCAGCGCGACGAACGCGGTGGCGCGGCGGTTGCCGTAGGTGATCGTGCCGGTCTTGTCCAGCAGCAGTGTCGTGACATCGCCCGCCGCCTCGACGGCACGGCCCGACATCGCGAGCACGTTGCGCTGCACGAGACGGTCCATGCCGGCGATGCCGATCGCGGAGAGGAGGGCTCCGATCGTGGTCGGGATCAGACAGACGAGCAGCGCCACGAGAACCGGCACCGAGACGGGGGCCGCGTAGGACGCGATCGGGTTCAGCGTCAGCACGACGACCACGAACACGATCGACAGGCTCGCCAGCAGGATGTTGAGGGCGATCTCGTTGGGCGTCTTCTGGCGCGAGGCGCCCTCGACGAGCGCGATCATGCGGTCGACGAAGGTCTCGCCGGGGCGGGAGGTGATGCGCACGACGATGCGGTCGCTGAGCACCCGGGTGCCGCCGGTGACGGCACTGCGATCGCCGCCGGATTCGCGCACGACGGGCGCCGATTCGCCCGTGATGGCGGACTCGTCGACGGTCGCGATGCCCCACACGATGTCGCCGTCGCCCGGGATGAGCTCACCCGCCGACACCACGACGACGTCGCCGAGGGTCAGCTCGCTCGAGGCGACCTCGGTCGTCGCCGTCTTCTCGGCTGCGCGGTCGCGCTCGGGGTCATAGGCGAGCAGGCGCCGGGCCATCGTGCTCGTGCGCGTCGAGCGCAGCGCCTGCGCCTGCGCCTTGCCGCGCCCCTCGGCGACGGCCTCGGCGAGGTTCGCGAAGATCACGGTGAGCCACAGCCAGAGGGCGATCCCCCACGTGAAGCCGAACGGGACGACCGAGCCGCCTGTGCTCTCGGGGCCGCCGAGGAAGGGCTCCGCGATCGCGATGACGGTCGTGAGGGCGGCGCCGACCCACACGAGGAACATGACGGGGTTGCGCCACAGCGCTGCGGGGTTGAGCTTGGCGAGCGCGCCGGGCAATGCCACGGCGATCTGCGCCGCGCCGAACGCGCGACGGGGGCCCTGCGCGCCGCTGGGGGTCGCGGGTTCGGTCGGACGGGCGAGATCGGGGGATGCGGGAAGTGGGGACATGGTCACAGAAGCCCTTCCGCCAGGGGACCCAGCGTGAGAACGGGGAAATAGGTGAGTGCGGTGATGAGCACGCTCACGGCCACGAGGAGGCCGACGAACTGCGGCCGGTGGGTCGGGAGGGTGCCCGAGGTGCCGGGAATGCGCTCCTGCGCGGCGAGCGAGCCCGCGAGCGCCAGCACCAGCACGATCGGGACGAAGCGTCCGAGCAGCATCACGACGCCGAGAGCGGTGTTGAGCCACGGGGTGTTCGCGGTGAGGCCTGCGAACGCGGAGCCGTTGTTGTTGGCCGCCGAGGTGAACGCGTAGAGCACCTCGCTGAAGCCGTGCAGCCCGGGGTTGAGGATCGAGGTGGACTCGACGTCGTCGCGCACGCCCGGCAGAGCGAAGCTCAACGCGGTGCCGGCGAGCACGAGCACGGGAGTCACCAGGATGTACAGGCTCGCGAGCTTGATCTCGCTGGGACCGATCTTCTTGCCGAGGTACTCGGGCGTACGGCCTACGAGCAGGCCGCCGATGAACACCGCGATCACGGCGAGGATCAGCATCCCGTACAGCCCCGACCCGACGCCGCCCGGCGCGACCTCGCCGAGCATCATGTTGATCATCGCCATGGCGCCGCCGCCCGCGGTGAAGGAGTCGTGCATCGAGTTGACCGCACCCGTGGAGGTGACGGTCGTCGAGGTGGCGAACAGGGTGGACGCCCAGATGCCGAACCTCGTCTCCTTGCCCTCCATCGCCCCGCCCGCCAGCTGCGGCGCGCTGCCGAAGCCCTGCACCTCGAACCAGGTCATCAGTGACAGCGACACCGCGAACAGCGTCCCCATCACCGCGAGGATGGCGTACCCCTGACGGTTGTCACCCACCATCCGACCGAAGGCGCGAGGCAGCGACACGGGGATCACGAGCATGAGGAAGATCTCGAAGAGATTGGTCCACGGGGTCGGGTTCTCGAAGGGATGCGCGGAGTTGGCGTTGAAGAAGCCGCCGCCGTTCGTGCCGAGCTCCTTGATGGCCTCCTGCGAGGCGACGGGGCCGCCGGGCAGGTTCTGCACCGCACCGCCGATGGTGTCGACGGGGGTGAACCCCGCGACGTTCTGCACGACTCCGCCGATGATGAGCACGATCGCCGCCACGATCGCGAGGGGCAGCAGGATGCGGCCGACTCCGCGAACGAGATCGACCCAGAAGTTGCCGATCGTTCCGGATCCGCGCCGCGCGAAGCCGCGCACGAGGGCGATGGCGACGGCGAGCCCGACGGCCGCCGAGAGGAAGTTCTGCACGGCCAGCCCCGCGAACTGCACGGTGTAGCCGAGCGTGGCCTCGGGCGAGTACGACTGCCAGTTCGTGTTGGTGACGAAGGAGACGGCGGTGTTGAACGCGAGCCCCTCCGGCACCGCAGGAAGGCCCAGCGCGTACGGGAGGAACTGCTGCGTGCGCTGCAGGAGGTAGACCAGCAGCACACCGGCCGCCGAGAAGATCAGCACGCCGCGCGCGTAGGCCTGCCAGCTCTGCTCCGCATCCGCGTCGACGCCGATCACACGGTAGACGCCGCGTTCGATCCGCGCATGCCGGGGCGAGGTGAAGACGAAGGCGATGAGATCGCCGAGCGGCCGGTAGGCGAGCCCGAGCGCCAGCAGCAGGGTCGCGATCTGAAGGACGCCGAAGGTGATCGACTCCGCATCCATCAGAACTTCTCCGGGCGCACGAGCGCGATCACGAGATAGACGACGGCAGCGACGGCCAGCGCCGCGGCGACGAGGGAGATGACGATCATGCGCGCTCGCTCCGGGTGGCGGCGGCGTGACGGGTCGTCGCGCGGTCGCCCGCCTGCAGGGCGTCGACCCCCTTCAGCACGAGGGCGACGAGCGCGAAGAGCGCGAGCGTCGCGAGAACGTAGACGAGATCGAGCACGGGACTCTCCAGGGGACAAGGCCGCGCAGTCGGCGCGGGCGCCCCACTCGGGGCACTCGTCGATCGAACGCCCTGGGCGGGCCGCATCCCGTCGTCCTTACGGAATCCGAACGCCCGCCGTGCGGATCCTCACGCCCTTCTCATCCGCCGCGCTCCTCGCAGACACCCTGTCGCCCGAGCGACGCCCTGCCCTAGGGTGTGGCGCATGATCATCGTCACAACGAACGACATCCCCGGTCGCACGATCACCGAGGTGCACGGCGAGGTCTTCGGCCTCACCGTGCGCTCGCGCCATATCGGCTCGAACATCGGCGCGTCGTTCAAGGCTCTCGCCGGTGGCGAGTTGAAGGGCATCACCGAGCTGTTGCAGGAGACCCGCACCGAGGCACTGTCGCGCCTGGCTGCGGAGGCCCAGCAGAAGGGTGCCAACGCCGTCGTCGCGTTCCGGTTCGAGACGAACGACTATGGCGACACCGGGGGCGTGGAGGTCTGCGCCTACGGAACCGCGGTGACGATCGCCTGACGCGTCAGAGGATCGCGTCGGCGTAGGCGGCCGCCTCGAGCACCGCCTTGGCGTCGTCGATGCTGCCGAAGACACCTCGGCAGGTGCCGAGCCCGTCGACGGCCTCGAAGCCGTTCGCCTTCTCGGTGACGGTGCCGACGAACGCGGACGCGGTGCTGGCGACGTGGAGTCCGTCTTCGACCTGCACCCACAGCGCCCGCGGCGCCGCGGCGGGCACCTGCTGGATCATCGTGTGAGCTTCCACATCCGAAAGCTTGCGTCGCACCTCCGACATCCGGGTGCCCCTGGCAGCCGAACGAACGATCTGCTAGTCACGTCCGGGAGGGAGGCGACATGTCGGAGCGAGCGCACGATGCCGTACCGGGAGACGGTCGCGACGAGAGCGCGAACGAGCGGGCGGATCGCAACTGGGACGAACTCATGCAGGAGCTTCGCGTGATGCAGACCGGCACCCAGATCCTCACCGGGTTCCTGCTCGCCGTCGCCTTCCAGCCCCGCTTCACCGACCTCGACGGCCTGCAGGTCGCTCTCTACATCTCGCTCGTCGTGCTCGCGGGCCTCTCGACCCTCCTCGCCCTCGCTCCCGTCACCTTGCACCGGACCGTCTTCGCGCGCCGGATGAAACCGGCGCTCGTGCGGGTCGCCGCGCGGATCATCGCGGTCGACCTCGCCGTGATCGCCCTGCTCAGCCTCGGGGTCACTGCCCTCATCGTGGATGTCGTGCTCGGCCGGGCGGCGGGCGCGATAGCCCTCGTCGTGGGCGCCGTGCTCGTGATCGGGCTCTGGGTCGTCCTCCCCCGCCGGTTCCGGCACGATACCCACAGTAGTTAAGCTAGTTAAACAGAATTAGTTAAGCGCCCACCCGGGGTTACCTTAGGGCAATGGGCCAGTTACTTTACGACGGTGGAAGCCAGTCTTTCGACATCGACGACCGGGCCCTCGCCCACCTGCGCCTCGTCTTCATGAACAAGCTGCGCCGCGGCGAGCCGTTCCTGCTGCACCTGGCCGACACCAGCGGCATCGGTACCCGCAGCCTCTGGGTGCACCCGGGCATCTCCCTGGTGTTCGCCTTCTACGGCAGCCGCAACCCCGCCCTCAACCGGGAGTGGGTGGACGCCATGATGGCCGAGGCCAATGGACCTCACGGCTTGACGCTGTCGCCCGAGCCGGCGGTCAGCGACACTCCGCATCGACAGCCTGCGTGATCTTCTCCATCAGCTGAACCACCGCCGCCGACGTATCCGGGTCGAGCTCCCCGACGGTTTCGCGGATGCGGGCGCCCACCGGATCCAGATCGTCGATGTCGGTGTCGCGGTCGAAGGGAACGACGAGCTTGCTGCGGCGATCGTCCGGGTTGATCCGGAAGGTCACGAGCCCGCCGGCGTGGAGTTTGTCGAGGATGCCGCTGACCGCCGCAGGCGAGACACCCAGATATTCCGCGATGTCGCCGGGGGTGAGATCCTCGCCCGCATCCGCGCGTTCGAGGATGAGACGCATCGCGGCGCGCGCGTTCTCGCTCGGGCCGCAGGCGGTCTGGCGACGGCGACTGAGGCTGGCCTCGGCGAGTCTCAGCCGTTCGATGGCCGAGACCGCCGGATCGATGGTGCGTTCCTCTGCCGTCGCGCCCGCCATGTCACTCCGCTCCTGGATTAACTACTAGTCTCTCTAGCGACCATCCTCGCCGAGCGGCGGGAGGACCACAACCCGGGGCAGAGAACGACGACGCGGTTTTGCGCAACCCCTCGGCCCCCCGATATCGCCGCGCGCTATCCTGCCGGGATGTACATGCTGGACGGCGGACCCCGAGCCGGGCAGCTCGTGGACGACCTCCCCGAAGGCTACGCGCTGGGAGACACGCGCTCCCCGGCTGCGGTCGTGCTGGTCGGCGACATCCCCGCTGCACGTGCGTCGTGGCGTGAGAGCTTCCCGCGCCTGCGCGCGCTGCGCCGCCAGGACGGCTGAGAACCGCCGAGTCATTCGCGACCCCTGCCCTTCGCGTCGACCAGGGAGAGCGGATCGGCGATGTCCTCGAGCGACTTGCCGGCGGCGCTGACGCCGAAGATGCCGCACACCACACCGCCGAGGATCATCACCGCGGAGCCGAGCACGTATCCCCAGAAGAGCGGCCCTCGATCCGATCCGTTCCCGATCAGGGCCCCGTAGAGCGCGGGCGCCGCGGCCCCGACGAGCTGGCCGATCGAGAAGACGTAGGAGATCACCTGGCTGCGCAGCTCCAACGGGAAGATCTCGCTCACGGTCAGATACGCCGCCGACGCCCCGGCGGAGGCGAAGAAGAACGATGCGCACCAGAAGATCGTGTGCGTCACCGCATCCAAAGCGCCGACGTGGAACAGGAAGGCGCTGACCAGCAGGATGAGCCCGGCGAGCACGTAGGTGCCGAACAGCATCCGTCGCCGGCCCCACGTGTCGAAGAAGTGCCCCAGCACGAGCGCGCCGGCCAGGTTGCCGAGCGCGAAGACGATGAAGTACTGCGATGCGGACGCGGGTGGGACGTCGTAGAAGTTCTCGAGTACGAGCGCATAGGTGAAGAAGATCGCGTTGTACAGGAACGACTGCGTCACCATCATCGTCACCCCGACCAGAGTGCGCCGGGGGTACTGACGGAACAGCACCTTGGCGATCACGAGGAACGGCACGCGACCGTACTCCTTGACGACGATCGCCTTGCTCTCGTCGACGGGCGGGATCTCCTTGCCTTCCTTGCGGATGCGTTCCTCGATCTCGTCGACGCCGCGCTCGGCCTCCTCCTCGCGTCCGTGCGTCATCTGCCACCGCGGGCTCTCCGGGATGTGGCGACGCAGCCAGATGATGAGGATGCCCAGCACGGGCCCCACGAAGAAGCTCAGCCGCCAGCCGAGGTCCTCCGCGAAGATGTCCTGGTTCAGGAAGAAGGAGCTGGCCACAGCGCCGAGCGCCGCGCCGCCCCAGTAGGTGCCGTTGATCGCGATGTCGACGCGTCCGCGGTACTTGGCGGGGATGATCTCGTCGATGGCCGAGTTGATCGCGGCGTATTCGCCGCCGATGCCCGCCCCGGCGACGAAGCGCCAGATGTAGAAGAACCACGGGGCGAAGGCGAGGCCGGCGACGGCGCTGCCGACGAGGTAGATCGCGAGGGAGATGAGGAAGAGGTTCTTGCGCCCGAGCTTGTCGGTCAATCGTCCGAACACGAGGGCGCCGGTGACCTGCCCCAGCAGGTAGAAGGTGGCGGCGAGCCCCACCTCGAACGAGCCCATGCCGAGGGTCGCCGCGTATCCCGTCGCCGCGACGATCTGCACTTCGAGTCCGTCGAGGATCCACGAGAAGCCCAAGCCCACCACGATCATCCAGTGGAATCTCGACCACGGCAGGCGATCCATGCGGGCGGGGACGAGGGATCGGATCTCGGTGGGCTGCAGCGACATGGCTCACTCCTTCCGCAGGCGGCACCGCTGCCCCTGCCGCCGATATTCCTACTCCCGCCCCGCGCACCCCGATGGAACCTTGACCTCGGCGGCGCCGAGGAGTACGCGCATCGCCTACCGTCGAGGGATGAGCGCCCTCCTCGCATCCGTCACCGCCGCCGTCGACGCCTGGCGCACGCGCGACGAGGCGGAGGCCGCGACGCGTGCGGACTTCGTCACCGCGCTGCGCGATCACGGCCAGGCGGCCCTGGAGCGCTCGGGCCCGCCGACGCACGTCACGGCGAGCGCCTTCGTGTTCGACGAGAACGCCGCGCACGTGCTGCTGTGCTTCCACGGCAAGGGCAGGTTCTGGGTGCAGCCCGGCGGGCACCTGGAGGCGGGCGACACCTCCGTGGAAGGTGCCGCACTGCGCGAGCTGCACGAGGAGACCGGAGTGCCCGCAGCGCGGCTGGACGGCGTGGTGGTGGCGGATCTGGACCATCACGCCCTCGGCGGCGGGTTCGGCCGGTGCGCGTCGCACCTCGACATCGGCGTCACGGGCCGCGTTTCGGACCTCGCCGTTCCTCTCGTCGTCAGCGACGAATCGGATGCGGTGGCGTGGTGGCCGGTGGCGGCGCTGCCGTCGGACTCGGCACCGGGTCTCGCCGATCGGCTGGCCCGGGTGCTCGCTGCCCGCTGAGCGGCGCTACTGCGCGGGCTGCGCGATGACCTCCGCGTCGACGGCCGTGCCGTTCAGCTCGAGATAGAGGCGGGATTCCACGACGGAGACCGTCGCGGTGTTGCGGCGCTCGAGAGCGGGGCGAGCCTCCTCGATGAACCCCGGCGTGAAGCTGACCAGGCGGATCGCATCGCCCCGGTGGATCTTCTTGCCGTCCCACGCGGCGGCGACCTTCGCCGGATCGCGGTGGGTGTAGACCACCACCCGACCGGCGAGCTTGCTGCCGAAGTGCAGCCGCGCCGCATCCGGGGCACCGACCTCGATCCATGCCGTGATCGCGCCCGTCGCGTCCCGCACGAGCACCGCGGGCTCCTCGGCCTGCGAGATCCCCTCGCTGAAAGCGACGCCCTCCTCGTACTCCAGGCAGAATGCCAGCACCCGGGTCAGCATGAACGCATCCGTCTCGGAGGGATGGCGCGCCGCCCGCACCGTGAACTGCTCGTACACCCCGCGGTCCACATCCGACAGCGTCACATCGAACGTGTACATCGTCGCGCCGGCAGCCATAGCCCTCGAGCCTACGCGCCCACCCGCTACTCGGGCCGCACGCGGCCGGTTCAGCGCTGGCCGCGCCAGCGCACGGCGATCATGGCGGCGATCACACCCGCCAGTGCGCAGGTCGCCACCGGGGCCGCAGGAAGGAGCACGATCGCCGCTCCGGACGCCGCGGCCAGTACGGCCGCATCCAGCGCCCACACGAGCCGCACGCCGGCCATCGGATCCCCCATCGGCGTCGACACGGGGGCGAGCAGCGCCACCGGCATCGGCCCCTTCAGCGCCGTCGCGAGGCGAAGAGCGAGCGCCATCAGCACCAGGAGCGCGACGGCCAGGACGGTCACCACCCCCACCGCCGAGGCCGCTGCGGTGAGCCCGGCGGCGAGCGTCGCAAGGGCGATCGCGGCCACGAGCGGGAACAGTGCGTGGAGCGCGACGAGCGACGCGTCCGTCACCCCGTAGAGCGGTACGTCGGCAGCAGCACTCGCGGCGTGACGGATGCCGTCGGTCACCGGCCCGAGGCCCGCGAAGGAGAGGACTCCGGCGACAGCGCCGAGCACAAGCGTCGGCGCGCCGGGGGCGATCGAGATCACCGCAAGCACGCCGGCGAGCGCCAGCGCCGCCGCCCCGAGCGCGAGTCGCAGGGGTGTGCGCAAGGACCCGACCGCGTCCCGGCGCAGGATGAGCACCCACAGCGGGCCGCGTGAACCGAGGGCTCGCCGGCGGCGGCCGCGCGCGGGTCGGGCACGGTAGACGTCCGCGGCCTGTCCGAGATCCAGCCCGACCGCCGACGTCTGCGCCGCATCCGCGCGGGCCGCCTGCGCGAGCAGCTCGTCCGTCCGCAACCGGTCCAGCAGCCACGGCGCGGACGCCGCGAGCGCGAGCGCGAGGGCCGTCAGCGGGAGGAGGCCGCTCGTGTCACCGCCGAGCGGATACGCGGCGGCGACCCAGCCCATGGGGGTCACGATGCCCGCTGTGGGAACGGCGACCGCCACCGCTCCCAGACCGAGAACGAGACCCGCCGCGGGGAGGGCGAGGCGCGGCAGCGCCTGCCCGAGCAGCCAGGCGCAGATCGTGACCGCACCGCCCAGGGCACCCGTCGCCGCGAACCCCACGACGGCATCCGCGGAAGCCAAACCGTTCGCCGCAAGGCTCCCGCCCGCCAGCACCGCCGCCGCGGTCCACAGGCCGATCGAGACGAAGCCGGAGGCCAGCACCGGCCCGAGAAAGGCGCGCGACCGAGGAAGGGCACTGGCGCCGAGCGCGTATGTGAGGGCGGACGGACGGAGCGCCGGGCCGCGCGAGGGCCCTCCTGCCAGCGCAGCGGCCCAGACCACCGAGGTCACCAGCGCGATCACGCGGGGAGCGCGCGGATCCGCGAACAGCGCGAGTCCGCCGGGCCCTGACGCCCCCAGCCAGACCGCACGCGCGACCGGTGCCACCGCCACGAGGGCGACCAGCACGAGCAGGTAGACGGTGAAGGCCCGCTCCCCGCCGCTCCGGGTGCCTCGCTGCCGCCACAGGGCGACGGCGGTGCGCACACTGCCGCTCACGCGACGCGCTCCAGGTGCACCGACTCGTCGGCGACGAGCTCCGCGAGCCGCGGGTGGTGCGTCGCGATCACGAGAGTGGCTCCCGCATCCCGCCGCGACCGCAGCGCGGCGATGACCGCATCCACGTGCTCGGGGTCGAGGCGCTGCTCGGGTTCGTCGAGGATCAGCACGTCGGCGGGACGCACGAGCACGAGCGCCAGGCCGAAGCTGCGTCTGCCCCGACGACAGCTCATGGGGGAACCGCTCGTGCAGCGTCTGCAGACCGAGCTCGCCGAGTACGGCGCGCGCTCGGGCATCGGCCTCCTCCGGCGTGAACCACGTCACCGCGACGAGTCGGACGTGCTCGAGCACGGTGAGATCGGGAGCGAAGGGCGGGAGCCCGATCATCGCCGCGACACGTCGGCGATAGGTGCGGTCGCGCTGCGAGATGGTCGCCCCGGCGATGCGCGCGGAACCGGCGGAGGGTGTCTGCATACCGGCCAGAACACGCAGGAGCGTCGTCTTCCCGGATCCGTTGCCGCCCCGCACGGCCAGCGCCGTGCCCGCATCCATACGCCAGCTGATCGTGTCGAGCAGCGTGACATCACCGGAGACGACGCGCACCGCATCGACCTCGACCATGCCGGAGGGGGATGCCGGCTGCGCAGCGGTCCGACCCGCTGTCGAAGAACCCATGCGGCAACCCTATAGATCGTCGATCGAGCGCACCCAGCGCCGCCACTCGGACTGCGAGGAGAAGCCGACCGCAGCCCAGAAGGACTGTCCGAGGCTGTTCTGCTCCAGAACCATCGCGTCGAGCCGCCGCGCTCCCAGCCGCGCCACTCGGTCTTCCGCTCGGCGAAGCAGCTCACCGGCGATCCCCCGACCCCGCGCCTCCGGGTGCACCGCGAGTCGGTAGAGATGCGCCCGCCATCCGTCCCAGCCGGAGATGAGCGTGCCGACCACGCGCTCCTGCTGGACGGCGAGGTCCAGAGCCGTCGCGTCCCGGCGGACCAGTGTCTCCACCGTCGCGGCGTCGTCGGACGGACGAGCATCGTTCTCCGCCGCCTCCGCCCAGAACGCGAGGATGCGGGCAGCGTCCTCGACACGGGCCGGACGAAAGACGAGGTCGTCGAGGATCGCGCTCACACGGCGAGCGTAACCCCGCCCGAGTCCGCCGCTCCCAGCCCATCGACGACGGCGGTGATGACAGCGTCGACACCGGCGCCCGACACATCCACCGTGACGCCCGCCTCATCCGGCCCCAGCGGTTCGAGGGTGGCGAGCTGCGAGCGCAGCAGACTCACCGGCATGAAGTGTCCTTCGCGCGCCGCGAGCCGTCGGGCGAGCTCGTCGTCCGACGGCACGAGCAGCACGAAGATGAGATCCGGCGCGGTGTCACGAAGCAGGTCGCGGTAGCGGCGCTTGAGCGCCGAGCAGGCGACGACGACATGCTCGTGCTCGGCCACCGCCTCCCCGACCGCCCGCAACCACGGCGCGCGGTCATCGTCGTCGAGCGCGACACCCGCCGCCATCTTCGCGACATTCGCCGCCGGATGCAGATCGTCGGCGTCGAGGAAGACGGCACCCAGGCGCGACGCGAGCGCCGTCGCCGTGGTCGTCTTCCCCGCGCCGGAGACCCCCATCACGCAGATCCGCCGCGGGAGCGGCATCTCACTCACCAGTCGTGCACGGTGCCGTCGGCGAGGCGGTTGTACGGCAGGTATGCCTGCTCGTACGGGTATTTCCCCGCCTCGTCGAGGTTCAGCTCCACTCCGAGCCCCGGCTTGTCACCGGGGTGCAGGAATCCGTCCCGCCAGGTGAAGGACTGCTCGAAGGTCGCGTCGGTCTTCGCGCCGTGCTTCATGTACTCCTGGATGCCGAAGTTGTGGATCGACAGGCCGAGGTGCATCGCGGCCGCCATCCCGACCGGCGAGATGTCGGTGGGTCCGTGCATCCCCGACTTGATCTGGTACTGGGCTGCGTAGTCGAGCACCTTCTTGAGGTGGCTGATGCCCCCGGTGTGGGTGACGGCGGAGCGCACGTAGTCGATGAGCTGCTCGCGGATGATCTGCTGGTAGTCCCAGACGGTGTTGAAGATCTCTCCGATGGCCAGCGGCGTCGTCGTGTGCTGACGCACCAGACGCAACGCCTCCTGGTTCTCGGCCGGTGACACGTCCTCCAGCCAGAACAGGTCGTAGGGCTCGAGCGACTTGCCGAGCTTCGCGGCCTGGATCGGGGTCAGACGGTGATGCGCGTCGTGCAGGAGCGGCAGCTCGGGCCGAACTCGTTGCGGACGGCTTCGAACACCGTCGGCACGTGGCGCAGGTAGCTGCGGGTGTCCCAGTCCTCCTCGTTGGGCAGCGCGCCGCGCTGAGCGGGCTCGTGGTCATAGCGCACACCGGTGTTCGCCTCATAGGTGGCGTTCGAGGCGATGCCGTAGATCGACTTCAGGCCGGGGACGCCGGTCTGGATGCGGATGGCACGATAACCCTGCTCCTGGTGCGCACGCACCGAGTCGAACAGCTCCTCGGTCGTCTTTCCCGAGGCGTGCCCGTAGGCGAGCAGGCCGTTGCGGGATGCGCCGCCGAGCAGCTGGTAGACGGGGAGCCCGGCCTGCTTGCCCTTGATGTCCCACAGCGCCATGTCGACGGCGGCGATGGCTGCCATGGTGACCGGTCCGCGTCGCCAGTACGCCGACCGGTACAGGAACTGCCAGGTGTCCTCGATCCGCGAGGCGTCGCGTCCGATGAGCAACTGCGCGACATGATCGCGGAGGTAGGCGACGACCGCGAGCTCACGCCCGTTCAGCGTCGCGTCGCCGAGACCGGTGATCCCCTCATCCGTCGTCAGCTTCAGGGTGACGAAGTTCCGGTCGGGGCTGGTGACGATGACTTCGGCCTTCTCGATGATCATGCGCCGCTCTCCTTCTTCTCGTGGGTCGTTCCGATGGCGGTCCACCGCTCCCTGAGGCTCCGCGCCACCGATTTGGGGCGGCGATCGCGGGTGAACACGCCCTTCTTGTTGCCGTCGACGCGAACCACGCCGCTCGTGGTCTGGAAGTCCGCGAAGTTCCAGATCTGCTCTCCGACGACCGCCGGGACACGATCGAAGACACGGTGGTACATCGCGAGGAAGTCGATCTGGTACTCCTCGCTCCACGGGCCGGGATGCGCGGAGTGCAGGCCCGCCATCGTGTCCACGCCGTACTCGGTCATGATGATCGGCTTGTCCCAGGTGCTCTGCCACCCACGCAACTCCGTCTCGAGCGCCTGCTCCGCCGCGCTCAAGTCGCCGGTCATCTGGTACCAGCCGTAGTAGCGGTTCAGGCAGACGATGTCGAAGAGGTCGACGATCTTGTCGTTGTCGAAGCGTGCCGCACCCTGGTTCGCGAAGGTCACCGGGCGGGTCGGATCCAGCTCACGGGTCAGTGCGACCAGCGGCTCGAAGTACCCGCGAGAGCCCTCCTCGCTCGAGGCCGGTTCGTTGGCGATGCACCACATCACGACACAGGGATGGTTCTTGTCACGCGCGATCAGCTCCCGGATGGCGGCGGCGTGCGCGGCCTGCGTGCGGTCGTTCATCGCGTCGGGCGAGAACGTCGGCTCGGGCCGGTCTCCGTTGAATCCCGCCACCATGTTGATGTTGAGACCCACCGCAGCCGTCTCGTCGATCACGACGATGCCGTGCCGGTCAGCGTAGTCCAGCCACTCCTCGGCATACGGGTAGTGAGAGGTCCGGAACGAGTTCGCACCGATCCAGCGCATGAGCTGGAAGTCGTGCACCAGGACGGCGGCGTCATGCCCCTTGCCCCGGATGGGCGAGTCCTCGTGTTTGCCGAACCCGGTGAAGTAGAACGGTGCGCCGTTGATGAGGAACCGCTGCCCGACGACTTCGACGGTGCGCACGCCGATGGGCTGCTCGTAGACGTCACCGTCGTCCCCCAGACGCACACGCATGCGGTACAGGTAGGCGGCCCCCGGCTGCCACAGGTGCACATCGGCGATCTCGAGACGACCGCTCGCGCCCTCGGACGCCGCCACGACGACGTCGTCCTCGTCGAGCACCTCCACGTGCACCTCGGATCGCCCGCCGTCGACGGCCACCGTGTAGTCGACGCTCGCGTCGGAGCCCTGCACGTCGGTGACAGCGACGATGTCCGCGATGTACTCACGTGGCGTCGAGATCAGCCGCACGCTGCGGGCGAGGCCGGCGTAGTTGAAGAAGTCGTGCCGATAGCGCTGCGTCTCGCGCCCGTCCGGTCCCTCGCCGACAACCCCGGGCGGGATGGTGGCCTGGGTGAGCCGGTTGTCGACGGCAATCGTCACAAGCGCCGACGTCCCCGGGGCGACGACCTCGGTCAGCTCCACCTCGAACGGCGTGTAGCCGCCTTCGTGGTGGGCGAGACGGCGCCCGTCGACGTAGACGGTGCCGGCGTGGGTGGCGGCGTCGACCCGCAGCGCGATCCGCCGCCCTTCCCACCCCGCGGGGATGTCGACCCGTTGCTGGTACCAGACCACACCCACGTGGTTTCGGATCTCCGGCTCCAGGAAGATGTCGTTGTAGCTGGCAGGCACGGGTGCCACGCGGGTCACCGGCAGCGGCGTCTCCCACGGGCGCTCCCCCACCTCGGTGTCGAGCGCGAAAGCCCACAGTCCATCGAGCGACCGCAGGTCGCGGCTCCGACTCGAACGCGGTGTCAGCATGTCGTCTTTCCTCTCGTAGATGTCCCCACAGCGCTCATCGAACGACCACCCGGGACCCGGCGGCCTGTCCGGCAGAAAGCTCTTCGCGCACCGCCTCGGTGAGCGCGTCCACGTACGTTCCGTCGCCCGCGAGCTCCTCATCCAGCTCGGCCAGCACCGCCCGCACATCGCCGACGCCCACTCCCTGGTGGCGAGCGGAGCCGGCGACCCATGATGCGACCGCGCGAGTGGCGGCATCCGCGGACCGCCCCTCAGCGCGTTCCGCGCGGATGAGGGGGATCAAGCGCACGCGCAACTTCGTTTCGGTGTCGAGCGCGATCTGGTCGAGGAGGTGCCGGATCCTGCCGTTCGTGAATCGCGAGCGCAGACGGGTGCGGTACTCCTCGGCATCGAGCTCGGTGGGAAGATGACGGATCGCGTCATCCCACAGTCGCTCCACCCAACCGCTCACGACAGGGTCGCTCATCGCCGCATCCACGGTTTCATGCCCGCGCGCCCGACCCGCCGTGGCGAGCAGCGTATGGGCGCCGTTGAGCATCCAGAGCTTGCGGCGCTCGAACGGCTCCAGATCCTGGACGATCCTGACGCCGGCGGATTCCCAATCCGGGCGCGGCGCACGGAAGGCGTTCGCGATGACCCAGTCGGCAAAGGGCTCGGTGACCACCGGCGCGGCATCCGAGTAGCCGGTGAGCCGCAGCGCGTCGTCCCGATCGGCATCCGTCGTGCGCGGCGTGATGCGATCCACGGATGCGGAGGCGACGCCGACGAGCTCGTCGAACTGCTCGAGAGCCTGAGCGCCCGCCGGCTCCAGCAGCATCCGCAACAGGTCGCGCGTGACGCCGCCGTTGTCGGGCAGGTTGTCGCACGAGATGATCGTGATCCCGCCCGCCTCCGCGCGCCGACGCGCCTCGAGTCCGAGCGCGAGTCGCCCGAGAGCCGTGACCGGGTCGACACCGCCGCGCAGGTGCGCGTCGGCGAAGCGGTCGCGCAGGATGGCCCGGTCCCGACGCAGCGCCTCGCTCAGCTCCGTGCGGCTCGCTCCGTACCCCGCCTCCGTGATGGTCAGCGTCACGATCGACACGTTCGGGTCGGCCACCAGTCGCGTGAGGGCTGCAACATCCGCTCCGTCATGCGCCTGCGAAAGAGGATCCATGATCTGCGCACGATCTCCCTCCGCGGCACGCTCGATGAGGGTGTAGAGACCGTCCTGCGCGGCGAGCACGGCGGCCGCGTCAGGGCGGCGCCCCGAGAAGGCGGCGATACCCCAGTCCGGCGCGTCCGGCGCCATCGCCGTGAACCACGCCTGGTGGGCTCGATGGAATGCTCCGAGCCCCAGGTGCACCATGCGCACGGGCTTCGACGGGCGGCTGGTCGCGCCTCTGCTGAGACGAACGTTCACAGCTTGAAGACCTTCCGGGGCTGCGCGTCGACCTGGTCGTGGATGA
The DNA here is from genome assembly GCF_056868075.1 of Microbacterium sp. KU4F. Classification (NCBI taxonomy): domain Bacteria; kingdom Bacillati; phylum Actinomycetota; class Actinomycetes; order Micrococcales; family Microbacteriaceae; genus Microbacterium; species Microbacterium sp. KU4F. The sequence goes on along the minus strand of NZ_CP200324.1, from coordinate 2,688,634 downwards.
TCCGGAACGCGGCCTCGGGGCGCACGCGCCCCTGGACGACGAGCCGGGCCAGGAACGCCGCGTCGAGCCGGCGCGACATGTCGTGACGTGCCGGGATCGACAGGAACGCGCGCGTGTCGTCGATGAACCCGGAGTTTCGCGTGAAACCTGCCGTCTCGGTGATCGCCTCCCGAAAGCGCATCCCCGCATCCGGCGCATCGAGGAACCACCACGGTGCGCCGATGAACACCGAGGGGTAGAAGCCCGCCAGGGGGGCGATCTCGCGGGAGTAGGTCGTCTCATCGACCGCGAAGAGCACGATGTGCATGCCGGGCACGAGACCGACCTCCTGCAGCAACGGGCGGAGCTCGTCCGTGAACCGCGTCGCGAGAGGGATGTCATGTCCACGGTCGGCGCCGAACCGCTCATACGCCGCCGTGTGGTGGTTGCGGCGCACGCCCGGGTGGATGGTCATGACCAGTCCGTCGCGGGCGCTCATGCGCCCCATCTCGAGCAGCATGTGCCCGCGGAACAGTTGACTCTCGTACGGCGAGAGGCTCCCCCGCAGCGCCCGGTCGAAGAAGGCCGGGGCGTCGTCTGTGAGATCGATCGTCAGCAGCTCCGCTACACCGTGATCCGCCGAGACGGCGCCATGAGCGATGAAGTGCTCCCGACGCGCGCGCAGCGCCTCGAGATACGCGGCGAACGTGGTCGCGCCGACGCCTGCGGTGAGTGCCGTCACGGCGTCCTCGAAGTCCGCGCCCTCGGGGTCCAGATAGCGGTCCGGCCGGAAGGTCGGCATGACCCGTCCACCGAAGGAGGGGTCCGCCGCGAGGGCGGCGTGGTCGCCGAGGTCGTCGAGCGGATCGTCGGTCGTCGCGAGTGCCTCGATGCCGAAGGTCTCGAACAGCGCGCGCGGGGCGAATGAGGGCTCGGTCAGGCGCTGGGCGATCCGTGCATACACGGCGTCGCCGTTCTCGGACGACAACGACTCCTCGATGCCGAACACTGCGCGCAGCGTCTGCTCGATCCAGTATCCGGATGCGGTTCCCGCGAACGAGAGCCAGTGGTCGACGAAGGTGCGCCACCCCTCGACGCCGGGGCTGCGCCCGGTATCCAATCCGAGCGCTTCGTAGCTCACGCCGCCGGCGTGGAGCAGCCGTGTCACGTAGTGGTCGGACGTGATCAGCAGCTGCGTCGGGTCCGTCCACGCGTCGTCGCGCCGGATCGTCCCGGCGTCCACGTGACCGTGGGGCGAGATGATCGGCAGTTCGCGAACCGATGCGTACAGGTCGCGAGCGATGGCGCGCGCCGTCGGATCGACGGGGAGCAGGCGATCCTCGGTGAAGTCTGTCATTCGAAGTCTCTCGGAGTACAACCGGTTGCCATCCGTCGTGTCGGAGGTGACCGGAGAAGGGGGGACGAGTCAGGCGCGCGCGCCCGTGGAGTCGCGCACGACGAGTTCGGTGGGAAGGAGATCGCGGGGGTCCTCGATGCCGAGGACGGCGCGCACGGCGCGCCTGCCCGCCTCGGCGAGCGGTGAGCGGATGGTCGTCAACGCGGGCACGGTGAAGTCGCTTCCGAAGATGTCGTCGAAGCCCACAAGACTCAGCTCACCCGGAATCGACACTCCCCGCGCGGTTGCCGCTTGAAGCACGCCCAGCATCATGAGGTCGTTGTAGCCCATGATCGCCGTGGCCGGCGACTCCAGGAGGTCGTCGAGGATCGCTGCGCCGCCCTCTCGGGTGGGCACGGTGTTCGCGAACTCGACCAGTTCGACGCCCCGGGCATCTGCCGCGCGCGCGATCGCCGCGGCACGACGCTCGCTGATCCAGGATGACGTCGGACCGGGGACGTACCCGATCACCTCGTGTCCGAGGCCGGCGAGATGCGCCACCGCCTCGTCGACGCCGGTGCTGAGATCGGGCAGGACACTCGCCACCGCTTCGCCGACGTCGCGGTTGATCGTGACCAGACGCTTGGACTTGGCGAGGGCGCGGATGGCGGGCGGGTCGAGCCGCGTGGTCGCGAGGATGATCCCGTCGACCGAGGGCAGCAGGCGCTGCGCGTCGACGAGCTCGCGCTCGCTCGACTCCTCCGACTCGGAGATGATGACGGTGTAGTCGTGGAGCGACGCCTCGCGCGCCGCTCCACGGATGATGTCGAACACCACCGGGTTCGTAATGTCGGCCACCAGCAGCGCCAGCGTGTGCGTGCGTCCCGTCGGAAGAGCGCGGGCCAACGGATTGAGCCGGAAGCCGAGCTCACGTGCCGCCTCGTGAATGCGCTCCGCGGTCTTGGTGTTCACGCGCGCGGGCTGACTGAACGCCCGCGACACCGTGGAGGGCGCTACACCCGCGATCTTGGCGATGTCGTAGATCGTCGGCGCACCGGTACTGCGACCCCCGGGACGAGGTTCGTCAGCCTCTGCCTGCGCGCTCATTCGGGCACCCCGTTCCTCAGCCTAAGCCAGCGGCGGTTCATGCCGCGTCCACATCCATTCGTGCCGCCTGACGCAGCAGGCGGCGCTCGCGCTGCACGTCGGGGTCCGGCGAGGGCGACGCCAGCAGGAGCCGTCGAGTATAGGGATGCGACGGCTCGGTGGTCACCTGGGCGGCGGGGCCGTGCTCGACGATGTCACCCCGGTACAGAACGGCGACATCGTGGCTGATGTGGCGAACGACATCCAGGTCGTGCGAGACGAAGAGGTAGGACACCCCGATGTCCTGCTGGATCTCGAGGAAGAGATCCAGCACCTTCGCCTGCGTCGTCAGATCGAGCGCACTGACCGGCTCGTCGCAGACGATCAGCTTCGGCTGGAGAGCGAGCGCACGCGCGATGGCGATGCGCTGGCGCTGTCCGCCGGAGAACTCCCGCGGCAGGCGACCGACGGCGTCGGAGGGCAGACCGACACGGTCGAGCAGCGCACGCACCCGCGACGCGCTCTCACGCCGACCGAGCGCCTGGGTGATCAGGGGCTCGGCGAGGATATCCCCCACCTGCATGGCCGGATTCAACGACGAGTACGGATCCTGGAAGACGACCTGGATGTCGCGCGCCAGCCGGCGACGCTGACGACGCCCGGCCCCGGAGATCTCGGCCCCCTCGAAGCGGATGGATCCGGCTGTCACGGGCGCGAGTCCCAGGATGGCGCGACCGATCGTCGTCTTTCCTGAACCGGACTCGCCGACGAGACCCAGCGTGCGGCCCTCGGCGATCTCGAGCGAGACGCCGTGCAGGATCTCGCTCGCAGGCTTGCGCCATCCCTTTCCCGGGTAGGAGACGACGAGCGAGTCGACCTCCAGCAGTGCACCGCTCATCCGCGGGCCTCCTTCGTCAGCATCCGGAGGGGCTCCTTGCCCTCGAGCATCGAGTCCAGCAGCGTGCGGGTGTACTCCTCGCGCGGGGCGCGCAGCACGTCGCGCACCGCGCCCGTCTCGATCAGCCGTCCGTGTCGCATGACCGCCACCCGGTCGGCCAGGTCTGAGACGACGCCGAAGTTGTGGGTGACGAGCACGATGGCCACACCCAGCTCGTCGCGCATCTCGCGGAGGAGTTCGAGCACCTCCGCCTGAACCGTCACATCCAGCGCCGTCGTGGGCTCGTCGGCGATGATGAGGTCCGGCCCGCAGCTCACCGCTCCCGCGATGAGCACGCGCTGAGCCATGCCGCCCGAGATCTCGTGCGGGTACAGGTCGAACGTGCGGGCGGGATCGGCGATGCCGACCCGCTCGAGCAGCTCGAGCACGCGCTTCTTCGCCTCGGATTTGCCGATGCCCAAGAGCTTTACCATCGGACGGCTCAGCTGGTGGCCGATCGTGTAGGCCGGATCGAGGTTCGACATGGGCTCCTGCGGGATGTAGGAGACCCGCCGTCCGCGCAGCGCGGCGATGCGCTTCTGCGAGACCGTCCCACTTCCGGAGGCGACCGTCTGGACACCGTCGATCACAATGGAGCCGGCCACGATGCGCGCGGTGTCGGGCAGCAGACCGAGGATCGCGAAGGCCGTCTGGCTCTTGCCCGAGCCGGATTCGCCGACGATGCTCAGCACCTCCCCCCGGTCGACGTGGAGCGTGACTCCTTCGACGACGCGCGTGATCGTCCCGGCGGGCGTGGGGTACCCGATCGCGAGGTCGCGCACTTCGAGCAGGTGCGGCCCGCTCGGACCCTCGGGTGCCGATGACAGTACCGAGGCCGGCGTGGGCGCCTCCCGGGTTTCCTCGACCGGGAGGACGAGGTTCGCGCCGGCGACCGCATCCGTCACGATGCCCGTCTGGAGCGCGGCTTCGACGGCTTTGCGATTCACCTTGACCCGGGGGGCGTCTTCGAGCGCATCGCGCAGGGCGTTTCCGAGCAGCACGAAGGCGCCGACAGTGACGCCGATGGCGACGGCGGGCCAGACGATGAGGCCCGGGGCGATGTAGATGTTGCGGAACCCCTCGCTGAGCATGGCTCCCCAGGTGACCTCCTGGGGGTTGCCGAGACCGAGGAACTCGACACCGGACTGGATCGCGATCGCGACACCGGCGACCAGGGCGGTCTGGATGATGATCGGCGCACGGACGACCGACATCACGTGACGCCCGATGATGCGCGCGTCGCTCAGGCCGGAGACGCGGGCGGCATCGACGTAGAGCTCGTTGCGCACCGACTGCACGGCGGTGCGGGTCAGTCGGTAGTAGCCGGGTGAGATCAGGATGCCGAAGACCACCATCGCCAGCCAGACGGAGGGGCCGAGCGCCGTGCGCACCGAGAGCAGCACGATGATCGCGGGCAGGCTCAGCAGCAGGTTGGCCGTCCAGTTAGACGCGGTGTCGAACCAGCGCCCGTAGTAGCCGGCGAGCAGGCCGGCCGGAAGGCCGATCGCGATCGCGACCGCGGCGCAGAGCAGGGCGGACAGAAGGGTGAGCTGGGCTCCCCACAGGAGCCGGCTGTAGACGTCGCGGCCGGCGGAGTCGGTGCCGAGCAGGTGGTCGACACCCGGCTGCGCGAGGGTGTTGCCGACCTCGGCGAAGTTGGGCCCGTACGGCGCCAGCACTCCGGCGAGCGCGGCGATCACGGTGACGGCGACGAGGACGACGAGCGATACGGCGCCGAGCGGATTGGTGAGCACCCGCACGATGACGGGGCGCCGACGAGGGGCATGCGGAGCGAGTGCGATCGCGACCGTGGAGCTCATGAGGTGCGCACCTTCGGGTTGAGCCAGCCGTTGGCGAGGTCGACCAGCAGATTGACGATGATGACGATCACGACGGTGTAGAGCACAACGCCCATGACGATGGGGATGTCGCCGTTGACCGTCGCGTCCACGGCGAGCTGTCCGATGCCGGGGATGGCGAAGATCCGCTCGATGATGACCGCGCCGCCGAGTAGTCCGACGAACTGCAGGCTGAGCACCGTCAGCCCGGCGGGGGCCGCCCCGCGCAGCACGTGTTTGAGCAGGATCTCTCGCTCGCCCAGGCCGCGACTGCGGAGAGTGCGCACGAAGTCGCGCTCGCGCTGGACGATGACCGCGGATCGGATCTGCTGCGCGCTCGCGGTCACGTAGTTCAGCACGATCGCGACCACCGGGAGGGTGAGCGAAGCGACCCAGGCGTCGATTCCGGCGCCGGGGCTGATGCTGCTGACGGCGGGAAAGAGCTTCAGCTGCACCGCGAAGATCGTGACCAGTGCGATCGCCAGCACGAAGCCGGGGATCGCGTCGCCGACGATCGCCCCGACCTGGACGAGCCGATCGACCCAGCCGCGCTTGATCGCTGCCGCGGTTCCCAGGATGGTGGCGAAGACCGCGACGAGCACGATCGAGACGATGACGAGGGTGAGCGTCACCGGTACACGGGTGACGAGGGCGTCGGACACGGTGAGTGTGCCGAACCAGCTGCGCCCGAGGTCACCGGTCAGGGCTCCGGTCGCCCAGTCGAAGAAGCGGACGGGCAGCGGCTGGTCCAAGCCGAGCTGCTGCTCCTTGAGTGCCACCTGCTCGGGCGTCGCCTGATCGCCCAGGATGTTGCGCGCGATGCTGCTGCCGTTGAAGAACAGCAGCGAGTAGGCCAGCGCGCAGATGACGACCAGCAGGATCACACCTGAGATCAGTCGTCGGATGATGAAGGAGATCATCGAGAAGACTCCAATGTCCGGGGGTGGATGCGGGGGCGCGAGGCCCCCGCATCCGGGTGTCAGCCTGCCGGGGTGTAGTTGTAGATCGCCGGCACGGCGGACTGGATCTGCTTCTCGACCGAGACCACGTCCGGCTTGTAGACGTAGATCTGATCGATTCGATAGACGGGCGCGAACCACGCCTCATCCGTGACGTACTCGTTGACCTTCTTCGCCAGCTCCGAGGACTCCGCACCGCCGGTCTGCACGGCGTCGATGAGCTGCTGCAGCTCCGGCGTCGTCGTCTTGAACGGGTTGTAGAGCGCGTTGGTCGAGATGAGCTGGTTGATGGCCACCCACGGCTCGCCCTGGAAGTAGTTGAAGTAGACCGCCGGGAACTTGCCCGCGGCCAGGTCTGCGAGGAACGTGGAGGTCGACACGGGCTCCGACTGCACGCGGATGCCGACGTCGGCGAGCTGCTGCGTGAGGGCCGCGAGCGGCGTCTCGAAGCCCGGGATGGCGGGCAGCGGCAGGTCGAACCCGTCGGGGTATCCCGCATCCGCAAGGAGCTTCTTCGCCTTAGCCGGGTCGTAGTCGTACGTGCCGTCCAGGTCGTCGACGTACGCGCCGCTGTCCGGGCCGAACACCTGGTCGGTCGACTTTCCGTAGCCGAGGAGGATCGACTCGAGCAAGGTGTCCCGGTCGAGCGCGTAGTTGATGGCCTGACGGACTCGCTTGTCGGCAAGCGCCGGCACGATGGAGCCGTCACGGTCCATCAGCACGAGTCCCTGCCAGTCGACGCGGTAGTCCTCGATCTGCGCGAGGTTCGCCGACTTCGCCTGCGCGGCGGTCGGGGCGTCGAGGATCGTCGCGTCCACCTGACCGGAGAGGATCGCGTTCAGTCGCGCGGTCGTCTCCTGGAACGACTTGAGGACGATCTTGTCGTACTTCTGCAGGTCGGGGTTCCAGTAGCCCTCACGTGCCGTGAAGACGAGCTGCGAGCCGGGCACCGACGATGCCGTATCCATGACGTAGGGACCGGATCCGACCGGCGTCGAGATGATGCTCTCGGTGCCGATCGAGGCGGGGCTGCCCATGAGACCGGCCGCCTGCGACAGGTAGAACTCGAGCGCAGGGTCGGGCTGGCTGAGGTTGAGGGTGACCATGTCGTCGTCGACGACGTCGACGCTCTCCAGCGCGGCGAGCTGCGACGCCTGCCGGCCGTTGCCGGACTTGAAGTTCTCGAGGTTGGCCTTCACGGCCTCCGCATCGAAGGCGGCGCCGTCGCTGAAGGTGACGTCGTCGCGCAGGTCGAGGGTCAGCGCGGTGTTGTCAGCGTTGTACTCCCACGAGGTGGCGAGCATGGGCTGCAGGGTCCCGTCCGGCTCGCGCAGCAGCAAGGAGTCGTACGTCACCTGGAACGGCTGCAAGCCGTGCCCGACGTGCGCCTGCGACGGATCCCACGAGGTGGGTTCGCCGATGATGCCGAGAGTAAGCGTGCCGCCGTGGCCGGAGCCGCCGGTGCTGGCCGGGGTCGAGCCGCCGGCCGAGCAGCCGGCAACGGCGAGCGCGGCCGCGACACCCAGGGCGCCGAGCGCGCTGACGCGTGCTGTGAACTTCATTGTCTGTCCCTTCTGGACACCATTGGAGAAGGGCACTCGCGGCGGCTCGTACCGGCCGTCGGGATGTCCGGCGCGGCGGCACGTCGTGTGTGCTGCGCATCACGTTAGACGATGCAATCGGTTGCCGCAACCGGTTGCCATTCATCATCGGGGAAAGTGGGAGCTCCACAGCGCGAGCGCGCACCCGCGGATCATCCGGCGACCTCAGCGGGCCGTCGCGTCCCCCGCGTGAGCCGGGGCGAGCCGATAGAGGACCTCGGGACGGCCGCGCCGGCCGTAGCGATGGGCGCGGTCGACGAGCCCGAGATCGACCAGGTGCGTGAGATAGCGGTGCGCCGTCGCCCGCGAGAGATCGCACGTGTCGGCGACCTCGGCGCCCGAGCGCGCGATGACGGGATCGAGCGCAGCCGCCACCCGATCGAGGGTGGGCTGCGCCAGCCCCTTCGGCAACGCGGGGGCGGCAGCGGGCGCCGCTGTAATACGCTCCCCGGTACGGATGCCTCCCGTCGCCAGCAGCCTGTCGATCTCCCCCTGACTCATCGGGCGTTCGCGCGCATCCTCCAGCGCCTGCTGACGACGCGTTCGATACTGCTCGAGCTGCGCGCGCAGCGCCGACTCGGTGAACGGCTTGATCAGGTACCCCACCACATGCGCCGCAAGCGCCTGGCGCACGGTCGTCTGGTCTTGCGAGGAGCTGATCACGAGCACGTCCACCGCCGAGCCGCCGATCGTGCGGAGGCGGTGCAGAACCTCGATGCCGCTGATGTCGGGCAGTCGCATGTCGAGCAGGATGAGGTCGACCGCATCGAGCTCGAAGCCCAGCGCCTCCCGCCCGCTCGCCGCGGTGCCGACGACCGTGAAGCCGCCCGTCGCGGCGACGAAGCCGCTGTGCAGTGCGCGGGCGCCCCTGTCGTCGTCGACGACCAGCACCCGGATGTTGCCGTTCACGCGCGCCGCTCCATCTCGAAGGAGAACCGGGCGCCGCCGAGCGTCGAGGTGCCCACCTCGATCGCACCCCCGCGCGCGGTGACCAGCCGGCGCACCAGATCGAGCCCGATGCCTCGGCCACTGCCCGTGGCGTCCGGCTTCGAGGAGAACCCGAGGGCGAAGATCCGCGTCGCCTGACGCGGATCGACACCGGGCCCGTCGTCGTCGACCGCCCCGACGAGCAGGTCGCCGCGCTCGCGCACGATGCACCGGATGCGGGTGGCCCCCGCCTCCGCGGCGTTGCGGCAGAGGTTGGTGAGCACGGTGACGACCTCGTCGTCGATGTCGCTCGCGACGGCGATGTCGAACTCCACCTGTGCGCCGTGGGCGAGGACGTCGGAACGCACGGCGTGGACGGCGGCATCGCGCAGCGGCATGCCCGCATCCCGCTCGTCGTGCCGAGCACCCGAGACGGGCACGAGGTCCTCGATGTAGGAGAGCGCCTCGTCCGCATCGCCGCGGGAGACGAGCCCGTGGACGACGTGAAGGCGTGTCGTGAACTCGTGGGACTGCTCGCGCAGCGCCGCGGTCGTGCGCCCCATCTGCGCGTGCTCGATGGCCAGCTCGTCGAGACGCCGGAAGCGGCGCTCGACCGCCGCCGTCAGCGCGGAGCTGGCGAGCGTCGCGACGATGAGCGCACCCACGGCCCACGGCAGCAGTGCACCCAGAGCCTGCTCGCGTTCCGCGGCGATGTCAGACTCGAGCACGCCGACCGCGACCATCCCGACCACTCGGTCCCCGTCGAACACCGGCACCTTCGCGCGCAGCGACGGCCCCGACGGGCCCGTCTCGGTGCCGAGGAACGGGGTACCCGCGAGCACCGAGGCGTTGGTGGTCGACACCTGCACGCCGCGTTCGGAGACGAGCGGATGTGTGATGCGCACGCCCTCGTCGTCCGTCACGACGACGTAGTACACGCCCGCCGCCCGCGCGATCAGTTCCGCGATCGGCTGCAGCGTCGCCGTCGCGGGAGCGAGATCCGCCGCATCGGCAAGGTCCTGCGGCGTTCCCGCGTCGGACACGGATGCGACGGTCTGCCGCACCTCGCTCAGCGCGGCGAGGCTGGTCGCCACCTCCTGCACGCGCTCCGCCGTCGCCTCGCGGATGCGGGTCTCCTGCAGCGACAGAGCCACCGCCGTCGTGACCCCGAGGGCGGCGAGGGTGACGACGGAGGGCAGCACGAGCATGGCGAGCCGGACGGCGCGCTGCCGGTGCCCGAACGCCATCGTGCTCGCTTCCTCGCCCTGCGGCCCCGTCGCCGCATGCGCGTTTATGGGAACAAATCGGCGCGACCGGCCTCGCCGTCTCGCGCGCTGCCATCCTAGGTCGATCTCGCGGAGACGACGATGTCCGCGCGAATGGAGCGATGATGACCACCCCCTCGGATGAGTCCGCCCGCCGGACCAAGACCACCACCAGGACCATGATCGGCCGCGTGATCGGCGGCGTCGTGACCGCTGCCGCCGTCGGCATCGCCGCGTTCGGCTCGATCAGCTCTGCCGCCAGCGGGCAGGAGATCAACGCCTCGATGACCATCGTCGCCCCGGCGGCCGCCGGCGGCGGCTGGGACGGCGTCGCGCGCGAGCTGCAACAGGCGCAGAAGGCGAACGGCCTCGTGAACAACGTGCAGGTCGTCAACATGCCGGGCGCCGGCGGCACGATCGCCCTCGGCAACGTGTCGGTGCTGAACGGTCAGTCGAACAATCTGCTCGTCGGTGGCACGGGCCTGCTGGCCGCCACCATCCAGTTCAACTCCGCCGCGACCCTCGCCGACGTCACGCCGCTGGCGGTCATCGTCGAGGAGTACGACGTCATCGTCGTGCCTGCCGACTCCCCCTATGAGAGCCTCGACGAGCTCGTCGCGGCATGGCGGGAGAACCCCAAGGCGCTGCCGTGGACGGGCGGCGGCTCGTTCGATCAGCTCGTCGTGACCGACCTCGCCCTCGCCGCCGGGATCGACCCGGTGGACACGACCTACATCTCGTCCGACGGCGGCGGCGAGGCGATCCAGGCCCTGCTCAACGGCACCGCCAAGGCCGCGGCCGGTGGATACCCCGACAACATCGACCAGATCGAGGCCGGACGCCTCCGGGCGCTCGCCCTCGTCGCCAAAGAGCCCGTGGACGGGATCGACATCCCCACCGCGGCCGAACAGGGCTACGAGATCTCCCTCACCAACTGGCGCATGCTCGCCGCGCCCGCGGGGCTCAGCGACGACGAGGTGGATCAGCTCGCACAGCTCATCCTCGACTCGGTCGAGACACCGCAGTGGCAGGACGCCGTCGAGCGGTACCGCTGGACCGAGCGCGTCATCACCGGAGACGAGCTCACCGGCTTCCTCGACGACGAGGAGTCCCGCATCCGTACGCTCTACGAGGAGATGGGCCTGTGACCTTTCCCGCCAATCCCACCGCCACCTCGGCCGTCCTCGGCGAGCGCCTGCGACTCGTCTCGGGTCCCGGCATCGCAGCGCTGCTGAAGGGCCTCACGATGCCCGTCATCGTGGCCGCCTTCGCGACGTACCTGCTGATCGGCATCCTGACGATGCGGGTACCGGAGGGTGCTGCCTTCCCCGGGCCTCAGTTCTTCCCGGGGATCGTCACCGCCGGTCTCTACGCGTTCGCCGTCTCGCTGGCCGTCACGGCGGTACGCGAGGTGCGCGCCATGCCCGACCCGCTCACGGCGGAGCTCCTGGCGGCCGAGGCGGCCGACGACGACGCGCCGCCGCCGCGGCCCGTGCGCGTCGACGTCCGCTCACTGGCGTGGGTGCTCGTCTCCTTCTTCGCCTTCGCACTCCTGCTGGACGTGCTGGGCTGGATCATCGCGGCGACCCTGCTCTTCTGGTGCATCGCCCGCGGATTCGGGGCGTCCAAGCCCATCCAGATGCTCGCGGTCGGCGCGACCCTGAGCTCGCTCGCCTACATCGGATTCGACATGCTGCTCGGGATGCCCCTCCCGTCCGGCATTCTCGGGGGGTTCTGACATGGATGCTCTGCAACTTCTGGCACAAGGCTTCGCGGGTGCCTTCACCCCGGAGAACCTGCTGTGGGTGCTCGTCGGCTGCCTTCTTGGCACGGCCGTGGGCGTGCTGCCCGGCCTCGGCTCCTCGATGGCCGTCGCTCTGCTGCTGCCCATCACCTTCTCGCTCGATCCCACCGCCGCGTTCATCATGTTCGCCGGCGTCTACTTCGGCGGCCTGTTCGGCGATTCGACGATGGGCATCCTCATGAACACTCCGGGGCAGGCATCCGCCATCGCCTCCACGTTCGAGGGTCACAAGATGGCGCTGAACGGCCGAGCCGCCCAGGCTCTGGCCACCGCCGCCATCGGCGCTTTCATCGGCGGATTCATCGCCTCGATCGTCGTCGTGTTCCTCGCCCCGGCTCTCGCCGACTTCTCGAGCCGGTTCGGGCCGGCGGAGTTCTTCGCCTTGGCCGTCTTCGCGTTCGCCGCGACGTCGTCCGTGGTCACGGACAACGTCATCAAGGGGCTGACCTCCCTGTTCATCGGCCTCGGCATCGCCGTGATCGGGATCGACGGGGTCTCGGGGGCACCGCGGTTCACGATGGAATCACCGCAGCTGTTCGACGGCATCTCACTGGTCACGGTGACGGTCGCCATCCTGGCGCTCGGCGAGGTCATCTTCGTCGCCTGCCTCGCGCGTCACGACACCGCGAAGAAGATCATCAGGCCCACGGGGCGTCCGTGGCTCAGCCGCAAGGAACTGAAGGAGGCGACGCCGGCGTGGCTGCGCGGCACCGCGATCGGCCTGCCGTTCGGCGTCGTCCCGGCGGGCGGATCCGAGATCCCGACGTTCCTCGCCTACGGGCTCGAGAAGCGATTGGACGCCCGGCGCAAGAAGCCGCAGTTCGGGCGCGGGGCGATCCGCGGCCTCGCGGCTCCCGAGGCGGCGGGCAACGCGACGACGGGAATGGCGATGGGCGCCCTGCTCGCGCTCGGCCTGCCGATCTCCGCGACGGCCGCGATCATGCTCGCGGCGTTCCGCCAGTACGGTCTGCAGCCGGGCCCGCTCCTGTTCGACCGAGCTCCCGAGCTCGTGTGGGCGCTGCTGGCGAGCTTCTTCATCGCGATGGTCGTGCTGCTGATCCTCAACCTGCCGTTCGCGATGCTGTGGGCGAAGCTGCTGCTGATCCCCCGGCCGTACCTGTACGCCGGGATCACCGTCTTCTGCGCCCTGGGCATCTACGCCACCTCCGGATCGACGTTCGACCTGCTCATGCTGCTCGGCATCGGCGTGCTCGGCTTCCTGATGCGGGCGATGGACTTCCCCCTCGCCCCGCTCATCATCGGGATGGTGCTCGGCCCCTTGGCCGAGACGAGCCTGCGGGACGCGGCGATGAGCGCGAACGGTGACTTCTCGGTGCTGGTGCACAGCCCGATCACCATCACGCTCTACGTGCTGCTGGCCGCCGTTCTGGTGTTCTCGGTGCGTGGGCGCGTCGTGGCCCGCCGGCGCACGCGCCGCGCGGTCGCCGAGGCGGAGAAGGAGCCGGTCGCGCGCTGAGCGCGTCTGGGGAATCGGCGCATCTGGGCCGATTCCCCTATGGCGCGCCCGACGGTCGCTCGCCAGACTTCGGTTGCTCCCCCGTGCCGGGAGTCCCCACACCGAAGGACCGTCATGCGCCGCCGTCTTCTCCCTCTCGCTCTGATCGCCGCGGCCGCTGCGACATTCCTCGCCCTGCCCGCGCAGGCCGCCGAACCTCTGCAGACCGTCACCGGCGTCGTCGGCACGGGTGGCAGTGTGCAGCGTCTCGCACTCTCCCCGGACGGGTCGACCGGCTACATCGTCGACGGCTCCGCTCGCCTCGCGATCTTCGACACGGCCACGAGCGCGGTCGTGGCGCACTCGATCGACTTCGCGGTCGAGGGTTTCGGCCTCCCGACGGATGTGGCGATCAGCCCCGACGGCTCCGAGGTCGATGTGTCCACGACGGCCGGGTGGGTGGTGCGGTTGGACGCAGCGGGTGCGCTGTCCTCTCAGATCGCGCTACCAGGTACGGGCCTCGGCGCACTCTCGATCGCGGCCGCGGGCGAGACCGTGGTGGCCGCACCCTCGGCGGCCGACCCCACCCGGATCCTCCGTTTCAACATCGGCGTGAGCAGCGTGAGCGGTATCGACTTCGCCGCGGACGCACCGGGCACCCCTCGCCCTTCCTCACTCTCGGACATCGCCGCAGGCCCCGGCAACGGTTCGGACAACGACGTTCTCGTGGCGGGGACCGCCGCGGGCGCCGGCGTCGTGTACCTCTTCAACGATCCTTTCGCGCTGGCAGGTCAATCCGCCACGATCGTCCTGCCCGGCGCGACCTCGGCCGGCCAGATCGTCGTGAACCCCGCCGGCACGCTGGCCGCGGTGACCACGCCGAGCGCGCAGCGGGTGTTCCTCATCGACATCGACGCCTCATCCGCGGCCTACGGCACGATCGTGCGCACGGCGACCGTGCCGCACGATGCGGCGGCAGCCGCATTCTCGCCCGATGGAACGAACCTGCTCGTGGTGGGCGCCAACAACGTGTCGACGCTCGAGGTCACGACCGGCGGCGTGACCGAGACGACGGCGATCGATACGACGGATGCGGCCGCCGTGCTCGTCTCCCCCAGCGGCAACCGCGTCTGGGTCGGCAACCGCGCCTCCGGCGCAGTCGGCCTGCTCTCCCGTGCCGCACTCACCGCGGCGACCGGCGGCGCGGGGACCGTCGGTGCGCCGTTCACGGCGACCGTGACCGCATCCGCGTTCGACATCGCGCCCACGTTCGCCGTGTCACCCGCGCTCCCTGCGGGCCTCGCACTCGACGCCGCGACCGGCACGATCTCGGGGACGCCGCTCGCCGCGCAGCCGTCGCAGACGTACACGATCACCGCGTCCGCCTCTGACGGCACGGTCCTGGCGACCACGATCACTCTGGCGATCGACGCGGCGACCGAGCCCACCTCCCCGACGGCGCCGGCCCCGGGCGCTGCGGCCGGCCCGGAGCGACTGGCTGCGAGCGGCGCAGCGGATGCGTCAGGTGCGGCGATCGGCGCGCTCGGCGCTCTCCTCGGGGGCGCGGCGCTGGCGGTCGGTGCCGGGATCCGGCGCCGGGGCAACCGCGGTTGAGGTCATCGGCTCGAACGAGACCGTGGCGAGGCCCGCTCGCGAGGGGAGGCCGAGCCGATGCAGGGCCTCGGCGAGGTGGTGCTCGACGGTCTTCACGCTGAGCCCGACGGATGCGGCGATCTCGGCGTTGCGGCTTCCCGCCGCGGCGAGCTCCGCGACCTGACGCTGACGCGGGCTCAGCTGCGCCAGGTCGAGCCCGCGCCGCGGACCGAGGAGGGCCGCCGCGCGACCACGCGTCGGCGCTCCCGTGATCCGCAGGATGTCCTCGACGTGGCTCTGGACGGTGCGCGGCGAGAGGTAGAGCACCTGCGCGATGGCGGCGTTCGTGTTCCCCTCGGCGAGCAGCACCGCCACCTCGCGCTGCTTCTCGGTCATCACGGCGAGATCGCCCCGCGCTCCGCCGACCCGCGCGGCCAACTCCCGCCAGCGACGAGCCGCGAGCAGGCGGTGGCGTTCGTAGCCGACCGCATCGGCCTGCCGCGCGAGGCGCAGCAGGAGCTCGAGCGCCGCCGAGGGTTCGGCGGCAGCGAGGGCGTCCGCACGCACGAGCTCCCCGCGCAGCACCTCGGTCGCCGCTCCCGCGGCTTCATCGATGCGCACGGATGCCGCAGCCAGCGCCTCCGCATCCGCCGCCTGCCCCTGCGACAGAGCGATCGCACCACGAGCGCGAGTGAGTGACGAGGCCGCCACGCGATGGCGGGCCAGAGCGCCGCTGCGACGCAACAGGACGCCGGCGCGATAGGTGTCCCCCCGCGACAGCGCCGCCTCGACGAGCACCTCCGTGGCGAAGGCGCGGTCCCACACCTTGCAACGTGACAGGTCGGCGCCCGCCGCCGAGACGAGCAGCGCCGCCGCGCGCTGCAACTGCCCCACCGCGCGGAAGCCCCAGGCCACGTAGAGCGACGAGCCCACGGAGAGATAGTTCTTGTCGCGGCGCGTGCGTGCGATCACCGCATCGGCGAGGGTGAAGAACCGGTCCCGGTCGCCGGCGACAGCGGCGCCGTAGCTTCCGATGGCCTGCAGCACCACGAGCGCCCGCGGCGGCACGATCGCCGCGCTGCGGAAGAGTCCCTCCGCGATCGAGCGCACCTCGTCACGGCGCCCGTGGAAGGCACCGCTGCGCGCGGCGAGCAGCTGCAGGGCCACGGCGGCCGGGTCGGCGCGCTCGGCATCGTGCGTCGCCACCTGTCCGGGGGCGAGCTCGGCACCGCGGATGAGCGCGTCGGCGACATCGAAGCCCCCCGAGCTGAGCGCGGCCTCGGCCAGCAGATATCTCGTCAGCAGCGACCCCTCACCTTCCTCGGAGAGGGCCCCGGCCACGGCGTTCGCGTCTACGCCGAGACGGTGCGCGTGCTCGGTGCCCGCCATGGCATCCGCGGTCAGCATCGCGGATGCCGCCAGGCGCACGACGGGAACCGCGCACCCGTCGCTCTCGTCCAGCGCGCGACGGGCGTGCGCGGCCGCATCCGGGAAGCGGCAGGCGATCACCGCGGCGATCGTCGCGGCGACCCGGAAGAGCACGCGGTCGGCGCGGTGCGTGGCCGCTTCCGAGCGCGCCGAGGCACCTGCCAGCTCGGCGGCCGCATCCCCGCCGAAGACGCGCAGCAGGATGCCCGTGACGAACCGCCACGCTTCGGCGCTGCCGTCGACGTCTTCTCCCACGCGGTCCGCTCCTCTGCCCGTTTCGGGGGAATCGTGCCACGCGGGAGGCCCGCCGCGATACGAACCGGATGCGGATTCCGCCGAAACCCGCAACGCGAGGGGTCAGAAGCGGTTCGCGATCGTCTCCCCGAGGCTCGCCCACAGCGCCGGGTCTGCGCCCGATCCGCCCGGGTCGATGTCGACGAGCAGCAGACCCTCGTTGCCCTTGACGACGAGGATCGTGCCGATGGAGGCATCGGCCCAGCCGCGCGTGACGCCCGGGATCGGCTGCGCGTTCGCGCCTTGGGGATAGAGCTCGGCCGGCAGGAACGCGTCGGCGTCGCCGGTGTACTGGGCGATCGCGGTGTGCGTGTCGGCGAAGGCCCACGTGCACTGCTGCAGTCCCTGCTGCCCCTCGGCGGCCACGCCCTCGATCGTGTCGACGCCGAGAGCTGCCGCGATGTCGGCGGAGGGCACGAGCGCGCATGCATCGCCCGTGCCCGACCCCGCCTCCGGCGCGGGCGCCGAACCCGAATCGGCGTCCGCCGTAGCCGAGCTCCCCGCGGACTCGGCGGTGTTCGTCGCGGCCTGCGAGCAGCCGGTGAGCACCAGGGCTGCCGCGACCAAGACGAGCGGCTTGAGAGATTTCACGCCGCGATCATGACAGTCGGCGACGCGCGCCGATACGACCTGCGACGCAATCCCGCCGGATCCCGCAGTGCGCGCCTCAGGTCTCAGTGGGCCGCATCCGCGCGGGCGCCGCGCTTCGTGAGGCGGGAGATGCCGGTGACGACGGCCACGATCACGAGGCCGAGGGCGAGGCCGAAGACGGCGGACAGGATCGTCTCTACGATCCACACCACCACGGGACCGGCCGCCTCCACGAGGTGCGTGATGGTGTGAACCAGGTGCTCGGGTCCGTCCCAGAGCGTCTCGGCCAGGTTGCCCACGACGAGATGACCGCCGACCCAGAGCATCGCGACGGTGCCGACGACGCTGATGACCCGGAAGACGGCAGGCATCGACGCGACGACGCGTACGCCGAAACGGCGGATGCGGCGTGCGTCGCTCTTCATGAGACGCAGGCCGATGTCGTCGATCTTCACGAGCAGCGCGACCGCGCCGTAGACCAACGCGGTCATGGCGAGACCGATGATCAGCAGCGCGCCGAGGGTCATCCAGATGCCGAAGTCGGGGTCGAGGCTCGAGAGCGCGATCAGCATGATCTCGGTGCTGAGGATGAGGTCGGTGCGCACGGCGCCGAACACGAGCTTCTTCTCGTCGCGGGGGGCGTCGTCATCCGCATCCTCGTGGTGCGCACCGAACCACTCGAGGACCTTCTCCGCACCCTCGAAGCAGAGGAACCCGCCGCCCAGGATCAACAGGAACGGCAGCACCCACGGGGCGAATGCGGTCAGCAGCAGCGCGATCGGGATGATGATCACGAACTTGTTGATGAGGCTGCCGAGCGCGATCTTCCACACCACCGGCAGCTCTCGCGCCGGCGTGATGCCCTGCACGTACTGCGGGGTGACGGCGGCGTCATCGATGACGACACCCGCGGTCTTCGCGCTCGCCTTGATGGCGGCGGTCAGGATGTCATCGACGACGGCGAGCAGGCCGACCGACATACGCACTCTCCCGGATGCGAGGGCCGCAGCCGAACGGCTGCAGGGGCGGATGCCCTCAGCGAGGATATCGGCCCCGACGGTGCTCACGTCCCCTTGCGCGCCTGATGGCGTGCGACTCGGTTGCGATTGCCGCACCCCGCAGCGGTGCACCAGATCCGGTTGTGCCGCGGCGAGGTGTCCAGATAGACCCAGCCGCACGCGTCATCGGCGCATTGCCGTGCTGCGTGCAAGTCCGCCGTGATCAGGTCCTGGGCGAGGGCGGCGATCGCCGCGCGCGGGCCGGTGACATCGAGAGGCACCTGCCAGCGCCAGCTCGCCGCATCCGCGTCGTAGTGGAGTGTCGAACGATCACGGGCGGCGGCGTACTCGTGGGCGATCAGGCGTGCCGCAGACTCGGATGCGGCGAAGACCGCATCGTGGATCGCTTCACGCAACGCGATGATCGCGCGGTGCTCGCGTGCCGCCGCATCCGGATCAGCCGTCGCGGCGGCGGCCAGAGCCCCCGCGTCCAGAACTCCCATCTGCGCACACCAGGCGAGGACGTCGTCGAAGCTCGAAAGAGTGTCGATCGCCCGGGTCGGGTCCAGCCGCCAATGCACGGTGTCGACGAGGTCGAAGCCGAGATGGCCGCCCACCGCCGGGAACCGAGGCTTCTCCTTCGACTCGCTCATCCTCCGAGAGTAATGCTTGGTCCTAACTTGTGGCATTAGTGCAGCACGTGCGAAGGTCTAACGCATGATCAGTCATTCACCCGTTAGGCAGCGGGAGCGGCTCGGGCGTGACTTCGACCGTTTCTGGCTCGCGCAGGGCGCGTCGTCCGCCGGGGCCCAGATCAGCGAGCTCGCGGTGCCCATGCTGGCGGTGCTCGTGCTCCACGCGTCGGCGAGCGAAGCGGGTCTCCTCGGCGCTGCACGTTGGCTGCCGTTCCTGCTGCTCGCGTTGCCGCTGGGCGTCCTGGTCGATCGCTCCCGGCGCCGCCGCATCCTGATCACGTCCGACCTCGCGCGCGCAGTTCTGACCACGCTCGTCGTGGCGCTCGCTCTGGCGGGGGTGCTCACCTTGCCCGTCCTTGTCGCACTCGTTGCTCTCCTGGGCGCATTCACGGTCGCCTTCGAGGTGGCTTATCAGTCGTTTCTGCCCACGGTCGCCGGGCGCGACCAATTGGAGCGGGCGAACGGCCGGCTCCAGGCGACCGTCGCGGCCACGGAGATCGGTGGTCCGGGCCTTGCGGGCCTGCTGATCCAGGCGCTGTCTGCCGCGTGGGCGCTGGCCGCACACGCCGTCGCGTACCTCGTGTCAGCCGCGGCGCTCCTGCGCATCCGTGCGACCGAGGCACGCCCGACACCCTCGGGCCGCAGCGCGAGGGCGGGCCTGCGCGAGGGACTCACGTTCGTCCGCCGCGACGGCTATCTCGTGTCCCTGCTCGGCTTCTCTGCGATCTACAACCTCTTCGCGCAGTGGATCATGGTGCTCTTCACGCTGCACGCGGTACGCGATCTCGGGCTCGAGGCGGGCCATCTGGGTCTTGTGTTCGGCCTCGGCGCGGTGGGCGCGGTCGTCGGCGCCGCGGCCGCCCCGATGAGCGTGAAGCGCTTCGGCGCGGGACCCGTCCTCATCGCGTGCGCCGCAGCGGAGTGCGTCGCGCTTGCGGCGCTGCCGTTGCTCCCGGCCGAGTGGAGCGCGCCGGCGCTCGTCGCGGCGCTCGTGGCCGTCTTCGCCGTCAACGGCGCGGGCACGTCGCTCTCGAGCGTCGTCGCCGTCACGCTGCGTCAGCTGCGCACGCCCGATCACCTGCTGGGCCGCGTCAACGCGACGATGCGGTGGATCTCCTACGGTGTCGTGGCGATCGGCGCAGCCGTCGGTGGCGCGGTGGGCGAGATCATCGGCACCCGGTGGGGGATGGCGATCGGCTGCGCGGGTGTGATGCTGACGGTGATCTGGGTGGGCGCGTCACCGCTTCGCCGCATCCGGGATCCTCGTTCGCTCGCGCGAGACGTCACCGAGGCGAAAGCGTCCGCCTGATCGCCGTGACCTGCCGCGGCGGGTTCGTCACCAGATAGTGCCGCCGCCGACGGAGATGCCGCCCCAAGTGAGAAGAATGAAGATGATCGCGAACACGACGGGCGCGATCCCCTGCCCGCTGCGCGCGAGACCTTTCAGCAGGCCGATCACCGTGAACACGGCCGCGACGACGGAGAGCCCGCCGCCGAGGATGAGCCCGATGAACAGCGGGATGGGCATGAGCACGAGCCCGGCGAGACCGAACCAGAATCCAGCCCAGGCGCTCGGGTTGCGGCGACGTTCGACGGTGTAGAACACGTGCCCATTATGCGGGGCGTGACCTGACAGAACACAAAAGCCCCGGCTGACCGGGGCTCATGGCGGAGACGGAGGGATTTGAACCCTCGGTCCCCTTACGGGGACTCCACCTTAGCAGGGTGGTGCACTAGGCCTGACTATGCGACGTCTCCAGTGGCGGCTTGCGCCGAACACACCCGTCCATCATAACCGGTCGGTTCGCCCCCACCGAACAGGTCCCGGATACTCGATAGCGGATGCGGTGGGCACCGCATCCGGAAGGGCATGCGGTGGACCCGAAACACCTCGCCAGTTCGGCGGCGCTCGCGCTGCTGGCCGGCTTCGTCGACGGCTTCGCGTTCGTGATGCTCGGCGGCTTCTTCGTGTCGTTCATGAGCGGCAACACGACGCAGGCCTCCGCCGAGCTGACGGGCGGCGCGTGGGGCGCCGCGGGATACGCGGGACTGCTCGTCGCGGCCTTCGTCGCCGGGGGCGTGACGGGCACGGCCGTGTCGATCCGCGCACGGTCGCGCGGCGTCATGACCCTTGTGGCGCTCACGCTCCTCGTGGCCGCGGTTCTGGCCGGGATCGGTTACGTGCTGGCGGCGGGACCGGTGCTCGCGGCCGCGATGGGCGCCACGAACGCCGTCCACTCCCGCGACGGCGCCGCTCCCTTCGGCATCACGTACATGACGGGGCAGGCATGAAGCTCGCGGAGAACATCGTCGCGGCCTTCCGCGGCGGCGATCGGCGCGCGTGGATGCGGCACCTCGCGCTGTGGGTCGCGATCGCGATCGGAGCGATCGCGGGCGCGGCGGCGGCGCGCCTGGTCGGCCCCGTGGCGCTCTGGCTTCCTGCCCTCGCCGCAGCGGCGACGGCGGCCGTGCTCGTCCTGCGCCCGAGAGCACCACGAGCAACGTCATAGGAGCGAGCGGGACAATCGAGTCATGATCGCATTCCGCCCCGCAGAACCGACGGATGCGGCGGGCATGGTCGAGGTACAGAACGCCATCCACCGCGCCGGTCTTCGCGCGGCACCTGTCGATCTCGCTTTCGTTCGGGGGCGCTACCTGGACCCCGGGCACTGCATCGCCTGCACGGTCGCCGAAGAGGGCGGCCGCATCCTCGGCTTCCAGTCGCTCAAGCGCGCATGGCCCGGCAATCCTTACGACGTCCCCGAGGGCTGGGGCATCATCGGCACCCACATCCAACCCGACGCCGGGCGGCGCGGCATCGGAAGGAGCCTGTTCGCGGTGTCGCTGACGGCAGCGAGGTCAGCGGACGTGCGTCACATCGACGCGAGCATCGGTGCCGACAACGCCCCGGCGCTGGCGTACTACGCCGCCATGGGCTTCTCGCCGTACCGCGACGGCGAGGGTGTCATCCCGCATCGCTTCGACCTCTAAGGTCTACTTCTGCGGAACCGTGCAGGTCACCTGGCTGGCGTTCTGGCCGGAAATCGACGACGGCAGCTCGACGGCAGTGTCGGACGGCAGCGCCTCGCCGCCCTCCGTGGCCGCGGGGGCAGGAGCAGTCGCGCCCGGGTCGGGGGCAGCTGTGTCGGGCACCTCACCGGTCACCTCGACGCCGAAACCGCCGCTCGCGTCACCGGTGAGCTGCAGCGGCCGGTTCTCACGCAGTGCCGCGAACAAGGCATCCGCGGCGCTCGAGATCGGTACGAGCCCGCCGCCGGAGTAAGCGGCCGGGTACTGCACGAAGACGATGTCCTCGAACGGGACGTCCTTCAACGCCATCGCGATCTGCGCCATGCGCGTCGGATTGGCGAGCTGCTTGTCGAGCACGAGCTGCTTCTCGCGCACCTGCGTCATCGCGACGTTCGCGAAGTCCAGCAGCTTGCCCGCATCCCCGAACACGGCGTCACCCTTCAGCTTGCGCACGAGCGACGACATGAACTGCTGCTGGTTCGAGATCCGGCCGAGGTCGGAGCCGTCGCCGATCCCGTGACGGATGCGCAGGAACTGCAGCGCCTGCTGGCCCTGCAACGTGTGCGTCCCGGCGGAAAGCGCCAAGCCCGTGTGCCGGTCCGAGATGTCGCCCTGCACACAGACGTCGACGCCGCCGACGGCGTCGGAGAGGTTGATCACGCCGGTCCATCGGATGGCGGCCGCGAACTGGATGTCTTCGCCGGTGAGCTCCTCGACGGTGCGCACGGTACACGGGAGCCCGCCGTACATGTACGACGCGTTGATCCGGTCCGTTCCCCCGCCCACCGTGTCGCCGTCGGCATCCTGACACTCGGCGATCGGCACGAAGGTGTCACGCGGGATGGACACGACCGTCACCCGCCGCGGCGCATCGCTGATGTGGACGAGCATCGTGACGTCGTTGCGCTCACCGCCGTCATCGTCGATCCCGCAGCGCGGGAACAGGGCGAGGTCCTGCCCCTCGCACGAGTCGGTGCCCACGAGCAGCACGTTCACGCCGCCCTCGATCTCGCCGAGGCCGGGAGGCAGAGCGGGGTCGCCGTCATTGCCGATGTCGATGGCGTTGTCCTGGATGGTGGCAGCGGCATCCCAGAGGTGGAAACCGACGACGCCGGCGGCCGAGGCGATGCCGACGACCACGGCGACGGCCGCGATCGACAGGGCTTGCATCAGCGGATGCGGAGACCGCAACCGCCCATGCCGGGCCACCGGAGCGCTGCGGCCGCGTCGTCTCGGCATCAGCGCAGGTTTCCGTTCGAGCACGTCTCCTCAGCGGCCGTCTGCCCCGCGATGGAGGACGGCAGCGCGACGCTGTCGGTCGGGGTGGTCGGCTGCGCCACGTCGGCGGACTGGGTCGGCGTGGGCGTCGTCGGATCGGTGGGCGCTTCAGAGGGTTCGGCGACGATCGTGCCGTCTCCCTGACTCGTCGAGCCCGTCAGCACGAGCTGCTGGTTCGCGTCGATCGCATCGAACAGAGCCTGTGCGGCGCTCTTGTTGGGCACGACCCGGTTGACGTCGTCCGGGTCGGTGAGCGTCGGGTACTGCACGAAGACGATGTCGTCGAACGGCACCTCCTTGACGGCGAGCGCGATCTGCACGAGCGTCATCGGGTTCGTGAGGCTCTCGCTCGGGGTGACGTTCTCGACGCCGACCGTGGCCAGCTTGTACAGCGTGGCGGGATCGTTGAGAACACCGTCGCCGACGAGCTTGCGCGCGAGACGAGACATGTACTGCTGCTGGTTCGAGATGCGGCCGAGGTCGCCACCGTTGCCCACACCGTGCCGCGTGCGCAAGAACTGGAGGGCCTCCAGACCCTGCACGTTGCGCATGCCGGCGGGCCAGTCGATTCCCGTGTAGGAGTCGCGGATGCCGTTCGCGATGCAGACGTCCACGCCGCCGATCGCGTTCGTGATCTGGATCACGCCGCCGAAGGTGATGGATGCCGCGAACGGAATGTTCTGTCCCGTCAGCTGCGAGATGGTCTTCACCGCACAGCTCAGACCCCCGTAGGAGAAGGTCGAGTTGAGCTTGCTGCTTGCTCATGGCCGAGCCGGCCGAACCATCCGGTCGGGTGCAGGAGGGGATCGGGATCATGAGATCGCGGGGGAAGGAGATCACGGTCACCCGACGCGGGTTGTCGGAGATGTGCAGCAGCAGATTGACGTCGTTGAGGTCGCCCTCGGCGTCCGGCCCGTCGCACCGATCGCCGAAGAGTGCGGCGTATTCCGGCTCGCACACGTCGGTGCCGGCGAGGAAGAGGTTCACTCCTCCCTCGATCGCCCCGATGTCCGGCGGCACCGCGCTCTGCCCCTCGAGCGCGACCGCGTCCTGCGTGAGGTTGGTCGTCAGGCTCCAGACGTTGTAGCCGACGACGCCGACGCCGGCGACCAGCACCACGGCGAGCGAGACGGCGACGAGCTTGAAGAACTGTGCGACGGGATGCGGCGAGCGCAATCGGCCGTGGCGCGCCACCGTCTGGCGACGCCCGCTTCGGGTCGGGCTCACACGGGTCCTCTCGTATGCACAAGCTGCAGGCGCGGCGCGATCCACACGCCCTGCCCCCATAGATCAGAGCCCATCCTAGGAGTGGCGACCTGAGAACGACGTGCGGATCGCCTGGGCGCGCTCAGCGCGGTGCCCGCGGAAGCGCGAGCCGCACGCTCGTTCCGCGTCCGAACTGCGACCGGAGGGAGACCTCCCCGCCGTGCCGGTGCACCACCACGCGCACGAGCGAGAGACCGAGACCCGTTCCTTCGACGCCCCGGGCGTCCTGGGCCCGCCACAGCCTCCCACACGAAGGGGAGGTCTTCGCCACGGATGCCCCACCCCGTGTCGGCGACCTCGATGACGACGGCATCCGTCTCCTCCGTGCCGCGCACCTCGATGCGTGCGCCCTCGTCCGAGTACTTCACCGCGTTCAGCAGCAGGTTGCGCACGGCGACGGCGAGGAGGTCGGGATCCCCGGTCACGGCGGGCAACGGCCAGGGGACGGTGGGCAGCACGGTCTCGACGCTGCGGTGTGCGCCGCGTGCGGCGAGTTCATCGCGCAGCGCTGCCGCTTCTTCCTCCACGATGACCGTCAGGTCCACGCGGGATGCCTCGATCGGCCGTGTCTCCAGCGAAGACAGGGCGCGCAGCTGCGTGACGACGCCGCTCAGCCGCGCGGCCTGGGCCGACGCGATCACCAGGTTCTCCGGCGGCGTCTGCTCCCCCGCCGCCAGCGCCGACCGGATGGCGGTCACCGGGTTCTTGAGCTCATGGTCGAGCCGGCGCAGGAACCGTCGGTGCGCATCGCGCTCGGCGACCGATCCCTCGGCGCGGGCGGCGACGAGAGCGGCGCCGCGCCGCCGCATCCGCATCGGCCGCACGACCAGCGCGAGGGTCAAGGCACCCGACAGGAGCGCGCCGGACACGACGAGCACGGTGGCCAGCGGCATCCGCAGCACGAGAGAGCCGTTGCCACCGGCGAGTGCGAGCACGACGGCGACGAGTGCGGCCACGGCGAGCGGGGCGGCAACGAGCACCAGGCGCACGGGTTTCACGACGCGCTCACCGGTGCGCAGAAGCGGTAGCCCGCGCCCGGCAGCGTCTCGATCCAGCGCGGCTGTTGGGCGTCATCGCCCAGCGCGCGACGCAGTTCCGCGATGCGGTGATCGACGGCGCGCGTGGTGACGGCGAACTCGAAGCCCCAGAGGGTCTCGAGCAGATGCTCCCTCGTGTGCACCTCGTCGGGGTGCGACATCAGGTATTCCAGCAGGGTGAGCGCCTTGGGCGTCAGCTCGAGCGTCGCGCCGTCGCGGTGCACGCGACGGGCCACACGGTCGAGCCGGAGCCCCGCGCTGACCAGCTGCGACGATGCGGTCAGCGGCTTGCCGCCGCCCGCCGTGCGGCGCAGGACGGCGCGGATGCGGGCGACGAGTTCCGGCGGATCGAAGGGCTTGCCGAGATAGTCGTCGGCGCCTTCCTCCAGCGCCGCGGTGCGCTCGAACGACGCATCCACCTTGGTGAGCATGATGACCGGGGTCCACGCGTCCGCACGCCGCAGGCGCCGCACGAGCTCACGGCCGTCCATGCGGGGCATGAGCACGTCGGAGACGACGATGTGGGGCGCGAAGGCGGCATGTGCGTCGAGGGCGCTCTGCCCGTCGGCCTCCACGCGCACATCGAATCCGCTGCGTTCGAGGAACGGCGCGAGGGTGGAGGTGATCGCCTCCTCGTCGTCCACGAGCAGCACGCGGGTGCGCGCCTGGTCGCTCACGAGGCGTTCACCGCCCAGATGCCGATACCCAGCGCCGCGAGGATCAGGACGGCGATCGCCGCGATCGTGAGGTAGCCGATCACGAGGCCCGCGATCGCGAAGCCCGCTCCGCCGGCATGACTGCGGCGGATGCGGGCGAGCGCGACGTGGCCGAAGATCACCGCGAGCAGGTTGAACCCCAGGAGCGCGAGCACGAACGACGTGATAGCGAGCCCGTCGGTGGGGCGAGTGACGTAGACGTACTGCTGCTGCGGCTGGGACATGGTGTTCATCCTCCGGTCGTGGCGCGCGCGGTGTTCGCTGCGCCGGTATCGGTCACGTCTGGGGATCCGCTCTCCCACCGCACGTCGTTGCCGCTGCCACCCAACCGGACGACGTCGATGGATGCGGCCTGCACCTGGTTCGCGGCCCCGGTGATCTCGAGCGTGCCGAGACGGTCAGCGAGCACGACGACGCCGCTCGCGGTCACCCTGACAAGGGCGCATTCCCCCGTGATCGACACCGTCGCACCCGCCTGCGCGACGACGACCTCGCCCGAGGCGCACGATGTCTGCTGCGCCACGTCGGCATAGCGCTCGCGCAGCTCGTCGGACGCCGCGGACGGATGCTCCGATGGGTCCGGCGATGGCGCCTGCTCGTTCGGGGCCGACGTCGCGGGCGCCGGCGTCGACGAGGGAGCGGGGTCGGCCGCGGGAGCTCCGGGCGCCTCATAGGCGACGGAGCACCCGGTCAGGAGCACGGCGAGGGCGGCGAGCGTGAGCGGCAGCGTCTTCTTCATCGTCTCGTCCGCTCAGAAGGCCGGGATGAAGATCTCGACGCGGCGGTTGAGCTGGCGTCCGGCGGGGTTGTCGACGCCGTCGATCTCGTTCGCGGCGACCGGCGCGCTCTCGCCGTACCCGACTGCGCTGAGCGACGCGGTGACACCGCGATCTTTCAGCGCGGCGACGACGGATGCGGCCCGCCGCTCCGACAGCTCCTGGTTGTAGCTGTCGGAGCCGATCGCGTCGGTGTGGCCGCCGATCTCGGCCGACGGAACGTCGAGCTCCGTCATCGCGGCCGCCAACTCGTCGAGCACGCCCGCCGCATCCGCCCGGATCTCGGAACGGTCGAAATCGAAGAGGACGCCGTCGCTGAGGGTGATCGTGGTGCCGCAGGAGGTGATGGGCGCGAGCGTACCGAGCGGCGGGAAGACGCCGACCGGCGCGACGGCGGGCAGAGGGTCTACCTCCACGGGCTCCCCATTGACCGCGCCGGTGCCGTCGCCGTAATTGCGGATGTCGAGCCCCTTCGCGACGTAGGAGCCGGAGCCGTCGCCGTAGTTGTGGATCTCGACGTCGGCGTCGCGGTACATCGCCGAGCCGTCGCCGTAGTTCCAGTGCTCGACGCCGTCGCCGGTGCGCGAGGCGGAACCGTCGCCGTAGACCCAGGTGGCACCGTTGGCCGTGGTCACCGAGCCGGAACCGTCGCCGTAGTTGTGGATCTCGATGCCGTCGGCGATGTAGGAGCCCGACCCGTCGCCGTAAACGTTCGCGGTCACCCCGTTGAGGGTGAAGCTGCCCGAGCCGTCGCCGTAGTTGTGCACCGTGCCGTCGGGTCCGGTGAAGTTTCCCGAGCCGTCGCCATAGAGGAGCACCGACCCCTGCGCACTCGCCCGCTCGGTCACGTCGCCGCAGGCGGCGGGGCGCACCTCGATGCCGGGTCGCGGCGCGATCTGGCGATCGAGCTGGATCGCGAAGCCGCCGAGGGCGCTGTCGAGTAGTGCCAGGTCGGGCATCGTGAACAGCGGGACCGGCGGCACTTCACCGGGCGCGTACCCCGCGACGACGGGAACGGTCGGCGTCGACGACGTCGCCGGCGTGCTCGCGGCGACCGGTGCGGACGCGGCCGGGCGGGGCTCGGCGGCGCATCCGGCGACCAGGACACCGACGGCCGCGACGAGGGCGAGGATGCGAGGGGCGGTGCTGCTCATGCAACGACCGTATCGAGCGGGCGCGGACCGTCGGTCGCAGGACGGTCGCACCTGTGTATCAATCCCGCGACACGGCCGCGATCATCCCCGCGGATGATGCGGATGATCCCCAAGGCCGACGACATCGCCGCGGCCTCCGAGGAGGCTCGAAGACATGCACGCTCCCTCAGCACCTCCTGTTCTCGTCGCGCGCGGTCTCGTCAAGCGCTACGGCACACTCACCGCCCTGGCGGGCATCGATGTGACGATCGCCGCGGGCGAGGCCGTGGCGGTGATGGGTGCATCGGGATCGGGGAAGACCACCCTGCTGCACTGCCTCGCGGCGGTCATCTCCCCGGACGGCGGCTCCGTCCGCCTGGGCCAGGCCGACCCGGTCGAGCTGGTCGGCATGGATGAGAAGGAACGCTCCGCCATCCGTCGCAGCCAGCTCGGGTTCGTGTTCCAGGAGCACCTGCTGCTGCCCGAACTCACCGCGCTGGAGAACGCCGCCCTCCCCCTGCTGGTGCAGGGCGTGCCGAGGCGCGACGCAGAGCAGCACGCCGCCGGATGGCTGCACGCCCTGGGGCTGGCCGGCATGGAGGATCGCCGCATCGGCCAGCTTCTCCGGCGGCCAGGCGCAGCGCGTGGCGATCGCCCGTGCGCAGGTGACCGGCGCACCGCTCGTCTTCGCCGACGAACCCACGGGCGCTCTCGACTCCGCCACCTCCGCCGATGTGATGTCGGCCCTCCTACACGCCACCGTCGGTCAGGGGCGCAGCCTCGTCGTGGTGACCCACGACGCCGATGTCGCGGCCCGGTGCCATCGCGTCGTCCGGATGCGGGACGGCCGCATCCTCGACGCCGCCTCGACGGCCGAGGCGCAGCGATGAGCGCGCTCGCCTCGCAGGGCGCGGTGCGGCGCACGCTCACGCTCTCGCGCCTCCTCGCCCGGCCGTCGCGGCAATCCCGCGCGGCGATCGTGCTCCCGGTCGTCGCGTTCGCCGCCACGACGGGGCTGCTGCTGATCGTCGCCGGCGGCACGCGCATGTTCCTCACCGACGACCGCGGCGGCGTGTTCACCGGGATGTACGGCATCCTGGCCGTGCTCGCGCTCGTCCTGCTCGCCGTTCCGCTGGCGACGCTCGGTGCCGCCGCGGCTCGGCTGTCCAGCCGGAGACGCGACGACCGCCTCGCGACCCTTCGCCTGCTGGGCGCCACCTCCGGCGAGGTCGCGGCCATGACGGTGCTGGAGGCGGCCGCGACGGCGGCGGTCGGCGCTGCCCTGGGGGCGATCCTCTACGTCGCCGTCCTGCCGCTCGTGGGCCTGCTGCCCTTCTTCGGCGGCCCGATCGGCGCGGCCGCGGTGTGGGCGGGCTTCGACGTGCTCGCTCTCGTGCTCGTGGGAGTCGTGGCGCTCGCGACCGTGAGCGCCACGCTCGGGCTCCGCCGGGTCGCGCTCACACCGCTCGGCGTGCGCCGGCGTTCGGATCCCGCACCCCGTCGGCGTACCGCGGTCGTCGTGGGCGTGATCGGCATCGCCGCGGTCACCCTCATCGTCCTGAATCTCTCGACCATCGGACAGCTGGTCGGCCCCGCCATCTCGGT
The DNA here is from genome assembly GCF_056868075.1 of Microbacterium sp. KU4F. NCBI lineage: Bacteria > Bacillati > Actinomycetota > Actinomycetes > Micrococcales > Microbacteriaceae > Microbacterium > Microbacterium sp. KU4F. Next base: position 2,659,006 of record NZ_CP200324.1, on the reverse strand, counting down.
CGCGCTGCTGCTGGCCCTGTTTGCCGGCTCCCTCGGCCTGCTGAATCTCATCGGCACCCCGATCGTCGCCGCGCGCGGGCGCGCGATGGCGCGCCGCGCCGGGGATGCGGCGCACCTGATCGCGGGGCGCGAACTCGCCGCCCACGCATCCGTCGCCTGGCGACGCGTCTCCGCGATCGCGATGGTCTCCTTCATCGCGGTCGTCGGCGGGGCGGGGATGAGCCTGGTCGCGCTGGCCGGCGACGACACGGCCGAGGCAGGCACGGTGTTCGCCGACATCCGCACGGGCGTGCTCGTCACGCTCGCGTCGGCCTTCCTGCTGCTGGCGTGTTCCGTCGGGGTGACGCAGGCGGCATCCGTGCTCGAGGACCGGGAGCTAATCGTGGGTCTCGACCGTCTCGGCGTTCCCGCGTCCGATCTCGCCCGCGCCCGGCGCATCACGGTGCTGCTGCCGCTGCGCTGGGCGGCGCTGGGCGGAGCGATCTCGGGCATCGCGCTGAGCCTGCCGATCATCGGCATCACCCTGGTGCTGGCTCCGACGTCGCTGCTGATCATCGCCGGGACCTTCGCCATGGGCGTCGCGCTCGTGCTGGCCTCGCTCGCCTCGACCGAACCCCTCGTGCGATCGATCCGGCGGGCGGCCGCCTGATCCACAGTTTGTCGAAATCTTTCGATACACGCGCATGCGTTCTGCTAAGTTCCGTGGGAGCGCTCTCTGAGAGCGCTCCCAGAGCGAAGGAGCTTGAATGCGCGCGACGACGCGGCACGTGAGACGCAACCTTGCCGTCTTGATGATCGGAGCGCTGGCGACGGCCGGCGCTGTGTCCCTCCCCACCGCCGCGCTGGCGGCCCCGACGGATTACGTGCAGAACGGCACGTTCACGACGGGACATGAACCGTGGTGGTCCGCCGGGGTGGATGCGTTCCGCACCGACGGTGGCGTGTTCTGCGCCGACGTTCCCGCCACGGCCAACCCGTGGGACGTCCTCGTGGGGCAGAGCGACCTGCCGCTGACGGCGGGCGTCGACTACATCGTCACCGCGGACGTGCGCGCGAGCGATCCCGCTACGCTCGTGACCCAGGTGGCCCCGAAGGTCGCGGATGCGTCGTTCAGCACCTACACGAGTCAGACCGCCTCGCTCACGGACGCGTGGCAGAGACTCAGCTATGCCTTCACCGCCCGCGACTTCGGCCAGGGCACGGTCTCCGACCTGCAGTTCCGCCTCGGCGCCAACAGCATCCCCACCACCTTCTGTCTCGACAACGTCTCTCTCATCGAGGAGGACTCCGTGCCACCCGTCGATCCGGACCCCGTGGACCCGGTCGTCGGCACGGACCAGCCCTGCCGAACCCGACGTTCGACAGCGGTACGAGTCCGTGGTGGACGGCCGGCCCGGTGGCGCTGTCGAACCCCGACAGCAACCTCTGCGCCACCGTGACCGGCGCGACCGCCAACCTCTGGGACGTGCTGGTCGGACACAACGACATCCCCCTGCCCGGCGCAACCGCCTTCCTGCTCGACTTCACCGCATCCGCCTCGGCTCCGGTGACGGCCTCGACCAAGGTCGGAACCTACTCGGGCGCATCGACGGAGGACTTCGTCGAGCGCACCTTCGCCGTGGGCACCGCGGCGCAGACCTACTCGTACACGTTCGAGACGACACCCGCCGACACGTTCCACCTCTCGCAGGTGCAGTTCCGCGTCGGAGGCGTGCCGGAAGGAACCGTGATCTGCTTCGACGACGTGACGCTCACGGGCACGAAGTACACCTACCAGGCCGACACCGGCCCGGCGGTGAAGGTCAATCAGGTCGGCTACCTGCCGCGCGGACCGAAGCGCGCGACTCTCGTGACGGATGCGGCCGAGCCGCTCGTCTGGACGCTCGAGGACGCGAGCGGCGACACCGTCGCGACGGGCACGACGACGCCGGCCGGGTTCGACGCGAGCGCGGGGGTCGACGTGCACACGATCGACTTCTCCGACGTCACCGCGACCGGTGACGGGATGCGGCTGCGCGTGGGCACAGAGCTGAGCCACCCGTTCCGGATCGCCGCCGACGTGTTCCAGTCGCTGCGCACCGACTCGCTGCGCTTCTTCTACACGAACCGATCCGGAATCGCGATCGACGGCGACATCGCGGGCGCCGAGTACGCGCGACCGGCCGGGCACCTGAACGAGGGCGCGAACCAGGGCGACAGCAACGTCGGCTGCCTCGAGCCGCAGACCTGGTCCGACGGGTGGACCTGCTCGGATCGCCACGACGTCACGGGCGGCTGGTACGACGCGGGAGATCACGGCAAGTACGTGGTCAACGGCGGCATCGCCGTCGCCCAGCTGCTGTCGGCGTACGAGCGCTCGCTCCCCGCCGGCACCGAGGCTGCTCTCGGCGACTCGACCCTCGCCGTCCCGGAGCGCGGCAACGGCACGCCCGACATCCTCGATGAGGCGCGCTGGGAGCAGGAGTTCCTCCTGAAGATGCAGGTTCCCGCGGGCGACCCGCTGGCGGGGATGGCATGGCATAAGGTCACCGATCGCGCGTGGACGGGCTTGCCGCTCATGCCGCACGACGACCCGCAGGAGCGACTGCTGCACCGCCCGTCGACGGCCGCCACACTGAACCTCGCAGCCACGGCCGCGCAGGCATCGCGCCTGTTCGAGCCGTACGACGCGGCCTTCGCGGCGCGCCTGCTGGACGCCGCGCGAACGGCGTACGACGCGGCTCTCGCGCACCCCGACCTGCTCGCACCCGAGGAGGACGGCGTGGGCGGCGGCACGTACGCCGACGACACCGTCACGGACGAGTTCTACTGGGCGGCGGCCGAGCTGTACCTCACGACCGGCAGCGACCGCTACCGCGACGAGGTCGAGAGCAACCCGCTGCACACCGCCGACATCTTCACGGCGGGCGGCTTCTACTGGGGCGACGTGGCGGCTCTCGGGCGCATGCAGCTCGCGCGCTTCGGCACCGATCTTCCCGACATCGACCGCATCCGTCAGTCCGTGGTGGATGCGGCCGAGAAGCTGATCGCCGACCAGAAGGCGCAGCCGTTCGGTCAGCCGTACGCCCCGAAGGAGGGCCTCTACGACTGGGGCTCGAACTCGGCCGTGCTAAACAACCAGGTGGTGCTGGCGACGGCGTTCGATCTGACGAAGCGCCCGCGCTACGCGGACGCGGTCATCGAGGCCTACGACTATCTGTTCGGCCGCAACGTGCTGGGGCAGTCGTACGTCACCGGCTACGGCACGAACGACTCGCGCAACCAGCACAGCCGGTGGTACGCGAACGCCCTCGACCCGCAGCTGCCGCATCCGCCTGTCGGCACGGTGGCCGGCGGACCGAACTCGTCGATCCAGGACCCGGTCGCGAGCGCCTGGCTCGCGGGCTGCGCACCGCAGGCCTGTTATGTCGACGACATCGGTGCGTGGTCGGTGAACGAGATCACGGTGAACTGGAACTCCGCGCTCGCGTGGGTGGCGTCCTTCGTCGCCGACCTCGGTGACGGCTTCGTCGCGGTGACCCCGGTCGCGGTCGACGACGCCGCATCCGGCGCACCGGGCGAGCCGATCGCGGTCACCCCGCTCGCCAACGACCGCGCCGGCGACGCCGACATCCCGTTGGACGCCGCGACGCTGACGCTGTTGGATGCGGCCGGCGACACCTCCGCCCGGGCGGCCTCCGCTCCCGCGACCTCGGTGACGATCGCGGGTCAGGGGCGGTACGACCTCGACGGTGAGCGCATCGTCTTCACTCCCGAGGCAGGCTTCATCGGCACCGCGACCCCGGTGACATACCGCGTGGCGGACACGCGAGGCACCGAGGTGACGGCGACGTTCACCCCCACCGTTCGAGCAGCTGCCGCATCCGATCCGTCGGCCGCCGTGCCCGCCGCGGCGGGGCGCGGCTCCTTGCCGCAGACCGGTGTCGACACGTCGCCGCTGTGGGCGATCGGGGCCGCAGCGCTCGCACTCCTGGGCGCGGGCGCCCACCTCGTGCGCCGACGCCGCCGCACGGCCTGAGCACACGACGAGGCCCCGGCGGGTGATTTCCGCCGGGGCCTCGTCGTGCAGCCCGTGCCGCCGGGCGGGCCGGGCTCGCGTATGGATCCGGCACCTGCACCTGCCCGAACTCCTGCAGAATGCGCGTCCCGCATCCGCTCGCTCTCCTGTCGAGCAGGAATTGCAGGAGTTCGGTCCGGTGTCGAACCGTGTTGCGACGTCCGTCCGCCGCCGGCGCCACCGGAGGCGCCTAGCGTCGTGAGGCATCGACAGAGAACGGAGCCCCGCCATGGATCATGTGGTCACCTCCTCCGCATCCACCGTGCGCTCCGGTTACCTCGATCCGGCCGCTCCGGCTGTGGCCACGGTGCTCTCCGGCGACACGGTGAGCTATCCGAACACGTGGACGCACTGGGGCAACGAAGCCGTATACGGAATGACCTTCGCGGACCGGGAGCCGCTGCGCGACAAGTATCCGGACGGGCCGTACTCGATGATCGGGCCCGTCCAGGTGGCTGATGCCGAACCCGGCGACATCGTTTGCTGCACCCTCGAGCAGTTGCGCACGATCGACTGGGGCTGGAACTCGTTCCCTCTGGGCGTCGGCGCCCTCCCCAGCGACTTCGCCGAACCGTACGTCCACTACTTCCGCTTCTCCGAGGACCGGACACGCGCCGACTTCGTCGACGGGGTCACCGTCCCTCTGCGTCCGTTCCTGGGCGTCGTGGCGGTCGAACCCGTCGGCGAAGTGCACACCAGCGCCATCCTCTCCGGCTCATATGGCGGCAATCTCGTGCTCCGAGACTTCACCGTGGGCGCCTCGCTCTACCTGCCTGTGGCGAAGCAGGGTGCGCGACTCTGGATCGGCGACGTCCACGCCGCGCAGGGGGACGGCGTCGTCGATCAGACCGCCATCGAAACGGCGGCAGAGCTCATCACCCTGCAGCTCAGCCTCCGAAAGCGTGTGCCGCTGGAGGGCCCGTTGCTGGAGACGGCGGATGAGTGGATCCTGATCGGCTTCGCGGGCAACCTCGACGACGCGCTCGTGACCTGCCTGCGCTCCTGCATCCGCTGGCTCCACACGGCGGCGGGGCTGACGGAGCGAGACGCATACGCCCTGTGCAGCATGCTCGTGAGCTTCCGCGTCACCCAGTTCTCGAACCAGACCGGCTCCGCGTACAGCTCGATCCCCCCTCGCGCCGTACATGCCGTCATCCCGAAGTCGGTCTTCACCGAGGACACCCGGGCCAGAATCGCGACCTGGCTCGCCGGATCATGACGGCACTGTCGCCGCGCGACCGCGTCCTGATCCTCGAGGCCATCGCGCGGGCGGACGACTGCGCCAGCAGGCGCGACACCGAGGCCTACCTCGCCCTCTTCACGACGGATGCGGCACTTTCGGGAGATCAGGGAGAGGCTGCGGGCCCCGACGCGCTCCGCGCGCAGCTCGCGCTGGTCTGGTCACGCGAACCCGCCTCCACCGTGCACCTGACCTCGGGCGCCTTCGCGGATGCGGGCGACGCGCCGGGTACTGCGGTCGCGACCTCGCATCTGCTTCTGGTCGACCCGACGACGGGGACGATCGCGGGCGTTGCGCGGGTGCAGCATCACCTCGTCAATCGCGAAGGCGCCTGGCTGTTCACACAGAGACGAGTGGAGATGACACCATGACGCAGGAACCGGCCATCCACCCCGACCTCGCATACGGCGACGATCCGTTGCAGCGGCTCGACGTGTACGAAGGCATGTCGAGCGATCCGGATGAGCGCGACGCCATCGTCCTCATCCACGGCGGGGGCTGGTTCCGCGGCTCCCGGAAGAAGGAGCAAGCTCTCGCGACGCGGCTGACACGAGAGGGATACATCGTCTTCGTGCCCGACTACCGCGAAGCGCCCACGCATCCGTTCCCGACGAGCCGGGAGGACGTGCTTGCGGCGTGGGCCTGGATCCGTGCATCGACGCACCGGTTTGACCGCTCCCGCGTCGCGTTCTTCGGCGGTTCCGCGGGAGGCAACCTCTCCGTGGAAGCCGGACTCGCGACAGGGCGCCCCATCGTCAGCTGGTCCGGGATCTTCGATCTGGCGCGCGTCGTCCGCGAGACGGCGTCCGTCGCAGCGACGCTCACCGACCAGGATCTGGACGCCATGCGCAGCGCCGATATCAACCAGACGGGTCGCGATGACGCGTTCCTGCGCTGGACCGTGCTGCAGGAGGTCGGGCACGACCGGTCGACTCTCGACGAAGCTTCTTCGCCTCAGCGCGTGACAGCGGATGCGGGCCCGGCGTTCCTGGCGAACTCCCTTGCCGAGTTCGTGCCCGTTTGGGACCCCGCGGGACTTCAAGCGGCCTTCGCCGCGGCCGGCGTCGCCAGCACACTGCAACTCATCCCGGGAACCCGGCATGCCGAAGGCTATTTCGACGATGCGATCGAACCGACGCTCGTCTTTCTCCGCGCGGCGCTCACCCGCGGCGGCGTGGTCGAGGCGTGAACGCCAGCCCCCATCTCCCCGCCTCAGCCAGGAGATACACGAGTTTCAGCTTCCTTTTCGGAGGCGGGGAGTGCAAAGTCGGCGCTGCTCGCGGAAAAGCACCCGGCGTTTAACCCGCGAGGGGTGGGCCGGGTGCTCTCTCTCGCGCGGATTAGTGTGCGGCGTCGTAGGCCTCGAGGACGGCGGCGGGGACTCGTCCGCGCGCGCTCACTTCGTGACCGTTCGCCGCGGCCCATTCGCGCACGGCGCCGAGGTCACGCGTGTCCTTCTTCGCGCTGCGACCGCGCGTCGTAGTGCGCGACGCACTACCGATGGAGCGCCCCGCCTTGATGAACGGCTCGAATGCCTCACGGAGCTTTTCGGCGTTCTTCTCGGAAAGATCGATTTCGTACGAGCGCCCCTCGAGAGAGAAATGGATTGTCTTTCCCTCCTCGAGAACTTCGCCGTCGAGGTCGTCGATGAGTCGGGTGAAATGCTGTTTGGCCATAGCTCGGGAGTATGACACATCAACCTTTTGCATTTCGGCATCTTGCGCGCAGAAAGAAAACCCAAGCGAGAAACAATGCGTTCTCGGTCGGCATGCCTCGGGCGGCGTAGGCCCAACTCCGTTCGAACCCGCTCAGCCGATCAAACGAAGGAACGCGGACCCCTACGGGGCCGGCGTTCCTTCGTTGCGGAGGGTGTGGGATTCTCCCCACCGCCCCTCCACGCGCCGCTGCTCGACGCGCGGAGCCTCGGCGGCGTGGGCCCAATTTCGTTCGAACCCGCTCAACTCGTCATAACGACGAAAGCGAGCCCCTGCGGGGCCCGCTTTCGTCGTTGCGGAACCCACGCGATGGCTTTCGAACCCCTCGCGCGAGACGCAGCGGCTACTCGACCGGGTAGCGACGCGCGAGTGGCCCGATCCAGAACGGCCTATTGAAAGTGCGAGTCTCGCTCCTGCTAGGCGGCCAGTCAGCCCTCCTCAGTTGGCCGTGTCTCACTCCTCGCGGTCGAAAACTTTCCGTAGCGGCGAGGGGCACGGCCCGATGTCGGACATATGAGGGATCGTGGTGACCATGAGCTGACCCAGGATCGTGAGGATTACCATGGCCGGTACCGACGAGTTTGATGAGCATTCGTCGCCCGACGGCGATCCTTCTCTCCGAGACTGGGCAGCTGAGCAAGCCCTCGCGGCTGACACCGAACGGGACCAGGCCAAGGAGCGGGTCGACCGTCTTGCCGGTGACCGCGAACTGGCCGAGGCGCTTCGTGCCGATGGTTTCCGCGGGCGCAACTACGACTTCTTCGCGACGGAGATTGCGAAGTACGGGTGGGCGGTCATCCGCGGCTGGATCTACAAAGGCCAGATCCGAGGAGAAGTGGCACGCAAGGGTTTCGGCGCGCTCGATCCCGAACCTCGACCGGGCGCGATGATCGAAGACGCGGAGGGGCTGGCGGACGAGACGGTCGTGCTGGCGTTGTCCGCGTTCAGAGACAAGGTTCTGGTCCCAGGGACGTGGGACCCCTCGAAGGGCGCTTCTCTCCGGACGTTCTTCGTGGGCCAGTGCCTGTTGCAGTTCAGCAACGTCTACAAGCGATGGCGGCGTGAGGAGCTGCGCTCGTACGCGGAGCCGCAGGCACCACCGGCGACAGCGGAGTGGGCGGATGAGTTCGAGGAAGGCCCCTCGACACCGCTCGCGCCGGATGCCAGCGAGACAGCACAGATCAAGGACGAGCTGCGCCGCGCCTTCGGAAGGATCACCGACGAACGCGTCCGGTCAGCGTTCTACTTGAGCGTGACGCACGGCTTTACCCACGCCCAGATCGGGGAGAAGCTGGGGATGACCGCCAAGGCAGTCGAATCCGCGATCGCGCGAGCCCGTCAGCAAGTACGAGAGAACCTGGAGTCGGCATGAGCGATCAATTTCGGAGCAAGGTGGAACGTTCGTCCTTCGGGACTCAGGGCGCCAAGGCAGCGCGACGATCCGTATCCGCCAGCAAAGCGCAGGCGCTCGTGACGCGATCGGCGGCGAGCAGCACCTCACAGAAGAATGTGCGAGGCCGCGAGGGGAAGTGATCGCAGACGTACATATACCGAGGTGTCGGGAACACAACAAAAAAGAGCCGCCCCGCGGCAACGGGACGGCTCGGAAGCCCTGAGAAGGTCAGGTCTCATCCAGAGCACTGACTGTACCGGAGTTGGCAGCCACAGACTAGTGGCGCTCCGCCTCACGGCACCCGGCCCAAACAGTTAGGAGTTCCGATGGGAACTGTACGTCGCTCTGCATCCACCGGCCGTTTCGTCACCAAGGCCACCGCCGACCGTTGGCCCGGAAAGACCACGACCGAACGTGTCGGCTCCGGCACGAGCAACTCCACCACGGTGCACCGGTCTGCGTCGACCGGCAGATTCGTCACTGAGGCCACAGCCAACCGAAATCCGGGCGGCACGATCAGCCAGCGCGTCTGATCCGACTCGCGAAGGGCTCGCACGTCCCCGTGCGGGCCCTTCGTGTTCTCGCCCGAGAGTGAAGCCGGCGCGATCCCCTCTGCCTGCGCTCGTAGATGAGATCTGCTCAGCACGGTTCGTTGCGCACCGAAGATAGAGCCCCGCCCTCAACCCGAGTCAAGTCGTTGGGCGGGTTGCTGCTACGCATTGAGTGCAAATCCGACCTGTGCACTACAGTCGAAGCGTTGACTCCGAGGGGGAAGTTGGGTATGTCAAAGCGCTTCTTTATTTCTCATGCAGGGCCGGACAAGCCGCTAGCCATTGAGCTAAAGAGTTCACTGGAAGGTGACGCTTGGGTCGACTTGTTCGAGATCGACCTCGGAGACGTACTGTGGCATGAGATCAGTGACGGAATAGAGGCTGCGACGGACTTTGTTCTCCTCTGGTCGAAAGACTCAGCTGAGTCGAAGTGGGTTCAGTATGAGATAACGCTGGCCTTCACTAGATGGCTCGAAGACAGCGCGATAGCGCTTCGCATAATCTGCCTAGATGACACGCCAGTGCCGCTTCGCTTGCGACCGTTTCTTCAGGCGCGCGATGCGAGAACGCCGAAGCTAATCGCGAACCTCCTAATCCGCAACGACCCGGCACCATCCCCGCGACGAAGGTTCTTCAACCGGAATGAGGAGATCGGCGCAGTAGAAGAACATCTGTACGCATCTACGACGGCCGCTCTGTGGATTTGCGGAGTTCCAGGCAGCGGAAAACGCTCACTCGCACGCGAGGCACTTCGACGCATAACAACTGGGGAAGGGACAGTTGTAAGGATTCGCGTTACTGATGGGGTCGCTGAGCCGGAGTTCGACCTACTAGTCTCTTCATCTCTCGGGCAATCCCCAGCAGCGGAATCAGCAACCCTAGCGGAATTTGCCGATCACACGGGCGCTATGATCCGCGAATTTGTGAACGCGGGTGGAGTACTCGTCATCGAAGATGCGGAACACTGGCTCACTGAGGATGGCACGCTTGGACGTCTAGCCGAGCAAGTGGTTGCGGCAGTGACCGGAATCGACTCAAACATCAATCGCCTGGTCGTGTTCACCTCGAGACGCCGTCCGCGAGTCGACCGATCGCAGGAAGACGCAGTACAAAGTCTCTATCTGAGCGGACTCGACGCGAAGCACGCCGTGCCCCTCTTGCGTTCGCAGGGAGCGGACGGATCCGACGACGACCTGAAGAGGATTTCGCTCGAACTCGACGGACACCCTCTCGCATTGGAAGTCGTTGCGCCACAGCTTCCGCTCGATGCGAAACTGCTTAACGACAAGCGCCATGAGATTGCCACAGACTTGATCGACCCCAGCCGCCTATCTGGTGCAACTTGGCGAATGCTCGAAGTTCTTTCTTTGGTAGATGGCCCGTTGTCCGGCGAAGATCTCGCAGACCACTTAAGACTCAGCGCTGACGAATTTTCGTTAGTTGTCGATGAAGCGACGAGCTATGCGCTCGTGCGCCTGAACGATTCAGGAACCCTCACGCTTCATCCGTTGCTTCGCGACTATTATCTTCGCTCATTCCGCAAGCAGCCGGACTATATCTCTGAGACCAATGCGCTAGCAGATGTGCTCTTGACGCGCTTGCAGGAGATGGCTTCGACCGACGCAACCTATACAAGTTCACTTCTTTCCACAGTCAAGGTCCTCGGCCTGTCTGGACGACTCCAAGAGGCGCGTGAACTTCGCCAGGGTCTAATTGGCACCCTTTACGAGACAGGTTTGGAACTGTTTCACGAACGGCGCTACGAGGCCGCTCTCGAGTATCTCGAAGAAGCGTTGACAGGTGATAGCGATGTCGACCTGCGCGCGAATCGGGTCCGGATCAAGACGCTTGCCTACCTCAAGCGAATGCCTGAGGCCCGCGCACTAGGCGACGATCTCGTTCTTCAATACCCGCGAGACGCGGGGGTTCTTCGAGACCGCGGACGTGTCGAGCAGATCGACCGGCGGTGGCCGGAAGCGATCTCGTGGTACGAGCGAGCGATCCCCTTTAGGAGCAACAAGGCTCAGTTGTATGCAGACATTGCACAAGTTCGGGTGCGCATGGAGGATTGGCCCGGTGCCGCCGCAGCGGCGAAGACAGCGATCGACATGGGTGGCGACACACCGTACGCGCTATCTACTTACTCACAAGCCCTGGAAGCGCAGAACATGCTTGTTGACGCGAGACGGGTGATGGCGCAGGCGGTCGGTAGGGAGCCAAAGAACCCACGCTATCGCTACCGACTCGGACGTATCGCTCTGCAGTTGGGCGACAGGATTAGCGCCATGCGTGAATTCTCTAAGTGCATCGAACTCGATCCCTCGTTCGTGGAGGCGCCGCTCTCCCTCGCCAATGCGCAGATTGACGAGGGCCTCATTTCGGAGGCGAAGGAGACGCTCGCCACGATAGAGCAAACACCCTCCGCCCCGTCCGCCGTGTTGTACAACATCAAGGCGAAGCTAGCTCTGGCTGACGGCGACTTGATCGGCGCACAGCACGCGTCGGATTCCGCGTTGCAAGACCGCCGAGATCTTCAGAATCTCGTACTGGGAATACGGGTTCTCATCGAGCGAGCAGAGAAAGGTCAGATTCCGGTGGGTCAGGCAGCGGCTGGCGTCACCCTTCTCGCCAAGGAGCTCGATGCCCAGGGAGATCTGTCAGCAGTACTCGACCTCTCCCAACGATTCCCCCGATACTTCGGATGAAGCGTCAATCGGGGCGGCGCGTGACCAGAAACGGCCCCTGAAGGTGCAGGAGCCCTTCCGACAACGCGGTGCGTCATGGACGGTCACGCAGCACCTCAATGCCGTCTCGACGAAACCCTAGCTCCACAGGAGCACTTCCTATCTATCTGCCCGATGCTCGGTCTCGCTGGGCGCTCCCGGCTGATCACGAGCTACTCGGTGGGGACTGCGCGCTGTGGTTGCTTCAAGGTGAGGGCTTGGAGCGCCTGCCCGTGGAGTTCTTGGCGAAGCGCTGAACTGCCCCCATTTTGATATGCGGTCAACGTGCTTTGATCGAGCAGTACGATCTGGATCGCGGTGTTGGCGGCGGCTTGCCGAGCGTAGTCCAACACGGAACGCGCGAAGCCGCCTGTACTCACGATCACAACGACCTGCGCTCGAAGAAGCGTCGCCATTCCGACTTCCTTGGCAAGAACCTCCAATCGCACAGGGGAGCCTGTGTTCTTGCACTGGAACAGCCAGCGTGAGAAGTGAAGGTGTGCGCCCTCGGCCACGAGGTCTACTTCGGCGCCGCCCGTCGCGATCCCGCGAGCGCGAAGTTCTACTGGGAAGAGACCGCACTCCGCCACGAGGCGCAGCGCAAGCAGTTCCAGCGCGATGCCTTTCGTATGAGTGTCGCTAGACAGAAGATCGCGGAAGATGTTCGCGAGAGGTGTCGCGAGTTGTTCTCTAAGGTCTGCGGGCAACGGTCCGAACTGTAGGTTCTCGATCTTCTCGACGTCGAGCGCGAGGGTCTTCTCGGTAGGCGTTATCCGCGCAACGAGACGCGCACGACCACCGCCGGTTCCTTCCAGAACGATCCATCCCGCATTCGCCAACGGGTCGTAAACGTCTCTGCGTAGCTGGCCTTCGTCGAACGTCAGACCACGCAGCCGGAACAGGGCCACTAGATCCCGTGCGGCGATGGGCGTCTGGTCGGACTCGGCGCGAATGCGGAGGGTCGTGAGTACCTGGCGCTGAAGTTGACTGAGCGCACTCCACCCGGCTATGCCTTCGGCACTCACGCCTGCCAACTCTTCGAACCGCGTTTCATCAATGTTCCAGCTGGAGTCCACCACACTTGCCGCCGCGAGCCAGTCACGTAGACGGCTGTAGTTGACGTTGTTGTTCGCGATGTCAAAACCGAAGGAACGAAGTTGCTCGACGACGGTGCGCTTGGAGACCACGCCGTCCCGCCGACGCACGAACCGGGCAGCTTCTAGTAGTTCGATTCCATACCGCTCCCGTAAAAGATGCCCCGCAAAAGCCTTCAGCGCCGCTTCCCGGCTCTCCGTTTCGGCGACACGGACGATCTCGTCACCCAACGCTGATCGAGTCGGAGCGCTCGTTGATGCGGTGACCAGCCCCGCCTGGCGCATTCCCGAAATGACGTTCCCAGCGAGCTTCCTCTGCATCGCGATGCGACGCGCCGGCTCAGACGCGAGTGACGAAGCCGCCTCATCAAACCAGCGTGCCCGGATTGACTCGATCAAGGAAGCTCGGTCGAGACCCGCGGCGAGCAAATCGAGCAACTCGAACAGTGAGTCAGCACCACCCAACGTCTCGGGATTGAACTCGATTAGAGCCGGGAGCTTAGGGGCGTCTGTCAACTCCGACATCCCTAGGCAGCCATATCCTCAGACACCGAGATCGCGTCAAGGTGCGACGCCACGGCTCTCCCGAGCGCTTCAGCGAGTACAGGCGGCACGGCATTACCAATCTGACGCCACTGCTGTTCGACCTTCCCCCCCAGGTACCAACCGTCAGGGAACGTCTGCAGTCGCTTGACCTCCTCAATACGCAGAATCCGGTTGCGCCAGTGAAGCGGCCCCATGTTGTTTGATCGGCGGGCCTGAATCGTCCACGCGGGCATATCCGGCGACAGCTTCAGGAGAAACGACCAGTACCGACTGCGCCACTCGAACTGTGGGTTTGGATGCCCACGCTTGGCGGTGAAGAAGAGGTAGTTGTCTCCGGGAGGAATCTGCTCCAGAAGGCTCCGATGCTTACCGCCCGCGACGTGTCCGGCATCGCTGGCATTCTCTTCTGTGTCCAGATCGCTGAGAACCGAACCGGCAGTTCTCCATGCGGGCAGTCCTCCCTCATCCGCCAATTTCGGATCAGCGTTGGTCGCCGTAGGCCACTCGAACTCGCTGCCGTCCAGCGTCCCGACTATAAAGAACCGCTGACGGATCTGCGGCACGCCATAGTCGGCCGCATTAAGAACGCGAGTAGCAGTCGTGTATCCAAGAGACTTTGCCGTGGCGAGAATGTGGTCAAGCGTATCCTTGTGCACCTTGAAAGCCATGCCCGCCACATTCTCCAGAACGAAGCTGCGCGGGCGGAGCCAAGTGAGCGTGTCGAGGTACCCGGTTATCGTGACCTCTCCCACAGGGTCATCCATCGCGCGCGGCTTATCCGTCAGGTAGAAACGGCTCTTCGAGAACGGGGGGCAAGGCGGACCGCCCACCAGGAGGTCTACGTCCTGTAGCGCCTCCGCTCCCACTAGGGCGACGGCCTTATCCCGGGTGAAATCGGCGATGCTGCCATGGAAGAACTTCGAGCGCGGAAAGTTGACTGCATGACTTTCCGCCGCAAACCGGTCGGTGTCCACGCCCACCAGGATCTCGAACCCGGCGTTCTGAAAACCCAAGTCAAGCCCGCCGCATCCAGAAAAGAGACTCACAGCCGTGCGTCGCCCGCCAGTCATGCGGCCACGCTCACAACGCCAAGAGACGCCGTAACCGACTCCACCATGGCCTGACCCATAACAGAAGGCACCGCATTCCCGATCTGCCGAACCTGCTCTCGGCGCGGTCCCGCGAATACATAACCACGAGGAAAACTCTGCAGTGCAGCGAGTTCAGGGACGCGAAGACGGCGCCCCTCCCAGTGGAAAGGACCGGTCCACGGCCCCGGGCTGGCTGGGATCGTCCAGGACGGTCGATCCGGGCTGAGCTTCAGAAGGAAGTTCCAGTAACGCGTTTCCGTCTCCCAGGTTGGGTTGGGGTGTCCCGCCCACGCGGTATGGAACTTGTAGTTCATGCCCGGTGGGATTGCGCGAAGGTGCTCAGCCCAACGACCAGATACATGCTCCGCGTCTTCCGGCAAAGACTCCAGGCCCTCCAGCGCTTCCCCTGCGGTCACCCAGGGCAGGACCCCAGGGCCCGCAGCTTGGGCGTGCGACTGCATCGGCACCTGAGGCTGGTCGTTGAGCGAGCCAAGGAGGAACACCCTCTGCCGGCTCTGCGGCGCACCATAATTCGTCGCAGTCGCCACAACCGTCGTAGTTTGGTAGCCCGCAGCCTCCGCGTCAGCCCTCAGCGCCTCGAACACGTGGCGGTTGCGAGGGTGCAAGATGCTCGGGACATTCTCAAAGACAAACCCCGACGCGTCGCTCTCCAGAACTAGCCGCCAGTACTCGTGGACGAGCGTGCGGCGGCTATCTTCACGAGCCTCGATGGGTACGCCTGACCGCTTGGCTTCTTCGCCGCGCGCTCGCGCACGGCGATAAGAGGCCTCCTCACCAGGGTCGAGCCAATACGCGGCCTTGCTAAACGGCTGGCAGGGCGCACCGCCGATCACGACAACATCCTCGCCACGGCGCAGACCCGCTTCGCGACGAAGATCAGCGCCAGTCAAGGTAGTTACATCAGCCTCCACGACTCGTCCGTCGTGCAGGCCAGGATTTGTCCTTAAGGTCTGGCAGGAGAAGGAGTCGCTGTCCACCGACAGACGCAAGTCGCCCCCGGCCTGCATCGCACCGATCCCCAACCCACCAGCACCCGAGAACAAGTCGATGACTGCAAACGAAGACGACATCTGGAACTCCTCCACGATCAGAACGACCCGACGCTACAAGGGGCCTCTGACACCCGGTCTGCTACAGGTTAGGCGGGACCGTAAGCCACCGTGTGAGGCGCGCCCGGACTATCGCCCAAGCGTTCATGAATCTTGCAGAGCCAGCCTGAGGGTGCAGGTGTGCCAGTCGTAGCGGACCGGGCTCACCGATACACAATGGGCGATAGGGGCTAGTCCGGTCGCGAGTGCCAGGGGCTTCATCATTCCACATCGGGAGTGTGATCCGTAGCTCGTCGCGGGTCCAGCGGATCGGCAGTGCAGAGCGGTAGCCTGCCGTTCGAACACCCTGGAGGCGTCCGTGGACGACGACGATTCGATTGATGCGCGGCTCGATGACGCTGTCAGCGCCACTGATCCGGACAGAGTGGAGCAGCTGGCGTCTGACGCCAACACGCAGGTGAGAGACCTCCTGCTATCCCGGAAGCCGCTGCCCGTCAACATCTTCCTGCTGCTCTTCGAAGCCACCCCAGAGTGGCACCGCCCATGGGTCTTCCAGCAGTACGCCAACACTCCTGAATGGGCTGCATATGCCAACGTGGAGGGTGTGACGGAGGAGTACCTCTTCGCCATTTACAGCGCGTAGCTTGATCCCTCGTCAGGTTCTGGTGAACCAACGCCAGCTGGGTTGCGTATGAGCACCGAAAGCTCCGCGCTCGTTGCGGCGCAACCAGTCCCACGAACTGGGATCCTCGGCGCCCCACCCGAGCGCCGCCGTTATCTCCTCGCGTGATGGCTGTTTCCCGCGGGTCACGACGAGCACCTTCGGCTTCTCCTCGCGGCTGATGAACTCACGCCTGAGCAGGTCATTAACCGCCACGTCCCTGAAGCTGTATCCGATAATGAGCCAGTGGTTGGAGCGAACAAGGCCCCTATTGAACATGTCGTAGGCGAGCTTGAAGGGATGATTCTCGACATCCTCAATCTTCTGTCGTTCCCTGTTGAGGACCACCAGCGGGCGCAGATCGGTTGTGCCTCGACGCAGCTTTCGGAAGAGCTTATGTCGTCCCACCTGATCGCGAGTGAGCTTGCCGTATTTCTCGCCGTCGTCAGTCATCCAGTAGGTGAGAGAGCCGTGGAGATGCAGGAGGTGGACGGGACAGCGGCTCAGGGTCGGGAAATCTGCGGCGCTCTCCCGCAGCCGCTGCGCTGCGATCTTGTCCTTCCCCATCTGCCATGTCTTCCAGCCGTGTCCGACATCCGCGAAGCCTCTTGTATCGACGCTCATGAGAGCGGCGAGAAGGATTGTGTCGTAGTTGAGGTTCCCGAAGCTGATACGCCCTGGGAACGCGGCGTAGATAGCTCGCAGTAGTTCGTTAAGTGGCTCTGAGTCGGTGTAACTGCTCTTGCTGTTCTCATAGACGACTTCGAGAACGTGACCAGTTCCAACGTTGCGCAGTTCTTCCGCGAAGTCGATGACCTGCGTGATTGCACTGCGGAGCTTCTTGTCGTCGGGGTAAGACAGGTTCGCGAGCGCTTGAAGATGCGTCAGACTGCGGCTCTCCGCGCCGAACGCGCCAACAAGTCGCTCGAAGTCATGATTGCTGGTTTGCCCGGGCGGTAACCACGCGTCCGCGAGTTCCCGCATCGCTCTGGCAACATTGCGCCCACCATCACCAGAGTTATGGATGCGCTTCCGGACCCGCTTCGTAATGTTCGACAGCAGCAGCTTGTCATTGAATGCGATGGATAGACCGTTGCCGACAAGCACCGCCACATCGCGATTGTCCTCATCCGGCATCCGTCCCCCTTGAGATTGATAGCTATGCGCAGTGTATGGGCTATCAGTAACCGCACACTGCAACCTTGTTACCACTGGCCCTAGGGGACACCTCAGGCGAGAGTCGAAGGCTCGCTGCCGCGCTTCTGCTTCCGCTAACTCAGTTCGCGCTTGCAGGCGAGTAAGCGGTCTGCCGAGTCCGCGCTAGCTCCACAGGTAGGTCGCGTCACGTTCCGCCTGCGCCAGCACCTCGCCCGCCGATCGCGACGCACCGGTGGCCGAGCGCAGGGCATCCTTCAGCGCTTGGACTGAACGCAGCCACTCGGACTGCGCGTAGGCGTACGCAGCTTGTGCACTGCCGTCCCAGCTTGAGAGAACCGCGCCGACCTCGGTGTCGAGTCGCTCGAGGATCTCGTCGAGCGACTTAGCCGCCTGCGTCAATACGTCAACCATTTCAGATTGACGATCGGGGTCAAAGGAGAGGCTCATCAGCCCTCCGACTCCTGGTTGATCAGGTCAACGGCGTCGCCGGGCACGCATTGCGACGTGCCGGAGAGACCGTAGAGACCCGGCTCCGTGTGGAACGCCAACCCCTCAACGGGGCCGCCCGTTGCGTAGACCGAGTACACGGGATCCGAAACGACACGGACTTCCATGCCCAGCGATTCCCAGTAGTCCGCCACTTTCTTAGCGTTTGAAGCATGATCAGTCAGAGGTTCGCGGGCGTATGCCCAGGTCACGTTCGCGCCTTCGCCAGAATCAAGGGAGCAGGGACCCCAGGCGGGCGGGCTGATCTCGTCCCAGCCGTCCGCGGCGAGAAGCGCCGCTGTGTCCTGGATCGCCGTGATGAGCTTCTGGCGAGAGTCTTGGGGTGTCATCTGCTCTCCCTGATCGCTTGTGCACGCACTGACCGTCAGTACCGCCAACGCAGCGGCTGCGAGGGCAGCCGATCGACGTACAGTCCGGCGGATCATCAACGTTGCCCTCCTCGGGGCCCTCTGGTCGGAACATCGGGCGCCGGGTCCTGAGTGATCAGGTCGCCGTGGCCGGTTGTCGCGAGCGCGATATTCGAGAGGGACTCCGTGTTCTGATCAAGATAACCCGTGAAGTCATCGGTGTGGGTGCCGTGGTCGCGCACTCCGGTGAGGCCATCCCCACCGTTGACTCCGAACACCTGCGCTCCGAAGTCCGGGCCAACAGGATTAACAGGGTGGAACCAGCTCTCCCGACCGAACCATGCCCATTGATCGCCACTGTTGGGAAAGATCGCCAGCGAGTCCGTCGCCTGCCCGGCGAAGACTTGCGCGGCACGAAGGTCGCTCGCTTCATCAATCTCTCTCGGGAGCCCGGCAGATCCGACGCTCACGAACGTGTCTACGGGCCGTTCAATCTGGGTCAGCGCGATCGAAGAAGTAGTGGTCCCGTATGAGTGACCGAGAACGTTGACGGTCGACTCATCCGCACGAACTGACTGCAATCCGGTGATGCTCGCATCGAGTCGCGTTGCCCCCGCTTCCGCATAATCTGTGCCCAGCACTCCGAAGCCGCCCTGCACGACAGGGACCGGCGGCGTCTCGTACCCAATCCAGGCGATGACCGAGTGAGTGCGCGTCGGGTCAACGATCGTTTGCTGAGCTTGCAGATTTGCGGCGTCCCGAGCCCAGCCCACCATGTCCGCAGTCGTTGCTCCCATGCCGGGGACCGCGAACGTCACGTTTGCGGCACCATCAGGATTCCCGATCGCCACAGCGGCCAGGGGCGGAACGTGGTCCGTCAAGGACACCAAGAACCGATCATGGCCCTTAACGGACGCCGCGACATTCTCGAGGGCATCGACTCGCGCCTGCAGATGCTCGACCGCTGCTCTGTAATTGTCGATACTCCCGCTGTCGTTCCATCTAGGGATATCGAGCTTCTTCGCGTCCAGTTCTGCCTTCGCTGCGGCGAGCTGGTCATCAAGATAAAGCCTGTTCGCCGTGTTGCGGTCGGTGTAGCTCACGCCCTCCAGGTTGCCAATGACAGCAGGGCGTAGGTTGATGAGCGCGTCGCGCTGGGATTGCGTGAAAGCACTCCACCAGGAATTGACGGCTTCAGGGCCCGCCGCGGCGACGAGGTTCACGATCTCTGGCCGCAGCGCGAGCACCGTCGTCATCTCCGCGGCGGTCAATCCCGACAGCAGCGCGAGTGCCTCCTCGGGAGTCGATGTGACCTTGCCAAGCGCATCCCAGACGTCTTCTCCGAGCTGGGGCTCTTTGGCGGCCTCACGAAGGCTCGCGGCCGCGCTGTCACCCGCGGCGGCGACGCGCGCGCGGGCATCGGCGAGGATCTGCTGGGCGCGCGCCTTGTCAGGGGCGCCTGCTTGGATTGCCTCGCCACGTCCGCCGTTCGGGAACGCTACAGAGAGCTTCGCGTCCGTCGCCGCTTGCCCTTCCTCCCACGCGTCAATGGCGGTCTCCGCTTGGAGTTGCGCCCAGCGGAGTACGGATGCATACCCGATGAGCGCCTGAACCGCCGCGCCATACACGTCGGAGAGCAGAATCCATCGAGAGCCGACGGACTGTACCCGCGACTCGAACGCGTCCGCGCTGCTTCCCGTCCAGCCTTCGGGGGCAGGGAAGCGTCGAAGGGACACGCCAGTCTCCTCCGCTAAAGACGCTCGCTGCTGCCACGTCGCCGCGAGATCTTCGACACTCTCGGGCGAACCCGGAATCAGTTGCCGGGGGTCGAATGTCTGGCCGAGCTCTGCCATCAGAACATCCCTGGATTGATGCGCTGAGTAGAGCTCGCGGCGTCCTCGTCGGCGCTCTCGAAGATCTTCGCAGTGCGCCTCAAACCCTGTGCAACAGCGACCGTGGTCTGTCGGCGCGCTGTCCAACTCGACGAAGTCTGCTGTTCGAACTCGGAAATCGCAGACGCCAGCGCATCATGACCGGCATCCACACAGGTCCCCGTCGGCGCCGCTGCAACGCTGTCCGCCAGCTGCTCCACCGACGTCGACGCAGCGCGAAGAGCATCTGGATCGACGGCGTACGCGGACATAGAAAAAGGGTAGAACGATGCCTCTAAATCCCGCGCGGCACGGCGTTTGCGCTGTGGAAAAGCACCCGGCGATTCACCCTGAGAGGGTCACTTCCGGGTGCTCATCCACGCATAGTTGGGATTACTGCGCGGCGTCGTACGCCTCAAGAACAGCGGCAGGGACGCGTCCGCGAGCGCTCACTTCGTAGCCATTGGCGGCTGCCCACTCGCGCACAGCCCCGAGGTCTCGGCTGTCCTTCTTCGCCGCGCGCCCACGCGTCGAGGTGCTGCGGGAAGCGCTCCCAATCGAGCGCCCGGCCTTGATAAACGGCGCGAATGCCTCACGGAGCTTTTCGGCATTCGTGTCCGAGAGGTCGATTTCGTAGGCGCGACCTTCGAGAGAGAAGTGGATGGTCTTGCCGGCCTCAAGAACTTCGCCGTCGAGGTCGTCAATGAGTCGGGTGATCTGCTGCTTAGCCATAGCTAGGGAGTATGACACATCAAACCAATGGAACACCGCCACTTGCGCCAAAAGCGATCCCCGCTCTTTCATGCGCCCGCAAACAAATAGGGCGCCCGCGATGCGGACGCCCTATTTGCCGGGATCCTGTTAGGCAGCTTCGCGGCGGCGGTGCTTTGCAAGAAGCAGGACGGTCGCGCCGCCGAGAAGAAGCGTCGCCGCAGCGATACCGATGCCGGCGCCGGCACTTCCGTCTACGCCCGTTGCGGCAAGCTCGGCGCCACGAACCGTGAGGTTGAGCCACAGCGAGCCGCTCACGGCACCGCGAACCTCGATCTGATGGGCACCCAGCGGGAGGTCAGCGGGGATTGTGATGGCCTGAGTCAGCGAGCCCGACGCGTCCGCGGTGCCACTCCAGAGCCGGACGGGTGTGCTGTGGATCCAGATCTGGACGGGTTCGTTGGCCGCAAGCCCGGTTGCCGTCACCGTCACGCCGCTTCCGGCCAGAACACTCGTGGCGGAGAGCGAGGCTGCGGGGGTAGAAGGAGCGGTCGTTTCGGAAGGCTGAGGCACGGGCGTCGTGGGCTCCGGCGTCGGCTCAGGCGTGGTAGGCGTCGGCGTGGGTTCGGGGGTCGGCGTGACCGCGGTGACCGTGAACGGCACCGTGGTGAATATGGTCGGTTCCGGACCGCCGCACTCGCAGTTTTCGATCCGGTGGACCCCGACCGAGACGTTGTAGTTACCGGGGGCGAGGGCGAACGTCTTGCTGTAGGTGCCGACCGACGAGATGGTGAGGTAGTCGATGGTGCCCTCTTCACGGTTCGCGTTCGACGGGTAGACATAGATGCGCAAACTGTAGGGCCGAGTGGGAACCTCGTCGCTGACGTTGGGCGCATAGTCGAAAGTGACGGTCGCAGAATCGGGCATTGCCGTGTCGACGGCGACGTTGTTCACGATCACCTGGGGCACGTCGTCGGCAGCACTGGCGGCCTGCGGCAGGATCGCGAGTGCGGCGACGGTCAGCGCGACAGCTGCGACGGATGAAGTGCGCCGGAGGCGGCGCCAGGGTCGGGTCATGGTTGGGATCCCCCAGTTCGGCTCAGTTCAGACTCAGACGGTGCCCAGCAACCGTGGAGCGTGCCTCAAGGTCGGCAGAGCATGATCCATTATGCATAATTTATCATCCCCCGCGAGTCGCATGGTGACGAGCGTGGAGGGATGGCCAAGCGCATCCCTCCCCCAGAGTGGGGACCGTACGTTCAGAGACTCGGCGTAGAACTGCACCGTCGACGGATTGCCGCGGGGCTCAGCCAGGAGCAACTGGCGGCGGCAGCGGGGATCACCAGGGCGACGTACGCGCAGTTGGAGAAGGGCTTGTCCCGCCCCGATGTAGCTGCTAATCCGTCCCTCTACACCCTCGCAGCGCTCAGCAGCGTGCTGCATGTGGACATAACAGAGCTAATCCCCAGGAATGCGCCCGACGTTTCGGCATGGAGATGACGCGACACCGACTCCTCACTCTGGACCGAGGCCGAGCAGCCTCGCCAAAGCCAGGAATGCTAAGAAGAAAATGCCCGCCAGCACGGTTAGGTGCATTGTAACGGAATGGAGCAACTTCGAAAGCTGCTGGCGACGCGAAAGTGTCCGAAAGTAGGACTGAACGGCAATGCGCCTTCCGAGCTTTGTCCGCTTTATTTCCTCGTCGTACACAGACGGTGATAGCTTATCCCGTCGCTTGTCGATCCGCGCCTTTTTCTGAATATAGTAAAGCTGCGTGTCCAGTCTCAAAAGTCCCATGGGCCCGGCGACGAAAAAATAGACGAACCACCAGAAGGGCGAGAGTTTTTCCTTAATGGGCGTCATCCCCTCGGCACGGTCAATCTCAGCTATCTTTTCGACCGCTTCCCCCATGGAAAGAGATGTCTGGACAGCATCCTGCTCCGTGGGGCTGACATTCCGACGCCCAGGTGCCGAGGTTGCCGCCAGAGAGACTTTCCCACCGCGCAAGGCAGGGCCGTCTACGTGAGTCCAGAAGACGAGCTCTGCGAGCGCGTCCGGGTCGAGAGAAGCGATGTGCCGCGACATCGCCGCCCACACAGCTTCGGCGAGCTCCCCGAGTCGACGGTCCTGACCCGAAAGCTGACTCCGGCTTCCGTAGCCACCCTCCGCGGCAGCGATCAGCTGGCGCTCCGTTTTCGTGAGGGTAGGCCTACCATCAGACTGCCCGACCCGCCCCACATAACTCTTCAGAGGTCTCCCCGTAGGCCCAAAGCCGACCTGAGGATCCGAGGGATACCGTTGAAACCCAAGGAGAATCCGACTTGCCAGCAGAGGGCGCTCAGCGCCTTGCTCGCTGATCCTGACGACCTCTTTGAGTGCTGCCCAAGCGACTCGCTCCGCAATCCAGAGATCACTCAGCTGTGCGATCCTACGCACAGTCGACACCACCGCAGGAGCTGCACTCAAATCGACTGGCGGATCGCTGCTTTGAAGAAGGACACAGATTTCCAGCGCCTCGACACATGTTGGCTCGTACTTTCCCACTGAAACACACCTTCTTGCCGGATCATTTCATTGACAGTGAGTCGATATTAGTTTATAATGCGCGACGGGTGGCCCCCAGACCTACAGGGAGGCCACCATGGGCCTTGGAACAGACGCAGTTAGAACACCGCTATCAGCTAGTTACGCATTCGAAGAATGGCTCGCAACGGAGCAGTTCCTCGCTGTGGTTGAGCACTGCCGAGAGGAGGGGACTGAACCGACCTGCCTCCTGGACATCATCACTCTCTGGGTGGTGAACACGGACGCCGCACTCCACTATCCCAACTTCCAGACATTCCTGCTGAGTGTCCTGGAAATCGTGAACCAGTGGCAGCGCGATACCCAAGTATTCCGTAGTTCATTCCTCTGGCCGCTACCAGAAGGGCAAAGTGAGGACGGACTGATCATCGGCACGCTCGCCGGCGACCGTGAAGGATCAGCCATAGGTAGGGCGGTCATGAGTCACCCCGTGATGCACGAGGCGAACTTCCTCCTCCATCAGGCCGCATTGCGCATGGCAGCCGGTTCGCAACAGTCGGTAACCCGATAGGGAAGCAACACCCATTCACAACCAACAGGGCCACCTAACCCGCTCTTAGAGAGCGGGTTTTCCTTTCCGCGGGCGCGTGCACGGTGTGCAACACATCCTGCACACCGTGCACACGAAGCTTGCACCGCAATCTAATCTTCGCGCCTAGATCTCCGAGGCACCCTCGTGTCAGCCTGACCGCAGATCGTAGTGAGTATGTCGACTACGACCTGACGCAGTTGGCGACCGCACGGTCCATGCGGTCGCCAACCACTTCAGCGTCACGAGACCCAGCTACCAACTTCGTCGCGTGGCGGTCACTTCCAACCCAGAGAGGACAGTCATGACGAACTCGACTGTATGCCAGCAAGCTGTGCCGTGGTACGGCTTCAACATCTACAAAGACGGCGCGCTTCTGCGCGAGGAGCACGTGCACGCCGCCACTTCAGCGATTGCGGAGGTGAGGGTGCTTCGGCGCCTCAAGGACGGCGAGTATCCCTGGTACGCCGTCCCTCGCCTGATCACTGCCGAGGAGCACCAGGGCTGCGACTGCGGGGACTGGTCGTGAGCGGCGAGGTCCAGCGGCCGTTTGGCTCTCGGACGACCGCACTCGGAGTATCGGTCGGCGGTGGCATCGCCCGGCAAACGAGACGCGAGATCGAACAGATCGCCGCCAACGCCGACGTCATGGCGATGGCAGAGCAGGGGACAGCCTTCCTCCACAGCGTCGCACTTTCCAACATTGCGACTCTCGTGTCTCAGGCTGAGGCGCACATGAAGGTCGCGCCGGCCGGGGGCGCGTACTACGAGGCCATCATCGCGAATTATGCGATCACGGCCGGTCAGCGTCTGTCTCGAGGTCTGGGATGAGCGCCCTCGATGTCATGAGCATGGTGCTCGCGATCGTCCTCGTCGGCGGAGCGGCAGCATACGTAATCCCTGACGCCGTCGAGAAGATGACTGTCCTCCGCCGAGAGCGACGCGTCAAGAAGCTCAATGTGAAGCTCGAACGTACGCGCGGAGATCTTCGCCGAGCTGTTCAAGAGCTGTGCCTGGCGCTGAACGACGACGCCGCTTACGCCCGCGGTGAACTCGCGCGAGCGGCGACTGACACCCAGGACTCGTCCCGCAGTGAGTGAGTCGATGGCCGAGGGGGGCGGCACCGCTCTACAACGCCCCCTCGGCCATCCTTCCGATCCAGAAAACAGGGAAGTCATGTCCGAGAACCCTTCCGGTCTGACGAAGCGCTTGGCGCTCTTCGGGCTCGCAGTCTTGTTCACCGCGTGGGCGTTGTCCGTCGCGGTGAACTTCATCGCCAGCGTCTGGTGGCAACTGCTGATCATCGCCGTCGTCGCCGTCGTCATCGTTGTCGGAATTGCAACGTGGAGATCGCGTCCATAAATCGCCACCAAACCACTAGAACCCACCCGTCCGATCGGTCGGACGAAATGCACACTTTCTCGAAAACCATTATTTACGTAGATGCCGCAGTAGCTCATAGTGGTGCGTGAATTCGCGCCAGTCTATGAGCGCGATATTACGCAGCCCTCGTCCCGCTACCAGACGAGCCCGGCGCGTGCGAACCAATTAATCGTTCACGTCACGCGGTCATACCCAGCCGCTGTGTCTTTCGTGCGCCTCTTAGGGGGGAGACGGCGATAGACGTGTCGACGTGAGAAGGGAGGGCACATGAATCAACCGAGCAAACCTATGGACGACTCCAAGGTCGTCGGCGCTGAGCAGACCGACGTGCGCGACGAGCTTTCGCTTCGGAAAGTGGCGCGGGCGGTACTCGCAATCGCGAGACGTCAACTGCACCAGGAAGCCGATCAGGTCGCGAGATCAACAGAGGAGGTGGGTGATGCGCGCGGGTAGGCCCTTCGTCTGGCGCGAGTTGGTCGTGCACCGCCCGCTCGACGAGTCGGACGCGGTCGAGATGCTTCGCCGCGTCGCCGATGATCAGTCCCACACCGGACTCGTGATCGAACTTCGCGGCGATGACCACGGCGTTCGGCTGCTCGTCAAAGCCCGAGTAGACGCACTCAGCCGCATAGCCGCAACCTTCGACGGAACGCTCAGCAAAGCGCATCCTCGTGAACCCGTCAGCCGCGCACGCGCAATCCAGCCACGACCGTCGGACCGAGCGTTCGCAGCGGACCCACTCGCGGTCTCGACCCGAGAGCTGTACCGCGCAGTCAGCGCAGCCAAGGCGGGCGAGGTTGCCGCCCTTCAAGTCATCCTCGGCGCTCGACTCGGGAGCAGCACCGCCGTACCGCAAGCGACGTCAGCGAGCATCCTCGCCGCGGTGCTTGGCACAAAGGCGGAACGTCTCGACAATCTCGTAAGTACCCAGCGACTGCAGAAGGCGCGCTCGGACGGCTTCACCGCTTCGATCCGACTGGGAGCGACCGCCGATTCATCCGACAGAGAACGCGCACTCCTTCGACGACTCCACAGCGCCGCGCGCCGACTCGAAGCTCCCGGTGTTCGACTGACCGTCCGCGGTACCTCCACACGGTCGTTCGACCGAGGATCGTTCCCGCTGTGGTGGCAGCGCCTCACGATCCGAGAGGCGGCAGCGCTTAGCGGGCTTCCCATCGGAGATGAACTTCCCGGACTCCCCGCGCTGCACCCGGTCTTGCTCCCTCCGCCGTACCGCACAACCACTGAGGAAGGACGCCTCGTCCTCGCAGACGCCACAGCGCCAGGCGTCAACGGCACTCTCACCCTTGGCGAGGACGCCATCCTGCGGGGCCTCCACGTACTCGGACCTGTGGGAGTCGGGAAGTCGGATCTCGCGGCGAACCTTCTCGTGCAATGGGTCGATCAAGGCAAAGCCGCCCTGGTCCTGGAGCCGAAGGTCGACTTGTCGACGGCAGTAGTTCGCAGAGTGGCTCCGAAGCACCGCGACCGCATCGTGTACTTCGACCTGCTTTCCGAAGACGGCGTGATCGGCCTCAACCCCTTACGCCTCAACGGTCAGCCGCTGGAGGTCGTGGTCGACAGTCTGGTGAACATCTTCAGCTCGGTGCTGTCAGACGTGATCGGTGTCACGACCCGCGACCTTCTCCACGCCGCATTGAGCTCACTGGCGCAGTACCCCGGAGCGACACTGCTCATGCTGCCGCTGCTGCTCGCTGATCCGAAGTTCCGCCGCAAGGTTGTCGTCAACGTCGCGCACGACGTCTTCTTGCAGGCTTATTGGGCGGAGTTCGAAGGCAAGTCAGAGCAGGCGAGAGCACACCTCGTGTCGCCAGTCCTCGTACGACTACGCGGGCTGCTGCTGCGCCCGTCCTTTCGTCGGTCGCTCGGACAAGCTGAGCCCAAGTTCGACGTACGCGAGGTCTTCGGGGAAGACCGACGGGTGCTGCTCGCTCCGCTACCCGAAGCTCAGCTTGGCAAGCAGGGCGCAGCCCTCCTCGGATCGCTCCTCCTGCACGAAGCATTCGTCGCCATCCGGGAACGAGCGCTGATTCCCGCTGAGCGGAGGCATCCCGTCATGGTCGCCCTTGATGAGTGGCACCGGTTCACCCACGGCACCCAGGACTTCGCAGAGGCACTGACGCTATTTCGCGGCTACGGCGCGGGCTTCGTGCTCTGCAATCAAGTCCTGTCACAGATCAGTCGTGAGCTTCGGGACGTCGTGACCGGAACAGTCCGCAGCCGGGTGTACTTCCAACTCGGCGCCGAGGATGCCGCCATACTCGCTCGCTACTCGCCAGAGATCGAAACCACTGACCTAATGCAGCTGGAGCAGTTCAACGTCTACGCCGCGCTCTACGAAGACGGACGAACCCAGGGATTCGCGTCGGGGCGCACGATCAAGCTCCCAGAGCCGCTGATCGAAGCAAGTCAGATACGCGCCGAGAGCCAGCGCCGCTTCGGCGTCCCTCCGGCGGAGGTCGAGCGAGAAGTCACCGCCCTCTACAGCGGCACCGATCCGGCTGTCGATCAGGGACGGCCGCCGCCGAACATCGGACGCCGCATCCCCCCAACTACTAACGCTCAACAAGGAGACCCCTCGCAATGAACACGAATTCAGAACCAGGCGCATCATCCAAACCCCGCGTTGCCAACTCCGTGTCCGATCGCTCTACCGGTCGCGTCGCCCACGATCCCTCGCCACCCGGCACACCGGCTGCCGAATCTATCGATTACGGGATCGACAGTCATGCCTTCGGCATGACACCGCCCGAAAGCAACGGTCGTATCGGCAAGCTTCGTCTCGACGCCCTCCGCATGAGCCTTTCGGCCCGGGACACTCGCATCATCGGCACCTTGAAGCAACACCGCTTCCTCTCCACCAACCACGTCGAACGCTGGCACTTCTCAGATCACGCATCGAAACTCAGCGCGGCCCGGACAACGCGCCGTGTACTGGCTCGCCTCAAGCACCTTGGGGTCATCACCGCACTTGATCGCCGCCTCGGGGGCGTGCAGGGCGGTTCCACCCAGCACGTCTGGCACCTCACACCCGCGGGCGAGCGTCTTGGCGCTGACCAGTCAGGACGCCGGGTAAGGGAGCCGTCGACGGCGTTTCTGCATCACGAACTCGGCATCGCGAGCGTCCATCTCGCATTCATCGAGGCTGAGCGAGCCGGGATGCTTCGCCTGATCGACTTCACGACAGAACCCAGATGCTGGCGGCGATTTCCGGGAGTAGGTGGGCAGGCCGTAACCCTGAAACCCGATTTCTTCGCGGTGGTCGCTGCACACCCAGGCTACGAGTCGCTGTACTTCGGAGAGTATGACCGCGCGAGCGAGTCCGCTCGAACGATCGTCCGGAAGGCCGGCGTCTATGAGTCCTACTGGCGCACGGGCATCGAAGAACGGCGCTCAGGCGGATTTCCTCAGGTGCTTTGGATCGCTCCCGAAGAGACCCGGTTGACGCGTATTCAGCGCGAACTCGGAAAGACCGCCGGAATCACGATGGAGCTTCACGCTTTCACGACACCGAGCGAGGTAATCGCCGCGATCACTGCCGAGGAGAAGGAGGCACAAGGATGACCAGGTCAGACCCGCGCCTCCTCATCGGCGATGCCGCAACAACACTGGCGACCCTCCCTGCCGCGTCCGTCGACATGGTGTTGACGAGCCCTCCGTACGCGAACGGGCTCCGCGACTACGGAGTGGTAGGACAACTCGGAAACGAGGCCACCGTGCAGGAGTGGGTCGACGACGTGTTAGCGGCGCTCACGCCGCTTGAGCGGGTCATGAAGCCCGATGGCACCTTGTGGCTCAACGTCGGGGACAGCTACTCGCGTACTCCTGGTGAAGGCGCACCGCGAAAGAGCTTACTGCTCGGCCCGGAGCGCCTGGCGCTCGCGATGATCGAGCGCGGATGGTTGCTTCGCAACAAGGTCGTCTGGGCAAAGCCGAACGGTTTGCCCACTGCGGTGACCGACCGGCTCAGGAACAAGTGGGAGGTGGTCTACGTCTTCGCGCGCACTCCCAGGTACTTCTTCGACCTCGACGCAGTGCGCGTGCCACACCTCACGAGGCCCCCACGGCGCCGCGAATCGCTCCCTGCGCGCACGCGCCCTGACACGTGGCAGGGACGGAAGGGAGACCGTGGTGACGGTCTTCAACGACTGCGGGCGCGCGGCCGCGTCGGACACGATCTGGGCTCGAACCCAGGCGATGTCTGGCTCATTCCAGTGAGCGCCTGGAAAGGGGACCATCACGCCACGTTTCCACTCGCCCTTGCAGAGCGCTGCATCCGGGCTGGCTGTCCCGAGGGCGTCTGCACCGGATGCGGAACACCATGGCGTAGAAACGTCGTTCGCAGGCTCGGCGCTACGGCGGTCCGCGGCGCGCTCCAACCTTCGTGCGCCTGCGAGACGCCTTCGCTCCGCCAGGGCGTTGTCTTGGACCCATTCATGGGGTCCGGAACCACTGCCATTGCCGCAGAGAACCTCGGGCGGTCGTGGCAGGGAATCGAACTCAATCCCGACTACGGCGATGTCGCGATCAATCGGATCGAAGAGGCTCGCGGAAAGCGCGCGGCCGGGTCAAAGCGACGCCGTCCCGCATAACATTTGTATTCACTTGCATATATATGCGTTCCGTGGTCCACTGACCACAGCACCAAGCGAAAGGAGGTGAATATGCCGAGAAGGAGCGTGAGGCGCTCGCCGATCGATGCGCAACGGGTGATCCGCTATGGTCACTCCACTCATCAGCCGGAAAGTGGAAAGAGTGCGAGACCAATGGTCGAAGAAGTCGCTGGATACGTCACCGAAGAGAGCAGGGCATCCGACCCGAAGTGGCTGGCGCGAAAGATGCTCTACGACGGCGCACACAGCAATCTCGTGCAACGGCTCCGCAACGGTGAGACACCAGGCACACAACCACTCCATACCCCGGCGGTCGAGGCACGACGACACCGCCGCGGTCGAGCCGCCGTCTACGCCCGCGTCAGTACCGAAGAGCAGGCGCGGATGGGTGGCGGGCAAGACGGCTTCTCGATTCCGTATCAACGAGAGGCCTGCGAGCGGTACGCCCGCGATCACGATCTCGAGATCGTCGGCGTCTACGTCGATCCGGGCAAGACGGGCACGACCGCGAACCGAAAGCAGTTCAAGGCGATGCTGAGCGATCTTGGCGAGCTGGGAATCACTCACATCATCGTGCACAAACTCGATCGCCTGAGCCGCTCCCCCAAGGTCGACTACGTCGTTGACGATGCTCGCGAAAAGACCAAGACGGCCTTGGTCTCGGTGACGGAGTACATCGACGAGACACCCCAGGGACTCCTCAATCTGCAGTTCATGCGTGGCGTGGCCGCGTACTACTCGAACAATCTGGCGAGCGAGGTGCAGAAGGGCATCACGACCAAGTTGAAAGAAGGCGGCACCCCGGGTCAGGCACCGCTCGGCTACCTGAACAAGCAACGCAAGGAGGGTCGGGCCGACATTCGTTGGGTGGAGATTGATCCTGATCGCGCAGCGCACATTCGTTGGGCGTTCGAGGAGTACTCCACCGGCAACTGGAGCCTCAAGAACCTGGCGGCAGCCCTCGAGGCGCGCGGACTGCGCAACCGAGCCCGCAACAGGGAACCGAGCCGCCCGGTCACCGTCTCGACGCTGCACCGGATTCTCTCCCATCCGTACTACGTCGGAATCGTCGTCTACAAAGGTGGCTACTACGAGGGGGCGCACCCGCCGCTCATCGCTCGCGAGTTGTGGCTACGAGTCCAAGATGTACTCGCCGCGCACAACAGCGCCGGCGAGAAGGACCGCCGACACCCGCACTACCTCAAGGGCTCGATCTACTGCGGCGAGTGCGGCAACCGCCTCGTCTTCACACGGAACAAGGGACGCCTCGGCGCCTACTACGACTACTTCTTCTGCCTCGGGCGGCGCGCAAAGGCCGCGACCTGCACACGCAAGTACGTGAGCGTCAGTGCGGTCGAGCGCGGCGTCGAAGCCTTCTACGGACGCCTCCACTTCACGTCGGAACGGATCGAGGCGGTTCGAAGGGTGGTGCGCGAGGAACTCGACAGGAGCCAGGCCGACGCGATCTTCACTCTCTCGGAAGCGAAGAGGCGCTATCAGAGCGTGAAGA
The DNA here is from genome assembly GCF_056868075.1 of Microbacterium sp. KU4F. Taxonomy (NCBI): domain Bacteria; kingdom Bacillati; phylum Actinomycetota; class Actinomycetes; order Micrococcales; family Microbacteriaceae; genus Microbacterium; species Microbacterium sp. KU4F. Next base: position 2,627,632 of record NZ_CP200324.1, on the reverse strand, counting down.
AGGAACAGGAGGCGCTCCTTAAGGCGCATTATGCGGGAGCTGTCCCACTGGATCTCCTCAAGAGCGAGATGGATCGAACTACCCGAGAACTTGACGCGGCAACCGCGCAGATCCGTACTGCAGAGCAAACCCTGGACCAGTTGGATGAACAGCTCGACCGAGCGCTGGAAGTAGCCCGTCTCTGCGGCGAGCAATACAGCGGTGCCATCCCCTCGGAGCGCAGGATGCTCAATCAAGGCCTGTTTGTAAAGCTCTTCATCGGTCAAGACGGCACTGTCGAAGAGGCCGAGCTACAGGACCTCTTCGCGGGGATCCTGTCCAGGGACACCACCGTGAAGGTCGAAAGTCCCGAACGAGCAGTGATCCCCGTGCCGACGCAAGTCGATGAGGACTCAGGCGCTCGAAGCGGCGCCGGGGCGCTCGTCCCCGTGTCGGAGTGGGGAAGTCGCCCAGAACGCCGCTGGAGCCCCACCGCGGTCCTTCTAAGCGTCACCGACGCCAATGAGACGTCATACGCAAGAACCCCGCCCAAACTTTCGTTTGGGCGGGGTTCGAATAAGGCTCATTTGGCGGAGGGTGTGGGATTCGAACCCACGGGACATTGCTGCCCACCGGTTTTCAAGACCGGGTCCTTCGGCCGCTCGGACAACCCTCCCGACGCGCAGAATGCACGCGCCGAACGGGCCGAGTCTAGTCGACCCGCCGACGGTTCAGAGGCGCCGCAGCACCTCGGCGACGCCGCCGTCGAGCACGGATGCGGTGACTTCACCCGCCGCATCCTGCACTTCCTGCGGGCCCTGTCCCATCGCGACAGCGCGGCCGCCGTGCTGCTTCGCCCACGCGAACATGCCGACGTCGTTGCGGCCGTCGCCCATGACGAGGACGTTCTCGGGCGCCACCTCGAGCCAGTCGCGCACGAGCGCGAGCGCCGTACCCTTGTCGACGCCCTTCGGGGCGATGTCGAGCCAGGCCGTCCAGCCCACGGCGTACGAGACCTGGTTGAGCCCTACGCGGTCGACCAGCTCGACGAAGTCGCCCTCGTTGTGCTCAGGCGAAACGACGACGACACGGGTCACCGGCTGGCGCGCGAGATCCTCGAAGGCGACCTTCGACGCGCGGTCGAGGTTCCAGTCGTCCATGTAGTCGGTGTACTCGCGGCGCCCGTCGGGCAACTCGACGAGATAGTGCGCGTCGGGCAGGTGCTCGCGAAGCAGCGTCAGCACCTCGGCCGCATCGAACGTCTCGACGTGTCTGCGCTCGTAGACGAGGGATGCGGGATCCGCCGCGCCCACGCGCGCCATGATCACGGCGCCGTTCGAGCACACGGCGTAGTCGGGCGCGATCTGCAGCAACTCCTGGATGCCGCGGGTCGCCTCCCAGCTGCGCCCGGTGGCGAGCATCACCTCGTGACCGGCGCGTCGCGCATCCGCCACGGCCTCGACGATCCCGGGGCTCGGCGACTCGTCCTCGAGCAGCACCGTGCCGTCGATGTCGAGCACGATCAGCATCCGCTCCGCATCCGCGGCCGCGATCTCCTCGACGAGAGCGGCAGCTTCGGCCGGCGTCTCGATCTCGATCTCTCCGGTCTCCGGCAGCCGCGCCTCACTCACGCGATCGGCTCCAGAACCTCGAGGCCGCCGAGGAAGGGCCGCAGCACCTCCGGCACGGTGACCGATCCGTCGGCGCGCTGGTGCGTCTCGAGCAGCGCCACGATCCAGCGCGTGGTCGCGAGGGTTCCGTTCAGCGTCGCGACCGGCTGCGTCTTGCCCTCCTCCGGGCGGTACCGGATCGACAGGCGCCGGGCCTGGTACGTCGTGCAGTTGCTCGTGCTGGTGAGCTCGCGATACGCATCCTGCGTCGGGACCCATGCCTCGATGTCGTACTTGCGCGCCGCAGAGGAACCGAGATCCCCCGCGGCGACGTCGATGACGCGGTACGAGAGACCGAGATCCTGCAGCATCCGCTCCTGCATCCCGACGAGGCGCAGGTGCTCGGCCTCGGCCTCTGCCGGATCGACGTAGACGAACATCTCGAGCTTGTTGAACTGGTGCACCCGGATGATGCCGCGGGTGTCCTTTCCGTACGAGCCCGCCTCGCTGCGGTAACAGGTCGACCAGCCCGCGTAGCGCTTGGGCCCGCGGCCCAGGTCGAGGATCTCGTCCATGTGGTACCCGGCCAGGGGCACCTCGCTCGTTCCGACGAGATACAGGTCTTCGTCGTCGAGGTGGTACACCTCGGCGGCGTGCTTGCCGAGGAATCCGGTGCCCCGCATGACCTCGGGACGCACGAGCGTCGGCGGGATGATGGGGGTGAACCCGGCCTGCAGGGCGCGATCGAGCGCGAGGTTCATCAGCGCGATCTCGAGGCGCGCGCCGACACCCGTGAGGAAGTAGAAGCGGCTGCCGGAGACCTTGGTTCCCCGCTCCATGTCGATCGCGCCGAGCAGCTCACCGATCTCGAGGTGGTCGCGCGGGGTGAAGTCGAACGACGGGATCTCACCGTGCGTGCGCAGGGTCACGAAGTCGTCCTCGCCACCGACCGGCACGCCCTCGATGACGATGTTCTCGATCTTGGCGAGCGCCTCCGCGGCTGCCTCCTCCGCCTCGGTCACGGCGGCCTGTGCGGCCTTAACCTGAGCGCTCAGCTCCTTCGCCTCGGCGACGAGCGCAGCCTTCTCCTCCTTGGGAGCGGCGGCCACCCTCTTGCCGTGCGCGTTCTGCGCGGCACGGAGCTCTTCGAAGGCCGTGATGGCCGATCGTCGGTCGCGATCGGCGGCGAGCGCCGCATCCACCGTCTCCGCGGACTCGCCGCGGGCTTCCTGGGAGCGCTTGACGAGCTCGGGGTTATCGCGAAGGAGGGCCAGATCGATCACCCGTGAAGTCTAGACGCGGCGGGTGCGCCGCGGATTCCGCCCGCCGTGTCCCACTTCCCGCAATGCATGTCCCACTTCCTGCAGCGCATGTCCCACTTCCTGCAGAAATCGACCCCGGAAACTGCAACAAGTGGGACACGGATGCGGAGACAACCACGAAACTGCAACAAGTGGGACACGGATGCGGAGACGACCACGAAACCTGCGGGAAGTGGGACACGGATGCGCAGGAGACGGTCTCGAGCAGCACCACCGCCCGAGACGCCACACTGCGCCCGCGGCCCTACTCTGTGAGCATGACCTCGGATGCCGCCGCCGTCCGGCGCGCGGCGCTGGTCTACAACCCCGTGAAGGTCGACGCCCGTCGCCTGCGAACGCAGGTGGTGCACGCCGCCGAGCGGGCGGGATGGGGCCCGCCCCTCTTCTTCGAGACGACCCCCGAGGATCTGGGCCAGGGTCAGACGCGCAGCGCACTCTCGCAGGGAGCGGATGCGGTTCTGGTCGCCGGCGGCGACGGCACGGTGCGCGCGGTCGCCGAAGCCCTCGCCCACACGGGAGTACCGCTGACGATCGTGCCCAGCGGCACGGGAAACCTCCTCGCCCGCAACCTGCGCCTCCCCCTCGACGACCCCGACCGCGTGATCGCCACCGCGTTCGCCGGCGACACGGTGATGATCGACGTCGGCTTCGCCGAGTTGCACCGCATCGACGGGGCGCGCGAGACCCATGCGTACGTGGTGATGGGCGGTATCGGACTGGATGCGGCGATGATCGCCAACACCCGTCCGTCGCTGAAGAAGAGCGTCGGCTGGGTCGCTTACGTCGACGGCGCAGCGCGTTCGCTCGTCGGGGCCGCACCGTTCCGCATCGTCTACCAGGTGGGCGACCAGCGCCTGCACTCGGCCCGCGTGCAGAGCGTGCTCTACGCCAACTGCGGGTCGCTGCCGGCGGGGCTCTCTCTCATCCCCGAGGCGTCGGTGATCGACGGCACGATGGACGTCGTGCTGTTTCAGCCCAAGGCGTGGTGGGGGTGGCTGTTCGTCTGGCGCCGGGTCGCGTGGGACAACAGCGTGCTGCGCAGGTTCCGCGCCGGCCGTCGGGTGCTGCAACTGCGCACCCGGGACAACGCCGTGCGCTACATGCGGGGGCGGACGATGGAGGTCGCCGCGGCCGAACCGCATCCGGTACAGCTCGACGGCGACGAGTTCGGCGAGGCCGTGCGGATCGTGAGCCGCATCGACGCCGGCGCGCTGCGCGTGACGGTGCCGGCCGGGCACGACCTCAGCCGGCTCTGACTGTCAACCCTTCGACTCCGATTCCGGTCCGTTCGCGAGGATGAGCGGGTGAGCAGCCCCACCCTCGTCTGGTTCCGCGATGATCTGCGCCTCGCCGACAACCCGGCCCTGCGCGCAGCGATCGACCGCGGCGAACCGGTCGTCGGGGTGTATGTGCTCGACGAGGAGTCGCCCGGTGTCCGCGCCCTCGGCGGCGCCGCTCGCTGGTGGCTGCACCACTCGCTCGCCTCGCTCGGCGAGCGCCTGCGCGAGCGCGGCGGCAGCCTGGTGCTGCGACGAGGCGCCGCCGCATCCGTGCTCCCGGAGCTGGTGTCGGATGCGGGTGCCGGTGCCGTCTTCTGGAACCGCCGCTACGGCGGACCGGAACGCGAGATCGATGCCAGCCTCAAGGAGAGCCTGCGCGATGACGGCCTCGAGGTGCGCTCGTTCCAGGCGTCGCTCCTGTTCGAGCCGTGGACCGTGCGCACCGGCTCCGATACCCACTTCTCCGTGTTCACGCCCTTCTGGCGCGCCTGTCTGCACCTGCCCGCACCGCGCGCGCCGCTGCCCGAGCCGCGCGAGCTGCCGGGGATGGGCAGGCCACCCGCATCCGATGCGCTCGACGACTGGGCTCGCCGCCCACGCGCCCCGACTGGACTGGGGGCCTCCGCGAGACGTGGGAGCCCGGCGAGCCCGCCGCCCTGGCACGCCTCAGGAACTTCCTGAAGGACGACCTTCCGGGCTACGGCACCGCGCGCGACGAGCCCGCCGCGGGCGTCACCTCCCAGCTGTCCCCGCGCCTGCGCTGGGGCGAGCTAAGCCCGTTCACCGTCTGGCATGACACGCTCGCGACCGGCGCGGATGCGGGACGTTTCCTCTCCGAGCTGGGCTGGCGCGAGTTCGCGTGGCACACCCTGTTCCACTTCCCCGATCTCGCACGGAAGAACCTGCGTGCGGCCTTCGACGCCTTCCCGTGGCCCCGCCTGCACCCGTCGCACCTCGAAGCGTGGCAACGGGGACGCACCGGCGTCCCCCTGGTGGACGCGGGGATGCGGGAGCTCTGGCACACCGGCATCATGCACAACCGCGTGAGGATGGTCACGGCCTCGTATCTGATCAAGAACCTCATGATCGACTGGCGCCACGGCGAGCAGTGGTTCTGGGACACCCTCGTCGACGCGGATGCGGCCTCCAACCCCTTCAACTGGCAGTGGGTGGCCGGCTCGGGCGCCGACGCAGCACCGTACTTCCGGATTTTCAACCCCCAGACACAAGCCGAGAAGTTCGACAAGGATGGACTGTACGTCTCGCAGTGGGCTCCGGATTCCGCATCCCTGGACCCTCTCGTCGACTTGGGGGCATCGCGCAAGCGCGCGCTGGACGCGTACGAGAACGTCAAATCTGCCGCGCGCTGAGCGCTCTGGAAGGACCCGAGATGCCCCGTACCGCCCGCAGGCTCCTGCTGCCACTTGCCGCCGCCGCACTCGCGCTCGCCGGGTGTGCGGCTGCCGGCCCCGACGTCTCCCCCGTCGAGGTCGGAGACGCGCCGACGGAGGCGACCGCCCCCGGCACGACGCTGTCGGTCGGCGACACCGCCTGGGTCAAGGTTCCCGCCGCCAGCGGCGACACGGAGCTCGTGGGCGCGACAGTGCTCTCGATGGATCCTCTGGATCCCGAGAGCATCGACGGCTACATGGACAAGGCGGAGCTGAGCAGCCGGCATCCGTTCGCGATCGTGGTGCAGTACACGTGGACCCCGGTGAGCGAGTACGACAGCACGACCCGCAGCGTGCCCCTCATCCCGATCGAGGCGGACGGTTCGTTCGCGGGTTGGCTCGCGAACGACATGGGAAACGTCGGGATGGGCGACGCGGATGCGTGCGGCCTGTCTCTCCCGGAGCCGATGGACGGCACCGCCCTGGAATGCTGGGTCGCCCTGACGACGGGGCCCGACCTGGGCGGAGTGGAGTTCAACGGCACCAGCCGCAACGACACCTTCCCCGACGAGGAGCACCCCTACGCGGGCCAGCCCGTCACCTGGAAGCCCTGACCCCGGTCCGCTCCCGGCGCGCCGCGGAATGCGGGGACCCCCATCGGGGTTGCGCTCTGCGATGAGCATCACCGTTTCCGTCCTCGACCTCGTTCCCGTGCGCTCCGGCCAGACCAGCGCCCAGGCGGTCGCCGCATCCCTCGACCTCGCTGAGCGCGCCGATGAGCTGGGTGTCGGTCGCTACTGGTTCGCCGAGCACCACAACATGCCCGCGGTGGCATCGACCAGCCCGCCCGTGCTGATCGCGGCCGCTGCCGCACGGACGAAGCGGATGCGGGTGGGCTCGGGTGGCGTGATGCTCCCGAACCACTCGCCGCTCATCGTGGCCGAGCAGTTCGCCGCCCTCGAGGCGCTGGCCCCGGGTCGCATCGACCTCGGCATCGGCCGCGCGCCCGGCAGCGACCCGGTCATCACGCAGCTGCTGCGCCGCAGCGGCACCACGAGCGATGTGGAGCAGTTCCCGCAGCACATCTCCGACATCCTCTCGCTCACGAGCGACGCAGGCGCCACGGTGCGCTTCACCTCCGGCGACACGTACAGCGTGCATGCGACGCCCGCCGCGACGACCCTCCCGGAGGTGTGGCTGCTCGGCTCGAGCGACTACTCCGCGCAGCTGGCCGCCGCATCCGGCCTGCCCTACGTCTTCGCGAACCACTTCGCCGGCGACGGACTCGAGCGCGCGCTGACGCTCTACCGCGACCAGTACCGGCCTTCCGAGGCCCACCCGAGCCCGCGCACCTTCGTCACGGCGAACGCGGTCGTGGCGCCGACGGAGGCTGAGGCATGGGAGCGGGCGCTGCCGCAGGTGCGCATGATGTCCCGCATCCGCTCCGGCCGTCCGCTGGTGCCGATGGAGACCGTCGAGCAGGCGCGGGATGCGGAGGCGCACGACAACCTCGCCGCGCACATCATCGACAACGCTCGCCGCACGTGGTTCGTCGGCGCACCCGAGCAGGCCGCGGATGCCCTTCGCGCGTTCTCGGCGCGCTACGGCGTGGACGAGATCATGGTCTCCCCCGTCGCCGGCGCCTACGACGCGGAGCCCCTGGACGTCGCGGGCGGGCGCGTTCAGACCCTGGAGCTGCTCACGCCCCTGCTCGGCGCCTGAGGCGGGCGGGTCAGGCTGAGGCGGCCGCTCGGCCTCCGGGCGGTCGCATCGCTTCCCCTGTCACAGATCGACGCGTTGAGCGCGATCTGTGACAGGGGAATGGTCGGGCTTCGGCTTCGCCTGCCTGAGATCGACGTCCGCGGGTAGATCTGTGACAGGCGAGCACCCCGGATGCGGCCGGGTCGGGCTTCGGCTTCGCCTGCCTGAGATCGACGTCCGCGGGTCGGTCTGTGACAGGCGAGCACCGGAAGGATCCGAGCGCCGGGCCCCGCGCAACGCGGAGGCGGGCGGGTCAGGCCTCGGGTTCTCCGCTGACGAGCGCGCGCAGCCAGTCGCGGGCCTCGACGAAAACGTCGTCGGAGTACCGCTCGGGGTAGCGGTTGATCGCACGGTCGGCCCGCGGGTACGAGCCGAGGAAGATCACCTTCGGGCTGAAACGACGCAGCCCCATGAGGGCGTCGGCCACACGCTCGTCGAGGACGTGCCCGTCGGCGTCGATCACGAATCGGTACCGGCCGAGCGCGTCGCCGATCGGACGGGATGCGAGCAACGAGAGGTTGATCCCGCGCGTCGCGAACTGCTCCAGCATCTCCATGAGCGCGCCGGGGTACTCCTCCGGCAGCTCCACGATCAGCGAGGTCTTGTCCGCTCCGGTGGGTGCCGGCGGCGCCACCGTGCGGGCCACGAGCACGAAGCGGGTGACGGCGTCCTTCTTGTCGCCGACGCCCTCCGCGAGCAGGTCGAGCTCGTGGTGCTCGAGGATGCCGGGAGGGGCGATGGCCGCATCCGCATCGCTGGTTCCGTCGAGCAGACCGAGGGCCGCGGCGACGTTGCTGGATGCGGGCAGGTGCGCGTGGGCCGGAAGCTCACGGCTGAGCCACTGGAGGCACTGCGCATACGCGACGGGGTGCGCGGCGACGAGCGAGACGTCCTCGAGACGCTGCCCGGGCCGGCCGACGAGGACGAAGTTCACCGGCACGAGGTACTCACCGATGATGCGCAGCCCCGGCATCGTGGCCAGCGCGTCCTGCGCCGTAGAGACGCCGCCGTCGACCGAGTTCTCGATCGCGATCATCGCCGCATCCGATCGGCCCTCGACGACATCGGCGAGCGCCTCGCCCACATTGCGCACCGAACGCCAGATCTGACCGCGCGCCTCGGGCACCTGCGCGAGGGCCGCCTCCGTGAAGGTGCCGGCCGGACCCAGATAGCTGTAGGTGCGACGGTCGGCGGATGCGGTGCTCACGGGCACTCAGCCTAGACCGCCCCCGAGTGCCTCCGGTGAACACCGGAAATGAGGCCGCTGCGCGACAGGAGAGTGACGACGCCCTGCCGGCACGGCAGACTAGGGGCATGAGCCGTGCCGGACAGCCTGCTGAGCCTTCTGATCTGATCGACATCGACGAGCTGATCGCCGCCTACTACGACCTGAAGCCCGACGCCTCGGTGCCCGCCCAGCGGGTCGTGTTCGGCACGAGCGGTCACCGCGGGTCGAGCTTGTCGACCAGCTTCAACGAGAACCACATCCTCGCCACCACCCAGGCGATCGTCGACTACCGGGCGGGTCAGGGGATCACCGGCCCGCTCTTCCTCGGCCGCGACACCCACGGCCTGTCGCTGCCGGCCGAGCGCACGGCCATCGAGGTGCTCGTCGCCAACGGCGTGGACGTGCGCGTCGATGCCCGCGACTCGTGGGTTCCCACCCCCGCGCTGAGCCACGCGATCCTCACCTACAACCGCGATCGCACCGCCGACGACGCGGGACGCGCGGACGGCATCGTCGTGACGCCCTCCCACAACCCGCCGCGCGACGGCGGCTTCAAGTACAACCCGCCCCACGGCGGACCCGCCGACACCGACGCCACCTCGTGGATCGCGGACCGCGCCAACGAGCTCATCGCCGCGGGGCTGGCGGGCGTCGAGCGCACCCCCTATGCCGACATCGACAGCGACACCCTCGCGCAGTACGACTTCCGCGAGGCGTACGTGCGCGATCTCGACGCCATCATCGACATCGACGCGATCAAGAGGGCCGGCATCCGCATCGGCGCCGACCCGCTCGGCGGCGCATCCGTGGACTATTGGGCGCTGATCGCCGAGCACTACGGCCTCGACCTCACGGTCGTGAACCCCGACGTCGACCCGACGTGGAAGTTCATGACCCTCGACTGGGACGAGAAGATCCGCATGGATCCGTCCTCGCCCAATGCCATGGCAGCTCTCGTCGCCCGACGCGACGAGTACGACATCCTCACCGGAAACGACGCGGATGCGGACCGCCACGGCATCGTCACCCCCGACGCGGGCCTCATGAACCCGAACCACTACCTGGCGGTCGCGATCGACTACCTCTTCTCGCACCGGCCCGGATGGCCCGCCGAGGCCGCCGTCGGCAAGACGCTCGTGTCCTCGATGATCATCGACCGCGTCGTCGAGGCGCTCGGCCGCACCCTCTACGAGGTCCCGGTCGGCTTCAAGTGGTTCGTGCCGGGCCTGCTCGACGGCTCGGTCGCGTTCGGCGGCGAGGAGTCCGCCGGCGCATCCTTCCTCCGTCAGGACGGCACCGTGTGGACCACCGACAAGGACGGCATCCTGCTGTGCCTGCTCGCCGCGGAGATCCTCGCGGTGACGGGCAAGACCCCCTCGCAGCGCTACGCGGAGCTCGAGGACACCTACGGCGCATCCGTGTACCAGCGCGTCGACGCCCCGGCGACCCCCGAGCAGAAGGCAGCGCTGGCGAAGCTGTCGCCGGATGCGGTCACCGCCACCGAGCTGGCCGGCGAGCCCATCACCGCGAAGCTCTCCCACGCCCCCGGCAACGGCGCGGCGATCGGAGGGCTCAAGGTCGTGACGGCCGACGCGTGGTTCGCCGCGCGCCCGTCCGGTACCGAGGACGTCTACAAGCTCTACGCGGAGTCACTGCGCGGCGAGGCCCACCTGCACGACGTGCAGGACGAGGCCCGCGCCGTGGTGTCCGAGGCCCTCTCCGGCGCCTGATCCTCGGCGGAGCCCCGGCATCCGGGGCCGCCCGCATCCGGGGGTCATCGCTGCCCCACTTTTCCGCGAGACTGCATTTTCATCACGAGATCACGGGTAAACACAGTGATCTCGTGACAAAGATGCAGTCTCGCGGTCTTGGGGTGGGCCACGAGCGGCGCGGAGAAGGGGGCGGAGCCGGCGTGCGGCTCCGCCCCCTTCTCCGGGTTACTCCGCGGCGGTGCGGCGGCGCGTGGAGACGCCGACCAGCAGCGAGCCCAGCAGCAACGCCCCGAGGGCGAACGGCAGGGTCGGGCCGAGGTCGAGGCCGGTCACGGCCAGCGGACCGGATGCGGCACGCACCTCGAGCGGCACCCAGCCGATCACCGCGCCGGCGGCATCCGTCACGACCAGCCGGTGCTGACCCGCGGGCGCATCCGCCGGGATCGTGACCGTGATCGCGCCCGCCGTCGAGACGACCTTGGTCCCGAGATGCATCGGCGTGGAGAACAGCCAGGCATCGACCGACGAGCCGGCGCGGGACGCACCGACACCGATCGTGATCGACGATCCGGCCGTCACCGTGTCGGGTGCCGTGATGCCGCCGCGCGTCGCGTCGGTCAGAGCCGACTCCGCGGGCGCAGCGGCGCCACCGGTGCCCGGCAGACCCGGATTGCCGGGCTCGCCCGGCGTGCCGGGTCCGTCCGGGCCCCCGGGGTTGCCGGGTGCCGCGGCCACCACGACCGCGGCCGAGGTGGCCGCGCCCGAGGCGAAGCCGTCGGCGGATGCGGTGACGACCGCGCGCAGTTCGTGGCCGAGGTCGGCCGCGGTCGCGGTGTACGTGGCCGCGGTCGCCGAGGCGATCGGCTGATCGTCACGGGTCCAGACGTAGGTGAGAGTGGCGTCCGCGGGATCGCTCGTGCCGACCTGCGCGGTCAGAGTCGCACCCACCTCGGCGGCGCCCGAGAGCGACACCGCGCCCACGACGACGTGACGCGTCACCGCGATTTTCACCGTGCGGGAGGTGCCGTCGACGGCGGTGACCGTGATGGATCCCGCACCACCCGCATCCGCGGGCTGCACGATCTCCACCGATGCCTCGTCATCGACAGGCACAGCCCCGATCCTCGGCCAGGCCGCCCCGTCCGTGTCGATCGTGTACTCGTCGCGGGCCGGGTCGAATCCGTCGAGCAGCGCGTTGTCGATCGTGACGCGGGCGAGGTCGGCGACGCTGGACGCGGATGCGGCAAGCGCGTTGATCTCGACTTCGGACACGATCATGTGCGTGTTCTCACGGGCCTGCATCACGATGCGCACCTCGTCGGCCACGACACCGCCCAGCGGAACCTCCACGATCGGCGCGCCGGACTCGGGAACCGGAACCGCGATGTCCTCGCCGGCGATCCAGTCACCGCCCGCGGTGCGGTGCTCCACCCGGAGGGACTGAGCCCAGCTCGCCGTGCCGTCGCGATAGAAGTACACCTTCACGTTGGACACCTGCTGCCTCGAGCTCAGCACGTACGTCAGGGTGTCCTGCGTGTTCTTGGTGCCGGAGCGCCAGTTGGACCACCCCTTGTCTGTCGTGATGCCGTTCTTCGTGCGGTCGACGCTGTAGCTCGGACTCTCGGTGAAGGTTGCCGACGCCTTGCTGTCGCCGGCGACGTTGCGCGTGCCCGATGCCGTCACGATGACGCTCAGGCGCGCCTCGATCGTGGCGCCGCCCGTCACGGTGACGGCACCCGGGACCGTGACGGTTCCGGGCTGAGCGAAGTCGGCGTCGCCGACTCCGCTGAAGTCCCAGGTCACCGGCGCGTCGTAGGCGGTTCCGCCCAGGCGCACCTCGGCAGGCACCGTTGCCGGTGCCGCCGCCGTGACGCTGTCCAGGGCCGCGCCGGCATACGTCGTGATCGAGACGGGACGCGTCGCCGTGTAGGCAACGACCTCGACCGTGGCCGCGACCTCGAAGCCCGCACCGAAGACATCCGTCCCGGCACCGGGCACCTGCACGGTTCGCGCGGCGGAGAAGTCCGCGCCGGCCAGGTCCCACGTGACGGCGGCCGTGCGCTGCACGCCCCCTCGATAGTTCAGCGTGACAGTGGTCGGAAGCTCGGGCTGCTCACCGACGGCGGTCGCTGCCGTGACGGGCGTGACACTCGTCACCCGCGTGGAGGCGGGCGTCCATCGCTGGTTGCCACCGTTGTTCGAGGTCCACGTGCCCACTGTCGTGCCGTCGGCCGTGCCCTGCCCGTTCACATCGAGCACGCGCTCCGCAGATGCGCTCAGCAGCGAGTAGGTGCGCCCGTCGGTCGTGGACGGGATCCATTGGAGCGCCGGATCGGATGCGGCAGCTGCCGCATCCGCCGACACGAGCGTCGTGCTCGTGCCGTTCACCGCGAGGAAGCGCCCGTCGCCTGCCTCGAGGGCGATGCGGTGTCGGTTCGTTCCCTCGCCGGAGATCGAGTGCACGGTCCACGCCTGCGCAGGTGCCGCATCCGCAGTCGTGGCACCCGTGCGGATCGCGAGGCCGTTGGGGTCGGCCGCGAGGGCCTTGCCGCTCTGAACACCGAAGAGCTGGTACGTCTCGCCGTCTTCGAAGACGGCCGCATCCGTCGCGACGCCCGAGACGCCCGACACGACGAGCGTCGTGACCGACTTCGCCGGCAGCGTCACCGTGGCGGACTTGGAGGCCGCGTCGACCGGAATGGCCGTGCCCGTCACGAGCGCGTGGTCGGTGACGTCACCGGCCGACGACTCGGTCGTCACGATGGGGGTGACCGTGGCACCGGGAGCGATGGTCGCGAAGCGGGACAGGTCGACCTGCACCGCGCGCTCGGACGCCTCGGAGTTGATGTGCACCAGGGTCACGCCGTCGCCTTCGGCCGTCAGCGCCGCGGTGGTCTGCGTGTCGTCGGTGGGGATGAGACGGTCGCCCGGCTCGATGTAGTGCGTGAAGTTGCGCACCGTGTTGAACTTCGAGTTCGTCAGCACCTTGCACGAGGGGTCTGCGTCACCGTCAGCGAGACGCCGCTCCGAGTTGCCGTCGGCGTTGCAGTCGAAGTCGATGAAGACGCTGCCCCAGTTGAGCTTTTCGACCTTCTCCATGTTGTAGAGGTCCTCGACCGGCTGCCAGAACACCCAGGCGGTGGGCTCGAGCTCGCGCAGATCGTCGACGATCCGCGTCGCCATGCCGATGCCGTTCTCGATGTTGGTCTGGTTGAAGCCGCTGCCCCCGTTCCAGTCACCCTCGACCTCGCTCATCCAGAGCGGCTTGTCGGACGCCTTCGCGATGTCGCGCGCGATCAGTCGATCGCCCGTGCCGTAGGTGTGCACGTTGAGCTGGTCGACGAGCCCCTTGGATTCGGTGCTCCAGCCGTTCCAGTTCTGCACGAACTTCGACGGGTTGGTCTCGTCCATCGCCGAGATGCTCACATCGGTCGTCGTGCCGGGCTCGGCCAGGCGCGCGGCGAGCGCTTTGATCATCTGGTCCTGCCGCGTCGGCCCGATGTGAGCACCCTCCTGGCGGCTGGCGCTGGTGGGCCAGGTCTGGCCGTTCGGGATGCGGGTCTGCCAGTAGTCGGTGTTGGGCTCGTTGAACGGGTCCAGCGTGTCGAACGTGATGCCGTGAGCCTTCTCGAGCTCCTCGACCACGTTCACGAGGTAGCTCGAGAACGCCGCCATGTCCTCGGGGGCGAGCTGCTCACTGGTGGCGTTGTTGATGCCGCCCGAGACGTAGCCGCTCTGCGTGAGGAAGTACGGCGGGGAGTTGCTGAAGGCCTCCCAGTGGGTGATCTTGTCCTTGAGCGCGTCGAGCCACCACCGCTGTCCCTGATCCGCATCCCAGTCGTAGTGATCGGGGTTCTCGCCATCCCAGGCGGCGGCGTAGCGGTCCCGGTCGGCGTAGGTCGAGGTGATCTCGCCCTCGTCGTCGCTCTCGGCGAGGTCCGGGTTCCACCAACCAGGCACCGCGCCGCCGGGACGCAGGTACGACGGAACGTCCGTCGCGTTGCCGCCGCCGATGTTGTAGCGCGCGATGTTGAGGTTCAGACCGTCTTCGCCGAACACGGCGTCGAACAGCTTCTGGCGCACCTCGGTCGGGTAGCCACCGGTCGCGTTCGCGAACCAGACGAGGCTCGTGCCCCATCCTTCGAACGGGTCGGATGCGATCGCGGGATTCGGCGTGATGCGCACGCTGCTCGCCGCGTGGGCCGGCGGCGGCGAGACCGCGGCGCCCGCGACGAGTGCACCGGCACTGAGGGTTCCGACGCACAGCAGCGACAGGAATCTGAGGGACTTCATCGTCGATCCTTCCGGCCGCGTCGTCGCAGCCTTGGGGGGAGGGTGTTTCGTGTTGACGTAAACATGTTGACGTCAACACGAAACATAGCGGATTCCCAGTCGTCCGCACAACGTCCTCCGCGCGCCGCATCCGCATCCGCCCGCCGCACCCACCGGGCGCTACCTGCCGCGAGACTGTCCCCACGCCCTCTCGTCCCGACGCCGGATCCGCACGCCAGGCTGTCTCATCTCCGCGAAACTGCATTTCGAGCACGAGATCACGGGTAATGACAGTGATCTCGTGCCCGAAATGCAGTCTCGGCGGATGGATGGGGGCCCCGACCCAGGGCGGCGCCGGAGGCGCGACGAGGTCAGCGGATGCGGGGGCCCGAGCTCTGGCGCACGACGAGCTCGGTCGGCACGAGCGTGCGGTCGTCCACCCGCTCGCCCTCGATCTCGGCGAGGAGGGCACGGATGGCGCCCGAGCCGACGCGGTCGAAGTGCTGGCGCACGGTGGTCAGCGGCGGCCAGTAGTTGGCCGAGTCGGGCATGTCGTCGAACCCCACGACGCTGACGTCGTCGGGCACCGCGCGACCCGCCTCGTGCAGGGCACGCACGAGCCCGAGCGCCATCTGGTCGTTGGAGACGAACACCGCGGTGACCGAGGCGTCCTCGGCAAGCCTCGTGCCGATCTCGTACCCCGAGTCGGCCGTCCAATCGCCGACCTCGACCTCGGGCACGGGTGCGCCCCGGCGCTCGAGGGTCTCGCGCCAGGCGTCACGCCGGCGCTCGGCCGCGTACGACTCGAGCGGACCGGACACGTGCCACACGGTCTCGTGCCCGAGATCCAACAGATGCTCGGTTGCCAGGCGAGCCCCCTGCGCCTGATCGTTGTCGACCACGGGGTAGGCGTAGGCGGCGTGCGAGTCGACGACCACGACGGGCAGCCCGCTGGGCAGCGCGATCTCCGACTCGTCGAGGCGGTGCGACTCGATGAGGATGACGACACCGTCGACGGCGTGCTCGCGCAGCCGCACGAAGGCGCCGGAGACATCGGTCTGCGACGCCGTCTCGACGGTGATGAGCGTCAACGAATACCCCGCGGATGCGGCGACGGAGGCGACCGCATCCAGGGTGCGGGTGTTGCCGTAGCTCGAGAGCGAGAACATGATCACGCCGATCGAACGGAACTTGCCCGATCGGAGGGCCCTCGCGGCACTGTTGGGCCGGTAGCCCAGCTCGTCCATGGCGGCGAGGACGCGGGCGCGAGTGTCGGGATCGACGTTCGCGCGCCCGTTCGCGACCCGCGACACGGTTTGCCCGGAGACGCCGGCGAGAGCCGCCACATCCGCCATCGACGTCTCGCGGCGGCGCGCACGAGGTTCGCCCGGTGTTGCTGCCGTGACGTGGCTCATGCCCGGATCCTCCTCGATGTTGACGTTGACATGTTAGCGAGAGCGGAGTTATGTTTACGTCAACATACCGCGGAACCCGAATTCTGCGGAGGATTGCGTTCACAGAAGAGGCATCGGACGATGACGACCACAGCGGCTCCCCCACCCGCGCTGCGCGCCCCCAAGCGGCGGCGCTTCGCGGTCGACCAGAAGGGCTGGCTGTTCGTCGCCCCCTTCGCGATCGTGTTCGCACTCGTGTTCCTGGCGCCGCTCGCGTACTCGCTGTATCTCAGCTTCTTCCGCGAGCAGATCGTGGGCGGCAACGCGTTCGTCGGCATCGACAACTACATCACCGCGTTCACGGACACCAAGCTGTGGGACGGCTTCCTGCGCGTGCTGCTGTTCCTGATCATCCAGGTGCCGATCATGCTCGTGCTGGCCCTCGCCGCGGCGCTCGCGATCGACAGCGCACGCCTGCACGCCTCCGGTTTCTATCGGATCGTGATCTTCCTGCCCTACGCGGTACCGGCCGTCGTCGCGGTCCTCATGTGGGGCTACATCTACGGCGACCAGTTCGGCCTCGCCGGCAACATCAACGACCTGTTCGGCGCCCAGGTGCTCACACCGTTCGTGCCCGAATGGATGATGGTCTCGATCGGCAACATCGTGACCTGGCAGTTCGTCGGCTACAACATGCTGATCTTCTACTCGTCGCTCAAGACCATCCCCGGCGAGCTGTACGAGGCGGCATCGCTCGACGGCGCCGGCACCTGGCGCACGATCTTCTCGATCAAGCTGCCGGCACTGCGCGGCTCGATCGTCATCGCCACGATCTTCTCGATCATCGGCAGCTTCCAGCTCTTCAACGAGCCGAACATCCTCAAGCCGCTGGCCCCCAACACGATCACGACGTTCTACACGCCCAACATGTACGCGTACAACCTGTCGTTCGCCGGCCAGCAGTACAACTACGCCGCCACGGTCGCGATCATCATGGGCCTCATCACCGCGATCGTCGCCTACGTCGTGCAGCTGCGCGGATCCCGTCAGGAGATGCGATGACCGCCCCCGCCTTCGCCCGCACGTCGCCGTTCATGCGGCGGAAGTCGCTCATCCTCACCATCGTGATGAGCCTGTTCATCCTCTACACGCTGCTGCCGCTGTTCTGGCTGCTGATCAACGCCACGAAGGAGCAGGGCGACCTGTTCACCACCTTCGGACTGTGGTTCGGCAACGGGTTCCACCTGTGGGACAACATCGTGGAGACCTTCACCTACCGCGACGGGATCTTCCTGCGGTGGCTCGGCAACACCCTGCTCTATGTCGTCGTCGGTGCCGGCGGCGCGACGCTGCTCGCGACCCTCGCCGGATACGGCCTGGCGAAGTACAACTTCCGCGGCCGCAAGGCGGTCTTCGCGGTCGTCATCGGCGCGGTGGCCGTGCCCGGCACCGCCCTCGCCGTTCCCACCTTCCTCATGTTCAGCCAGATGGGTCTGACGAACACCCCGTGGTCGATCATCATCCCCTCGCTCATCAGTCCGTTCGGTCTCTACCTCATGTGGGTGTTCGCCAGCGACGCCGTGCCGACCGAGCTGCTGGAGGCTGCGCGCATGGACGGGGCGGGCGAGTTCCGCACGTTCTTCACGATCTCGGTGAAGCTGCTGACCCCCGGCATCGTCACGGTCGTGCTCTTCACGGTCGTCGCCACCTGGAACAACTACTTCCTGCCGTTGATCATGCTGAGCGACCCCGCCTGGTACCCGCTCACGGTCGGCCTCAACCAGTGGAACGCGCAGGCGACCGGTGCCGCCGCCGAGCCGATCTACAACCTCGTGATCACGGGCTCGCTCCTGTCGATCATCCCCATCGTCGTCGCCTTCCTCATGCTGCAGCGGTTCTGGCAGTCGGGGCTGAGCGCCGGAAGCGTCAAGCAGTGACGAGGGGCACTGTCTGACACCCGATTCCCCCTCACCACCGGCGCGTCCTGCTCCGGCATCCACAACAACGAAGTGAAGGAAAGTCCCATGTCACACATGCGCAAGGGTTCGGTGCTGCGTCGCGCCGCGTCCGTCGTGGCCATGACCACCATCGCGGGCATCGCGCTGGCTGCCTGCGCCGGCGGCGGCGGTGCAGCCTCCGGCGGCGGAAGCGCCGACGACCTCGACAAGGCTCTCGAAGCCGGTGGCGAGATCACGTACTGGTCGTGGACGCCCTCCGCCGAGGACCAGGCGGCCGCGTTCATGAAGAAGTACCCGAACGTCAAGGTGAACGTCGTCAACGCGGGCACCAACACCGAGGAGTACACGAAGCTGCAGAAC
This sequence comes from Microbacterium sp. KU4F, assembly GCF_056868075.1. Classification (NCBI taxonomy): domain Bacteria; kingdom Bacillati; phylum Actinomycetota; class Actinomycetes; order Micrococcales; family Microbacteriaceae; genus Microbacterium; species Microbacterium sp. KU4F. The sequence continues at coordinate 2,609,365 of NZ_CP200324.1, read as the reverse complement.
GCGATCAAGGCGGGCTCCGGCGCCCCCGACGTCGTGCAGATCGAGTACTACGCCATGCCGCAGTTCGCCCTCACCGACGGCCTGCTCGACCTCTCGTCGTACGGCTTCGGCGACCTCGAGAAGGACTACACCGCCTCGACGTGGGGCTCCGTCGACTTCGACGGCAAGATCTACGGCCTGCCGCAGGACTCCGGCCCCATGGCCATGTTCTACAACAAGGCCGTGTTCGACCAGTACGGCCTGACCGTTCCCACCACCTGGGACGAGTACATCGAGACCGCGAAGAAGCTCACCGCGGCCGACCCCACCAAGAAGATCACGAACGACACCGGCGACCCCGGCTTCGCGACCTCGATGATCTGGCAGGCCGGCGGCCAGCCGTTCAAGGTCGACGGCACCACCGTGAACATCGACTTCTCCGACAAGGGCTCGAAGCTGTGGGCCGACACCTGGAACCAGCTCGTCGACCAGAACCTCCTCTCGGACGCCTCCAGCTGGAGCGATGAGTGGTTCAAGGGCCTCGGTGACGGCTCCATCGCCACGCTGATCATCGGCGCCTGGATGCCCGGCAACCTGGAGTCCTCGGTTCCCAGCGCCGCGGGCAACTGGCGCGTCGCCCCCATGCCGACCTACGACGGCACCCCCGTGTCGGCCGAGAACGGCGGCGGCGGCCAGGCGGTCACCAAGCAGAGCAAGAACCCGGCGCTGGCCGCGGCCTTCCTCAAGTGGCTGAACAACGACCAGGAGAGCATCGACATCTTCGCGAAGTCGGGCGGCTTCCCCTCCACTACGGCCGACCTGCAGTCCGACGCCTTCCTGAACGCCAAGAGCGACTACTTCGGCGGTCAGGAGATCAACCAGGTGCTCGTGCAGGCCGCATCCGACGTGCGCAAGGGATGGCAGTACCTGCCCTTCCAGGTCTACGCGAACAGCATCTTCAGCGACACCGTCGGCCAGTCCTACGCCAACAAGAGCGACCTCAACGAGGGCCTCATGACCTGGCAGGACCAGCTCGTCAGCTACGGCAACGAGCAGGGCTTCAGCGTCAACAAGTAATCACCGACGAGGGGTGGGTCGCATCGCTTGCCGATCCGACCCACCCCTTGCCGCATCCCACTGAAAGCGATCATGACCTCCGCCACCCGCATCGCCGTCGCGACGAACGCTGACGGCCCCGCCGTCCCCCGCCGCGTCTTCGGCACCTTCGTCGAGCACATGGGCCGCTGCGTCTACGACGGCATCCACGAGAGCGCACACCCCAGCGCCGACGCGAACGGCTTCCGCGCCGACGTGCTCGAGCTCGTGCGCGAGCTCGGCGCGACCGTCGTGCGCTACCCGGGCGGCAACTTCGTGTCGGGCTACCGCTGGGAGGACGGCGTCGGACCCCGCGAGGAGCGTCCCGTGCGCCTGGATGCGGCATGGCATTCCACCGAGACCAACCAGGTGGGCCTGCACGAGTTCGCCGACTGGGCGGAGTCCGCGGGCCTGGAGCTCATGGAGGCCGTGAACCTCGGCACGCGCGGCGTCGCCGAGGCGGCCGACCTGCTCGAGTACACGAACCACCCCGGCGGCACCGCGCTCAGCGAGCGCCGCCGCCGGAACGGCCGCGACGAACCGTTCGACATCCGCCTGTGGTGCCTCGGCAACGAGATGGACGGGCCGTGGCAGATCGGCCACAAGACGGCCGACGAGTACGGCCGTCTCGCCGCCGAGTCGGCGCGCCTCATGCGCTTCATCGACCCCGACATCGAACTGGTCGCCGCCGGCAGCTCCAACCACGAGATGCCGACGTTCGGCGAGTGGGAGCGCACCGTGCTGCGCCACACCGCGGACCTCGTCGACCACATCTCCGTGCACGCCTACTACGAGGAGACGCCGGGCGACCCCGCCAGCTTCCTCGCCTCGGGCGTAGCCCTCAGCCGCTACCTCGACGATGTCGCCGCGATCATCGACGAGGTGCGCGCCGAGACCGGCTCCACCCGCGAGATCGGCATCAGCGTCGACGAGTGGAACGTCTGGAACCAGACGCGCTGGAACGAGGTCGACAAGCCGCGCGTTTTCACCGGCGACTGGCCCATCGCCCCGCGCCTCATCGAAGACGACTACACCGTCACGGATGCGGTCGTCGTCGGCTCCCTGCTCATCACCCTGCTGCGCCACGCCGACCGCGTCTCCATGGCGAACCTCGCGCAGCTCGTGAACGTCATCGCCCCCATCCGCACCGAGCCGGGCGGCCCGGCCTGGCGGCAGACGACCTTCTTCCCGTTCCAGCTGACGGCTGCCGCCGCCCACGGCACCGTCGTCGTCCCGACCGTCGAGGGCGCGACGATCGAGACCGCCAAGCACGGCGTCGTCGCCACCGTGGATGCGGTCGCAACCGTCGACGGCGACGAGATCGTCGTCTTCGCCGCACACCGCGACCTCGACGCTGCCACCGAGGTCGTGATCGAACTCGACCGCGAGATCGCCGCAGCCGACGCGCTCGTGGTCACCGTGCCCGAGGGCGGCGACCGCCACACCGTCAACTCCGCCCAGGCGCAGCCCGTGGCACCCGCATCCCTTGCGACGATCGTCGACGGCACCCGCGTGCGTGTCACCCTCCCCCCGCTGTCCTGGGCGCGCATCACGTTGCGCGCGACCCGCTGAACGAAACGAAAGACACCGTGAGCACCTTCACCGTCGGCGAGACCGACTTCCTGCTGGACGGCGAGCCGCACCGCATCCTCTCCGGCGCGCTGCACTACTTCCGCATCCACCCCGAACACTGGGCCGACCGCATCCGCAAGGCGCGCCTGATGGGCCTGAACACGATCGAGACCTACGTCGCGTGGAACGCCCACGAGCCCGTGCGCGGGCAGTGGGACGCGACCGGCTGGAACGACCTCGGACGCTTCCTCGACCTCGTCGCCGCCGAGGGCATGCACGCCATCGTCCGCCCGGGGCCCTACATCTGCGCCGAGTGGCACAACGGCGGACTCCCCGTCTGGCTCACGCGAACGCCCGGCATCGGCCTGCGCCGCTCGGAGCCGCAGTACATCGAGGCCGTCAGCGAGTACCTGCGGCGCGTGTACGAGATCGTCGTGCCGCGTCAGATCGACCGCGGCGGCAACGTCGTGCTCGTGCAGATCGAGAACGAGTACGGCGCATACGGGTCCGACAAGGAGTACCTGAAGATCCTCACCGACCTCACGCGCGAGGCCGGCATCACGGTGCCGCTGACGACCGTCGACCAGCCAGAACCGTGGATGCTGGACAACGGCAGCCTTCCCGAGCTCCACCTCACCGGCTCGTTCGGCTCGCGCGCCACCGAGCGCCTCGCGACCCTGCGCGAGCACCAGCCGACCGGCCCCCTCATGTGCTCCGAGTTCTGGGACGGCTGGTTCGACTGGTGGGGCGGGGTGCACCACACCACCAGCGCCGCCGCATCCGCCGCCGAGCTCGACGCGCTGCTGGCCGCGGGCGCGTCCGTGAACATCTACATGCTGCACGGCGGCACCAACTTCGGCACGACGAACGGCGCCAACGACAAGGGTCGCTACGCACCCATCGTCACCTCGTACGACTACGACGCCCCGCTGGACGAGTCCGGCTACGCGACCGAGAAGTTCCACGCGTTCCGCGAGGTGCTCGCCAAGTACACCGATGTCGCGCCCGAGTCGGTGCCCTCGCGTCCCGCCGCCCCCGCTGTCCGTCGCGCTCACCGCGGCCGGCGACTGGCTCCCCGCATCCGACGGGCCCACGAGCGCCGAGCCCTGCACGTTCGAGGATCTCGGCCAGCTCGGGCCCCTCGTCCGCTATGATGTCGAGCTTCCCGCAGCAGCCTTCGGAGACGACGACGCCGCCGTGCTCGCCTTCGCCGAGGTGCGCGACCTCGCCTGGGTGTCCGTCGACGGCGTCGCCGTCGGTCGGCTCTCGCGGGCGCTGCACGAGCGCACCCTGACGATCCCCCGTGGCGCACACCTGACCGTGCTCGTCGAAGACCAGGGCCGCGTCAACTACGACCACCGCCTCGGCGAGACCAAGGGACTCATCAGCCCGGTGACCCTCGGCGGCAGCGCACTGACCGGATGGACCGGAACGCTCGTCGACGTGGAGCGCATCGCCGCGGGTCTCGGCGCCGCCGCATCCGGAACCATCGCCGGACGCACGGCGCTTCGCGGCGCGTTCACGCTCGACGCCCCCGCCGACCTGTACCTGGACACCGCATCCTGGGGCAAGGGCTTCGCGTTCGTGAACGGCTTCTTCCTCGGTCGCTACTGGGCCAACGGCCCGCAGCGTACGCTCTACGTGCCGGCGCCGGCGACCCGCGCGGGCGAGAACGAGATCGTGGTGCTCGAGCTCGAACAGGTGGCGAAGGCCGTGGCGGCGTTCGTCTCCGACCCCGACCTCGGCCACCGTGAAGAGTGAGCGCCCGGCTCGGGCAGGATGGATGACATGACCTGGCTTGTGACCGGCGGTGCCGGATACATCGGCGCGCACGTGGTGCGCGCGCTCACCGCGGCGGGCCTGACCCCCGTCGTGCTCGACGACCTCTCCAGCGGTCACGCGCCGTTCGTGCCGGAGGGCGTCCCGTTCGTCCGCGGCTCGATCCTGCAGCGCGACCTCGTGGAGCAGACCCTGCGCCAGTACGAGGTGACCGGCGTCATCCACGTCGCCGGGTACAAGTACGCCGGCGTCTCGGTGAAGCGGCCGCTGCACACCTACGAGCAGAACGTCGAGGGCACGCGGGTCGTGCTCGCCGCGATGGCGGCGGCCGGCGTCGACAAGCTCGTGTTCTCCTCCAGCGCCGCCGTCTACGGCACCCCGGATGTGCCGCTCGTCGTCGAGGACCTGCCGAAGCGACCGGCGTCGCCGTACGGCGAGTCGAAGCTGATCGGCGAGTGGCTGATCCGCGACCAGGCCGTGGCGACCGCCGACGAGGATGCGCCGCTGCGGCACACCTCGCTGCGGTACTTCAACGTCGTCGGCTCCGGCGACCCCGACGTGTACGACACGAGCCCGCACAACCTGTTCCCGATCGTGTTCGAGAAGCTGATCGCGGGCGAGACCCCGCAGATCAACGGCGACGACTACGACACGGAGGACGGCACGAACGTGCGCGACTACGTGCACGTCGCCGACATCGCCGCAGCCCACGCCGTCGCCGCACGCCGCCTCGCCGCGGGCGAGCCGCTCGAGGCCGCCTACAACCTCGGCTCGCAGAACGGCCTGTCGGTGCGCCAGATCATGGACGCGATGGCACGGGTCACCGGCATCGACTTCACGCCCGTCGTCGGCCCGCGCCGCGCCGGCGACCCCGACCGCATCGTCGCCACAGGGGAGCTCGCCGCACGAGACCTCGAGTGGGCGAACCGGTACTCGGTCGACGAGATGGTGCGTTCGGGCTGGGAGGCCCGCCGCCGGGCCTGACCACCGCACGTCGAGCGGGCGTTCGGGTTTCGGGGGGCGGTGCGGGTGCCTGTTCGGGGCTGTTCCGTGCGGGTACCGGTTCCGTGCGGGTACCGGTTCGGCAGGTGCTGACGGAGCTGTGCACCCAAACTCCTGCACAACCGGCGCGCAGCCCCCGCATCCGCCCCCCGACGGACGGTTCTGCAGGAGTTCGGGCACGGATGCGGTCGCCACCACCCGACCCGCGCCACGATCAGCCCCGACCGCGCCGCCCCCGACACCCCAACCAGCACAACTCAGCCAGCACCGGCCCGCCCGGGCGGGGCGAGCCCGGCACCGGCGCGTTCCGACTGAACTGTGCACCCGAACTCCGGCACAACCGGCGTGCAGCCCCTGCATCCGCCCCCGCCGGGCGATTCTGCAGGAGTTCGGGCACGCGCCAGGGCCGAGCCCACCCGCGCGTCAGGCGGAGTCGCGCCAGACCACGGGCGCCTCGAGCAGGATGCCGGTGCGCACGCTCTGGTCGCCGTCGAGCTGTGCGAGCACGGCGGCGGCGGCGCCGAGTCCCTCGGCGGGCTGGTGCACGGTGGACAGCTGGGGCGACGTGCGCGTCGCCCACGCACTGTCGTCGAAGCCCACCACCCCGACGTCCTCGGGGACCCTGCGCCCCGCCGCACGGAGCGCCTGCATGGCACCGGCTGCGACGGCATCGGATGCGGCGAACACGCCGTCGAGGTCGGGGGCGCGCTCGAGCAGGCGCGCCATGCCGGCGGCACCGTCGGCGAAGGCGTACAGGTCGACGGGTTCCACCAGCGCGGGATCGAACGCGTCGCCCAGCGCCGCGCGGAACCCGGCGAGGCGGTCGCTGCCCGAGTCACGGTCCAGGGCCGCGGCGATCATGCCGATGCGCCCGCGACCCGTCTCGCGGAGTCGGGTGACGACGGCCTCGGCGGCGCCGCGGTTGTCGATGCCGGCCCAGGCGCCGCTGATCCCGGGCGGGTGGCCGACGAAGGCGACGGGGAGCCGGAGCCGCCCGACCACGTCGGAGATGGGGTCCTGGTGACGGGCCGAGACGATGACGGCACCGTCGACGAAGCCGCCGGAGAGGTACCGGGCGACCCGGTCGGTGTCGCGTGCGGTGTCCACGACGACGCACACCATCTGGTAGTCCGCCTGCGAGAGCGTCGTGTTGGCACCCAGCATGATGCCGCCGATGTTGGGGTCCTCCAGGAACAGGGAGTGCGGCTCGTGCACGATGAACCCGACCGCCTGCGTGCGCTGGCGCACGAGGTTGCGCGCCGCGGTGTTGGGCACGTAGCCGACCTCGCTCCGACGACGAGGTCGGCGCGGACCGTCCCGCGGAGCGCCGGGCGGTCGGGGCGGAGCGCCGCGGGCAGATCCTCGATCCAAAGGACCCCGTCGCGGGTCCGGTCGAGGCTGTGGTCGACGACGGATGCCGGGGGTGCGCTTCTTTCGAAGACGGTGATTCCCACGGGGATCACTTCCTGTCTGAAGCTCAAGAAGGCGGGCGCACGGCGACGGGGGTCGCGGCGAGCGGCTGTCGTCGCCATTCAATACGCCGCATCGAGCCGGAGCAAGGGAAGCCGCCGGCCTCGGACGATCATCCGCCCTGCCGGCTCTCGCCAGACGGACCGTCCGCCCCCGCGCGGCGACCGGGGGGTCGGGTGATCAGGGTGGAGTCGGTCCGCATTCGTGTTGACCGTGGACTGTGCCGACGCTATCTTCACAGTACCGAAGCGTTTCGGTGAATGCCGGTCGATCGAAGGGGATTGATGAACGCGGGGCCCTCACCGTGGAGCGTAGCTGCGTCTTCGGCGCCGTCTCCGCGTGCTTCCTACGAAACGTTTCGTGTCGTGGCGCACCACACTCTGCGGGCCGTTCGACTCGGCGAGGGGTTCGTTCCGTTGCGCGCATCGACGCGTCCAGCATCCTCACGTGGGATCGACCGGGTCAACACCCTCCATCGCGGAGATCCCCAGCCGTGACGATGCCCATGAAGAGAACAGGACAGACGATCATGAGACGACAGCATCTCCTTGCAGGGGCGCGCGGTCAGCGCCCGCAGCGACCACGGAGCCTGGCGATCGCCGCCGCCCTCGCGGCGTTCGGGCTGACGGCGGCCACCGTCTCGCCGGCATCTGCGGACACGGCGGGCGGCGCCGACGAGGTCCTCCCGCCGGCCCGTGCCTCCGTTGCCGTCATCGATGACTTCCCGCGCGATCCGGGCCCGTGGAAGGACTTCGATTGGGCTCAGCGCTCCCGCGACTACGACGCGTTCCTCTATGACTGGACCGATCGCGGGCCCTTCACGACGATCACCGAAGACCCCGCACCGTTGAACATGCCGGCGGGATCGAAGAGCTTCCGCATCCCCGCCTACTACGGCGACACGCGGGTCAGCCGCGCCGAAGGCCAGCAGGAGTCGGTGGCGCAGATCTCCTCCGTGGTCGGGGCGACCCTCGTCGGCATCGATAAGTCCGACCAGGACGGACACGACTACGTCGACATGCTCCGCACCTTCTTCCACCCCGACCTCGGGGTCGCGCTCAACACCCCCGACGGCAGCGACAGCGCACCGGGCAGCCAGTCGATGTGGTACACGACGACGGCGAACGTCCTCTACGCGATGCTCGGCGCGCAGTACCCGGACGCCACCGACATGGAGAGTATCCAGCGTTCGATCGCCGACAAGTATTACGCGATGCTGGTGCAGCTCGGCGGGCCCGCGGCCGACCTCACGATGCAGGACTACGATTTCGCGCAGATGGTGCCGAAGGCGGGCATCCGCAATGAGGGCGGCGACGTCGCCGCGGGAACCGCGGCCATCCTGCTCTGGGCACACGAGAGGTTCGACGATCAGAAGTACCTCGATGGCGCCGTCTGGGCGATGGACTACCTCGAGCGCAGCAAGAACAGCCTCTACTACGAGCTGCTCGCGATGCTCGCTCCCTACGTCGCCGCGAGACTGAACGCCGAAGCGGGCACCGAGTACGACGTGGTGCAGATGTTCTCGCAGATCCGGTTGGGAATGGAGCGCAATGTGCGTCCCAACTGGGGGATCATGGGCGCGCAGTGGGACGGCCACGACGTGCAGGGACTCTCCGGCAGCCGGACTGACCTGCAGGGGTACGCCTTCGCCATGAACTCGTTCGCGACTCCGTGGCTGGCGGCGACGGCGAAGTACGACACCCGCTTCGCCGACACGGTCGGGCTGTGGATGCTGAACCTGTACAACGCGGGGCGCTTCTTCTACGCCGACCAGATGCCGGCGAGCCAGCTGGAGGACGGTGACCGGTTCATCGGCGACCCCGCGCACGTCATCGCGTACGAGGGACTGCGTCATCGCGGCCCCGGACACGACACCCTCGTGGCCTCCTCGGACGTGTTCGACCGCTCCGGCGGATGGGGACTGAACCCCGAGACCACGAACCTCGGGATCTACGGGGCGTCGTGGGTCGGCTGGATGGGCGGCACCGTGCGCCAGACGAACGTCGAGAAGGTGCTGCGCACCGACCTGAACGCGCTCGACATGTACGCCGACAGCTACCCGACCTCGCTCTATTACAACCCGGGCACCGAGGACGCCCTCGTCGATGTCGCCGTGGACGGTACGCGCGACCTGTACGACTCGGCTCGCGACCGTCTCCTCGCGAGCGGCGCGAGCGGGACGGCGCAGGTGTCGATCCCGGCGGGCTCGTCCGTCGTGCTCGTCCAGCTGCCGGCGGGAGCCGACCGCGACTCCATCGGTCACGAGGTCGTCGCGGACGGCGTCGGCGTGCGTTGGGACACCGACCCCCAGCGCGACCTCGCCCTGGGCGCGTCGGCCTCGGCGAGCACGGGGGATGCGGGCGCCGCGACCGACGGCGACGCCGAGACGACATGGGCGAGCTCGCGCGCCGACGCCCAGAGCCTGACCGTCGATCTCGGCTCGGTGCGCCGAGTAAGTGAGGCGACCCTGACGTGGACGGCCCATCCCACCGGCACCGTGCTCGTGGAGAGCTCGGCCGACCGGCAGTCCTGGAGTGCGCTCGGCACCGCGTCCGCTCCCGCGGACGGCGCCTTCGCCGACGCGGCTCGTGACGCCCGCTGGGTGCGCGTGAGCATCACCGGGGGCGGGGCCGGCACCCAGCGGCTCCAGAGCGTCGAGGTCCGCCAGCGCGATCTCGCGCTGGGCGCCGCGGCCACTGTCAGCTCGACGGCCAACGCGCTCAACGTGGCGGCGCACGTCACCGACGGCTCGGACTTCACCCGCTGGGAGTCCGCCACGAGCGACCCGCAGTGGGTGCAGCTCGACCTCGGACGAGTGACCGCTCTCGGAAGCGCGCGCATCGAGTGGGAGGCGGCGGCCGCGAAGGCGTATCGCATCGAGGTGTCCGACGATGGTGCGACCTGGCGCACGGCGTATCAGACGACCACCGCCGACGGCGGTGTCGACGAGATCGCACTCACGGAGGGCACGGAGGGACGTTACCTGCGACTGACGGGAACTCAGCGGCTCACTCAGTGGTCGTATTCGTTGTACTCCCTGGAGGCGTACGCCCCGGCATCCGTGCCGGCGACGCGGACGACGGAGCCGGCGCTGCACGTCGACGCGACCGAGGTGCGCGCCGGCGGAACCGTCACCGTCAGCGGGACAGGCTTCGACGGTGAGGACCGCGTCAGGATCGAGTTGCACTCGACGCCGGTCGAGATCGGCGCCGCAGACGTCGACGCCTCCGGACGGTTCGAGACGCAGGTCGTGGTGCCGAAGGATGCTGCGACCGGCTCCCACGAGCTCGTCGCCGTCGGTGTGGCCACGGGGCAGGAGGCGCGGGTGGCGCTGCGGGTGACCGCTGCGGATCCCGAGCCGGGCGGCTCGGGTGGCACGGACGGCACGGGCAACGGCGGTGCGGAGTCGTCCGCGGCGGCGAACGGCGGTCCGGGATCGCTCGCCTCGACGGGCGGCGACGGTGTGGCCGGCGGCATCGTCGCGGGCGTGCTGGCCCTCCTCGCAGGCGCAGTGCTCATCGCCGCCCGCCGGCTGCGGCCGAGCGCGGAGAACGAGCCGCGCTGATCTCGCCGATGGCCGGGGTCCCGATCTCATCGCGGACCCCGGCCATCGACGCGCCGGAGACCCGTCGTCGAGGCGTGGGCGTCTCACGCCCTCAGCGCTCAGCGGGCGACAAGCAGTTCGAGCTGTCGGATCTCCAGGGGCGACTGGGCGAGCACGCGCCAGGTGCGGGAGCGCTGCCCCGACAGCCCGAAGGGCCGCAACTGCCAGGCCCAGCGGAAGGTCGCGTCGGCGCTGAGCGCCGCCTCCCATCCGCCGTCGACGAGGCACTCCACGCGGAACCGGTGCTGCCCGGGCGACGCGAGCGTCAGCGTCAGGAACTCCGGCGTCGCCTCGGCGGGCAAGGAGATCTCGACCCACTCTCCGGCGTCGATGAGCGCTCCCGGGGTGGACGCGTCGTCGTCGATCACACCGCTCGCCTCGCCGACAGCCCGCGACGACGCGCGCACTGCGGCGCCCGACGTCAGGTCGTGCAGCACCTTCGGCGTCTGGCCGGGCGCGGTGAGCGACGGCGGTTCGTCCTCGACGCCGGTTCCCCATCGCTGGGGCTCGTCGGAGAGGTCGAACTCGATCGTCGCACCAGAGGCCAGCAGCTCATGCGGCACGAACGTCCGGTGCCATGGCTCACCGTTCAGTCGTACCGATCGGATGAAGCGGTGTGCGCGATCGGCGGCGGGTGCCGAGATCGTGAGGAGCGCACCCACTCCCAGACGTATGCGCGCCTCGGTCACCGACGGGGCGACGAGGACGTAGCCCGCCGTCCCGGGGACGAGCGGATACAGGCCGAGGGCGGCGAAGACCCACCACGCCGCCATCTCGCCGTTGTCCTCATCTCCGGGCCACCCCTGGCCGATCTCACCGCCGGTGAACATCCGCTCGACGGCGGTGCGCACGGCATCCTGTGCGATATCGGGCCGCCCCGCGAACAGCGCCATGAACGGGATGTGGTGGGCAGGCTGATTGGAGGGCGCCCATTGGCCGGCCCGGAGGTTGCGAGCCTCGACCATTTCGTGAATGACGCCGGGATACGACCCGCTGACCGCGGCGACGCCCGACTCGGGCGTGGCGAAGAACTGCTCCAGCTTGCGATCGAGTGCCGCGCGCCCGCCGTGCACGGCGGCGAGACCGGCGCCGTCGTGCGACACGGTGAACGCCGTCCCCCAGCCGTTGGTCTCCGTGTAGTCGTATCCCCAGATGCGCGGGTCGTATCGATCGGGGTCGAGGCGGAACCGGCCCTGCAGGTCGCGGCCGACGAAGAAGCCCGAGCGTGCGTCGAACACGTTCGCGTAGGCGGTCGCGCGGGCGGTGAAGTAGGCGACGGCCGCGTCGAGCTCATCGCTGCGGGGATCGTCCTGTCCGACGCGAGTCTGCAGCGCCTCGGCCAGACGAGCGACGGCCAGGTCGTTGATCGCGCCGTCGAGGGTCCATGACAGCCCCTCGGGGACCGACGTGTCCACCCATCCGCGGTACGGCGACGTCGCCAGCCCCTTGCGGCCCACCAGGCTGCGGGGCGGGACGACGGTGGCGTTGCGCAGGGCGGAATCGAACGCCGACCACAGATCGAGGCGGTGGTCGTCGGGGCCGGACCGCTCCTCGACACGCACGGGGACGCCGGCGGCGACGGCGTGCGCGAGCACGATGTCGTTCGAGGTTCCCGTCATCGAGTCGATCGGACCGGGTGCTGCCCAACGGCTCGTCCACCCGCCGGCGCGATAGTGCTCGACGAAACCGTCGAGCAGACGTGCGGCGAGGGCGGGGTCGAGGAGGGCATAGAGCGGCCACGCGGTGCGGTAGACGTCCCAGAACCCGTGGTTGACGCTGAGCTCACCCGCCACGATGCGCGCGCCGCTGCGATCGGCGTCCGAGCCGGCCACGGGATGGAAGGGACTGGCGTAGTGGGGCTGGGGCTGTTCCGCCGTCCCGAGGTTCTCGTGCATGCGGGAAGGGAAGAGTCCCACCCGGTACAGCGCCGTCGCCATCATCGCGCGTTGCTCGGCGTTCGCGTGGGGAAGCTCGACGCGGCCGATCCAGCTGTCCCAGAGTCCGGCGGCGCGTTCGCGAACGGTGTCGAAGTCGGCATCCGCGCCGTCGAGCACGAGGTTCCGCGCCGCTTGAGCCGTGCCGATGAAGCTCGTCGCAAGGCGCACCGTCACCGTGCGGCTCGTGTCGAGTGCGACGCGCACCCAGCCCCTCGGGGATGGTGCGGCCCTGCGCAGGAGGCTCCCGCGCAGGTGGCCTGCCGCCACGACCGGACGGTCGAGGTGGGCGTGAAGGTACGCGCGCGGCGCGCCATCTCGGTCGGCTTGAGCTGCGGCGCCGTCGTCGGTGAAGGCGCTCAGCGCGGCATCCGAGGACGTCGGGTCGGGCTCGGGCAGGCGCAGTTCACCGTGGCCGTCGACCTGATCGAAGATGAGGACGGCCTCGCGTGCTCCCGGTGGGTAGGTGAAGCGGAGGAGCACAGTGTGATCCGTCGCGGTCATCTCGCCGAAAATGCCGCCCTCAAGACGCACCCGGTAGTCGTGGGGACGCCCGATCTCGTCGTCGTGCGAGAAGGCGAGCGCTCTTGCCTCCCGGCTGGCCGGCACGGCGGCGCCGGCTCCGTCCGCGAGGGCGGGCATGACCTGGAAGACTCCGCGGTCACCCATCCACGGGCTCGGAAGGTGCGAGGTCGCGAACGCCTGCAACGCCGGCCGGTTGTCCTCCCGATTGTCGGCGTGCCAGGAGTACGGCCAGCGGGCCGAATCGGCGCGGGTGACGGGGATGCCGCCGACGAAGCCGCCGGGGACGGCGACGGTCGGTGCGGTGTTGCCCCGCGACAGTCCAGGGCTCGACATCGAGCCCTGCCGGATCCGCGCGCGTTCGGAGGGACGCTCCGCCTCGGTTGGGATCGGATGGATGCCGAGCACGTCGATCCAGCCGTGGAGTGCCGGGGATCGGTCCCCGGTGCGCGTATCGGCGACGCGGACCTCCACGCGTGCGACGATCTCTCCGGCCACGGCGTCGAGGTCGACGCGCACGAGGTTCCACTGGTCGGGATGCAGGGTGCGCCCCTCGTGCTGCGCGCGAGCCTCCACTGGCACCCCGTACTGGTCGACCGGGGCGTGGTCGCTCAGTCGCGCGCCGCTCACGAAGACGAGGTCGACGGCGACGGCATCTGCGGCGAAACCGTCGAGGGGATCGGTCGTGTTGTGCCACTCCGGCAGCACGGCGTATCGCAGTTCGCTGCCCCGATCGATCCGCTGGCCGAGGAGGTCGGCGCCGACGCTGCCGCGGACGTCGAGCACGCCTCCGCCGAACGAGTAGCGGGTCGCGGCAAGGGAGGTGAAGCCCGCTCCCGGGCGGGAAGTGGCCGCGTGGGCGGCGGACGGGCCGTTCCCGGGGTCTTTACGGGGTCGTGACGACATGGTTCCCCGAGCGTACGTCGGCCGACCGGTCGAGGCGTGCCCGCAGATGATCCGCCGTGTCGCGCCACTGCGTCACCGCGATGCAGGCCACACCCAGCTGGAGTACGGGGTTGTCGTTCCCTCCGGGCTGCAGCTGATCGCCGAAGAACAGGATGTCGTCGCGATCGAGCCCTGTCTGAGCGCAGAGCCGTCCGATGCCGTATGCCTTGTCTCGCCCTCGGCGGGTCACGTCGAGTGAGGTCGTTCCTCCGGTGCGCACTTCGAGCCCGGGCAGGAGGGCCGCGACGGCTTCCCGGAGGGCGTGCTTGCGGGTGCCGTCCGGATCCCACGCCTCCTTCTCGGCGATCGGTGCCTGCTGTCCGAGGGCGGAGAACGTCACTTGCGATTCGCGGTCCTCGATGATCGGCCCCCAGGCGCGCTCGTCGCTCCAGAGACCGAGGGTGCGTGCCGCCTGCTCCAGTGCGGCGAACGCGCGACTGCGCTCGTCGGGCGAGAGCGCCTCGACGTAGACACGTTCCCATCCGTCGTCCGTGAACCGGTAATACTGCGTCCCACACGCCGGCAGCACGTGCAAGCGGGTCGGGCGGACGGCACCGGCTTGTGCGAGCGGCGCAAGCAGCTGGGACTCGAACTGGGAGAACTGCCCTCCCGAGATGACGGCGACGTCGGTGACAGCGACGAGCTCGGCGAGGATCGCCGCCATCTCGGGATCGAGCGCCGACTTCGACGGCGCGAGGGTGTCGTCGAGGTCGAAGGCGACGATCGGGGCGAGAGCGCTCATGCTCCGGCGCGCGCGAGCCTGGCGACGCCGATGGCCGAGTCGGCCATGCCGTAGAAGACGTAGTACGTGTCGTCGATCTTCTCGATCGCCGTCGGGAAGACGACGTTCGCGACGGTGCCCTCCATCTCCTCCTCCGTCTCAGGAACCAGCAGCGGGACGCTCGTGCGCGCGATCACACGCGAGGGGTCGTCGGCGTCGAGCAGCAGCGCACCCGCGACGTACTCGACGTCGTTCTGCGGCACGAATGCTCCGCCGACGACGTTGCCGGTGACGCCGTGGTGAATCACGAGCCAGCCCTCGTCCACGCGGAGGGGGGCGGGGCCCGCACCGATCTTGAGCTCTTCCCACGCGAACTCGGGGCCCGCGACGAAGCGGTGCCCCGAGGGGCGGGCCAGTGCGGTGATGTCGCGCTCGACGTCGGATGCCGGGATGTAGGAGATCCACACGCTCGCCCGAGCGTCCGTGGTCCCGGCGGGCAGCGGAGGCTGCTCATCCGGACGGACGAAGCTGAAGTCCCACATCGGGCGGTGCAGCAGCGCGTAGCTGGGCACCCCGTCGGGCCCGGGGACGACCTCGGGGAAGTAGACGACGTCCTTGTTCGGGAACAGGTTGAGGTCGGTGTCGAGCGCGTCCTCGTAGCCGAACTGCAGCGGCCCCAGACGCTCCCACTCCTGTCCATCCTTCGAGATCGCCAGAGCGGGCTTCGGGCCGAGGGGGCCGAAGGCGACATAGGTCATGACGTGCAGCCCGAGCGAGGGAATCCAGGTGATGCGCGGGTCCTCCACGCCGCCGTGTCCCGTGCCGCGCTCCCACGCGCGGTCGGCCTCGAGCACGACACCACGCCGGGTGACGCCGACCGGGACGCCGCCCTCGATCTCGACGTCGGCGATGCCGACCCGCGACACGTTTCCGGCGGAGACAAGGCGGGGGTAGAGGTGGAGCCGTCCGTCTGGGCTCCAGGCCGTCGCGGGGTTCAGCACACCCTCGGCCTCCCGCGGGTCGGCGGGATCGGGGCGCATCAGCACGCCGAGACGCTCCAGCGAGAAGGGGAAGGTCGTGGTGCCATCGAAGATGTCGGTCACTCTGGGGTTTCTTTCGTTGTGGGTGAGGTGGAGATGGTGACGGTCAACCCTTGACGGCGCCGAGCACGCCGCTGACGAGGTAACGCTGGATGAAGATGTAGCCGATGATGAGCGGTGCGGCCACGATGAAGGTCGCCGCCGCCAGGAGCGGCCACTGGTTGGAATAGGTGCCCTTGAAGGCGTAGAGCCCGACGGTTACGGGGAACTTCGCCGGATCGGCGAGCAGAACCGTGGCGAGGATGATCTCGTTCCAGATCCACACGGCCTGGAGGATTAGGATCGTCGAAAGAGCGGGCTTGGACAGCGGGACGACGAAGGAGATGAGATACCGCCAGTACCCCACGCCGTCGATGGCCGCCGCCTCGTCGAGCTCACGCGGGATCGACTTCACGAACCCGCTGTACAGCAGGGGACCGACCCCCACGCCCACCCCCACCATGAGGATGTAGCCGAGCTGGTTGTCGTACAGCCCGAGACGCAGCAGCAGCTGGAACTGGGTGATCAGCGCGTTCGGCAGGAACAGCACGAGCACGAACAGCACCGACCAGAACTTGCCGCCCTTGATGTAGCCGCGCGAGACGGGGAAGGCCAGCACGACGGAGATGACCGTGCCGATCAGCGACCCGGCGACGGTGTACAGGATGCTGTTGAAGATGTACGAGCCGAAGTTGCCCTGGGTCCACGCCTGAAGGAAGTTGCCCCACTGCGGGTCCGTGACGATGCCCACGGGGTCCGAGACGAATTCGGCCTGGCTCTTCAGCGCAGTGTTCAGGAGGTAGAGGATCGGGAACACGAACACGATCATCAGCAGCGCTACGCAGATGTATGCGCCGATCGGATAGCGCCGCCGCCGCCGAGGAGGACGTGGCGCTGCAGAGCGGGATGTCGGGGCCGGGACTGTGCCCGGCCGTGTCGTCGTGGTCACAGCTTGGCCTCTCTCTTGCGCAAGTACCACAGGGCCAGCAGGCTCACGATGCCGACGATGGCGAACTGCACCATCGAGATCGCGGCGGCATAGCCTTGCGACTGGGACAGCGTGGTCCCCGACGCTCCGCCGAAGCCCTGCACGAAGACGAGGAGCGAGAGCACCTGCGTGGACTTGTTGCTGGGGCCGGTGAGGACGTAGGTGAGCTGGTAGCTCTGCAGCGCATTGACGATGCCGAGCAGGACGTTCGCGGTGATCGACGGTGCGAGCATGGGGATCGTGATGAACCGGAACCGTTGCCAGCCGGAGGCCCCGTCGATCGATCCGGCCTCGTAGAGCTCTTCGGGGATGGCTTGCAGGCCGGAGAGGAAGATGATGACGGAGATGCCGACGATCATCCAGATCTGGACGACGATGACGAGGGCCAGCGCGATCCTCGGGTCCCCGAAGAAGGCGGACTGTTTGCCGAACAGCGAGAGGAAGCTGGCCGCGGGGCCGCCCGTGACGTTGAACATCAGAGACCACACCAGGCCGGTCACGGTGACGCCGAGGACGGTGGGCATGAAGACGACCGCGCGGTACAGGTTGCGGCCGCGCAGCGGGCGGTTGAGCAGGATCGCGATGCCCAACGCGAGGACGATTTGGATCACCGTGCTGACGATCGCGAAGACGAGGGTGTTGCGGAGCGCGTTCGCACTGTCGGCCCACTTGGCAGGCGAGAAGAAGCTGATGTAGTTCTCCACGCCCACCCAGTTGACCGGCAGGTAGGGCAGCCCACGCAGATCGGTGAACGAGACGACCAGCATGCCGACAGCCGGGACGAGACCGAACACGGTGAGCACGATCAGCCCGACCGTGAACGTGATCCGGACCGGCCCGCGACGTGGGAACGGGAAAGATTGAGACACGATGACCTCGAGGAAAGAGAGCGTGGCGCCGCCCCGGCGCTCGTGGTGAGCGCCGGGGCGGCGCGTGGGCGGTTTAGAAGGCGGCCTTCCACGCGGTCTGGGCGGCGGCGGCGGCCTGAGCCGCGTCGTCGGAGCCGAGCGGCGCGAGTGCCGGGTAGTTGAACGGGTAGACGGCGTCCTGGCCGGCCTTGTTGTTCGCAACCCACTTCTGGTCCCAGGCGGGCTGGAACGTGCTGGTGTACTGCGCGATCGAGTTCAGGAAGTCGCTCAGGGCGATGTCCGGCTCGGCGGGGGAGAAGCCGGCGCGGTCGACGAACTGCTTGTAGTTGTCGGGGTCGGAGAAGTAGTCCATCCACGCGAGCGCGGCGGCCTTGTTCTTGGTTCCCGAGGCGATCGCGAGCTGAAGCTCGATCTTGCCGTTGAGGAAGGCGTTGTCGGCGGCGTCGTCCGAGGCCGGCAGCGGGAAGTAGCCGTAGTCGAAGGCTCCCGCGACAGCCGCCTGGATCGTGGGCTCGTTCCAGGTGCCGTCGATCGTCATCGCGTAGTCGCCCTTCGCGAAGCCGGCCGGGATCTCGTCATAGCCCGTGCCGGCGAAGTTCGCCTGCGCGTTCTGGAAGATCGTCTCGGTCTTCTCCAGCACCGACACCGGCTCCGGGTCGGTCAGGCTGACCGTGTTCTTCCAGAAGCCCTCGACGAGCTTCTCCTTGTCGCTCACGTCCGGGTACGTGGAGCCGACGACACCGAGCATCGCGAGGCCCGCGGGCCAGGTGTCCTTGCCGCCGATACCGAAGGGTGCGACGCCGCTGCCCTTGAGGGTCGTCATGACGTTCTCGAGCTCGCTCCAGGTCGTGGGCACGGAAAGCCCATTCGCCTCGAAGATCGCCTTGTTGTAGTAGACGCCCGTCGAGTAGCTGAGGCCCGTCGGAACGACGTACTGCTTGCCGTCGATCGCCTGCGAGTCCAGGACGCTCGGAGTGAAGCGCTTCATGAAGGGCTCGTCGGTCAGGTCCAGCAGTCCGCCGGACCGGGCGAGGAGCACGTCGTCAGAGGTGGATTCGGCAGCGAACTCAGGGACCTCGACGACGTTCTTCGCGACGAGGATGTCCACGTTCCCCGCGGTGAGGCGCGAGGACTTCGTTGCCGGGTAGTTGTCGTTGGACACCGACGAGAAGGTCACCTTCACGTCGGGGTACTTCTTCTCGAAGCCCTCGTTGATCAGCTTGAACGCGGCATCCGACGCGTCGGCGCTGGAGACCAGGATCTGCAGGTCGCCGGATACGGCACCGTCGCCCGACGGCGTCCCGCTGTTGTCGGATGAGCATGCTGCCAGGGCGCTGACGGCAACCAGTGCGGTTGCCAGGATTGCTCCGTGACGGATCAGGCGCCTCGCGCGCAACTTCTTCGTTGCCATGTGTGGATCTTCTCCTCAGTAATTGCGACCTTGGGGGTCCGACTTGCCGAAACGTTTCGGTTACGTCAGCATGCCACGCTCACCTCCTGGCCGCAACCCTGCGGTGGCAGATCGTGGCCAGATGCTCAGTGCACGCGAGGCGCGGGACCCGTCGACGAGCGCACGACGAGCACCGCGGGTTCGATATCCGCATCCGCCGCCGGAGTGCCGTCGATCAGCTCGAGCAGGATGCGTGCCGCCTCATAACCCGTCCGGCGCGGCTGGGTCTGCACCGTCGTGAGGGACGGGCGCACGTACTCTGCGAGTTGGATGCCGTCATAGCCGGCGACGGACAGGTCACCCGGGATCTCGAAGCCCAGATGCTGAGCCTGTGCCATGAACCCCATCGCAGACAGGTCGTTGGCGCAGATCACTGCGGTGGGACGCAGCCGCACCGACAGCATGGAACTCGCGGCCTCGATGCCGCTCTCGTAGGTGAAGGATGCCGGCACCAAGGGTCCGGGGCGCAGTCCCCTGGCCTCGAGGGCGAGCCGCCAGGCCATTTCACGCTGGCGAGAGTGGATGAAGCGCGGGGGACCGCTGACGAAACCAATCGAGGTGTGGCCGAGCCCCACGAGATGGTCGACCAGCTGCTCGATCGCCGCCCCATGGTCCTGGCGCACGCTCGGCAAGGGGAATCCGGGCTCGGGGTTGATGCCGACCGCGGGGAGGCCGAGCTCCTGCACGAGAGCGACGCGCGGATCGTCGATCTCGATCTCGTTGAGGAACACGCCGTCGACGCGCTTCCCCGCAGCGAGGCGACGGTAGCGTTCGAGCGTCCCCGCGGCGTCGGAGCTCGTCTGGAGAACGAGCGCGAAGTCGCGTTCGTCGATCCACGACTCGATGCCGTTGATGAAGGCGCCAAAGAAGGGGTCGAGCTCGAGCACGTCGGGATTGCGGTGCACGACAAGGCCGACGGCGAACGTCTTCTTGCCGGCGAGGCTCTTCCCCCGCACCGATGGCACGAAGCCAAGTTCATCTGCGGCGAGCAGGATCTTCTGGCGTGTCTGCTCCGACACGCCGGGGCGGCCGTTCAGCGCGCTCGACACTGAGCTGATCGCGACGCCGGCGCGTGCCGCGACGTCGGTGATCGTCACGCGACCGGGCATGCGTCCTCCGCTCCTCGGTTCATTCCTCCGACACTAGATCACCGCGTGCGGTTCTCGAGAGGAGTTCGTAGCCGAAGGTCTGTTCGGCTCTCACGTCCACCGTTTCTTGACACCGCTTCCGGTCGTCAATAGGGTTGCCGCGAACCGAAACGTTTCGGTTTCCATCGTGCCCTCTCGTTCTGGGTGACGAAACGATCAGACAAGGAAGACTGATGACGCACAGATCCCTCTTTCGGCGCACCTCCAGAACGGCGGTGACGATCCTCGCAGCGGGCGCGCTGATGCTCCCCGCTGCGACTGCCTTCGCCGAATCGCCGTCCGCCCCCGCTCCGAACCCCGGCCCCGTCACCGTCGCCGACCTCGCCGACTCGAGCGCCGCACAGCAACGGTGGCTCTCCGAGCCCGACTCGCGCGTCGCGCTCAACCCGAGCCACAGCCAGACCGACGACACCCGCCCGAAGGCCGACAACAGCCTGGACACCATGTTCTACGGCGATCAGCGAAAGCGCACGGCCGACGGTGTCGTCCGCAACTCCTTCACCGCGACCGATGCCCCGACCTCGCTCGCCGCCCTCTACGACGAAGGCGACACCACTCCCACGCTCAGCGAAGGCTTCAACGCCGACAGCGCGACGCACTGGCGCAGCACCAACAACGGCGGAGCACTCACAGTCGGCGCCGGCGGCGGAACGGTCGCCCCCGGCGGCGGGAAGGACTGGGGCGCGGTCGGGCGCGACGTCGTCCTGGATGTCGACGCAGATCCCGTCCTCCTCGTCTCAGTCGCTGCCACGACAGGCAAATGGGCACTGAAGATCGCCCCCGACGGCCAGCCCGACATCGTGGTCCAGACCGACACCGCCGCCACCGGAACCTTCGCCTATGACCTGAAGGCTCTGAACGTGCACAGCGGCAAAGTGACCGTAAAGCTCTTCGCGTCGAACAACGGCACGGCCACCTTCCGGGGCCTGTCTGTCCACGCCCGCCCCGGATTGGTCGAGGACTTCTCCGATCTGGGCGCCTGGAGCACGAACGTCCAGTCCAACAACGGCGCGACCATCGCGCGAGCCGCCTCGGGCGTCGGCGCGACCGTGACGAGCGCATCCAGCTCGGGATTCGGCGCGGTCGCCCGGGCCGTCACCGTGAACCTGACCGACAATCCCGTGCTGACCGTCGCCGTCGGGCCCCTCAGCACGGGGTCGAAGTGGGCCTTGAAGCTCACCGGCGCAGACGGCAACGGCGACTTCGCCGTCATCCAGGACGACACCGACGCGACCGGCGTCTTCAGCTACAACCTCGCTGCTCTCACCGGGCGATCCGGCACGCAGACGTTCGGTATCAAGCTGTTCTCGACGAAGACCCCGGTCCCGACGTCTGCCACCTTCACACGACTCTCCCTGCACGGGTCGAACGACTGGCTGCAGAGTCCCAGCGATTACACGAACACCTGGAATCCCCAGTCGCTCGACTGGACGGGAACGTACGGCGGCTCCGGCTCGTACTCGACCAGCGACGTCTTCGTCGATGCCACCACCGTGTCGCGCCTAGTGTCGCCAGCGAACCTCACCGCCGGCAGCCCGACCCTCGCGGGTCGCTTCTCCGGCGTCGCGGGCTGGGACACGGGCGTACGCGTGTTGACGGTCGCCGCCGACAACTACACGCGCGCGGTGGGCTTCCCCGCCGGCGCAGAGGTGCTCTTCTACGACTCGCCCGGTTCTGCGTCTCAGGGCGCCGGGGGGACGTCGTCGCCGACGTCGACCAGCACGGCATGGGTCGCCGTCCTTCCGAACGACGCCAACAGCGCCATCGGCCTGGGATACGCGTACGGAACAGGTGCGGACGCGACGAGCGCAGCCGCGGCCAGCGCCTCCCGGGGTGCGGACGCCTCCGTGGTCGCGGCTGCGCTGCAGACTCGCACGGATGAGTGGAACGCGTACCTGGCTGCTGTGCCGGCCGTAGAGCAGTACACGCTTCGCGCTGTCTCGGCGGAGGGCACGACGGGAGAGGACATCCGTGCGATGTACTACCGCTCCTTCGTGAACCTGAAGCAGACCGTCGTGCCTCCGCAGCCCGAGAGCGGCATCAGCCACGCGCAGGTCGCCACGGGCAAGGCCGCGACCTACAACGGCGGGTCGGAGCGCAACCGCGCCTCGGCGAGCTGGGACTCGCTGCTCGGCATCCAGTACCTCGGCTACACGGAGCCCGCCCTCGCCTGGGACTCGCTCGTGGGAATGATGGCCGACGTCGAGGCAGACGGCGGCTTGAACGGCGAGTCGCTTCCCAGCCGCAAGGCTCAGACGGCGTGGATGCTGTACTCGATCACCGGTGACAAGGACAAGCTCGCCGAGGTCTATCCCGCCATCAAGGCGCACATGGGCTGGTCGAGCGAACACCTCGCCTGGAACATCGACTCGCACTACCCGGGGGGCGGCGTCCCGGCTTCACAGGAGCGCGATGCCGAGTTCGTGAACTCGCTCGCCATCGACCTGGACTACGCCGCCGAGAGCGCTCGGGTCCTCGGCCTCGACGCCGACGCGGCGTCGTTCCTCGCGCTGCAGAAGACACTCCTCGCGCAGTACCAGGAGTGGTTCTTCATGACCGACGGCAGGGCGGTGCAGTACTACTGGACCAGCAAGCCCGACGCTACATACGACCAGCGCAAGGGCACCGTCAACTACGTCGGCACCGGTCTGCACCTTCCCGGCCTCACCGACGCGGAGACGACGGCCATCATGGCCCGGTTCGACGCGGAGTACGACCCGGTCGCGCAGTTCGCCGGCACGGCATCCGACTCGATCAAAACGCCGGACGCGCAGTTCGTCGCGTACGGCCTGATCGAGCACGGTCAGGCGCAGAAGGTTCAGGTCTATCTCGAGTCGACGCTGCGCGACATCACCCGCACCAACCGGTTCAGCGAGGTGTATCAGCAGGGCAAGAACCCCGGTGACGCACCGATCTCGCGGGGTGAGAGCCCGACGACCTTCGGCATGGCCCACGTCATCGACAATCTGTGGATGCTGAACGGGTACCGTTCCGACGAGGGCACGCCGACCTTCGTGCGGCTGCCGGGGGCGACCGGCGGAGTATCGGGACTGCACCATCTCGGGCGATCCTTCAGCATCGACCTCGACGGCACCCAGGTCGTGCTCGGCGGCGACGCCGCAGCTCAGCCGGGTGTGTGCGATCGGGTCGATGCGCCCGAGGGGCAGCCGATCGAGCTGACCACGACCTGCGGGTCGCTGACGCTGTCGGCGGACACCGTGCAGGCGGGGCAGAAGGTCACCGTGCGAGCGGGAAAGCTGCCGGCGACGACATCCGCCCGGATCGAGCTGCACCCCGACCCCGTGCTGCTGGACGAGGCCACGACTCGCGACGACGGCACGTTGGAGCGGACGGTCCTGATTCCGGCGGACGTCCCCGTGGGCCGTCACACGATCGTCGTGACCTCGGGTGTCGTGGTGGCGCAGGCCGACATCACAGTGCGTGCCCCGCAGGTGTCCGGCGGTGGTGACGGCGGGACGACGCCGAACACCGGCGGCGGCTCGGGCGTCTCCAGCGGCGGGGCGGGCGGCTCCGGGTCGCTCGCCTCCACCGGCGGCGACGTCGTGCTGTGGGCCATGTCGGGCGGCCTCGGCCTCCTCGTTCTCACGGTCGGGATCGTGATGGTCGCACGCGCGAGGAACCGATCGAGAGCGATCGCACACGACGAGAACGTCTGAGCCCGAACCAGCGCGGGGCGGGTCGCACTCTTCGTGCGGCTCGCCCCGCGCCGCTTCGACGTAACAAGCACTACCGTAGGCGCGGAGCGAGCCCCAACGGAGCGCTTCCGCAATGCGCTGCCCCCGGCAGGCCCCGATGTTGATCGTTGCTTTCGCGTTGGTCTTGCAGATCACCCGGCGGATCTCGACGTCGTAGAGCCTGTCGCAGAATGCCGTATTCGAGCGTCACCAGTGATGGAGGATCTGGTGACCGGGACCGCGGGGGCAAACTCGACGATTCTCCTGGCAAGCGCTCAGGCTTTGGCGGTGTGGGTCTTCCGAATGTTGTAGGCGGCTGCTGCGGGGTTCAGCTCACCTCGGACTGCATCGAGTCCTCTGCGAGAGAGTCGGCTGAGGATTGTTTGAGGGTTCCGATGATGGGCTCGACGGTCGCGCCGCGACGCTTGCAGGTGGCTGGTCCCTGGGCCATCCGGAGCCAGTGAGCCATCGCTTCGCGTGGAGTCGCCCTGGCAGGCGAACGCGTCTACCTCCAGGGTGACGTCACCAACGGCGCGATCCGTGGTAACCGGTTCGTTCGGACGGCGAAATGGCTCGCCTCGGACCGGGCCTACGATCGCAACTGGGCGATCCGCAGCGACGCCGCGGCCCTCCAGCTCTGCGGCCGTCGCCGAGCGCCGGTCGGCGCTTGCGGCCAACGGTCTGAGTGGCCGTGTCGCGCATCAGAGTATGTGGCAGGGGTAGTTAGTTGCTGATGCAGCGCCCCTAGGTCTGATCATCATGAGTCGTCCCCCGACGATCCCTGCGGAGAAGAAGCTCCGCATTGTGTTGTCTGTGTTGCAGGGTGAGATCTCGATCGCTGAGGCGGCCCGCCGCGAGAAGGTGTCTGAGCAGGCGATCGGGAGCTGGAAGCGGCAGTTCCTCGAGGGTGGGAAGGCCGGGATCGACGCGGGCAAGTCGAAGCCGTCCACCCGGGAGCAGCAGCTCGAGGACGAGGTCGCCGAGCTGACCCAGGCCCTCAGTGAGGCAGCGGTCGAGATCCGAGTGTGGAAGAAGTCCGCCGAGGGCCGGCTGGGCCCTTCGAGGACCTCGAGGTGATCCGCACCGATGCGGGCATGTCGACCGCGAGGTTCTGCCGCCTGATCGACATGCCCGAACGGACCTGGCGGCGTGGGCAGGCCAAAGCCCGCACCGATCGGCCGCCGAAGGGCCCCTGGCCGCAGCCGTCTCGCAGCGCCGTCCGGGACGTCGTGGTCCGGCACGCGGCCGCGCATCCTGCGTGGGGTCACCGGAAGGTCTGGGCGATGACCCGCCGTCACGGGTACCGGGTCTCGCAGGCGACCGTGCTGCGGCTGCTGCGCGACGAGGGCCCGCTCCTGGAGGCGAACCACCAGCGGGAGCGTCGCAAGCTCGCCGAGCGCCGCAAGGCCGCGTTCGCGACGGAACCGACGGGCCCGAACCAGGTGTGGCAGCTGGACTTCTCCGAGCACGAGACCACGACCGGCGGAACCTGGCGGATCGCATCCTGCCGGGACTACCGGGCCAAGTACGAGTTCGACGCGCACGTGTCCCCGACAGCGAACAAGCACGACGCCGTCGCCGCGGTCGAACTCGCCCTCGCTGAGGCCGAGGCACTGATGGGACACCCACTGATCGACGACTGCGAGGTCAACGAAGCGACCGGCGAGCTGCTACCGGTCGTGACGATCGTCACTGACAACGGTGGCCCGTTCCGCTCGTTCACGTTCGAAGCGTTCATCGCCGCGCACCCCGAGATCCGGCACGTCCGCACGAGAGTCCGAACGCCGGGTCAGAACGGGTCACGTGAACGTGGCTTCGGGACGATGAAGTACGAGTGGCTGCCGCGAAGAAGATCCGCGCTCTCGGCGGCTACATCACCAACTTCTCGCAGTCCGACATCAACCAGTTCGCTGGCTTCGTCTGGCAGGCCGGCGGGCAGTGGTTCGACAACGGCTCCGACGGCTGGAAGGTCTCGCTGACCGACGACGCCTCCACCAAGGTCGCCGACTACTGGCAGGACCTCATCTCCGAGGACCTCGTCAGCACGTACCCGGCATGGACCGACGAGTGGAACAACGCCTACAACTCGAGTCAGGTCTGGACGTGGAACTCGGCCGTCTGGGGCGCCAACTCGATCTCCAGCGGCGCACCCGACACGTCCGGCAAGTGGTCGGTCGCGCAGATGCCGCAGTGGAAGGCCGGCGACGCCGTCTCCGGCAACTGGGGCGGCTCCTCGATCGCCGTGCTCAAGGGCAGCAAGCACCCGTACGAGGCGTCGAAGTTCGCTCTGTGGCTGAACACCTCGGATGAGGCGCTGACGGCGCTGAACAAGGCCGCCAACATCTACCCCGCGACCACCGAGGGCCTGAAGCTCCCGTCGCTGGCCGAGGGCGTCGACTTCTACGGCGGACAGAAGATCTACGACGTGTTCGCGCAGGCGGCCACCGAGGTCACCCCCGACTTCGCGTGGGGCCCGACGATGACGCAGACCTACGCCGACGTCTCGGACGGCTTCAAGGCCGCCGTGTCCGGTTCGGGGACGCTCGCCGACGCGCTGCAGAAGGGTCAGGACTCGACCATCAAGACGCTCGAGTCGCAGTCGATCCCGGTCCAGAAGTAACACCGACCGTGATGCCCCGGGATGCCGCCGCATCCCGGGGCATCACGCGTTTCGGATCGCGTCAGGCACTGTCGCGGACGACGAGCGTCGCGCCGATCTCCTGCGCGGATGCGGCCTCGTCCGTCTCGATCATGCGCACGAGCACCTCGACGGCGCGAGAGCCCAGTGCGTCGAAGTCCTGCCGCACGGTCGTCAACGGGGGGCGGTACTCGGCCGCATCCACGATGTCGTCGAAGCCGACGACCGCGACGTCCTCGGGCACACGGCGGCCCGCGTCGGCGAGGGCGCGCAGCAGCCCGAGAGCCATCTGGTCGTTCGCGACGAAGACGGCGGATGCGGCGGCGAACGCCGCCCCGCGCTCGTAGCCCGAGCGGGAGGTCCAGTCGCCGCGCTGCGGCTCGGGGGCCTTGATGCCCGCCTCGGCGAGCTCCTCGCGCCAGCCGCGCTCGCGCTCGGACGCCGCGAAAGAGGTCACCGGGCCGGCCAGGTGATGCACCGTGCGATGACCGGCATCCAGCAGGTGCCGCGTCGCGAGACGCGCGCCGCCCGCGTGATCGGTCTGCACGATCGTGAAGCGGTCGTCGGGCGGCGAGTCGACCACGACGAGACGAAGCCCCGCGGGCGGCTCAGCACCGCGGGCGAGTCGCGTCGCCTCGTTCAGGACGACGGCTCCGTCGACACCCTGATCGCGCAGCTGCGAGAACGCCTCCGCGATGTCGCGGGTGCCGGCGACCGTGACGATCGCGAGCGCGTAGTCGCGTACGGCTGCGGCCTCCGCGATCGCCTGCAGCATGCGCGAGTTACCGACCGAGGCGAGCGTGGACACGACGAGGCCGATCGTGCGGGTCTGCCCGGTGCGCAGCGCCCTCGCCGCGCGGTGCATCCGATAGCCCAGCGCGCTCATGGCCGCCTCGACCCTGGCGCGGGTGGCCGGGTCGACGCGCGGACTCTGGTTGACGACGCGCGAGACGGTCTGCGCGGAGACGCCCGCGTGTGCGGCGACATCCGCCATCGATACCCGAGCCATCGCACCCCCGTCGTCATGTTGACGATATCACGCCCGAAATGTAGCGTGTTATCGTGAACACACCTCAGCAGGATGTCGCACTCCTCGGTGCGGGCGTCGTGAAGCGACCCACGCGCCTCGCCGACGGCCGCGAGCTCATCTACTACGACGATCCCGACACCACCCTTCCGCCCGAGCGCAGCATCGATGCCCGCGAGCTGGCGCCGCGTCCGGAGACCGCGACGATGCGCCTCGACGTGCTGACCGGCGACTGGATCTCCATCGCCGCCAACCGTCAGAACCGCGCGTTCCTGCCGCCGGCGGAACTCGACCCCCTCGCCCCGCAGACACCCACGAACCCTTCGGAGATCCCGTCGCGCTACGACGTGGCGGTCTTCGAGAACAAGTCGCCTTCGTTCGGTCCGGCCCTCGCCACAGCGACCGACGACGTCCCGGCGGCGGTCGACCCGCCGCGGAGTCTCGCAGACCTGGCCGAGTACGGGCTCGGCCGCACCCGCACCTCCGTCGGGCGCACCGAGGTCGTGTGCTTCAGCCCGGAGCACGCCGGCTCCTTCGGCACTCAGACCGTGACTCGCGCACGCACCGTGATCGAGGCATGGGCCGACCGCACGGCAGCGCTCTCGGCGCTGCCCGGCATCCAGCAGGTCTTCCCGTTCGAGAACCGCGGGCGGGAGATCGGCGTGACCCTGCCGCATCCGCACGGGCAGATCTACGCCTACCCGTACGTCACCCCGCGCACGCAGCGACTGCTGGCCGCGCTCGAGCGCACCGGCGACGACCTGTTTGACCGCATCCTCGAGATGGAGTCGCAGAGCGAGCGCGTGATCCTCACCGGCGAGCACTGGACCGCCTTCGTGCCGTTCGCCGCGCGATGGCCCCTGGAGGTGCACCTCGTGCCGCACCGCCACGTCGCCGACTTCGCCGAGACGAACGACGCCGAGCGCGACGAGCTGGCGCCGCTGTATCTGCGGCTGCTGCGCGGCGTCGATGCGCTCTACGACACCCCGACGCCCTACATCGCGGCCTGGCATCAGGCCCCCGTGCACACCGGACGCGCCGGCGCTCGCCTGCATCTCGAACTGACCTCGCCGCGCCGCGCGGCCGACAAGCTGAAGTACCTCGCCGGAAGCGAGGCGGCCATGGGCGCCTGGATCGGCGACGTTCCGCCCGAGACCGCCGCCGCACGCCTGCGCGAGGCCGTAGAAGGAGTATCACTGTGACCCAGACGGATGCGGCCGCCGCCGCCCGCGACCTGTTCGTCGAGCTGACCGGGAGCGCGCCGGTCGGCCACTGGTCGGCGCCCGGCCGGGTGAATCTCATCGGCGAGCACACCGACTACAACGACGGCTTCGTGCTGCCGTTCGCGATCGAGCACCGCACCCACGTCCAATTGGGTCTGCGCGAGGACGGCCGCATCCGCGTCGTGTCGACGTTGGACCCGGTGCCCGTCGAGGTTGCGCTCGACCAGCTCGACGCGCTCTTCCCCGAGGGCCGCGACGACGTACCCGAGTGGTCCACGTACCCGCTCGGCGTCGCATGGGCACTGCTGGCGGCGTCGGGGCGGGAGGCGTCGAGCGTCACCGGCGTCGACATCGCGATCGCCTCCGACGTGCCGGTGGGGGCAGGACTCTCCTCCTCCGCCGCGATCGAGGGCGCCACCGCATCCGCTCTCAACGACGTGTGGGAGCTGGGCCTGGACCGCGTAGCGCTCGCGAAGGTCGGCCGCGTCGCCGAGAACGAGGCGGTGGGCGCGCCCACCGGCATCATGGACCAGATGGCCTCGATGCTCGGCGAGCGGGATGCAGCGATCTTCCTCGACTGCCGCACGCTGGACACCACGGTCGTCGATCTCGGCTTCGCGGCCGCAGGTCTCGAGCTGCTGGTCATGGACACGAACGTGAAGCACTCGCACTCGACCGGCGGCTACCGCGACCGCCGCGCGTCGTGCGAGCTCGGGGCGTCGATCATGGGCGTTCCGGCGCTTCGCGACGTGCACGTCGAGGACCTCGAAGAGGCACGGACGAAGACCGACGATGTCACCTTCCGGCGGATGCGGCACGTCGTGACCGAGGACCAGCGCGTGCTCGACACCGTCCGGACGCTCCGCGAACAGGGCCCGCGTGCCATCGGCGAGCTGCTGCTCGCTTCCCACGCCTCCATGCGCGACGACTTCGAGATCTCGGTTCCCGAGCTCGACACCGCGGTCGAGGCAGCCATGGCAGCGGGGGCGATCGGCGCGCGTATGACCGGCGGCGGCTTCGGCGGCGCGGCCATCGCGCTCGTCGACGCGGACCGGATCGATGCGGTGTCGGATGCGGTGCGCCGCGCCTTCGCCGACGCCGGGTTCACCGCCCCCACGATCTTCACCGTGACCCCTTCGGCCGGCGCACACCGCGACGCCTGATCGGCCGCGACGACCTCCACCCGCGCGAAGGAGCACCGATGCACCGCGACGACGACACGACTGCGCACCTGCGCGCCGCAGGTGTGAGCCTGCTGATCGAGCTGACCGACCCGGTTCCCCGCATCCTGCACTGGGGAGCGGATCTCGGCGACGCCACCGATCTCGGCGCGGGCATGCGTCTCACGGGTGCTCCCGCCGTCCTGAACAACGCGCCGGATGCGGCCCGCACGTTCACGATCTGGCCGAGCGAGCGCGACGGCTGGTCGGGGAGCCCTGCCCAGTCCGGTCACGCGGGCGGTGCGGCCACGACACCTCGTCCCCGCCTCGTCGATGCGCGGGTGTCGCACGAGGAGGCGGGGGGCGGCCTGATCCGCATTCTGCTGCACGACGAGGTCACCGGTCTGGACGGTGAGGCGACCTACGCCCTCGATCGCTTCGGCGTTCTGAGCGTCGCCCTCTCCGTCACGCGTCCGGGCAACGAGCACACCGACGCGCTCTACGATCTGGAGGCGCTGCGCGCCCTCCTGCCGGTTCCCGCCCGCGCGAGCGAGGTACTCGACTTCTCCGGCAAGTGGGTGCGCGAACGCTCGCCGCAACGCGGTGCCTTGCGCGACGGCAGCCACGTGCGGCGCGCGCGGCGCGGCAAGCCCGGGCACGACTCACCGTTCCTGCTCGCGCTGGGAACACCGGGGTTCGGCTTCGGGCACGGTGAGCTCTGGAGCGCGCATCTCGCGTTCTCGGGCGATGCCGAATACCTCGCCGAGAGGCTGCCCGAGAGTGCGGGGGCGCTGCGCTCGGTGATCGGCGTCGGCGAGCTCCTCCGCGCCGGCGAGATCCGTCTCGCGCCCGGTGACCGCTACGACGCCCCGCTCGCGATCTTCACCTGGTCGGATGCGGGCCTCGACGGTCTCTCCGACCGCCTGCACCGGCGCCTGCGCGCGCGTGCCACGCATCCCTCCTCACCCCGACCGCTGACGCTCAACACCTGGGAGGCGGTCTACTTCGACCACAACCTGACGCGTCTGTCCGCGCTCGTCGCGCGCGCCGCCGAGGTCGGCGTCGAACGCCTCGTGCTCGACGACGGCTGGTTCCGCCATCGCCGCTCCGACCGCGCCGGCCTCGGCGACTGGTACGTCGACGAGGGCGTCTGGCCCGACGGGCTGGGCCCCCTGGTGGAGCAGGTACGCGCCGCGGGTATGCAGTTCGGCCTCTGGTTCGAGCCGGAGATGATCAGCCCGGACTCGGACCTCGCGCGCGAGCATCCGGAGTGGATTCTCGCCCCCGCCGAAGGTCTCGGCGGCACGTCTCGACACCAGCAGGTTCTCGACATCGCCCACCCGGAGGCGTGGAACCACCTGCTGGAGCGGGTCAGCTCGCTGGTCACGACGTACGACATCGACTACATCAAGTGGGATCACAACCGCGACCTGCTCGAGGCCGTCGCGCACCGCGCCGACGGCGACCGCCCCGCGGTCCACGCGCAGACCCTCGCGCTGTACCGGCTGCTCGACGAGCTGCGGCGCCGGCATCCCGCGCTCGAGATCGAGACGTGCTCTGCGGGCGGCGGGCGAGTGGATCTCGGCATCCTGGAACGTACTGACAGAGTCTGGGCATCGGACTGCAACGATCCCGTCGAGCGGTCGCAGATCGAACGCTGGACGCGCCTGGTCGTTCCGCCCGAGCTGATCGGCTCGCACCTGGGCGACGCCGAAGCGCACACGACCTCGCGCGTCACCGATCTGTCGTTCCGGTTCCTCACGGCGCTCACCGCGCACGCCGGGATCGAAGCGGACCTGACCCGCCAGGACGACGCACAGCTGGCAGCGACGCGCGCCTGGGCAGATCTCTACCGGGAGCTACGCCCCCTCGTACACAGCGGCCGCATCGTCAACGCGGACCTCATCGACGACGCGACGCAGCTCACCGGGATCGTCGCGCAGGACGGATCGCGCGCGCTCTTCACCTGGGCTCGACTGTCGAGCTCCGCCGACGGTCAAGTCGGCCGCATCCCGTTCCCCGGGCTCGATGCGTCAGCGCGGTACGGCATCCGCATCCGCACCGAGGTCGGGCTGGCGAAGCGTCGCGACGTCGCGCCGTCGGAGTGGATCAGCCGCGCCCTCGAGGAAGAGATCGTGCTGGCGGGCGCTGTCCTGGCGACCGCAGGCGTTCCGCTGCCGACGCTGGATCCGCAGCAGGCGATGCTCTTCGACGTGCGACGCCTCGACTGACCCGGGCAGCGGTGGGGATGCGGTGAGCGGAGGACGCCTCGAGGGATGCACGCCCTCCGCTCACCGGATCCTCTCCGCTCACCGTATCCTGAACCTCAGGCGTTGCCGGCCGCGATCAGCTCGTCGACCTGCTGCTCGCTCACGGGCGCGTTCGGGAAGGCGGCGGTCGCATGGTTTCCGGCGCGGCGCGGGAAGGACCCGCACCGCGCCGGAGGCTCAGGCCTCGGGCGGGTCCCGGCGGACCACGCGAGCTTCCCAGGGGCGCAGCCGACCCGCATCCGCCCCCGGATCCGCGGGCAGATTCGTCAGGATCGGCGGCCGGTCGGCCAGGGTCGCTGCGAGCTCGCCGGAGAGCACGACGGGCTCCGACGACAGGTTCGCCACGACCAGCAGTGCGCGCTCGCCCCGCCGGCGCTCGAAGGCGAACACGGCGTCGCTGCCCGCATCGATCCGACGGAAGTCGCCCTCGGCGACGATGGGTTCCTCGTGGCGCAACGCGATGAGCGCGCGGTAGTGCTCGAACACCGAGCCCTCGACCCCGTACTGGGACTGCGCGGTGATGTGCGCCGCCGCCGCGTTGACGTCGATCCAGGGAGTGCCGGTCGTGAAACCGGCGTGCGCGGTCGAATCCCACTGCACCGGGGTCCGCGCGTTGTCGCGGCCGATGTGCGCGATGCCGGCGAGCACCGTCTCGGCGTCGTCACCGAGGGCGATCCGCTCCCGGTAGTGGTTGATGCTCTCGATGTCGCGCACGTCCTCGATCGACGCGAACCGCGTGTTCGTCATCCCCAGCTCCTCGCCCTGGTAGACGTAGGGCGTGCCGCGCTGCAGATGCAGCACCGTGGCCAGCGCCGTGGCCGACTCGCGCCACCACGCGCCGTCGTCGCCGAAGCGGCTGACGGGGCGGGGCTGATCGTGGTTCGAGAGGTAGAGGCTGTTCCACCCGGTCTCGGCGAGCGCCTCCTGCCATCGGGTGAACGACGCGGCGAGTGCACCGGGCGCAGGCGGGCGATGCACGAACTTGGAGCCGTCGCCGTGGTCGAGACCGACGTGTTCGAACTGGAACACCATGTCCAGCTCGCGCCGCGCCGGATCCGTGAACAGGGCAGCCTCCTCGGGATTCACGCCGGGCATCTCCCCGACCGTGAGCAGGCCCGAGCGCCCCTGGAACACCTCGCGATGCATCTCCTGCAGGAACTCATGCAGGCGCGGCCCGTGCGCGAAGTGGACGAATCCGTCGCCGTACAGCTCGCCGGGCGCGGCCGCGCCGTCGGGCAGGCCGGGCGCTTTGGAGATCAGGTTGATGACGTCCATGCGGAAGCCGTCGACACCGCGCTCCAGCCAGCGGCGCATCATGGCGTAGACCGCCTCCCGCACCTCCGGGTTCTCCCAGTTCAGATCCGGCTGCTTCCGATCGAACAGGTGCAGGTAGTACTGACCGCTCTGCGCGTCGTACTCCCACGTCGATCCCGAGAAGAAGGACGTCCAGTTCGTGGGCTCGCTGCCGGGCTCCCCCGGAACGGTCCCCGGACGCGCGTCGCGCCACCAGTACCAGTCGCGTTTGGCCGCGGTGCGCGCGGAGCGCGCCTCGCGGAACCAGGGATGCTCGTCGGAGGTGTGGTTGACCACCAGGTCCATGACGATCCTGATCCCACGGGCGTGCGCCTCGGCCAGCAGCTCGTCGAAGTCCGAGAGCGTGCCGAAGAGGGGATCGATGTCTTCGTAGTCGCTGATGTCGTAGCCGTTGTCGGCGTGCGGGGACCGGTACACCGGCGAGAGCCAGACGACGTCGATGCCCAGACGCTGGAGGTGGTCGAGCCGGTGGATGATCCCGCGCAGGTCGCCGATGCCGTCGCCGTCGGAGTCCTGGAAGCTGCGCGGATACACCTGGTAGACGACGGCCCTGGTCCACCAGGCGGCGCTGCCGCTCCCGTCCGCGACGGCCGCGACGAGCTCAGAAGACGACATGGATCACCTGCCAGATGTTCAGTGCGGGAAGATCGACGAACGCCTCGTCGCCGTGCACATGCACCTCGACCGGCACGAGCCGGGCGCTGCCGTCGGGGTCGGCGACGCTCACGCGCGGGACGCGGTCGCGGAGGCTACGCATCCGCAGCCGGCCGCCGGCGAGGGGCATCGGCTGGTTGCGGGCCGCATCCCATGCCGTGTCGGTCTGGTCGACGAGGTTGATCAGGTGCACGACCAGCCCGACCTCCGCGGTGGTCACGCGGCGCCAGACGGCGCCGGCCGTGGCGGTGGAGGCGACGGCGACGCCCTCGAACCGCACGTCGAGGTCACCGTTGTAGCCGCCCACGTACGACGAGGTGACCTCGCGGACGTGCGCGGGCATCAGCAGCGCGTCGTGCTCGACGAGAAAGTCGTACCAGCGGGTCAGCAGGTCCAGCGTGCCCTCGGATGCGGCCTGGTTGCGCACGTAGTAGGGGTCGACGAGCAGTCGCCCGTCCTCTCCGGCGAGCAACTGGGTGGCACCGTGCGAGAAGAGGGTGGCCATCGTGAGCGCCGTCGAGATGTCGCCCTGGGCGGGCTCGACACTGTCGTAGACGTGCTGGTACGCCGCCAACACGACGGGTCGCCCCCGCCCTCGGCACGCGCCCGCAGCGCGAGGGCGGCCAGAGAGGCGAGCGAGTCGTTGGGCTCCCAGGGCTCGATGTACACCGCGTCCTGGTCGAGGGACGCGGTGCGCCAGGTCGGGAAGTCGTTGACGTTGTTGAAGATCAGACGGGCCTGCGGCAGCTCCTCGCGGACGCCGCCGATGAGGGTCGCGAAGGACTCCGCGACGTCGACGAGAGCGCCGTCGGGGGTCGTCGCGAACTTCGGGTAGCCGTACTGGTCGAGATGGAAGCCGTCGAGGCCCACCTCCGCGGCGGAGCGCGCCAGCTCGCCGCGGAAATGCGTGAGCCACGGCTCGGCGGCGGGGTCGACGATGAACAGGAAGTCGCCGAGCGCGTAGGGCTCGCCGTCGCCGCGCAGCAGGGCGAGCCCGCTCCAACGGTCCCACTCGTTGGGCCCCACGGCGTAGACGGCGGCGTAGCCGATGGCCTCGGCCCCGACCGCCCGGTAGCCGGCGGCGAGGGCGCGCACGGTGTCGAGGCTGATCGTCTGGCCGAGCGCATCGTCGTAGCTCTCACCCCCGCCCAGCAGATCCGCGTGGCGGTAGGCCCAGTCGTAGAACTGCACGGCGTTCACGTGCAGCCGACGCGCGAGCCGGGTCGCGGCGTCGATGTCCTTGTCGGCGGGGTAGGCGGCCACGAAGCCGTACCGCAGGCGCGAGCGCGCCTCGGAGGTGACCTCGACCGCCGTGCGGGCGACGATGCCGCCGGCGACGACGAGCTCGATCCCGTAGGACCCCTCGCCGGGCACGTCCACCTCGTGCACCCCGCCACCGGCGACCTCGCCGCGCCAGAGCTCGACGCCGAGCCGCCAGACGCTCAGCGTGCCCGCGAGGGCGTCGTCCGTGGTCTCGATCTCGATGAGGACCGCATCCTGCGGCGTGTACGTGGCACGGGTGGGAAGAAGGGAGTACTGATGCACGATCATCCTTTGATGGCCCCGGAGGTGAGGCCTTGTACGAAGTGGCGTTGGAAGACGAGGTAGACGATGATCACCGGGATCACGGCGATCACGGATGCGGCGAAGACGAGCCCCCACTGCGTCGCGTTCTGCCCCTGAAAGAGCTGGATGGCGATGGGCAGGGTGCGGTTCTGCGGACTGTTGATGATGGTCAGCGCCCAGGCGAACTCGTCCCAGCTCGCGAGGAACGTGAAGATCGTCGCGGTCGCCAGGGCGGGCCGCGCCAGCGGGATCGCGAGTCGCCAGAAGCGGGTCCACGCGTTCGCGCCGTCGATCTGCATCGCGTGGTCGAGCTCCCCCGGCAGCGCCGCGAAGAAGCCGCGCAGCAGGAAGACGTTCAGCGCGAGCGAGCCCGCCACGTAGAACACGATGAGACCGGCCAGCGAGTCGAGCAGATGGAAGTACTTCGCGAGCACGAACTGCGGGATGATCAGCATCATCGCCGGCACCATGAGCCCGATCAGCAGGATGCGGAACAGCACCTCACGCCCCCGGAACGTGAACCGGGCGAACCCGTACGCCATCATCGAGCTGATCAGCACCGAGAGCGCCGTGGAGACCACGGCGACGATGATCGAGTTCATCGCGTAGCGCGCGAAGTCCTGCGTCGTCCACGCCTGCACGTAGTTGTCCCAGGTGAACGGATCGGGGATGAACTGCGGCGGCGTCGACAGCACAAACGCCTGCGGCTTGAACGAGGTCGAGAGCATGTACAGGAACGGCGTCACCATGACGACCGCACCGACGATCAGCGCGACGACGCGCAGCGAGGTCGCCGCGCGTCGGCGGACGTCCTGACGAGCATTCATCACAGGGCCTCCTCATCCGTACGGTCGCGGAACACGCGCAGCTGCACGACCGAGAAGACGAACACGACGATCGTCAGGAGCACCGCAAGCGCAGCGCCGTAGCCGAAGTCGAGGTTCGAGAACGCCTGCTGGTACATGAAGGTGAGCAGGACCTCGGTCTGGCCGCCCGGCCCGCCGGCGGTCATCAGCAGGACGGAGGTGAAGACGTTGAACCCGCCAATGACGAGCATCACGACGACGAACAGCATGGCGGGCCAGATCGCGGGGATCGTGACGGCGCGGAACCGCTGCCACCAGTTGGCCCCGTCGAGCGCGGCCGCCTCCTCGAGGGACTGCGGCACCCCCTGGAGCGCGGCGAGGAAGATCATCATGGACCAGCCGACGCCTTTCCACACGCCGAGTGCGCAGATCGCGACGAGGGCCGTCCACCGGCCCGAGAGCCAGGAGGTGTCGCTGCCCAGCACGAAGTTGACGAGCCC
This sequence comes from Microbacterium sp. KU4F, assembly GCF_056868075.1. NCBI lineage: Bacteria > Bacillati > Actinomycetota > Actinomycetes > Micrococcales > Microbacteriaceae > Microbacterium > Microbacterium sp. KU4F. The sequence continues at coordinate 2,572,355 of NZ_CP200324.1, read as the reverse complement.
CTGGTCGGCGAAGAGGTACTTGAACAGCAGCGACACCACCACCCAGCTCGTGACGACGGGCAGGTAGAACAGCACCCGGAACAGCGGTCGGGCGGGGGCACGGGATTTGAGCAGCATCGCGACGGCGAGGCCGAGCACGATCTGGGGCGGCACCGTGAACAGCATGTAGATGCCGCTGTTACCCAGACTCAGCCAGAAACGGTCGTCCTGCAGCGCACGCGCGTAGTTGTCGAGGCCGACGAACTCGCTCGCCGCCCCGCGCAGGATGTTCCAGTCATACAGGCTCATCTGCGCCGCCTGCACCATCGGATACAGGATGAAGAGGGCGAATAGGAGGGCGCCGGGGGCGATGAACAGCCACGGGGTCGGGTCGAAGCGCCGTCGGCGGCGGGCGGAGAGGGGCCGGAGCGAGGGCTTGGTCTCGCTCCGGCCCGCGGCGAGGGTGGACACTTACTTGTTCTCCGCCAGCAGTGCGTCGATCTTGCCCGCTGCCGCCGTCAGCGCGGCCTGCACCGTCGTCGAGCCGTCGAAGGCCGGGACGAGCTGCTCGCTGAGGATCTTGTCGACCTCTCCCGCCTGCGGGATGGGAAGACGCGCGCGAGCGGTCTGCAGCTGGTCAGCGAAGGTGGCGAAGTACGGCACGAGCTCGGCCTGCTTCTGCGCGAGATCGGGCTTGACCGACATCTGACCCACCTTTGCCATCGCCAGCTGGAACTTCTCGGACTGAGTGAACTCGATGAACTGATAGGCCGCATCCGCGTGCGTGTTGCCCTCGGTGAGCACGATGCTCTCTCCGCCGACGACGCTGATGGATCCGCCCTTGCCCGCCGGCACGGGCGAGTAGACGGGGGTGAACTGGGGGTACTGCCCCGCCCAGATGTCCTGCATCCAGGGACCGTCGAGGATGGTGGCGTACGCGCCCGACGGCAGTCCGTCGCTCGTGGAGGTCGAGCCGGCGTTGCCCGTGATGAGGTTCGGGATCTGCCCCTCCTGGTACAGGTCGACGAGCAGCTGCACGCCCGCAACGCTCTGCGCGCTGTCGAGGTAGCCCGTGGAAGTAGTGAGGTCCTTGTCGGTGATGTCGCCGCCCGCAGACCAGATCCAGGGCATCACGTTCCACGCGTCGAGCCCGCTGTCGGCGAAGGCCGCGACACCGGTGCCCTTGAGCTTGCCGGCCAGATCGCGCAGCTCGTCGAAGGTCTTCGGGGGCACGGACATCCCCGCGGCCTGCAGCGCGGCGGTGTTCGAGACGAGCACGCGCGTGTTCGTGTTCAGGGGCAGGCCGTAGTAGTCGCCGTCGTACGAAGTCGTCTGCAGGGTGCCGGGGTACACCTGCGCCGCGAGGTCATCGAAGCCGGGCATCGCACCGTTGAGCTTCTTGAACACGCCGAGCTTGGCGAACTGGGCGACCCACCCGATGTCCGAGCGGATGAGATCGGGCAGCTCGCCGCCGGCGGCGCTCGTGGTGAGCTTCTGCTTCAGCCCGTCATAGGGCATGTCGACGTACTGGACCCTGATGCCGGGGTGATCGGCCTCGAACGCGGGGATGAGCTCGTTCTCGAGGACGTCCGTCTGGGCGCTGTTGCCGCCGTTGCCGTAGGTGCCCCAGAAGGTCAGGGTGACGTCGCCGCCGCTGCCGCCGTCGCCGCCCGGCGCCGCACAGCCGGCGAGCACCGCCCCGGCGACGAGCGCCAGAGCTCCGATCGACGCGAAACGCTTGTGCCTCATTGCAGTCTCCATTTCCATGCGATCGCCGTGATCGCGGTTTATTTCACCACACGAAGGAAAGATGATGCAACAGTTCGTGTCTAGACTGTAATCACGTTGTTTTACTTTGATGTCGAAGGAAAAGAATGGCCTGGCGCCCGCGGGATCAGATCGCGCAAGACGTGGCGCTCGAGGTGCTCCTGCACGGGCCGCTGAGCCGCGCGGAACTCGCCCGCAGACTCGGCCTCGCACCCGCGACCCTCACCCGGGTGAGCGCCGAGCTCATCGCCGCGGGCCTGCTCGTGGAGTCCGGTCAGGTCACGGAGCGACGGGGCCGCCCCTCGACCCTGCTGCAGGTCGTCGCCGAGGCCCACCACTTCATCGGCATCAAGCTCTCCAGCGACACCCTCACCACGGTCGTCACCGACCTGTGCGCACAGCCGGTCTCGGCCGTGCGCCACGACCGGCACGGCGGGGACCCCGCCGCGGTCGCCGATCTCATCGCCCGCGCCGCCGCGGATGCGGCCCGCGAGCACACGATCGATCGCGTCGGCATCGCGGTGGGCGGCGTGGTGGGGCCGGGCGGGGTCGTCACCTCGGCGCCCTTCCTCGAGTGGCAGGACGTCCCGCTGGCCGCGATGGTCGCCGACCGCGTCGGCATCCCCGTCTCGTGCGCCAACGACCTCGAGGCCTACACGCGCTCGACCCACTGGTTCGGCGAGGGATCCGGGCACGACAACTTCGCGGTGCTGACGCTCGGGATCGGTGTGGGCTACGGCTGCGTCGCGAACGGCCGCCCCCTGCTGAACGCCGACTCGGGCGTCGGGCTCGTGGGGCACTGGCCCCTCGACCCTCTGGGCCCGCCCTGCACGCAGGGCCATCGCGGCTGCGCCGAGGCCATGCTGACCTCGCCCTCGATAGCCCGCCAGATCCGCGCGGCGACGGGACGGGACCTCACGTGGACCGAGGTTCTCGAGGCCGCCGCATCCGACGACACCGCCGTGCGCCGCATCCTGGATCAGTCCGGACTCGCCCTGGGCAAGCTCGTCGCGGCCGTCGCCAACCTCACCGCCCCCGACCTTTTGGTGATCGGAGGCGAGGCCGTCGATCTGGCGCACGTCGCCCGGGAGGCGATGATGGCGGGGATGCGGCAGCACCGCGACCCGCGCGCGTCCGCAGTCGAGGTCGTTCTGGCCGAGGGTTCGAACGAGCAGTGGTGCCGCGGAGCCGCGGTCTGCGCACTGCAGGAGTTCGTCTTCGACCACGGCGTCGCGAGCGGCTGAGACCCTTAGCGCCCTCCGCTCACCGGATCCTCTCCGCTCACCGCATCCTGAGCCTCAGGCGTTGCCGGCCGCGATCAGCTCGTCGACCTGCTGCTCGCTCACGGGCGCGTTCGGGAAGGCGGCCAGGCGGCCGATCGGGAACGACGCCATCATCTTGATCATCCCCGCCTCATCGCCGAACATCGCGGTGATGGCCGGGCCGATGATCGAGGCCGTCGCGGGGTTCTCCAGCAGCTCGCCGATCGAAGACTCGCGCGACAGCGGCGGGCGCACCTCGTCACCGGTCAGCTCGAGCGCGACCGACGAGCGGATGTCGCGGCTCGATGCGGCGGCCTCGAACACGTAGGCGCCGGGCTCCACGATCCAGCCGTCGACCCGGATGTCCCAGTAGGCGAGGTCGCTGCGGCGGACGATCAGCTCGGCCGTACGGGTCTCGCCCGCGTCCAACGCGACCGACAGGAACGACTTCAGCTCGCGCGGCGCCCGCTGTACGGCGGAGCCCGGCAGCGAGGAGTACACCTGCACGATCTCGCGCCCGGCGACGTCCCCCGTGTTGGTGACGTCGACCCGCACGAGCACATCGCCGGTCTCGGTGACCTCGGCCGCCGCCTCACCGTAGGAGAAGCGCGTGTAGGAGAGTCCGTGGCCGAACGGGAAGGCGACGTCCTTCGCGCTCGCGTCGAACCCGCGGTAGCCGACGAGGAGGCCCTCGCCGTAGCGCACGTGGCCGAACTCGCCCGGGAAGCTGCCGTAGGAGGGGGTGTCCTCCAGCCGCAGCGGGATCGTCTCGGTGAGCTTGGCCGAAGGGTTGACGTCACCGAAGAGCACGTCGGCCGTGGCCGAGCCGCCGGCCTGTCCGAGCAGCCATCCCTCCAGGATCGCCGGCACGCGTTCGGCGAAGGGCAGGGCGACGACGCCGCCGTTGGAGAGTACGACCGCCACGTTCGGGTTCGCCTTCACGACCTCGTCGACGAGCGCGAGCTGCGCAGCCGGCAGATCGATGTGCGTGCGGTCGAAGCCCTCCGACTCCTCCGCGGCGGGAAGGCCCAGGAACAGCACGACACGCTCGGCGGATGCGGCCGCGGCGACCGCTTCGGCGCGCAGCGCGCCCGCATCCCCGCTGCCGTCGAAGGTGAAGCCCGCGGCGTAGGCGACCTCGCCGTCGGCGGCCGCGCGGATCGCGTCGAGTGCTGCATCCACCCGCGTCGGGTTGATCAGCGAGGACCCCGCACCCTGGAAGCGCGGCTCCGCGGCGAACGCGCCGATGACGGCGATGCGCTGCGAGCGATCGAGCGGGAGGATGTCGCCGTCGTTCTTCAGCAGCACGATCGAGCGGCCCGCGGCCTCGCGGGCGAGAGCGTGGTGGGCGTCGACGTCCAGCACACCGGATGCGGCGGGCCGAGCTCCGGCCTTGCGCACGAGATCGAGGACCCGACCGGCGGCGAGATCCACGACGGCCTCATCCAGCGAGCCGTCCTTCACGGCGGCGACGAGCTGTGCATCGGTGCGTCCGCCGCTCGAGGGCATCTCGAGATCGAGCCCGGCCACGACACCGGCGACCCGGTCGTTGACCGCGCCCCAGTCGGAGACGACGAGCCCCTCGAAGCCCCACTCGCCGCGGAGCACGGAGGTGAGCAGCCACGGATCCTCGGACGCGTAGACGCCGTTGATGCGGTTGTACGAGCACATGACCGTCCACGGCTGGGCATCTTCGACGACACGCTGGAATCCGCGCAGGTAGATCTCACGCAGGGGCCGAGGGTCGACGTCGCTCGAGACGCGCAGCCGGTCGGTCTCCTGGTTGTTCGCGGCGAAGTGCTTGAGCGAGGCTCCGACACCCCGCGACTGGATGCCGCGCACGAGGCCGGCACCCATGACGCCCGAGACGATCGGGTCCTCGGAGAAGTACTCGAAGTTGCGGCCGCACAGCGGGGAGCGCTTGATGTTGACGCCCGGGCCGAGGATCACGGCGACGTCCTCGAGCGCGGATTCGGTGCCCAGCGCGACACCGACCCGCTCGGCGAGCTCCGGGTCGAACGACGAGCCCAGGCCCACCGCGGGCGGGAAGCAGGTGGCGGGGACGCTCTGCACGAGACCGAGGTGGTCGCTCGCGGCCGACTGCTTGCGCAGTCCGTGGGGACCGTCGGTCATCATGATCGAGGGCACCCCGACCCGCTCGATCGGCTTGGTGGTCCAGAAATCGCGGCCGCTGGTGAGCGAGGCCTTCTCCTCGAGCGTCAGCTCGGTAGGGGACACATCCGTCATGGTGCTCCTTCGTGATCGCGGCGCTGCTCCGCGCCGACGCGAAAAGCTTATGTCGCTCGGTTTTCGTCGCACAAGCGGTTTCGGGCATATCCTCGGGAACATGACGCAGCGGGGGTCCTACGCGAAGGGCGTCGCCCGGCGCGAGCAGATCCTCGAGGCGGCGCTCGCGGTCATCGCCCGCGAGGGCTATCGCGCCGCATCCGTGCGCGAGATCGCGGACGCCGTGGGGCTCAGCCAGGCGGGATTGCTGCACTACTTCGACAGCAAGGAGCACCTGTTCGTCGAGATCCTCCGCAAGCGCGACGAGTTGGACCTGCGCACCTACGACCCCGAGGGCGCCGAGGACCTGCCCGCGGCGTACGAGCGGATGATCGCGCACAACGCCCAGGTTCCCGGGCTCGTGCATCTGTTCGCGCGGATGTCGGTGGAGGCGGGCGATCCCGCGCATCCGGCGCACGCGTACTTCGCCGAGCGCACCTCGGGATTCCTCGACGGCCTCCGCGACTGGTTCCAGAAGGCAGCCGAGGCGGGGCGGATGACTCCCGACATGTCGCCGGCCACCGCCAGCAGGCTCGTCCAGGCCTCGTGGGACGGCGCGCAGTTGCAGTGGCTGCTGGATCCGTCGGTCGACATGGCCGCGATCGTCCGCGCCGCGTTCCAGAGCGCCTTGACCGGACACCAGGCGCAGCTGCGATGACCGACCCTCTCGTCACCGTCTCGACCGGCACCCTTCGCGGCGTCCGGCGCCCGGGCTCGCTCGCCTTCCTCGGCGTCCCGTTCGCGGCCCCACCCGTCGGTGAGAACCGCTTCGCGGCGCCCCAGCCCGTGGCGCCGTGGGACGGGGTGCGCGACGCGACCGCCTACGGCCCCACCCCGCAGCGCGGCGACACCGGCATCACCCTCATCCCCGAGCCCTCCGTGCCGGGCGACGCGACGCTCAACGTGAACGTCTTCACACCCGACACGGATGCGGCGGCACCCTTCCCCGTCCTCGTGTGGATCCACGGCGGCGGGTACATCTCCGGCTCGCCCGCGAGCCCCTGGTATGACGGTGACACGCTCACCCGCGAGGGGATCGTCGTCGTGACCCTCTCGTACCGGCTCGGTTTCGACGGGTTCGGGGCGATCGATGGCGCGGCGAGCAATCGCGGCGTACGGGACTGGATCGCAGCCCTCGAGTGGGTACAGCAGAACATCGCGGCATTCGGCGGCGACCCCGCACGCGTGACGATCGGCGGACAGTCCGCCGGCGGCGGGGCGGTGCTGACGCTGCTCGGGATGCCGGCGGCGCAGCACCTCTTCTCGGCGGCCTGGTCGATCTCCGGCGCGCTGGGAGATGTTCCGCTCGACGAGGCGCGCGCCCGCGCCGCCCGCCTGGCGGTCGCCGCGGGGGTGAGCGCGGACCGCGACGGTTTCGCGTCCGTGCCGGAGGAGACACTGCACGCACTGCAGAGCACGATCGAGCTCGCCCCGCATCGCGGCCGGCTCGCCCCGCTGCGCGAGATGATCGCCGAACGCGCGTGGGGCCCCGCGGTCGACGGCGATCTGCTGCGCACCGATACCCCGACCTCGATCGCCGCGGGCGTCGGCGCCGACAAGCCTCTGCTTCTCGGCTCCACGGCCGACGAGTTCACCATGGTCACCGACTCGTTCGCCCCGAAGCTCCGCCTCATCCCTGCCTGGCTGGCATTGGCAGCCCTCGGACTCGACCGCCGCCGGCGCCGGGGGTACCTGCGGGACAACCCGGGCCCGCGCGCGAAGGGCACCGCAGCCGTGCTCGGCCGCTACGTGACCGACCGCGTCTTCGGCGCCCTCGTCCCGCGCATCGCGGACGCCCGCGGCTCGGCCGCCGCGACGTGGACGTACCGGTTCACCTGGCCCTCGCCCACGATCGGTTGGGCCTGCCACTGCCTCGACGTGCCGTTCTGGTTCGGCCGGCTGGACGCCGACGGCGTCGCCCGGATCGCGGGCCCGCATCCGCCCGCATCCCTCGCCGAACGGATGCACGCCGCCGCCGTCGCCTTCATCCGCGACCATCGGGCGCCATGGACGCCGTGGAGCGAGACCCCCGGCACCACGCAGGTCTTCGACGTCGACTCCCCCGTCGTCGAAGACGGCTACGCCGGCACCGCCGCCCTGCTCTGACGTCGTTCTTTGCCGCGAGAATGCATTTCGAGCACGAGATCACTGTGTTTACCCGTGATCTCGTGCAAGAGACGCAGTCTCGCGGGTCCGGTGTCCCGCGAGCGGCTCAGGCCTCGCGAGGCAGGGGCGGGATGAGCACGGCGCGGGGCATCCGCTGACGCATCACGGCGACCGCATCCGCGTTGTCGTCGACGAGCACCGCATGGCGGCCGAGGGGAGCCGCGACCGCGCCGGTCGTGCCGCTGCCCGCGAAGAGGTCCAGCACGGCATCGCCGGGGCGGCTCGACGCCTGCACGATGCGGCGCAGCACCCCCTCGGGCTTCTGCGTCGGGTAGCCCGTCTTCTCGCCCCCGGACGTCGGCACGATCGTGTGCCACCACACGTCTGTCGGCAGCTTGCCGCGCGCAGCCTTCTCCGCCGTGACGAGCCCCGGCGCCATGTACGGCTCGCGATCCACCGCATCCGCATCGAAGAAGTACCGCGCTGGATCCTTCACGTACACGAGGATCGTCTCGTGCTTCGTCGGCCATCGGCGGCGAGTCTTGGCGCCGTAGTCATAGGCCCACACGATCTCGTTCAGGAACCGCTCGCGACCGAACAGGGCGTCGAGCATGACCTTCGCGTAGTGCACCTCGCGGTAGTCGAGATGCAGGTACAACGTGCCGTCGTCGGCGAGGAGACGCCACGCCTCGAGCAGCCGCGGCTCGAGGAAGCCCCAATAGTCGTCGAACCGGTCGTCGTACGCACGCAGGTCGCCCCGCAGACGCGCATACTCCTGGCCGCGGAAGCCGGGGCGCGAGACCGCATCCGCGTCGGACACGGTCGCCGTCTCGATCGCGCGGATGCGGGAGCGCCCCGTGTTGAACGGCGGATCGAGGTAGACGAGCGTGAACGCTCCGGAGGGGAGCTCCTTCGCGATCGCCAGGTTGTCGCCGTGGTGGATGGCGACGGTTCCGGGGGTGAGCCCGCTCACGGCACGCGCTGCAACCACGCATCCGTGGCGAACTTGCTCTGCACGAGCGCCTCCGCCTCGGCGTATTCCTCGTCGGTGATATGTCCCGTCGTCGCACCGTACATCGTGGTGAACGTGCTGATGAAGCGCTCGATGATCTGCTCGCGCGGCAGCCCCGTCTGGCGCCGCAGCGGGTCGACGCGCTTCGCGGCCGACACCGTGCCCTTGTCGCTCAGCTTCTCGCGGCCGATGCGCAGCACCTCGGTCATGACCTCGCCGTCGAGGTCGTAGCTGAGGGTCGCGTGGTGCAGGACGCCGCCGTTGGCGAGGCGCTTCTGCGCGGCACCGCCGATCTTGCCCTGCGGGGAGGAGATGTCGTTGAGCGGCTGGTACGTCGCCTCCACCCCGAGCGAGCGCAGCGCCTGCAGCGCCCAGTCGTCGAGGAACGCGTAGGAGTCGGCGAACGTCATGCCCGCCACGAGGGATGCCGGCACGTACAGCGAGTAGGTGATGATCGCGTTGGCGCCCATCATCATCGCGCCGCCACCCGAGATGCGCCGCACGACGTCGTAGCCGTGGCGGGCCGCACCATCCGGGTCGACCTCGTTGCGCAGCGACTGGAACGAGCCGATCACGACAGCGGACTGGTCCCACTCCCAGAGCCGGAGCGTGGGGTTGCGGCGTCCGTCGCCGACGCGGGCGGTGAGGACCTCGTCGAGGGCGAGGTTCATCCGCGGTGAGACAGGCGCGTCGTGCACGACCTCCCAGGAGAAGTCCTTCCATCCGGGAGCGGTGACCAGCGCCCGTCGCACGACCGTGCCGACCGCCTCGGGCGAGAATCCGAGCAGCTGCGCGCCGTCGGGAAGCGCCTGGCGCACGGCGGCGGCGATCGCGGCCGCATCCGTCTCGACCGACAGCCCCTCGACCGCGCGGTTGATGTCGAGCAGCGCCTCGTCCGGCTCGAGGAAGAAGTCGCCGGCGAGGTGCACGTCGGCGATGCGCCCCTCCCGCACCTCGAGATCGACGACAACGAGCTTGCCCCCGGGGACCTTGTACTCACCGTGCATGCTCTCAGCCTAGGTCGCCCGCTCCCCCGCCGGCCTTGATCCTCGGCCCACACCCGAGCAATCGCCGCATCCGCCGCGTCTTGGACTCACCCTCTTCGCCCCGTCTCTCGCCCCTCGTCCCCTACTTGCCGCGAGACTGCATTTCCGGCACGAGATCACGGTTAATACCCGTGATCTCGTCATCAAGATGGGCCCACGCGCCCAGAGGCTCCGCGCCCGCGCAGCGGGCGTGGAGAGGGCGTGGGGACAGTCTCGCGGGAGGAAAAGGGGCGAGAGCGCGGGAGAAAGAGTGCCTCAGACGCGGGAGGGGATGCGGGCGTCGAGCCAGGCCAGGAGGTCGGCGCGCACGTCGGCCTGCATCACCTCGTTGAAGATCTCGTGGCGCGCGCCCGGGTAGACGAGGGTCGTGACGTCGGTGAGCCCGGATCGCTCGCGGTACTCGGCGGCGAGCTTGTGGACGCTGCGCGGGCCGCCCACGGTGTCGTCGCGCCCGACCATGAGCAGGATCGGGATGTCGCGACCCAGGTTCCGGCGCGGACGACCGAACAAGCGCGCGGCATCGACGGGACCGAAGAGCTTCAGCAAGGGCGTGCCCGTGGTCAGCGGGTCGTCGACGAACGCGCGTCCCACCGAGAGGTCGCTCGAGAGCCACGCGGTGCCCGTCGCATCCTCGCGCTGCCACGGGGCGTTGAGGTTGCCGGCGTTGAGGGTTCCCGGCAGGCGCAGCGCCGACCCCGAGAGCACGACGGCGTCGTAGGCCTCCGGATGCCGGTTCACCAGGATCTGCGCGAGGAAGGACCCCCAAGAGTGCCCCAGCAGCACGAGCGGCAGGTCAGGGTTCTCGTCGCGGATGCGGCGGGTCAGCTGCCAGACCGCATCCACCGCCGCCCGGTGCCCGCCCCGGCCGAGCCGGCCGAGCCGCGCGGAATCGCCCCACTGCTTCATGCCGGTGCGCCCGTGCCCGCGGTGGTCGTCCGCGTACACCGTGAAGCCCGCGGCGGTGAGGGCGGAGATGAGCACGGGATAACGACCGGCGTGCTCACCCACGCCATGGAGCAGTTGGATGACACCGCGCGCGGTGCCCTGGGCGGGATGGATGTCATAGACGATCTCGACGCCGAGCGCGTCGGTGAACTCCGGCATGCTCTCGATGTTATGGGTCGCGCGCGGCTCGGACGGGTGTAATCTCTCGTCGAGAAAGCTAGAAAAGCGAGACATATCATGAACGCTCCGTCATCCCGTCGCTGGGCGGGCCTGGTCTTCATCAGCGTCGCCGTGTCGCTGATCATCGTGGACTCGACGATCGTGAACGTCGCCGTGCCCTCGATCGTCGACGAGCTCGGCGTCTCCTCGACCGAGGTGCAGTGGATCCAGGAGGCGTACACCCTCGTCTTCGCCGCGTTCCTCCTGCTGTTCGGGTCGATCGCCGATCGGATCGGCCGGCGACGGCTCATGCTCATCGGCATCGCCCTGTTCGCGCTCGCCTCCATCAGCGCGGCGCTCGCGCCCGACGGGCGCCTGCTGATCCTCGCCCGCCTCGTGCAGGGCGTGGGCGGCGCGATGATCCTGCCGACGACCCTCTCCCTCATCAACGCGACCTTCCGCGGCAAGGAGCGTGGCATCGCGTTCGCCGTGTGGGGCTCGACGATCGGCGGCATGGCGGCCGTCGGACCGCTGCTGGGCGGCTGGCTCACCACCGCGTTCTCGTGGCGCTGGGCCTTCGGCATCAACCTGCCGCTCGCCGTCGTCATCGTGATCGGCGTCCTGCTGACCGTTCCGGAGTCCCGGGAATCGGCCCGACGCGGCATCGACGGAGTGGGCGCCCTCCTATCCGTCGTCCTGTTCGGATCGCTCGTGTTCGGTCTCATCGAGGGGCGCACCTACGGCTGGTGGCAGAACACCGACACCACGTTCTCGCTCGGCTCGTTCAGCTGGCCGTTCTCGATCTCGCCCGTCCCCGTGGCCTTCGCGGTCGCCGCCGTCGCGCTCATCGCCTTCATCTCCTGGAGCGTGCACCGGGTCCACCGAGGACGCGCCGCTCTCCTCGATCTGTCCCTGTTCCGCATCGGCACCTTCCGCGACGGCAACCTCGTCGCGCTCACGGTCGCGCTCGGCGAGTTCGGCATCATCCTGTCGCTGCCCCTCTGGCTGCAATTCGTGCTCGGATTCGACGCGCTGCAGACCGGCCTGGTGCTCCTGGCCCTCGCGATCGGCTCCTTCGTCGCGAGCGGATTCGCCGGCGCCGCATCCGGTCGCGTGACGCCGGTCACGATCGTGCGGGTCGGACTTCTCGCGGAGATCATCGGCATCGTCTGGGTCGGTCTCGTCGTCGCCCCGGATGCGGCGTGGGGTTGGCTGCTGCCGGCGCTGTTCGTCTACGGATTCGGCGTGGGGCTCGCGACCGCACAGCTCACGGGCGTCATCCTGCAGGACGTCCCGGTCGAGCTGTCCGGGCAAGGCTCGGGCACGCAGTCCACGTCTCGCCAGGTCGGCGCGGCACTCGGCGTCGCGATCCTCGGCACAGTGCTGTTCACCTCGACCGGCGGCCTGCTGGCGAGCTCGCTCGACGATGCGGGGGTGCCCGCATCCCAGCGTGACCAGATCGTCTCGAGCGTCGTCGACTCCGCGGGCGGGGCCATCGCGGGTCTGGCCGCGAACCCGCAGACCGCCGAGATCGCGACCGCCGCCGAGACAGCCTTCTCCGACGGCACCCGCTATGCCGCGTTCACCGCGGCGGGATTCATCGCCGTGGGCCTGGTGGCGACCCTCACCCTCGGCGGGCGTCGTCGCGAGCAAGTCGAGTCCGGATAGTCGCTCGATCCTTAGCAAGACTAATGAGCTATGCTAAGGATCGAGATGACCGACGAATCCCCCCGCGCCGCCGAAGCGGCAGAGCTGCGCATGTCCGTCTTCCGTCTCGCCCGGCGTCTGCGCGCCCAGCGCGCGGTCGACTCGATGAGCGACGGGCAGTTCTCGGTGCTCATGGCACTGAAGGTCAACGGCACGCGCACGCTCGGCGAGCTCGCCGCGCGTGAGCGGGTGACGGCTCCGTCCATGAACCGCACGGTCAACTGCCTCGAGGAGTCGGGCTACCTCGAACGCCGCAGCGATGACACCGACCGTCGCAAGGTCAACATCGTGCTCACGGATGCGGGCCGCGCCGTCGTCGAAGAGACGGTGCGCCGCCGCAACGCCTGGCTGGAAGAGGCGCTCGACGAGCTCGACGCCGATGAGCGCGCGACGCTGCACGCCGCATCCGAGATCCTGCGGAAGGTGGCCGAGCGATGAGCGCCATGTTCCGCTCGATGCGGCTGTTCAACTACCGCGTCTGGTTCCTGGGCGCGCTGGTGTCGAACATCGGCGGGTGGATGCAGGCGACCGCCCAGGACTGGGTGGTGCTGACGCAGCTCACCGACAACGACGCCACGGCCATGGGCGTCACGATGGCGCTGCAGTTCGGCCCGCCCCTCGTGCTCGTGAGCGTCACCGGCTGGGCGGCCGACCGCTTCGATCGCCGGCGGATGCTGCTGGTCACCCAGTCGACGCTGATGCTGCTGGCCGTGACCGTCGGCGTCCTCCTGCTGACGAACGTCATGACACTGCCGCTCATGTGGTGCTTCGCGGCGGCGTTCGGCGTCGCGAACGCGTTCGACGCACCCGCGCGTCAGGCGTTCGTGACCGACATCGTGTCGCGCGACGACGCCTCCAATGCCGTCGCCCTCAACTCCGCATCCTTCAACGCCGCGCGCCTGCTCGGACCGGCGATCGGTGGCGTGCTGATCGTGCTGGTGGGCACCGGGTGGGTCTTCATGATCAACGCGGGCACCTTCCTCGCGATGCTCGTCGCACTCATGCTCGTGCGCGTACGCGAGCTCGTGCCGCGCACCCGTGCGCCGGGCGGTGCGCGCCTCGCCGACGGCTTCCGCTACGTCGCGGGACGACCGGATCTCAAGGTCATCTTCGCGATGGTGTTCCTGATCGCCGCGTTCGGCATGAACTTCCCGATCTTCGCCTCGACGATGGCGGTGCAGTTCGGGCAGCAGGCCGACGGGTACGGGCTGTTGAGCTCCGTGCTCGCCATCGGCTCCCTCGCCGGCGCGCTGCTCGCCGCGCGGCGCGATCGCGCCCGCATGCGGGTCGTGATCGCCGCTCTCGGCGCCTTCGGCGTCTTCTCCCTCATCTCCGCGGCGATGCCGACCTACCCGCTCTACGCCGTGAGCCTCGTGTTCGTCGGCTTCAGCACCGTCACGATCCTGACCACGGCGAACGGCTACGTGCAGACCACGACCGACCCCGCCCTGCGCGGTCGCGTGCTCGCGCTGTACATGGCCGTCATCATGGGTGCCACTCCCATCGGCGCCCCGATCGCCGGGTGGGTCGCCGACGCGTGGGGCCCCCGCACCGCGATCGACGTCGGCGCGGTCGCGGGTCTCATCGGCTGCGCGATCGGCGTCACCTGGCTCCTCGCATCCGGTCGGGTGCATCGCGATCCCGAGGCCCGTCTGCGCTTCGAGATCGACGAGACCCGGCCTGTGCGCGTCGTCGCCCCCGAGGAGTTCAGCGACGAGGTCGCCGCGGCCACCGCCCCCGTCACCCTCCCGGATGCGGCAAGCTCGCCGCCGCATCCGACGCCGCTCGCCGCGCACCGCCCGCGCCCCGCGTCCCTGACCCGCCGCGGCAGGCCTGGCGCGCCCGCCCCGCCGCGCGCGCCCTGCCGCGCGCGAACGTCGGAGATTGGGCCCGATGTCGGAGGTCTCGGGCCGCATCCTCCGACATTCGGCCGATTCTCCGACCGGGCCGAGGCGCGGCGCGGGGATCAGGCCTCGCGGGTGATCGTCACCTTCACGTGCAGGTTGCTCTTGAACGGGCCCGCATACACGCCGCGCAGCGGCGGCACGTCGTTGTAGTCGCGACCGCGCCCCACGAGCACATGGCGGTCGCCGATCTCGATGTTGTTCGTCGGGTCGAAGCCGGTCCACTCGCCGGCGAACCACTCGACCCACGCGTGCGACTCCCCCGTCACCGCGACGCCGACCTCGGCCTGCGGACGCGGATGCAGATAGCCCGACACGTAGCGCGCCGGGATGCCCACCGAGCGCAGCGCACCGATCGCGATGTGCGCCATGTCCTGGCACACGCCCTTGCGCGCTTCCCACGCGTCGATGGCCGTGGAGTGCACGCCCGTGACACCGTGCATGTACTCCACGGCATCCCCGATCGCGACGCAGATCTCGTGCGCCGCGCGGCCCGGGTCGTCGTGACGCGCTGCGTAGGATGCGGCGAGCTCCGCGACCTCGGGATGCGGGCGCGTGCGGTTCGTCTGCGTCAGCTGCTCGACGGTCTCGAGCGACCGAGCCGCCTCGACGGCGAGCCGGTCCCAGGTGATGCCGGTGTGCTCGATGGGCCGCGGACGCACCTCGACGAGGGAGCGGGCGGTGATCGTCAGCGCCCGGTGCGGCGAGAGCACGTCGAACGCGCTCACCCGCGTGCCGAAGTAGTCGACGTACGTGTTGACGGCGGTGGACGGCTCGATCTCGAGCGCCGCGCTGAGCACGAACTGGCTCTCGGTGGTGCCGGGCAGCATCCGCGCCTCGTTGTAGGAGGCGGAGACGTCGCCGCCGTATCGGAAGCCCGTCTCGTGCTCGATCCGCAGCCGCTTCATGAGGTCTCTCCGATCCAGCTGGGCTCGGCCTGCGTCGGGAAGAAGCGCTGGCGGATGGCGTCGGACGCTTCGCGCGTCACCGTCTGAACCCGGAGCATATGGGCGGGAAGCTCGCTCAGGATGTCACCGATCGGCAGATACTCGAGGTCGTTGCGGATGCGACCGAGCGCCCGCAGCACCTGATTGGACTGCCCCACGCGGTCCTCACGCGGGTCGATGGCCGAGATGCACTCCTCGGCCCGCGAGATCGAGTAGATGATCGAGCGCGGGAAGAGGCGGTCGAGCAGCAGGAACTCCGCCGCGTTGCGCGCACTCGGCATCCCGCGATAAGTGCGCAGGTACGCCTCGTATGCGCCGCAGGAGCGCAGGATGGTGGTCCACGACGGCCCGGACGCCTCGGTCAGCGACCGGGTCGCGAGGAGCCGCGCCGTCATATCGGCCCGCTCGATCGAGCGGCCGAGGGTGAAGAACTGCCAGGCCTCGTCCCGACTCGTCGACGAGTCGACGACGCCGACCGCCAGGGCGGCGCGCTCGCGCACCCACTGGAAGAACTCGTGCACCTTGTCGGTCTGCAGTCGCCGCGGCATCCGGGCATTGGTCGTGTTGAGGCACTCCCACAGCTCGGTCGAGACGATCTCGCGCGCGCGGCGTGCGTTCTCGCGCGCCGAGGTCAGCGAGTAGAGGATGCTCGAGGGGTTCATGCGGTCGACGGCGAGGCGCGCGAGGACGTGTTCGCGGGTGACCGTCTCGACACCGTCGGGCGGCGAGGATCCCATGACCGCGAGCAGCGAGCGGCAGGCGGTGTCTTCGTCGATCCACGGGTCCTCGAGCAGCAGCTGCAGATGCACGTCGAGGATGCGGGCGGTGCCGTCGCTGCGCTCGATGTAGCGTCCGATCCAGAACAGGCTCTCGGCGATCCGGCTCAGCAGCATTCCGCACCCCCATCCATGTCCCGATTGCTGCAACGCATGTCCCGGTTGCCGCAGTTTTCGGGGTCGATTCCTGCGGAAAGTGGGACATGCCGTGGGGCGGATGCGGACTGTTGCTGCTGCTCCTGCTGCTCGACGTGGGAGCGCGGGCGGTCATGCGGCGAGTGATCGACCTCGTCGGGGGTGGCCTCGAGTCCCGCATCCGTGATGATCGGAATGGCCTGCGTGATCGTCGACGCCTGGTCGGCCACGAGCCCGGCCAAGCCCTGACCCTGCCCGTACTCGACGTGGCCGGGAGCTGCGCCGCCGACCACCCACGTGTCCTTGGAGCCGCCGCCCTGGCTCGAATTGACGACGAGCTGACCCTCCGGAAGCGCCACCCGGGTGAGACCGCCGGGCAGCACCCAGATGTCGTCGCCGTCGTTCACGGCGAACGGTCGCAGGTCCGCGTGACGCGGCCGCATCCCGTCTTCGACGAGCGTGGGGATGGTGGAGAGCATGACCACGGGCTGCGCGATCCACCCGCGCGGGTCGGCCAGCAGGGTCTTGCGGAGCGTATCGAGCTCGGCGCGGGATGCGTCGGGGCCGACGACGAGCCCCTTGCCCCCGGAGCCGTCGACGGGCTTCACCACGAGCTCGTCGAGCCGGTCGAGTACCTCTTCCAGCGCCGCCGGATCCTCCAGCCGCCAGGTGTCGACGATCGGCAGGATGGGCTCCTCCGACAGGTAGTAGCGGATGAGGTCGGGCGTGTACGTGTAGAGCAGCTTGTCGTCGGCGACGCCGTTGCCCACCGCGTTCGCGATCGTGACGTTGCCCATGCGTGCGGCGAGCATGAGTCCCGGCGCGCCGAGCATCGAGTCGGCGCGGAACTGGAGCGGGTCGAGGAAGTCGTCGTCGACACGGCGGTAGATGACGTCGACGCGCTTGGGCCCGCGGGTGGTGCGCATGAAGACGCGCCCGCCCATGCACAGCAGGTCGCGTCCCTCGACGAGCTCCACGCCCATGAGTCGCGCGAGCAGTGTGTGCTCGAAGTACGCCGAGTTGTACACGCCGGGCGTCAGCACGACGACGTTGGGATCGTCGATTCCGGGCGGGGCCGAGGCGCGCAGGGCCGCGAGCAGCTTGTTGGGGTAGTCGCCCACGGGACGCACCCGCATCGAGAGGAACAGCTCCGGCAGGGTCTGCGCCATGACCCGCCGGTTGGAGATGACGTAGCTGACGCCCGAGGGCACCCGGACGTTGTCCTCCAGCACACGCATCTTGCCGTGCTCGTCGCGGATGAGATCGATGCCCGACACCTGGATGCGGACGCCGTTCGCCGAATGGATGCCGGCGGCCTGGCGATAGAAGTACTGGCTCGACGCGATCAGACGGGCCGGGATCACGCCGTCGCGCACGCAGTTCTGGCGGCCGTAGGCGTCGTCGAGGAAGGCCTCGAGGGCGCGGACGCGCTGCTTGACGCCCGCCTCGATCTCGCTCCACTCCGCGTAGTCGATGATGCGCGGCACCGCATCCAGCGGGAACGGCCGCTCCTCGCCCGCGAAGTCGAAGGTCACGCCCTGCGCGAGGTAGCTGGAGGCGAGCGACTCGGTGCGTCCGCGCAGCTCCTCCTGCGTCATGCGCGCCAGCGCCTGGTAGAGCTCGCGGTAGGCGCTGCGCGACTCCGCCGCCGCCCCGGGGTGCGCGGGATGACCGAACATCTCGTCGAAAGCGGGCAGCCCCTGCGGGGTCTTGCGCGGCGCGAGAGTGGAGCCGTAGCCGTCGAACAAGTCGCCCATGCGATGAGCCTAATCGCGCGCGTATTGCCAGGATGTTTCTCCGCCGTTCGCGGCGCGGATTCGGGCCCCCGCCCGGCGAGGATTCGGGTGACCGCCCGGCGAGGCGCGCCACCACGCCCCGCGCGCACCGTGCCGCGCACCCGGCCCCGCGCGCACCGTGCCGCGCACCCACCCGTCGCACGCGCACCGTCCGGCATCCGTGTCTCACTTATGCACGCCCAGCACCCCCGAAACCTGCACAAGTGAGACACACACCGCCCCCACCCCGGCGCCTGACACCCACACCCGGCACCTGGCATCCGGCACCCGGCATCCGTGTCTCACTTATGCACGCCACACGCACCAAAAACCTGCACAAGTGAGACACGCACCGCCCCCCACCCGTCGCGCGCACATCGCCCGGCAACCGTGTCTCACTCACTCACGCCACACGCACCAAGAACCTGCACAAGTGAGACACGCCCTCACGCCCCGCCCCCACGCACACCGCCCCGCCCCGCCCCGCAGCCGCCGCGTCAGGGACGGGCGCGGGCGGCGCACAGGGCGCTGACGACGAGGCAGGCGAACATGCCCGCCGCCATCGGAACCGCGGTGTGCGAGCCGAGGATGCCGCCCACAGGCGCCGCGGCGGCGGCCACCGCGTACTGCGCCGAACCCATCAGAGCCGCTCCCGCACCCGCGGCGAAACGCGCCCGCGACAGGGCGAGAGCGCTCGCGCTGGCCAGCACGGCCGACGCCGCGGCCCCGCTCACGAGAACCGGCACGAGGAAGGTCACGAGCGTGAACGGCCCCCACAGCGCGAATGCCAGCAGCGCGCTGGTGGCCACGAGCGCGGCGCCCTGGGCGGCTGCCGCCGCCGCGGCCGCCTCGCCGTTCGGCGGGCGCATCGCGCACGGCATGTTGACCCTCAGCATGGTCGTGCTGCCCCTGCGCGAGATCTACCGCGTGAGCGGGGCCAGCGCCGGCATCGTCTACGGGTTCGATCGCATCCGCTTCCCCGCCCCGACGCCGTCGGGCGGACGCATCCGCCTCACCGGCCGGATCGCCGAGGTCGAGGACCGCGGCGACGCGCTGCAGGTCACACTCGCGCTCACCTTCGAGGTCGAGGGGTCCGCGAAACCGGGGGTCGTCGCCGAACTGATCCTGAGGCATTTCCGGTGAGCGGCATCCGACTCGACGGTCGGGTCGCGATCGTCACCGGTGCGGGCAGGAGCCTCGGCCGGGCCTACGCGCTCGCCCTCGCGGCCGCGGGAGCCGCGGTCGTCGTCAACGACGTGGATGCGGCGTCGGCCGACACCGTGGTCGAGGAGATCCGCGCCGGCGGCGGCTCGGCCACGGCAGCCGTGGCGGCTGTGGGTTCGACGGCCGCCGCCGAGCAGCTCGTCCGCGCCGCCGTGGACACCTTCGGTCGCCTCGACATCCTCGTCGCCAACGCCGGCGTGCTGCGCGACCGGGTGCTGTGGAAGATGAGCGACGAGGAGTTCGACCTCGTCGTCGAGACGCACCTGCGCGGCACTTTCACGTGCGCTCGGGCCGCCGCATCCTTCCTGCGCGAGCAGGGCGAGGGCGGGCGCATCATCCTGATCGGGTCTCCGGCAGGCCAGTTCGGCAGCTTCGGCCAGACCAACTACGCGGCCGTGAAGGCGGGAATCGTGGCGATGGCCCGCACGTGGTCGCTCGAGCTCGCCCGCGCCGACATCACGGTGGACGCCGTCGTCCCGACGGCGCTCTCGCCCATGACGGCCACGATCCCCGCGTACGCGCAGGCCTGGGAGGACCACCTCGCGGGCCTGCCGGTTCCGCCGGCAGCTCCGCCGTGAGAAGGCGCTGGGCACGCCCGACGACGTGGCGCCGCTGGTGGTGTGGCTCGCCTCGGAGCGGGCCGCGGGCGTCACGGGTCAGGCCATCGGGATCGGTGGCGACCGGCTCACCCTCTACGCCCACCCGCAGGTACTCGACACCGACCACCGGGACGGCGGGTGGAGCGCGGAGGAGATCGACGCCGCCTGGGCCGACCGGTTCGCCGCGCAGGCGCAGCCCTCGGGACCGCCGTCGCGGAGGGAGGACGCGTGAGCGGCATCCACTACAGCGATCTGTGGGCACGGATCGCGCAGGCCGATCCCGATCGCACCGCGATCGTCACGCCGACGCGGCGCCTCAGCTACGCGCGGTTCGCCGCGGAGGCGGGTGCGCTCGCGCGGTACCTGCGCGAGAGCGGCGTGGGTCTCGGCGACGCCGCGGCCCTGCTGCTGTACAACCGGGTCGAGTACCTCACCTTCTTCTGGGCGTGCCTGGCCGTCGGCGCCTCCCCCGTGGCGATCAACTACCGCTACCGGGCGGGCGAGGTGCGGGCGCTTCTGCAGGACTGCGACGCGAAGGTGCTGATCGCACCGACCTCGCTCGCGCGCGTCGCCGCCGAGGCTGTGACGGGGCTCGAGCCCCCCGTGCGGCTGATCGCGGTCGATGACGAGGACGGCGCCTCCTCCATCCCCGGCGCCGATGACTACGACGCGATCGTCGCGGCGGGTGGCGAGATCCCGGTGGCCGCACCTCGCGGCGCCGACCTGCGGCTCTACACGGGCGGCACGACCGGCGCCCCCAAGGCGGTCGTGTGGGAGATGGACACCCTGCTGCAGGCGCGCCGCCAGTCGACGTGGGGAGTCATCGGGATCGACCCGCCGGACGACCTCGACGACGCGGCCCGCATCGCGACCGACCCCGCCACCCCGCGGGTGGTCACGCTGCCCCTGCCGCCGATGCTGCACGGCACCGCGCAGTCCACGACGATGGGCACGCTGGCCCTCGGCGGCACGATCGTGCTCCTCGAGAACGCGCACCTGGACGTCTCCGATGCCCTCGCCCTCGTGCACCGGCACGGCGTGACGCGCGTCGTGGTGGCCGGGGACGCCGTCGCGCTCCCCTTGGTCGAAGCCGTCGAGGCCGACGGGCGGGGTCTCGGCCGGCTCGACTCGATCATGAGCTCCAGGATGCGCTTCAGCGACGAGGTCAAGCGTCGGCTGCACGCGCAGGGCGATGTCATGATCGTCGACCTGCTCGCCTCCAGCGAGGGCGGGCCGTTCGCGTTCGGCATCACGCGCGCGGCCGAGGATCTGCCTGCCAAGCTCATGCTGACACCGGGCACCGTGCTGCTGGACGAGGATCTCACCGAGATCCCACCGGCCGCAGGTGCCCGCGGCATCCTCGCCTTCCGCGGAGTCCTCCCCCGCGGCTACTACGGCGACCCGGAGAAGACCGCACGCACGTTCCCGACCATCGGCGAGCACCGTTACGTCATGCCCGGCGACTGGGCGCTCGCGCGCGGCGACGGCTCGGTCGAGCTCCTCGGCCGACTCAGCGCCGTGGTCAACACAGGCGGTGAGAAGGTCTTCCCGGCCGAGGTGGAGGAGCAGCTGCTGACGCATCCCGACATCGACGACGCCGTCGTGTTCGGCCTGCCGCATCCGCGGTTCGGCGAGGTGGTCTCGGCCATGATCGTTCCCGTCGCCGGCGCCGTCGTCGACCTCGACGCCCTTGCGGCGTACCTCGACGAGCGACTCGCCGGATACAAGAAGCCCCGTCAGGTCTTCGTGCGCCCGACGCTCGCGCGCAGCCAGACCGGCAAGATCGAACTCGCGCGCGTCAAGGCCGACGCCGCCGCCGAACAGGCAGAACGGATGCAGGGAGCACGATGACCATCGACCTGAACACCGTCACCGCGATCGACGTGCACGTCCACGTGCAGATCGACGACAGCGGACGCACCGCGTCGCCGCCCACCCTGACCGCCGCCATGGCGGCGTACTTCGGCAGCAGCGAGCCGCCGCGCACGGTGGATGCGACCGCCCACTACTACCGCGAGCGCAAGATGGCGGCGGTCGTGTTCACCGTCGACGCGACGACCAACCTGGGCCACGCACCCAACAGCATCGACGACCTCGCCGCGGGTGCCCACCGCAACGCGGACGTGCTGATCCCGTTCGGCAGCGTCGATCCGCTGCAGGGCGAGGCCGCCGTCGAAGAGGCCCGCCGCCAGGTCGGTGAGCTGGGCGTCCGCGGCTTCAAGTTCCACCCCTCGGTGCAGGGCTTCGACCCGTCCGCCGACGAGTTCGATCCGCTCTGGTCGACGATCGAGGAGCTCGGTGTCCCGATCATCGTGCATACCGGGCAGACCGGTGCCGGCGCCGGCACCCCGGGCGGCTGGGGGTTCCGGCTGTCGCTGTCGAACCCGATGCTCCTGGACGACGTCGCAGCGCGGCATCCGGAGCTGCAGGTGATCATGGCCCACCCGAGCGTGCCGTGGCAGGACGAGGCGCTCTCGATCGCCGCGCACAAGCTGAACACGTGGATCGATCTGTCCGGCTGGTCGCCGAAGTACTTCTCGCCCGCGCTCGTGCGGGCCGCGCGCACGTACCTGAAGCACAAGATGCTCTTCGGCTCCGACTTGCCCGCTCTCACCCCCGACCGGTGGCTGAACGACGTGCAGACGCTCGAGCTCCCCGCGGACGTGCACGAGATGATCGTCAAGCAGAACGCCGCCCGGCTGCTGGGACTGTCGTGACGGCGGCACCCACCGACGTCTTCGGCTACGCCGCACAGCTCACCGGCGCCGAGTCCGCCAAGCTCGCCGAGCTGAGGAGCTGCTGGAGCGCAGCGCCCGCCCGCATCTGGCCACCTGGTGGGAGGATGCGCACTGCCCCGCGCACCTGCGTAAGGAGATCGCGGCGCTGCACCTCGAGGATGACCCGTCGATCATCGACGCCGACGGCGAGCCGCGCCCGCTCTACGTGGGCTTCCGCCACCTCGAGCTCGCCCGCTTCGACATGTCGATCGGCACCCTCTACGGCGGCCAGGTCGGCATGTTCCGCACGCTCGTGCGCCGGCGCGGCTCCCTCGAGCAGGTCGAACGATGGGATCCCCGCATCCGCTCGTTCGATCTGACCGGGTGCTTCGCGCTCACCGAGCCCGATCACGGCTCAGACGTGGGCGGCGGCCTCGAGACCACCGCGACCCGTGAGGGCGACACGTGGCGCATCCAGGGGCACAAGCGCTGGATCGGCAATGCCGCACTGTCCGAGGTGATCGTGGTGGTCGCCCGCGACACCGCCGACGATCGGGTGAAGGCGTTCCTCGTGCCGCGAGAGGCCGAGGGCGTGACGGTGCGCGATGTGACGGGCAAGATCGCGCTGCGGATGGTGCGCAACGGCGACATCGAGCTGCGCGACGTGAGCGTGCCCGAGAGCGACCGGCTGCAGCGCATCGACTCCTTCGCCGATCTCGCCGCGATCCTCGCCGACCTGCGGTTCGTCGTCGCGTGGAATGCGGCAGGGCTCCAGATCGGGGCGTACGAGGCGGCGTTGGCGTACGCGATGCGCCGGCGGCAGTTCGGGCGGCCGATCGCCGGGTTCCAGCTCGTGCAGGAGAAGCTGTCGCGGATGCTGGGCAATGCGACGGCGACGCTCGCGCTGGCAGTGGCGATCACCGACGCCCGCCAGAACGGCGGCGCCGACGAGATGCAGGCCGCGCTCGTGAAGGGCTGGGCCGCCGACCGCGCCCGCGAGACGGTCGCCCTCGCCCGGGAGATCTGCGGCGCCGAAGGCATCCGCGTCGACAACGACGTCGCCCGCTTCTTCGCCGACGCCGAGGCGCTCTACACGTTCGAGGGCACGCGGGAGATGAACGCGCTGATCGTGGGACGCGCCGTCACCGGGCTCAGCGCCTTCACGCGCTGAGGATCAGGACTCGGGGCGGGCGTACCCCGCCGCGGCGAGCTGACGGGAGATGGAGGTCGCCGTCAGACGCACCAGGTGGATCATGTTCTTGCCGTCCACATCCTGCTCGGTCAGAGCGAGCGAGCAGGCGGCGACGACGGAGCCGTCGGCGGCGTAGACGGGAGCGGCCACGCTGATGTGCACGTTGTCCACCTGACGGTCGCTGACGGCGTAGCCGCTGCGGCGGATGTCGGCGAGCAGGCGCTCGAGCAGGACCGGGTCGGTGTAGGTCCGCGAGGTGAACGCGGTGAGCGGGCGTGAGAGGACCTCCTCCCGTACCTCCTCCGGGGCGTGTGCGAGGAGCACGAGGCCGATCGCGGTCGCGTGCAGCGGATACCTGTTTCCGACACGGGGGCGCGGCGCCTGCCGCCGGGGGCTCTGCAGCAGCTCGATCGAGACGAGCTCCAGCCCCTCGCGGATCGCGAGGTGCGCGGCGTACCCCGTGGTCTCGTAGAGGTCGAGCAGGTAGGGCCGGGCGAGGCGCTGCAGCCCGACCGACCGCGGCGCGAGCGACGCCGTCTCCCAGAGGCGCAGACCGATGTTGTAGCGCCCGTCGCCGTCGCGCTCCAGCGCGCCCCACTCGGTCAGGCGCTTGACGATGCGGTGACAGGTCGCGATCGGGAGCCCGGTGCGGCGGGAGATGTCGGAGAGGGACTGCCGCACGCGGCCGCCCTGAAAGGTGCCGAGGATGGCGAAGGCCCGGTCGATCAGCGAGCGCGCACCGTCGTCGGACGTCCCCTCCAGCGCCATCGCCATGCCCCCCATCATCGCGGATGCGTCCCGCCCTGGCTATGCCCCGTTTCCGCTGCATGGAACTCGCCCGGGGCCCCACCGCATCCCGCGCCCGCATCCGTGTCTCACTTATGCACGCCCAGCACCCCACCAACGTGCACGAGTGAGACACGCACCACCCCGTGCGCGCCACGCGCACACCCCGTACCCGCATCCGTGTCTCACTTATGCACGCCCAGCGCCCCACCAACGTGCACAGGTGCGACACGCAACGCCCCGCGCACATCCCGCGCACATCCGTGTCCCACTTATGCACGCCCGCGCCCCCGAAACGTGCACAAGTGAGACGCGCAACACCCCGCACCCACCCCGTGCACATCCGTGTCCCACTTATGCACGCCCGGCGCCCCCGAAACGTGCACAAGTAAGACACGAAGGGGCCCGCACCACGCACGGGCCTGCAGCGCACCGCCCGGGCGTGCAGCGCCCCGGCGTGCGCGTCAGGCGGTGAGGACGAGCTTCAGCTGCTCGATCGCCCAGTCCAACTCCGTCGCGCGCACCACGAGCGGCGGCGCAATGCGGATGGTCTGTCCGTGGGTGTCCTTCACGAGCACGCCGCGCCCGAGCAGCCGCTCGGCGATCTCGCGCGCGGTGCCCTGCGCGGGGTCGATGTCCACGCCCGCCCACAGCCCCGCCACACGCACCGCCGTCACGCCGTGACCGACGAGGTCGTTCAGACGTGCCTCGAGGTGCTCGCCGAGCGCCTTCGCGCGCTGCTGGAACTCGCCCGTGGCGAGCATCTCGACCACGCGGTGACCGACGGCCGCCGCCAGTGGGTTGCCGCCGAACGTCGAGCCGTGCTCGCCGGGACGGATGACGCCCAGCACCGCCGCGTCGGCGGCGACGGCGGACACGGGAAGGATGCCGCCGCCGAGCGCCTTGCCGAGCACGTACATGTCGGGCACGACACCCTCGCGCTCGCACGCGAACGTGTATCCCGTGCGGCCGAGGCCCGACTGGATCTCGTCGGCGATGAACAGCACGCCGCGGCGGGTGCAGATCTCGCGCACGGCGGCGAGGTACCCCGCGGGAGGCACGATGACACCGGCCTCGCCCTGGATCGGCTCGATCAGCACGGCCGCGGTGTGGTCGGTGATGGCCGCCGCGAGGGCGTCCGCATCGCCGAACGGCACGGTGACGAAGCCGGGCGTGAACGGTCCGAAGTCTCCGCGCGCTTCGGAGTCGTCGCTGAAGCCGACGATGGTCGTCGTGCGGCCGTGGAAGTTGCCGCCCGCCACGACGATCTCGGCCGCGCCGGCCGGCACACCCTTCACGCGGTACGCCCACGCGCGGGCGACCTTGATGGCCGTCTCGACCGCCTCGGCGCCCGTGTTCATGGGGAGCACGAGGTCCTTGCCGCAGAGCTCCGCGAGCGCTGACGCGAAGACGCCCAACTGGTCGTTGTGGTACGCCCGGCTGGTGAGGGTGAGACGCGTGAGCTGCTCCTGCGCGACCGCCACGATCGCCGGATGCAGGTGCCCGAAGTTGAGGGCGGAGTACGCCGACAGCAGGTCGAGGTAGCGCTTGCCCTCCACGTCGGTGACCCACGACCCCTCGGCGCGGGAGATGACGACCGGCAACGGGTGATAGTTGTGGGCGAGGTGCGCGTCCTCGGCCGTGATGATGTCGCTCGTGGTGGTGTCGAGCACGGACATGTCGGTCTCCTTCATCGACGTCATCGGCGCAGTTCGAGCGTGCAGCATTTGATGCCGCCGCCGCCGAGCAGCAGCTCGGACAGATCGATCAGCACGGGGTTGTAGCCGCGCTCACGCAGCTGCGCCTCGAATCCCTTGGCGCGGGGCGAGATGAACACGTTGTAGCCGTCGCTGGCCGAATTGAGCCCGAAGACGTCGCCGTCCGCATCCGAGACGCGGATGGCGTCGGGGTAGCGCTCGGCGAGGATCTTCTGGCTCTCCTCGTCGAACGCGCCGGGAAGGTAGGCGATGTTCGCCTTCTCGACGCCGCCGGGGCCCTCGACAGGGTCCAGCACGGCGATCGCGGTGTCGAGGTGGTAGAAGCGCGGGTCCACGAGCGTGAGCGAGACGACCTCGCGGTCGAACACCTCCCCGACCTCGCGGTGACTGTCGCCGGTGGAGCGGAAGCCGGTGCCGGCGAGGATCGTGTTCCCGACCAGCAGGAAGTCGCCCTCGCCCTCGTTGACCTCCTCGGGGCGGGCGACGCGGAACCCGTTGGCGGCGAACCAGTCCATGAACGGCTCCGCCTCGCCCGCGCGCTCGGCGAAGCGGAACTTCGGGCCGTACGCGACACCGTCGATGACGAAGCCGCCGTTGGCGGTGTAGACCATGTCGGGAAGCCCGGGCACGCCGTCGATGAGGCGCACCTCGTGGCCGAGCGCGACGTAGGCGTCGTACAGCGTCTGCCACTGCGCGACGGCCTTGGCCGTGTCGGTCGGGTCGGCAGGCCGCATCCACGGATTGATGGAGTAGCTGACCGTGAAGTGCTCGGGACGGCACATCAGGTAGCTGCGACGCTGGGCGATACGGGATGAGGGCACAGATGCGGTGGACATTCAGCTCCTTCGACACACGGCGGACGCTGTCCTGGGGCCCGGCGGAGCTGTCAGAGAGCCGGCGACACGGGCACGCCGGATGACATTCTCGCACGATGATCCGGATCACGACCGGAAGCGCGTTCCCGGATGCGGTCGTGCCAGTCTGGAGAACACACCCCCTGTCGAAGGAGACCCATGAAGCAGCGCACCCTCGGACCGTTCTCCGTCTCGGCCATCGGCCTCGGAGCCATGCCTCTCTCGATGAACAACGACAACGAGCTCCCCGACCGGCAGAGCGCGATCGCGACCGTGCACGCGGCTCTCGACGCCGGCGTGACGCTCATCGACACGGCCGACATCTACGCCCCGAGCTGGGACGCGATGGGGCACAACGAGGAGCTCGTCGCCGAGGCCCTCGCATCCTGGGGCGGCGACAGGTCGTCGATCGTGGTGACGACGAAGGGCGGCATCACCCGCACCGAGCAGAAGGACTTCGGCCGCGACGGCTCGCTCCCCTACCTGCGCGGCGCCGTCGAGTCGTCGCTGCGCCGCCTCGGCACCGATGTCATCGACCTGTACCAGTACCACCGCCCCGACCGGTGGATCGTCTACGGCGAGATCATGCAGAACCTCAAGACGCTGCACGACGAGGGCAAGGTGCGGGCCCTGGGCATCTCGAACGCGAGCATCGAGGAGATCCAGATCGCCCAGGAGGTGCTCGGCGACGCGCTCGTCAGCGTGCAGAACGAGTTCTCGCCGCGCCACCCCGGCAGCTACAAGGAGCTGACCTACTGCGCGGATGCGGGACTCGCGTTCCTCCCCTGGAGCCCGCTCGGCGGCACCGGCGGCGGCGGACGCTCGGTCGGCGAGCGCTTCCGCGTGTTCTCTGAGGTCGGCGAGGCACACGGCGTCAGCCCGCAGCAGGTCGTGCTCGCCTGGGAGCTCGCCCTCGCCGACACCGTGATCCCGATCCCGGGCGCGCGGCGTGCCGCATCCATCACCGACAGCGCGAAGGCGGCCGATCTGCAGCTGAGCGCGGACGAGGTCGAGCGCCTGTCGTTCTCGGTGGGCATCGACGCCTGATCACCCGGCGGCGAGGGGACGAGCGCGGCGAGCGGAGGAGGTGCCCGCGCGCGTTCGCTCCCCCCGCCGCCACTCCTCCGCCTCCCCAGGCGGAAGCGTCAGCCGAGGGCGATCGCACTCCACGAGACCGGCGGCAGCGAGACCGTGAGCACGCCGTCGGCGAGGGCGACCGAGTCGTTCGCCCGTGGCGCGACGCGCTCGGGTGCCTCGAGCGTGTTCTTCGCGTACACATCGTCATCCGACAGGGTGTGCGCCTCGAGCACACCCACCTCTCCGAGCGCGGAGACGTCCACCGAGACCTCGATCGACTCGGTCGTCGACCGGTTGACGAGGAACACGGCGCTGCGTCCGCCGTCGGCGTCGTGGGTGGCCACGGCGTCGATGAGGGGAACCTCGCCGTACGCCTCCGTCAGGTACGTCGGGGCGTCCAGCTTGAGTCGCAGCGCCTCGCCCCGCGCGAGTCGGGACGTGATCGAGAAGGGATAGAACGTGCTCTGACGCCAGGCGATACCGCCCGGCTCGGTCATGATCGGGGCGATGACATTCACCAGCTGCGCGAGCGAGGCGCTCGCGACACGGTCGGCGTGCTTGAGGAGCGAGATCATCAGGTTGCCGAACACGACCGCATCGGCCACGGAGTAGATGTCTTCGAGCAGACGGGGGGCGATCGGCCAGTTGTCGATGCCGGTGATCTTGTCGACGCCGTGGAAGCGGTCGATGTACCAGACGTTCCATTCGTCGAACGAGATGTCGATGCGCTTGCTCGATCCCCGCACCGCCCCGACGTGGTCCGCCGTGGCGACGACCGTCTCGATAAAGCCGTCCATGTCGACCGCGGATGCGAGGAAGCTGCCGAGATCTCCGCCGCGCTCCTCGTAATACGCGTGACACGAGATGAGATCGACGTCGTCGTACGTGTGCGTGAGCACAACGCGCTCCCATTCGCCGAAGGTCGGCATGTGCGCGCTGGAGGAGCCGCACACCACGAGCTGGATGTCGGGGTCGAGCTGGCGCATCCCCTTCGCGGTCTGCGAGGCGATCTTGCCGTAGTCGTCGGCCGAGCGGTGGCCGAGCTGCCAGGGTCCGTCCATCTCGTTGCCCAGGCACCACATCCGCACATCGAAGGGCTCGGTGCGCCCGTTGGCGATGCGCTGTTCGCTGAGGGCGGTGCCGGAGCGGATGTTGGAGTACTCGAGCAGGTCGAGCGCCTCGAGCGTGCCGCGTGTGCCGAGGTTGACCGCCATCATCAGGTCGCTGCCGACCTTCTCCAACCACGAGGAGAACTCGTGCAGCCCGACCTCGTTGGTCTCCGTGGAGTGCCAGGCCAGGTCGAGCCGGCGCGGGCGCTGTTCGCGGGGACCGACCGAGTCCTCCCAGCGAAAGCCCGAGACGAAGTTGCCTCCGGGGTAACGGATGGTGTCGACGCCGAGCTCCTTCACCAGTTCGATGACGTCCTGGCGGAACCCGTCCGCATCCGCGGTGGGGTGACCGGGTTCGTAGATGCCGTCGTAGACGTGCCGGCCGAGATGCTCGACGAACCCGCCGAAGATCTTGCGGCGGATCGGCCCGATCGCGAACGCGGGGTCGAGGGTGAGGCGTGCAGAGGGCATGGATGTGCTTTCTGTCGAGGAGGTCGGGGTCGGTTCGCTGTCGGATGCGGTCACTTGACGCTGCCGAGGGTCAAGCCGCCCTGCCAGTAGCGCTGCAGCAGCAGGAACGACAGCAGCAGCGGCAGCACCGAGATGAACGCGCCGGAGGTGATGAGGTTCCACACCTGCTCGCCGCCCGCGCCGGCGTTGGAGAGGGCGAGCCAGCGGTTGAGGCCCACCGTCACCGGCAGGGTGTCAGGGTTGGTGAGCATCGCCAGCGGCAGGAAGAAGTTGTTCCAGGTGCCGACGATCGACAGCAGGAGCACTGTGACGATCGCGGGGCGCAGCAGCGGCAGCACGATCCGAGTGAAGGTGCGCCACTCCCCCGCACCGTCGATGCGCGCCGCCTCCAGCAGCTCGTCCGGCACGGTGTCCTGCGTGTACACGCGCATGAGGTAGACGCCGAAGGGATTCAGCAGCGAGGGCAGGATGACGGCCCAGCCGGTGTTCACGAGCCCGTACTGGCTGAGCAGCATGAACTGGGGGATGACCAGGGCCGTGAGCGGCACCATGACCGAGCCGAGGATCATGCCGAAGACGAACCCGCGCCCGCGGAAGCGGTACTTCGCGAATCCGTAGCCTGCGAGCACCGCGACCACCGTCGCTCCGAGACCCGACACGAACGCGTAGAGGAACGAGTTGCCGAGCCACCTCCAGTAGATACCGCCCTGGTGCTCGAACAGGCCCGCCAGGTTCGTGAAGAACTGGGCGGGATCGTCGAACCAGAAGGCGGGGCTGGAGAAGAGGCCGCCGGTGCTCTTGGTCGACGCGACGAACAGCCACCAGATCGGGATGACGAAGTACAGGGCGAGGATCAGCAGCAGGACGTGCGAGCCGATGCGCCGTCCACCCTGCATCCGGGTGCGGTGGCGCCGGGCATCGCGACGCGCGGCGCGGTCGAGTCGCGGGGTGCCTGCGGTCACGACGGCCCGGGTGTGGTCTGTCACGGCAGTGGGAATGGCCATCACTTCAGTCCGCTCTGCTTGCGCGTCAGGAACAGAAACCCGAACGATCCGATGAAGACGACGATCGCGAGGGAGAACGCGATGGTCGAGGCGTAGTTGAACTGGCTGTAGCTGAAGGCCAGCGCGTAGGCGTACATGTTGGGGGTGTACTCCGCGGGAAGGGCCCCGGACGCGATCGATCTCAGCACCGTCGGTTCCGTGAAGAACTGCAGGGTGCCGATCAGCGCGAACGTGATCACCATGACCATCGAGGACGAGATCATCGGCACCTTGATGCGGGTCGCGATCTGCCAGCCGCTCGCGCCGTCGATGCGTGCCGCCTCGTAGATGGCGGGGTCGATCGAGCGCAGGGCGGCGTAGATGACGATCATGTAGTAGCCGGACCACTGCCACGTGACGACGTTCACGAGGCTGCCGAAGATCGTGTCGCTCGCAAGGAAGTTCGGCGCATCCATTCCGAACAATCCGAAGATGGTCCCTGCCGGGCCGAAGCGAGGGCTGTAGAGGAAGCTCCACATCAGCGCGCCGATGACCACGGGGATCGCGTACGGGGCGAAGATCAGCAGCCGCGAGAGCTTGGAGAGCCAGGTCGCGAGGTTGTCGAGGACGAGGGCCGCCACCAGAGCGACCAGCAGCTGCGCCGGGATCATGACGATGGCATACAGCGCGACGCGTCCCAGCCCGCCGAGGAACAGCGGATCGGTGAAAGCCTTCAGGTAGTTGTCGATGCCGACGAACTTCGTACCGGTGGCCAGCGTGGAGCTGAACAGGCTCATCCCGAACGCGTAGATCAGCGGGAACACGAGGAAGGCGGCGAAGACGACGAGGAACGGGGCGATGAAGAGCCAGCCGACGCGTTGGCGGCGGACGTGACCGCTGGCGCGTCGAGGCGCGGCGATGGCGTGCGTGGACATGAGAGCTCCCTGCGGGCGTGGACGAACGGGCGGATGCGGTGGGCCGGCACGCGGCCGGCCCACCGGTCGATCAGCCGAGCGTGAAGCCCTGATCCTTCGCGTACTGCTCGAGCGTCGTCTGGAGATCGTCGAGTGCGGGAGCGGCATCCTTCGACTTGTCCACGACGACCGCGGTCACCTGCTGCTGCAGCTGGTCGTAGGCGTAGTTCTGGAACGGGCTGAAGGTGAATCCGCTGTAGCCGGCCGCCGCGGGGAGGAAGACCTCCTTGTTGATCTGCTGCCCGCCGAAGAAGGGGTACTCGAGGTCGCGGAAGTAGTCCGACTCCAGGATGGGCTTCCACAGCGGGAACAGGGCCGCCTTCTCGATACCGATCTTCCAGGCCTCCTCGGTGCCGAAGATCTCCTTGGCCACGGTGGCGGCCGCCTCCTTGTCCTTGGCCTGGCTGGTGACCGCGAAGGTCGAACCGCCCCAGTTGACCTGCACCGGCTGGGCCGCATCCCACTGCGGGATGGGCGCTGCGCGCCACTGGGCGCTCTCGTCGGTGCCCTCGAGACCCTGGAGGTAACCGGGGCCCCATGCCGCGGCGACGTAGATCGCGTACGACCCGTCCACCAGCTTCGTGTTGTAGTCCGCGGTGAAGGCCTCATCGACGGCGACCAGCCCCTTGGTGGCGAGGTCCTGCCAGTACGAGAGCACCTTCTTGGAGCCCGCGTCGTTGACGTCGATCGAGATGTCCTGCGGCGACGCGCTGTCGTACTGGAACGGCGTGGAACCCGCCTGCGCGAACAGCGCCTGCGTGAAGGCGCGGCCGTTGGGCGGGAAGTTGGCCAGGACGCCCGGGGCTCCGGCATCCTTCAGCTTCTGCGCGGCGTCCGCGAACTCCGCCCACGTCGTCGGCGCTGCGATGCCGTACTTGTCGAGGATGTCCTTGCGGTAGAGCATGCCCATCGGGCCGCCGTCGACCGGGATCGCGTAGACGGCGTCACCGCTGGAGACGTCTTTCCACGCACCGTCCGTGTAGTTCGCCTTGACGTCGGCTGCGCCGTACTGCGAAAGGTCGACGAGCGCGTCGCGGATGGAGAAGCTCGAGAGCACCTCCGCCTCCAGCATGATGACGTCGGGAGCGCCCGAACCGGACTCGATCGAGGTCGAGAACTTCGTGTACTCGTCGTTGCCCTGACCGGCATTGGTCCAGCAGATCTGGACGTCGTCGTGGTTCTCGTTGAACAGATCGACGACGTCCTCGAAGGACGGGTACCATGCCCACACCGAGACCTGCGTGGCGTCGGGCTTGAGGATCTTGTTCGTGCACGATGCCTCGGCGGAGCCGGATGCCGCGCATCCGGTGAGCGCCGCGGCGGCCACGGCGACGACGCCGAAGCCGGCGATGAGTCTGTTCTTCATGGGGCTGTGTGCTTCCTCTCGCGGTGCGGACTTCTGTGTCTCGCGTCAGTGGATGCGGTCAGCCCGGCATCTTCCCGTGCCACGCTGCACCCGCTTTACAACGTTGTAAGTAAACGTTGTAAATTCATGATGCCGCGCGGCGGCCGACTGTGTCAAGAGGTCAGTCGCGCGGCGCGTCGCCGGGCGCCGATTCCCGCCGCACGAGGCGGAAGTCGGCCAGCAGCCGCCGCGCCGGGCCCTGCTCACCGGGGCTCGCAATGCGCGCGAGCAGCGTCTCGACCGCCGTGCGCGCAATCCAGTCCTGCCCCGGATCGATCGTTGCCAGCGAAGGGATCGAGTACTGCGCCTCGTCGAGATCGTCGAAGCCCACGACCCACACATCGTCGGGAACCCGCAGGCCGGATTCCTGCAGGGCCCGCATCGCACCGAGCGCAAGGGTGTCGTTCAGCCCGAACACGGCGTCGAACGCGACGCCGCGATCGAGGAGCTCTCTCATGGTCTCCGCGCCGTTCGCGCGGTGCCACATCGTGGTGTACCCGACCAGCGTGTCGTCGTAGGCGATGCTCGCCGCATCCAGGGCCTCGCGGTACCCCGCCAGCCGGAGGCCCGCCGAGCCGATGACCTCGCCCGCGTGGGCGCCGACGACGGCGATCCTGCGCCGCCCCTGCGCCAGCAGATACTCGGTCGCCGCGCGCGCGGCCGCCACGTTCTGCATCGTGACGTGATCGCTCGGCCCGTCGAAGATGCGCTCGCCCAGCAGCACGAGCGGATAGGGCACGTCGAGGTGCGCCACATCCTCCTGCCCCATGCCCAAGGGGCTGAAGATGAGCCCGTCGGTGAGGCCGCGCCGAGGCGAGCGCAAGAGCTCGATCTCACGCTCGCGGTCGCCGCCGGTCTGTTCGACCAGCACGCCGACCCCGCGACTCTCCGCCTGCTGGATGATGGTCGCGGCGAGCTCGGCGAAATAGCTCAGCCCCAGGTCCGGGACGGCGAGCGCGAACGCACCTGTGCGCCCGCTGCGCAGGTTCCGGGCAGTCAGATTAGGGGTGTAGTCGAGCTCCGCGATCGCCTGCTCGACGCGCTCGCGCGTGGCGGGACGCACGTTCGGGTGATGGTTGATCACGTTCGAGACGGTCTTGATCGAGACCCCGGCGAGACGGGCGACGTCGTGCAGTGTCGGTGTCATCGCTCCCCCATCCGCTCACTGTACAACGTTGTACTGGCGCGATTCCGCCGCGCGGCCTGCGAGGCAGCCCGTCGCCGGCGCTCCGCAGTCACGGAGCGGGTCTATGATCAGACGTCCGATAGTTGCGGATAGTCAACTTTTTCCGCCTCGTCCCACCGGAGGCTCCATGTCCGAGACTGCGCGCACCGACCAGCCCGTGATGACGCACCGCGCCATCCTGCTGGTGATCTTCGGCCTCATGGCCGGCATGTTCCTCTCCGCGCTCGACCAGACGATCGTCGGCACGGCGATCCGCACGATCGGCGACGACCTGCACGGGCTGAGCCTGCAGGCATGGGTGACGACGGCCTACCTGATCGTCTCGACGATCGCCACGCCCATCTACGGCAAGCTCTCCGACATCTTCGGCCGCCGCCCCCTGTTCCTCTTCGCGATCATCGTGTTCATCGTCGGCTCCGTGCTCGCGAGCTTCTCGACCGACATGGTTCAGCTCGCCGCCTTCCGCGCCGTGCAGGGTCTCGGCGCGGGCGGGCTCATGTCGATGCCGCTCGCGATCATGGGCGACATCCTGGCGCCGCGTGAGCGAGCCAAGTACCAGGGCTACTTCCTCGCCGTCTTCGGAATCTCGAGTGTCATCGGCCCTCTCGTCGGCGGACTCTTCTCCGGCGCGAACCAGATCCTGTGGATCGCGGGATGGCGCTGGGTCTTCCTCATCAACGTGCCGATCGGCATCATCGCCCTGTTCATCGTCGTGCGCTTCCTGCACATCCCGCACCACCCCCGCGAGTCCGTCCGCATCGACTGGTGGGGTGCGGCGCTCGTCGTGGTCGCCCTCGTGCCCCTGCTGCTGGTGGCCGAACAGGGCCGCGAGTGGGGCTGGGACTCGCCCATCGCCATCGCCTGCTACGTCGTGGGTGCGCTGGGCGCTGTCGCGTTCGTGTTCGTCGAGCGCGCCATGAAGACAGATGCGCTCATCCCGCTGAGCCTGTTCCACTCGTCGACGTTCTCGATGGCGACCGTCATCGGCGTGCTCGTGGGCTTCGGCATGTTCGGCGCGATGCTGACGTTGCCGCTGTATCTGCAGCTCGTCCTGGGCGCGACGCCCACCGAGAGCGGCTTCCAGATGCTGCCGATGATCCTCGGACTCATGATCGCCTCGATCGCGAGCGGCCAGATCATCGCGCGCACCGGCCGGTACCGCATGTTCCCGATCCTCGGCACGCTGTTCCTCTCCGGCGGATACGTGCTTCTGACCTTCCTCCGCGTCGACAGCTCATACTGGTTCCTCGCCGGCGCCATGCTGCTGCTCGGTCTGGGCCTCGGCCAGCTCATGCAGACGCTGACGATCGCCAGCCAGAACTCCGTCGGGCTGCGCGACATGGGTGTGGCCACGAGCGCGTCGACCTTCTTCCGCCAGATCGGTGGCACCCTCGGCACCGCCGTGCTCCTCTCGCTCCTGTTCACGCTGGTGCCCTCCAACATCCAGAGCTCGTTCGCCGACGAGGAGACCGTGACGAACGCGCTGGAGGCGGCGCTCGACCCCGCCGTCACCCAGGCGCCCGAGAACGCGGCGATCATGAAGACGATCTACGACCCGATCGTCGCGAACCTGCAGCAGGCGGCGAGTGCCGCATCCGTCGATCTCTCGAACGAGGCCGCTCGCGAGGCGTTCGTCGCTCAGGCCGTACCGCAGGTGCAGGAGGCCCTCGCCACGAAGAACGACGACCAGAGCTTCGACGGCTCGGTCATGAACGACACGTCGTTCCTCAACGGCGCAGATCCCCGTCTGACCGCGCCGATCCTCGTCGGGTTCAACGACTCGGCGACGGTGGTCTACCGCGTGGCGCTGGGCGTCGTGCTGCTCGCCTTCGTGCTGACGCTGTTCTTCCGCACACCGCCGCTTCGGGCGAAGTCCGCGCTGCAGGAGGCGGCGGATGAGGCGGCCGCCGCATCCGAGTCCGACGACCCGGCGGTGCTCGCGCAGGCCGCCGCGGCGGATGCGGGTGCGCTGATCGCGCCCGACACCGGCCCCGTGCCCACCGCGGATCGCCCGCTCACCCGGCGCGACCTGCGCGACTGACCTCTGTCGGTCCCGCACCGCATGTCCCACTTGCTGCACCGCATGTCCCACTTGCTGCACCGCATGTCCCACTTGCTGCAGGAATCGGGCCTGATTTCTGCAGCAAGTGGGACATCGATGCGGGGGCGGGCTGACCCCAGCTAAGAGGAAGCGAGTCCAGCACGGAGGCGCGCATTCGCTGCGTCCCAGTCCTCCGCGTCACCCTCAGCCCACAACTCAGCGAGTTCACCCTCCGCCGAGGTCGCCATCGCGAGCGCCCGCTGAGCGAGCCGGACGAGCCGCCGAGATGGCTTTCGTGCTCGATGGACGAACGCCTCGACACTCTCCGTATAGGCGTCGGACTGTGTCGGATGCCCGAGACCGTGCGCCACCACCTCTGCAGCGGCGATCGCGATCGCGGCGGTGTCGGCGTCGAGCTGCCCGGCACCTCGGTCCGCTTCACGAAGGGCATTCTTCACGAGGTTCCACCGCCTTCGACCGTCGAGCTCCCAGGCGAAATCCGCCGCCATGTCATTACCGAACGGTTCGCCGCTCCATGTCCCCATAGCCGGATGGTACGGGACGCCCGACAGCAGACTCGCCATGTCCCACTTGCTGCAGGGCATGTCCCACTTGCCGCAGGAATCGGGGCTGATTTCTGCAGCAAGTGGGACAACGATGCCGGCGGCGGGACACGGATGCGCAAGCCGGCCGGCGCGATGACAGGGCGACCGGTCCGGGCGACCCTCAGATGACGGCTTCGCTCCACGCGTCGGGGTTGCCGAAGCGGTGCGCGGTGATCGCGATGGCCTGCTCGTGCAGGAACGGCAGCAGCTCGAGGCGCCCGGCCGTGGTGACCGGGCTCGCGT
This sequence comes from Microbacterium sp. KU4F, assembly GCF_056868075.1. Taxonomy (NCBI): domain Bacteria; kingdom Bacillati; phylum Actinomycetota; class Actinomycetes; order Micrococcales; family Microbacteriaceae; genus Microbacterium; species Microbacterium sp. KU4F. The sequence goes on along the minus strand of NZ_CP200324.1, from coordinate 2,535,365 downwards.
AGACGGCCAGATCCGGGTCTCCCGCGATCGCCTCGGCGAGGGTGCGGTGCAGGATCTCGGTCTCGGATGCGGGGCCCACCAGGCGTGCCCGCGCGACGCGCGGCTTCACGCTGACACCGGCCTCATCCGCCTCGGCGCGAGTGAGCCGCTCGATCCACTGCGCGTCCGTCTCCACGTGCACCGTGAGACCCGCCTCGCCCAGGGCGCGGCGCACGGCAGGCGGAAGCCCCGTCGCCGTGCTGAGGGATGCGGCGGAGCCTGCGCGCAGGGCGGCGAGCGCGACGCGCAGCACCTCCTGCACCTCCGCGCCGGCGGTCGCCCGCACGGCCGCATCGACCGAGCGGTACCGGAACAGGTTGCGCTCGACGCCGAGGCCCGTCACATCCTTGATGCGGCCGAACTCGCGATCCCACTCGACGGCATCCGACAGCGCGGCGCGGCGCAGCCATTCGAACCGTTCGTAGTCCAGCGACGGCTGGGCGGCTTCGATGATCGCGGTCATGCGCGAGTCGAGCCCGCGCAGGTGCAGCGTGGTCGAGCCGGCGGCGGCGGTGGGTCGCCAGCTGCCGAGGCCGATCAGGTAGTTCGGGCCGCCGGCCTTCGTGCCCGCGCCCACCGATGAGCGCTTCCATCCGCCGAACGGCTGGCGCTGCACGATCGCGCCCGTGATGCCTCGGTTGACGTACAGGTTGCCCGCTTCGGCGCGGTCGAGCCACAGCGCGAGGTCATCGGGGTTCTGCGTGTGAAGGCCCGCCGTCAGGCCGTAGGCGACCGCGTTCTGCAGTTCGATGGCCTCGGCCAACGACGACGCGTGCATGATGCCCAGAACCGGCCCGAAGAACTCCTCGAGGTGGAAGCGCGACCCCGGCGCGACGCCGGTGCGGATGCCGGGACGCCACAGTCGCCCCGCCAGCTCCGGCGCCCCGTCGATCCGCTCGGGCTCCACCAGCCACTTCTCGCCGTCGTCGAGAGTGGTCAGCGCCCACGCCAGCTTGCCCTGCGGCGGCTCGATGACCGGGCCGACCTCGGCGGCGGCGTCGGCGGGCGATGCGACCACGAGGGAGCGCGTGGCATCGACGAGCTGGCGCGCGAAGCGGGCCGAGCGTCCCACCGATCCGACGAGGATCGCGAGGGATGCGGCGGAGCATTTCTGTCCGGCGTGCCCGAACGCGCTCTTGACGAGATCGGATGCGGCGAGGTCGAGATCAGCCGACGGCATGACGATGATGGCGTTCTTACCGCTCGTCTCGGCCAGCAGCGGAAGGTCGGGCCGCCAGGAGCGGAACAACTGCGCGGTCTCCCAGGACCCGGTGAGGATCACCCGGTCCACGGCGGGGTGGGAGATGAGCTGCTCCCCCAGCGCACCCTCGTCGATGTCGACGAGAGCGAGCAGGTCGCGGGGGATGCCCGCATCCCACAGCGCTTCGGCGACGACGGCCGCCGAGCGGCGCGCCTGCGGGGCGGGCTTGAACACCACTCCGGATCCGGCCGCGAGGGCCGCGAGCACACCTCCCGCGGGGATCGCGAGCGGGAAGTTCCACGGCGGCGCGACGACCGTCAGCCGCGCGGGGACGAAGACGGCGCCGGCGACCCGGTCCAGCTCGCGCGCGGTCGCCGCGTAGTAGTTGGCGAAGTCCACCGCCTCGCTCACCTCGACGTCGGCCTCGGCGATCACCTTGCCGGTCTCGGATGCGGCGACTTCGATGAGCAGGTCGCGGCGCGCCTCGAGCGAGCGCGCCGCCGCCTGCAGCACCACGGCACGGTCGGCCGCGGGCAGCGTGCCCCAGCCGGCGGCCGCGTCACGCACCCGCGCGATCGTGCGCTCGAGCGTGTCGGTGTCACCGACGCGGGCGCCACCGATGGTCGCGTCACCGGCGGTCGAGGTCTCGATCCGCTCGATGATGCGCTGCGCCCACTCGCGGTTGGCCGGGAGCGCCGGATCGGTGTCGGCCGCGGGGCGGAAACCGGGCGCGCCGTGCACGCCGGCGTTCGATTCGCGCGGGGAGAAGACTGCCGTCTCGACGAACTCCGCGCCGCCGAACAGCACGGAGTGCGCGTCGGGTTCGGTGCGGTCGGCGGCGATGCCGAGCACGGCCTGGGTGAGGCCGGCGACCTCCTGCGTGGGTGCGGGGTCTCGCAGGATGGCGGACCCGGCCGCATCCGGCGCGCTCTGCAGGCGGTTCTGCCCGCGGCGGGGGCCGGTGCGCAGCGCCGCATCCGTCGACCGCTCGATCGAGGCGAGGAAGCGGTCACGCTCCCGCGCGAACAGCTCCGGATCGGTGTCGAGATCGAACGCGGCGGAGAGGAAGTTCTCGCTCGAGGCGTTCTCCTCGAGTCGGCGCACGAGGTAGCTGATCGCCACGTCGAACTCGTCGGGGCGCACGACCGGCACGTACAGGAGCACGGCGCCCACCTCGCGCGAGACCGCGGCGACTTGACCTGCGGCCATGCCCAGGAGCATCTCGAACTCGATGCGCTCGCGCACGCCGCGCTCTCCGGCGAGGAGCCACGCGTAGGCGACGTCGAAGAGGTTGTGACCGGCGACACCCACCCGCACCGCGGCGGCGTGTTCGGCATCCAGCGCCCAGTCCAGGCACCGCAGATAGTTGGCGTCGGTGTCGAGCTTCGTGTCGTACGGGGCCTGCGGCCACCCGTGCATGATGGCATCGACCCGCTCCATCGCGAGGTTCGCGCCCTTCACCAGACGCACCTTGATGCCGGAGCCGCCGCCCGCGACGCGCTGCCGGGCCCACGCGGTCAGCTCCTGCAGAGCCGGAAGCGCATCGGGCAGGTACGCCTGCAGCACGATGCCCGCCTCGAGCCGCGAGAGCCGCTCATCCTCGAGGATCCGGGTGAACACCGCGATCGTGAGGTCGAGGTCGCGGTACTCCTCCATGTCGAGGTTGATGAAGGTACCGTCGGCGGCGGCGCTCAGATAGAGGGGCAGCAGACGCTCGACGACGCGCTCCACGACCTCGTCGAAGGCCCAGAGCGAGATGTGTCCGGCGATGGCCGAGACCTTGACCGAGACGTAGTCGACATCGGGTCGGCGGATGAGCTCGTGGATGCCGTCGAGGCGGCGCCGCGCCTCGTTCTCGCCGAGCACGGCCTCGCCCAGCAGGTTGAGGTTCAGTTTCGCGCCGCCCTCGCGCAGCGTGGCGATCGCCGCACCGAGCTTCTCGGGGCGCGCATCGACGATGAGGTGGCCGACCATGTCGCGGAGGGCACGGCGGGCGATCGGCACGACGGGAGCCGGCACCGCGGGGGCGACGGCCCCTCCGACCCGCACCGCGGAGCGCAGGTACCAGGGCAGGAAGTCCGGCACGAGCGGGGCGATGCGGCTGAGGTTCGCCGCCGCGGCCGACAGGCTCTCGGGGCGCATGACACCGTCGACGAACCCGATCGTGAACGGGAGCCCGTTGGGGTCGCGCAGCACACCCGCGAGGCGTTCCGCGGCGGGGTCGGCGTGGGCGTCGGCGGCTTCGGTGACCCAACGGCGCGCGAGGGTGACCGCGTCGTCGGCGAGGGATGCGGGACGCGGCGCTCGTGGCGCCCCCGCCTCGGTGCTGGAGGACATGCGCTCAGCCTACGTCGGGGCCCTGCGGCGCCACGGGCGTGACACGAGCCCGCAGGCGGCGCCGGTTCAGCGCCAGATGCTGGGGGCGGGGCGACGCGTCGACGGCAGGGCCACATCCTCCGCCCAGCGCAGCATCCACTCCTCGGGAGCCGGCACGGTGGCGGGGTCCTGGCCGAGCGCCTCGAACAGCTCCGCGAGGCCGACCGTGCCGCCCGAGCGGCGCACGAAACGTCCGCGCGCGATGAGCTGCGCGTAGATCTCACCGTCGACGACGGCACGGTGCTCGAGGTACACGGCGCGGTCGTCGGCGGCGATGACGCGCGACTCGACATCGAAGCGCTGCCACAGATGCAGCGACTTGCGGTAGCTGATGGTCGCGTTGGCGACGACCGGGTACCAGCCGCGCTCGCGCATGAGGTCCCAGAGCCCGGTGCGCATGAGCAGGTCGAAGCGTCCGAGGTCGAACAGCGACAGGTACCGTCCGTTGTTCATGTGTCCCACGACGTCGAGGTCGGTGGGAAGCGTCGTCAGCCGGATACGGCCGACGCCGAGCGAGTCCATCGCGCCTTCGCGACGGTAACGGCGGCGGGAGGAGGCGAGCAGAAGCAGGGTGCGCCAGATCACGTTCACGACGTCAGATCGTAGGAGAGGGCCGGCAGATGCGGGATTCGATTGTGCGATCCCGACAGCGGCGGCGGCCGCATCCGGCTCGTCACTGGTGGCCCGCAATGACCCGGCGCAGTCGATTTCCGCCGGTCGTGCCGCCCGCGTAGAGTCTGGCCATGGAAGCCGACCTCACCACCGATGTGATCGTCCGCCCGGTACGCGATGTGGACGCCGAAGCCCTCGGTCGCGTGCACGCCACGTGCTGGCACGAGACCTACGACCACCTGATCAGCAAGGCCGCACTGGAGCGCGTCTCGCCCCGCAGGCTCGCCGAGCTCTGGACCCACTGGGCCGAGCAGGGCCCCGACTACCGCATGTCAGCCGCGCTCGTGGAGGGCGAGATCGTGGGTTTCGTGGGCTCCGGCCCCGCGCGCGACGAAGATGCCCCGCGCGAGCGCGAGCTGTACTTCATCTACCTGCTGGACGCGTGGCACGGCACCGGAATCGGCCAGAAGCTCTTCGACGCCGCGGTCGAGGAGGGCGAAGGGCTGTACCTGTGGGTCGCCGAGGACAACCCCCGCGCCCACCGCTTCTACACGCGCAACGGTTTCGCCCTCGACGGCGCGACGCACACCGAGCCGTTCCTCGGCGAGACGCTGACCGAGGTCCGCTTCACCCGCTGACCCGGCCCCGCTCGTCCGCGAGACCGCATCTTCGTCACGAGATCACGGGTAAACACCGTGATCTCGTGCGGGAAGTGCAGTCTCGCGGTCGTTGGGAGGGGTGCGCGCGGTAACCGAATGCGGGTCAGCGGGCGCTGACGGTGCCGAAGAGTCGCGCGATGGGCGCGAGCACGAGGGGACGCGCGGCGATCCACCCGCCGGCCATCACGAGCACGGAAGCGGCGAAGATCCAGAACCCGACCCAGTTGTCCGCGTAGGCGGTGGGATCCGTCGACCCCTGCGCGGCGTACATGTGGTTGAGGTTGCGCAGCGCACCGGTCGCGAAGACGAGGGCGACGTGCACGATGATGAACGCGACGAAGAAGAGCATCACGGGGAAGTGCACCTTGCGCGCCCACTCGATCGGATAGGCGCGGTTCAGGGCCTCCGCCTTGCGCGGCCACAGCCCGCTCATCCGTACCCCCGTGAGAATCGCGAGCGGCGCGGCGACGAACACCGTGGTGAAGTAGGCGAGCTGTTGCAGGCTGTTGTAGTTCACCCAGCCGTTCTCGGTCGGCCAGTCCAGCGACGCGTACTGCAGCATCGCCGACAGCGCGTTGGGCAGCACCTCCCAACTGGTCGGCACGATCCGCATCCACTGCCCCGTCACGAACAGGAGCACGAGGAACACGAGCCCGTTCACGAGCCACAAGAGGTCGAGCGACTGGTGGAACCAGATCGTCAGGCTGGTCTTGCGCTTGCTGTTCCATCGCGGCGTCCAGAACGCCGCCGGCCGCTTCTCGCGCCGCACCTGCAGGCCCGACCGGATGATCAGCAGCATGAAGATGGCGTTGAGGAAGTGCTGCCACCCCAGCCATGCCGGTAGACCCACCGGGGCGCTCTCGGGGAGGTGGTACTCGCCCGGGTAGGTCGCGAGGAAGTCGCGCAGCGGCTCGAGCGAGACGAGCCACCGCGTCGCGAACACGACCATCGCGAGCGCGAACAACGCCCCTGCGCCGGCCACGATGCCCGCGCCCACCCACTGCAGTGCGGTGAACGGACCGTAGCGGCGGGGCTCGCGCCGAGGCGCGGGGCGCTCGAATGCGGCACGTCCGGGAAAGACGGTCGGCGTGAACGGCAGCGGCTCCCGCATCCATTCGATGTCCGCACTCCCCGGTTCGGGGGACTCCGGATGCGGCTCCGCGCCCGATTTCCGCGCAGGTGGCGTCTCTTGAACACTCGCCGCGGGCGCAGATCCGGCGGCGGATGCCGCGGGCCGCTCCGCCGCGGCGGACTCGGACCCCGGGACGGCGCCGGGGTTCGCGGCGGACTCGGGCTTCGTGACGGCGCCCGGGTCCGGGCCGGGGCCCGCGTTCGCGGTGGGTGCTGCAGCGGCGGCCGGCCGCATCCGTCCCGCCGGAGGCCACGGCTCGCCGCCCGCGACGCGCGGCAACCCGCGCCGGAGGGGCCGCGCATCCGCGTCGAGGGGCTCCGGATGCGGCCCGGAGCCCGTGAACGCAACATCGCGCGTCCCTTCAACGGGAGGGACGGGGCCCTCAGGGGCCGCATCGGGCACGGTCGGCGGCACCGGTGCAGGCACCGGCGCCGGTGTGGTTCGCGCGGCGGCGCCCGCGGACGACGCAGCGACGGATGCAGGAGGCCAAGGCTCACCGCCGGGCACCCTCGGCAGGCCGCGGCGGCGCTTCACACCCGCGACACCGGACCGCGTCGCGTCCGCGCCGACACCGGCCCCCATGTCCTGTTCGACGGACTCTTGATGCGCCTCCCGGCCCGAGAACGCGGCATCGCGCGTCCCTTGAACACCGACAGGGACACCCACACTCGGTTCGAGGGACTCTTGACGCGCCTCCGAACCGGAAAACGCCGCATCGCGCGTCCCTTGAACACCGAGACCGACGGAACCGGCAGGAGAAGCACCGGAGCCCGCGGCACCAGCAGGAACGTCGGCACCTCCGCCGGCGCCAGCAGCCGGGACGAAGGATGCGGGGGGCCACGGCTCCCCGCCGGCGACGCGCGGGAGTCCCCGGCGCACGCGACGCGGGAGGTCGGCCACGCTCAGCCTCGCTTCGCCGCGAGGGCGTCGATGAGCTGCGGCACCACCTGGAACACGTCGCCCACGACGCCGAAGTCCGCGATCTGGAAGATCGGCGCGTCGGCGTCCTTGTTCACGGCGACGATGGTCTTCGCGGTCTGCATTCCGGCCTTGTGCTGGATGGCACCGGAGATCCCGAGCGCGACGTACAGCTGCGCGACACCGATACCCCGGTCTGGCCGACCTGGTGCTCGTAGGGGATGTACCCCGCATCCACCGCCGCGCGAGAGGCGCCGACAGCGGCACCGAGCGCGTCGGCGAGCTGCTCCACGAGCGCGAACTTCTCGGCCGAGCCCAGTCCGCGCCCGCCCGACACGACCCGCGCGGCTCCTCGCAGCTCCGGCCGCGACGAGGCCTTCTCGACCACCTCGGTCGACACGACGGATGCGGCCGGCGCACCCGACGCGGTCACCGACAGCTCCGTCACGACCGGCTCGACGGCCGCCGCACGGTCCTCGACCGCGCCCTGGCGCACCGTCGCCACAAGCGGCCCGAAGGTCGCCGCCGCGTCGACGGAGTACGCGCCGCCGTACACGGAGTGGTGCGCGATCACGCCCTCCTCGTCGCGATCGAGGCCCACGACATCGACGACGAGCGCGGCTCCGAGGCGCGCGGCCAGCCGGCCGGCGACATCGCGCCCGTCGATCGAGTGCGAGACGAGCACGGCTTCGGGTGCCACCTCGGCCACCGCCGCGGCGAGCGCGTCGACCTGGGCCACGCCGAGCCCCTCGCCCCCGGGTGCGACGAGCACGCGGGGCGCGCCCCACTCCCCGGCGGTCTCGGCGAGCTCCGCGTCCCCTACGACGAGGGCGACGGGTGTTCCCACGCGGGACGCGGCCCCGATGAGTGCGGCCCCGGATGCGGCGAGTCCCCCGGCCGCCGAGGTCTCGAGCAGCACCAGGATGGCGTCGTCGGCGAAGTCGGTCATCGTCGTCACCTCTCAGACCAGGCGGTTCTGGACCAGGAACTCGGCGAGGCGGTTGCCGCCGTCGCCATCGTCGACGATCACCTGTCCCGCCGCCCGCGCGGGGCGGGGAGCGATGGCGATCATGATCGAGCGGGCGGTGTCGGGGTCGTCGGCGTCGATCGCGAGATCGGCGAGCGACAGCGCCTCGATGGGCTTCTTCTTCGCCGCCATGACGCCCTTGAAGCCCGCCATCCGCGCCTCGGGCATCGCCTCGGTGATCGAGATGACGGCGGGCAGTTCGGCACGGATGCGGCGCACGGCGCCGTCTCCGGGACGGTCGCCCTCGACGGCGTCCTCGGTGAGCTCGACGCGGGCGAGCCCCGTCGCCGAGGCCACCCCCAGCCGCTCGGCGATCATGGCGGGGATGACGCCGCCCACACCGTCGGTGGACTGGTTGCCCGCGATGACGAGGTCGAATCCGGTTCGCGCGATGGCGGCGGCGAGCACCTGCGCGGTGAGCCCCAGGTCGGCACCGCGGAGCGCGTCGTCGACGATCTGCACGGCGGAGCCCGCACCGAGCGCGAGCGCCTTGCGCAGCGTGGGCGTCGCCTCGTCTGCGGCCATCATCATGGCCACGACCTCGGTGCCCGGGTGCGCGTCGGCGTAGGAAAGGGCGGCCTCGAGGGCGCGCTCGCCGATCTCGTCGATGACGCGATCGCTGGCGGCTCGGTCGGCGAGGCCGGTCTCGAGATCCAGAACGCGGTCACCGTAGGTGTCGGGGACTTCTTTGACCAGCACGACGATTCTCATGGGGCGGTGCTCCTTCGACGGGACGAGTCTAGACGACACTCGGTGTCAGCGATGGCGGAACTCAGGCGCACGCTTCTCGCGGAACGCAGCCATCCCCTCCTTCTGGTCGTCGAGCGCGAAGAGGGTCGCGAAGCTCTGCTTCTCGAACCGCAGACCCTCCGCCAGCGTCGTCTCCTGCGCGGCACGCAGTGCCTCCTTCGCGGCGTAGACCACCGGCAGCGACTTCGCGGCGATGGCCTCGGCGACCTCCATCGCCGCATCCCGCAGCTCGGCCGCGGGAACGACGCGCGAGACGAGGCCCGCACGCTCGGCCTCCTCGGCCCCCATGCGGCGGCCGGTCAGCACGAGCTCGGCGGCCTTGTACGCCCCGACAGCACGGGTGAGCCGCTGCGTTCCGCCGAGGCCCGGGATCACTCCGAGCGCGATCTCGGGCTGACCGAACTGCGCGGTGTCGGCGGCGAGGATGATGTCGCAGATCATGGCGAGCTCGCACCCGCCACCGAGGGCGAAGCCGGCGACCGCCGCGATCAGTGGCGTCCGGGCCCGCGCCACGTCGTCGAGAGCCGCGAACGGGTTGTCCACGAGCATGTCGCGTGTCGACTTGTCGGCCATCTGCTTGATGTCGGCGCCCGCGGCGAAGGCGCGCTCGCTCCCCGTGAGCACGATCGCCCCGATGCCCTCGTCGGCGTCGAACGCCGCGACCGCCGCCGCAAGCTCAGCGACCAGCGTCGAGTTGAGGGCGTTCAGGGCGTCGGGACGATTCAGGGTGATCAAACCGACGCGGCCGTGCTGCTCGACGAGGATCGTCTCGTAGGTGCTCATCTGCCCATCGTGGCATGAGCGCTCGAGGGTGCGGCAGGGTCGGTCCCGGAGGAATCCCTCTCAGACCCGTTCGATGATCAGGGCGTTCGCCATCCCGCCGCCCTCGCACATGACCTGCAGCCCCCGGCGACCGCCGGTGTGCTCCAGGTGGGCGACGAGGGTTCCCAGCAGGCGCGTCCCGGATGATCCGAGCGCGTGGCCGAGTGCGATCGCGCCGCCCCAGGGGTTCAGGCGCGCGGGGTCGGCGTCGAGCTCGTCCTGCCACGCGAGCGGCACCGAGGCGAACGCCTCGTTCACCTCGTACGCGTCGATGTCATCGATCGTGAGCCCCGCGCGATCCAGGATGCGGCGCGTCGCCGGGATCGGCGCGGTGAGCATCATGAGCGGGTCGTCGCCCACGACGGCGAAGGAACGCAGGACGGCACGGGGCCGCATCCCGAGCTCGGCCGCGCGCTGGGCGCTCATGAGCAGCACCGCGGACGCGCCGTCGGTCAGCGGCGACGAGGACCCGGCGGTGACGCGCCACTCCAGCTGCGGGAACCGGGCCGCGGCGGCATCGGTGCGAAACACCGTCGGCAACCCCGCGAGCGCCTCCGCGGTCGTGGCCGCACGGACCGTCTCGTCGACCTCGATGAGCCCTGCGGGCGTCTCGACGGGCACGATCTGCGAGGCGAACAGTCCCGCCGCAGCGGCTGACGCGGCGCGGCGATGCGACTCGGCGGCGTACGCGTCCAGTGCCTCGCGCGACAGACCCCACTTCGCAGCGATCAGCTCGGCGGCGATGCCCTGCGACACGAGCCCGTCGGGGTAGCGCTCACCGAGCAGCGGCGAGACCGGGGATCCGGATGCGGCGGCCGACCCCAACGGCACACGGCTCATCGACTCGACGCCGCCGGCGATCACGATGTCGGCCGCCCCCGCCATGATCGCCTGCGCCGCAGAGTGGACGGCCTGCTGCCCCGAGCCGCACTGGCGATCGAAGGTCGCTGCGGGCACCGTCTCGGCGAAGCCGGCCGCGAGCACGGCCTGGCGCGCGATGTTCGTGGACTGCTCGCCGACCTGGCTGACGCAGCCGAGCAGCACGTCGTCGACGAGGGCGTCGTCGAGAGAGTTGCGATCGGCGAGGGCGCGCAGCACACCGGCGGCGAGATCGACGGGGTGCACACCGCTGAGCGCACCACCCGGTTTGCCCCGGCCGGAGGGCGTGCGCACCGCGTCGACCAGCACCGCCTCGCGCACGGTCTCAGCCCTTCTCTTCGGGCCGCTCGCTGACATGCTCTGCCGCGTCGTCGGGGACGTAGCCTGCGACGTGCCGTTCCTCGTGGCCGGTGTAGACCGAGAGCGGCCGGATGAGGGCGTTGCGGCTGTACTGCTCCATGATGTGCGCCGTCCACCCGACCACACGGGCGGCGACGAACAGCGGGGTGAAGGTCACCGTGTCGAACCCGATGAGGTTGTAGGCGGGCCCCGACGGGTAGTCGAGGTTGGGGTAGATGCCCTTGCGCGCCACGAACTCGCTCTCGAGCGCGTCGTAGAGCCGTGCCACATCCGGTCGGTCGTAGTGGGCGACCAGGTCGTCGAGCGCCGCCTTCATGGTGGGCACGCGGGAGTCGCCCCGCTTGTAGACGCGGTGGCCGAAGCCCATGATCTTGCGTTTGTTCGCGAGCGCGTCATCGAGCCAGGCGGAGACGTTCTCCGCCTCGCCGATCTCGTCGAAGATGTGCAGCACCGCCTCGTTCGCGCCGCCGTGCAGCGGCCCCTTCAGCGCGCCGACGGCGCCGACGACCGCGGAGTGCAGGTCGCTGAGCGTCGAGGCGATGACCCGCGCGGTGAAGGTGGAGGCGTTGAACGAATGCTCGGCGTACAGGATCATCGATCGGTTGAAGGCGTCGACGACGACCGCATCCGCCTCTTCGCCGAAGGTCATCCAGAGGAAGTTCGCCGCGTAGTCCAGGTCGTCGCGCGGCGGGATCGGAAGCTGTCCGCGGCGGCGGCGCTGGCCGTAGGCGACGATCGCCGGCAGCGCGGCGAACAGCCGAAGACTGCGCGCGAGGTTCTCCTCGGGGGTGCCGACCGCATCCAACACCGAACCGACACCCGCGAGATCGGCCGCACCCAGCACGCTGAGCGCGGTGCGCACCTCGTCCATCGGATGCGCGTCCAGCGGCACGAGCTCGATCGCCGCCTGCACAGCCGCCGTCAGCGGCCGGTGCTCCCGCTCGGCACGTCGGAGCTCCCTGAGCTGCTCGTCGCTCGGCAGCTCGCCGTGCCACAGCAGGTAGGCGACCGCCTCCACGGGCTGCGTGGCGGCGAGCTCCTGCACCGGGTAGCCCCGGTACAGCAACGAGTTCGTCTCGGGGTTGACCTTGGAGATGGCGGTCTCGTCCGCGACGACCCCCGCCAGTCCCTTCCGGATCTGCTCCTGCTCGGTCATGTCACTCCTTCGTGCTCGGCCGCGCGTCACGGACGCGTGTAGGTGAAGATGCTGTCGTCGAAGCTGTTGTACTGCTCGTAGTCGATCAGGTCGTAGAGCTCGGCGCGATGCTGCATCTCGCTGACCTTGTCGCGCAGATGTCCCTTGTCGACGAGGTCCTCCAGCGCGCGCTCGGCGGCCCCCATCGCGATGCGCAACAGCGAGACCGGCCAGATCACGATGTTCACGCCCACGTCGCGCAGCTGATCGACCGAGAAGAGCTCGCTCTTGCCGAACTCGGTCATGTTGGCGAGGATCGGCACGTCGACGGCACGGCGCATCGCCTCGAACTCGTCGAGGGTCGCCAGGGCCTCCGGGAAGATCGCGTCCGCCCCCGCATCCACGAGCGCCTTCGCGCGGTCGATCGCCGCATCCAGTCCCTCGATCGCGCGGATGTCGGTGCGCGCCATCACGAGAAAGTCGGGATCGCGGCGCGCGTCCACGGCGGCACGGATGCGGCGCAGCGCCGTCTGCTCGTCCACGACGGCCTTGCCGTCGAGGTGCCCGCAGCGCTTCGGGTTGATCTGGTCCTCGATGTGGGCGCCAGCGACGCCCGCGTCCTCGAGCATCTGGATGGTGCGGGCGACGTTCATGGGCTCGCCGAATCCGGTGTCGGCGTCGATGAGCGCCGGGAGCTCCGTCGTGCGGGCGATCTGAGCCCCGCGCCCGGCGACCTCGCTCAAGGTCGTCAGGCCGATGTCGGGAAGCCCGAGATCGGCCGACAGCACCGCGCCGGAGATGTAGACGCCCTCGAATCCCTTGCGTTCGATCAGGCGCGCGGACAGGGGATTGAAGGCACCCGGCAGCCGCATCAGCTCGCCCGAGGCGAGTCCGGCGCGGAAGGCGCGGCGCTTGTCGGATGCGGAGGCGCTCGACCCGAGCATCAGAACAGCCCCTTCGGTGCCGGCTGCGAGAGCAGCAGTCCCGGCTTCGCGACGATCGAGAGCTGGCGCACCTCGTCGGCGGTCAGCTCCGGCAGGCGCTGCACGAGCTCGAGGAACCGCTCGATCTCCGCCTCCTCCAGCACGGGCTCCGCCAGCAGCCGGAACTTGCGGACGTAGTCCTCGCGCACGAACGGGCGGGCGCCGAGCGGATGCGCGTCGGCGACGGCGATCTCGTCCTCGATGACCGACCCGTCGGCGAGGGTGATGACCACGCGTCCGCCGAACGCCTTCTCGTTCGGGTCCTCGGAGTGGTAGCGGCGGGTCCACTCGGCGTCCTCGGCGGTGGTGACCTTGTTCCACAGTTCGACGGTGTCCGCGCGCGCTGCGCGCTCGGGCGCGTAGGAGTCGACATGGTGCCAGGCGCCGTCCTGCAGCGCCACCGCGAAGATGTACGGGATCGAGTGGTCCAGCGTCTCGCGGGAAGCCGCCGGGTCGTACTTCTGCGGGTCATTCGCCCCGGAGCCGATCACGTAGTGCGTGTGGTGGCTGGTGTGCAGCACGATCGACGCCACGTTCGCGGGGTCGCGCAGCTCGGGCCGCTCGGTGCCGAGCTTGCGCGCCAGGTCGATCCACGCCTGCGCCTGATACTCGGCCGAGTGCTCCTTCGTGTACGAGTCGAGGATCGCCCGCTTGGGCTCACCCGCGGCCGGAAGCGGCACGTCGTAAGAGGCGTCCTTGCCGTCGAGCAGCCAGGCGACGACGCCGTCCTCACCCTCGTAGATGGGCGACGGGGAGGTCTCGCCGCGCATCGCGCGGTCGACGGCCTCGACCGCCATCTTGCCGGCGAACGCGGGGGCGTGAGCCTTCCAGGTGGAGATCTCGCCCTTGCGGGACTGACGGGTCGCGGTGGTCGTGTGCAGCGCCTGCGCGACGGCCTGGGAGATCGTCTCGGTGTCCAGACCCAGCAGCGTACCGATGCCGGCCGCTGCCGAGGGACCGAGGTGTGCGACGTGGTCGATCTTGTGCTTGTGCAGGCTGATCGCGCGCACGAGGTCGATCTGGATCTCGTAACCGGTCGCGATGCCCCGCACGAGCGCCTCCCCGTCGGCGCCCACGTGCTGCGCCACGGCGAGGATCGGCGGAATGTTGTCGCCGGGGTGCGAGTAGTCCGCGGCAAGGAAGGTGTCGTGATAGTCGAGCTCGCGCACGGCGACGCCGTTCGCCCACGCCGCCCACTCGGGCGAGGTGCGGCGCTCGAGCGCGCATCCGAACACCGTCGCACCGGCGCCGCCGATGGAGACGGCGTGGTCGAGTGCCTGCTGGCGTGCGGCGACGACAGGACGGCGGGTGAGGGATGCGGCGGCGACGGCGGCGTTGTCGATCAGCCGGTTGACGATCATGTCGACGACCTCCGGCTCTACCGCCACGGGGTCGGTGGCGACCTCGGCGATGTGCCAGGCCAGCTGGCCCTCGCGCGCGAGCTTCTCCTCGCTCGTGTGGACACGGAGGTGGTGCGTGATCATGCTGCTCCCGGGGTGGATCGTGCGACGCGGGGGGCGTCGGATGCGTCGGCGAGCGACGCGAGGATGGCGGTCAGGGCGTGGTGCAGGTGCACGTGGGTGGCATGGGCTGCGAGTTCGGGGTCGCCGTCGGCGATCGCGCGCGCGATGAGGCGATGCTCGGCGGCGGAGGCGGCGAGGCGTGCGGGGTTGTCGCGCGCGAGGCGACGCACCCGCACGAGATGGGTGCGCACGGTTCGCAGCGCCGCGATGAGATAGTCGTTGCCGACGGCGCCGTCCAACGCCTGATCGAACTCTGCGATCGTGGCGTAGTAGGCGTCCGCATCCGCCTGCGGGTCTTCGGCCGACCAGCGCTCGGCGAGCGCGGCGAACGGCTCGCCCGCAGCTCCGTCGGCCACCCGTTCCGCCGCGATGCGGGCCGCAGACTCCTCGAGCGCCCGGCGCACGGCGAAGAGGGCGCGGATGTCGTCGGCATCGATGTCGGTCACGACGGTCACCCGCGGCGAGGCCTGGGCCACGAGTCCGTCGGCGGCGAGCCGACCGATGGCCTCTCGCAGCGGAGTACGGCTCACGCCGAGCCGGCGCGCCTGCTCCACCTCGGCGAGCACCGTTCCCGGCGCCAGCTCGCCGGACTGGATCTGCTCGAGAAGAGTGCGGTACGCACGGTCACTGGCCCGCATCCCGCCTCCTCTGGCACCGTCCGATGAACTCGCACAGTGTATGCACAATCCCCGCCGGGGCGCCACCCGCCGACACTCAGAGCGCTTTGGGTATACACAATGCGCGGGAGCATCACCGATCCAGGTGCGGGGCGAGGGCATCGAGCACGGGGCGCTGCGCGGCGACCAACAGGTCTCGTGCATCGTCGACCCGCACCCATTCGGCACGGTCGACCTCGGGGAACGACTCCATGCGCCCCGAATGCGGCGGCCACTCCAGCGCGAACTCCCCGAACTGCATGCCGACGAGAGCGAAGCCGTCGGCGTCCAGCGCGAACACACGCAGGCGCTTGCCCGACGAGTAGCGGAACTCGCCGAGCTCCACCCGTTCGCCGGCGGGCGGTGTGAGCCCCAGTTCCTCGCGGAACTCCCGCTCGGCGGCGGCGAGCGGATCCTCGGATGCGGGGTCGTACTCCCCCTTCGGGATCGACCACGCCCCCGCCTGCTTGCGCTGCCAGAACGGGCCGCCCATGTGCGCGATCAGCACCTCAGCGGTGTCGGGCCGGAAGAGGAGGAGTCCTGCGCTGTACGCGGTCATCGCCGCATCCCGTCGCTTCTTCGCCGCACCCGTCCACGCTAGCGGGGTCTGAGACGGCGAGGGTCGGCAGGCGCCTATCGCCTTCGCTCGAAGGCGGCGCGAAGGCTCCGCAGCAGCAGGAGCAGCCCGCCGAGGCCGACCACCGCACCGAGGAACGGGAACAGCGGCACCTGCGCGGTGAGGTGCGGCCCCGCGTCCGAGACGCCCAGCAGGACCGCGGAGATCACGAGGGCGATGCCGACCAGCGTGGTCGTGAAGCGCGAGAACAGCTGCTCGACGAAGCCTCGACCGGTCGCGTCGTCGAAACTGCGCAGACGCACCGAGAACGTGCCGTCCTCGAGCTGCTGGCTGAGAGTCGAGATCGTCCGCGGCAGTCGCCGCAGCTGCTCGCCCACGATCGCCGCCTGCGTCTGCGCCGTGAGCGCGAAGCTCTTCGGCGAGGTCAACGCGCGCGTGAAGGAAGGTGCCTGCGACAGCGCACGACCCACCATGTCGTAGTCGTGACGCAGGCGCCGCAGCGACCCCTCCAACGAGGCCAGCGTGCGAAACACCAGCAGGAGCGAGGGCGGGAGCGCGAGCCGATGGTGCCGCATGACGTCCACGAGGGCGGCGAAGACGTTCTGGTCCACTCCCGCGTTGTGCATGCGGGTCAGGATCACGCCGATGTCGTGCTGCAGCGCGACCTGGTCGAAGGTGTCGGTGTCGGGAGGGGTCACGAGCATGAGCACGATGTCGGTCGCGGCGACGTCGTCCTCGTTCGCGATGGCCACCAGCAGCGGAAGCAGCAGGCGGCGCATGCTCTTCTCGAGCACCCCGACGGAACCGAAGTCGATGAGCGTCACGGTGCCGTCGTCCGCGAGCATGAGATTGCCCGGATGCAGGTCGGCGTGGAAGACCCCCCGAACGGCGATCTGCTCGAAGACGGCGTCGACGACCCCGTCGGCGATCCTCGTCGCCGCATCCGAGTCCAGCGTCGATGCGTCGACGTGTCCGAAGGGGATGCCCTCGGCGCGCTCCTGCACGAGCATCTGCGCGGTCGTGTACTGCGCGAAGACCTTCGGCACCGCGAGCGGGGTGAGCGTCGAGCGGGCCGCGGCCCCGCGCAGCATCTCGGTGTTCGCCGCCTCGATGCGGTAGTCCAGCTCCTCCCGCAGCGACCTCGCGAACTCCGCGGCCAGCGCCGTCACGCCGTAGTCGCGGGCCCACGTCGTGTGGCGTTCCGCATCCGCCGCCAGACGCTCGACGATGTCGAGGTCGGTCGCGACCTGGGCGCGCGCGCTCGGGCGCTGGATCTTGATGACGACCTCCTGGCCGTCCTGCAGCGTCGCCGCGTGCACCTGCGCGACGGATGCGGCCGCCAACGGCGTCTCGTCGACGTGCGCGAAGACCTCTTCGAGCGGCCTGCCGAGCTGCGTCTCGATCGCGTGGCGTGCCTCGACCCACGGGATCGGCACGGTCTCCATCTGCAGCGTCGACAGGGCGGTCGTGAACTCCGGCGGCAGCACATCGTCGCGGGCGGAGAGAACCTGGCCGATCTTGATGAACGTGACGCCCGCGTCGTTCAGTGCGGCGACGATCGCCGCCGGCAGCTCCTCGCGATCGGGCCGATGCCGGCCGCGGTACACGCCGAGCCCGTGCCGCGAGGCGATCGCGATGATCTCGGCGTAGCGGCGCGCGCGGTCGCGGCGGCGGAACATGTCCCGTACCACGACGATCGGATTGCGCAGCGGCCGGGTCGGCCAGAGGAACTCGAGCGCGACGATCGCGATGACGTCGATCGCGAACAGCCACCCGATGGTCAGCAGCAGGAACAGCGCGCCGATCGCGTCGTCGACCGTGAGGACGTCGCCGCCGACGACGTCGGCCTGCTGCAGGGCCCACAGCGCCAGCGGAGCGCCGGCGATGACCACCAGCACGCCCGTCACGAAGGGCCGGATCCACCCGATCGGCATCCCCAGCAGCCTGCGGGCCACCCAGGCCGCGACGCTCGCGAACACGAGGATGAACAGAATCACCCACACGATCTGCGGCATCGCACCCTCCCCTGTGCGACGACGCTATCGCGTCGGGGGCGCCACCGGGAGGCTATCGGCGGCGGATCAGTCGACCGGGGTCGCCGCCGCGACCGCCTGGTCCTCCTCGGTCGCCACCAGCTGACCGCACGCGCCGTCGATCTCCTTGCCACGGGTGTCGCGGAGCGTCGTCGGGATGCCCGCATCGTTCAACCGCCGCACGAACTCGTTCTGCACCGGGCGCTCGGACGAGGTCCAGACCGAGCCGGGAGTGGGGTTCAGCGGAATCGGATTGACGTGCACCCAGCCGCGACCGCGCGCATTGAGCTTCTCTGCCAGCAGATCCGCGCGCCACGCGTGGTCGTTCATGTCCTTGATCAGCGCGTACTCGATCGACACGCGCCGACCGGTCTTCTCGAAGTAGCCGCGCGCGGCGTCCAGCACCTCGTCGACCTTCCACCGTGAGTTCACGGGGATGAGTTCGTCGCGCAGCTGATCGTCGGGCGCGTGCAGCGACAGGGCGAAGGTCACCGGGATGTCCTCGTCGGCGAGCTTGCGGATGGCGGGGGCGAGTCCCACCGTCGAGACCGTGATGCCGCGCGCGCTCATGCCCAGACCATGCTTCTTGTCGGTCATCACACGCACCGCGTGCATGACTCTGGCGTAGTTCGCCAGCGGCTCCCCCATGCCCATGAACACGATGTTGGTGACGCGCTCGTCCGGGTGCTCGGCGGGTCCGAGACCGCCGTCACGGATCAGACGATTCGCGCGGACGATCTGCTCGATGATCTCCGCGGCGCTCATGTTGCGGGTCAGACCCGCCTGACCGGTCGCGCAGAATGGGCAGTTCATGCCGCATCCGGCCTGCGACGAGACGCACAGCGTGATGCGGCCGGGATAGCGCATGAGCACGGATTCGACGAGGGCCCCGTCGTGCAGCTTCCAGAGGAACTTGATCGTGTCGCCGCGATCGGTCTCGAGCCGGCGCACCTCGGTCAGCAGCGGAGGCAGCAGGCCCGCGACGAGCTCCTCGCGGCCGGACGCGGGCAGGTCCGTCATGAGCGCGGGATCGCTCGTGTAGTGCGTGAAGTAGTGCTTCTCGAGCTTGCTGCGCGGAACTTCGGGAATCCGAGCTCGACGAGCTTCTCGGCGCGCTGCTCGTGCGTGAGGTCGGCCAGGTGCACCGGCGGCTTGCCGCGCTTGGGGCTGGCGAACTGGAGGAGCGGTCGGCCGCTCTCGTCCTTCTGCTGCGACCAGCCCTCGGTGCGGGGGCGCACCTGGCGCACGGCGGATGCGGCATCGCGCGGCACAGTCGTGCGGATGGGGGGCTGGTCGGTCATACCCTCCAGGCTACCGGTGCGCGGCTGCCAGGGCCCTGGGCGCGACGGCGCCGACAGAGCCCGCCGAGTGAGCACCCGATCATCCGATGAGCATCCGATGGAGTGCTCCCTCGGCGAACGGATGCTCGCTCGGCGAACGGCGTGAGGCCGGGCCAGGAATCCCCGGCCCCGTTAGGATGCACGCATGCCCTCACCCGAAGGGCGCGACGGCGCGCGCGAGAATCACGTCGTCGCGCACAAGGTCCTCAACAACAACGTCGTCATCTCGATCGACGAGCACGGCCGCGAGCGCGTGCTCATGGGGCGCGGCCTCGGCTTCCAACTGAAGCCCGAGGACCGACCGGATCCCACGAAGGTCGAGAAGACGTTCATCCTCGACTCCGGCGCCGAGGGCGATCGGGAGCGGCAGCTGCTCACAGACGTGCCCTATCCGGTGATCGAGGCTGTTACCGGCGCGGTCGATCTGGCCGAACGCGAACTCGGCCACCACCTCGGTCGGCGCCTCGTGATTCCGGTCATCGACCACATCCAGTACGTGTTGGAACGCCTCGACCAGGGCGTGCGCATTCCCGCGACCCACATGCCCGAGCTGCGGGTGCTGCATCCGCACGAGTTCCGCGCGGCCGAGCACATGGCCGCCCACATCGCGACCGCGCTGGATCGGGAGCTGCCGCCCGAGGAGGCCGTCTTCCTCACGATGCACCTGCTGAACGCGACGCGCGACGAGCCCAACGGCACGGCGGCCCTGCTGTTCCGACGCGTGCAGCACGTGGCGACCACCGTCGAGACGGGGCTCGGGGTCACCCTCGACGTCGAGAGCCCCGACTACGCGCGGTTCATCCTGCACGTGCAGTTCCTGCTGCAGCGACTGGTCTCCAAGACCATGCTGCGATCGAACGACACCTCGTTCTTCGAGTTCGCCAAGCACAGCTACCCGCGTTCCTACGCGATCGCCGAGCAGGTGAAGGCCTATGTGCGCGCCGCCACGGGGTCGGACCTGACCGACGAGGAGCTGCTGTATCTCATCGTGCACGTCGAGCGACTCGCGTCCCAGGTGGGCGCCAAGACCGATCCGGGAGACGCTGGCGGCGGCATCGAAGAGGTGCTACGGTAACTCGCGCAGGGCGTCGTCGCTCTGCGGACGCGACGGATTGTTACTGCGGCAGCAGGCAAAACCTGAACTCACATCGTCTTGAACGACGGTGAACGAGTTCAGGTTTTTTTGTTGCCCGGAAACGACCCGACCCGGCGCGTCCCCCACTCGAGTGCCGCACTGATTCGGCGGAAAGAGGGAGTCCGAGATGGACTACTCGAAGACAGCAGCGGGCGTCCTGAAGGGCGTCGGCGGCGAGGAGAACGTCACCTCGCTGGTCCACTGCATGACGCGCCTCCGGTTCGTCCTCAAGGACGAGAGCAAGGCGGATGCGGCTGCCATCAAGGCCGTCCCCGGCGTCGTGACCACCGCGCAGGCGGGAGGCCAGTACCAGGTCGTCATCGGCAACGAGGTGCCCGAGGTCTTCGCCGCGATGGGCAAGATCTCGAAGTTCGGCGGCTCCGGCGATTCTTCCGCACCCGCCGAGGACGCCCCCAAGGGCAACCTGTTCAACCGCTTCATCTCGATGATCTCCGCGATCTTCACGCCCGCGCTCTGGGCCCTGGCCGGCACGGGGCTGCTGAAGGCGTTCCTCGCCGCCGCAGTGACGTTCGGCTGGATCGACACGACCACGTCGACCTACATCGTTCTGAACGCCCTGTCGGATGCGTTCATCAACTTCCTGCCCCTCGCGCTCGCGATCACAGCCGCCCGCTACTTCAAGGCGTCCGAGTTCACGTCGCTCGCCATCGCCGGCGCACTCGTCTATCCGAGCATCACGGCACTCGTCGGGGCTCCTGACCTGACCTTCTTCGGGATCCCGTTCACGATGGTCAGCTACGTCTCGAGCGTCATCCCGATCATCATCGTGGTCTGGCTGCAGAGCCATGCCGAGCGCTTCCTCTACGCGAAGCTGCCCGCGGCCGTCCGCCGCTTCGTCACCCCGATGATCGTCGTCCTCATCGCCGTGCCGCTCGTCTTCGTCGTCATCGGCCCGATCTCCGCGATCGTCAGCGGCTGGGTCGGATCGGGCATCGGCTGGGTCTTCGAGACCGTGCCGTGGCTGGGCGGTGCGGTCATGGGCGGCCTGTGGCAGGTCTTCGTGATCTTCGGTCTGCACTGGGGCCTCGTGCCGCTGTTCCAGCTCGAACTGCAGACCACCGGCCAGATGCTGCTGATCGCTCCCGTCTTCGCCGCGGTGCTCGCGCAGGCCGCGGCCGTCGCCGGCGTCTGGGCGCGCACGAAGGACAAGAACCGTCGATCGCTCGCCGCTCCCGCGACGCTCTCGGGCTTCCTGGCCGGCGTCACCGAGCCCGCCATCTACGGTGTGAACCTGCCCCTCAAGCGCCCGTTCGCCTTCGGAATCGTCGGCGGTGCCGTGGGTGGCGCGATCATCTCGCTCGGCGGCGTGTTCTCGACCGCGTTCGTGGTGCCGTCCGGCCTCGCGATCCCCGCGCTGCTCGGCAACGGCAACATGGTGTTCCTCGTGCTCGGCCTGGGCGCCGCGATCATCATCCCGTTCCTGCTCACGGTGATCGTGGGCTTCAAGGAGCCCACCACGGATGCGGCGACTGCCGCTGACAGCACCGATCTGGAGGTCTTCAGCCCGGTCGACGGCACCGTCGTGCCGCTGTCCGAGACTCCGGATGCGGCCTTCGCCGACGGTTCGCTCGGTCAGGGCGTTGCGATCATCCCCCGCAGCGGAGCGCTGTATGCGCCGTTCGATGCGACCGTCGCCGCCGCGTTCCCGACCGGTCACGCGATCGGCCTGCGTCATGCGGACGGCGCCGAGGTGCTGATCCACATCGGCATCGACACCGTCAAGCTCGCGGGTGAGCACTTCAGCCTCAAGGTCACCGGCGGTCAGCAGGTGAGCAAGGGCGACCTGCTGGTCGAGTTCGACATCGAGGCGATCGCCGCGGCCGGTTACGACTTGACGACCCCCGTCATCGTGACCAACTCCGACCTGTACCCGACCGTCGCCTCGCCCGCATCCGGGCCGATCGCGCACGGCGAGCCGCTGTTCTTCGCGGTCGCCGTCGAGCAGGCCGTCGCGGCCAAGTGACACCCCGTGCGGGCGGGGGCGCGTGCTCCCGCCCGCACGCCGCATCCCCAGATACGAAACGGAAGAGAACCATGAGCACCACCACCCCGTTCCCCCAGGGCTTCCTCTGGGGCGGCGCCACCGCCGCCAACCAGGTCGAGGGCGCCTACGATCAGGGCGGCAAGGGTCTGTCGGTCCAGGACGTCATGCCCCGCGGCATCGTCGGCCCGCGCACGGCTGAGCCCACGGCCGACAACCTCAAGCTCGAGGCCATCGACTTCTACCACCGCTACGCGGAGGACATCGCCCTCTTCGCCAAGATGGGCTTCGGCGTCTACCGCTTCTCGATCGCGTGGAGCCGCATCTTCCCGAAGGGCGACGAGGCCGAGCCCAACGAGGAGGGCCTCGCGTTCTACGACCGCGTGCTCGACGAACTCGAGAAGCACGGTATCGAACCGCTCGTGACGATCTCGCACTACGAGACGCCGCTGCACCTGGCCGAGACCTACGACGGCTGGACCGACCGCCGCCTCATCGGCTTCTACGAGAACTACGCCCGCACCCTGTTCGAGCGCTACGGCTCGCGCGTGAAGTACTGGCTGACCTTCAACGAGATCAACTCTCTGCTGCACGCGCCGTTCATGTCCGGCGGCATCAACACCCCGAAGGAGCAGCTGAGCGACGCTCAGCTGTACCAGGCCATGCACCACGAGCTGGTCGCATCCGCCCGCGCGACGCGCATCGCCCGCGAGGTCGCGCCGAACGCGCAGATCGGCTGCATGGTGCTGTCGATGCCCGTGTACCCGCTGACGCCGTCACCCGCCGACGCGCTCGCGGTCATGGACTTCGACCACTCCAACCTCGTCTACGGCGACGTGCACACCCGCGGTGCGTATCCCGGCTACTTCCTGCGGACGCTCCGCGAGAAGGGCATCGAGCTGGAGATCACCGACCAGGACCGCGAGGACCTGACCAACACGGTCGACTTCGTCTCGTTCAGTTACTACATGTCGGTCGCTCAGACTGCCGACCCCGCCAAGAAGGTCACGGGCGAGGGCAACATCATGGGCGGTGTTCCGAACCCGACCCTCGAGGCCAGCGAGTGGGGCTGGCAGATCGATCCCGTGGGTCTTCGCCTCGTGCTCAACCAGTTCTGGGACCGCTGGCAGAAGCCGCTGTTCATCGTCGAGAACGGCCTGGGGGCCAGGGACGAGCTGGTCGAGGTCGACGGCGTCAAGACCGTCATCGACGACTACCGCATCGCCTACCTCAACGACCACCTCGTGCAGGTCGGCGAGGCGATCACCGACGGCGTGAACGTGCTCGGTTACACCTCGTGGGGCTGCATCGACATCGTCAGCGCCTCCACCGCGCAGCTGAGCAAGCGGTACGGCTTCATCTACGTCGACCGCAACGACGACGGCAGCGGCACGCTCGAGCGCTTCGAGAAGAAGTCGTTCGGCTGGTACGCCGAGGTCATCCGCACGAACGGCGCCAGCCTCACCCGCTGACGCCACCTGCCGCGTGTGCCCACGACCGTTCCCCGCGGAACGTCTCGTGGGCACACGCCTGTGCCGTCCTGCCCGACTCACCCCGATACGCCTCCCAGGCGGAAGCGGGGAGAATGGATCATCGTGACCCCTCCCCGCATCGCATTCCTCGACGTCGACGGCACGATCCTCGATCACGGCACCATGATCGCCCCGTCCACGGTGACCGCGATCCGCACCGCCCGCGCGCGCGGCACCCTCGTGTACCTCAGCACCGGACGCTCGGCCGGCGACATCCACCCGGCTGTGCGGGAGATCGGCTTCGACGGCGCGATCACCAACGGCGGCGCGTACGCCGTCGCAGGCGACGAGGAGATCGTCGCCGAGCCCATGCCGGCGGATGCGGTCGACCGGCTCGAGCGGTTCTTCCGCTCGCACGACATCCATTACTTCCTCCAGACCGACGAGGCCGTATACGCCTCGGCCGAGGTGCAGGCGGCCGTCGTCGCGATGCTCTCGTCGTTGCGCGCCCAGCTCGCCGCTGACGGGCCGCAGAAGGCGCCGCAGGGTCGACCCCGCTTCCGCGATCTGGCCACGGTGGACCGCGCCCGCGTCGCCAAGGCGGTCTTCCTCAGCGACTCGACGGATGCGGTCTCTCGCGCGCAGTCCGAGCTCGGCGACCGCTTCCACGTCGTCCCGGGCAGCATCCCCCTCCCCGGTGGGACCAACGGCGAGATCGGCATGCAGGGCGTCACGAAGGGCTCGGCGATCACGGCCGTGCTCGACCACCTCGGGATCGACGCCGCCGACGCGATCGGCATCGGCGACAGCTGGAACGACGTCGAGATGTTCCAGGTGTGCGGCACCGGGATCGCGATGGGCAACGCCGCACAGGAGCTGAAGGACCTCGCCGACGAGGTCACGACCGCGGTGCTCGACGACGGCGTGCACAACGCCTTCGCTCGCCACGGCCTCATCTGACCCCGGGGGCTCTCCCCTCCCCCTGCCCGAGTTGCGTCGCAGTTGCGCAGATGCGCCACTTCTGCGCAGATGCAGCTGTCGTTAACTGGCGCATCTGCGCAGAAGTGTGGCGGCACGCGCGCGGCGGACGATCGCACCCCGGACGGATGCGGCACGCCACCGCATCCTGTCCCGGTCCGTATGCTGCCCCTGCCGAGCTCACGGGCCGGGGTGACGGATGCGGCATGCGTTGCGAGGATGGGACACATGCGCCGCGCACGGATCCACATCCTGGGAGCGAGCGGCAGCGGCACCACGACACTCGGCGCCGCCCTCGCGTCCGCGTGGAGCGTGCCGCACGCGGACGCGGACGACTACTTCTGGCTACCCACCGACCCGCCGTTCACCACGAAGCGCGCGGATGCCGATCGGGTGGCACTCATGCGGGCGATCTTCGCGCCCCGTCCGGCATGGGTGCTCTCCGGCTCGATGATGGGGTGGGGCGACAGCATCGCCGCGGAGTGCGACGCCGTCGTCTTCGTCACGCTGGATCCGACGGAACGGATGCGGCGGCTCGAGGCACGGGAGCGGCGCCGGCGAGAGTGCGGCCCCCTCAACGATGCGGCGTGGGACGTGTTCCGCGACTGGGCGCAGAGCTACGACGATCCGGAGTTCGACGGACGGAGCCGGACCACCCACGAAGCGTGGCTTGCCGCACTCGGCAAACCGGCCCTCCGGCTCGACGGCATCCACCCGACGGCGGACCTGCTCGATGCCGTCCTCCGTTGGGAACCGGCGTAGCCCGCATCCGCGGAGCCTCCCGGCGCACGAGACTGCATCTCCGTCACGAGATCATGGGTAATACCCGTGATCTCGTGCTCGAAATGCAGTCTCGCGGGTGGAGAGGTCGCCGGGCTAGCCCGCTAAGAGACGGCGGGAGGGCCGGATGCGGGTGGCGCGGGTGCGGTGACGATCGCCGCACGCTCGTGCCACGTCTTCGCGGTCACCCGGTCGAGCGAGACCTGCCGGCGGAGGGCATCGGCCTTCTCGTAGATGGACGGGTCGCCGAAACTCGTCAGCACCTTCACGAGCACGGGCAGCAGCTCGATCATGAAGAACAGCGCCGCGATGAGCCAGTGCGCCCACGCCAGGGTCGGCTCGCGCTCGGACAGGCGTTCGAGCGCGCTGATCTGACTCAACAGCCCGACCGCCTGCGCGTTGCCTCCCGCGATGGATGCGGCGCGCTCGTTGTAGGCGGCGAGAGCAGCGTCGTACTGCGCCTGCGCCGCCGGCAGCTGGTCCTCGGCCTGCTTCTTGTTCTGCTCGGCGGATGCGGCGGCCGCATCCGTTCCGGCGGCGTTGGCGGAGGTGAGGGCGGCCTGCGCTTGGCTGAGCTGCGTCGCGAGGGCGTCGTACGCGGACTGCGCCTGGGTGAGCTGCGCCTGGGCGGCGTCCGAGCTCGTACCCGATCCCTGCACACCGGTGCAGCCGGGGACGGTGCCCGCTCCCTCGCCGGTCAGCTCGCACTGGTACAGCGCGCGGGCCTGATCGATCACGCCCTGCTGCGCGGCGAGCTGCTGGGTGAGCTGGTCCACGTTCGCCTGCGCGGCGACCGACTCTGCCGAGGTGGAGGAGGTTCCCGCGACGATACCGGTCGCCGCCTGGTTCTGCAGGGCGGCGAGCGAGGCCGATGCGGCATCAAGGGCCTGCTTCTCGGGCCCGTTCGTGACGGCATCCTGATCGGACTGCGCCTGCACCACGTTGGTCGAGTTGACCTCTCGCGCGATGTCGTTGTGGAAGACCTGCAGCACGAGCGGCTCGGCGACGACGATGCCGATGAGCGCCGCCATGATGACGCGGGGGAAGGCGAGACCGAGCAGCCGCCACACGTTCCGGGTCGAGCGCATTGTCGAGGTGAGGAAGCGGTCGAGGTTGAAGATGATGAGCGCCCAGATGATCGCCAGCGGCACGGCGGCCCAGACCGCGATCTGCACACCGGTGACGAGTGCGAACCCCATCGAGAGGGCGGAGACGAGCGCCGTGCCGACCAGCACGAAGAACATCTGCACGAAGCGCGGCGTCTCGCCGGGCACGTCGTCGAGCACCTCTCCGTCGGCGCCGCCGAGCACCGCGAGGGTACGCGAGAGCGGCTGCCGGGGACGGCGGCGCGGGCTCCGGCGCTCGCGCACCACGGGAGGCGCGGGATCGGGAACCGACGCTTCGGGCCGCGGCTCGGCCTCGGGTTCGTCGATCGGGTCGATCACCTCGGTCGGGCCGGTCGCGACGTCATCGGAGGGACGGACGTCGCTCAGGTACAACGCCTCCTCTTCGGCCTGCGATTCGAGGTCGATGCGGCCGTCGGAGCCGAAGCGACCGGGTCGATGCGCGGAGAATGACACTGCGCAAGGGTAGGAGGCCCTGCCTGTGTGACAGGTGCGAGCCGCCCGTCCGCGCTCAGTCGAGGAAGATGTCGGGGAACATCGCCGAGTCGGGGGTGCCGGGCACGGCGGCGTAGCCG
This sequence comes from Microbacterium sp. KU4F, assembly GCF_056868075.1. Lineage (NCBI taxonomy): Bacteria > Bacillati > Actinomycetota > Actinomycetes > Micrococcales > Microbacteriaceae > Microbacterium > Microbacterium sp. KU4F. The sequence goes on along the minus strand of NZ_CP200324.1, from coordinate 2,508,277 downwards.
GAGAGGTCGGTCACGCCCGCCTCGGCCAGCACGTCCTCGACGATGAGCGTCTGGCCCGTGTACTCGCGCGCAGGCCGCGTGATCACCTCGTACGCCGCGTCCGCGTAGATCTCGGGGGTGCGACTGACGGCCATCATCCGCTCGCCGCCCAGGGAGAACTGCACGGCGGCGGTCGCGATCGTCGTCCGCGGCCACAGCGTGTTGGCCGCGATGCCCGCATCCGCGAACTCCGCGGCCATGCCGAGGGTCGCCATCGTCATCCCGTACTTCGCGAGCGTGTAGCCCGTGTGGGCGCCGAGCCACCGCGGCGACAGGTTCAGCGGCGGCGACAGCGACAGGATGTGCGGGTTCGGCGCATCCTTCAGCATCGGCACCGCGGCGCGGGAGAGCAGGAAGGTGCCCCGCACGTTGACGTCCTGCATGAGGTCGTACTTCTTCGTCGCGAGCTCGAGAGAGCCGGACAGGTCGATGACCGACGCGTTGTTGACGACGACGTCGATGCCGCCGAACTCCCCGTGGGCGGTCAGCACGGCCTGCGTGATGTCGTCCTCATTGCGCACATCGCCCACGAGGGGCAACGCGTGCCCGCCCGCTTCCTCGATCGCTGCCGCCGCGGTGTGCACGGTGCCCTCGAGCTTCGGATGCGGGGTGTCGGTCTTGGCCAGCAGGGCGATGTTCGCGCCGTCGCGCGCCGCGCGCAGCGCGATCGCGAGGCCGATACCGCGGCTACCGCCGGACATCAGGATGGTCTTGCCGGCGAGCGGCTTCTGCTCAGTCATGGGATCTCCTTGGTACGTCTGAGACGTCGGCGTCACGCGCGGCGGGCGGATGCGGCGGCGAACGCCTGGATGCGGGCTTTCGCCTCGGGGGTGTCGAAGGCCGCGCCGATCGTGCGCGCCTCGTCGTCGAGGTTCTCGGCGAACGACCGGTCGACGCCCGAGCGGAGGAGCCTCTTGGCCTGGCCGAACGCGCCCGTCGCGCCCTCGAGCCAGAAACGGGCGATGTCGAGAGCGCGGGATGCGGGATCGGCGACCACCTCCGCGACGAGCCCCCATTCGAGCGCCTCCGGAGCCGACAGTGTGCGGTCCTGGAGCAGCAGCTGCAGCGCGCGGCGCGGGCCGACGGCGGCGGCCAGCAGGGTCGAGACGCCGAGGTCGGGCGTGAGACCGATGTTCGCGTAGCGGCTGACGAACTTCGCACCCTCCGCCGCGACGATGTAGTCCGCCGTGAGCATCAGGCCGAGCCCTCCCCCGGCGACCGCGCCTTGGACCGCCGCGACCACGGGCACGTGGGACTCGGTGAACGCGCGGATGCCCTCGTGGATCACGTGCGCCGCCGCGGTGACATCGCTGCCGCCGGCGCCGGAGGTCGCCATGGAGATCACGTCGCCGCCGGCGCAGAAGGCCGGCCCCGCCGCATCCAGCAGCACGGCACCGACCGCGGGGTCCGAGGTGACCTGTCGCGCTGCGTCCCGCCAGCGCTCGCCCATCGCGAAGTCCATCGCGTTGAGGCGATCGGGCCGGTTCAGCGTCACGCGGGCGAGGCCGTCGGCGATCTCCACCAGGATCGAGTCGGCGCTCATCGCGGCGCCATCCGGATCGCTCCGTCGAGACGGATCGTCTCGCCGTTGAGGTAGCCGTTGCGCACGATCTCGGCCACGAGACCGGCGTACTCGTCCGGACGCCCGAGTCGGGCGGGGTACGGCACCTGCTGACCGAGCGAGTCCTGCGCGGGCTGCGGCAGGCCCGCGAGCATGGGCGTCTCCATGATGCCCGGTGCGATCGTGACGACCCGGATCGCGTGGCGGGCGAGCTCTCGGGCGATCGGGAGGGTCATCGCGTGCACGCCGCCCTTCGATGCCGAGTAGGCCGGCTGCCCGATCTGGCCGTCGAACGCGGCGACCGACGCGGTGTTCACGATGACGCCGCGGTCACCGCCCGCGGCCGGCTCGGTGCGGGCGATGGCGGCAGACGCCTGGGCGATGACGTTGTAAGTGCCGACGAGGTTCACGCGCACGAGCTTCTCGAAGTCGCCGAGCGGCGTCGGGGTGCCCTCGCGATCCAGCACCTTCGCCGGCGGGGCGATGCCCGCACAGTTGACGACCACACGAAGGGGCGCGACGGCGGATGCGGCGGCCACCGCATCCGCGATCTGCTCCGGACTCGTGACGTCTGCCGCGGCGAACGTGCCGCCCAGCTCGGCCGCCCGTTCCGCGCCCGCCGAGGACGGCAGATCGACGAGCACGACGTGTGCCCCGTCGGCGGCGAGTCGCTGCGCCGTGGCCCAGCCGAGTCCGCTCGCGCCGCCCGTGACCAGCGCGGATGCACCCGCGACATCCATACGTTCTCCTTCGTACGTCGGTATCGGGTTCCACCCTACGCGGCACCGGGTCCCACCGTCACGCCCTCCCTCGCGACCCACCCCGCGTACCCCTGCCCCCCCCCCCCGCTCGCCTGCCCCCCCGTTGCTCGCGACCCACCCCGCTCGCCTGTCACAGATCGACGCGCTGCGCTCGATCTGTGACAGGCGAGCACGCGGGCTTCTTGTTCCCCTGTCTGAAATCGACGCCTACGGCTCGATTTCAGACAGGGGAACAGCGGGCGGTGCGAGGCGAACAGCGGGCGGCGCCCGAAAGCGTCAGAGGGCGAAGACCAGGGTCCAGGTGCCGGCGAGCACCGCGGCGGTCACGGATGCGGCAGCGATCACCGCCGCGAGGGCGAGCAGCACGGCATCGCGCCAGCCGAGCCGCGACGGCCGGGCCCAGGTGCGCGGGGCGTCGGATCCGAAGCCGCGGGCCTCCATCGCCGTCGCGAGCTTCGTGCCGCGACGGATGGACAGCACGAACAGGGCGAACGCCTGACCGAGGAATCGACGGATGCGGCCGCGGTCGGCCACCCCGCGTGCGCGCCGCGCCAGCGCGAGCTCGCGCCAGTCGTCGACGAGCAGCCCCACCAGGCGCAGGCCCGCGAGCGCACCGAGCACGAAGCGGGCGGGCAGGCGCAGCAGCTGGGCCAGACCGTCGGCGAGATCGGTCGGGTCGGTCGTGATGAAGAGGACGACCGACGGCAGCGCGATCGCCAGCACCCTCAGCACGATGGCGGCTGCGAGCGAGAGGGATCCCTCGCTGACGCGCACGAGCCCCCACTCGAAGAACACCGTGCCGGAGGGCCGGCCGTACAACACGGTCGCCGCGCCGCCGATGAGCGCCGCGACTCCGATCGGCCACACGCGCAGCCAGACCTCGCGCGCCCGCAGCCGCGAGAAGGCGAGGAGCACGAGCGTGGCGGCGAGAGTGACGGCCGCGGAGACGGGATCGATCGAGAGCAGGAGGGTGACGGAGACGACGAGGGTCGCGGCGAGCTTTGCGACCGGGTTGATCCGGCCCAACGGGCTGACCGAGGCGTCGATCGCGAACAGGCTCACGAGGCCCGCCCCAGCCGCAGCTCGTCGTCGGCGAGCGCCGCGACGAGGGCGGGATCGTGCGAGACGAAGCCGATCGCGGTGCCGTCGGCGCGGAGCTCGTCGATCAAGTCCGCGAGCTCCCCCAGGTGCGCGCGTCCTGCCCGTAGGTCGGTTCGTCGAGCAGGATGACGCGGGGCGCGGTCGCGAGGACCGCCGCGACGGTCAGTCGGCGCTTCTCCCCGCCGGAGAGCGTGAAGGGGTTCACCTCCGCGAGGCGTCCCAGACGCAGACGTTCGAGCAGCGGATCGACCCGCGCGGCGACCTCCGCCTCGGAGAGCCCCAGCGCGCGAGGACCGACGGCGAGCTCGTCGCGCACGCGCGCGGTCAGCAGCTGGTGCTCCGGATCCTGGAAGACGGTGCCGATGCGCGTGAGCAGCTGGGCGGCGCGCCAGCGCGAGGGGTCGGATCCGACGCCGGCGGCCAACGCATCCGCAGCTCGCACCTGACCGCCGATCGGCGGCAGCAGCCCCGCCAGGGTCAGCGCGAGCGTGGACTTGCCGGCCCCGTTGGCTCCCGTGATCGCGAGCGCCCGCCCCGCGCTCAGCTGCACGTCGATCCCGGATGCGGCGGCGAGCGCCTCGCGGCGTCCGATCCGCCGGCGCCCGACCGCGAGGCCGGCGCCGATCACGAGCGGCGACGCCTCAGCGGTGCGCGGGCGCCGGGTGGTCTGCACCGGCACTCCCGGCACCCAGACCCCGGCCCGCGTCAGGGCGTCCGAGGCCGCGGCGAAGACGTCGGCGGGAACGCCGTCCGCGAGCACCCCGCCCTCGGGCGCGAGTACGACGACGCGGTCGACGAGATCGGCCCACAGGTCGACGCGGTGCTCGACGACGACGAGCGTCGCCCCGGTACGGGCGGCGACCGCGGCGACCGCATCCCGCACCTGCCGAGCGCCATCGGGATCGAGGTTGGCCGTCGGCTCGTCGAGCAGCAGGAGCTTCGGGCGCATGGCCAGCGCACCGGCGAGCGCGAGCCGCTGCTTCTGTCCGCCCGACAGCGCGGACGTGGGGTGGTCGAGCGGCACCGACAGCCCCACCGCATCCAGCGCTTCACCGACTCGCGGCCAGATCTCGTCGGCGGGCACCCCGAGGTTCTCGCAGCCGAACGCGACGTCGTCGCCGACGCGGGCGAGGATCACCTGCGCGTCGGGGTCCTGCAGCACCATGCCTGCGACACCGCGGACGGATGCGGGGGGCTGACCGTCGACGGTCAGCTCCCCCGTGGCCTCGCCGTCCTCATCGCCGCCCAGCACTCCGGCGAAGGCGCGCAGCAGCGTCGACTTGCCCGCACCGCTCGCTCCCAGCAGCAGAACCCGCTTACCGGGCTCGATCGTGAGGTCGAGGTCGGCGACGGCCCAGCGCCTGCGGCCCGCGTGCCGCCACCCCCACCCGCGGGCGACGACCCGCGCGCCCTGCCTCACGCCGCGTCGGCGGCTTCGACGATGCGCGCCTGGCGTCCGGAGGCGAACCGGTCGAGAGCCCCCGTCGCGGCGAGTGCCCGGGCGATCAGCCACGAGACGAGCCCCGCGATGAGGATGCCCGAGACGACCGCCGAGACGAAGTAGATCGCGCGGGGGCCGATGTCGTATGCGGCGGGCGAGGAGAAGTTGGTGTCGAGCAGCGCCACGGCGAGTCCGGTCAGCGCTCCCGAGAGGAGTGCGACCCAGAGCCGGTAGTTGGCGTAGGCGAACAGTGCGAAGCCGAGCTCGGCCCCCACGCCCTGCACGACGCCCCAGATGAGGGTGGTGAAGCCCCACTGCGTGCCGAGCGCCATGGAGACGACCGCCGCGACGATCTCGCCGTACAGCGCAGCACCCGGCTTGCGGATGATGAGCCCCGTGAGCACCCCTGCGAACAGCCACCCGCCGGCGAGCACACCCTCGAGCCCCGGCAGGAACGCGAGCGCGGTGCTCAGCGGCGTCCAGGCCTGGCCCCAGACCCAGAAGATGACACCGGCAGCGACACCGATCACGCTGGCGACGACGATGTCGACGACCCGCCAGCGCCACCGGGAGGTGAGAGAAGGACGAGCGGATGTGGACGTGGACGTGTGCATTGATGCTCCTTCCTGCGCCGGCATGATCCGGATCAGGTTCGACGGTCGAAGCGTGGATCCGCTTCCTCTCAGCCCGGCTCACCGGACTCCCGTGGTTGACGTGCCGAGTATAGACCCGCAGCTCGCGCTACCGTAGGCGAGTGACCGTGACTGGCCCGACCCCGCCCACTCGGCGTTCGCTGCGCCACGGCGGACGCGCCGAGCCGACCGTCGACGAGGCGCCGCTGCCGCCCGACGACCTCCAGATCGACGTGCCGCGCGTGCCGGCGGATGCGGCATCCACTCCGGCGATGATCGCGGCCGCGAGCTTCGACGACACATCGGAGCACACCTTCTCTCCCGCGCAGGATGCGACCGCGTCGGTGCCGGTCGTGGTGCCGCCGGTGACCACGGCCCTGAGCTGGGTCGATGAGACCACCGTCACCCACGCGTCCCGGGCGGTTCCGCAGCTCGAGGCCGCGGGCGCCGCATCGTTCACCCCCGTCGCCGCAGACCTGCTCGCCCGCGCCCCGCGCCGCACCCCGTGGCGTCCCGGGGTGCTCGTTCCGATCGGGCTGATCGTCGCCGTGATCGCGGCGTACTGCGGCACCACGCTCCTCTGGCCGCTGCATGCGATCGCCCCCACCGTGCAGGCGTCCGTCGTCGAGCCCACCCCCGCGGCAGCGGCCATCGGAGCCTGGCCGGGCGAGGGCAGCGCCGCCGTCGTGGTCGACGGCGTGGGCTCGGCCATCGCGTCCAGCGCCGATGCCCGGTCGATCGCGAGCATCACCAAGGTCGTGACGGCGATGGTCGTCCTCGACCAGATGCCCCTTGCGGCAGGCGAGCAAGGCAGGGAGTTCGCCTTCAGCGCCGCGGACGAGCGCGAATACTGGTCGTACCGCCGCAACGGCGAATCGGCGCTGGATGTTCCTGTCGGGGGAACGCTCAGCGAGTACCAGATGCTGCAGGGCATGCTCATGGGCTCCGCGAACAACTACGCCGACCGTCTCGCCGACACCATCTGGCCCAACAACGCCGTCTATGCGCGGGCGGCCAACGACTGGCTCGCCGCCCACGGCCTGGCGGGCATCACGATCGCCGGCCCCGCCGGCATCGAGGCCGAGAACACGGCGACCCCCGAGGCGCTCCTGGAGGTCGCCAAGCGCGCGTTGGCAGACCCGGTCATCGCCGAGATCGTGCGCACGCCCTCCGTCGAGCTTCCGGGCGCGGGTCTCGTCGAGAACACGAACAACCTGCTCGCGGACCCCGGCGTCGTCGGCCTCAAGACGGGCACCCTCGACTCCTACAACCTGCTCGCCGCGAAGGACGTCACGATCGGCGACACCACCGTGCGCATCTACGCCGCGACGCTCGGACAGCCCGACGTCGAGACGCGGGATGCGGTCACGCGCGCCCTGTTCGCCCAGGTCGAGCAGGAGCTGCAGCCGGGGCCCTCGGTTGCGGCCGGCACGACGGTCGGACGGGTGGAGACGCGGTGGGGCACGACCGTTCCGATCGTGACCGCGGCCGATGCCGATGTGGTGCTCTGGAACGGCTCCGCGGCGTCGGTGGCGACCTCGTTCGACCTCGGCGACGCGCGTGAGCAGGGCGAGGTCGTCGGCTCTCTCATCGCGACCGGCCCGAAGAACGCGTCGACCGTGGACGTCGTGCTCGACGGCGAGGTGGACGGCCCCAGCCCCTGGTGGCGTCTGACGCACCCGCTCGAGCTGTTCGGCCTGGTCTGAGCGATCCCGTCGACGCCGGTCAGGCGCGGAAGTCGGGAGAGCCGAGCACGCGCTCGACCGTGATCTCCAGCACGACCCGGTCCGGGTTCGGACGCGGCTCGCGGTAGCGCCGGGTGTAGAGCTCGACGGCGTGGGCGACCGCATCCGCATCCTCGACGACGCGCGCCGCCCCCTCGAAGCTGAGCCAGCGCGGACCGTCGACGGTGTTGACGCTCGCACGGCCCGCGCGCTCGGCGTTGAGGAACTTCTGGCTGCCGCGCGAACCGATCACCCGCACGACGCCGTCCTCGTACGTGATGCCGACCGGCACCGAGTGGATGCGGTTGTGCCGGCCCAGCGTGGACAGCGTGGCGAGGTGGTACTCGGACAGGAACGCGCGCGCGGCATCGGTGATCACCGCATCAGCCTGACAGAGGCCGATGGGCGTCGGCTCAGAAACGCCAGATGAGCGGCACGTAGAACACGGCCGCGGCGAGGAAGAGAAGGGCGAGCGGGAGTCCGAGGCGCCAGTAGTCGCCGAAGCGGTATCCGCCCGGGCTCAGCACCATGAGGTTCGCCGGGGTCGCGACGGGCGTCAGGAAGGAGGCTGCGCCGGCGACGGTCAGCGCCATGAGGAAGGTGATGGGGCTGACCCCGAGGTTCACCGCGATCGCCGTGGCGACGGGCGCGACGATCAGCACCGTCGCGACGTTCGAGATGAACTGACCGAGCACAACCGTCACGACGCAGACCGCGAGCAGCGCGAGGTGCGGATCGGCCGAGCCCACGACGCGGAGAACACCGTCGGCCACGACCTCCGCCGCGCCCGTCTGCAGGAAGGCGGCCGAGAGCGGGATCATGCCGGCGATGAGCACGAGCGTCGTCCACGAGATGTCCTGATACAGGGCCGGCAGCGTGACGACGCGGGTGAGGACGAGGGCCCCGGCCGCCACCAGGCCCGCCACCGCCGGCGGCGCGATCCCCGTCGCGAGCAGCACGACCATGACGCCGGTGATGACGAGCGTGCGCCGGGCTCCGCGCCGCATCGCCGTGCGCACGGTCCGCACGGCGCCCGTGCGCACGGTCTCGGGAACCAGCGACAGTGTCTCCGCCTCACGCGGCCCGGGTGCGGGCTCCGCGAGGGCGTCGGGTCGGGAGGGCAGCAGACGGTCCCCGAACAGGATGATGACGGCGAGGGCGCCGCCCAGCAGGGGGAGCCCGACGAGCGCGAACTCGGCGAAGCCGAACCCTCGGCCGGTCTCTGCCTCGGCGAGCTCGGAGACGACGACGTTCACCGGTGTGCCCGTAAGCGTGAGCAACGAGGCAGCCGACGCGAGGAACGCCAGCGGGATCATGACCTTCGACGCGGGGATGCGGGCGCGTCGCGCGATGACGGCGGCCACCGGCACGAGGGCGGCCACCGCGCCGTTGATGCTGAGGAAGGCGGTCAGCACCGCCACGAGCGCACCGAGTGCGGCGATGACCGGGCCTCGGCGATGGCCGGCGTGCGCGACGATCAGGCCCCCGAGCCAGCGGGTGATGCCGCTTCGTTCGAGCGCGCTGGCCACGACGAACAGGCTGGCGATGAACAGCACCGTAGGGTCGCCGAACCCGGCGAGCGCTTCGGGGAGAGTGAGCACGCCTGTCGCCCACAGGGCGAGGGCGACGCCGATCGCCACGACCTCCAGCGGCACTCGACCCGAGAGGAACGCGAGCACCGCCAGCCCCAGGATGAGGAAGGTCGCGGCGATCGGGTCCATACCTCCACGCTAGCGGCGGGCTGTTCGCCGCATCCGGTGCGAGCCGTGCGCTCAGACGAAGCGCACGGTGGCGTCGAGGCGCGTGCGCACGTCGAAGACCTCGTTGCCGCCGATGTCGCGCGCGCCCGTTACGCCGCGACGCAGCACGGTGGCCAGCGCCGAGCGACCTGCGACGACGACGGGCGTGCCGCGCACGGTGCCGAGCTCGGTGATCTGCTGGGCGAGGTCGTTGTCGGGCAGCACGACGATGGCGCCGCTGAAGCGCACCCGCGCGGCACGGGCGACGACCCGCATCCGCGACAGCAGATCGCTGACGGGAGCGCCGACGACCGCGGGGCCGATGATCTCGCCGCGGCGGAAGCCGACCGGGCCGCCGAAGTCCTCCGAGAGCACGCCGTACAGACCGCTCGGGCCGAGCACGATGTGGTCGAGCTTCTCGTCGAGATCGCCGCTGCGGCCGGATGCGGCGACGTCGTGCCAGACGCTGTAGCCCATGCCGAGGTCGGCGACGATGCGGGCGGTCGCCTCCTCGGCGAGCGCGTCGGCCAGAAGGCGCCGGATCTCGCGCGGCGCCGAGCGCACCAGCTGCGCGTCGTAGGGATCGGGCACCTCCGCGCCGCGCCCCACCCACTCGCGGATGAGGGTCAGGTAGCGCTCGCGCCGCCAGCCACCCGGCTGGCCGGCCGATCGGGCGCGCGGACGCGTGTCCTGCCGCGCGCGCGGCGGGGTCCACGCGCCCTCCGCCTCGGGCGCGGCGCTCACCGCACCCCGGCCGCGATCGTAGGCCGCTCTCGCCTCGGGCGTGCCCACGAGCTCCCACGCGCGCTGCACCTCGACGAAGCGCACGGCGTCGCCGCCGGTGTCGGGGTGCGTCTCGCGCAACCGCACCCGGAAGGCACGGCGCAGCGTCTCGTCATCGGCATCGGCCGCGACCTGGAGGATGTCGTACGCGGATGCGGAGAGGGGACTGTCGAACACGCCGCCTCGCTTTCACCTGCCGCACGGCAGCGTCCAGGCTACCGGCCCGCGGCTGTTCGGGCGCCGTGAGCTCAGCGGCGTTCGTTGCGCCGCGCGTATGCCGCCGCCTTGCGGCTGGACAGCGCGAGCAACACGAGGATGTCGAGGCCGAGGTTCAACAGGGTGCCGCTGATGCGGATGTCCTGCCCCTGCACCCACCAGGTGGAGAAGGCGAAGCTGATCGACAGCACGGAGAGGACGAGCACGGTGACCCGCGAGCGGTTTCCCCCGCGCAGGACGAAGATCGCCATGACGGTGTCGAAGAGCAGGACGCCGCCGCCGACGGCCCACACGAACCCGAGTCCGAGGGCCCGCTCCTCTTCACTCAGGGGCACGCCGTCGATCACGAGCGACGCGTCGTGCACGATGTGACGCCACTCGAGGCTGATCGACAGCAGCCAGAACACGCCCGCGAGCACGCGCAGCAGCACCAGGAGCCCGCCGGCGACGGTCGCCGCGGGCCGCGGCATGTGCGGGTCGTATGCCAGCGGGCGCGCGAGACGCACCGGCGACTCGAACGCTGCGCGTTTGCGGGGAAGCTTCTCGCTCACGCCGTCACCCCCCGTACGTCCACGATCGGCAGATCGCCGTCGGTGCGGATGCTGTCGCCGCCGCCGTTGCGGGCGTGATAGCCGGTGGAGAAGTCAGCGATCACGTCGACGCTCACCCGAGGCTCCGCCGCGGTCACCGTCTGCACGATGTGGTCGCGCTCGATGTCGGTGTCGGCATCGATCCGATGCGTCACCTGCAGTGTGAACAGCGACAGTCCGACGGCGGTGTCGAAGGTGCCGGCGGCGAGCCAGTCCACGCGGCGTCCGCCCGGCAGCAGCCAGTCGTCCGGGCAGCGCCAGAAGCGCACGTGGTGCCGCTGCGCGGGGTTGCCGTCCACCTCCTGCTGGTAGGCGAAGTCCTGCTGCCTGGAGAACAGGAACAGCGGACTGACGGGGGCCTCGTCGTAGCTGCGTCTGGTCAGCGTCGACGTGATGATGCGCCAGGACGAGGCGAGGGTCACCGGATCGGCCTTCGTCCAGCCGGCGCGGCGCAGCACCTCCTCGATCTGCTCGTCACTGCCCATGAACGCGAGGTTCACCGGGTCGCCGAGCAGTCCGTCGCTCGTGCGCGTGCGACCGATGAAGTAGTCGGGCACGTAGATCATCGTCAGGATGCGGTGCAGCCGCGGCAGCACCAGGTAGGCCAGCAGCACCCAGAACGCGATGGCGAGCGGAATGCCCCACCATCCGACGCGGAAGGTCTCGGTGAAACTGAGATACGCGAGCCAGATGGAGGCGAGGCCGGCGAAGACGAAGAAGAAGCCGTCGAGCGCGACGCCGATCGAGTAGGCCCGACGCTTCCGCTTCTCCCCCGCAGTCATGATCAACCCCAGAGCGCCCGCGGAGGTCGGAAGGCGAAGGCCTGGTCGACGATCGCGGGGTCGAGCTCGTCGAGCGCGGCGGGATGCCAGCGCGGGGACCGGTCCTTGTCCACGAGCTGCGCGCGGATGCCCTCGACGAGGTCGGGCTGGGTGAGGGCGAACCACATCACGAGCCCGTACTCCTGCTCCAGCACCTCGCGCAGCGACCGCCTGCGCCGCGCGCGACGCACGGCCTCGAGCGTCACGGTCAGCGCGGTGGGCGAGAGCGCGGCGATCAGTTCGGCGGCGGCGGCCGCATCCGGCTCGGGATGCGCGCGCAGCCGCGCGAGGATCTCGCTGACCGAATCGGCGGCGAACGCGTCGTCGATCCACGCTCTCGCCGTCTCGAGGCGCGAGGTATCGGGCGTCTCGTCGAACAGGAGCACGAGTTCGGCCGGCCCCTGCGGATCCGCGCGGGTCTCGAGTGCGTCACGGAAGGCGTCGATGCGGTCCGAGGGAACGAGGTGGTCGGCGAAGCCGGCGTAGATCGCGTCGGCCGCATCCATCGTGCCGCCGGTGAGCGCGAGGTACTCGCCGATGCGCCCGGGCGCGTGGGCGAGCAGCCACGTGCCGCCGACGTCGGGGGTGAAGCCGATGCGAGTCTCGGGCATCGCCAGCTGCGAACGCTCGGTGACCACGCGGTGCCCGGCGTGCGAGGCGAGCCCCACGCCGCCGCCCATGGTGATCCCGTCGGCGATCGTCACGACCGGCTTCGGATACTCGGCGAGGCGGGCGTTCAGCGCGTACTCCGCGAGGAAGAAGTCGGCGGTGCGCTCCGCGTCGGAGCTCATCGCCTGCTCACGCAAGAGACGTACGTCGCCGCCCGCGCAGAAGCCGCGATCGCCCGCACCGTCGAGCAGCACGACCTCGACATCGGCGTCGTGCTCCCACGCATCCAGGGCCCCGGCGAGCCGGCGCACCATACCGATGTCGACCGCGTTGAGCGCGCGCGGACGGTTGAGCGTCAACCGCCCCACCCCCTGATCCGACCGCACCAGCACCGTCGCATCCGCACCGCTCATGCCCGCCACGTTAGCGCCGCCGGCGCGCCCTGACAGGGATCAATGAGAGTCGATCCCCGTTTTTCCGCGTATTTCCGCCAGAATGGAGAAACGTTCTGACCTTGACGGAGGTTCCCATGCCCGACGGCCAGATCCTGGAGTTCTCCGAGGTCACCAAGAGATTCGGCGCGATCGACGCCGTCTCCCGATTGAGCGCGCGCATCGAGCCCGGCCTCGTGACCGGATTCCTCGGCCCGAACGGCGCCGGCAAGACCACCTCGCTGCGCATGCTGCTGGGGCTGGTTCGGCCCACCTCCGGCACAACGACGATCGGAGGCTCGCACTACAGCGAGCTGCGTCACCCGCTGCGCACGGTCGGCGCGGCGCTCGAAGCCTCGAGCTTCCACCCCGGCCGCAGCGGCGCCAACCACCTCAAGGTCTACGCGCAGGCGGCGGGGCTGCCGACCAGCCGCATCGACGAGACGCTCGCTCTCGTCGGCCTCTCGGATGCGGCCGGCCGCAAGGTCGGCGGCTACTCCCTGGGCATGCGGCAGCGGCTGGGGCTCGCCACGGCGCTGCTCGGCGACCCGGGCATCCTGGTGCTCGACGAGCCCTCCAACGGCCTCGACCCCGAGGGCATCAAGTGGATGCGGATGCTGCTGCGCGCCTTTGCCAACGAAGGCCGCACGGTGCTCGTCTCCTCGCACCTGCTCATGGAGATCCAGCAGACCGCGGATCGCCTGCTCATCCTCGCCCGCGGACGACTCGTGTTCGACGGCGGCATCGAAGACCTCGCCGACCCCGACGAGTACGCGACGGTCGTCGATGCCCCCGATCGCGCCGCCCTCGAGGCCGCGCTCACCGCGGCGGGACACTCGTTCGAGGTGCTGCGTTCGGGACTCACGGTACGCGGAGCGGAGCCCGTGGAGGTCGGCGCGCTCGCGGCCGCATCCGGCATCGCCCTGTCGGGCCTGCAGCGCCGCGGCCCCGAGCTCGAGGAGATCTTCCTCGCCCTCGTCGACGGCACGCGGGTGCACCCGCCGGTGAGCGAGGTCTCGGCCATCCCCGCGGTCGACGAAGAGGCCCCGCTCGCGCCGGAGAACGACCCCGCCCCGGAGACGTCGGAGATCGCCGAGGCGCCGGATGTGGAGGTGCCGCTGGACACGCCCGTCCCCGAGGGTGCCGCCGAGGCCGCTCGCGAGGATGCCGCCGCTGCCTCCGAGACCGTCCCCGCGGATCGGACTGCGCCGGTCGACGAACCCGCGGCGCTGAGCAAGCAGCAGGGGGCTGCCGCCGATGGCCTCCCGCCCGCCGTCGAGAGCGCACAAGCTCCCGCATCCGACGTCGAGCCGGTGGAAGGCGGGGCATCGGACGCGGATCCCGCCCCGACCGAGGCCATCCAGATCACCGAGCCGATGGATGAGGCCGAGCCGCATCCCGAAGCCGACGACCACGAGGAAGGGGGCCGCGCATGAGCCTCGTGAACGTCACCCGCTCCGAGCTGACCAAGCAGTTCACCACCTCGATCTGGTGGATCCTCGGCATCGTCCTCGCCGGATACGTCGGATTCACCGCGGCGGGCTTGACCGTGGTGTTCGCGCTGGCCGCGAGCGGCGCGCTGCCCTCGAGCGGCGGCGGCCTCACGGCAACGGGAGTGCCGGGCGATGTCAGCGCCCTGATCTACAGCCTCGCCGCATCCGTCGGTTATGTGTTCCCGCTGCTGATCGGCACACTCCTGGTCACCGGCGAGTTCCGCCACAACACGCTCACCCCGACGTTCCTCACCACTCCGAAGCGCGGGCGGGTGCTCACCGCGAAGGTCCTGGCCGGCGCCGTGATGGGCCTGGTCTACGCCGCCCTGGCGCTGATCGTCACCGTCGGCCCCGCCGCCGGCATCCTGGCCGGGTTCGGGCAACACACGGGCCTCGATTCCTCCGACACGTGGGCGATGTTGGGACGCATCGTGATCGCGTTCGTGCTGTGGGTCGTGGTGGGCATCGGCGTGGGTCTCGTGGTGCGCAATCAGGTCGCGGCGATCGTGATCGTGCTCGCGTTCACGCAGTTCGTCGAGCCCCTGCTGCGCTTCGGCGGCTCCTTCGTCTCGGGGCTGAGCGACGTCGCCCGGTTCCTGCCAGGCGCCGCGAGCGACACCCTCGTCGGCGCGAGCCTGTTCTCGGTCAGCGCGGGAGGGGATGCGGGCCAGCCGCTCGAGTGGTGGGTCGGCGGCCTCGTGCTGCTCGCCTACGGCCTGTTGTTCACCGTGCTCGGCTACCTCTCGAGCTGGCGCCGCGACGTCGGCTGACCCGCGCCTGCGGGCGGTCCCGCACCCGCCCGCCCTGACCTCGCCGAGTGAGCATTCGTTCATCGAGTGAGCACCCCATTGAGTGCTCGTTGGGCGCACGGATGCTCGCTCGGCGGCTGCGGGGGCTCCCGCGGAGACTGCCGAGCCGCGTGCTCAGCTGGAGGCGAGCTCGACGACGTCGGTCGGGTCGTCGCCCGCGTCGACGCGGAGCGCGCGCACGAGGGCCTCGCCGTGCCGGGTGCCGAGCACCAGCCGCTGGAACTCGGTGTCGCCCTCGAGGTCGATGACCACACCGGGGCGATTCTTGCGGATGACGGCGAAGTCCTTGCCGCCGGCGTAACGCCAGGTGCCGATCGCGAGGGTCGCGGGAATGAAGGTTCCGGGCGAACGGACACCGCGCAGCCATGTCCACGGGTCGTCGGTCAGCTGCACCCGCGAGATCGCGGCGCGGTCGAGCGTCACATTCCGCTTGCGGAATGCCAGCGCCTTCTCGGCGCCCGACAGCACGATCTCGAGGTGTCCCGAGTCGAGCATGAGCGTCACCATGATCCAAGTCTGCCAGCGACGCCTAGCCGGCGGCAGCGAATTTGCTCACAGACGGACAACGATCCGCCGGCCTCATGCGACCCCGACCCCGCACGGCGGTGGAAGACTGTAGCGGTGCCCACGCCTCGTACCGACCTCCGGTCAGATGTGGGGCCTGAGACGGCTCCCGTGCTCGTCGCCCACGTGATCGACCGCGCCCGAGCCGGCGCGCGACTGAGCGTGAACGAGGTGCTCGCCCTCGTCACCGCGGACGGCGCCGACCGCGAGCTCCTGTTCGCCGCCGCATCCGCACTGCGCGACGAGGGCCTCGCTCTCGCGGGACGCCCCGGCGTCATCACCTACTCGCGCAAGGTGTTCGTGCCGCTGACGACCCTGTGCCGCGATCGGTGCCATTACTGCATCTTCGTCGACACTCCGGGCCAGCTGCTGAAGAAGAACAAGCCCGCCTACATGTCGCCGGAGCAGGTGCTGCAGGTCGTGCGCCAGGGCGCGGCGCTCGGATGCAAAGAGGTGCTGTTGACCCTCGGCGACCGCCCCGAGGATCGCTGGCCGGAGGCGCGCGCCTGGCTCGACGAGCACGGATACTCGTCGACACTCGACTACGTGGCCGCGATCGCCCGCCTCGTCACGGCCGAGACCGGGCTGCTCGCGCATCTGAACCCGGGCGTCATGCACGCGCACGAGCTCGAGGAGCTCCGCCCGGTGGCGCCCTCGATGGGCATGATGCTCGAGACGACCTCGCGCGCCCTCTTCGAGACGCCGGGCCAGCCGCACTTCGGCTCCCCCGACAAGGATCCCGCGCTCCGGTTGCAGGTGATCGAGGATGCGGGAGCCGCCCGCATCCCGTTCACGACCGGCATCCTGGTCGGCATCGGCGAGACTCCGCTCGACCGGGCGGAGTCTCTCATCGCGCTGCGCGATGCCGAAGAGCGGCACGGCCACATCCAGGAAGTGATCGTGCAGAATTTCCGGGCGAAGCCGCGCACCGCGATGCAGGACGCCCCGGATGCGGACCTGCTGGAGTACGCGACGGTCGTCGCCGCCGCGCGGCTCGTGATGGGCGCGCGGATGCGGATCCAGGTGCCGCCGAACCTGTCCGACCCGACCGAGTTCGCGCTGCTCGTCGGCGCAGGGATCGACGACTGGGGCGGGGTGTCGCCGCTGACCGCGGACCACGTGAACCCCGAGCGCCCGTGGCCGCACGTCGACGATCTGGCGGCCGCGACCGCATCCCTCGGCTACGTGTTGCGCGAGCGCCTGACCGCTCACCCCGAGTACCTCGCCGACCCCGAGACGTGGCTCGACCCCGCGCTGCACGCGCCGGTCGCTGCCCTCGCCGACCCCGCGACACACCTCGCCCGCGCCGCACTCCCTGTTCAAGGGACCCGAATCGCGGCCCCGGCGGGCTCAGGGCCGCAAGAAGAGTCCCTCGAACAGGGAATGGGCGCCGCATCCCGTGTTCAAGGGACGCGAAACGCGACGCCGAGCGCCCCCGCGCCGCAGAACGGGTCCCTTGAGTACGGGGCGACGGACGGCGCGAGCACGGGCACGGGCGCGGTGCGGGAGCTGGCCGAGCGGGCGGCAGCCGACCCGCTCGCGCTCGACGACGCGGAGTGGCAGCGGCTGCTCGAGGCGACGGGCGGCGAGCTGGATGACCTCGCACGTATCGCCGACGACGTGCGCCGCTACACGGTCGGCGAAGCGATCACGATCGCGGTCAACCGCAACCTCACCTCCACCGGCTTCCGCGCCGCGGGCGCACAGACGCCCGACCAGTTCGACCTCGCGGATGCGGCGGCGATCGCCACGGATGCGTGGGACCTCGGCGCGACAGAGCTCTGCATCCAGGGCCTGATCGAGCCGGATGAAGCGGCGACGGCTTACCTCGACATCGTCCGCGCGGCGCACACGGCCGCTCCCGACATCCACCTGCACGCCTACCGTCCGCAGGACGTGCTGGACCTCGCCACCCGCAACGGCCTCACGCTCGACGAGGCTCTCGCCGCGATGCGGGATGCGGGCGTCGACACCGTTCCCGGCACCGGGGTCAAGGTGCTCTCGGAGCGAGTGCGCGGCCTCATCGCCCCCGGCGACGTCGAGATCGACCGCTGGATCGAGACCATCAGGGCCGCCCACCGCGCCGGATTCCGTTCGACGAGCGTGCTGTTCTACGGCCACGTCGAGACCGCTGCGGAACGCATCGCGCACCTCGGCACCCTCCGCCGGATCCAGTCCGAGACACGCGGGTTCACGGAGTTCGTGCCGATCCCCCTCCCCGGCCCAGCGGGTGGGGTCGGCCTGGTCGCCGGTCGATCCGCGCTCGCCGAGCACCGCGCGATGGCGGCGGTCGCGCGCCTGTTCCTGTCGGGCAGCATCCCTCACATCCAGATCCCGTGGACGCGGCACGGCCTCGAGACGAGCACCGTGCTGCTGCAGGCGGGCGGCGACGACCTCGGCGGCACGCTGCTCGACGGTCGCGTGCGCCCCGAAGCGGGCATCGAGGCGGGCAACGAGCTTCCGCTGACGGATGCGGCGCGGATCGCTCGACGGCTCTTCCGCCCGCTGCGCCAGCGCACCACGGTCTACGGCGAACCTTCCGATGAGCGCAAGGCGGCGGTGCGATGACGCGCGAGGTCGACGTCGCGATCGTCGGCGCGGGCTTCGGCGGGCTCGCGATGGCGTCGGCGCTGCGGCGGTCCGGTCGCGAGTCGTTCGCCGTGCTCGATCGGGGCAGCTCGGTCGGCGGCACCTGGCGCGACAACACGTATCCCGGCGTCGCGTGCGACGTGCCCTCTCACTTGTACGGCCTCGAGAACCACCCGTGGCCCGACTGGTCGGGACTCTTCGCCCGCGGCGACGAGATCCACCGCTACCTGCAGCACATCGCGGAGGCCGAGCATCTCGGCGAGCGCCTGTTGCTGGACACGCCGCTGCAGTCGGCAGCGTGGGACGGCGGCGGCTGGGCCGTCGAGACCGGACGCGGCGAGGATGTGCGCGCCCGCCGCCTCGTGCTGGCGTGCGGGCGACTGACGGAGCCGTCGATCCCCGACATCCCCGGGCTCGAGAGCTTCGAGGGCCCGCTGTTCCACTCCGCGCGCTGGGACCACACCGTCCCGCTCGCCGGGCGGCGCATCGCCGTGGTCGGCACGGGCGCCTCCGCCGTGCAGCTGGTTCCCGCGCTCGTCGCGCAGGGCGCCGAGGTCGTGCTGTTCCAGCGCACGCCCGCCTGGATCGTGCCGCGCGGCGACATGGACTACACGGCCACCGACCGGCGCCGTTTCGCCCAGCATCCGGACGAACTGGCGCAACTGCGCGACGAGCTCTACCGCGAGGGCGAGGAACGCTTCGCCTCGCGCTCCGGAGATGCGGATGCGGCCCGCGCCGCCCGCGCGGTCGCGCTCGCCCATCTGGAAGCCCAGGTGGCGGATCCGGAGCTTCGCCGCGCGCTGACCCCGGACTACGCGTTCGGCTGCAAGCGCGTGCTGCTGTCGGACGAGTTCTACCCGGCCGTCGCGTCGGATGCGGTCGCATTCGAGCCGACGGCGCTCGCGCGCGTGGACGGCGGCGAGCTGGTCGCTGCATCCGGCGCCCGCTACCTGGCCGACATGCTCGTGCTGGCGACCGGCTTCGCCGCGTCCGAGCAGCCCTACGCGCAGCTCGTGACGGGTGAGCAGGGCACGACGCTCGCCGAGCACTGGAACGAGGGGATGACCTCCTACGCCTCCACGGTCGTCGCGGGCTTCCCGAACCTGTTCGTGCTCAACGGCCCCAACGCGTCGCTCGGGCACAACTCGTCGCTGCTGATGCTGGAGGCGCAGGCGGAGTACGTGGCACGCTGTCTCGACCGCGCGGGCGACGATGTTCTGCGTCTCCGCCCGGATGCGGAGATGGCCTACACCGCCCGCATCGATGCGGCGGCCGCATCCCGCCCCTGGCTCACCGGGGGTTGCGACAACTGGTACGTCGACGCACGGTCGGGCAGGCTCACTCTGCTGTGGCCGGACACCGTCGACGCGTTCCGCGCCATGCTGGGTTCCACCGACGGGTCGGAGTTCCTCCCGGCCCCGCTGCACCGCGACGCGTCGCGGGCGAGAGGAGAGTCATGACCGTTCCCCTGCGTCTGGGCTACAAGGCCTCAGCCGAGCAGTTCTCCCCCGATCGACTCGCCGACTTCGCCGTGTTGGCGGAGGAGGTCGGGTTCGACTCGGTCTTCATCTCCGACCACTTCCAGCCGTGGATGCACGAGGGCGGCCACGCCCCGGCGGCGCTCCCGTGGCTCGGCGCCGTGGGGGCGCGCACCTCGCGGGTGCTGCTGGGAACGAGTGTGCTCACGCCCACCTTCCGCTACCATCCGGCCGTTGTGGCGCAGGCGTTCGCGACGCTCGGAGTGATGTTCCCCGGTCGGGTGATCCTGGGCGTCGGCACGGGTGAGGCGCTCAACGAGGTGACCCTCGGCCTCGACTGGCCCGACCCGCCCGAGCGTTTCCAGCGTCTCAAGGAGGCCATCACGCTCATCGAGAAGCTGTGGGCGGGTGAGCGCGTGACCTACGAGGGCACCTTCTGGAGCGTGAGCGACGCCACGGTCTACGACCGCCCGACGACGCCCGTGCCGATCTACATCGGTGCGGCGGGGCCCGCGGCCACGCGTCTGGCCGGGCGCATCGCCGACGGCTTCATCACGACCAGCGGCAAGGATCCGAAACTCTACACCGACACACTTCTTCCCGCTCTCGCCGAGGGCATCGAGAAGGCGGGGCGCTCGAGCGACGATGTCGACACCCTGATCGAGGTCAAGGTGTCTTACGCCGCCGACCGCGAGACCGCGCTCGAGAAGACGCGTTTCTGGGCTCCGCTCGCGCTCAGCGCCGAGGAGAAGATGGGCATCCACGACCCGATCGAGATGCAGCGGCGGGCGGCCGAGCTTCCGATCGAGCGCGCCGCATCCCGCTTCATCGTCTCGACCGATCCCGACGAGCACGTCGAACAGATCGCCCGTTACGTCGACCTCGGCTTCCGGCACCTGGTCTTCCACGATCCGGGCGAGGACCAGGAACAGTTCCTGCGCACCTACGGCGAGGAGATCCTGCCGCGCCTGCGCGCACGCTTCGCGTGAACCTCGACTGGACGGTCGTCGTCCCGCTGAAGGCGGCGGCGTCCGGCAAGTCGAGGCTGGGAGCGAGCGCAGAGCTGGTGCGGGCGATCGGACTCGACACCGTGGCCGCCGCGGCCTCGGTGACGCGGGTGGTCGTCGTGACGGCGGATGCGCAGACGGCAGCGGATGCGGCGGCGATCGGCGGCGTGACGGTGGTGACCGAAGAGGAGCCGCGCGGCCTGAACGCGGCGATCACGCTCGGCATGCCCGCCGCCGACGTTCCCCGTGCGGCGCTTCTCGGAGACCTGCCGGCACTCCGCCCCACCGACCTGCGCAGGGCGCTGGATGCGGCCGCATCCGTCGACCGCGCCGTGGTCCCCGACGCCGAGGGAACCGGCTCGACCCTCGTCACCGCACGGGCGGGGGTGGCGTGGGAAAGCGCGTTCGGCGCGGATTCCATGGCCCGCCATCTGGCGCTCGGATGCGTGCGGCTGGACGTGCCGGAGCACTCGTCGCTGCGCCGCGATGTCGACACGATGGCGCAGCTCGCCGAGGCCGCCGCGCTGGGGCTCGGACCCCGCTCCGTTCGGTTCTCCACAGGTAGCGCCCTTTCGCAGGGAGGCCCTCGCCGAGAGGCGTAACGTGCCAAAGGTGAGCGACGATTTCATGCGGGATGCGGACGCGTCGATCGCCCGTGTCGAGCAGCAGATCGCGGCCGCCCAGGAGCAGGCGAAGCGCGGTCAGCAGTTCCAGCGCGACGTCGCAGATGTGCGCGCCACGGCCAGCTCGCCCCGGCGTGAGCTTCGCGTGACGGTCGACGCCTCGGGCCGCTTGCTCGATGCGGACCTGTCGGATGCGGCGATGGAGCTCTCCCCGCAGGCCCTGTCCCGGTTGCTCGTCGACACTGCCCGCGCCGCACAGCGCCAGGCGGGCGAGCAGGCGGTGCGCATTGCTGCGGAGCTGTTCGGCGAGCAGGCCGGCGCCACCGAACGGCTGCGTGCCGAGATCGCAGACGCCCTGCCGCAGGGCGGCGGCACGGATGTGCGGTGGTCGTGATGGCCGATCGCATCGCACTCGACGGCGACCTGATCGCCGCGCAGGCGTCGCGAGTCGAGCTCGTGGCGTCCGACGTCTCGGTCGCACGGGATGCGGCGGGCTCCACGAACATGGGCGGCGGCGCCTTCGGGGTGCTGTGCTCGTTCCTCGTTCCGCCTGCCCAGATCGCGGCGGCGATGGCGCAGCAGGCCATCGGCTCGGCCGAGCAGATGCTGCGCCGGTCGGCGACGGAGTTGCGCGGTGTCGGCAGCGACATGGCCTCGTTCGAGGATGACGTGGTGCAGGGCATCCACACGCTCGGTCAGGGACTCGGATGAGCACCGCGAACGTGCTGGTGGCGGCGCCCATCGACACGGCGACGCCGTTCAGCGGCGCGGGGCTGCTCGATTCGGGCAGCCAGCTGGTCGCCGCGGTGGACTCCGGCTCCTGGGTCGAGGGGGACTCGCGGGCGTCGGCTTCGCGATCGATGTCGCCGCGACAGCGATCGATCCACTGGGGTCGCTGATCGGGGCGGGTCTTGGCTGGATTATCGACCACCTCGAACCGCTGAAGGGTTGGCTCAACGACTTCGCGGGCAACGCGGGCGAGGTCGCCGCGTTCGCGCAGACCTGGTCGAACATCCAGACCCAGCTCGAGACGTCGGCGCAGGAGCTCGCCCACGTGGTCGGCCAGGTCGACGAGATGGCGGGCGAGGCGATGGAGGCCTACCGCCGCTTCCAGCAGGATGCGGCCAAGCATCTGTCCGGCGCCGCATCCTGGGCCGGGGCGATGTCGACGGGTCTGCAGATGGCGTCGACGATCGTGCAGGTCGCGCACGATCTCGTGCGCGATGTCCTGTCGCAGCTGGCAGGGGCGATCATCTCGTGGGTCGCCGAACTCGTGGTGACCGTGGGGCTCGCGACACCCGTCGTGATCGGCCAGGTCACCACCCGCGTCAGCCAGCTCGCCACGACCGTCGGCGAGACGGTCACGAAGGTGCTGCGCTCGTGCAAGAACCTGGGCAAGCTCCTCGACGACCTCAAGGGTCTGCTGCAGCGTGCCGGCGACCTGTTCAGCAGCGTGCTGAAGGGCGGCGCTTCGGGGCCGTCGGTGCGCGTACCGGACGGCCCCACCATCCATGCCCGCGTCGGCGAACCGCTCTCCCCCGCCGACCTGAAGAGCATGATCGACGAGGGGTATCACACGTCGATCTTCAGCGACAAGGTCGTGCAGCACTACGACCACTCGGCAGCGACGCTCGGCCGGTCGGGTTCGGATGTGTGGGCGATGCCGACGGAGGATGCGGCCAAGATCCACACGCCGGCGCAGGCGGCGCGCGAGACCGGCATGGCGCCGATGGCGCAGGACGCGTACCTCAACGGCGGCGACATCTACGCCGTGCACTTCCCGGTCGACCCCAGCGAGCTGCGCCGCCCGACGGTGGCGGATTCGGGCGGGTGGGAGCACTTCTATCCCGACCCCACGAACACGAGCACCACCTACGGCCACACTGCCGTCAACACGGGCACGGGGGCGTACCTGGTGAACTCCACGCGTGAGACGCTCATCGGCGGCGGCGACGCGATGCGCAGCAATGCTGTGCTGACGAAGCTGGAGAATGGAGCGTGGGTGCTCGTGAGACGGTATTGAGCGCCGCGACGGAGCTCGGATGCCCCGTGTGCCGCGAGGGTGCGTACAGCGGTGGGCAGCCGCGCTTCGTGACGTCGACCTCGCCGGTCGACCTGCTCTATCGTTGCGAGGTGTGCCACACGTGGTGGTTCGACAACAGTCGAGGACTGCGTCCGATGACAGACGAGGAGGCGCGCGAGCGCTTCCCGAACGAGGTGGGCAATGACTGAACCGACCGTCGTCGATCTGGCGATCCTGCAGGCGCGCGAGCAGCGCCTGACGATGCAGACCGTGCTGTGGACGTTCGCCGCCTCGACCGTCTACGTGCCCAGCGGCGGCGACCCCGGTGACGACTTCCGCGGCTTCCAGCCGGTGTACTATCCGGGCGCCTCCGAGCGCGTGCTGGCCGTGTTCACCGACCCCGACCTCGCGAGCGAGCTCGACGCCCTCGCGCCCTGGATGGTGACGTTCACCGGGGCCGACCTCATCCGTCGCATGCCCGCGAGCGAAGGACTCGTCGTGAACGCGGGCTCGAGCGTCGGCTTCGAGCTTCCCGCTGCCGGCCTCGCCGCCTTCCGCCAGGAGTTGGACGGCGCACGGGGTCTCGCCCAGCCCTGACCCGGATGCGGCCCGCTCCGCGGGGAGCCGCTAAGGGTTCGCCTGCCGCGACCGGTTGCTCCGCCGCACCAGAACCACCGTCACGACCACACCCACCACGATCAGTGCGAACACTCCCACCCCGATCCCGATGTTGACAGAGAGGAACGACGCGAAGCCACCGGCATCGGTGCTGGGGGGCTGACCGCCGGAGTCCGCAGCTGCGAGGGCCTGCTCAGCTTCGGCGATCTGTTCAACCGAAGGGAGTTGCAGCACCTTGTCCAGGAGCGGATTCGTGTCGGGATACTGCGAAGGGTCGGCAGCGAGAACGCGTGTCAGCGATGCGGCGCCGTATCCGTATCCGTCGGTCCCGTCGTAGCTGACCGGCTGGTCTCCGCTGCCCGTGTTGTTCACGAGGGCCTGAATGAGCTGATTTCCCGTCGCATCCGGGTACTTCTGCATCGCCGCGGCGAGTATTCCGGCAACCTGCGGAGTGGCGAGCGAAGTTCCGGTTCCCAGGCCCGGCACATCCCACGAGTTGCTGTCACCGAGAGTGGAGATCCCCACTCCCGGCGCGACGACAGTCGTGTCGAGGATGGCGTTCTCGACACCAAGCGCGGCGATAGGAAGATTGCCGTCACGGTCGACGGCACTGACACCGACCACCCCGCTCAACCCGGCGGGAAGGCCGCCCTGTTTGAAGCCGTCGTTAGGGTTTCCGGCGATGAGTGGAGTCCTGCTCGCAACCGCCTGTGCCACCGTCATCAGATCCGGTGTCGTGGCCTGCCCTTGGACGATCGCCGTCATGACGATGTCAGCCCCGTCGTCCAGGGCTCGCTGGAGCATCCAGCCCAGCGGAGTGTGCCCCGAAGCCTCCACCTCCGACGTCGGAGTGCAGTCCCCGAGCGCTCCCACTCCGTAGAACGTCACCGACGCATCCGGCACGATCCCTTTTGTCTGCGCGACGCCGGTGCCGTTGCCGATGAGCATCGCCGTCACCGTCGAACCGTGCTCAGACTCTGCGTTCGCTTCCGCCGTTGACGGCTCGACGCCCTCGCACGCTGCGCCCGGGGCGACGGTCAGGTCCGCGCCCGCGAAATCGCGAAGCTCTGGGTTGATCTGACTGTCGACGACGGCGATCTTCACACCCTCGCCCGTCCAACCCTCTTCGTGTGCGTCTGCCACGTCATAAACGTCGTACCACCACTGCCCGTCATCCGCAGCGGATGCAGGAGTCGCACCCAGCAGCACACCCAGAAGCCCCACCGCGACCACCGCACCAGCACACATCCAACGCTTCGGGGAAGACGCCATCACGCCCCCACCCGCCGACGACTCCGCCGCACGAGAACCACCGTCACGACCACACTCACCACGATGAGCACCACCACGCCCAGACCCACCCCGAGGACGACTGGGGGCAACAGCGATCTGTCGGTTGATCCCGCGGGCGGGGCCGCAGCAAGCTCCTGTTCGGCGGTGGCGATCTGCTGGGCCGACGGCTGTTGAAGACGCTTGTCCAGCAAAGGATTCTCGTCCGGGTACTGCAACGGGTCCGCCGCGAGGAGGCGGGTGAGAGAAGCGGTCCCGTAGCCAAAACCATCGCTTGCGTCGAACTCGAGCGGGTGATCTTCAGACCCGGTGTTGTGCACGAGCGACTGGATCAGCTGGTTGCCCGTGGCGTCCGGGTACTTCTGCATCCCGACGGCCAGGATGCCCGCGACCAAAGGTGTCGCCAGCGAGGTCCCCGTCCCGCGCCCCGCCACGTCCCATGAACCTGCGTTGTCACCGATCGTGGATATGTCTACACCCGGTGCGACAACCGTCGTTCCAGGAATTCGGTTCTCCACCCCCAGGCCCCCCGCAGGGAGGCTGGAGTTGCGATCGATAGCGCTCACCGCGATCACGCCGTTGAACGCTGCCGGAAGAATGCCCTGATTGAATCCGTCGTTAGGGTTACCCGCCACGAGCGGAACCTTGCGGGCCACCGCCTCGGCCACGGTCTCGTTATCTGCACTCGTGGTCTCGCCGACAACGACCGCCGTCATGATGACGTCGGCGCCGTCGTCGAGGGCGCGCTGGATCATCCACATCAACGGCGAGTGCCCGGAAGCCTCAACCTCGGGCGTCGGCGTGCAATCCGCCAGAGCACCCACCCCGTAGAACGTCACAGAAGATTCAGGCGCGATACCCTTCGTTCCCGCCACACCAGTGCCGTTACCGATCAGCATCGCCGTCACCGTCGACCCATGCTCCGACTCAGCATTCGCCTCTTTCGTCGGCGGCTCCACGCCCTCACACGCCGCACTAGGAGCGACGGTCAGGTCAGCGCCCGCGAAATCCGGCAACTCCGGATTGATCTGGCTGTCCACCACCGCGATCTTCACGCCCTTACCGGTCCAGCCAGCATCATGCGCATCCTGAACGTGGTAACCCTCATACCACCACTGCCCGCCATCCGCAGCGGACGCGGGAGCCGTGGTGCTCATCGCGGCGACCACAAGCAGCGCGGTCGTGACGTACTCGCGAAGCGTTCGAGTTCGCAAGTCTTCTCCCCGGAAGCGGTATCGGGGAGTGAACGCGCGCGTTCACTCCCCGAGACCGAGATCGACCCGCGTCTCGCGGGCTCGCCATGATCGTCAGCGCTGGAACAGCTTCGCCGCATTGCGGTCGGTCGTGACGTAGTCCTCGGCGATGGACTCGGTCGCCGAAGCGATGTTCGCCAGCACCGCCTTCATGTGCTCGAACTCCATCGACCACGCGCGCTGCGCGTTGTCGTATGCCACGCGGGCCGCTCCGTCCCAGTTGCCGCGAAGGCGGTTCGCCTCCTGTTCGAGCGCCCGGAGGGCACCCTCGATGCGCTGCGATTCACGCCGCAACTCGCCGGCCGATGCGGTCAGTGCCGCCGGAGTGATGCTCAGATCGCCCATTTCACGCCCCTCCCATCATCGCGCCCAGGCCGCCGATGGTGGACTGGTGCTGCTCCTCCAGAGCGTTCTGCGCACGCTCGGTGGATCGCAGCGCCTCCTCCAGGTGGACCAGCGTCTGGTTGATCTTCTGTGCGCCCGCCGTCCACGTCTGCATCATCTGCGCGTATGACTGCGAGGCCTCACCCTGCCAGATCGACTGGATCTGGTCGAGCTCGGCGATCACGTGTCGGGTGCTGTCGGCGATGTCGAGGTAGGTCGCTGAGACCGCCTCGGCGCCGCGCAGCAGCGCTCCCTCTTCTGCGGAGATCTTCTCGCTCATGTGTCAGTCCCTTCCCCCTGCGCCCGCGCCCTCGGAGCGAGGGCCGAACTCTGCATCGTCTTCGATCGACGGCGCGATCGGACCGCCGAGACCGCGACCCTTCTTGTCGCTGCGACCTCCGCCGCCGGCACCGGCACCGGCTCCGCCGCCGCCCATCATGCCTGTGGCCCCGCGCGAACCGCCCGCGGCTTCTCCCGCAGCCCCTGCGCCGACACCAGCACCGCCGGCACCGGCCTTACCGAGCAGCCCGCCACCGGCGCCGCCACCTGCATTGGCCGTGAGGCCACCGCCAAGACCACCGGCACCGCCACGCGCCGCGAGGCCAGCCCCACCGAGCCCACCGGCTCCGCGAAGCCCCCCGAGCCCACCGGCTGCGGCCGCCTTACCGAGGCCGCCCAAGGCCGCGGCACCGCCGGCGCCGGCCACGAAGCCGCTAGACAGGCCTCCGGAGCCCATTCCGCCGGACCCCAGGCCGCCCGACCCTCCAGGACCAACAGGCGCCCACGGTGCTTGACCCCCACCGGGGTAGGTGCCGATTCCGTTTCCCACCGGACCGTCCGGATGCACGATGACACCCGGAGCCGGCAGCGCGTTGTAGATCGGCGGCCGCGCCGTGCCCCCAGGACCGCTCGCGTTGGGATCATCAGGCACGAACCGCGGGCCCGCCCCCTCGGGACCGGGCATGATCACACCGCCCTGTCCCGGCGGGACTCCGATCGGCGTGTTGTAGTCCGGGTACTTCTGGAAGCTCGGAGTCTGGGGACCGCCCGGGTCGATGTTGGTGTTCTGCAAGTGGGGCGGGATGTCTGGGATGCTGCCGTATACATTCGCCATCGGCGGAAGCTCTGGGAAAGCCTGCTGATCGTTGTTGAGAGCGGTGCTCACAGACTCGACCGCCGCCCTCGCCTGCGCTTCGCGCTGAGATCCGAGGAACCAGTTGGCTGCGGCGATCGCCCCCTCACCCGCGATGATGGAGAAACCCGGGAAGAAGATCGTCGTGCCCACAGCGACGTTGCGGATGGTCTGCTGGTCTTCTGCGCTCAGCGATCCTGAGTCCAACGACGCGAGAGCGCGCTGGGCTTCCTCGCGACGCGTGTTCGCTATCTTGATGGCAGCTGGAAGCGTGGTCTTCACGACACCGATCAGGTCGCCGATGTCTTCCTTCGCCGCCTCCATCTGAGCGATGGCATCACGGTCGGTCTGACCGGTGAGGCCAGTGTCGCTGGCGACGCGGTTGAGCAGCGTCGTCAACGCCTCCAGCGCCTCAGCGACCTTCGGGAGGTTCGGAAGCGTCCACTCCGGCGCGTTGGCGAGATTCTGGAGGCGTGTCTCCCATTCGCTCATGATTGCCCCTTTCGCTGGGTGCGGTTGTTTCGACGAACGATGACGACGGTCACCACGACGGCGACCAGGATGAGCACCACGACTCCGATGGCCACTCCGACAAGAAGCGGAAGGATCGATTGCGCGCCCGATTGCGGGTCCTCAGCGGGAGCCGTGGGTTCGGCGGACGCGAGCGCTTGCTCGGCCGTAGCGATCTCCTCCGCAGAGGGTTGTTCGAGGCCCTTACCGAGAAGGGGGTTCGTGTCCGGGTACTGCGTGGGGTCGGCCGCCAGAACACGAGTGAGGGATGCAGCACCGTAACCGAAACCGTCGCTCGGGTCGTACACCAGAGGATGATCCTCGCTACCCGTGTTGTGTACGAGCGATTGGAGCAGCTGATTCCCGGTGGCGTTCGGGAACTTCTGCATCGCGGCTGCCAGAATGCCGGCAACCTGCGGGGTTGCGAAGGAGGTCCCTGTTCCGAGTCCTGGGGTATCCCAGGAGTTGTTGTCACCGAGCGTCGAGATCGCAACGCCGGGTGCAACCACCGTCGTCTCAGAGATCACGTTGGGAACTCCGAGCGCCGCGATCGGCAGCTCGAGGTTTTGATCGACGGCGCTGACAGCGACTACGCCAACGAAGCGGGCGGGCAGGAGGCCCTGCTTGAAACCGTCATTCGGGTTACCGGCGATCAAGGGGACCTTGCGCGCGATCGCCTCCGCGATCGTGGTCCGATCGGCCGGTTGTGCTTGACCGATGACGACGGTCGTCATGACGATGTCGGCGCCGTCGTCTAGTGCGCGCTGCAGCATCCACCCGAGGGGCGTGTGCCGCGACTGCTCGACCTCCGCCGTCGGGGTGCAGTCCTCCAGCGCTCCCACGCCGTAGAACGTCACGGATGCGTCTGGCACGATGCCCTTCGTTCCGGCAACACCCGTGCCGTTGCCGATCAACATCGCCGTTACCGTCGAACCGTGCTCAGACTCTGCGTTCGCTTCGGTCGTTGACGGCTCGGCGCCCTCGCACGCTGCACCTGGAGCGACGGTCAGGTCCGCGCCCGCGAAATCGGGAAGCTCTGGGTTGATCTGACTGTCGACGACGGCGATCTTCACACCCTTGCCGGTCCAACCCTCTGCGTGTGCGTCTGCCACCTTGTAGACGTCATACCACCATTGCCCGTTATCGGTCGCGGCGGAGGCAGGCGCCCAGCCGATGCCGGCGAGGATCGCTGTGGTTACCACGACGACAAGCGGGCGCCAGCCACTACCAACGATGGAGTGCGTACTCACCAGGTCCGCGCCGACTTCTTCGCCGAGGCATCTCCCGGTACATCTGCCGACTCCGGCGCGGTCGCCGCGTTGAGGTACGCAGCTGCCTGGCGCGCTTCCAGCGACGTGTTGCCGTCCGTTTCCAGCAACGCCTCAGAAGCCTTCTGAAGAGCCTCCGCGTTCTGCCTCACGTACAGCTGGACGAGCTCGGTCTTCTGCCCGATCTGCTCAGCGTAGCTCCTCAGAGCAGCGACGTAGTCTGCTTGCGCGATCTCCTTGGTGGAGCCTTCGGTCGTCTTGATCTCGTCGGTGGTGGGCATCGTCGCTGCCTGCTCTTGAAGACGAGCGATGTTCTGCATCAGTACATCGAGGCTGAGCGAGATCTGGTTCGCGATGCTCATGGTGTTCCCCCGGAAAGTCTGTGTGTGAAAGCCGGATGCGGGCCGGCGCGGTTCTCACCGGCCGACCCGCAACACGAGGTGTGTCAGAGCGCGAAGCGCCCGGCGGCCGAACGGTCGGTCGAGACGTAGCCCTGCGAGATCTCTTCGGTCTTCGCCGCGATCTGCTCGAGGAGCGTGTTGAGGGCGATCAGCGACTGGTTCCACTTGCGCTGAGCGTCGTCGTAGGCGTTCTGCGCTTCACCGTTCCAGGAGGCGCGGAGCTTGCCGACCTCGGACTCGAGGGTCTCGAGCTGCGACTTGATCCCGTTGGCGCCGCCGCGGATCTGCTGCGAGAGCGCGATGACCTGCTCGGGACGGACGGACATGGACTGCATTGAAGTTTCCTTTCCGAAAGCCTGCGCCGAAGCGTCAGGCACCCATCATCGAGTTGAGACCGGAGATCGTCTGCTGGTGCGATTCTTCCGAGGCGGCCTGGTCGCGCTCGGTGCCCGACAGGGCCTCCTCGAGCGTCACCAGCACCTCGTTGAGCTTGGTGGTCTCCTGGTTCCACCGCGCCATGAGCTGCGTGTAAGCGCCGGCTGCGGCGCCCGTCCAGAATCCGGAGACCTGCTCGATCTCGGAACGGACCTTCTTGACCTGCTGGTCGACACCGGCCTTGGCCGTGTTGACTGCCTGGGCGCCGCGCTTGAGAGCACCCTCTTCAGCGGAGATCACATCTGCCACGACTTCCCCCTCATCCCTCATCATCGGCGTTCCCGCCAGCCGGCCGCTCTTCGCGAGGTGAAGGGCGTAGGAAACCGACCGATCTAAAGCTAGGGAGGTTTTCGAGGGGTGGGCAAGCTCTCCACAGGGCATTGCCATGAGACTTCTCTCACGTTATAAACCACCGGCGCTGTGCCGTCCAGCAAGCGTGCCCCGCGCGCACGGGACCATAGAATGGCGGCGCGCGAGGACAGCGCATCTTGTCGCCCGAGCCGGAGGGGGAGCCCGCACCGTGGCCCAGACGATCAGCGCGCCGCGCGCGCTACTTCGGATCTCCGTACAGAGCGAGGGGCGCCGACTGGACATCGGCGTGCCCGCGCATGTGCCGCTCATCGAGTTCATGCCCGGTTTCGCCCGGAGCCTCGGTGTGCTCGATCCGACCATGACGTACGCGGGCTACGCGCTGCAGAAGGCCGACGGCACGGTGCTGGATGCGGCGCAGGGCGCGGCGTCACAGAGCGTGTCCGACGGAGACGTGCTCACGCTGGCTCGTGGCGGGCTCATCGCCCAGCCGCGGGTCTACGACGACATCGTCGAGGCGGTCATCGATGCCACCGGCCAGCAGAACCGGCCGTGGACGGCACGAGACAACGCCCGGACGGCTCTGGCGGTCAGCCTCACCCTCCTCGGACTCTGCGCGCTTCTCCTTCTGGCGGCCGGCCCCTCGCTGGGGCTCGGTGCGCTCATCGCCGGCGGCGGAGCCGTCATCCTCGCGACCGTCGCCGCCGTCGTCGCCCGGCTCGGGCAGCTCGAGGCGGGCCAGGGGCTGGGCATCGCCGCTTCGGTGTTCGCCGCCCTCTCCGGATACCTCGCCGTGCCGACGTCGCTCGATCTGTGGGGCTGGCCGCTGGCCGCCGCCGGCCTCGGGATGCTCGTCGTGGGAGGCGCCGCCCTCGCGCTCATGCCCGACCGCGCCGAGGTGCAGCTCGTTCCCGTGGCGCTGGGCGGAGTGGTCGGCATCGCGGCCGCGATCACAGCGCTGCTCCCGGAGGGGACGGTCGCGCCCTACGCACTCATGATCGGCATCGTCGGCACGCTCTCCGGTACCCTGCCGTGGCTCGTCCTCAGCTCGACGCGTCTGCGCGTCATCTCCCCGCAGAGCGACGCGGACATGTTCGCCGACCCGCAGCCGATCGACGCCGCCGACGTACGGGCGCGCACGGCGCGCGGTCAGCGCACCCTCGTGGCCCTGCGCGTCGCGCTCGGTGTCGCCGTGCTCGCCGCCACACCGCTCGTCGCCTCCGACGGCGTCGTCGGCGCGATCCTGTGCACGCTCGCCTTCCTCGGCATGATGTTCCCCTCCCGCCAGACCTATGCCCGCTCGGGCGTGCTCGCCATCATGGCCGTCGGCACGGCAGGACTCGCCGCATCCGGCCTGACGATCTCGCTCACCCAACCCGAGCTGCGCACGGCGCTGCTCATCGCGCTCGGCGTCGCCGCAGCGATCGTGGTCACCGTCACCCTGCTCTCCCCCAAGGCGCGCACGCGTCTCGCGCGGGTGTCCGACACCGTCGAGCTCGTGCTGCTCGCGCTCCTGCTGCCGTTGGGCGTCATCGCGGCGGGTCTGGCCTGATCGATGGCGACCAAGAACGACCTCATCGAGGCGCAGACCTTCTCGCGCCGTCGCCTGCTCACGGCCTTCGTCAGCGGCGCGCCGGGCGGCAAGGAGCTCGAGCCCACCGCCCCCCTGCGCGCGGTCATCGCCGCCATCGCGCTCACGGTCGGCGTCGTCCTGGTCGGGGTGTTCTACGGACTCATCCGACCGGGACTGCCGAACGGCTGGGACAACGGCAAGCTCATCATCGTCAAGGACACCGGGTCGCGCTTCATCACCCAGGACGGCGTGCTCTACCCGGTCATCAACACCGCGAGCGCCCGTCTCATCCTGCCCTCCAGCGACTTCCAGGTGATCGACACCGATCAGCAGAATCTCGAGGGAGTCCGCCTCGGTCCCACGCTCGGCATCGTCGGCGCACCCGACGAGATCCCCACTCCCGCCGGCCTGACCAACAGCGGCTGGGGCGCCTGCGTGACCGACGACGCCGCACTGGACGTGCGCATCGGTGGCACTGCCCCCCAGGAGGCGAGCGGGCGGGCCGTCGTCGTCGACGCCGCCGGTTCGCGCTACGTGATCGCCGATGGGCTGCGCTTCGCGGTCTCCAAGAACGACGGCGACGCGGTGCTGCGCGCCGCCGGCATCGGCACGCTCAACCCGGTGAAGGTTCCGGTCGACTGGCTGAACCTGTTCACGCCGGGCGCGGACCTCGCCCCCCTGCGCGTATCGAACGCGGGCACCGCCGTGCAAGGGACATCGCTGCGGGTCGGTGACGTCGTGCACGCCACGGGCGAGCCCGAGGACCGGCGCTCCCTCGTACAGTCGGACGGCACCCTCGCCGAGCTCACACCGCTCGCCTGGCAGCTCTACCAGCTCGGCGGCCAGACGTCGCAGGTGCGCGAGGTCACGCAAGCCGAGACGGGCAGCCTTCCCTCGGCCGACAAGCGTGCCGGCGGAGCGGACTGGCCCACGCAGAGCTTCACGGCCATCGACACCGACGAGCGCCCCTGCGCCGCACTCGTCGGCGACAACGCCGAGACCCGCACCGTGCTGGCCACTCAGCCACGTTCGGACAGCGTCACCGCCCAGGTGCGCGTGACCGCAGGCGCCGGCGCTCTGGTGCGGTCGGGCGGTCGCGGCGATCAGAACACCGCACTGGTGACACTCGTCGACGCGACGGGCACCTCCTACGCCCTGCCCGGCGCCACCGAGGAGACCATCGCACGGCTCGGGTTCACTCCCGACGACATCGGCACGGCCGCGGACGTGTGGATCGACCTGCTGCGCACCGGCCCCGCCCTGACCGAGGCCGCCGCCGGCATGTCCACCGACGGCTCCCGGCCGCTCCCCACGCCCACGGCGGGAGGCTGATCGCATGCGCCCC
This sequence comes from Microbacterium sp. KU4F, assembly GCF_056868075.1. Lineage (NCBI taxonomy): Bacteria > Bacillati > Actinomycetota > Actinomycetes > Micrococcales > Microbacteriaceae > Microbacterium > Microbacterium sp. KU4F. The sequence continues at coordinate 2,474,725 of NZ_CP200324.1, read as the reverse complement.
GCACCCGGGATCACCCGGCGGCCGTTGCGACGGGTCGCCGCGGCGCTCTCCGCGGCGACCCTGGCGGGCGTGCTGCTGGGCGCCGTTCCCGTGGATGTCCCCGCCGCATCCGCGCAGTCGCAGCAGGGCTGCAATGCCGCGACGCGCATCGGTGCCGCACCTCCGGCCCTGTCGATGCTGCAAAGCGAGCTGGCATGGGGCATCACGCGGGGCGCGGGTGTGACGGTCGCGGTCGTCGACTCCGGCGTTCTGGCAATCAACCCGCATCTGGTCGATGCATTCGCGGGCGGAGTGAATCTCGTCGGCGACGGTCAGGCACCCGACGGCTCGACCGACGTGTACGGTCACGGCACGGCCATCGCCGGGCAGATCGCCGCGCGCAAGCTCGACGCCTCGGGTGTCGAAGGTCTCGCCCCGGAGGCGAAGATCCTCTCGGTGCGGGTCTTCGCCAGCGACGACAAGCAGACGGCCGAGGCGGGCTTCGGACCACAGATCGGCAAGCTGGCCGCCGGCATCCGCTGGGCGGCCGACGCCGGAGCGCAGATCATCAACGTCTCGATGAGCACGACCGACGACGTGCCCGAGGTGGCGGATGCGGTCGCCTACGCGACCTCGCGCGGCAGCCTCGTGATCGGCAGCTCGGGCAATCGCAACAACGTCCTCTCCCTCGTGCAGACCGAGGCCGATGTCCCGCGCTACCCGGCGAACTACCCCGGCGTGCTGGGTGTCGCCGCCACGGATCTGCAGGGGGTCGTGACGGACGACAGCATCCACGGCTCACACGTGGCCATCGCCGCTCCCGGGCAGAGCATCATCACGACGTCGCAGTTCGGCGGCGACTGCGTGTACGCGGACAGCGCCCCGGCCACCAGCTACTCCGCGGGATACGTCTCGGCGGCGGCGGCGCTCGTCGCCGCCGCACATCCGGACGAGACCCCCGCCGAGTGGGCCTATCGCCTCACGGCGACCGCCGTGCGCAGCGACCCCGACACCCGCGACGACCGATCGGGCTGGGGCGTCGTGCAGCCGTACGACGCCATCGTGATGCAGCCGGGACCGGGGCTTCGCGGGCCTGCGAGCCCGTTCGCCGGCAGCGAGGCCGCCGCACCGGAGCAGCCCGCTGCGGATCCGGTCACGGTCGTCCACCAGCCCGCGCCCGACGAGGAGGCCATCTTCTTCGGGACCACGGCTGCAGTCGGAGCGCTCATCGCGATCGGCGGTGCAGGCGCGCTCGGCGTCTTCGTCTCCCGCCGCCGGCAGGCGGCGACGGCCGCGCAGCCCGTCCGGCGCGGCGGAGGGCTCTACCGCGACGACGCACCGCGCGACTGAGGTCCTCAGCTCGCGCGGCGAATCTGCACCACGGCGTCTCCGAGCACGAAGCGGTCGGTCACCGGCGCGGATCCGCCCGCCGCGACGGCCTGCTCGGCACCGGAGGGGTCCAGCAGGCTGACACCGTTCGTGGAACCGAGGTCGGTGATGGTCCACCCGCTGCCGTCCCAGACCAGGCGCGCGTGCTCCTTCGAGACCGTACGCGCATCGTCGGTGACCGCGACGTACTGCACGCCGCTCTCCGCAGCGCGAGGATTGCGCCCGAGCACGAGCGCTGCCGAGGCGACGGCGACGATCTCGCCCGAGGGGAGCGCGAGCGACCATCCTGTCGGTGCGGACGTCTCGTCGGCGCTGCGTCGCGCGCGACGCGTCAGAGGTGCGGGTTCCGGCTCCACCGCGCCGGAGCGCAGGACCGGTGCAGGCTGGCCGGGCGCGGGCGACTGCGCGCTCTGCGGCTGGGCGACCGGAGTCGGCGGCGCGGCGACGGGTGCCGCGGGCGGAACGACGGGGGCCGGTGCGGAGGCGACAGCCGGCGCGGGGAACGACGGCGCACCCATGGGCGGCACCGCCGGAGCCGGAGCCGCGGGCGCGCCGCGGCGCATGGGGCCGTATCCACTCGGCGCAGGGGCCGGCGTCGCGGCAGCGGGAGCCGCGCCGGGCGCCATCGGGGCGAGAGCGACCGGGGGCACGGGCGGCGCGACGACCGCATCCGGGATGGCGGGCGGGCGCTGCGCCGGCGGGGCGACGGCGAACACGGGCGCGGGACGCCCGGGCGCGACCGCGGGCTGCTGGGGTGCGGCAGGAGCGCGCCCACCGGAGAGCACCGCGGCCCACACCGGCGGCAGCAGCACGCCCAGCACGGTCGTTCCCGCGCCGCGCCCCGCCTCGCTGTTGATGCGGTGCACGGCCATGATCTTGAGGATCAGGGCGTAGACGTTCACGAAGGGGACGAGCAGCAGCGCGGCCTTCACGGGGTCGACGTTGCCGAGCCGGAAGAGCTCCGCCTCGTTCATGATCGGCACCCACGCCCGCCAGGGCTCGGTCTCTCGCTCCTGAAGAACCCGAGAGAGCCCGATGGCGTACCAGACGTGCCAGCCGGCGGCGAAGATGCCGCCGAGCACGGCGGCGACGATCACGACGGTCAGCGGGACCGAGCTGTCATCCACGGATTCTTCGTCTCCCCTCGGGCCGCGCGCTCGAGGGCCCTCGCCCAACGCTACCGGCCCGCATCCGCGGGACGCAGCCCCTTGCCTTCCGTCAGCGGAGCGACCACGAGTTCATGCCCTCCCTCGACCAGCGCCGCCGCCCCGCGGTCGAGGGCATCGGCCGTATAGGGCACCGCGATCGTGCTTCCGTGCGTGAGGCGATCGAGCATGATCAGGATGCGGGTGCGACCGGCATCCGGCTCAGCCGTCATCGTCGCGCGCGCCTCGAAGCCCCAAGACCTCATCCCGGGGATGAGTTCGACACCGACCACATTCAAGGCGATGAACCGCAGCGCCGAGCCGGCCTTCAACCGGCGCATCGACAGCGCGGAGTCGACCATGCGGTACTTCGCATCCACCAGCGCCGTAGTGAACGCATCCAGCGCTACCGATGCAGGCGCCGTCGTTCGCACGATCCAGGTCGGCTTGATGAAGACGCCGCCGTCGGTCGGGAAGTGGCGCCCCCCGTCCGTTCCCATGCGCCCGCTCCGATGCCGGCCGGCCTCAAGCGCCGCGCAGGCGCTCCGCCAGATAGCCGTGCAGCGTGTCGAGCGGCACGCGCTCCTGCGTCATGGTGTCGCGATCGCGCACCGTGACGGCGTCGTCTTCGAGCGAGTCGAAGTCGACGGTGACACAGAACGGCGTACCGATCTCGTCCTGGCGACGGTAGCGGCGTCCGATGGCGCCGGCATCGTCGAAATCGACGTTCCAGCGTCCGCGCAGCTCATCCGCCACACGCCGTGCGAGCGGCGAGAGATTCTCGTTGCGGCTCAACGGCAGCACCGCGACCTTGACGGGTGCGAGACGCGGGTCGAGCTTGAGGACCGTGCGGGTGTCGACGCCGCCCTTCGCGTTGGGCACCTCTTCTTCGCGGTACGCGTCGACGAGGAAGGCCATCATCGCGCGCGTGAGGCCGAACGAGGGCTCGATGACGTACGGCGTGTACGTGGTGTTCGAGGCCTGGTCGAAGTAGGCGAGCTTCGTGCCCGACGCCTCGGCATGGCTCGACAGGTCGTAGTCGGTGCGGTTGGCGACACCCATGAGCTCGCCCCACTCCTTGCCCTGGAACCCGAAGCGGTACTCGACGTCGATCGTGCCGGCGGAGTAGTGCGCGCGATCCTCCTCAGGAACATCGAGGCGGCGCATGTTGTCGGCGTCGATGCCGAGATCGATGAACCAGTTCCAGCAGGCCTCGACCCAGTGCTCGAACCACTCGTTCGCCTCGGCGGGCGGCGTGAAGTACTCGATCTCCATCTGCTCGAACTCGCGCGTGCGGAAGATGAAGTTTCCGGGCGTGATCTCGTTGCGGAACGCCTTGCCCACCTGGCCCACGCCGAACGGCGGCTTCTTGCGGCTCGCGGTCAGCACGTTCGAGAAGTTGATGAAGATGCCCTGCGCGGTCTCGGGACGCAGGAAGTACAGCCCCGACTCGTCGTCGACGACGCCGAGGTACGTCTTCACGAGACCCGAGAAGGCCTTCGGCTCCGTGTACTGCCCCTTGGTGCCGCAGTTCGGGCACGGGATGTCGGCCAGGCCGTTCTCTGCGGGGCGACCCTTGCGCGCCTCGAAGTCCTCGATGAGGTTGTCGGCGCGGAATCGCTTGTGACAGTGCAGGCACTCCACCAGCGGGTCGGTGAAGGTCGCGACGTGGCCGGATGCCTCCCACACGCGCTTGGGCAGGATGATCGACGAGTCGAGACCCACCATGTCGCCGCGGCCGCGGACGAAGGTCTGCCACCACTCGCGGCGGATGTTCTCCTTGAGCTCCGTGCCGAGGGGGCCGTAGTCCCAGGCGGAACGCGATCCGCCGTAGATCTCCCCCGCCTGGAAGACGAACCCGCGATGGCGGGCGAGGGCGATGACTTTGTCGAGACGGGACTGCTCGGCCACGGTGGCTCCAATGGTCGCTGTGCGAAGGGCGCGCGGGCGCATCGGAGATGCGGCGCGGGATCATCCGATTCTATCCGCGCCAGTCCCGCAGTCCGCCGCGCGTTGTGCGGGGGTCAGCCTGCGGGCGCCGCCGCGCACGCGGCGGCGATCCGAGCCGCCACGACACCCTCGGGATCGGCCAGCGGCGTCACCGCGACACCGATAGCGGCGCCGAGGGCGAAACCGATCGTCGCTGTGGGGTTCTCGCTCGCGCCGCTCGCCGACGGCGAGGGGGTGGGCAGCGGCGCCGCATCCGCTCCGGCGGGCGTGCTCGCGTCCGCCTCGCAACGGATCTGCGGCAGCGACACCACGATCTCCGCGCTCTGCCCCGCTTCGACCTCGATGCTTCCCGAGCCCACCTTGCGACCGATGCCGGCGAATCCCGGAGCGTCGATGCGGATGCGGGTGAGCGCGAGGTTCTCGTCGGTCGTGTTCTCGACCCACAGTCGGACCTCGTCGGCACTCTGGGCAGGCGTCGCGGGCAGGAGGGTCGCCGTGATGCCCGAGGGAAGCGCGGTCGCGCTGGGCGCCGGGCGCGGCTGCGCGCCGCATCCGGCCAACGCGAGAGCCGCGATCAGCAGCGTGGCTGCGGTCGCTCCGGTGCGCGCCGCCCCGCGGCGCGCGGGCCTCGCAGACGCGGCATCTCCCCCATTCGGCATACCTGCACTGTATCCGGGGGGTGCCTATGGCTTCCCTGAGGGCTCAGCTCCTCGCGGCGGCTTTCGCGGCCCGCTTCGTCTCGCGGACCTTCGCGAGGGACTCGGGACTCGTGATGTCGGCGACCGAGCGGAACGAGCCTTCCTCGCCGTACGGAGCGGATGCCTCGCGCCATCCGGCGCCGGTGAACCCGCGCTGCTTGCCCAACAGCGCGAGGAAGATCTTCGCCTTCTGTTCACCGAAGCCCGGCAGGGCCTTGAGCCGCTTCAGCACCTCGCGGCCGTCGGGGTCGCCGTCGCTCCAGATCGCCGCCGCATCCCCGTGCCACCGGTCGGCGATCTCGGCGCTGAGCTTCTGCACCCGCTTTGCCATCGATCCGGGGAAGCGGTGCACAGCGGGGGTCTGGCCGAACGCCGCGGCGAAATCCTCGGGGTCGTATGCCGCGAGCGCCGCCGGCTCCAGCGTGCCGACCCGGTCGAGGATCTTGAGAGGCCCGGCGAACGCGGTCTCCATCGCGACCTGCTGGTCCAGCAGCATCCCGATCAGCAGGGCGAACGGGTCGCGCGTCAGCAGTGCGTCGGCGTTGTCGTCGGCGGTGAGGTGCAGGTCGGCGCTCATGCGTCTCCTTCGTGATGCGGGGCAGGTACAGGCGTGCGAAACCGATCCGGGCGGTTCTTCTGCGGCCGGCGCCGGTTCTGCGCGAGGGGCCGTAGCGCTCCCTCGAAGTAAGCGATCGCCGCCAAGGCATCCACGTGTCCGTGCGTGATGTTCCGCCCCACCACGGGAAGCGGGTATCGGGGGTTCTCGTAGACCGCGGCGATCCGAAGGATGGCGGCGTGATCGTCGGCGCTCATCGCCAGGGCACGTTCGGCGAGCTCGTCCTCGCCGAAGTCCCAGAGGCACCCCGCGATCAGCGTGACCGGTGCGCTCACCCGGAAGTTCGTCCGACCCTTCATGGCCTCCAGGACGTCAGGCGCCCAATGAGAAGCGGCGGGTGGTTCGGCGCTCATGCCTCCATGGTGCCAGTCCCCGGACCGCGGCGGCAGGGATGGGCGGAGGCTGTGGGGCGGCCGGGGGCCGGGGGCGTGCACCCGTGTCCGGTTCCCCTGTCAGAGATCGACGCCAACGCGTCGGTCTCTGACAGGGGAGCACAAGCCCGGCGCGCTCGCCTGTCAGAGACCGACGGCGGAACGTCGATCTCTGACAGGCGAGCTGATCGGGCAGGCGGGCAGGCGGGCGGGCGGCGCGAGCTAGCCCGGCGGGGCGACAAGGCGCCGGCCGGATCAGGCAGGCCGGCGGCGCGAGCTAGCCCGGCGGGACGACGAGGCGTCGGGCGGAGCGTCGATCTCAGACGGGGAAACGGCCGGCGGGGCGACGACGCGCGGCGCGAGTCGGGCAGGCGCTGCGGGCGGCCCGGCGACGCGCGGGCGGGTCAGCCGGCGAGCTCGGATGCGGCGTCGCCGTCGTCCTCGGATGCGGCATCCTCCGGCGCGAGTCCGTAGAGCACCTCGAGCGCGGCGAAGACCTCGTCGGCACGGCCCTGCTCGGCGAGGGCATGCGCGCGGGTCGTGGGGGTGTGCAGCAGACGACCCACCAGGTGGCGCAGCGCCTGCTCGGTGCGCTCGTCGTCGCCGCGGCGGCGCCCGCGGGCGATCTCCGCTTCGAGCAGTTCGAACATGTGCGTGCGCAGCGCGACGACGGCCGGCGCGACCGTGCGACGTTCGCCGACGACCGCGAAACGCTGAGCGGCGTCGGCCACGAGGGCGCGCGCCGCATCCGTCGCCTGCAGCTCTTCGAGCGGCGCGTGCAGACGGATGGTCTCCAGGTCGAGCAGGTCGGTGCCGCTGACGGTCGCGACATCGGGGTCGACGTTGCGCGGCAGGCCGAGATCGATCACGAGGCGGCGGTGCCGGTCATGCCCGGGAGCCGTCCGTGCAGGGGACGGCTCGTCGCCGAAGGCCGCGGCGTTGAGCACGGGGTGCTCGACGCTCGTGCACGTGATGATGAGATCCGACAGCTTGGCGGCCGTGGCGAAGCCCGCGGCGTCCGCGACGGCGAGGCCGTGCTTGCGGGCGAAGCGCTCGCCTCGACCCGACGGCGAGTGCACGGTGATGTCAGTGACGCCGCGCTCGCGGAGGGCCGCGAGGGTCGCGGCCGCGTAGGAGCCGGTGCCCACGAGCAGGACGCGCAGCGTCGCCCAGTCGGCGAACCGCGCCGCCGCGAGATCCAGAGAAAGACGCACGAGCGAGCGGCCGGCACGGCCGAGCGCGGTGCCGTTCTTCACGCCGCGCTGCGTCTCGGATGCACGCTGGAACAGGCGCTCGAGTTCGGGAGAGGTCGTGCCGTCGCCGCGCGCCTCGGTGAGCGCCCGGCGCACCTGACCCGCGATCTCGCCCTCGCCGACGACGACCGATTCGAGACCGGACGCGACGGCGAACAGGTGCTGCGCGACGCGGGGGCCGGAGATGACCTCGTAGGAGCCGGAGAACTCGTCGGCCGAGACGCCCGTGGCGGCTTCGATCGCCGACAGTGCCGCCTCGAGCCCCACGGCCTCGGCCGCGGTGACGGGCTCGTCCATGTCGACGTACGCCTCGAAGCGGTTGCAGGTCGCCACGACGACAGCACCCTGCACGCACTCGTCGTGCTCGGCGATCAAAGGGGCGACACGGGTGGTGTGGATGCTGAGTCGCTCGAGGAGCTCGAAGGACGCGGTCTTGTGACTCGCGCTGACACACAACAGCACGCATCGATTGTACGCCGCGTCGAAATCACCGGCCGCGGGAGGTTGCGCACGAACGTGCAGTTGCTCGACATGTGGCGCTCACCCACCGGATGGGAGGATGTCGGGGTGAGCTCCACCGGACCTGCTTCCTCCCCCTCATCCGCGCCCTGAAGGGCGAGCGCACCGACCGACTCCCGGTCTGGTTCATGCGTCAGGCGGGGCGGTCGTTGCCGGAGTATCGCGACCTGCGTGTGGGAACGCGCATGCTCGACGCCTGCCTGACACCCGACCTCGCGGCCGAGATCACCTTGCAGCCCGTGCGCCGTCACGGCGTGGACGCGGGCATCTTCTTCAGCGACATCGTGGTGCCGCTGCGCCTCGCCGGCATCGCCGTGGAGATCGAGCCCGGACGCGGCCCGGTGTTCCCCGACCCGGCGCGCACCGCATCCGATGTCGCCCGCATCGTGGACATCGATCCGCAGGCGGTCGCCGCCGCGGCCGAACCGGTGCGTGAGGCGGTGCGCATCGTCGTGGACGAGCTCGGCGACACCCCGCTCATCGGGTTCGCGGGTGCGCCCTTCACCCTCGCCGCGTACCTCGTGGAGGGCGGCCCGTCGAAGGAGCACCTGCGCGCCCGGGCGCTGATGCACGCCGACCCGGAGTCGTGGCACGCGCTGGCCGGTTGGCTCGCAGAGGTCTCGCGCACCTTCCTCGCCGCGCAGACGGATGCGGGAGCCTCCGCCGTGCAGCTGTTCGACTCGTGGGCGGGCTCGCTGTCGGTCGCCGACTACCGCACGTACGTCGCGCCCCACTCGCGGGCAGCGCTGGCCGGTACGGACGCGCCGCGCATCCACTTCGGCGTCGGCACCGGACACCTGCTGACGGACATGCGCCTCGACGGCACGACCGATGCGGTCGGTGTCGACTGGCGCACACCGCTCGACGAGGCCGCCGCGATCCTGGGACAGGGCGTCACCGTGCAGGGCAACATCGACCCGGCGCTCCTGCAGGCACCGTGGCAGGTGGTCGAGGAGCACGTCCGCGACGTCATCGCGCGCGGACGTGCCGCGCGCGCCCACATCCTCAACCTCGGGCACGGCGTCCCGCCCGAGACCGACCCCGACGTGCTGACGCGCATCGTCGAGCTGGCGCACGAGGAGCAGGCGTGAGCAGGGCAGATCTCGACGATCTCGCCGCGCGGGCGGAGGCCACACGCGTCGTCGTGGTCGGCGGCGGCGTGGCCGGTCTCGTGGCAGCCCTCGACTTCGCCAAGCTGGGCTTCCGCGTCACGGTGCTCGAAGCATCCGCGCAGGCCGGCGGGGTGCTGCGCGGCGCAGAGGTCGCAGGGCTCTCCGTGGATGTGGGAGCGGAGAGCTACGCGACGCGCGGCGGGACCGTGCGAGCCCTGATCGACGAGCTCGGCATCGGCGACGAGGTGGTGACCCCTGCTGCCGGCGGCGCCTGGGTCGCGGGCCTTCCCGGCGGACGGGCCGCGCCCCTGCCGCGCGGCGGGGTGCTCGGCATCCCGGAGAATCCGTTCGATCCGAACGTGCGGCGCGTCATCGGATGGCCGGGCGCCTGGCGCGCCTACCTGGATCGCCTGCGCCCGCCGCTGACGATCGGGCACGACCGCAGCCTGGGTCACCTCGTGCGCAGTCGCATGGGCGAGGCCGTGCTCGACCGGCTCGTCGCCCCCGTCACGAGCGGCGTCTACTCGGCGCGCCCCGACGACATCGACGTGGACCTCGCGGCTCCCGGCCTGAACGCCGCGCTCACGCGCGCGGGTTCGCTCAGCGGCGCCGTGGGCGAGCTGCGCGGGCGCAGCAGCGGCACCCCGGGAAGCGCCGTTGCCGGGCTCCGCGGCGGCATGACCCGCCTCGTGCGGTCGCTCGTCGCCCGCCTCGAGGAGCTGGGGGTCGAACTGCGCACGGATGCCGCCGTGACCGCGCTCGAGCGTGGCGACCGGTGGACGCTCACCGTCGCTGAGGAGCAGATCGAGGCCGACCTCGTGGTCGTCGCGACCACCGAAGATGAGGCGCGCCGCCTGCTCGTGCCGGTCGTGCCGACGCTGGAGCCGATGACCAGCGCGCCGCCGGTGGTCGAGATCGTCACCCTCGTCGTGCACGAGCCGCGCCTGGACGCCCCGCCGCGCGGAACCGGCGTGCTCACGGTGCCGGGCTCGCACCGTGCGAAGGCACTCACCCACGCGAGCGCGAAATGGGAGTGGATCGCGGATGCGGCCGGCCCCGGTGTGCACGTCGTCCGCGTCTCGTTCGGCGCTCAGGGCGAAGACCCGGCCACCGCCCCGCTCGGCGACGATGCCGCCGCGGCGCTCGCGCTCGACGAAGCATCTGCCCTGCTCGGCGTCCGCCTCGACCCGGCCTCGGTGCGGGGCTCGCATCGCGCCCGCTGGGTGCAGTCGCAGCCCGCATCCGTCATCGGACGCACGGAGCACACCGCCGCAGCACGCGGTGCCATCCGTGCCGTTCCAGGCCTCGGCGCGGTCGGCGCATGGCTGTCGGGAACGGGGCTCGCCCAGGTCGTCCCCGATGCTCGCGAAGAGACCGAACGACTGCGCCGTTCGGCACTGTGGGGGTCGCCGCGTTCTCAGGAGTGAGCGCGCATGTCAACCGGATAACCCGAACGGCATACAGCGCTACGCTGGGCGCACACTCGCTTGATCCACCCCGAACGTGAGGAGACCCCATGAGGGGCAAAGCTGGACTCGTCATCGGACTGGCAGCGGGCTACGTGCTCGGAACGCGCGCAGGCCGTGAGCGCTACGAACAGATCAAGACGCAGGCGCAGAAGGTGTGGAACCTGGCGCCCGTGCAGAAGCAGGTCGGCAAGCTGCAGGAGGCGGGAAAGTCCGCGCTGCTCGCGGTGCCGACCGCCCTGTTCAGCGGCGCGGTGAAGATCACCAAGGCCGTCACGACCGACGGCACCCCCGGTCAGCGTCTGGATGCGGCACTCGACGCCGGCGCCGACGCGGCGGAGGATGTCGCGGACGCCGCCGAGACCACGGCATCGGCCGCGAAGAAGTCCACGCCCTCCACGACCGCGAAGCGCCCCGCCGCCAAGCGCAGCACGGGCGGCTCCTCCTCGGGCGGGAAGTGACATGACCACCCCCCGCGGCTTCCGTGACAAGTCGGAGAAGAGCCTGCTGACCCTGGTCGGCGAGGTCCCCGAGCTCGTCCGCAACCTCGTGACAGCGGAGATCGACTCCGCGAAGAAGTGGCTCGGCAAGGCGGCCAAGAACGCCGGTATCGGCGGCGGCCTCATGCTGGGCGCTCTGTTCATCCTGTTCTGGTCGATCCCGGCGCTCGGCGCGTTCATCATCATCGGGCTCTCGTCCTGGTGGCAGCCCTGGGTCGCCGCCCTCGTGCTGTTCGGCGCGATGCTGCTCATCGCCGTCGTCCTGGCGCTGCTCGGTTATCTGCGCTTCCGCAGGATCGGCAAGGACAACCCCGCATCCCACATCGCCGAAGACGTGCGCGTCGTGAAGGAGGCAGGCGAATGACCGCCCCGGTTCCCGTTCCCCGCACCGGTGTCCCCCTGGGCATCACCGACCCCGTCGAGAAGGCGCGTGCAGAGCTCAAGGCGACGTTGGCCGCGATCGAGGAGAAGGCCAACGTCCCGCGCCGCGTGGGGACGGCGGCCGAGCGCCGCATCGCCCAGTTCCGCCGCTTCGCTCGCGAGGAGCCGGCGGCGGCGACGCTGGCCGTCCTCGGCGCCGCGGCGGCCGCGGGCGTCGTCGTGTGGGGCGCCATCCGCGCCTACGTGCGCTGATGGCGTCGCCCGCGTCGACGCATCGCGGATAGCACCGGCGGTCGCCGTTTGGCGTCTGACGACGACGGGGTGAGACTGGAGGTCATGAGCTCCGCACCCGAGTCGACGTCCACGCAGTTCACCCTCTGGGCGGTTTTCCGCCGCGACCCCGCCAAGCCGGTCACTGCGACGGATGACACGGAGCTCGCGGCTCTCGTCGAGCTGATCGAGGCGGGTGGCGTCACCGTCCGCGGGTTCTACGACGTCAGCGGACTGCGCGCCGACGCCGATCTGATGGTCTGGATGCACGGCCCCGTGGCCGAAGACCTGCAGCGCGATCTGCGGCGCCTGCGTCGCACCGACCTGCTGCAGGACCTGCTTCCGGTGTGGAACGCGATGGGCGTGCACCGCGACGCGGAGTTCAACCGCTCGCACGTGCCCGGCTTCCTCCGCGGCGAGCACGCCCGCGAGTGGCTCACGGTCTACCCCTTCGTGCGCAGCTACGAGTGGTATCTGCTGCCGGAGGAGGAGCGTCGTGCCATGCTGGCCGACCACGGCCGAAAGGGCGCCGCGTACACGAACGTGGTCGCGAACACCGTGGCCTCGTTCGCTCTCGGCGACTACGAGTGGCTGCTGCCCATGGAGGCGGATGAGCTGAGTGATCTGGTCGACATGATGCGGGCGCTGCGCTACACCGAGGCGCGTCGCCACGTGCGCGAGGAGGTCCCCTTCTTCACCGGCCGTCTGATTCCCACCTCGGCCATCGCCGAGGTTCTGTCGTGACCCGCGACTGCCATCGCCGGAGCCAGGCGTGAGCGCACCGCTGCGCCTGGGTACTCGGCGCAGCGCCCTTGCCACCGCGCAGTCGCAGCAGATCGCCGATCTGCTCGCGACGGTGTCCGGACGAGAGGTCGTGCTCGTTCCCATCACCTCCGAGGGCGACGTCTCGCGCGCCTCGCTGTCTCAGCTGGGCGGGCGCGGCGTGTTCGCGACGCGCCTGCGTGAGGCCCTGCTGGCCGACGAGTGCGACCTCCTCGTGCACTCGCTCAAGGACCTGCCCACCGCCGACGCTCCGGGCCTCGTGATCGCCGCCACCCCTCGGCGTGAAGACGCCCGCGACGTCGTGATCACACGCGACGGCACCCCGATCGCCGAGCTGGCCGCGGGCAGTGTCATCGGTACCGGCTCGCCCCGCCGCATCGCCCAGTTGCGCCGGCGCAACCCCGGACTCGTGGCGCATGACCTGCGCGGCAACGTGGACTCGCGGCTGTCGCGCGTGCGCGACGGAGAAGCTGGATGCCGTCATCCTCGCGGCGGCGGGACTCGCGCGCCTCGGCGGCGCCGCCGATGGCCTGTTCACCGAGCCGCTCCAGCTCGCGCAGTGGCCCACCGCTCCGGGACAGGGATCACTCGCCGTCGAAGCGCGCCAGGACGCACCGGACGACCTGCTCGCGGCGATCGGACGACTCGACGACGCCGCGACCCGCATCGCGGTGACCCTCGAGCGAGCGGTGCTCGCAGGGCTGGATGCGGGCTGCTCGGCGCCGGTCGGCGCGCACGCTGTGCTCGAAGGCGATCAGCTGCAGGTGCGCGCCGCGGTCTACGCGGCGGACGGAAGTCGCGCGATCGAAGCTGAGAGAAACCTGTGCGTGAGGGACGGGTATGCTGGGCCGACAGGCAGCAGCGATGGTGCAAGAGCTGCCGGCGATGACGACCCGATCGCAGGTGCACGCGAAACGGGGCGTGACGTCGCACGCGAGCTGCTCGAGCGTGGAGCAGCCGAGGTCTCACCATGAAAGCCGAAGCCATGCACGAAGAGCCCCGACGGCACGAAGTCGCCAAGCCCCTGACGGGCTGGCGCGTGCTCGTGCCTCGCGGCGGCCCCTGGGGCGACGGGGTGGCAGCGACGTTGCGCTCGCAGGGCGCCGTGCCCGTCGTCGCTCCCCTCATCAACTTCGCTCCGACCAATGACGAGCAGACGCTCGAAGCCGCTCTCGCCGACCTCGCCGCCGGCCGCTTCGACTGGGTCACCATGACCAGCGCCACCACGGTGGATGTGCTCTTCGCGTACCGCGCGGTCATTCCCCCCTCCACCAAGGTCGCCGCCGTCGGCGAGACCACTGCCGCGGCGCTGCAGGCGGCCGGCTACCGCGTCGATCTCGTTCCCGACCGCGACAACTCCGCCGCCGGCATGGCAGAGCAGATGATCGCGCTCGAGCCCGAGCCGCGCCGCATCCTGACGCTGCGCAGCGAGATCGCCAAGCCCGTGCTGACTCGCAAGCTCACCGAGGCCGGGCATGACGTGCGCAGCGTCGTCGCCTACCGCACGGTCGGCGTGCCGGTCACCGAGCGCATCGCCCACGACGTGGCGTCGGGCCGCATCAACGCGATCCTCGTCACGAGCGGGTCGGTCGCCGAACAGGTGCAGCTGCAGTTCCCCGACATCCCCGAGTCGACCGTCATCGCGGCGATCGGCCCGCAGACCGCGAACGATGCGCGGCGCGCGGGGCTCGGCGTCTCGGTCGTGGCTGACCGGCAGACCGTCGACGCGCTCATCGAGGCCGTGTCGCACTTCGCGCTTCCGCACGCGGCCGACGAGTTCCAGCCGTGAGCTTTCCCACCCATCGCCTGCGCCGGCTCCGCCAGTCCCCCGCCGTCCGGCGCCTGGTCCGCGAGACGCATCTGGTGCCCTCGCAGCTCGTGCTGCCGATGTTCGTGCGCGAAGGCCTGAGCGAACCCCAGCCGATCGGCTCCATGCCGGGTGTCGTGCAGCACTCGCTCGACTCGCTTCGTCGCCACGCGGCGGATGCGGCGGCGGCCGGAGTCGGCGGAGTGATGCTGTTCGGCGTGCCGACCGTCCGCGACGCGGTGGGCTCCGGGGCGGACGACCCCGACGGCATCCTGAACGTCGCCACCGCCGCGGTCGTCGCGGAGGTGGGCGACGAGATCGTCGTGCAGAGCGATCTGTGCCTCGACGAGTTCACCGATCACGGCCACTGCGGCGTACTGACCCCGGATGGCGCCGTCGACAACGACGCGACCCTCGAACGCTACGCAGCCATGGCCATCGCGCAGGCCTCGGCCGGCAGCCACCTGCTGGGACTCTCGGGCATGATGGACGGCCAGGTCGCCCATGTCCGCGGCGCGCTCGACGCCGAAGGCTTCACCGACACCATCCTCCTCGCCTACGCGGCGAAGTACGCGGGGGCCTTCTACGGCCCGTTCCGCGAGGCCGTCGACTCGCAGTTGAAGGGCGACCGCCGCACCTACCAGCTCGACCCCGGCAACGGCCGCGAGGGCGTGCGCGAGGCCGTCATGGACGTCGCCGAAGGCGCCGACATCGTCATGGTCAAGCCCGCCTTGCCCTACCTCGACGTGCTCGCCGACGTGCGCGCATCCGTCGAGGTCCCGGTGTGGGCGTATCAGGTGTCGGGCGAGTACGCGATGATCGAGGCCGCTGCCGCGCACGGCTGGATCGACCGTCGCGGCGCGATCACCGAGTCCCTTCTCGGCATCCGCCGCGCCGGCGCCGACGCCATCCTCACCTACTGGGCCCTCGAGGCGGCCGCGTGGCTGCGCGAGAGCCGCTGAGACCGCATCCGATCCGCACGCACCGGATGCGGACCGGACCGCATCGGATGCGGCGAGATCCTCGGAAGGACGAGTCATGACCGACCGTAACGACGAACTCTTCGCGCACGCCCGCGAGGTCATCCCGGGTGGCGTGAACTCCCCCGTGCGCGCCTACGGCTCAGTGGGCGGGTCGCCGCGCTTCCTCGCATCTGCCTCGGGACCGTACGTGACGGATGCGGCGGGTCGCCGCTACGTCGACCTCGTCGCGTCCTGGGGTCCGGCGCTGCTCGGCCATGCGCATCCCGAGGTCGTCGCGGCCGTGCAGGAGGCTGCGGCCCGCGGACTCTCCTTCGGTGCACCGACGGAGGGCGAGGTCGAGCTGGCCGCGCTGATCGCCGACCGCGTACGCGTGGGCGATGCCGCACCGATCGACCGCGTACGCCTCGTCTCCACCGGCACCGAGGCGACGATGACCGCCATCCGGCTCGCTCGCGGCTACACCGGCCGCGACCTGCTGGTGAAGTTCTCCGGCCACTACCACGGCCACTCCGACGGGCTGCTCGCGGCGGCCGGGTCCGGCGTCGCCACCCTCGCGCTCCCCGGATCCGCCGGCGTCCCGGCCCCCATCGCGGCTCAGACGCTCGTCATCGACTACAACGACCTGACCCAGGTGCACGAGGTGTTCGCGGTGCACGGCGAGAGGATCGCCGCGGTCATCGTGGAGGCCGCAGCCGCCAACATGGGCGTCGTCCCTCCCGCGCCGGGCTTCAACGCCGCGCTCGCCGAGATCGCCCATCGGCACGGCGCCCTGCTCATCCTCGACGAGGTGCTGACGGGCTTCCGCGTACACCCCGCCGGGTTCTGGGGCCTGCAGCAGGAGGCGGGCGAGCACTACGCCCCCGACATCTTCACGTTCGGCAAGGTCGTCGGCGGCGGCATGCCGCTGGCCGCCCTCGGCGGTCGCGCCGAGGTGATGGACACCCTCGCGCCGGTGGGCCCGGTGTACCAGGCGGGCACCCTGTCGGGAAACCCGCTGTCGGTCGCCGCAGGCCTCGCGACACTGCGCCTGGCCACTCCCGAGGTGTACGCGCGGGTCGACGCCGCCGCATCCACCGTCGCGGCGGCCCTGTCGGGCGCGCTCGAACGGGCCGGTGTGACCCATGCCGTCCCGCGGGCGGGTTCGCTTTTCGGCGTGGCCTTCATCGCGGAGGCCCCGCTGTCGTACGCGGCCGCGCAGACGCAGGAGGCGTGGCGGTATCCGGCCTTCTTCCACGCGATGCTGGATGCCGGGGTCTCGCTGCCGCCGAGCGTGTACGAGGCCTGGTTCCTGACCGCCGCGCATGACGACGACGCCCTCGCCGCCGTGGTGGCCGCCCTCCCCGGCGCCGCGCAGGCGGCGGCCGCGGCGCGGCCTCAGGGCTGATCCAGCGTCGACGCGACCGTCGGAATGCCCCGGTCGGTGGGGGTTCCGAGCAGGCGCATCTTGCCGATGCGGATGCCGATCGTGCCGTTGGCCGGCGGCGTGTTCTCCCACACGTCGAGCGCATCGCCGAGTTTCAGCGAGAACATCCCTTCCGCGGTGGGGGCGTCGCGCCAGTCCACCTTGTTCAGGCCGTAGCCTTTCCAGTCGCGCGCCACGAGACGCTGCTCCAGACGGAGACCGGAGCCGTCCGCGAGTTCCTGGGGGAAGATCCCCGTTCCCGCCACGAGCGCGTCGGCCCGGCCCCAGCACGACGCGGGCACCTGATCGATGAGTGAGGCGAGCAGCGCGAGTCGCGCGTCGACGGTGGCCACGTCGAGCTCCTCGGAGCCGTAGGTCAGGATGAATCCGGCACGGATGACGATCGGGCAGCGGGCGGGTGCGACCTCGAGGGCGCTGCGGAATCCGGGGGTGAGCAGGTCGATCGCGAAGGCGGGGATGAACCCCTCGACGCTCCAGCGCGAACTCGGCCAGTTCGGGCTCATCGGCGGGATCCACGGCAGCCGGATGCCGTAGTCCTTGCCGCGCCCGAGCGTGGCGTCGCCGAAGCGGATCTCCGGAAGGCCCGCGGGCAGCCGCATCCAGACGAGGTTCGCCTCGCGACGGTCGCCCCACGAGTTGCCGCCGCTTCCGGTGCGGAACTCGTACCCGACCAGTCGTGCGGCGGTCGCCGGATGGCCGTGCGCCTCGCCCGTGACGACCTCGCTCATCCCGATCGGCCAGATGTCCTGCGAGCGGCGCGCCCGCATCGCCGCCTCCGCGATCTCGAGGGCCGGCGGTGGGGCCGCATCCTCCCACCTCCACCCGCGAGCCTCGAACGCAGGACGCGTGGTGCGTCGTGCGGCCGCATCCGCTTCGCGGCGCTTCTTTCCGAACGGCAGCATGCGCGTAGCGTAACGGCCGGATGCGGCCGGCGGGCTCTGGGAGACTTGGCGGATGGCACAGAACGAGCAGCCCCGAGTCGTCGTCATCGCGGGCGGCGTGGGCGGATCCACGTTCAGCGAAGGGATGCGGGCTGAGCTCTCCCGCCGCAGCGCCGATCCCGCGACGATCATCGTCAACACCGGCGACGACCTCTGGCTGTCGGGCGTTCGTCTGCAGCCGGACATCGACTCCGTGCTCTACCGCCTTGCGGGTCAGAACG
Source organism: Microbacterium sp. KU4F (assembly GCF_056868075.1). NCBI lineage: Bacteria > Bacillati > Actinomycetota > Actinomycetes > Micrococcales > Microbacteriaceae > Microbacterium > Microbacterium sp. KU4F. The sequence goes on along the minus strand of NZ_CP200324.1, from coordinate 2,456,918 downwards.
ACATGGTGCGCGGCTGGGGGCGCGCCGGCGACAGCGAGCGGGTCAACGCCGAGCTGCAGGCGTGGGGAGCCGGCTGGCCGTGGTTCACGCTGGGCGATCTGGATCTCGGAACGCACCTCGCGCGCACCGGCTGGCTGCGCGAGGGGGCGACGGTGTCCGAGGTGGTGGCCCGCCTGTCGGAGCGATGGCCGCTCGGGGTTCGCCTGCTGCCGATGACCGATGCCGAGGTCGACACGCATGTGCTCCTCGAGGACGGCCGGCGACTCCACTTCCAGGAGTGGTGGACGCGCCACCGCGCCACGCTCGCACCTCGCGCCTTCGAGAACCCCGGAATGGACGCGGCCTCGCCCGCGCCGGGCGTCGTCGAGTCCATCGCGCGAGCCGACGTCGTGGTGCTCGCCCCATCCAACCCCGTGGTCTCGATCGGGCCCGTCCTCGCCGTCCCCGGCATCCGCGAGGCGCTGGCCGCGACCTCGGCACGGATCGTCGGCGTCTCTCCCATCATCGGCGGACGCGTCGTGCGGGGTATGGCGGATGTCTGCCTCACCGCGATCGGCGTCGAAACCTCCGCGGCGGCGGTGGCCGCGCACTATGGCACTCGCAGCACCGGCGGCGTGCTGGATGCCTGGCTGCTGGCGGAGGAGGATGCCGCATCCGCCGCATCCGTGGCAGCGCTCGGAATCCGGCCGGTCGTCGCGCCCCTGTGGATGCGGGATGTGGAGGCGACGCGCGCGATCGCCGCGACGGCGCTGGAGGCATGATCGACGCGGGCGCAGAATCGTAGCGGTTCTGTGGACAATCCGCGCGCGGGCGTCGGAGGGCGGTGCCGGACGTTACGCTGTCGAGACGTGAGAAGTGGGGGCGGCACGACGATGGCAGGCGCACACCGGGCGCTGCGGCGAGACACCGCGGCTGGAGGGCAGCAGTGACGACGCCCGCCGACACCGAGGAACGCCGACGGATCGCGATCGTCGACGGAGCCGCGCGCCACGATCTGCTCATTCCGCCGGCGGCCAGCATCGCCGATGCGCTCGCCAGCCTCGGCATCCGGCAGGAGGTCGGCCGCGACGTCCTGCTCGAGGTCGACGGACGCGAGGTGAGCCCGCTGCTCCGGGTCGATGACCTCAGCGACGGTACGGTGCTCGCGCTCGTGGATCTCTCCCAGAAGGTGAAGCAGGACCGCCGCCGCCGTCGCGACCGCTCTCGCGGCGAAGCGCCCGGCGCCTGGTGGGTGCTCGGCGGCATCGCGCTCGTGCTCGCGGTGTTCTCGCTCATCGCCCCCGATGCCGTCCGCGAATCGCTGCGTCTGCCGCTCGCGGGCGCCATGGGGGCCTTCGCCATCACTGCCGGAATGGCGCTCGCGGTGCGCGCGACGGGCGTTGCGAACGGCACGGACGCCGCTCTCGTCGCGGTGCTCACCCTGGCGTTCGCCGCGGGCGCGGGCGTCGTGCCCGCGTTCCCCGCCGCGACCTCGACGCTGCAGGTGTTCGTCGGCCTGCTCTCCGCGGCGGTGCTCGCGGGGATGCTCGCGCTCGTCGGGCGTCCCGCGGGGCTGCACGCACGCCTCTCGGCCGCCACGACCCTGTTGCTCGTGCTGGCCGGGGTCTGGGGCTTCTCGCTCATCCTCTCGCTGCCGCTTTCCGCACCCACCGCCGTCACGCTCGGGCTCGCGCCCGTGGCGCTGCGCATCCTGCTCGCGACCCTCGTCGATGTACCGCCCGGCATCTTCATCGACTACGAGCGTTACCAGACCACACGCTGGAGCGTGCGTCAGCAGCTGCCCGAGGAGATCCACTCCATCGGCGCCGCCGACGCCCGCGACCTCGTCGCACGTTCCACCGGCCGGCTCGTGGCCGGCACGTTCGTACTCACGGTCGCGGTCGCCCTGAGCGCTCCCTTCGCGCTGCCCGACATGGACGATTTCGACCCGCTCGTGCTCTCCGGCCGCATCGCCCTGGCCATCACGGTCGTGCTGGCGCTGCTGCTCGGCGCACGGCGCTTCTCGATCCCCCTGCTGCGGTGGCTGCCGCGCCTCGCCGCGGGCGCCGTCGCCGTCGTCATGGTGCTGACGGCGACCCGAGAGGCGAACCCCGTGCTGTTGACGGTGCTGGCAGGGATCCTCCTCGCCGTCGGTGCGATCGCCGCGCTGGTCATCATCCCCACGAGCCGCGGTGCGCAGTCCCTGCGCTGGTCGCGCTTCGGAGACGTCATCGAGTGGATCGCGATCGCGTTGTCGCTGCCGGCAGGCCTGCTGGCCGCCGACACCATCGATATCCTGCGTGGAATGATGGGCGCATGAGTCTGCCGCCGCAGTTCACGGGCGAACCCGCCGGAGTCGGAGCACGACTCGCCGCCTTCACGATCGACGTCGTGCTCGTCGTCGCAGCGACCGCCACCGTCGCCGTCGTGAGCGGCTCCGCCGTGTTCGGCCTGCTCGTGGGAGCCGAGGCGGTCCTGGCGCTGTGGGTACTCCAGGCCCGCACCGGATCCGGTCCCGGGAAGGCCTTGCTCGGGCTGCGCGTCGCGCGCCTGGATGCCCCCTACTCACCGGGCGCCGGGCGCAGTTTCGTGCGCGGTCTGCTGGTCGGCATCGGCTCCCTCGTGTTCGGCGCGGGAGCATGGGTGGTCGAGGGCTCCGCATCCGCCGACCGCTCCGGGCTGCGGCGATCGTGGGCCGACCGCGCAGCACAGACGGTCGTCATCGCGGTGCCGCGGCGGCCTGCTGCGGAACGTCGGAGCAGAAGGCGCGGCGCCGACGAGATCGTCGCCGTCCCCTCCCCGACCGTCATCGCGCGCCCCTGGTCGCCCGCACCGGTCGAATCCGGCAGAGCCCGGGGACCGATCGCCGCGCCCGCGCCGACCGAGCCGCCCGCCGCTCCCCTCACGGCGCCCGACGCTCCGCCTGCGGCCGCGGCCGTCGCGGGATGGGCGGGTCCCACCGCGGCCGCGCCGCTGCTCGACCAGCCCGAGTCGGGCGAGCGCCCCAGCGGGGAACTGCTGCTCATCTTCGACACCGGTCAGCGCGCCCGCCTGCCTCTGCCCGTCGCCGTCAACCTCGGCCGCAGCCCCGAACAGACCGAGCCGACCGATCTCCTGGTGACGGTGAGCGATCCGGACTCCAGCGTCTCCAAGACCCACCTGCGCCTCGAGTTCGACCACGCGGGCCTCTGGGTCACCGACACGGGTTCGACCAACGGAACCGAGCTCCTCGACGACGACGGCACGGTGGCACCTCTCACGCCGCACGCACGCACCTTCGTCGACGACGACACCCGCATCCGGATCGGGAACCGCATCTTCACCGTCAGCCGACTGATCGGAGCCGCTTCGTGAGCAAGGGACCACGCCTGGCCCCGCCGTCCGTGCCGAGTGGTCGCATCGTCGTGCAGCCGCCGCCGGAGCTGGTTCCGAACGAGGGCGGCAGCAGCATGCTCACCTCCCTGCTGCCGATGCTCGGCAGCGTGGGCGCGATCGTCATGGTGACGATCTCCAACGCGGGCCCGACCGGGTTCATCACCGGCGGCATGTTCCTGCTGTCCTCCCTCGGCTTCGTCGCGGTCAACGGATGGCGCCAGCGCGCGCAGCGCAACGCCCAGGTGCTCGGCAACCGCCGCGAGTACCTCGCCTACCTCAGCGATCTCCGCGAGACCGTCCGCACCGCCGCCCGCAAGCAGCGCCGCCACGGCGCGTGGGTCACACCCTCGCCCTCGGCCCTGCCGTTCATCGCCGAGGAGCGCACCCGTGTCTGGGAGCGCCAGCCCGGCGACGAGAACTTCCTGCTGACCCGCATCGGCGCGTGCGATCAGCCGCTGTGCATCTCGCTCGAGGCGCCCGAGCTTCCGCCGCTCGCCCAGCTCGACCCGGTCGCCGCGTCCGCCGCCCACCGGTTCATGCTCACCCACGAGATCCAGCCGGACCTGCCCTTGGGCGTGACCTTGACCGACTACGCGCGGATCGAGATCGTCGGCCCCGACGAGGATGCGGTGCGCGCTCTTGCCCGTGCCATGGTCGTGGGCGCGGCGACGCTGCAGGATCCCGAGGACGTCGTCGTCGCGATCCTCGCCGGGCCGGACCAGCTGCCCGCCTGGGAGTGGGCCAAGTGGCTGCCGCACGCGCTCTCGTCGCGCTCCAGCGACAAGCTGGGCCCCGCCCGCATGATCGCCTCCTCGCTGGACGACCTCGAAGACCTGCTGCCCGCCGGGCTCCGCGAACGCGCGCGCTTCGCTCGCGGCGGCGGCGCGACGCCGCACGTGATCCTCGTCGTCGACGGAGTCCAGCTGCCGATGGGCGATCCCGTCGTCGGCGGCGACGGGATGCTGGGTGTCACCGTGGTGGAGCTGCCCGGCCGCTGGGGAGAGCTCGAGAACCCCGACGTCCTGCGCATCGTCATGCCGGAAGCAGCCGCATCCGATCGCCACGCCGAGCTCATCGACGTGGTGTCGGGCTCACGCACCTTCACCCCGGACACGACCTCGATCGCCGTCGCCGAGGCCACCGCGCGCCGGCTCATGCCGCTGTACTCGAACCCTGCCGCACTCGCCGAGACGCCCGGCGCCCAGCAGGGTCAGCGCGAGCTCGTCGAGCTGCTCGGCATGCCCGATGTGCGCGAGATCGACTTCGACCGCACCTGGTCGGGGCGCCTGGAACGCGACCGCCTGCGCGTGCCGATCGGCCAGGACACGACCGGCGCCCCGCTCGTGCTCGACCTCAAGGAAGCCGCCCAGCAGGGTATGGGCCCGCACGGCGTGATGATCGGCGCCACGGGTTCGGGTAAGTCCGAGGTGCTGCGCACGCTCGTGCTCGCACTCGCGCTGACCCACTCCCCCGAGCAGCTGAACTTCGTGCTCGTCGACTTCAAGGGTGGCGCGACCTTCGCCGGGATGGCGGGGATGCCCCACGTCTCGGCGATCATCACCAACCTCGGCAGCGAGCTGGCCCTCGTCGACCGCTTCCAGGACGCCCTGCAGGGTGAGATCGTGCGCCGCCAGGAGCTGCTGCGCGCCGCCGGCAACTTCGCCAACGTGTCGGACTACGAGAAGGCGCGGCGCGGCGGCCGCACCGACCTCGCACCGCTTCCGGCCCTGCTGATCGTGGCCGACGAGTTCAGCGAGCTGCTGGCCGCGAAGCCGGAGTTCGTGGAGAGCTTCATCAACATCGGCCGCGTCGGCCGTTCGCTCCAGGTGCACCTGCTGCTGGCCTCGCAGCGTCTGGAGGAGGGAAAGCTGCGCGGTCTCGACACCTACCTGTCGTACCGCATCGGTCTGCGCACGTTCTCGGCCGCCGAGTCCCGCACGATCATCGGCACCCCCGACGCCTACACCTTGCCGCAGGAGCCCGGTGTGGGCTACCTCAAGGCCGACACCGACAACCTCGTGCAGTTCCGCGCCGCCTACGTCTCGGGAACACCGAAGACGAAGCTCACCGGTGGGCGCTCGAGCGAATCGGCCGACACGTCCGGCGAGGCCGCGCGCATCGAGGTCTTCACCGCCGCCCCCCAGCCGCTCGAGCTGGTCGAGGAGCCCGTCGACGATTCGCGCGACATCGCAGCGCAGCCGGTCGAGGAACGTTCGACCTTCCAGATCGCGGTCGAGCGGATGAAGGGTCGCGGCCCCGCCGCCCACCAGGTGTGGCTGCCGCCGCTGGAAGAGCCCTCATCGCTCGACGAGCTCATGCCCGACCTCGTCGTCGACCCGCGGATGGGGCTGCACTCCCCCGCCTGGCGCGCGGCCGGAGCCCTCACGGTTCCGCTCGGAATCGTCGATGTGCCTCTCGAGCAGCGCCGCGAGAACCTCGTGGTCTCGCTCGGCGGTGCGGCCGGACACGTGGCGATCGTCGGAAGCCCGCTGAGCGGCAAGTCGACGCTGGCTCGCACGCTGGTCTCGGCCCTCGCGCTGACGGCGACACCGCTCGAGCTGCAGTTCTACGTGCTCGACTTCGGCGGCGGTACCTTCACGGGTCTGCAGCGCCACCCGCACGTCGCCGGCGTCGCCACGCGCACCGAGGCGGAGGCCATCCGCCGCACGGTCGCCGAGGTGGAGTCGATCATCGACGACCGCGAGCGGTACTTCCGGCAGAACGGCATCGACTCGATCGACACCTACCGGCTGCGACGCAGCCAGGGCGTCGTCGACGACGGCTACGGCGACGTGTTCCTCGTCGTCGACGGATGGGCGACGCTTCGCGCCGACTACGAGGCGCTCGAGACGCGCGTGCAGACCATCGCCGCGCGCGGCCTCAGCTTCGGCGTGCACGTGATCGTGACGGCCAACCGGTGGCTCGAGATCCGTGCCAGCCTCAAGGACCTCATCCAGACGCGCCTCGAGCTGCGTCTGGGAGACCCGACAGACTCCGAGATCGACCGCAAGCAGGCGGCCAACGTTCCCGCCGGTCAGCCCGGTCGAGGCCTCAGCGCCAAGCGCCTGCAGATGCTCGCCGCACTGCCGCGCATCGACGGTTCCTCGGATGTGGCCGCCCTCGTCGACGGCGTCGACGACATGGTCGCCCGGGTCGGCGCCGCCTGGCAGGGGCCGGCGGGTCCGAAGCTGCGGCTGCTGCCGGAGATGATCACCCTCGACGAGGTGCGGGCGCAGACCACGCCCGACGACGCCCGCATCCTGCTCGGTGTCGATGAGGCGCAGCTCGCGCCCTTCGGCATCGACCCGCGCAAGGAACCGCACCTCTTCCTGTACGGCGACTCCGGGATGGGCAAGTCGTCGTTCCTGCGGGGCATCGCGCAGGAGATCATGCGCAAGTACGGCCCGACCGAGGCGAAGATCTTCGCCGTCGACTACCGTCGCTCGCTCCTGGGTGAGATTCCGCAGGAATACCTGGGCGCCTACCTCACCTCGCACGAGCCGGCCACGAGCGGGCTCGCCGAGCTGGCGCAGTTCTTCTCGAGCCGCATCCCGGGGCCCGATGTGACCCCCGAACAGCTCCGCGAGCGCAGCTGGTGGAAGGGCGCAGAGGGCTTCGTGCTGGTGGACGACTACGACCTCGTCGCGACGAGTCAGGGCAACCCTCTCGCCGTGCTGCAGCCGCTGCTGGCACAGGCCGGCGACCTCGGCCTGCACGTGGTCCTCACCCGCCGTACCGGTGGTGCGAGCCGCGCGGCCTACGACCCGATCATCCAGCGCTTCACCGATCTGGGTGTCACCGGCATCCTGCTCGGCGGAAACCCGGAGGAGGGTCCGCTCATCGGCCGCGTGAAGGCCGCGCCCGCGGCGCCGGGTCGCGCCCAGATCGTGAGCCGTGAGCAGGGCCTGCTCTCCGCCCAGCTCGCCTTCTCCCCCTCCCACCACTGACCCCTCGGGCCCGCCCTCGCGGCCCCCGCCCCTTCTTTCCCGCGAGACTGCGTCTCCCGCACGAGATCACTGTCATTACCCGTGATCTCGTGACGGAAATGCAGTCTCGCGGTCGGTAGGGGGAAGAGCAGCGGGCGCGGAGAGGGGGCCGGAACGGCGGGCGGGCTCAGGATGCGGGGAGCAGCTCGCGGATGAGACGCACGGCGGGCGAGTCCGTCATGCTCGTGCGCCACACCAGCGCCACCGGACGCGTCGGCTCGGGGTCGCGCACCGGCACCGCGACCACGGACTCCGGCAACTGTCCGCGCCCCAGCTTCGGAACGAGCGCCACGGCGAGCCCGTGCGCCACGAGCTCGATCTGCGACGCGAACTCCAGGCACCAGAAGTCGATGCGCGGCGGATGCGGCTCGCCCCGGAACATGTGGCAGAACCACTCGTAGCAGATGGTTCCGTCGGGCGTGCTGGACCACACGTGATCGCGGACGTCGGCGGGGCTGATCGCAGCCCTCGACGCGAGAGGATCGTCGCGGTGCACGAGCAGATCCGCGGTGTCGCGGAGGAACTCGACGCTGCGCACGCTCGGCGGCAGCGTGAGCGTGACGCCCTCCCAGTGGTGCACGATCGCGAGATCCAGCGTGCCGGCGGTCACCGCCGCGACCGCATCCCACGGGTCGATCTCGGTGACGGTCAAGCGCAAGTCGGGCGCTTCGACGGCCGCCCGCGTGACGAGCCCGGGCACGACGCCGCGTACGGCGGTCGAGAAGACGCCGAGACGCAACGTGCCCGTGGGTCGGGCGCCGGCGTCGTGCAGCCGTGAACGCAGTTGCTCCACCTGGCTACGCAACTGCGCCCCCTCCTCCACGAGCCGGCGGCCCGCGGCGGTGAGCACGACACCGCGGCCCTGCCGATCGATGAGGCGGGCGCCGAGGTCGCGCTCGAGTCGCTTGATCTGCTGCGACACCGCCGACGGCGTGTAATCGAGCTCGGCCGCCGCGGCATGGACGGTGCCGGTGCGGGCGAGGGCGAGGAGCGCCTCGACGGCGGCGAGATCGATCATGGCGAGAATGTATCACCGGCCTGCATGGATCCATGCAGAACCGTGCGCTGGTGCTGCACGAACGTGCTCGGTCACGATGGGCGAGTGCCCCTTCGTTCCTCTCTTCTCGCCGCCCTCGTCGCCGTCATCTGGGGCGTCAACTTCGTCGTCATCGACGCAGGCCTGGACGGCATGCCGCCCGCCCTGTTCGTCGCGCTGCGCTTCATCGCCGTCCTCGTGCCCGCCGTCTTCTTCGTCCCGCGACCCCGTGGGCGGATGCGGGATGTCCTGCTCATCGGGCTGTTCATGAGCCTCGGTCAGTTCGGGCTGCTGTACACGGCCCTCGCGATGGGGATGCCTCCGGGGCTGGCCTCTCTCGTGCTGCAGGCCCAGGTGGCCTTCACGATCGTCTTCGCCGCCTTGGCCCTGCGCGAAGCGCCCCGCCGCTCGCAGGTCGTCGGCGTGGTGGTGGGTGCCGCCGGACTCGGAATCGTCGCCGCGGGACGCGACGCCGCCACCCCCGCGCTCGCCCTGCTGGTGACCCTGGCGGCGGCGGCCTCATGGGCCATCGGCAACGTGATCGCGCGACGCCTCGGCGGCGCAGGAAAGGGCGGCGCGCTCGCGGGGCTGTCGGTGACCGTCTGGTCGGCGCTCGTCGTCCCCGTACCGATGGTGCTCCTGGCCCTCCTCCTCGACGGAGCGGACGCGGTCGGCACCGCGCTCACGCACCTCACCACGGCGCAGCTGCTGTCAACCGCCTACACCGCGTGGCTGGCGAGCCTGGTCGGCTACGGCATCTGGAACACGCTGCTAGCCCGGCACACCGCATCCGCTGTCGTCCCGTTCACGATGCTCGTGCCGCCGGTCGGGATCGCTGCGGCGTGGCTCGCACTCGGCGAGACACCCGCGCCCGCCGAGCTCGTCGGCGGCGCCGTCCTGCTGATCGGCGTCGGCATCGCGGTGCTCCGCCCGCGCGGTCAGAAGGTGAGCGGGGTGTCCTCGGGCACACGCGGGCGGAGCGCGGTCGGCGCCGGCCAGCCGAGCTCGTAGGTGCGAAGCGGCGCATCGATCGCGCCGAAGTCCTCGCTCTTGACCACGATGCGCTCCGGAGTCACCTCCACCAGACGCACCGCCAGCGGAGCTTCACCCTCGCGCTCCAGCATCCACTTCTCGGCGAGCCAACCGAGGCCGCGCACCTCGAGCGCCTCTTCCGCGTCGAGCCATTCGATGGGCTCGGTCATGTCGTGGCCGAGGAGATCGACGGCGACCCAGCCGGATCCCTCCGGCCGGATCCACCCGAGCAGCTCGCCGTCGTCGCGGCGGTGCGGGGTCCAGTCCGGGTTCATCCCGCCACCCTACGACCTCGCATCCACCCCCGGGAACACATGACGCACCGTCCTCCCCGCCCTCTCGGCCACGCTCCTGCCCGCGAGACTGCATTTCCATCACGAGATCACGGGTAATGACAGTGATCTCGTGCGAAAGATGCAGTCTCGCGGGTAGAGGGTGAGGAGAACCGTGCACGCGGGACGGGGATCCGAGAACCGGGCAGGCGGGAGAAGCGAGAGTCGAGGCCGCCGGCGGGGCGTGACAGCGCGGTGACAGCGGTGAGTGCGGCATGACAGCGGCATGACGGCGGATGCGGCGCACTCTGGGAGCACGCCAGCAGAAAGGCTCCCCATGACCACCTCACTCCCTCCCGCCGTCCGGGCCGAAGGCCTCGTCAAGGTGTTCGGCGACAACCGCGCGGTCGACGGCGTCGACCTGCTCGTTCCCACCGGCACCGTCTACGGCGTGCTCGGCCCCAACGGCGCCGGCAAGACCACCACCATCAACATGCTCGCAACGCTCATGCGTCCGGATGCGGGCAGAGCCGAGATCTTCGGCCACGACGTCACCGCCGAGCCGCAGGTCGTACGCCAGCTCATCGGCGTCACCGGCCAGTTCGCCTCCGTCGACGAGACCCTCTCGGCCACCGAGAACCTCATGATCTTCGCGCGGCTGCTCGGCCTCAGCCGTGCCGACGCACGCGCGAAGTCGACCGAGCTGCTCGAGCGCTTCGGTCTCACCGATGCCGCACGACGCCCCCTGAAGAAGTTCTCCGGCGGGATGCGGCGGCGCCTCGACCTCGCCGCCTCCCTCATCGCCCAGCCACCGCTCATCTTCCTCGATGAGCCGACGACGGGCCTCGATCCCCGCACCCGCGGGCAGATGTGGGACACGATCCGCGAGCTCGTCGCCGGAGGGTCCACCGTGCTGCTGACCACGCAGTACCTCGACGAGGCCGACCAGCTCGCCGACCGCATCGCGGTGATCGATCACGGCCGCGTCGTCGCCGAGGGCACCTCCGACGAGCTCAAGGCGTCGGTCGGCACCGCCAGCTTGCAGCTGCGCGTCTCGGAGACGGCCGACACCGCATCCGCTCTCGAGATCGTCGAGACCGTGCTCGGGGTGCGCGTCACGCTCTCCCCGGAGGCCTCCCGAATCACGGCCCCCATGGCGGATGCGGACCGCGTCACCGACCTGCTCATCGCCCTGCGCACCGGCGGCGTGCGTCTGGCCGAGATGAGCGTGCAGAAACCCACCCTCGACGAGGTGTTCCTCACCATCACCGGTCACGACACCGGTTCGGGCGCCGCCGACGAGACCGAGACGAAAGAGATGGTGACCGCATGACCACCCTCGCACCCCACCGCATCGTGCCCGCGACCGAGCGCTCACTGAAGAACCGGACGAGCCTGTCGCAGACGGTGAGCAACACCCTCACGATGGCCTACCGCGGCCTCGTCAAGATCCGGCGCACGCCGGAGCAGCTCGTCGATGTGACGCTGCAGCCGATCATCTTCACCCTGATGTTCGCCTACATCTTCGGCGGCGCGATCTCCGGCGACGTGCAGAACTACCTGCCGCTGCTGATCCCCGGCATCCTCGTGCAGACGGTCGTCACCACCTCCGTCGTCACGGGCACGCAACTGCGGGAAGACATGGACAAGGGCGTGTTCGACCGCTTCCGCTCCCTGCCCATCGCACGCATCGCTCCTCTGTCGGGCGCGCTGCTGGCCGACACCCTGCGCTACACGATCGCCACGACTCTCACCTTCGGCATGGGCTTCGTGATGGGCTACCGGCCCGGAGGGGGCGCTCTCGCCGTCATCGGCGCGGGCCTGCTCGTGATCGTCTCGTCGTGGGCGATGAGCTGGATCTTCGCGTTCTTCGGCGTGATCGCCCGCACCGCGGCGAGTGTGCAGGGCATCTCGATGCTGGCGCTGTTCCCGCTGACGTTCCTCTCGAACGCCTTCGTCCCGGTCGACACGCTCCCCGACGTGCTGCGGTGGTTCGCGGAGATCAACCCGATCTCCCACCTCATCACCGCGGTGCGAGACCTCGCGAACTCCGGCGTCGTCGGCACCGACCTGTTCGTCTCCCTCGCGGGCGCGGCCGTCATCGTGGCGATCTTCGCCCCGCTGACCGTGCGCGCCTACATGCGCAAGGCCTGAGTCAGAGCATCGCCACCAGGTCGGCGAGATCGGCGGGGCCGGATGCGGAAGCGTCCGGCCCCGCCTCCGTTCCGATCGTCGCCCGCACACGCTGCACGACGGGATCCGTCTCGTCCGCCCGACCCCGCAGCACCGCCGCGATCTCGAGAGCGCGCCGTGCTCCGTCGGGGCGCTCGGTCGCGGTGAACAGTTCGGCGGCGGCGAGCGCCGCATCCGCCATGATCGGCTGGTCGCCCGATCCGGTCGCGAGTTCGATGCCGAGGCGCACCTCGTCACGCGCCTCGTCGATCCGCCCCACCAGCACGAGCGCCTGCGCATGACGCGCGTGCATCCACGCGTGGATCTGCGGCGGGATCCCCGGCAAGGATCCGTCCCGCAGCGCGGGCGGCATCGTCTCGAGGATCGCCAGAGCCGCGCTCCCGTCTCCGACGATCACCTCGAAGGTCACCGCGGTGAGGGATGCCTGAAGCACCGCGCGGTCGGATCCGTCGCGACGCGCGGCGTCTTGCATCCCGACCAGACGTTCCCGCGCCTCCCGGATGCGGCCGAGCCGCACCAGCAGCACGATCGCGAAGGCCTGCTGCTGCAGCTGGTCGGAGACGGAGGTCAGACCCTCGAGCGCGCGGCTGGCGGCATCCGTGATCTCGAGCGCCTCCTCGAGCCGGCCGTGCAGCATGAGCCACTCGGAGCGCATCTGGCTGGCCAGGGCGATGCCCCACGTGTCGCCCACCTCGCGCAGCAGGCGCAGCGCCTCCTCGCTCTGGCGATCGAGCCGCTCGACGTCGCCGCCGTTCTGCGCGATCGCCGCCTCGATCGCGGCGACGACGCCGCGCGACCAGGTCGGTGCGCCCACGAGGTCGGCGGGGTCCAGACGGAAGTTCGGCAGCCAGGGCGTGCCGGGGCGCCCGTCGCCGATGGCTCGCGCCTGGGCCTTCAGCAGGACGGGCAGGATCAGCGACAGCTCGGACGGATGCGCCGCCGCGGCCTCGGCGATCCGGTCGGCGTCCTCGGCGGTGAAGCCTCCCGAGACCTGCGCGTCAGCGGAGGCGAAGATGAGTCGGACCCCCGTGATCACAACCCCCGCCTCGGAGTCGAGGGTGGCATAGGCGCCGACGAGTTCGAGGGCGGCGCGCAAGGCCTCCAGACGCTCGCGCATGATCCACGCCCAGATCTGCGCGCGCACGAGCTCGACGGCCGTCTCGCTCATCTGCACCCGCGCACCGCTCCAGCGGGTGGCGGCGGCCAGGTTCTCCTCGTTGGCATCGAACCAGGCGATCGCGGAACGCACCGCGGGCGTGCGCAGCTGGGCGTCGCACTCGAGGGCCCGCCGCGCGAGCACCCGCGCCTGCGTATCACGCGCCCGATCCTCGGCGCCGCGACGACGGAGCTGCTCGATCCCGTACTCGCGCACCGTCTCGAGCACGCGGAAGCGGCCGCGCGCCCGCTGCACGAGCGAGCGGTCGACGAGCTCGTCGAAGACGCTCGCGGGCAGGGCGAAGGACGCGGCGACCGCACCCGCATCCGCCGCGTCGATGCCGTCCGGGAACACGGCCAAGGCGAGCAGTCCCTCACGCTCCGGTTCGCCGAGCAGGTCCCAGCTCCAGTCGATGACGGCGCGCAGGGTCTGGTGGCGGGCCGCCGCCGAACGAGGGCCGCGATCGAACAGCGCGAACCGGTCGGAGAGGCCCGACTCCAGCTCGTCGACACCGAGCGTGCGCGCCTTCGCACCGGCCAGCTCCAGGGCGAGCGGAAGTCCGTCGAGGTGGCGTGCAATGCGCGCGACGGCCGGAAGCTCCTCGGGGGTCGGTTCCGTGCCGCGCGCGGCGAGGATGCGGGCGGCGAGAAGGGCGGTGGCGTCCGCATCCGGCAGCGGACCGAGCTCGACGAACGCCTCGCCGGGCAGCCCCAGCGGCTCGCGGCTCGTGACCAGCACCCTCACGCCTGGCGTCGTGAGCACGGTCGCCACCACCGCGGCCGTCTCCTGCAGCACGTGCTCCGCGTTGTCCAGCACGAGCAGCACGGCGCGACCCGCGAGGGCGGCGAGCACGCTGTCCACCGCGGAGAGCTCGCCCGCGGGGTTGTCGGTGAGCCGGATGCTGCGCCCGAGCGCCGTGACCACCGCGTCCCAGACCTCACCCGGCTGGGCCGGCGCGAGCTCGACGAAGACGGCGGGCGGCTGGTGCCTGGCCGTCTCGAGGGCGAGGGTCGTCTTTCCCGCGCCTCCCGGACCCAGAAGCGTGACGAGTCGGAATGCCTGCAGCTGAGAGGACATGAGGGCGAGTTCGTCGGCACGACCCACGAGCGGGGTGACAGCTGCCGGGATCGCCGGCACGGGCGTCGGCGCGTCCTCCCTCGACGGCGCCGCAGCCCGGGCGAGCCGCTCAGCGTGCGCGCGGTCTTCGAGAAGGTCTCGCAGCACCCAGTCGAAGCCGTCGGCCAGCCACGGCTCGCCGCGCCACAGAGCGAGCGCCTCACGCGCGAGGGATGCGGGGTCCGCCCCGGCGCGTGCCGCCTGCACGAGGTCGGCGAAGCGCACAAGGTCCACGTCGTCGCGGGCGACGCCGAGCACGTAGCCGCCGGGTTCCGCGCGGAGGATCCCCTCGGGCAGGGTCCGCCGCATCCGCGACACGAGGGACTGCAGCGACGCGCGCGGGTCCTCCGGGGGATCGTCGGGCCACACGTCTTCGGCGAGAGCCCGGTAGCTGACGGTCGTTCCCGCATCCAGTGCGAGCCTCAGCAACAGCGCACGCTGGCGCGACCCGCGCACCTCGATGGGCGAGCCCGCCGCATCCTCGGCCGCGAAACCGCCGAAGAACTGCAGCCGCATGCTCTCACTGTAGAGCGCGCCCGCATCCGACCCCGCCGGGCCGTCGGCGGACCCTCGCGCCGCGAGAGGGCATTTCCGTCACGAGATCACGGGTGAACACAGTGATCTCGTGCTCGAAATGGGCCCACACGCCCAGAGGCTCCGTGTCCGCGGAGCGGGCGTGGAGAGGGCGTGGGGACAGTCTCGCGGGGAGAGGAGGGGTGTGCCCCGAAGCGCGGGACGCCCGGGCTCAGGCGCGGGTGGTGACGTGCTCGGCGAACAGGCCCGGCCAGGCCATCACCCCGTAGGGGCTGCGGGCCACAATTAGGCGGCTGTCGTCGATGAGCTCGCGCAGGGTTCGCGCGGTCTTGAGCGGATGCGTACGGTCGCCGGTCCAGGCGAGGATGAGGGTCGGCACCTCGATGCGGGCGATGCGCTTCTTGGGCGGGAGACCGGTCGCGGCGGCTCCCCGCAGCACGATCGGCAACAGCTCAGCCGGCACGGTGGGGCGCGTCTCGGGCGCATCGGCGAGCGCCGGGGGCACGGGAGCCGTGTTGCCGATCTCGAGCAGCGCGGCGAGACCCCCACGCTCGACGAGTTCGGCGTTCGCCCGGTACACGTCGCCCTGTGCCCGGCGCCGCTTGTAGGCGGTGGGCGGCGTGACGAGGGTGAGCGTCGAGAAGCGGCGCCGGTCGGCGGCCGCCGCGTGCAGCAGAGTCCCGGTGCCCATCGACGGACCGACGCCGTGGACCTTCTCGCCGGGCGCGACGGCGTCCAGCAGCATGAGCAGGTCTTCGGCGAGCGCGTCCCAGCCGTAGTCCGATTCACGATCCGTGCCACTTGATCTTCCGTGGCCGCGCGCGTCGTAGCGCAGGATGCGGTGCCCGCGCAGAGCCCGGCCGAGATCAAGGCCCAGCTGCGCATCGCGGCTGCGGCTCGAGGTGAGCCCGTGCAACTGCACGACGAGAGGCCCCTCGTCGCCGGTGATGTCGTAGTCGAGGCTCGCTCCCCGCACGCGTAGCGCCGGCATCCGCGTCTCCGTTCCCACCCGTCCACTGCCCGCAATCTGCGCCCCTTAGACTACGGCGCCATGCGCCTGACCAATGTCGCCCACCTCCGGCTCCCGCCCGGGCGGCTGCACAGCTACGACGTCGTGATCGAGGCGACGGATCAGGAGCTGCCCGTCTCGTTCGATCAGGGCCGCCATGTGGGCGAGGGCGACCGGCCCGGATCGTGGATGGCGATCTCGTTCCGCCTTGCGGGCGCCGAGCGACAGGCTCTGGGTCGAGCATGGGATGCGGTCGTCGCCCGTCACGGCACGCTGCGCTCCGTGTTTCGCGCAGGCGAGCGCGTCCGCCTGTTCGCCGGCGAGCAGACGCCCGGCGTGTGGCGCACGCATCCCGCCGCCGGCGGGATCGCCGAGGCGCTGCGGGAGGCGTTCGATGCCGGCTGCCGCCCCCACGCGGCAGGATCCTTCCTGCTGTGTCTCGTGGAGCCGGATGCGGGCGAGCCTGTCGTCGTCATCGGCAGTGACCACGCCCACGTCGACATGTGGTCGCTCCTCGTGCTGGGCCGCGATCTGGACCGCGCGTTGCGCTGCGTGCAGAAGGGCGAGGAACCGGATCTGACGCCCGCGCATCCGTTCGCCGAACACACCGCGCTGCTGGAAACGATGGGCGAGTCTCCCGCCGACGTGCACGACGAGTGGGAGCGCCTGCTCGCGGCCGGCGGGCAGGCCATGCCGCGCTTCCCGCTGCCACTCGGCGACATGAGCCGCGCACACGACGAGGTCGTGGAGGTGCGCGACGTGCTCGATCCCGCCCAGGTCGTGGAGCTGACCCGGGTCGCGGACGAGCGAGGCGTTCGGCCGACCGCGGTCGCGCTCGCGGCGGTCACGCGGGCCACCCGCCGTGTCGCCGACGCGCCCCTACGCGCCGTCTTCCCCGTGCACAGCCGGAACGATCCACGCTGGACGGATGCGGTGGGCTGGTTCATCACGAACTCGGTCATCGAGTGCGAGGAGGGTGACCCCGACGCCTGCGCCGCGGATGTCCGCCGGGCGCTGTGGCTCGGCTCGCATCCGCTGGCGCCGGTGTTCGCACCGCGCGGGGGGATGCCCCGCACACCGGGCATGTTCGCACTGTCGTGGCTGGACACACGCCGCCTTCCCGTCGCGGTCGACGACCCGCAGGCGTCGTGGATCTCCGCCGTGATTCGAACCAACGGCGTGATGATCTGGTTCGTCATCAACGACGCGGGCCTGCATCTGCGCTGCCGCTACCCCGACACCGTCGAGGCGCGCACCTCGCTCACTCTCTGGCTGGATGCGGTGGAGAGCGAGCTGAAGGCGGCGGCGACCGCACCCCTTCCCGTCGCGGGCTGAGCGGCGCTCACCCGGCCGCGTCGACGCGGAAATGGCGCAGGGCCAACGGCGCCTCGAGGTACCGCTCCTCGCCAGGGAAGGTGACGGGCTCGGTGCGCCAGCCCGTCCCCGCGTAGGCGACCAGATCCGCGTCGTCACGCCAGGCGGAGACGTACTGGATGCGGCGCGGCTCCGCCTCGTCCACGAGGACGTCGTGGCGCACGAGGCCGTGGTATCGATCGGGGAAGTCGGCGACGAGCTCACGCAGCCGGGCGAGGAACTCCTGCTCGGCGCCGGCGCGCACGATCGCCTCGGATACGCGGAGGATCATGGCGACAGGCTAGCGAGCGGCACGCCGCGCGCACCGCCCGATGTCTGCCAATCCGGCGCCGATGGCAGACGGATGCCGGCGGCGACCTCCCGCGCCCAGCGGCATCGCGGGGATACGGTGGCCGTTATGACGGCGTCCGAGAGCACCACGCGCGACACCCGCTTCTTCGGCCAGCCCTGGGCACTGGCCCACGTGTTCGGCGTGGAGATGTGGGAGCGGTTCAGCTTCTACGGCATGCAGGGGATCCTGCTGATCTACCTCTACTACTCCGCCACCGACGGCGGACTCGGCCTCGACAAGCCCGTCGCGACGAGTATCGTCGGCGCCTACGGCGGCGCCGTGTACCTCTCGACGATCCTCGGCGCCTGGATCGCCGACCGCCTGCTCGGATCCGAACGCGTGCTGTTCTTCAGTGCGATCGTGATCATGGCCGGACACATCGCGCTGGCCGTCCTGCCCGGTTTCGTCGGTGTCGGTGTCGGCCTCGCGCTCGTGGCCCTCGGCTCCGGCGGACTGAAGGCCAACGCCACATCCGTCGTCGGCACGCTGTACACCGACGACGACCCCCGCCGCGACGGCGGGTTCTCGCTCTTCTATCTGGGCATCAACCTCGGCGCGTTCTTCGGCGCACTGCTGACCGGGCTGCTGCAGTCGCTCGCCGGGTTCCACTGGGGCTTCGGACTCGCGGCGGTCGGCATGGCCATCGGTCTCGTGCAGTACTCCTTCGGACGCCGCCAGTTGCCCGCCGAGGCGCGAGCGGTGCCGAATCCGCTGCCGCGCGAGCGGCACGCACTGTGGATCGGCATCGCCGTGGCCGGTGTCGTCGTGATCGCGGCCAGCGTGCTGCTCGGCATCGTGCGCGCCGACAACCTTGCCCTCGTCGTCATCGTCGTGACGATCGTGGCCGCGATCGCCTACTTCGCCGTCATCCTGAGCTCACGGCGCATCGACGCGACAGAACGCTCACGCGTCTACGCGTTCATCCCGCTGTTCGTCGTGAGCGTCGGTTTCTGGTCGCTGTACCAGCAGCAGTTCACCGTGCTGACGATCTACTCCGACGAGCGCCTCAACCGTGACCTGTTCGGCTGGGAGATGCCCGTCTCGTGGGTGCAGTCGATCAACCCGGTGTTCATCATCCTGCTCTCGGGCATCTTCGCGGCCCTCTGGACGAAGCTCGGCCGACGGCAGCCGTCGACGCCCGTCAAGTTCGCGATCGGGGCGATCGTGATGGGCGTCGCGTTCTGGTTGTTCCTCTTCTGGGCGAACGGCGGACCGAACGCCACACCGCTGCTGGGCGTCATCGGCATCCTGTTCGTGTTCACCGTGGCCGAGCTGTTCATCTCACCGATCGGTCTGTCGGTGTCGACGAAGCTCGGGCCGACGATCTTCCACACCCAGATGGTCGCCCTGTTCTTCCTGTCGGTCGCACTCGGAACCGCCATCGCCGGGCAGCTGGGCGAGTACTACGACTCCGAGAACGAGGTCGGCTACTTCTCGATCCTCGGGTTCATCGCGATCGCCCTCGGCGTCGTGCTGCTGCTGGCAGTGAAGCCGGTGCTGCGACTCATGAAGGGCGTGCGCTGACCTCAGACGCGGCGCAGCTCGTCGCTCGCCCGCTCCGCGGTGGCGACGAGGGCCGGCAGGTAGTGCTGCACCAGGTGTTCGACACTGTCGCGCGTCGCCGATGACGAGACGTTGATCGCAGCCGCGACCCGACCGCTTCGATCGCGCACACCGACGGCGATCGAGCGCAGCCCCGCCTCGAGTTCGCCGTCCACGACCGCCCACCCCTGGGCTGCGACCCGGTCGAGTTCGGCGCCGAGGCGTGCCGCATCCGTCACGGTCCGATCGGTGAGCGGATGCAGGTGCGCCAGTGCCTCGGCACGAGCGGATGCGGGCAGCGCCGCCAGCAGCACGCGCCCCATGCTCGTGGCGTACGCCGGGAAGCGGGTGCCGATCGTGATGCGCACGCTCATGATGCGCCGAGCCGGCACACGGGCGATGTAGACGATGTCGGCGCCGTCGAGCACGGCCGCCGACACGCTCTCTCCGACCTCGCGCGAGAGCAGTTCGAGGTGCGGCTGGAGCACGTCGGGCAGCGACAGCGACGACAGGTAGCTGAAGCCGAGCTCGAGCACCCGCGGCGTGAGGGCGAACAAGCGTCCGTCGCTGCGGACGTACCCGAGGCTCACGAGGGTGTGCAGGAAGCGGCGGGCGGCCGCGCGCGTGACCTCGGCGCGGCGCGCGACCTCGCTCAGGGTGAGCTCCGCGTGGTCCGCATCGAACGTGCGGATCACCGCGAGGCCCCGGGCGAGCGACTGCACGAACTCGCCGGATACGTCGCCCTGCTCGCTCATCCGCTCACCATATCCGCGTCGGTCACCTCTCGAGGACGACCGCGAGGCCCTGCCCCACCCCGATGCAGATCGCGGCGACCGCGACGCCCCCGCCGCGGCGGGCGAGCTCGTGTGCGGCGTGACCGATGATGCGCCCGCCGGACGCGCCGAGGGGATGGCCGATGGCCAGCGCACCGCCGTGGATGTTCACGCGCTCCGGATCCAGGTCGGGCCATCCGGCGACGCAGGCGAGGCTCTGCGAGGCGAACGCCTCGTTCAGCTCGACGACATCGACGTCGTCCCACGTGAAGCCGGCGCGGGCGAGCGCCTTGTTGGCGGCCTCGATGGGCGCGATCGGGAAAACATCGGGGTCGACGCCGTGGGCGGCGCGGGCGGCGATACGTGCCAACGGCTCCCCCGGCAGCGCCCCCTCGGCCGCGACGAGCACCGCGGAGGCTCCGTCGTTGATGGGCGACGAGTTGCCCGCCGTGACGGAACCGTCGCCGTCCGCCGCGAACAGCGCCCGCAGACCCGCGAGCTTCTCGAGGGAGGTGTCGGGGCGGATGCTCTCATCGCGGGCGAGTTCGGCGCCGGGGACCTGCACGATCTCGCCGTCGTACACACCGGCGGCCCACGCTTCGGCGGCGAGGCGGTGCGAGCGTGCGGCGAACGCATCCTGCGCCTCGCGCGAGATGCCCCACTCGCGCGCGATCTTCTCCGCCGACTCGCCGTTGCTGATCGTCCAGGGCTTCGGCAGCGCAGGGTTGGTCATGCGCCAGCCGATCGCCGTGTTCCACAGCGTCTGGTTGCCCACGGCGGGCCACGGCTTGGCCGACTTCTCGACGACGAAGGGCGCGCGGCTCATCGACTCGACGCCTCCGGCCAGGATGATGTCGGCGTCGCCGGACTCGATCGCCCGGGACGCTTGGATCACGGCCTCCACCGACGAGGCGCACAGTCGGTTGACGGTCGCACCCGTCACAGTCGTCGGGAATCCCGCGAGCAGCGCGCCGAAGCGGGCGACGTTGCGGTTGTCCTCGCCCGCCTGGTTCGCGTCGCCGAAGATCACGTCGTCGATGCGCGCCGGGTCGAGGCCGGTGCGTTCGACGGCCGCGCGCATGACGAGGGCGGCGAGATCGTCCGGCCGCATGCCGGAGAGCGCACCACCGGCTCGACCGAACGGTGTGCGGACGGCGTCGTAGACGAAGCTCGCGGTCATTTCTCCTCCTGGGACGCGGATGCGGCCGCATCCGTCGCATCGATGAGATCGAGACCGGTGAGCTGGCGCAGCTGCTCGATCGTGTTGTCGCCGAACGCCTCGGTGACGGCGAAGCCCGCATCCGTGATCTCGAAGACCGCGTGATCCGTGTAGACGCGCGAGACGCAGCCCACGCCGGTCAGCGGGTACGTGCAGGCGGCGACGAGCTTCGGCTCGCCGGCGCGGGTGAGCAGATCCGTCATGACGTAGACCGACTTGGCGCCGATCGCGAGATCCATCGCACCCCCCACAGCGGGGATCGCACCGGGCTCACCCGTCGACCAGTTGGCCAGGTCGCCGTTCTGCGCGACCTGGAAGGCGCCGAGCACGCACACGTCGAGATGCCCGCCGCGCATCATCGCGAAGGAGTCGGCGTGGTGGAAGTACGCGGCGCCCGCGACGGCCGTGACCGCCTGCTTGCCGGCGTTGATGAGATCGGGGTCGATGCGGTCCGGCGCAGGTGCCGGTCCCATCCCCAGCAGGCCGTTCTCGGTGTGCAGCACGATCTCGCGGTCGGCGGGCAGGTGGTCGGCGACGAGTGTCGGCGCACCGATGCCGAGGTTCACGACGGCGCCGTCGGGGATGTCGGCGGCGATGCGGCGGGCAAGGTCTGCGCGGGAGACGCGGGTGGTCATCGCTGCTCCTGGTTCTCGAGGGGGCGGCCTTCCAGGTCGGTGCCGCCGACGAACACGCCGTCCCTCAGCCAGCGCCGCTCGCCGACCGCGACCACTCGATCGACGTAGAGCCCGGGAGTGACGACCGTCTCAGGGTCGATCGAACCCAGCGGCACGATCTCGTCGACCTGCACGATCGTCGTGGTCGCCGCGGCCGCCATGATGGGCCCGAAGTTGCGGGCGGTCTCGCGGTAGACGAGATTGCCCCAGCGATCCGCCTGGCGGGCCGAGACCAGCGCGTAGTCGGCGCGGATGGGGTGCTCGAGCACGTAGGTGCGTCCGTCGATCTCACGGTGCTCCTTGCCCTCGGCGAGCTCGGTGCCGACGCCGGTCGGCGAGAAGAACGCACCGATCCCCGCACCGGCGGCACGGATGCGTTCGGCGAGGTTGCCCTGCGGGACGAGCTCCAGCTCGATGCGGCCCGAGCGGTAGAGGTCGTCGAAGACCCAGGAGTCGGACTGCCGGGGGAAGGAGCAGACGATGCGACGCACACGTCCGGCGGCGAGCAGCGCGGCGAGTCCCGTATCGCCGTTGCCGGCGTTGTTGTTCACGATCGTGAGGTCGCTCGCGCCGTGCGCGATGAGGGCGTCGATGAGTTCCACGGGTTGGCCGGCGCGGCCGAACCCGCCGATCATGACGGTCGAGCCGTCCTCGATGCCTGCGACCGCCGATGCGATGTCGGCGACAGTTTTGTCGATCACACATCCTCCTTCGGAAGTGTTCGCTCCCTGTCGGGATGTTCGCTCTGCGAACGTACGTACGTCTGACGAACATCCTACGCCGCTTCCCCACCCGCCGTCACCCCTCGCCCATGCTCAAGGGACCCGAAGTGCGGTCCCGACGCCGGAAACACCGCATCTTGCGTCCCTTGAACACGACATCCTCCTGTTCGAGGGACGCTGGGTGCGGCCATTCGGGCGGAAAGTCCGCAGGTGGAGTCCCTTGAAATGTGGGTCGATCCGGGGAGATCGAGGTTGGCTATTGTGCATAGCTTTATGGCTATGTAGTGTGTGATGCATGAACCCCTC
This sequence comes from Microbacterium sp. KU4F, assembly GCF_056868075.1. Classification (NCBI taxonomy): domain Bacteria; kingdom Bacillati; phylum Actinomycetota; class Actinomycetes; order Micrococcales; family Microbacteriaceae; genus Microbacterium; species Microbacterium sp. KU4F. The sequence goes on along the minus strand of NZ_CP200324.1, from coordinate 2,434,289 downwards.
ATCCTCCTCCGCCGCCTCGACGCAGCACCTCCGGGTCGAGGGCGGCGAGATCGGTTTCGACGTCACGGGCGAGGGCCCGCTTCTGCTGCTCGTGCCCGGAATGGGCGAGTTGCGCTCCTCGTACCGGCACCTCGCGCCCCTCCTCGTCGCGGCGGGCTACCGCGTCGCCACCGCCGACCTCCGCGGTCACGGCGACAGCTCGGCGGGCTTCGACGCCTACGGCGACGTGCCCACCGCATCCGACATCGCGGCCCTCATCCGCCACCTCGGCGCCCCCGCGGTGATCGTCGGCAACTCGATGGCGGCCGGCGCCGCGGTGATCGTCGCCGCCGAGCACCCCGAGCTCGTCTCGGGGCTGGTGCTGGTCGGACCGTTCGTGCGCACCCCGCCGAGCCAGAGCGCGGTGGCGGCGCTGATGCTCCGGATGCTGATGGCTCGCCCCTGGGCCGTCGCCGCCTGGAACGCGTACCTGCCCACTCTGTACTCGGGCGCGAAGCCCGCCGATTTCGAGGCCTACCGCGCCGCGATGATCCAGGCGATGCGGCGCCCCGGCTACGCGCGGGCGTTCCGCCTCACCACGCGCACCGACCACGGCGACGCTGAGCGGAGCCTCGCACGCGTCACCGCGCCCACGCTGGTGGTGATGGGAAGCGCCGACCCCGACTTCGCCGACCCTGCTGTCGAGGCGGCATGGATCGCCGAGGCTCTGCACGGCACGAGCGTCATGATCGAGGATGCGGGCCACTACCCGCAGTCCCAGCAGCCCGAGCGCACGGCCGACGCCCTCCTCGCCTTCCTGCGCGAAGGGACCGACCGTGCCTAGGGCCGGGCTCACCCCCGCGATCGTCATCGAACGCGCCGCCGCCCTGCTCGACGCTCCGGATGCGGGGCCGCTGAGCTTCGCCGCGCTCGCCGAAGACCTCGGCGTTCGTGCGCCGTCGCTCTACAAGCACGTCGACGGGCTCGCCGGGCTGGAGCGGGGCGTCATGCTGCGTGCCAAGATCGAGCTCGGGCACACCCTCGCCCGCGCGACGGTGGGTCGCTCCCGCGGCGACGCCATCCGCGCGATGGGGCATGCCTACCGCGACTGGGCGCTGGCCCACCCGGGCCAGTACCCGCTGACGATCACTGCGCCGGCGACGGGCGACGAGGAGGACGAGCGGGCCTCCGCATCCGTTCTCGAGGTGGTCGCGGGTGTACTCGTCGGGTACGGCCTCGAGGGCGACGATGCGATCGACGCGATCCGATTCCTGCGGGCGAGCCTGCACGGCTTCCTCTCCCTCGAAACCTCTCGCGCGTTCGAGCTTCCCGTCGACATCGAGCGCAGCTTCGCGCGGGCGATCGACTCCGTCGCCGGCTCCCTCGAGACCTGGGGTCGAGCGTGAGCACCGTGGCGGCGCGCCGTCCGCCGATACCCGCCGCGCCCGTGCCGGCGATCCACCGCATCGAAGGCGCCGCCATCGCGATCGCCACGGTCGTCGCGTTCGTGACGGCCGGATTCGCGTGGTGGTGGCTGGCAGCCCTGTTCCTGCTGTTCGACGTGTCGATGCTGGGGTACGCGTTCAGCATCCGTACCGGCGCACGCGCGTACAACCTCGTGCACAATTACACGGCACCTCTGCTGCTGCTGGGGCTCCACGCCGCACTGTTCGCGGCAGGAGTCGCGACGCCTGCCCTCGCAGTCGTCGCCGCATGCTGGCTGTTCCATGTCGCCGCAGACCGCGCCCTCGGCTTCGGCCCCCGACCGAGCGCATCGGCGGATGCGGCGTCCGCCACGTCCCGGTGACATTTGTCACCCCGGCCGGTGACGCGGCGACACTGCCGCAGCGCCCGCCCGACTGATGTCCTGAGGGGGCGATGTCACCCGCGTCGCGCAGGAGACACGCAGCTCAGGACATCATGAACAAACGCACCAAGATCACCCTCATCGTCGCCGCAGCCCTCGTCCTCACCCCGGCCGTCGCCGTCGGCGCGATGGCGACCGCCAACGCCGTCGCCACGAACTCCGAAGCCTCCGAGATCACCCCCTACGGACAGCGCGTGAGCGTTGACGGCCGCGAGATGAACGTCGTCGTCAGCGGCGATAACGAGCAGACGATCGTGCTGCTTCCCGGACTCGGGACCGCAGCTCCCGGTCTCGATTTCGCCCCGCTCATCGATCAGCTCGACGACGACTACCGCGTGATCGCCGTCGAGCCGTTCGGCACGGGGCTCAGCGACGGGACCGATGTCCCCCGCACCTCCGAAAGCATCTCCCGCGAGGTGCACGGAGCCCTGCAACAGCTCGGGGTCGACCGGTACGTGCTCATGGGGCACTCGATCGCCGGCATCTACGCGCTCACCTACACCTCGCTCTTTCCCGACGAGGTGACCGCGTTCGTGGGCATCGACAACAGCGTGCCCGACCAGCCGGGGTCCGACGAGCCGATCCCCACCGACGCGATGCTGCTGCTGAACGACCTCGGCATCACGCGGGCACTGCAGGCGATCTCACCGGACCCCTACGAGGGACTTCCCTACGACGAGCAGACGAAGCAGCAGATGCGCATGCTCGCCACTCGCAACACGACGGCATCGACCATGGTCGATGAGATGCAGCACGCGAGCCGGAACTTCGCGGATGCGAGCGGCACGAGCTTCCCCGCGTCCCTCCCGGTGCTGCTGTTCGTTCGAGAGAACGACACGGATGTGGCGGACTGGGTGTCGCTGCATGAACGCCAGGCGTCGTCGGTGGACCGCGGCGAGCTCGTCGTCATGACCGGCGACCACTACCTGCACCACACGCTCTCGGCGCAGATCGCGGCCGAGACGAAGCGGTTCCTCGACGGCTGACGCACCGCGGGCGGTGGGGGATCGCACTCCCCCACCGCCCGCGTCGACGCCGTTCAGATCAGGCGTCGATGTCGCTCTTGCCGGCGGAGCGCCGGCGCAGGCGCACGGCCACGACGACGAGAACGAGGGCCAGCAGCAGCGGGAGGACGACCCGCACGGTCATCGCCAGACCGCCCCATTCCTGCACGTCGCCCTGCACGGCCGTGCCGCCCACAACGTTCCACGTGACCAGCAGCGCCGAGACGAACGCTCCGACGTAGATCGTTCCGGTCTTGTGGAAGAAGTACGTCGACAGCGCACCGACGACCGCCAGCACGACGATGAACGGGTAGCCGATGATCGTGAGCAGCGACTCACCGGGCAGCGCCAGCTCACCACTGACGAAGAGCGGGAGGTAGTTGATGATCTCCAGCACGACGAAGCCCGCGGGCAGCACGATCGCGGAGGCGATCATCTCCGAGCGCATCGAGGAGGCGCGCCCGGTCCACCGGAGCGTGCGGTGGAGCGTGAAGGTGAGCATCAGGAAGAACGCCGTGAACGGCAGCAGGTAGAGGACGAACAGCGCGAAGCGCGTCGCCGTCAGCGGCTGCAGCTGCAGGACGTAGAAGCGGAAGTCGCTCTTGAACAGCCAGTCGGAGATCACCACGAGCAGGTAGGCCGCGCCCACGCTGAACAGTGAGAGCACCGCGGCCCGACCGATCAGCGCGCCGCGCCGAAGCCCCGGCGCGCCCTCGACCTCCGCCGCGCGCACGGATGCGAGCGGGTTGCGGCGCCGCTGCACCCACGCGGTGACCGCGTAGATCGCGAGGCCGATGAGTCCGTTCAGCAGCGCCCAGACGACGATGCCGGTCGAGTAGGACTGCCCGAACACGGGACCGGCCGGGATCCAGGCCGCACCCCACGTGTTGAACCAGAAGAACGTGAACGCGGGGATGCCGGTCGTGAGGATCGCCGAGACGATCCACGGCCAGCCCCAGCGGCTTCCCGCGGCTGCCGGAACGGGCCGGCGGATCGCCGAGAAGAAGCCGGTCGCCAGCAGGAGTCCGCCCGAGGCGAAGATCACGAGCACGCCACCGATCATCGCGACGAGGGTGCCGAGCTCCTTGATCCACCAGGTCTGGCCGGCCGCGTCGTGACCGCCCTCGAGCGTCTTGTCGAACCATGCCACGATCTCCTGCGTCACGGCGGGATCGTGGGTCACACCCGGGTGATTGTTGGCGGGTCGCAGGAGTTCGCGTGCGGTGCCGTCGTCGATCGAGCCGTACAACTGGCCGGGAACGACCGGCTCGTCGGTTCCGAACATCGTCATCAGCTTCGGACTCGAGGTCAGATCCCGCGTGTTCGGCGAGGCCCACATCGTTCCCGAGAACTCCTCCCACTCGGCGAAGACCACGAGGGTGTTGCGCGGGAAGTCGGGCGTTCCCTCCGGACCGAAGAAGCCGATGGCCGAGTCCAACAGGACCATGGAGGCGTATCCCTCGGGGAAGGCGGCCGCCGCGTTCATGATGGTCGAGCCACCGAGCGAGTGCCCCTCGAGGCCGATGTTGTCGGGGTCGACGATGTCCAGACCCCGGAGGTAGGCGAGACCCGCGGGACCGTTGAAGCCGTTGCCGAAGGCGGGCGCGTCCGAGCGACCGTGCCCGGCCTGGTCGAGCGCGAGCACGACGTAGCCGCGGCGGCTCAGCTCGACCGCATTCGCCGTCTGCATCTCGCGCGAGTTCACGTAGCCGTGCACCGCGAGCACCGCGGGTGCAGGGGTCTCCGGAGTGGCCGTGACGGGCACGTACAGCAGCCCGGAGACGCTCGTGCCCGCGGTGCCGGTGAACGTGACGTCACGCACCTGGACGGAACCCGCCGACGTCTGCACGAGGGCGGCCGTGGCGCCGCCGGCCAGCACGAGAGCGACGGCGATCGCGAAGAGCGACCACAGCCTCACGAGGGATCGGGGAGAGGACATCGAAACCAACTTCCTTGTTGTGTGCGAGGAGGGCGGTCGGGCTCATTCGGGCCCGACCTGCCTCGGAGTGTAGGGATGCGGCGACACCGAGAACGGGCTGAGATGTCGTTCTGCACCGATGTGCATGCGCGCACATCATTCTGGCTCACATTTGCCTCTTTTGCTGCACATCGGTTCTTCCCAGACAACTTGGGCGTCATCGTGACAACCGTCATCGCCGCGTGCGCGCACCACCTGAGACGATCGATGCATGGACGCTCCGCAACCGATCGATCTCGAGACGTGGCCGCGCCGCCAGCACTTCGAGCACTACCTCCGCGCCGTGCCGTGCCGTGCACGTACGCGATCACCGTCGAGGTCGACGCGACGGAGTTCGCAGCCGCCGTGAAACGGACGGGGCGGCGCACCTACATCTCGCAGATCTGGGCGCTCGCCCTCCTCGTCAACCGTCACGACGAGTTCCGGACAACGCGGGACGACCCCGGCGCACCGGCGGTGTGGGGGCGGACGCATCCCTCCTTCACGATCTTCAACGCCGAACGCGAGACCTTCGCGAGCGTCTGGACGCCCTTCGATGCGGACTACGCCGCCTTCCACGACGCCGCCGCGCGGGTCATCGCCGAGCACGCCGGAGCCACGGAGTTCTTTCCGCAGGGGGCGCCGCCGCCCAACTGCTTCGATGTCTCGAGCCTGCCGTGGACCTCGTTCACCGGATTCACCCTCAACATCGACGGCGGCTCGCAGCACCTGGCCCCGATCTTCACGCTCGGCCGCTACGTCGAGCGTGAGGGGCGCCTGCTCCTCCCCCTCGCTGTTCAGATCCACCATGCCGTCGCCGACGGGTTCCACACGGCGCGGCTCGTCAACGAGTTCCGCGAGCTCCTCGCCGACCCCGACTGGGTGACCGGCTGAAAGCCGGCGCGACCGGCAGAATGGGCACATCATGGTGCCACGCGAGGAGTCGAAGGACCCGCAGGGGTCCGACCTCGTCTACGGGTGGCTGAATCCCGCATCCGCCGAGAAGGACGCGCGGGACAACGACGACGTCATCATCGTGTCGGGGATGACGGGCGGGCCGCCTTCGGTGCGGGCGAGCTTCGCGCTCGGCGCGTTGGAGGTCGCTCTCGTCGCCGGCGGGGCCGTCGAGGTCTCGCCGTGGGAGACGTCACGCCAATGGCAGGGCGTGGTGGTGGGGTACCTCGTCTCGGGATCGATGAGCGTCTCGCAGGACGAGCGCACGGTCGAGCTCGGGCCCGGCGACGTCGTGCTCTACACCGGCGCCCACGGCTACCGCCTCAGCTCCCCGGGTGCGCACGAGTACCTGCTCGTGCGCATTCCGACCTCCGTCCTGGCGCTGCGCCACGGCGAGCTCACGACGCTGCTCGCGGCCGACCTCACCCCGCTGGGCTCGACACCTCTGCTCCGCGCGGTGATGTCGACGCTGGCGTCACCGGATTCGCAGCCTTCCGACGCTGCCGCCGGTCATGTCGCCGATGCGCTCGTCGCCGCTGTGCACGCGGTGCTCGCCGACGGCCGCGAACCCGGCACGGCGACCGTGCTCTCGCTGTTCCACTCGCTCGTGCTGTGGATCGAGGAGCACCTGCAGGATGCGGAGCTCGACGCCGGTCGGATCGCCCACGCGCACGAGCTGTCGCCCCGCGCGGTGCGGCGGGTGTTCGCCGCCAACGGCGTGACGGTGTCGAGTCTCGTACGCGAGCGCCGGCTGGAGCGCATCCGCGACGAACTCGTCGACCCGGCCCACGCCCGCGAGAGCATCGGCACGATCGCCGCGCGGTGGGGCTTCCCCGATCCCGCCACCCTCTCGAGCGCCTTCACGCGGCGCTACGGCGCGTCACCGCGTCGATACCGCGCCGACCTGCAGCGGCAGGGACAGCCCGGCGCCGCAGACTGATCACTCCTCGGCGAAGACGTCCTTGACGATGCGGAAGGCGGTGTTCGCCGCCGGCACCCCGCAGTAGATCGCCGACTGCAGCACGACCTCGACGATCTCGTCGCGACTCAGTCCGTTGCGCTGGGCGGCCCGCACGTGCATCGCGAACTCCTCGTGGTGACCGAGGGCGATGAGCGCCGTCAGGACCGCGATCGACCGGTCGCGTCGGGCCAGGCCGGGCCTGGACCAGATGTCACCCCAGGCGTAGCGCGTGATGAGGTCCTGGAAATCCGCCGTCTCTGCGGTGGTGCCCGCGACGGCGCGATCGACGTGGGCGTCGCCGAGCACCTCGCGGCGCACCCGCATCCCGTCGTCGTATCGCTGCTCGTCGCTGCGGCCCGCACCGCTCGGCCGGCTCATCGCGCGACCTCGCGGAAGAACTCGCGCAGCACGGATGCGGTCTGCTCCGGCTGCTCGGCGGGTGGCAGGTGCGCGGCGGACTCGATCACAGCCACCCGTCCGTCGCGCACGCCTTCGGCGATCTCGACGCTCTTCGCCTCGGGCGCCACCTTGTCGTCCCGCCCGAAGACAGCGAGCACGGGAGCGGCGATCTCACCCAGCCGCGGGCGCACGTCGTAGGCGGCGAGCGCCTCGCAGCACCTGGCGTACCCCTCGTCGTCGGCATCCTGCAGCGCGTGCAGCAGCCGGCCGCTCAGCTCCGGGCGACGCTCGATCGAGCCCGGGGCGAACCAGCGCTGCGCCGAGCCGATGATCACCGACGAGGTGGACTGCGCGCGCACCTGAACCGCCCGTTCGTGCCAGCTCGCTGCATCGCCGAGCTGAGCACCCGAGGCGAGGATCGCCGCACCGCGGACGAGTTCCGGGTGACGCAAGAGCAGTTCGAGCCCCGTCGCGCCGCCGAGGGACACCCCGGCGTAGAGGATGCGTTCGCCGCCGATCGCGCGCACGGCATCCGTGACAGCGTCGGCGATCTCGCCGACGCTGAACGGCGAGCTCGGCGAAGGGGCGGCCCCGTGACCGGGGAGGTCCCAGCTCACAACGCGGTAGTCGTCTGTGAGGAGCGGGGCGACGTCCTCCCACAGGATCGTGGAGGTGCCCAGCGACGGGCCGAGCACGACCAGCGGAGCATCGGCGGGGCCGGCCACCTCGGTCAGGGCGATCGTGGGTTGGGTCATGCGGGATCCTCGGTCGGGGCTTCGATGCTCTCGCGAGCGGCATCCGCCGGCGCGTCGGCGACGGCCCGGTCGACCAGCGCGCCCGCAAGACCGGTGTAGGCGGCAGGGTCCAGGAGGGCGTCGACGTCGTCGGCGGGATGCGGCGCGCCGGGCGCACGGTCGAGCGCGGCCTCGAGCGCGTCGCGCACGAGCGCACGGAGGTCGCCCCCCGCGGTTGCGGCCCCGACGATGCGACGCACGTCGTCGGACCCGATGACGGGCGAGAGCACGATGGAAAGCCGCTCCGACACCAGCAGCCCGTCGGTAGCGGCGAGAGCGCGAGCCACGGCGACCTCGTCGACGCGCAGACCTGTCACGAGCGCGAGGCTCGTCTCGGCGGCGCCGAGCGCGAGGCGCAGCAGCTCCCGCAGCGTCGGCCATTCCGCGTGCCACGCCCCGTCGGGGCGCTCGTCTGCGGCGAGCGCGGCCGCGAGGTGCAGGGTCGCGCCCAGCTGCGGTGCACGCAGCGCCGCCGAGCGTACGAGCACGGCGCCGGTGGGGTTGCGTTTCTGGGGCATCGCACTCGAACCGCCGCCGACGCCCTCCGCGAGTTCGCCGATCTCGGTGCGCGAGCCGGTCGCGACATCGGTCGCGAGTTTGCCGAGAGCGTCGATCGCCTGCACGAGCGCATCGCCGAACTCGGTGACGGGCCAGCGCGAGACGTGCCACGGCGCGTCGGGGGCGGCGAGCGCGAGCTCCGCGGCGTACGCGGACGGGAGAGCGGATGCCGCATCCGTCCCGCCGATCTCGACGAAGGAGGCGAGGGTGCCGCCCGCGCCTCCCAGCTGCGCGGGAAGCTGCCCGACGGCGTCGCCGAGCCGGACGCGCGCACGGGTGACGCCGCGCAACCAGCCCGCGGCACGAGCACCCACGGTGGTCGGCACGGCATGCTGCGTCAGCGTGCGGGCGGCGGCGACCGTGTCGCGATGGACGACGGCGAACCCGGAGAAGCTGCGCCTCGACCTGCCGGAGAACCCCCAGCAGATGCAGCCCCGCGCGCCGGGAGACCAGCATGAGCGCCGAGTCGAGGATGTCCTGACTCGTCGCGCCGCGGTGCAGCCACGGACGCACGTGGATCGACGCGCGATCGTCGAGGCGGGCGATGAGCGGGATGACGGGATTGCCGCCGCCGACGGCCGCACTCGCCAGTCGGGTGATGTCGAGCCAGTCGGCGTCCACGAGCAGGCCGGCTCCGGACCATCCGAACTCCTCGGACGCGGCCGTGGCGACCGCATCCGGAGCGACACCGACGACGGCCCAGGCCCGCACGAGGGCGACCTCGGCGGTCACGAGAGCGGCAGCCACGGCATCGTCGGCCACGAGGGAGTCGTGCGACACCGTCACCGGGGAGAGCAGCCCCACATCCGTGAAGGGCGCCCCGGGTTCGTCAGAAGGCAAGGAAAACGGTCTCCTTCTCGCCCTGCAGGTGGATGTCGTGGGTGAGATCACCCTCGGGCGTGCGCGTCGCGACGAGCGTAGCGCGCTCGTGGGGCTCGAGCGAGGAGAGCAGGGGGTCCGCCGCGAGCAGCTCTTCGTCGTCCGGCAGGTAGATGCGCGTGTGCAGCTTGTTCGGGAGCCCGCGAGCGAAGACGACGGCCGCGTAGAACGGCGCCTTGCCGTCGATCGGACCGGGGTTGCGCGTCCAGAAGTCGTACGCGCCCTCATCCGTCGTGAAGCTGCGGCCGAAGCCGGTGAAGGTGTGGTCGTCGCGGCGACGAGAGCCGCGCGCGCGAGAGATCGTGCCGTCGGTGTCGGCTCCCCAGATCTCGATCACGGCGTCGGGGATCGGAGCCCCCGCGCCGTCGTAGATCGTCCCCGACAGCACGATCGCGCCGCTGGAGTGCGGGAAGACGACCTCGTGCATCTTGGGGTACTCGAGACCGAAGGCGAAGAAGGGTCCGACCGTCTGGCCGGAGGTGGCGGGAAGGCGCGTTGCTTCGGACATCTCAGTGCTCTCCCTCGGGCTCGAACCAGGTCGCATCCGGGCCGTCGACGACGATGTCCCAGCGGTAGCCCATCGAGAACTCGGGCACGGTGAGGTCGTGGTCGTAGGCGGCGATCAAGCGGTCGCGATCGCGCTGATCGCGGATGGTGTTGTAGATCGGGTCGAGCGCGAACAGCGGGTCGCCGGGGAAGTACATCTGCGTGATCAGGCGCTGCGTGAAGCCGCCGCCGAAGAGCGAGAAGTGGATGTGGGCGGGGCGCCAGGCGTTGATGTGGTTCTTCCACGGGTACGGACCGGGCTTGATGGTCGTGAAGGTGAAGCCGCCGTCGTCGCCCGTGATGGTGCGGCCGGCACCGGTGAAGTTCGGATCCAGCGGAGCCGGATGCTGGTCGCGCTGGTGGATGTAGCGGCCGGCCGCGTTGGCCTGCCAGATCTCGACGAGCTGGTTGGCCAGAGGACGTCCCCAGCTGTCGAGCAGGCGCCCCGTGACGGTGATGCGCTCACCCTGCGGCTCGCCGCGGTGCTGGAGCGTCAGGTCGGACTCGATCTGCGCGACGTCGCGCTGTCCGTACGCGGGCGAGAACAGCTCGATGGTCTCGGGGTCGACGAGCCGCGGGTTCTTGGTGGGGTGGCGCAGCAGGCTCGAGCGGTAGGGCGCGAAGTCGTAGAGCGTGGTGGGCACGTCCTCGCCGGCGGCCACGCGACGGGCGGCGTCGGCGTGAGCGTCCGCGATCTCCTGGTTGATCTTCGACTGCGTGGGCATGTCGGCCGAGGCCAACAGCGACTCGGGAGCCGCAGCCTGGGGCGGAGGGGTGGACATGGAACCGTCTCCTTCGACGTCACACGGGTGGGGTGTCCAGGGTTGCACCGGCGGGCCGCATCCGGTCGCCTCCGTTCTCACTCAGTGAGAATCAGATCCTCGGAGAGCCTTGGTCAGATCCTTCGCCGCCTGCACGACCAGCGGGGCGAGACGCCTCTCATCGGCGCCGTCGAGGTGCGTGACGACGCCGAGCGCGGTGGCCGGCAGCCCCGAGATCGTGCCGAGAGCGGCGGCGACCGAGATGTTGCCGAGCGTCATCTCCTCGCGGGTCACGGCGTAGCCCCGGCGCCGGGTGAGCACGATGTCCGCACGGAGCACGTCGGGGTCGGTGATCGAGTGCCGTGTCTCGGGCATGAGGGGGGCGGCGAGGTACGTGTCGAGCCATGCTTCGTCGCACGTCGCGAGCAGCGCACGACCCACCCCCGTCGTGTGAAGCGGGTGTCGTCCACCCGCCCGCCCGAGGGTGGGAACCGAGGCGCGCCCGGTGATCCGCCCCGCGAACAGCACGACTGCATCCGGTGGGGTCGGGGCGTCGAGCACCGCGAGGTGGACGTTCTCCCCCGTCGCCTCGTACAACCGCACGAGGTGGGGCAGCGACTGCTCCCGCAGCCGCAGCGCCAGAGGCGAGAGTTCGCCGAGCTCCCACATCCGCGCACCGACGGCGTACGTGTGCGCGGAAGTGCGCTCGACGAGGCCCTCGCCGATGAGCTGGACGAGGAGGCGATGCACCGTCGAGAGGGGAAGGCCCGCGCGTTCGGCGAGCTCGGCGGCGGTGAGCTCGGGTGCGTCTTCGTCGAACGCCCGCATGAGCGTCATCGCCCGACGCAGCACGCCATCCGCCATGCCCTCACCCTAGCCGCGGGGTGACTGCGGGATGCGGCCCGGCGCCTGCTGCCCGGCTGGCGGTTGCCCTGCTTCCCTGCTGGCGGCTGCCCTGCTGATGTCCCACTTTCTGCAGCGCATGTCCCACTTGCCGCAAGAATTCATGCCCAAACCTGCAGAAAGTGGGACATGCCGGGTGGAGGTGTGGCCGAAGCGGGACATGCGCGCGACGGGATGCGTGAGATGGTGGCGGCATGGCCAACTCGCCGAGCGGCGACTCGATGACGGCACGCATCGTGCGCGTGCTCGAGACGTTCACCGCCGACCGCACGGTGCAGACGGCGGCGGAGATCGGCCGGCGCGCAGGGCTTCCCGCATCCACCGCCCACCGCATCATCGACGACCTCGTCGCAGAGGGGCTGCTCGAGCGCGACGAGGAGCGGCGCATTCGCATCGGCATGCATCTGTGGGAGCTCGCGCTGCGCGGATCGACGGCGCTGCGGCTGCGGCAGGCGGCGCTTCCGGCGATGTCGGCCGTGCAGGACGCCATCCGCGAGCACACGCAGCTCGCCGTACTCGAGGCCGACGAGGCGCTGTTCGTCGAGCGGCTCTCGCATCCGGATGCGGGCGCAAACATCACCCGCATCGCCGGGCGCCTCCCGTTGCACGCATCCTCCGCCGGGCTCGTGCTTCTCGCGCACGCCCCCGCCGCCCTTCGCGAGCGGGTGCTCGATGCGCCGCTGCGACGCGTCGCCCGCGAGACCGTGACGGATGCGGCGGAGCTGCGCCGCATCCTCACCCGCATCCGGCGCGACGGGTACGTGATCGCGCCGGGGTCGATCGAGTCGGTGTCGACGGGCGTCGCCGTGCCGCTGCGCGAGGAGGGCGAGGTCATCGCGGCGCTCTCGGTCGTGCTGCCGCGCGACGCCGACGCGGAGCTTGCCCTGCCACCGCTGCGGATGGCCGCCGTCGAGATCGAGGCGGGACTGCGCGGCACCCGGGCCTGAGCGCGCGGCGCTCGGGCCTGCGCGCGCGGCGCCCGGGCCTGTGCGCGCGGCACCCGGGCCTGAGCCCGCGGCGCACGAGCCCGTGCGTGATGCCGGGATACGCGCGATGCCCGTGCCCGAGCGCGCGGTGCCCGGGCCTATGCGCGCGGTGCCCGGTCCTATGCGCAATGCCGGGGGTGCCGCGACCCCGCATCCGCCACACTCTCCTGCATCCGCCACAGTTCACGACGGCCGCACCTGCGCAAAGGTGTGGCAGGTGCGCATATGCGACGCAACTCGGGCACCCGACACCCAGCACCAACGCCGCATGGAGTGCCCGAGCAGTCCCATTCAATGGGACTCTGTCACCCCCGTTCTGACCGCAGGGCACACTGGTGCGCAGCATCAACAGGCCCGTCGTCGAAGGAGACGTCATGACCGTTATCCGCACCCGCGTCGCCATCGTCGGCGCCGGTCCCGCCGGACTCCTGCTCTCGCACCTGCTCGCCGACGCCGGCATCGAGTCGGTCATCGTCGACTCCCGCACGCGCGAGCAGATCGAGACCACCATCCGCGCGGGCATCCTCGAACAGGGCACCGTGGATCTGCTCGTCGCAAGCGGCGCGTCGAAGCGCGTGCTCACGGACGGCAACCGTCACGACGGCATCGAGCTGCGCTTCGCCGGCGAGGGGCACCGCATCGACTTCCCCTCCCTGACCGGCCGGAGCGTCTGGCTGTATCCGCAGCACGAGGTGCTCAAGGACCTCGTCGCCACACGGCTCGCGGCCGGACAGGACCTGCGTTTCGGGGTGCGCGTCGACGCGGTGGAGGACGCCGCATCCGATCGGCCGCGCGTCATCGGCGTGGATGCGGACGGGCAGCGCGTCGAGATCGAGGCCGAGTTCGTCGTCGGCGCGGACGGCTCGCGCTCGGTCGTGCGCCAGACGCTCGGCGGATCGGCGGCCGGGTCGTTCCGCGAGTACCCGTTCGCCTGGTTCGGCATCCTCTGCGAGGCCCCGCCGAGTTCTGAGGAACTCATCTACAGCAACTCGGATGCGGGCTTCGCCCTCATCAGCCAGCGCAGCAGCACGGTGCAGCGCATGTACTTCCAGTGCGACCCCGAGGCCGATCCCGACGCGCTGAGCGAGGCGCAGATCTGGGACGAGCTGCAGGCGCGGGTCCCGGGCACGACCCTCCACGAGGGGCCCATCTTCCAGCGAGACGTCCTGCGCTTCCGCAGCTTCGTGGCCGGCGAGCTGCGCCGCGGCCGCGTCGCACTCATCGGCGATGCGGCGCACACCGTGCCGCCGACCGGCGCGAAGGGCATGAACCTGGCTGTCGCCGACGTCGTGCTGCTCGACATCGCGCTGCGCGCGCTGCTGCTCTCCGGCGACGAAGACCCGATCGACGCCTTCTCCGAGACGGCGTCGCGGCGGATCTGGAAGGCCCAGCACTTCTCGTGGTGGATGACCAGCATGCTCCACCGCACCCCGGACGCATCCGACTTCGACCGCCGGCGACAGCTCGGGGAACTCCGCTCGATCATCGACTCGGATGCCGGCCGCACCTACCTCGCCGAGGCGTACACTGGCTGGCCGTTCGAGACCCGCCTCGGCTGACCCGGGCGGCACGCACACGCTCGCGCGTCGGCGCCCAGACCGGCCCCGCGGGGCCGCCCGCGGTACTGCGACATCCGCACGACCAACGCGACTCGCGCCTCCCCACGAGCCCCGCCGGGCACCACCCGCGCCACGCCTCGTGCACACGTCGCAGTGACGGCGCAGGCATCCGCCGCGCGAAAGCGGGCGCAGACGGAGGCGGCGGGCAGGGTAGAGTCCGGTGCTCGTGAGCATCCAGACCCCCGGCGAGCGACCGCACCGACGCGGCCGCGGGCTCCTGCTGCTCGTCGCCGTGGCGCTGGTCGCCGCCAACATGCGCGCGACGATCACGGGTGTCGGCCCAGTGCTCGAGGAGATCGCGGACGATCTCGGCACGACGACAGCGGCTCTCGGCTCACTCGCAGCGGTGCCCCTTCTCGCCTGGGCGATCGTTTCGCCGCTGACCCACGGCCTGTCACGTCGGTTCGGGATGTCGCGCGTGCTGCTCGTCGCCCTCGTCGCGCTGGGCGCGGGAACGGCCTGGCGGTCACTGCCGGGCACGGAGGTCAACCTGTGGCTGGGAACGGGCCTGATCGGCGCCTCCCTCGCCGTGGCCAACGTGATCATGCCGGCGGTGATCAAGCGCGACTTCCCGGGGCGCGTCCCGGTCATGATGGGCATGTACACGGCGCTGCTCGGCGGCGTGGGAGCCATCGCCTCGGCCGTCGTCGTGCCCATCTCGCACGCCGTGGACGATCCGGATGCCGGGTGGCGCGTGGCATTGGCCGCGACCGCCGCGCTCCTGCCGCTCACGATCGCCCTGTGGGCATGGGCCCAGCACGGCCGCACCCCGCGGACCGCGCCGGTATCTGCCTCACCCGGCGTCTCGCGCAGCACGGGGATCTGGCGCGACCGCCTCGCGTGGCAGATCGCGGCCTACATGGGCGCGCAGTCGGCGTCGTTCTACATGCTCGTGACGTGGATGGCCCCGCTCGCCGCATCCACCGGCAAGTCTCCCGTCGCCGCCGGCGTCGACGTCGCGCTGTACCAGATCCTCGGTGTCGTCGGATCGTTCGCCGTCGCCTTCGCCCTGCAGGGGCGCCTGCGCCGCGCCGTTCCCGCCGCACTCCCGCTGCTCGCGATCGCCGCCGCGATCGGCATGATCCTCGCGCCGCAGCTGCTGACCGCATGGGCCCTGATCTCGGGCCTGTCGGCGGGAGCGTCGCTGAGCATGTCGCTCACGCTGATGGCGCAACGCGCGAGGGACGCCGCCGCATCCTCCGCGCTCTCCGGGATGTCGCAGTCGGTGGGATACCTGCTCGCCGCCGTCGGCCCCATCTCCTTCGGCGCCCTCCACGCGCTGGACGGTGGCTGGACCGCGCCGCTGCTGCTGTACATCGCCGTGCTCGTCGGGCAGTGCGTGGTCGGGGTCTCGGTGGGACGCGACCGGTACGTGCTCGAGGGGCGCTGAGCGGATGTCGGCGGCACCTGCGACGCTGGGAGCATGCGTGCGCAGCTGACCGCCGACCACGAGATCCCCGAGCGCGCCCCGCTGCGCGTGCACCCCGGTGAGCGGGTGACGGTCGGCGAGCGCGACACCGAGTGGCCCGCGTTCGTGTTCGTCACCGCGGCGAACGGATGCGGGTGGGTGCCGGCTCGGCACATCGACATCGACGGCACGGCGGGGATGGTGCGCACCGGCTACGACACCACGGAACTGCCCGCACGGGCGGGTGATGTCGTGGAGATCCTCGCCGACGACGCCGAGAGCGGCTGGTCGTGGTGCCGCGACGCCACGGGCCGCGAAGGATGGGTTCCGAACCGCGCGCTCGCGCGGATGTAACCGCATCCGTAGCTCAGGAGAAATCCCTCCAACAGGACGATCCGCGGCGGCCCCTCCTGCACAGCGGAGGTCTCCTGCCGAAGGGATGCGGGCCCCCGCGGCGCCCACGTCTCCGCCGCGCCAGGCGCCGGCCGGCGCCTCAGGGGAAAGCGATGCGGCGGAGCAGGTCGGCCAACTGCACGCGCTCGGCGGCCGAGAGGTTTCCGTGCAGGTCGCGCTCCGCGGCCTCGGCGGCGGCGAGCGCGCGTGCGTGGAGCGCGAAGCCTTCGGCCGTCGCCACCACGACGTTGGCACGGCGGTCGGCGGGGTCGGGCCGCCGTTCGATCAGGCCCCGGCGCTGCAGGTCGTCGACGAGGGCGACGACCTGGCTGGGATCGAGACGCAGGAACTCGGCGAGCTCACGCTGCGAGGGACCCGCCGCGGTGTCGCAGGCCAGCGCCAGCACCGAGTACGAGCGCACCTTCAGTCCGACGGCGGCGAGCGCCGCGTTGCCCGCGGCGAGCGAGAGGGCGTTGGCGCGGGCGAGCAGGAAGCTGACGTCGTCGGCGAGCCGGGCGCGCGCGTCCGATCGCACTGCGGCTCCCTCGCTCTTCGCCATGGATCGATCCTAACAAAAGGTGCGGGAAACAATAATTGACAATTTCAACTAGTCCGGTTTCAATGAGAGCACGAACGAAGGAGTCCCCCATGTCCCTCGACGGCAAAGTCGCCATCGTCACCGGATCCGGCCGCGGCCTCGGCCTCGCCTACGCCCAGGAGCTCGCCCGCCAGGGCGCGCGCGTCGTCGTCAACGACGTGGATGCGGCCACCGCCGCCGAGGCGGTCGCATCGATCGAGCGCGAGGGGGGCCAGGCCGTCGCGGTGGTCGCTCCCGTGGGCTCGTCCGAGACGGCGAAGGAGCTCGTCCGCACGGCCGTCGACACCTACGGCCGGCTCGACATCCTCGTCACCAACGCCGGCGTCCTTCGCGACACCGTGCTCTGGAAGATGAGCGACGAGGCCTTCGACACCGTCATCGACGTGCACCTGCGCGGCACGTTCACGTGCGTCCGCGAGGCCGCCACCTACATGCGCGAGAACGAGATCGCCGGTCGCATCATCTGCATCGGCTCGCCGACCGGTCAGCGCGGCAACTTCGGCCAGACCAACTACGCCGCCGCCAAGGCCGGCATCGTCGGCATGGTGCGCACCTGGGCTCTCGAGCTCAAGAAGGCCGGCATCACCGCCAACGCCGTGATCCCCGTGGCCGCCACCGCCATGACGGCGACCCTCCCGTACTTCGCCGCGGCGGTCGAGGCCGAGGAGGCGGGTGAGCCGATGCCCGCCTTCTACCGTCACGACCTCGGCTTCGGAACCTCCGACGACGTGGCCGGCCTCGTCGCCTTCCTCGCCTCGGATGCGGCGGCGAACGTCTCCGGCCAGGCGATCGGCGTCGGCGGCGACCGCATCCAGCTCTGGTCGCACCCCGAGCCCGTGGTCACCGCGTACCGCGAGGGCGGCTGGAGCGCGGCGGCGCTCGAGTCGGAGTTCGCCGACCTGGTCGGCGACAGCCTGCAGTCGGTCGGCGAGCGCTTCCCCGCCCTGCCGGAAGAGCTGCAGCGCCCCCGCCCCTGAGACTCGAGGGGTCCGGTGAGACCGGGCCCCTCGCACCACGCATCCCCGAGGACGAGGAACGCCGATGACCACGCGCTACGAACCCGCGATCGACCTATCCGCCATCACGGCGATCGACGTGCATGTGCACATCGAGGTCGACGCGCACGGCCACTCCTCTCTTCCCGACGATCTGGCCGAGGCTGCATCCGCGTACTTCAGCGCCGACGTGGGCCGCCCCGATCTGGATGCGGTCGCCGCGTACTACCGTGAGCGCTCCATGGCAGCGGTGGTGTTCACCGTGGACGCGCAGACGGAACTGCAGCATGCGGCGCTGTCGAGCGAGGAGATCGCGGAGGGCGCGGCGCGCAACAACGACGTGCTCATCCCGTTCGGCTCCGTCGACCCGCGTCAGGGGAAGGCTGCGATCGATCGCGCGCGACACCTGATCGAGGACTACGGCGTGCGCGGCTTCAAGTTCCACCCCACGGTGCAGGGCTTCGACCCGAGCGACGAGCAGTACTTCCCGCTGTTCGAGACGATGCAGGCGGCCGGCGTGGTGACGCTCTTCCACACGGGGCAGACGGGCATCGGCGCGGGTATGCGGGGCGGCCGCGGCTTCCGCCTCGCGCTGTCGAATCCGATGCTGCTCGACACGGTCGCAGCGCGGTTCCCCGACCTGCAGATCATCATGGCCCACCCCTCGGTGCCGTGGCAGGACGAGGCGATCTCTGTGGCGACCCACAAGCACAACACGTGGATCGATCTGTCGGGCTGGAGCCCGAAGTACTTCCCGCCGCAGCTGGTGCGGGCGGCGAACTCGTTTCTGAAGAACCGCATCCTGTTCGGCTCGGACTTCCCGCTGCTCACCCCCGACCGGTGGCTGCGCGACGTGGAGCAGATCGAGATGAAGCCCGAGGTCATGCCCGGCATCCTCAAGGACAACGCCGCTCGTCTGCTCGGACTCGGATAGCCCATGAACCCGAGACTGCGCAGCGAAGCGCCTTTCGGTCACGACGCGCTCGGGTACGCCGAGGCGATGCTCAGCGAGGGCGCCCGCGCTGCCCTGGCCCGCCTCGACGACACGTTGCGCACCCGGATCGCGCCGCTGCTGCCCGCGGCGTGGGAGAGCGCGACCCTGCCGGCCACCGTCATCGACGCCCTCGCGCCTCTCGATCTGATGCAGCCGGTCGGCGTGGAGCCGTCAGAGGCCGCATCCTCCGTCTTCTCCGGCTACCGCGCGTTCGTCCTCGCCCGCACCGACGTGTCGGTCGCGACGGCGTACAACGCGCAGTCGGGACTGTTCCGCACCGCCGTGCGCCGCGGCGGCTCACCCGAACAGGTCGCCGCGCTGGACGACGCGATCCGCAGCTTCGCGCTGCGGGGCGTCTTCGCACTGACGGAGCCCGACCACGGCTCCGACATCGCGGGCGGGCTCGCCACGACGGCCACGCGCGAGGGAGACGGCTGGGTCATCGACGGCGCGAAGCGGTGGATCGGCGGCGCCGACACCGCCGACGTGCTCGTCGTGTTCGCACGCGCCGCCGACGACGGCGAGGTGAAGGCATTCCTCGTGCCCCGGGACGCGCCCGGCGTCACGCTGACCCGCATCGAGGGCAAGGTGTCGCTGCGACCCATGCAGAACTTCGACATCCGCCTCGACGGCGTGCGCGTCGAGGAGAGCGCGCGGCTCCAGCGGGTCGACAGCTGGCGCGACGTGGCCGAGATCCTGCGGTCGCTGCGCTCGGACGTGGCCTGGATCGCGACGGGCCTGCAGGCCGGCGCCCTGGATGCGGCGGTCGCGTACGTACGAGAGCGCGAGCAGTTCGGCTCGCCGCTGGGCGGCTTCCAGCTCGTGCAGGAGAAGCTCGCCCGCATCCTCGGCAACCTGACCGCATGCCTCGGCATCGTCACGCGTCTGTCCGCACGGCAGGATGCGGGCGTGCTGCGCGACGAGGATTCGGCGCTGGCCAAGATGCAGACCGCCCGCCTCGCCCGTGAGAGCGTCGCGCTCGCCCGCGAGGTGCAGGGCGGCAACGGCATCCTCCTCGAGCACGGCGCCGCACGGTTCTTCGCCGACGCGGAGGCCGTCTACTCCTACGAGGGCACACACGAGATGACCGCCCTGATCGTCGGGCGGGGGCTCACCGGCTCCTCCGCCTTCGTCTGAACATCCACCGAAAGGAACCCATCATGACCACGACCGCCGCATACGCCGACGCCGCATCCCTCGCGGGCACCGACCTCGGCTTCACCGACTGGCTCGAGGTGACCCAGGACCGGGTGAACCTCTTCGCGGACGCGACCGACGACCACCAGTGGATCCACATCGACCCGGAGCGCGCCAAGGAGGGCCCCTTCGGAGGTCCGATCGCGCACGGCTTCCTGTCGCTGTCGCTGACCGTGAAGTTCTGGTCCGAGCTCTTCGACCTCGACGGCGTCAGCACCAAGGTGAACTACGGCCTCGACAAGGTGCGCTTCGTCTCGCCCGTCGCCGTCGGCGCCCGCATCCGCGGCGGGGCCGTGATCGCCGAGGTCACCGAGGTGCCCGGCGGATACCAGTTCGCCGTCGACCAGACGATCGAGATCGAGGGCGCCGCCAAGCCCGCGGTCGTCGCGCGCGGGCTGTACCGCTTCTACGCCTGACCCATCCCCACGGGGCTCCGCCCCGAACCCACCACCACGAGGATGCAACGATGCATGATCACGGACTGGGATCCTGGATCACCAAGAGAAGACTGAAGAACCCCGGCAAACCGGCGATCATCGTCGACGGCGGCGAGACGCTGTCGTACGGCGAGCTCGCCGACACTGTCGATCGCACGGCGGCCGTGCTGCGCGCACGCGGCATCGGCAAGGCGGATGCGGTGGCCTACCTCGGTGAGAACAGCCCGGCGTTCCTGCAGGTGCTTTTCGCGTGCGCCCGGCTCGGGGCGGTGTTCGTGCCGGTGAACACGCGCCTCGCGGCGCCGGAGATCCAGCACGTGCTGACGGACTCCGGCGCCCGGGTGCTCATCCACGACCCGGAGTTCGCGGAGCGCATCATCCCGGGGATCGAAGCCGCATCCATCGGCGAGGTCATCCTCACCGGGGAGGGCATCTCGCACCATCCGGGCCTGTCCGCGCTCGTGCGCGACGCCGACGGCACCTCGATCGGCACGGCCGAGGTCACGCACGAGGACCCGGCCGCGATCGTGTACACCTCGGGCACCACGGGTCGCGCGAAAGGCGCGGTGCTCACCCACGGCAACCTCACCTGGGTCGCACTGAACTGCATCATCGACTACGACGTGGTCTCGACCGACATCGCGCTGATGATCTCGCCGCTGTTCCATGTGGCCTCGCTCGGCATGGGCGCGCTGCCCGTCATCCTCAAGGGCGCGACGCTCGTGCTGGAAAAGGGGTTCGATGCCGGCCGCGCGCTGATGCTGATCGAGCGTCACCGCGTCACGATGCTCAGCGGTGTGCCCACGACCTACCAGTTGATGGCGGATCACCCGGACTGGCCCACGACCGACCTGTCGAGCCTGCAGAAGCTGACGTGCGGCGGCTCGGCCGTGCCGACCCGCATCCTCAACGCCTTCGAGGCGCGCGGACTGTCGTTCTCGCAGGGCTACGGCATGACCGAGACCTCGCCGGGCGCCACATCCCTGGCACCGGCGATGACCCGCGCCAAGCAGGGCAGCGTGGGCCTGCCGCACTTCTTCACCGAGGTGCGCGTGACCGACGACACCGGCGCCGTGGTCTCTCCGGGCACGGTGGGAGAGATCGAGATCGCGGGACCCAACGTGTTCCCCGGATACCACGGGCTCCCCGGCGAGACAGCCGCCGCCTTTCGCGAGGGCGGCTGGTTCCGTTCCGGCGACCTCGGCTATCTCGACGAGGACGGCTACCTCTTCATCTCCGACAGGCTGAAGGACATGATCATCTCCGGCGGCGAGAACATCTATCCCGCCGAAGTCGAGAACCTCATCAACGACATCCGCGGAATCTCCGGAGTCGCGGTCATCGGGGTGCCCGACGAGCGGTGGGGCGAAGTCCCCTGGGCCGTGGTGACCGTCAAGGAGGGCGCAGAGGTGACGACCGAGTCGGTGCGCACCCAGCTCGACGGCGTACTCGCCCGGTACAAGCTGCCCAAGAACGTCGTCGTCGTCGAGGACCTGCCCCGCACCGCATCCGGCAAGGTCCGCAAGGCCGCGCTGCGCGAACTGTTCGGACGGAAACACTGATCATGTCGCTGCTGTCGCGCCCCGCCGTCGCACGATTCGTCGCGCGTCGGCTGCAGAAGGCGATGCCGCGCATGATGGCGGCGCAGGCCGGCGGGGTCGACCCGCACGAACGTCTGCCGGAGTTCACCGCCGAGCGGCGCGAGCTGATCGTCCCCGCCGATCCGCCCGCGCCCGTCGTGATCTATCGCGCGGATGCGGTGGCCACCCCCGGCGTGCACGTGAACTTCCACGGCGGCGGCTACATCCTCGGCCAGCTGCACGGCGACGATGCCCTCTGCCGCGCGATCGCGAGCCGGGCGGGCGTCGTGGTGGCCGATGTCGACTACGCGGTGGCGCCCCAGCATCCGTTCCCGACCGCCGTGCACCAGGCGATGCGGGTCGTGCAGTGGGTCATCGACAATGCCGACGCGCAGGGGTGGGACGCCACGCGGCTCACGATCGGCGGGCAGAGCGCCGGCGGCGCGATCGCCGCCGCGGTCGCGCGGCAGGCGCTGGATGCGGGCGGCCCCCGCATCCGTCTGCAGGTGCTGCACTACCCGCCGCTCGATCTCACGGTCCCCGCGGCCGGGAAGCACTCGCCGCTCGCGAAACCCCTCCTGCGTCCCTGGATGTCGGAGGTCTTCGACAGCTCCTACGTACCCGATCCTCGAACCCGCGCCGACCCGCTCGTCTCGCCGGCGGCCGCATCGGACACCGCCGATCTCACCGGGATCGCGCCGGCCGTCGTCATCGCCGCATCCGACGACATCCTGCGCGACGAGGACGAGCACTACGCCCGGCGCCTCGAGCGCGCGGGCGCCCTGGCGGAGTTCTGGCAGGTCGAGGGCGCCGACCACGGCTACGACGGTGGCGATGACACGCTCGCCCGGGAGAACTACCTGCGCATCGCGGCACACATCCGCGCCGCGCAGGTGTGACGGCTCGCCCGCTCAGCGTTCCTCGGACTCGGGCTTCTTCCGGATGACGTCTGCGAGCGGATCGACGGGCAGACCATCCCCGATCTGCGACGTGGGCTTGACGTCCCGGTGAGGGTGTGTGGGTGCGCCACGGCCGAGGTACGCATCGCTGTAGGGGTCGGAGGCGTACAGGGTCTCGCTCTCGAGCCTCTTCCTGCGGTGGGGTCGGAACGAGAGCAGTGACACCGCGCCCAGAGCGAGAACCGCCCCGACGATCACCACCCAGAGCGGGACCCGCCACGCGAACGCGATGGATGCCCAATACAGCCCGAAGCCACCGAGCACGATCGCGACGATGAGCGCCCGCCGCCAGTGATAGAGCGCCATATTCCACGGTAACCCGGCATCCCCACGCTCACCAGGGTCTGCTCAGCCTGCGCCGCGCTGTCCGTTCGCCGACGCGCCCGCCGTCGAACCGATGCCCTCGGATGAGAGAGTCGCCTGCAGTACCCCCCGGGCCCGTGCGTGTCTGCTGCGCACGGTGGCCGCATTCATGTCGAGCAGGCGCGCGGCATCCGCCAGCGTGAAACCGTCCCAGTAGACGAGTCGGATGATCTCTTGATCGACGCGGTCGAGGTCGGCGATCGCTGCCCGGACGTCGATTTCGACGGGCGACTGTTCCCGCGTGCCCGCCTCCCGGAGATGTTCGGCGAGCTTGTCTGTCAGCGCGTGACGTCGCGCACGGGTTCGTCGCCCCTGCGACAGCACGCGGCGCGCGACGCCGAACATCCACATCCGCGCCTCCGTGGGATCGGCGGGCACCGAGCGGACCCTGCGCCAGATCACGACCAGGGTCTCCCCCAGGAGGTCCGCAGCATCCTCACGATCCGGCGTGCGTCTCACGAAGTAGTCGAGCAACGGGCCGCCGTGCGCCTTCACGAGCTGCGCGACGTACTCGGCATGGGTCTCGGAGCCGGGCGACGGAACGCTCAATGCAGGTCCCCCGTGCAGTCGGTGTCAGCACCCATGCCGCCGTTCGTGAAGAGCGCCGCATCGACCCCCGCGAAGACCACGTCATGTTCCGCCTGCACCCACGGTGAGATCTCGCCGGCCGCTTCGTATGCCAACGCTCGTTCGTAGATCTTCTCCCCGACGCCGTCCCAGTTCTGAGCGGCGAAGGAGGCGACGGCCTCGGTGTTGGTTTCGACGTAGTCGATCTCCCCATTGAAGAGCTCGATCGTGCATGACACCTCGCGACCCGTATCCGTGACGTACGAAACGGGGATCTCGAAGTCAGGGATCATGCGCGGGTCGGTACCGGCGGTCGACGCGAGGGCGAAACCCGGCAGTGCGAGCACGGGAACGGCAACCCATGACAGCCGACGCAGGCGTCGGCGTCTGGTGGCGCGGAGCCGCGCCGCGATCCCGACGCGCTCGACCTCCATCGCGATCGAGGTGTCGATCGAGACAGGATGCGGCGCACTCGCTCGCAGCAGATCGTCGATTCCGGTGTCCATGTGCTCCTCCTAGGTGCTCACCTAGTACATGGCCGGCTCGCCCCCGGTGCGTTGCGCGGGGACGTCATCTTTCTAGGTCGCGGGAGCTCTGTCCGAGCAGCAGCAGGACCACGAGCACGGTGGAGGCTGCGGTCGGGTCGTCGACGTAGACCTGCGCGGTGTACTCCCCCGCACTCGGCAGCTCGATCTCAGCAAGCTCGCCGGAGAGGAAGCTCCCGAATCGCACCGACGGCGTCGGCAACGACAGGGCGCAGTCGAACACCTTCTCGCCCTGCGGTGCAACGTCATCCGTGATTCGCACCCGGACGGTCACGTCGCCGTCGAGGTCGTCCCGTGTCGCCACCATGATCGCGGAGGCGGTCGCGACGGCCGACTCGTCGCCTGTCAGCCACTCGGGAAACTCCGCACCCTCCGAAGCGAACAGCACGACCTGCGCGTGCAGCGGCGTCACCGTGATTTCGGACTCGCTCATCTTGGTCCTCCCTGTGGGATGGCCAGGTTACTGTCCGTCGGGCACGACTCAGCCGCATCCGGACCCACCGGCAGCGCCCCACACCGGCCCGGGCCGTTCCGGCTGAGCCGTGCCGGCCCGCTGTGCCCGCGTCCACGTCCGCGCCCCAACTCCTGCAGAACCGGCTGGTGACAGCCCGCCCCCACACGAGCGGTCGGGGTCTGCAGGAGTTCGGGCACGGCTCAGCCAGAACCGACACCACCGGCAGTGCCCCACACCGACCCGGGCCGTCCCGGCTGAGTTGTGCCGGCCCGCTGTGCCCGCGTCCACGTCCGCGCCCCAACTCCTGCAGAACCGGCTGGTGACAGCCCGCCCCCACACGAGCGGTCGGGGTCTGCAGGAGTTCGGGCAGCTGCGGGCATGCCACGAGGCGACGCGGAGGACCGGGCCTTCCGGCTGAGACGTACCCGAAGCCGCCCCTCAGGACGAGGGGATCAGAAACAGATCATGGACGCTGAGGCGGTGCTTCACGTCACGCATCTCCCGCGGGCCGAGCCAGTTCAGCGGTGACCTGAACAACGGACGGAACAGGACCCTTTGAAGAAGGACGACGTTGTTGAAGGCCAACCACCCCAAGAACGCGCCCGGGCGGATCGGACGCCGGAATGTGAAGGGCACGACGACAAGCCAGGCGACGAAGCCCACCGGGACCAGCACCCACAGAGTGAGGCTGTGCACAAGGCCAACGAGGATCACGGCGATCTTCGAGCCTTCCGACCACACGAGAAACCCCTCCGGTTCGACAGCCGGTCGGCTGCCGGTGCCGCAATAGTGTCACCTCCCCGCATCCGACGCGGCTCTCCGCACCCGAACTCCTGCAAAACCAGCCGGTGACAGCCCGCGAACCAACCCCGAGCGGGTTCTGCAGGAGTTCGGGCACGGCTCAGTCGCATCCGCCCCCACCGGCAGCGCCGCGCACCGACGCGGGCCGTTCCGGCTGAGCTGTGCCGGCCCGCTGTGCCCACACCCCACATCCGCGCCCCAACTCCTGCAAGACCGGCATCCGACGCCCGGAACCAACTCGGGCAAGCCGGTTCTGCAGGAGTTCGGGCACGGCTCAGCCAAAACCGACACCACCGGCAGTGCCCCACACCGACCCGGGCCGTTCCGGCTGAGCTGTGCCCGAGACCCGAGACCCGAGACCCGGGATCAGTCCCCGGGCAGCGCGCCCGCCAGGGCCTCCGCGGCCGCCGCCGACCACGCGGCCCGACGGGCGCGGTAGATCTCCGTCGTGCGCTGGGCGGGCCAGTCCTCACCGAGATAGTCGAACGGCAGGCGGGGGTCGCTGCGCAGCAGCTCCAGCCAGTCGGCGACGAGCATCGTCAGCGCGGCCAGCGGCGGGGCCTCGATCGTCTCGGCCGTGTTCCACTCCATGGCGAAGCGCTCGTGCGCGGCACGGATGCGGGCGAGATCCCACGCGGTGCGCGCCGCATCCGCCACCGGGAAGGCGGCGAGGTCCCGCGCGCGGAACGCGATCACGGCGCCGGCCGGCAGCTCCTCCTTGAGGCCCCCGAGGGCCGCGACCAGATCGACCTCTCCCGGCGCGATCCACAGGCCGTCGCGCACCGCGGCGAACCCCTCCCACGCGAGCGCCGCCCGCAGGCGGTGGCGGAGCGTGCGCTGATCCTCGGGCACCGTGAAGGTCACGAGCGTCCAGCCACTGCCGACCGGATCGAACGGATGCGGCGAGTGCACGCGTTCGGACGCCTCCTCCAGCACCGCGCGCCCCTGATCGGTGAGGGCGAACTCGACGCCCCGACCGACCCGTGCGCGCGAGAGCAGCCCGGTGACGGCCATCCGGTCCAGGGCCGCCCTCGTGGTGGGAGCGGCCACCCCCGCGCTCTCCAGCACGTCGAGGTAGAAGCTCGCGCGCACGGGGCGGGAGATCCCCCGCTCGAGGAGTTCGCCCAGTAGCGCGAGCAGCAGACGCTGCGGCGCACGCTGGGTCGCTTCGACCTCCCGCGAGAGGGATTGCACCGATGTCACCGACATATCATGCGGCCGGA
This sequence comes from Microbacterium sp. KU4F, assembly GCF_056868075.1. Taxonomy (NCBI): domain Bacteria; kingdom Bacillati; phylum Actinomycetota; class Actinomycetes; order Micrococcales; family Microbacteriaceae; genus Microbacterium; species Microbacterium sp. KU4F. The sequence continues at coordinate 2,407,608 of NZ_CP200324.1, read as the reverse complement.
CGGACGGCCTCGCCGCGCTTGGCGCGCTGGATCTGCTCGTATACATGCGTGCGCAGCTCGGTGAAGCGGGGCAGCGCGCGCGTCGTGATCTGGTCACGCTCGGGCGCGAGGTCGATCACCAGATTCTCCTGCACCCACGTTGGCGACTTCGAGAGCACGACGACGCGCTCTCCGAGGTAGACCGACTCGTCGATGTCGTGCGTCACGAACAGGATCGACATGCCGCGCTCAAGGTGCAGGCGCCGCACGAGGTCTTCCAGGTCGGCGCGCGTCTGCGCGTCGACCGCCGCGAAGGGCTCGTCCATGATGAGCACCTCGGGCTGGTAGGCGACGGCGCGTGCGATCGCGACGCGCTGCTGCATGCCACCGGAGAAGCTGCCACGGGTAGCTGTCGGCGGCGTGGTCGAGACCGACCGCGAGCAGCGCGTCGTCGATGAGGGAGTTGCGCTCGCTCTTCGAGAGCTTCTTGTGCTTCAGCGGCAGCTCGACGTTGCCGCGCACCGTGAGCCACGGATACAGGCTGCGCCCGTACTCCTGGAACACGAGCGCCATGTTCGGCGGCGGCGCGGTGACCTGCTTGCCGTCGAGCACCACGCTTCCCGCGGTGGGGCGCAGGAGCCCCGAGATGCACTTGAGCAGCGTCGTCTTGCCGCATCCGGACGGACCGACGATGCACACCAGCTCGCCGCGGCGCATCGAGAAGTCGATGTCGCCGATCGCCTCCACGACGCCCGTCGAGGACTCGTAGACCTTCTTCAGGTGCTCGACCTGCAGGAGCGTCTCAGGCACGCTCGACCTCCTTGATTCCGTGGTACCAGCGCAGGACCCTGCGCTCGACGATGGTGAAGATGACCGACAGGATGACGCCGACCAAGCCGAGCAGCACGATGCCGCTCCACATTTCCGCGATGAGGTAGTTGCGCTGGAAGTAGGCGATCTGGAACCCGAGGCCAGACGAGGAGAAGAACATCTCGGAGATCACCATCATGATCAGCGCGACGGACAGCGTCTGACGCACACCCGCCATGATGCGCGGGCTCGCCGCGGGCAGCACGAGCGAGAACAGGCGCTGCGCGGGCGTCAGCGAGAACGACCTGGCCGTCTCGGTCATGACCGAGTCCGTGCCGCGCACCCCGTCGACGGTGTTCAGCAGGACGGGCCAGAGCGACCCGAAGACGATCACGACGATCTTCATGTTGTCGGTCACGCCCAGCAGGGCCACGAAGACCGGGATCAGCACGGGCGGGGGGATCGCGCGGAAGAACTCCAGCAGCGGCTCGGCAAGCTCGCGCAGCCACCGTATGAGTCCGATGAGGGTTCCGAGGGCGACGCCGATCACGATCGCCAGCACGATCGCCAGCGCCAGGCGCGTGAGGCTCGGCACGACGTCGGTGAGAAAGGCCGGACCCACCCAGGTCTCGACGAAGGCCTCGGCGATCCGCCCCGGCGCGGGGAAGAACTTGCCCGGAGCCACCGTGCCCCACACGCCCCAGATGATCAGCAGGACGATGGGCAGCGCGAGCGCGTACACCGTGCTCGTGGCCAGGCGCACCCACACCCGCGGCGGGCGCGGCGGCGTGCGGACGGTGCTCGTGTACAGGGTCACAGCACTTCCTCCCCTCGCACCGACTGGTGCCAGGCGAGCGCGCGGCGCTCGATCATGCGGAAGACAAGGTTGATGATCAGGCCCAGCAGGCCCGTCACGATCACGACGGCGTAGACCGTGGCGATGTTGCCGTTGCTGGCCGCCTTGATGATCACCTGGCCGAGACCGGGGTTGCTGATCGTCATCTCGGCGGTGATGGCCAGGATGAGGGCGACGGATGCGGCGAGACGCAGCCCGGTGAAGATGTAGGGCAGCGCGGTCGGCAGCACGAGCGAGCGCAGTTGCGCGCCACGCGTGAGACCGTAGCTGCGCGCGGTGTCACGGGCGACCGTGTCGATGTCGGCGACGCCGTAGAGCACCTGGACGAACACCTGCCAGAAGCAGGCGTACACGATGATCACGAGGGCCGCCGGGATCTGGATGCCGTAGGTCAGGATCGCGAGCGGGATGAGGGCGACCGAGGGGATGGGGCGCAGGAACTCCACCGTGGTGTTGGTTGCGCGCCGCAGCACCGGGACGAGGCCGATGAGCCCGCCGAGCAGGATGCCGAGCACCGAGGCGATCGCGAGACCGATCGCCCAGGCGGTCAGGGTGCGCCCGACATTGCGCCAGAACTCGAGGTCGGCAGCCATCGCGCCGAGGCGCGTGAAGGTGTCGACCGCGGAGGGCAGCTGCGAGGGATTGATGAGTCCGGCAGCGGAGATGAGCTGCCAGATGCCGAGGAATACGACGACACCGATCAGTCCGAGCAGCGGAGCTCGGAACGAACGTCGGCGTCGACGACGCGGCACGACGACCGTCGACGTGTGCACCGGCGCAGGCGGGGCGAGGGTCATGGGGGGCCTTCCAGAGGGGATGCGGGGGATGCGGCGCGTGCCGCATCCCCCGCTCGGGATCACTGCGGCTGGATGAGCTTCGTGAAGTCGGGCTCCGCGTCGATGTACTTGTACTGCACGGCGAGGGCTGCGAGCTTCTCGATGCCGGCGTCGTCGAGGTCGGAGGTGAAGTTCGGCAGGGTGATGCCCGCGGCCGCGGCCTCCGGGATCTCGAGGTTCTTCACGATCGCGGCGCGCACGGCGTCCTCGTTGTCGGTCGCGTACTGCTGCGCCTCGGCCATCGCCGCGGCGTAGTCGGCGACGAGCTGCGGGTCGGCGTCGATCTTCTCCTGGGTGGTGAAGTTCGTGAGCACCGTCAGTCCCGGGATGGTGGCCTGGTACGGCGAGACGACGTCGACGCCACCGCCGGAGACGATGAGGCCGCGGAAGGGGTCGGGCACCCAGCCGGCGTCGATGTTGCCCGCCTCGAGCTGGGCCTGGACGTCGGGGAAGGCCACCTCGACGAATTGGATGGTGGACGAGTCGCCGCCGGCGTCGTCGACGGCCTTGCGGATGGTGAGGTCACCGGCGGCGCCGATGCTGTTCACCGAGACGCGCTTACCGGCGAGATCGGCGGGGCTCGTGATGCCCGAGTTGCCGAGAGCGACGACGGAGTTGACGTCCTCGCCGTCGGCAAGGCTCGACGCGTAGTTGCTGAAGATCACGACGCCGAGATCCTGGAGAGCTGCGCGAATCGGACCCATGGGCTGACCGATCGCGAAGTCGATGTCGCCGCTGAGCAGTGCGGGGATGGCCTGCGCACCGCCCTGGGCGGGGACCACCTGGACGTCGAGGCCGTGGTCCTCGAAGATTCCCGCGTCGATGGCTGCCCAGAGGGCCCCCGTCTCGGCGATCGGGAGAGCGGCGACGCGCACCTGGCGCATCTCACCGCCGCCGGCGGTGGAGTCGCCCGAGGGGGACGTGGCGGGCGCGGCGGAATCGGTGCAACCGGACAGGGTCAGAGCGGCCACGGCGGCAAGCGCGACGGCGGCAAGGGTCTTCTTCATCGAAGTGCCTCTCAGTGACGGGTAAGCAGGACGCCAACGCGAAGCATCCGTCACGCGGAGTCACCACCTCGAGTCCCCGACGCGTCGGCACCGCAGCGTGCTGACCCCCTCATGGTGCGGGGTCCAGCGGGTGAAAGTCAAGAGATTCGTGACGCCCGTTTGCTTTTCGTTGAATCCGTGTCGGGCGTCACGCGTCCGCGACTCGGGACCTCGCCCGCACTTCGATCGCATCCAGCAACGAGGCCAGTCCCTGCGCGAATGCCGCGTCGAGTCGAGAATCGGGATCACTCCACGCGCGGCTCGCCTCCGCGAGAGCGCCATCGTTGTCCGCGATGCGCCATACCTCCGCAGGGGCTGAACGCTCGAGCGCGACGCCGAGCGCGAAGCTGTCGAGCACTTCGAGGTGGACAGCGACCTCGGCGGGCGCGAAGCCCGCGCGACGGAGAGCTGCAGCCAACCGCTCGTAGAGCTCCAGCACCACCGGAGAGGTGATCGGCGTTCCCACCAGCGCGGACACGAGGCGCGGATGCTTCGCGTAACCCGCATGCACGGCGCCGAGGATCACCTGCACCTCATCGCGCCAGCCTCGCGCGGGATCCGGCGCCGGAGGACTGTCGTCGCGGACCATGCGATCACGGATGAGGTCGACGAGGCGGTCGACACCCTCCACGTGGTAGTACAACGAAGGCGCAGCCACATCCAGCTGCTTAGCCAGCGCACGCATGGAGAACGGCCGCCCCGAGTCGAACAACGCAAGCGCCTCATCGACGATGCGCTCGACCGACAGTCGAGAAGCCTTCGGTCTCGCCACACTCACCCCCGAAACAGAACAGTTACACAGCGTACTTGTCGGCGACGCATCCCCCTCGACATACTGCCTAACACTGTTAGATAACTGATCCTCTGGAGGAGAAATGTCAAGGAAGACGCCCACCACCTCCGCACCCGCGGAGACCACCGGCACCGTCGGCGCCCTGAAGAAGAATTCCCTCGGGGCGCGGGGGGTCACGTTCCTCGTCGTCTCGGCGGCGGCGCCCCTGACCGTCATCGCGGGAACAGCGCCCCTCGCGATCCTGATCGCCGGCCCCGCGGCACCCACCGCCTACCTCGCGGTGGGTATCGCGCTGGCCATCTTCGCTGTCGGCTTCATGGCGATGACCTCGCACGTGACCAAGACCGGCGGCTTCTACACGTACATCTCCGAGGCGCTGGGCAAGATCGTGGGGCTGGGCGCAGGAGTTCTGGCTCTCGTCTCTTACAACGCAATGCAGATCGGCATCTACGGACTGTTCGCCGTGAACGTGAAGGCGATGCTCGCCACGGTCTTCGGCATAGACGTACCGTGGGGCGTCATCGCCTTCGTCGCGATTGCCGGCGTCTGGGCGATGGGCTTCACCGGTATCGACGTCGGCGCCAAAGTGCTCGGCGTGCTGCTCGTAGCCGAAACGCTCGCCCTCGCCGTGCTCGGCGTGGCGATCCTCATCACAGGAGGATCCCCCGAAGGCTTCGGTGCCGGAGCATTCGCGCCGGAGAACGTCTTCACGCCGCAGTTCGCCGTCGTGCTCGGCCTCGCCTTCGGTGCGTTCATCGGCTTCGAGTCCACGGTCCTCTACCGGGCCGAGGCGCGCACGCCCGACCGCACGATCCCCCGCGCTACGTATGTGGCGGTGATCGCGATGACCGTCTTCTACTTCGTCATGACCTGGCTGCTCGTGCAGGCGCACGGCGAGAGCCTGGTGCAGGCCTTCGTCGGCGAGAACGGTGTCGATAACTTCCTGTTCGCAACGGCCGACAACCGCCTCGGCCACGCCGCGACCATCGTCTTCCTGCTGCTGATCGTCACGAGCGTCTACGCCGCACTGCTCGCCTTCCACAATTCCATCAACCGATACACGTACGCCCTTTCCCGCGACGGCGTCCTACCGCCCGTGCTCGGCGCCACCCGCGCCAAGGCGGGCACGCCCTGGGTGGCGGGACTCGCTCAGACCGCACTCGCGGTGGTCGTCGTCGGCGCCTTCGTCGCCATCGGCGCAGACCCCTACCTCCAGCTGCTCATCTGGGTGAACACGCCGGGCGTGATCGGCATCGTCGTCCTGCAGATCTTCGCCGCAGCCGCGGTCGTGGTGTTCTTCCTGCGCCGCCGAGACATCCGGCGCTCCTGGTATGCACTGCCCGCGGGCGTGATCGGCGGGGTGTTGATGCTCGCGTTCCTCACGCTGATCATCACGAACATCGGCATCCTCACGGGCGCAGACGCCACGACCAACGCGATCATCATCGCTGTCGCTCCCGTCGCGCTCCTGTTCGGCATCGTGCTCGCCGTGGTCCTGCGTCGCGCGCGACCGGCGGCGTATGCGGGCATCGGCGGGGCGGAGCAGTGACGGCCGCCGACCTGGTCATCACCGCCGATGCGATCCACGGCTCGCCCGGCGAGGCGATGGCCGTCTCCGCAGGCCGGATCGCGGCGATCGGCGACATGAGGGATGCGGCCGACTGGACAGGTCTAGGCACGCGCTCGATCCGCGTGGAGGGAACGGTCCTGCCTGGACTCGTGGACGCACACACCCACCCTGTCTTCGCCGCGCGCGTATCGCGCGGTCTGAACCTGCAGCGCGTGCGCACGATCGATGAACTGCGCGAAACGCTCGCCGCGCAGCGTCGGCGCGCGCCCGGCGAGTGGATCCTCGGGTGGGGGCTGGAACACGCTGCGTGGGAAGGCAGGACGCCCAACGTCGCAGCCCTGGCCGATGCCGTAGGCGACGCGCCCATGCTGCTGCGTATGTTCGACGCGCATTCGGCGCTCGCGAGTCGCGCAGCCCTCGAGCGCGCCGGCGTGCATCGCGGTTGTGTGTTCTCGTCGGGCTCGTGTGTTGAAGCGGATGCGGACGACGTGCCGACCGGGTTCCTGCGCGAGCACGAGGCCATCGATCTCGTCGAGCGCATCGTGCCGACCGAGGCGCCGGATGCGGTCATCGAGCGCCTCGCTTCCGGGCTCGCCGAGATGTCGGCGGCGGGGCTGACCGGTGCGCATGTCATGGACTTCGAGGGCGACCCGGCACCGCTCTACGAGGCGCTCGACAGCTCCGGCCGACTTCCGCTGCGCCTGCGCGTCCATCCATGGGTCGACCCATCTTCGACCGTCGAGGACTGGGATGCACTCACCCGCGCGACAGGGACCGGAGGGCGCCTGTGGCGACGCCACGGAGTGAAGCTGTTCGTCGACGGCACGGTCGACAACGGCACCGCATGGCTGAGCGAACCCGACTGCCACGGCGAGTCCGTGCGCGGCACGTGGTCCTCACCGGCACGATACGCCGCAGCGATCGAGTGGTTCGCCGCGGCAGGTGTGCCCACGGCGACCCACGCGATCGGAGATGCCGCCGTGCGGCACGCCGCCGCATCCATCGCCGCCGCGCGCGCCGCGCATCCCGGCTCGCTGCATCGCATCGAGCACCTGGAGCTCACCGGCGACGACATCGTGCGCGAGGTCGCTTCCAGCGGCGCGGTCGTGAGCATGCAGCCCACACACTGCACCCGGTTCATCCGCGCCGACGGCAGCGACAATTGGAGCGAGCGGCTCGGGGCGCAGCGCGCACTCCACGCGTGGCGCACACGCACGCTGGCCGATCTCGGCGTCACCGTGGCGCTCGGTTCGGACTGGCCCGTCGTCCCCTTCGACCCGCGTGATGTGCTCGCCGAGGCGCAGACCCGCAGACACGGCGGCGGCTCGCCCGTCGGAGCGGACGAAGGGCTCAGCGCGGAGCAGGCGTTCGCCGGTTATACCTCGTCCGCTGCTATCGCCGCGGGAACGAGTAGGCAGGAGGGACGCGTCGGCGTCGGGATGCGAGCGGACCTCACGGTGCTCTCGGTCGATCCCACCACCTCGAGTCCCGACATCGTCAGCAGCGCATCGGTCCGCGCCACGATCGTCGACGGCGTTGTGCGCCACCTCGAAACCTGACTGCACGTCATTGCGCCACATCCGTGCTCATGCGGAGCACCGCACGTCGGACCCGTCGGCGGGCACGCCATCTATCCACGATGCTCGGCACGAGCCCCCGCGGCACGAGCAGGAGGAAGACGACCAGGATGAGGCCGTAGCCGGCGTACTGCAGAACGGGACCCACCACCGGAGGAAGTCCCGGTGTCGCGCTGACGGCGCTGAGCAGTTGCAGCCAGACGCTCACGGCGACGGCGCCGACCACACCGCCCCACAACGACCCGAGCCCGCCGACGACGGCCATGATGACGTACCCGAACGAGAGCAGCGGCGGATAGGTGTCCTGGCTGACATAGGGCGTGAAGAAAGCCGCGACGGCACCGGCGAACCCCGCGAACGACCCCGCGACGACGAAGACCGCCACCTTGGTGCGGGCGACCGCGACGCCGCTCGCCGCGGCCGCGCTCTCGCTCCCGGCGAGAGCGCGCATCCCGCGTCCGAAACGTGATCGCACGAGGTTGCGCGCCACGATCATCGCCACCGCGACCGCGGCGAGCGCGAGGTAGGCGTATGCGAGCTGACCCTGCACCTGGATGGGGCCGAGGGCGAGCGGCGGGATCCCGAAGATGCCGATCCCGCCGCCGAACAGCGGCACGGTCGCCATGACCGTCTGCAGGATGAGCAGGACGGCGAGAGTCCCGAACGCGAGGTAGTGTCCGCGGAGCCGCAGCAGTGGCCATCCGACGAGAAGCTGCGAGACCGCCCGCGACGACCGGCGCGAGGAGAAGGGCAACGATCGACGGCACGCCGAACTGCGTCGTGAGCACGGCCACCGTGAGCCCGCCCGCCGCGACGAAGGCGCCCTGGCCGAGCGAGGTCTGGCCGGCGTACCCCATGAACAGCGAGAGCCCCACCACGACGAGTGCCGCGAGGGCGGTCTGCACGAAGAACGTGAGGTCGCCGAGGAACGGCGGAATCACGCAGGCCACGATCAGGGCGAGGACGGGCGGCAGGATGCGGGCGAGGCGCCCTCGGGTGTCGTTCACTTCGCCTCCTCGGCGTTCAGGCTGCGGGCGCGCACGATCATGATCAGGAGCATCATGACGAGCGCGATCTGGGTCTGGTATGACCCGTTCGCGTATCCCGCGACGAGCTGGCCGACGACACCGAGGATCGCCGCCCCCAGGAACGTGAGCCACGGGCTGCGGAGGCCGCCGAAGATCGCTGCCGCCAGGCCGCTCAGCACGAGCGGGAGATCCGATGACACCGACACCGCGGTCGTCGGCGCGATGAGCGCGCCCGCGAGACCGCCGAGCGCGCCGGCGATCGCGAAGGCGATCAGCCCCATCGCGCGGGTGTCGATCCCGACCAGGCGGGCCGCGCGAGGATTGGATGCCGCCGCGGTGAGCCCTCGGCCGAGATCGGTGCGCGCGAAGAACAGTCCCAGCGCGAGGAACGTCAGCACCGCGACGATCAGCACCAGCACCCGCTGCGACTCGACGGCGACTCCCAGCAGATCGATGGTTCCGGGCAGGCCCGGCGGCGACACCGGATCCTGCCCCCATACCAGGATGATCACCGCGGCGCCGACCATCGACATCCCGAGCGTGATGAGCAGCGAGATCATCGGCGGCGTGCGTCGGCTACCCACCGCCACGATCCCGACGATCAGCCCGATTCCCGCGCACACGAGGATCACGATCGGCACCGACAGGTAGGGCGGGAGAACGCTCGACAACGACCAGGAGAGGAGGGCGCCGAAGACCGCGAACGTGCCCTGCGCGAAATTGAGGACGTGTGTGACGCGGTAGACCACGACGATTCCGCTGCCGATGAGCGCGAAGGCGCCGGCCAGGGCGAGTCCGGACACGATGTAGACGAGCAGATCGTTCACGGCGTCTCCGTTTCCGGGGTCTCGAACCCGCCGAGATAGGCCTCCCGCACAGCGCGAGCTTCTCGGAGCTGAGCGCTCGGACCCTCCAGCGCGACTCTTCCGGTCTCGATCACGTAGGCCCGTGAACACAGATCGAACGCGTGCCCGATCTCCTGCTCGATGAGCAGGACGGCGGTCCCGCGCGTGCGGTTGAGCTCCGCCAGATGCGTCATGAGCTGTCCGACGATGATCGGGGCCAGCCCCAGCGACAGCTCGTCGATCACCAGGAGATCCGGCTGCGCCATGAGCGCCCGCCCCATCGCGACCATCTGCTGCTGCCCTCCCGACAGTGTCGATGCGCGTTGGCGTCGCATCCGCTGCAGGTCGGGCAGAAGCTCGTAGACGTGCGCGGGGTCCTTGTCCCTGCGATGCCAGGCGCCGAGGCGCAGGTTGTCCTCGACGCTCATGTCGCCGAACATCTGGCGCCCCTCGGGCACCTGTGCGACGGCTCCGCCCGTGCGCACGCGCCCGGCGGCGGGCCGCACGAGACCGGAGACCGCGCTCACGATGGATGTCTTGCCCGCACCGTTCGGGCCGACGAGAGCGACCATCTCGCCGTCGTCCACGTGCAGCGAGACCCCGTCGACGGCGGTCGCCCCGCCGTAGCGGACCACGAGGTCCTCGACATCGAGCATCACGCCGCCGCCTCCGTCCCCAGATAGGCGGAGAGGACCGCGGGGTCGCGGCGGATCTCGTCGGGCGCCCCCTCGGCGATAACACGGCCGAGCTCAAGCACCGTGATGCGCTCGGCAAGAGAAGTGACCATCGCGACGTCGTGCTCCACGAGGAGCACGGTGATCCCCTCCTCGTGCAGGCTCCGGATGAGGGAGGCGAGCTCGCGTCGTTCGCCGGCACGCAGCCCGGATGCGGGCTCGTCCAGCAACAGCAGCCGTGGCCTGGCGGTGAGCGCCCGCGCCACCTGCATGCGTCGCTGCTGCCCCAGCGGCAACTGGTCCGCGGCGCGGTCGGCCCAGTCGGCCAGGCCCACGCGCTCGAGACTCGCGAACGCGCTGCGGAAGATCTCGTCCTCCTCGCGCCGGTGGCGCGGCAGCCGCAGAACGGCAGCCGCGGCACCCGCGCGGGTTCGCGCGTGGGCGCCGACGGCGACGTTCTCCCAGACCGTCATCTCCGGGAAGAGCCGGGCGCCCTGGAAGACGATCGCGACGCCGCGGCGCGCGCGCTGATGCGGGGCGAGCCGGTCGATGCGCTGGCCGTCGAGGAGGATGCGGCCGCGCTGCGGTCGCAGGTGTCCGCTCACGAGCGAGAACAGGGTGGACTTGCCGGCTCCGTTCGGCCCGATCACGCCGCGCAGCTCACCGTCCGCGACGCTCATCGACACCCCGTCGGTGGCGAACACGCCGCCGAAGGACCGGGAGAGATCATGCAGTTCGAGCACGCGCATCCTCCTCGTCGACAACCGTCACTTCGGCAGATCGGTCGTGAAGCGCTTCGTCGCGTACGCCGTGGGAACCCAGGCGCCGCCCTTCGCCGTCATGATCGCCAGCGCGTCGGAGGTCAGGCCCATGTGGTCGTCGGCGCTGTAGCGATAGCGACCGTTGGAGGTCAGCAAGTCGGTCTTCTCGAGGGCGTCCCGGATCGCCTGCCGGTCGCTGGAGCCGGCGCGCTCGACGGCGTCGGCGAGCAGCTCGAGCGCGGACGACCCGCCGAACGCGAACTCGGGCGGGTAGACGCCGCTGTTCGCCGCGAGCCAGGGCTCCGCGACGGCCATCACGAGCGTCTTGTAGTCGCTGTCCGGCAGCGAGGCCCCCGCCATCGCGGCCGTCGTCGCGGCGATGATGCCCTCCGCGGCGTCGCCAGCGGGATCGAGGTAGAGGTTCGACGCCTGCGCGCCCGTGAAGTAGGTCTGCACCCCCTTGCCCGCGATCTGCTTCGTGATGATCACCGGAGCCGGGCCCGCCCCCCACACGACGAATGCGTCGGGCTTCGCCTGCACGACCTTGTTCACGAGCGGACTGAAATCGGTCGCGGCGGCGTCGTACGGCTCGTCGAGCACGACGTCGATGCCTGCATCCTTCGCGAGCGCCACGGTCGCCTTCTCGCCCGTCTGCCCGAAGACGTCGGCGCCGACATAGGTGATCGCGAGGGTCTTGACGCCCTCCGACTTCCAGTAGTCCACGAGCGCGCCCGCATACACCGACGGCGTGGGCGGGGAGGTGAACGCGTAGCGGTTGCTGCCGTCGGCGAAGGCGTCGACGGGGCTCAGCGCGATGGTCGGGATCTTCTGGGTGCGTGCCACGTCGCCCACGGCGGTTGCCGCCGAGACGAACGAACTCGCGAGCATGGCGGAGTAGCTGGGATCCGCAGCGAGCTGGCTGAACTGCTTGACCGACTCGGTGACATCGGTCTTGTCATCGACGACCGTCAGCTGCAGCTCACGCCCGTTCACCCCACCCTTGCCGTTGATGTCCTCTACGAGGCGTTCAGCAGCTTCCTTGTCCCCGAGCCCCAGGGCGGAGTACGGGCCGGTCAGCGGCACGACCATCCCGATCTTGATGGGCCCCTCGCTGTCGGCGGTGCCGGTGGGCGCGGATGTAGCGGAGCAGGCGGTGAGTGTGAGTGCGGCCGCGGCGAGGGCGGCGGCGCGCAGCAAGGTCTTGCGCATGGGAACTCCCGGTTCGTCATTGAACGGTGCGTCGCCCACCGATGGAGGCGGGCGCGGCAAGTCTGTCGCCGGCGCGGCGCGTCCCGTCTATCCGTGAGATCACGTAATCCACGGGCGGCGGGCGAATCCCGACACCCCTCCTATTCAGCGGGATGCATAATCGGTGCAGACGAAGGGGTCTGGATGATCGCCGAACCGCGCAGCGAGTTCGTGGGCCGCAAGGCCGAGCTCGACACGATCGGCACGCTGCTGCGCTCTGGCCGCCTCGTGACGCTCACCGGGGTGGGCGGTGTCGGGAAGACGCGTCTGGCCTCGCGGGCTGCCAACGAGTTCGCCGCTGCTGCCGGGGTGACCACCTGGTTCGTCGGATTCGACAGCCTTCAGGATGCGCGCCGCGTGCCTCTCGCCGTCGCGCGGGCTCTGCCGCTCGGTGAGCATTCCGCCCGCGACCCCCTCGACTTCCTCGTCGACGTGCTCGCCGACGCCCCCTCGCTGGTCGTCCTGGACAACTGCGAGCACCTCATCGACGCGGTGGCGGCATTCGCCGACGAACTGTTGGATGCGGTCCCGCAGCTGACCATCCTCGCGACGAGCCGGCGCCGGCTCGACCTCGACGGCGAGCAGGTGTTCGCCGTTCCTCCGTTGTCTCTCACCGACGATGCGTCTCGCCCCTCCGACGCGCTCGCCCTGCTGCTCGCGCGCGCCCGGGCGGCCGACGCATCCTTCGCTCTGTCGGAGCAGGAGCAACCGGTGGCGGAGGAGCTGTGCCGCTCGCTCGACGGGCTGCCGCTCGCGATCGAGTTGGCGGCGACCCGGCTGCGGTCGCTGCCGCTGTCCGAGCTCAACGGGCGCCTGTCTTCCCGCTTCACGCTGCTGCGGGCAGCCTCTCGCTCCGCCGTCGCCCGCCAGCGCACCCTGGGAGCAGTCGTCGACTGGAGCTACGAGCTGTGCACCCCCGAGCAGCGCCGGGCGTGGGAGGCCATGAGCGTCTTCCGCGGCCCTTTCGACCTCGCGGCAGCAGCATCGGTGGCAGAGCTCACCGCGACCGAGATCGTCGATGTGGTCGACGATCTGGTCACGCAATCGGTCGTCGAAGCGGACCGGGAGAGCGGCCGCTTCCGCATGCTCGAGACGATCCGCGCCTACGGACGCCAGCGCGCGGAGGAGAACGGGACGCGGCCGCTGCTGCTGCATCGCCATCTCGCGCACTACCGCCGCCTCGCGGAGGCCGCCGACGCCCGTTGGTACGGCCCCGACCAGTCTCACATCGTCGCGACCCAGCGTGCCGACCGGGCGGAGCTCCATGCGGCGCTCAGCACCGCGACGACCGTCGACGCCGACACCGCGCTCGTGATGTTCGCCGCGCTGCGCTACCACTGGGGCGTGGGTGGATTCCTGCCCGAGGGCCGCGCGTGGGCGACGCGTGTGCTGGCTCTGCCGGGTGCCGGCGCGGTGCCATGGATGCGGGGCTCGATCACGGCGGCATGGTTGTGTCTGCTGCAGGGGGATCTGGAGGAGGCCGACCTCCACCTGCGCGATGTCGAGGCGCTGCTCCCATCCGTCACCGAGCCGGAGCGCAGCGTCTTCACCGTGGAGGCCCACAGATGGCGCGGCACGCACGCTCTGTTCTCCGGCGATCCCGCGGCGGCCGTGGTCGACTTCGAACGCTCGATCGACGGCGCCCTCGGCGCGGGCCTCGCCGACGAGGCACTGCTCGCGCAGTTCCAGCTCACGACGGCGCGGAGCCACCTCGGCGACCCCGGAGCGGGAGCCTCGGCTGAGGCAGCCGTGCGGCACAGCGAGGCGACCGGTGAGATGTGGATGCGCTCGCTCGCACTGTGGTCGCTGGCGCTGTCGGCGTTCTGCGACGGTGAGCTCGATCGCGCCGAGACCCGGGCGCGCCAGTCGTTGCGAGCAGAGGACGGCATCGACGATCCCGTCGGGGACTGTCTCGTGCTCGAGCTGTTGAGCTGGATCGATGCGGCCCGCTCGCCCACCGAACGCTCCGCTGTACTGCTGGGTGCCGCACGCAGCCGCTGGCGCCGCGTCGGCTCCGACATCGCGGTGCACGGGCCGCAGATGGCCGCCCACCACGAACGCTGCGTGGCCCAGGTGCGCGCCCGTCTCGGCGACCGCGCATACGAACGCGCCGCCGCCGTCGGCGAACGCCTGACCCCCGCCGAGGCGGTGTCGTTCGCCGCATCCGCGCGCGGCGCTGCAGGCGGGCTCAGCGAGCGCGAGCGGGAGGTCGCCGCCGGCATCCATGAGGGACTGAGCAATCGCGAGATCGCCGACCGACTCGTGCTGTCGGTGCGTACCGTCGACACGCACGTGCAGCGGATCCTCGGCAAGCTCGGATTCGGCTCCCGCGCGCAGATCGCGGCGTGGTTCGAGTCCACCCGCGCCGCAGTCGCGGGCGAGGTTACGTAGTCCTACGGATACCGCGGCTCCGGACTCCGATCGACACTGAGCGTCAGACATCGTCGTCACGGAGCCGCCGCACCCCGGCTCCCCGGATCAAGGAAGACCGGAACATGAGCCAGAACCCGCATGTGCTCCTCGTCCATGGCGCGTGGGTGGGAGGGTGGGAGTTCGCCCCCGTCATCCCCGCGCTCCAGTCGCGCGGGTGGACGGTCGAGACCCTCGAGCTGCCGTCGACAGGTACCACCGGGTCCCTCGCCGCCGACGCCGCGGCGCTGCGCGACCGCCTGGATCTCGCAGAGGATCCCGTCCTGCTGGTCGGCCACTCGTACGGCGGGGTGCCGGTGACCGAGGCCGGCGACCATCCCGCGGTCGCCGGACTCGTCTACATCGCCGCGTTCGCACTGGATGCGGGAGAGAGCGTCCGGGGATCCGTCGGCGGCGAGTTCCCACCAGGGTGGCACGTCGCGGGCGGCCAGGTCACCCTCGGCGCCACCCGCGAGGAGCGCGTCGCGATGGTCTCCGCCGACTTCCCGCCGGGCACTCCTGCGGAGGCGGGCGAGCAGCTCGCCGACATGTTCCGTCCGCAGTCACTCGCTTCTCTGACAGACCCCGTGACCGCGGTCGCCTGGCGCACGAAGCCGAGCTGGTACCTGCTCACCGAGAAGGACGTGCTCGTGCCGCCCGCGTTCCAGCAGGCGCTCGCCGGGCGCGCCGGATCCGAGATCGTGCGCCTCGCCACCGGGCACGCACCGTTCCAGGAGGACCCGCGCGGCTTCGTCGATGCGCTGTCGCGCGTCGCAGCGAGCGCGCTGGTCTGACCCCACCCACCGAAGGAGTACCTCATGACCCTCACCGATCCCACATCCACCGTCGCCCGCGCCGGCGAGCCCTCCCGCGGGCAGCTGTTCATCGGCGGCGTCTGGCGCGACGCCTCCGACGGCGCCGTCATGGACGTCGTCTCCCCCGCCACCGGCCGCAAGGTGGGCGACGTCGCTCGAGCGACGACGGCCGACGTCGACGACGCCGTCGCCGCCGCGCGAGCCGCCTTCGACTCCGGCGTCTGGTCCCGCCTGTCGAGCAGGGAACGCGCCCGCATCCTGCAGCGCGCATACGCGCTCATGCGCGAGCGGACGGAGGAGCTCGCGCAGGCGGAGAGCCTGGATGTCGGCAAGCCCATCACGTTCGCGCGCATCATCGATGTCAACAACGCTGCGGAGCTCTACGAGTTCTACGCGAGCCTCGGGCACCATCTCGACGGCGATGTGCGCGAGACGACCGGCAACAACCACGCCTACGTGAAGCGCGAGCCGATCGGGGTCGTCGCGGCCATCACGCCGTTCAACTTCCCCCTCATCCTCTCGAGCTCCAAGATCGCCCCCGCCCTCATCGCCGGCAACACGGTCGTCCACAAGCCGGCGAGCGACACCCCCCTCTCGGCCCTCATCATCGCCGACATCCTGCAGGAGGCGGGTGTGCCCGACGGGGTCTTCAACGTCGTGACGGGGCCCGGAGCCACCCTCGGCGACCACCTCGTCGGCCACCCGGACGTCGACAAAGTCGCCTTCACCGGTTCGACGGAGATCGGCGCCCACGCGGCGGCCATCGCCGGACGCACGCTGAAGCCGTTCACCGCCGAGCTCGGCGGCAACGCGGCCAACATCCTGTTCGCCGATGCGGAGCTGAACGCGGCGATCAACACGGTCATCTCGGCCTTCGTGTTCAACTCCGGCCAGTTCTGCATGGCAGGCCCGAGGCTTCTCGTCGAACGCCCGCTCTACGACACCGTGCTGGGCATCCTCGCCGATGCTCTGCCCCACGTGCCGTTCGGCGACCCGGCGGATGAGGGCACCGTCATCGGACCGCTCGCCAGCGCCAACCAGCTCGAGAAGGTCGCGGCGATGGTGGATCGCGCCCGCTCGGCGGGGGCACGGATCGTCACGGGCGGCGAGCGCGCCGATCTGGGCGGCGGCTTCTTCTACCGCCCGACCGTGATCGCCGATGTGCCGAACGACGCCGAGGTCGTGGCCGAAGAGGTCTTCGGTCCCGTCCTGACCGTGCAGCCCTTCGACACCGAGGAGGAGGCGATCGCCCTCGCCAACTCGACGCCGTACGGACTGGCCTCCGGCATCCAGACCGCTGATCTCGCCAAGGCGCACCGCGTGGCCGCGCGCCTGGATGCGGGCATCACCTGGGTGAACGGCTGGGCGCTGCTCGATCCCTCCGTCCCGTTCGGTGGCGTCAAGGCCTCCGGTTGGGGGCGCGAGAACGGACCCGAGGCGATGGCCTCGTACCAGCGCACCCATTCGATCGTCTTCAATCTCGAGACGGGAGCATCGGCGTGACCGCGGGCCGCGCGGCCATCCTGCAGGACGGCTCTCTGCGGGTCGAGGATGTGGAGTACGGGGCGCCGGGTCATCGCGAGGTGCTCGTGCGGCTCGTGGCGACCGGGCTGTGTCACACGGATCTCGGCGTGATCGCCGGCGGCATCCCGTTCCCGACCCCCGGCATCATCGGGCACGAGGGCGCGGGCATCGTCGAACAGGTCGGGGCGGGGGTCGACTCCGTGGCGCCCGGCGACAAGGTGCTGCTGAGCTTCACCTCGTGCGGCGCGTGCAGAGGATGCGGGGGTGGGCATCCCGCCTACTGCGAGACCTGGCAGGCGCGCAACCTCTTCGGCCTGATGCGCCCCGACGACTCGGGCACAATCACCCGCAACGGCCTCCCGGTGGCCGGCCACTTCTTCGGGCAGTCCTCGTTCGGCACCTACGCGATCGCCGACGAGCGCTCCGTCGTCGCGGTGGATGCGGATGCCGACCTCACGGTGCTCGCGCCGCTCGGATGCGGCATCCTGACGGGCTTCGGCTCCATGTGGAACGTACTGGACCCGGGCCCCGCCGACACCGTCGCGGTCTACGGCTCCGGCGCGGTCGGACTGTCGGCGATCATGGCGGCAGCGCACCGCGGACCCGCCGCACTCGTCGCGATCGATCTCGTCGACGAACGGCTCACGCTCGCACGCCGGCTCGGTGCGACCCACACGATCGACGCCGGCACCGAGGACGTCGCGGCGCGCCTCGCCGAGATCACGGGCGGGCACGGCGTCGACCTGAGCTTCGACACGACCGCGAGCCCCCGCGTCGCGCGCGGCGCCCTGGACGCGGCCGCCATCCGCGGCACGGTGCTCGTCTGCGGAGCACCCCCTCCCGGCACGGAGATCCCGGTGGACATCCAGGGCATCCTGACCGGAAAGGTGCTGCGCGGCGTGACGATGGGGGACACGCTGCCGCAGCAAGCTCATCCCGGAGCTCGCCCGGCTGCACGGCGAGGGCAGGCTGCCTCTGGAGCTGTTGGAGAAGACCTACGCGCTCGACGAGATCGAGCAGGCCGTCGCCGACATGCACCACGGCGTGACGGTCAAGCCGGTCATCGTGTACTGACGCGTCGACGAACGGATGCGGGCGACCCCGCGAGGGGACCGCCCGCATCCGTGAGCGTCAGAGCGGGTACTGTCCGGGCTCGCGGCGCATCGTGATCCAGCGGGTCTCGGTGAAGGCGTCGATGTTCGCCTGCGCACCGCCGTGGCGGGATCCCGTACCGGAGGCGCCGACACCGCCGAAGGGCGAGTTCGCCTCGTCGTTGACCGTCTGGTCGTTGATGTGCACGATGCCGGTGGGGATGCGCTTGGCGAGGTCGTACGCCTTCATGGCGTCGCGGCTGACGATTCCCAACGACAGCCCGTAGTCGGTCGCCGCGGCCAGCTCGACGGCCTCGTCGTCGGTCGCGAAGGAGACCACCGAGGCGACGGGGCCGAAGACCTCGTCGCAGTACGCGGCCGCATCCTTCGGCGGATTCGCCAGCACCGTCGGGCGGTAGAACAGCTGCTCGTAGGTACCACCGGCCGCGAGGCGGGCGCCTTGGGCGACGGCGTCCTGCACGAGCGTGTGCACGCGGTCCCGCTGCGTCTCATCGATGAGGGGTCCGAGGTGCACCTGCCCTGCGGCCGGGTCGCCGACGACCATCGAGTCCGCCTTCGCCGCGAGCTTCGCGACGTACTCGTCGAAGAGCGACTCGTGGACGATGTGGCGGCCGACCGTCATGCAGATCTGCCCCTGGTGCAGGAAGGCGCCCCATGTGGCCAGGTTGACCGCCTGGTCGACGTCGGCGTCCTCGCGCACGAGGAAGGCGGAGTTGCCGCCGAGCTCGAGATGCGCGCGAGTGAGGTGACGGCCGGCGAGCTCTCCGACGGCGCGCCCGGCACGCGTCGACCCCGTGAAGGCGACCACGCGCACGTGCGGGTCGGCCACCATGGCTTCGCCGACCTCGGCGCCGCCGGGGAGGAGCTGCAGGATGCCCTTCGGCAGACCGGCCTCCTCGAAGATGCGCACCATCGAGACACCGCCGGTCACGACCGTGCGGGGGTCGGGCTTGAGCAGCACGGCGTTGCCGAGCGCGAGAGCCGGCGCGACCGCGCGGATGCCGAGGATGAGCGGGACGTTGAAGGGCGAGATGACGCCCACGACGCCCACGGGGATCTGCTGGGCGAGCGAGAGGCGCGGCTCCTCGCTGGAGAGGATGGTGCCCAGCGGCGCCGAGGGCAGGGACGACGCCTCGTAGCACTCGGCCGCGGTGACGTGCAGGGCGAAACCTGCGAGCGGCGGGATGGCTCCGACCTCGCGGATGTTCCACCCCATGATCTCTTCCGCGTGCCGCTCCCATAGCTGCGCGGCCTTGCGCAGCACGGCCGCGCGAGCCGGATGCGGCGTGGCCGCCCACTCCTGCTGCGCGCGTGCGGCGGATGCGGCGGCGCGCGCGACGTCCGCGGCATCCGCCATCCCGACCTGCACGAGCGTCTCGCCGGTGGCGGGCTCGATGGAGGCGATGGCGCCTCCGCCGCCTTCGACCCACTCGCCGTCGATGTAGATGCGCCCGGCGAAGACGTCGGGATCGATCAGGGTGGCGGTGTCCTGCGTTGCGGTCGACATCGGTGTCACCTTTCCGGGCTTCCCTGCCCTATACGTATGAATACATCCTGAGCGACGCGGGGTCCGCGCGCAATGGGAGGGGTGCTCCCGGTTCAGCCCGTCGCGCGGGCCAGGCGGTGTGACCTGCGGCCCGGGATGCTCTCCGCCCAGCCGCGCCGGATGACGCCGATCGCGTCGCGCGCGAGGGCGAGACCGTCCGCGTAGGGCGCGCGCCAGATCGAGAGCACATCGGCGGCGCCCCCGGCCAGCGGCCGCGAGAACGCCTCCACGCCCCATCGGCCGCGGTAGCCCGCATCCAATGCCTCCCGCACGAGGGCGGGCACATCCACCGCGCCGTGCTCCAGCGGGCCGCGGCCCGACTGGCCGAGCTCGAGGTAGCGCAGCCGCGGCATCGCGGTACGGACCGCCTGCACGGCGTCCGCCTCCTCGATCGCCATGTGGAAGCTGTCCAGGTGCACGCCGAGGTGGGCCGAGCCGCTCGCGGCGACGTAGTCCATGGCCTGCGCGGCCGTGTTGATCGCCGCCTCCTCGTAGCGGTTCAGCACCTCGAAGGTCATCTGGACGCCGCGTTCCGCCGCCTCGTCGGCCACCGACCCCACCGCCCGCGCGCTCTCGGCGAGGAGGGCGGGGGCGACCGGCTCCGACGGGCGACCAAAGAGCCCGTAGGGCACCCCGTTCAGCTGGTCGGCCCCGAGCCGCTCGGCGAACCGGACGCTCGCGCGCAGCAGCTCGACCCCCGCCCGACGCACGTCGACGTCGGGCGAGGAGACGTCCGCGTCCGGAGCCTGGCCGCACATGGCGATCGGCAGCATCCCGGTCCGCACGAACGCATCGGCGAGGGCGTCCACGTCGGTGGAGGCGGCATCCAGCGGCGGGAGGACAGCGCGTCGGTAACCCATCTCGCGCAGGTCGTGCAGGACGGGCACGAGCTGCGCCGGGGCCAGCTGGGCGTGATCGCCGAGAGGTGGCACGCGAGATCGAGATCCATGGCGCGCCTCAGAACACCGGCAGATCGAGCCGCTGCTTGAACACCGAGTAGCCGTCGTCGACGCTCACGACGGTGCCGTTGATGGCGTTCGCCTCGTCGGAGGCCAGGAACGCCACGACGTCCGCGATCTCCTCGGGGGCCGTGAGCGCGTTGCGCATCTGCTCGGCGGCGAAGGTCGCCCGCAGCTCCTCGCTAAACTGGTTGATGATCGGGGTCCCGACGCGCCCGGGGGTGATCGCGACGGCGCGGACGCCGTACTGCGCCAGTTCGTAGGCGGCGGAGCGGGTGAACGAGATGACGGCGGCCTTGGCGGCGCTGTACGAGAACGAGAGCTCAGCGGCCTGCTGGCCGTAGATCGACGACGTGCTGATGATGACGCCGCCCGTCCCCTGCTTCCGGAACTGCCGACCGGCGGCGAGGATGCCGTAGTAGACGCCGTCCTGATCGATGCGGATCATCGGCGCGTAGTCGACCTCGGGGTCGTGCTCGAGCAGCGGCTTGCCGCCCGCGATCCCCGCGTTGTTGAAGATCACGTCGAGCGAGCCGAACACCTCGACCGTGCGGGCGACGGCGGCCTCCACATCCTCATAGCGGGACACGTCGGTGCGCACGGCCGCGACCGAGCCCGTGAAGCCGAGGCCCTCGAGCTCCGTCACGACCTGGTCGGAGCGCGCCAGGTCGACGTCGGCGATCATGACCTTCGCGCCCTCGCGGAGGAACTTCTCGACGGTCGCACGACCGATGCCGCTGCTGCCGCCCGTGATGAGGGCGGTCTTCGATTCCAGTCGCATGTGCGACCTCCATCCATGTCTGGGGTGGGGCGGGGTGCTCTCAGCACCCCGCCCCGAGGGGTCAACCGAGCTTGTCGGAGGGGGTGATGCTGTCCGCGTTGTCGACGGTCACGAGCGTCGTGGCGACCGCGTCGAAGCGGGAGGAGGGCAGCGTGCCGTCCTTGCGGTAGGCCTCGATGTCCCCCACGACCGTGTCGAGGATGCTGGGCCAGGGCTGCTCGATGGTCGCCAGGAAGGGCCCGCCGGCCTTGATCGCGGCGATCGCCTCGCTCGTCGCGTCGACGCCGGTGACCTTCGCCTTCGAGCCCGCCTCGCTGACGGCCTGGGCGGCGCCGAGCGCCGCGTCGTCCCAACCGACCCAGACGCCGTCGAGGCCGCCGGGGTTCGCGGACAGGTAGTCCGCGACGAGGGACAGCGCCTCGGTGCGCCCCGTCGCCGGGGAGGCCACCTTCTGGATGTCGCCGCCGGCGATGTTCGCGCCCGCCGCGGTGAGCGCCTTCTCGGCGAGGCTGGCCCGCAGCCGGATGCCGGGGTGCGGGTCGTGCCCGATCACCATGATGTTCTTGCCCTTCAGGCCTCCCAGCGCCTCATCCAACGCCCCGACGGTCTGATCGACGATGCCCTGCTGATCGGCGGTGACGTTGATCGCGAACGCGTCGTTCTCCTCGGTCGCGGAGTCGATCGCGAAGATCGGGATGTTCGCGTCCTTGGCGGCGGTCACGATCGAGCCGATCGAGGCGACGTCGGTGTAGCCGTCGAAGATCGCGTCGGCGCCCTGCCCGATGGCGCTCTCGACCGCGGGATTCATCTTCTGGAAGTCGAAGTCGCCCTGGATGACCGTGAGGTCCCAGCCGAGCTCGTCTGCCTTGTCCTGCACGGCCTTGACCCACCAGGCACCCACCGGGGTCTGGTTGCCGGAGGTGAAGGCGATCACCTTGAACTTGTCGTCACCGCCGCCTCCCGAGCCGCCCGACGAGCATCCGGTCAGGACGAGGGCCGCTGCGGCGGCCACGGCCGCGAGGGCCTTGAATGATGTGCGCACGTGTTACTCCTTTGTGTTCGTGCCGTTGTGATGGTGCGCGGTCGCGGGGCGACCGCTTCGGGAAAGCGGATGCGGAGCGTCAGCGCTCGCGGTGCCGCAGCGACGACAGCGTCACCGCGGCGATGATGATGAGGCCGGTGACGACCTGCTGGACGTAGGCGTTGACGCCGAGGATGTTCAGGCCGTTGCTCATGACGCCGATGATCGCGACGCCGACCATGGTGCCGCCGAGGTTCGCGGCGCCCGAGCGGACGACCGTCATACCGAGGAAGACGGCGGCGACGGAGAACATCATGTTGTCGCTGCCCTGCACGGCGCTCGCGCTGCCGAGGCGCGCCGCCAGCAGCACGCCGCCGAGCGCCGAGATCGCCCCGGCCGCCGTGAACGCGATGAGCCGAGCCCGCCGTACGTTGATACCGGACAGGCGCGAGACCTCGACGTTGCCGCCGGTCGCGTACCAGCGCCGACCCATCGTCGTGAAGCGCAGGACAAACCACAGCAGCAGCGAGATGACGATCGCGATGTAGACCGGGATCGGGATCTCGAACAGCTTCCCCTGCCCCATGGAGTTGAACTCCGGCGGCAGGTTGAACAGTGTCGTCCCCGCGGTCACGAGGTAGGCGAGACCCACCACGGAGGTCATCGTGGCGAGTGTCGCGACGAAGGCGGAGAGATTCACGTAGGCGATCAGCAATCCGTTGACGAGCCCGACGAG
Organism: Microbacterium sp. KU4F; assembly: GCF_056868075.1. NCBI lineage: Bacteria > Bacillati > Actinomycetota > Actinomycetes > Micrococcales > Microbacteriaceae > Microbacterium > Microbacterium sp. KU4F. The sequence continues at coordinate 2,384,682 of NZ_CP200324.1, read as the reverse complement.
CAGGCCCACCAGGATCGCGACGGCGACCGCGACGGTGACGGGGACGCCGTTGATCATCATGGATGCGGCGACCGCGCCCGCGAGCGCCGACGTGGCACCCACCGACAGGTCGAAGTCGCCGACGACCATGACGATGGTCTGCGCCCCGGCGATGATCGCGAGGATCGACACCTGGTACAGGATGTTCTTCACGTTCGTGAACGTCAGGAACACATCGGGGCGCATCGCGAAGAAGAAGACGACGAGCACGATGAGGGCGACGACCGTGCCGCCGTGGAGGAAGATGCGCCCGAACGACTCGGCGCGCGCGGTCACGATGCTGCGCGTGGTGAGCGTGGGGTCCGTGGTGGTGGCCATGTCACTCTGACTTTCCGTAGCAGTAGGAGAGGAGCAGTTCGTCGTCGGCCTCCGCCGCGGCGACCTGTCCGGAGATGCGGCCCTCGTGCATGATGACGACGCGGTCGCTCATGCCGATGAGCTCGGGGAGTTCGGAGCTGACGGCGATCACGGCGGTGCCGGTCGCCGCCAGGCGGCGGATGAGGCGGTAGATCTCGGCCTTGGTGCCGACGTCGATTCCGCGCGTGGGCTCGTCCATGAGCAGGACTGCGGGCTGACGCTCGAGCATCTTGGCGAGCACGACCTTCTGCTGGTTGCCGCCGGACAGCTCCCCACGCTCTGGCGGGGGCTGCGCGCCTTGATCTGCAGATCCGACATCCCACGACGGGCGATGTCGGCGATGCGCGCCTGGGACACGACGCCGACCGAGCTCACCGAGGAGAGGTTCGCGATCGTGATGTTGTCCTGGATCGACGCGCCCAGGATCACGCCCTGGCTGCGGCGCTCCTCGGGAACGAGCGCGATGCCCGCGGCGAGCGCGCGACCCACGCCGGGCGAGCGCGGCAGCACCTTGTCCGCCACGGCGATCGTGCCGGCCTGATGCTTCTGCGCTCCGGCGAGGATGCGCAGCAGCTCGCTGCGCCCTGCGCCGGCCAGACCGCCGATGCCGAGGACTTCACCCGCCCGCACCTCGAACGACACGTCCCGCACGCGGCGACCGGTGAGGCCCTCGACGCGCAGCACGACGTCTCCGCCGCCCGAGCCCCGTTCGGGATAGAGCTGACCCGCCTCACGGCCGACCATGAGGGAGATGACCTCGTCGATGTGCGAGTCGGCCACATCCTTCGTGATGATGGTCTCGCCGTTGCGCATGATCGTCAGCCGGTCGCACAGCTCGAAGACCTCCTCGAGGCGGTGCGAGACGTAGACGATGGCGACACCCCGCTCGCGCAGGGATCGCAGCACCGCGAACAGATCGGTGATCTCGGTGTCCGTGAGCGACGCGGTCGGTTCGTCCAGGATGAGCACCCGCGCGTCCGTGGCGAGGGCGCGGGCGAACGCCACCATCGTCTGCTGCACGGGCGACAGGTCGCCGGCGAGCTTGCCCAGCGGGATGCGCTGGTTGATGCTGTCCAGCTGCTCCTTCGCCCGCCGACGGAGCTCCCGCCAGTTGACGACGCCCCCGCGGCGCGGCGTCTGCTCGCCCAGCAGGATGTTCTCGGCCACCGTCAGCGACGGGATGATCGACAGCTCCTGGTAGAGCGCGACGATCCCCTCGCCACGGGCGGTGCGCACGCTCTGGAACTCGACCTCCTGGCCCGAGCGCAGGATGGTGCCGCCGTCGGGGGCGTACAGCCCCGTCACGACCTTGATCAGCGTGGACTTGCCCGCGCCGTTCTCGCCGAGCAGGGCGTGGATCTCACCGGGCAGCACCGACAGCCGGGCGCCCTTCAGGGCGTGGACGCCGTCGAAGCGCTTGACGATGTCGCGGGCTTCAAGCGCGGGAGCGGTCTCCACCGGGGCGGCTTCGCGTTCCAGCGCGGTGGTCATGACAGTCCTCCGAGCCTGGCCTCGTCGTTGCAGGCGATGATGACCTTCGGATAGCGCCCGGTGAGGTGCGCCTCGAAGGCCTCCGCGGCCTGCTCGAGTGGGAAGACGGCCTGGGTGAACTCGGCCAGGTCGAGGTGCGGCAGCAGGTTCAACGCGCGCGGGAACGCGTACGGCGAGACGAACACGCCGGTGAGTGTGAGCTCCTTCAGGTAGAGGTAGTCCGAGATGTTCAGCGGCAGCTCGTAGTCGCTCGGGTACATCGCCCCGTAGATGACCGTGCCGCCCTTGGCCGCCAGATCGAGCAGCCCTCGGGTGGCGCGGGTCGATCCCGACGCGTCGATCACGACGTCGTAGCCGCGCCCCTCGGTGAGCTCGTCGGCGACCGCGGCCTGGTTCTCGCTCGTGGGGTCGATCGTGTACTGCGCCCCGTGGCGCCGGGCCATCCCCCGCCGGTCCGCGATCGGCTCGATCATCGTGAGCGCGGTCGCGCCGTAGCGGGCCATGACCTGGACCGTGAGCTGCCCGATCGGCCCGCCACCGCAGACGACGACACGATCGCCGACGCGGATGCGGGTCTTGTCGGCGATGCGCACGGCGACGGAGGTGGGCTCCAGCAGGCATCCCTCGAGCAGGCTCACGCTGTCGGGCAGGCGGTAGACCTGCGACTCGTGCCAGGTCACGGTCTCTGCCATACCCGGGCGGTTGTAGTCCTGGATGTGCTCGCAGAACTGCTGACGTCCGTCCTGACACGGTCGACACGAGCCGCAGAAGCGGAGGAAGTTGCCGGCGACACGGTCGCCGACGCGGAGACCGCCGCGCCCGGCACGCTCCCCCAGCGCCTCGATGACGCCGGAGACCTCGTGTCCGAGGCCGATGGGGACGTCGGTTCCGAAGAAGCCCTCGGCCAGGTGCGGGTCGGACCCGCAGATGGCGGCGTAGGCCACGCGGATGCGGACATCCTCCGGGCCCAGCTCGGGCTGGGGCATGTCGACGACGCCGATGCGGCCGCGGGCGGCCTCGTCGGGATCGCGCAGATTGCCGATGCGCGTGACGGCGACGGTGCGCATGGTCGGGCTCATCCCTCGGCCGCGATCACGCGACGCAGCGCCGCGGTCGTCGCCGACAGCCCGTAGCCGTACTTGTCGCGCAGCTGCTCGTCCTCGCCGAAGCCGGCGTAGACCTGCGGGATCCCGAGTCGCTCGAACGCCGTCAGACGGATGCCGCGATCGGCCACCACGTCGGCGACGCGGGTGGCGAGTCCGCCATAGGCGAGGTGATCCTCGAGCACGACGAAGCGCCCTCCGGTCTCGGCCGCGGAGCGCACGATGAGCTCCTCGTCGATCGGCTTCAGGGTGAACATGTCGACCACGCGCACCGAGCGGCCGTCCGCAGCCAGCTCGTCCGCGGCATCCAGCGCCTGCGCGACGGTCGTACCGTGCGTGAAGATCGTCGCGTCGGTGCCCTCCCGCGCCACGATCCCCTTGCCGATGCGCACCTCATGCTGACCGGGCTCGTAGAGCACCTTGTCCTTCTTGCCGACGGCGAGGCGGATGTAGATGGGTCCCTGCATCGTCATCGACTGCCGGATGATCTCGCCCACCATGAGCGGGTCGCCGATCGAGGTGACGGTCATGTTCGTCAGGGCGCACATGAGCGCGAGGTCCTCGACCGCGTAGTGCGTCGATCCGCCGTTGCCGACGAGTCCTCCGTGCGTACCGATGATCTTGACCGGGAGGTTGGGGTAGCAGACGTCGGTGCGCACCTGCTCGAGGGCGCGCATGCTGAGGAACGGGAGCATGCCGGAGACGACGGGGATGTTGCCGTCGTAGGCGAGGCCGGCGGCGATCCCGACGCACGCCTGCTCGGCGAGTCCGACATCGACGAACCGGTCGGGAAAGGTGTCGCGGAACTCGACGAGGGTCGCACCGATGTCCGGGGTGAGCACCCACAGGTTCTCGTATTCGGCGCCGAGCTCCGCGAGAGTCGAGCCGATCACCGATCGCGCTCCGAGGAACTCTCCGAAAGTGAAGGTCACAGGCATCAGACGGACTCCTTCTCACGCGAGGCGGTGAGCGCCGCGAGGGCGCGTTCGAGGTCGGCGGCGCCGAGCGATCCGGCGTGCCAGGCGAGGTTGCGCTCCATGAAGTCGACGCCCTTGCCCTTGATGGTCTCGGCGATGATGACCGTCGGCGTCTCACTGTCGGGCTCGGGCAGCGCGTCGAGCGCCTCGACCAGTTGGCCCATGTCGTGGCCGTCGATGTGCACGACGTTCCACCCGAAGGCGCGCCACTTGTCCGGGTAGGGCTCGAACGCCACACGCTCCTCCGCGAAGCTCGTCATGAGCTGGCGGTTGCGGTCGACGAAGGCGACGAGGTTGCCGAGGCGGTTGCTGCGAGCGGCCATGACCGCCTCCCAGACCGAACCCTCGCCGGTCTCCCCGTCACCGAGGAGGGTGAAGACGCGGTGGGCGTCACCGCGGTGACGGGCACTGAGCGCCATGCCCACGGCGAGGGGAAGGCCGTGGCCGAGCGAGCCCGTCGACGCCTCCACACCCGGCAGCTGCACCTTGCACGGGTGCATGCCGTATGCGCTGTCGAGCTGGCCGTAGGTGTCGACGATGCCTTCGTAGGAGAAGAAGCCGCGCATCGCCATCGCGATGTACATGCAGACGGCGGCGTGACCCTTGCTGAGCACGAAGCGATCGCGCTCGGGATTGGCGATGTCGGTCGGGTCGACGTTCAGCCCGTAGTGGAAGAGAGCGGTGAAGATGTCCGCCGAGGACAGGTCTCCGCCGATGTGGACGGCGCCTTCGTAGGTGCCGCACAGCTGCAGGAGCTTGCGCCGCAGCTCGAACGCCAGATCCTCCAGCTCGGCCATGTTCGGACGGTCGTCCGTCTGCAGGGGGAACTGCTCATCATGCCTCCTCGTCGATGGCAGGGAGACGTCGAATGTGCGCAGAATCGCGTCTTCATCGACGTCGTTTCGGGTGTCGCCATCCGACTCTGGAGGGCGACCCGGTGAACGTAGCACGATCTCATTTACATGTAAACAAGAATGGACGTAAACTCGTGCCGCGGGGGTGGCGACGGTCGCGATCCCGCACATATCCGAGACACAGAGAGGTGCAGGGATGTCGAGTTCGATCGCCCAGACGTCCGCCGGAGTGCGGACAGGGCTCTACATCGGAGGCGCGGAGCGCTTCACCGATGACGTTCTACAGATCGCCGATCCGGGAAAGCCCGGAGTCGTCGTGGGCGAGGCCGCTGCGGCCACGCCCGCGGATGTCGCGGATGCGGTCGCCGCCGCATCCGCCGCCTTCGGGTCGTGGAGCGCGCTGTCGGCGGCGGAGCGCGCGGAGGCGATGGCCGCAGCCATCGCCGGCATCGCCGACGAGCGCGACACGGACGCCGCCGTCCTGTCGCAGGAGAACGGCAAGATCCGCTTCGAGGGGTGGGTGGATGCCCTCGTCTTCGAGATCCGGTGGAACCTCGCCCTCATGCTGAAGGACGAGGTCGAGAAGGGGCACACGCTCCCCGTCGTCCCCGGCGCGATCCCCGTGACGACCGAGGTGGCCTACCAGCCGCTGGGCGTCGTCACGATCATCGTGCCCTTCAACTGGCCCATCGCCATCCTGGGCGCAGCACTGCCCCACGCGCTGCTCGCGGGCAACACCGCGATCGTGAAGCCGCCGCCCTCCGCGCCGCTGGCGACGACCCGCGTGGTGCAGCGCATCGCCGAGAAACTGCCGCCGGGCGTGCTGAACGTGGTCACGGGCCGCGACGAGAACATGTCGGAGCTCATCCAGAGCCCCGATGTCGCGAAGGTCTGTTTCACCGGCAGCGTGAACGGCGGCAAGCGCATCATGCAGATGGCTGCGCAGACCCTCACGCGGGTGACGCTCGAGCTCGGCGGCAACGACGCGGCGGTGTTCCTGGAAGACGCGATCCTCGACGACGCGCACCTCGACCGTCTCTACGCCGCGATCTACGACACGACGGGCCAGATCTGCATGAACGCCAAGCGCGTGTTCGTGCACCGCTCGCGTCTGGACGAGCTGGTCGCGGGGCTCGAAGCGCGCCTCGAGAAGGTCGTGATCGGGTACGGGCTCGACGAGGGCACGACCATGGGCCCGCTCCACCAGCCGGCGCAGAAGGCGTTCGTCGAGGAGATCATCCAGGAGGCGAAGGATGCCGGCGCCGACGTGCGCGAGTACGGCACCCTGCCCGCGGGCGAGCTCGCGGGCGGCAACTTCCTGCGTCCGGCGATCGTCGTGGACCCCGACCCGTCTCTGCGCGTGGTGACCCAGGAGCAGTTCGGCCCGGTCATCCCGATCATCCCGTTCGACTCGGAGGAGGAGGCGGTCGCCCTCGCCAACGACACCTGGGGCGGCCTGTGCGGTTCGGTCTGGACCACATCGCCCGAGTCGGCGCAGCGCGTGGGATCGCAGCTGGTGTGCGGCTACGTGTGGGTGAACGACCACGGCGCCACCCGCCTCGACCTGCGCGCGCCTTTCGGCGGCATGAAGCAGTCCGGCTTCGGACGCGAGCAGGGCATCGAGGGCGTACGCGCCTTCCAGGACACCCGGTCGATCGCCACGATCGATCCTGAGGCCCTGGCGGCGATGGCGCACTGACGAACGCGATGCGGGCCGGGATCACGCGTCCCGGCCCGCATCCCTCGCCGCGGCCATGACCGCATCCGACCCACGGAGAGGAACCCGATGGCAACTGATCGCAACCGCCATGCTCATGGCGTCGAGCCGCCCGAGAGCGCGGTGGTCGAGCCCTTGGCCGATGTGATCGACCCGGATGCGTTCACCCCGCGACTGCTCGCGCTGCTCTCCAACGCGCTGGTGTGGCGCGAGTCGCACGAGCTCCGGCGCCAGTTCGATCTGGGCACCAACGAGTGGCGCGTGATCTCCGCACTCGCCATGAACCCCGGCTTCTCCGCATCGGAGGTCTCGGAGTTCCTGGTGGTCAACAAGGCGATCGTCTCGAAGAGCGTGAACACCCTGGTGGAGCGGGGTCTGCTGGTGCTCGCCGAGGGCGCCCGCGGCTCGCGGCCGATGTACCTGACCGCAGCAGGCGCCGCCATGCACGACGACATGCTGCCGATCTCTCTTCGCGGGCAGGAGATCATCCTGGCCCACATGACGCCGGCGGAGGTCACCCGACTGAACGCGCTGCTGCGCAAGATGCTCGACGAGATGCGGGTGCTCCAGAGCATCGACAACGAGTCCTGGCTCGCGGATGCGGGCGCCTCCCGCAAGGGCTGAGCCCCGCCCGCTCGCTCAACCCGCGCAGCCCTGCTCACCCAACCACGCGAGCGCATCCGCGTCGGCCTCCGTCGAGTTCTGGTCGGGCGCGATGGCACCCTCCTCGTAGTTCCGGCCCGTCCGATCGACGTACAGGCTCTCGGTGAGCACGATCGTGGCACCGTCGAACAGCGTGTGGCTCACGTTCGCGGACGTGTAGCCGGCACTGTCCGTGCCGAAGGTACGCACGCCGTCCACGCCGCGGAAGGCCGCGAGCACGGCCTCCCCGCTCGACGCGGTCCACTCGTCCTGGAGGATGGCGATCGGCCGGCCGGTGACCTTGCTGCGCGCGCCGACGTCGACCGCGACATTCCCGGCCACCGCGGCGCCGCGGGCCTCGATCGTGACAGGGGTCGCGTTGCCGCCCCGGTCGACGAACGACAACGCATCGCCGTCGGGAAGCAGCGCCGCCACCCCCGACAGCATCGGATTCATGTTTCCGCCGCGGTTCCCGCGCAGATCGACCACCCAGCCGCAGGTGTGCGCGGCCGACTCATCGATGCCGTCAGCGACCGCCGTCGCGTAGGCCTGAAGGTCCTCCGCGCGCGGAGAGACCATCTCCGGCAGCACGATGGTCGTGATGCCGGAGCCGGAGTCGACCGTCGGCTGCGGGGAGGTCTCGGCGGGGTCGGCGGAGAGTTCCTCGCCCGCCGGCACGAAGCGCGAGTGGCGTCCCCCGGCGATCCGCGTCCCCTCCTCCAGGAGGGGATACAGATCGGCGTAGTCGCCCGCCGACATCGCCGCATCCAGGATGGCGGCCCGCGCCGCCGGCCACTCCGGGTCGTTCGCGTGGTAGCCGCCGTCGAGACGTTCGACGGCGAGCTGCGCATACTTCTCGACAGAGGGGGGCACGAGATAGAAACCGAACCGCGGGCCGTAGACGTCGGCCGCGAACAGCCCGGCGGCGACAATCCCGCCGAGCGCGCCGAGGGTGATCGTCGTGACGACCACGCGTCGACGTCGACGTTTCGGGCGAGCGGGAGGGGTGATTCTGGACACGCGTGAAGATGGCACATCCCCATGGTTCCCCCGCGGAATCGCGGGCACATCGGCGGGGCGATGTAACTCCTCGGGCGCACGTCATCCCGAAGGTGGACGACGAGCCGTGAAATACCTCTTGCCATTACCTATCGACATAGGTACTCTCGCTGACGAGGCGCAACGAAGCCCTCCCGACAGCGGAAGGACCACGACTCGTGGCACGTAACACCCCCGCACCCGACCCGGCCGCATCCCTCGCCCTGCTCGACGACTTCTCGCTCGAGATGACGGGCAAGGACATCCCCGGGCTCGAAGAAGCTCTGGACGTCATCCCCGCCGGCACCAAGATCAACGTCACCTTCCTCGGCAACGAAGACCTCGAGATGCGCATCGCCGCCACCAAGGCGGTCAAGGAGGCGGGCTTCGTGCCCGTGCCCCACATCTCCGCGCGCCGGCTCGCCTCCGCGGCCCAGCTCGAGGAGTTCCTGGACCGGCTGCAGCAGGTGGGCGCCACCGAGCACGTCTTCGCGGTCGGTGGCGACCCGGCCGAGCCCGCAGGACCGTACCCCGACTCGCTGAGCGTCATCCGCTCCGGCATCCTGCAGAAGTACGGCGTGCGCGAGGTCTCGATCGCCGGCTACCCGGAGGGACACCCCGACATCCCCACGGATGTGCTGTGGCGCCACCTCGAGGACAAGTCGGCGACCCTCGCAGATCAGGGCCTCGGCCAGGTCATCCTGACCCAGTTCGCCTTCGACACCGACCCCGTCATCGACTGGATCGACAGCGTGCGCGAGCGCGGGATCACCTCGGAGATCCGCATCGGCACACCGGGTCCCGCGGGCATCAAGCGCCTGATCACCTTCGCCCGCCGCTTCGGCGTCGGCGCCAACGCGATGATCGTCAAGAAGTACGGCTTCTCGCTCACCAACCTGATGGGAACGGCGGGCCCCGACCGGTTCATCGGCGACCTCGGAGCGCTCGTCGCGCAGAAGGAGTCGCGCGGACCTGTCAAAATTCACTTCTACACGTTCGGCGGTCTGCGGGCGACATCCGACTGGGCCCGCGACTACATCGCCGCGCAGTCCTGAGGAGATCCCCGCATGTCCCTGCACAAAGACGCCCTGCGTGACCACGCCTGCCTGATCGTGCACGGCCCCGACCAGCCCGGGCTCGTCGCCGCCGTCACCGCGCTCATCACGCGCAACAAGGCCAACATCGTCACGCTCGACCAGTACTCGGACAACCCCGAGGGCGGCGCGTTCTTCCAGCGCGTCGTCTTCCACCGGCCCGACCTGGCCGCGGCGATCGGCGACATCGAAGCGGACCTCGCCCAGACGCTGGAGCCCTACGGGATGCAGTGGCGCCTGACCGACCAGTCGGTGCCGAAGCGGATGGCGATCCTCGCCTCCACGAGCGATCACTGCCTGCTCGAGCTGCTGTGGCGTCACCGCCGGGGCGAGCTCAACGTCACGATCCCCATGGTGATCTCCAACCACACCAACACCGCGGAGGACGTGCGCTCGTTCGGCATCCCCTTCTTCCACGTGCCCTCGCAGGGCCCGGACAAGTCGGAGGCCGAGCGCGAGATCGTCAAGCTCCTCGCCGGCAACGTCGACTTCGTCGTGCTGGCGCGCTACATGCAGATCCTCACCGATGACTTCCTCGAAGGCGTCGGCGTGCCTGTCATCAACATCCACCACTCCTTCCTTCCCGCCTTCATCGGCGCCGGCCCCTACAAGAAGGCCAAGGAACGCGGCGTCAAACTCATCGGCGCCACCAGCCACTACGTCACCAAGGACCTCGACGAGGGCCCGATCATCGAGCAGGACGTCGCCCGCGTCGACCACTCGATGACCGCCGCCGATCTCCAGGCCCGCGGTGCGTACGTCGAGCGAGCCGTACTCTCGCGCGCCGTGCAGTGGCACGCGGAAGACCGTGTCATCCGGCACGGCAACCACACCATCGTCTTCACCTGACTCCGACGCCTCACCCGAGGCGCCGGCCCCCGAACAGAGAGGTTCATCGTGGCCAGCAACCTGCAGGAACTCATCGACCAGAACAACCCGGTCGAGATGCTGCGCAACTCGCAGATCGGCTCCTACATCTACCCGGTCGTCCCCGCCGACTTCCAGAACTGGATCAAGGAGCAGCAGGCCTGGCGCAACACCGCCGTGCTCTACGACCAGTCCCACCACATGGACAACGTGTTCCTGAAGGGCTCCGACGCGATCAAGCTCATCAGCGACACCGCGATCAACTCGGTGGCGAACTTCGCGGTCAACAAGGCCAAGCAGTACGTGCCCACCACCGCGAGCGGCCACGTGATCGGCGACGGCATCCTCTTCCGCGAGGCCGAGGACGAGTACGTCTACGTCGGACGCGCGCCCGCATCCAACTGGCTGATGTACCACGGTGAGACCGGCGGCTACCAGAACCTCGATGTTCAGGTCGACCGCCGTTCGCCCTCGCGTCCGTACGGCCACGCCGTCACGCGCCGCTACTACCGCTTCCAGATCCAGGGCCCGAAGGCGTGGGACGTCATCGAGAAGCTCAACGGCGGCCCGCTGGAGAAGCTCGGCTTCTTCAACATGTCGACCATGACGATCGCCGGTAAGACCGTGCGCACCCTCCGCCACGGCATGGCCGGCGCTCCCGGCCTCGAGATCTGGGGTCCCTACGAGGACCACGACGCCATCCGCGACGCCATCGTCGAGGCGGGCATCGAGTTCGGCCTCGTGCCGGTCGGATCGCGCGCCTATCCCTCGAACACGCTCGAATCCGGCTGGATCCCGTCGCCGCTTCCCGCGATCTACTCGGGCGAGGCCGAGCGCGGCTACCGCGAGTGGCTCGGCGTCGACAGCTACGAGGCCACCGGAACTCTCGCGGGCTCCTTCGTCTCCGACAACATCGAGGACTACTACCTCACGCCGTGGGAGCTCGGCTACGGCTCGTTCGTGAAGTTCGACCACGACTTCATCGGCCGCGACGCGCTCGAGAAGATCGACCCCTCGACCCAGCGCAAGAAGGTCACCCTCGCCTGGAACGCCGAAGACCTCGCGAAGGTCTGGGGCTCGCTGCTGAACGTCGACGGACCCAACTACAAGTTCTTCGACCTGCCGCTGGCCAACTACGGCTCCGCGAACTACGACTCGGTCGTGGATGCGGACGGCACGGTCGTCGGCTTCTCGATGTTCACCGGCTACAGCGCCAACGAGCGTCGCGGTCTCTCGCTCGGCACGGTCGACCCCGACGTGCCGGAGGGCACCGAGCTGAAGGTCGTCTGGGGCGAGCCGAACGGCGGCACCTCCAAGGCCTCCGTCGAGCCGCACGAGCAGACCGAGGTGCGCGTGGTCGTCAGCCCCGTGCCCTACTCCACCGTGGCCCGCCAGACCTACCAGGGCGGCTGGCGCACCGGCTACAAGGGCTGAGCCTCCCCTGACCGCGAGACCGGTTCGTCTCGCCGAGACCCTTGGCCTACCCCACGGTCTCGGCGAGGAGGACCGGTCTCGAGGCCTCTGGGTGGTGGAGTATGAGACGGGAGGGATGACGATGAGCCTCAGAAATGCGCTGCTCGCGATCCTGCGAGTGGGACCGCAGTCGGGCTACGAGCTGCAGAAGCAGTTCTCACTGTCGGTCGGGCACGTCTGGCATGCCCCCGACTCCCAGATCTACCCCGAGCTGCGCAAGATGGCGGCGGAGGGCCTCGTCGAGACCGAGGACCAGACCCGCGGCGAACGCGGGATGCGGCGCCTCTACCACGTGACACCGGCCGGAGACCGGGCGTTCCTCGACTGGATGAACGGGCCGCTCGACTACCAGCGCTTCCGCGACCCCGCGCACCTGCGCGCCGCCTATCTCGAGTCCGCAGAGCCCACGGCGGCCCGCGCCTTCCTCCTGGCGCACATCAGCCACTGGGAGGGCGAGCTGGCGCAGTTCGAGGGCGAGCTCGCGCACATCGACGCACTCTCCAACCCCATGCTCGTCCGGCGTCTCGAGAACACCCCTGCGGAGGGTCACGAGGCCACGATCGAGTACAAGCGGTTCACCTACGAGGGGCTCGCCGCCCGCGCCCGCGGCGAGATCTCCTGGGCGCGCCGGGGCCTGGCTCTCGTCGACCGACTGTCGGAGTCGTCATGACCGGAGCAGACCGCATCCTCACCGCCGCCGCGCCGGACCGCGCCGAGCGATCGCCCCGTGTCGACCGTGTCCGGGCCGCCGCCGCGGTGCGCGACCTCCTCGCCGCCGTCGGCGAGGACCCTGACCGCCCGGGCTTGGAGCGCACGCCCGAACGTGTGGCCGACCTGTTCATCGACATGTTCGCCAGCCTCGGGCAGGATGCCGCCGCCGCCCTGGGTGTGCCCGTCGCCCTCACCGATGACGAGGATCCGGGCGAGCTGGCCGCCGTGACCGGCATCCCGTTCCGCTCCGTCTGCGAGCACCACCTCCTGCCCTTCGACGGCACGGTCGACGTCTACTACGCCCCCGGGCGGCACATCGCCGGCTTCAGCCGCATCGCCTCGCTCGTGGCGATGGCCTCCCGGCGGCCTCAGCTGCAGGAGCGGCTGGGCCAGCAGATCGCCGATGCCATGATGACGGTGCTACGACCGCACGGCGTGACGGTGCGCATCGAGGCCGCACACGGATGCGTGGCGCACCTGGAACCGGCCGCGGCATCCGCCCGCGCCGTCACGGTCGCGACGCGGGGCCACATCCCCGACGCGTCGTGGGTGCCCGTCCCCACCCACCTCTAACACGCCGCCCTTCCGCTGTGCGGGCGGCGGAAGGGCGGGCACCGGTGGGTCAGTGGGCCATCGCGGCGAGGGCGTCGGGATCGATCGTGGCGATGGAGCGTGTGTCCTGGAAGGCACGGACTCCTTCGATCCCCTGCTCCCGGCCGATGCCCGACTGCTTCATCCCACCGAAGGGCGCACGCAGGTCCAGGCGCGTCGCGCCGTGGTCGTTGACCCACACATAGCCGCACACGAGCTGCGAGCCCACCCGCTTGGCCGCCTCGGGGGATCCCGTCCATACGCTGCCGCAGAGCCCCCCCAGGTATCGTTGGCGAGTCGCACGGCCTCTTCTTCGGTGTCGAAGGGAATCACCGGGATGACGGGGCCGAACTGCTCCTGAGTGACGACCCGGAGTGAGAGCTCAGGGTCGACGACGATCGCAGGACGAAGGAAGTTGCCGCCTGCCAGTTCACCGCCCGGTAGCACTCCGTACTGGCGGACGTCCGCGCCGGCATCCTTGGCCTCTTGAACGATCTCTTCGACGAAGGCCTTCTGCGCGGGCTGGTGCAGGGGCCCCATGGTGCTCCCCTCGTCCAACCCGTACCCGATGACCGCCCTCTCCAGGCGGGCAGCAAGGCCGGCGACGAGTTCGTCCATCCGGGAGCGGTGTACGAAGACCCGCTTGGCGTTCATGCAGATCTGCCCTGTGGTGTCGTAGACGGCCGCGTACAACCGGTCGAGATGTACGTCGTCGAGGATCGCGTCCTCCAGGAAGACCGCGGCGTCGTTGCCGCCGAGTTCGAGCGTGACTCGGGTCAGCGACTGTGACGCCATCTGCATAATCCGCTTGCCTCCGTCGACCGAGCCGGTGAAGCACACCTTCGCAACATCCGGGTTCTGGATGAGGCCGGCCATGTTCTCGTCCTTGCCGCTGATCACGTTCAGCACCCCGGCAGGGAGCTTCTCCGCGACACGCTGCACGACACGCGCGGTCGCCAAGGGCGTCGTCGGCGGCACCTTGACGATCGCCGTGTTGCCCGCCAACAGCGCGTGGGGCAACGACGCGCCCAGGATGGCGATGGGCCAGTTGAACGGCACGATCGCCGTCACGACGCCCAGTGGCTGATACGCGACCTCGGTCTCGACCGGGATCGCCCCCGGCACCACCGGCAAGGTGTGCGACGCGTCGACCTCGTCCGTGAGCGCGAGCGCGAGGTTCCACCGGATCTCGAAGACCAGCGCGTCGACCCACGCCTCAAAGCGGATCTTGCCGTTCTCCTGCGAGAGGATCGCCGCGTCCTCGTCCCGCGCGTCGCCGATCCCCGCGATCGCGGCCGTCATCGCCGTCGCGCGGCCGGACGCGCCCAAAGCCGCCCACGCGGGGAACGCCGCTTTCGCGGCGGCCACCGCGTCGGCGACATCCGTCGGCGAGGCGGATGCCGCCTCGCCGACCACACGAGCAGGCCGCGCCGGGTCCACCACCGTGAGGACCTCTTGCGTGAACCGCTCCTCACCACCGATGAACAGGCCCGTCCGGACACGGGTTCCCGTGGTCATTGAATCCGACATCGTCGTGCGCACCTCTCTGTGTCGTCTGCGTGCCCCGTCCGAGGGCTCCCCCATGAGACACCGTCGCGGTCTCCGGCGCCAGTGGCGTGTCCGCTCCGCGGGACGGGCGGTCAGAGGGTTCGCGGCCTTCCTAGCTCGCGCGCGAGCGCGAACGCCGTGGCAATGACGGTCGGTGCGAAGCGCTGGGCCTGCGACAGCGCGGTGGCCCCGGTCACGGATACGGCCGCGGTCGCGCGACCGGCGCGGTCGAGCACCGGGGCCGCCACACAGAACAGGCCGATCTGGGACTCCTCGACGTCGAAGGCGACGCGCTCCGCCCGAACGCGCACCAGCTCGCGGCGGAGGGCGGCGGCATCCGTGAGGGTGTGCGCGGTCAGGGCCGGCATGGGCAGTGACGCGACCTCGATGTCCGGCTGTGGCCCGAAGGCGAGGATCGCCTTCCCCAGCGCGGTCGCATGGAGCGTGCCCCGCCCCCCGAGCCGCGTGTGCGGCACGGTCAGACCTCGCGTGTTGATCTTGTCGAGGTAGAGGATCTGGTCGCCGTCGCGCACGGCCAGGTTTGCTGCGAGCTTCGTGACCTCGTGGAGGGTGTGGAGATAGGGGGATGCCGCTTCGCGGAGCGTCGGATGACTCGGTGAGAGGGTCCCGAGCTCGAAGAGCTTCGCGCCGAGGCGGAGCCCGTTCTCGGTGCGCTCCAGTGCACCCCAGTCGATGAGCTCCTGGGCGAGTCGGTGCGTGGTCGAGCGCGAGACACCGGTGCGTGCGCTCAACTCGCGTATCGACATCTCGCGCTGGTTCGCGGAGAACGCGTCGAGGAGCGACAGCGCTCGGCGCAGCGAGCTCGGGGTGTCCTGGTCCGCGGGACTGTCCATGAGACGGATGCTACACAGTTGTCGACAATGTTGTGGACAGAAAAGTGAGGGGAATGTCGATGGTGACCGAACCCACGACCGTGACGGTCGCGCGCGACGAGTTGACGGAACTCGCGACGGAGTTCCTCTGCGAGCGCGGCGCGCCCGCAGCTGCCGCACGCGTGCAAGCCGTGCACCTCGTCGAAGCAGAACTGCGGGGTCACCCCTCGCACGGCGTACGCCGCCTCGAGGTGATCGGGGCGCGGATGGAGAACGGCGTGCTCGACCCCGCCGCCGCCCCGCGCCTGGAGTGGATCGGCGCGGCCGCACTCCGCGTCGACGGCCGGTGCGGCTTCGGTCCGGTCAGCGCGTACGCCGCCGTCGACGCCCTGATCGAGCGCGTCCCGGCGAGCGGCGTCGCCGTCGCGTCGCTGTCCCGCACGCATCATCTCGGAATGCTCGCACCGTACGTCGAGCGCCTCGCCGCGGTCGGACTCGTGGGCATCGTCCTCTCCGCCACCGAGGGCCTCGTCCATCCATGGGGCGGGGCGGGCGCACTCCTGGGCACAAATCCGATCGGCATCGGCATCGGCGCCACGGGCGGCGACCTCATTCTCGACATGTCGACGGGCGCGACATCGGCCGGGAAGATCCTCGACTATCACGCTCGAGGGCTCCCGCTGCCGGAGGGGTGGGCGGTCGACCCGGGCGGGGAGCCGACGACCGACGCGGCGGCCGCGGCGAAGGGCGCGATCTCTCCCTTCGGAGGCCCGAAGGGCTATGCACTGGGGCTCGCCTTCGGAACCCTCGTCGGCGCACTGACCGACTCCGCGCTGGGCACCGAGGTGCACGGAACCTTGGACGCCGAGAAGGAGACGACCAAAGGCGACGTCATCGTCGCCTTCGGTACGTCGCTGGTCGCCGGCGGCGACACACGCGACAAGGTGGGCGACTACCTCGATCGCGTCCGAGCGAGCGGCCGGACGGCGGCGGTGCAGGTCCCGGGGGATCGCGCGCGCGCCGAGCGGGCGCGCCGAATGGAGGACGGCGTGCCCATCGCGCACGACGTGTGGCAGTCGTTGACAGGCGACGGCGAGCGCCTCGCCGCGAAAGGAGAGACCCCATGATCGGGATGCTGCGCCTCCCCCAGGAGATCCACTTCGGCTTCGGCGTCCGTGTCGGCATCCCGGCGGCCGCCGCGGCGCTGGGCCGCCGAGCATTCGTCGTCGTCGATCCCGTGCTCGCAAGGACACCGGCCTTCACCGATCTCGTCCGCGAGCTCGAGTCGACCGGGATCGAGGTGGCGCTGCACACCGACATTCCCCCGGAACTCCCCGTTGCATCCGTGGAGTCAGCGGGAGCACGCGCACGCGACTACAGTCCGGACGTCGTGATCGGTTACGGCGGCGGCAGCGCCCTGGATGCGAGCAAGCTCATCGCGCTGCTTGCGGCGTTCGACGCCCCGCTCTCGAACTTCTACGGCGAGAACGCGGTGCCCGGCCCGGTCCCTCCCGTCATCGCCGTGCCGACGACGGCGGGCACCGGATCGGAGGTCACCCCCGTCGCGGTCGTGTCCGATCCCGCGCGAACGCTGAAGGTCGGCGTGTCGAGTCCGCACCTGATCCCTCGGTTAGCCTTCGTCGACCCGGAGCTGACTCTCGCGGCGCCCCCCGGGGTCAGTGTGCATGCCGGAATCGACGCGTTCGTCCACGCCGTCGAGTCGTTCACCGCCCGCCCCCTGCCGCACGCCGGCAGCGAACCCCTTCCGGTCTTCATCGGCCGCAACGCGCTCTCCGACCCGCTATCGTTGGAGGCTGCCCGACTCATCTTCTCGGCGTTGCCCGCGGTCGTCGCCGACCCCGCCGATCGTGACGCGCGCGCCGCAATGGCCCGCGGCAGCCTGCTGGCGGGTATGGCGTTCGGCTCGACCGGGACGCACCTGTCGCACGCGATCCAGTACCCCGTCGGCGCGATGACCAAGACGCCCCACGGGCTCGGAACGGGCACTCTGCTCCCCTACGTTCTCCAGGCCGTCCTCCCGACCTCGATGGACCGCCTGATCGCACTCGGCACCGCGGTGGGCGTGCGTGCGCACGATGACACCGCACCGGCCGTCGTAGCCGCGCAGCGCGTCGTGGACGCGGTGGCCGACATGTGTGCACGCGTGGGCATTCCCGCATCGTTGGCCGAGATCGGCGTCCAGGCGTCCGATGCGTCCGAGATCGTCGAGCTGACACTCAACGTCGGTCGGCTCGTGGCCATCAGCCCGGTGGGCGGCGATGCCGCCACCATCCGCCGCATCGTCGACGCAGCGATCGCCGGCGATCGATCACTGTTGATCGCCCCCACCGAGGAGGACGAGCGATGACTCTCGAGAGCAGCCTGATCTCCGACCTGTTCATCGACGGCGTCTGGCGAGCGGGCGGTGAGGGCGACCGCTTCGCCGTGATCGACCCCGCCGACGGCACGACGCTGGCGATGTTCGCGGCAGCGTCGGCCGCCGACTGCGACGACGCGGTCGAAGCAGCCGCGGCGGCGTTCCCGTCCTGGGCGTCGAGCAGCCCGCGCGCTCGGAGCGAGCTCCTCTACCGCGCTTTCGAGGTCCTCCGCGAGGAGAAGGAGCAGTTCGCCGAGATCATCGTGCGCGAGAACGGCAAGGCGTGGGCGGATGCGGTTGCGGAAGCCGCGTACGCGACCGAGTTCTTCCGCTGGTTCGCGGAGGAAGCGGTCCGCGTCGGCGGCGACTTCAGAATGTCTCCCGCCGGCGACAAGCGCATCGTGGTCGCGCGCCAGCCAATGGGCGTGGCGCTGCTGATCACGCCGTGGAACTTCCCGGCCGCGATGGCGACGCGCAAGCTGGCACCGGCGTTGGCAGCGGGATGCACGACGATCCTGAAGCCGGCCAGGGAGACACCGTTGACAGCCGCCTACGTCGTCGACGTCCTGCGCCGCGTGGGAGCCCCGCCCGGCACGGTCAACCTCGTGACCCCGGTCCCCACCGGCCCGCTCGTGGCGCGCATGCTCTCGCACCCGGCCGTGCGCAAGCTGTCGTTCACGGGGTCGACCGAAGTCGGGCGTGACCTGCTCCACGCCGCTGCGGACACGGTGGTCAGCTCCTCCATGGAACTGGGCGGCAACGCGCCGCTCATCGTTCTGCCCGGCGCCGACATCGAAAGCGCTGTCGACGGCTCCTTCGCCGCCAAGATGCGCAACGGCGGATCGGCATGCACGGCCGCGAACCGGCTCTACGTCCACGAGTCGCTGCACGACGCATTCGTGGACGGCCTGATCGCGCGGCTCGCCGGGCTCTCCACCGGGCCGGGTCACGACCGCGCGAACGACCTCGGCGCCCTCGTGTCCGTGGCAGAGCGCGACAAGGTTGCGGAGCTGGTCTCGTGCGCCACCGACGAAGGGGCGACCCTGCGGTACGGCGGAGGGACGACGGATACCGGTGCGTTCATCGAGCCGACGGTGCTGACGGGGGTCACGCACGGGGACACGATCACGCGCCGCGAGATCTTCGGGCCGGTTTCGGCCGTCATCCGCTATGACGACGTCTCGGAGGCGATCCGTCTGGCCAACGACACCGAGTTCGGGCTCGTCGCGTACGTGTTCGGGCCCGAGCAGGCAGCCCTCTCGGTCGCCCTCCGGCTCGAATGCGGCATGGTCGCCGTCAACCGGGGGGTGCTCAGCGACCCCGCTGCCCCGTTCGGCGGCACGAAACAGAGCGGCCTCGGACGCGAAGGCAGCTCGGAAGGCATCCTCGAGTACCTCGAGGAGAAATACGTCGCACTCAACCCCTGAACGCGACCTCCCCACCATCACGAAAGAAGCACTCTCATGCACTCGAACAAGAGGGGCGGCGGGCGACGCTTCGCCGCCGCCACAACAGCGCTGCTCGTCGGCGCGCTCGCTCTCGCGGCATGCTCCGGGGGGTCGGACGATCCGTCCGCGTCCGGCTCGCCGAAGCAGGGCGGCTCCATCACCATGGAATCGGCCGCGGGCTTGACCAGCTGGGACCCGATCACGACCTGGGGAAGCCTTCCCGGCGTCGTCACCGACCGACTGATCGCCGTGTACGGCCAACTCGTCTACGTCGATCAGGACGGCAAGACCGTCCCCAGCATGGCCAAGAGCGTCACCACAAGCGATCAGGGAGCGACCTGGAATCTGGTCCTGCAGCCCAACATCACCTTCACCGACGGCACGCCCTACGACGCCGCCGCCGTCAAGGCGAACTGGGACCGCGCGGCGTCCCCCGACCACCCCTCCGCGGTACAGGCGCTGGCGCAGTCGTTCACGACGACGGTCGTGGACCCGGTGACGCTCACGATCACGCCCGCCACGGCGGACCCGGTGCTCGATCAGGAGATCGCCGAGCAGCTGCAGCTGATCGCGTCCCCCACGGCGCTGAAGGCCACGAGCTATGACACCCCGGTCGGCGCGGGCCCCTTCGTCCTGAAGAAGTGGGATCCGGCCGTCGGGGAGGACTTCACGGCCAACCCGAACTACGTGCTCGGAGCACCCAAGTACGACGAGCTGCACTTCCGGGTCGTCGACGACCCGGCCCAACGTGCCAAGACGATCGCCTCCGGCGACGCGCAGTACATGAACGGCTTCGCTTCCGACTTCCGGGCCTACGAGGGCGACCCCGGGTTCGGGTTCTTCACGGTGCCCAACGGCGGGTTCCGGGCGATGGAGTTCAACAACCAGCGGGCGCCCTTCAACGACGTCCGCGCGCGCGAGGCGGTTGCGCTGGCCCTGGACCCGACAGAGCTCGTCCAGACCATGCTCGCGGACCCGACCCTGCAAGGGTCGACGACACTGCTGGACCAGGACTCGCCGTACTACGACGGCTCCTTGAGTCTGCCATCCCCGAACCTGGCGCAGGCGCAGAAGCTGGTCGACGAGTTGAAGGCCGACGGCATCCCGATGAACATCACGATCGTCCCGGCGGCCATCCCGGAGCTGACACGTGCCGCGGAATACGTGCAGACGACGCTCTCGAAGCTGTCCGGCGTGAACGTCACGGTCGCCCAGGTAAGCATCCAGGACATCCGAACCAAGACCTGGGGCCCGGGTGACTACGATCTGACGTTCTACCCGGGCATCTACGACGTGAACCCGGTGACGACCTCGTTCACCAACTTCTTCGGGACCAACGGGAGCGACAACTTCCAGAAGTCGTCGTCGCCCGAGATGGAACAGGCTCTGGCGCAGCTCCGCGCAGCGACCACCGACGACGCACGCAAGACGGCAGCGATCGCGGTGCAGAAGCTCTATGTCCAGACCGTGCCGGTGTACGTCTTCGGATACGACCACCGCGTCTACTTCCACCAGGCCGACGTGCAGGGCTGGGACGCGGTGGGGCGCGGAGCCATCCTGCCGCAGAACTTGTACTACACGCAGTGACGACGCGCGCCGGGGCGGGGCCGTGCGCCCCGGCGCGATCACCTGCTCACCAGCCCAGAAGCCGCCGCGCCGCGCCGCCCAGAATGTCGGCGCGTTCGACAGGGGTGAGCGCGGGCTCGTCACGGATGTAGCCGAAGGACTCGGACCAGGAGCTGAACTCGAGGTCCAGCGTCCAGTCACTGGCCCACATCACGCGGTTCGAGCCGAACGCGCCGACGACCTGGCACAGGACGGCCGACACATCGGGATACGGGTAGGGCCGCTCGGACAGCCGGGTGGCATGCCCCCACTTGACGGCGACGTTGGGGAGCTCTGCGAGGCCGCAGAGCTCGGGGAACTGATCGAAGCGGTCGGGGCGGGACCCGCGCGAACCCGGCATCGAGACCCCCATGTGGTCGATGATGACCGGGAGGCGCGGGTGCGCAGAGGCGATCTCACGGATCGCCGTCAGCCTTCCGCGGATGCCGATCCCGTTCACCTGGACGAAGACGGGGATACGGCTCTCCTGCGCGAGCGAGAAGTAGCGATCGTACCTTCCGCCCACGAGGTCGCGCGCGAAGGCGTCGACCGCGGCCTCGTTCTCGGGTCGTTCCCCGGCACTGGGCGGGAACGGGACGAACGGGAGGATGCGGAGGCCGACGACGCCCGGGCGCTCACGCAGTCCGCCGACGACGCGGTCGATGTCGGGGTCGTCCGGCTGAGCGCGAGTGATGTAGGCGAACCGATCAGGGTGCAGGGCGACGGCCTGCTCGGCGAGAGGCTGGATGTGGCGCACCGATCCCCCGCGGAGCGGATAGGACGGCAGCGGCCGGCCGCGGTCGTCGAACCCCCAGAACTCGTCGATCACGACGCCGCGGACGCCCGCGGCGTCCATGGCGACGAGTCCTGCGTCGATGCCCACCATGTTCAGATGCACCTGCGCGTCGATGATCTCCACGACAGTCTCCTCTCTGTGCGATGCGACCGGACGGTCACTCCGGTCGGGGCCGTTCCGGCCGATAGGCTTGCTCCCGAAAACTGTTCTCGAGGGGTATCGCACAATGGCCAGTGGCACCGGCGGCGCCGAGTTGGTCGACTCGCTCGCGCGCCACATCCGCGAGGGCGTCTACCACCCGCACGAACGGCTCATCGAGTCGGAGTTGTGCGAGCGTTACGGAACCAGTCGCACGGCCGTTCGGTCCGCGCTGATCGAGTTGACCGCGCTCGGGCTCGTTGAGCGGGAGGCGAACCGGGGCGCGCGGGTGCGACACGTGCCGATCGACGAGGCGATCGAGACGGCCGAGGTGCGTTTCACCCTCCAGGCGATGTGCGATGCACGCGCGGCGACGCGAGCGACGGACGCGGACCGCGAGGAGCTCGCGGTCCTGCGCCGGCGTCTCACCGACGCGGTCGCGGCCGCGGATCGCAGACAGACAGCCGCGCTGAACGACGAGATCTCTCGCGTCGTGCGCCGGATCAGCGGGCACGCGATCGCCAGCCGCATCATCGAGGGACTGCAGTCGCAGATCCCCGTTGATCGATACCCTCACCAGCTTCCCGACCGCCGGATGGCGTCGATGGCCGAGTTCGAGGAGATCATCGAGGCGATCCTCGTCGGCGACGAGGGGGCGGCTCTCGCGGCCGGTCATCGGCATCGTGACAACATCCTGGCCGCCCTCCGTCAGGCGCGCGACGCCGCGGAGTAGCCCTCCGCGGTCGGCGAGAGGAAGTCAGCGGCGCGCTCGCCGATCATGACCGCCGTCAGATAGGTGTTCGCGCGCGGGACGACCGGACAGACGGACAGGTCGGCGACGGTCAGCGCATCGACGCCGCGCACCTCGAGGCGGGGCGTGGTGACAGACTCCTCGCCGCCCATGTTCGCACCCCCGGTCATGTGGGAGGTATCGCGCGCGCAGGCTCGCAGCCAGCCATCGAGAGCGGCGTCCGAAAGGTCGTCGACGGCCGCGCCGAAGCGGTCCCGGACCTGCGCACCGGACGACGCGAGCATCGAGACCGCCGACCTCACCGCGGCGCGGGCAAGCTCGACGTCCCTCGGATCCGACAGTAGCCGGAGACGGATGTCAGGGGCCACGGCGGAATCCGCCGAACGGATGCGGGCATCGCCGCGGCTCAGGCAGTACGCCAGCTTCACGCCGAACGCGGTCTCCGCGGCCGACGCCGACGCCGGGTTCGCGGCGACCACCAGCAGATCCCCCGGCCGTGAGTGAGAGAGGCCCGACGAGTACCGCAGTGTCACGTTTCCCCGAGCTCCACCCGCACCCGGTCGCGCCCCCTCCTGCGGCACGTGCAGCCAGAAACCGACGTGGTCCTGCACCCCCTCCCCTACGGGCAGATCGGACAAGACCCGGATCCCGTGCGACCGCAGCAGCGCCGCGCGGCCGATCCCGGATCGCTGCAGGATCGCGGGCGTGGACGCCGCTCCGGCCGCCAGCACGACGCGGTCGCCCGCGAACACGCGTCGGGTGCCGTCATCGCCGATGCAGAGCACTCCTTCCGCGCGGCCGGATTCGATCACGACGCGCTCGGCGCGCATACCGGCGTGGACGTGGATGCGGTCCTCTCCTCGCCAGGTCTCGACGTATCCGTCGTACGCCGTCACACGAACCCCCATCCGGAGGTGGCTCGCGGTGCGCGAGACACCCAACGAGCCGGGTCGATGATAGTCCGGCTCCCACGCGTGGCCGGCGGCCAGCGCAGAGTCGGCAAGCAGCCGGTCTCCGGAGCCCCAGTCCGACACCTCGCGTCGGACGACGGGAACCGGGCCGCCGCGACCGTGATACGCCGCGGATCCGTAGTCGAGGTCGTCCTCGAGGCGCCGGAACACCGGCAGGACGTCGCCCCACCCCCAGCCGCGCGCACCCAGCCGCTCCCACTGGACGAACTCGTCCACGGGCGGACGGATCGCCACGATGCCGTTGATGGCCGACGTGCCGCCCATCCCCCAGCCCCGCAGGTACGCCTCCGGGGCGTCTGCGTCGCGCCGGCGGGCGAGGACACCCGGAAACGAGTAACGACTGGGCGAACGACCGTCCACCCGCCACGCGAAGACGTCGTCACGGGGGAAGCGGATCTCGCCGGGAGCGTTCTCGCTGCGCCAGTCCGGTCCGGCGTCGACGAGCGCCACCGTGTGTCCGCGTTCGGCGAGTCTGCCGGCGACGGCGCAGCCAGCGGATCCTGCCCCGACCACGACGACGTGCATCAGAGCCCCAAACGGGCCTTCAGATCGGCGGGCATCCGTTCGAGCGGGAACGGCCAGACATAGTCCGGCCCGCCGAGCAGAGTCTGGTCGACGCGGCCGGCAGCGGCGAGGCGATCCCGGGTCGCCGCATCCAGCGAGCGGTCGAGCATCCCCACGTCCTCGCGCAGTTCTGCGACGGACGCGACGCCGATGACGACGACGTCGATGAGGTCTTCTTCCAGGGCGAAACCCATCGCCGCCTCGGGGAGCGACAGCCCTGCGGCGTCGGCTTCGTCCTGGACCCGGCCGACGGCGTCCACGACTTCCGGCTGAGCGTCCCAGAAGCTGTAGAGCGGTTGCTCGACCCCACGAACGCCCGTCCCGAGGATGTTCCCGGTGAACGGCGACGTGAGGATCGTTCCGATGTCCTTCTCCTTCGCCCGTTCGAGGAGCCCCGACGTCTTCGCCGCCTGGTTGAGGATCGTATACAGCCGAGGGAACTGGATGACATCGAACTCGTCGGACTCGACGGCGGCCAGCAACGGACCGAGCGTGCCCGTCGCGATACCCACGGAACCCACGAGCCCTTCGTCCTGGAGACGTCGGAGTTCCGGCAGTGCGCCGCCCTTGCCGTAGATCGTCGCCAGGTCGTCGTCGTTGCGCGGGTCGTGCAGCATGAAGACCGGGATGGTCCGGACGCCGAAGGCGCTGAGGCTCCGTTCCACGGACTCGCGCACCTGCGCCCCCGTGAACCCCTTGCCATGCCCGAACTTCGTCGAAACGATCAGACCTTCGGGCGCGCCGACCGAACGGATCACGCGGCCGAGCATCGCTTCGTTGTCGTACACCTCCGCGGAGTCGAGGAGAGTGATCCCGGACTCGAAGGCGCAGGCGACCAGGGCGGTCACCTCTTCCTCGCCGAGTACCTGAACGGCGGGGTGGGCGCCCGCATTCCCCAGCCCCCACGCACCAAGGCCGATGCGGGAGCTGGTCAGTCCGGTGCGCCCGAGCGTCACGGTGCGAGCGCTCATGGCGTGACCACGTCCTTCAGCTCCTCGGGGACGCGGTCGAGCGGGAACGGCCAGACGAAGTCGGGCCCTCCCATTAGCCGATCGTCGACGATTCCCGCGTCGGCGATGGATTCCAGGTCGTCGCGAGAGAGCGCCAGATGCAGAGACTCGACATTCTGCGCGAGCTCCTGCGGCGACCTCACGCCGATCACCGCTACATCGATCAAGGGCTCGGTCACAACGAAGGCCACAGCGGCCTGAGCGATCGTCACGCCGAGCTCGTCCGCGCGGTCCTGCATGCGGCCGACCGCATCGACGACCTCGGGCTGGGCGGGCCAGTATGCGTACAGCGGCTTCTCGACTCCGCGGACGCCTGTAGCGAGGATGTTCCCCGTGAACGGCGCGGCCAGCTGCGTTCCCATGCCGCGAGCTCGCGCCTTTTCCAGCAGGCCGGAAGTCTTCGCAGCACGGTTGACGAGGGTGTAGAGCCTGGGGAACTGGATGACGCCGAACTCTCCGGAGTCGACGGCGCGTTCGAGCGGCCGCATGGTTCCGGTGGCGACGCCGATCGCCCCGACGAGGCCCTCGTCCTGCAGCCGGCGTAGCCCCTCGAGTGCGCCGCCCGGCGCGAGGACGATGTCCATGTCCTCGTCGTTGCGCGGGTCGTGCAACATCATGAGCGGGATGCGTTCCACATCCAGAGCGGCGAGTGAGCGCTCGACGGAGGCACGCACGCCGTCCGCGGTGAACGGCTTGCCATGACCGTACTTGGTCGCGATGAGCAGATCTTGCGGCACGTTGCGCACCTGGCTGAGCAGTCGTCCGAGCCGCTCCTCGTTCTCGTACATGTCCGCCGAGTCGAGGTAGGAGATGCCCGCCTCGAACGCGGCTTCCAAGACGCCGACGATCGTCTCGTCGTCTTCGATCGTGGCTGCCGCAGCGGCCTTGCCGATCCCCCATGTTCCGAGCGAGAGCTGGGAGGTCGTGATGCCGGTGGCGCCGATGGTGACCCGCGGAACACGGCTTCTCGTCTGGTCTGCTTCCTCGCTCATCGCGGAACGACCACCTCTCCGACCGAGCGGGCGCGAAGCTCATCCCACATGCTCTCCGGGACATCGCGGCCGATCGCAGGCTCTCCCTGGTTCTTGTGGTTGAGGTGTCCGTCGCGCTGGGCGCCCTCGAGAGGCATCGCCATCACGATGGCATTGATCGTCTCTTCCGGGGCCAGAGCGCCGTGCGCGATCCCCTTGCCCGCGGCGAGCAAGTGACCGGGCCCGACCGGGATGCGCATCCCGTTGTAGTCGAGGGTGACGTGCCCTCGGAAGATGACCCAGTACTCGTCTCCGTCGTGATAGTGGTAGTCGCACGGGTTCTCCGGGCGGAACATGCAGATCTCGTTTCGGACCGTGTGGTCCCAATGGCCTTTGACACGCACGAGCTCGGCCATCGACTGTCCACTGTTGGTGAGTGTCGCACCCGATGCGGGCACGTCGTAGTAGTCCCGCTTGTGGAGAGTGAAACGCCCGTGTTCGCTCTGAACCTCCACCTGCCCGCTGACGACGGTGATGCGATCCTTCGCGGTCGTCGGCTCGATCCTGACGCTCGAGGCGAGTGGCGTGTCCTGGTAGTAGCCCCAGTAGGCCACGTGGCCGTTGGCGTCGGGGACGACAGAGTGATTGTTCATGACCATCACGCGACCGAGATGGATGAACTCGAAGTCGTCGATCTCGACCCAGGGCAGTTTCTGGCTCTGAAGGGTCTCACGGGTGAAGATGGGCATCTGGTACTCCGATCAGGCGTGCTCGGCTGCGGTGCGCAGCACGGGACTCTTGAAGCTGGCGATCTCTGCGGTGACGTATTCCTCGACCGGGATCCGTTCGATGGCGGACTCCGCAAGAATCCCCTGGACGTCGGTGCTCCGGTAGAGCGCGTCCGTGTCGCTCGGACGCGCGATCGGACCGCCGTGGGCGATCACGAAGACATCCGGGTTGGCAGCACGAGCCGTCTCGATGACGTGCTGGATGTGCTCGATCGCGCGCTCGGCGGACAGGCTGCTCTCCGCATCCGGGGACGGACCGACCGTCCCGCCCTGTGTGAGCCCGCAGCGAGCGACGATGAGATCGGCGCCGGCGGCGGCGAGCTCGCCCGCGAAGGTCACGTCGTACGCCTGTCCGACGGAGAAGAGGTCGCGCGACCGGGCGAGGGCGATGAGCTCCAGCTCGCGGTCGGATCCCATGCCGACGTCGTTGCGCGCGCGCCCCCAGTTGCCGGTGTAGGCCAGAGCCGTCGGGAAGTTGGTGATGCCGTTGATCCCGCGCGACACGTAGTCGTCAACCACATGCGCGAGGCGCCGGCGCTGGCCGTCTGTCGCATCGATGCCCGCGATGACCGGTGTGCGGTCGACGACGTTGTCGATCTCCGGGTACATGTCCAGCGTCATATCGATCGGGTTGCCGATGTAGATGGATGTCGGAACCCCGAGATTGCGAGAGCGGCTGTTCGCGTGGACGAAGATCAGATCGGCACCGCCGATATCCGCGCACTTGGCGACGATGCCCACACCGGCGGCCACGCCGACAAGCGGCTGGCCCGCCGCGAGGGTCGCTCGCAGGCGTCCGACGATGTCGGCGCGGCTGAACACCCGTTCGGGAACGGATTCGATGTTCATGGTGGTTCCTTTCAGGCGGTGGCTCGAGGGGAACGGGACTTGAACTCCCGCAGGGTCTCGATCACCGCACGCTCGACCGGGATGCGCTCGGCGCTCGATGCGCCGAGGAATCCCTGGGCATCGGTCGTGTCATAGAGGTACTGGAGGTCCTCGGGGCTCGAAAGGGGCCCGCCGTGGGCGAGACAGATGATGTCCGGGTTCTCTTTGCGCGCCAGCTCAATGAGCGTCTGCACGTGACGGCAACTCTCTTCCAACGTCATCGCGGACTTGCCTGCGCCGGCGAGCCCACCCGTGGTCCAGCCTGCGTGGGGGACGATGACGTCGGCGCCGGCGGCGGCGAGACCCTGCGTCTGTGCCGCCGTGTACCCGTAGCAGATCGTGAAGAAGTCGCGCTCTCGCGCACGCGCGACCATTTCGAAGTCGAGGTGCAGCCCCAGCCCGACGTCGTTGCGATCGGGCTGGGCGAAGGAGGTGGGGAAGTTGATCAGGCCGTCGTACCCCGCAGCCTGGTAGTCGTCGACGAGACGGTCGACGTCCTGCCAGTACGTGGGATCCTGCGCCTCCGCGCCGCCGATGATCGGGTGGTCCTTCACGGCGTTCGCGATCTCGGAGTACATCCCGAGCGTCGTCGGGTTCGCATGGTTGAGCAGGTGATTGGTGGCGAGTCCCATCAGACGGGTGCGTCCCGTGTTGTAGACGATGATGAGGTCGGCGCCGCCCGCGGCCGCAGACTTGGCGATGAGTCCGGAGCTGCTTCCCGCCCCGACGATCGGCCTGCCGTCGGCGAGCTGAGCACGCAGTCGTTCGAGGATCTGCGACCTCGTGAATCGAGCCATGATCATTCCTTCCCGTCGATTCGCGGCGCCGCCTCGATCAGGCCCAGGAGCGTCTGGGCCGCCACTCGCGCGAACGCCTCGTCGTTGATGTGCAGCGAGCTGGTGACGACGGGCAGCGACTCTGGCGCAGCCTCTCGTACGGCCGCCTCGAACGCGCAATCCGCGTCCTCGTCTTCGAAGTCGCCGCCCGCGAGATCGAGGGAGGAGAACCCGCCCCTCGGCACGAGCACGGCCGCGGGCCCGAGGGAACGGCCCAGGCTCTCGCCAACGCGGCGCCCCACCGCAGCGTTCTCGGCAGCCGTGGAGCGCACGAGCGGCACCGTGGGGAGATGCCAGTGGACCGCTCGCCCGGCGAACGACTCGGGTACGGGCGGAAACACGTTGATGACATCCACTGCGCCGGGGACGACGACGCACGGCACGCCGCGGCGGGCGGCCGCCGTGAGACGGTCGGGGCCTGCGTCGCACAGACCACCGGCGATGTTCTGAACGAGCTCCGTCGTCGTCCAGTCCAGGACGCCCGCGACGTGACCTTCGTCGATCAGCCGCTCCATCGTGCGGCCGCCGGCGCCCGTTGCGTGGAAGACGACGACGTCGTAGCCGGCCTCTTCCAGGACGCGCCGTGCGATGTCGCCGCCGGCCGTGGTCACCCCGAACATCGTCATCGCGATCAGCGGCCGCGATGAGGTGACGGCGTCGCGGGTGCCGGTAGCCATCCCCACCATCGCGTCTGCGGCGTTTCGCAGCACCGGACGCAGCAGGTCGTTGAGTCCTGCGACGTCGACGACGCTGGGGAGATAGAGCACGTCGTGCTCGCCGGACGGCTTCACCACGGTCGTGACGATCAGTCTGGGGACGCCGAACGGAAGGGACTCCACGGCGCGCTGCGCCATCCATCCCCCGGTGCCGCCCCCGATGCCGATCACTCCTGCCAGCCTGCCCGCGGCTCGCATGTCCTCGAGCACGCGTCGTGCAGCGTCCGCCGTCGTGGCCATCGCGCCGGTCCGGTCCTCGCCGTCGGCGTCGATCGCGCCGCGCTCGGCGAGGTCGCGGCGAGTCACGTCGGCATCGGCCGGTGAGCTCCCGCGCAATGACATGTCCACCAGCCGCGCGTGCACGGAACGGGCACGGAGGCGTTCGATGACGTAACGGGCTTCGGCCCCTTTCGTGTCGAGCGTGGCGAGCACCGCCACCTCGGCACCTCTGGGGGGCATCGCGTCGGACATCGACGAACTCCATCGTTCACGGCTCGGGCGTCGCCCCGACCGGGCCGACGCCCTCACGTTAGGACGAGCCACACCTTATTGTCAACTAGATTGTTGACAACTTTGCGCATGTTTCGATGCTCAGGTCTGCCGGTCGCGGAAGCTCTCGAGGAGACCGACGACATGGCTCAGGTGCACCCTCATCGCAGCCTCCGCCGCCCCGCCGTCCCCGGCCGAGATGGCTGCCGCGATCTCGGCATGGTCGTCCTCGGACTCCACGAGCGGCGCCCCCTCGAATGCAGCAGGAAAGTGCCGTTGGAGATTGTGCACGCGGATGTTGGCGAGCTGACGCGCCGCGATCGAATGCCCGGAGGCGTCCACGACGGCGCGGTGGAAAGCGACGCTGGCGCGCCGATACGCGTGAACGTCGTTCCAGCCCGCCGCGCGGTGCATCTCATCGACCGTTCCGAGGATCGCCACCTTCTGCGCTCCGTCCGCGCGTATCGCCGCATCGCGCGCGCAGAGCGCCTCGAGCTCGCGGCGCACCTCGGCGAACTCGATCCCCTCGGTCACCGTCAGCGCACGTACACTCGCCCCGCGATGGGGAATGCGCTCGACGAATCCTTCGGCCGCGAGCGCGGTGAGAGCGCCGCGCGCCGCAGAGCGAGTCGTCCCGTAGCGGGCCACGAGGTCGCTCTCCACCAGTCGCTCACGCGGGTGGTAGCGCCCCAGGCGCAGGTCCTCCCTCAGTGCTTCGGCCAACCGGACGACCGCGTCCTTGGAGTCGATGTCCTGACGGTTGGGACGAACGTTGCGCGGCATGGCCGAATCATACTCGCCAGGCGCAGATATGCTCACACAATTGTCAACAATATGATTGACGTAGTCGTCGTTGTGAACCTATGCTCACCTCGTCCCCGACCTGTCGCGGGGCCCTGCATCAAGGAGGCTGCCGGTGCCGCTGTACGCCGATCGCAACGAACTGAAGAACCGACCCGCAACGCACGCCTGGGTCGACGTCGACGACGTCGAGTTCTTCACACTGGGAAACGCCGACCGCGTCGCCCAGGAGGAGGAACCCCCCGCAACCTCATGGCCGGATCCGGTGACCGAGCCCGAGGCTAGCCTCCACACGACTCACGACATCGCCGCCGCACGACGCGTGATCCCGACCACGCCGAAGGAACGTCTCGTCGTCGTCTCGGGCGAGGCCGTCGTCGAGACCGAGAACGCTCGGGTGACGTTGAAGAAGATGCAGTGGATCGACGTTCCCCCGAGCGGCGCCATCGTCCGCAATAACCTGAGCCCGGGCCCCGAGGGGCACCGCGGGCAGGTGGAGATCGCGCGGATCGCCGGCCACTGGAAAGAAGCCATCCGAACCGCGATCTTCACGTTCGGTCCCGGACGTCCCTGCGACTACCACTACCACGACGGCGATGAGTACTGGTTCGTCTTCCGCGGCCACTTCACGCTGCGCTACCGCGGGCAGGACTACGAGGTGCGCCCCGGCGCCGTCCTCGCTGCTGGCATGGGCGAAGAGCACGGGGTCCTCGATCCGACCGAGACGTTCGAGGGCATCGGCTTCGCGACACAGCTCGAGGGCGAAGGCCGTGACGGCCATCTCTGGCGCCCGGTCCACGGAGAACCTGGCGAGACCCGCTCGGCGTGATAAGACGCAGCGCAATGGCGTGCTGCCCAAGAAGGAGAAGAAACGTCAATGAAGATGTCTCGAGTAACGATCGCGGCGTGCGCAGCGATCGCGGTGGCCGCACTCGCGCTCACCTCTTGCAGCGGGGGCGGAGCGCCGGCCCCCACGACCTCGGCGCCGGTCGAGAAGCCCGCCGCCGGCGGTGACCTCACGATCCTCGTCGCCTCCAGCATGACGACCTGGGATCCCGGCGCCTCCACGGGCTCCTATCCGGGCGTGCAGTGGGACCGGCTCTACGCGGCTTACGGAGCGCTGCTGAGTGTCAACTCCGACGGCGCCATGGACTACGGGTTCGCGGACAGCATGGCCACCACCGACAACGGAAAGACCTGGACGCTGAAGCTGAAGCCGGGCCTGACATTCAGCAACGGCGAGGCCTACGACGCATCCGCCGTCAAGGCCAACTTCGACCACTTCGCCGACCCGGCCAACAAGCTCGGAGCACAGAGCGTCGCGAGTCTGTTCAGCACGACGGTCGTGGACGCCACGACGCTGACGCTGACGCCGAAGACCGCCGACCCCGGGCTGGACGTCGAGGTCGCGAACGCCATCCCGTTCATCGCCGCACCGAGCGCGCTGCCGGCCGCAGGCACGCCGATGACCAAGCCGATCGGGGCCGGGCCGTTCATCCTCCAGAAGTGGGACACCTCCGTCGGAGAGACCTTCACAAAGAACCCGAACTACTACGTCTCGGGTGAGCCCTATCTCGACAGCCTCACCTTCTCGATGGTGGCCGATCCCGCGCAACGCGTCTCGACCGTCGCGGCCGGGGACGCTCAGATCATGAACGGCTACCCGTTCCAGTGGATCTCGAACGCCGACGACAAGAGCACCGCAGTGTTCTCGGTAGCCTCGGGCGGAATCCGCCACTTCGTGTTCAACACGACCAGCGAGCTGTTCAGCGATGTGCGGGCGAGGCAGGCCGTCTCGCTCGCGATCGATCCGACCGAGCTCGTGCAGACACTGACCCAGGACCCGAGCGCGGAAGGCAGCAGCGCGCTGTTCCCCACGAACTCGCCCTACCACGACTCTTCGCTCAGCCTCCCCACCACGGACACGGCGAAGGCGCAGAAACTCGTCGACGAGGTGACGTCCGGAGGCAAGAACTTCACGATCAACCTGCTCATCGCAGCGATCCCCGAGCTCGTCCGCTCCGCCGAGCTCATGCAGCTCACGCTGCAGAAGCTGAACGGCGTGAAGGTGAACATCACGCAGGTGCCGATCGCGGACTGGCGCTCTCAGGCCTATGACAAGGACGCTTTCGACATGACGTTCTACCCCGGCGTCTTCGACCTGAACAGTCCTCAGGTGGGCATGGCGAGCCTGTTCGGCGCAGGGGGCCTCGACAACTTCGCCAACTTCACCGATCCCGCCATGATGTCGGCCCTGGCGGAAGCACAGGCGGCCAAGACCGACGACGCGCGGAAAGAAGCGCTGCAGAAGGTGCAGAAGATCTACGTCGAGGACGTCCCGATCGTCGTCTTCGGTATCGACTACCGCTCCTTCTTCCACACGGCCGACGTCGTCGGATTCCAGTCCATGGGCCGCGGTGCCCTGTACACCGACCGGCTCGGGTACGCGAAGAAGTAGATCCGTCGGAGGGCGCCCAGGAGACGAACCCGGGCGCCCTCCCTCGCCGAGACGAACGAATCGAGCCAACCCTGATGAGAGCGACGCTGCGGGCCGTGGGGTCCCGCCTTCTCTACGGAGTACCCGTGCTGATCGTGGTCACGATCGGAGCATCGGCGCTCACGGACCTCATGCCGGGATCGCCGGGACAGGCGATCCTCGGGGACTCCGCGACACAGGACCAGGTCGACGCCATCAACCAGCAGCTCGGCTTCGACCGCCCGTTCTGGATCCGCTACCTCGAATGGGCAGGAAACGCTCTGCACGGCGACTTCGGGTCCACGCTGTTCACCCACGAGCCCGTCACCGACGTGCTGCTCAGGCGCCTGGCCGTCACCGGTGAGATCGCGATCCTCGCGCTCGTGCTGGCGTTGGCCGTCGCCCTGCCGCTGGCGATGATCGCCGCGCTGCGTGCGGGACGGCTTCTGGACCGCGCGCTGAACCTGGTGTCGTCGGCGCTGCTCAGCATCCCCTCTTTCGTCGCCGTTGTGATGCTCTCGCTCGTGTTCGTCGTCTGGCTGCGGGCGTTCCCGGCGACCGGCTGGTCGCCCCCGACGGAGGGACTGGCGGAGAACCTCCGCTACGCATTTCTTCCAGCGCTGTCCCTCGCGCTCTACGAGGGCGCGTTCTTCTACCGGGTCATCCGCTCGGACCTGACGGGGACCTTGCGCGAGGACTACATCCTCGTCGCCCGCGCGAAGGGACTCCCCCGCGGCCGCATCGTTGCACGGCACGCCCTGCGCCCGTCACTGAGCTCACTCGTGACGGTGATGGGACTGTCGCTTGGAAGACTGCTCGGAGGAGCGGTCATCACCGAGTTCTTCTTCGCCGTCCCCGGCATCGGCGCCGAAGCCGTCAACGCCGTCTCGATCAAGGACCTGCCCATGATCCAGGGAATCGTGACCTTCTGCGTCGTCGCGTACGTCCTGATCTTCATCGTGGTGGACCTGGCCTACGCCTGGATCGACCCGAGAGTGAGTGTTCGATGAACCACCAGACCACCACGGACCCAGGCCCGAAGACCCAAGGGTTCAACGCGGTTCTCAGACCGCGCAGGTTCGGCACCTCCCTGCCCCTGATCCCCCGCATCCGCGTGCATCGGGCACGACACGTGAGTCCCGTCGCGCTGTGGCTCGCCGTCGGCTGGCTCACCCTGCTCGTCCTCTGCGCCCTGTTCGCGGACCTCATACCCGGACTTCCCGCCTTCGACGAGAAGATCGGCAAGCTCGCCCAGGCGCCTTCGCTCGATCTGGGGCTGGGCGGCATCCTCGGGACGGACGGGATCGGTCGCAGCAACCTGTCGCGCATCATCTACGGCGCACGCGTGTCGCTGACGATCGCGATCCTGTCGACTCTCATCGGCCTGGTGATCGGACTGGTGGTCGGAACCCTGGGCGGCTACTACCGGCGATTCGCCGAGACGTTCGCGAACGTCATCGCCAACATCCTCTCGGCGCTTCCGCCGCTGCTCCTGCTCCTCGCGCTGGTCTCCGCGATCGGCGCCTCCCTGCCCGGCATCACCATCGCGCTCGGAGTGGTGATCGCGGACCTGTTCATCCGCGTCACGAAAGGGGCGGTGATCGCGAACGCGAACCGCGAGTACGTCCTCGCAGCCCGCGCCCTCGGGGCGGGGGACCTGCGGATCATGGTGCGAGAGATCCTGCCCAACCTCGTTCCGGTCCTCGGATCGATCATCCCGATGGCGATGGCGATCATGATCGTGGTCGAAGGCTCGCTCAGCTTCCTCGGCTACGGCATCGCCGCCCCCACCCCGAGCTGGGGCGGCATGATCGCAGCGGGAGCCGACATCATGCGCCAGTTCCCCTGGGTGATCGCCGGGCCCGTCGTCACGCTGTTCTTCACGGTGCTCTCCTTCAACACCGTCGGCGACTACCTGTCCAGCCGCACTGACGTCAGAGAGGCAAAGCTATGACCGCGCCGACGACAACTCCGACCGGCGACGCAGCCGTGGTCGACGTCGAGAACCTGACGCTCGATCTCGAGACGCCCCAGGGCACCGCGCACATCCTGAGGGGCGTGTCGCTGCGGGTGGAACGAGGGCAGACGCTCGGCATCGTCGGAGAGTCCGGCTCGGGGAAGTCGATGGCCCTGCGCGCGGTGCTCGGGCTCACGCCCAGCGGGGCCGAGGTCGGGGGGCGGATCACCTTCGACGGCCACGACCTCACCTCAATGGACGCGGAGGCGCGCCGGAAAATGCTCGGCCGCCGCGTCGGCGTCGTCTTCCAGAATCCGATGACCTCGCTCAACCCCGTGCGCACCATCGAGTCGCAGATGACCGAGGCAGTGCGATTCCACCAGAAGATGCCGAAAGCGACAGCGCGTCAGCTCGCGATCCAGCTTCTCGACCAAGTCGGCATCCCCCGCGCCGCGGAACGTCTGCGAGACCACCCCCACCAGTTCTCCGGCGGCATGCGTCAGCGGGTCATGATCGCCATGGCGCTCACCTGCGCCCCCGAGTTGCTCATCGCGGACGAGGCAACGACGGCGCTCGACGTCACCATCCAGAAGGGAATCCTGGATCTCCTTCAGCGGCTCCAGGAGGAACGCGGAATGGCGATGATCCTCGTCTCGCACGACCTCAGCGTCGTCGCCGGCCGAACGGACGACGTCGTCGTGATGTACGGGGGCCGAGTGGTCGACCGCCGGTCGACCGGCGAGCTGTTCCGCGCCCCCATGCATCCGTACACGCGCGCGCTGAGTCTTGCGATCCCTCGCCTGGACATGCCCGCACATACCCGGCTGCCCGCACTGGGAGGGAGCGCGCCGAGCGTCTTCGACCCAGTGCTGTCGCCCGCGGATGCCGACGTGCGCGACATGAGGCGCTGGATGACGGCATCGGAGGGCATCGACGACGCCATCGCTCCCCCGGGAGAGGTCGTGCCCGCTCCGATGCCGGAGCCCGGAGCCGAGATCTCCGCCGTGGGCGTGCTCAGCGCACGACAGCAGGCGGGTGTCGGCGAGGGCGGCGACCCGCACGTGTCGGAAGGCACCGTCTTCGAGCCGCTCGCGACGGCCGACGGAGAGGAAGAACGATGACCATCGCCACCACGACGACGCCCCGACCCGCGTGGTTCCGCGACGGTGCCCTGCTCACCGTCGAAGACCTGCACTGCTCCTTCAAGACCGCGACGGGGCGGGTGCACGCGGTGCGGGGAGTCAGCTTCGACGTGCTTCCGGGCGAGACTCTCGGCCTCGTGGGCGAGTCCGGATGCGGCAAGACGACGACGGGACGAGCGATTCTCCAGCTTCCTCCCGGACAGCGCGGGATCGTCCGATTTCATGGCGAGGACATGGCCCGGTTGTCCCGTCCGGCCATCCGCGCGATGCGACGCAACGTGCAGATGATCTTCCAGGATCCACTGTCGGCGTTCAATCCTCGCCGCAAGGTGACCGACATCGTCGGGGAGGGCCTCGATATCCAGTCCGTCCCGCGCGCGGAGCGTCGGCGACGCGTGGAAGCGGCCCTCCGGCAGGTGGGCATGACGATGGACGTCGTGAAGGGCCGCCGCCCCCACGAGTTCTCCGGCGGACAGTGCCAGCGGATCTCGATCGCGCGGGCGTTGGCGCTCGGCCCCGAGCTGATCGTGTGCGACGAGCCGGTGGCATCCCTCGACGTGTCGGTGCAGGCACGGGTCCTCAACGTGCTGCAGGACATCCGCGAGCGGGGCGACGTGTCCCTCGTCTTCGTGTCGCATGACCTCGCCGTCGTCAAGGTCATGAGCGATCGCATCGCCGTCATGTATCGAGGGCGGATCGTGGAGATTGGGGACGCCGACGCGATCTACCAGATGCCCGCGCATCCCTACACGCGTCGTCTGCTGGCCGCCGTTCCGGTGATCGACGAGTCCGAGCGCAACGGGGTCGAGGAGGAGACCGACGACGAATCGTGGCGCACCGTGGATCGTGAGCTGATCGAGGTGGGACGCGGCCACTTCGCCGCGCTCGGCGACATCGTCACCCCCGCGGAGGCGAAGTGAGCATCCGCGCCGTCGTCATCGCAGCCGGGGCCCACATCTTCCGGGCCGCGCACCTGCCCGCCCTCACCGCCGCCGGAGTCGAGGTGGTCGGCGTATACGACACGGACGCCGTGCGCGTACGCGAGCTCGCGTCCGCGCACGGCTGGCCGGTAGCGCCCGACGTGGATGCGCTCCTCGCGGTCGACGCGGATGCCGCGATCATCTGCGCCCCCCATCCACTCCACGCGGAGCTGATCGCCCGGTGTATCCGAGCAGGACGTTCCGTCCTGGTCGAGAAGCCGGTCGCCGCCCGACTGAGCGAGATCGACGCGCTGATCGCGCAGGCGCGCGGCGCGGGACTCACCGTCGCCGTCGTACAACAGCATCGGCTCCGCGACGACGTCGGAGAAGCGTTGCGCGCGATCCGGGCAGGTGAGCTGGGCCGCATCCACCGCGCAGTCCTGACGGCGTCCTATCCCAAGCGGTCTCGGTACTACACCGACAGCCCATGGCGCGGTACCTGGCGCGGCGAAGGCGGCGGGGTGGCGCTGAATCAGGGGCTCCACGACCTCGATCTCCTGGTTCACTTTCTCGGCAGACCGAGGCGTGTCCTCGCCTCGATGCGCACGCTCGTGCACCCGATCGAGGCCGAGGACACGGCCGACCTTCTCATCGAGTGGGCGGAGGGGTCCAGCGCTGCGGTGCACATCACCAGCGCGGTCGCGCTGGAGGGCAACAGCCTCGAGATCTACGGCTCCGCGGCCGCGCTGCGTCTGACCGCAGCCGGCCTCGAGCGACGCGACGCGGACGAGGACTTCGACACATTCGCCCGCGCAGCAGGGGGCCACTTCGATCCGTTCCCTGCGGGTCGCTGGCAGACGGTTGTCGGCGCGGGCGGTGGGAGCCACCGCGCGGTGTACGACGACTTCGCCTCGGCGTGGGCGAGCGATGTCGCCCCCGCGGTGTCGCTCGAAGATGCCCGCCCGACGGTGGAGCTGCTTGCCGCAGCAGCACTGTCCGACCAACGACGCGGTTGGGTCGACCTCCCCGTCGACCCAGCGGAGTTCGATTTCCTCCTCGACACGCGCATCGCGCGTTCCGACGCGCAGAAGGTGGCGCCATGACCACGATGCCCCCACCCACAAGCCCTCTCAACAATCTCCGCGACCTAGGCGGGATCCCGGTGGACGGAGGCGTCATTCGTGCGGGTCGGCTCTTCCGGAGCGATGACGTCTCCACGGTTCCGGAGGAACAGGCGCATGAGCTGTGGGCCTCGGGTGTCCGCACGATCGTCGACCTCCGCTCGGACGACGAGGCCGAGCACACCGGACGAGGGCCGCTGGGCAGATACGACATCGCCTACCATCGCCTCTCGCTGCTGCGGGGCGGCGCAGAACCGGACGAGTTCCTCCGGCACCTCCGAGAGGACTCGGCGACTCCCGAGGTCGTCGGCGGCTACTATGCGGCCACACTGGTCGCAGAAGCCGGGACCATCGCCACCGGCATCCGCCTTCTGGCCGAGACCACGGGCGGCGCACTCTTCCACTGCGCGGCCGGCAAGGACCGGACCGGCGTCTTCGCCGGCGCGGTGCTGTCGGTGCTCGGCGCCGACGACGAGCACATCGCGGACGACTACGCGGCATCGGCAGCGGTCGTACCACGAATCATGGCAAGAGTGAGCGCGTCCATCGGTCACCTGATGGGCGAGTCCGACGCCTACTTCCGCGCGATCGCGGAGGGATCGACCCGCATCAGCCCGCTGCTCGGTGCCGACCGTGAAGCGATGACGGCCATGCTGTCCCGGCTCCGCGCCGAGCACGGCGGCGTCGTCGCGGTTCTCCGCCGGGGTGGATTGGACCAGGACACGGTCGATCTCCTGCGCGCCCGCGTCGTCGAGACCTGACGGTCCGTCTCATTCCAGCGCGGCACGCACGCCGGCGAGTCCGCCGACGATTCCCTCGCGGTAGAGAGCGATGTCGCTGCCGAACGCGAGCATGCGGAAGCCGTCGTCGACCAGCTGCCGGGCGTGCCCGGCGCCGGAGGTGAGGAATCCGACGACCTTGCCATTCGCCTCGCCCGCCGCGACGATGCGGCGCAAGGCCGCCTGGAAGCGAGGGTCGTCGAACTGGGCCGGGATTCCCATGCTGATCGACAGATCCCAATGACCGACCCACAGGATGTCGACCCCGCGCACGGCTGCGATCTCCTCGACGTTCTCAAGTCCCTCCGCCGTCTCGATCTGGACCATCACGATCGTCTCGTCGTTGGACTTCTTGATCGCCGCGTGAGGGTCGACCACGGAGAAGTCGTGGGCGGCGAGCCCGAACATGGCCCCTCGCACCCCGAGCGGCGGGTACCGTGCCCACGAAGCGATCTGCGCGGCCTGTTCTGCCGTGCTCACCATCGGGATCATGAGCCCGGTCGCGCCGATGTCGAGAGCGAGCGCGATGTTCTCGCGCGATGCCGCGGGAATGCGGACGAAGGGCGTGGACCCCGCGTCGCGGACGGCCGCGAGCACGGGGGTCATGGTCTCCCAGCCGAATCCGGTGTGCTCACCGTCGATCAGGACGAAGTCGGCGCCGGCGCCGGCGGCGATACGCGCCACGGCGACGCCGGGGAACGCGATGACGAACGTCCCGACGATGACCTCTTTCGCCTGCAGACGTGCCCGGAGGCTCTTGCGCCGCGCCATCAGCGCGCCGCCGGGGC
Source organism: Microbacterium sp. KU4F (assembly GCF_056868075.1). Classification (NCBI taxonomy): domain Bacteria; kingdom Bacillati; phylum Actinomycetota; class Actinomycetes; order Micrococcales; family Microbacteriaceae; genus Microbacterium; species Microbacterium sp. KU4F. Next base: position 2,345,015 of record NZ_CP200324.1, on the reverse strand, counting down.
CTCGGGAACCCCTGCCCACCGCACGTGGTCGAACGCCGCGGGGTTGATCACCAGATGGGAGGGACGGTAGCCCCGCTTGACCTCGAGCAGCGAGCGGATGCATCCGGATCCGTTGCCGTAGGCGAGCAGATCGGTCCAGCCGGTCGCATGTGGGGATAGGAGCACATTGTCGCACTCCAGGATCGGGTCGTCGTCGTCGACCGGCTCCTTCTCGAGCACGTCCAGCCCCGCACCGCGGATCGCGCCCGCCTGCAGCGCGCGCGCGAGCGCGGCTTGGTCGACGAGCGGACCTCGGGCGACGTTGACCAGCACGGCTCCCGGCTTCATCATGCCGATTCGTTCCGCGTTCACGAGATGACGGGTTTCCGGTGTGAGCGCAGCGGTGACGACGATCGCGTCCGACTCGGCCATGACCCGCTCGAGAGGGACCAGCTCGGCACCCAGCTCGGCCGCTCGTTCGGCCGGAAGGTACGGGTCGTAGGCGAGGAGCCGCATCTCCAGCGGGCCGAGGAGGCGCTGCACTTCGCGTCCGATGTTGCCGAACCCGATGATGCCGAGCGTCTTCCCGGGAAGCCCCAGGCCGTTGTACTGGTAACGCTCCTCCCAGTTGCGGCGCTCGCGAACGATGCGGTCCTTCTGACGGACGTTGTGTGCGACGGCGAACAGCAGCGTCACAGCGGCAAGAGCCATCGGCTGGCGTGTCCCGTCGGGAGTCGTCGTGACCGGGACGCCTGCGGCCGTGCAAGCGTCGATGTCGATCGTGTCGTAGCCGACCCCGAACCGGGCCAGCACCTTGAGCCGGTCGGCTCCCACGAGCGAGCCCGCATCGACGGCGTTGCCGAGAACCATCACGCCGTCGAATCCAGCCAGCGCTCCCGGCGAGAGCGGAGTCTCGTTCACCGGCAGAAACTCCCACTCGATCCCGGGTTCCGCCTCCAGCTCGGCCATCCCCACATCGCCCCAGCCGATCGAACCGTCATCGTCGCGGAAGTCGCGGGTGAGCGCCACGCGGAAAGTGTCTGTCATCGTCGCCTCGTCTCTGAGTATGATCTCGATGCTACGAGTCACGCCCGCATACTCCGCACCCACGTCCCGCGCCCCGGGACGCTCCTCCTTCGCCCTGCGGCGCCTTCCAGAATGGTGCCGGGCACGGACAGGTCGGGGCGCAGGCACCGCGAGCCGGCCTTCGAATCGGCGCGAGAATCGGCGACAATGTCTCGAATGGCCGGGACCGACACCGCGCCGGAGAGGACCCGCGATGACCGCTCTGCCCGCCGCTGAGACCGGCGCCGCGTCCGCAGACCTGACCCTGCGCATCCGCGACGCGCTGCTGGCGGGTGAGTTCGCCCCACATCAGCGGCTGATCGAGGCCGACCTCTCGGAGCGGTTCGGCGCCACCCGCGCGGCCGTGCGCACGGCACTGCTGAACCTCGCGAACGAGGGACTCGTCGAACGCCTTCCGAACCGCGGCGCCCGGGTACGGGCGATCACGGTCGAGGAGGCGGTGGAGATCGTCGAGGTGCGGATCGGCCTAGAGTCGCTGTGCGCGCGGAAGGCGGCCGAGAACGCCACCACCGACGACGTCGCGGAGCTGCGCGCGCTGCGCGCGGCGATCGAGGACACGATCACCCGTGGCGACCTGTTCGAGTACTCACGGCTCAACCAGGATCTCGATCGGCGCATCCGCGATCTGAGCGGCCATGCCACCGCCACGCAGCTGCTCGAGCGGCTGCGCGCGCAGTCCGCACGGCATCAGTTCCGCCTCGCCTTCCAGCCGGGCCGCGCGACGCAGTCGGGGCCCGAGCACATCGCGATCATCGACGCCGTGATCGCGAGGGACCCGGATGCCGCGGAGGCCGCGACCCGTGCACATCTCGAGGGCATCGTCGCGGTGCTCCGCACACTCGAGTAGCACGCGGCCTCTCTCCCCCGCTCACGAACAGGGCCCGGGCAGACACGCCGCCCGGGCCCCGCAGGCCACGATGCGGGTCAGCCGAAGGACTCGACCGTGGTGTACCCCTGTCCGTTGTACTTCTGCACGACCACCGACGACACGGCCGGCTGACCGTCCACGGTGGTGTCGACGGCGGTGCCGTCGAGCATCAACGGCGCCTGGAAGTCGCTGATCGAGCGCAGCGCCTCCATGAAGTTCTCGCGCGTCGGCTCGGTCATCTTCTCGAAGGCCTGCTCGAGGGTCGCCCCCACCATGAAGCTCCACATGCAGTGCGGGAAGGCGGGCATGTCCTGGTAGTCCGCGTACTGCTTCAGGTCGGTCAGGAACGTCTGCACGTCCTCGTCGTCGGCGAACGCGGGGCTCGCGGGCGCCTTCGAGAACGACACCGAGTACACGCCAGGGAACGCACCGGCGTTGCCGGGCTGCAGGATGGCGGTCGGGCTCGACGTGTTCGACGGCAGGAACCAGCTGGGGCTCCATCCGAGCTGCTGCGCCTTCTGCAGCGACGAGATCACGAGCGGGGTGATCGACATCGCGTTGAAGAACACGTCGGCACCCGAGCTCGCGAGCTCCGTCAGCTGCGCATCGACGGCCGTGTCGGTCGCCTCGTAAGTGAGCTCCTTCACGATCTCGATGTTGCTCGCGCCCTCGACCGCGTTCTTGAAGCCCTCGAGGTAGCCCTCGCCGTAGTCGTCGTTCTGGTAGAGCACGGCGACCTTGTGGTTCTCGCCGGATGCGGCCAGGAGCTTACCGAAGGCCTCTCCCTCGTTCTGGTAGATCGGCACGAAGCCGAGCTGCCAGGGGCTCTCGTTCGTCTCGCTGAAGATCGGGTCACCCGTCATGACGAGCACCTGCGGCACCTCGTCGGCGATGGCCGCCTCGCGGTAGGCGCGGTTGGTCGGCGTGCCGAGTCCCGCCGTCATCGCGAAGACACTGTCTTTCAGCTGGTCGTAGTTGGCCTTGGCCTTCTGCGGGTCGTACGCGTCGTCGAGCGCCTTGATGTCGACCTTGCGGGTCTTGCCGTCGCCGAACTTCACGCCGCCCTCGGCGTTCTTCGCCCCGAAGTACGCCGTGACGCCGGCGACCGTGCAGGTTCCGGGGCCCGCCGTCCCGCCGCTGAGCGGCGTCGTGATGCCCAGGCTGATCGACGTGTCGGTGATGCCAGGGCTCGCGGCCGCGGCGCCGCCGGAAGCGTCCGAGCCTCCCCGCCGCGCGAACATCCGACGACGGTCAGTGCGAGAGCGGACGTCAGGGCGACGATGCCCAGCACGCTCCTCTTCCTCAGATTCATGGGTGATTCTGCCTCTCTGTGGTGGTTCCCTCGGTGCTCGGCGACGCGGGAAGGTCGCCGGACGATGGGTGGCTCGGTCCACTGTCGGGGCGCCGCCGCATCCGTCTCAGTCGGGCGGGGAGGGATGCGAGTCCTCCCGGCAGGACGAAGAGCACGAGAAGCAGCAGCGCACCCTGGAGCACGGCCGTGAGGTTCGGGTCGACGAGGTTCGTCAGCTGCGGTGCGAGCACGTAGTACGCACCGCCCAGCAGCGATCCGATGATGCTGCCGGCACCGCCGATGACCATCGCCGCGAGCAGCTGGATGGAGTGCCCGAAGCTCATGGTCTCGGGCGAGGTGTACTGCACGACGACCATGTAGAGGAAGCCGCTGACGCCGCCGATGAGGGACGCGACGGTGAAGGCGAGCACCTTGTACCGATACGGCGAGACGCCCATCGCCGCGGCGACCGCCTCGTTGTCCTTCACGATCGCGAAGGCGCGGCCGTACTTGCCCCGGACGAGGTTGCGGGTGAGCAGGAACGCGATCCCGCCGATGATGATCACGAGGTACAGCTGCCACTGGTCGTCGTACAGACCGGTCCACTCCGGCGCATCCGTGAAGCGCGCCGACACGCCCTGCGAGCCGCCGGTCAGATCCGACAGCCGCTTGGCCAGCGGGACGCCGACGATCGGCAGCGCGATCGTCACCATCGCGATGGCGAGGCCGCCCAGCCGCGCCGCTGCGAGCGCGATGACCAGCCCCACGACACCGGGGATGAGGATGCTGAGCACGAAGACGAGGGCGATGTTCCAGTCGTTCTGCACGCCGTACGCGGTGACATAGGCGCCCAGCCCGACGAAGAAGATCTGCCCGAGCGAGACCTGCCCGGTGTAGCCCATGACGACGTTCAGACCCAGGACGGCGACGGCGAAGACGCCGATGCGGGCGATCGTCTGGTTCGCGAACTCGGGCAGCATGAGCGGAAGGAGCAGGAGCAACGCGATCACCGCGAGCACGGCGACGACGCGTGCCCACCGACGCGAGAAGAGGGACGCGGAGGAAGCCATCAGACACGCACCACCGTTCTGCGGCCGAACAGGCCCTGTGGTCGCACGAGCAGCACGACGAAGATGAGCACGAACGGCACCGCGACCTTCAGGTCGTAGCCGATGAAGGGCACGTACACGGCGGCGAGGTTCTCCAGGACGCCGATGATCCATGCCGCCGCGACCACGCCGACGGGGCTGGAGAGTCCGCCGAGGATGACGGCGGCGAGCGCGTAGACGAGGGCGTTGTCCATCATCCCGGGGGTGAGGGTGAGCTGCGGGGCGACGAGCGCGCCGGCCACCGCGCCAAGACCCGCCGCCAGCCCCCATCCGACCATCAGCAGACGGCTCACCGGCAGGCCGGAGAAGGCCGCGGACTGCGGGTTCACGGCCACGGCCCGCAGCGCCAGCCCCAGCTTCGTGCCCGCGAACAGCGCCTGCAGCAGGATCATGATGGCGAGGATGACCACCGTTGTCCCGATGGATCGCACACTCACCGACGCCCCCAGCACCGAGATCGTGTCGAGGGGGAAGAGCGAGGGGAACTGCTGGTTGTTGTAGGTGAAGAGCCAGCCGCAGACGCCGGTGATGAGCGTCAGCAGGCCGATCGTCACCACGACGGCGGTGTCGGGATCGCCGCCCTCGAAGCGACGCATCAGGTACCGCTCGACGACGGCGCCGAACAGGAACGAGACACCCACGGAGAGCAGGATCGCGAGGATCAGCGGGACCCCCATTCCGGTGAACCACCAGGCGAGGTAGGCGGAGAGCACCGCCATCCCGCCCTGGGCGAAGTTGATCAGACCGGTCGCCTGGTTGACGAGCACGATCGCCAGCGCGAGCGCGGCATAGACCGATCCGACGGACAGCCCGTCGATGACGAGTTGGATGAAGGTTCCCACTCTCAACCTCCCAGGTAGGCGCGGCGGATCTCGTCCATGCCCTTGAGCTCGGCCGACGTACCGGTGAGCACGTTCCGGCCGGTCTCGAGCACGGTCGCGGTGTCGACGAGTCGGAAGGCGAGCGTCGCGTTCTGCTCGACCACGAGCATCGCGATGCCGGACTCTCGACGGAGCCTCGCGATGGCGTCGTAGACCGTGCGCGCGGTGCTCGGGGCGAGGCCCAGAGACGCCTCGTCGAGCAGGAGCAGCCGCGGCCTCGCCATGAAGGCGCGCGCCACGGCGAGCATCTGCTGCTCCCCACCCGACAAGGCCGACGCGTGCGAGCGGTAGCGCTCCTTGAGGTTCGGGAACAGCTCGAGGCAGTAGTCGATGTCGTTCTGGATCGCCTTGTGGTCGCGCCGCTGGTAGGCGCCCACCCGCAGGTTCTCGCGCACCGTCAGCGCCCCGAGCGTGCCACGCCCCTCGGGCACGTGCGCGATGCCGATGGACGCGACCTTCTCGGGCCGCATCCCGCGGATGTCGCGGCCGTCGAAGCGGATGGTGCCGGTCGTGCGCACCATGCCGCTGATCGCGCGGAGCGTGGTCGTCTTACCCGCGCCGTTCGCCCCGAGGATGCCGACGGCACCCTCCTCGGGCACGCTCAGCGACACTCCGTCGAGCACCTGGACGGGACCGTACGACGCGGTCACGTCGATGAGTTCAAGCAGCGTCATCGGCGGCCTCCTTGCCGATGTAGGCCTCGATCACCCGGGGATCGCTCTGCGCCTCGGCGGCCGAGCCCTCCATGAGCTTGCGGCCGTGATCGAGCACGACCACACGGTCGGTCAGTGCCGCGATGAGTCCCATGTGGTGCTCGACGATCACGACGGTGATGTCGTCTTCGTCGCGGATGGCGCGGACGGTCGCGATGAGCTGCTCGACCTCGGAATGCGGCAGGCCCGCCGCCGGCTCGTCCAGCAGGAGCAGCTTCGGGTGCGACATGAGTGCCCGGCACAGCTCGATCGCCTTGTGGAGTCCGTGCGAGAGCTCATCCGCGTGGCGGTTGGCCGCCCAGCCGAGGCCGGAGCGCTCCAGCAGCCGCAGCGCCTCAGTGCGCATCTCCCGCTCCGAGCGCCACGTGCGCGGCGTGCGGATCGCCCACTCGCCGGGCCCTCCCGGAAGGCGCGTGTGCGCGCCCAGCATCACGTTCTCGAGCACGGATGCGTGCAGCTGCAGTGCCGGATGCTGGAAGGTGCGGGCGAGCCCGCGCCGCGCGAGGTGCGCCGGGGTCTGCCCGGATGCCTCGTCGCCGTCGATCGTGATGGATCCCGAACTCGGCCGGTAGTGCCCGCTGATGCAGTTGAACAGCGAGGTCTTCCCGGCACCGTTGGGCCCGACGAGGCCGAAGATCTGCCCGGGTTCCACGTCGAAGCCGACGTCGTGCAGCACCGTGATCCCGCCGAACCGCAGGTTCACGTCCTTGAGGGTGAGTCGAGCCGCCATGGCCGCCTTTCCGTGTCGTCGCGTCATTGCGAGACCGGGGGTTCGCCCCGTTCCTGGGACGGTACGGAGTCACCCCAAGATTGTCAACGATTTTGGCGTCGAATCCGGGGCACGTTCTGATCACACTCTCTCGCGGACGGCGAGCGGCGCCGCACAGAATTCACATGAACGGAAATCCATCCCACCACCGATCCCGGCCGGCGCATGCTCGGCTCGACGAAAGGAAGGTCGACGATGACATCCGAATCCCTCGCCGCGGCGATCGAACGCACCGGAAGCCCGCTCGAGCTGCTGCGCAACCAGAACTGGCCGGCGTTCACGTTCCCGGTCGCGCCCGAGTTCACGAACTGGCGCGATGAGCAGCGCGCCTGGAACACCACGGTCGCACTGATGGACCAGTCGCATCACATGACGCAGCTGTTCCTCGGCGGCAGCGACCTCATCGAGGTGCTCTCCTCCATCTCCCCCAACACCTTCGCCACGTTCCGCCCGGGCGTGGCCAAACAGCTCATCAGCGTGAACGAGTCCGGCTACCTCGTGGGAGACGGCATCCTGTTCTACAACGAGGACGCCCCCGAGGGCCTCGTGCTCATCGGCCACCACATCCTCATCGACTGGGTCCGTTTCACCCTGGAGAAGGCCGCGGCGCAGGGCAAGGACGTGCATCAGCGCCTGGAACCGAACTCGCACATGCGGCAGGGCCCGCCCACCTTCTACCGCTACGAGCTGCAGGGCCCCGAGGCTGACCGCGTCATGGAGAAGCTCTTCGGCGGCCCGGCGCCCGACATCAAGTTCTTCCACATCGGAGACGTCACGATCGGCGGCCGCGCGGTGAAGGCGCTGCGTCACGGCATGGCCGGACAGCCGGGCTTCGAGTTCTTCGGCCCGTGGGCGGACAACGAGCACGTGCTGCAGACGATCCTGGAGGCCGGCGAGGAGTTCGGCATCCGCCGCGTCGGCGCGAAGGCCTACTCGGCGACCCCCCTCGAGTCGGGCTGGGTGCCCACGCCGTTCCCCGCCGTCTTCGACGACGACATGGCCGAGTACCGGTCGTGGCTGCCCGCGGAACGGATCGGATCGGTAGCGGGTTCCCTCACCTCGGACGACGTGCGCGACTTCTACCTGACGCCGTACGACATCGGGCTCGGCCGCTCGGTGCGCTTCGACCATGACTTCCACGGCCGCGAGGCGCTGGAGCGACACGCGGAGAACCCCCGCCGACGCAAGGTCACACTGCTGTGGAACGCCGACGACGTCGCCGCCGTCGTCCGCTCGCAGCTCGAACCGGGGACTCCGGCGAAATTCCTCGACTTCCCGAAGGCACGCTACGGGCTGTACCAGATGGACGAGGTGCGTCGGGGCGGCGAGCGCGTCGGTATCTCGACGGATGCGGGCTACATCGCCTACGACCAGCTGTACATGTCTCTCGCGACCCTCGACGCCGACATCCCCGACGGCGACGAGGTCGAGATCGTCTGGGGAGAGAACCCGATCTCCGCGAAGGACTCGGTCGATCAGCACCACCGCCAGGTGCTCGTGCGGGCGACCGTCGCCCCCGCCCCGTACCACGAGTGGGCGCGCACGGTCTATCGCGCCTGAGCGCCGGCCGTTGGCCGCGCCGGCACGACTCAGCCAGAACCACCCGGCGGACCCGGGGGGCGTCCCGCGACGCCGAGTTCTGGCTGAGTCGTGCGCCGGGCGCGCGGTAGGGTCCCGGTAGCGGGAGGAGTCGCGATGGCGCGAGGATCGGCCGGCGAGTCGGCATTGCATCGGCACCTGCGGGTGCTCGACGCCTTCGACGCCCTGCATCCGTTCCTCACACTGGGTGAGATCGCCGGCACCGCCCGCATCCCCGTGTCCACCGCGCACCGGCTGGTCTCGGAGCTGACGCAGGAGGGACTGCTCGAGCGGCTACCGGATCGCACCTACCGTCTCGGCGTGAGGCTGTGGGAGTACGCCTCACGCACCCCTGGCGCTCTGGGGCTGAGGGAGGTCGCACGTCCCTGGATCGCCGCGGCGCACGCCCGCATCCGTCAGCACGTGCAGCTCGGGGTGCGCGCCGAGCTCGACGTGCTGTTCATCGAGCGGATGTCGGCGCCGGATGCGGTCGTCAACGCGACGCTGATCGGCGGGCGCATCCCGCTCCACGCCTCCTCGAACGGGCTGGTACTGCTCGCGCACGCACCTGCCGGCGTCGTCGACGAGGTGCTGCGCAGCCCGATGCGTGCGTACACGCCGCACACGATCACGGATCCGCAGGTGCTCGGAGCCGAGCTCGCCCGCATCCGCGCCGACGGGTTCGCGGTCGCGTCCGGCCACATCCACCTCGAGTCACGGGGCATGGCGGTTCCGGTGCGCGGGCCCGAGGGCGAGGTGTATGCCGCGCTCGGCGCCGTCGTCCCCAACGACGGCGCGCCCGCCGCGGCCGTTCTCGAGACCCTGCGCGTGGCGTCTGCCGGAATCACCCGCGCCCTGCGGGCCCTCTATGGCTCGGGCCTCGATGACGCGGCCGTCGTGCACGGACCGCGTCCGGACGCGGGCGTCTCCGCGAAATCGTGGGCATACATCGCCGACCTCGCCGAGCGCGCGGATGCGGCACCGACGGTGCGCGCGTGACGCGTATCGCCGTCATCGGACTCGGGGAGGCGGGGCGCCGCTACGCCGTCGGGCTCTCACGCGCGGGCGCGGTGGTGCGCGGGTACGACCCGGATCCTCGCGAGGCCGACCCCGCTGTTCCTCGCGTGCACACCCTCGCCGAGGCGGTGACAGACGCCGAGATGACCATCAGCCTCGTGGGCACGCACGCCGCAGTGTCGGTGGCCGAGCAGGTCGCGCCGCTGCTGGAGCCGGGCGCGCTGTACGCCGACTTCAACACCGCCGCACCCGAGGTGAAAGGCGCGGTCGAGAAGATCGCCGAGCGGGCGGGTCTTCTCGTCGCGGATGTCGCCGTGCTCGCGCCGGTCACACGCGCCGGCATCCGCACATCCTTGCTCGCGAGCGGCCCGGGCGCGGCGCGCCTCGCCGAATCGCTGCGCCCGCTCGGGGTCCCGATCGACACGATCGACGCACCCGTCGGTGCCGCCGCGCGTCTGAAGATGGTGCGGAGCGTCTTCATGAAGGGCCTCGCGACCCTCCTCATCGAAACGCTCACGGCCGCGGAAGCAGCGGATGCGGCGGACTGGATGCGAGGGCAGCTCACGGCGAAGCTGGGCCCGACGCCCCCGCGCTCGTCGAACGGCTGATCTCCGGGACCCACGCGCATCGCACGCGTCGCGAGCAGGAGGTGCGCGATGCACTGGCTCTGCTGGCAGAGCTCGGCGCCCCCGACGACATGACCCGCGGCACCCTGTCGTGGTTCGAGCGCCTCGGTCGCGGCGACACCTGAGCGCGCCAACCCCCCCTCTTCCCTCTTTCCTTCTTTCCCGCGAGACTGCATCTTCGGCACGAGATCACGGGTAAACACAGTGATCTCGTGCGGGAAATGCAGTCTCGCGGGCGCGGAGGCTCCGCCTCGGGGAGGCAGGAGTGACACGCCTCCTATCCTGAAGACGTGCGCCCGTTCCGCTTCGCTCTGGCCATCGCGACGGCCGCAGCGGTTGCGGTGCTCTCCTTCGGCGAGGTGACGCATTGGTGCGCCAGCCGGCGACGCCTCGGCTCACCATCCGCGCGCGGCACGGAAGCCATCGTGGTTCTGGGCTACGGCAATCGCGGACCGCGGGCCAACCGCGAGAACCGCTACCGCGTGCGGGCAGGGCTGCGCTCGATCGACCCGACGGCGACCCGCAGCATCCTGGTGTTCTGCGGCGGGACGGTGGAAGGCCCCATCCCCGAGGCGGAGATCATGGCTGCGTACGCCCGTGACGAGCTCGGCTACCGCGGCCCCTCCGTGCTCGAGCCGACCAGCAGGTCGACGTGGCAGAACATCGAGAACGCGATCCCGTTGATCGAGGCCGCCGACGTGATCAAGATCGTGTCGAACTCGGTGCACGCGGAGCTGGCCCGCGGATACCTGTGGATGCTGCGACCCGACCTCGCCGCGCGCCTCGCCCGCGGGGCGGACTACCGCTTCGGCGAGATCGTGTGGGTGAAGCCGGTCGCCGCCGTTCTCGGCCACAGAAAGCTGCGCCGCCTCCGCTCCTTCGACTGAAACCCCTCTGCTCCCGCGAGACTGTCCCCACGCCCTCACGAGATCACGGGTAAACACAGTGATCTCGTCGCGAAAGTGCAATGTCGCGGGAACCTAGCAGGGAGGCGCGAATGTAGGGAGTGAGGGGCGCATCAGGCGCGGGTCACTCCCAGGTGGCGGTGTCGGGGTCGAGACCCTCGCTGCGGGCACGGGCGTCGATCGCCCGGCGCAACCACGCGGTGAGACCGGGGCGCACGCCGTCATAGTGCGCGGCGAAGGCGGGATCCGCCTCGTACATCCGGCCGAGGCAGACCTGCATGCTGCCGGTGAGGGGGAAGTACTGCGAGAACACCTCGCGGTGACGGTCGACGAGCGTGTCGGCGGGTTCGCTTCCCGGCTCGACGCCCGCTGCGACGGCGTCCGCCAGCTCCCCATCCAGCGCGGTGACGGTGTGCGCGATGCGCGCCCACTCGGCCGCATCCCGCTTCGCCGAGCGCTCCGCATACTGCTGCCACTGGGCGGTGTCGCCGTATCGCTCCCGCGCCTGCAGCGGCCAGCGCGGATCCCACTCGGAGCCGAACGCCTCCACCTGCTCGCGCACGGTGAGCGTGAGGCCGTTCTCGTAGGCGTCGATCAGCCGCTCGACGTCGTCGCCGCGACGCCGGAGCTCCTCGATCCGCTCCCCCAGGCGTGCGCGTTGCGTGCGCAGCACGTCGGCGGCCTCGAGCGCCGACCCGTCCAGGACGATGCGGATGTCCTCGAGACCGATCCCGAGCTCGCGGTAGACGACGATGCGCTGCAACCGCTCCATGTCGGAGCCCGCGTACCGGCGATACCCGCTGTCCTCACGCACGGAGGGCTCAGCGAGCCCGATCTCGTCCCAGTGATGCAACGTGCGCACCGTGACGCCGAGCCGGCGCGCCGCCTGCCCGACGCTGAGCTCCGTCCCGTCAGACATGCTCACCATTCTCACCTCCCTCGACGCCGATGCCCACGGCCCGCAACGCGACCCCTTCGGCGCTCTCGGGATCGAACGGCTTGGCCGCGGTGAGCGCGACCCGCACGTTCTCGGGCGTCAACACCTCGAGATCGCGCGTGTTCCACGCGGTGTCGCGCGGGCCGGTCGCCGCCTCCGCATCCACGGCACGAACCGCATCCGCGGTGCCCTCGATCTGTCCCAGCACGCAGGCGAAGCTCACCGTCATCTGAGGAGTCTGCTGCGCGGATGCGGCCGGAACGAGCAGGACGTCCTGGAACGCCCACCGCCGCAGGTGTGCGAGCTGCCCCGGAATCGCGAACAGCTCGAAGAAGCCGAGCCCGCGGGTCCAGAAGTCGACGGATGCGGCGAGATCCGCCGACGGGATCGTGACGAACATGGGCATGCCGTAGATGCCGCGGAACAGCTGGGGGCCACGGCATCCGGCCCTGGCGGGGGCACGGGGCTGATGCCGAAGGCGGGGGAGAAGTCGCTCATGTGACCACCGTGCGCCCTCACGCCGCGTGAGGGTCAAGCCGCCGGGCAGCGACCCGTGAACCCTCAGGCCCGCGAGACTGCATTTCCCGCACGAGATCACGGGTGAACACAGTGATCTCGTGCCCAAAGTGCAGTCTCGCGACCCAGGGAACGCAGGGACGTCAGTGCACGATGCGCGTCGTGCCGGTCGGAGCGTCGACGCCGCCGACGAGCGCCTGCAACCCGGCCTTGAGCCGCGGGAGGTCGATCTTGCCGTGCGGACTGCGCTCGAGGCTGTCCCGGATCACGAGGTGACGCGGCTTCTTGTACCCGGCGAGGCGGGCGTCCAGATGCGTGCGCAGGGCGTCGGCGTCGATCGCCGCCCCGCCTGCGGGAACGACGACGGCAGTCACCACCTCGCCGTAGCGCTGGTCGGGCATGCCGAACACGACGGCGTCGCCGATGGCCGGGAAGGCGAGCAGCGCCTCTTCCACCTCGGCCGGATACACCTTCTCGCCGCCCGTGTTCACGACGGAGCTTCCCCGACCGAGCAGCTCGACCGTCCCGTCGCCGTGCGCGAGGGCCCAGTCGCCGGGCATGACGTGGCGCACGCCGTCGATGACCGGGAAGGTCGCTCGCGTCTTCTCCTCGTCGCGGAAGTAGCCCTTGGGCAGCGTGCCGCGGAACGCCAGGATGCCGCGACCCCCGTCGAGGTGCTGCACCTGCTGCAGGTTCTCGTCGAGCACGACCGCACCGGGCAGCAGGCGCAGCTCGCCCGGCAGATCGGCGGAGGATGCGGTGACGTTGACGGCGTAGGGTCCGCCCTCCGTCGAAGCGAGCAGGTCGGTGATGACGATGTCGGCCCGCTCGTGGAACCGGCGCTTCACCTGGGCACTGAGCCGCATCCCCGAGCTGATGATCGAATGGACCTCGCCGAAGCCGGTGACGCCGCTGCGCTCGAGCGCCTCGACGAGCGGCAGCCCGATGGCGTCGCCGGCGATGATGACGCGTGTGGCCCGCTCGTCGAGGGCGAACCGCACGGCGGCGTCGGCGTCGAACCGCGCCGAGGGCAGGATGAGCACGGTGCCGCCGAGCACGAGGGTGTTCATCGACGCGAACAGGGCCGTGCCGTGAAGGAACGGCGCGAGCGGGAGCGTTCGGGTGGGAGGCGGGTCCGCCGCGATCGCGAGAACCTCGGCCATGGACGTCGGCACCTCGAGTCCCGCCGTGCCGTAGATGGAGTAGAGCTGCACCGAGAGGATGTCTTCGGCGGCCCAGACGACCGCCTTCGGCTTGCCGGTCGTGCCTCCGGTGTACAGGCGCAGCTCCGCCCCCTCCGGCGGGGTCGCGGGAAGCTCGTGCGGCGTGGCGACCGCATCCGTCCACGTCGTCCCGACGGCGGGCACGGGACCCGGTCCGTCGTCGATCACGATGAGCTGCGGCGCCTGTTCCCAGCCCTCGAGCGCATCGCGCACCACGTCCGCGAGCGAGGTGGGGTACACGAGCACCCTCGCACCGGAATCCTCGAGCAGCGCGCGCACCTCGACCGCGCGATAGCGGTAGTTCAGCGGGACGGGCGCGATCGCACTGGCGAAGCAGGCGAAGAGGCTCACGAGGTACTCGGGACGGTTGTAGAGGAGGATCGCGACCGAGTCCCCGGGTCGGAGCCCCGCCCGTGCGAGATACCCCGACAGGGCGCCGGCGTCGCGCGCGAACCGCTCGTAGGTCATCGTGCCCGTGGGCGTGACGACCGCCGGCCGGTCGCCGAACGCGCGCGCGACCTCCTGCCACACGTCGCTGTAGTGGCCTCTCATCCGAACCCCTTCGTCCGATGTCTCCCGCGTGGCGGCGGGGAGCCGAGCGCGGACGGCGGCGTCCGCTCGGCGCGTCAGTGGTAGTAGCGCAGCACCAGTTCCGCCACACACGCGGGCTTGGCCGCATCCTCGACCTCGAAGGTCACCGGCACCTCGATCTGCATGCCCCCGGCGACCTCGCTCGCGGTGCGCACCTCTCCCGACACGCGGATGCGGCTGCCCACGGGCACGGGGGCGGGGAAGCGTACGCGGTTCAGGCCGTAGTTGATGCCCATGCCCGCATCCTCGACCTCGAAGACCTCTGCCATGAGCGGCACCACGAGGCTCAGGGTGAGCAGTCCGTGTGCGATGCGCGTGCCGAACGGGGTCGCCGCAGCGACCTCGGCGTCGAGATGGATGGGGTTGTCGTCACCGGTCACGCGCGCGAAGAGGTCGACCTCGTCCTGCGTGATCCGCCGCCAGGACGACGGTCCGAACGTCCGGCCGGCGGAACCGGCGAGATCGGCCATGGTGAGCGAGAGTCGGGTGGATTCGGCCACGGTGTCCTCCTTGCGCATCCTTGCGCGTATTTCAGGATGCCTGAAACAGTAGAGCGTGCGCGAGTATCCGTCAACACCCGCGCACCGTGGGCGTCGGGGGCGCCGGATAGCGTCGAAGCATGAGGCTTCTCCTGCTGTCCTGGCAATCCGGGGCTCTCGCTCCCTTCCTGGCCGACGCGAGCGAAGCTACGGATCGCCGACTCACGATCGGTTACGTGACGGATGCGCAGGCCGGAATGGCCGGTGCCCCGTTCGTTGCGGCAGAGCGAGCGCGAGTCTCGGCCCTGGGCCATGAGGTGCGGGAGATCATCGCGCGCGATGTGGAGCCGGATCAGCTGGATGCGACGCTCGGCGGTCTCGACGCGCTCTACGTGGCCGGTGGCAGCACCTTCGCCCTCCTCGAGGCGCTGAAGACGACAGGCAACGACGCCGTGATCGTCGACCACGTGCGGGCCGGTCTTCCGTACATCGGGACGAGTGCCGGGTCGATCATCGCGGGCCCCGATATCGCTCCCGCGTCACTCATGGACGACCCGGCCGACGGCCCGCTGCTGCGCGACACGCGGGGCCTGGCGCTCATCGACACGACAGTCGTTCCCCATGCCGATGGGCTGCTCCCGCCGTACCCGCCGGAACTGATCGACCGCATCCTCGACACTTACGGCGTCGACCACCGCCTGCAACCGCTGCGCGACGACCAAGCGCTCCTCGTCGACGTCCGCGGCGCTCGCGTCGTCGCGTCCGGCGAGTGAGTGGGACGCACGCTGCGAGATTCCCGTCGCGGGTGCGCTAGCGTGATCGCCGCGGAGGAGGCCCGGATGTCGGCACAGCGAGGCAGTCTCGTCTACATGGTCAAGCAGCTCGAGCTCGCCCTGCGCCCCCGGTTCCTCGCCGCATGCGCGGCGGCAGGGATGACGGGCGCGCAATACACGGCGCTCACCGTGCTCCACCGGCGCCCCGGCATCAGCAGTTCCGAGCTCGCCCGCCGATCCTTCGTGCGTGCGCAGACGATGGCCGGCATCATCGACCCGCTCGTGGCCGAGGGCTTCGTGCGCCGCGAGAGCGACCCGGCGCACGGCAGGCGGATCCTGCTGTACCTGACGGATGCGGGCGCCGCCGCCCTCGCCGCCCTCGATCCGCAGATCGCGGTGGTCGAGGACCTCATGCTCGCAGACTTCGACGACGCCGAGCGCGAGACGCTGGGCGAACTCCTGCGCCGCGCCCGCCGGTCGCTCGACGAGCGAGGCCACCGCCCCGCGTGAGCGCCGCGCCCTCACGGCCCGGGCACCCGCACGGGCTGCCACTTGGCGAGTGGAGCACGGCCCTTGCAGCGCGATGCGCTGGCGTGTCTCACTTGTTCACGCATCATGGGCGATCTGCGTGCACATGTGAGACACGGACACGGACACGGCCGCGCGCGCGGAGCATGAGCGCAGAATGCGGCGCCCGCCTCATCCGTCCCACCATGCGGCGCTGAGCCCACACTATGTTGGGGCTATGCGGCTTCGCTCACTCTCGGCTCCCGTGGTGATCCTCTTGGCCTGTGTCGCGTTGACGGGGTGCGCGTCCGGCGCGACCGCAGCGGACGAAGGCGCGGAACCGGCTCCCGTCGCGACGAGCGAGTCGCCGGCGCCCTCCGCCGGAGAGGCGGCGGCCCTGGCGCAAGCCCAGGCGTGGCTGGATGCGACAAGCGTGCCGCCAGGGGCCGTTCGTCTGGAGAAGTCGCCCATCCGATTCAACTCGGGCACCACATGGCCGTGCGGCCCCTACGAAGAGCTGAGGGGCTACTGGCTGGTCCCGAACACCACGGTCGCCGCCGCCGGCAACTGGTTGCTCGGCAACCCCCCGGCCGACCTCATCACCACACACTTCTGGCCTCTGGCCGAGGATGGTCCAGGATCTGATTCGGCGATCATCGGCTACATCCCCGCGGAAGGCGCGCAGGAGGGTGTCGTCTACACGCTCGCGAAGACGGATGCCGACGTCGCCATCCGGGCTGCGGTCGCCGCCCAGACCGACACCGCCACCTGCCCGCCCCTGCCCGACGGCGGCACGTACGGAGCTCCCGGACAGGGCTGAGACACGGGGCCGCCGCTCACGGAGTTGCCCAGCGCAGCGGCCCTCCGTGTCTCACTTTTGCAGGTCAACGAGGCGCTCCGCGTGCGCGATTGAGACACGGATAGGGCACCGGATCTTGCGTGTCTCGATTGTTCACGCCTATCGGCTGATTCACGTGCACGAGTGAGACACGGATGCAGGGGATGCGGGAAGGCCCGCTCGAGCGGGAGCAGACCAGCGCGACCTGCCGCCCTGCCCGAGGGGACCTCCACGGCACGCCAGGACGCCCGCGCCCCCTCACCCCGCGCGGTAGTTCTCCCGGGCGAAGCGGGAGTAGGGCGCCGGGGCGACCGTCGCGCGGATCTCGACCTGCCGGTGCCGTTCGACGGCGGGCTTGGCCGAGTTGGGCTCCTCGCCCCACGTGAGCACCACCTCGGTCCCGGGTTCGGCGTGCGAGGCGGCGATGCTCGCGAGCGACACGAAGGCCTGCTCGTTCGTGATGTAGCCGCAGTCGTGCGAGATGCCCACATCCACGCCGTCGGCGCGCACGCTATCGACTTGATAGAGGCCGTACCGCGCCTTCGGGAAGTCGATGTACTTCGCCGGCAGTCCGTCTTCGACGAGGGAGCGCTGCGCGGCGGCGAGGTCGTCGGGGTTCCAGACGAGCGTCACCTTCACGCGCTGCTCGGCCGCTGCGTGCGCTTCGAGCGCAGCGCGGCCGATGAAGTCGTGATCGAACGCGACACTGCGCCCGTACCCGAGGTCGTAGGGCGTGAGGTAGTAGTCCTCGATGCGCTCGGAGACGAAGCTCCCGGCGAGGGAGCCGAGACGGGCGGCGGGCAGCCACGCGAGGTAGTCGTCCATCTGCGCGCCCGAGAAGATCGCGGGCAGCGGCGACGGGACCCAGGCCGACTCGAGGTTCGCGGACGAGTACGCCTTCGCCCCCACGAGCACGAGGCCGAACTCCTCGCCCGCCGCGATGATCGCTTCGCGGATGCGGGCGCCGTCCGCCCACGGCCCGAACAGCTCGAATCCGGGCTGACCGGCCATGCCGTGCCGCAGCGAGCGAACGGTGACACCGGCGATGTCGAACGTGGCCATGCCGAAGAACTTCGTGGGCGGCACGGGCGCTCCGGTCAGCTTCTCCATGAGGGCGAGCGCGTGCGGGCCCTGCAGCTCGTAGCGATAGAAGACGGGATCGACGCCGGGCTCGCGCATGAGCGTGTTGGCGTCGCGCTCGAACGTGACGTCGTAGCCGCCGGTCTCGCCGATGAACTGCACCCAGTCCAGCACCATGTACCAGCCCACGAGGTCGAACAGCTGCTCGTCGAGGTGGAACAGGATGGCGTCGCCGATGAGGTAGCCCTCGTGATTGACGGCGATGAACTGCTTCGCCGCATCCACCGGGAACCGGGCGAACGAGTTGACGCCGGTGTCGCTCAGCAGCCGCAGCGCATCCGGCCCCGAGATGAACAGGTCGGTCATGTGGTGCGACTGATCCAGCAGCGCCACGCTCTCCCGCCACGACCGCTGCTCACTGCGCCAGTTGCTGAACTCCGGCGTCACCGGGAAGATCGTCGGCTTGCTCTGCGCATTGCGGAGCAGATCCACCGCGCTCCCCGCGCGGGCGATGGCGTCGAAAGCGGATGCGGACATGTGAACTCCCTCGTTCGGACGGGCGGCCGTGCCCGCATCCACAGGTTAAGAAACCCGGAGGCATCGACGGGAGGCATCTCGATTACCCATGCTTATGCGGAGGCAAGGATGCCTCAGTCGGGAGCAGACGGTGGATCTCAACCTCATCCGCGTGTTCGTGGCGATCGCCGAGACCCGGAGTCTCACCAGCGCCGCGCGTCGCCTGTACGTCACCCAACCGGCGGTGAGCCAGGCCCTCGGGCGCTTGCGGCGGGAGCTCGACGACCCGCTGTTCCGACGCGTCGGCCGCGTGATGGAGCCCACCCCGTTGGCCGACAGCGTCTATCCGGGGTTCCGCGATGCCCTCGCCGCCGTCGACCGCACTCTCGACGGCGTGCACCGCTTCGCACCCGCCGACTCCGACCGCACGTTCCGCATCGCGCTGTCCGAGCTCGGTGAGATCGGGTGGCTCCCCGCCATCGTGCGGGCCGTGCGCGCCGAGGCCCCGCGGATGCGGATCGAGGTCGTGCCGATGGATGTGGCCGCCCTCCCCGACTGGCTGGGGCGCGGCGTCGTCGATCTCGCCGTCACGCCCTCGCATGTGCCGGGCCCGTTCGGGCGGACGGTCCTCAAGTCGCAGGGCTACGGCGTCGCGATGTCGGCCGCGCATCCGCTGGCCGACGAGCCGTTGACGCTTGACGCGTATGCCGCGGCCTCCCACGTCGCCGTCGCCAGCGACTCCGGCGCGCCCGCTCTCGCCGAGGCGCGTCGCGCGCACGGCATCGAGGTCGATGCCCGCATCGCCGTGAACCACCTCGCGTCGCTTCCGCCGCTTCTCGCGCGCAGCCGCGACCTCATCGCGACGCTGCCCGACACGATCGCGCTCGGGTGGGCGCAGACGTGGCCGCTCGTGGTGCGGCCGCTGCCGTTCGAGATGCCGCCCGTGGAGATCGCGCTCTACCGCCGGTCGAGCTCGCAGCATCCCGCCGCGCTCGACTGGCTCTTCGACACGGTGGCCCGCGCCATCCGCGGCTCCTCCGGCCGGTTCGAGGCCATCCACGGCGAGAGGACGGCCTGACATGCGCGACGCCCCCGACTCGAGAGAGTTGCGGGGGCGTCACGTGGGCGCCGAGGCACCTGAGGTTCCGGAGCGGCCCGCGCGACCGCTTCGTCGCGCGGGGCGCTCGCTCAGAGGCTTCCGGTGGTGCGCCACCCGCCCTGGTACTCGGCGCGCGCGGTGACCGCATACGGCACCGGGCTCACGACAGCGCGCACCGCGATCTGGTCGTGCGGTTCGACCGTGGTCTTCTTCGAGCCGCCGTCGGGCTCACCCCAGACGACCCGCACCTCGGCGCCCACCGGCACGTCGCGGTCGACCGTCGCGAGCGACAGTCCGCGCTTCTCGTTCGCCGTGACACCGGTGAACAGCGAGAGTCCGACGTTGTTGCCGTCGGCATCGATCACCGCGTCGTAGTTCGACGAGCCGTAGTTCGCGTTCGGGAGGTCGAAGAACTGGTAGCCCACGCCCTCGCGGTCGATGACGCTCGTGAGGATCTTGGCCAGGTCCTCGTCGTTCCAAGCGAGCGTGACCTTCTTGCGCTGCGTCTCCGGGTCGATCTTCTCGAGCGCGTCGCGGCCGATGAAGTCGTGGTCGAACTTCACGAACGAGCCGTAACCGAGCTCCCACGGGTTGAGGTAGTAGTCCTCGATGTTCTCCGAGACGAACGAGCCCGCGAGCGCGTTGATCGCCTCATAGCTGTTGGCGGGCAGCCACTCGCGATACGCGCGCTCGCCCTCTCCGGTGTAGATCGCCGGAAGCGGCGACGGGATCCACCCGGATTCGAGCGTGTTCGAGGAGTAGGCGCGCGAGCCGCAGGGTTCGATGCCGAACTCGCGCCCCGCCTCGAGCACGGCGTCGCGGATCTTCTGGTGCTGCGCGTACGGTCCCCAGATCTCGAGGCCAGGCGCGCCCGCCATCCCGTGGCGGAGGGTGCGCACCTTCTCGCCGGCGATCGTCATCTCTCCCATGTGGAAGAAGCGCACCTTTTCGAGCGGGCCGCCGTTGAGCTTCTCGATGATGTCCCAGGCGTTCGGGCCCTGGATCTGGAAGCGGTAGTAGTCGCGGTGGACGGCGGCGCCGTAGGGGCGCGAGGGCGAGCGGTCGTCGTAGCGGAACTCGACGTCGTATCCACCGGTCTCGGCGTGGAACTGCAGCCAGTTGGCGCCCGGCGCGCGGCCGACGTAGACGTACTCGTTCTCGGCCTCGTGGAAGAGGATGCCGTCGCCGATGACGCCGCCGTTGGATGCGGTCGGCACGAACTGCTTGGCGGTGTTCACCGGGAAGTTCGCGAAGGAGTTGATGCCCGTGTCGCTCAGGAGCTTGAGCGCATCCGGGCCCGACACGAAGAAGTTGACCATGTGGTGCGTCTGGTCGTAGAGCACGGCTGTCTCGCGCCACGCCTTCTGCTCCCGGCGCCAGTTGGTGAACTCGGCCGGCACGACCGGATAGATGTAGGTGCCGAGCTGCGAATCGCGCAGCATCTCGACGGTGTTTCCTCGCTCGTCCAGCAGCTCCTGCAGCGTCCGCGCCATGATTGCCTCGACTTCCTCGTCTGGGGGCCTGCCGCGATGATAGGCGGCTTTTACCTCTGCCCATAGTGGTTTCGCCGTCTCGGATTGTCAACAAAATCTTGACCATTTCGCAGGCGGTGTGCTTCGCTGAGCCCACGAATCGGCACCGGCGTCGACTCCGGACGCCTGCCGTCGCGCGTCGGCTCGACGCCGCCGAACCAAGGAGCGGATATGACTGCAGTCACCCCGGCGCTACTCGTGGTCAGCGCCCACGCGGGCGACTTCGTCTGGCGGGCCGGCGGCGCGATCGCCGCCGCCACCATGCGCGGCGAGCGCGCCACGGTGGTCTGCCTCAGCTTCGGCGAGCGCGGCGAGTCCGCGAGTCAGTGGCTGGCCGGGAAGTCGCTGGAGGAGATCAAGGAGATCCGTCGGGCCGAGGCGGAGGCGGCCGCATCCGCCCTCGGTGCCGACATCGAGTTCCTCGATCTGGGCGACTACCCGCTGCGCGAGTCGCCCGAGGCCGTCGCGCGACTGGTCGATGTCTACCGCCGCGTGCAGCCCACCGTCGTGCTCACGCATCCGCTGCACGACCCGTACAACGGAGATCACCCGGCCGCCGCGCGCATGGCGCTCGAGGCGCGGGTGCTGGCGCAGGCGATCGGTGTCGCGAACTCGGACGGGTCGTTCCCGACCAAGGAGACCATCATCGGCGCCCCGCCGGTGTTCTTCTTCGAACCGCACCAGCCCGAGCAGTGCGGCTTCGTGCCCGACGTGCTGCTGGACATCACGGCGGCGTTCGACAAGAAGCGCCAGGCGATGGAATGCCTGCCGGCGCAGAAGCACATGTGGTCGTACTACAGCGATCTGGCGGTGCGCCGCGGCGTGCAGGTCAAGCGCAACGCGGGCCCGAACCTCGGCCTCGCCCACGACACGATGGGCGAGGCGTACATGCGCTACTTCCCGCAGGTCACCGGAGTGCTCGAATGAGCCCGCACGTCGTCGTCACCGATGTCGCGCGCGAAGACGCCGACCTCGTCGACGCCTTCGCCGAGCTCGGTTCGGCGACCGTGCACGAAGCGCTCGGTCGTACCGGCTACGCCGGCAGCGCGATCCGCCCCATCCAGCAGGGTGCGGCGATCGCCGGCAGCGCCGTCACCGTGCTCACCGCTCCCGGCGACAACCTCATGGTGCATGTGGCGATCGAGCAGGCCCGCGCCGGCGACGTGATCGTCGTGGTCGCGACCGGCCCCTCGCCGTTCGGACACATCGGCGAGCTCATGGCCACGCAGATGCAGGTCAAGGGAGTACGCGGATACGTCACCTCCGCAGGCGTGCGCGACACGGCCGAACTGCGCACGATGGGCTTTCCCGCGTGGAGCCGTTACGTCTCGGCGCAGGGATGCCTGCGCGACAGCCCGGGCTCGGTCAACGTTCCGGTGGTTCTGGACGGCGTCGTCGTCGAGCCCGGCGACATCATGGTCGCCGACGATGACGGTGTGACGGTCGTTCCGCGGATGCGGGCGGCGGCCGTTCTGGATGCGGCCCGCTCCCGCGCGGCACGCGAGGC
This sequence comes from Microbacterium sp. KU4F, assembly GCF_056868075.1. Lineage (NCBI taxonomy): Bacteria > Bacillati > Actinomycetota > Actinomycetes > Micrococcales > Microbacteriaceae > Microbacterium > Microbacterium sp. KU4F. The sequence goes on along the minus strand of NZ_CP200324.1, from coordinate 2,322,595 downwards.
GACCAACCGCGCGAAGTACGAGGCCGGGGCCAGCTCCATGGACATCAACGGTCTGCGACCGGTCATCGCCGAACTCGGCGTCGCCTACGTGTCTCAGGCGGAGCGACGCGATGCCGACTCCTGATCCGGTACGAGACGGCATCCGCTGCCTGCTCATGCGCGGCGGCACCTCCAAGGGCGCCTTCTTCCTCGCGTCCGACCTGCCCGCCGACCCGTCCGAGCGCGACGACCTGCTGCTGCGGATCATGGGCAGCCCCGATCCGGCGCAGATCGACGGAGTGGGCGGCGCACATCCGCTGACATCGAAGGTGGCCGTCGTCGAACGCTCGAGCGAGACCGGATGCGACATCGACTACCTCTTCCTCCAGGTGGGCGTCGACGAGCCCGTCGTCGCCGATGCGCAGACGTGCGGCAACCTGCTGGCCGCGGTCGGCCCATTCGCGATCGAGCGCGGCCTCCTGACGGCGGATGCGGGTGAGACCGTCGTGCGCATCCGCCTGCTCAACACGGGCGACATCGCCGAAGCGAGGTTCGCGACGCCGGGCGGACGGGTCGACTACGACGGCGACGAGGTGATCGCGGGCGTGCCGGGAACGGCCGGCCGAATCGCCCTGACCACCCGCGGGCAGAAGCCGCTGCTTCCCACCGGATCGCCGACGGATGAGATCGCGGGCCACCGCGTGACCCTCGTCGACAACGGGATGCCGGTCGTGCTGATGGATGCGGCGGAGTTCGACGTCACCGGCGACGAGAGCCCGGAAGAGCTCGAGTCCCGCACCGAGCTCCGCGAGCGAGTCGAGACGATCCGCCGGGCGGCGGGCCCACTCTTCGGTCTGGGCGACGTCTCCGCCCAGACCGTGCCCAAGATGTTCCTGCTGTCACCGCCGCGTCGCGGCGGTGCGGTCAGCACCCGCGCGTTCATCCCCGCGCAAGTGCACCCCACGATCGGGGTGCTGATGGCCGCATCCGTCGCCGCCGGCATCCGCATCCCTGGCGCCGTCGGCTCCGCCTTCGCCGTGCTCGGCGACGGCGAGCAGACGCTGCTCGAACACCCCGGCGGCACCTTCGCCGCCACCGTCGCCGTCACCGGCGACGCCGCTTCCGGCTGGCGCGCGAGCTCGTCGTCGGTCCGCACCGCACGAAAGATCTTCGACGGGCTCGTCTTTCCCCGGCCCCGCCGCTGACTGTCAGAGAGGACACACCATGGCCACGCGCGACAACTTCGACCTCGCACACCTGGGCGGCGTCGAGCTGTTCACCCCCGTCTTCGAGGAGAGCCTGCACTTCTTCCGCGACCTGCTCGCGATGCGGGAGGTCGCCCGCATCGGCGACTCCGCGTACCTCCGCTGCTGGGACGAGTACCAGCTCTACACGCTCAAGCTCACCGCATCCGACACCAACGGCGTGGGTCGCACGCTGTTCCGCGTCACGAGCCCCGAGGCTCTGGAGCGTCGCGTCGCAGCGATCGAGGCGGCGGGCCTCGGTCACGGCTGGCGCGAGCCCGAGGTCGGCGTGGGCCGCTCGTACGAGTTCGAGGACCCGGATGGCCACCTCATGGGCATCTACTACGACACCGAGCACTACGTGCCCGACGACGAGGATCGCCCCGCCCTGAAGAACCAGGCGTCCGCGTTCCCGGGGCGAGGCGTCAACGCCCGCCGGATGGACCACATCAACTACCTCGCCAGCGACGTGACGAAGGCGGGCGAGTTCTGGCGCGACGTCATGGGCGCCCGCGAGTCCGAGCGGGTACGGCTGGACGGCGGCGGGTACGCGGCCTGGTGGTTCCGGTTCCAGCAGAAGTCGTACGACGTGGTCTACAGCGAGGACTGGACCGGCGAGCACGGCCGCTTCCACCACTTCGCGCTCGCCCCCGACACCCGCGAGGACATCCTCAAGGCCGCCGACATCTTCCTCGAGAACGGCGTGCACATCGAGTTCGGGCCCTACAAGCACGCCATCAACCAGACGTTCTTCATCTACGTGTGGGAGCCGGGCGGCAACCGCATCGAGCTCGCCAACGCCGGCGCACGCCTCATCCTCGACCCGGACTGGCCGGTCGTGGAGTGGTCGCAGGCCGAACGCGCCAAGGGTCAGGCGTGGGGCGCGAAGACCGTGCCCACCTTCCACACGCACGGCACGCCGTTCCTGGCGAACCAGGCCGAGATCGACGAGGCGGCGATGAAGGGCGAGCCCATCCCGGCACCCCAGAAGCGCTGAGTCCGCTCAGCTCCAGACGGATGCGGCGATGTCGACGACGGCCCGCACCTTCGCCCACTGCTGATCCTCGGTGAGCTCGTTGCCCTCTTCCGTGGAGGCGAACCCGCACTGCGGGCTCAGGGCGAGCTGATCGAGCGGCGCGAAGGATGCGGCCTCATCGATGCGGCGACGGATGTCGTCGGCGCTCTCCAGCTTCTCCGGTCTTCGTGGTCACGAGCCCCAGCACGACGCGCTTGTCGCCCTCGGGCAGGAACCGCAGCGGCTCGAACCCGCCCGCGCGCTCGGAGTCGTACTCGAGGAAGTACCCGTCGTACGCGGTGTTGCCCAGCAGCTGCTCGGCGACCGGCTCGTAGCCGCCGGACGAGATCCAGGTCGAGCGGAAGTTGCCGCGACAGACGTGGGTGGTCACGGTGAGGTCGGCGGGCTTGCCGTCCAGGATGCGGTTGAGCAGGTCGGCGTAGCGCTCGGCGATGCCGTCGGTGTCGATCCCGCGGGCGCGGGCCTTCTCGAGCTCGGCCTCCGAGCACAGATACGCCCACGCGGTGTCGTCGAACTGCAGGTACCGCGCGCCCGCCGCGTAGAACGCGTCCAGCGCGTCGCGGTAGGCGGTCACGAGGTCGGCCACGATCGCCTCGCGTCCGTCGTAGACGGCGGCGTCGATGTGGCCGGGCTCCAGCCGGAAGTCCAGCACGGTCGGCGCGGGGATCGTGAACTTCGGCAGCAGCCCGGTGCCCTCGGTGATCGCGGCCAGCGAGCGGTAATGGGCGAGGAAGGGGTGCGCGTTGTCGAAGCGGATCGGCCCCGTGATCTCGATGCCGCGCGGCTTGGTCTGCACGCCCTGGAACTGGATGCCGTGATCGAGCTCCACGATGTCGACGCCGCCGAGCATCCCGAAGAAGTCGAAGTGCCACCAGGAGCGACGGAACTCGCCGTCGCTCGCTACTTCCAGCCCCGCAGCGCGCTGTCGGGCGACGAGGTCGACGATCTCCGCGTCCTCGACGGCAGCCAGCTCCGCATCCGTCAGCTCGCCCGAGGCGTGGCGGCGGCGGGCGGCGGCCAGGCCCGGCGGGCGGAGGAAGCTTCCGACGATGTCGGCACGGAACGGCGCTGAAGTGCTCACGTCGCGATGCTACCGACCCGGCCCTGGATGCGGGCCACCGGCCCGGCCTGAGTTAACCCCGGTGACGTCGATCGCGGCGCAGCGGATGCGGGGAGGCGTCGAACACCTCCCCGCATCCGATCAGGAGCGCGTCTGGCCGCCGCGACGTCGCGCGACCACGACGGCGCCGGCGCCGAGCACCAGGACCCCCGCGCCCAGAGCGAGAAGCTCCCACGGAACCGTCCCGCCGGTGGCGGCCAAGGTGCCCGCAGGAACGATCGTGATGGGCACGCGCAGCGGTTCGAGATCGCCCGAGGCGATCACGAGCGTGTGCGCACCCGCGGGGATGCTCGCCGGGATCGTCGCACGGATCGTGATGCGACCCTCCGCATCCGCGGCGGGAATCCCCGCCAGCACATACGGCTCGCTGCGGATCTCGGCGGCGATGCGCTGACCCGGCGTGAGCCCCGCGACCCGCGCGACGAGGGTGCCGCCCTGCTCGAATCGACCATCACCCACGTCGACCGTCGCCCACACCGACGCGCTCGGCGACGGCGACGGCGGGTTCGAGGGAGACGGCGCCGCGGCCACCGGGGCGGTCGCGGCGGAGACACGGGATGCAGGCTGGTAGCCCTCGGCGACCACCGACACACGCACCGTGAGCGCCGCGCCCTCGTGCTCTGCCTCGGGCGTGAACGAGGCCGCCACGGCGCCCTCGATCGCGACGCCGTCGACGAACCACTGGTAGTCGAGCGTCGCGCCCGGCGTCGAGCTCTCCGCCGACACCGAGAGCTCGGCGCCCACGCGGGCCTCTCCCGCGATCACGGGCGGCTCGAGGGCCGCATCCGGCTGCGTGTCGAAGCTCTGCCAGACGCCGGCGTAGTCCACCCGGCCCTGGCTGGGCTTCGACCAGTCGCAGACACCCGTGGGGAAGGCGGCGGTCAGCCGCTCCCACTGCCCGTCCGTCATGACGGGATAGTCCGCGCGCACCGGCTCCGCCAGCTGGCACTTCAGGACGTCGCGGGAGAGGGATTCCCCCGCGACGTAGCGAGGCTCCGAGTGGTAGGGGAACAACTGGTTGCAGGTGCTCTGCGTGTTCTCGTAGTCGAGCTGCTCCGAGACGAATCCGTCATCGGTGTAGCACCCGTCCCCGAGACCGGCCGGGCGCGCGGCGACCGTCCGCGCCCGGTCGCCGAAGCCGCCCAACGCGACGATGTTGTCCAGCCACTCCTCCAGCTTGTCGAGACCCGCGGTGTACATCGCGCTCGCATACCCCGCGTCCTTGCTCGTCCAGCTGACGTGGGTGTCCGCGTTGCCGTAGGCGTCGAGCATCCGCTCACGGATGATCGCGGAGCGGTACCGCTCGTGGAAGTCGCCCGTCGGATCGGTGTAGCGACGCATCTCGATCACCGGCGTGTAGGCGAGCCCGCCGGTCATGAGGTTGATGCGGCCCGTGCGGTATGCCTGCTCGATGGCCTCGACGCTCGCCTCGGACCGCGCCGCGGTGCGCGTGCCATCCACATCCATCCCGCCGGCGTTCTCGTTGAGGGTGACGAACTGCTCGGGCGAGATCGCGCCCGACTGAAGCGCCGCCAGACCGTACTGCACTCCCACGTTGTCGGGGACGACACGCAGCCCGCGGCCCTGGTCGTCGACACCGTAGACGTTCTGCACCATGTCGGCGATCGTGCACCGCAGTCCGTCGGGGTTGGCCTCCGACCAGCGGTCGCCGACCGGAACGGCGGCGTTGCAGCCGGCACGCGGGTTGTCGACACCGGTGAACCAGGTGAAGCCGGTGCAGGTGAACAGCTGGGCGTGACCCGTGACGGCAAGCTTCTGCGCGTCCGTCCATCCGGACCCCGCGGGCGAACCCCAGAACCCGAGCAGGTTGGTGCAGTCGTGTCCGGCGACGGTCGTGGTGCGCTCGTCCGGGTAACCGATGTCGCCCATGACGCCGTCGATGATGCCGGGATAGTTGTTGGCCAGCAGGAGTTGCTGCATGGTGCCGGCCGAACCGCCCGAACCGATCGTGTAGGTGACGGGCCCCACCTGCTCGATCACGTGTTCCTTGACCATCATCGCGGTCTCCGCGCTCGTGACGTCGTTGCAGTTCTGCGCGAACACGTTGAAGGTCGCCGAGGCGACGATGTAGCCGCGCGAGAGCAGCATGTCGTTTTCGACGCCGCCCGTGCTCGAGCCCTGCCAATAGCCCACGCCGCAGGCGCCGCCGAAGGTGTAGGCGAGCTTTCCGTTCCAGCCGGCCGCACGCGCGGCATACGTGGGCGCGGGGTCGGCGGGCCCGGCGAGCATCGCCGTCTCGTAGACCGCACGGTTGATGGTGCCGCGCTCGAGCCGAACAACGTAGGGGACGGTGCGACCCTCGACGGTCGCGGTGGCGACGTCGCCGGGCGTCGAACCGTCGGTGGGATAGTCGGCCCAGGCTCCGCCCGTGGTGCGGTAACGGAAGCTGACGCGCGCCTCTGCGACGTGACAGTTCTCGTCCGTGGGCCCGAGGTTCCACGGCGCCCCGGCTGCGGTGCAGTACATCGGATGCTGGGGACCGGAGAAGACCGGGCCGGAAGCGGGATGGTTCTGGATCTCGAGAGTCTCGGAGCTCGAGGCCGATCGCGCCGTCACCTCGCTCGTCCCCAGGGGCAGATCCTCGATGAGTCCGATGAGACGTCCGTTCACGGCGGTGAAGGAGGCGGTGACGTCACGCCCGTCCGCGGTCACGACCGTGGCCTCGTCCGCGCCGTCCACCGCGATGAGCGCGTCGCCTCCTGTCACGATATCCGCGCGACCGGAGAGCACGGTGAGCGAGAGGTCGTCCGCGGCGGCGGCCGATCCGAGCGGAACGGCGAGCGCCGCCACCACTCCGATCGCGGCAGCGGCGGACGCGAGCATCCTCGCGCGAGGTCGTCGATGTCTGAGCATGCAAGATCCTCCGATGTGACGTCATCGTCATGGGGATGCCTCGTTGCGCCCCCTCGGGGATGAGAGTAGAAGTAATTGTTACGAGCGTCAATGAATCTTTACATAAGGCGCACTCAGGAAAGCCGCTGCGGGCGGACCATGCGAGCCAGCGCCGGCTCGATGGCCGCGACGTGTTCCCGCATCCGTTCCTCCGCCGCAGGTCCGAGAGCGTCGTACACGGCGACGAAGGCCTCGCGTGCGCGTTCGCGCGGCCAAGACGCGGGCATGAGGCGCATCGGATGACCGGGTTCCGCATGACGGAACGATTGCCAGGCCAGCATGAGCGAGGTACGTCGCTCGAGTGCCGCCGCGGGCGCGAGCTCCCGCCCGCTGTCGCCGATCCGCATGAGGAACTCGGCGTAGTCCCCCTCCACCTCGGACAGGTCCCACGCGCGCGTCGGACTGTCGCCCGGCGCTGTGGCCAGCACTCCCCGGAAGGTGGAGACCTGCCCGACCCCGAGCCGGCCCAGGGCGTCCACCGCAGCGTCGACGGAATCGAAGGGCGAGATCCACACGCCGTCGTAAAGGGGGGCGTACCCCAGCCAGCGCAGCCGGGTGCGGGCGGCATGACGCAGAGGGCGCTCCTTCTCGGGGATCGAGAAGAGCACGGCGCTCCACAGACCGTCCCACGCCGGATCCTCCCGGCCGAAACGCTGCAGCCACTGAGCTTCATCGGCCAGCACCGACGCGCCGCGATCGGTGAGGGCGTGACTCGTGCGCCTCCCCGACTTGCTCAGGATGAGAAGGTCACGGTCGGTCAGCCGCGTCAAGCTCGCCCGCGTCGCGGGCGCCTTCACTCCGAGATCCGCCATCGCGGCCAGCAACGCACCGGTCGGCATCGGCGCGTCCACCCCCCACCAGTAGTCCCCGAAGAGGGTGAGGATCTGATGCGCCGGCGACCGCTTGCGGCCGATGCTCACGGTCGGCGCCTGTCGGGTGTCGCTCACCGCCCCATTCTCGCAGCGCGCATCCCGCGATTCGCGTGGCCACGAGGCGGCGGTCGCTGCCGAGGCCGCCGGAAGTGAGGGCGAGTCAGTTCTGGTCGCCCTCCGGCCCCCGCGCCGATAGCGTCCAGCCATGCCCGACACACAACGCCCTGCTTCGCGGCGCCTGCGGCGCGCACTCCAGACAGTGGGTGCCGGCGCCGTGGCCGCCGCACTGCTGCTCGCCGCGGCGCCCGCCGCATCCGCCGCCGACACCGAGGTCGACGGGCTGACGTACGCGCTGGCCATCGACACCGCGACGGTCACCGGGCAGGTGGTACCGACCTCGACCGTCACCATCCCGCGGCAGATCACCGTCGACGGCGTCACCTACACCGTCACGGCCGTGGGCGACAGCGCTTTCGACCGTACGGGCGGCACGGCGCTGACCTCGCTCAGCCTGCCGGATTCGCTCACCGACATCGGCGCCGCGGCCTTCCAGAGCAACGCCCTCACGTCGCTGGTGCTGCCCGCGTCCGTGCGCAGCATCGGCGATCAGGCGTTCGCGCTCAACGCCCTGAGCACTGTGACGTTCGCCGAAGGACTCACCGGCATCGGCACCCTCGCCTTCACGCAGAACCAGCTGGAGCACGTGACGCTGCCCTCCACCGTCACGGACCTCGGCTTCGCACCCTTCGGCGACAACCCGCTCACGGTCCTCGAGCTGCTCGGTCCGCCACCCACCACCTTCGGCACGATCGCGAACACGCCGCCGGCGAGCGCGCTCTACCCGTGGCGATTCGGCGAGGCGCGCTTCGCGGGGGGCTACACCGAGCCGACGTGGAACGACCTGCCCACCGCCGCGGTGGCCACCGTCGTCTTCGACAGCGCCGGAGGCAGTGCGGTCGGCGCGCAGTCGGTCGTGCTGGATGCGGGCGCCACCGCGACGCGCCCCGCCGATCCCGTCCGCGACGGCTTCACCTTCAGCGGCTGGCGTGCCGGGGGCGCCGCCTACGACTTCGCCACGCCCCTCGCGGGCGATCTGACCCTCACCGCGGAGTGGGCCGTGGCGCCCAGCCCCACGCCGGTCCCCGCCCCGGTGTCCGCTCCCGGCGTCACGGAGCTCGCGCACAGCGGCGTCGACCCGCTCCCCTTCGCGTTCGCAGGAGCAGGGCTCCTGGGCGCAGGCGCGATCGCTGCCCTGCTCGCGCGACGCGCGCGCAGGCACGGGTGAGCGGTCAGTACACGTACTCCATGAGCTCGACACCGAGCACGCGGAAGGCGTCGTGCACCCGCAACCGGTGCGCGATGGACAGGTCGTCGAAGCAGACGAACAGCGCATAGGCCACGCCGGCACGGGGTCCGGCCAGCACTCCCGCCTCGGTGCGGATGCCGGATGCCCGCCCGGTCTTGTTCACGAACAGCAGCCCGTGCTCGTCGTTGTCGTGGGCGAACGGATCGAGCCCGGTGGCGGCGGCGACGAGCGAAAGGTCGTGGCCGTGACTCAGCCACTCGGCGACCTGCGCACTGACCCCGGCGCTGACCGCCGTGCTGTTCACGAGCTCCGCGAAGAGGTGGGCGTATTCGCGGGCCGCACCGAGCGCCACGTGGGGCGCATCGTCGGGGCCGCGCGTATCGCGGAAGCTGTCCATCAGAGCGGAGCGGGTGAGCCCCAGCTGCTCGACGCGGGCGCGCACCGCCGGAAGCCCCACCCGAGACATGAGCGCGTTGGCCGCGAGAGCGTCGCCCGACGACGCGGCGAGCAACGCCACATCGATGAGCGGCAGCGCGGGCGCCTTCAGATGCTGCCAGACACCCGATACCGCGACGGGTTCGATGCCGGCGCGATCGATGATCTCCAGCGGATCCAGGGTTCCCGCCTCGAACTGCGCGGCCGTCTCCACGAGCAGGGGCACGACGCCGAGGCCCGCGATCGGCAGGCTGCGGAAGTCGTCGCCGGCGAGCACCGCCGAACCGAGGTCGAGGTCATCGATCCGCACCGACACCTGCGCTCCCGACGCCGCGAGCGCGTCGAGGGCTTTCAGGGTGGAAGTGAACGAACGCCGACCCGCGGCGGCGCGGCGCGGAAGGCGCTTCGCTCCCCGCCGCGAAGGCGGCGCCGATTCCGTTCCGCGAGAGGCCTCGGGAGAAGCTGGGCACGGCGCAGGTCCTTCCTACCGGTTCGGGCTCGGGGATGCGGGCGAGACTACGCCCGACGGGTCACGGCGCAGTTACCAGATGGTGACGCGCTGGTCGGCGTCGAGCCACAGCGCATCGCCCTCGGTCACCTCGAACGCCTCGTAGAACGCATCGATGTTGCGAACGATCTGGTTGCAGCGGAACTCGTTCGGCGAGTGCGGATCGATCGTCAGCAGACGGATCGCCTCCGCGTCACGGCTCTTCTGCTGCCAGATCTGCGCCCAGCTGAGCAGGAGTCGCTGGATGCCGGTCATCCCGTCGATGACCGGATCCTCCGCATCCCCCAGCGACAGCCGATACGCGCGGATCGCGATGCCGAGCCCGCCGAGGTCACCGATGTTCTCGCCGATCGTGAGGGCCCCGTTGACGTGGTTCTCCTCCGGCAGCCCCTGCGGCACGAGCGCGTCGTACTGGGCGATGAGGTTCTTCGTGCGCTGCTCGAAGGCCTCGCGGTCCGCATCCGTCCACCAGTCGCGCAGCGACCCATCGCCGTCGAAGCGGCTGCCCTGGTCGTCGAAGCCATGACCGATCTCGTGGCCGATCACCGCACCGATGCCACCGTAGTTCGCGGCCGCATCCCGAGTCTCGTCGAAGAACGGGTACTGCAGGATCGCGGCGGGGAACACGATCTCGTTCATGAGCGGGTTGTAGTACGCGTTGACCGTCTGCGGCGTCATGTACCACTCGTCGCGGTCGATGGGCTGCCCCACCTTGCCGAGCTGACGGTCGTGCTCGTGCACGTGCGCACGGCGGACGTTGCCGACGAGGTCTGCGGCGTCGAGCTCGAGCCCCGAGTAGTCCTTCCACTTCACGGGGTAGCCAATCTTCGGCGTGAAGGCGTCGAGCTTCGCGAGCGCCCGCTCCCGCGTCTCGGGGCTCATCCACTCCAGCTGCGAGATCGACTGGCGGTACGCCTCGATGAGGTTCGCGACCAGTTCGTCCATGGCGGCCTTGGCGGTGGGCGGGAAATGCCGCTCGACGTAGACCTTGCCGACGGCCTCGCCCAGCGCGGCCTCCACCAGGCTGACCGCACGCTTCCAGCGCTCGCGGTTGACCGGAACGCCGGTGAGCTGCGTGCCGTAGAACGAGAAGTTCTCGTCGACGAACGAGTCGGGCAGGAAAGCGGCGGCGGCGTGCACGATCTTGAAGCGCAGCCAGGCCTTCCAGTCCTCGAGACGCTGTTCGGTCAGCACCGTCCCCAGCGCCTCGACGAAGCTCGGCTGCGACACGACGATCTCGGCGAACGCGTCCGGATGGTGCGGGGCGACGCCCTCGAGCCAGGGCGCGAGGTCCACGCCCGCCATCGCCACGACCTCGTCCCACGTCTTGAGGTTGTAGGTCGCGACAGCATCGCGGCTGCGGACGTTGTCCCAGTGGTGCGAGGCCAGCTCCGTCTCCAGCGCCACGACGCGCTCCGCGGCATCCGCCGCGTCCGCGACGTCGGCCAGCGTCAGGATGCGCTCGATGTGCTGGCGCAACGCCTGTCGGGTCTCCTCGAACGAGTCGAGGCGGTAGTAGCTCTCGTCCGGCATCGACAGGCCGCCCTGGATGAAGAAGGGCAGGTAGCGCTGGGGGTTGCCGGGGTCGGGCTCGACGTAGAGCTCGACGATGCCGCCGATCCCGTCGCGCTCCAGCTCGCCCACGAGTCGAAGGAGGGAGGTGACATCGCTCACCGCATCCACGCGCGCCAGTTGATCGGCGAGCGGCTCGGTGCCGCGCTCGGCGATGCGCTCGGTGTCCATGAAGCTCGCGTACAGGTCACCGATCTTGCGTGCCTCGGTGCCGGCCTCGGCATCCTGCGACTCGAGGATGATGGCGCGGACGTCCTTCTCGGCCTGCTCCGCGAGGAGGTGGAAGGAGCCCCAGCGCGCCTTGTCCTCGGGAATCTCGGTCCGGGCGATCCATTCGCCGTTGACGTAGCGGAACAGGTCGTCCTGCGGGCGGATCTCGTTGCTCAGCTCGTCGAGCGCGAGACCGGAACGGGGGGAGTCGGTCATGCGCACAGGATATGCCGCCGGGCTGAGTGGGGGCTCCAGCCGCCGCGACGTGCCGCCGCATCCCTCCCCTCCTCCAACTCCGCCGCCGCGCCCGTCCTCCCGCGCCGGCCCCCACTCTCCGCTCGCGAAACAGCATTTCGAGCACGAGATCACTCTGTTTACCCGTGATCTCGTGATGAAGATGCAGTCTCGCGGGAGAGAATGGGCGCCGTCGCGGGGGCGGATGCGGAGCGTCGGCGCGGCTCAATAGGGTCGAGGGGTGGCGGCGACACTCAATCGGCAGATCCTGAACCTCGCGGTGCCTGCGCTCGGCGCGCTGATCGCGGAGCCACTGTTCCTCATCATCGACGCCGCCATGATCGGTCACCTCGGTGTCGTTCCGCTCGCAGGTCTCGGGATCGCGTCGGCCGTGCTGCAGACGATCGTCGGACTGATGGTGTTCCTCGCCTACTCGACGACACCCGCGGTGGCGCGTCGCTTCGGCGCGGGGCAGCACGGCTCGGCGGTCACCGCCGGGATCGACGGGATGTGGCTGGCCCTCGGGCTGGGCTTCATCCTCGCCGTGGTCGGGTACCTCACGACTCCCACACTCGTGGGCCTGTTCACGCCCGCGGCCGATGTCGCGGCGGAGGCCGAGGCGTATCTCGGCATCTCGATGTGGGGCCTGCCTGCCATGCTGATCGTGTTCGCGGCGACGGGTCTGCTGCGGGGGATGCAGGACACGGTGACTCCCCTGTGGATCGCCGGCGCCGGCTTCACGGCGAACGCAGGTCTGAACTGGCTGTTCATCTACGGGTTCGGATGGGGCATCGCCGGCTCCGCGGTCGGAACGGTCGTGGCGCAGTGGGGCATGGTCGCCGTGTATGCGCTGGTGGTGGGTCGGCTCGCGCAGCGGCACGACGCATCCATCCGCCCGCGTCGTGACAGCGTGTCGGGCGCCGCGCGCAGCGGCGGCTGGATGTTCCTGCGCACCGTGTCGCTGCGCGCAGCCCTGCTCGCGACGGTCGCCGTGGCGACGGCGCTCGGCACCCCCGAGCTCGCCGGCTGGCAGGTGGCGTTCACGATCTTCTCGACCGCCGCCTTCGCCCTCGACGCGCTCGCGATCGCCGCGCAGGCACTCGTGGGCCGCGGGCTCGGCGAGGACGACCCCGCCTTCGTACGCCGGGTGCTCGGCCGCACGGTGGCGTGGGGCGTGTGGTTCGGTGTGATCGTGGGGGCGCTGATCGGCGGCTTCTCGGGCATGATCGGCCTCGTCTTCACCTCGGATGCGGCGATCGCCGCTCTCGTGCAGCCCGCGCTGATCGTGCTCGCCGTCGCCCAGCCGCTGTGCGGCGTCGTGTTCGTGCTCGACGGCGTGCTCATCGGCGCCGGCGACGGCAAGTATCTCGCCCTCGCGGGGCTCGCCAACCTCGTGCCGTTCGTCCCGGCCCTCCTCGTGGTGATGTGGGCGGGCGCCGCGGGGGCTGCGGGTCTGGCCTGGCTCGCGGTCGCGTTCTTCGGGGTCTACATGCTCGCTCGCGCGGTCACCCTCGGTTGGCGCGTGCGCACCGGAGCCTGGATGCGCATCCCTGCCTGAGCATGCAGACCTGAGGCGCGCCGCGCCGCCGCATCCCCTTGTCTGAGCATGTCGACCTGAAGCGCGCCGCACCGCCGCATCCCCCTGCCCGCAGCCCGCAGCCCGCAGCTCACCGCCGCATCCCCCTGCCTGCAGCCCGCAGCTCACCGGCGCCGCGCGCAGCCCGCAGCTCACCGGCGCCGCGCGCGGGCGCAGGCGCGAGACATCCGTACTACGTGTCTCACACGTTCACCCCGGCGAGTGCCCATCCGTGCACGAGTGAGACACGGATGCGTCGACACCGCCCCCGCGTCTCAACTGTGCACGCGACACGCGCATCACACCTGCACGAGTGAGACGAGGAGCGGTGGGGTGGGATGCGGGAACGCCCGCATCCGAGCAGCCGGAGCGCGGAGGCTCAGGAATCGCAGGCGATCCCATCGCCGTCACGGTCGAGGTCATAGATGTCCGATCCGACGACCCGCGCCGTTCCGGAGAAGTACGCGGGCCCGTTGCCGCTACCGCCCGCACAGTCCACATCGGATGCGATCGGGACGCATCCATCCTCGTAGTTCGGATCGCAGCCGCCCTGGGCGGGCGCGGGGGCAGGGGCCGCCGGCGCCGGCGCTGCAGCCGGCGGGTCATACGTGCCAACCACCGTCACCTCGCTGACTGGCGCGCGCGTGATGGTCTCGGCGATCTGCTCGCGCTTCACTTCGACGCCGTCGACGAGGGTCACGCGAAAAGTGCGGGCGAGTTCACCATCGGCTCCCGCCACCGACACCCTCGTCTCGCCACGGGTCAGCGATGGGTCCTCCCCGGTCGTCCGCTCGAAGGGGATAGCCTCCGTCACGGTCTCCTCGCGCGTCGTCGTGACCGGGGTATGGGTCGGGCTCGGTGCACGGGTCGCCGTGTGCTCGGGTGTCGGGCTGGCCGAGGAGGCGGCTCCGACCGTGCTGACCTCGACGGACCGGCCCGCGCTGGTGGCGGCCGCGACCGTTCCCGTCACGAGCACGAGCACGGCTGCGCCGCCCGTCACGGCGAGGGCCATGCTGCGGGTGCGCAGCCGTAACCACGTGGGCGTTCCGGCTGAGATGGCGACGATCCCGGTCACAAGGATGCTCAGCGCGCCCAGCGCGACCAGCCACGGCACGAAGACCGTCAGCGTCACGAGAGCGGCAGCGATGAGCACCCAGCCCCACACCGGCACCCCGAGCCAGGACCGGCCTGCATCCCGCTTCGGTACTGCCGGAGTCGCCGCGGGCGCGACACGATCCGTCCATTGCCGGCCGTCCCACCAGCGCCACTGATTCCCGTTTGTCGGGTCGGGAAACCACCCAGCTTCGTTCGCCACCACACTCCCCCAGAAGTGAGAACCGACCTCACCCCCAGTCAGCGAGATCCAGGCTCACTGAAGCAGATGCGCACCTCTCTCGCGACGGGGAGTTTCTCACCGAGTGAGCATCCGATCATCGAGCGAGCATCCTATTGAGTGCTCATTCGGCGATCGGATGCTCATTCGACGGTCCGTGCGGGCGATCCGGCCCAACGGCAGCCGCCGGCAGCAGTACCCCCACCCGACCCGGCAGCACCCCCACCCGGCCCGGCGGCACCCGCACCGTCATGCCCCCCACGTCAGGATGTGGCATCCGCGCGCATGTCGGGGCAGGTGCCGCCGGGAGTCGTCGCCAACTCGAAGTGCCAGCGTTCGTTGGCGTAGGTCTGGCACAGGCCGTATGCGGCGCCGTGCTCCCCGAGCCAGAGCTGGCCGTCGAGCGGCCCGATGTCGACGGCGTCACCCGTCACGTGCTGCGAGGCTTCCGGAGCCGCGACGAAGCGACGCGCGGTCGCCTCGTCGCCGTAGTAGCGGATCGCGTCGCCGAGAAGCCACCGCTGGTACGCCTCGCTGCGCCAACCGCTGGAGATCAGCAGCGCCACACCCTCGTCGGCCGCGTCGGTGGTCGCCGCGCGCATCGCGTCGCGCAGGCCCGCATCCAGCCCGGCGACGGCGGGCAGGTGTTCGTCGGCGACCGTGACGGCTTGGTCGCCCCGGATGAGGCCGTTCGCTTCATTGGGCTCGAACGGCCCGGCGGCGGTCAGCACGGCCCGCAGCCACACGCCGGCGAGCGCGGCGAGCAGGATCGCGGCGACAAGACCGAGCGCGGCGAACGCGAGCCGGCGGGACCGCGCCGGAGCGATGGCGGATGCGGGTGCGACGGAACTGTGCATGCCCACATCCCATGCGGGTGCGTGTTATCACAGCGTCAGCACAATCGGATATGTCCGCGATATGCGCCCCCACCTAGACTCGCCGCATGCGGGTGCTGATCGTCGAGGACGAGTTGTTCCTCGCCGAGGCGATCCGCGACGGGCTGCGGCTCGAGGCGATCGCCGCCGACATCGCCGGCGACGGCGACACGGCGCTCGAGCAGCTCGCGATCAATTCCTATGACGTCGTCGTGCTCGATCGCGACATCCCCGGCCCCAACGGCGACGAGATCGCCCGCCGCCTCACTGCCGAGGCCGCGGCCCCCCGCATCCTCATGCTCACCGCCGCCGACCGGCTCGACGACAAGGAGACCGGCTTCGCGAGCGGCGCCGACGACTACCTCACCAAGCCGTTCGCGCTGCGCGAGCTCGTGCTCCGGCTGCGCGCCCTGGTGCGCCGCCCCGCCGCGGGCGCGCCTCCCACGGCCGAACGCGCGGGCGTGACCCTCGACCGCTTCCGGCGCGAGGTGTTCCGCGAGGGTCGCTATGTCGCCCTCACTCGCAAGCAGTTCGCGGTGCTCGACGTGCTGATGAGCGCCGACGGCGGAGTCGTCAGCGCGGAGCACCTGCTGGAGCGGGCGTGGGACGAGAACGCCGACCCGTTCACGAACGCCGTGCGCATCACGATCTCCACGCTGCGCAAACGTCTCGGCGAACCGTGGGTCATCGAGACCGTGCCCGGCGTCGGCTATCGGATGCTGCCGTGACGCCTCGACGCGTCGGCGTCTCGATCCGCCTGAAGCTCGCGCTCAGCTACGCCGGCTTCCTCATCGTGGCCGGCGGCGCGCTGGTGGTCGTCGGGCTTCTGGTGCTGCGCTTCGTGCCCGAGGGTGCGCTGTTCGGCACCGACGGCGACTGGGCGCCCAATCGTGCGAATCTGCTCGAGGTGTTCACGCGATACGCGGTCTGGGCGATCATCGCGCTCGTGCTGTTCGGCCTCGTCGGCGGCTGGATCCTGGCGGGCATCGTGCTTCGTCCGCTTCGTCGAATGACGGATGCGGTCGCCCTCGTGCGCGACGGCCGCCTCGATCACCGGGTCGCGTTGCCCGGACGCCGCGACGAGCTGACCGAGCTGGCCGACACCCTGGACGCGATGCTGGACCGCATCGAGCGCACCCTCGACGAGGAGCGTCGGTTCGCCGCGAACGCGTCACACGAGCTGCGCACCCCGCACGCGGTCATCCGCACGCTCGTCGAGGTGGCCCAGGCGGACCCGGACGGACGCGACGTCGACACCACGCTGGCCCGCATCGCTGCGACGAACGACCGCGCGATCGAAGCGACGGAGGCGTTGCTCGCGCTCGCGCGGGTGGGGCGCGGCGCATCCCTCGCCCTGCAGCGGGTGGACCTGGCGGCGGTCGTCGAGACGGCTCTGGCGGACGTTCGCGCGGATGCGGAAGCAGCCCGCATCCGCATCGACACCGACCTGCGGCCCTCGATCGTCACCGCCGACGAGGCGCTGCTGCTGAGACTCGCCGCCAACCTCGTGCGCAACGCCGTGGTGCACAACGTCGACGACGGGTGGATGCTGGTGCGCGTGCGCGAGGGCACGCTGATCGTCGAGAACGGCGGCGAGCAGCTGACACCCGAGGTCGCCGCGACCCTCACCGAGCCCTTCGTGCGCGGCGCGGGCCGCACCCGCGGAGCCCAGAGCCGTTCCGGCGCGGGACTGGGGCTCGCGATCGTCGCCTCGATCGTGCGGGCGCACGGGGCGATGCTGGCCGTGGCGGCGCGACCCACCGGGGGGCTCCAGGTCACGGTTCACCTGCCGCGGTGAGTCGCTCCAAGCAGGCGGATGAGGCTCACCGCGATCACGCCGATCGCTCCGCCGCAGGTGTTCCAGAGCACGTCGCCCGCATCCGGCACGCGGCCGGGGATCGATTCCTGCGCGATCTCCACCACTGCCGACAGCGCGAACGCCGCGATGATCGCGAGCAGCCACGCACGGCGCGGCAGAAGCAGCGCGATGGTCGCGCCCAAGGGGATGAACAGCAGGGTGTTGAGCACCTGGTCCGGCCCGCCCGGGAGCCACATCATGACGGGCTCGGCGAGATCCTGCAGCAGCCACACGACGCGTCCGCGCAGCGGATGGACGAGGGCCCAGGGCGCGAGGGTCA
Source organism: Microbacterium sp. KU4F (assembly GCF_056868075.1). Taxonomy (NCBI): domain Bacteria; kingdom Bacillati; phylum Actinomycetota; class Actinomycetes; order Micrococcales; family Microbacteriaceae; genus Microbacterium; species Microbacterium sp. KU4F. The sequence goes on along the minus strand of NZ_CP200324.1, from coordinate 2,305,244 downwards.
GAAGCGCCACGACGCCGACGACCGTGAGAGCGGCGACGAGGCGGGCGGGTGAGAGGCGAGTGTGAGGCATGTGTCCTCCGTGGTTCGGGAGGAACAGTCCACGTCACGCGATGTTGCGGGAGCGTATGGCTCTCAGCGCGCCCAGCGGCGACACCACTCGTACATCACGACGGCGGCCGCGGCGGCCGCGTTGATCGACCGCGTGGAGCCGTACTGCGAGATCTCCACGACTCCGGATGCGGCGGCCACCGCCTCGGGCGAGAGGCCCGGCCCTTCCTGACCGAACACGAGCACGCAGCGTTCGGGAAGCTCCGCATCCTGCACGGGGACGGAGCCGGCCACATTGTCGACGGCGATGACGGGGAGGTTCTCCGCGGCCGCCCACGCCGCGAACGCTGCGACGTCGTCGTGATGCCGCACGTGCTGATAGCGGTCGGTGACCATGGCGCCGCGCTTGTTCCAGCGGCGACGGCCGATGATGTGCACCTCGGCGGCGGCGAAGGCGTTGGCGCTGCGCACGATGGAGCCGATGTTCATGTCGTGCTGCCAGTTCTCGATCGCCACGTGGAAACCGTGCCGGTGCGCGTCGAGATCGGCGACGATCGCGTCCATGCGCCAGTAGCGGTAGCGATCGATCACGTTTCGGCGGTCGCCCGCCGCGAGCAGGTCGGGATCGAGGTGCGCGTCGTCGGGCCACGGCCCCTCCCAGGGTCCGACGCCGTGCTCGGGAGCGATGTCCGAGGTCGTGTCCTCCGGCTCGCCCGCATCCGTCATCCCCCCAGGCTAGCCGCGCCCGCCGTGGCTTCTCACTCGATGGAAGAGCACTTTTCGGGCAGCCGAAAAATACGATACGGTTTCGGCATGCCGAAAACTCTGACCGCCGCGCCCGTGCAGGCGCCCGCGCGTCGGATGGCGTGGCTGCTCGGACCGGCGCTCGTCGCCGGGGTGGCCTACCTCGACCCGGGAAACGTCGCCGCGAACATGACCGCGGGCGCAACGTTCGGCTACCTGCTGGTGTGGGTCGTGGTGCTCGGCAACCTCATGGCCTGGCTGATCCAGTACCTCTCGGCGAAGCTCGGGATCGTCACCGGCCAGAGCCTGCCCGACCTCCTCGGCCGCCGCATCCGCCGTCCGTGGGCCCGACGGCTCTACTGGCTGCAGGCCGAGCTCGTGGCGATGGCGACGGATGTGGCCGAGGTCATCGGCGGCGCGGTCGCGCTCAACCTGCTGTTCGGCATCCCGCTCCTGTGGGGCGGCGTGATCACCGGTGTCGTGTCGATGGTCGTGCTGACGGTGCAGTCGCGCCGCGGCGCGCGCGCCTTCGAGACCGTCGTCATCACGATGCTCATCGTCATCGTGATCGGCTTCTGCACCGGGATCATCTTCTCGCCGCCGGATGCGGGCGGCCTGGTGCAGGGCCTCGTGCCGCGCTTCGAGGGCACCGACTCGGTACTGCTGGCCGCATCCATCCTGGGCGCGACCGTCATGCCGCACGCGATCTACGCGCACTCCTCGCTGGCGCGCGACCGCTTCCCGCTGACCGATGCTGCCCCTGCCGATCGCGAACGCCGATTGCTGCGCGCCACACGGTGGGACGTCACGATCGCCATGGCCGTCGCCGGCACGACGAACCTCATCATGCTGCTGCTGGCCGCATCCAGCCTCGCCGGCGTTCCCGGCACCGACTCGCTCGAGGGCGCGTACGCCGCGCTGTCGGCGGGACTCGGCCCCGTCATCGCGACGCTCTTCGCGGTGGGCCTGCTCGCGAGCGGACTGGCCTCGACCTCGGTCGGCGCCTACGCCGGCTCCGAGATCATGAAGGGGCTGCTGCACGTGCGCGTGCCGCTGCTGGCTCGGCGGCTGGTGACCCTCATCCCCGCCCTCGTGATCCTGGGACTCGGCCTCGACCCGACGCTCGCGCTGGTGCTGAGCCAGGTCGTGCTCTCGTTCGGCATCCCGTTCGCCCTCATCCCGCTCGTCTGGCTGACGGCGCAGCGCGGGTTGCTCGGCACGTACCGCAACCGGATCGCCACGACGGTCGCGGGAGCGGCCGCATCCGTGTTCCTCGTAGCTCTCAACGCGCTGCTCATCTGGCTCGTCATCACGGGCGGGTAGCCTGACGGGGTGCCCACATCCGCAGCCGTCGACGACTACCTGAAGGTCGTGTACCAGCACACGGAATGGCAAGACGAGCGGATCACACCCTCGCAGCTCGCGCAGCAGCTGGGACTCGCGCCGTCGAGCGTCACCGAGATGGTGCAGAAGCTCGCCGCGGCGGGTCTCGTGAGCCACCGCCGGTACGGCCCGATCACGTTGACCGAGAAGGGCCTCGCGCGCGCGGCGGCGATCGTGCGTCGCCACCGTCTCGTCGAGACGTGGCTCGTGCGCGAGTACGGCTACACCTGGGACGAGGTGCACGACGAGGCCGAGATCCTCGAGCACGCGCTGAGCGACCGGCTGCTCGATCGCATCGACGAACGCCTCGGTCGGCCGCGTTTCGATCCACACGGCGATGCCATCCCGGACGTGTTCGGTCAGGTCGAGCGCGTGCCGTTCGTGCTGCTCGCCGACGCGCAGGCGGGGCACGTGGGCCGCGTGCTGCGGGTCAACGACCGCGATCCCGACCTGCTGCGCGAACTCGAACGCCGCGGTCTCGATGTGGACCACCGCGTGGAGGTGCTCGAGCCCGCTCCCGAGCTGCGCGTCCGCGTGGACGGCACCGAGATCAGCATCCCTGTCGCCGCGCACGACGCGATCTGGCTCTCCGCCTGACGCGATCGGATGCGGCGCCCGCCGCGTTTAGCGGCGGGCTGCCTCGAAGGGCCACCGCATCCGCGTCGCCGCCTCGCACATGAGCCACAGCCGTTCGCCGATGGCCGGCTCCCGCAGGAACGCCGTCGGCTGCGCTGCTCGGGGCTGCCCGGTCACGATGCGTCCGGGTCCCCACATCTCGCCGCCTTCGACGTCCGGGTCGACGAGGGCGCGCACGAGCGGCCAGGCGCCAGCCTCCTTGGACTGTGTGAAAGGAGCCTGCAGGTTGTCGACGAAGCGCCCCCAGCGGGACGGCTCGTTCACGCCCCGGATGCCGACGGTGCGGCCGCTCGTGGAGTAGCCGGGGTGGGCGATCACGCTCGTCACGGGAACGCGGGCCTCGCGCAGGCGACGATCCGCCTCGAGGCCGACGACCGTGGTGACGGCCTTCGACTGCACGTATGCGCGCCAGGGCGAGTAGCGCTCGACGAGCTGCGGATCGGTGGGGTCGTACTTCGAGATCGAGGTCGACATGCTGCCGAGCCACACCATCCGACCGCGACGGGCGGCGAGCGTGGTCAGCAGCGCGCCCGCCAGAGCGAAATGACCGAGCGCGTTCGTGGCGAGCACGAGCTCGTTGCCGTCTCGCGTGGTCTCACGCTGCGCGGGCGGATGCACGATCCCCGCGTTCAGCAGCAGGCCGTCGAGGCGCCCGCGCTGCCGGACCGTGGCGGCCGCGGCGCGCACCGAGCCGAGGTTGCTGGTGTCCAGCAGCAGTGTCTCTGCGGAGCCCGTCGCATGGGGCAGGCGTGCCGACACGGCGGCGCGGGCGGCGGCGAGCCGGTTGGGATTGCGGCCGGTCATGATGACGCGCGCTCCGGCGTTCACGAGCTGCTCACTGGCGAAGTACCCGAGGCCCGCGTTCGAGCCCGTCACCAGGTAGGTCCGGCCCGTCAGGTCCGGCAGCCGGTGCGGATCCCAATCCGCCTCGCGAGCGCTCACGCGTACGACCCTAGTGCGCTGCGCGAGGTGCCTCCTTCACTCTTGAGCGGTCCTTCGCGCCCGGGTAGCCTGGCCGCCCCTCGGACACCGCTATGACCTGGCTTCGCAGACTCGGATACCGCCCGCGGGAGCCCTAGGCTGAGGCCATGCGCACGCGCGATGACATCGAATGCTGGCTCACCGACATGGACGGCGTGCTGGTGCACGACAACCAGGCGATCCCGGGGGCGGCCGAGCTGCTCGCGCAGTGGCGCGACACCGGCACACCCTTCCTGGTGCTCACGAACAACCCGATCTTCACCCCGCGCGATCTGAGCGCGAGGCTGAAGCGATCGGGGCTCGACGTTCCGGAGGAGCGGATCTGGACCTCGGCGCTGGCGACGGCAGAGTTCCTCAAGTCGCAGATGCCCGGCAGCTCCGCGTTCGTCATCGGCGAGGCGGGGCTCACGACCGCGCTGCACGAGGCGGGCGTCGTGATGACCGAGACGCAGCCCGATTACGTCGTCGTCGGCGAGACGCGCCAGTACTCGTTCGAGGCGATCACGCAGGCGATCCGCTTCATCAACGCGGGCGCGCGGTTCATCGTCACCAATCCGGATGCGACCGGCCCCACTCCGAACGGCATCGTGCCGGCGACGGGATCGTTCGCCGCCATGATCACGAAGGCCACGGGCAAGGAGCCGTACGTCGTCGGCAAGCCGAACCCGATGATGTTCCGCTCGGCGCTCAACCGCATCGGCGCGCACTCCGAGAACACGGGCATGATCGGCGACCGCATGGACACCGACGTCGTCGCGGGCATCGAGGCGGGACTGCACACCGTGCTCGTGATGACCGGGATCAGCGACCCGGCCGAGATCGAGCGCTACCCCTTCCGCCCCGACGAGGTGCTCACCTCCGTCGCCGAGCTCATCGCACCGGAACCCGTCGAGTCGGAGATGCCTGAAGGCATCTGATCGCGTCGCGCGGCGCGCCCGCTACCGTGCGCGGGCCTGGTTGGCGGCGTTGATGAGGTATGACACTCTCAGCGCGAGCGTGTACTTGGTCTCAGCCGCGAGCGTTCCGGGATCGTGAAGAGCCGTGGTCACCTCGCCCAGCGGCACTCTCGTCAATCGGCTGATGTTCTGCAGCGTGAAGCCGCATTCACAGGTCAGACCTTCCAGCATCGCTCTCAGACGCTCGTCGTCGTCGATGTCGAAGCCGACTGTCAGGTGCCCGACCAGGATCGAGACGCGCGCGCTCTCGCCGGGGGACAGCGGGGGCTGGTCCGAGGAGAGCCCCGCCGACCCACTCGTCGCGAGAAACGCCGAGACTCTTTCCGGCGCGACCTTCGTCATGGCCTGCAGAGCGTGCTCTGAGATGTAACCCTCTGCGATCAGCCGCCTGGCGTCCGCCGCGACGTCGTGCCCGTGAACCGTCATCAGCCCATCATGGCGCCGGCACGACCATTCCGGGGGTCCGCATCGAGCTTGTCCGCCGCCAGGGCGAAGAAGATCCCCCGCACGCATGGCGCCGGGGGATCATCGTGTCCGGGATCAGGTGTAGAGCATGCTGAACCCGTAGAGCTTGTCCGGACCCCAGTAGCCGCACGACTCGCCGGCGTAGACCTGGTGGCCCGAGGCGTTGATGGCCCAGCCGGTCGCCTGCTCGACGACCTGACAGATGCCCTTGGTCGGGAAGCCGTACAGGATGACCCTGTTGTCGGCCGCGAAGGCGGGGGCGGCCGCGGCGGCACCGGCTCCGGTGAGAGTCGCGGCGGCGAGGAGGCCGGCGGCGAGGCGAGTGCGCTTCTTCATGTGCGTGTCCTTTCCGTGGTGTCCCGGAAGGGTGGCACGGAGCGCACAGCCCGCGCAGAGATTATCCACAGCTGCGTGGATCCTCAGTCGTCTCGCGAGTCCCCGTCGCCGTACTCTCGATCGTCGCGCTCGCGGCGAAGGAAGCGGATGAGCTGCAGCACGAACGTCACGAGCGCGCCCGCCGTGATGACGAGCGCGACCAGCAGCATGAGGGTGCGATCGTCCACCGTCACCACCGCCCCGCAGGAGAAATCCCGTACTGAGGACGATCGCGCCGCATCCGTCCTGCAGAACGGAGATCTCCTGCGATACGGATGCGGGTGGCGTCCATCACTGCGCGGGAAGACCCAGATCGTCGAGGTCGATCGCGGCGAGCCACTGCAGGCCCTCTGCCTCAACCGCGGCCTGGGCTCCGGTCTTGCGGTCGACGATCACGGCGACGGCGACGGGCTCGGCACCCTCGCGCCGCAGGGCTTCGACCGCCTTCAGTGCGGACTGGCCGGTCGTGGAGGTGTCTTCGACGACCACGACGCGCTTGCCTGCCACATCCGCGCCCTCGATCTGGCGACCGCGACCATGGTCCTTCGGCTCCTTGCGCACGACGAACGCATCGAGGGGCGTGCCCGCGTGCACCGACTCGTGCATGACGGCGTTGGCGATCGGGTCCGCGCCGAGGGTGAGCCCTCCGACGGCGACCACGCCGTCGACATCGCGGATGAGATCGAGCATGATCCGGCCGATCGCGGGGGCCGCCCGGTGATCGAGCGTCAGCTTACGCATGTCGACGTAGTACGACGCCTTCTTGCCGCTGGAGAGGGTGAAGTCGCCGTGGAAGACGGCCTCTGCGCGGATCAGCGCGATGAGCGCCTGGCGGTCGGATTCGAGCTCGGGAGTGGATGCGGCGGTCACACCGTCGAGTCTAGGGGCGCACGCGGATGCGCCGTGAGGGCGCGGCCTCGTCACAGGTAGTCGAAGTACCGATCCCACCAGGTCGGCTCACCCCTGCCGAAGACGTGTCGAGGGACCGTGCCACGATAGGGCGTCCAGAGCGGCTCCTCGGGAACAAGGACGTACCCGCCGGCATCCAGAGACGCCGCGATCCGCTCGACATCGTGCGGATCAGCGCGCGCCCTGAACTCCTCTTCACTGTGCACCCCCGGGTTGTCGAGGGCCATGACGGCGAGCATGCCGAAGTTGGAGACCCGCACCACGAAGCGCTGCCCCGTCGCCGTGGCCTCAGCAGGGACGACGACCTGGGCATGGAAGCTCGCATCCTGCACGTTCAGATCCGCCGCGCATTCCGCCTCGAAGCCGCCGGACAGTCGCTCGGTCAGCTCGACGAACGCGCGCCGCGCGGCCGCCCGGTCGAAACCAGCCGGCGTCTCGATGTGGGCGGGATCGTCCAGCGCCTCCAGCAGCGGCCAGAGCGCCCTCGGTTCGGCTCGCACACTGCCAGTGTCTCAGGGCGTCACGGCGTGCGCGAGAGGAACGGACGGGGCCAGGCGCCGAGGGCGAGCACCGCGAGCACGGTCTGTACGAGGCCGGCGACGAAGTAGATACCGTGCAGCGGCGACCAGACCAGCAGCATCGCCAGCTCGACGAAGATCCAGATCATCATGACGAGCCCCGCGGCCGCGTGCAGCCCCCAGACCAGGGCGTAGCGCCGGTACTGCGCGACGACGGTGAGCGCTTGAATCCCGCCCACCACGACACCGAGGATGATGCCCGGCCAGAAGTACGAGGAGAAGGGCGTGCCCTCGAGCCACTCGAGCGGCACCCCCATCCCGCCGCCCACGGTCAGCCCGATCATCCCCGCCACCGCCGAGATCAGGTTGAACCACGCCACGACGAGCAGGGTGACGCGAAGCGCTCTGGGCACCGTCATGGGCGCAGGCTACGCCGCGGCGCACCGCATCCGACCCGATGCGCGCCGGGACTAACACGAGCGCGATAGCGTCCGATCGTGCACCTCACGATGACACCGCCCACGGCCGACGAGTTCGCCGCCCTCTACGCGAGCACCGGATGGGGCGAGCGCAGCGCGCGGGCTGGCCCCCGCCCTGGCAGGGAGCTGGGTCGTGTGCTCGGCGCGCGACGATGCGGGCGCGCTCGTGGGCATGGGGCGTCTGATCAGCGACGGCGTGCTGCACGCCTTCGTCACCGAGCTCATCGTGGCGACCGAGGCGCGAGGCAATGGAGTCGGAGCGCTCATCCTCGATGCGCTCGTCCAGGAGTCACGGCGACGGGGAGTCGAGGACGTGCAGCTGTTCGCCGCCCGCGGCCGGACGGCCTTCTACGAGCGCAACGGATTCACGCCGCGACCCGCAGACGGGCCGGGGATGGACCTCGCCTGAGCCGGGGATGCGCTCAGGCGAGGTCGCACCGCTCAAGAGCAGGTGTAGGTGACGCCGTCGACGTAGTGCGTTCCCGGGCCGAGGTCGGCACACTGCGCGATCAGGCCCGCGAAGACGGTGCCGATGATGATCGCCACGATGATGCCGATCACCAGGAAGACGGCGCCGAGGATGATGCCGACGAGCGCGGGGGTGTTCTTGTAGCCGGCCTTCTTCGACTGCGAGTAGGCGACGATCGAGAGGATCAGGCCGATCAGGCTCGCGAAGAACGAGACGATCAGGCCGACGATTCCGAGGGTCTTGCCGGGGTACGAGCCGTTCGGAGCAGCCACGGGCTGCTGCGGCGGCTGGGACATGGGGGGCATGGGCTGGGTCATGATGCTCCTCTTTCGGGGTTCGACTTTTCAGGGTTCGACGGGATGAGGGGACGAGCGGGATCAGCCGCCGAAGAGGCGGCCGAAGAACCCCTTCTTCTTCTGCCAGCCGTTCGCGGCGAGGAAGTCGAACAGGGGCTGCTTGATGCGGTCCGTGTCGAAGGACCAGCCGGCGGAGGTGCCATCGCCCTCCGGGGTCGTCACGCGCGCGCCGGCGACGAAGCTGCGAGTCATCCGCGACTGCTTGCCCGTGAAGGTGGAGGTGCTCCCCCCGAAGTGGAAGGACCCGTCGGTCGAGAACCCGCCGGATATCTTCGAGGTGGTCTGCGTCTCGTCCGTGTCGAACGTGCCCTCATCCTCGTCGAAGGTCACCTCGATGGAGTAGGCGTCGTCGATCTGACCCGCCCCGAGCAGCGCGACGTACTGCACGTGGGCGATGTCCCAGGTGCCCTGCATGCGGTCGCCGACGGCGCGGAACACGAACGGCGAATCGGGAGAGTTCAGCTCGTCGACGCGAGTGAGCAGCTCGGCAAGTGGCGTGCGCATGCCAGGAAGATACTCTGCCCGCAGCAGGCACGATCGACCACTGTGGACAACCAGTCCAAAGGTGTACAGTTCATCGGCCTCCGGCGTGCGGCGTCGGGCCCGGGTTCTAGGCTGGAGGCATGCGCCTGGCCACCTGGAACGTCAACTCGATCCGCGCACGCGTCGTTCGCACCGTGGAGTTCTGCGTCCGCGAGAACATCGACGTGCTGGCCATGCAGGAGATCAAGTGCAAGCCGGAGCAGTTCCCCTACGCGGCCTTCGAAGAGGCCGGCTATCACGTCGTCGCGCACGGCCTGAACCAGTGGAACGGCGTCGCGATCGCCAGCCGTGCGCCGATCACCGAGGTCGAGACGACCTTTCCCGGCATGCCCGGGTTCCTCAAGGGCCACGAGGGCCCCGACCTCCCGCAGGAGGCCCGCGCCATCGGCGCGACGATCGACGGTGTGCGGGTCTGGAGCCTGTACGTCCCCAACGGTCGCGGGCTCGACGATCCGCACTACCTCTACAAGCTCGACTGGCTGGCCGCACTGACGGGATACACCCGCGAGACCCTCGCGGCGAACCCCGATCTGCCGCTCGCCCTCGTCGGCGACTTCAACATCGCACCGACCGACGCCGACAACGGCGACCCGACCGTCATCGAGGGCGTCACCACGCACGTCTCACCCCCCGAGCGCGAGGCGTTCCGTGCCCTGCTGGATGCGGGCCTCAGCGACACCGTGCGCCCCCTGGTGCCCACCGGCTACACGTACTGGGACTACAAGCAGCTGCGCTTCCCCCGCAACGAGGGCCTGCGCATCGACTTCATCCTCGGCTCGCACGCCTTCGCGGACGCCGTCGCGGGTGCGGCCATCCACCGCGACGAACGCAAGGGCGAGATCCCCAGCGACCACGTCCCCGTCGTGGTCGATCTGGACTTCGCGGGCGACGAGGACGACGACGACCGCCCCATGATCTTCGGCTGACCGAGTCCCTCGTACCGAACCTCCCGGTGTTGAAGGGACCCGAAACGTCGCGCCCGCGGCCCGAACACGACATCACGCGTCCCTCGAACAGGTGGGTCTGCGACGGGTGAGCAGTCAGTCGGCGTCGTCGGCGAGGTGCAGGAAGCCGAGGGAGTTGCCGTCGGGGTCGTCGAGATCGCGCGAGTACATCGATCCGTACTCCTGCGGCCCCTTCGGCTCGGTGCCCCCGGCGGCGATCCCGCGTTCGACGATCGCGTCCACCGCTTCGCGCGAGTCGAGCGCGAACGAGACCGACACCTGCGCGCTCGTGCGCGGGTCCGGGATCTGCTTGTCGGTGAACGACGCGAAGAAGTCCCGCATCAGCACCATGAAGAAGATGTTCTCGTCCCACACCACGCACGCCGCGTTCTCGTCGGTGAAGTCGGGGTTGATATCGCAGCCGAGCGTCCGGTAGAAGGCCTTGCTGCGCTCGAGATCCGTGGTGACCAGGTTGATGAAGACGCTAGTGGAGGCCATGCCGTGCCCTTCGATCGGCGAGGCCGGTCGCCGCGCTCTGGGTGGATGCTCGCACCGACGCCCTGGAGCGTCAATGGTCTCCGTCTGGCGGGGGATGCCGCATCCGAGCGCCCGCTCTAGGTTGGAAGGATGCTGCCGCTCACGCCCGCGCAACAGCGCGGTGATCTCCTGCTGGCCGCCGCGATGTGCGTCGGCGCGCTGATCAGCGCTGCACTCTCGTCCGTCGCCGGCATCTACGGCGAGCACCAGGGCTCCATGGCCGCCGCCGTCGCCTACGCGTTCGTCCTCGCCGTCCCGCTCGCGGTCCGCCGACGTTGGCCCGCCACGGTCGCCGTCATCGTCTGCACCGCGTACTTCGCCGCCGTGACCCTCCGCGTGCCCGAGATCTACGCCGGCAACATCGCCATGTTCATCGCCATCTACACGGTGGGCGCCTGGTCGCCGCACCGGCGCCGCGCGATGTGGACGCGCATCGGCATCATCGCCGGGATGGCGGTCTGGCTGCTCGTCACGATGTTCGTCGACGCCACGGCCGACATCGACCAGGACGGGTTCTCGCGCGCGGGCGCCTTCTCGCCCTACGTCGCCTCGATGCTGCTGACCCTCCTCATCAACGCGCTCTACTTCGGCGGCGCCTACCTCTTCGGCGAACGCACCTGGGCCAGCCGGCAGCAGCGCACCCTGCTCGAGGAGCGCACCGCCGAGCTCGAACGCGAACGCGAGCGCAGCGCCGAGCAGGCGGTGGCGCTGGAGCGGGTGCGACTGGCCCGCGAGCTCCACGACGTCGTCGCCCACCACGTCTCCCTCATGGGCGTGCAGGCGGGCGCGGCGCGCATGATGCTGAACAAGGATCCGCGGGCGGCGGGCGAGACGCTGGCCCGTGTGGAGGATTCGGCGCGCTCGGCGCTGAGCGAGCTGCGCCATCTGCTCGAGACGCTGCGGACCCCCGGCGATACGAGCGAGGAGACATCCGTCGGCCTCGAAGGCCTCGAGAAGCTCGTCGCCGAGGCGAGCGCCGCCGGGCTCGCCGCTCAACTGCGCATCATCGGCGAGGAGCGCGAGGTGCCGGACACGGTGCAGGTCAACCTGTACCGGATCGCGCAGGAGGCGCTCACCAACGCCCGCCGTCACGCCGGCCCCGGTGCGAGAGCCGATGTGCGCCTGCGCTACGCCCCCGAGGGGGTGGAGCTCGAGGTCGCCAACACCGGGCGCCCGGTGGCCGAGGTCACCCCCGGCATGGGCCTGATCGGGATGCGGGAGCGCGCCGCCGCATCCGGAGGCACGATCGAGGCGAGTCCTCGATCCAACGGAGGATTCGTCGTGCGCGTGCGCGTTCCCCTCACCCCTCGCGTCGCGGTGGACGCCCGGTGAGCGGCCGCATCCGGGTCGTCCTCGCCGACGACCACGCCATGATGCGGGCGGGCTTTCGCACCATCCTGACCCTCGACGATCGCATCGAGGTCGTCGGCGAGGCGGCGACGGGCGCCGAGGCGATCGCGCAGGCCCGCGCTCTGCGCCCCGACGTCGTGTGCATGGACGTGCAGATGCCCGACCTCGACGGGCTGGAGGCGACCAGGCGGATCATCGCCGACCCCGACATCCCCTCGGCCGTACTGGTGGTGACGACCTTCGACCGCGACGACTACCTCTTCGCCGCCCTCGATGCGGGTGCCAGCGGGTTCCTCCTGAAGAACGCCGGGCCCGAAGAACTGACGGCCGCGGTGCGGGTCGTCGCCGCCGGGGATGCGCTGCTCGCCCCGGAGGTCACCCGCCGCGTCATCGCCCGTTTCGCGAACCCTGCGGTCTCCGCATCCCCTCCGGACCCGCTGCCGGTCTCGAGCCCGCTGACCGAGCGCGAGGAGGAGGTGCTCCGCCTCATGGCGGATGCGCTGTCCAACGGCGAGATCGCCGAGCGGCTGTACATCGGCGAGGCGACCGTGAAGACGCACGTCTCGAACGTGCTCGCCAAGCTCGGCGCGCGCGACCGGGTGCAGGCCGTCGTCCTTGCCCATCGCCACGGTCTCGCCTGACCCCCGCCTCCTCTCTCTGCCCGAGTTGCGTCGCATGTGCGCAGACGCGCCACTTTTGCGCAGATGCGCCTGTTGACCTCTGTCGCAGGTGCGCATATCTGGCGCGGTTGCGGCGGGCGCGAGCGCGACCGCCGATGACGCTACGCACCCCGGATGCGGCACGATCCGACCCCGGATGCGGCGCCCGGGGCCCCACGAGGCCCTCGGACGCATCCGCCGAGGAGGGTCGCTCCGCCGGGAGGGGGAGGGCACGAACCCGTCCGGGGAGGGAGGTGCGCGGGGATGCTGCGGACGTAACGTCGGAGCACGGATCAAGGAGGACGCATGCTGCGCCTGTCAGGAGTGACAAAGAACTACGGCACACGCCGGGTGCTCGACGATGTCGGGTTCACCGTCGAGAACGGCCGACTCACCGGCTTCGTCGGCGGCAACGGCGCCGGCAAGACCACGACCATGCGCATCGCGCTGGGTGTGCTTGCGGCGGATGCGGGCACGGTCGAGATCGACGGCACGCCCATCACGAGCGAGGACCGTCGCCGCTTCGGCTACATGCCCGAGGAGCGCGGCCTGTACCCCAAGATGAAGGTCGGCGAGCACATCGCCTACCTCGCCCGTCTCCACGGCTACAGCAAGGCCGCGGCCACCGCGAACGCCGAGAAGCTGCTGGACCGCCTCGGACTCGGCGAGCGCCTCGGCGACACGGTCGAGACCCTCTCGCTCGGAAACCAACAGCGTGCGCAGATCGCCGCGGCCCTCGTGCACGAGCCCGAGGTGCTCATCCTCGACGAACCGTTCTCGGGCCTCGACCCGCTCGCGGTCGAGGTCGTCGCGGGCGTGCTCGCGGAGCGCGCCGCGGCGGGCGTCGCCGTGCTCTTCTCGTCCCACCAGCTCGACGTCGTCGAACGCCTCTGCGACGACCTCGTCATCATCGCGGGCGGCACGATCCGCGCCGCGGGCGGCCGAGAGCAGCTCCGCGCCGAGTACAGCTCGCCCCGCTATGAGCTCGTCACCGGCGGCGACCTGGGTTGGCTCCGCGACGTGCCGGAGGTCACCGTCGTCGAGCTCGCCGGCGGGGAGGCCGTGTTCGAGGCCTCCCCCGAAACCGCCCGCGCCGTCCTCTCCCGCGCGGCGGCGTCCGGCGACGTCGACGCCTTCTCGCCGCAGCGCCCCACTCTCACGCAGATCTTCCGGGAGGTCATCCGATGAACGCGCACGTCCCCACAGCCCCGACCACCGCGCAGAGCGTATGGCTGGTCGCCGAGCGCGAGATCGGCTCCAAGCTGCGCAGCAAGTCGTTCGTGATCTCCACCGTCATCCTCTTCGTGCTCGCCCTCGGCGCGGTCGTCTGGGGCGGGTTCACGGCGAGCGACAACAGCGGCATCAAGGTGGCCGTGACTCCGGCGACCGCATCCGTCGTCTCAGGTGTCGACGGACTCGACGTGACGGATGCGGACTCCTCCGACGCCGCCATGGCGCTCGTCACGGACGGCACCGTGGAGGCGGCGCTCGTCCCCACCGCGGACGTTCCGGATGCGACCGCGTCCGGCGCGTTCGACTACACGGTCGTCGGCAAGGACGACCTGCCGTCCGGGCTGCTGCCGATCCTCAGCCAGTCGCCGCCGGTGCACCTGCTCGATCCTTCGAGCACCGACTTCCTGCTGCGGTACTTCGTGGCCCTCGGATTCGGCATCGTGTTCCTGCTGGCCGCCTCGACCTTCGGCGGCACGATCGCGCAGTCGGTCGTCGAGGAGAAGCAGACCCGCGTCGTCGAACTGCTGATCTCCGCCATCCCGGTGCGGGCTCTCATGGCCGGCAAGATCATCGGCAACACGATCCTCGCGATGGGTCAGATCGTGGTGCTCGCGGCGATCGCAATCGTCGGGCTCTCGGTGACGGGTCAGGACCTCGTGCTCACCGGCCTCGGCGGGCCCATCGTGTGGTTCGCGATCTTCTTCCTGCTCGGCTTCATCCTGCTGGCGGCCCTGTTCGCCGCGGCCGGCGCCATGGTGTCGCGTATGGAGGACATCGGCTCGACGACGGCACCGCTCACGATGCTCGTGATGCTGCCGTACTTCCTGGTCATCTTCTTCAACGACAACCCGCTCGTGCTGACGATCATGTCGTACGTGCCGTTCTCGGCTCCGGTCGCGATGCCGCTGCGCCTCTACCTCGGCGACGCGATGTGGTGGGAGCCGCTTGTCTCGCTCGTCGTGCTGGCGATCACGTGCGTGTTGGCGATCTGGGTCGGCTCGCGCATCTACAGCCGTTCGCTGCTGCGGATGGGGGCGCGCGTGAAGCTGTCGGAGGCGCTCTCGCGCAGCTGAACCCGCGTCCATTGCACCGGGTTGAGAACGCGGCCTCAGGTGCGGTGGGCGGCGCGGCCGCCGTGCCCGCCCATCGCATCGGCCGCGCGCACCTGAGCGAGGTGCGACAGCGCCTGGGGCGTGTTGCCGATCTGGCGGCGGGCCGTGGGGTCGTACTCCTCGGAGAACAGTCCCAGATCGTTCGCGGTGGCGCAGGCGCGGTCCATCAGTGCCCGCGCGTCGTCGACGCGCCCCATCCGCGCGTACTGCTCCACAAGCCAGAACGTGCAGGCGATGAACGGATGCTCCCCGCCGGCCAGCCCATCCACGCCCGTCTGCGTGCGGTAGCGGTTGACGAGCCCGTCGGGCATCAGCTCCGCCTCGATGCGGGCGACCGTGGCGGCCATGCGCGGATCGTCCGGCTCGCAGAAGCCCACCTGCGGCAGCAGCAGGAGGGATGCGTCGACCTCGGTCGAGCCGTAGTGCTGCACGAACGCTCCGGATGCCGCATCCACACCGTGCGTGTCGATCTCGTCACGCAGCCGGTCGCGCAGCGCCTCCCACTTCTCGACGGGTCCCTGCTGCCCGTACGTGCGCACGGCCCGCACGCCGCGGTCGAAGGCGGCCCACATCATCGCGCGCGACTGCGTGAAGCGCTGAGGGTCACCACGCACCTCCCAGATGCCGTTGTCGGGCTCATCGATCCGAGCCTCGACGCCGTCCAGAAGGGCACGCTGCAGCGCCCAGGCCAGCGGATCGTCGGGCACCCCGGCGACCCGCGCCGCCTCGAGCGACACCATGACCTCGCCCACGACGTCGGCCTGGTACTGGTTCACCGCACCGTTTCCCACCCGCACCGGCGCCGATCCCTCGTAGCCGGGCAGGCTCGTCAACTGACGCTCCGGCAGGTCGCGCTCCCCCGCGACGCCGTACATGATCTGCATCTGGCGCGGGTCGCCCGCGATCGCACGGATGAGCCAGGACCGCCACTGCTCGGCGACCTCGAGGAACCCGTGCGCGACGAGCGCCTCGAGCGTGAGGGCCGCATCCCGCAGCCAGACGTAGCGGTAGTCCCAGTTGCGCTCTCCGCCGATCTGCTCGGGGAGTGAGGTGGTGACCGCCGCGACGATCCCGCCGGTGTCCTGGTGGCTGAGCGCCCGCAGGACGAGCAGGGAGCGCACGACCTCGTCGCGATGCGGTCCGTCGTGATCGATGGATGCGGCGAAGCCGGTCCACCAGGCGCGCGTGCGCTCGAGCGCCGCATCCACGTCCAGCGGTGCGGGCGTAGGCAGGTAGGACGGATTCCAGGTGGCCACGAGGTCGGCCGTCTCGCCCGCGGCGACGCTCACGCGCCCGCGGTGCGCGCGCCCGTGCGGGGTGAGTGCGACACCGCGGACGATGAGCGCGTCGGGGCCGGCGATCGCGTGGAGGGCGGGAGCCGCCGCATCCCCCACCTGACGCACCCAGGGGATCGCGCGCGCGTAATCGAAGCGGATGCGCAGATGCGTCGTGAGCTCGACGGTGCCGCTGATCCCGACGATGCGGCGCACGATGTCGACGCGTCCCCCGTCGATGGGCAGGAAGTCGTGCACCTCGGCGACGCCGCTCGCGCTCTCCCACCGGGTGACGAGCACGAAGGTGTCGCCGTCGTAGTGCCGGCTCGCGACGGCATCCGCATCCTCCGGTCGCAGATGCCACGCGCCCTGCTCGTTCTCGCCGAGGATCGCGCCGAAGACGGATGCGGAGTCGAACCGCGGTGCGCAGAACCAGTCGATGCTGCCCTCGCGCGAGACCAGGGCAGCGGTGCGGCAGTCGCTGAGGACGGCGTAGTCCTCGATCGGGACGCTCATGCTCCGATCATGCCGCGTCGTCAAGCCTTCGCCGCGTCCGGCGCGGCAACTCATAGCGGGGACTAACGTGGCCTGCGTGACCGACACCACGCTCGTCATCTTCGGCGCGACCGGCGACCTGACGTCCCGGCTGCTGCTTCCCGCGCTCGCTCAGCTGCTGGATCGAGAGCCCGGTCGCACCGTGCACCTGCTCGGCGCTGCCCGACGCGAACTCAGCGACACGCAGTGGCGGGACCTGCTGAAGGCGGGGGTCGGCGACGGGCACGGGGAGGCGGTGGACCGTCTCGTCGCGGACGCGCGCTACATCGTCGCCGATCCGACCGACGCGAAAGACCTGAAGAGCGTGCTGGATGCGGTCGAGGGTCGCCCGGTGTTCTACTTCGCCGTCCCGCCGCAGGTCGCAAAGGCCGCGTGCGAGCAGCTCGCGGGAATGGACGTCCCCGAGGGGCTCACTCTCGCTCTCGAAAAGCCCTTCGGCACGGATGAGGCGAGCGCCCGATCGTTGAACGAGACCCTGCGCCGCGTGGTGCCCGAGAACCAGATCTTCCGCGTCGATCACTTCCTCGGCCGCTCCACCGTGCTCAACGTGCTGGGCCTGCGCTTCGCCAACCGGCTGTTCGAGCCGGCGTGGTCTGCCGAGGACGTCGAGTCCGTCGTCATCCGGTTCGACGAGACGCTGGGGCTCGAGGACCGCGCGGGCTACTACGACCAGGCGGGTGCCCTGATCGACATGATCCAGAGCCACCTGCTGCAGGTGATGGCGATCGTGGCGATGGAGCCGCCGGCGACGCTGCACGAGACCGATCTGCGCGACGCGACCGCGGCCGTGCTCCGGGCGACATCGCTGTGGGAGGACAACGCCGTGCGCTCCGCCCGCCGCGCCCGCTACACGGCCGGCACCGTCGGCGACGAGGAGCTGCCCGCCTACGCCGAGGAGCAGGGCGTCGACCCCTCCCGCCAGACCGAGACGCTCGCGGAGGTGACCCTCGAGGTGCGTACGGCGCGGTGGGAGGGCGTTCCCTTCACCCTTCGCTCGGGCAAGGCGCTCGGGCGCAAGGACACCGAGATCGTGCTCACGTTCCGACCGGTGCGCCATCTGCCGGCGGGCTTCACCGGAGGCGCGCCCGGTTCCACCCTGCGGTTCTCGCTCGGTCCCGACAAGATCTCGCTCGGGCTGAACGTCAACGGCAACGAGGAACCGTTCTCGCTCGTGCGGGAGGACGTGGAGGTGACCCTCGGCGACGGCGCACTCCTCGCCTACAGCGAGGTGCTCTCCAGCATCCTCGACCAGGATGCTGCCCTCGCCGTGCGCGGCGACGCGGCCGAGCAGTGCTGGCGCATCGTGCAGCCGGTGCTGGACGCGTGGCGACGCGGCGAGACCCCGCTGGACGAGTACCCGGCCGGATCGACCGGGCCTGCCGCCTGGCCGCAGCTGCCCTGAGCCGCGTCAGGTCTGCAGCACCGCCAGCACGTTGCCGGCGGGGTCGGTGAACCACGCGATGTCGGGGCCGTACCCGCCGCCGCGCATGATGCCGCGCTCGTCGGTGGCGAACTGCTCGTCGGCGTAGATCTTCGTCTCCACCCCTCGGGCACGGAGGTCGTCGACGGCATCATCGATGTCGGCGACGGGGAAGTTGAGCACGGTGTAGCTCGCGGGCTCGTGGTTCGGTTTCGTGTACAGCAGCACACGCGCCCCCGACGAGAGCTCGAGCTCCAGGAAGCCCATGGGGTTGTCGACGACCGTGAGGCCGAGCACGTCTGCGTAGAACGTGCGGGCCGCATCCGTGTCGTCGATGCTGAAACCGCTGAACGCGGCATCCGGTGTGAACATCGTGATCCCCCTCGATCGTCACGCCCCAGCTTGCTCCCGCGGCGCACGCGTGTCGAGGGCGGATGCGGGCTCAGCGCTCGACGAGCACGCCGTCCTCGTCGGCCCAGACGTGACGGCCGGGGGCGAAGACGACGCCCGCGATCTCCACCGGCACATCGACCTCGCCGACGCCGTCCTTCGCGCTCTTGCGGGGGTTCGTGCCGAGGGCCTTCACTCCCAGCGGGAGAGTCGCGAGCACGGCCGCATCCCGGACCGCGCCGAACACGATGATGCCGGCCCAGCCGTTCTCGACCGCAGCGCCGGCGATGATGTCGCCCACCAGCGCGGATTCGAGCGACCCGCCGCCGTCGACGACGAGCACGGCACCGTCTCCCGGCGTCTGCAGCACCGACTTCACGAGGGCGTTGTCGCGGTAGCAGCGCACCGTCCGGACGGGACCGTCGAACGCCCGCTTTCCGCCCAGGTCGCGCAGCTGCAGCGCGAGGGAGTCGAGCTGCTCACCCCGCTCGTCGTACACATCGGCCGTCGCGATCACCATGCGTCCACGGTAGGACGCCGGATGCCGCGGGTGCGTGGTCAGCGCCGTGAAGTTCTTTCCACATTCACACCCGGCTCGGATCCGGGAACATTCCGCCTCTGTATACCGTTGCATGGATCGGGCCGATGACGTCCCCCCGCATATTCGACCCCGAGGAGATCCTCATGTCTGACACTCTCGACCGCACCGCCCCCACGGACGCGCCCATTCTGGATGTGCTCTCGCAGCGCTGGAGCACCCGCGCCTACGACAGCGTGACCCCGATCGACGAGGACGCCCTGCGCGGCGCACTCGAGGCCGCCCGCTGGTCGCCCTCCGCGTACAACAACCAGCCCTGGCGCTTCATCGTGGCCCGCCGCGGCACCGAGACCCACGCGAAGGTCGTCGCGAGCATGGTGGAGTTCAACCAGGCGTGGGCCGCCCCCGCCGGCGCGCTCGTCGTCTTCATCGCCGAGACCTCGCGCGGCGAGCACCAGTTCCCCTCCGCGTTCTACGACCTCGGCCAGGCCGCCGCGCACTTCACCGTGCAGGCTCACGCCAACGGCCTGTACACCCACCAGCTCACCGGCTTCGACGCGGCCGCGGTCTCCGAGGCCTTCGATCTCGCCCCCGAGTTCACGCCCTTCTCGATCATGGCCGTCGGCAACCACGGCACCATCGAGGACGCCCCCGAGTTCGCCCGTGACGGCGAGCGCGCCCCCCGCGTCCGTCGCCCCATCGAGGAGTCGGTCGTCGTCAACGACTGACCCCTTCGGCCCGCCGGTCCGGTCCTTCCGGACCCATGCGCGTGACCCTTCCGGGGCCCGGGCTCCTTTGCTCGCCTGTCACAGATCGACGCTCCACGCTCGATCTCTGACAGGGGAACGACGCCACCCCTCGCTCGCCTGTCACAGATCGACGCTCCGCGCTCGATCTGTGACAGGCGAGCTGCGGTTTCAGCGCACGACAGCCGCGACGGGCGAGTGCGGGAGGGGGCGTTTCGGGGCGCGGCACTCTAGACGCCGCCACATCCCGGCACCAGCCTGCGCCACCTCGACACCGGACGTGCCTATCGTGAGGCATGGTCCCGAGCATCGTCGGGGTGGGCACGGCCGTGCCCGATACCCGGCTCACCCAGTCGCAGATCCGCGACCTCTTCCTCGTACAGCCGGGTCTCGACCGCCGCGCGCAACGGATCCTCGGGGCCGCCTTCGACGCCGCGGCCATCGACACGCGCCACACCGTGCTGGCGTCCCTCACCGGCGACGCCCCGCCGGAAGCACTCGTGGTGCGCGAGGGCGACCGGATCCTGGACCCCGGCACCGCCGCGCGCAATGCCGAGTTCCGCCGACTCGCACCCGACCTCTTCGCGCGGGCCAGCAGAGCCGCCCTGACCGATGCCGGGGTCGCGCCCGGCGAGGTGACGCACGTCATCACCGTCAGCTGCACCGGGCTGTTCGCTCCCGGCCCGGACATGCTGCTCGTGCGCGATCTGGGGCTGCCTCCGGAGACCGAGCGCTACCACCACGGCTTCGTCGGCTGCGCGGCGGCCGTGCCGGCGCTGCGCGCGGCGCACCGCATCGCCGTCGCGCAGCCGGGCGCCGTGGTTCTCGTGGTCTGCGCGGAGCTGTGCTCCCTGCATCTGCGCGTCAGCGACGACCCGGAGCAGATCGTCGCCGCGTCCCTCTTCGCCGACGGGGCGGCGGCAGCCGTCGTGACCTCGCGGGAGCACGCGGGGCGACGCTTCGAGCTGGACGAGTTCCGCACGGCGCTCAGCGACGACGGCGAGCACGACATGGTCTGGACCGTCGGCGACCACGGCTTCGAGATGACGCTGACTGCCGAGGTGCCCCGCATCGTGGGGCGCGAGGTCGCCGGGGCGGTCGCCTACCTCGACGGCGCCACAGCCTGGGCGATCCACCCGGGCGGGCGCAGCGTGCTGGATCGGGTGGCCAGCGGACTCGGACTCACCGAGGAGCAGATGGCCCCGTCCCGCGAGGTGCTGCGCGCGTTCGGCAACATGTCCAGCGCGACCGTGCTGTTCATCCTCGACCGGATGCGGCGTGATCCCGCCCTCGCCGACGGCACCACCCTGGGACTGTTGGCTTTCGGGCCCGGCCTCACCGTCGAGTCCGGGCGTCTGCTCGTGCGAGGCGACGCGTGAACCTCGCGGAGCGCGACGCGTCGCTGCGCGAACTGATGGACGATCCGGACTGCGACCCGCGGCTGCTCGCGGCCACGTATCGCCGCTTCGGTCTCGTGAACCGGCTGGTCGCCGGGTGGGCCGGCGTCTACCGGCGCACGCTCCGTCCATACCTGGCCGGCCTCGAACACCCGGCACGCGTGCTGGATGTGGGATGCGGCGGCGGGGACGTGGCGGCGCACCTGGCCGCGCTCGCACGCGCCGACGGACTGCGGGTGCAGTGGATCGGCGCCGATCCCGACCCGCGCGCCATCGAGGCCGCGGCGGCACGCACCGCATCCGATGTGTCCTTCGTCTGCACCGACTCCGGTGCCCTGCGCGAGAACGGGGAGCGCTTCGACGCGGTGATCTCGAACCACGTTCTGCACCACCTGGATGCGGCGCAGCTCGCCGCGTTCATCGACGATTCCGCCGCGCTGTCGACCGGCCTCGTCCTGCACGGCGACATCGAGCGGGGGCGCCTGGCGTACGCGCTCTACGGCGCCGGCATCCTGCCTCTTGCCCCCGGCACTTTCCTGCGCACCGACGGGCTCCGCTCCATCCGACGCAGCTATCGGGCCGCCGAACTCGCGGCGCGCCTCCCCGAGGGATGGCGCGTGGAGCGCCCCGCCCGCTTCCGGGTGCTGGCCGTCAGGGACGCGCATGCCTGAGGTCATCGTCGTCGGCGCGGGTCCGGTCGGGCTGCTGCTCACGGCGGAGCTGCGCCGACACGGCGTGGATGTCACCACGCTTGAGAAGCGTCCCGGCCCCGGCGACGGCACGCGGGCGATCGGCATCCATCCGCCGACGCTCGCAGCCCTCGAGGCCTCCGGCGCGACGGCGCGGCTGCTCGAGGACGCCGTGCGCGTCGAGCGGGGTGAAGCACGCGCCGGGGGCCGGCTGCTGGGCGCGGTCGACTTCCGCCGCTTGTCCGCCCGCTTCCCCTTCGTCGCGACACTGCCCCAGCGCGTGACCGAGGGCGTGCTGGCCGATCTTGCCGGGCCCGTCGAGCGCGGGATCACGGTGACGGGTGTCCGGGGCGACGGCGACCGGATGCGGGTACGCACGTCCGAGGGGCGCGAGCTGAGCGCGCCGCTCGTCATCGTGGCCGGCGGCTGGGGCGGCCGGTCGCTCGCGTACCGCTCCGCCGCGCTGCGGGTGCACGAGTACCGCGACCGCTATCTCATGACCGACACGGCGCTCACCGCGTCCGACCCGGTGGCGGTGATCCGACTCGACGCCGCCGGTGTCATGGAGTCCTTCCCGCTCCCCGGTTCCGCCCGCCGCTTCGTGCTGCACGACGCGGCGGGCGGCCCGGACGAGCCCGACGCCCGACATGAACGGATACGGCGCGCCCTGCGCGAGCGCGGCGAGGAGGAGGCCGCCGATCGGATGGAGGTCGTCACCGCCTTCCGGGTACGGCGCCTCCTCGCCCCGCGCCTGCGGCGCGGCGGTCTCGTCGTCGTGGGTGACGCGGCGCACGAGGTGAGCCCGATCGGCGGGCAGGGCATGAACCTGGGGCTGCTGGATGCGGCGACGCTGGCCCCGATCGTCGCCGAGGGGATCCGGACCGGCGCTCCCGCCTCCGCCGATCTCGATCGCTGGGAGCGGCGCCGCGTGCGTTCCGCGCGGATCGCGGCCGCGATGGCGAGCGTGAACACCGCGCTCGGCCGTCCGGCCGGTGCGGCGGTTCACCGCGTCCGCATCGGGGCGCTCGGGATGCTGCTGCACAGCCCGGTCGGGATTGCGCTCACCCGCGCCTATGCGATGGGCTTCGACGCCGATGCCCGCTGAGGTTGCCCACAGGCGCCCGCGTCGCGCCGACCGATCTGACAGCATTCATCCGTGAGCATGCGACGGTTCGGACTCCTCGGCACGATGACCCTGGTTGCGGCGGCACTCGCGCTGACGGCGTGCACCGCCGCGGGAAACACCCCGTCCGAGCCGGCCGGGTCGTCCAGCGCGGCTTCGGCTGAAGCGCCGCCCACGACGCCCGCTCCCACCGCATCCGACGACGCCGCCGACGGCCCCGTCGAGAGTTTCCGCGCCTGGTTCGAAGCCACCCGGACACCCGACCCCGCCGCCGCGTGCGCGGCGCTCTCTCCCGCTCTGGCGGAGCGGATGCTCGCCGAGCTCAATCAGAACGGTCTCGCCCTCACCACCTGCGAGGAGATGATCCAGACGACCTCCGAGCTCTACCGCGCCACGGGGCAGAGCGCCGACGTCGACGTGCAGGTGCAGTCGGAGACGGCCACCGATGCCACCCTGTTCGTCACGTATGGGGCGTCGGGCGATTGCGGCACTGTCGTCATGCACCGCGACGCGTCGTCGTGGATCATCACGGACGAATCGCGGGAGTGCGCGAGGTAGAACCGTTCAGGCGGTGAGCGATCCGCCCGTCGCCACGAGCTGGACGGCGAGCAGGAGCGCCGCGCCCATCACGAGACGGAACACGATGCGTCCGGGGCGGCGCGCCCATGCGCATCCCACGGCGACGACCGCCACGCCGACGACAGCGGTGAAGAAGAGCCACGAGACGATCGGCGCCGCATCCCTCGCGGGACCCAGCCGCACCGCCACCGCGCCGCCGATGATCCCGACCCCCGCCAGCGCACCCGACCAGCGCGCTCCGATCCGGTGCGGAAGGCCACGGATGCCGGTGCGCTGATCGTCGTCAAGATCCGGCAGGACGTTGGCCAGGTGAACCGCGGCCCCCAACGATGCGCCGGCAGCGCTCGCCCACGGCGCCGCCAGCGCGGGCGCCGCGGCCGACAGCGTGGCCAGCGACGGCAGGAGCCCGAAGCTCACGAGGAACGGCACGATCGAGAACGGCGTCGCCTTCAACGGCGCGTTGTACGACCACGCAGAGGCGATCGTCAGCGCCTGGGCGGCGACCAGGCCCCATCCGAGCGGAGCCGACAGCAGCAGCGCGCAGGCGACGGATGCGGCGGCCACCGTCCACGCGGTACGGAGGCCGACCTCGCCGCGAGCGAGCGGCTTGTCGGTGCGGCCCACGGCCCGATCGCGGCCGGCGTCGATCGCATCGTTCGACAGGCCGATCGACACCTGACCGGCGAAGACCGCGGCCGTCAGCAGCGCGATGCGCCAGGGCGCGAGCCCGGCCGAGACGCCGAGCGCCAGGGTGAGCACCGTCACGACCAGCGCCGGCCCCGGGTGCGTCGAGGCCCAGAGCGCGCGCACGGTCGCCAGGGCTCGGGTCATGCTCCGACCGTAAGCGGCCGCACCCGTGTTGGCTCGCGGGTTGACGGCGACGCGCCGCTCAGCCGGCCGCAGCGAGCTGCGCCTGGATGCGGGTGATCGCCTCGCCCAGACGGCCCCGCGCGAGCAGGCCCCCGGCGACCAGCGGTCCCGATGCGTCGCGACCGACCGGCGGCAGCAGGCGCAGCGCCGCGCGCGTGTTCGGGGTGAGAAGAGCGAGCTGCCCGTCGATCTCGGCGTCGAACGAACCGGGCGTCGCCGCATCCGCCGCCACGGCGGCATAGGCCGCAGCACCCAGCGCGTGCGCGCCCATGTGCGCGACGCCGGCCGCCTGTGCCGCGGAGCGGGCGGCCGCGACAGCCGGGGCTCCGGTCACCGCGTGCGCGGCTCGGCCGGCGACGAACCGTCGCTTGATTTCACCCGCCACGTCCAGCTTCTCCGCGCGCGTACGCCCGCGCTCGGGCGATGGCGTCGCGAGGCCGGTCGTCGCCGGGAGCCTCCGCCTCGAACAGCGCGAGCACGCGCTCGGCGCACTCCGCCGCCCAGGCCGCGACCAGGCGACGGTCGGCGTCGTCGAGCGCCTGCGGGGATGACATCTCTCCTGTCTACACCGCATCCGGCCGTCGGCACACGATCGCACCGACCGGACGTTCACCCCGGGCCGCGCGCCGGTGCGTCTCGACGATCTCGAACCCCGCACCCACCAGGCGCCGTTCCAGTTCCGCGGCTGGCCAGCGCCACGCGCCGACGACCGCGTGATCGAACGGCTCCACCGCATCCGCATCGAAGAATCCGATCAGGAGAGTGCCGCCCGGGCGCAGCACCCGCGCGAACTCCGCGAACGGCACGTCGATCGCCGTCGGCGCGTGGTGGATCGTCGAGAACCAGGCCAGGACGCCGCCCAGCCCCGCGTCCGGCTCGTCGATCGCGTCGATGGTGCCGACATCGAACCGGACGCCGGGGTGATTCGCTCGGGCCGTCTCGACGAACTCCGACGTCAGGTCGATGCCCCGCACATCGAGGCCGCGCCGGGCGAGGTGCGCGCTCCAGTGGCCGGGCCCGCATCCCGCATCCAGGATCCGGCCGTGGACGCCGTCGGCCCACGTCTCGACCAGCTGACGGTCGGAGGGGTGCACCGCGGCCATCGTTCCCAGTGCCTGCGTGTATTCGGCGGCTCGCCGGTCGTACGCCGCGGCCACATCCGTCACCCGTCGAGCGTATCCGCCGCCCCCCGTCACCCCGCGAGCGCAGCGAGACGAAACGACCCACCGTCCCCCATCACCTCAGATCCAGCCGCGCTCCTGCGCGCGCAGCAGCGCCTGCTGCCGCGTCTCGAGGTGCAGCTTGCCGAGGATCGACGAGACGTGATTGCGCACAGTGCCCGGCGACAGATGCAGGGTGCGGGCGATCGTGGCGATGGTCTGCCCCTCGGCACCTGCCCGCAACACGTCGAGCTCCCGATCGGTGAGGGGGCTCCGCTCGTCGGCGAGCGCATCGGCGGCGATCTCGGGATCGACGTACCGGCGTCCCGCGGCGACCTGACGGATGACGTCGGCGACGTCCTGCGCCGGCCGGGACTTCGGCAGGAACCCGTCGACACCCGCCTGCAGTGCGCGCCGGAGCACGCCCGGCCGCGCGTGCCGCGTCACCGCGACGACGCGCGAGCGCGTCTGCTTACGCACCCTCGCCGCGGCATCGATGCCGTCCAGACCCGGCATCTCGACGTCGAAGAGGCAGACGTCCGGATGCAGGCGCAGCGCCGCCGCCACCGCCTGCTCGCCGTCGACGCACTCGCCGACCACCTCGATATCCGGCTCCAACCGCAACAGCGCGGCGAGCGCCGTGCGAATCATGTCCTCGTCGTCGGCGATGAGCACCCGGATCATGCGCTCACCCCCGTCGGCACGCGCGCATCCAGGACGAACACATCGTGGTCGAGCTCGGTCACGAGCGATCCGCCGGCCTCGGCCAGACGCGCCGTCATGCCGTCGATCCCCGCCCCCTCCCCGGCAGCCGCACCGCCGCGGTCGTTCTCGGCCCGGTACCGCCAGCCGCCGGCGTCCCGCTCCAGTGAGAGCCGGGCGAAGCGGCCGCCGCCGTGCTTGAGGATGTTGGTCGTGCTCTCCCGCACGACCGGCCCGAGCGCGTCGCTCGGCGCGCCGGCCGCATCCGGGCTCACGGCGAGCTCGACGCTGAGCCCCGCCGCGCGCAGGAGGTCGGCGGCGTTGGCCAGCTCGTCCGGAAGCGGAACGCCGCGGAAACGTGCGGCGAGCGCTCTCGTACCGACGCGCGCCTCGTCGACCTCGCGGCGCGCGGCGCGGATGTGCTCGAGAGCGGCGGGCGGATCCGCGCTCAGGCGCTCGGCGAGCTCCAGCTGCAGCGCGACGACCTGCAGATGGTGGCCCTGCAGGTCGTGCACATCGCTCGCCAGGCGCAGCCGTTCCTGGGTCGCCGCGAGGTTCGCCTCGGTGAGCCGGGCGCGGTCGAGCTCGCGCACGATGTCCCACCACCAGAGCATGCTGACGACGGTGATCGGCAACGCCACCGGGAACATGAAGAGCACGAAGATCGGGCCGTAGACGAGGGTCGCCTCGCCCTCCACCGCCCGCAGGTACTCGATCACCGCGATCACGGCGAGCACGACGGTCACGAGGCCCGTGACACGGGCGCGCACGCCGCGCGGCCAGGGCAGGGTGCACACGAGCGCTCCCACCAGCGCCAGCGGCAGCGTGATGCTGCCGGTCACGAGCCCGATCGCGATGGCCGCCGCGCCGCCGAGGGCGAAGGCGGCGAGGCGCAGCCCGCGGCGGCTCCCTGCCGCATCCGCTCGGAAGTAATCCAGGCCCGTCATGACGAACGCCACGAGCCACGCGACGGATGCGGCCGCGAACGCGATCAGCTCAGAGGCGGGCTCGGTGACCCAGGTCGGGATGGCCCAGACCGTGAGCGTGCCGACGGCGAAGAACACGGCGGAGGAGAACGTGTACCACCACGTCGCGCGCACGCCGCGGCCGACGGCGGGCTCGGCGGCGGCCAGGGGTGATGAAGCACTCACGCCGACCAGGCTACGGGCATGACAAAAGTCACGGCCGGCCCGCCTTTTCCTCCTCGGCGGACGTGACGCGGCGGCACTGCCGACGAAGGGCGCCGCCGGGTGGGATGGAGGTGTTCCCCCGACCGCGCATCCCACCACGACGGAGCCGACATGCACGATCTCATCGCAGGATTCCAGAACCTCATCGCCACCGTCCCCGAGCTGGTGCAGCCGCTCATCGTCGCACTCGCGGGCGCCGTCCCGTTCGTCGAGGGCGAGGGTGCGACCGTCATCGGCATCGTCGGCGGCATCCACCCGATCGTCGCCGCCGTCGCCGCCGCTGTCGGCAACTTCGTCTGCGTCGCGATCGTGGTGCTGGTGGGGGCGGGCGTCCGGTCGGCCGTGACCTCCGGCCGCGTCGCCACCGCCGGCGGCCAGGTGGCAGAGACCTCGCCTCGTCGCGAGAAGTTCCAGCGTGCCTTCGTTCGCTACGGCGTGCCGGGAGTGAGCCTGCTCGGTCCGCTGCTGCTTCCGACGCAGCTCACGTCCGCGATGCTCGCCGGCGCCGGCGTCGCCAAGGGGCGGATCCTCGTGTGGCAGGCCATCGCCATCACGATGTGGACCACGATCGCGACCCTCATCGTCACCGGCGTCTGGGCCTTCGCCGGCATCCTCTGAGCACGAAAGAGGCCCCGCATCCGTCGGGATGCGGGGCCTCTTTCGTGTCGATCAGTCGTCCAGCAGCTCGGCCTCGATGACGTCGTCATCGTCCGGAGCGGACTCGGATGCGGCCGCGCCGGTGCTCGTCAGCACGAGCTGCGAGCCGTCGGCGGCGACATCCACCCGCACGACGTCGCCGTCGTGCACGCCGCCCGAGAGGATCGCCATCGCGAGGCGGTCCTGGATCTCGGACTGGATGAGCCGGCGCAGCGGCCGGGCACCGAACACCGGGTCGTAGCCGCGCTCGGCGAGCCAGGCTCGGGCGTCCGGGGTGACGGCGAGCGTGAGGCGGCGGTCCTTCAGTCGGCGCTGCAGCGCATCCACCGACAGCTCCACGATCTGCGCGAGGTCGTCCTGGCTCAGCGCCTGGAACATCACGATGTCGTCGAGACGGTTGAGGAACTCGGGCCGGAACGCCTGCCGCAGCAGCACCTGCACCTGCTCGCGCTTCTGCTCGAGCGTCAGCATCGGGTCGATGAGGATCGGCGAGCCGAGGTTCGAGGTGAGGATCAGGATGACGTTGCGGAAGTCGACCGTGCGCCCCTGCCCGTCGGTCAGGCGTCCGTCGTCCATGACCTGCAGCAGCACGTCGAAGACCTCCGGATGCGCCTTCTCGACCTCGTCCAGCAGCACGACCGAGTAGGGACGACGACGCACGGCCTCGGTCAGCTGACCGCCCTGCTCGTAGCCGATGTACCCGGGAGGAGCACCGACCAGGCGCGAGACGGAGTGCTTCTCGCCGTACTCGGACATGTCGATGCGCACCATCGCGTGCTCGTCGTCGAACAGGAACTCCGCCAGAGCCTTCGCGAGCTCGGTCTTGCCGACACCGGTGGGCCCGAGGAACAGGAACGAGCCCGTGGGCCGGTTCGGGTCGCTGATGCCCGCGCGCGAGCGGCGCACCGCATCCGAGACCGCCTTGACGGCCTCCTTCTGACCGATCAGACGCTTGCCGAGCTCCGCTTCCAGACGCACGAGCTTCTCGCTCTCGCCCTGCAGCAGACGCCCGACCGGGATGCCGGTCCACGCCGCGATCACCGAGGCGATGTCCTCATCGGTGACCTGGTCGTTGACCATCCGGTCCCCGGTCGACTCCGCCTGCTCGGCGACGCCGAGCTCGCGCTCGAGCGCCGGGATCTCGGCGTACAGCAGCCGCGACGCACGCTCGAGGTTTCCCTCACGCTGCGCACGCTCGGCGTCGATGCGGGCCGCATCCAGTCGGGTCTTGAGTTCACCGACGCGGTTGAGCGAGGCACGCTCGTGCTCCCACCGGGCCTGCAGCTCGCCGAGGCGCTCCTGCTCGACGCGGAGGTCCTCCCGGAGCTTCTCGAGGCGCTCCTTCGAGGCCGCGTCCTTCTCCTTCTTGAGAGCCAGCTCCTCCAGCTTCAGGCGGTCGACGTGACGACGCAGCTCGTCGATCTCCAGCGGCGCGGAGTCGATCTCCATGCGCAGGCGCGACGCGGCCTCGTCGATCAGGTCGATCGCCTTGTCGGGCAGCTGCCGCGACGGGATGTACCGGTTCGACAGCGCGGCCGCAGCGACGAGGGCGCCGTCGGCGATCGCGACCTTGTGGTGGGCCTCGTAGCGCTCCTTCAGTCCGCGCAGGATCGCGACGGTGTCCTCGACCGTGGGCTCGCCCACGTACACCTGCTGGAAGCGACGCTCGAGGGCCGCATCCTTCTCGATGAACTCGCGGTACTCGTCGAGCGTCGTCGCGCCGATCAGACGCAGCTCGCCGCGAGCGAGCATGGGCTTGAGCATGTTGGATGCGGCGACCGAGCCCTCGCCGCCGCCGGCCCCCATGAGCACGTGCAGCTCGTCGATGAAGGTGATGATGCGGCCGTCGGACTCGGTGATCTCCTTGAGCACGCTCTTGAGGCGCTCCTCGAACTGGCCGCGGTACATGGCACCGGCGACGAGCGCCGAGATGTCGAGGGAGACGAGCTCCTTGTTCTTGAGGCTCTCGGCGACGTCGCCCGCGACGATGCGCTGAGCGAGCCCCTCGACCACGGCGGTCTTTCCGACGCCGGGCTCGCCGATGAGGACGGGGTTGTTCTTGGTGCGCCGGGTCAGCACCTGGCTGACGCGGCGGATCTCGCTGTCACGTCCGATGACGGGGTCGAGCTTGCCCTGACGGGCGCGCTCGGTGAGGTTGATGCCGAACTGCTCGAGGGCGCTCTGCGACTCCTCCTGTCCGGGCTGTTGCGTGGCGTTCATGTGTTCTCCTGAAATCTCCGGAAACTCAAACTTGAGTCTCACGGGCTCAAGTTTATCACCGAGGATCTCCGGACACCAGAGGGCACCGCAGTTGAGCGTTCGTCACGAAGCCGCCCCGGCGGTCGACGCAGCGACTACGGTGCTGCGGGTGATCCGCCGAGCCTCGCGCACGCCCCTGACGACCCGCATGCTCCTCAGCTGCGCCGCGATCGGTGCGGCCAGCGCCGTCCTCCTGACGGTCGCGAACCTCACCGCCAAGCTCCTGATCCCGGTCTTCCCGCCGTCGGCGTACATCCTCGCCGGACTCTGGGCGGTCCCTGCGACACTCGCGCTGGCCCTGCTGCGCCGCCCCGGTGTCGGCGTACTCACGGGTCTCATCGCAGGCCTGACGATGACGCCGTTCAGCCCGCAGGGCGCATCCGTCATCCTCGCGACCCTCTGGTGGGCCGCAGCCTGTGAGCTGCCGTTCCTCGTGACGAGCTACCGCCGCTGGACGCTCCTTCTGCACGTGTGCGGCGGCATCGTGGCGGGACTCGCGAGCATCGCGGTGTCGTACGCGACGGGCGTGCTGACGCCCATGCCGGTCGCCGCGCAGCTGCTCACGGTCACCCTCTCCCTCGCCGCGCCGGCGGTCGCAACCATCGGCGGCGTGGCACTGGCGGGGCGCCTGCGGCGCAGCGGCGTGGGCAGTCAGTCCGCGAGCGGGGCCGCATCCAGCCGCGCCGAGACATCCTCCTGAGCGAAGGCGGCCGCTGCCTCCCGCATCCCGAGTCGCACGGCCAGGTGCAGCGTCTCCGGGTCACCCGCTGCGGCCCGCTGGAATGCCGCGAGCACCAGGGCGTCGACCACCACGAACGCGCGCCCGAGGGCCGCGCGCGCGTGCGGCGTGAGCGTCACCGCATCCTGACGCTCGAGCACCGCGACGACGTCGTCGAGGATCGTGAGGTCGGCGGGCGCGTCCCGCGCCGGAATGTCCACGAGCAGCCATCCGGCGGTGCGGATCGCCCGGAACGACGGGATGGTGCGGTACGCCGTGAGAAGCGCCCGCACGAGCGCGTGGAACACGCTCTGCCAATCGGGATGCGGCTGCGCGAGCGCCGTCGCGATGAGACGCCGCAGCAGCTGGAAGTTGCGTTCGCCGAGCGCGACGATGACGGCCCTCGCGTCCGGGAAGTAGCGGTAGACGGTGCCGACGGAGGTGTGCGCCTCCTCGGCGACGAGGGCGGGCGTGAGCTCGATCGAGCCCACCCGGTCGACGACGGATGCGGCGGCGCGCAGCAGGCCCTCCACCCGCTCGTTCGAACGCTCCTGCACGGGAAGTCGGCGCAGGCGGGTGACCGGCGTCGGCCGGCTCAGACTGTGGGGCATACGGGTCTCCTCCCCTCGCCGCGGTGGTGCGCGATCACGACGATGGGCGATCCCATCCGCCTTCGATGCTCGCGCCCCGACACCGCGGACGTCAATCCTGCGGCGCCGGAGGTGACGATCGCTCAGCGATGCATCCCCGGTCCGGCGACGGGGCCGTACTCTCACGTCGGCCCGCTACCCGTCGGGCGTACCCGCATCCGCTTTCCGAGAGGACCATCCCCCCATGACCTCCATGCCCCAGCCCACCGCCGAGACCGGCTCCACCTCGAACACCCCGGCCGTGCTGACACACCTCGGCGGCATCCTGTTCTCGTTCATCCCCAGCCTCATCGTCTTCCTCGTGCAGCGCGGCACGGGCTCGAACCTCTACGAGCAGGCGAAGGAGGCGCTCAACCTGCAGATCACGGTCTTCCTCGGGATGGTCGTGGCCGGCATCCTGGCGTTCATCGTCAACGTGCCCGTGGGCGGACTGGTGTGGATCGTGGGCGTCATCTTCGCCGTGATCGGCGCCCGCGCCGCGGCCAAGGGCGAGCTGTACCGCAACCGCAGCATCCTGCGCCTGGTCAACTGAGCCGCACCGGGCTGCGCCACCGCGCAGCCCGGTGCTCAGGCGACGGCCGCGACCGGCTCGTCGACCGGGCACGCGAAGCGCGCCCGGTAGGCGGTCGGCGTCGTCGACAGCACACGGGTGAAGTTCTGCCGCAGCACGGCCGCGGATCCGAACCCGCACTCGGCTGCGATGCGGTCGAGCCCGTAGTCCGTCTGCTCGAGCAGGCGCTGCGCGTGCAGCACCCGCTGGCGGGCGAGCCAGGACGCCGGCGTCGCGCCGAGGTCGGCCTTGAACCGCCGCGCGAACGTGCGGGGCGACATGTGCGCCTTCGCCGCGAGCTGTTCGACCGACAGATCCTGGCGCAGGTTCTGCACCATCCACTCCGTCACGGGAGCGAGCGAAAGCGACGCGGTCTGCGCGAGCGGGCGCGAGATGAACTGCGCCTGCCCACCCTCGCGCTGCGGGGCCACGACCATGCGGCGCGCGATGGTGTTGGTCGCCTCGGCGCCGAGCTCCTGCCGGAGCAGGTGCAGGCACGCATCCAGCCCTGCCGCCGTCCCCGCGCTCGTGATGACCTTGCCGTCCTGCACGTAGAGCACGTCCGGGTCGATGTCGAGGCTCGGGTACATCTCGGACATCCGGTCGGTGTACTTCCAGTGCGTCGTGGCACGGCGCCCGTCGAGCACGCCGGATGCGGCGAGCACGAACGACCCGCTGCACACGCTCAGCAGCCAGGCGTTGCGGCGCTCCGCCCGGCGCAGCACGTCGGCGAGCCGCGCGTCGATCGTGCCCCACGTGTCGCGCGGCACCGGCGTGACGACCACGAGGTCGGCCTCGTCGGCGAACGAGAGGTCGTGCTCGACATTGATCGAGAAGCCGAGGTTGGACATGATCGCGCCCGGCTCGATGGCGCAGACGCGGAAGTCGAACATCGGGATTCCGTCGTCGGTGCGATCGAGGCCGAACGCCTCGCATGCCAAGCCGAATTCGAACGGCGTGAACCCGGGCTGGACGACGACGGCGACAGTTCTCATGGGATCTCCCGGGGTTGGCAGGATTAACGCGCTTATGGGCAATCCTGCCAGTCGTGGCACGATCGCACAACACGTAGCTTTTCTGCCATGATCGCACTCATCGTCCTCGGCATCCTTTCGATCGTGGCCATCGTCGGCACCGTCATCGCCGTCGCGCGAGACGGCTACGGCCCGGTGCGCACCGACTGGAGCCGCCTCCCCGACCGCGACGACCGCATCGCCCCCACGCCTTCCGCCGCCCCCACGACCCGCGTTCGAGGGACCCGTATTGCGACCCCCGCGTCCGAAACACCGCACCTCGCGTCCCTCGAACACGAAGCGGCGCCGACCACCCCCGTTCAGGGGACTCGTGTTGCGGCCCCCACGCCCGAAACACCGCACCTCGCGTCCCTCGAACACGCCCGCTCCACCGCGTCGGCGTGACCGCGGCCCGACCCGCGGCGCGGAGTCAGGGACGCGGGGCGCGCGGGTGGGGTGTCATCGCCCGCACGGTGTCGAGCAGGATGCGGGCCGATCGCTCCCACGAGAACCGCGCCACGTGCTCGCGACCGGCGGCGATGGTCGCGGCGCGCACGTCGGGATCGTCCAGCTTCGCGACGGCCGCGGCGAACGCCCGCGGGTCGTGCGGATCGACGTACAGGGCACCGTCGCCGGCCACCTCGCGGAAGATCTCGAGGTCGGTGACGACAGCAGGCACGCCCAGCTCGAGCGCCTCGGCGATGGGCAGGCCGTAGCCCTCGTCGAGGCTCGTCGTTGCGAGCACCGCACGGTCGGCGAGCAGGCGCGCGTACTCCTCGTCGCTCACGCCGTTGTGGAACACGACGTCGGCGCCGTCGGGCGTGATCGCCTCGAGTTCGGCGCGGCGCTCGGTCGAGATGCGGCTGAGCAGGTGCAGGGTGCGGCCCGGCAGCGACGCCATCGCGCGCACCAGGTTGCCGACGTTCTTGTACGGCATGAACGAGCCCATGTAGA
The DNA here is from genome assembly GCF_056868075.1 of Microbacterium sp. KU4F. NCBI lineage: Bacteria > Bacillati > Actinomycetota > Actinomycetes > Micrococcales > Microbacteriaceae > Microbacterium > Microbacterium sp. KU4F. The sequence goes on along the minus strand of NZ_CP200324.1, from coordinate 2,271,113 downwards.
CGACGTTGCGCACGGGTCCGCCCGCATCCACCGCGACGCCGTCGAGGCGATCGGCCAGGCGCTGCGGGGCATTGGGGATCACGACGACCGGGCGCGAGGTGAGGTTCACGTCCGCGAACTGCCGTTTGCTCGTCTCGCTGACCGTGGCCACCACATCCGCCGCGTTGAGCGTGAGCCGCTGCGGGAGATAGCTGAGATGGAACAGTCGCCAGCCCAGGCGCACCGGGGCGGGCAGATCCTTCGGAGGCGTGCGGTGGCGGTAGTAGATCGTGTCGTGCAGTGTGAGGATGACGCGGTAGCGACGCCCGCCCGTGCCGATCGTCTGCATCGGGGAGAAGACGACATCCGGCGCGAATCGGTTGAGGAGCCGAGCCGTGAAGGGCTCGCGCCACGAGGTCGGCGCGTGGATCGCGAGCGTCTGCGCACCGGCCGGCAGCAGCGGGATCTGTCGGGCGTCGTGCACGAGGAAGGTCACCTCGACGCCCGCATCCGCCGAGGCCGCCGACACCGCCGCGGCGAGCTCCGCGGAGTAACGGCTGATGCCGTCGTGGAAGTCCGTGCGGATGTACCGCGCGTCGAAGAACAGCCGAAGCGGCTCGGCTGCCGTCACGGCTCGACCGACTGGCCCCGGTAGAGCTTCTCGAAGGTGTCGAGGGTGCGCGCGATGTCGTGGATCTCGACGCCCTTCAGCGACGCCTCCTGCATCGCGCGATACTCGTCGGGGGATGCGGTGAGCACCCGCGTGAGCTTCTCGGCGAGGTCGTCGGCGTTCTGGGGCCGGAAGAGCCACCCGTTCTCGCCGTCGTGTACGAGGTGGGGGAGGGCGAGCGCGTCGGCGGCCACGACGGGGAGCCCCGACGCCATCGCCTCCATCGTGGCGATCGACTGCAGCTCGGCGATCGAGGGCATCGCGAAGACGGACGCACGGCTGAGGATGCGGCGCAGCTCCTCCTCCTCCACACGACCGTGGAATGTCACGCGGTCGGTGAGTCCGAGCTGCTGCACGAGGGTGTCCAGGGACCTGCGCTGGTCGCCGCCGCCGACGATCTCGACGGTGGCGTTGAGAGCGGGGTCGAGCTTGGTGACGGCCTGCAGCAGGGTGTCGACGTGCTTCTCGGTGGTGAGGCGCCCGACGAACAGGATGCGGTTGCCGTCGCGCGGGGACAGATCCGCCGTGTACCCGGAGGCGTCGATGCCGCAGCTGATCGGGATGACGCCGTGGATGTCGATCGTCGCCTCGAGGAAGTCGGCTGCGCGGCGCGTGGGGGTGGTGACCGCGCGCGCCATGTCGAAGGTGCGCGACGCGTCGTCCCAGGCGAGCTTGACGAAGACCTTGTCGAGCACGGGCGGCAGTGTCGTGAAGTCGAGGATGTTCTCGGCCATGACGTGGTTGGTGGCGACGACCGGGATGCCGCGCTTGCGCGCCTCTCGCGCGAGGCCGCGACCGATGACGATGTGGGACTGGATGTGCACGACGTCCGGCTTCACGCTGTCGAGAACCTGACGCGCGTAGTGCTTGGAGCGCCACGGCCACACGAAACGGAGCCAGTCGTGCGGCTTCCAGCGCACGGCCGGCAGCCGGTGCACCATGACCGGCACGCCCTCGATGATCTCGGTCGCCGGCGGATACGTGCGGTACTTCAGGCCGGGGGCGACGACGTGCACGTCGTGGCCACGGCTCGTCAGACCGGCAGCGAGGCGCTCGGCGAAACGTGCGGCACCGTTCACGTCGGGAGCGAACGTGTCGCAGCCCATGACGATCGTGAGGGGGCGGTCGGTATCGGGCGCCGGTTCGGGGACATCGGGCGTCGAGGGGGTAGTCACGTGTGGTGGCTGCCTCTCTGGGGGGATCGTTTTGCGGGGTGCGCAGGCATCCCGAGTCTACCGGAGCCCTCCCGAGCACCACCGAGGCACCCCGCCTACTCTGGTTGTCATGATGCGATTGCAGGCCGACGCCGATGAGACCCTGTGGGTTCCCGTCACCGAGTCGTTGGGGCTGCGGGGCCGTCGTCACCGCAAGAAGGCGCTGCGGATGCTGATGGCACAGGGCTCGCTCACCGCGGGGGCCGAGCAGCGCACGGGCGGCGGCTTCGCTGCCTGGCTCATGAGCCAGGCGACGCCGTTGCTCATGCGACGGGCCGCCGGACGCGTCCTGGCGTGGATGTGGCGCGCCGACCCGGAGCTCGTCGTCGTGCTCGCGCAGGTGCAGGAGGCCACCCCGCAATTGCGGACGGCGCGCGCCATGATGCCTATGGAGTACGACGACACCGAGGACTTCCGCAATCCGCACCTCGGCACCGGCGAACGTCTGCTGATGGACCTTCCGTCGAACCCCAAGGCGCCGCCGTTCGCGACCTACACGTGGGACATCGGCACGCACCTGGTCACGCTGACCGCCGTCTTCGGCGACCGGGAGCGGGTGAAGACCGCCGTCCCGGCGGTGGACGCCCTCGCCCGCACGCTGCGAGCGGTCGACGACCTCCCGATCGGCGAGTCGCCCGACATCCTCCGTATCGACCCGGCCTGACCGCCCGGTCTCGACGGACCGGCCAGCCGGGCTCAGCTCGAGGGAACGCCCGGGGCGGGCGGCGCCGTCGGCGAAACGGGCGCCGAGGGGACGTCCTCCGGGTGCACGGACTCCGCCGCCGCATCTGCCGTCGCCTCCGACGGCTCCTCGACCAGCTCGGCGGCCGCCTGCTCGAACTGCGAGCGGTACAGACGCCAGTAGGCGCCCTCAGCGGCGATGAGCTGCTCGTGCGTGCCCTGTTCGACGATGTCGCCGTGCTCCATCACGAGGATGAGATCCGCGTCGCGGATCGTCGAGAGCCGGTGTGCGATCACGAACGAGGTGCGTCCCTCTCGCAGCGCCGCCATCGCGTGCTGCAGCAGCAGCTCGGTGCGGGTGTCGACCGAGCTGGTGGCCTCGTCGAGGATGAGCACCTCGGGTCGCGCGACGAACGCGCGCGCGATCGTGATGAGCTGCTTCTCGCCCGCAGACACGTTCGCGGCATCCTCGTCGAGGACCGTGTCGTAGCCGTCCGGGAGCGTCTGCACGAACGGATCGACGCGCGTCGCGACGGCGGCTTCGATCACCTCTTCGTCGGTGGCGTCGGCGCGGCCGTAGCGGATGTTCTCGCGGATGGACCCCGCGAACAGCCACGGGTCCTGCAGCACCATGCCGGTGCGTGAGCGGACGTCGTCGCGGGTGAGTTCGGCGATGTCCTGCCCGTCGAGCAGGATGCGGCCGCCGTCGAGCTCGTAGAAGCGCATGATCAGGTTGACCAGCGTGGTCTTGCCGGCACCGGTGGGTCCGACGATCGCCACCGTCTGCCCCGGCTCCACCCGGAACGACAGGTCAGAGATGAGCGGCTTGTCGGGCGAGTAGGAGAACGCGACGTTCTGGAACTCGATGACGCCCCGGCCGCCCGCAGGCGCGGGAGCGTCGTCGGCGTCGGGCTCCTGCTCCTCGGCGTCGAGCAGGTCGAACACCCGCTCCGCGGATGCGGTGCCCGACTGGATGACGGCCGCCATCCCGCCCAGCTCCGACAGCGGCTGCGTGAACTGCTGCGAGTACTGGATGAAGGCCTGCACGTCTCCCAGACGCAGCTGCCCCGATGCCACCATCAACGCGCCGAGCACGGCGATGCCCACGTAGGTGAGGTTTCCGACGAACATCATGCCCGGCATGATGATGCCCGAGAGGAACTGGGCCCGGAAGCTCGCCCGGTACAGCTCCTCGTTCTCGGCCTGGAACTTCTCGCGCGCATCCGCCTCGCGTCCGTAGACCTTGACGAGCGCGTGGCCCGAGAAGGACTCCTCGACGCGCGCGTTGAGCCGCCCCACCTTGCGCCACTGCAGCGCGAAGGACTTCTGCGACTGCGGGCCGATGACGCCGAAGATCACCGCCATGAGCGGCAGCGACACGAGGGCGACGAGGGCGAGCTGCCACGAGATGGAGAACATCATCACGAGCACGCCGACGACCGTCAGCACCGACGTCACCACGGTGGACAGGGACTGCTGCATCGTCTGCGTGATGTTGTCGATGTCGTTCGTGACGCGGGAGATGAGCTCACCGCGCTGCACCCGGTCGAAGTACGACAGCGGCAGACGGTTGATCTTCGCCTCGACGGACTCGCGCAGGCGCCACATCGTGCGCACCATGATCACGTTGATGACGTAGCCCTGGAACCACGTGAGCACCGCGGAGGCGATGTAGATCGCCAGGGCGGCCATGGTGACCACCCGCAGTCGCTCGAAGTCGATGCCCGCGCCGACCGCGAAGTTCGGCATCGCGCCGACGATGTTGGCGATGTCTCCTTGCCCCCCGCCTGCAGGGCGGCGACCACGTCGGCCTGCGAGGTGCCGGCCGGGAACTGTCCACCGAGGCCCGCGGAGACGACGCCCTCGAAGATGACGTTGGTCGCGTCGCCGAGGACGCGGGGGGCGATCACGGCCAGCACGACGCCGGCGGCACCCGCCAGGGAGACCAGGGTGAAGGCGAGGGCGTGGGGCTTCAGCAGCCCGATGAGCCGCAGGAAGGACTTGCCGAAGTTCGCGGCCTTGCCGGGTGCGACGGAGTCCCAGCTGCCGGAGCTCTGGCGCGCCTGTTCGGCGAGCTCCAGTTCGAGGCGCTCTTCTTCGGTCAGCGCGTCGGGCGTGCTCATGCGTCCACCCCCAGCTGCGATTCGACGATCTCTCGATACGTGTCGTTGTCGGCGAGCAGCTCCTCGTGCGTGCCCACACCCACCATGCGACCGCCGTCGAGCACGACGATGCGGTCGGCGCCGGTGACGGTCGAGATCCGCTGCGCGACGACGATCTTGGTCACCTCCGGCAACCGTTCCCAGAGCGCTTGGCGGAGCCTCGCGTCGGTGCGCAGGTCGAGCGCCGAGAAGGAGTCGTCGAACACGAACACATCGGGGCGGTGCACGATCGCGCGCGCGATCGCGAGGCGCTGACGCTGCCCTCCCGACACGTTCGTGCCGCCCTGCGCGATGGTCGCCTCGAGTCCGCCGGACATCTCGGACACGAAGTCCTTCGCCTGGGCGATCTCGAGCGCCTCCCACAGCTCGTCATCGCTCGCATCCTCACGGCCGAAGCGAAGGTTGGAGGCGACGGTTCCGGTGAACAGGAACGGACGCTGCGGCACGAGGCCGATGCCCTTCCACAGCACGTCGAGATCCGCCTCGCGCACATCGACGCCGGCCACCCGCACGGCACCGCCGGTGACGTCGAACAGCCGCGGGATGAGTGAGACGAGGGTGGACTTGCCGGAGCCGGTCGAACCGACGATCGCGACGGTCTCACCCCGCTGCGCGTGGAAGGAGATGCCCTGCAGCACGGGGGCGTTCGCACCGGGATAGCTGAACGACACGTCGTCGAGCTCGAGAGCGCCGGGTGCGGGGAAGACCGTGACGGGCTGCGCCGGTCGGGCGAGGCCGCCCTCGGCGTCGAGCACCTCGCCGATGCGCTCGGCCGACACGGCGGCGCGCGGGATCATGATCGTCATGAAGCTCGCCATGAGCACGCCCATGAGGATCTGCCCGACGTACTGCATGAAGGCGAAGAGCGTTCCGACCTCGACACCCCCGGCGTCGATCTGACGGCCGCCGAACCAGATCACTCCGACGACCGTGACGTTGAGCACGAGCATCGCGAGAGGGAACAGGAGGACGAAGAGCGACCCCACCTTGCGCCCGATGACCATGATGTCGGTGTTCGCGAGGCGGAAGCGCTCGGCCTCGATCGACTCGCGCACGAATGCGCGCACGACGCGCACGCCGGTCAGCTGCTCGCGCATGACGCGGTTGACGGCATCCAGCTTCTTCTGGAACTGCCGGAACAGCGGCACCATCCGCGCGATGATGAGACCCGCCACGAGCAGCAGCGCGGGCACCGCCACGGCGATCAGCCAGCTCAGCCCCACATCCTGCTGCACCGCCATGACGATGCCGCCGATGGCCAGCAGAGGTGCGGTGACGAGCATGGTGGAGCCCATCATCGCGAGCATCTGCACCTGCTGGACGTCGTTCGTGTTGCGGGTGATGAGCGAGCCCGGGCCGAACTGCGACACCTCGCGCTCCGAGAAGCCGCTGACCTTCTGGAACACGTCACGACGGATGTCGCGGCCCGCCGACATCGCGGCACGGGCGGCGAAGAAGGTGGCGATGACGGATGCGGTGATCTGCCCGAGCGAGATCACCAGCATGAGCGTGCCGGTCGACCAGATGTAGCCGGTGTCGCCGCGGGCCACGCCGTTGTCGATGATGTCGGCGTTCAGACGCGGCAGGTAGAGCGACGCCATGGCGGAGGCGAACTGGAAGATGAGCAGACCCAGCAGCCACCAGCGGTAGGGCGCGAGATAACGCAGCAGGAGTTTTACGAGCACGGTGCCTCCCCAGGCGGGGCGCGGTTCACACGCCGTGCACAGGTTAGGCCCGTCCTCCGACACCCCGCATCCACCGGCGGGAGGATTTCGCTCAGGGCGTGGACTTCTCCGCTGCGGCGAGCGCCTCACGGGCCGCGGCGAGCTCCTGCTCCAGCCGCGCCACGTCGGCGCGGGTGGCGGGCAGCTGCTCCTGGTGACCCCGGGTGACGCGCTCCATGACCCACGACGAGAAGGTCGCCACGATGAGTCCGACGAGCACGACACCGCCCACCATGAGCGCGACCGCGACGATGCGTCCCGGCACCGTGACGGGGGTGAAGTCGCCGTATCCGACGGTTGTCACCGTGCAGAACGCCCACCACACCGCATCCCCGAAGCTTCGGATGTTGCTGCCCGCCGCGTCGCGCTCGACCTCGAGCACGGCGAGCGCCGCTGTCCAGATCAGCAGCAGCGCCGCGGCGATGCCGTACACGAGCATCCTGGCCCGCAGAGAACTGGCCGCGGTGCGGGTGAAGGAGGAGATGCGCGTCAGAGCGCCGAGCAGACGTATCGGTCGCAGGATCGGCAGCAGCGCCATGGCGAGATCGAACAGGTGCGTGCGGAACCACCGAGCCTTCGGCCGCGCCATGGCGAGGCGCACGAGGTAGTCGCCGATGAACATCACCCAGATGATCGCCATGATCGACGAGGTGATGACCTCGGCGACGCCCGACACCTGGGCGATCACGTGCACCGTCTGGGTGACGATGAGCACGAGGGCTGCGATCGTCAGTGGCCAGTAAGTGACGCGATCCCACCTGGCGGTGGCCGCGGTCTCACCGCGCGGGTTCACCCCCGCGCGCTTCTGCCGCCCATCCCCGTGCACACCTGCACTCTAGAGCGCACGCGTCCCCTCACACCGTGACGTCGCCGACCAGGTTGACCCGGATGCCCATGGCGTCGAAGGCCGCGGCCTTCGCGATGAGCGCACGGTCGGCCGTCTCGGCGTCCGGCGCGTAGACGACCTGCGCGTGGTTCGCCTTGTGCCGGGCCATGAACTGATCGCGGCCGATACCGTGCAGCACGACGTGGGCGATGGGCCACTCCGGGTTCGTCGCTTCCTTGCGCCGGCGGGTCTCCTCCTCGGGCAGCTGGACCGCGCTCGCCCGGAAGATGTCGGCTTGCAGCACGCCCTCGGCGATGAACACGCGCGAGACGACGAGCTCGCCCGGCTTGCTCACGCCGTTGATCGTCGCGCCGCCCGCGGGGAAGAAGACGTGTCCCTGACGCCAGCCCTCGGCCTTGTCCCAGCCGCCGAGATGGGATGCGGGCACGGAGCCCGAGATCTCGTAGACCCACACGAACTCGCCGTCGAACTCCTCACCCCACCGCACGTCGTGCAGCGTGTTGTCGGGCACGAGCCCCATCGCGCGCCACACGCGGTCGGTCACGAGCGCGTCGACCGCGACGCCCTCGTCGGCCTCGTTGAAGTGCGGCAGCGCCCGGCCCGCGTGCAGTTCGCGGCGGCCGTCGCGCGAGAAGACGGGCGGCCGCTCGGTCGTGTTCAGGATGCCCTCGGCGAGATCGGATGCGGGCACGAGGTCCTTCAGTCCCTGCTGGTACTGGATGCCGACCGCATCCAGACCGAAGTCGTCCGCGATGCGCACGGCGGCGATGTACATCTTCAGCTGCCACTGCACCTGCTCGCGGGTGAGCTCGGTAGCGGGGTCCTCGCCGAAGCGGAACGTCATCCCCCGCTCGATCAGCCAGTCGAACGCCGCGTCGGCGTCCGCGTCCGTGACCGCCAGCATCTCGGCGTAGAGCGCGGACTGCGAGAGGCGCTCCTTATAGATGCCGGTCGGGTTCAGCAGTTCGTCGTCGAAGATCGCGTTGTACATCCCCATGCACCCCTCGTCGAAGACGCCGATGATGGCCTTCTCCTCGCGCAGCTGCCGGCCGATCGCCTCGCCCAGTTCTCGCTCCGGGCTCTCCGGCAGCGCGGGCAGCGGCCGCACGTGGGAGGTGTCGTGTGTGATGCGGCCGGTGCGCGTCCACTCGAGAAGCCCCTCGCGGAACCAGTCGTCTGCGAAGTCGACCGACCAGATCGTGGCGTAGGGCGTGCCCATCTTCGTCAGGCCCGCGTTCAGCCCCAGCAGACCCACGAGACCCGGCCACTCGCCGGCGAAGTTCGCGACCGTGAGGATCGGGCCGCGGTGGGTGCGCAGCCCCGCGAGCACGTGGTGGGAGTACTGCCACACCGCCTCGGCGACGATGAGCGGCGCCTCGGCCGGGATCTTCTTGAACACCTCCATGCCCATGCGCTGGCTCGAGATGAAGCCGTGGCCGGTCGCGGGGTCGACGTCGTTGGCCCTGATCACGCTCCAGCCGAGGTCGCCGAGCACGCGCGTCACGGCCGCCTCGAGCTCGACCTGCGCAGGCCAGCCGGCGGTGTTCGCCGACTCGCGCAGGTCGCCCGATGCGATCAGGTACGCGGTGTGCGGCGGCGCCACGAGAGCGGCCGGTGCGGCGGGAAGGGTGTAGGTCATGATCGTTCTCCTTGCAGAGCAGTGAGGATGTCGGCGCGCCGCGGCATCGACGCCGCAGCCCCCGGACGGGTGACGGTGAGAGCGGCCGCAGCGGATGCGGCCTCGAGCGAGGAGTGGAACGCGGCGCCGGCCGCCAGCCAGGCGATCAGGACGCCGGCGAAGGTGTCGCCCGCCCCGGTGGTGTCGACCGCGGCGACGGGGCGCGCGGCGACGGCGGCCGCGACCTCGCCGTCGCGTGCGACGAGCGCGCCCGCGGCGCCGAGAGTGACGACGACCGTGCCGGCGGCACGGCTGAGCACGCGGGCCGCGCCCGCCGCATCCGCGTCGCCGCTCAGCGCGGCGGCCTCGTGCTCGTTGACCAGAAGGATGTCGCTCAGCGAGACCAGCTCGTCGATGTGCGACTCGGGCACGGGCGCCGGTGTCAGTACCGTCGTCACGCCGTGTCCTCGAGCCCACCGCATGGCCTCCAGCACCAGCACGACCGGCCGCTCCAGTTGGACGACGAGGTAGCCGGCGCCGGCGATCGCGGCCCGGTCCGAGTCGGACAGTCGGTCGCCCCCGTTCGCCCCCGCGACGACGACGATCGCGTTCTCGCCGTCGTCGGTGACCGTGATGGCGGCGATCCCGGTGGGCTCCGCGCTCGGCACGAGTCCGGATGCGTCGATCCCCTCGGCGAGGAGGAAGCCGCGCAGGCGCCCCCCGAACTCATCCGCGCCGACTGCGCCGAGGAAGCGGACGTCGGCCCCGGCACGCGCGGCGGCGACGGCCTGGTTCAGCCCCTTGCCGCCCGGTCCTGTCGCGAACGACGACCCGCTGACGGTCTCCCCCGGGCGCACCGCGGAGGCGACGCGGACGACGAGGTCCATGTTGGCGCTGCCGAGCACGGCGACCGACGATGCCACGGCAGACTCAGCGGTACGTCGCGATGACGCGCTCGATCTCGGCGAGCGCCGCCTCGTCGGGCTGCACGAGAGCCATGCGGCAGGTGCCGTCGGCGATGCCCATCACCCGGTACGCGGCCTTCATCCGAGCCATGTCCCCGCCGATGACCGACACGATGTCGTCGACCGCCGCCTGGGCGTCGGCGATCGTCTGCGCGTCGCCGGTGTCCGCCGCGGCGGCGAGCGCACGGAACGGCTTGGGGAGCACCGAGGAGACGCCGGACACGACGCCCTGCGCGCCGACCTCGCCGGCCGCGACGAGGTCCTTGTCGGCACCGGTGTAGAGGATGAAGTCGTCCGGGACGACCGCACGGTAGGCGGCGAGCTCGTCGAGGCTGAGCTCGCTGACCTTGGCCCCCACCACCGGACCGAGCTGAGCGAGGCGCGCCAGCAGCTGGGGCTCACGGTGATGCCGCTGCGTCGCGGATAGATGTAGACGTAGAGGGCGCCGTCGCAGACCGCCTCCGCGACCTGGGCGAAGTAGTCGTACACGGCCGACTCGGCGGCGGGCAGGTAGTAGGGAGTGAGGGCGGCGAACTCGGTGACGCCGGCATCCTTCGCGATCTTCACGCGGCGCACGGCTTCGTAGGCGCTCGGCTGCCCGACATGGGCGATGACGCGCATGCGACCCGCGAGCTCCTCGGCCGCGGCGCGGATGAGCTGGGCGAACTCGTCGTCGTCGACCGCGGGGAACTCGCCCGTGGTGCCGAGGACGAAGGCGCCCTCGTTTCCGGACTCGCCGACGTACCGGAAGATCGCGCGGCTGCCGTCGAGATCCAGCGAGCCGTCGGCGTGGAAGCTGGTGGGGATGGCGGTCACGATGTCGCGACGGGTCATGTCGATGCCTTTCGAGAGGATGCGGAGCGAGCCGCTCACGCGTAGGAGGTGTTGGCGGTGGGGGTCAGGACCAGCTCGTTCACGCACACGCGCGTCGGCTGGCGGGCGATCCAGGCGACGGCTTCGCCCACGTCGTCGGGCGCGAGCATGAGCGCCCGCGCCTCGGCGGAGGGCGGATTCGGCCGGGTGTCGAGGATGTCGGTGGCCACCTCGCCGGGGCACAGGTGCGTGGCGCGGACGCCGTGCAGCCTCTCTTGGGCGTTGAGCGTCTCGGCCATCACCCCGAGCGAGGTCTTGCTCATGGCGTAGGCGGCGCCCGCGCCCGGCGAGTGGCGCCAGGCGGCCCACGAGGAGACCAGCACGACGAGTCCCGCACCGGCCGCGCGCATCCCGGGCAGCACCGCGTGGACCGTGCGCACCGCCCCCTGGAGGTTCACGTCCATGACGTGCGCGATGTCGGTTGCCGAGACCTGGTCCCAGAACCGTCGGGCGACGTTCGTGCCCGCGCAGTAGACGAGGGCGTCGATATGACCGTGGGTCTCGGTGAGACGTTCGGCCGCATCCTGGACCGCAGCGTCGTCGGTGACGTCCAGCACGAGCGCGGATGCGGCGCCGCCGCTCTGGTGGACCCCGTCGAGGGTCGCGTCCAGCTCCGCCGCCCGGCGGCCCGACACGACGACGTGGAAACCGTCGCCGGCGAGCGCCTGGGCCGCGGCGCGACCGATTCCGGTTCCGCCGCCGACGACCCAGGCGGTGCGTGTTGCCTCGCCCATGTCAGCCCTTGGTCGCGCCGGCGGTCAGGCCGCTGACGACGTAGCGCTGCGCGAACAGCGCCACGATCATGACGGGCACCGTGATGACCACCGCGGCAGCCATCAGCCCGCCCCAGTCCACGGATGCGTAGCTCGTGAAGTTCACGATGGCGACCGGCAGCGTGCGGGTGGACTGGCTGGACAGCACCAGAGCGAACAGGAAGTTGTTCCAACTGAAGATGAACGACAGGATCGACGCGGTCGCGATGCCGGGCAGCGACAGGGGGAGCACGACGCGCACGAAGGCGCCGATCTTGCTCGAGCCGTCGATCTGCGCCGCTTCCTCGAGCTCCGTCGGGATGCCGTCGAAGAAACTCGACATGATCGCCACCACGAGCGGCATCGTCACGAACAGGTGCGTGAGGATCAGCACCGTGTAGCTGCCGACGAGCTGCACCTGTGAAAAGAGGAAGTACCAGGGGATCAGCAGGCTGACGCCGGGGATCACACGAGCCATCAGCAGGAAGCCGGTCGTGCTGCGCACCTTGTACCGGGCGATGCCGTAGGCCGCAGGCACGCCGATCACGAGCGCGAGCAGGGTGGCTCCGACACCGACGAGCAGGCTGTTGCCGATGACCGGCAGGAAGTTCTGCACCGTGAAGACGGTCTCGTAGTTCTTGAGCGTCGGCTCGAACGCGAACATCTTGTCCGGATTGACGACGTCGAGGTTGCGCTTGAAGCTCGCGAGCAGCATCCACACGAGCGGCACGAGGAAGGCGAGCACGACGAGGACGATTCCGAGGACGCGCGCGGTCTGGCCGGCGATGTCGATCGGGCGGCGGGGACGACGCTTCGGGGCGGCAGCGCGACGACCGCGACGGCCGACGGGCTGGACGAGGGCGCGGGTCTCACTCATACCCGGGTTCCTTTCTTGCGAAGGATCGCGAGGGCCAGCAGCACCACGACGATCAGCAGGAAGAAGAGGATCAGCAGCGCCGACGCCTTGCCGTACTGCGAGAACTGGAACGCCTGGCCGTAGGCGAGGATGTTGAGCGTCTCGGCCTCGTGGCTCGAACCGCCTCCGATGCCCTTGGTGGCGTAGATGATGTCGAAGGTCTTCATCGCGTCGATGGAGCGGAGGATGGCGGCCGCGCCGATCACGGGGGCGAGCAGCGGCAGGGTGATGTGACGGAAGCGCTGCCACGCGTTGGCGCCGTCCACCCGAGCCGCCTCGTCGGGCTCCTCCGGGAGGGTCGACAGGCCGGCGAGGAGGATCAGGATGACCATCGGCGTCCACTGCCAGACGTCGATGAAGACGAGGGTGTTCAACGCGGTGGAGGGATCGCTCAGCCAGCCTTGACGCGGAAGACCGAGGAACTGCATGACGCTGTTGGCGAAGCCGATGGACGGCTCGAAGATCAGCAGCCACATCATGCCGACGGCGACGGGTGTGGCAACCAGCGGCAGCAGGATGAACACGCGCACCAGGCCCTGACCGCGGAAGGTCTTGCGCAGCAGGAGGGCGATCGCCAGGCCCAGGATGAGCTCGATGCCCAGCGCCAGGATCGTGAAGTAGGCGGTGCGGCCTACCGCCGGCCAGAACCGGTCGGTGTCGCTGAGCCAGGTGACGTAGTTGTCGAGGCCGACGAACGAGAAGGGCCGGGTGACGGCGCCCGCCGAGTCGGTGAGGGAGAGGAAGACCGTGTAACCGATCGGGAAGGCGATCAGCAGCGCGATGAACAGCACCGACGGGACGATCAGGATCCACTTCAGACGAGCGTCGATCCAGTTGAGAGCGCGGTTGCCGAACGTCGACCTGCGCGCGGTGAGCGAGGACACGGAGCCTCCTTGGTCCGGGTGGTCCCGGGCGGCGAGCGCCGCCCGGGACCGGGAGATCACTTCTCGGAGTCGAGCAGTTCCTGGAACTGCGTGTTCGCGGTCTTGGCGGCGTCTGCGACGTCGCCTCCCTCGATCGCGGTGATGGCGGGACCGCCGACGATCTCTCTGGCCGCGGCGACCTGCTCGAGCTGGGGCCGGTCGTGACCGACGCCGTGGTCGCCCACGTTCTGGATGATCTCGACGAGACCCGCGGGGAAGGATGCGGTGGCCTCGGCGTCGTTCCAGGCGGACTCACGCGCGCCGGGAACCGTCTCGTTCGCCAGCAGCCACTTGGTGTTCTCCTCGTTGGTCACCCACTTGATGAACTCCCACGCGGCTTCCTTCTTCTTGGAGAAGGCGTTGATGCCGACGGTCTGCGGGACGATGTTGTAGAACTTCGAACCGGCCGGTCCCTCGGGGAACTGAGCGAAGCCGACCGTGTCGACGACGGCACTGTTGTCCGCATCCAGGAAGGTGTACGCCTGGCTGTCGGCGTCGATGTAGAACGCCGCCTTGCCCTGTGCGAACAGCGCGGACGCCTCGACCCAGCCCATGTTGGTGGCTCCGGGAGGGCCCGACTGGCGCAGCAGGTCGCCGTAGAACTCGTAGGCCTTCTTCGCCTCCGGGGTGTCGACGCTCGCGTTGCCGTCCTCGTCCTGGAAGTCGCCGCCGAAGCTGTAGAGGAACGACGACAGCTGCGTGACCAGCGGCACGCGAGAGCCGCGCATGGCGATTCCGTACATCCCGTTGTCCGGGTCGTTGAGGGCCGCGGCCGCCGACTTCAGCTCGTCGAGGGTCTTGGGCACGGGGATGCCGGCGGCCTCGAGCAGGTCGGTGCGGTAGTACACGATCTGACGCTCGGTCATGACGGGGACGCCGTAGACGACACCGTCGAGCTCCACCGCGTCGCGAGCGGCGGACTGGAAGTCCTCCCAGTTCCAGTCGGCGTCGCTTTCGACCTGCTCGGTCATGTCGGTGAGCCAGCCGTTGCGCGAGAACTCCCGCATGACGTCCTGCACCTGGAAGGCCATGACGTCGAAGTCGGCGGACTGGGCGTTGAGCTTGACCTTGTAGTTGTCGTTGAGCTGCTCGTTGCCGTACGCCTCGATGTTGACCTTGACGCCGGTTTCCTGCTCGTACTGGGTGCCGAGGGTCTTCAGACCTTCGACCCAGGGGCTGTTGGCGGCGACGACGGTGATCTCGGAGACGTCGGCGGAATCGCCCGCGTCGCCTGTGCCGCTGGCGCAGGCGGTGAGGCCGAGGGCTGCGACGGCGCCGGCGGCGATACCGATGACCAGCCGACGGGGTCTGCGTGTCGTGAACATCGTTGTTCCTTTCAGGAGGTGGGTGGTGCGTGGGGTTCGGGTCAGAAGGCGAGGGCGGCGGGCACACGGCCCGCGAAGACGTCGACGATGGCCTGCGCGGTGGCGAGACCGATGCGCTCGTACGCCTCCGCGCTGTCGGCGGCGGCGTGGGGAGCGACGACGACGTTGGGGAAGGCGAAGAGCGGGTTGTCGGCGGCGACGGGCTCCACCTCGAACACGTCCAGTCCTACCCCGCCGATGCGGCCGGAGGCGAGTCCGCGCACGAGCGCAGCCTCGTCGACCAGGCCGCCGCGGCTCGTGTTGATCAGCAGGGTGCCGGGACGCATCGCGGCGATCAGCTCGTCATCGACGGTGTGGTGCGTGTCGGGGGTGTGCGGCGCGTGCACCGAGACGATGTCGACGTCGCGCACGACATCCGCGACGCGGTCGACGAGGCGCACGCCGAGACGCTCGGCCGCCTGTCGGTCGGCGAACGGGTCGAACGCTACGATCTCGACGTCGAAGCCGGCGAGGCGGCGGGCGACGGTCTGCGCGATGGCGCCGAAGCCGATGAGACCGATGCTCTTGCCCGCCAGCTCGCGGCCGACGTAGCGATCCCATCGACCGTTCTTCGTCGCCGCATCCAGCTCGGGGATGCGGCGCAGCAGGGCGAGCATGAAGCCGATCGCCAGTTCGGCGACCGCTGCGGCGTTGCCGCCGGGCACGTTCACGACGCGGATGTCACGGGCGCGGGCGGCCTCGAGGTCGATGTTGTCGAGGCCCACCCCGAGGCGGGAGATGATCTGCAGCCGGTCGGCGCGATCGAGTGCCGCGGCGTCGTAGACCTCCACGCCGGCGACGGCCGCATCCGCATCCGCGATGCGTGCGTGCAGCTCCTCGGCCGTCCACGGCACGGTGGACTCGTTCTCGACGAGCGTGAAGCCGTGCTCGAGCAGCAGCGCGCGGCCGGAGGCGCACAGGGCCGGGTAACGGACCGGTCCGACGATGACGGTGCGACCTGCACCCACCGGTGCGATCGAATCGTGTCCTGCCATCTGGGAGCCCCTCCTCGAAACGGGTCAGGGCTGCTCCAGGCGGAGCGACCGGTCACCGTTGAACGATCTGTTTTCTGTTAACAGTCAACATAGGACAGCAAATGGGCCGTGTCAAATACCCGCGGCGCGGATATCGACGACGTAGCCGTCAGTGCGCGGCGTCGGGAAGGCTGCGCAGGGCGTCGCGCACGTGGCCCTTGGCCAGCGTCAGATGCAGGTGCAGCCGCTTCACGGCGGCGTCGGCATCTCCGGTACGGATGACATCGAGAAAGCCCTGATGATCGGCGGTTGCCGAGGCGATGTCGCTCGTGTCGCTCAGCTCGAAGAGGATGGCGAAGATGCGCTGGTACGGGCGCCACGCCTCCATGAGCCGACGGTTGCGCGCGTTGACGTAGAAGCTCGTGTGGAACTGCATGTCCGCATCCGCGAAACGCTCGCCGTCATTGCTCTCGGCGGCGGCGGCCATGTCGTCGACGATCGCCTGCACGCGGTCCCAGTCCTTGGAGCTGGCGTTGGCGATGGCGAGCCGGATGGCGAGAGACTCCAGCACCTCGCGCAGCATGTACAGCTCTTCGATGTCGGTCATGCCGACCGCGCGCGTGTAGATGCGTTTGCGGCGGTCCTCGACCAGGCCCTCGGCCTCCAGGTGCCGCAAGGCATCGCGCACGGGGCCGCGGCTGACGTCGAACCGCGTCGCGAGGGCGTCCTCGGCGAGGTGCGTATCGGCGGGGATGATCCCCTTGATGATCTCGACGCGAAGACGATGGGCTATCTGGTCACCCATCGCGAGGGGGCGGAGATCGGACACGAGCACCTCACTGTCGTCGGTTAACAGTCAGCGTTGCATCGCGCTCGTCCACGGGTCAAATCGCCGCGCGGGGGAATCAGTCCGCGGGCGGCAGCTCGCGCCGGGGTCTCCAGACCACGATCTCGGTGGCGCGACGCACGCGTGTGCCCGAGCGCAGCGGGACGACGGAGCCCGAAGGGCCGGCGGCGAACACGCGCGCTCCGGGTCGGCGATCGAGCTCCGCGCGCATGGCGTTCTCGAGGTCGCGCACACGGCCGTGAAGCTCGCGCACCCGGTTCTCGAGCTCGATGATGCGGGCGATGGCGGGCAGGCTCATGCCGTCCGCCGACAGCCGCGACACCTCGCGCAGCTGTTCGATGTGACGCACCGAGTATCGGCGCGAGCCGCCCTTGGTGCGTCCGGGTACCACCAGCCCCAGCCGGTCGTACTGACGCAGTGTCTGCGGGTGCATGCCGGCGAGTTCCGCGGCCGTCGCGATCGCGAACACCGGCGCCTCATCGTCGATCTCGTTCTCGTCCATCCCGCTCACCTCCTTGCCCCGATCATCTCGTCACCGCGGGTGCGCATCCGAACACGGATGCGCACCCGCGGGTCATTCGTCAGTTGCGCGCCTTGGCCATCAGCTCGGCGCGCGGGTTCTCCTTGGGCTCGAGCTCCTGGAAGCGCTCGAGCGCCTCCTTGGCTGCGTCGTCGAGGTGGGCCGGAACCGCCACCTGCACCTCGGCGAGCAGATCTCCCGTGCCCTTCTGGGTGTGGACGCCGCGCCCCTTGACCCGCAGGACACGGCCGGACGGCGTGCCCGGAGCAACCCGCAGGCGCACCGGCTCGCCACCCAGGGTGGGAACCTCGATCGTCGCACCGAGCACGGCCTCGGTGAAGGTGATCGGCACCGTCAGGCGCAGGTTGAGTCCGTCGCGCGTGAAGACGGGATGCGGCCGCACCGAGACCTGCACGACGATGTCGCCGGCCTCGCCGCCGTCGGGCGAGGGACGCCCGCGACCGCGCAGTCGGATCTTCTGTCCGTCGGCGACGCCGGCGGGGATCTTCACCTTGAACGGCTTGCCGTCCTCGCCCTGGAGCGTGATCGTCTCGCCGCCCACGGCCGTCGCGAAGTCGAGCGTCGTCCGCGCGGTGACGTCAGCACCCTTGGTCGGTCCGCCGAAGCCGCGGTAGCCGCCCGAGGTCTGACCGAAGCGGCCCGACCCGAACGAGCTCGATCCGCCGCGGTCGAACATCGTGAAGAAGTCCTCGAAGCCGCCCGCGTCGAACTGGCTGCCGCCGCGACCCTGGCCGAATCGCGAGAAGACGTCCTCGAAGCCGCCCGCACCCGCGCCGCCCGCCGTGAAGCGAGCGCCCGAGCCCATGGCGCGCATCTGGTCGTACTCCTCGCGCTGCTCCTTGTCGCTGAGCACCGAGTACGCCTCGCTGATCTCCTTGAAGCGCGCCTCGGCCGCCGCATCCCCGGGGTTCGAATCCGGGTGGTACTGGCGGGCTAGCTTGCGGTACGTCTTCTTCAGGTCGGCGTCGGAGACGTCCTTCGCGACGCCGAGCACCGCGTAGAAGTCCTTGTCGAACCAGTCTTGACTGGCCACGTTCTCCTCCTAGTCCGCCGGCACGGCGACCACGACCTTCGCGGGGCGCAGCTCGACGGAGCCGAGTCGGTAACCGACCTCGACCACCTCGAGGATCGTCGCCTCGGTCTGGCCGGGTGTCGGCTGCTGGAAGATCGCCTCGTGCTGCTGCGGGTCGAACGCCTCGCCGGCCGCACCGTAGGTGACCAGGCCCATGCGCTCGGCCACGCCGCGCAGCTTCTCGGCGATCGCCGCGAACGGGGTGCCTTCGGCGAGGTCGCCGTGCTTGGCAGCACGGTCGAGGTCGTCGAGCACGGGCAGCAGGTTCTTGGCGACCGAGCCCTTCGCGCGCTCGATCTCCACCTCCCGCTGCTCCTCGGTGCGACGCCGGTAGTTGGCGTACTCGGCCTGCAGGCGCTTGAGATCTCCCAGCAGGTCGGGGTCCTCCGCAGCCGCATCCGCGTTCTGCTCGGCACCCAGGATGTCGTCGACCGTCAGTTCGGGCTCCTGCGAAGCGGGGTCGGAGGCGTGCGCCTCCGACCCCTCCTCGCCGGGCCGAACCTCGTCGCCGTCGTCCGGCTGTTCGAAGTTCTTGTCCGTCATGGTTGTGTCTCTTACTTCTTCTCGTCCTCGTCGTCGACGACCTCGGCGTCGATGACGTCCTCCTCGGGGTTCGGCGTGGTGCCGTTGCCCGGGTCGGTGACGGACGGGTCGGCGGGCTGACCCTCGGCCTGTGCGGCCTGGTAGAGGGCCTCGCCCAGCTGGCTCTGGCTCTGGTTCAGCTTGTCGAACGCGGTCTTGACCGCGTCGTCGTCCTCACCGGCGAGCGCCGCCTTCAGCGCGTCGACGTCGGCCTGCACGGAGTCCTTGACCTCGGCGGGCAGCTTGTCGGCGTTCTCGGAGATCAGCTTGTCGACGGAGTACGAGAGCGTCTCGGCCTGGTTGCGGGTCTCAGCCGACTCGCGCCGCTTTTTGTCCTCGGCGGCGTGCTCCTCGGCCTCGCGCACCATGCGCTCGATGTCCTCCTTGGGCAGCGACGAGCCGCCCGTGATGGTCATCGACTGCTCCTTGCCGGTGCCCTTGTCCTTCGCCGAGACGTGGACGATACCGTTCGCGTCGATGTCGAAGGTGACCTCGACCTGCGGGATGCCGCGGGGAGCCGGGGCGATGCCGGTCAGCTCGAACGTGCCGAGCGGCTTGTTGTCGCGGGTGAACTCGCGCTCGCCCTGGAAGACCTGAATGGCGACCGACGGCTGGTTGTCGTCGGCGGTCGTGAAGGTCTCGCTGCGCTTGGTCGGGATGGCCGTGTTGCGCTCGATGAGCTTGGTCATGATGCCGCCCTTGGTCTCGATACCGAGGCTCAGGGGGGTGACGTCGATGAGCAGCACGTCCTTGCGCTCACCCTTCAGCACGCCGGCCTGCAGGGCGGCGCCGACGGCGACGACCTCGTCCGGGTTGACGCCCTTGTTGGGCTCCTTGCCGCCGGTGAGCTTCTTGACGAGCTCGGTCACCTGGGGCATGCGGGTCGAACCGCCGACCAGCACGACGTGGTCGATGTCGTCGACCTTGATGCCGGCCTCGCGGATGACGTCGTCGAAGGGCTTCTTCGTGCGGTCGAGGAGATCCTT
Source organism: Microbacterium sp. KU4F (assembly GCF_056868075.1). NCBI lineage: Bacteria > Bacillati > Actinomycetota > Actinomycetes > Micrococcales > Microbacteriaceae > Microbacterium > Microbacterium sp. KU4F. Next base: position 2,251,423 of record NZ_CP200324.1, on the reverse strand, counting down.
GGTGAGGTCCTCGAACTTGGCGCGAGAGAGGGTCTCGCTCAGCGAGACGGGGCCCGAGTCGGTCAGCGACAGGTACGGGAGGTTGATCGAGGTCGAGGTCGAGCTCGACAGCTCCTTCTTCGCCTGCTCGGCGGCCTCCTTGAGGCGCTGCAGCGCGATCTTGTCGCCGGAGACGTCGACGCCGGTCGTGTCCTTGAACTGCTTGATGAGGTAGTCGACGACGCGCTGGTCCCAGTCGTCACCACCGAGGCGGTTGTCACCGGCGGTGGAGCGCACCTGGATGGTCGAGAAGTCGTCGTCCTTGCCCACCTCGAGCAGGGACACGTCGAACGTTCCGCCACCGAGGTCGAAGACGAGGATGAGCTCGTCCTCCTTGCCGCGGTCGAGGCCGTAGGCCAGGGCCGCCGCGGTGGGCTCGTTGATGATGCGCAGGACGTTCAGACCCGCGATCTCGCCGGCCTCCTTCGTGGCCTGGCGCTCGGCGTCGTTGAAGTACGCGGGGACGGTGATGACCGCATCCGTGACGCTGTCACCGAGGTACTGCTCGGCGTCGCGCTTGAGCTTCTGAAGGATGCGGGCCGAGATCTCCTGCGGCGTGTACTGCTTGCCGTCGATCGCCTGCGTCTTCCAGTCGGTGCCCATGTGGCGCTTGACCGAGGTGAGCGTGCGGTCGACGTTCGTGACGGCCTGACGCTTGGCGGTCTCGCCGACGAGGACCTCGCCGTCCTTGGTGAAGGCGACGACGGACGGGGTGGTGCGGAAGCCTTCCGCGTTCGCGATGACCTTCGGCTCGCCGCCCTCGAGGACGCTGACGACGGAGTTCGTCGTACCGAGGTCGATACCTACTGCACGGGGCATGTGTTTCCCTCTCCCTTTGCAAGGGCCTTCGCGGATGCGACGGCCCGATGTGTGTGAAATCTGCTCGCCGACTCAGGTTGAGCCGCGATGACTCAAGGATAGACACATCGATCCTGAGCGTCAAGTGAACTTGATATGAATGCGCTCAACTTTGTTCCTCGGGGATGCGGGTGCCAGCGGTTACGCTGAGCGCACCGCGACGACGCGGGCCGGCGCATCCGCGGCACCGGCTGTTCACCGAGAGGTCGTACCGTGCCCGATATGTCCGACAAGCCTGCGCCGGCCCCCGCGGAAGCTCAGGCGGCCTTCGCCGCCGCCCCCGCCACTCCCGTACGCACCCGCCGCGGGCCCGTCATCGCGTGGGGGCTGTGGGACTGGGGATCCGCGGCCTTCAACGCCGTGGCGACCACCTTCGTGTTCACGGTGTACCTGACCAGCAGCTCGTTCGGGAGCACGGCCGAGACATCGGCGGCCATGTCGTTCGCCCTCGCCGCGGCCGGCGTCATCGTCCTGCTCACGGCCCCGGTCACCGGGCAGCGCTCGGACGTGTCGGCGCACCGCAAGCGCTGGCTGGCCATCAACACGGCGGTGGTCGTGCTGATGCTCGCCCTCATGTCGCTCGTCGCCCCCGACCCCGCCTATCTGTGGCTGGGCCTCGTGCTGCTCGCGGTCGGCACGGTGTTCTTCGAGCTCGCATCCGTGAACTACAACGCGATGCTCGCGCAGGTGTCGACACCGAAGACCGTCGGCAAGGTGTCGGGCTTCGGCTGGGGCATGGGCTACCTGGGCGGCATCGTGCTGCTGCTCATCGTCTACTTCGGCTTCATCAACCCCGAGGTCGGGCTGTTCGGCGTGACGAGCGAGAACGGCTGGGCCGTGCGCGTGTCGATGATCGTCGCGGCGCTCTGGTTCGGTCTGTCCGCGATCCCCGTGCTGATCGCCGTGCCCGAGAACACGCTCCTGCGCCCGATCGAGGCCGAGCGGGTGGGCTTCTTCGCGTCGTACGCGCTGCTGTTCCGCAACATCGCGAAGCTGTGGCGCGAGAGCCGCCACACGGTCTATTTTCTGTTCTCCAGCGCCGTGTTCCGAGACGGCCTCACGGGCGTGTTCACCTACGGCGGCGTGCTGGCGGCGGGCACCTTCGGCTTCAGCCCGGGCGAGGTCATCATCTTCGCCATCGCGGCGAACGTGGTCGCCGGGCTCGCGACCATCGTCTCGGGCCCTCTCGATGACCGCTTCGGCCCGAAACCGCTCATCCTCGTGGCCTGATCGGACTCATCCTCAGCGGCTCGTGCATCTTCATCTTCCACGCCGGCGGCGCGAGCATGTTCTGGGTGTTCGGACTGATCCTGTGTCTGTTCGTCGGGCCGGCGCAGTCCGCATCCCGCACGTTCCTGGCCCGACTCATCCCGCCCGGTCGCGAGGGCGAGGTCTTCGGCCTCTACGCCACCACCGGCCGCGCCGCGGTGTTCCTGGCGCCCAGCGCGTTCGGGCTGTTCGTGGTCATCGGCGGGGAGCAGTACTGGGGCATCCTCGGCATCGTGCTGGTGCTGGCCATCGGCCTCGCGATGCTCATCCCGGTGCGCGCCGCATCCCGCCGCGCCTCGGCCTCGTAACCCGCCCTCGTACCCCTACCTAGACCGCGAGACTGCATTTCGGTCACGAGATCACGGGTAAATCCAGTGATCTCGTGCTGGAAATGCAGTCTCGCGGAGGGTGCGGCGCGTATCGGATGGGGCGCGGCCGCGGCGCGGCCCGGTGAGGGATGCGGGTCAGCGCGTGGCGCGGGCCAGGTTGGCGCGCAGCTCGTCGGCGTTCTGGCGCACGACGTAGGCGGGCTGGTCGCGCTCGACGCGCCAGCTCTCGGCCAGCGGACCGGTCGAGACCGTGTCGTAGCCGAACTCGTCGTAGAGGGCCGTGATGAAGGCGAGGCCCTCGTCGGTGTCGGCCGCCGTCGCCAGCGCTCGGCGGTTCTCGGTTCCCGCGGAGGTGCCGTCGGTGTTGATCTGTGCGGCCATGATGTGGTTGAAGCCCTTCACCACGGTGGATGCGGGCAGTCGCTCCTGCAGCATCTCGCTCGTCGTGGTCTGCTTGTCCTCGAGCACCTGGATGCGGCCGTCCCGCTCCCAGTAGTAGTTGTTCGTGTCGACGACGATCTTGCCCGCGAGCTCCGCCACCGGCAGGTGGTCGATGGCCTTCAGCGGGACGGTGACGACGGCCCACTCGCCGAAGGCGGCCGCATCCGCTGCCGTGGCGGCATGCGCGTTCGGGCCGAGCTCGGCGACGAGGTCTGCCAGCGTCTCCGGACCGCGCGAGTTGGCGATCGACACCTCGTATCCTCGGTCGATGAGGCCCTTCGCGAGGGCCGATCCGATGTGTCCTGCTCCGATGATTCCGACGCGTGTCATGGTGAAGGAGAACGCGGACGGATGCGGCGCATTCCCGCTCAGCCGGCGATTCGCCGCATCGGCACGTGGGGGATGCCGTCCTCGTGGAAGCGCTCGCCGTCGACGACGAAACCGAAGCGCGCGTACCAGGGCGCGAGGTGCTCCTGCGCGTCGAGCACGATCGCCGCGCCGGGCCAGCGCTCCCCCGCCCGCAGAACGGCGCGGGTCATGAGCTCGGCGGCGACGCCGCGACCCCGGGCGGCTTGGGCCGTCGCCACGCGACCGATCCGCGCATGCCCCGTGCCGGCATCGTGCAACAGGCGCAGGGTCGCGACGACCTCGCCCTCATCCTCGGCCCAGAACAGCTCCGCATCCGGCTCGACGTCTCGCCCGTCGAGCTCCGGGTACGCGGCGGCCTGCTCGACCACGAAGACCGTGACCCGCAGCCACATCATCCGGTACAGCGTTTCGGCGGGGACGTCCGCGAGACGGGCGGAGCGGTACGAGAGCTCTGTCACTCCTTCACGTTAGTGCGGTCTCGCCGCATCCACGCGGGCATGCGCAGCCCGCCCTCGTTCTCCTGCTCGACCTCGAGGCCGTAGTGGTCGCCGATCTGCTCGAGCAACTGCGCGCGCTGAACGCGGTCGTACACCCGCCGCTCGCGCTGGAAGGCGACGATCGTGGCCCAGCACATGAGCAGCATCACGACGCTGAACGGAAGTGCGATGAGGATGGCGGCTGATTGGAGAGCCGTGAGGCCGCCGGCGATCAGCAGGGCGATGGCGAGGACGGCGGTGGCGAGGGTGAAGAACACGCGCACCCACCGCTTGGGCTCCGGGTTGCCGCCCGTCGCGAGCATCGCCATGACCAGGGCCCCCGAGTCGGCCGAGGTCACGAAGAAGATCGCGATCAGCACGATCGCGCCGATCGTGAGCACGGGAGTGCCGGGCAGGGACTCGAACAGCCGGAAGAGCGCGCCCTGCAGGTCGACCTCGCCGTCGGTGAGCATCGAGCCGGGGTTGTGCAGCTCCTGGTACAGCCCCGAACCGCCGAGCACGGCGAACCACAGGATGCCGACGAGGGTGGGCACCAGCAGCACGCCCATGACGAACTGGCGCACCGTGCGGCCGCGGCTGACGCGCGCGATGAAGACGCCGACGAACGGGGCCCAGGCGATCCACCACCCCCAGTAGAACGAGGTCCACGCCGCCTGCCACTCCTCGCCCGCGGTGCCCTGGAAGGCACTGACGGTGAAGCTGAGGCCGACGTAGTTCTGCAGGTACGCGCCGATCGACTGCACCCACTCACGCAGCAGGTACTCGGTCTGCCCGAAGACCAGGACGAACACGAGCAGTACCGCGGCGAGGATGAGGTTCGCGCTCGAGAGCCACTTCATACCCTTGGCGACGCCGGACAGCACCGAGAAGAGCACGAAGACGGTGATCACGCCGATGATCAACACGTTCATCAGGGTGTCGGGTTCGGGCAGGCCCGCCGCCTGCAGCCCGGAGCCGATCTGCAGCACGCCGAGTCCGAGCGAGGTGGCGACGCCGAAGATCGTGCCGCACAGCGCGATCGCGTCGATGGCGTTGCCCCACCCGCCGCGCACGCGGCGCCCGAGCAGGGGCTCGAGCGCCCAGCGGATCGAGATGGGCCGCCCGCGCCGGTGGATCGCGTAGGCGAGGGCGAGTCCGACGACGACGTAGATCGCCCAGGCCTGCACGCCCCAGTGCAGGTAGGTCTGGGTGAGCGCGCTCTGGGCGAGCTGCTCCGGCGTCCCTGTGACACCGGGACGGGGGTCGACGTAGTGGCTGAGCGGCTCGCTGACCCCGTAGAACACGAGGCCGATGCCCATTCCCGCCGCGAACAGCAGCGAGAACCATGCGCCGAGCGAGAACTCCGGCTCGTCGGTGTCCTTGCCGAGCTTGATGTCGCCGAAACGGCTGAAACCCATGAACAGGGCGAAGGCCACGAAGAACGCTGCGATCAGCACGTAATACCAGTTGAAGGTGTTCACGATGCCGGTCTGGATGGTGCCGAAGAACACCTCCGCGGCATCCGGGAAGATGATCGCGAACGCGGCGGCGACGAGCACCACGGATGCGGCGGGCCAGAAGACCCATCGAGCGATTCCCCTGCTGGGCGAAGCTGCGGAGGCGGTGGCCGATTCGGGTGCGGTGCTCACCACCTCACCGTAAACAACGGGCGCGAGACACCCCCTCACCTCTTGTGCCGGGTGACACCGCGGGGTAAAGGGCGCGTCAGTCGCGGGATGCGGGCAGCTCGAACCACGCGGTCGTGCCGCCGCCTTCGCGCGGCTGGATGCCGATCGACCCGCCGTGAGCCTGCACGATGCGACGGCAGGTGGAGAGGCCGATTCCGGTGCCCTCGACCTCCGTGTTCGCGCGGACGAGGGGGTCGAAGACGCGCTCGACGTCGGCGGGGTCGATGCCGGGGCCGCGATCGCCCACCTCGATGCGCCATCCCTCCGGCGTGGGCTGCGAGCGCAGCTCGAGCCGAGGATCGGGGCCGCCGAACTTCAGGGCGTTGGAGACGAGGTTCTGCAGCACCGCCCGCAACTGGGTGGCATCGCCGGACACCACGGGCAGCTCTCCGATCGTGATGCGGGGGTCGTCGTCGGCGACGCCGAGGTCGGCACGCACCTCTTGTCCCAGAGCGCCGAGGTCGGTCGGGGCGAGGTTCAGCACCCCGCCGAGACGCGCGAAGGCGAGGATGTCGCGGATCATCTCCTGCATCCGGGATGTGCCGCGGATACCCGTGGCGACCCAGCTTTCCACAGACGGCGGAACCTGCAGCTGCTCCTCGAACTGCTCCTGCAGCAGGTGCAGCGACATGGTGACGGAGGTGAGAGGGCCGGCGAGGTCGTGACTGATCTGTCCGGCGAAGGCGGAGAGGTGGTCGTTCGACCGGCGCAGTTCGTCGCGCAGCTCCTCCGCGCGCTGCAGCACCGTGTGGAGGTAGCGGGTGCGGCGCTCGAGCTCGAGGATGTCGACGATCCGTGCGGCGAGCACCGCCAGCAGCGCCGTTCGGTGCTCGTCGATCTCGCGCGGCACGGTGTCGAACACGCACAGCGTGCCGATGGTCTCCCCCGCGAGCACGAGCGGGTGGTTGGCGTAGAAGCGGACGTCGCCGAGGTCGCCCGTGACGAACGGGTTCGACCGGTACCGCGGGTCTTTGCTCGCGTCCTCGACGGCGATGGGCTGACCGAGGTGCAGATTCAGGGCGCACATCGAGTCCTCGCGGCGGCAGATGGCCGCGTCGAACCCGACGGCGGCGAGCTGATGCTGCGCGTCGTCGGTGATGATGTTGATCGTCGCCATCGGGACCTCGGCGACGAAGGCGGCGAGTTCCACGACCGAGCGCAGCGCGTCAGGAGGGCTTCCCAGCACGTCGTACTCCGAGATCACTTCCTGCACCGTCATCGTGTCGTCTCCCGGCCCCGTGGTGGCGTTCTCGCTCCAGGTTAGGGCTCTGACCCGCGCCGTGGCGCGAAGGAGGTCGAAAGGTCGTCCTGCAACAATGACGCCATGTCCATAGCTCCACCCGCATCCGTCTCGGAATCGCCTCTGAGCAGGATGCGGCGCGGCGGCGCGCTGGTGACCGCGCGGCTGCGGCGACATCCGTTCACGACCGCGTTGCTTCTCGTGATGCTGGTGACGAGCGTCGCGCAGATCGTCATCACCTCGCCCCCGGATGCGGACACCGGGCTGCTTCCACCGTGGAACGACTCGTTCGACGACTTCCGCTGGTGGTCGGCCATCACCCCCATGTTCGTCACGGGCTCCGTCCCGGAGCTGCTCACGACGCTGGCTCTCGCAGCAATCGTGGCGGGCCAGGCGGAGCGGGTCATGGGCACGGCGCGCGCGGCGATCGCGTACGTCGCCGGCGGCCTGCTCGTCACCTCGGTGTCGATCGCGGTGGGGCTGCTCGAGGAGCGCTTCCTCGCGTTCCTGCCGCTCAACGACGTCTTCTTCTTCACGCTGACTCCGCTCGCCGCGATCGTGTGCACGGCGATGGCGGCCAGCTGCTTCATCGGTGCGCTCTGGCGACGGCGGGTGCGCCTCGCATCCCTTCTCGCCGTGTGCGTGCTCTTCCTCTACCGCGGCGACGCGGACAGCCTCTTCATCCTCGTGGCGCTGCCGGTCGGACTCGGCGTGGGCTTCCTCCTCGGCGGCCGGCGGGCGCGGACTCTCGTCGTACGCAGCTCGCACCACGAGATCCGCGTGCTGCTCGCGTCCCTCGTTGCGGTGGGCGGCATCGGACCCGTCATCGCGACGTGGTTCGGATCGGGCACCGGCCTGCTGTCGTTCTACGGATTCCTGAGCATCGACCCCGTCGTCGTGGTCGACGGCACGACGTGCGCGTTCGGCTCCGCGGTCGACTGCCCCTCCGAGTACACGACGGCGGCCGAGGTGTTCCCGGCGGCGGGCTGGATCGCGCTGCTGCCGATGATCATCGCGCTGATCGCGGCCTGGGGCATCCTCCGTGGCCGGCGCGCTGCACTGTGGATCGCGGTCGTGCTCAACGCGGCGGTGTTCGGCTGGATCCTCGTGCAGTGGATCACGCTGCAGCCCGCGACGGTCGCCGACATCGCCGCGTATCAGGGGACGGATGCGGAGACGTACGTCTGGCAGACGATCTCGGGCGCGCTGCTGGCCGCCATCGCACCACTCGGCACGACGATCGCGCTGCTGGTGCTGCGCCGGCACCTCCGCGTGACGTCGAGCCCCGCGGCGCGGCGGCGTTACCTCGTGGTGCTGGGAACCGCGACACTGCTCACCGCGCTCGTCGCGACCGCGGGACAGGTGCTCACCCGCCAGGGCCATGACCCGGTGATCGACCTGGGCGACATCCTGCTCGCTCTGCCGCTGCGCTTCATCCCGCCCACGCTGCTGCCGCCCGATGTGGTGACGTTCGTGCCGGAGACGTTCGAGGCGCGCATCTTCTGGTACCTGCCGCCCGCGATCTTCTGGGCGGGCGCGGTGCTCGCGACGGCGTACCTGATCTTCGCGCCGGCGGCGGTGGGCGACCGGGACGACCGCATCCGCGCGCGCGAGCTGCTGCGCGCGGGCGGTGGCGACTCGTTCAGCTTCATGTCGACCTGGCCCGGCAACTCCTACTGGTTCTCGCCCGATGGCACCGCGGCGATCGCGTATCAGGTGCACCACAACGTCGCCGTGACGGTGGGCGGCCCGTTCGGTCCGGCGTTCGCGGACGTGCGGGTGTTCGAGCAGTTCGCGGCGTTCTGCGGCGACAACGGATGGCGGCCGGTGTTCTACAGCGTGAGCGACGCACCGAGCGCCGAGCTCGCGTCGCGGGGCTGGTACCGGCTGCGGATCGCCGAGGAGGCGCTGCTCGACGCGCAGGAGTGGACGCCCGCGGGTAAGAAGCGGCAGGACATCCGCACGGCGACGAACAAGGCGGCGCGCGAGGGCGTGACCGCGGTGTGGACACGGTGGGCGGATCTGTCCATCGCGCAGCACCTGCAGCTGCGCACGCTGTCGGAGTCGTGGCTGGCCGACAAGGAGCTCCCGGAGATGGAGTTCACGCTCGGCGGGCTCGATCAGGTCGACGATCCGGATGTGCGGCTGATGCTCGCCATTGCCGAGGACGGCCGTATCGAGGCGATCACGAGCTGGCTGCCGTTGTACGGACCCGACGGTCTCCGCGGTTATGTGCTCGATGTGATGCGGCGGCGGCACGAGGCGTTCAACGGCGTGATGGAGTTCGTGATCGGCGCGGTGGTCGTGCAGCTGAAGGAGGAGGGGCTGCAGACGCTCAGCCTGTCGGGCGCGCCCCTGGCGTACACGGCGGAGGCTGGAGCGGAGTCGGATGCGGTGCAGCGCATGCTCGACCTCGCGGGGTCGCTGCTGGAGCCCGGGTACGGGTTCCGCTCGCTGCACAGCTTCAAGCGCAAGTTCCAGCCCGACTTCTCGCCCGTGTGGCTCGTTGTCGCCGATTCGGCGGCGCTGCCGGCGACGGGTCTGGCTCTCGTGCGGTGCTACCTGCCTCAGCTCACGCTGCGGCAGGCAGTGCGGATGGCGGCGACGCTTGGCCGCGACCGCGCGCGGGGCTGAGCCGGGTCAGCTGCCGGCGGCTCCCGCATCCGTGATGCCCACGTCGGTGACGTGGAAGTTGCGCGAGGAGCGGGATGCGGTGGGTCCGCGCTGGCCCTGGTAGCGGTTGCCGTAGGGGCCGGAGCCGTAGGCGTTCTCGGCGGGCGAGCTGAGACGGAAGAAGCAGAGCTGGCCGATCTTCATGCCCGGCCAGAGCTTGATCGGCAGCGTCGCGACGTTGGACAGCTCGAGGGTCACGTGCCCGGTGAAGCCGGGGTCGATGAAGCCGGCCGTGGAGTGGGTCAGCAGGCCGAGGCGGCCGAGCGACGACTTGCCCTCGAGGCGGGCGGCGACGTCGTCGGGCAGGGTGACGCGCTCGAAGGTGGCGCCGAGCGCGAACTCGCCCGGATGCAGGATGAAGGGCTCGTCGGGACGAACCTCGATCAGCCGGGTGAGCTCGGGCTGATCCTCCGCCGGGTCGATGAAGGGGTACTTGTGGTTGTCGAACAGGCGGAAGTACCTGTCGAGGCGCACGTCGACGCTGGAGGGCTGCACCATCTGAGGATCGGAGGGCTCCAGCCCGATGCGTCCGTCGGCGAGTTCCTGCTTGATGTCGCGATCCGAGAGCAGCACGCGCCCAGCCTAGCGAGCAATGCCCTTTGCTATGCTGGCCGCGTACCCCCGGGGCTGTAGTTCAATGGCAGAACTTCTGCTTCCCAAGCAGACAGCGCGGGTTCGATTCCCGTCAGCCCCTCCAAAACAGAGAGAGCCCGGCTTGTCCGGGCTCTCTCTGTTTTCGTGTTTGCCGCGGGAATCGAAAGCGGGCGCAGCCCGCGTATTCGATTGGGCCCACGACGCGAAGGCTCCGCGGCCCGCGCAGCGGGACGTGGAGTGGCGTCGGGGGCCGTCAGCCCCTCGTGTGGCAGAGTGAATCGAACCCTTGGGTGGGCCCACGCCGCCAGAGGCTCCGCGCGCGGCGCAGCCGCGTGTGGAGAAGGCGGTGGGGACGATTCCCGTCAGCCCCTCAATACGACAGAAGGCCCGACTCGTCCGGGCCTTCTGTCGTATCCAGCGCCGCCGGGAATCGAAAGCAGGCGAAGCCTGCGTATTCGATTGGGCCCACGACGCAGAGGCTCCGCGGCCCGCGTAGCGGGACGTGGAGAAGCGTTGGGGACCGTCAGCCCCTCTGATGGAAATGGCGGTCCGGCTCGTCCGGGCCGCTACTTCCATCTAACGGCAGAGTGAATCGAACCCTTGGGTCGGCCCACGCCGCCAGAGGCTCCGCGCGCGGAGCGGCTGCACGCCCCGCAACGCCCAGACCGCCATCACGTAGACCGATCGTGAGCCTATGATTCGGCACTCTCCTCGACAGACACGCGGGAAACCACGACAGCAGGGCCAAGGCTGCGTATCTGACGCGCGGTCTGCATCAGGTTCAGCTTGCTGAAGAACGGGAGCCAGCCGCTACCGGAACCTCGCGAGTTAGTGATCACGGCGAAGTGGACGGTGTAGCGACCCCTCTCGACGATCGATTCAGCATCAGGAACTAGGTCCAGCCACCGCCCGGCGTCCGTGCCGGTGAGACTACTGAGCCGAGCTCGGACATCGCTACGGAACGCGCCGTCGCCGATGAGTGTCAATGCGGAGATATTGCCCTGCGCGAAAAGATGGCTAAGCGTCGCTGACCGAGACTTCCGCTTGACATGTATTAACTCAGCGTCCGATGACAATAGGTCACAGAACTCGATGTACGAGGTGGCACCTTCGGCCCGGGCGAGTTGCCGGTCGAGCAGGAGCAGATCGCTGGAGAGGCGTTGCACCCGTGCGTTGTAGTCGGCCTCACTCTCGTTCTTCCATGCAGGGGGCAGTGATGTACGCGCTTCCGGGAGAGACCTCAAGTAGGAATCGACCTCGTCAACGAGCGTCGGGGCGACTTCGAACCATCCACCTTCAATCAGGGCGAAGAGCTTGCCGTCGTGTTGCTGTTCAGATACCAGCGAGCGGTAGATGCTCCAGCGAGCCTCGAAGTTTCCATTCCGCGCCCACCCAACGTGAACCTTCCTCTGTTTGAGGTCGTGGATGGTGAGTTCTGAACGCGCGTCGCCCAACTCGGCAAGATACTCATCGAGGTCAAGATCTTCAAAGACTCGCCCTCGGGCACCACTGATCTTGAACCCGAAGATCTCGTCCCATCCAAGGTTCTCGGGCATCGCTAGGTGCGTTTGCGTCGTTTCCCCGGCGCGGAGCTGAGTGACGAGGTTCGTATCAAGCCACATGACCTCCTGGGGATCCTTCACCTCAGAGAGGTGGTCAATCCACCCAAAGCGTTCCTGGTACGCGTCTTCCTCGTATGCGCGAAGCAAACCCTCAAGTAGGGTCGGCAGTTCCCGCGCGGGCAGCTTCGTGGTGAAAACCAAGGCATCTGACCCCGTGACTGTTCGACCGAGGGACGGATCGGACGGTTTCCCCGTGACAGCGCGAAGCAGGTCTCGCGCGGCGTCGACACCGAAGTTGGACAACTCTGCGTTCTTACTCGTCTGCGTGGATTTGGAGACCACCATGTCCTCGAAGGTCTTGGTGTCAAGGCTTCGGATCTGCTGTGCATCGATGCGATTGAGCGCAACCTTCAGCCCGAATCGCCGTTCGACCTTCGACGGATCAAGGAGATTCCGGCCGAATCCGAAGCTCAGAGCGAAGTAGCGGCCTGCGGCTTTAAGGATCATCAGCCCAGACGCAGACGCTGTTTTGACGACCAGATCCGACTCCAGAACAGGACCGACAAAGCTCTTCCATTCAGGGAACCGCGGACGGTTGTACTTCGAGTAAAACACTCCCTCGAACCCTGCCGATGCGGACACGTTCTGCTCCGTGTACGAGCGTTCTCCGTCCGCTGCGAGCGCGGCGCCCGGCTCAAGGACATCAGTCGTCAGCAAAAAGACCGTTAGCCGTTGGCTCCCCATTAAAAACCCCCACTCTTACGAATCACGCTAGCGGCTCCTGCAGACGAGTGCATCCGATTGCGCCAAAACGGCATCGCGCCCCTACAGCTTGAACTCTGGCGCGGAGACCTATGGACTCGGTCTGGGTATGGTGAACGAGTGACACCTCCTGGATTGCAGGCCTGCCCCTGCCTGGACGCTCACCGCCGACTCATGGATCTACACGAAGATATCCATCGCGCTGTCGAGAACTATCTTGACGAGAACGAGTTTCGCCGCTATCTCAACTCGGCGATTCAGACGTCGCGAGGAGTGAGTTTCCTCGTTCAGAAGCGGAAGGCAAGATGGAGCGACTTCGACAATTGGTACGGCCGCTGGCAGAGCGATGCGAGAAGAAACGCAGTACTGACGTGGGGAGTCAACTCGCGGAACCGAATCGTTAAAGAGGAAGACCTCCGTACGCTGAGCCAAGCGATCATCACGTACTACGGGCCACGGCTGCAAGAGGCGGAGGATGTTCTAACGGTCCCGCCTGATACGACAGTGGACGAGGTGCTCGGGCTCTTCGCTGAGTCGATACACAGTCAGCCCTCTGGTCGCGAAGGGTGGATACGGATACAGCGCCGCTGGGTGGACGACCGACTACCGGACTATGAACTAGTCGCGGCATTGAGAGAGATGTATGCAGGAGTTGCAAAGCTTGTAAAACTTGCTCATCATGCGAGCGGGATCACGACCTGCAACGCTCCGCGGTTTCGGCGTGCCTGTGTGAACTCAGACATCGATGGAGCTCTCCCGTGTCTAGGGCGAGGGAACCCGCTGCCCGCCGGAATGATCGATGCGAAGACTGGGGCTCTGCTCAACTACGAGTACACCGTGTTCGGTCGGGACGACGCGGCGATCGAGCGGGGTAAGCAGCGCTACGGGCTTACACCCCAGATGGGCGTCGACGTGATTCAGCACGCGGAGTTCCGAATGCAGCTGTCCAAGCGCTTTCTGGAGGCGGACGGAAACTCGGCGCAAGTGCTGCTGCTCTTCAAGGGAATGCAAGAAGTCCGAGTCAACGGAGTGGTCTTCGGCAAACAGGAGCCACGCGAGTTCAAGATCGCCGCAGCAGTGGAGGGCCACGGCGCTTGGCCTTTCGATGGGGCAGTTTTTGCCTCCGAGACATGGATCGCTCAGTACAAGGGTAACCACAGGCGCGGGGCGTTCTCGGGCATTCCGGAAGAGGACCTGGTTTCACCGCCGGAGGACATGTTCGATGCAGACCCCGTCGGTGGAAGGGAAGAAGCGCTGATTGTCGAAGCCTTGGCTGCGGATGGCAGATCACGCGTCCTTCTCCAGCCATTTGCGCGGACGACGTCGGGCATCGTCTACGGGCCGCTTATCGAAGACACCACCGGCAGAATGGTCACGCCGTTTTTGCGTCCTGTCTGGCGCCGATGGGCAGCCTGGAAGCAAGGGGTGCCGACGAATGACCCCGAGCAGACAGCTACACGAGTACCGAAGCTTGACCCGTTCTATCAAGACTCGTCACGCTGGCAGGTGGCCGCCCGCAAGCCGACCCACGCCCCTCACCCCAACCGCTGGTCCACCTCGCGGAGGTAGCGGGCCCGCACCTCGGGGTCGCCGCCAAGGCCGATGCGGTCGGTGCCGATCAGGTCGTCCAGCCAGTCCTGCACCGCGGTCGGCAGGAGCCGGGAGATGCGGAGCACCGGGCTCAGCACCCTCGGCACCGTGACGGCGAAGCGCGACGAGCCGATCACGTCGACCACCGCTCGGCTCACCTGCTCAGGGGTCACGGCAGGCGAGACCTTCGGCGGCGTGATGCCCGCACCCATCGGCGTCGAGACGAGGTTCGGCAGGATGACGTGCACGGCGACACCCGTGCCGCGCAGCTCGCGCCGTAGCGCGTCGCTGAACCCGACCACCGCGGCCTTCGCGCCCGAGTACACGGCGAGGCCGGCGAGCGGCTTCAGCCCCGTGGCACTGGCGAGGTTCACGATCGTGCCGCTGTGTCGCGCCATCATCCGCGGCAGCACGGCGGATGTGGTGCGCACGAGCGCCGAGTAGTCGACGTCGATCGTCTTCTGCGCCACATCCGCATCCTGCTCGGCGAACCGCCCCGTCGGCATGATGCCCGCGTTGTTCACCCACACAGAGATCGGGCCGACCTCCGACTCGATGCGGTCCACCACCGCGGAGACCAGGTCAGCGTCGGTGATGTCCAGCCGGAGGCCGACGGCACCGCGGCCCAGCTTCTGCGCCGCGGCCACCGTCTCACCCTCATCCAGATCGCCGATCACGACCGTGTACCCCGCCGCACCCAGGTCCCGCGCCACCTGATAGCCGATCCCCCGCGCGCCACCGGTAACGACGGCGACACCCCGATCGACCGGATGCGCGGCATCCGCACTCTCGGCGCTCCGCCGCACATCCATGCCGAACACGACCGACCCGTCGTGCAGCGCGATGCTCATGACCGGTCGCCGACCGTGCAGGTATCCGAGCGGCCCGTCGGCGGCGAATCGCCACGCGGTCCGCAGACCCGACACCTTCGAGATGACGCGATTGACCGATCGCGTGCGCACGCCGTCGAGCACCTGCACCACGGGCAACGGAACCTGCTGCATTCCCGGAAGTAGCGGCGATCCTCGGCGCGCCCGCACGCTCACGACGTCCTTCCCGTCGACGCGCATCGTCGTCACGGAGCCGGACCGGGCGAAGTCGGCGAGCTCCTTGGGGATCCCCCACAGCTCCCGCCCGCCCCGGCGCGAGGTGCCGCTGTTCACCCAGATCTGCGGGATCGTCACCGCCGCGCCGCCCGCACCGAGGGTGGGGATGGCGACGAGCAGCTCGTCGTATGCCAGCACCCCGCCGGGCACGTACCGCACCGACGCGACGCCCACCACGAGCCGGCGGCCGACCATCACCGGGCGACGGCCCTCCGGCATCGCGAACGCGGGAAGCTCATGCTCCGCAACGAGAAAGACGGAGACATCGAGGGAACCGCCGAGATACCAGGGCTCCTCGGGGTATGCCGCGGTCTCATCGACAGCCATGGCCGTCCGCCTTTCACCGCGTCGTTCGGGATGCGGTTCCATCCTGCCCGAGTAGCCCCTCGCAGACGCGTCACGTAGCGTGGGGAGGTATGGCCGACACCCTTGCCGACCGACGTTCACCCCTTCGACCCGCCGTGGATCTCATCCGCGGCACGCTGATCGGCGCGGTGGAGGTGATTCCGGGGGTCAGCGGCGGCACGGTCGCCCTGATCGTGGGCGTCTACGCGACGCTCATCGAAGCGGCCAGCCACGTGGTGCGCGGCACGCTCGCGCTGACCGATGTCTTCCGCCGCAAGGGCCTGGCGCGCGCCGCATCCCACTTCCGCGCCGTGCGCTGGCGGATCGTCGCGCCGGTGCTCATCGGGATGGTGCTGGCGGTCGTGCTCGGCGCGCGACTGCTCGCGCCGCTCGTGCAGGAGTTCCCGACCGAGACCCGCGCGGTGTTCGGCGGCATGATCGCCGCATCCCTGCTCATCCCGATCCGGATGCTGGGGCGCGACTGGACCTGGCGCCTCGCGGTCGTCGCCTTCGCCGCGGCGGTCGCCGCCTTCGTCCTGACGGGCCTGCCCTCGGGAACCCTCGAGGATCCGCCGCTCGTGATCGTCGCCCTCGCCGCATCCGTCGCCGTCTGCGCTCTCGTGCTCCCCGGCCTGTCAGGTGCCTTCCTGCTGCTCGTGTTCGGCCTCTACGAGACGACGCTCGTCGCCCTGAACGAGCGCAATGTGCCCTACATCCTCGCCTTCGCGATCGGTGCCATCGTCGGCCTCAGCCTGTTCGTCAACATCCTGCGGATGCTGCTCGCCCGCTTCCACGCGGCGATGCTCGCGATCATGACCGGCCTCATGCTGGGCTCCCTCCGGGCTCTCTGGCCCTGGCAGGATGCGGCGGGCGTCGCCACCGCTCCGACGGGCGACATCCTCGGACCCCTGCTGTTGGCCGCGGCCGGCGCCGCCGTGGTGCTGGCGGTCGTGGCGATGCAGCTGACCCTCGACCGGCGAGCGCAGCGCTCCGCGTAAGCGGTTCGGCTCACGAGCCGGGAGCACCCGCGTCCCGCGCTCGGCGCGATCCCGTGTGGAGAGCGTCGGGGACCGTCAGCCCTCGAGGCGAGTGCCGATCGTGCATCGAGCGTTCCCTCGCCATCTCCAACCAATCAGTTGCAGTTTCGCGCCATCGCTCCTATGGTCATTACCAACTGAACGTTTGGAGATTGTGATGAGAGCCGTACGCCTTTCCTTGCTCACGCCGGGCACGCTGGCATGAGGGCGCTGGTACTCGGCGGCACAGGGGCGGTCGGCTCGGAGGCGGCACGCATCCTCCGCTCGCGCGGACACGAGGTCACCGTGGCGGCGCGAAGACCCCACCCATCCGCGCTATTCATCGACCTCGGAACCGAAGCCGGGTGGCGCGCGCTCGAACAGGCCACCGCCCGACACGACGTCGTCGTGAACGCATCCGGCCGCGAGGACGCCCGGATGGCCGAGATTCTCAACGGAGCGGGCCTCATCGAGATCTCCGCCACCGGCTCCTATCTGAACGACCTGTCTCGCACCGCACCCGCCGACGCGCGGATCGCCCTCGGGATCGGACTCGCACCAGGGCTCACCACGAGTCTGGTGGCCGCGCTCGCCCCCGCTGCCGGCAGTGTCGTCGATGTGGCCGTGATGCTTGGCGGGCGAGACCGACACGGTGGGGCCGCGATCGACTGGACCGCCGGCCTCGCCGGAAGGCGCGTCTTCGGCGCGTCCGACAACGCCCGGAACCTCGTCGGCTGGACGGCACTCCCGGGGCCGCGCGGGCGAAGAAGGTATCTGCGCGCCGACTTCCCGGACGACATCCTCCTGGGCTCACGCCTCGGCATCACCATCAGAAGCCACCTCGCGGTCGACAGCCGATTGTCCACGTGGGCGTTGAGTGTCGTGGGGCGCACACCGTCGTTGCGGGGGCTGATCACCCGCGCACCGCATCTGGGTAGCGACGCGTGGTTCGTCTCGGTGCGAGATGTGAACTCGCGTGCCGTGCTCGCCGCCAGCGGCCGACGACAGTCATCCGCCACGGCCGCCGTCACCGCCCTCGCGGCGGAACGGCTCTCCGCTCGTAGCGACGCCGGTGTCTTCACGACACCGGATCTCGCCTCGACCGCGGAATGGATGAAGGCGGCCGACGCGGTGGCGCACGCCGCGATCTGAAAGCACCCGGCATCCCGCACTCTGACGCGATTCGCCATGCGCACAGTCCTACATAAGATGTATGATCATTCCCGAACGAAGGGGTTTCATGCATCAGCGGGCGATCGGTGGGCTGACCGTATCCGAAGTGGGCTTCGGTGCGGCGCAACTGGGCAACCTCTACCGCGTGACGACCGACGACGAGGCATTCGGCGCGGTCGACACCGCGTGGGCCCGCGGCATCCGGTACTTCGACACCGCGCCGCACTACGGCGTCGGCCTCTCCGAGACGCGCCTCGGCGTCGCGCTGCAGGGCCGCCGCCGCGAGGACTTCGTCGTCTCCACAAAGGTCGGGCGCGCTCTGATCCCGACCCCGGAGCGCGCCGCCGCCGGAATCCTCGACGACGACAACGGCTTCATCGCACCCGCGACGCACCGCCGCGAATGGGACTTCTCGCGCGACGGCATCCTGCGCTCGCTCGAGGGGAGCCTGGACCGCCTGGGGCTGGACCGCATCGACATCGTCTACCTCCACGACCCCGACGAGCATGGGGATGAGGCCGCCACGACCGGCGTCGACGCCCTCATCGAGCTCCGCGAGCAGGGCGTGGTCAGCGCGATCGGCGCGGGGATGAACCAGACCGCGATGCTCGTGCGCTTCATCGAGCAGTGCGACATCGACGTGGTGATGGTCGCAGGTCGCCACACGCTCTTCGATCGCACCGCGCAGGAGCGACTGCTGCCGCTCGCGCAGGAGCGCGGTGTCTCGGTCGTCTCCGCCGCCGTGTACAACTCGGGTCTCTTGAGCAACGCGGTCGTCCGCGACGATGCCACCTACGACTACGGCCCCGCCCCTGCGGACGTCCTGGCCCGCGCACGGCGTCTCGCGGCGATCGCGGAGCACCACGGCATCACCCTCCCGGATGCGGCGGTGCAGTATCCGCTGCGCGACGACGCCGTCGCCTCGGTCGTCGTCGGGATGCGGACGGCCGCTCAGGTGAACGGAACCGTCGACCGGTACGAGACCGCGATCTCCGACGACGCCTGGAACGAACTGGAGTCCGCATGATCGTCGACGCCCACCTGCACGTCTGGGACCCGAGCCGCGCTCCCTACCCCTGGCTCACCGAGGAGCTGCATCCCCTCGATCGCACGCTGCTGATCGACGACATCGCAGCGGATCTCGACCGGGCGGGCGTCGCCCGCGTCGTGCTCGTCCAGGCCGCCGACAACGCCGACGACACCGCCGTCATGCGTGTCGAGGCCGCGCGGCATCCCGACCGGGTCGCCGCGATCGTGGGATGGTTGCCGCTCGACGATCCGGACGCCGTCGAAGAGGGCCTCGCCGTCTTCACCGAGGATCCCCTGCTCGTCGGCGTGCGCAACCTCATCCACGAGCGCGAGCCCGGATGGTTGTCCCAGCCTGCGCAGAACGCGTCGCTGGCGCTACTCGCCGAGGCGGGTCTCAGCCTCGACTTCGTCACCGGCTCGGCCGACGCCCTGAGCGAGATCCCCGGCATCCTGGAGCGCCACCCGACGCTGCGGATCGTCATCGACCACCTCGGTAAGCCTCCGATCGGCGGCAGCCCTTCGGACCGCGCGACCTGGCGAAAGCTCCTCGCCGAAGCGGCCGCGCATCCCTTGGTGCATGCCAAGGTATCGGGACTGTATCCGCCCGTGGGCGACGCCCACGCCTGGGACGTCGACGACATCAGACCGTTCATCGAGGATGCGGCCGAGCTGTTCGGCGCCGACCGCCTCATGTACGGCAGCGACTGGCCCATCGCCGAGCGCGCCGGCGGCCACGCGCGCGTGCACCGCGCACTGCTCGAAATCCTCGACGGCTGGGGCGCCGCCGAGCGCGCCGCCGTCCTGTCCGGCACCGCCACCCGCTTCTACCGCCACCACCTGGAAAGGACGACCGCATGAACGGTCTCGTGTACGAGGGCAACGGCAAGGTCAGCCCCACGCAGCTCACAGCCGCATCCCCCGCCGCGGGCGACGTGCAGATCGCGGTCGCCTATACCGGACTGTGCGGCACCGACCTGCACATCGTGCACGGCAGCATGGACCAGCGGGTGCGCACCCCGCTCGTGTTCGGACACGAGATGAGCGGAACGGTGTCGGCCGTCGGCGAGGGAGTGACCGACTGGCAGGTCGGCGACGCCGTCACCGTCATGCCGCTGGACTGGGACGGCACCTGCCCTGCGTGCCTCGCCGGCAACCAGCACATCTGCCAGAACCTCGACTTCATCGGCATCGACTCCCCCGGATCGCTCCAGCAGCTGTGGAACGTACCCGAGCGCACGCTCGTGCGCATCCCCGCCGGCACGCCGCTGGATCACGCCGCCCTCATCGAGCCCGTGGCCGTCGCCGTCCACGACGTCCGACGCAGTGAGCTGGCGCCCGGCGACCGCGCTGTCGTCATCGGCGGTGGTCCGATCGGTCTGCTGATCGCCACGGTGGCTCGCCATTTCGGGGCCGACGTGCTCGTCATCGAGCTCGACGAGAAGAGGCGCGCGCAGATCGCCGATCTCGGATTCGCGACCCTCGACCCGCGCGAGCGCGACCAAAAGGATGTCGTCGACGAGTGGACCGGCGGGGCCGGTGCCGACGTCGTGTTCGAGGTGTCCGGCGCGGCGCAGGCCGTGCTGGGCGCGACCGACCTGGCGAAGGTACGCGGAACGCTCGTCGTCGTCGCCATCCACCCCACCCCCCGCCCGCTCGACCTGCAGCGCGTGTTCTGGCGAGAGCTGCGCATCCTCGGGGCTCGCGTCTACCAGCGCACCGACTTCGAGACCGCGGTCGAGCTCATTGCCGCGGGCGTCATCCCGGCCGATCGCCTCATCACCCGCATCGTCTCGCTCGACGAAGCACCCGCGGCGTTCGCGGAGCTGGAGTCCGGTCGCGCGATGAAGATCCTCGTGGATGTGGCGGGCGCGCAGTGAGCGGGCTCTTCGACCTCACCGGGCTCACGGCCGTCGTCACCGGCGCACGCCGCGGCATCGGATCGGCCATGGCGCTCGCCCTCGCCGAGGCCGGTGCCGACATCATCGGCGTGAGCGCGTCGCAGGCATCGTCGGGTAGTGAGATCGAGCGCGCGGTCACGGCGCTCGGCCGCGGCTTCGAGGGGATCGCGTGCGACTTCTCCGACCCACTCGCCGTCGACGCGCTCGCCCGCTCGCTCGCCGCCCGGCACATCGACATCCTCGTCAACAACGCCGGCACCATCGAACGCGCGCCCGCCGCCCAGCATCCGCTCCCGTCCTGGGATCGCGTACTGCAGATCAACCTGTCCGCGCCCTTCACGCTCGCGCAGGCGATCGGCGGGCAGATGCTCGCCCGGGGGCGGGGCAAGATCATCTTCACCGCGTCGCTGCTGAGCTTCCAGGGCGGCATCAACGTGCCCGGGTACACGGCCGCCAAGTCCGGGATCGCCGGGCTCACGAAGGCGCTCTCCAACGAGTGGTCGGCGCAGGGCGTCAACGTCAACGCGATCGCCCCCGGCTACATCGCGACCGACAACACGCAGGCGCTGCGCGACGACCCCGACCGCTCGGCGGCGATCCTCGAGCGCATCCCCGCCGCCCGCTGGGGACAGCCCGACGACCTCGCTGGCGCCACGGTGTTCCTCGCCTCCCGCGCCTCGGACTACGTCGACGGCATCACCCTGCCGGTCGACGGGGGCTGGCTCGGACGATGACGACGATGGATGCGGTGGCCGAGCTCGAGCGGATCGGTATCGTCCCGGTCGTCGTGCTCGACGACGCGCACCACGGCGCCGCACTGGCCGAGGCGCTGCTCGCCGGCGGCATCGGTTGCGCGGAATTCACGCTGCGCACACCCGCCGGCCTCGGCGCACTGCGCGAGGCGGCAGGGGTCGAGGGCTTCCTCGCGGGAGCGGGCACCGTGCTCGACGCGACGCAGGTCGACGCCGTCGCCGATGCCGGGGCCGGTTTCCTCGTCTCACCAGGCTCCTCACTGGCCGTCGACGACCGCGCACGCGCACGCGGAATCGCCGCCGTTCCCGGCATCGCGACGGCGACCGAGCTGCAGCGCGCACGAGAAGGCGGCCACACCCACGTGAAGCTCTTCCCGGCGGGCGCGTTCGGCGGCCCCGCCTACGTGGATGCGCTGGCGGGCCCCTTCCCCGACATGAGGATCCTGCCCAGCGGAGGCGTCTCGGCGCAGAACGCCGCCGCGTACCTCGAGCGCCCGACGGTCTTTGCCGTCAGCGGCAGCTGGATGGTGCCGCGGGCCGCGATCGCGGCGGGCGACTTCGCCGCGATCCGGCAGCTGGCGCGTAAGTGCCGGGAACTCCACGACGAGGCCAGGAGCAGCGCATGACGACGCCGAAGCGCGTACTGACGTTCGGCGAGAGCATGGGGCTCATCCGCGGAGACGCTCTCGGGGGATTCGAGCGACTCGCCACCGCATCCGTCGACACCGGAGGCGCGGAGGGCAACACCGCAATCGGGCTCTCGCGGCTGGGGGTGCCGGTGACCTGGCTCGGACGCGTCGGCCATGACGCGCTGGGCCGGCGGGTCGTGGCCGATCTGCGCTCCGAGGGCGTGGACGTCGTGGCCGTCACCGACGAGTCCGCCCCGACCGGTCTGATGCTGAAGTCGACGCCGCGCGCCGGCGCGACCGTCGTCAACTACTACCGCTCCGGCAGCGCGGGCAGCCGATTCGATGTCGCGGACCTCGATCGAGTGGATCTCGCCGCGTACGACATGCTCCACGTCACCGGGGTGACGCTGGCCATCTCCCTCCGCGCGCGCGAGGCCGTCATGGAGGCGGTCCGTCGCGCTCGGGCACTGGGGGTGGTCGTCTCGTTCGCGGTGAACCATCGGGCGAAGCTCTGGAGCATGAGCACGGCGCGCAGCGTCTGCAACGAACTCCTCCCCTTCGTGGACATCCTCTTCGCGAGTGACGAGGAAGCGCGGATGCTGACGCCCGCCGCGCGCTCCGCCGCGCTCAACGACCTGCCACCCCTCATCGCGAGGTCGGGGCCCGCGGACGTCATCGTGACGCTCGGCAGTCGCGGATGCGTCGCCGGTATCGACGGCACCGTCTACCAGGTGCCCGCCGAACGCATCAGCCCTGTCGACACGGTCGGCGCCGGAGACGCCTTCGCGGCGGGCTATCTCGCGGGTCGCGCCCGCGGGCTGTCGACCGACGAGAGCCTGCGGATAGCGACGCGTTGCGGCGCCTGGGCCTGCCTCCATCCCAGCGACTGGCAGGGAGCGGCGCGCGAGGAAGACCTCGCCGTCCGCATCGACGACGTGGTCATCCGCTGACCGCCGACCCCGCGAACGAGTAAAGGAAGAGCATGAGCCTCGCGAGACTGGGCCCGGCGGGCCAGGAGATCCCCGTTCTGTGGCACGACGGCGTTCCGCTCGATCTGCGTCCGATCACGACCGACATCGACGCGCACTTCTTCGCCGCCGACGGGATCGCATCCGCCCGCCGAGCCGCCGCGGAGGGCTCGCTGAACGAGCTGCCGGGATGGCGGAGCCTGCGCGTCGGGGCCCCTCTCGCCCAACCGGGCAAGATCGTGTGCGTCGGTCTCAACTACCACGACCACGCCGCGGAGACCGGTGCCGCGGTCCCCACCGAGCCCGTGGTGTTCATGAAGGACCCGAGCACGATCGTCGGCCCCTTCGATGACGTGCTCATCCCGCGCGGCTCGGCGAAGACCGACTGGGAGGTCGAGCTCGGCGTCGTCATGGGCACCACGGCGCGCTATCTCTCCTCGCCCGACGAGGCGCTCGCCCACGTCGCCGGTTATGTCGTCTCCCACGACGTCTCGGAGCGGGAGTTCCAGCTGGAGCGCGGGGGCCAGTGGGACAAGGGCAAGAGCTGCCGAGACCTTCAATCCGCTCGGTCCGGTCATCGTTGCCGCCGCCGACGTTCCCGACCCGCAGTCGCTCGCGCTACGGCTGTGGGTCAACGGTCAGCTGCGCCAGAACGGATCGACCGCGCAGCAGATCTTCTCGGTAGCCCACGTCGTCTGGTATCTCTCGCAGTTCATGGTTCTGCGCCCCGGCGACCTGATCAATACGGGCACGCCCGCCGGCGTCGCCCTGGGTCTGCCGGATCACCCCTACCTGCGGCCGGGCGACGAGGTGGAGCTAGAGATCGAGGGCCTCGGACGCGCCCGGCAGCGGATGGTGGCGGCATGAGCGTCCGAAACCTCGACGCCAGCGTCACGTATATTCACCCCCGTTCATAGTTCATATGATGTATGCTCTATAGCAGGTCACGGTCCCAGAAGTGTCAAGGACGATATGAAAATCACGGGCTACCGCACGATTCGCACCCACCGAGATTGGGGGCGGCCCGTCGGCGACGTCAACGGCTACATCGCCTCCGGGATCACCGAGGTGTCCATCGTCGTCATCGAGACGGATGAGGGCGTCGACGGCATAGCCCTCGGATCCGACCACGACATCGAGCGCATCTTCCCCGCCCTGGAGGGGCAGGATCCCCGCGGCGTGTCTGCGCTGTACGACCGGATGCTCGCCCACGTGTTCAAGGCCGGGCACAATGGCGCGACCTTCGGCGGGATCGCAACCCTCGACGCGGCACTGTGGGACATCAAGGCGAAGCTCGTCGGGGAACCTCTCTGGCGGCTCCTGGGGGCGAGCGACCGCTTCGTGCCGGGCTACGCATCGGGTCTCGACATCGCACTGAGCGACGAGCAGCTCGCGCGCTTCTACTCCGCCATGGCCGAGCGCGGATTCGCCAGCGGAAAGCTCAAGGGCG
This sequence comes from Microbacterium sp. KU4F, assembly GCF_056868075.1. NCBI lineage: Bacteria > Bacillati > Actinomycetota > Actinomycetes > Micrococcales > Microbacteriaceae > Microbacterium > Microbacterium sp. KU4F. The sequence goes on along the minus strand of NZ_CP200324.1, from coordinate 2,227,167 downwards.
GCCGCGATCTGGGCGCCGACCTGCGCAGACTGCGCATCATCCGCGACACCCTGGCTCCCAACTCGTCGCACCCGACCCTGATGCTCGACGCCAACGAGTCCTGGAACCTCAAGCAGGCGGTACGGTACGTCGCAGCGGTCGAGCAGGAGCTCGACCTGGCCTGGATCGAGGAGCCGCTGCGCCGCTGGGACGCGCACGGTCACGCCCGCCTGTCACAGTCGGTCAAAGCCGCCGTGGCGACGGGTGAGAACCTCACCGGTCTCGAGCAGTTCCGGAGCCTCTTCGACCTAGGCGCCGTGGACGTCGTCCAGGCCGGCGCCGTCTGGGGAGTGACCCACTTCCTGCGCCTGGCCTACGCCGCGCACGCGCGAGACCTCCCGATCAGCCCGGTGGGTCTGACCAGCAACCCCGCCGTGGCGCACGCCGCGGCCGCCATCCCGAACCACCTGACCGCTGAGGTGCAGGATCTCGGCGCACCCTTCGGCGTCGACATCGATGAGGAGTACGCCGACGGCGGCATCGTCCTCGGCGATCGTCCCGGAGCGGGGCTCTCCATCGACGAGGCGGCGATCCGCTCGGTGCAACACGAGGGCGACTGGCTGCAGGCCGCAGGTCCCCACGTGCGTCCGGCACGCGCAGGACTGACTCTCGATCGGGAACTGTCCGCGAGCAGCCCCGCATTCGCGCCCCGCGGCGCCTAGAATGTTGCGATGAATGATCTTCGCGCGAACGGCACTCCGGCGCGCGTCTTCGATCGGGGCCCCGCGCGTACTCCAGTGTCACGCCTGGGTGTCGCCGTGGTCCACGACCTCGTCACCGCCATCATCACCGGCGAGATCGCCGAAGGCGCCATGCTTCCGATCGAGACGGAGCTGAGCGCCCACTTCGGCGTGAGCCGCACCGTCGTTCGCGAGTCGATCAAGCGCATCGAGGAGAAGGGGCTGGTCGCCGTCGTCCAGGGCAGCGGCACCACCGTACGCACACGCGAGTCGTGGAACGTCCTCGATCCGGTCGTGCTGCAGGTGATGCTCGAGAACGACGCGTCGCTGGGCGTGCTCGACGATCTCGCCATCGTCCGCGGCTCGCTCGAGGGCGCGATGGCGGCCGCCACGGCCGCGCGCCGGACCGATGACGAGCTGGCAGAGCTCCGCGGCGCCTTCGAGCGCATGGAGCACACGATCGACCACGAAGACGAATACAACGATGCCGACGTGCTTTTCCACCTCGCCGTGATGCAGCAGTCGCACATCCCGCTCGCCGAGAGCATTACGCGCACCCTCTACTCCCGGGCGCGCGAGTCGGCGCGCTTCACCACGAACCCGTCCAAGGACGTGTTCCAGCAGACCCTCGAAGAGCATCGGCGCGTGCTCGAGGCGATCGAGGCGGGGGATGCGGCGGCCGCCGAGTCGGCGATGCGCGCCCACATCCTCGACGCGTGGCAGCGCCGGCGGCAGCCGACGACGCGCAAGCCCTGAGACGGCGTCGACGGCGGGTGCGGGACGCCCCCCAGTCGCCCCGCACCCGCCGTCAGTCCTGGTGCCAGACCTCTGCGAAGTGCTCCCAGTTCGGGGAGCTCGATCCCTCGCGGAAGGGCAGCTGGCACGGCGCGGTGTACGACCACCACTTCTGTGTCACGGGGTCCTGGGCCATGAGTGCCTGATCGGCCTCGTAGTCGTCACCCACGTACTCGTAGTAGCCGAGGATCACGTCGTCGAGCACGAAGATCGTGAAGTTGCGGATTCCGCACTGTGTGATCGTCGCTTCCACCTGCGGCCAGACGTCGGCATGCAGTGCGAGATACTCCTGGCGCTTGGCGGGCACGAGCCGCGCCGCCATCCCGAACCGGCGGACGCCTGGATGGTCGGTGCTCATTCCTTCGTCCCTCCGGCCGTCATCCCGCTCACGAGGAAGCGCTGCGAGAAGAGGAAGATGACGAGCACCGGGGCGACCGACACGAGCGTCGCGAGGGCCAGCACCGGCAGGGAGATCGTGATCGACGCCCCGCTCGTCGGGTTGAACAGCGGCACGTTCGAGAGCAGCTCAGCCAACCCGACCTGGATCGGCGACTTGCGCCCCGGCGCCATCACGAACGGCAGGAAGTAGTTGTTCCAGTTGCCGACGAGGTTGAAGAAGCCGACCAGAGCGATCACCGGCGTGGCCAACGGCATCGCGATCCGCGCAAACACGCGCCATTCCCCCGCACCGTCGATGCGCGCCGCATCCAGGAGATCCTTCGACACGCTGGTCGAGAAGTAGATGTAGGTCAGATAGACCCCGAAAGGGAAGAACGAGAACGGCAGGATGACCGCCAGCGGGTTGCCGACGAGCTTCACCGCCGACATCTCCAGGAAGACGGGCAGCACCAGAGCGGTGCTCGGGATGAGCATGACGATCAGCGTGACGATGAGAAGCGTCTTGCGAAGCTTGAACTCGGTGAGCGCCAGGGCGTAGCCGGCGGGGATCGTCACGATGAGCGTGACCACCAACGCGACGCCCGTGTAGAGCACCGAGTTGCCGATCCAGGTCCACACGATGCCGTTCTGGAACTGCATGAGATCGTTCCAGTTGGCGGCGAGCGTGTCGAAGCCACCGAAGCTGAACGGGCCGTCCACCAGGAGTTCCCGCGGTGTCTTGGTCGGCGCCAGCAGCAGCCAGACGATCGGCACCACGAAGAACAGCACGAAGAAGATCAGGACGACGGCGACGAGCGCCTTGCCCATCCACTGCGCCGGCGAGATCGCGGAGCGCGCACGGTGTGCGCGCGTGTCGATGCTAGTCGCGCTCAAAGAGTCCTCCTCGGAAGACGAAGACCGCCGACAGTGCGCCCGCGACGAGCAGCAGCAGGAGGGAGATCGCGGCCGAGCCGTTGAAGTCGCCCTGGCGGAACGCGTACAGGTACGCGAGCTGGTTGATGGAGTAGTCGGGGGGCACGACGCCCTTCGACGCCTGCGAGAGCACGCGGGGCTCGACGAAGAGTTGTGTGCCGGCCGCCAACGACATGATCGCCATGTACGAGATCCACTTGCGCAGCAACGGGATCTGGATGTGGATGGCGGTCTTCACGGGACCCGCGCCGTCGATGCGCGCGGCCTCGAGCACGTCGGCCGAGATGTTGTTCAGCGCGCCGTACATGATCACGATCCATCCACCCGCGCCAGTCCAGAACGCGACGATCGTGAAGATGATCGGCAGGTTGTCGACCGAGACCGTCTGCACGAAGTTCTCGAACCCGAACCAGCGCAGGACGAACGAGACCGGACTGACGGTGGGGTCCAGGAGGAACAACCACAGCATGACGCTCGAGGCTCCCGCGAGCGCCCCGGGGATGTAGTACACGAACCGATAGCTGCTCGACAGCCACCGACGCCCGATCCCGTGGACCAGCAGCGCCAGCAGCACGACGAACACGAGCAGCGACACCAGGTAGAACACCAGGTAGACGCCGACGTGCATGACGGCCGGGAGGAACCGGTAGTCGGCGAAGACCTTCACGAAGTTCTCGACACCGGCGAAGGCGCCGTCCTTGGTGAAGGAGAGATAGACCGCGTAGAGCGTCGGGAGGATGCCGAACGCCAGCAGCAGGACAGTGTAGCCGGAGACGAACACGTAGCCGATACGACTCTGCGAGTGATCGGGCCGGCGGCGGACGGGGGAACGGGGCTCCCGCCGCCGCCCCGCCTCGGAAGAGGCGGAAGCGGCGACGGGAGCGGTGACCGAGGTGACGATGATGTCTTCCTTTGCTCGCGGCGGAAGCGGCGGCATCCGCGTGGAACGGGAATTACTTGACGGTGTAGCCCTGCACCTGTGCCTGGTTCTGGTACTCCTTCTGGAGCGCATCCACCAGGTCGGACTGACTCTTGCCGGCCGCGATACCCGGGACCACGATCGAGGCGTAGGCCGTCTCAGCGCTGAACGACGGGTAGCCCCAACCGCTCCACACGCTACTGGCAGCGGTGGACAGGGCGGAGGTGAAGTCGCCCACGTAGTAGCCGGAGCTCGACTGCTCGGCGAGCCACGCATCCGCGGCCGACTGGTAGGCCGGAAGGCCGGCGGCGAGCTTCACAGCATCGTCGGAACTCGTGACGTACTCGAGGAACTTCGCCACGGCCGCGAGGTTCTTGGAGTGGCTCGAGCCGTACCAGACACCACCGCCGACGTTCCCGGTCACCTTGTCCGAGCCGTCCCAGTAGAGGGGAGCTGCCGCGCCGATGGTACCCGCGGCGGCGTTGAGGCTGTCCTTGTTCTGGAACAGGGCGCCCGAGTACCAGGCCGGGCCGGGCATGCCCAGCACCTTGTCGCTGTACTTCTGCACGAAGTCGGCGCCGAAGACGCTGTCGTTGACGAGCGTCTTGTTCGCGAGCATGTGGTCGATGAGCTTGGTGGCCTTCTCGGAGTTCGGGTCGGAGAAGTCGCTCGTGAATGTGTCGCCGTCGACCTGGAAGATCGGCGCCTCGGAACCCCAGTAGTAGATGTAGGGGCCCTGGAACGAGTCGCCCACGGAACCGAGGATGTAGCCGGGGTGCTCGGCTGCGACCTTGTCACTGAGCGCTTGGTAGTCCTCCCATGTCTTCGGGATCTCGTAGCCGAACTGCTTCATCAGGGCGTCGTTGTACCAGTAGACGACAGGAGCGAGGTCGTTGCGCACGCCGTAGACGTTGCCGTCGACGGTCATCGGGTCATTAGCGCCCTTGGTGAAGCCGCTGAGGAAGTCGTCGGAGAGCAGGCCCTTGTTGAGGATGGCAGCGAACGGCTGGCCACCGTTGTTGGACTTGCTCGCCCACGAGGTGTCGTTCTGCTGCGTCGAGAAGACGACGTCCGGCCAGCCGGAGTCGGACTGGTCGAAGAGCGCGATCTTCGTCTTGAACGAGTCGCTTCCGCCGGAGTTGCCGTCGTAGGTCTCGATGTTGACGGTGAGGTCGGGGTTCGCGGCCTTGAACGCGTTGGCGATCGGTTCGCGGGAGGAGTCGACCCACACGGTGATGGGGGCACTCGCGTCCTGTTCGGCGGCGTCGAAGCCGTACTCGGACCCGCCTCCGCCATCGGTTCCGCCGGAGCAGGCGGTCAGTGCCGCGACGGCGGCGAATCCCACGGTCAGGGCGAGGGAGCGAGTCAGGAGACGAGAGCGTCGGTGCTGTGAAGCCATTGCGCGTCCTTTTCTGGTCGGCGTCTTTGACGACAGGGCCGTCGGGCGACGGCGGGAGCTAGTACATCATACATCTCACCTAATCGCAATGAACGAGGTTTGACCGTGAGAAACACGCGGTCCGCGCACGCGAGAACGCCCCACCAGATGAGGTGGGGCGTTCTCGCGACGGGTGCCGGGCGTCAGCCCGCGGCGGCCTGCTCGGCGAGCAGCAGCGCGCCGTAGAGCCCTGCCTCGCCGTCGAGTTCGGTGCGGGCGATGGCAAGGTCCCGTGACGAGCCCCGGGCCCCGGCGGGGCCCACGCGGACGGCTGCGGCCTCCTGCAGCGCCTCGATCAAGCCGGGCGTCTTGAGCACGCCGCCGCCGAACACGATCAGTTCGATGCCCAGCGTGAAGTACAGCGTGGCGGCGAGCTGGGCGAGGTAGAACGCGGTGATCTCGTTGCTCTTCGCGCGGGCGGCCGCATCCAGCTCCTGGGTGTCGATGCCGTTGCGCGCACGGACGGCGGGGCCCGACGCGACGCCCTCGAGACAGTCGCCGTGAAAGCGGCAGATACCGGCGAAGGTGTCGTCGGGGTGCCGTGCGACGGGAAGGTGAGCGATCTCTGGCCATCCGGTGCCCACCAGCACACGGCCTCCGGCGATGAGCCCGGCGCCCACACCGGTGCCGACGGTGACGTAGGCGACGTCGCTCGAGTCCTGCGCGGCGCCCCACTGCAGCTCGCCGAGCGCGGCGCCCGTGACGTCGGTCGTGATGCGGGCGGGAGCACCGGAGGCCGCCGCGCGGATGCGGCCCAGCACGTCGACGCCGTCCCACCCCGCCTTCGGCGTCGAGGTGATGGATCCGTAGGCCGGCGAGGCCGGGTCGAGATCGAGCGGACCGAAGGCCGCGATCCCGACACCGGCGATCTCGTCGTCGAGGGACCGGATGAAGTCGCCGACCGCGGCGAGCGTCGTGTCGGGCTCACCGGTCGCCACCGAGCTGCGGCTCAGGATGCGGCGAGGCTCCCCCTCCGGCGCCGCCGCGCAGACTATCTTCGTGCCGCCGGTCTCGATGCCGACGAGAAGCCGGCTCACGCCGCGTCCTCCTCGCGGGACACGACCCCGCCGAACACGGAGTTGTTGCGCATGGCGCGGCTCTCGTCGTCGTCGCCGAGGAGCGCCTGCCGCAGACCGTCGACGTCATGCGTGCGAAGGAGCGCATTCCACCGCTCGACGGCCGCACGCGCGCCGCCCTCCGTGGTCTCGCGCTTGCGCGGCACGTTCTGCAGCGCTCGGGTGATCACGTAGAGCGGTTCGGTCTCGAGCAGTTCGGCGATCCGCCGGTGCTGAGCGAGCTTCTTCTGGTCGTTTCGCGACATTCCTGCCTCCGCGTCCCATCCTGCCGCGGGCGACGTGCCCGCGGGTGAACCCGCGTCGAACGCTACCCGCGTCAGTTGACCGCGCCGCCGACGGGCGCGGCGAACTCATCGAGGGCAGCGACGACCTCGAGCGAGAGCACCGCCTTGCTCGCGGCGATGGCGTCATCGATCTGCCCCGGACGCGAGGCGCCGATGATCGCCGTCGTCACGACGTCGTCGCGCAGCACCCACGCGATCGCGAGCTGCGGGATCGACAGACCCGCATCCCGCGCGACGGCGTCGATGCCACGGATGCGGCGCAGGTAGTCGTCGGTGAGTGCGCTGCTGTTGAGGAAGTGGCTGTCGGCGGCGCGCGAGTCGGCCGGGACCGTGCCGTCGAGGTACTTGGCGGTCAGCAGACCCTGCGCCAGGGGCGAGAAGACGGCGCTGCCGACCTGCAGTTCGCGCAGCGCGGGGAAGAGCTCGGCCTCGGGGGTGCGGTCGAAGAGCGAGTAGCGCGGCTGGTGCACGAGCAGGCGCACACCTTCGGCGGCGAGCAGCGCGTGGGCGCGACGCGCGAGCTCGGCCGGGTAGTTGGAGATGCCGACGTACAGCGCCTTGCCGCTGCGCACGATGTCGACGAGCGCCTGCATCGTCTCTTCGAGCGGCGTCTCGGGGTCGACGCGGTGGGAGTAGAACACGTCGACATAGTCGGTGCGCATCCGCGTGAGGCTCTGCTCGAGCGAACGCATCAGGTACTTGCGCGAACCGCCGTCGCCGTACGGCCCCGGCCACATGTCGTAGCCGGCCTTCGTCGTCAGGAACAGCTCATCGCGGTACCGTCGCAGGTCGCTCTCGAGCACGGTGCCGAAGGTCGTCTCGGCAGCGCCGTAGGGCGGGCCGTAGTTGTTCGCGAGGTCGATGTGCACGACGCCGCGGTCGACCGCGTGGAGGAGGATCTCGCGCTGCGCCTCGATCGAGCGGCCACAACCGAAGTTCTGCCACAGCCCCAGCGAGACACGGGGCAGACGCACCCCGCTGGCGCCGGCACGCGCGAACGGCACATCGTCGTAGCGGGTCGCCTTCGCGATGTACGGCGAAAGCAGGCGGGGGTCATCGGCGGCGATGGGCATGACGATCCTTCGGGAGGGAAAGGGGTGCAGTTCGCAAGCCTGCCACACCGGGCCGACATCCGGCCCCGGTCTGCAGCGGACTGCGGACCGGGGCCGGGTCTCAGCGGGTCATTCCTGGATGAAGGCCAGGATGTCGGGGTTGATCACGTCGGCGTGCGTGGTCAGCATGCCGTGCGGGTAGCCCTCGTAGATCTTCAGCGTCGAGTTCTGCAGCAGCTCGTGCTGCTTGAGGGCCGCATCCTTGTACGGGACGACCTGGTCGTCATCGCCCTGGATGACGAACACGGGAACCGTGATGGCCTTGAGGTCCTCGGTCTGGTCGGTCTCGGAGAACGCCTTGATGCCCAGGTAGTGGGCGAGCGCGCTGCCGGTCATGCCCTGACGCCACCAGTTGTCGATCACGGGCTGCGAGGGGGTGACACCCTCACGGTTGAAGCCGTAGAAGGGACCGGATGCGACCGCCTCGAAGAACTCGGCGCGGTTGGCGGCGAGCGCCTCACGGAAGCCGTCGAACACCGAGATCGGCGTGCCCTCGGGGTTGGCGTCGGTCTGCACCATGAGCGGCGGCACGGACGACACGAGGACGGCCTTGGCGACGCGGCCCTGGGGCTCGCCGTACTTCGCGACGTAGCGGGCCACCTGGCCGCCGCCCGTCGAGTGTCCGATGTGGATCGCATTGTGCAGGTCGAGGTGCTCGACGACCGCGTTCACGTCGCTCGCGTAGTGGTCCATGTCGTGGCCGGTGCCGATCTGCGAGGAACGGCCGTGGCCGCGACGATCGGTCGCGATGACGCGGAAGCCCTTGCTGAGGAAGAACAGCATCTGGGCGTCCCAGTCGTCCGACGAGAGCGGCCAGCCGTGGTGGAACACGATGGGCTGGGCGTCGGTGCTGCCCCAGTCCTTGAAGTAGATCTCTGCGCCGTCGTCGGTGGTCACGTAGGCCATGGGAACCTCCAGGGTGTCTTGTGTTGCACAGTCGTTGAGGGGGAGCGCTCGAGCCGCAGGGGCCGAGGGTGCGTTCACGATAGCTCCGCGCCTCACGCACCGTGCTTCGACATCTGTCCAGACAATTCCCACCGCTCCGACGCGTTCACCGCGTCGCCGGAGCGCGTCAGCGGTACGTGTCGAGTCGCCGCAGCGGCGGCTGCGCCCCCTCGTGAGTGACCGCATCCGCGCCGACGGCGCAGGCGGCGGTGAGGGCCGCGACGTCGTCCCACCCCGCGTGCAGCGCCAGGGTCAGCGCGGCGCAGAACGCGTCTCCCGCCCCGACGGAGTTGATCGCGTCGACCTTCGGGGCGCCCACCCGCGCGACCTCGCGACCGCCCTCTCGCAGCGCCGCGCCGGCAGAGCCGTAGGTGACCGCCACGCGGCGGGCGGCGGCGAGCGCGGGCAGCAGTTCGTACTCGGTCTCGTTGACGATCACGAGGTCCGCACGCTCGAGCACCGCCGTCGGCACCTCGCGCGCGGGCGCCGCGTTCACGGCGAGAAAGCCCGGCACGTCGGCCAGCGCCGCGATCGCCGACACCGGGATCTCCTGCTGCGCCAGGACCGCCTCGTCCGCCCGGAACTCCACACCGTCGAGGCGCACCGTGTCGTTCGCCCCTGGACAGACGACGATCTGATTCTCCCCGGCCTCGTCGACGATGATCAGCGCCGTACCGGTGGGATCGTCGCCGAGCCAGACATCGCTCGTGTCGACGCCCGCATCCCGCAGGTTCTGCAGCATCGCGTGCCCGTCGGTGTCGTCGCCGACGGCGCCGACCATGCGCACGCGAGCGCCCAGACGCGCCGCAGCGACCGCCTGGTTGGCGCCCTTGCCGCCCGGGTCACGCCGCAACCGTCCGCCCAGGACCGTCTCGCCCGCGCCGGGCAGCCGCCCGGTGGTGGCCGTCAGATCGACGTTGATGCTTCCGACGACGCAGAGAGGACCGAGCATCTCCCCATTCCACCATGCGCCGAGGCCCCGGATGCGGCGCCTCAGCCCGTGACGAGATATAACCGAACAGGCGGACGAGGGGGTCGCGCCCCGACCCACCGAGGAGAACGATGACCGAGCCCACCCCCGTCTATCTGGACTGCGACACCGGCGTCGACGACGCCGTCGCGCTGGCGTACCTGCTGGCCTCCCCCTCGATCGACCTCGTCGGGGTCGGCACCGTCAGCGGCAACATCTCCGCGGCCGAAGCCACGCGCAACACGCTCGACCTGCTGGCGCTGGCCGGTCGCGACGACATCCCCGTGGCGCAGGGTGCGCACGATCATCTCGACCACCCCTACGGGGGCGGCGCGCAGTGGGTGCACGGCGAGAACGGCATCGGCGGCGTCGAGCTGCCGCGAAGCCCGCGGGCGGCGGATTCCCGCACGGCCGTCGAGCTGCTCATCGACCTGTCGCACACCTACGCCGGGCGCCTGCACGTGCTGACGATCGGCCCGATGACGAACCTCGCGCACGCCCTGGAGGCGGACCCGACCCTGCCCGAGCGCATCGCCGCCGTGACGGCCATGGGCGGCGCGGCCCTCGCGCCCGGCAACATCACGGCAGCGGCCGAGGCGAACGTCTACAACGACCCGCAGGCGGCGGCAGCCCTCCTCGCCGCCGACTGGGATGTCACGCTCGTGCCCCTGGACGCCACCATGGAGCACACCATGAGCGAGCAACAGCGCGAGCGGCTCGTCGCCGACGAGCGTCCGTTCGTCTCGGCGATCGGACACATCCTCGATCACTACTTCGACTTCTACCGCGACACCTACGGGCACCGCACGTGCGCGCTGCACGACCCGCTCGCCGCCGCGATCGTGGGCGGCATCACTCCGTCGCGCGCACCCCGCGTGCCGGTGACGGTCGACGTCACCGACGGACCGGGGCGCGGTCAGACGATCGCCGACCTGCGCGGTCAGCGCGTGGCGATGCGCGACCACGATGGCGTGCGCACGCGCATCGTGCTCGACGTCGACGCGGGTGTGGCCGACCACCTGATCGACACGATCCTCGCGGGCTGAGAACTCAGGCCACCGGTTCGTCCTGGCGCCGGGCACGCGGCGCCATGAGCACCGCACCGATGCTGGCGGCGATCACCAGCGCGATGCCCGCGATCTCGAGCACGCTCAGGTGCTGCCCGAGAAGGACAAAGCCGGCGATCGACGCCGTCGCCGGTCCGAGGCTCATGAGGATCGCGAACGTGGATGCGGCCAGTCGCCGCAATGCGGACAGCTCGAGCGCGTAGGGAATCGTCGACGAGAGCACGGCGACCCCGGCCCCGAGCGCCAGTAGGTCCGGTCGCAGCAGCGCGCCGCCCGCATCCGCGATGCCGAAGGGAAGCGACAGCACCGCGCCCACGGCCATGGCCAACGCGAGGCCGTCGAGCCGCACGAACTCGCGTCCGACCCGCGCCGAGGCGAGGATGTAGAGCGCCCAGCTCGCTGCGGCCCCCAGGGCGAAGGCCACGCCGAGCGGATCGAGACGATCCCACCCGCCGCCGCCGAGCGCGACGACGCCGAGGAACGCGAGCCCTGCCCAGAGCCACGCGGAGGCCCGACGCGCGGCGATGATCGACAACGTCAACGGCCCCAGCACCTCGATCGTCACGGTGACGCCGAGCGGCAGGCGCTCGAGAGCGAGGTAGAACAGACCGTTCATCAGCGCCAGTACGAGACCGAATCGCACGACCGCCCACCACGCCGCCCGCGAGTGTCCCCGCAGGCTCGGCCGAGCGATGAGCAGCAGCACGATCGCCGCGAAGACGAGCCGCAGCATGACCATGCCGAGAGGCCCGACCTCGTCGAACAGCAGAACGGCGAGCGAGGCGCCGACCTCCTGGCAGGCGAGGCCGACTAGGACGAGGGCGACGGCGGAGGTGGATCCGGAGCGAGCGGTCACGAAGCGGGCAGCGGGCACACGGCCGCAGCGGCGATCGCGTCGTGATACTGCTGCGCGGTCCAGGGCAGACCCGCATCCGGGGTGCTCTGGCCGTCGGCCGCCGGCGCCTTGGAGGCGATGGAGGCGAGCTCCCAAGCCAGGTACGCGCCCACCCAGTCGGTCGCGGCCGAGTTGTTGAGCACGACCGAGACGGTCATACCCGTGGTCGGGTCGGCGAAGGATGCGGTGATGTACCCGGGAACCGAACCGAACTGTCCGATGAGCGAACCGGCCTGGAAGGCGCCGCCCGTGGCGGTGAGCCACGACGGCTGGTCGGGCGAGACGAGCATCGCGGACGCGAAGCGATCCTCGCCGCCGAACGATCCCGCGGCGAGCGCCTGCGTGTAGCGGCCGACGTCGGCGATCGTGGAGACCACTCCCGCGTTCGTGAAGCCGAAGCTGGAGGACATCGTGGTCATGTCGCGCGGCTCGGCGCAGTTCATGGCGCCGTCGGGCCCCGGCTGCGACAGCAGACCCTTCAGCGCGGGCTCTCCGGGCTTGGCCGCGGTGCCGCCGGGCAGGCTCGTATGGGTCAGGCCCAGCGGGGAGAAGACCTGTTCGTCCAGCAGGTTCGAGGCGCTCTCGGAACCGGCGTTCTCGAGCGCGAGTCCGAGCAGCACGTACCCCGTGTCGGAGTCGCGCCACGCGGTGCCGGCCGCGGCCGGATCGAAGCCGGTGATGCCGTAGGCGGCGAGCTCCGCGGCATTCCACTCGCGTGCGGGCAGCCCGATCGCGTCATCCTGCAGCACAGCGCCGTACGAGCCCAGACCGCTCGTTCCGTCGCACAGCATGCCGAGGGTCACGCCGCTGAGGCCGGCGACGCTGGGGACGTACGTGCGCACCTCGTCATCGAGCGAGACCTTGCCCGCATCCACCATCTCGTAGAGCACGTCGCAGATCATCGGGCGGGTCAGCTCGCCCACCCGGAACACGTCGTCGGCCGAGGCGTCGCCCACTCCGGCCACCCAGGATCCGCTCCAGGGCGCCCAGACGCCGACGATCGCTCCGGTCGAACCGGTCGCGGCCATCGCGAAGTTCACCGCGGACTCGAGCTGCGTCTGCGTGTCGGCCGGGAAGGCGCCCTCGACCTGCGGGGGGACGTCGAGCTCGATGCTCTTGGCCTGCGTGCAGCCCGCGAGCGCGAAAACGATGACGGCTGCGCCGGCGATCGCGGCAGCAGCGCGTTTGAAGCCGGAACTGATCGGCATTTCACCCCCGCGGTCGTGCTCCAGCATTCAAACACACCCACATCACAAGACCATCACGGCTCTTAGGCTGTGCTGCATGACGCACGTTTTCGACGATGAGACACTGGCCGGTGTCCTCGGGCACATGAACTCCGATCACTCCGACGACAACATGCTCTTCGCGCGCGCCTTCGGCCCGCATCCGGCGCCCGTCGGCGCCCGCATGGTCGGATTCGACGGCGACGGGGGCGACTGGGTCATCACGGCGGCCGGTGGCGCGAGCATCGATATGCGGCTGACATGGCCCGGCGGCCCCATCACCGAGCGGCGCGAGGTACGACGGGAGATCGTTGCGCTCTATGACGCCGCGTGCGCCGAGCTCGGCATCGAGCCGCGCCCTCACTGACCGCATCCGACATCTGAAGAATTGACGATTTAGGTTCTGCTTACCTGAAGGTATAGTGGGCCGCATGAGCGACCCGATCCCGTTCTCCGCAGCCCTCCGCGAGCGTTCCAGCGGTGCCCACTCGGGCAGCGAGGGCGCCGGATTCATGTCCGACCTCATCAAGGGCGAGGGCACGCGCGATGACTACGTCGCGCTCGTCGCGCAGCACTGGTTCATCTACGAGGCGCTGGAGTCCGCGGCCGAGCGGATGCGGCGCGACCCGGTGGCGGCGGTGTTCATCAGCGAGCGCCTCACCCGCCTTCCCGCTCTCGCCGCCGATCTCGAGTTCCTCGTCGGGCCCGATTGGCGCGAGCGCATCGAGCCGCTGCCGACCACACGCCGCTACGTCGATCGCATCAACCAGGTGGGGGCGACGTGGCCGGGAGGATTCGTCGCCCACCACTACACCCGCTACCTCGGCGACCTGTCGGGCGGGCTGTTCATCGGCAAGCTCATGCAGCGCCGGTTCGGGTTCGACACCAACGGCATCGGGTTCTACATCTTCGCGGACATCGCCGATCCGAAGGAGTTCAAGGAGCACTACCGCGTGCAGCTCGACGCGGCCCCCTGGGACGAGGCCGAGAAGGAGCGCGTGATCGACGAGGTGCTGCTGGCCTACCGGTTCAACACCGAGCTGTTCGAGGATCTCGCCCGAGCGAAGGCCGAAGCCGCCGCCTGACCCGGCGCAGCCCCCCTCCGCGGGGCTGTCCTCAGGGGTGGCTCGCGTGACCCGGTGCCCGCCTTCCGGTGCCCGACTTGCGTCGCATATGCGCAACTGCGATACCTTTCCGCATCCGCCACAGTCATTGACTGGCGCATCTGCGCAGAACTGTAGCCCTTGGCCGACCTAGCCCCGAGGCGGACCCTCGGCCCGACTCCCCTGTGCCACCCAACGGCCCCGCTCCCGGACCACCGACCGCCGGCATCCGGCGTCCCCTCCCTATCCGGACACGGCACACCCGCCCGCTCAACCGCCACACTTGTGTGCAATCGCCACAGTGAGTGACTGCCGCATTCGCGGAGAACTGGCGCATCTGCGCAACTGCGACGCAACTCGGGCATGGAGACCCGGTCCGCGGGCGACGAGCGCCGGCACCGGAGGCCGGGGCGGACTCAGGCGCGGGCGCGGGACATGAACCTCTGCACATCGGGATCGACGCGGATGTCGGAGGGCCGGAGGGGCCGCGACAGGTAGAGGCCGTCGAGCGAGGTCAGCCGAGACAGCGCGACGTAGGTCTGTCCGGGAGCGAAGGCCCCCGCGCCGAGGTCGACGATGGCGCGGTCGTACGTCTTTCCCTGCGACTTGTGGATCGTGACCGCCCACGCCAACCGCAGGGGGAACTGCGTGAACTCGGCCACGACCTCCCGACTGAGCGAGCGGGATGCGGCGTCGTACGCGTAACGGAAACGTTCCCACACCGCGGGCTCGACGTCGTAGTCGCGGCCGTCGATCTCCACGCGGACGATGCTCCCGGCGATCTTGACCACCGTGCCGATCGTCCCGTTCACCCACCGCGGTCCGTCCCCGTAGGACTGTGTGTCGTTGCGCAGGAACATCACCTGCGCGCCGACCTTGAGCTGCAGTTCCTGCTCCGCGGGAAAGGCGGCCTCTCCGCGTCCGAAGTCGCCGCTGACCTCGGCGTGCGCGGTCTGCACGCGGCCGGCGAGGGCGTCCAGGTGGCGCCGGTTGATCGCGTTGACGCGGTCGTTGCGGGTCGCGAGCGTGATGATGGGCTCGTCGGCGGAGAACTCCGGCGGCGTGCGGGCGCCCGTGTCGTTGAGGATCTTCGCCATGTCCGCGGTGACCTGCCCGTAGCGCACGGCATTCAGCAGCGCCTTGAACCCCGGATCCGACTGCCGATGGACCTCGCGCAGCTCGGCGACGTGGAGATCGGCGCCGTACCGCCCCATGTCCATGAGCCCGTCACCGCTGGACTCCCCCGCCCACACGTGCGCGTCGAAGAACCAGAACGAGTGGTAGTGGTCGCGCACATAGCGCAGCTCGTCACCCCGCGGCGGAACGGGCGCCAACTGGTACGGGTCTCCGAACATGACCATCTGCACGCCGCCGAAGGGCTCCGCCCGCCGGCCCCGGGCCTGGCGCAGCGCCCGGTCGATGGCGTCCATGAGGTCGGCGTTGACCATCGAGATCTCGTCGATCACGAGCGTGTCGATCGCGTTGAGGAGCTTGCGCGTGGCGTCCGACTGGTCGAGTTCGCTGTTCGCGATGAGACCGATGGGCAGCCGGAACAACGAATGGATGGTCTGGCCCTCGACGTTCAGGGCGGCGACGCCGGTCGGGGCGCAGACGGCGATCTGCTTCGACGTGTTCCACGCCAGATGCTGCAGCAGCGTCGATTTGCCGGTGCCGGCGCGACCGGTGACGAACACGTGCTCCCGGGTGTCCTCGATGAGCCGAAACAGCGCCTGCTGTTCGGCGGAGAGGGCGGGGGTGCTCACCGATCCATGCTAGGCGCCGCGCGGCCGCATGACGCCCGGGGGCGACTCCCCGCGCTTTCGCGGGGACCCTTTCCTAGACTTGGCCCGTGAGCCGCTTGAGACGAACCCGGCGCCCCGGCGTGCGCCTGGCGTTCGATCTCACGACCCTCGGCCTCATCGGCGGCCTCCTGCTCGCGGCCCTGGGCGCCGGCACGGCGGCCCTGTACCAGGAGTTCTACAGCCCCTCCGCTTTCGTGCAGCGCTATCTGAGCATGCTCGAGTCCGGACGCGCCGCTGACGCTCTGGCCCTGCCCGGCGTCTCGCTCGACTCCTCGGAGCTGACGGATGCGGGACTGCCCGCATCCGCATCCGACGCACTCCTGCGCAGCGCCGCGCTCGGTTCCCTCACCGACGCCCACGTGGTGTCCGAGCAGACCGACGGTGCCGACACGGTCGTGACCGCCAGTTACGTCGCCGGCGGGCACGACGGGACCACCTCGTTCCGGGTCCGCAGCAACGGGACGCTCGGCTTCATCCCGACGTGGCGGTTCAGCCAGAGCCCCCTCGCCGTCATGAACCTCATGGTTCTCGGCTCGTCCACCTTCGACATCAACGGGTTCCGCGTCGACCGTCGCCAGGTCTCCCCCGACGGCGTCGACGCCGACCCCGTCGCACCCGTGTCGCTGCTGGTGTTCTCGCCGAACCTCTACTCGGTCACGGTCGACAGTGCGCTCTCGACCTCCGAAGGGGTCGCCGTTCTCGCGGACGCGCCGATGGTCAATGTGCCCGTCACCGTGCAGACGAAGCCGACGGACGAGTTCGTGAAGGTCGTGCAGCAGCGGGTCGAGGAGTTCCTCACGGCCTGCACCACGCAGCAGGTGCTGCAGCCGACGGGTTGCCCGTTCGGCTTCGTCGTGCGCAACCGCGTCGAGAAGCTCCCGACCTGGTCGATCACCGAGCAGCCCACCGTCGAGGTCCTGCCCAAAGGTGCGGGATGGGTGATCCCCGACGCGGATGCCGTCGCGCACATCGATCTCGAGGTGCGCTCACTGGCCGACGGTTCGCTGCGCGAAGTGTCCGAGGACGTACCGTTCGTGGTGAACGGTACCATCGACATCCTCCCCGACGGCACGGCGTCGATCCGCGTCGGAGGTTACGACCCGGGGCTCTGAATCAGCCCTCGCCGCGGCGCGCGTCGCGGGCCGCGATGGCCGCCAGGCGCGCGTTGTACTCCTCGAGCTCCGCGTCGCCGGTGCGATCGGCCTGACGGTCGTTGGATCGCTGCAGACGTTCGTCGCTGCGGCTCCACTGGATCGCCACCGTGATGCCGAGGATGAGGGACGGGATCTCTCCGATGCCCCAGGCGACACCGCCGCCGACGTACTGGTCCTCGAGCGGCGTCGCGCCCCACGTTCGGCCCATCGAGCCGAACCACTCGGCGGCGAACAGGCCCGTCTGCATCATGATCGCCACGCCGAAGAACGCGTGCATCGCGATCACGACCACGAGAGTCAGCAGCCGGAATGGGTAGGGGAAGCGCAACGGCACCGGATCGATCCCGATGAGCGACAGCACGAACAGGTAGCCCGTGATCAGGAAGTGCGTCACCATCCAGACGTGCCCGAGGTGGTCGTAGAGCGACCACCGGAACAGGTCGGTGTAGTAGAAGATCCACAGCGACGCCACGAAGTTCAGTGCGGTGAAGATCGGATGCGTGACGACCTTCGCGAACGGCGTGTGCACCGCCCACAGGATCCACTCGCGGCCGCCTCGGGTGCCGTCGTCGCGTTTGCGGATGGCGCGCAACGCCAGGGTCACCGGGGAACCGGGTACGAGCAGCAGCGGGATCGCCATCGTGAGCAGCATGTGGCCGACCATGTGCACGCTGAACAGGTACTCCTGGTACGCATTCACGGCGCCCGAGGTCACCCACAGCAGCAGCAGCATGCCGGCGACCCACATGATCGTGCGGTAGAGCGGCCAGTGGTCGCCGCGGCGACGCAGGCGCCACACGCCGGCGAGGTACAGGAAGATCCCGAAGGCGACGACGAACAGCCAGAGCAGGTCGATGTTCCAGGCCGTGATCCACCGCAGGGGCGTGAGCTCCGGCGGTAGGGGAGCGTCGGTGAGGAACTCGGCAGGGGTGCGGGCGACCGGCGGCTGCTGGTCGGTGGGCGGGGGCGTGCGGGCGAGAGCGGCGGCGGCGCCGCTCGCGATGCCCATGAGGGCGAGTTCCACGCCGATGAGCGTCCAGAACCGTCGAGCGCTCGCGTTCTCGTTCATCCGCGAGATGAGCCGCAGGCGGTACCAGGCGCCGAGCAGGCCGAGTCCGATGAGGGCGACGACCTTGACGGCGAGGACCCCGCCGTAGGGGCTCAGCAGGGCGGGCAGCGCCTCCACGCTGACCCACGCACGGACGGACCCCGACACCGCGACGACGATGAACGCGACGAGAGCGATGCTGGAGTAGCGCTGCAGCAGGGCGATCTGACCCGAGCGCGCCACGACCGGTCGGATCACGACCAGCAGCACGAGGCCTCCCAGCCAGACCGCAGCGGCCAGGATGTGCAGCACGAGCGAGGTGACGGCGACGCTGTGGTTCTCGAGCTCTCCGGAGTGGCCCTGCGTCCCCATGGGCACGAGGGAGGCGAGCGCCAGGATCGCGACGAGCAGAGTCGGCGTCCACGCACGCACCGCGAAGGTGAGCACCGTGAGCACGGCGCCGGCGACCGTGGTGATGAGCCACGTGCGGCCGAGCTCGACCTCGACGAGAAAGCGACCCAGCTGCTGTCCGAAGACCGCATCCGCGCTGGGAGCGGCGTTGAAGACGTTGACGAAGGTGAAGAAGCCGGTAACGGCGGCCGCGACGGTGAACACCGCGGCTCCGATGGATGCGGTGTCCAGCGCGACCTCGAACGCGCGATCCTCGGGCCGTAGACCGAACAGCGCGAGCACCAGAGCGCCGACCATGGTCGCGGCGGCCAGATTCAGCACGAGGGTGGCGATCGGAAGACCCCATCGGATGACGGGGCCGGCGTCGGCGATGACGAGCGGGGCGGCACCCCCGCCGTATGCCAGGGCGAGGATGAGAGCGACGAAGGCGGTGACGCCCAGGATGACCGGACCCGCCACGCGGAGCGTTGTCGCCGAGGCCGCTCCGGGCCCGCCCGAGCGGGGGCCGGCGGCGCGGGCGGAGGCGGTCGTCATCACTGCTCCAGCCTAGGCGCGCTGCGCTGTCAGCTCGCCCAGACGACGAAAAGGGGGGAGCCTCACGGCTCCCCCCTCACGGCGTTCATCGATTACTTGACGGCAGCCTTGAGCTTCGAACCGGCGGTGACCTTCACGCGCTTGCCGGCGGGGATAGCGATCTCGGCGCCCGTCTGCGGGTTGCGGCCGGTGCGAGCGGAGGTCTCGACCTGCTCGAACGCGATCCAACCGGGGATGGAGACCTTGGTGCCCTTGGCGACGGCCTCGGAGACGGTGGAGAAGAGGGAGTCGAGCACGCTCGACACGGTGGACTGGCTCTGTCCCGTGGCGCTGGCGATGCTCGCAACGAGCTCGGTCTTGGTGATGGACTTGTCGGCCATGTGGGTTGTCCTCCAGGCGGCGGTACGCCGCTTTCTTGACTTCGGCCCGGGGCTCGGCCCCGGTTGGTCGGATCGACCGAGCACGAATATACCCACGAACCCCGTGATTCCGCGGATTTTGGGCGTGAACCGCCCACATCCGACGGCGTGTCTCACCCGAAATCACCCAAATGGGTCGGAATCGGCCCTCGTGGGGTCCGCGAACGACGAAGACCCGGAACCTCAAGGGTTCCGGGCCTTCGTGCGGATGCGGGTGCTTACCAGCTGGACTTGGTCACACCGGGCAGCTCGCCACGGTGGGCCATGTCGCGGAAGCGCACACGCGAGATGCCGAACTTCGACAGCACACCGCGGGGGCGGCCGTCGATGACGTCACGCGAACGCAGGCGCACGGGCGACGCGTTGCGCGGCAGCTTCTGCAGGCCGACACGGGCGGCCTCGCGCTGCTCGTCGGTGGACTCGGGCGAGACGAGCGCCTTCTTCAGCTCGGCGCGCTTGGCGGCGTAGCGGTCGACGACCTCCTGGCGCTGCTTGTTGCGCGCGATCTTGCTCTTCTTAGCCATGGATCAGCGCTCCTCTCGGAATTCGACGTGCTTGCGGATGACCGGGTCGTACTTCTTGAGCACGATGCGGTCGGGGTTGTTGCGACGGTTCTTGCGCGTCACGTAGGTGTAGCCCGTGCCGGCGGTCGAACGCAGCTTGATGATCGGACGGACGTCCTGTGCCTTCTTCGCCATTAGAGCTTCACACCCTTCGCGATGAGGTCCTTGACGACGGACTCGATGCCGCGTGCGTCGATGACCTTGATGCCCTTCGCCGAGACGTTGAGCTTGACGTTACGACCGAGCGAGGGCACGTAGTACGTCTTCTTCTGCACGTTCGGGTCGAAGCGGCGCTTCGTCCGGCGGTGCGAGTGCGAGATGTTGTGACCGAAGCCGGGAACCGCTCCAGTCACCTGGCACACTGCTGCCATGGTGATGTCTCCTTCTGTACCGTGACGCCGGACGGCGCCACCCAAGATCCCTTGTCTGCGCCCACGATCGACCCGGCCGTTTCCGACCCGGAAGAGGATGTGGACACGAACTGCGCGCAGGAGTGCGCACAGACAAGGAGTCAGTCTAGCACGTGCGGCGTGTCGCCTTGACGAGAGCCCTCCCCGGCCGATCCCCGCGCCACCGTTGTCCACAGCGCACCGTGCGCTGACGCTCTGAAGCGACGCCACCCTGCCACGATGACGTGACGGCAGCGATCGCCGTCGATTCGGGGGAGACGATGACGGACACACCGCAGGGCGGCCGCTGGCCCGCATCCGCGCGCGAGCTCGGCGACCCGCACAAGTGCCCGTCCTGCTTCGCCGTCATCACCGGTTCGCCCTGCGCCCTGTGCGGCCAGCCACTCGACGACCCGCGGATGGGTCAGGTCCTCGCGATCGGCCAGACGATGGCGGATGCGGAGGCCACGCGCCAGAGCATCATGGCGGCCGTCCGCGAGAGCGCCGTCGCCGCACGACAGGCGGCCCTCGCCGAGCGGGCGGCGCTGGCAGAGCAGGCAGCTCTCGCCGCCCGCCAGCACGCCGCCGCGCCGGCCGCTGTCGTCACCGCGCCCGGTACCGTCGCACCTTCGGATGCACCGGACCTCCCCCGACGCGAGGCCGAGGCCGCGCGCGTAGACCCCGTTCACTCCGTACCTGTTCCCCCAACCCCCGCATCCCCGCCTCCCCCATCGCCGGCTCCCGCGCCGGAGCCCCGCCGACGCCGCCTCACCGTGCCCGTGCTGCTGCTCATCGTGGGCGTCTCGCTCGTCGGCGTCGCGGCGGTGTTCTTCCTGCTGCTCGCCTGGTTCGTCGCCGGCATCGCGTTGCGCGCGGTGATCGTGGGGGCGATCACGCTTCTCACGATCGGCGGCGCGTCGCTCCTGCGACGCCGGGGCCTCACCGCCACGGCGGAGGGCATCGCGGCGCTCGGCGTCGTGCTGCTGGCACTCGACACCTGGGCGGTGTACGTCAACGATCTGTTCGGCGCAGCGAGCCTCCGAGCGGCCGTCTGGACCGGCATCGGCGCCCTGGCGGTGGCGGTCATCGGCCGCACGTGGGCCCGGTTCTCACGTCTGCGCACCCCCGACCTCGCCGCATCGCTCGCGTTGCCCGCGGGATGCGGGTTCCTGCTCGGCGGCGCCGTCGCACTGCCATCGTCCGAGGCGCTGATCGCGGGGCTCCTCGGCGCCGCGGTCGGCGGACTCGTGCACGCGCTCCCCGCCCCCGCATCCTCGGCCCGATCGGGTGCTGACGGCGCCCTCGAGCGCCTCGTGCTCGCGATCGTCGGACCGTCCGCCCTGGCGGCGGGCGCGCTGCTGACGCCGCTGTTCGTCGAAGGGGTCGGCGGAGCGATCTGGGCAAACGCCGGCGTGTTCGTGATCGGGTCCGCGTACGCCTTCGTGCTGCGCCCCGCGGCACCCGCGCGGGTCGCCGGCGCGTGGCTCGGCGCCGCCGCATCCGTACTGGCGGCCCTCGCTCTCGCGACCGCGGGGTGGCAGCTCGCCGCCCGGAGCGATCTGCCCGTGTTCGGCGTGCTGATCGCTCCCGTCCTGGCCGTCGCCACAGCTGTGGCGCTGGACCGGGCGCGGATGCGGGCGCCCTGGCTGGTTCCCGCCGCGATCACCACCGGCGTCGTCGCGGTCTGCTCGCTCGCCGTGCACATCCTGATGTGGTCTGTGCGGGCCGCGCTGGCGATCTCCGAGACCTGGGTGCCGTGGCGCACAGAGGCGTTCGAGGCCACCGGCGGCTCGCTCGAGATCCCCCTCCTGGCACTCGTCGCAGCGACGGTGCTCAGCGTGCTCCTCTTCATCGCACCCACGGCACAACGAGGCTCCCTGCGGCACGTGCGCCCGGTGGTGTGCGCTCTTCTGCTGACCTCCGCCGCGGCCCTCACGCTGATCCCCGCGGCCGCGGTCGCTGCGGGTGTCGTCGTCGCGGTCGCATCCGTCGTCGCGATGCGCAGGCGTGCGGACACGACGGGATGGCTCATCGCGGGATTCATCGGCGCCGGCGCCGCCTACCTGACCGGCTTGTCTGCCCTCTGGTTGTGGATCGCCGCGGTGGCCGTCGTGGCGTTGCTGCCCGTAGCTCACCGGTGGGCCGCACGCGCCACGGGCGGGCTCGCGGCGGCTCTCGCCGTGGTCCCGATCGGCGTGCTCGCGGTGTCGGCGACGATCGCGCCGAACGCGCTGGCCGTCCAGCTCAGCGGGGCATCGGATGCGGCCGCCGCGGGCAGCGCCTTCGTTCTGCTGCAGTGGGTCGCGTTGGTGGCGGCGCTCGCCTCGTTGCTCGGTTGGCGCGACGCCGCATCGCGCCGGGCGCTCGCCCTCGCGACGACGGTGCTGCTCGCCGTCTCCCTCCCCGCCGCGGCGGCGCTGGGCACCTCGCCGCTCGCCGAGCGCGCCCTGCTCGAACCGGGCCTGGGCATCGCGCGGGCGGCCCTACTGGTCGTCGCTTTGGTCGCGCTGACCGCACGCCACCGCGAGAGCCCCATCTCCTGGGCGAGCGCCCTGTTCACCGCACCCACGGCGGCATCCGGCGCGGTGGCCCTGCTCACCCTCCTCGTCGCGCCGCTGTTCACCACCGCACTCGTGACGGCGGCGGCGGCAGCGCTCGTCGTCGCGACCGCCGCCGCGGTCGCGCTCCGCGCCCGCATCCCGCACGTGCGACTGGCGTCCGACCTGGGCGCGGCGATCGTGATCGCGATCGCCGCGTGGCCGACGCCGCTTCCGCGCGGTCGGGTGCTGTTCCCCGTGCCGGCGGAGTGGGGCGGCGCGTTCGTCGCGATCGTCGCGATCGCCATCGGCGCCGCATCCGTCACGCACGGCTGGCGGGCGACGACCGCGGGTGGCGTGCCCGTGGCCGCGGCGCCGCGGCGCCTGCTGGCCTGGCCGGCGTTCGCGGCAGCGACCGCGGCGCTGTGGCTGTGGCTCGCCTCGGCCTGGCCCGGAGCCGCCCTCGAGGCGTATGTCGTCCCGCCGGCCGTCGGGCTCGTCGTCTTCGCGCTCCTGCTGAATCGGCTCGGCCGCGTCCCCGAGGCGACGATCGCAGCGGCGCTCGGAGTCGGCGTGGGTCTTCTGCCGCCCGCGGCCGCCGCGCTCGACGCAGACACGGTGCGCGGCGTCGTCGTGGCCGCGGCCGCCACGGCCATCGCCGGGGCGTCGGCGTTCTGGCCGCGGCTGCGTTCGTCTGCTCCCGGACTGGCCGCGGCGACGACGGCGCTCGGCGCACTGCTGCTCGCGGTGAGCGGCCTCGTCATCACCGGACCCGAGGTGGCGAGTGTCTGGGCGGCGGCAGGCGTGGCAGTGACGCTGATCGCCGGCGTCGGCCTCGCGCGGGCGGGCTCCGCAGCCACGGTGAGCGTCGCGACCGTCGCGGGTCCCGTCGCGACCCTCGTCGCCGCGGGCGCCGTCATCGACTCGGTCGCAACGCACGACTCGCTCGTGGTGGGTCTGGCGCTCATGCTCGCCCTGCTCGCCCTGCACCTGGTCTCCGCCGGCGCGCACCGCATCCCGCTGACACCGGCGCTGCGCTGGACCACGTGGGGTGTGGCCCTGATCGCCGGCGCCCTGATGCTCGCCGGCGGCGTGTTCACCCAGGTCGAGCTGGCCTTCGTCCCCGTCGGGATCGCCCTCGCGGCAGGGGCCGTTCTGGCCGCCGTGCGCGCCGACCGCACCAGCCCGCTCGAGCGGGCCGCATGGTTGGCGGGACTCGCACTCACCGCGCTGCCGAGCGTCTTCGCCCCCGTCGAACCGCTGCGCACCTGGCTGGTGATCGCGCTTGCGCTCGCGGGTGCCCTCACCCTGGTGCTGGCTCCGGTGCCCGACGTCGGGCGTCTCAAGACGCCCTCCGTGCTCGTGCTCCTCGCCGCCACCTGGGCGATGGCGGTCCGCAGCGCAGGAACGGATGCGGCGGCACCCACGATCGCGTCCCTCGTCGTCGGCATCGGCACGGTCGCGGTGGCGGTGGGCCTCGTCCGCATCGGCGCGCGGGCCGGCGTCCCCGCATCCGTCGCCGCGGTGGGCTCCGCCTTCGTCGTCGTCACCGTCGCCCTGCGGCTTGACGGGGCACCGGCGACGACCGCCGTGACGATGAGCGCCGCAGCGCTGGTCGGTGTGGCATCCGCCCTCATGCTCGGACGCGAGCGCTGGCGCGGCGTCGCGGCCGTCGCGGCAGTCGCGAGCGCGGTGACCCTCGCCACGGCGGCGGGAATCCGCATCCTGCTTCTCACGGCGCAGGCCGCACCGCTGTCCACGGTCGAGCCGGAGATCTGGAGTCTCGCGGCGCTCGGGCTGGTCACCGCCATCGTGATCGCGGCGCTGCGAACTCGCGCCGGTGCGGGTGTCGATCTCGCCGCGATGATCGTGCTCTCCGCGGCGGTCGGCGCGTTCACGATCGCCGCGCTCACCGTGTTCGACACGGCGCAGTCCACGGTCCGCGTGCTGCTGATCATGGTCGTGCTGAGCGCTGCCGGAGTGTCGGGCTGGGCGCTGCGCCGCCGCAGCGGCCTCGTCCTGCTCTGCGCCGCCGGCGCCTTCGCCCTCGTCACCGCGGCATCGACGGCGCCTGCGGTGATCACGATCATCGAGGTGATCACCGTGCCGCCCGCTCTCGCGGGACTCGCGGTGGGCATCGTCCGGATGCGGGCAGAACCCGCCCGGCGCTCGTGGCCCGCACTCGGCGGGTGGCTCGCACTCGTGACGCTGCCGTCGCTCGCGTACGATTTCGACCCCGACGCGGCGCTGTGGCGCGTGATCGCCCTGGGCGCCGTGGCCATCGCCCTCGTGATCGTCGGAGCGGTCCGCGCTCTCCAGGCGCCGCTCGTGGTGGGCTCGGCGGTGCTGCTCGTGCACGCGATCGCGCAGCTGTGGCCGTGGATCGCCGCCGCCTACGTGGCCTTCTGGTGGCTGTGGCTGGGCCTCGGCGGGGTCGCGCTCATCTTCCTGGCGGCCCGCTACGAGAAGCGGATGCGGGCCATCAAGGCGGCCTTCGCCGCGGTCACCGCGCTGCGCTGAGCGCGGGTCCGGCGCCGCGCCCCCAGCGGAATGCCGAGACGGTGGGGTCGTCGGGGATCCAGAAGCGCCAGGGGAACTCGTCGCCGCCGGCGACACCCGCCACCCCGACGCGCGGCCCGGTGGCGATGTCTCGGCGCGGGCTCACCGGCAAGAGGAGCCGGGCACGAGCTCCTGCCCGCATGTCGCCGGTCACCGCATCGATGCCGTCGTGCACGGGATGGCGCAGCCCCGACGCGTCGCCGAGCCGGCCCGGTCCGCGGGCGAGATCCCGGTCCTGGCGCGCCACACCGCGCGCGCTCCGCCGGCGACGCGCCGCATCCGCACCCTCGACGACCTCCGCTCCGCGCAGCAGCACACCGCCGGCAACCCCCGCAGGCCCGCAGACCACGTTCACGCAGGAGTGGATGCCGTGGCTCAGGTACACGTACAGGTGACCGGGCTCACCCCACATCGTGGCGTTGCGGGGCGTCGGTCCCATACGGGCGTGCGACCCCGGATCGGGAACGTCGCCCGTTCCGCGCCCGTGATACGCCTCGACCTCGCTGAGGCGCAGTACGACGCGTTCGCCGTCGAGCTCGACCTCGAGCAGCGCATCGAGCAGGCGCGGCGCAACCTCCACCGGCAGATCGGTCAGCGCCTCGCGCGTGGCCGGCACGTGGGTCGTCATCGCAGCGGAACCTGGCACCACGAGATGTCGAAGGCGCCGAGGCTGGACACCTCGGTCTCGCTGTCGAGATCCAGGATGTGGGTCTCGACCGTCTCGGGCACCGGCAGGGCGTAGCTCGTCACGTACGGGTTCGTGGCCGCATCCGGCTGCACGAGCACGGCCGCGTACCGCCCCGACGGCGACACGCACGTCTGCAGCAGCGCCGAGCTCGCCGCCACCGTGAACACCGGTTTCGCATGACCCTCACCGTCCACCAGCAGGAGCGAGGATCCCGCCCCGTTCGGGTCGGTGTACTGGCGCAGCGTCCTCTCGCCCGTGAGCGGAACGACGCCGCCGAGGTATCCCGTGGCATCCTGCGCCGAGACGAGCGGCTCCTCCGAACCGTCGACGAGCGAGATCGTGACGAGCCCGTCTGCGCGCAGCACGATGGCCGTCGTCGAGCCGCGGGCGATGCCCTCGATCTGCGCGGCCGCCCCCAGGTCGACGGGATCGGCGCCCGACGGCGGCGCGAGCAGCAACCGGCCCTGGAACGAGAGCATGAGGATGCTGTCGGTATCGGGCACGAAGCTCCACTGCGCCACGCTCGCCGGTTCGCCCGACACGTCGATGCGGGTCGGTGGGGTGTCGGCGTCGGCCGGTTTGAGCGAGGCGGTGTAGAGCACGCTCGCCCGGGCTCCCGCGGCCGTCATATCGGGGTCGGTGTAGGTGTAGCCGATCGTCTCGCCCCGATCGGCGGTCTGCAGGTCCTGGATCGGCCCCGTGCCGGGCAAGGGGAGGGATCGCTCTCCCTGCCCGTCGAGGTCGGTCACGATGAGCTCGTTCGAGCCGTCGTCGTCGACGACCGACATCACGAGGTGCGCACTCGTCGCGCGGAAGTCCTCGATGTGGCGGTGCGTGAAGACCGGGACCGCGTCCTCGCCCGACAGCGAGGTTCGGAAGACGGTGTCGTGTTCGCCGTCCTCGCCGCGCTGGAGCAGGTACACCGACAGCGGCGGGGTGTGGAAGCTATCGGTGAGCGTGACGGCCGCATCCGATCCCTGCCCCGTGACACCCGCGACGGTGACCGTGTAGTCCGTGTCGTCGCGCAGGGGCAGCGTGAAGCGCACTCCGATGCTGCGGCCCGACGTCTCCACCGCGAAGTCCGCGACGGGACTGACCGTGACCT
This sequence comes from Microbacterium sp. KU4F, assembly GCF_056868075.1. Classification (NCBI taxonomy): domain Bacteria; kingdom Bacillati; phylum Actinomycetota; class Actinomycetes; order Micrococcales; family Microbacteriaceae; genus Microbacterium; species Microbacterium sp. KU4F. The sequence continues at coordinate 2,200,098 of NZ_CP200324.1, read as the reverse complement.
GCGAGGGGTCGATCGCCGTGAGGGTCTGCGTCGTGGTGAGGATCAGGCGTGAGCCGGAGGTGGACACCGCAGCCTGCGGGTCGAACTGCACGTTCGTCACCCTCGGACCCTGGAGGGTCCCGACCGCTCCCGCGGCGGCTCCCGCGAGCGCCAGCACGGCCAGCACGATCGCAAAGGCCCCGAGGTACGCGCGGATGCGGCGGCGCCGGGACTGCTCACGTCGCGACGGGCGCGCGGCGTCAGTACTCATAGGGATCGCTCGGCTCGTCGATCGGCGTGACCTGTTCGGCGACGATCGCCAGCTGTCCGGATCCGGTCGCGCGCACCGTGCCGGAGACGGTGACCCACTGCCCGGTAGACGGCGCGGCCGCATCCGCCGAGATGGCCAGGCGCGCCGGCTGAGCGTCGATGACGCAGTGCGTGATGACCAGACGACTGAGGTCGAATCCGCCGTCGATGTCGCCGCTGACGAAGCCCGTCAGGGTCACCGCGTCGCCCTCGAACGCGTCGGGGTTGGTCGCCGTGGCGAACACGGCAGCCCAGTCCCCCACGCCGAACTTGGAGGTGTCGCCGGTCGAGGCGAGCGAGACCACATCCGATCCGGCGAACAGCGGAGGCGCGCCGACGTCGCGGGATGCGGCGAGCTCTGCCGAGAGGGATGCGGGCGGAAGCGCCAGCATCGTGACCACGACGCCCGAGGCGAGAACGCCGCCGGCCACCGCCGCAACCGCTCCGGGCGACACGCGGCGCTCGTGAGCGTGATGCGCGTGGTCGTCGTCGTGGACCTCGCCGTGGTCGTGGCCGTGGTCGTCTTCCGCGCCCAACGGCAGCACGAAGCTGAGCGCCGTGCCGACGAGTACGACGACGGCCATGCCGATGGCGAACCAGGCGCCGTCGGGGTTGATGTAGAGGCCGATACGGCCGGTGACGGCGAGCACGAGGGTGATGACGGCGAGGGCCGCGGCGAGTCCCGCGCCCAGCCAGCGGGTGAGCACGCTACGCAAGAAGATTCACCACCGCTCCGAGCGCGAAGGCGAACAGCAGGACCGTCGTGACGATCCCGACGAGCGCGCGGGTGGAGAAGGTCGTGCGCAGCAGCGCGATCATCTTCACGTCCACGAGCGGACCGGTCACCAGGAAGGCGACCAGCGAGCCGGGGGTGAACGTCGAGGCGAAGGAGAGCGCGAAGAAGGCGTCGATGTTCGAGCAGATCGAGACGACGATCGCGAGCATCATCATCGCCACGATCGACAGCACGGGGTTCGAGCCGATGGCCAGCAGCGCGTTGCGCGGCACGAGAACCTGCACCGCACCGGCGAGCGCGGAGCCGATCACGAGCGCGGGCATGACCGCACGCAGCTCGACGAGGAACTGCGCCAGGGAGCGGCGACCGCGCCCGCCGCGTTCGTGGACGACGACCTCGCACGTCGCGCGGAAACGGTCGGTCAGCAGGGCGTCGGGCGACGGGTGGCGGCTGTAGAGCCAGCCGATGAGGTTCGCCACCGCGTAGCCGCCCAGCAGGCGCGCGATGAGGATGCCGTCGCTGAAGCCGAAGGCCTGGTGCGTCGTGATGATCACGATGGGGTTCACGATCGGCGCGGCGATCAGGAAGGTCATCGTCTCGGAGACGCTGAAACCGCGCATGAGCAGGCCGCGCGCGAAGGGGACGTTGCCGCACTCGCACACCGGCACGATCATGCCCAGCAACGACAGCACCGCCCGCCGCGCCCAGGCGCGTCGCGGCATCCACCGCTCCAGGACGCCGGCGGGCAGCCACACCTGGACGAGGATCGAGAGCACGACGCCCAGCGCCACGAACGGCAGCGACTCGATGAGCACACTGAGCGCGAGCGTGACCCCGTCCTGGAGGCGCGTGGGGACGTCCGCCGGAAGCAGCTGCGGCGCGAAGATGTAGATCGCCGCCATCACGACGATGAGCGCCAGTCCGTGACTCAGCGCCACGGACGTACGCGAGCCGGACGAGCGCCGCGGCGACGCCGACCTCGCGCGCTCGGTGCGACTAGTCGTCACGCTCATTCGCCCGGGCGGCGGTGCACGCACCGCAGAGCCCGAAGATGTCGACGACGTGCTCGGCGGAGGTGAAGCCGTGGCTCGCGGCCGTGCGCTGAGCCCACTCCTCGACCTCCGAGGCCTCGATCTCGACCGTCAGACCGCACTGCCGGCAGATGAGGTGATGGTGGTGGCCGCTGGTCACGCAGGCGCGGTAGAGGTTCTCGCCCTCGGGGCTCTGCAGCGAATCGGCGTCGCCGCCGGCGGCGAGCCCCGCGAGCGCGCGGTAGACGGTGGCCAGGCCGATGCCGGTGTTGTCGTCGCGCAACCGCGCGTGCAGCGTCTGGGCGCTGACGAAACCCTGCGCGTCGGAGAGGGCTTCGCGGACGCGCTCGCGCTGCCAGGTGTTGCGCTGAGCCATGCCCGAATCCTACCCGCGCACCCTGGCAGCGGGCCGGGCGCTGTTCTCAGGCGGCACGCGTCACGCGGTCGCGACGTGCTCCGATCGCGCGGCAGACGATGTAGATGACGAACGAGATCGTCGTGATGTACGGGCTCACCGGCAGGGTTCCCGCCACCGCGAGCAGGATGCCGCCGACGGCGGAGACGACGCCGAACAGCGCAGCCCACAGCGGCACCGCGAGCGGGCCGGTGGAGATGCGCATCGCGGCCGCTGCGGGGGTCACGAGCAGCGCGAGCACGAGCAACGCGCCGATGATGTGCACGGCGACGGCCACGATGAGCCCGAGCAGCAGCATGAAGGCGAGCGAGACCGCCCTCGTCGGCACACCGCGCGCGGCGGCCGACTGGGGGTCCAGCGAGTCGAAGCGCAGCGGGCGCCAGATGAGCAGCAGACCCACCAGCACCACGGCCGCGATCGCGATGAGCACGCCGAGCTGCCCGGTCTGCACGTAGACGATCTGGCCCGTGAGCAGGCTGAACCGGTTGGCGCTTCGTCCGTTGTACAGCGAGAGGAAGAGGATGCCGAGACCGAGTCCGAAGGGCATCAGCACACCGATGATCGAGTTCCGGTCGCGCGCGCGGGAGCCGAGCCAGCCGATGAGGGCTGCGGCGATCATCGAGCCGACGATGGATCCCGTCACGACGTCGAAGCCGAGGAGGAGGGCGGCAGCGGCGCCGGCGAAGGAGAGTTCGCTGATGCCGTGCACCGCGAAGGCCATGTCGCGCTGCATCACGAACACGCCGATGAGACCGCCGACGATGCCGAGGACGGCGCCCGCCCACACCGAGTTCTGCACGAGCTCGAGGATCTGGCCGTACTGGGCCACGCCTCCGAACAGCGCGTCGCCGACGTCGCTCCAGTTCATGCGTGGTCCTCGTGGTCGTGATGGTGGTGGTGCGACTGCTCCGCATCCGGCGCTCCGACGACGACGAGGCGTCCGCCCGCCCGCAGCACGTGCACGGGAGCGCCGTAGAGGTCACTGAGCACGGCGGAGTCGAGCACCTGGTCAGGGGTCCCGAGCATGAAGGTGCCGCCGGCGATGTAGAGGATGCGGTCGACCGTGTCGAGCACCGGGTTGATGTCGTGGGTCACCAACAGAACGCCGGCCTGACGCTGCCGGCGATGCCGATCGATCAGCGACACCACGGCCTGCTGGTTCGCGAGGTCGAGACTCGTCAGCGGCTCGTCGCACAGCAGCAGGCGGGGGTCGTCCGCGAGCGCCTGCCCGACGCGGAGCCGCTGCTGCTCCCCGCCCGAGAGCAGTCCGACCGGACGGTCGGCGAAGGTCTCGGCGCCCACGGCGGCGAGGAGCTCGTCGACGCGAGCCCGGTCGCGCCGGCGGGAGATCGGCAGACCGAAGCGGTGGCCGTCCACGCCGAGCGCGACGACATCGCGGCCGCGCATCGAGGTGTCGCGCGGCAGCGGGCGCTGCTGGGGGATGTAGCCGATGCGCCGGTTCCCGGCCCGGGTGACCGGCGCCCCGAGGGCCGTGATCGTTCCCTCGCTGAGCCTGTCGAGGCCGAGGATCGCTCGCAGCAGCGTCGTCTTGCCGGCGCCGCTGGGTCCGAGAATGGCAACCAGCTCGCCGGGCGCGACGGTCAGATCCAGCCCGCGCCACAGGTCGCGTCCGCCGCGCCGAAGCGCAGCGGACGCGATGACGAGCGGGTCGCGCTCGGTCGTCACTTGTCGAGGGCTCCGGCGAGGTCCTCGATGTTCTTCTGCATCCACTGGATGTAAGTCTGGTCGTCCGGACGGGTTTCCGTGAACTCGAGCACCGGAATGCCCGCGGTACCCGCCGCGTCGATGATCTGCGTCGTCTCGGCGCCGCCGGCCTGGGCGTTCGCGATGACGACCTTCACCTCGCCCGACTTGACCTCGTTGAGAGCCGCCAGCAGCACCGCCGCGGGCACGTCCTGGCCCTCTTCGACGGCCTCGCTGAACTCGTCCGGCGTGGCGTTCTCGAGTCCGGCGGCGGCGATCAGGTAGCCCGGCACCGGCTCGGTCACGAAGACCTCGGCGCCGCCGTGCGCGGCCTTGATGTCGTCGAGGGCCTTCTCGAGACCGGCGACCTGCGCGAGGAACGCGGTCGAGTTCGCCTGGAAGGTCTCCGCCTCGTCGGGAACGAGACGCGAGAGCTCCTCGGTGATCGCCTCGGTCACGTGCTCGATCGTGTGCGGGTCGTACCAGACGTGCTCGTTGAAGCCCTCGATGTGGTCGTGGTCGTGCTCCAGCTCGGAGTGCGGGCTCGCTTCGAGCTCGTCCGTGTCGTGCTCGGTCGCCTCGGCGCCCTGCCAGCTGTCGGAGTACTCGGCCGCGACGATCACCGGCGCCTCGGACTTGCTCGCGTCGATGAGCGAGTCCATGAACGCGTCGTACCCGCCACCGTTCTGGATGATGAGGTCGGCCTTCTGCACCGTCAGCTGGTCGGCGGCGGTGGCCTCGTACTCGTGCGGGTCCTGTGCGGCCGACGAGATCACGGGAGTGATCGTGGCCGCATCCCCCGCGATCTCCTCGGCGATCTGGCTGTACACGTTCGTCGAGGTGACGATGGTGATCGCGTCGGCGGATGCGGAGCTCTGCGACGGATCGGCCGTGGCCGACGCGCATCCGGCGAGCGTGAGGGCGGCGCCGGCGACGAGGGCGGGCGCGAGGAGAAGTCGGGTCTTCAGGGGCATGGCGGTCACTCTACGCCTACTGATAATCGTTATCAAAATCGGTTGAGCACGACGATGGCACACTGTTCGAGTTCGCTCAACACGTGTACGACAGATTCCGGGGCCCACCCGGTGTGTTGCAACTGCCTCGGTGCGTCCGCGTCGCCAAACTCGGAAGACCGGACCGCAGCTTCGGCACCCGCTCACCGTGGTGAGGGGTCACGATGCCCCTGACGATCCTCTGGCCGATGTTCAGAACGATCGTGATCGGTGGTGGTGACCCACTGATAGGCGATCCTCCTGATAGGCGATCCTCGCCGGAGCCTGAGAGGAGCATCGTCATGGCTGAGAACGCCGACACCGAGCGGAACCCCTTCGCGCATCCGGGGTTCATCGTCGGCGCGGTGGTGGTGGCTGCGCTCGTGGCGACGGCCATCGTTCTGAGCGTCACCAACCTCGGCCGTGGCAACGACGACGCCCCACCCGTCGTTCCCTCCGACGCTCCGCGACCCACGGCCACCCGGACGCTCCCACCGGTATCGGTCGCGAGCGCCAAGAGCGCCCACGGTCTCGAAGGCGTCCGGATCGGCTAGTCGCGTTCGCAGCTGCGGGCGGGGTGCGGGCGGGGTACGGGCGCCAGGCGGGTGCGGCGCCAGGCGGGTGCGGACCCAGGCGGGTGCGGACCCAGGCGGGTGCGGGCCCAGGTGGGGTGCGGGCCCGCATCCGCCACACTTCTCCGCGAGTGCGACAGGAAATCACTGTGGCGGATGCGAAGACCTGTGGCATCTGCGCATGTGCGACGCAACTCGGGCACACGCGGACGGCACCACCGAGCGCGGAACGGCCCCGACGGGATCACTCCACGAGGAGGGCGGGCTCCTCGAGGACGGCGGCGACGTCGGCGATGAAGCGGCTCATGCCGTCACCGTCGATGACGCGGTGATCGAACGAACCGGACACCGTCGTCACGAAGCGCGGGCGCACCTCGCCATCGACGACCCACGGCTTCTGACGGATTGTTCCCATCGCGATGATCCCGGCCTCACCCGGGTTGATGATGGGGGTTCCCGCATCCATCCCGAAGACGCCGATGTTGGTGATCGTGATGGTCCCCTGCTGCTGGTCGGCGGGCGGGGTCTTGCCCTCGCGCGCCGTGAGCGTCAGGCGCTCCAGGGCCTTCGCCAGCTCGCGCATGCTCAGGTTCTGGGCGTCCTTGATGTTCGGGACGATCAAGCCGCGCGGCGTCGCCGCCGCGATGCCGAGGTTCACGTAGTGGCGGAGGTTGATCTGCGCGCCGTCGTCGCCGTCCACCCACGCGGCGTTGACCATGGGCGTGCGACGCACCGCCCAGATGACCGCACGGGCCATGATCAGCAGCGGCGAGACCTTCGTGTCTGCGTAGTCGGGCGACGCCTTGAGGCGCTTCACGAGTTCCATCGTGCGCGTCGCGTCGACGTCGGTCCACACCGTCACGTGCGGCGCGGAGTAGGCGCTGCGCACCATCGACCCGGCCGTCGCCTTGCGCACACCCCTCACCGGGATGGACTCCTCGCGCGGGTCGGACTCGGCCACGGATGCGGCGACCGGGATCGTCTCCTCGCGCACCTCGGGCCACTCGGGCGTCTCGATGTTGCGGAACACGCTCGCCTGCGACGCGTGCTTCACGACGTCGTCGCGTGTCACCTCGCCGGCGGCGCCGCTGGGCGTCACGGCGGAGAGGTCGACGCCCAGGTCGCGGGCGAGCTTGCGGATCGGCGGCTTCGCCACGACCCCGGCGGCGGATGCGGCGGGCGCCGCGGCGGGCTTGCGGCGCCGCGAGGTGACGGCACCGGCGGAGCCGTAGCCGACGAGGACGGAGCCGCCCGCCTCGGGCTCGGCCGCGGGGGCCGGAAGTCCCGGGTCGCCGGGTGCGGGGACATCGGATGCGGGAGCCGCCGCATCCGCGATCGTGATGATGGGGGCCCCGACGTCGACCGTCTGCCCCTCCTCGACGAGCACCTCGCCGACCACGCCGGCGAAGGGAGAGGGCAGCTCGACGAGCGACTTCGCCGTCTCGATCTCGACGATGACGTCGTTGACGGCGACGGTGTCGCCGCTCTTGACGTGCCAGGTGACGATCTCGGCGTCGGTGAGGCCCTCGCCGACATCCGGGAGGTGGAAGGTCTGCGTGCTCATTGCGGTTCCTTTCGCCGTTCCTTCACCCACGAGACTGCAAGTTGGTGACGAGATCACGGGTAAACACCGTGATCTCGTGCTCGAAATGCAGTCTCGCGGTCATGAGGGCGTGAGGGGCGGGATGGGATGAGGGGCGGAGTGGTCAGTAGGCGAGGGCGCGGTCGACGGCCTCGAGGATGCGGTCGGCATCGGGCAGGTACTGCCCCTCGAGCTTGGCGGGCGGGAAGGGCACGTCGAAGCCGGACACGCGCAGCACCGGCGCCTCGAGCGAGTAGAACGCGCGTTCGGTGACGGTCGCGGCGATCTCGGAGCCGAGCGAGGTGAACTGCGGGGCCTCCTGCGCGTAGACCATGCGGCCCGTGCGGGCGACGGAGTCGAGGATGGGGCCGTAGTCCACGGGCGAGAGGGAGCGCAGGTCGATGACCTCGCAGCTGGTCCCCTCGCTCTCGGCGAGCGCGGCCGCCTGCAGCAGCGTCGAAACCATGGCTCCGTGTCCGACGAGCGTCACATCGGTGCCCCGCCGCACGATGCGGGAGGCGTGCAGGGGCAGCGCCCGAGCCGAGAGGTCCACCTCGCCCTTGGGCCAGTAGCGGCTCTTCGGTTCGAGGAAGACGACCGGGTCGTCGGAGGCGATCGCGTCCTGGATCATCCAGTACGCATCGTTCGGCGTGGACGGGCTCACCACGCGCAGGCCCGGGGTGTGCGTGAAGTACGCCTCGGGGCTCTCCTGGTGGTGCTCGACGGCGCCGATGTGCCCGCCGTACGGGATGCGGATGACCACGGGCATGCGCAGCGCGCCCTCGTGGCGGTTGGTCAGCTTGGCCAGCTGTGTGGTGATCTGGTCGAAGCCAGGGAAGACGAAGCCGTCGAACTGGATCTCGCACACGGGGCGGAACCCGCCCATCGCGAGACCGATCGCGGTGCCGATGATGCCCGACTCGGCGAGCGGTGTGTCGATCACGCGGTTCTTGCCGAACTCGGCCTGCAGGCCCTCGGTGACGCGGAAGACGCCCCCGAGCGGACCGATGTCCTCACCCATTAGCAGCACACGGTCGCTGTCGCGCATGGCCTGGGCCATACCCGCGTTCAGGGCCTTGCTCATCGGCAGGGTGGTCATCTCGCTCATGCCTGACCTCCCTCGAGGGATGCTTCGTACTCGGCCAGCCAGCGTTTCTGCTCGTCGACGAGCGGATGCGGCTCGCTGTAGACGTGGTCGAACATCATCTCCGTGCCGATGGACCCGAGCGCGACCGTGCGGGCGCGGACGTCCTCGGCGTAGTCGGCGGCCGCCGCATCCACGTCGGCGAAGAACGCGTCCGACGCGCCGCGCGAGCGCAGGTAGGCCGCCATCCGGGCGATCGGGTCGCGCTCGGCCCACGACTGCTCCTCCGCCGAGGTGCGGTACTTGGTCGGGTCGTCGCTGGTCGTGTGCGCACCCATGCGGTACGTCATCGCCTCGATCGCGCGGGGTCCGCCGCCGGCGCGCGCCTCGTCGAGGGCCTGGCGCGTGACGGCGAAGCTCGCCAGCACGTCGTTGCCGTCGACCTGGACGCTCGGCATTCCGTAGCCCTCGCCGCGGCGGTAGAGCGGCGCCGAGGCCTGGGTGGCGACGGGGACCGAGATGGCCCACTGGTTGTTCTGGAGGAAGAACACCTGCGGTGCGCGGTAGCTCGCCGCGAAGACCATCGCCTCGTGCACATCGCCCTGGCTGGACGCGCCATCGCCGTAGTAGACGATGACGGCCTCGTCGCGATCGAGGTCGCCGGTGCCGGTCTTGCCGTCGAAGACGAGGCTCATGCCGAAGCCGGCGGCGTGCAGCGTCTGCGAGCCGAGCACGAGCGTGTAGATGTGCGTGTTGCCGTTCTTGGGGTCGTAGGGGTTCCACCCGCCGTGGGTGAGTCCGCGCATGAGCCGCACGATGTCGATCGGGTCGACGCCGCGGATGGTGCACACGACGTGCTCGCGATAAGAGGGGAAGAGGTGGTCCTGCGCTCTCGCGGCGTGAGCGGACCCGACCTGCGCGGCCTCCTGCCCCCAGCTCGGCGGCCAGAGGGCGAGCTGACCCTGACGCTGCAGGTTCGTCGCCTGCCGGTCGAAGGCGCGCACGACCACCATGTCGCGGTAGAAGGTCTCGAGCTGGGCATCGTCGATCGCGGCGACGGCGGCGAGGTAGGGCTCGGCGGCGGGGGTCGGCGCGAACGATCCGTCCGCCGCCAGCACCCGCACCATCCGCGCGTCGTCGTCGGCCGGAGAGAACGTGTCGGGCGAGGTCACGGGCTCTACGCTATCTGCTGGCGGGATGGCCTTCTGGGAGGTCGCGCACAACGGATGCGGCAATTCGTAGGATCTGCTCGACAGACTCTTCTTCGCCGATCGAGATCCTCAGGCCGTCTCCTGCGAAGGCGCGGACCACCAGCCCGCCCTCGTCGAAGGCCGCCGCGGCGTCGGCCGTGGCCTCTCCCGTGGCGAGCCAGACGAAGTTGCCCTGCGCCTCGGGAACCCGCCATCCGGCGTCACGAAGACCCGCCGCGACGCGGTCGCGACGCTCGGCGATCACCCGCACGCGCTCGAGCAGCTCGGCGTCGGCGTCGAGGCTCGCGAGCGCCGCCTCTTCGGCGGTGGCGGTGACCGAGAGGGGGATGGCGACGGCGCGCGCCGCATCCAGCACGCGGCGGTGACCGATCGCGTATCCGATGCGGAGCCCCGCAAGCCCGTAGGCCTTCGAGAAGGTGCGCAGCGCCACGACGTTCGGGCGGGTGACGCCCGTGCGACGCAGGCCGTCGACCGCGTCCGGCGCGGTGACGAACTCGGCGTACGCCTCGTCGAGGATGACGAGCACGTCGGCGGGGACCGCCGTAACGAAGGTGTCGAACTCGTCCTGCGTCACGACCGGGCCGGTGGGGTTGTTGGGGCTGCACACGATGACGGCGCGGGTGCGTGGGGTGATCGCCGCGGCCATCGCGACCAGGTCGTGGCGGCCCTCGGCCGTCAGCGGCACCTCGACGCGGTCGGCGCCTGCGACGGTGACGAAGCTCGGGTAGGCCTCGAAGGACCGCCACGCGTAGACGACCTCGTCGCCGGGGCCCGCGACCGCGAGGACCAGCTGCGAGAGCAGCGACGCACTTCCGGCGCCGATGTGCACCTCGTCGGCGTCGACGCCGTAGCGCTCGGCCAGACGCACGCGGAGCCTTGCCGCGGTCGCGTCCGGGTAGCGGTTCACCGTCTCGGCGGCGCGGAGGGCGGCCAGCACACGAGGCAGCGGGGCGAAGGGGTTCTCGTTGCTCGAGAGCTTGAACGCGTCGGCACCGGCCGGCTTCCCCTGTCGGTAGACCGGCAGGGCCGCGATCTCTGGGCGCACACGAACGGGAATCGGCTCTGTCACACCGAGAGTCTAGGAGCGCGGATGCGGGGCGCGTGCCACACTTCCGGCATGGGCTTTCTCATCCGCGTCGTGGTGAATGCGTTCTCGATCTGGGTCGTGACCCTCATCCCGGTCCTCGGCGTCAGCGTCATCGCGTTCCCGCCGGGCGGAACGCTCGAGATCGTGCTGTCACTGCTGATCGTGGCACTCGTCTTCGCGCTCGTGAACACGATCGTGGGATCGGTCGTGAGGGTGATCGCCTTCCCGCTCTACGTGCTCACGCTCGGCCTGTTCTCGCTCATCGTGAACGGATTCCTGCTCTGGCTGACCAGCTGGATCACCGGGTTCTGGAACTGGGGTCTGCGGGTCGAGAGCTTCTGGTGGGGCGTCGTCGCGGCCCTCGTCATCGCGGTCATCAACGGCATCTTCGGCGTCATCCTGCGCCCGAAGAGGCGGGACTGACCGCACCGGAGCGCCGTCCGGGTGCCGCATCGACCTGACGCGCGCCGAACTCCTGCGCCGAGATGAGGCGGGCGCCCTCGAGCTCGGCCATCCGCTCGTGCACCTGAGCGACCCGAGGATCCGCCGAGGCGTCGACGAGTTCGGCCGTCTCGGCGTAGGCGGTGAGGTGGTGCGCCGGCAGCCCGAGGTCCTGCGGGCCGGGCGCGGGGTCGACGACCCGCGTGGCGACGAAGCTCCCCTCCGCGCCCACCCGGGTGGCGAATCCCCCGCCGGCGAGCATCGCCACCGGGTCGTCGCCGTGACGCAGATCGACGGCGATCGCGTCGGGACCCGGATCGGCCGCGGTCGGGGAGCCCGCGGTCCCGACCACTCTCACGTCGTAGTCTCCGGTCGCCGCGACCTGACCCACCAGCATCCCGCCCTGCGAGTGACCGTAGAGATAGAGCGTGTCGCCGGGTTGCACGCCCGCCTCGGCGAGCATCGCCGTGAGGACCAGGTAGGCGTCGGACTGCTCACCGCCGTACCCCTGCACGTTCGAGACCATGTCCCACACCTCGTCGCCGCCGAGCCCGCTCGTGCCGGCGACGTACACGGCGTACGCGGTTCCGGATGCGGTCGCGTACTTCTCTATGCGCACCCGCGCCTCGCCGCCCTGAGGAATCCGCCCGAGGGCCGGCGCGAGCGCGGTGGAGCTGCGGCCGGACGCTCCGCGGGAGACAGCGGCACGATCTCCGGCACGGGGCGCCCCGTCGGGGAAGGATGCGTGCCGAACGGGATGCGGCCGCGCGTCGCGGCCAGGCGCGCGATGACAGTCCCCGAGGCCAGGCTCGCTCCCGCGAGGAACGGCATCAGCAGGGTGAACCACGTCCAGCCGTCACCCAAGCCGGAATCCGCCCGCAGCAACTCCGTCGCCCCGGGATAGGCATGCTCGAGGGCCGCGATCCGGTCTCGAGCATGCGCGACGGCCTCGGCGTCTCCCGCGGCGGATGCGAGAGCGGCCTCTGCGCCCATCTCGGCGATCTCGTACACCGCCGCGCACAGGAGCAGCCGGTCCTGCTGCTCCCGCGCGCGATCCGCCAGCGCACCCACCTCACGGAGGCGCTCGTCCTGAGTCAGCCCCAGCACCGGCAGCGTGTGCGCGCTGATGCGCGCATCGGCGCGGGCGATGTCGGCGACAGCCTCGTCGAGTCGCGCGGCCGCCCCCACCAGCACGGCGGCCGCATCCCGCAACCGCGCCGTGTCGACGGCGACCGCCCCGCCGGAGGAGATGCCGACCTCGTCCGTCACGACGACCACCATCCGAAGAGGTTGCCGCCGCCGGTGACCAACGCCCGGCTGCGGATCTCGGCGATCACGTCGTCGAGGGCCAGCAGACGCTGGCGCTCATCGGCGAGCGCTGTGGTCCACGCATCGTGGGCGAGCTGGAAGGCGCGCATCGCGGGCGAGGCCCACGCGATCGCCGCCGCGAGACTCGCGGCATCGCGGATGACCGTCTCGATCACCTCGACGGCTGCGAGCACGTCGCGCCGTGCCGCGTCGAAGGAGAAGACGACATCGTCGAGGGTGTCTGTCATCCCCCGATGCTCGCCCCGCATCCGATCAGTGCGGGGGCGGGCGCATCCGATCCGCGGATCGCTCGCCGCGAGATCGTGGCTGTGCAGGAGAGGTCGTCAGGACCACAATGGACCCATGCCCACGTCCTCGCCGTTCCGCGTGGTGTTCGTGTGCACCGGGAACATCTGCCGATCCCCGATGGCCGAGATCGTCTTCCGCTGGTTCGCCGAGTCGGTGGGCCTCGGTGACCGCGTGGTGTCCACGAGCGCCGGCACCGGGGATTGGCACGTCGGAGAGCCCGCCGATCCGCGCACGGTCGAGGCGCTGGAGCGTCACGGCTACGACGGCCGGCATCACCGCGCCCGGCAGTTCGAGTTCGCGGATTACGAGCGCAACGACCTGGTCATCGCGCTGGATCGATCGCACGAACGGAACCTGCGCGCGTGGGCGCGGTCGGAGACCGATTCCGACAAGGTCGTGCTGCTGCGCGCGTTCGACCCGCAGCCCGACGACAGCCTCGACGTCCCTGACCCGTACTACGCCGGCCCCGAGGCGTTCGACGAGGTGCTCGCTATGATCGAGAGCGCGTGCCGGGCGCTCTTCCGGCAACTCGAACCCGCCATCCGCTCCGCGGGATGACCCGCGCGGCCCACCGCCCTCGACGGAGTACCGTGTCGAACTTCCCCGCCCAGCCGCTCAGCCCCCTCGACGGTCGCTACCAGGCCGCCGTCTCCGCCCTCGGCGACTTCCTCTCGGAAGCAGGGCTCAACCGCGCCCGCGTCGAGGTCGAGGTGGAGTGGCTCATCACCCTCACCGACCGGGGCCTGTTCGGACAGTCGCCGTTGACGGACGCCGAGAAGGACTCCCTCCGGGCGCTCTACCGCGACTTCGGGCAGGCCGAGATCGACTGGCTCGCCGAGCGCGAGGCGGTCACGCGCCACGACGTGAAGGCCGTCGAGTACCTCGTGCGCGACCGCCTCTCCGCCCTGGGGCTGGACCGCATCGCCGAGCTCACGCACTTCGCCCTGACCAGCGAGGACGTCAATTCGACGTCGTACGCCCTCACCGTCCAGCGCGCCGTGACGCAGGTGTGGCTGCCGAAGCTGCGGCAGGTCATCGAGCGCCTGCGGGCCGTGTCGGTCGAACTGGCGGATGCGGCGATGCTCGCCCGCACCCACGGCCAGCCCGCGACCCCCACCACGATGGGCAAGGAGATCGCAGTCTTCGCGTGGCGCCTGGAGCGGGTGCGCGCCCAGCTGGAGTCCTCCGAGTACCTCGCGAAGTTCTCCGGCGCGACCGGAACCTGGTCGGCGCACCTCGCCGCCGATCCGGATGCGGACTGGGTCGAGATCTCCCGCGGCTTCGTCGAGGGCCTGGGGCTCGGGTTCAACGAGCTCACCACCCAGATCGAGTCGCACGACTGGCAGGTCGAGCTCTACGACCGCGCGCGGCACGCGGGCGGCATCCTGCACAACCTCGCGACCGACGTGTGGACCTACATCTCCCTCGGCTACTTCGCGCAGATCCCCGTGGCCGGCGCGACCGGTTCGTCGACCATGCCGCACAAGATCAACCCCATCCGCTTCGAGAACGCGGAGGCGAACCTCGAGATCGCGGGCGGGCTGTTCCAGACCCTGGCCGCAACCCTGGTCACGAGCCGCCTGCAGCGCGACCTCACCGACTCCACCACGCAGCGCAACATCGGCGTCGCGTTCGGTCACTCGCTGCTCGCTCTCGACAACTTGCTGCGCGGGCTCGGCGAGATCTCGCTCTCGCGCGAGGTGCTGCTGGCCGACCTCGACACGAACTGGGAGGTGCTCGCCGAGGCCATCCAGACCGTCATCCGCGCCGAGGTCGTTGCAGGCCGCTCGCAGATCACCGACCCGTACGCGCTGCTGAAGGAGCTCACCCGCGGGCACCGCGTCGGCGGCGCCGATCTCGCCGAGTTCGTGCGCGGACTCGACATCGGCGACGCGGCGAAGGAGCGCCTGCTCGCCCTGACGCCCGCCACCTACACGGGCCTCGCCGCCTCCCTCGTCGCCGGCTCCTGACCCGCTCGGGGCGGGGCTCACCGCATCCGGGCCGCACCCGGGGAAATGGCACCGCACCATCCGCCCCGCGAGACTGCATTTCGAGCACGAGATCACTGTCATTACCCGTGATCTCGTGCGAGAGATGCAGTTTCGCGGTCCGCTGCCGCGCCCGGGGCGCAGAGGTGATCGGATGCAGGGCGCGTCGGATCCTGGGTCTCCCCTACCCCTCTTTCCCCGTCCCCTCCCCCGAGAATGCACTTCGAGCACGAGATCACTGTCATTACCCGTGATCTCGTGCGAGAGATGCAGTCTCGCGGAGAGTGACCGAGCGAACGCGCCGGAAGCGGGCCGAGCGAACGGGCGCTAGGCGCGGGGCGCGGCGTCGCCGTCGGCGGAGTCGGATGCGGGGCCGTCGCCGGATGCGTCCTCGGACTCCTCCTTGGGCAGCAGCACCGCGCGATCGACCGTACGGTTCACCTGCGCCGGGTCGACCGCGAGCATGAGCAGCGCGATGATCACGAGCGTCGCGATGAAGGTGATCCCCGCGACGATGCCGCCGACCATGAGGGCATGGCCCGACTGCCCGGCGACCCGGTTCTGGAAGAAGCCCATCGAGATGAGCGTGACGACGCCGGCGAAGACGGCGGCAGCGAGAGCGAGCCCGATCAGCTGAGCGGGCTTCATGAGGTCGCGACGGGTGGGCTTGTCTGTCATGCCGCCTCCTCGGGCGCGGGGGCGGGCTCGCGGCGCGGGGAGAAGCCCGCGATCCCCAGGTAGACCGCGACGATCGCCGCATAGCCGCCGAAGAGTCCGACAGCGATCGTGATGCCGGTGAGCGTGAAGGAGCCGGCCTCTTCGATGCTGTACTGCAGCGCGTAGGCGGGCTGGACGGCAAGGGTCCCGAGAGCGAGCAGCACGCCCACGATTCCGACCGTGAGCGCGTCACGCGCCTCGGAGCGAGCAGCGCTGCCGCGGTCTGCGGCGCGAAGGGCCCGCAGGCCCGCAATACCCTCGACGAGGCCCGTGACCAGGGCCCACGAGATCACGATCACGAAGAAGGCCAGCGTCGTGCGCAGCGTCGGGATGCCGGAGACTCCCCCGGCGATCAGGGTGAGAGCACCCAGCAGGATGGGCAACCGGCGCTGACCGGGTCCGTACACGAGCCATGCCGAGAGCAGCCAGACGATCGCCGACGCCATCGCGAAGCCGCTGAACACCGAGAGCCCCACGGCGGCCGAGTGGTCGGGCGAAAACGTGATCATCACGGCCGCAACAGCCGCGAAGAGGGCTCGCACCAACTGAACGTGGCGCGGCTCGAAGGCGCGCGCGGAAGAACTGCTGGTCATGGCTCGACTCGTGGGGTGGGTACGGCGGCGGAACGGATACCACCAGTCTAGGTCGTGCTGATGAGGAGCCCGCCGTGAACGGGCGACGACGGCCGCCACGCGCCACAATGAGGTGTGCCGATTCTCAACAAGGACATGACCCTGTGCATCTCGCTGGCCGGGCGCCCCTCGAACATCGGGACGCGCTTCCACAACTACCTCTACGACGAACTGGGCCTCAACTTCGTCTACAAGGCGTTCACCACCGACGACATCGCCGGGGCGATCACCGGAGTGCGCGCCCTGGGAATCCGCGGGTGCTCCGTGTCGATGCCCTTCAAAGAGGCCGTCATCCCCCTGCTGGACGAGATCGAGCCCTCCGCCGCTGCGATCGACTCGGTGAACACGATCGTGAACGACGGTGGCCGGCTGTCCGGGTCGAACACCGACTACGAAGCCGTCGCGCAGCTGCTCGCCGAGCACG
Organism: Microbacterium sp. KU4F; assembly: GCF_056868075.1. Classification (NCBI taxonomy): domain Bacteria; kingdom Bacillati; phylum Actinomycetota; class Actinomycetes; order Micrococcales; family Microbacteriaceae; genus Microbacterium; species Microbacterium sp. KU4F. The sequence continues at coordinate 2,183,577 of NZ_CP200324.1, read as the reverse complement.
CCGTCGACCCCGCCGCATCCGTGCTCGTGCGGGGGTCGGGCGGGATGGCGAAGGCGGTCGTGGCAGCGTTCCACGGCGCGGGCTTCCGCGACCTCACCGTCGTCGCCCGCAATGCCGAGGCGGGCGAGGCTCTCGCGGAGCGTTACGGTTTCCGCGCGGTCACGGAGGATCCGGCGCCCGGGCACGCGGTCATCGTGAATGTGACCCCGCTCGGCATGAACGGGGCGGATGCGGACGCGCTCGCCTTCAGCGCGGCGCACATCGAGGCGTCGCAGCGTGTGTTCGACGTGGTCGCCTTCCCGTCCGAGACCCCGCTCATCCGCGCCGCGCGCGAACGCGGCGTCGCGGTCATCACCGGCGCCGAGGTCATCGCGCTCCAAGCGGCTCGACAGTTCGAGCGCTACACGGGCGTCACACCCACGCCGGAGCAGGTCGCGCGGGCGTCGGAGTTCTCCCGGGCCTGAGTTCGACTCACGCCTCTCGGCGCATCGAAACGATCGCTGCGGCGATGCGCGAGATGAGCTCGATCGGCAGCTGCCGCGCGTGCGGGAGGACGAGCGAGTCCTTGCCGGAGCGCAGCGGGGCGACCTCGCTCTCGAGCGCTTCCGCGAGCGGCGGCACGGGATACAGGCCGATGTGCGCCTTCCATCCGGCGTAGTGCAGGGCGTACCGCCCACCGAGCATGACCGCGGCGATGCCGTAGCGCATCCGTTCCTCGGCGTCCGGTCCCACCGCATCCAGGAGCGCGACGCGGATCAGCCGCATCCGCGCCGCGACTTCCGGCGGGAAGCCGTCGATGTAGGCCGCGATGTCGGAGGCGCCGTCGTCCATACCGCCATGCTGGCAGCCGCGGCGCCCGCGGGGAACCAGGCGGCCACGCGTTGCGGATTGGACCCCGAGGCGACGAGCCGCGCGCGGGCAGACTCGGGGAATGACGCGATCCGCCGCATCCGGACTGCTCTGGGGAGCGCTCGGCGTGCTGGCGTTCTCGTTTACGGTGATCTTCACCCGCATCGCCGTCACCTCGCTGTCTCCGCTGTTCGTCGGGGCGGGACGTGCGGTCGTGGCCGCCGCCCTCGCGGCCGTCGCGCTGGCCGCGACCCGGTCGCACCTCCCACGCGGCGGACAGTGGATGCGGCTCGTCGTCGTCGCCGGCGGCGTCGTCGCGGGCTTCCCGCTGCTCACGTCGTACGCGCTCACGGTGGCACCGGCCAGCCACGGCGCCGTCGTGATCGCGCTCCTGCCCGCCGCGACCGCGGTAGCCGCGGTGCTGCGGGCCGGCGAGCGCCCCGGCCGGACGTACTGGCTTCTCACCGCAGCCGGCGCCGTCGCCGCGACGGTGTTCGCGGTCATCGGCGGCGGATGGGGCGGCTTCCACTGGTCGGACCTGCTGCTGCTCGGAGCGGTCGTGTCGGCGGCGATCGGGTACGCGGAAGGGGCGCTGCTGGCGCGCGAGCTCGGCTCGTGGCAGACGATCTCGTGGGCCCTCGTGGTGGCGGCTCCGGTGATGGCGGTGCTGACGGCGGTGTCGGCCGTCGCGGATCCGCCGACGGCGACGCCGGGCCAGTGGGCGGCATTCGGCTATCTCGCGGTGGTGAGCATGTTCCTCGGCTTCTTCGCCTGGTACCGCGGGCTCGCGATCGGGCCCATCACGCGGGTCAGCCAGCTGCAACTGGTTCAGCCGGTGCTCTCGATCGTGTGGGCGTCGTTGATCCTGGGCGAACCGTTGACCTGGGCGACCGTGCTCGGCGGAGCCGCGGTCATTCTGTGCGCCGCCGGCGCCGTGCGTAGCCGCGCCCGCTGAGTGGCTGGCATGATCGCCTCGTGGCGACGCGCGTCGAGGGTCCGGATCTGGCGACGATCGCGCAGCTGCGGCGAGCGCGCGACCGCATGGATCGCGACTACGCGAAGCCGCTCGACGTCGAGGCGCTGGCGCGCAGCATCCCGATGTCGGCCGGTCACTTCAGCAGACAGTTCCGTCGCGTGTTCGGCGAGTCGCCGTACCAGTACCTGATGACCCGACGCATCGAGAGATCGATGACGTTGCTGCGCCGCGGCGATCTGAGCGTGACCGAGATCTGCTTCGCGGTCGGCTTCTCCTCGCTCGGCACCTTCAGCACGCGGTTCACCGAGCTGGTCGGCGTGCCTCCCAGCGTCTACCGCACGCAGGACCCGCCGTTTCGCGAGGGGATGCTCCCCTGCATCGCCAAGCACCTCACGCGTCCGGTCAGGAATCGAGAAGCGTGACGGATGCCCGGCGCCCTAGCGTGAGCGGCATGGACATCACGATTCACTCCAGCTTCCTGCCGCACACCGATGCGGATGCGTCGCTGGCCTTCTACCGCGACGTGCTCGAGTTCGAGGTGCGACTCGATGTCGGCTTCGAGCAGATGCGCTGGATCACCGTCGGACCCGTCGGTCAGCCCTCGACCGCCATCGTGCTGCACCCGGCGAGCGTGGGGCGCGATCTGACCGACGAGGAGCAGGAGTTCCTGCTCGCGCTGATCGCCAAGGGCAGCTACTTCGGCGTCAACCTCGCCACCGACGATCTCGACGCCGTCTTCGCGCGCGTCGAGGCCTCCGGGGCAGATATCGTGCAGGAACCCATCGAGCAGGACTACGGACTGCGGGATGCGGCGTTCCGCGATCCCGCGGGCAACCTCATCCGCATCCAGCAGAACAAGGAGCAGCAGGCATGAGCACAGGATTCTCCGCGCAGGAGCGCGAGGCCATGAAGCAGCGGGCCGCCGAGCTCAAGGAGATGAAGGGCGTCAAGGGCGCCGCGAAGCGGGCCAAGGAGTACGACGCCTGCCTCGAGGCCATCGATGCGCTGACGGGCAGCGACCGTCAGATCGCCGAGCGACTGCACGTGATCGTCACCGAGGAGGCACCGGAGCTCGCTCCGAAGACCTGGTACGGGTTCCCCTCCTACGCGAAGGACGACAAGGTCCTGGTGTTCTACCAGCCCGCCTCGAGGTTCGAGACCCGCTACGGCTCGATCGGCTTCAACGAGACGGCGGCGCTCGACGACGGCGAGATGTGGCCGACATCCTTCGCCGTGCTGGAGATGACCCCGGCGGCGGAGAAGACGTTCCGCGAGCTCGTGCGTCGCGCCGCGGCCTGAGGCACAAGCGCCGCCTAACCTTCGTGGTGCCGGCTTCGCTCGGGGCATAGCCTGACGGCGTGAGCGCATCCGCCGCGTACGGGGTACATCCCGACGAACCGCACCGTCAGGGTCTGTCGCAGCGCCTGAACTGGCTGCGGGCGGGTGTGTTGGGAGCCAACGACGGGATCGTCTCGACCGCCGCCGTCGTGGTCGGCGTCGCAGGCGCGACCTCGGAGGTCGCCCCCGTGTTCCTCGCCGGCGCCGCGGCCCTCGTCGGAGGCGCCATCTCGATGGCACTCGGGGAGTACGTGTCGGTGTCGAGCCAGCGCGACTCCGAGCGCGCACTCATCGCGAAGGAGACGCGGGAAGCTGCGAGAGCAGCCCGAGGAGGAGTTCGACGAGCTCGTCGGGCTGTATCGCGCGCAGGGTCTCAGCGAGGAGACGGCGACCCGTGTCGCCACCGAGCTCACGGCGAAGGATGCACTGAAGGCGCACCTGTCGGCCGAGCTCAACATCGATGCCGACGACGTGGTGAGCCCGTGGCACGCAGCCCTCGCATCCGCCATCGCGTTCTTGGTCGGTGCGCTGCTGCCGATGGCCACGATCCTGCTCGCGCCGCATCCGCTGCGCATCGCCCTCACCTTCATCGCGGTGCTCATCGCCCTCGCCGTGACCGGCTACGTCGCGGCGTGGATCGGCGGGGCGAACCGCCCCCGAGCGATCGCGCGGACCGTGATCGGCGGCGCGCTCGCGCTCGCGGCGACCTACGCGGTCGGCAGCCTGTTCGGCACCACGATCGGCTGACGTCCCCGGCCCACCACCCCGGCTCGCCTGTCACAGATCGACGCGACGCCGTCGATCTGTGACAGGCGAAGTGGGTCCGGTACTGTCGGGGCAGTCGACCGAGGGGGAGAAGTGACCGCATCCGAGCAGCCGATCCGCCGCCGCAGACCGAAGCTGGATGCGTGGGGCACGACCGGCGTCGCGATGGCGGCGATCGCCATCCTGCCGACCGTCGGCATCTTCCTCATCGGCTTCATCCCCGACATGAACCCGATCTGGTGGCTGGGGATCCTGCTCATCCCGATGCTGGCCGTCATCGGCGCCCTCGTGCTGCTCCTGGGTGCCGTCGGGGCCGTCGTCGGCGCCCGCCGCGGTACCTCTTACGGGCTGTCGATCGCCTCGATCGTGCTCGGCGTCGTCATGATCGCCCCCATCGCTTGGCTCTGGTTCAGCGGCGCCTGACGGGGCTCCCCCGCATCCGCCGGTCACCGCCGGTCTCCCGCCGGTCGGAGATTCGCGCGCATGTCGGAGGATTCCCGCCGGATCCTCCGACCGGAGCGCGTTTCTCCGACGCCCGACGCGCGCCTCAGCCCGCAGTCAGCGCCGACCCCTGCGCGCCGCCGCGGATGCGGGCGAGAGCGCAGAGCCCGAGGGCGATCGCCGCGATCGCGGTCAGCACACTCGTTCCCGCCGCCAGCAGCAGGACGATGGCCGCGAGTCCGAGCAGCACGGCGTGAGAGATGCGGGCGACGGATGCGGTGGGCCGCGGCATCCGGCGCCGTTCCAGGCCCGCGAGCGCCCACGCCACCGCTGCGGTCAGCGACAGCGCGACGACGAACCACGGCAGACGGGTGAGCCACCAGGCGGGGCTCGAGGGCTCGGGCAGCGCGAGCCCGGTGGTGAGGGCGACGAGCGCCGACACCCCCGCCATGGCGAGCAGCACCGGCATGTGCCAGAGGTAGATGGTCATGGTGCGGGCCGTCACGAACCCGGTGAACGCCGCCACGGCCGGGCGCCGACTCGCTGCCGCGAGCGGCGCCCGCAGGAGCGAGAGCAGCGCGGTCTGTGCGATCCCCACCAGCAGCAGTGCCGTCGTGGGCGGGTTGAGGTTCTCGTAGAGATCCGCCGAGAACACGCCGCCGATCATGCTCGCCGCCAGCACGGCGACCGCGGCGACGCCGATGACGATGCGGGTGCGCCGGCGCAGCGCGTCGATCGTGCCGTCGGCCATGACGAAGCCGAGCTGCTGCAGCGCCAGCCACACGAACGCGAGGTTGAGCATGCCGATGGCGTCGATGCCGGTGGCAGCGCGCAGCGCGTCGACGGCGCCGGCGGCAGCCACCAGCAGGAGGATCGTCCGCAGCGGCGCGCGTTCGTGGGCGGCGAGCAGCGCGGGAAGCAGCGCCTGGCAGAGCAGGAAGACGGCGAGGAACCACAGCGGCTGCGCGTATCGGAAGCCGGCGATGCGCACGAGCTCGCCGTCGACGCCGGCGGCAAGCAGCGCGGCGAGCGCGACGGCGACGACCGCGAAGGTGAGAAGCGCGGGCACGAGCAGGCGGTGCACGCGTGCCGCGACGAACGCGCCCGCGGTTCCGCCGGTGCCGCGCATCCGCCGGTAGGCGAGCGCACCCGCGTAGCCCCCGATGACGAAGAACAGAGGCATGATCTGCGCGACCCATGTCAAGGGCGCGAACCAGGCGGTTCCCTCGGCGGCGTTCGCGAAGACGGGTCCTGCGGGAGTGACGGTCACGCCGACCATGACGGCGTGGAGGAGGACGACGATGACGACGCAGATCGCGCGTGCGAGATCGATCCCGGTGTCGCGGCCCGCGGCGGGTGCGATCGGCGTCCGCGGTGCGGTGAGCGTGATGACCATGCGTCCTCCTCGAGTGGGTCTCGAGAAGGCTATGGACGCCCCGGCGGGTGGGGCATCACACCCAGGGGTCGTCGTACCCCCTACCGCGGGGTGAGATTCAGGATGCGGGCTCGGCGAGGCCCGCGTCGTAGGCGAAGATCACGGCTTGCACCCGATCGCGTGCACCGATCTTGCCGAGCAGCTTGCCGACGTGCGTCTTCACGGTCTGCTCCGCGATGAACAGCTCGCTCGCGATCTCGGTGTTCGACATGCCCTTCGCGAGCAGCACCAGCACCTCGCGCTCTCGGTCGGTGAGCTCCGCCAGCTGCGCCCCGCCCCGTGGCGCGCGCGGTTTCTGGGTGGCGAACTGGGAGATCAGCCGGCGCGTGACGCGGGGCGAGAGCAACGCGTCTCCGGCGGCGACGACCCGGACGGCCTGCACGAGCTCCTCGGGCAGTGCGTCCTTGAGCAGGAAGCCGCTCGCTCCCGCCTGGAGGGCGTCGTAGACGTAGTCGTCGATGTCGAAGGTCGTCAGCATCAGAATGCGCGGCACGTGGGCTGCGGGATACGCGGGCCCGAGGATGCGGCGGGTCGCCGCGATCCCGTCGAGCTGCGGCATCCGCACATCCATGAGGATCACGTCGGGGTCGAGGCGCGCCGCGAGCGCGACCGCCTCTTGACCGTCGGCCGCCTGACCGACGACGCTGATGCCGTCCTGGGCATCCAGGAGCGCGGCGAATCCCGCGCGCACCATCGCCTGGTCGTCGGCGATCAGCACGGTGATGCTCATGGGGTCTCCTCGCCGGCGGTCGGCAGAGCCGCCGCCACGGTCCATCCTCCCGCGGGATCGGCGCCGACGGTGACCGTTCCGCCCAGCAGTGCGACGCGTTCGCGGATGCCGCGGAGCCCGTGACCTGCTCCGGAGGCGTCGACCGGCTGCTCGGGGGACGTGCTGTTGTGCACGCGGATCGTGACCTGCCCGTCGCGCGCCTCGACCCTGACCTCGATACTCGCCCCCGGGGCGTGGCGCACGGCGTTGCTCAGCGCCTCCTGCACGATGCGGTACACGGCGATCTGCACGCCCGCGGGCGGCGGGGTCGTCATGACGGCGAGCGACAAGCCCACCTGCACGCCCGCGCGACGGACGCTGTCGACGAGCCCGGGGATGTCCGCCATCCCCTGCTGGGGCATGAGCTCGGGAGTCTGCTCCTCGGTGCGGAGCACGCCCAGGAGCCGGCGCATCTCTCCCAGCGATGCACGGGCCGAGGCGGCGATGTCGTCGAACTCCTGCACCGTCTCGTCGGACAGATCGATGAGGCGGTATCGGGCCGTGGAGGCCTGCACCTGGATCACCGACATGCTGTGGGCGAGCACGTCGTGCAGCTCGCGGGCGATGCGCGTGCGCTCTTCGACGAGCATGCGCCGGGACTGTTCGGATGCGGTCAGCTCACGCTCGCGGGTCAGCTGCTCGTTCAACCGGATGCGGCCCGCCAGGAGCACCCCGATCAGCAGCACCGCGGTGGAGATCGACGCGGTCACGATGAGGTTGGCGGTGGCGGCGGGCGCCGCATCCGTGATCACCAGCGGCGCGACGAGCGAACCGAGGTTGCCGATGGCCCACGGCCACCGCCCGAGACGCCAGCCGTGCAGGGTCGTGATCACCAGGACCAACACGAGGAAGGCGATCATCGCGGGCACCGACCACGGCCAGGGCCACGCGCCGTCGTGCGGCACTCTCACTACCAGCGGGAGCATGAACGCGCTCACGCCGAAGACCACGATGGCGGTGCGTGGGCGGGTGATCGAGATCCACGGCGCCGCGCACACTCCCGCACCCAGGAGCATCGCGAGCGGCAACGGAGTGCCGTAGAAGACGGCGTGCAGCGGCACCAGCGTGCTGAAGAGGGCGACGCCCGTGACGGCAAGCGCGACGAGCCCGAGGATCTGCGAGCGCGAGCGTGGGCCGGAGCGCGAGATCTCGGTCATGCTCTCAGTGTGGCCGACACGGGCCCCGGCTCGATCGTCTCGGGGATCTCGCGCGCGCGGCGACGAAGTGCGGCGACGCGGTCGATGACGATCCCCACCCCGAGGGCGAGCGCGACGCCGATCACGGCGCTCAGCACCGGCTGATGTCCGAGCCATTGCCCCGCGAGGGTGCCGATGACGACGCTGTACAGCGCCCAGCTGATCCCGCCGACGATGCTCAGCGGAGCGAACCGGCGCCACGGGTACCCCAGCGCTCCGGCCGACATGTTCACCGCGACCCGGCCGACCGGGACGTAGCGTGCGCCGAGGATGAGCGGGGCGCCGCGCGTGGTGAGGGCCGCACGGGCCCGTTCGAAGGCCGCCGCGACGCGTCGCCGCCGCATCCAGCCGTAGCGGGTCGTGCCGACTCTGCGGCCGATCGCGTACGCGACGTTGTCGCCGATCGCGGCGCCGAGGGCGGCCACGAGGCACAGCGCGACGAGCGTGGGGACGTCGCCGGTGGCTGCGGCCACGGCCGCGGCAGCGACGAGCACGGTCTCGCTGGGCATCGGCGGGAAGAACCCGTCGATCACGGCCGCGGCGAACATGACCGGAAGCAGCCACGGCGAGGCGGCGGCCTGGAGGATGAGATCGGTGACGACGTCCACCCTTGGACGCTACGAACCGGGTCGCCGCCTCCGCATCCCCCGCAAGTATCGCCCGCGTGATACTTCCGAGGGGTTCCTGTGCCGGTTGTCGCCCCCCTCGGCTCCCGTCGGAGATTCGGCCCGATGTCGGAGGATTCCGGCCCGAACCTCCGACCGGAGGCCGATCCTCCGACGTCCGAGCGCGGCGCCCGGACCGGGCGCCGGCTGCCGCCGGTCAGCCCGCCGCGACGACCCGCGCGACCTCGCGCGCCAACTCCGGATGCCACATCGCACCCGTGGCGCTCATGACCGCATCCGCTCCCTCCGCGCGGTACGCCAGATAGTCGGCCGCGCTCGCCACGCCGCCGGTGCCCACGATCGCGAAGTCGGCGTCACGCAGCGTGCGGATGCGGGCGAGCCGGCGGGTCATCTCGAGCCCCGCCCACCAGATGGCGGCGCCGCACACGCCGGCGCTCTCGCGTCCGGCACCGAGCGCGGGCGCTCCGGATGCGGTCACGAGCCGGGCGGGAATCGTGTTGACCGCGGCGTAGCCCGCCACGAACTCCGCGGTCGCGTCGACGAAGCGTTCGAGGTCCGCATCCGCCTCGAAGTACGCGAGCTTGACGAGCAACGGGATGTCACCGATCTCGTCTTTCACGACCGCGAGGATGCGGCGCGCGCGCGGAGTGTCGAAGCAGAGCAGGGACGCGGCGCCCTCGTTCGGGCAGGACAGATTGAGCTCGAGCACCGGGGCGCCGGTCTCGACCACGAGCCGGGCGGCGCGGAGGTGATCGGCGACGAGCGCCAGCTCGCCGGCGGAACCGCGCGTGCCCTGGAAGCTGCCGACGAGCAGTTGACCGTCCCCCGCGGCGGCGACGGCCGCGGCCATGTCGGGCTGCCAGATGTCTGGATCCCGCGAGGGCACCCCGAACGAGTTGCTGATCGACAGGGGCTCGGTGAAGTCGCCGTCCGCGCGGACGGCACCGGCATCCGGGGAGAGGTCGCCGTCGACGTGCACGGCAAGCACGTTCGGATACGGGTTGCTCGGGTGCGCGCGCGTGCGCACCGTCTTGTAGACGGCGAGGTCGTAGCCGTGCGCGAAAGCCGCCGCCACGAAGCGGGCGTTCAGCAGGGGGCCGGCGGGGATGCCGAACGGGATGCCGACCGACCGGCCGACGAAAGTGCTCCCGAGGGATGGAGGCGCCGCATCCGCCACCGGATCGGCGAATGCGCCGAACGGCCCGCGCGCATAGTTCTGCTCGTAGGTCAGGGTCGGATCGTAGAAGGGGTGCACCGCCGACGAGCGTAGGCACCGGCGTCGGCGGAGCGATCCGGCGCGGGCCGTGAGAAGGGCGCGTTCTCCGTCGCGAGGGGGATCCGCAGGGCGGTGGAGCGCTCGTAGGCTCGCGACATGAGCGACCGGAAGCAGTCCTGGAACTCGACGTACCTGGCCGTGGCGATCCCGTTCCTCGCGATCGCGGTCACGTTCTGGCTCACGATGGACAACATCGCCCTCGCGCTGCCCTTCTTCGTGCTCGCGATGAGCTTCTTCGTCATCGGGATGACGCTGAAGGGCGGAGATTCCGAGGAGACCGACGGGGCCGACGACACCGAGAAGGAGTGATCGCGCGTCAGCTCTCCGGCACGATGGTGCCCTGGTGGAAGAGCATGCGCGGGCCTTGTGCGGTCAGCGTCCACAGGGACGAGTGTCGACTGACGGTCGTCGCCGCGCGCAGGCGATACGTCACGAGGACCGTGCCCGGTGCGACGTCGACGAACCGCCACTCGTCAGTGGACGGGGTACCCCGAACCGGTTCCGAGGCGAGCGCCTCAAGGATCTCCGCTCGCGTCCAGTGGCGTCCGGAGCGCCCGATCTCGGTGAAGTCGGGATGCAGCAGTCTCGCCGCCGCATCCCGATCACCGCGGATCTCGCTCGAGAGCAGGGCGGTCTCCGCGGCGCGGATCGCCGCGAAGCGTTCGTCCGAATCCGCCATGGCGAGAATCTAGCGCCCGCTCACGCCGACCGGGTCGTCGGCGAAGCGGGTGGCTAGCTCGTAGGCGTCGCGCCCTTCCTTCGTCCAGTAGGCGCCCGGGTAGACATGGAAGCCGTCGGGGGCGATGACCAGTCGCACGCGGCTGCCCGCCCGCTTCGCCTTCGCGGCGAAGAGCTGCGAGTCGGCGAGAAAGATGTCGCGCCCGCCTTGGAAGAGGAGAGTCGGCGGCAGATCGGCGAGAGAGTCGAAGAGAGGGCTGATCTGCGGGTCGTCGGTCGGCAGGCTCCCCGCCCACGCGATACCGGCCGCCCGCAGGCCCGCGCAGCGCAGCGACGGATCGCGGCGCTGAAGCCGCGCCGCCTCCGGATTGCGCATCGTCGGGTCGACCCACGGGGCGAGCAGGATGAGGCCGTCGATCGGCCTACGCTTCTCGTCGCGCACGCGCAGCGCCAGGGAGAGGGCGATGTTGCCGCCCGCGGAGTCCCCGGCGACGAACAGCTGCGTGGTGTCGGGGTCGTCGGCGACCTGCGCGTAGACCGCATCGACGAAGGCGCGCGCCTGTTCGTACGTGTGCTCGGGGGTGAGCGGGTAGTCGGCGATCGTGACGGCCGCGCGCGTGTGCGTCATGAGCCGGCGGATGATCCACCAGTGCGCCGTCGCGAGCGGGCTCACGAATCCCCCGCCGGGAAAGTAGATCAGCTCGCGGCCCGCGACATGATCGACGGGTCGCCACCGTCGGACGAGGCGGCCGTCGATCTCCTGTGCGGTCATCTCGCCCCAGCGCGCCGCGTCACGCGGGACGCGTGCGGGTGCGCGCGCTGGATCGAGGCTCTGCAGGTAGGCGCTGCCCGAGAGGTCCCGCCGCGTCTTGCCCGCCGTCAGCCAGAGCAGCCCGGAGGTGAGGGTCATCAGCAGCGTCACGTGCTCACCCTACGAGAGGGATCGTGTTCATCCCGGGCGCATCAGGCCGTCCTGCGGGACTCCACCGGCCGTCATCGCTTACCGCGGAACTCACCCGACGACCCCGGCTCTGGTCGTTGAGCGAGCTCCGCGAGACGAAACGCCGCCGCGCGATCAGCCGGCGTAGGGCGCCTGCACGTCGACGACCCAGGTCACGCCGAAGCGGTCGGTGAGCATGCCGAACCCGGGGCTCCACGCGGAGGCGGCCAGCGGCTCGATGATCTCGGCGCCGTCTGCCAAGCGCTCCCAGATCGTCGCCATCTCCTCGAGGGACTGGCCGCGCACGGACTGGAAGAAGGTGCGATCGGTCAGGGTCACGCCGTTCGCGCGGCTGGTCGTTCCGGCGTCCGCGGCGCCCGCATCCTGGCCCGGGATGTCATAGGCCATGACGTGGAACCCGTCGGCGCTCTCGAGCTGGCCGAAGACGATGCGGTCGGCGCCGGGCGCATCGCCGGGCATGCCCATCTCTGCGTAGGTGGCCACGATCAGCCGGCCGCCGAAGACGGACTGGTAGAACTCGAGCGCCTCGCGTGCGGCGCCGCGGAAGTTGAGGTGGGTGGTGGTCGTGATCGTCATGGTGTGTCCTCGGTCGATGGGATGCGGCGAGCGCCGCGAACTCCACGATCCGCGCCGTAGAGGACGCTTTCTGTCCTCTTCTCGAGCGAGAATAAAGACATGTCCGCGACGTCGTCCCGCATGCTCGCGCTGCTGTCTCTGTTGCAGGCCCGGCGCGACTGGCCTGGCGGGGTGCTCGCCGAACGCCTGGACGTCACCCCGCGCACGGTGCGGCGCGACATCGAGCGGCTGCGTGCGCTCGGATACGTGATCGACGCCACGAAGGGCCCGGACGGCGGTTACCGGCTCGCCGCGGGATCCGAGCTGCCGCCGCTGCTCTTCGACGACGAGCAGGCTGTCGCGATCGCCGTCGCGCTCCAGAGCGCTCCCGCGACGGGTGTGGATGTGGCCGAAGCGGCCGCGCGCGCCCTCGCCACCGTGCGGCAGGTCATGCCGTCCCGGCTGCGACACCGGATCGACGGCATCCGTTTCACCGACGCGGCGGGATCGGGTGCGGTGGACCCCGCCGTGCTGGAGGCCGTGAGCGCCGCGACCGAGCGACGGCGCATCCTGCGCTTCGACTACCGCGACGACCTCTCTCGCCGAGTCGAGCCGCACGCCGTCGTCGCCCGCGACGGCCGGTGGTATCTCGTCGCGTGGGATCTCGACGCCGACGACTGGCGCATCTTCCGCCTCGATCGGATGGTGCCCCGGATCCCGCTCGGGGCGGAGTTCGTCCGACGTCCGATCCCTCACGGGGACGCGGCGGCGTTCCTCTCTGCGCGAGCGAAGGGGTCCGACGATTCGGAGAGATGGCCCGTGTACGGCGAGGTCCTGGTGGAGCTGGCGCTTCGCGATGCCGCGCCGTGGCTCGCGGATGCGGAGGCCGTCGCGGTCTCGGACGGCACGTGCCGCATCCGAATCGGGTCCTGGTCGTGGGCCGGAGTGCTCGCGTGGGTCCTGCGTTTGGATGCGCCGTTCACCGTGCTCGGCCCGCCGGAGTTCACGGCTGCGGCGCGCTCTTTCGCCGCACGCGTGGCGGATGCCGCGACCGCCGGTCGTTGAACGAGGGTCACGAGTCGAAACGCCCGCGCGTCAGGACGGCGCGACCGGCTGGCGCAGGATCGTCCGCAGCTTCTCCGGCGCCGTGCGACGCGGATCCCCGAGGTAGATCTCGTGGTGCCGACCGTTCCACGTGAAACCGAGTTCCGGCATGAGCTCGTCGTGGAGGTGCGCCAGCACCGGCGCTTCGTCGTCGTAAGAACCGATGTGAAGTGTCTGGAGGCAGAGGCCTTCGGTCATCGTGAGGTTGGTCACGAGCGGCAGATCCGGCTTCTTCGCGGATGCGGCGGCGAGCCCCTCCGCGACATCCTCCGTGCTCACGGGGGCCGGCAGCGGGATCAGCATGGTCCAGTCCCAGTCGCTCTTCCTGCCCTGCACGAAGGTGGTGGGGTCAACGCTCGACCACAGTCCTTCGAGGGGTCCGACGACGAAGTCCGACTCGGTGCGTCTCTTTAGCGCACCACGGACCTGGTAGGCCGACACGTACAGCGCCTCGACCGCTGCCCGATAGGCAGGCTCCGTGTTGGGATCGCCGTGCCCGTCGATCGCGAGATATTGCATCTCCGGCACATCGACCTGGACGAACCGGCCCGTCGGAGGCCTGTACAGCGCCCCGAGATCCCGCTTGAGGTCGTACCGCATCCCCTGCTCCCTCGCCTCGGTCACGCGGTGGCGCTTCGTCTCGCGCCCTTCACTCAACGTACAGAAGCATCCAGACATCGAGTGCGCAGCAGGCACATGCCCTCGAGAATTGCGTGACCGTGCAATGACCCTGGGTATTTCCGGAGAGTTCCTTGGTCCCCCCGCAGCACCATGGCATCGTGGCTGCCGCGATCGCCTCCAATGCGAGCGCTATGCATACGCGATGAGAATATACGGAAAGTGTGATGATGCGAAAAAAGACGATAGCCGCAATCCTCGGGTCGACGGTGCTCGCGTGCACGGTCGGATTTTCAGGCACAGCGGTGGCCGCCGAATCGACGGTGGACGACGAGCAATTCGCGTGGTACGTCGACAATGGAGTGGAACCCGGCGTAGCGCAGGATTTGATCGAGAAGTTCAATTCCGGCGTTCTTCCCGACTCCATGACGGGAACAGAGCCGGTAAGCAGCACGACCAGCGATGAAGCCGGTTGGATTGTCACCCGGGACACATTCGCTGACGGGTCGATAAGCATTTCCAAGCTGGAGACCCCTCAGGCCGCGGAACCGTCGGGTGACGCCACGGCGAAGAGTGTCGGGTCATGTAGTTCTTCCGTCGGCGGGTCCGGGTTTGCGAATTACTACGACTGCGCCGTAACCGGTTCCAACGGCGTGTATCTGGATGTCGAGTTCCGCGCCGACTACACGAGAGTCTCGAATGGTGCAGGAATCATCAATGCGGTGCGTTCACCGTACGCTTACGCGATCGGCGGGCAAGCAACGACCCCGGTGTTGCGAATCGATCGCAGCAACGGCAACATGAGCGACCCCGCTCGCGCGACGGCGACATCCCAATACTCGTCGACCGCGACCTCTTTCACTACCGTTGTCACTCTCAAGGTGAACGGGCAGCAGGCATGGTCCGAGCAGAACTTCAACTGATAAAGAGCGGAGACCACAGATGATGAAGAAGAGAACGATCACTAAAGCTTGTTTGGCCGTCGCCACGGCGGGAGCCATGGTTTTCCTGGGTGCGACCTCAGCCAGTGCGACCAGCCCCACCACCGCCGACGCTGCAGCATTCGAGGAGTTCTACGACCGGTACGGCGTCGACGAAGCGACGCAGAACGAACTTCTCGAACAGCTCGCTGCCGGTGAGATCCTCGACTCGATGACGAGCGGCGCCGAGCCGGTCACGACGTATGAGAGAGATTCCGCCGAGCAGACAGAGTATGTCAGCGTGTTCGAGGACGGTTCAATCTCCGTGACCGGTTTCGAGAAGCCGGTCGAAGAGGTCAATGAGGGCGGAGTGGGAACACGGGCGGTTTCTGATTGCACGAGTTACAGCGGCGGCGGGTACGCGAGTTACGCGAATTGCCTCGTGAGTAACGGCAACGGAACTATGAGCCTTCAGTTCCGCGCTGACTATTCGCGTTGGGCAAGCGGGGCGAGCATCTCCAATGCCCGCGACGCGCAGGTCGTCGCTCACTATGGGACCGCGACCGCACCCACCCTCACCACGGTGCGGGCGAACGCGACACCGCAGCAGGAGGCAGTTGTCACCATGTACTCCCGCTTCACGTCTTGGAATGGCCTCTCCAGCGAAGATCTGTATCTGTCGTTGCGGGTCAACGCAACACAGGCCTGGACGACCACCTACTGATTGGGAATGGGCGCCTCCCGTGGCATGCATAGGCTTGCCACGGGAGGCTTCATATGAATGAGACAAGCGAAACCGCTCTTCATCGGCGGGGCCCCGTGGACGGTAGAGCGATTCTGGGGCTCGTCGCCGCCGTCGCGTCGATGGCTCTCATCGCCCTCCCTCTTCTCGCGGTAGCCGCTGCTGTTGTCGCCATCGCGCTGGCGATATCGTCGCGATCTCGGTTGCGCTCGCGGCCGGAATTGAGAGGGGCGAGAGTCGGAGTCGCGGCGATGCTTGTGTCGATCGTCACGCTCTGCCTCACCGCTATCCCTGCCTTGCTCAGTGTGATCATCGTCGCCACGGGCGCGAGATTCTGACGTTTCCCCAGTGGCGCGGAATCGTCCACAGCTTCTCTACGCCGTACGACGTGCTCGTCGACGGGATCACTCCCCTTCTCCGGTGTGACGCGCGGCACCCGCATCGACATCGGACCGCTTCCGTTCACCGGGAGTCCGCGTGTCGGTCACTGCGCCGGGGTGTGATCGCAGGGCGTGCGCCGTGCCCGCGAACCCCCTGGAGAAGACCCCTCATGCCCCGCATCCCCTCGCGGCGTCGCCGCGCAGCCGCCCTCACCGCTTCCACACTCGCCGGGCTGCTCGCCGTCGGCATCGCCGCGCCGGCGCACGCCGACCCGGTCGACCCGATCGCCGCGCACCCCGACGCGTGGGGCCGGTACTACGTCGACGCGTACACGACCAACACGAGCGACAACAAGACGCCGGAGACGAACGCGGCGATCGGGCTGCTGTCGCCGATGCTCGCCTACTGGACGCCCGCCGTCCCGCCGACGCCGGCGTTCGACGCGAACGGCAAGTTCCTGCCCGAGAGTGTCGGAACGATCCTGAACCACACCGTGCTGGACGCGAACATCGCCACGGTCGCCGAGATCACCCAGACGCGCACCGCCGCGCAGGCGCAGGCCGCCTACCTCTACGACCGGCGCAATCAGAACTACTCCGCCGTGCAGGGCCTCGGCCCGTGGGCCGATGCGTTCCGCGCCGGCACGAACGCCGGCACCAGCATCCCCGACCAGATCCCTGCGGACGCGACGAGCGTGAAGTATGACGACACGGGCAACGCGTCGGGGTCGTGGGCGGATCAGAACTCGACGTACGGAGCGATGGTCTCCCTCGTCGAGGTGTTCCGCGGCTCCTCGGCGTCGACGAACCCGTCGAAGGCGTACTACAACTATGCGCGGCCGTTCCGCTGGAGCTCCGACGTGCAGGTTCTGCCCACGCTCGTTCCCGCCAAGCAGCCCGACGCCAATGCGCTCAACGACGGCGGCTACCCCAGCGGTCACACCAACGCGGCCTACCTCGCGTCGCTCGCACTCGCCTATGCCGCGCCCGAGCGCTTCCAGGCCATGCTGACCAGCGCCTCCGAGATCGGCAACAGCCGCATCGTGGCGGGCATGCACTCGCCAGGAGACGTGATCGGAGGCCGCATCCTGTCGACCGCCGTTGCCGCCGCCGCGCTGAACGATCCGAAGAACGCGGAGCAGCTGAGCGCGGCGCGCACCGCCGCCGAGGCCCTGCTCGCCACACCGGGCGCGGGTGCGGATGCCTACGCGGACCACGACGCGAACGCGAAGCTCTACACCGAGCGGCTGACCTACGGGCTGCCCCGCACGGGTGACACGACCCTTCCCGTCACCGTGCCGAAGGGGGCGGAGGTGCTGCTAGCCTCCCGCCTGCAGTATCTCAGCGCCGACCAGCGCCGCTGGGTGCTGCAGACCACGGGGCTCGGTTCCGGCTACGCGTTCCTCGATGACGCAGAAGGATGGGGACGCCTCAACCTCTTCGCCGCCGCCGACGGCTACGGCGCGTTCACCACGGATGTGTCCGTCGACATGGATGCCGCGCAGGGCGGATTCAGCGCGGCCGACTCGTGGCGCAACGACATCACCGGTTCCGGCTCGCTGACCAAGTCCGGCACCGGTGCGCTCACGCTCACCGGCGACAACTCCTTCACCGGCGGGACGACGGTCAATGGCGGCACACTGGCGGCGGCGTCCGCCGACGCTCTCGGCACGGGCTCGGTCTCGGTCGCGGACGGCACCCTGGCCGACACGTCGTCCGCCCCGGTGCAGGTCGGCGGCGACCTGACCCTCTCGTCCGCGAGCACGCTCGACCTGACGGTCGACAGCCCGGCCCCGGCGCTCGTCGTGAACGGCACCGCGTCGGTCGCCGGTGCCGTGAAGATCTCGTTCGCGAACGGCGTCGTCCCCACCGATGACACCGTCGTCGCCACCTTCCACGGAGTCAGTGCGAGTACGACGTTCGGCAGCGTGCAGGTCGACGGGCTGCCCGCCGGCTACACCCCGGCGCTGCGGGTCGAGAACGGCGCGCTGCACCTCGTGAACACGACACCGGTGGGAGTCACGCTGACGGCCGGCACACCGGCGATCAGCGGAACGCCGGCCGCCGGACAGACGCTGACCGTGACGCCCGGCGACTGGGCACCGGCTCCGGTCGCGCTCTCCTACCAGTGGTTCCGCGGGAACATCCCGATCCCGGATGCAACGGCCACCACCTACACCGCGGGCTTCGCGGATGTCGGACAGACGCTCAGCGTTCAGGTCACCGGCTCGAAGGACGGCTACGCGCCGCAGACGCGGACGGCGACGGCATCCGGCGTGACGACCGCGGTCGTCTCTCTCGGCGACACGACCGTCACCGCCGGCGGCAGAGTCACGATCACGGGCGCGGGCTTCCAGCCCGGAGAGACGGTCACGATCGAGCTGCACTCGACGCCGGTGCAGCTCGGCACCGCGGTCGCCTCGGCGAACGGCACGATCGGGGCCACCGTCACCGTGCCGGCAAGCACCCACGCCGGGGCGCACACGATCGCCGTCACGGGTGCGGCGAGTGGGGTGACCGCGTCGACGCCGATCACCGTCACCGCGGCATCCCGCGCTGCCGCGCTGGCCACGACCGGCGGCGCGCCACTGCCCCTGGTCGTGCCGCTGCTCGCCGTCGGGCTCCTGATGATCGGCGCGGTCGCGCTCATCGTGCGGCGCCGGATCCGACGCGCCTGATCCATCTCCGACCCGCGGGTGGGGTCGCGTCGGCCGTATCGATCGGCGGCGCGGCCCCGCCCGCGTGTGGGCTCCACGGGGCGAGGCTGAGGGCACGCGCGTCAGCCTCGTTCGCCACCTCAGTTGGCGAGCTCGACGATCGTGTAGTTCCGCTCGATCCCCGCGGTTGCGGTACCCCATTCGCTCGCCGCCACGCGCTCCTGGTGGGCGCGAAACGCCTCCGCCGTGGCGAACAGCTCCGCCACCTCCCACACCAACGGGTCGGCCGTGGGCGTCACGTCGAATCGGATGCAGCCCGACTCCGCCCGCGTGAGCTCGATGTGACGCGAAAGGTGCGTCGCGACGATCGCCGCCTGCTCGTCATTCGTGCAGATCAGGGTTCCGGCCAGCTGGATGCGGGGCATTCGTCCATTGTGCTTGCGGGAAGGGATGGCGACGCGTCGACGTCTTACGAGTTCCGATCCCGCGCGAGCAGCCTCACAATGGCCTGATGACCCGTCGCGCGAAGAAGCCCACAGCCACCATCCCGTGGATCGTGCTGGTCCCGTTCGCGGTGTCGGGCGTCATCCATCTCGTACGGCCGGGCGTCTTCACGCCGATCATCCCCCACGCGCTTCGGCGGTGGGACACGGCGCTCGTGCTGGTCTCGGGCGTCGCCGAGCTCGCGTGCGCCGCCGGTCTCGCCATACCGGCGACGCGTGTGGCCGCGGGGCGCGCGAGCGCGGTGGTGCTCGCCGCCGTCTGGCCCGCCAACGCGCAGATGAGCATCGATCTCGGACGTCGCGCCGCTCGTCGGCGCACCCTGAAGGCGTGGGCCGCGTTCGCGGTGTCGCTCGTGCGGCTGCCGCTCCAGGTCACCCTGATGCGGCGGGCGGTCGGCCACTCGCGCTGATCGACGCCCGGGCTCACGCCCAGACGATGAACCCGAGTACCGCCGCGGCGACGGCCAGCAGCAGGAGCACGAGGTTCATCGGCACCACCTTCGCCTCGCCGCGGCGCAGGTGGAAGACGACGGCACCGAGCTGAACGAGCACGAGTCCGATCGCGGCGAGGGGCGCCAGGATCGGGGCGCTTCCGGTGAGCGGCGGCAGGATCAGGCCGATCGCGCCGAGCACCTCGACGACTCCGATCGCGCGGACGGCGGCGAGGGGAACGTCAGTGGCCCAGCCGATGCCCGAGGCGACAAGGGCGTCCGGGGAACGAAATGTCTTCATGGCCCCTGCGGCGAGGTAGGCGAGGGCGAGCAGACCGGCGACGATCCAGTAGGCGATCAACATAGGAGGGGTTCCTTCTCTTCAGTGTGGTGTCGTGTGGGTGCGGAGAGCACTCAACCGCGCGGTGCGCGGGCGTTCCAGATCAGCGGAGCCCGGCGCAGCCACGTGTCGTCCTCGAGGGCGTCCAGGAGGAATCGGGCGACCTCGGCGCGGCTGACGCTCATGCCCGGCTTCTCCGTGCCGGCGAGCGCGGCGCGAAGCGGCCCGCTCGGCGGCGCATCGCTCAGGGCGACCGAGCGGGCCAGCACCCACTCCGCGTCCGAGGAGCGGATCACCGCATCCACGCCATGGTGGTCGTTGTAGCCGTGACGAATGCCGGAGATCTTGATCAGTGCCTTGAAGAGCGGGTTGAGCGTCGGCCAGGAGTCGCCTGCGCCCACGGTGGATGCGACGGAGATCCGGCGGATGCCGTTCTCTTTCATCACCGTGAGCGTGTCGCGCGTCGCATCCGTCATGAAGCTCGGCGGGCTGACGGACTTCGCCCAGGGGTTGTCGCTGGCCCGCGAGTTGTTCAGGGCGCTGACGACGGCCTCGACACCGTCCGCTGCGCGGCGAATGTCGTCGATGTTCGCCGGCGTCCCCGCGATCAGTTCCACTCCGGCGGGGGCATCGAGTGCCTCGGGACTGCGCACGAGCGCGCGCACGCGGTGACCGCGCTCGGCGGCCTGCTGCAGCACGTGGATACCGGTGCGGCCGCTGCCGCCGAGAACGAGGAGGGTTGTTATTTACGGTCCTTTCAGCATGTTGCGCACTGATCGTGTGGCAACATGATGATGAATATGTCGGCTACAGAGGAGGTCGGAAGATGGCGTCACCGAGGACGATCAGCGGTCCGTGTCGGGCGTGGCCGGAGGAGAGCGGGTTCATCCGCGAGGTGCTCGATCGCATCGGCGACAAGTGGACGGTGCTGGTCGTGAGCACGCTCGGCGGGGGGCCGCTGCGCTACTCCGACCTGCAGGCGAGCATCCCGGGCATCTCGCAGCGCATGCTCACCGTGACCCTGAAGGCGCTGGAGCGGGACGGCCTGCTCACCCGTACGGCGTACCCCGAGGTGCCGCCCCGGGTCGAGTACGAGCTGACCGAGCTGGGGCGGTCGCTGCTGGATGCCGTCATGGCGCTGGCCGGGTGGGCGGCGACCCACCACCCCGCTGTCGCCGCCAGTCGTCGCGAGCACGAGATCACCGGGGTCGGACGAGGAACCGGGGCGCTCGCGCTGCGCTGACGAACGTCCCGCATCCGGTCACTTCTTGACGACCAGCTCGTGCACCGCGCGGGTGTGGTGCACATCCCAGTACAGGGGCGCGATGTCGTCGGCCGGGAGGAAGTCGACGCCGGGCGCGGGAGCCTGGTCGGCGATCATCAGCGCGATCGCGACGTGGGCCACATGCACGCCGGTTCCCGACAGCGCCTGGCCGAGGTTGAGCGCCCAATTGCGCAGCGCGGCTCCGTCGGCGGTGACATTGCCGTACTGGGCGACCGGATAGAGCGAGCCGGCGCCCGTGGTGAACAGCAGCGTGCCGGCGCCGGACGCGAGCAGGTCGGGCAGGATGACGTCGGCCGCCGTCATCGCGCCGTAGAGGTAGTACTCGATCTGCGGCTGGACGTTCTCGGGAGTCGCATCGCGGATGTCGACGGGCGCGAGAGGTCCGGCGGACGCATCGGAGGGCGAGTACTCCAGCACGTCGATGCCGCCGAAGTGCGCCTTCGCGGACTCGAGGGCTGCACGCAGCGCGGGACGGTCGAGCACGTCGGCGGCGAAGCCTGCCGCGGTGATCCCGTCGGAGGCGAGCTCAGCCACCAGGGCGTCGAGCTTGGTCTTGTTGCGTGAGATGAGCGCGACGCTGAAGCCCCGCGCGCCGAAGGTTCGGGCGAGGGAGAGTCCGAGACCGGTGCCGGCCCCGACGATGGCGATGGTGGGCATGATGTTCCTTGGTTCGTCGATACGTGTGGGTGCGGCGGTCACGAGTTCATGACAGCCGGGAGCGCGCAGGCATCCCCGTCGGGATCGCAGGCCGCCGCATCCGCGTCACCCACGGTCTGCAGTACAGGCTTGGCGCTGGCATCCGTGCTCACGCGGCATCCTCCGAGTTCTCCGCCGCGACGGTGTCGAGCACACGTGCGTACGCCTCGACGGACTGCGCGCCCGAAGCGGCGAAGCGGCGACCGAACACCGCGAACGGCACACCCTGGTCGCCGAGCTCTTGGCCTTCCCGAGTGTCGGCGCGCACCGCGTCGGCGTACTCGTCGCTCGCCAGGACCTGCCGGACACGCTCGCCGGACAACCCCACCTCTTCGGCGACCTCCGCGAGAACGTCGGCGTCGAACGGGTTGACCTCCCCGGCGAAGAAGCGGTCCTGGGCGCGGGAGAAGAACTCGAGACCCTTGCCCGCCTCATCCGCGTAGTGCGCGACGCGGTGGAAGTCGAAGGTGTTGGCGTTCAGCCGGTCGAGCGAGAACGGCAAGCCTTCCCGCTGCGAGAGCGCTTGGATCTGACGTTCGGCCTGCAGGACGGCGTCGGCGTTCCCACCATGCGAGCGGATGAAGGCGCTCTCGATCATCTCCGGCGTGTGCGGAGCGTTCGGGTTGAGTTCGAAGGATCGGATCTTCACCTCGAACCGATCGGCATCCGGGCGTGCGTCGATCGCTCGCTGCAGCCGGTGCTTGCCGACGTAGCACCACGGGCAGCCGAGGTCAGCCCATACTTCGATGACGATCGGGGCCTCATTGGATGACATGATCAATACCTCACTTCTGGTTCGTAACCAGATTGTGAGTCATCCGGATGGGCCTTACAAAAGGCACTTTGAAGTGCCTCGTGGAGGTTGCTGTTCTTAGCCGCAGTTCAGTGAGGCGGCATCCCGAGGTCGCTGAGGAGGCCGTCGAGCAGCGCGATCTGACGCTCCGGCGGATAGGCGGCGGGGTCGAGCACCGCCTGAACCGTCAGGCCGAGCACGAATGAGTGCAGTGTCTCGGTGACGCGGTCGACCCGCTCGTCGTCGCGTTCGCCTTCGGGAAGGAACTCGAAGACGAGGCCGGCAACCTTCGCCCGACTGGCCCGATAGCGATCGGCGTGCTCCGCGGCGTGATGCTCGTCGGCGAGAGCGGCGTCCCAGGAGGAGATCCAGATGCGATTCGAGGTCTGCGAAACAGCGTCGAGCGGGAGCATGTCGAGGAGCGCGGAGCGCAGGTCGGCGGGCCCCGTGGCGGTGGCGGGGCGTGCTCGTGTTGCCGATCTCTGGGCGAGGAGTTCGAGCGCGAAGCTCGTGAGCTCCCGCTTCGACGGGAAGTAGTGCGTCACGATGCCGGTGGTCGCGTCGAGTTCGCGGGCGACCGCGCGCATCGACAAGCCTGCGAACCCCGCTTGGTCGAGGACGCGCCAGACCGCCGCAGCCACGTCCTCGCGGCGCTGCCGGTACGCATCCGATCTCGTCACTCGCTCAGTCTGGACGACATAACACTCGTTATGCAACGCTGGTCTCATGTTCCGACATGAGCTCGATGCGACCGCCCACCTGAGCCCCCTCGAGATCTGGCAGGCCGAGGAGTTCGCTGACCATCTCGACCGGGCGCGAGAGTTCATCCGCCCCTGGGTCGGACCGTCGTTCGTGACGGATTCCATCGAGGGCGCCGCGGCGACCCTTACCCGCTACGCGAACTCGGCCGCAGCCGACGGCGGGCGTCTGTACGGGATCTGGGTCGACGGCGTGCTGCGCGGCGGCGTCATGTTCGTGAGTTTCAGTGCCGCAGCGGGAGTCTGCGAGATCGGGTGCTGGCTCGAGCCGGCCGACGAGGGACGAGGACTCGTCACGCGCGCGGTGACCGCGCTCCTCGACTGGGCGCTGCTCGATCGCGGGCTCAACCGCGCCGAGTGGCGGTGTCGCGCCGACAACGTCCGGAGCGCGGCGGTCGCAGAACGCGTAGGGATGCGGCACGAAGCCACCCTCCGCGGCGCGTGGCGGAACGGTGGCGTCTTCCACGACAAGCAGGTCTGGGCGATCCTGCGCTCCGAACACCTCGCCCGGCGGGATGCGGAAACCGCCGAGTAGGGAAAAGATGCTCCTGGTCTGGTCGATGCCGGACCCCCGGAGTACCGTCATCGCCATGACTCCAGCCGAACTGTTCCTGCACGCCGATGCCGCGCTGCGCGAGGTCATCGATCAGCTCGATCCCGCCGACTTCTCCGCGCCCGTGCCGAAGGAGTGGAGCCAGCTCGAGTCACCCACGCTGCTCGGCATCCTCGGGCGACATGCCTACGACGAAGCCTGGATTCCCGATGTCCTCGCCGGCCGCGCAGCCGCCGACGGCGACCCGTACGCAGACGCAGACCTCTTGGGTGACGACCCCATCGCGTCGTACGACGCACTCAACGACACGGCGACGGCCGCGGTGCGATCCGGCCAGATCGCCGAGACCTTCCGCTTCACCTACGGTGACTACCCGGCCGACGAAGGCTTCGCGCACCTCGCGACCTACCGCGCTTTCCAGGCGTACTCAATCGCAAAGCACTTCGGCATCCCGTTCCACCTCTCCTCCGAGTTGATCGCCGGGTTGAACGAGCACGTCACCCCGCACGCGGACGAGTGGCGGCAGTGGGGCGTGTTCCCGCCCGCCATCGAGCCGCCGGCGGACGCCGATGCGCGGACATCCGCACCGCGCTCGACTCGCTTCCGGAAGGCCGCACGCCGACGAAGAAGGACTGGGCCCGCCTGTCCCGCATGTGGCGTGAGGAACTCGACAGCCGCATCCGCTCACTCGAACGTCTGCGCAACGACCTCACCGGATGCATGGGCTGCGGCTGCCTGAGCTTGCGGACCTGTTCGCTGCAGAACCCCGCCGACGCCCTCGGCAGCGAGGGCGCCGGCCCCCGCCTCTGGGAGGACGAGGGCGCGAATCGCTGACTACCGGGGAGAGATGACCACGGCGCCGCTTCGTAGCGCTGATCGAACCCCGCTACATCCCCGCAGCCATGTCGGTGAAGCGCGAGAAGTGGCCCTGGAAGGCGATCTCGATCGTCGCGGTCGGGCCGTTACGGTGCTTCGCGATGATGAGGTCGGCCTCGCCGGGGCGCACGTCCTTGTCGTACACCGAGTCGCGGTGCAGCAGCATGACCATGTCGGCGTCCTGCTCGATCGAGCCGGACTCACGCAGGTCGCTCACCTGGGGGCGCTTGTCCTGACGCTGTTCGGAACCACGGTTCAGCTGCGACAGAGCGATGACGGGAACCTGCAGCTCCTTCGCGAGCAGCTTGAGCGCACGCGAGAACTCGCTGACCTCCTGCTGGCGCGACTCGACCTTCTTGCCGCTGGTCATCAGCTGCAGGTAGTCGATGATGACCATCTTGAGCCCGACGCGCTGCTTGAGGCGTCGGCACTTGGCGCGGATCTCGACGAGCGTCATGTTGGGGCTGTCGTCGATGTACAGAGGCGCGTCGTTGATGCGGCCACGGGTGGCGGCGACCGTGGTCCAGTCGCGCTGGTCGAGGGTGCCCTTGCGCATGTTCTGCAGCGGGATGGCGCCCTCGGCGCTCATCAGACGCATGGCGATCTCGCTGCGGCCCATTTCGAGCGAGAAGAAGATCGCGGGCATGTTGTGCTTGATCGCGGCCGCGCGGGCGAAGTCGAGCGCGAGGGTCGACTTACCCATGGCGGGGCGGGCGGCGACGACGATCATCTGACCGCCGTGCAGGCCGTTGGTCAGCTCGTCGAGCTGGGCGAAGCCCGTGGGCACACCCGTCATCGAGCCGTCGCGACCGCGAGCGGCCTCGATCTCCTCGACGGCCGCATCCACCGCCGTTGTCAGGGGAACGTAGTCTTCGGTGGTCTCGGTTCCGGTGACCGAGTAGATCTCGGCCTGAGCCGAGTTCACGATCTCGGTCGCCTCACCCTGACCGGCGTAGCCCATCTGCACGATGCGCGTGCCCGCCTCGACGAGGCGGCGCAGCAGTGCCCGCTCGGAGACGATCGAGGCGTAGTAGCCGGCGTTCGCCGCGGTCGGAACGATCGAGGTGAGCGTGTGCAGGTAGTCGGCGCCACCCGCGCGCTGCAGGTCACCGGTCTTGATGAGCTCGTCGGTCACGGCGATGACATCGGTCGGCTCGCCGTGCGAGTAGAGCGTGAGGATGGCCTCGAAGATCAGCTCGTGCTTCGGGACATAGAAGTCCGCGCCGCGCAGGCTCTCGATGACGTCGGCCACCGCATCCTTCGAGAGGAGCATGCCGCCCAGGGTGCTCTGCTCGGCGAGCACGTCATGCGGGGGCGTTCGTTCGTACTCGCGTCGGGGCTCGAGGCGGTCCGCTGGGATGTCGGCGATGGACACGAGTGCCCACACTCCCCTCTGGCGCCGGAAGGCGTCGCTGTTCGAACGTGATCGACCCGCGTTCCGCGCGCCCGCGCACACGAAAACGGACGATGCGTAAGCACATCACCCGCCTCCGACATCGCGTCTCCCCTGACGCACGCGGGCCCTTTTCTCGGGCCGGCTCTGAAGCCTCCCCCACGCTAAAGTCGGCTCATTCGACACGCAAACGGCCCTGTGGATAACCCTGTGGGGAAATTGCGCGAAACGCCGCGCACCCTGTGGACGGATACTGTGGATAAGTGGATAACCTCGGTCTCGTGCTGCGAGTTTTATTGCTTCTGACCGGGGTATTCTCGTTACCCACACCCGCGGAATGTCATGTGGTTGAAGTCATGCTTTAAGGTTGCGAATCGACCCGAGTTGTGCACAGGAGCAGCCGCCCGATGACCTGTTCGAAGAGAAGCCGACTGCCACTTTTTCCGCCGTTGCGCAAGCCCCCCTGCGACACGCCGACGTACCAGTAAGTTGCCGGGCACAACTGACCTGCCAGTGACGCACAGGGGGTGACGTGGACGAGTCAGTGAACGGATCATCGCGACGCGCGGGCCGGATTCTCCTGCTCGCCGCCGGCGTCGGCCTGCTCTGGGCGGGCGTCTCCGTGCTGACCTCCACCTCCTCCGCGCACGCGGACGACGACGATCGCGGCGGCCTCATCGGGCTCGTGGGCGGCATCACAGGCGCGGCGTCAGACCTCGTCGGCGCGACGACGGGCGCCGTCGGCGACATCCTTCCGCCCGTCGCCCCCGTGACGGATGCGGCCTCGCAGACGGTCTCGACCGTGACGACCGCCGTGTCGGACACCGTCGCCTACGTGCCCGAGGTCGTCCCGGAGCTTCAGCCCGTCGTCGAGCCCGTCGTCACAGAGATCGTGCAGCCCGTCGTCACCGACGTCGTGCAGCCGGTCGTCGACGGGGTGGGTGGGATCGTGGAGCCGGTTCCCGTCGTCTCCGACGTCGTCGGCGCGATCGACCTTCCGAGCGTGGTGGGCGTCGTTTCCGGCGTGGTCGGCGCTGTTCCCGGTGTGGTCGGCTCGGTGGACGACACGGTCGGCACCGTCATCGGCACGCCCGGTCAGCCGACGAACGGGGGAGTCGTCCCGTCCGTTCCCCTTCCGGGCACGGATGAGGTGGCCGAGCCCGGCGCGAGTCCTCACCCGACGCAGGAAGCGGCCACCGCAGCCCTCGTGGCCGCGCTGACAGCAACGGTGGACGCGCGCCATGCGAGCGTCGCGGGAGCCGGCGGAGCCGCGTTCGCCACGCCGAGTGCGGCCGCGCCCGCCCGCAGCCTGGATCTCTTCGGCGCACCGCCGCTTCCCGGACACGCGGCTCCCTGGGAGAGCTCTGCGCCCTCCGGCTCGTCTTCTTCGGGCTCCTCCTCTGGCTCGTTGAGCTTCGCCCTCGGATGGGTGGAGAGCTCCGCGTGGCCTGGTTCTGCAGGCTCGGCCGTCGCTCCCCGCGACGGCGACGATGATCTTCCCTCATCCCCGGTCTTCGACACCGACGTCGCCCCCGACTGACCGATTCGGGTCGCGTCTCGCACGCGACACATCCCTGCACGCTCGCGTGCATCCGCGCTTGCGCGCGGTCCGAATCGATCAATCAGGAGACAGAATCATGCGTACATTCGCAAAGCGAGTGCTCCTCGGAGCGCTCATCGGCGGCGGCATCGCCATCGCCGGAGCAACGGTCGCCAACGCGGCCGAGACAGACGGGCAGGACGGCCTGCTCTCGGGCACCCAGGGCCTGATCAACGTGGCGGTCCCCGTCACGGTCAGCGGCAACGCCATCTCCCTGCTGGGAGACTCCGCGTCGCAGGATGCGGCGACCGAGGTGGCCGCGCCCACGGCCAGCACGGGCTCGAACGAGACGTCAGGCACCGACGGGATCGCCAGCGGCACTCAGGCGCTGGTCGATGTGACGATCCCCGTCACCGTCAGCGGCACGAGCATCTCGCTCACCGGCGACAGCACGTCGTCCGGCGCCGAGACGGCTCCCGCCGCGCCGACGTCGGATGCGGGATCGCCCGCCACCACCGACGGAACCGACAGCGTCGCCGGCGGTACCCAGGTGGTCGCACCCGTCACCGCCCCGGTCACCGTCAGCGGCAACGCCATCTCGCTGCTCGGTGACAGCGACACCACGGACGCCACCACCGCCACGGGAACCACCGAATCCGGCAGCGCGGACGGCGCGATGACCGGCGGCTCCGACGGTGCCGTCAGCGGCACCCAGGTCGTCGCACCCGTCACCGCCCCGGTGACGGTCGGCGGCAACGCCATCTCGCTGCTCGGCGACAGCACGAGCAGCGACGCCGCCACGGCACCCGCATCCACCGGGTCGGGCAGCGCGGGCGGCGCGATGACGGACGGCACCGACGGCATCCTCGGCGGCACGCAGGCGGTCGCCCCGATCGCGGCTCCCGTGACCGTGGGCGGCAACGCCATCTCCCTCACCGGAGACAGCACCACCGCCGACGCCACCACGGCTGCCGGAACCACCGGTTCCGGCAGCACCGACGGCGCGATGACGGACGGCACGGACGGCATCCTCGGCGGCACGCAGGTGCTCGCACCCATCGCTGCTCCGGTCACCGCGGGCGGCAACGCCGTCTCGGTGACGGGCGACAGCACCTCCACCGACGCAGCAACGGTCGCTCCGACCGGCAGCGGCACGGTCCCGGCGCTCACCTCGGGTGAGGACGGCATCCTGGGCGGCACCCAGCTGGGTCTGCCCATCACCGCGCCGATCACCCTCGGCGGCAACGCCATCTCGGTGACCGGCGACTCGACCACCGAGAACCCGGGAACCACGCCGGGCACCCCCGGCGAGCCCGGAACGCCCGGTGAGCCGGGCACCCCCGGTGAGCCCGGCACCCCCGGAGAGCCCGGCACGCCCGGAGAGCCCGGCACGCCCGGCACCCCGGGAACGCCCGGAACCCCCGGTACCCCGGGAACGCCCGGTGCGAACGGAAGCCCCGCTGCGGTGACCGGTGTCGTCAGCGCCGGCGCCCGGACGGCTGACGGCTCGCTCGCGATGACGGGCGGAGCGGATGTGACGGGCCTCGCGCTCGGCGCCTTCCTCCTGGCAGGGCTCGGCGCGCTCATCGCGCTCATCGCCCGCCGCCGTCACGCTCGGATCTGAGGGTGGCAACGGCGGATGGCGGGGAGTCTCATCGACTCCCCGCCATCCGGCATGCCCTGAAGGCGTTACTTCGCGGCGACCACCTGGAGGGAGATCACGGCGGTCACGTCGTCGCGCAGACGAACCGTGGCCTCGTGCACACCCACCGACTTGATCGGCGACGTGAACTGCACCTTGCGCTTGTCGATCTCGCCGATACCGGCGGTCTTGACGGCGTTGGCGACGTCCTCGGTCTTGACCGAGCCGAACAGACGACCCTCAGCGCCCGCCTTGACGGTGAGCTTGACCTTGTCGGCCTCGAGAGCGTTCTTCAGTGCGACGGCGTCCTCGTGGTCGTGGATCGCGCGAGCCTCGCGGGCAGCGCGGATCGACGCGACCTGCTTCTCGCCACCACGGGTCCACGCGACAGCGAAGCCCTGGGGGATGAGGTAGTTGCGGGCGTACCCGTTCTTGACCTCGACCACGTCACCGGCGCTACCGAGCCCGGTGACCTCGTTCGTGAGAATCAGCTTTGCCATGTCGGTACCCCTTACCGGCCTGCGCCAGCGTAGGGCAGGAGCGCCATTTCACGGGCGTTCTTGATCGCGCGGGCGATCAGACGCTGCTCCTGCACCGAGACACCGGTGATACGACGGGCGCGGATCTTTCCACGCTCCGAGATGAACTTGCGAAGCGTGGCGACGTCCTTGTAGTCAATGACGCCGACGCGGATCGCCTTCGCGGGAGCAGCGTTCTTCGCGCCCTTCCGCGGCTTGCGGCGGTCGCCGCTCGACTTTCCAGCCATGTTGTTTCCTTAAAAAGAAGTGTGTTGTCAGAACGGGGTGTCGTCGCCGTAGGCGCCGGGGGCGCCCCATGCGTCGGCACCGTTCGCCGTGTTGTTGCCGCCGGCAGGCGAGCCGGGGGTCGCCCACGGCTCGTCGGCGACCTGGGCACGCGGCTGTCCGCCGCCACCACCGCTGTTGCCACCGGCCGCGCGCGTCACCTGAGCGGTGGCGTAGCGCAGGCTCGGGCCGATCTCGTCGACCTCGAGCTCGATGGAGGTGCGGTTGTTGCCCTCACGGTCCTGGTAGGAGCGCTGCTTCAGGCGGCCGGTCGCGATGACGCGGCTTCCCTTCGTCAGCGAACCCGCAACGTGCTCGGCGAACTCACGCCACACCGATGCACGAAGGAACAGCGCTTCGCCGTCCTTCCATTCACCCGACGCGCGATCGAAGTTGCGCGGCGTGGAGGCGATCGTGAAGTTCGCGACGGGGAGCCCGTTCTGCGTGTAACGCAGTTCGGGATCGGCCGTGAGGTTACCCACGACGGTGATGACGGTTTCGCCGGCCATGAGCCTTAGGCCTTTGCTGCCTTCGCGGGAGCGGCGGCCTTGCGGGCTGCCTTCTCCTCGGAGCGCTTGGCTTCGGCGGCGACCTGAGCGATCGCCTCTTCGGCGCGGAGGACCTTGGTGCGCAGGATCGACTCGTTCAGCTTCAGCTGACGGTCGAGCTCCTGGGTGGCCTCGCTCGTGGCGACGAAGTTGACGACGGCGTAGATGCCCTCGGACTTCTTCTGGATCTCGTACGCGAGACGACGACGGCCCCAGACATCGACCTTGTCCACCGAACCGCCATCGTTGGTGATGACCTTCAGGAACTTGTCGAGGTTGGGGGCAACCTGACGCTCGTCGATCTCGGGGTCGAAGATGACCATGAGCTCGTACTGGTGCGAGTGCGTCACTAACCCACCTCCTTCGGACTAGAACGGCTGCCGGGCACTTCCCGGTAGCAGGAGGGTGTAATGCACGTGCCGGGACACAGACGTATCCAGACAACCTCAGAAGTCTAGCGGATGCGGCTCGCCGCCGCATCCGGGCCTGATCGCGGCCGGTAGCGTGGCGGCATGGAGTGGACCCCGGACGTCTCTGTCGGCGATTGGCTGCGCGAGCGGACGGACGATCCGTGGCAGGGGACGATGCACGACGTCGTTCCCCGCGGCTTCGCCGCCTATGCCCGCGTGTTCCACCCGACGACCCGGTCGCGTCCGGTCGGGATGGCGTGGCCGCCTCTTCCGCAGGACGAGCATCGTCGTGCGTGGGACGCCTTCGCCGACGCCCAGCCCGAGATCGACACCGAGACCGCCCGGTGGCGTGACGCCGCCGCATCCTTCGGCACAGAACTACACCCGACGGCGCAGTGGGGCGCGCTGGTCGGCCGCGCACCGGTCGACGGGCCGGTCTACGGCGCGCGCTCGCGCTCCGACGACGGGTGGGAGTACGACGCCCCGCGCGAGGGCGAGCTGGATGCGGCGACACTCGCCGTGATCGGCCGGCACCTCAACGCCCGCGGCACCGCCGTCGGATACGCCGCGGTATGGGAGGGCTGGGGCGGCCTGGTCGGCCATCTCGGGATCGCACCGTCGCGAGCGTTCCTCTCCTCCTCGTCCGACGAGCCGGACCTCGAGCGACACCAGGAGATGCTGGCCCACGCGATACACGACCCCTTCAATCGCCCGTACGCGAAGGAGAAGCTGGCAGCCCGGCATCCTCGACGACGGCGTCTCGCGTGGGCCACGGTTGTCGCTGCCCGGACGCGACTACGTGCTGTTCTGGGGCCCGCTGGACGTCTTCGCCGATCCCACCTGGCCGCACGAGGTCCCGTGGCGCGATACGGAGCTGGAGCGCGCCGGATTCGCGCAGTTCGCCGCATCCCCGTCGCTGATGTGGCCGTCGGACCGGTCGTGGGTGCTGGCCACCGAGGTGGACTTCGACTCCACGATCGTCGGCGGCGACACGGAGCTGATCGAGGCCCTGTGCGCCGACCCCGCGCTCGAAGCGCTCCCGCTGCCGGCGGGCTCGTCGCTGCAGTGGGATGCGGATGCGGTCAACCGATGACCCTGGACACGACGCCGCTCACCGACCCGATCGACCCCGCCCAGCTGAAGGAGTTCACCCGGAGGAATCCCACCAGGACGGGGCCCGACGACGGGACCCTCGGCAACGCGATGTTGCTCGTCGGAGTGGGCGGGACCGCCTTCGCGCTCTTCGTCGTCTTCGTCGGTCTCGTGGGCGAATCCCTCGAGGTCACGCTTCTCTGGGGAGTGCTGCCGTTGATCGGTGCCGTGCTGCTCGCTGCCGGCGGGTGGAGATTGGTCGGTGAAGCTGTCGAGCGGCACCAGGTGTTCAAGTACCGGACCGACATGTTCGCGCGGGCCAACGGGCTCGTCAACGAGTGGAAGGAGATCGACCGCGATCTTCCGGGCGTCATCTTCCACCTGGGCAAGTTCCGCGCTGCTTTCCCGGTCCTTCGCCGCGAGAGCGGGCGCTTCGTCGAGTTCGCGAACTATCGTTACTCGACGCAGCCGGGTTCCAGGTATCCCTGGGGCTACGTGGCCATCAAGCTCGACACCGTGTTGCCGAACATCGTGCTCGACGCACTGGGCAACAACGGCCTGTGGGGACAGTCCAACCTGCCCGTCACGCTCGGCCCCGAGCAGCGCCTGAGCCTCGAGGGCGAGTTCGACCAGTACTTCGCGTTGTACTGCCCAGAGGGTTACGAACGCGACGCGCTCTATCTCTTCACGCCGGACATCATGGCGCGCTTCATCGACAACGCGGCCCAGCTGGACGTCGAGATCGTCGACGACTGGCTGTTCCTGTACGCGAAGCGACCCCTGGTCACGACGGACCCGGAGACCTGGACCTGGTTGATGACCACTGTCGACGCCGTCACGCAGAAGCTCGACCGGTGGACGCGCTGGCGCGACGACAAGCTGCCGGAGACCGCATCCGCCGAGCCGCTGCCTCCTCTGGTCACCCCGCCGACCGCCGTCGCCGCCGGCGGTCGGCGCCTGCGGCAGAAGCGGGAGCTCGTGAAGGGCCTACTCATCCTGGCGGCTTTCGCCGGCGCCTACGTGCTGGCGCTCGTCTTCCTCTTCTCCCTCCCCCGCTGACCCCAGACCGCAAGACGTGCCCCTCGAACCCGCCCTCTCCCTGTTCGAGGGACCCGAAGTGCGGGCTTTCCGGCCCCGGGACCGCAAGACGCGTCCCTTCAACGCACCCACCCCCCGTTCAAGGGACCCGAAGTGCGGGCTTTCCGGTCCCGGGACCGCAAGACGCGTCCCTCGAACAGAAGAGTCGGTCCCTCGAACGCACGTCGGTCCCTCGAGCGGAGGTGATCTCCTCGAGCGCACTCAAGTCGCGCGCAGGGCGGCGCGGGTCAGGCGAGGGCGCCTCCGCGGCGTTCGCGCTCGAGGAACCGGATCGTCTCCGGATGCTGCGGAGCATCGAACACCTGCGCGGGGGTGCCCTGCTCGATGATCGTGCCGCCCTGCATGAACACGATCCGGTCGGCCACCTCGCGTGCGAACGACATCTCGTGCGTCGCCATCAGGATGGTGGAGCCGCGGGTCTTGAGCTCGCGCACCAGATCGAGCACCTCGCCGACGAGCTGCGGGTCGAGCGCGCTCGTGATCTCGTCGAGCAGCAGGAGCTCGGGATCGGTCATGATCGCGCGCACGATCGCGACGCGCTGCTGCTGCCCGCCCGACAGGCGGTCGGGGAACTCACGCGCCTTCGCGCCGAGACCCAGCGTCTCGAGCAGCTCCATGCCGCGCGCACGCGCCTGCTCACGCGGCACCCCGTGAACGCGGCGCGCAGCAAGCGTGACGTTGTCGATCACGCGGAGGTGCGGGAAGAGGTTGAAGTGCTGGAACACGACGCCGATGCGGGCGCGCACCGCATCCTGATCGACCGTGGGATCGGTGATGTCGTCGCCGCTGAGCAGGATGCGGCCGTCGTCGACGCGCTCGATGAGGTTGATCGTGCGCAGCAGTGTCGACTTGCCGGAGCCGGAGGCGCCGATGAGCACCACGACCTCGTGCTGGGCGAGGCTGAGATCGATGCCGCGCAGCACCTGGTGGTCGCCGAAGTCCTTGCGCACGCCGATGACGTCGAGAACGCTCACACGACACCTCCGGTCTGCTCGCGGCGGGCGAGGCGGGCCGAGACCCAGTCGGTGAGCCGGATCATCGGCAGGCTCATGGCGACGAACAGGAGCCCCGCGACGATGTACGGGGTGAAGTTGTAGGTGGCGGCGACCTGGATCTGGGCGGCACGCACGGCGTCGACGGCGCCGAGGACGGAGATGAGTCCCACATCCTTCTGCATCGACACGAAGTCGTTCATGAGGGCCGGCACGACTTTGCGCACGCCCTGGGGGATGACGACGATGCGCAGGGTCTGTGCATGGCTGAGTCCGAGCGAGCGGGCGGCGATCCGCTGCGAGGGGTGCACCGCCTCCATACCGGCGCGCAGCACCTCCGCCACATACGCGGAGTAGGTGAGCACGATCGCGATGGTGCCCCAGAGAACCACCGGCACGCGCCCGAAGATGCCGAGGGCGGGGATGCCGAACCCGACGAGGTACAACACGATCAGCAGCGGCATGCCGCGGAACAGGTCGGTGTAGACGGTCGCCAGCGCGCGGAGCGGGAAGAAGACCGGCCCGCGCAGCGAGCGCATCACCGCGAGCAGGGTGCCGATCACGGCGACGGCGAGGGCGGCGACCAGCAGCACCTGGATGTTGACCCACAGCCCGGCAAGCACCGAGGGGAAGGCGGCGAGCGCGATGTCGACGTCGAAGAAGCTGCGGCGCACGTCCTCCCAGCCGGGGCTGGAGACGACCGCGTAGCCGACGATGCCGACGAAGACGACGGTGCTCGCGAGCGCGATGAGCACCGATTTCGTGGACTGCCGGCGCCGCGTGGCGCGCCGGGCGAGCTCGAGCTCGCTCGGCTGCCACGCGGCGTCGGTCGTGGTCATGTTCAGCCGAGGACCGGAACGTCGACGGCTTCGCTGAGCCAGGTCTTCTGCAGCTCGTCGAGCGTGCCGTCCGCGCGGAGCTCGTCGAGCGCCTTCGACACGGGGTCGGTCAGCTCCGAACCCTTGGGCAGCACGTAGGCGAGCTGGTCGCCGCCGGTCGTGTCGGCGAACTGGCCGAGGATCTTGCCGCCGTCGAGCTCGGCGTTCGCGAGGTAGAAAGCGGTGGGCAAGTCGATCACGAAAGCGTCGATCTGGCCGGACTGGAAGGCAAGCACGACGTCGTCGTTGTTGTTGAAGACGCTGAGCTTGTCGGTGCCGAGCTCCTCGGCGGCGACGGTGTAGCTGGTCGTGCCGCTCATGACGCCGACCGTGTAGCCCTTGAGCTGGTCGATCGTCGTCGCGTTCGCTGCGGCGGAGGTGTCCGAGGTCACGACGGCCTGCGATGTCGTGTAGTACGGCGACGAGAAGTCGACGGCCTGCTTGCGCTCGTCGGTCACCGAGAACTGCTGGATGTTGAGGTCCCAGTCCTTGGGCCCGGGCGCGATCGCGCTGTCGAACGTGGAACGCACCCACACGACGTCGTCGGCCGAGAAGCCGAGCTTCTCCGCCAGCGCGTAGGACACGGCCGACTCGAAGCCCTTCTGGTTGGAGGGGTCGTTGTCGACGACCCAGGGGTCGTACGCCGGCTCACCGGTCGCGATGGTGAGCTTGCCCGCGGTGAGGGTCGGCAGAGATCCGTCCTCGGATGCGGCCGGAGCGGACTCACCGGCGAAGGCGCAGGCGGTCAGGGCGAGCGCTGCGACGGCGCCGAGGGCGGCGCCGACGGTCAGACGCCGGAGGCGGGAGGTCGTGATCACGGGGACTCCAAGCAGGAAGAGGGGGTGTCGGGTCGGGCGTCGGCGGGTTGCTGTGTCCGACGCCGCGCTCAGCCTAAATCACGGGCGAGGCGCCAGTCCTCGAAGCTGAAACCTGGCGAAACGACACAGCTGACGAGCACCTCGACCTCGCCGCCGAGACGGGCCGACTGCCACACGCCGGCCGGCACCGTCACCTGCGCCAGGTGTCCCGCCGAAAGGTCCGGGCCCAGGGTGACGGTGCGCTCTGCGATCGGCTCCTCGCCGTCGCCCCCGAAGCTCAGCTCGAGGGTGCCGGGTCCGTGCCAGAGCCAGATCTCGTCGCTCGTCACGACGTGCCACGCGCTGTGCTCGCCGGGGGTCAGCAGGTAGTGGATGCAGGTGGCTGCCGGCCTCGGACCGGCCGGCGTCTCCACGCCCGCGGTCGCGGTCCACATCCGACGGAACCAGCCGCCCTCGGGATGCGGGGCGAGATCGAGGGTGACGGCGGTGGCGGGGCGGGTGCTCATGCGCTGACTCCGGTGTGCTCGGTGAAGGACGGGGTCGTGTGCCGGAACCCGCCGCTGATCACGGTGGCGGCGGCGTGACCCGCGCCATCGGTGGCGAGGTGCTCGATCGTGTCGTCGATCGTCGTCACGGCGATGTCGATGAAGGCGAGGTCCGCGAGGGCTCCGACCGCCAGGTAGCCGGTGCGATCGGGGCCGGTGTCGATGCCCATCGCGTGTGCACCGCCGAGGGTTGCCGCCCGGAGCAGCTGCGCCGCGAGTCCGCGGTCGGAGTAGCCCTGCGCCCGGGCGATGCGGTGCAGCGCCGCCACATCCGCCAGCAGGTCGAGCGAGGGACTCGAGGAGAGCGAGTCGGTGCCGACGGCGATGCCGTTGCCCTCGGCGAGGTAGGCCGCCACGGGAGGCTCGTCGAGGCCGATGACCGCGTTGGAGCGGGGGCACAGCGCCACCGAGGTACCGCGGGCGCGCAGCAGCGCGCGATCGCGCGCGGTCATGTAGACGCCGTGCGCGATGTGACAGTCCGGCCCGAGCACACCCAGCTGGTCGACGAACTCCGTGGCGCCCGTGCCGAAGCCGTCGCCGCGCAGCTCGCGGAAGCTGCCGGCGCGACGTTCCTGCCACGGCATCGGATGCGGAGCGCCCGACTCGCGCTCGAACGCGGCCTCACCGAGGTGCAGATGGATGCGGCCGCCGCGCTCGCGCACGATATCGGGGATCTCCAGCAGCGGCTCGACGTCGAGCGAGTACGGCGCGTGGGGCGAGAGCCCGGTGCCGGGCGGGGAGGGAAGCGCGTCCAGCGCCGCCTCGACCTGCGCTCTGCCGGTCGCCGCCCAGTCGGCGTTCGTCCAGCTCATCACCTCCCAGTAGGTGATGCCGTGAAGGCCCGCGTCGTGCAGCACACCGGCGGCGGGCGCGTC
The DNA here is from genome assembly GCF_056868075.1 of Microbacterium sp. KU4F. Lineage (NCBI taxonomy): Bacteria > Bacillati > Actinomycetota > Actinomycetes > Micrococcales > Microbacteriaceae > Microbacterium > Microbacterium sp. KU4F. The sequence goes on along the minus strand of NZ_CP200324.1, from coordinate 2,146,422 downwards.
GGTCACGATGTCGGCGACCGCCGTCGTGCCCGCCTCGATCACCTGGCGCGCTCCGGCTGCCGCATCCGCCTTCCAGTCGTGCCCGCGCTCGTAGACCGGGTCGAAGGCCGCCGCCCAGTCCTCGAAGCCGCGGTAGCTGCCGCGTCCGACCTCGGCCATTCCCGTGTACTGCAGGTGCGAATGGGCGTTGACGAGTCCCGGCAGGAGCACGCCCGGCCAGTGCACCTCGGTGAACGAGGCGCCGCGGGCGGTGAGCTCGCGACGCACCCAGTCCCGGTCTCCGACGTGGCGGATGCGGCCGCCGCTGACGGCGATCGCCCCCTGCGGGATCGGCGGGGCGGTGATGGGCAGCACCAGATCGGCCGAGTACAGCACGACGCTCATCCGCGGGTCCCCTCGTACCGGGCCGAGCGCCAGTCTGCCTCGGTACCCGCGATCGCGGTGGACTCGTCGATCCGCACGCCGCGGGCGGCGAGCGCCGCCAGGCCCACACGCTCGTCGATCTCAGGCGGGAGGGCGTGCACGCCGACCCCGGGGCGGGTGCGCAGCAGGTGGTCGAGGGCGGCGAGCTGCACCGCGAATGACAGGTCCATGATCTCGATCGGGTTGCCCTCGGCGGCGGTGATGTTGATCGCTCCGCCACCGCCGAGCATGAGCGCGGCGGATGCGGCCGCTGCCGCCGTCACCTCCCCCGGGACACCACCCGCGACGGCGACCGCCACCGCACGCTCGGCGATCGCCGCATCGATCGTGCCCGCGACGCCCGTGGCCGACACGACGAGCGCGCCGTCCGCCAGCTCGGATGCGGGGCCGACCGCATAGCCGTCGTGGCGCGCGGTGAGGGCCCGCACCGGGTCGATCTCGGCCACCGCGACGGTCGCGCCCAGGGCGCGCAGGTATGCCGCGACGCCCTCGCCGACGGGGCCGTAGCCGATGACGAGAGCCGGTTGATCGCGAACCGTCAGCCCGCGCTGCTCGAGAAGATCCGCGATCGCGAGAACGCAGGAGAACCCGGTGCCGTACCGGTTGTCGAACCGGGTCTTGGCGGCGGCATCGTTGACAGCCAGGACCGGGGTGCGCAGCAGCCCCGCCGCATCCATGCGCCGCAGCGGCGTGAGCCCGGAGGTCGTCTCCTCGTTCGCACCAATCCAGGATGCGGCGATCGCGGGGTCGATCTCGTGGGCGAGGCGGATGAGGTGCGAGCCGTCGTCGATGAGAATGTCAAAGCCGCGGCGCAGGAAGCGCTCGGCCGCCGAGCGCTCCTCGAGACCCGAAAGATCGGCGCCGCCGTCGACCGGGATGCCCATCGACGCGAGCGCCGCGGCGACGGCCGCATCCGTCTCGTCGGGGTGCCCGTAGACCGCGACGTCGGCTCCGCGGGAGCACAGCAGAAGCGCCAGCTGGGCCGTCTTCGGCTCGAGCACCATGCACACGCCGATGCGGAGGCCGGTGAGGTCGATCTGATCCGCGAGGGCGGCGGAGACCGGCATGTGGGCCGCGGCGAAGGCGATGCGTGCGGCGGCATCGGGCCGTTCGGGCAGCGGCGCACCGCCCAGGAGCACGGGCACGTCCGTGGGGTCCGCGTCGGCGGCGAGCGCCGTGAAGTCGAACCGCAGCATCCCCGCATCCGAGGCCGAGCCTGTCGTGACGACCGCACCCAGATCGTGCAGCAGAGTCGTGAGTCGCTCGGCGACGGCGCGATGTGCGGGCGACGCGTCGACCCGCACGGTGCGCGAGGCGATCATGAGATTCGTGCGGCGGGCGAAGCGGCGCACGATCGCCTCCGCGATGCGCGTCGTATCCACCGCCATAGCCTACGTCGATCCTTAGCACAGAATGAGATCCCTCTCACGGGGGGACGTCGGGCGGGGGCCGCCGCTTAGCGTGAGGAGCGGGGGCGTCTTCCGTGACGGAGGCGGACCCACGTCCGCACACGCAGCACACGGAGGAACCTCATGCGCAAACTCGCCCCCCTCGCCCTTTCGGCCATCGCCCTTCTCGCCCTCGCCGGTTGCGCGGGCGGCGCCAACGGCGGCGGAGACGCCGGCGCCTCGTCCCAGTCCGTCCAGGAGGCGTGCTCCATCGCCCAGGACAAGCTCAGCGACGCCCAGAGCAAGCTGAGCGAGTCGATGTCGGCAGCGGCCTCGGGCGACAGCGAGGCCACGACCGATCTGTTCGAGACGGTCCAGAAAGGGCTCGACGACGCCCTTGCCGAGATCACGAACGCCGACGTGAAGAAGCCGCTGCAGGCGGTCTCGGACGAGTACAAGACGATCGGTGAGTCGATGTCGGCTCTCGCCGCCGCGGGCTCCGACCCCTCCAAGATCGACGAGCTCACCAAGATCAACGATGACGTGCAGGCCTCGAGCGAGCGCCTGAAGACGGCATCCGACGAGCTCACGAAGCTCTGCGCCTGAGTCTCGCGCTCCACACGACGAAGGGATGCGGCCCGCCGGGGTCGCATCCCTTCGTCGTTGTCGTCGGTGACCGTTCGTGCGGCGGAACCGACAGATTCTGCGCCCGTGGACGTCAAAGCCTCCCCCGCCTGATGGACTCCCTGCGGCTTCGTCGCGCGGGACCGGGATGCAGGTGCGCGGCGGAGCCCTCGGAAGGAGTCACGGATGTTCGCAGGAATCCGACGGGGATGGACCCGTTTCGCCGACGCCCGCCCCACGTGGGCGCAGCTGATCGTGTTCTCGCTGCTCAACGTCGGTATGACCGTGCTCCAGCTCGTGCTGATGCCCGTGTTGAAGGCCGTCTTCGCCCTCACGCCGCTCGTCGACACCGGCTTCCAGGCACTGCCCGTCGGCTCGGACTACTTCATCTTCGACTACGCGGCCGGCGCTCTGCCGGCGGGCGGGGGCGGGCTCGCCTACTTCCTCGCCGTCCAGCTCACGCTCGCGATCGCGCAGGTCGTGAACTTCTTCGCGCAGCGCAACATCACCTTCAAGTCCAACAGCAACCCGTGGTGGGCGGCGCTCTGGTACACGCTCGCCTACGTCGTGATCACGTTCGGCGCCGCCGCACTGCAGGGCTTCTACAAGGCGCCGGTGTACGACCTGTTCATCACGGTGTGGGCGATGGGAGCGACCGGCGAGACGCTGGCCGACGTCGTCACGATGCTGATCAACGCCCTCATCTCCTGCGCCGTGTTCTTCCCGATCTTCAAGATCATCTTCCGCCGCGATCCCGACCCCGAGATCGTCGTCGCGCCCGCACCCACGCGCGAGCGCGTGAGCGTCTGATCACCTCGCCGCGAGGCCGAAGGCTTCGAGTTCGGCGGGCTCCAGCATCCGAGAGCGGATGAGGAACCGCATGCCCGTCGGCGCCTCCACGCTGAATCCGGCACCGCGCCCCGGCACCGCGTCGATCGTCAGGTGCGTGTACTTCCAGTACTCGAACTGCGACTCGGACATGAAGACCTCGATCGGCGCGAGGTCGGCGACGCGCAGCGCGCCGAGTCGCACGTCGCTCGGTCCGGTGAGGAACATGCCGACGGGGTAGCACATGGGTGCGGAGCCGTCGCAGCATCCGCCGGACTGGTGGAACATGAGCGGCCCGTGTTGCGCGGTCAGCTTCACCAGCAGGGATGCGGCCGCATCCGTCACCGCGACGCGCTCCGCCGCCGGCTCGATGGGCGTCTCATCCATCCCTCTCCCCTTCCCTGCATGTCCCACTTCCCGCATCCCGTGTCCCACTTCCCGCAGGTTTCACCCCTGATTTCTGCAGAAAGTGGGACACGGATGCGGCCAGCCTGCGCGAAGTGGGACATGCACCCGCGCGGGTGGGCCCGACTCAGAAGAAGCCCATCGGCCCTTCGGCGTAGGAGACGAGCAGGTTCTTCGTCTGCTGGTAGTGATCGAGCATCTTCAGGTGGTTCTCGCGTCCGATGCCCGACTGCTTGTAGCCGCCGAAGGCGGCGTGCGCCGGGTACTGGTGGTACGTGTTCGTCCACACGCGCCCGGCCTCGATGCCGCGCCCGGCGCGGTACATCGTGTCGGCCGAACGGCTCCAGACCCCGGCGCCGAGCCCGTAGAGGGTGTCGTTGGCGGTGTGGATGGCGTCGTCGAAGTCTTCGAAGCTGGTGACCGAGACGACCGGGCCGAAGATCTCCTCCTGGAAGATGCGCATGCTGTTCTGGCCCTCGAACACCGTGGGCGCCACGTAGTAGCCCTCCGACAGATCGCCGCCGAGGTCGACACGCTCTCCTCCCGCGAGCAGCTTCGCGCCCTCTACCTTGCCGATCTCGATGTACGACAGGATCTTCTCGAGCTGGTCGTTCGAGGCCTGCGCGCCGATCATGGTCGCCGGATCCAGCGGATTGCCCTGCACGATCTTGCCGACGCGCTCCAGGCCGTCGCCGAGGAACTCCTCGTAGATCGAACGCTGGATAAGGGCACGGCTCGGGCATGTGCAGACCTCACCCTGGTTCAGGGCGAAGAACGTGAACCCCTCCAGTGCCTTGTCGTAGTACGCGTCGCGGTCGCGGGCCACATCCTCGAAGAAGATGTTCGCGCTCTTGCCGCCGAGCTCCAGCGTGACCGGGATGAGGTTCTGCGAGGCGTACTGCATGATGAGCCGGCCCGTCGTGGTCTCACCCGTGAACGCGACCTTGCGGATGCGCTTGTGCTGCGCCAGCGGTGCCCCCGCCTCGATGCCGAACCCGTTGACGATGTTCACGACGCCGGCCGGCAGCAGGTCGCCGATGAGATCGAAGAGGAAGAGGATGGATGCCGGTGTCTGCTCGGCGGGCTTGAGCACGACGCAGTTGCCGGCGGCGAGGGCGGGCGCGAGCTTCCAGGTGGCCATGAGGATGGGGAAGTTCCACGGGATGATCTGGCCCACCACGCCCAGCGGCTCGTGGAAGTGGTACGCGACGGTGTCCTCGTCGATCTGGCTGAGCGAGCCCTCCTGCGCCCGCAGGACCCCCGCGAAGTACCGGAAGTGGTCGACGGCGAGCGGGATGTCGGCGGCGAGCGTCTCGCGCACCGGCTTGCCGTTCTCCCACGTCTCGGCGACGGCGATCTTCTCGAGGTTCGCCTCGATGCGGTCGGCGATCTTGTTGAGGATGACGGCGCGGTCGGCGGGTGTCGTCTTCTTCCAGCTTCTCGAACGCCTGCCATGCCACATCCACGGCGCGATCGATGTCCTCGCTCGTGCCGCGGCCGACCTCGCAGAACGGCTTACCCGTGACGGGGGTGATGTTCTCGAAGTACTGGCCCTTGATCGGCTCGACGAACTCGCCGCCGATGTAGTGGCCGTAGCGGCTGCGATACTCGGCGACCGATCCACGGGATCCGGGGGCGGCGTAGACGCTCGAGACGCCGTCTTCAACGATGGTCATGTCATCTCCTTCGACGATCAGGACGGAGGCGGCATCCACGCCGCGCTCGTTGCCCGACACCGTAAGCGCGCCCGGGTTGCATCGGGTTGCGCGTCGGGACGACTACGCGCCGAGCTGCTCCAGGCGCGCGACGATCGGCGCGCGCCGCGGCGAGCGCGGGGCGAGCATCTCGAGGCAGAGCCGCAGCGCGTCCGCATCCTCTCGTCCCTCGTCGGTGTCGACATAGGCCAGCAGCACGTCGAGCCCCGCCCCGGCGAGGAGGGATTCGCGCAGGGCGGCCTGCACGCTCTGCCGGAGCTCCTCCACACCGGGCGCGCGGGAGTCCGGCAGCACGGGGCCGCGATACGCCGTGAGGGCCACACGGTGCGCGCCGCGATCGAGCAGCGACACGACGTGGTCGGCGTCGGTCTGCAGGGCGCTCGTGAGCCGGTAGGGCCGGGATGCGGGGATCAGCGCGGGGGCCACCGCGTCGAGCACCCGGCGTAGGCGCACCATCTCGGGGCGCAGGGTCTCCACGGGCGCGCTCTCGCCGTACACCAGGGCGGCCAGTCGCTCCGCGGAGAGTCCCTGCTGGTGCACCGCCAGCATGAGCAGGATCTCCGCGTGCCGCGCGCTCAACTCGGTCACGGTGGCGCCCCGGTCGTCCACGACGTCGAGCACGGCGAGGTCGCGCCCGAGCACGCGGAGCGTGGCATGTTCGGCCGCCCCGCGCGTGCGCCGTGTCGAGTGGCTCTTCGCGGCCGGCTCGGCGCGCGCCCGCAGCCTGGCCACCAGCAGCTCCCCCTCGATCGCCCGCGCGGTCGCGTCGACGAGCAGCTGCGCCTGCGGCGTCGTGGCCTCGGCGCCACCGGTCACATCGATGACACCGAGCACGCGCCGGCTCTCGGGGTCGCGCACCGGCGCCGCCGTGCAGGACCACGGCTGGACGAGCCGGTTGAAGTGCTCGGCTCCGCGGATCTGCACGGAGCGCTCGAGCGCGAGGGCCGTGCCCGGCGCCGAGGTGCCCACGGCGTCCTCCGACCAGTTCGCCCCCGCGACGAAGCCCATATCGCCGGTGAGGTCGCGGATGCGGCGATCGCCCTCGACCCACAGCAGGCGGCCCGCCGCATCCCCCACCGCGACGACGACGCCCGACTCGTCCTCGTCGCCCGGCAGCAGCAGCTGGCGGATCATGTCCATGACGCTCGCGAGGGGATGCGTGCGGCGGTACTCGTCGAGTTCGTCCGAGATGAGATCCAGGGGAGGCACGGCCTCCACGCCGACCAGGTTGCGGGCCGAGCGTTGCCAGCTCTCGCGGACCAGACCGCGCACGGCCCTGACCCGTGGATCCTGCGCGTTGCCGCCGACGAACTCCTCGTGCGCGCGCTCGATGAGCAGGCGCGAGCTCTCGGCCGACGCCTCGCGACGCAGGGACCAGGGCGAGGGCACAACGACTCCGATCGACGGTGATCAGGTGGCTTCAGTGTAGGCACGCCGCGCAGGAGACGACAGGGCGGTTGTGCGACACACGGTACCGTACTGCTCGCACTACTGTGCAGTGCGTGGTACCTTGCTTCGCAGACGAGAGAGGGGCGCGGATGGACACCACGCAGCTGTTGAAGGGGGTGCTGGATGCCGCCGTGCTCGCGGTCGTCCAGCACGAGGACGCCTACGGGTACGACATCGTGCGTCGCCTGCGCGACGCCGGCCTCGGAGAGGTGGGAGACGCATCCGTCTACGGCACGCTTCGCCGGCTCTACAGCGCCGGCTCGCTCTCGAGCTACGTGGTGCCCTCTGATGGCGGTCCGCACCGCAAGTACTACGCCATCAATCCGCAGGGGCGCGCGGCCCTCGATGCGCAGCGCGAGGACTGGGCCTCGTTCTCGCTCGCGCTCAGCACGCTGCTCGACGCCTCTCGTAAACCCGCCGCGCTGCGCACGATCGGAGAAGGACGATGAACGCCACGACTGAGCCCCGGGTCGACATCCCGGCCTTCGCCGCCGCCGTGCGTGCGGAGCTGAACGATCTACCCGCCGAGGAGGTCGACGACCTGATGGACGGTCTCGAGGCAGACCTGTCCGAGCAGGCCGAGGACAGCGGCGAGGCATTCTCCCTGCCGGATGCCGCGACCTACGCCGCGGAGCTCCGTGCGGCCGCGGGACTTCCCGAGCGCAGCGCCGGTCGGGCCGTGAAGGTGCCGGTGCGCGAGCGGCTGGAACGCGTCCGGCGGGCGGCGGCGACCCGCATCCGCGCCTCCCGGCTCGGATCGGCGACGCTGGACCTGCTCGTGTCGCTGCGTCCGGTCTGGTGGATCGCACGCGGGGTGGCGTTCTACCTCTTGCTGGTGTTCTTGACCGTGCCGTTCACCGGCGGCGCGAACTACGTGCCCGCGAACGTCGTGGCGTGGGTCGTCCTCGCCGCCCTGGTGCTCGTCAGCATCCAGTGGGGTCGCGGGATGTGGCTGCCGCATCGCTGGGTGCGGGGTCTCCGCGGGGCGCTCAACGTCGTGGCGAGCATCGTGGCGGCGATCGCTCTCATCGCGGCGCCGACCGTCCTGCCGCAGTACTTCGCCGCACAGGCTGCGTACGCCTACGCGTACCCGGCCGACACGAGCCAGCCCGGTCTCGTGCTCGACGGCCAGCGTGTGCGCAACATCTTCGCGTACGACGCCGCGGGCAACCCGATCACGGACGTCCAGCTGTACACCGATCAGGGCACACCGTTGACGACCGTGGGCAGCGAGGGGCTCGCGAACGGATGGTGGTGGGACGAGTACTTCCTCGGCGGCGGCGGTCCGGTCACGTCCGCCTACCAGGGCACCGGGCGCTCCCCGCTGTGGAACGTGTTCCCGCTGCGCGAGTCGGTCGGAGTCAGCTCGTGGGATGTGAACTCGGCGATCCCGATCGAGCCGAAGGAGCCGTTCGCCCAGGTTCCCGCGGTGCCGGCGCAGCCGGAGTCGGATGACGCCTCGACCCCGGAACCGAGTCCGACGCTCGGGGCCAGCACCGGGACGGACACGGCACCGGTTCCCGAGCCCGCTCCCGAGACGGAGGTGACGCCGTGAGCATGATCGGGCAGGGACGTCCGGATGCGTCCGCCAACGGCGACGCACCTGCGGCTCCGCCGCCGGCCCCCGCGGGACCCGCGCGGATCGTGAGCATCGACATCAGTCACCTGGTGCGCGAGGCCCTCGACTCCTCGCCCCGCGACTGAGAAGCCTCCCGCCCCGGGTCCCTTCCGGCGCCGAGGGCCTCCCTCCCGAGGTCCCACCACCCCTGTTCCCCTGTCATAGATCGACGTCTTCCCGTCGATCTATGACGGGGAACAAGGGTGTGTGCGGGTCATCGACGACCATGTCCCACTTTCCGCAGTTTCGGGCCCCGATTCTTGCGCCAAGTGGGACATGCCCTGCGGGAAGTGGGACATGCTGACAGCGGGCGTGCGCACTGGCGGGAGGCGGACATGCGCACCGCACCGGGCGAACCACGGGCAGGCGCACCCGGAGGAAGCCGGGGTAGGCGCACCGGCGGGTGCGGAGGGCGTGGGGGGCGGGGTCAGCGGGAGGCGGAGAGGTTGCCGTCGGCCCAGGCACCCAGCTGGGCGAGGATCGGCACGAGGCGAGCCCCGGCATCCGTCAGCGTGTAGGAGACCGCGACCGGCGGGCCCGCATCCACCTCACGGACGACCAGCCCGGCATCGGCGAGCTCGACGAGACGATCCGAGAGCACGGCGTCGCTGATGCCGGTGACGGCCCGGCGCAATCCCACGAACGACAACGCCCCCTCGCCCAGAACGTCGAGGATCATGCCGTTCCAGCGCTTGCCGAGAACAGAGAAGGCGCGCGAGACGGCGGCGTCGCACTGACGCTCATCGTGCTGGTCTCCGGCCACGCCCCTCAGTCTAGTCGTGCTAGCGTACACGTAGTCACTCTCTTTTTCATAGCCGCTAGGTCGATTGGAGCATTATGTCCCTCTTCCGTCTGGATGCGAGCATCCTTCCCCCACCTCCGCCAGCCGCGCCCTCGGCGACATCGTCGAGACCGAGTGGCTCGCCACGCACACCGACCAGACCGTCGTCCGCCGCGACCTGTCTGCCGAACCGATCCCCGCCACCGCATGGGCGGCAGCGGTCACCGGCAGGAACCTCCCCGAAGCCGACCGCACCGCCGAGCAGCGCGAGGCCCTCGCCCTGGCGACGCGTCTCGCCGACGAGCTCATCGACGCCGACGCGCTCCTGCTGACGATCCCCCTCTACAACTACGGCGTCTCGCAGCACGCGAAGACCTGGTTCGACCTGGCCTACACCGACCCGCGCATCGACCCGCAGGGCACGGCGCTGCGCGGCAAGCCCGCCGTGCTGGTCACGGTGCTCGGCGGCAACTACGACGCCGGCACGCCCAAGGAGGGCTGGGATCACTCCACCGCGTGGCTCCGTCGCGTGCTCGAAGACGTCTGGCGCCTCGATCTGCGCGTCGTGCAGCGCTCCTTCACCCTCGTGGGCGTGAACCCCGCGCTCGATCAGTTCTCCGAGGTCGCCGCCGACATAAAGTCCGCCGCCGAGGAGGCCGCGCGCGAGGGCGGTCGTGCCATCGCAGAGGCCGCGTCCGCCACGGTCTGACCCGCCGCATCCCTCCCGCCGGAGATCTCCGCCCGTCAGGACGATTCACGTCAGATCGTCCTGACGGGCGGATATCTCCTGTTGAGCGGATGCGGCCACGTCAGCGGATGCGGCAACGCACCCGCCGCGGCCACACGCCCGCCGCGACGGGTCAGCCGCGCGCGGCCCACCAGTCGCGCAGACGGCGCTCGCTCTCCTCGGGCCCCAGCACGCCCTCATCCAGCCGCAGATCGAGGAGGAATCGGTACGCCTCGCCCACCTCTCGGCCGGGTGAGATGCCGAGGATGCGCTGGATCTCGTTGCCGTCGAGCTCCGGACGGATGGCGTCCAGCTCCTCCTGGGCCCGAAGCTCGTCGATGCGCCGCTCGATGTCGTCGTATGCCAGACGCAGCCGCGTCGCCTTGCGCTTGTTGCGCGTGGTCACGTCGGCCCGGGTCAGGATGTGGAGCCGCTCCAGCTCGTCGCCGGCATCGCGCACATAGCGGCGCACCGCCGCATCCGTCCATGCGCCCTCGGCGTAGCCGAAGAAGCGCAGATGCAGCTCGATCAGCAGGGCGACGGAGTCGATCGTCGCCGAATCGAACCGCAACTCGCGCAGGCGCTTGCGCGCCATCCGCGACCCCTTCACGTCGTGGTGGTGGAAGGTGACCGCACCGCCCGGCTCGAGCCGGCGCGTCGCGGGCTTGCCGATGTCGTGCAGAAGGGCCGCGAGCCGCAGCGGCACGTCGGGCGCGGTGTCCGGGTGTCGGGTGCGCTCGAGTTCGATCGCCTGCCGGAGCACGGTGAGCGAGTGCTCGTAGACGTCCTTGTGGTGGTGGTGCTCGTCGACCTCGAGACGCAGCGCCGGCACCTCCGGAAGGAACTGGTCGATCAGCCCCGTCTCCACCAGCAGCCGCAGGCCGCGGACCGGATCGTCGGTCTGCAGGAGACGCACGAGCTCGCTCTGGATGCGCTCCGGGCTCACGATCCGCAGCGTCTCACGCAGCTCGGTGATCGCCGCGACCGCGTCGGCGTCGACCGTGAAACCGAGCTGCGACGAGAAGCGCGCCGCACGAAGCATCCGCAGGGGGTCGTCGCCGAAGCTGATCCGCGCATCGGCGGGGGTGCGCAGCACACCCGCGACGAGGTCCTCGATGCCGCCGTGCGGATCGACCAGCTGCGGTCCGGGCACCCGCAGCGCCATCGCGTTGACGGTGAAGTCGCGGCGGACGAGATCGGACTCGAGCGAGTCGCCGAACGCGACGACCGGCTTGCGCGTCTCGCCGTCGTAGGCGTCGGCGCGGTAGGTGGTGATCTCCACCTGCTCGCCGCGGATGCGGGCGCCGATCGTGCCGAACGCCCGGCCGATGTCCCACTGCGCGGTCGAGATCGGCGTGACGATGCGCAGGATCTCGTCGGGGTCCGCATCCGTCGTGAAGTCCAGGTCGTGTGTCGTGCGACCCAGCAGCGCATCGCGCACCGGGCCGCCGACGACGGCGAGCTCGCGCCCCGCAGCGGTGAAGGCGTCGGCGAGCACGACGACGACGGGTGAGGAGGCGAGAGTGCCCAGCCGCGCGAGACCCTCGGCCATATTGAGCATGCAAAGAGCCTAATCGGCCACGTCGTGCGGCACTTCCAGCATCCCGGTCAGCACGAGCTCGCGAACCCGCGGAAGCAGGTCCGCACGGAGTGCTGCGGCATCGACCTCGAGCAGATCGGCGATCGCGTCGATGAGCACGCCCACGGGCAGTTCCCCGTCGCTCGCTCCCACGAGTGCGGCGAGCGCCGGATCGGCGGACACCGTGCGCGCGAGGCCGCCTCCCTGTCGCAGCTCGATCACGCTCGGCGCCTCCGCACCGGGAAGGTGATGCCGCGCCTCCGTGACGTCGGTGGACACGCGCAGCACGGATGCCGCGAGCAGCATGTCGTCGGCGCGATCCAGCCACGCCGCCGCCCGCCACACCGCGGCGGTGTGCGCGGCGAGCACGGCGGTGTCGACCGCCTGCGCCACTCTCTCGAAGCGGCGCAGCCTCGAGCCGCGCATGAGCTGCACCCACCCCAGCCCCACGCCCTCGACGCCGCGGGTCTCGAAATCGTCGAGCCAGGCGCCGATCAGCGCCTCATGCTCCTCGCTGCCGGGCCTCGTGCCGCCATCGCGCACCCAGAGCTCTGCGTACCGGGCCGGATCGAGCTGTTCGCGCTCGATCACCCACGCGCCGACGCCCTCCGTCCACGCGCGTACCCGCTCCAACCCGGCGAGAGAGTCGCGCTCCTCCCAGTTGCCCAGCATGATCGCCCGGCCTCCGTCGACGAGATGGGATGAGGCGCCGGTCACGACCTCGCGCATGAGTTCGTCCCCTGCCCTGCCGCCGTCGCGGTACTCGTAGGCGGGCACGCCGCCGGCACGCGGGGTGATGACGAACGGCGGGTTCGATGCGATCAGCTCGAAGCTCTCGTCGCCGACGGGCTCGTACAGACTGCCCTCGCGGACGTCGATGCCCTCCAGGTGGTTGAGCGCCGCGCCCAGCTTCGTGAACCACAGCGCGCGCGGCGAGATGTCGGTCGCGACGACGTCGAAACCCCTCCGATGCAGCTCGAACGCCACCAGCCCGCAGCCGCATCCGAGGTCGAGAGCGCGCCCGCTTCCGACCGCCGGCAGCAGTGAGACGAGCGTCCGACCCGCACCCCCGACGCCGAGCACATGGTCCGGACGCAACGGGAACACGCCTGCCAGCTCGTCCAGATCGCTCGCGATCCACCCCTCGCCGCCGTCGGCGAAGACGTGCGGGCGCACCGCCACCGTGGGCGCCGCATCCTGACCACGCCGCTCGATGACGCCGAGCCGTTCCGCATCCTCGAGTCCCGTGCCGGGCAGTGCCGCAGCGACGGATGCGGCGTCGACGACGTCCCCCAGCACGAACAGGCGCGCGAGCACGGCGACGGCATCGTGCGGATGCCGCGCGAGGGCCCGTCGGGCCGGCACGGCGACAGCCCGCGCGAGCGCCGACTCCGCGTCCTCGCCGATGAGCGAGCGAAGAGCCTCGGTCGTGAAGCCGGCAGCGCGCAGATCGTCGGCGAGGCGGTGGGCGATGGCGGTGTGCATGAGTCCATTCAACCCGGGCGTGCGCTCGGTGAATCCCAGGCCGGGGCCCGTAGACTCGCTCCCGACCCTGCGGACTCTCCGCACAGGAGCCTGCTCAGCTACGAATGATTCCGACTTCGGCCCGCACGGGCACCCCCGCGTTCCGGCGGCGACGACTTCTGCTCGCGCCGCTCATCGCCGTCGCGATCGTCCTGGGGATCGCCGCTCCCGCAGCGGCCGCCACCCCGACCCCCTCGCCCTCTTCGACCGGGACCGTCGACGTCTCCGTGGCACCGCTGTCCGGCGGGGTGCTGGCGGTGGGCGAGGCGCTCACGGCCCTCGTCTCGCTCGAGAACAGCACGGCTTCACGAACTCCGGCGTCGACGGCGGAACTGATGCTCGGAGATGCACCGCTGGACGGGTCCGCGGCTCTCGACGCCTGGCTGTCGGGGTCGGCCGATGCCCCGGCGGGGCGCGTCGTCGGATCCAGCGCGGTCGAGGAGACCCCACCCGGGCAATCGAGCTCGGCGAGCGTGATCGTCGCGGCCGACGACCCCGCGCTCGCGGGTCGCGGCGCGGGGGTATATCCCCTGTGGGTCAGCCTCGCGGGCAAGACGGCACGCTCCGTGGTCACGATCGGTACCGGCCCCTCGGGTACCGTCGCGGTCGTCGTGCCCGTCACGGCTCCGGCCCTGACGGCGGGGATGCTGTCGACCGATCAGTTGGCCTCCCTCACCGCATCCGACGGCGCACTCACGGCACAACTGGATGCCGTCGCGGGAACCTCGGCGATCCTCGCGGTCGACCCCGCGATCGTGGCCTCGATCCGGGCGCGCGGAACGTCCGCTCCGGAGTCCGCCCGGGCATGGCTGCAGCGGCTCATGGACCTGCCGAACTCGCGGTTCGCACTGCAGTACGGCGACGCCGACGTGAGCACGCAGTTCGCGGCGGGGCTCGGCGCACCGCTCGCGCCGACGTCGTTGAACGCGTACGTGGATCTGAAGGCGCAGCCGGTCGCTCCCACACCGGCGCCGACGGACCAGCAGCAATCCGCGTCCACGCCCCCGACCCTCGAGGCGCTCCTGGACGTGGGTGCCGACGCAGGAACGACGATCTACTGGCCGCCGTCGGGCACGGCCTCACCGGAGCTCGTCGGATGGCTCACCGCGGCGACGCCGGACGCGCTCACGATCGTCGACAGCACGCAGGTGTCGGCAGCATCCCCCTCGCACGCGCGAACCGGCGGCGGAGAGCTGCTCGTCGCGTCGGCCGGCGCGTCCGCCGCACTGCAGGCCGCATCCACCGCCACCGAACCCACCACGCGTGCAGCGGATGCCGCGGCCGCGGCCGCGCATCTGACGTTCGCGTCGGCCTCGGCGCAGGGCTCCCCCGTTCTCGTCACCCTGGGACGATCGGCCACGCGCGACCCGCAGGGCCTGCGCGGAGCGATCTCCGCGGCGACCACGGGCATGACAGCGGTGGGGCTGTCGAGCGTGCTCGGCGCCTCCCCGACCGACATTGAGGTCTCGGCGGGCGCGGTCGACCCGGCGCGCCCGGCAGCGCTGACGAGCATGCTCGCCGGTGCGGCACAGATCGACAGCTTCGCCACGATCCTCGACGACCCGTCGTTGCTGACCGGCCGTGAGCGCGCCGCCATCCTCCAGGTGCTGGGCGGTGCATGGCTCAGCGATCCGTCGGGGTGGCAGAGCGCCGTCGACGCACACGCGGAGGCCACCACCACGACGCTCGACTCGGTGTCGATCGTGCCATCGACCGCGCTGAACCTGCTCACCGCGGGAACCAATCTGCGCTTCTGGGTGCGCAACGATCTGCCCTATCCGGTGAACGTCGTCCTCGTCGCCACCCCGGATGATCTGCGCGTCGACGTCGAACGTGAGAACGCCGTGGTCGCCGCCGCGGCCGCCAACACGCTCGTCGAGGTGCCCGTGAACGCACGGATCGGCAACGGGGACGTCAAGATCGATCTCAGCCTGCGCAGTCCCGCGTACGTGCCCATCGGACAGACGCAGACGGTCGACGTCAACGTGCGCGCGGACTGGGAGGGAATAGGTCTGGTCGTGCTGGTCGTGCTGGCCACGGGCTTCCTCACGATCGGCATCGTCCGCACCATCCGCCGCCGCAGACGAGACAAGGCGGATGCGGCGCGCACCGACGAGGACATCGAGGAGAACGCGTGAGCGGTCTGGGCCGGGCGAGCGTGCTGCTGGGAGCGGGAACGCTCGTCTCCCGCCTCACCGGACTCATCCGCACCATCGTGCTGGTCGCCGTCCTGGGCACGATGTCATCCCGGGCGGGAGATGCTTTCGCGCAGGCCAACCAGCTGCCGAACAACGTCTACGCCATCATCTCGGCGGGTGTGCTCACGGCAGTCATCGTGCCGCAGATCGTCCGCGCGAGCGCGAGGGAGGATCGGGGCCAGCACTTCATCTCCGCCCTGTTCACCGCGGGGATCGTGGTCCTGCTCGCCGTCACGGCCGTCGCGATGCTGCTCGCGCCCGTGCTCATCACTCTGTACGCCCCCGCCTACACCCCCGAACAGCACGCCCTGGCCACCGCGTTCGCCTACTGGTGCCTGCCGCAGATCTTCTTCTACGGTCTGTACTCGCTCCTCGGAGAGACGCTCAACGCCCGGCGCATCTTCGGACCGTTCACCTGGGCACCGGTGCTCAACAACGTCATCTCCATCGCCGGGTTCCTGCTGCTGATGCTCGTCATCGGCGGAGATCGTTCCGCGGTCTCGGACTGGAGCGCCGCCTCCATCGCCGCCCTGGGGGGCACCGCCACCTTCGGCATCGCGGTGCAGGCGTTGATCCTGCTCGTCTCGTGGCGACGCACGGGGCTCCGGCTACGCCCCGACTTCCACTGGCGCGGGCTCGGATTTCGGAACATGGGCCGTCTCGCCGGCTGGACCGCGGCAATGGTCGTCGTCGGCCAGATCGCCGGCCTCATCCAGAGTCGAGTGATCTCCGAGGCGACCGGCGACGGTGCCTCGACGCTCGCCACCCAGACCGCGTGGCTCATCTTCATGCTCCCCTACTCGGTGATCGTCCTCTCGATCGGAACGCCGTACTTCACGCAGATCAGCGAGCACGCCTCGGCCGGCCGCGACGACGAGGTGCGCGGCGACGTGTCGCGCAGCATCCGCATCATCAGCCTGCTGATCGTCGTGGCGACGGCTGCTCTCGTGGTGGCGTCCGTCCCCGCATCCCGCATCATCGTGAACAACGCGGCGGATGCGGCCGAGCTCGCCCCTGTGCTCATCGCCTACCTCGTGAGCCTGCTGCCGCTGTCGGTGCTCTTCGTGCTGCAGCGCACGTTCTACGCGTACGACGACACGCGCACCCCGTTCGTGTTCACCACTGTCCAGGCCGTCCTCGTCATCGTCACCGCATTGGCGGCCGCGTGGCTCGCGCCCACCCCCTGGCTCGCGGCCGCGGTGGCTCTGGGACAGTCGATCGCCATCACCGTGCAGGCCGTACTCGCCGCCGTCCTGCTGCGCCGACGCATCGGTTCGCTCGGCATCCGATCGTGGTTCGCGGCGATCGGGCGGTACACGATCGCTGCAATCCCCGCTGCCGCAGCCGGATGGGGGGTCTACCTTCTTCTGGGCGGCGACACCGGATGGACGACCTCCGACAAGGTCTACGGCGCCATCGGCACCGCCATCATCGGGGCCGCCACCCTCGTCGTCTACCTGGGCGTGCTCGCGGCACTGCGCACCCCTGAGCTCGCCCCGGCGCTGCGACCGCTTCGCCGCATCCTTTCCAGACGCTGACAAACGGACCGCGGGAATGTCCCGCGGATACCATATGTTGAGCACTTTGAAACCACGAGGGAGAACGCACGTGCGTCAGCTCATCATCATCGGCTCCGGCCCCGCGGGCTACACCGCCGCCATCTACGCGGCCCGGGCCAACCTCAAGCCGCTGGTCATCGCCAGCTCCGTCGAGGTCGGCGGTGAGCTCATGAACACCACCGAGGTGGAGAACTTCCCCGGCTTCCCCGAGGGCATCCAGGGCCCCGAGCTCATGACGAAGATGGAGGAGCAGGCGCGCAAGTTCGGCGCCGAGATCCTCTACCAGGACGTCACCGAGCTCGACCTGACAGGTCCCGTCAAGCGTGTGCAGCTGGGATCGGGCGCGGTCGAGGAGGCCGCCGCCGTGATCTTCGCGACGGGTTCTGCCTACCGCAAGATCGGCCTGCCGAAGGAAGAGCACCTCTCCGGACGCGGTGTGTCGTGGTGTGCGACCTGTGACGGCTTCTTCTTCCGTGAGCGCACGATCGCCGTGGTCGGTGGCGGCGACTCCGCGATGGAGGAGGCCACGTTCCTCACGCGCTTCGCGACGAAGGTCTACGTCATCCACCGTCGCGACGAGCTTCGCGCCTCCAAGATCATGCAGGAGCGCGCGATGGCGAACGACAAGATCGAATTCGTCTGGAACAGCGAGGTCGTCGACATCCTCGGCGACGAAGCGGTCAGCGGTGTGGTCCTGAAGGACACGGTCGATGGATCGACGCGCGAGCTCGACCTGCAGGGTGTGTTCGTCGCGATCGGCAACGACCCGCGCACGAAGCTCGTCCACGGCCAGCTCGACCTGACCCCCGAGGGCACGATCTGGGTCGACGGTCGCTCCTCGCGCACCTCGGTGCCCGGCGTCTTCGCCGCCGGCGACGTGATCGACCCGACCTACCGCCAGGCGGTCACCGCCGCAGCATCCGGAACCATCGCCGCTCTGGACGCGGAGCACTTCCTCGCGGCGCTCGACGAGGCGGGCGCGCCGCAGTCCGACGCTGACCAGATCGAGGGTCTGCCGGTCGTCTGAGGGAACATCCGGACCCCGTCGGGTGTTCGGTACGAGTAAGACTTACGAAGGGAAATGACAATGAGCGCGAAGGCGACCAGCTCGAGCACCTGGAACCAGGACGTCCTCGAAGCAGACGGTCCTGTCCTGGTGGACTTCTGGGCGGAGTGGTGTGGCCCGTGTCGGATGGTGGCCCCGGTTCTCGATGAGATCCAGGCGGAGAACCCCGAGAAGATCACGGTCCTCAAGCTCAACGTGGACGAGAACCCCGATCTCGCGATCAAGTACCAGATCACCTCCATCCCGGCGATGAAGGTGTTCCAGGGTGGCGAGGTGAAGACCACGATCATCGGCGCGAAGCCGAAGTTCGCTCTCGAACAGGATCTGGCCGCCTTCATCGGCTGACCCTCCCCTCACAGAGAAAGGCCCCCGGAGATTCTCCGGGGGCCTTTCTCTGTTCTGTTCAGGACGCTTCGGGGCGGACGGTGGCGTCCCAGCGACGTGAGGTGTTCGTCTCGCCGAGGAGACGCCAGACGGCGCGGGTCAGCGGCGGATAGTCCAGCGCGATCTGACGGAGCACACGGTAGTGACGTGCTTCGGACGGCTTGCTGCCGCCGGCTTCGGCGATGTTCTCTGCACGCAGGAGGAACACGACCAGTTCATCGACCGTGGGGAGGTCCTCCATGAAGTCCCACGGATCCTCCCCCTCGCGAAGTCGCTCGTGGATGAGCGCCGCCAGTTCGTCCGCCGCTTCCGCCCGCAGCAACTCGAGACTCGCTCGACGGCGTGGGGATTCGGAGGTCATGATTCCAGCCTACGTTTCGCTCGGCGCGTCGGGGCCCCGAGCGCTTCGTTTCGTCTCGTCGCTGCGCTCCTCGCTCAACGACCGGGGTCGCCACCGTTTCGTCTCGTCGCTGCGCTCCTCGCTCAACGACCACACAGCCCCTACCGATCGTGGAGCGAGCGAAGCGAGTCGAAACGCAGAGTCGAGACGCGACAAACCGACCGATTTCGGTTCGTCAGGAGCGATTCTGCGCTCCGATCAGCGCGAAGTGCCGAGCTCTTCTTCGCCGAGTTCGCTGAGGATGCGATTCAAATCCTGAATGGTTGCGAAATCTATCGCGATCTGGCCTTTTCGTGCAGAGATGGAGATCTTCACGCGCGTGTTGAGGCGATCACCCAAGCGCTCCGCGATCTCATCGAGATGTGCGCGACGCGCGCCCGCCTTCGGCGCTGGGCGCTTCACCGCGGCGGCACCCTTGGCCGCGGCCTCAGCCGCACGGACGGAGAGATCCTCGTTCACGATCTTGTCCGCGAGGCGCTGCATGCTTTCGCCGTCCTCGACGGAGAGGATCGCGCGGGCATGGCCCGCGGACAGGACACCGGCGGCGACGCGCTGCTGCACCGGCACCGGCAGGCGCAGCAGCCTGATGGTGTTGGAGATCTGAGGGCGCGAGCGTCCGATGCGTGTGGCGAGCTGCTCCTGGGTGATGCCGAAGTCTTCCAGCAGCTGTTGGTAGGCGGACGCCTCCTCGAGTGGGTTCAGCTGTGAGCGGTGAAGGTTCTCGAGCAGCGCATCCCGAAGCAGATCCTCATCCGCCGTCTCGCGGAGGATGGCGGGGATGGTCTCCAGGCCCGCTTCGCGTGCGGCGCGGGTACGCCGCTCCCCCATGATCAGTTCGTACGTGCCGTCTCCCGTATCGCGCACGACGACCGGCTGGAGAACGCCGAACTCGCGCACGGAGTGCACCAGCTCCGCGAGGTCGTCGGGGTCGAAGTTCGTCCGGGGCTGACGAGGGTTCGGGACGATGGCGTGGGGATCCACCTGGATCAGGCGCGCACCCGGGACGGCCAGAAGCTCCTCCTGGGGAGCTTCTTCCTTCGCCGCATCCGACTTCGGTGCGGAGGCACCGGGGAAGAACACGTCGACCGGACGCGCCTCCGACGCCTCCGACGTCGGAATGAGAGCGCCGATTCCTCGACCGAGTCCCGTTCGCTTGGCCATCAGTGTTCTCCTTCGTTCGTGGTCGAGGCAGCCTCATCGGCTTCGCGTGCCAGCAGTTCGACGGCGGCTTCTCGGTAGGCGACCGCGCCCGCCGACTGGCCGTCGTAGGCGATGACGGTCTGACCGAAACTCGGTGCTTCGGACACGCGCACCGAGCGCGGGATCACCGTGTTCAGCACTTCTTTCGGGAAGTGCGCGCGCACTTCCTCGGCCACCTGCTGCGCGAGCCGGGTGCGCCCGTCGTACATCGTCAGCAGGATGGAGGAAACATGAAGCGGCGGATTCAAGTGCTTCTGGATCATCTGAACGCTGCCGAGCAACTGGCTCAGACCCTCGAGAGCGTAGTACTCGCACTGGATGGGGATGAGAACCTCGTCCGCCGCCGTGAAAGCGTTGATGGTGAGCAGCCCGAGTGAGGGCGGGCAGTCGATGAGAACGACGTGCGGCGTCTCTTCGGCCGTGGCGAGATACTCCTCGAGCGCCCGACGCAGTCGATGTTCGCGCGCAACCTGCGAGACGAGCTCGATCTCTGCGCCCGCGAGGTGAATGGTGCTCGGGGCGCAGGTCAGCAGCGGAGACTCGGGGCTCGTCTGAATGATGTCGGCGAGAGGAAACTCGTCGATCAGCACGTCGTAGACGCTCGGGATGTCGGCGGTATGCGGCACACCCAGAGCGGTGGATGCGTTGCCTTGCGGATCGAGATCGATCACCAGCACACGAGCGCCGACGCTGGCCAGCGCGGCCGCCAGATTGACGGTGGTCGTCGTCTTACCGACGCCGCCCTTCTGATTCGACACGGTCAGCGTGCGTGTCCCGGTCGGCAGGGTTACGGTGGAGTCCTCGAGCGCACGCCGTCGCGCGCGCAAGTCCGCGAGTTCGCGGGCAAGAGGGGTGTCGTCACCGAAGTCCGTCGCGGTGTCGTCGGATTGTTTCACGTGAAACACTTCGCCTTTCGCCAGCATCGAACTCTGTCCACTCTAATCGTCAGCATCGACAGCCACGGCGCGATGTTTCACGTGAAACATCGCGTCAGGAACGCTGTATCCGTCCGCGGACGACGCGGGTCGGCGTTTCCAGGATGCCTTCACCGACGACCTCTACACGCAGATCGACCACGCGGTGAGAACGGGCCTGCTTTACCGCCTTCTCGATCTCTGCGTCAGCCGCAGCCCCCTTGAGGAGAATCAGCTCTCCACCATCACGGACGAGTGGTGCCGTGATCGGAAGAAGGGTGCGCAAGGCGCTCACCGCGCGGGCGGTCACGGCATCGAGAACCGCTCCATGCGTCCAATCCTGCGACCGACCGCGGAACACCTCCACATTGCGCAACGCGAGGTCATCCACCTGCTCCTGCAACCACTGGGTGCGTCGCTCCATCGGCTCGATCAGCACCCACTCGACATCAGGTCGGGCGATCGCTCCCACGATCCCTGGCAACCCCGCGCCGGACCCGACATCTCCGATCCGACCCGCCGGAACGAGCGGTGCCATGACCGCACTGTTCAGAATGTGGCGTGTCCACAGCCGTGGCAGCTCCAGCGGACCGATGAGCCCGCGCAACTCGCCTTCCTTCGCCAGGTTCCGCGTGAATGCGCGGGCGCGATCGATCCCGTCACCGAAGATCGCGGCCGCCGTATCCGGCTCCTGCTCGAGATCGTCCATCAATGTTTCACGTGAAACACTCACGCGCGCCGAAGCACCGTATGACGCTGAGCGCCCTCGCCATAGGACTCGGACACCAGGCCGCGCTCGGCCGCGATGTCGTGCACCACCTTGCGCTCGTAGCTCGACATCGCGGGAAGCGAGGCCTGAGATGCGCCGTCCTCCAGTCGCGAAGCAGCGCGGTCGACAAGCGCCTCGAGCTCTCGGCGCCGCGCGTCGCGCGAACCACTGACATCGAGGATGAGGCGCGAGAACCGACCGGTGCGGTTCTGCACAGCGAGGCGGGTCAGATCCTGAAGAGCGCTGACCGTGTCCGGGTCCGCCAGCACGCGAAGCGAGTCGTCACCATCCGATTCGATGGACACGTACGCGCGGTCGTTACGAACATCCAGCGCCAGGTCGCCGCCGATGTCAGCGATATCGAGCAGACCCTCCAGGAAGTCGGCGGCGACGTCGCCCTCCTGCTCGAGCTGCTCGACCGAGTCGGTCGCGGTGGGGGAGAGATCAGAGGTCATGGCGGGTTCCTCAGCTGGACGGTTCGGAATCGGAGGTGCCGCTCTTGGCGGCGGGCGGCTGCTTGCCGGCCTGCTTCTTCGCGCGCTGCTTCCCGACGGGCTGCTGACGCTTGGGAGCGGCGGCGCGCTTGCGCTCCGCCTCCTCGAGGAGACGCTGCTGCTCGGCCTGGTACTTCTCCATGGGAACGACCTTGCCGCTGCTGTCGATGGCCTTCCCGCGGCGCGCGAGACGCTCCTCGCGAGCCTTCGCGGCCTCGGAGCCGGGCGTCGGCAGGTTTCGAATGACGAGGAACTGCTGCACCATCGTCCAGATGTTGCTGATGAACCAGTACACGACGACGCCGAGCGGGAAGAAGATGCCGGAGAAGACGAAGGCCAACGGCAGGATGTAGAGCATGATGCGCTGCATCTGGTACGCCTGACCCGTCTTGGCCTCGGGCGAGAGATTCTTCGAGATGATCTGCAGCTGCGTGAAGAACTGCGACGCGATCATCAGGACGACAAGAACCAGCAGGATGACGACCGTGACGGTGCCGTCCGGACGGCCCCACGCGCCGACCAGGTTGTCGTGCAGCGACGCACCGAAGAGATTGGCGTTGTAGAACTGCGCCGTCAGATTCGGATCCAGAAGTCCGACACCGCCGACGCCGAGCGTGGCGTGCTTCGCGACATCGTTCAGCACGCTGTAGAGGGAGAAGAAGATCGGCATCTGCACGAGAAGAGGCAGGCAACCGGAGATCGGCGTCGTCCCGTGCTTCTTGTACAGCGCCATCGTCTCGCGGCTCATCGCCTCGCGAGAGAGCTGGTCGCGCTTACCGCGGTACTTCTCCTGCACCTTGCGCAGCTCTGGAGCGATCTCCATCATCTTGCGCTGACTCTTGATCTGCTTGACGAAGAGCGGGATGAGAGCCGCGCGCACGACGATCACGAGGCCGACGATCGACAGAACCCAGGCCAGACCCGAGTCCGCGGGCAGGCCGACGAACGTCCAGATCGCGTGCCAGGCCACGAGCACCAGCTCGACGACCCACTTGAGCGGCCACAGGATCGTCCCGATCAGGTCGAAGCCGCCCGATGATTGCGTCGCGGTCGCAAGTACCAGATCCACGGGGATCAGTCCTTTCTCAGTGGCACGACGAATCCGTGCCGGGTCAGTGCGTGGGAGAAGTTCGCGTGGGCAGGCGGATCATCGATCCCGCCCTCGGCCCAGGGGTGGCACCGCGCGATCCGAGCGGCAGTCAGCGCCGCGCCCTTCACCGCACCGTGCTGCTGAACCGCCCCCACCGCGTAGGCGGAGCAGGACGGGTAGTACTTGCAGACGTCGCCGTACGTATGCGAGATCGTCGCACGGTAACCATGGAGAAGACCGAGCATGAGGTTGCGCGGGAGCAGCGGAATCGCGCGGACCCAGCCGTGCTCCGGCATCGTCGCCTCGCCGACGGACGCCATCGGCAGCGTCGAGGTGCTCACGACGCCCTCCGGGCGAGGCATCGCTTCACTTCTGCGTCGAGCTCCGCGAAGGAGGCATCTGCTCCACCGGGCAGAACGCGCACGACAACGTCCGCGCCCCTGACCACTGTCGGGAGCGCGGACGCGCAGATTGCTTTGAGTCGCCGGCGGACGCGATTGCGAGCGACCGCCGTGCCGACCTTCTTGCTCACGATGAATCCGAACCGTGCGGCACGATCGTCACCGGATGCCACCACGTACGTGACCGTGTGGGGACCGGAACATCGCACGCCGCGACGGACGACAGCCTTGTACTCGGCGCCGTCGGTCAGTCGGTTCGGCCGCGAGAGCAACGGAAGGATCAGGCCGAGAGCTCGGTGCGGCCCTTGGCGCGGCGTGCCGAAAGGATGGCGCGGCCGGCGCGGGTGCGCATGCGAGCGCGGAAGCCGTGCTTCTTGGCGCGACGGCGGTTGTTGGGCTGGAACGTACGCTTGCTCATGGGATCTCTCCGGGAAACGGTTGCCACCCGAAGGCGAAGCCTTCAGACGTGGTCGGGGACTGCCTCGAGGGCATAAGTCAACCGACTAAGACTAAGGCGCGAACCCCCAGAACTCAAACCGCGCAGCTCAACCCGCCATTATCCACAGCGCTGTCCCCGACACCCTGAATCGACACACCCCCGGAACGACGCCGGAGTTTGCTCTCTGGAGCCTCGCTGACTAGCGTGGCTCGCGCAGTTATCCACAGGTGTCGCGCACCGGCGCGTTCTCGCCGGGCCAAGAAGGGGACCATGACCGCGCAAGACACTCCCGACGTCCCGGTGTGGTCGGCGGCTCTCGAGATCCTGGGCGCCGACGCCCGAGTCTCGCCGCAGATGCACGGGTTTCTCAACCTGGCACTCGCCCAGGGCGTGATGTCGGGGTTCCTGTACCTCGACGTCCCCAATGACCTCACCGCCGCACAGCTCAACAAGCGGCTTCGTCCGATGATCCTCGAAGCCCTCGCGCAGGCGTCGACGAACGAGGTCACCGGCTTCAGAGTCGTCGTCAATCCGGAGCTGATCGATGCGCACCTCACGGCGGAGGTACCGGTGCAGACGATGGTCATCGAGCAGCCCGTCGCCGCACCCGCGCCGGCGGCCGAGCCCGCGGATCCCGCATCCGCTCGGGCAGACACTCGTCTGAACCCGAAGTACACCTTCGACCGGTTCGTCATCGGCCAGTCGAACCGCTTCGCCCACGCGGCGGCGGTCGCCGTCGCGGAAGCACCCGCCAAGGCGTACAACCCGCTGTTCATCTACGGCGACTCGGGACTCGGAAAGACGCACCTGCTGCACGCCATCGGCGACTACGCCCTGAGCCTGTATCCCGGTATCCGCGTGCGCTACGTCTCGAGCGAAGAGTTCACGAACGACTTCATCAACTCCATCGCCAACAACCGAGGCTCCGCGTTCCAGGCGCGCTACCGCGACGTCGACATCCTCCTGATCGACGACATCCAGTTCCTCCAGGGCCGCGCCGAGACACAGGAAGCCTTCTTCCACACCTTCAACACCCTCCACGATCACGACAAGCAGGTCGTGATCACCAGCGACGTCCCGCCCAAGCACCTCACCGGCTTCGAGGATCGGATGCGGAGCCGGTTCGAGTGGGGTCTGATCACCGATGTTCAGGCTCCTGACCTCGAGACCCGCATCGCCATCCTCCGCAAGAAGGCGCAGAACGAGCGGCTCCAGATCCCGCCGGAGGTCATGGAGTACATCGCGACCGTCGTCTCCAGCAACATCCGCGAGCTCGAGGGCGCCCTCATCCGCGTCTCGGCCTTCGCCAGCCTCAACCGGTCGACGCTCGACATGTCACTGGCACAGCAGGTGCTGCGAGACATCGTCGACCAGGACGACACCAACGTCATCTCGCCGACGGACATCATCACGGCCACGGCGCAGTACTTCAAGCTGTCGGTCGACGACCTCTACGGATCGAGCCGTTCGCAGGCGATCGCGACCGCTCGGCAGATCGCTATGTATCTGTGCCGGGAGCGCACGAACCTCTCGTTGCCGAAGATCGGTCAGCTCTTCGGCAACCGCGACCATACGACCGTCATGTACGCCTACAAGAAGATCAGCGACCTCATGAAGGAGCGTCGTTCGATCTACAACCAGGTCTCTGAGATCACCACCCAGCTCGGTAGAGCAGGGCGTTGACACCCCTCGAACCCCACGGCCCCGCGCCGTGGGGTTCGTCGTTTGCTGCGCGCGAAGACTCTCATTTGACAATCGCTCCGCGCGGCCTCATCCTCCGCTTTCACACATGTGGACAACTTGTGGATAACTGTGCGAAACGCCGACGGCCGATGTGAACGACACGGCGATGGCGTGTGGAGAACGTTCGAGCCCGAGGAATGACACGATGCGTGTTCGACAGCTCCGTCCGCAGCGCGTCCACATCTCACACGTGTGTAGTTCCCATGCGCCGAGAGTCATCCACGGACTTATCCACAGTTTGCACAGCTGTTAACAAGATGAATCTCACATCACTCTTCATTGACGTGCGATCACCTCTGGGGGCGAGGAGCGTGTTCTTCGCCTGGACCATTCGCAGCACTAGCATGGGTAAGCCCAGCCCGCCGGAGAGGGAGCACTGTGAAGTTCCAGGTCAATCGCGACGTTTTCAGCGAAGCCGTATCGTTCGTCGTCAAGCTCCTGCCCCAGCGCAACCCGCAGCCGATCCTGGCGGGCGTGCTCATCGAGGCAGGGTCCGAGGGGCTCTCCCTCTCGGCGTTCGACTACGAGGCATCCGCGCGCACCACGATCGAGGCTTCGGTGGATGCGCCCGGCACGATCCTCGTCCACGGCCGTCTGCTCTCCGACATCGCCAGCCGCCTGCCCAACGCCCCCATTCAGATCGAGGTGGACGACGACGGCATCCTGCTCACCTGTGGATCGGCTCGATTCACGCTGGCATCGATGCCCGTTCAGGAGTACCCCGCGATTCCCGAGGTCTCGGGCGAGTCCGGTCTCGTGCCCGCTGAGGAGTTCGCGACGGCGATCGCTCAGGTCGCCTTCGCCGCATCGCGCGACGATGTGACGCCGGTGCTCACGGGTGTGCAGCTCGAAGTGAGTGGCACACAGCTCAGCCTCGTGGCCACCGACCGGTACCGGGTCGCCTTGCGCGAGATCCCGTGGGACGGTCCCGCCACGACCGACGGCGAGAGCACGACGGCTCTCGTTCCGGCGCGCACGCTGCAGGAGGTCGGCAAGACCTTCTCACACGGCGAGAACATCTCGATCGCGTTCTCCGGCTCGGGCGATCGCGAGATCATCGCCTTCACATCCGGCAACAAGACCGTGACCTCGCTGCTGATCAAGGGCAATTTCCCTCCCGTGCGTCGCCTGTTCCCGGAGCAGACCGCGCATCACGCGGTGGTCAACACGGCCGAGCTCGCCGAGGCCGTGCGCCGTGTCGCGCTCGTGCTCGACCGCTCCGCACCGCTGCGTTTCACGTTCACCTCAGAAGGCGTCGCGATGGAGGCGTCGGGTACCGAACAGGCCCGTGCCTCCGAGTCCGTCGACGCGACACTGACCGGCGACGATGTCACTCTGGGCCTCAACCCGCAGTACCTGCTCGAATCGCTCTCGGCCGTGCGCAGCGAGTTCTCGCGCATCACGTTCACCTCCAGCGACAACGCGAACAAGCTCAGCCCGATCCTCGTGACGCCGCAGACGTCCGTCGAGCGCGCCGGCGAGGGCGAGTTCAAGTACCTGCTGCAGCCGAACCTGCTGCTGCGCTGACCGCGTCGCACCGTCGCCGTAGGGTTGTCCGGTGATCGTGGAACGCCTGAGTCTCGTCGACTTCCGTAACTACGAACACGCCGACCTCGAGTTCACCCGCGGGGCGAACCTGCTCGTCGGGCGCAATGGTCAGGGCAAGACCAACCTGGCCGAGGCCGTCACCTACCTCGCGACCCTCGGCTCGCATCGTGTGTCGGCCGACGCACCGCTGGTGCGTTCGGGAGCGGATGCGGCCTTCGTCCGTGCCCGGCTCGGTCACGGAGAGCGTCACATCCAGCTCGAGATCCAGATCAACAAGCAGGGATCGAACAAGGCCCGCGTCGGCGGGGCACCGGTGCGCTCCGCGGAGCTGCCCCGCTACGCGCAGGTCGTGTT
This sequence comes from Microbacterium sp. KU4F, assembly GCF_056868075.1. Classification (NCBI taxonomy): domain Bacteria; kingdom Bacillati; phylum Actinomycetota; class Actinomycetes; order Micrococcales; family Microbacteriaceae; genus Microbacterium; species Microbacterium sp. KU4F. The sequence goes on along the minus strand of NZ_CP200324.1, from coordinate 2,118,802 downwards.
GTTCGCCCCGGAGGATCTGCAGATCGTGCGGGGAGATCCCTCCGCGCGCCGGAGATTTGCCGATCAGCTCCTCGTACAGCCTCTCCCCGCCTCGCCGGCGTCATCGCCGACTACGACCGCGTGCTGAAGCAGCGCACCGCGCTGCTGAAGTCCGCGAGAGCCCGGGGGCTGCGCGGCGATGCGCTCCCGACCCTCGACGTCTGGGACGACAAGCTCATCGCTCTCGGGACCGAGATCATCGAGGCTCGCGCACGGCTCGCCGCCGACCTGCATCCGCATCTCGTCGCCGCCTACGCCGCGATCGCGGGCGCCGATCACTCGCCCGAGCTCGAATGGGCCAACTCCATCGCCGGCTTCGATCCGGAGGAGGGCGATGATCAGCGCGTGGCGTCGGGGGCCGTGACGGCCGAGGCCTTCCGCGCGGCCCTCGCGGCGAAGCGCGCCGCGGAGTTCGACCGCGGCGTGACGCTCGTGGGTCCGCACCGCGACGACCTCATGCTCCGCATCCGCTCGCTTCCCGTGAAGGGATACGCGTCGCACGGCGAGTCCTGGTCCGTGGCGCTCGCGCTGCGACTGGCCTCTGCGCAGCTGTTGCGCGCCGATTCGCTGCTGGGGGACCCGATCGTCATCCTCGACGACGTCTTCGCCGAGCTCGACGCCGACAGACGGATGCGGCTCGCCTCCCTCGTGGCGGACTTCGAGCAGGTCGTGGTGACCGCCGCGGTCGAGGCGGATGTCCCGGAGGAGTTGCGCGGACGCACGGTCCGCGTCGAGGCTGGACGCATCCTCGAGGTCAGCGACGATGAGTGATGAGGACGAGGTCCCGGAGACCCTCAGCACCTACCTGCGTCTCCGCGGTCTCGAGCCGACGTCGCGTCGCGGGGCGAAGAGGCGCACGCGTCGCGGCACAGGCGACGAGGATGCGCCGTTCACCCCCGGTCGAGATCCCCACGGCGTCGGTGACGTGCTCGCGCACTGGACCAAACAGGCCGGATGGGACCCGCTTCTCGCGCGCGCGGACCTCGTCCGGCAGTGGGAGGTCGTCGCCGGCGAGGAGACCGCCAGACACACCCGCCCGGTGGGCCTGGATGCGGGCGTGCTCACTGTGCAGTGCGACTCGACCGCCTGGGCGAAGCAGTTGCGGTTGATGCGCACGCACATCGTGACCACCATCGCTCAGCGCTTCCCGGATGCGGGTGTCCAGAACGTCCGCTTCGTCGGCCCGGACGTCCCCTCCTGGAAATGGGGTCCCAGAGCCGTTCCAGGGCGCGGTCCCCGAGATACCTACGGATAAGGCATCTACGGACGTATCCGGCGTCCGTTTACGACGGCACACGGGCGTACACGCCCCGTGAAGAGCCTCCGCTTGATAGACTGGGGAGGTCCGTCTACTAGAACCGGAGCGCTCGAAACCTATGACGTCCCCCACCCCTTCCAGCGTTCCCGACGACGAACAGAACACCCCCGAACCGGTACGGAACGAGTACGGGGCAGACGCGATCCAGGTTCTCGAAGGACTCGAGGCCGTTCGCAAGCGCCCCGGCATGTACATCGGTTCCACCGGCCCGCGCGGACTCCACCACCTGGTCTATGAGATCGTCGACAACTCCGTCGATGAGGCACTCGCGGGGTACTGCGACCGCATCGAAGTGACGATCCTCGCCGATGGCGGCGTGCGCGTCGTCGACAACGGTCGCGGCATCCCCGTCGACATCCACAAGACCGAGGGTAAGTCCACCGTCGAGGTCGTGCTCACCGTCCTCCACGCCGGCGGCAAGTTCGGCGGCGGCGGATATGCGGTCTCCGGCGGTCTGCACGGCGTCGGCTCCTCGGTCGTGAACGCGCTGTCGACGCGGCTCGAGGTGAGCGTCAAGCGCCAGGGCTACGAATGGAACCAGTCGTACGCCAACGGCGGCGTGCCCCAGGCCCCGCTCGCGCAGGGCTCGGCGACCGACGCGACCGGAACCACCATCACCTTCTGGCCGGACCCCGCGATCTTCGAGACGGTCGACTTCGACTACGACACGCTGCGCACGCGCTTCCAGCAGATGGCGTTCCTGAACAAGGGCCTGACCATCACTGTGCGCGACGAGCGAGCAGACCACACGGTCGACGAGGAGGTCGACGGCAAGGTCGTCGCCGTGCAGCCCCACGATGAGTTCCTGTACGAGCGCGGTCTGGTCGACTACGTCGAGTACCTCAACCGTGTGCGCAAGGCGGATGCGGTCAACGACGAGATCATCGACTTCGAGTCCGAGGACACCGAGCGGCACATCGCGCTCGAGCTCGCGATGCAGTGGACGACCTCCTACACGGAGAACGTGTTCACCTACGCGAACACGATCAACACGCACGAGGGTGGAACCCATGAAGAGGGCTTCCGTGCGGCACTCACGACCCTCGTGAACAAGTACGCCCGCGCGCAGAACCTCCTCAAGGAGAAGGACGACAACCTCTCCGGCGACGACGTGCGCGAGGGCCTCACGGCCGTCATCTCGGTCAAGCTCTCCGAGCCCCAGTTCGAGGGTCAGACCAAGACGAAGCTCGGCAACACCGAGGCGAAGGCGTTCGTGCAGAAGGTCGTCGGCGATCAGCTCGGCGACTGGTTCGACCGCAACCCGCAGCAGGCGAAGAACATCGTCCGCAAGGCGATCGACGCCGCGACCGCACGGATGGCGGCCCGCAAGGCCCGCGAGACCGCGCGCCGCAAGAGCGTGTTCGAGTCGGCCTCCATGCCCGACAAGCTCAAAGACTGCACGAGCAAGGACCCCTCGATCAGCGAGATCTTCCTCGTGGAGGGCGACTCGGCCGGCGGTTCCGCCGTGCAGGGTCGCGATCCGCACACGCAGGCGATCCTGGCGCTGCGCGGCAAGATCCTCAACGTCGAGCGCGCCCGGCTCGACCGCGCCCTCGGCAACAACGAGGTGCAGGCGATGATCCAGGCCTTCGGCACGGGTATCGGCGAGGACTTCTCGATCGAGAAGGCGCGCTACCACAAGATCGTGCTGATGGCCGATGCCGACGTCGACGGCCAGCACATCACGACGCTGCTGCTCACGCTGCTGTTCCGCTACATGCGCGGGCTCATCGAAGCCGGCTACGTGTACCTGGCACAGCCGCCGCTCTACCGCCTGAAGTGGTCGAACTCGCCGCACGAGTACGTCTACAGCGACATCGAGCGCGACGCACTGCTGGCCGAGGGGCTCGCGGCGGGTCGCCGCATCCCGAAGGACAACGGGATCCAGCGCTACAAGGGTCTCGGAGAGATGAACGCCAAGGAGCTCTGGGAGACAACGATGGACCCGTCGACCCGCACCCTTCTGCAGGTGACGATCGACGACGCCGCCGCGGCCGACGAGATCTTCTCCACGCTCATGGGCGAGGACGTCGAATCCCGCCGCCACTTCATCCAGCGCAACGCCAAGGACGTCCGGTTCCTCGACATCTGATCCACCCGGATGCGGCGCGAGCCGCATCCGTCAGATGACACGACACCGACGCAGAGAAGAAGAGACGAATGACTGACGAAGAGCGTCCGACGACGGAGCCCGCCGAGCACGACCACGGTCGCATCGACCAGGTCGACCTGCAGTCCGAAATGCAGCGCAGCTACCTCGACTACGCGATGAGCGTGATCGTCGGCCGCGCGCTGCCGCGCGTGGAAGACGGCCTCAAGCCCGTGCACCGTCGCGTGATCTACGGCATGTACGACGGCGGCTTCCGCCCCGACAAGTCCTTCTCGAAGTGCGCCCGTGTCGTCGGCGAGGTCATGGGCCAGTACCACCCGCACGGCGACTCCCCCATCTACGAGGCGCTCGTGCGCCTCGTTCAGCCGTGGTCGTTGCGCTACCCGCTGGCTCTCGGCCAGGGGAACTTCGGCTCCCCCGGCAACCAGGGCGCGGCGGCCCCCCGGTACACCGAGACCAAGATGGCTCCGCTCGCGCTCGAGATGGTGCGCGACATCGAGGAAGACACCGTCGACTTCGTCGACAACTACGACGGGCAGACGCAGGAGCCTGTCGTGCTCCCGGCGCGCTTCCCGAACCTCCTCGTCAACGGCTCCGTCGGTATCGCCGTCGGCATGGCCACCAACATCCCGCCGCACAACCTCCGCGAGGTCGCCGACGGCGTGCTGTGGGCGCTGGATCACCCCGAGGCCACGCAGGAGGAGCTGCTCGAGGCGCTCATCCAGCGCATCAAGGGCCCCGACTTCCCGACCTCCGCGCAGATCCTCGGCACGCGCGGCATCATCGAGGCGTACCGCACCGGTCGCGGCTCGATCACGATGCGCGCGGTGGTCAACATCGAGGAGATCCAGGGCCGCACGTGCCTCGTGATCACCGAGCTGCCCTACCAGGTGAACCCCGACAACGTCGCCGTCAAGATCCGCGACCTCGCCCGCGACGGCAAGATCACCGGCATCGCCGACATCCGCGACGAGTCGAGCGACCGCACCGGTCAGCGACTCGTGGTCGTCCTCAAGCGGGATGCGGTCGCCAAGGTCGTCCTGAACAACCTGTACAAGCACACGCAGCTGCAGGACAACTTCGGCGCCAACATGCTGGCGATCGTCGACGGCGTGCCGCGCACCCTGTCGCTCGACGGCTTCGTCTCGCACTGGATCACGCATCAGATCGACGTGATCGTGCGTCGCACGGCGTACCGCCTGCGCAAGGCCGAAGAGCGCATGCACATCCTGCGCGGGTACCTGAAGGCGCTCGACGCGCTCGACGAAGTCATCGCCCTCATCCGTGCGTCCGCGACGGTCGACGATGCGCGCGGCGGGCTGAAGAAGCTGCTCGATATCGACGACATCCAGGCTGATGCGATCCTCCAGATGCAGCTGCGTCGTCTGGCTGCCCTCGAGCGGCAGAAGATCATCGACGAGGCCGAAGGCTGCAGGCGCAGATCACGGACTACCAGGACATCCTGGCAACGCCCGCCCGTCAGCGCACGATCGTGCGCGAGGAGCTGACGGAGATCGTCGCGAAGTACGGCGACGAGCGTCGTACGCAGATCCTCTACGGGTTCGACGGCGACATGTCCGTGGAAGACCTCATCCCGGAAGAGGAGATGGTGCTCACCATCACCCGCGCCGGCTACATCAAGCGCACGCGCAGCGACAACTACCGCTCGCAGCACCGGGGCGGTAAGGGCGTCAAGGGCGCCCAACTGCGCGCGGACGACGTGGTCGAGCACTTCTTCGTCACGACGACCCATCACTGGCTGCTGTTCTTCACGAACAAGGGACGCGTCTACCGCGCCAAGGCCTACGAGGTCCCCGAGGCCGGCCGCGACGCGAAGGGTCAGCACGTCGCGAACCTGCTCGCGCTGCAGCCGGACGAGGAGATCGCGCAGATCCTCGACATCCGCGACTACGCGGTCGCGACCTACCTCGTGCTCGCCACCCGCGGCGGCCTCGTGAAGAAGACGCGCCTGTCGGAGTACGACACGAACCGACAGGGCGGCGTCATCGCGATCCGCCTGCGCGAGGAGGACGAGCTCGTCAGCGCGCTCCTGGTCGACGAGAGCGACGACATCCTGCTGGTCAGCCGTCACGGTATGTCGCTGCGCTTCACGGCGACGGATGCGTCGCTGCGCCCCATGGGCCGCTCCACCGAGGGCGTCAAGGGAATGTCGTTCCGCGGCGACGACAGCCTGCTGTCGGCATCCGTCGCCTCCGTCGACGGTGACGTGTTCGTGGTCACCGAGGGCGGCTACGCCAAGCGCACGGATGTGGACCAGTACCGCGTCCAGAGCCGCGGTGGACTGGGCATCAAGGTGGCCAAATTGCACGAGGATCGGGGCGATCTGGCGGGCGCTCTGATCGTCGGAGACGACGACGAGGTCCTTGTGGTTCTTGCCAGCGGCAAGGTGGTACGCTCTGCCGTGGCCGAGGTCCCTGCGAAGGGTCGCGACACCATGGGCGTCGTTTTCGCCCGACCGGATGATGACGACCGGATCATCGCGATCGCCCGCAACAGCGAGCGGCGCCTTGCGGATGCAGCGGACACCGATGCATCCCAGGAGACCGAGCCGGCCGCCACCGTTCCCGAGGAGAGTACTGACGCATGAGCACGGTAGCCGACAAGCTCGCCAAGAAGTCGAGCAGCAAGACGAGCGCCAAGCAGGTTCGTCTCCGCCTCGTCTACGTCGACTTCTGGTCGGCGGTGAAGCTGTCGTTCCTGGCGGCTGTCGCTCTGGCGATCGTCACCGTCGTGTCGTTCCTGCTGGTCTACCTGGTCGTGCAGACGACGGGGCTCATCGGCCAGGCCGACGAGTTCTTCAAGTCGTTCTCGGACGGCTCGCTCGCGCTCAGCCAGTTCGTGGGGCTCCCGCAGGTGATGGCGTTCGCGGCCGTCGTGGCCATTCTGAACCTCATCGTCGTGACGGTTCTTGGTGCGGTCATCGCGGGCATCTACAACCTCGCGGTCAAGGTCACCGGCGGTCTGCTGGTCGGCTTCACCTCCAACTGACTGCGATTGGTCAAACCGGTCCGCATCCGGTAAAGTCTTGGAGGTTGGCGCCGCGAGGTGCCGAGGGGCTATAGCTCAGGCGGTTAGAGCGCTTCACTGATAATGAAGAGGTCCCAGGTTCAAGTCCTGGTAGCCCCACCACCCTTCTCACGGGGCCTTAGCTCAGTTGGTAGAGCGCCTGCTTTGCAAGCAGGATGTCAGGAGTTCGAATCTCCTAGGCTCCACAGTTTCCCCGCCTCCGCGTCACACGCGGAGGCTTCTGCGTCTGGGCGGTCGTTCATTCTGCCAACGTGTCTGAATCGGCCAAGCCGTCCACGAGCAACGAACGAACGCCCCCGTACCGACCGGCACAGGGGCGTTCGAGGGAGGACTCAGTCGCGCTCTGCGGTGGCGAGCTCTTCCTCGCCCGCATCGGCTTCGATGACGATCTCGCGGACCACCTGACGGATGCCGAGACCGCTGCGCTGCCCGCCGTCGCGGCTGGCGCCGCCCATCATGCCGCCCGGTGTCATCGTGCGAGAGCCAGCGGCCGCGGCGTGAGAGCTGCCGACACTCGCCGCCGTGGCGGCGGATGCCGCAGCACCCGTGCCCATGATCGATGACGGGGTGCTCGTGCCGGCGCCGCCGCCGGACGCGCCGCCGCCGGATGCGTACGCCCCGCCGGCACCGATGCTGCCGCCGTCGACGGAACCGTGCGCGCCGCCGACGGCGACTGCTCCCACGCCCGCGGCGCCGAGCGTCGATCCGTCGGCGGTGAGCGTTCCCTCCGCACCGATGCCCGTGGAGACCACCGCGGTCGGCGTGAAGTGCCAGTTGTCGGCCTTCTGCCCGGCATTCACGAGGTTCGCCTGTGCGGTGTTGCCGAGGCGGGTGGCTCCCGACGCGTCCACGACGGCTCCCGCGTTCACGGTGGCCGACTTCGCGCCGCCGCCCAGCAGGGTCGAGCTGAGGCGCTCGGTGCTCTTGAACAGCGAGCCGAGCTGCTGCACGAAGCCCACGAGGGACTTCACCGAGCGCACGACCTGCGTGAGGGGGCGCACGACCTTGTTCACCAGCTGGTTGACCTTGGTGACGACACGGGCGATCGCGTAGCCGATGCCGAGGCCGAAGGATGCGGCGACGACCGCCATGGCCTCGATCGCTGTGGCGACCACCTGCGAGATGGCGTTCTTCACGACACCCTGCATCTTGGCGACGAGTGACGAGGCGCTGCGCAGACCGCCGGCCGCGGCATCGGCCCAGTCCCCGGTCGCGGCGATGTGCTTCGCGGTGTCCTGCGCGAAGCGCACGTAGGTGCGCACGGTGTCACCGCTGAGGCCGTCGAGATCGGACAGGCGCGTCACGAGGGTGTTGCCCGTGTCGCGCAGCGCACTGCCGGCGTTGGTCCACTGCTGAGCGACGGCGGCCACGTTGGCCTCACTGCCGGCCAGCTGGTCGAGCCAGGTGCTCAGCGGCTTGAGGTACTTCATCACCCAGCCGAGCCCGATGCTCGCGAGCGTCCCGATCGGATCCGCGAGCGCGGCCGCGGCGTTGCCCAGCGTGTCGAGGAAGGCGAGTCCGCCCACGAGCCAATCGCCGTTGCGCACGGCCTGCGAGAGCGCGTGGCCGGAATCGAGGAGCTTGCTGCCGGAGTAGGGCGAAGCGAAGGAGGAGCCGGATGCGGCGAGGGCGGCGGGAGTGGTCATCACAGGCCCAGCGCATTCTCGAGGTCGCGGAGGGTGGTCACCGTGTCGTCCTCGAACTGCTCCCACTGCGCGGCGGTGCTGCGCAGCTCTCCTGCCGTGCGAAGCAGCAGAGACTGGTCCGCACCGAAGAGGCCGGTCGCCGCCGCGGACATCGCCATCGACGGGGGAACGAGGAAGGCACACAGGATGCCGAAGGCGTTGGAGGCGAGATCGCCTCCCTTCAGCATCGAGATGGCGCCGGTGACGTCATCGGCAAGCGAGGTGACCAGCGCGGCATGCTGCCGGAGCCGATCGAAATCCAGGGCGATGTTCTCGGTCATTCGAGGCTCTTTCAGACGTATCAGGGGGTGTCGGTGGAGCGGAGCTGTTCGGTGATGGGGTCGTCGTCGCCCAGGAGCTCGGAGACGGCGTCGATCGTCGCCGCGTGAGCGTTCTTCTCGGCCGAGACGATCGTGGCGAGGATGTCGGAGGCGAGTCGTTGTGCGCCGCGCGCGAGAGCCGACTCGCCGAGGCGGAGCGTCTGGACGCGGCCGGTCGAGTCGACCTGCACGTAGACGTCGCGCGCGGACGACCACGCGGCGCCGCGGATCGCGGAGACGGTGGCTTCGAAAGCGGGCATCTTGGCGGCGCGGTCAGCGCTCTGACGGACGTCGCGCTCGATCTGCGCGAGGGATTCTTCGGGGTCCAGAGGCACGCGGTCACGCTAGCGAAGCATCGTGAACGGCAGCGCGAGTTATCCACACCCCGGTAAAGTCACGTCATGGATATGCGTGTCGCCGCCTACGCGATCATCACCGACGATGCCGGACGCATCCTGTTGGCCCACTGGAACGAAGGTCGTCGCAGCGCCTGGACGCTCCCGGGAGGTGGGCTCGAGGAGGGCGAGGATCCCGAGCGGGCAGTGCGACGCGAGGTGCGTGAGGAGACCGGCTACCGAGTGATCGTCGACGAGCTGCTCGGCATCGACTCGCGCGTGATCCCTGCCACGAAACGCCTCGCGGAGACCGCATCCGCGCTGCACACGTTGCGCATCGTGTATCGCGCGCACATCACAGGCGGGCGCCTGCGCAACGAGGTGGGGGGATCCACCGACCGCGCCGAGTGGTTCACGCCGGAGGAGGCCGACGCTCTCCGCCGCGTACGGCTGGTCGACATCGGACGCCGGATGGCGGGATGGAACACAACGTCGACGCAGCCGTGATCTTCGGCACGTATGATCGCCGGACGTGCAGTGAGGATGATCAGTGGTGCGATGGCGTGTTCTGTCTGCTGCGGCCGTGATGGTCGCGGCTCTCGGGATCGGTGGGTGTACGGCGAGCGGGCAGCAGACCCCCGCTCCGACGAGCGAGAACACATCCCCCGCCGCACCGCCGAACACGCTCGCCGCAGACGATGTCCAGACCATCGTCGATCGCTGCTCCACGGGACTCGGGATCGACGCAACTGCTCTGGGCGCTCAGATCGCGGCGGCGCCCCAGCCGGCGGCGGAGGCGGCGCTCTTCTTCGCGTCGTCGGATCAGTGCGCAGACATCCCGTCGGCTCTGGGACGGACGGATGTGGCCTCCTTCACCTCGCCGCTGAGTTTCATCGAACAGCCGTGTGCGGGCCGCACGGTCGTCTCCTTCTGGGCTCACTACGACGACGACCTGATCTTCGGCAATCCGGTCATCGACGATGAACTGGGCAGCGGTGCCTGTGTGCGCACCTTCTTCTTCACCTACTCGGATGCGGGAGAGGGTGAATCCACCTACGCCAGCGAACGCGAGAAGGGCATCCGTGCGGCCTACGACGCCATGCTCGGGCGCAGCGGGGAATGGATCGACCGCTCGGTCACGCTCGCCAGCGGCATGACGGTCACGATGACCAGGCCGAGTGACGACGACCGCGTGTCCCTCCTCTTCCTGCGGCTTCCGGACGGCGGACTCAGCGGGACGACGTTCATCTACACAGGTCAGCAGACACTCGAGAAGCTGCTCAGCGGCGCACTCCCGTCGCTGCGCACGATCGACGCGGGGCGATCCGTATCGGTCGCGACGCTGGAGAAGTCGATCGCCGAGATCCTCGCCGGCTACGCGCCGGATCGTGTGCTCACACACCTGCCCAAGGAGGCGCCGGACTCGGCAGGCGATCACCCCGACCACTCGTCCGTCGGAACGCTCGTCTCTCGCGCCGTGGATGCGGGCGCCGCGCCCAGCGCGCAGGTCGAGTACGCGGTCGGCTATCCGTCGGCCGAGCGAGCGGCGAACATCACCGGAGCACAACTGGAGCGCAAGGCCTCGCTGTTCGCGGTGTACGCCGCACACGACCCCGTGATCGGTTGTTCTTCGGCTCAGAGCTGCCTCGCCCGCGCGCACTTCGGAGACTGGCTGCAGCGGGAGTATCTGATCCCGCAGGCGGACCTCGCGCGCGGCTGAAACGGCCGCGGCCGCTCAGAGTGGCTGGGAGATGTCCGCCACGGTGGCGTCGAGCGCCTGCAGGAGGGCGTCTGCGTCGACGAAGAGACTGAATCCATGGGCACCCGCACCGAGCGCGATGCGGCGTCCGCGGATCGACTCGTCGGCGAAGACGGGCCAGGCTGTCGTGCTGCCGAGGGGAACAATCGTCCCGCGCTCGTAGCCGGTCGCAGCGAGAGCGATGTCGGCATCCGGCAGCTTGAGCTTGTTCACGCCCACGAGTTGGCGCAGCTTCGGCCAGGCGATGGCCCGGTCGCCCGGGATCAGGGCGAAGAGGAATGTGTCGTCGCTGCGCTTGACGACGAGCGTCTTCACGATGTCGACGGGCGAGATCCCCAGGAGCCCGGCCGCCTCAGGCAGACTCCGTGCTTCGGGGCGCTCGCGCACCTCCACCGAAAGACCGAGGGCGGATGCGGCTTCCCGCACCCGCCTCGTCGGATCCTCGTTCACGCGTCGGGCGCGCTCAGCGGGTCGTCCGCGACCCACAGCTCGTCGTCCGCGCGCAGCGTCTGCCAGGCGGCGTAGAGCACGCCTGCGGCCGCGGCGACACCGAAGATGAGCGCGATCACGCCGCCGGCGCCGATGCCCCGCTTCTTCGGGGACTCGACGGCGAGGCGCTTGGCGAGCTGCTTCGACGCCTTCGCGCCGTACTTGGCCGCCTTCTTCTTGTACGTGGCGGGGTCGAGGTCGATGCCGCGTCCGGCAGCGATGCGCGCACGGGTGTCGCCCGCCGCATCCCACACCGAGAGGGCGCCGCCCACGAGCGCACCCGCGGCCGGAACGACCTTGTCGCTGAGCACGTGCTTCGAGATGTTGACGCCGCGGTCCACGTACGGTGCCGCGTAGCGGTCGTACCCTTCGCGCACCGCGGGCACCACGTGCTCGCGGTTGTAGTTGCCGAGCTGGCGGCCGGCTTCGCGAGCGATGTCCGCCGCTTCACCGACCAGCACCTGCTGCGATTCCCACACCTTGTTGGCGTGGCCCTGGAGCTTCCGGAGCTCCTTCTTACGCTTGCGGCTGAGGCTCATGCGAGATCCCCCTAATCCGTGGGTAGTCGTGAGCCCATCTTGCCAGAGGGATCGGCCCCGAACGGCAGGGCTTGCAGCGAACTCTGAGACAATGACAACATGCCTCAGCACACCGCCGTCGCCACCATTCACACCAACCACGGCGACATCGTCGTCAACCTGTTCGGGGATCACGCACCCCGCACGGTTCAGAACTTCGTCGGCCTCGCCGACGGCACCGGAGAGTGGACCGACCCGTCCACCGGTCAGCCCGGTTCCGGCCCCCTGTACAACGGGGTCATCTTCCACCGCATCATCCCCGGTTTCATGATCCAGGGCGGCGACCCGCTCGGTCAGGGCGTGGGCGGCCCCGGCTACACGTTCAACGACGAGATCCACCCGGAGCTCACCTTCCAGAAGCCCTACCTGCTGGCCATGGCCAACGCCGGTCAGCGCCGCAACGCCATCACGGGAGCCGTCGAGGGCACGAACGGATCGCAGTTCTTCATCACGACCGACCCGACCCCGTGGCTCCAGGGCAAGCACTCGATCTTCGGCGAGGTCGCGGACGACGCGTCGCGTCAGGTCGTCGACGCCATCGCCCAGGTTCCGACCGGAGCCGGCGACCGGCCGGTCGAGCCCGTCGTGATCGAGTCGATCGACATCGCGCAGGTCTGACCACCCGCATCCCGTGACGAGCGAGAGCTTCGCGAACAACCGCGAGAACTTCTGCTACCGGCATCCCGACCGTCAGAGCTTCGTGCTCTGCCAGCGGTGCCTGCGAACCATCTGTCCCGAGTGTCAGACGCAGGCACCGGTCGGGGTGATCTGTCCGGAGTGCATGGCCGAGCAGCGACGTGCCGCGACGCCCGCACAGAAGAAGGCGCAGCGTCGGTGGGGCCGGTCGGCGCCTGTGGCGCTCGCCGCGGGCGGCGGTCGGCCGATCGTGACGTACACGATCATCGCCCTCTGCGCCGCGGTGTTCGTCCTCTCGTTCGGACTCCCCCTCACCCAGTGGCTCGGCTTCAGCGCCGGGTACCTCTATCCCCAGTTCACGGGCGAGTTCCAGCCGTGGCGACTGCTCACAGCCAGCCTCGTGCACTCCGGCTTCTGGCACGTCGGCCTGAACATGCTGACCTTGTGGATGATCGGACGCATCCTCGAGCCCGTGCTCGGTAGCGCCCGCTTCCTCACCCTCTACGTGATCAGCGCGCTGGGCGGTTCCGTCCTCGTCGACCTCATCGCCCGCGACTCCTTCGTGGTGGGGGCATCGGGGGCGATCTTCGGACTCTTCGGTGCTCTCATGGTCATCGCGCGCCGACTGGGCAACGACATCACCGGCATCATCATCGTGCTGGCGATCAACCTGGTGATCGGATTCGTGCCTGACTTCAACATCTCCTGGCAGGCGCACGTCGGTGGCCTCGTTGCCGGCGCCGTCGTCGGCCTGATCTACGTCATGACGCGCGAGCGTCGACGGCGCGCGCTGCAGATCGCCCTGTTGACCGGATGGTCGGTCGTTCTCATCGGGCTACTCGCTCTGGCGCCTGCGATCTGGTGACGAGCGGGAGAGTTATCCACAGGTTCATCCACACGTGGGGATGAATCACACGGATGTAATTCTTCGGCTTCGAGCCGTCAGCGCCACCGAGTGGTCATGAGGAAGCCGACGAAGGCGATTCCGAAACCGATCACGAGGTTCCATGCCTCGATGCCCGGAATGGGGAACTGCATTCCGCTGAGGTAGAACACCAGAACCCACACGAGTCCCACGAGCATGAGACCGATCATGATGGGCTTGAACCACACGGGGTTGGGAGCGGGCTCACCGGCGCCAGCGGGGGTGAGGTCCTCGTCGTTGTCGGAGCGTGCCATGTGCACATTCTAGGGGTCAGGCTTTTGCGTCACCTGCGACGGTTAGACTCCCCTTGTGACCGACACCCCGCCCGCCGCGACGCGGCGTTCGCGCCGGAGCGCCGCCACGCGCCCGCGCAGGCGCATCAGCGCGCTCGGGGTCATCGGAGAGATCTTCATCACCGTCGGTGTGCTCGCCTTCTTGTACGTCGGTTGGCAGCTGTGGATCGGTGACTGGATCCAGGGCCAGCAGAACAATGCCGCGGGCCAGGCGATCGCTGAGCAGTGGGCGCAGGACTACGGTTCGTCGTCACCCTCTCCTTCGACGAGCGCGTCGAGCACCCCCGAGGCGGAAGCGCCGACGGTGGGCACCGCAGAGCCGGTCGTGCGCCCGGATGCCGGGAGCGGCGAGGTCTTCGGCATCATGCACATCCCGCGCTTCGGTCCCGACTACGCCGTGCAGATCGCGGGCGGCGTCGGTCGCTCGGAGAGCTTGGACCTCGGAGCCATCGGCCACTACTCCAGCACGCAGATGCCGGGCGCTGTCGGTAACTTCGCCGTCGCCGCGCACCGCGGCAGCCACGGTGCACCCTTCATGAATCTGCCCGACCTCCATGTCGGGGATGCCATCGTGATCCAGACGCAGGACGGCTGGTACACCTACCGCTACCGGAGCATGGAATACGTGACCCCGGACTCGGTCGACGTGCTGCTTCCCGTCCCGCGCGAACAGGGCATCGAGGCCAACGGACGCTATCTGACCATGACGACCTGCAGCCCGCGCTACGGGTTCTCGGAGCGTCTCGTCGCCTACGCCGTGTTCGAGTCCTTCACGCCGGGAGCCGAGGGCCCGCCGGCATCCCTGAGCGAGGCGGTGACCTGATGTACGCGGCGTTCTGGCGCATCCTTCCCGGCCCTTGGTGGGTGCGACTGCTCATCGTGCTCGTCGTTGCAGCGGCCGTCCTCTACGGACTGTTCTGGTACGTCTTCCCGTGGATCTCGTCGATCGTCGACCCGCAGGAGTCGACCGTTCAGTGACCGCAGCACGCGTGCTGGTCGTCGACAACCACGACAGTTTCGTCCACACGCTCGTGGGCTACCTGCGTGAGCTCGGGGCCGACACCGTGATGCGCGAGTCGGACGAGATCGACGCGGATGCGGCACCGGCGGCTCTCGCGGGATTCGACGGAGTCCTCGTCTCACCCGGCCCCGGTGCGCCCGAAGGTGCCGGATCGTCGCTCGCCGTGGTGGCGGCGGCCGCCGAGTCACGCACCCCGCTTCTGGGAGTTTGTCTCGGACACCAGGCGCTGGCGGTGGCCTTCGGTGCCCGCGTGGCGCAGGCGCCCGAGCTCATGCACGGGATGACGTCGCCGATCATCCACGACGGGAGCGGCATTCTCCGGGGACTTCCCTCTCCCTTCTCCGCCGCCCGGTATCACTCGCTCGCCGTGGCGGCGGAGACGATTCCCGACGTGCTGCGTGTCACCGCCCGCACGCCCGAGGGAACGGTCATGGCGCTCGAGCACCGCCGGCTGCCGCTGAGCGGGGTCCAGTTCCATCCCGAGAGCGTCCTGACCGAGTACGGCTATCGGATGCTGGCCACCTGGCTGGCCTCACTCGGCGCGAAGGACGCTCCAGAGCGCGCGCTGACCCTCACGCCCCATCGGGGAGCGAGCGCTCAGCCCGCGCAGTAGGTGAGGGTGATCTCGGAGCGGATCGGCACTTCACCCGGCGCGAGCGACATCACCCGGACGGTCGGGGTCGTCCCCGTCGCCTTGCAGCCGGGATCGGCGCTGGGCACGACGGTCAGGCCCAGCGCCTCGAGGTCGCGTGTCGCGGCCTCGATCGTGTAGCCGGTCACGTCGTTCAGGACGACGCGGCCACTCGCGACGCGCAGGTTCACGGTCGTTCCGACCGGGATCTCGCTGCCCGCGGTCACGTCGCCCGCCGAGGTGCTCGCGCTGAGCACCTCGCCGGCGGGTGCCTTGGCATCGTTGACCGGTGTGATGGTGCCCACGGCGAGGCCCGCCGTCGTCAGCGCATGGCGTGCATCGGTCTCGTTGAGACCGACGATCGTCGGCGCGGCGACGCTCTCCTTACCCGTCGAGACGTAGAGCTTGATGGTCTGACCGACCTGCACCGAGTCGCCGGCGGCAGGTTCACTGCGCACGACGCTGCCTTCGGCGACCTGATCGTCTGCGACGGGGACGCGGTCCGAGAGCAGATCGTTCTCCTCGAGGACGTCGACCGCCTGGTCGTACGTCATCGTCGTCAGATCCGGCACGATGCGCGCGCTCTCGGGTACGGCGTCGCCGGGGCGGATGGTGACGACCCAGAACAGCACCGAGACCAGCAGCACGGCGAGCACGGCGACGCCGGACCAGATCCACGCGACCGGCGGCCCCGCCTGGGTGCGACGCATCGTCGTGTCGGTCGACAGCTGTCGCAGGGATCGCGCGGTCTCGGCCGCCTGACGCGGATTCGCGCCGTACAGCTCGCTCGTGAGTGCCCCGAGCTGACGCTTGCTGGGTGCCTTTCCGCCCACGGCTGCGGACAGGGCGGAGCGGAACGAGGCCGCATCCTGGAACCTCTGGAAGGGATCCTTCGCGAGCGCCCGCATCACGAGGGCATCGAGCCCGCGGGGGATGCTCTCTGTGTGCTCGCTGGGCGGAACCGGAGTCTCGCTGACGTGCTGGTAGGCGACGGCGACCGGAGTCTCGCCCCGGAAGGGAGGCCGACCGGTGAGCAGCTCGTAGAGAACGACACCGGTCGAGTAGAGGTCGGCGCGCGCGTCCACCGGCTCGCCCTTGGCCTGCTCGGGGGAGAAGTACGCGGCCGTGCCGATGATGGCGGTCGTCTCGGCGACCGTCGAGGAGGAGTCCGAGACCGCGCGCGCGATCCCGAAGTCCATCACCTTGACCTGGCCCGCGGCGGTGACCATGACGTTGCCCGGCTTGATGTCGCGGTGCACCACGCCGGCGCGGTGGGAGTACTCGAGCGCCTCGAGGATGCCGTCGACGTAGCGCACCGCATCGGTCACGGGCACGTCGCCACCGGCGATGATGTCCTTCAGCAGATCCCCGTTGACGAGCTCCATGACGATGAACGGCACGGGGTGCACGACGCCGTCGGGAGTCGTCTCGGTGTCTTCGCCGGCATCGAACACCCGCACGATCGTCGGGTGCGACATCCGGGAGGCGGCCTGTGCCTCCAGCCGGAAACGCGTACGGAAGGCGGCGTCGTCAGCGAGTTCGCGGCGGAGCACCTTGAGAGCGACCTCGCGGTCGAGGGTCAGGTCGTAGCCTCGGTACACACTCGCCATGCCGCCGCGACCGATGAGCTCATCGATGCGGTAGCGGCCGGCGAGTACGCGTGGATCATCTGACACGGCGACTCCCTGGGTGCAACAGATGAAAGCCTAACCGACCCGCCCTGGCAGAATCCGGGGCGAGTCGGCGGCTTGCGCTCAGTTCCCGCCCAGGAGGGGGTTGGTGGGTGTCGGGGACGGCGACGAAGACTGCACGTTGGCCTGGGCCTGCGGCGACGTCTCCGAGTTGCGGGTCGTGCCGTCGCCCGAGCCGGAGCAGGTCACCGTGTAGCTCACGATGAGCGCCTGTCCCGTGTTCGTCCCGACCTCGAGGGGGATCGGACGCTGGTTCGGACCTGCGGCGGCCGTGGACTGACCCGTCGAGGTGAAGATGCCGTTGACCGCGGTGAAGTTGTAGCTGACCACAGACCCCGTGCCCGACGGGCAGGTGAAGCCGTCCCAGTTGATCTGCACGGTGGAGCCGGCGGTCACGGTGGAGGCCTTCGAGCCGTTGACCTCGATGCGGGGCTCGGTCGGCGCACCGATCGGAGTCTGGTCCGCGTAGACGGTCAGGGTGAGCTGCGAACCCTCGGGTGCGTTGCCGGTCGGGCTCACGCTGTAGACCAGTCCGACCTGGTCGGGGCTCGGGGCGGGGTTGCCCGGGGTGCACGAAGCCTCGAGCCCGGCCTGCTGCGCGACGCCCGTCGCCTCTTCACACGTCTTGCCCACCAGCTCGAGCGAGGCGACATCCACCGTCGATGTGGTCGGAGAGGGAGTGGACGACGGGCTCGACGCGGTCGAGCGCGTGTTCGATCCGGTCGGGCCCGGGTCGGAACTCTGGTTGCCGAAGATGGCCCAGAGGGTTCCGCCCAGCACGATCAGCAGCAGCACGATCAGCGCGACGAGCGGCCACGTCCAGGGGCTGCGCTTGCGCGTTGCCGGCTCGGCCACAGGGGATGCAGCGGTCGAGGCGCTCAGCAGCTGCGTCGCCGCCTGCGTCTCGCCGACCCCGAGCAGCTGCGTCGCGTCGTCCGCGCCCACGGCGCCACCGATGGCGGGCACCGCAACCGTCGCAGCCGTCACGTCGCCGCGGCGCAGCGCGCTGGCGGCGCGGGCGACGGCCGCAGCGGATGCCGGACGCTCTTCGGGCTTCTTGGCGATCATCGCCATGACGAGGTTCTGCACGGGAACCGCCACGGTGGGCGGCAGGGGCGGCGGCTGCTCGTTGATCTGCGCCATCGCGATGGCGACCTGCGACTCGCCCGTGAAGGGGCGCTTTCCCGCGAGGCACTCGTACGCGACGATGCCCAGCGAGTAGATGTCGGTCGCGGGGGATGCGGGGTGCCCCGACGCCTGCTCGGGCGAGAGGTATTGCACCGTGCCCATGACCTGACCGGTCGCCGTCAGCGGGACCTGGTCGGCGATGCGCGCGATCCCGAAGTCGGTGATCTTCACACGCCCGTCGGGAGTGATGAGCAGGTTTCCCGGCTTGATGTCCCGGTGCACGAGGCCGGCAGCGTGCGCGGCCTGGAGGGCGGATGCGGTCTGCGCCACGATGTCGAGCGTCTTGTCCGTGGACAGCGACCCCTCGCGCTCGAGGATCGTCGAGAGGGCCTCGCCGGGCACGAGCTCCATGACGAGGAACGCGGATCCGTTCTCCTCGCCGTAGTCGAAGACGCTGGCGATCCCCTCGTGGTTCACGAGTGCGGCGTGGCGCGCCTCCGCGCGGAACCGCTCGAGGAACCCGGGGTCCCCCATGTACTCGTCCTTGAGGATCTTGATCGCCACCGTGCGCCCGATGACGTGGTCAGTGGCTTCCCAGACCTCGCCCATACCGCCGATGGCGATGCGCGAATCCAGCTCGTAACGCCCACCGAACGTCGCTCCCTGTGTCGGCCTCATCGTCCCAGCACCGCCTCCATGACCTTCTTTGCAATGGGCGCTGCGATGGAGTTACCGCTGCCCGACTGACCTTGCCCGCCGCCGTTCTCGACGACTACTGCGACCGCGACCTCGGGGTCTTCAGCGGGCGCGAATCCGGTGAACCAGAGCGTGTACGGGTTGGTCCCGCCGTTCTCCGCCGTACCCGTCTTACCGCCCACGTCGACTCCGTCTATTCTTGCATTCGACGCCACGCCGTCACTGACATTGGCGACCATG
The DNA here is from genome assembly GCF_056868075.1 of Microbacterium sp. KU4F. Lineage (NCBI taxonomy): Bacteria > Bacillati > Actinomycetota > Actinomycetes > Micrococcales > Microbacteriaceae > Microbacterium > Microbacterium sp. KU4F. The sequence goes on along the minus strand of NZ_CP200324.1, from coordinate 2,099,860 downwards.
GCGCTGGTCAGCTGGTTCGCGAGATCCTCATCCAGCGCCCGACCGAACTCGGTCGGCTCGAACTTCTGCTGCACCGAGAGATCCGGCCCGATGACCTGGTCGACCATCTGGGGGTTCATGACCATTCCCCCGTTCACGATCCCGGCCGAGACCATGGCCATCTGCAGGGGCGTCGCCCGGACATCGCCCTGGCCGAACCCGGTGAGGGCGGTCTTGTCGTCGCTCAGCGCGGCGGTGGGATAGACCGACGGTGCGGAGTCCACGGGCGTCGCGAACGAGGTGTTGAAGCCGTACTTCTCCGCCTCGGCGCGGATCGCGTCGTCGCCGAGTTGCACAGCGAGCTCCGCCATCGGGATGTTGCAGCTCAGCCGCAGCGCGTCGGCGACGGTCACCGTCTCGCCCGGGCCGCACGCGCCGCCGCCGGCGTTGCTGATGGAGGTCGAGGTGCCCGGAAGCGTGTAGCTGGCGACATTCGGCAGTGTCGACTGGAGGGTCCAGTCGCCCGAGGCGAGGGCCGCGGAGGCGACGACCAGCTTGAAGGTGGATCCGGGCGGGTTCATCCTGCCGGAGATGGCGCGGTTCGACATCGGCTGCAAGGCGTTGTTGATGAGGTCGTCGTACGACGCCTGCACCGCCTTCAGGTCGTGCGAGGCGAGCAGGTTGGTGTCGTAGCCGGGCTTGGAGACCATGGCCAGGATGCGGCCGGTCTTCGGCTCGATGGCCACCACGGCACCCTGCAGGTCGCCGAGCGCGTCGTACGCGGCCTTCTGGACGTTCGCATCGAGAGAGAGGACGACATTGGAGCCCTGCGGGGGCTGGCCGGTGAAGATCTGCTCGACGCGGGAGAAGAACTGGCCGCCGCCGGTGCCGGAGAGCTCGCGGTTCATGGCCTGCTCGATGCCGGTCGCCGACCCCAGCGCCGCATTGATGTACCCGGTCACGGGCGACCACATGTCGGCATCCGTATAGCTGCGCTGCCAGCTGTAGACGTCGTCGCTGGGGCTGGAGGAGGCGATCGCCGCGCCGCTGGCGATGATCGAACCGCGCTGGATCTCATACGAGTCGTACAGCGCGCGCCGGTTCTCACCGTTCTCGGCCAGCGCCGACGCCTGGAACACCTGGATGACGCTGGTCGAACCGAACAGCACCAAGAACATGGCCAGCATCACGAAGCTGAGCCGGCGGACTTCGCGGGTCATCCGATCACCACCCGGGGCTGATTGCGCACCGCATCCGAGATGCGCAGGATGAGCGCGACGATGATCCAGTTCGCCACGAGGGAGGAGCCACCGGCGGCGAGGAACGGCGTCGTCAGGCCGGTGAGCGGGATGACGCGCGTCACACCACCGACCATGATGAACACCTGCAGGGCGATCGTGAACGAGAGCCCGGTCGCGAGCAGTTTTCCGAAGTCGTCCTGGCCCGCCACTCCGACGCGGAGGCCGCGACTGGTGAAGACCATGTAGAGACAGAGGATCGCGAAGACGCCGATCAGCCCGATCTCCTCGCCCAGGCTCGGGAAGATGTAGTCGCTCTGCGCCAGCGGGGTGATCGAGGGGCGACCCTGTCCGAGGCCCGTGCCGAGCAGACCGCCGTGCGCAAGACCGAAGATCCCCTGCACGAGCTGGTAGCTGCCGCCCGTGCGGTCGATGATGTCCGGGTTGAACGCGTCGAGCCAGTTGGCGAAGCGCCAGCCGACGTAGGTGAGCACCTGGGATGCGGCGACGGCGCCGGCGACGGCGAGACCCACGCCGAGCAGTACCCACCCGGTCTTTCCGGTCGCGACGTAGAGCATCGCGACGAACATCCCGAAGATCAGAAGTCCCGTGCCGAGGTCGCGCTGGAGCACGATGATGCCGAGCGAGACGAGCCAGACGACCAGGATGGGGCCCAGGTCGCGGGCGCGGGGCCAGGTGATGCCGAGGAACTTCTTGCCGACGGAGGTCAGGCTCTCGCGCGTGCGCACGAGGTAGCCGGCGAAGAAGATGGCCAGCGCGAGCTTCGCCAGCTCACCCGGCTGGAACGAGAAGAAGCCGAGCCTGACCCAGACGTCGGCGTTCTGGTTGGTGCCGAGGCCCGGCACGAAGGGGAGGAGCAGGAGCGCGACGCCGATGAAGCCCGAGACGTACGTGTAGCGGAACAGCACGCGGTAGTTCCGCAGGAACAGCACGACGGCGATCGCCGCGGCGATCGCGATGGCCGCCCACACGATCTGACGCGTGGACGCGGCGGCCCACCCTTCGCTGTCGATCTCGATATCGATGCGGTAGATCATCGCGAGACCGAGTCCGGTCAGCACGGTCGCGATCGGAACCACGAACGGATCGGCGTCGTGCGCGACGAAGCGCAGCACGATGTGCAGGGCGAGGGCGAGCAGGCCGAGCCCGCCGGAGTAGTAGAGGAAGCTCGGGTCGATCGCGCCCTTCGCGCCCAGCTGCACGAGTGCGACAGCGGCGCCGTTGATCGCCAGGGCGAACAGCAGCAGCCCGAGCTCGCGGTTGCGCTGCTTCTGCGGCATCCGGATGCGGCGCAGTGCCCGCATCACGGACGTGTCGGTCGTGGGGGCTTCGGCGGTCATCACTGCCCCTCTGCCTGTCGGAGTCGGTCGACGATCAATTGGGCGTCCGCGAGCGAGCGGGCGGAGATGGTGGACTCCACGCTCTGCCGGTCGAACGGGCTGAGATCCGCCAGTGCGATGTCGGTGTCTTCGTAGACGCTGGAGAGGGAGATCGGTCCGATGCCCTGCTGCACGCCCTGGTAGATCACGACGGAGTCGTCGTCGGCGCCCACGTAGTAGCGCGTCTGCGTCCAGCTGTAGCCCGCGAAGGCGGCGCCGGCGAGGGCGGCGAGCACGAGCAGGAGCCCGACGAGCCAACCGATGCGGCGGCGGCGGGCGCGGCGGCGGTCCTCCTGGATGAGCTCCTCGAGGAACTCCGGGGCCGGCTCGAAGTGGGTGGGTTCGTTCGCGGCCTGCCGTCCGGGGTGCAGCCACGACGAGCGCCCGGGGCGAGCGGCGGGTACGACGACGCCGGTGGGGTTCGACGCCGAGCCGACGATGGTGGGCGTTCCCGAGAAGACCGGGTGGTGGCCGCCGATGTCGACGATCACGACCGTCACGTTGTCGGGAGCACCCGCATCCAACGCCTGCTTCAGCAGCAGATCCGCGGTGCGGGCGGGCGCCTGCCCCGCGGCGAGGGCCTTCTGCGTATGGGCGTCGTCGACGACGCCGGACAGGCCGTCGGAGCACAGCAGCCACCGGTCACCCGGACGCGTCGGCATGATGAACGTGTCGATCTCGGGATCGGGATCCATGTCGCCGAGCACCCGCATGAGCACCGAGCGCCGGGGGTGGTAGCGCGCCTCTTCCGGTGTGATGCGGCCGGAGTCGACGAGGCGCTGGACGAACGTGTGGTCCGTCGTGATCTGCGTCATCGCGCCGTCGCGGAACAGATAGATGCGGGAGTCGCCGATGTGGGCGATGACGGCGTAGTCGTCGACCATGAGCAGCGCGCTGACCGTCGTACCCATGCCGGCGAGGGCAGGACGCACGCGGACCGTGTCGATGATGTCGCCGGCGGTGTCGGTCACGGCCTGCTGCAGCGCGCGCTCGGCATCCACCGTCGAGGCGAACGGGCGGTCGAGCTGGGCGATGCGGGCGATCGCGAGGCTGGAGGCCACGTCACCGCCGGCGTGGCCGCCCATGCCGTCCGCCACGACGAACAGGTTGGAGCCGGCGTACCCGGAGTCCTGATTGTTCGAGCGCACCTTTCCGGTGTGCGAGAGTGCGGCGCTCGAGCCCTGGAAGACCATCTCGACGGATCAGCCCTGGAGCTCGAAGGTCGTCGCGCCGACCTTGATCGGGGCGCCGACCAGCACCGGGACGGGGCTCGCGACGCGCTCGCCGTCGTGCCAGGTGCCGTTGGTGGAGTCGAGATCCTGGATCATCCACTGGTCGCCCCAGAGCATGAGGCGGGCGTGGTGGCTCGAGGTGTAGTCGTCGCGGATGACGAGACCCGACTCGCTCGATCGACCGATCGTCAGCGGCTCGGTGCCCAGCGGAAGCTCGAGGCCCGCCTTCGGACCGCTCGTGATGACGATGCGGGAGACCGCATCCGTCGTCGCCTTCTGGCCTTTGGAGGACTTGCGCGGCGACGCCTTCGGAGCGACCGGGGCGGTGGCTGCCGCGGCGGGTGCCGGGGCTGCGGCGGCGGCCTGTTCGGGCATCTTGCGCACGCGTACGCCGAAGAGGTCGGCGCGCAGCGAATACACGACCGCGAAGACGAAGAACCACAGCAGCAGCAGGAAGCCGATCTGCAGCAGCAGAAGCGGGAGCTCGTTCATCAGGCCTTCCCCCAGCGGTCGATGTCGTCGAGCGAGAAGGCACGCGTCGCATCGTCGTCGACGCGTGCCGCACGACCCCCTGTCGCCTGGGCGACGATGCGGAAGACGATGTCGGTGCGTCCGATGGAGACGGTCGCGTCGGGAGGCAGCGGCGCCTCGTCGATCTTGCGGCCGTTGAGCTTCGTGCCGTTGGTCGATCCGAGGTCGCGCACCATCGCCCGCTCGCCGTCCCAGAGGATCTCGACGTGCTTGCGGCTCGTGCCCGAGTCGGCGATCGTGATGTCGGCGTCGCTCCCGCGGCCGATGACGGTGCGGGAGGCGGTGAGCGGATGCCGCTTGCCGGCGATGTCGAGCACGGCGCTCCACGCGACCCGGCCCGCCGCGGTCGACGACTCCACGCGGACCTGCCCGGTCGACAAGCTCGTGTTGTTGGCCAGGGAGATCGACAGGGCCCCGGCGAAGGTGTAGCCCTGCGCGCGGGCGTGCTTGTTCACCAGCGCGTCGAGCTCGTCGGTCAGTGATGGGCCGAGTGCCCGCATCCGCTCGAAGTCTGCCGGCGCCAGCTGCACCGTGAGGGTGTTGGGCGCCAGGATGCGCTCGCGCGAGACGACGGCGGCCTTCGTGTCGAGTTCGCTGCGCAGGGCGGAGGCGATGTCGACCGGCTGGACACCGCTGCGGAAGGTCTTGGCGAACGCGCCGTTCACGGCGCGTTCGAGACCTCTCTCGAAGCTGTCAAGTAGTCCCACGCGACTCCTCAGGCGGCTGGACGGGTGGCACCATCGTAGTTGTACGGGCTGAACAGGCCATGCAGGACTTCCGCAGGAGGGGTGCGCCGCCGACTTCTCGGGGCACGATCGGGCGTGATACGATCGGCAGGTTGAGTTCGCGAATCCACGATGAGCGACTCGCGCGAGTGGCGGAATAGGCAGACGCGCTGGCTTCAGGTGCCAGTGCCCGAAAGGGCGTGGGGGTTCAACTCCCCCCTCGCGCACAGACAGAACCGGTCGGGATTCATCCCGGCCGGTTCTCGCGTTTCTGCGGGCTCGTTCGTGCTCCTCGGCGCCGCGCTCGAGGGATCCGACGTGTCGCTCTGCGGCGCATCTCACCTCTCTCGAAGGCGCGATGGATGCGTCGCCCCGCTGTTCAAGGGACGCCACGTGCTGCCGCAAGGGGTGCAGGAGCGCGGTTCTCGTCCCTCGAACCGCCGGGTCGCCGATCGAGCGTGGACCTCGCCGCGAACGCGCGGGTTGCCGCGCTGGACGGGCGGTGCTCAGGATGCGCTCTGGCGGCAGCGCAGCGGGACCTCGAGCTCGACGACGTCGCCGGTCAGCGGCGGGAGGCCTTCGGCCATCTCGATCTCGTCGCCGACGAGCGCGGCGATCGCTGCGACCAGGGCGGCGGGCACGTCCTCGGCGCGGGTCGCTCGAAGTTCGACCTCGCGGCGGGCGACGGCGTCGCCGTCGCCGTTGATGAATCGGAGCGTGGCGCGCCAGGCAGCGCCCGCGTGAGATGGTGCGCTCAGGCGCGCACGGATGTAGCCGGTGTCCTCCACGATGTCCCCCTGATGTCGTGAGAGTGCGTTGCCCTTCCTTCCTACACTGCCCACGTTTCGCGCAGCAGCGACGGTACCTGGCAGTGCGCTGGGTCTCCGGGGGCGTTTCGTCTCGCTTCGCTCGCGTGGCGACGGGGGCGACGGGATCCGACTGCGGGACGAGGGCAATTCATCCGAACGGATGATGACGGCCCGCATCCGATCCGGTTGTCTGGAACCGTTGCCGCGGATGCGGCGGTGTCCCTCTGGGGGAGAGCTCGTCATCATGCCGCGTCGGGCGGTCGTGACGGGATCGCCGACACCGCCCCCGCTGCCTCGGTGGGCGCCGCTCGGGTGGCGGCGCCCACCACCTCTCGCGCGCCGCATCCGATACTGGGGGCAGCGACGCGGAGGATGGGCACATGCAGGAATCAGCGCACACGGCGGAACTCGGTTTCGGTCTCGCGGCCGTGGGACGCCCCGCCTACATCACGAGCGATCGCGAACACGATCTCGGATCCCCCGCCGCGCGCTCCGTCGCCGCGATGGAGCGCCGGGTCCACGCGCTCCTGGACACCGCGTGGGCGCTCGGCATCCGCTATCTGGATGCGGCGCGCTCCTATGGCCGTGCCGAGGAGTTCCTCGGCACCTGGCTCGCCGCGCACCCCGATCGCCGAGCGTCGCTGACGATCGGCTCCAAGTGGGGCTACGAGTACGTCGGTGGCTGGGACCCCGCCGCAGCGCTCCATGAGCGCAAGGAGCACACGCTCGCGATGCTCGACCGGCAGTGGCCCCAGACACTCGCGGCGCTGGGCGGGCCACCGGACTTCTATCTCATCCACTCGGTCACCCCGGAATCACCGGCGCTCGCCGACGTGGCACTGCTGGAGCGGATCGGCGAGATCCGCGACACCGGGGTGCGGGTGGGGATCTCCACGAGCGGACCCCGCCAGGCGGAGGTCGTCGACCGGGCGCGGAACGAGCACGGCGACCTCTTCTCCGTCGTGCAATCCACGTGGAACGTCTTCGAGCCCTCGGCGGGACCGGCGCTCGCGCGGGCGCACGATGCGGGCTGGACCGTGGTGCTGAAGGAGGTGCTGGCCAACGGCTGGCTCAGCGACGCCCATGCGCCGACGGTCGTGAGGGATGCGGCGCGCACCGCATCCCTCAGGGGCGACGAGTACGCGTTCGCGGTGGCCCGTCGGCAGGAGTGGGCCGACATCGTGCTCAGCGGTGCCGCCACCGACGACCAGCTGCGTCGCGGTGCGGAGCGCAGTGATCCGGCCGATCCTCTGCACATGCCGGTGTTCGCCATCGATCCGGAGACCTACTGGCAGAGGCGATCCGCGCTCGACTGGGCGTGACGGTCGTCGCGGGAGAACCTGAGTGTTGCTTATGCGATGACATCGATTTGTCCCCCATATGGGGGACAGGGGTACTCTAGGTGCACGAGCCCTTCACCTCCCCCAATCGAAGGGCTCCTCGGCCCCCTCCGCTCCCCCCAGCAGGAGGGGGCCTTTCTCATTCCCCGCGTTCGCGCTGGTATGCGCGCAGGATGGCGTCGCCACGCGCGGCGTTGCGGCTGAGAAGGGCGCGGCGCAGAGCATCGCCGGCGCGGCGTCCCGCGTCGGACGCGATGTCGATGAACGCCCAGCCCTGCAGATTCCGCTCAAGCGTGAGCGACGTCTCGCGGATGAAACGGCCGAGCACGATGTTGCCGGTGGCCATCGACAGCGTCCGGAAGAAAGCGGTCGACGCCTCGGTGTGGCTGCCCGTTCCGAGGGGAGTCGCGAGCATGCGGTCGTATGCGGTGACGAGGATGCCCAGCTGTTCGTCCGAGCAGGTGGGCAGCGCGGCGCGCAGGGCCTCCGCCGTGAAACCGACGATGAAGGCGCGGGTGTCCGCGATGAGGCGCTCGGTCGGCACGGTGACGCGGGTGAACCTGTTCGCCGAGATCTCCACGAGACCGATGCGCTCCAGCCGTTGCAGCGCCTCGCGCACCGGTGTGCGCGAGATGCCGAAGCGCTCGGCCAGTTCGACATCGCGCAGGGACTGTCCGGGGGCGAGCTTTCCGTCGCGGATGGCGCGACCGAGCATCTCGAAGACCTCGTCTCCGAGCATCCGGCGACGGCGCGGCGGCCGCGATGTCGGGTGGTCGGCCATGGCGTGACCAGTCTACGGCGCGGCCTTCCGAGCGACCGCGGAGTTTTGCCCTGTCGCCGGGGAATATCTGTGGCGATTCGTCGGCGACACAGTAGAGTGATCGCTGTCGCGCTCCGCGCGACGTATCCGGGGGGATCCGTCGACGCCCGGGCCTATGAGCTCTGCTCGGCCCGGGCGTCGAATGGTTAACGGCCCGCGTCGCGCGTGCAACGATTTCGTCACCATCTGCAACTCTTCCCCACTGACCACTCCGCGCCGCTACGGTGGGAGGTCACTGGCGCAGAGGGTGCCGGACGCACAAGAAGGCAAGGCATGAGCACGACGGGTACGGTCAAGTGGTTCAACTCCGAGAAGGGCTTCGGGTTCATCGCTCCCGATGAGGGGGGCGCGGACGTCTTCGCTCACTTCAGCGCGATCGACGGCAACGGATACCGCTCGCTCGAGGAGAACCAGCGGGTCGAGTTCGAGGTCGAGCAGGGCCCCAAGGGTCTGCAGGCAGCGAAGATCCGCGCTCTCTGAGGCGCGAATCGACAAGAGGGACGGGATGCGCGGCATCCCGTCCCTCTTGCGTTCGCGTCAGGAGGTGCCGCGGACGAGTTCCAGACCCGCGCCGGCGAACTGACGCAGCGTCGCCGTCGGCAGGAACGCCCGCGTGAGCGCGAGAGAGATGCGCGTGAGGTCGCTCTCGTCGCGGTAGAGCAGGTACATGGTCTCGTACCGCGGGTGGAACTTCTCCTTGAAGCGATGCAGGGACTGGAAGCCGTAGACGGGCTCCAGCGCCTCGGCGAGCTTGCCGCTCAACTCGGCGATGAGCCCCGCATCCGGTGGATAGTCGTGCGCGAGCGGCGCTCCCGACAGAGACATGATCTGCGCCCCCTCCCCGGAGAAGGCCTTGGCGGACGAGCCGATGAGGAACTCCATCACAGGCCCGAACCCGCCCTCGCGTCGACGCATGAGATCCAGCGTCCATCCGTGGATGGCGCCACCCGGCGCGTAGACGGGCAGCCACGACAGGAACCCGTCGACATCCCCCGCGGGCGAGATCGCGAGTGCGAGCCGCACCTCGGGATCCTCCGCCTCGACGAGGGTGCCGAGGGTGAAGCTCATCTCCGGCAGGCCCTTGTCGCCCACCCAGCTCTCGGAGATCGCGCGCAGTTGAGCGCGGATCCCCCACGGCTCATCGGCGAGCCGCGTGAGTCGGAACGTCATCTCCTCGCGGCCGGCGCGGTTGAACGAGGTGCGGACGGCGTTCCACGCCTTGCCGGTGAACTCCAACCCGGGAAGATCCACGATCGTGTCGTCGGCCACCACGAGGCTGCGCCAGCTCTCGGGCACCGCGTCACGGGTTCGTTCGCTCGCGCTGAAGAAGCAGGGGATGAGGCCGGCACGCTCCGCCGAGTCGATGAACGCCGACACGGCGGGACCGGCGTCGGCCTCCGGACCGATGGGATCGGCCAGCACGAGCGCGACGGAAGCGCGACTCTGGAACGCGACGATGCTCTCCGACACCCGGGCGTAGTGGTTGCCCTCCCAGGTCGTCATCCACGACAGCGTTCCGCCGCCGAAGCGGCGCAACTGTTGGCGAAGCGCCACCTGATCCGGCGCGGGCGGCTGACCGATGCGGGTGCGCCTGCGGGCGCGGAAGGCGCCGCGCACCCAGACGAGGTAGATGAGAACGAGCAGCCAGAGCACACCGGTCGCCAGCGACAACGACGGATCTCCCGAGAGGACGTCGGCCGCTTCGCTCCACCCCGCCAGAGCGATTACGACGACGAGGAGAGCGAAGGACAGAAGGTTCAGGCCCGTCAGCACGAGCCCGAGGACCCAGGCCCACCGGCGACCGCGCCGGAGCCCGTCGGCGATGAGGGCGACGACCGCGACGTCGACCACCACATCCCAGATCGATCCCGATCCGGGCGTTGTCGATCCGAAGGGCCCGTTGGTCGGGACCACGAAGACGATGATCTCGAGGACCGCGAGGATGGCGAGCCCGAGGAAGGCGACGAGTCGCTGCTCTCTCACTGTGGTGCGCTGCGGGCGCAATGAGCGGTCCACGAAGAGCACGAGGACCACCGCCAGCAGGTGCTCGATGTCGTCGAGATTTCCCCAGAACAGCATCGTGACGAAGACGTATCCGAGCAGGAGCAGCCAGATCCGCATCCGCCACGGCGCTCGAAGCAGCCCCACGGCGGCGGCGATGGCGGCGAACGCGCCGCCCGACGGGCCGACATCCAGTGCGCCCGCCTGCGTGAGTGCCCACTGCCAGCCGGTGAGCGAGAGCGCCCAGACGAGAAGGGCCGCCGCCAGCACCGCGAACAGTTGGCCGATCGCGAAGTAAGCGAGCGCCACGCGGGTGCCGCGTCGGAACTCGAGGTAGGCCATCCCCGCGAAGCTCGCCACCGCGAACAGGTAGAGGCCGGGGTGTCCGACGATGAACGTGCCGGTGAACGGTGTCCACCAGCGGCCGGCCTCGAGGGCGGGCCAGCCATAGGCCCACAGCTCCATGCCGGGGTTCCGATGGAAGGGATGCCAGAGGGCGCCGGTGACGACACCGATGACGAGCAGCGCGGCGACCAGGACGAGAGTGGCGGGCACGCGACGAGCGATGCGCATCGCCGTGCGGGGTCGTGGTCGGCCGGCGTCGTCGTCCGTCGTCATGCGCTCACGATAGCGACGCGGAGGGCTCAGGCGTCGGAGTCGACCAGCAGCAGCGCGTGGAGCTCGTCCGCGTTGTCGACGACGGCCTGGGCGCCCTCGGCCTCGTGCGGCCAGCTGAAACCCCACCGCACGAAGATCACGGGCACGCCGTTGGCCGTCGCGCCGTCCACATCGTGGTGCCGATCGCCGATGAGCACAGGGCGCGAGGTGTCGACGCCGGCGGCCCGCATCCGTCGGAGGGCCTCGGCGACGATGTCGGCCTTCGTCGCAAGCGTCTTCTCATCGGGCGTCGCGCCCGTGATGGCCGTCATGTGCTCCGCGAGGTCGAAGTGCAGCATGAGCGCCTGCACCTGGTTCTCGGGCTTGGAGCTCGCCGTGCCCTGGGGAACGCCCGCGGCGGCCAGATCGTCGACGATCTGCTTGACGCCGGGGTACAGCTTGACGTCTGTCGTGTAACCGTCCGCCTTGCCCAATGCGCGGTAGAAGGTCACCGCATCCGTGGCGCCCTCCGGCGTCATCCCGGCGTGGTGCTGGAAGGACTCGTACAGGGGAGGTCCGATCCAGTGCACCAGCTCGGCGCGCGTCGGCGCCGGAAGTCCGAAGTGCTCGAGCGTGATCGTCAGGCGGCGCAGAATCCCATCGGATGCGTCGACGAGCGTGCCGTCGACGTCCCAGAGGACGCAGGAGAACGGGGATCCGACGGACATGAGTCCCACGCTATCGTGCGCCGGGCAGCCGATCGCCGCCGCGGGGTCCGCGCGGGCTCAGAACAGCGTCGGCAGGCCGCTGTCGATGCCCTTCATGGCCTCGTAATCGAGCACGACGCGATCGATACGTCCGCTACCCGCCGCTACCTCTGCAGGCCCGTTAGCCAGTCTCACAATAACGTGAGCGTGTGCCGAACTCTCTCGACCGAATGATCTACATCGATGACTCGGGACACCCAGCATCGGGACTCGTGGTGTACGGATGGGTGGAGTTCTCTCCAGATCATTGGGCTTCGGTGCTGAAGTCGTGGCTCGACACCCGCAAACGCCTCTGGCGTGAGTATGGAATCGCGGTGACCGAGGAGTTGCACACGACCCAATACGTAAACGGCCGAGGCAGAATTTCGAAGGCCGTCCCGGAGCGTCACGTCCACGACGGCGTCCAGTACTGGAAAGACTTCGGGCGCGAAGTCGCTGTCGAGTGTCTCGAGACCCTGCGTTCGACGGAAGGCCTATCGGTCGGCGCGGTGTGGAGACGAGGCGCACCGGCTGAGATCGCGAAGACTCGGCGAGATGCGTACGCGGCGCTGGTCGCGCGGTTCGAACGCGAACTAGAGGATTCCGGCACCCTCGCCATCGTTTTCATGGATGGAGACGGAAGCGACACGTCTTACAGATCCACCCACAGGAGCTTGCGTCTCGCTGACCGGCGAGTGATCGAGGACGCTATCCATCTCGACTCGCGTTCATCGCAGTTGGTTCAGATGGCTGATCTCGTTGCCTGGAGCGCGAACGCGAACGTGGACCCTGCCAGTGGCAACGAGTTCGCATGGCGATGGTACGCGGACTACCTATCTGAGCGAGACCGCAGTCGCTCGCCTCAGGGGATCTAGAAACAGCAAGACCCCCTTATCCACGAGTGTGGGGGGGTCTGCGTTCGTAGTCTACTACCTTTACAGCGTTGCGTCGACTTTATCCGTGAAGCCGAGGCGAGTTCGCTCACACTCAGAAGAGTGTCGGTAGGCCGCTGTCGATGCCCTTCATGGCCTCGTAATCGAGCACGACGCAATCGATGCCGCGGTCGGTGGCGAGGGTGCGCGCCTGGGGTGCGAAAGCTTGCGCCGCCAGCACGCCGCGCACGGGCCGCAGGTGCGAGTCGCGGTTGAGCAGGTCGAGATAGCGCGTGAGCTGCTCGACCGCGTCGATCCCCGCTCGACGCTTGACCTCGACGGCCACGTGCAGGGCACGGGGGGTCTCGTCCTCCAGGGCGACGACGGTGGCCGCATCCGGATCGCGCAGCATGAGATCCACCGGTCCGATCGCAGTGGGGAACTCCCGACGCACGAGCGTGAGGTGTTCGCCGATGACCCCGACCTGCTCGGCGAGCAGGCGCTGCAGGTCGGCCTCGACGCCGTCCTTCTGCAGACCGGGGTCGACGCCGAGCTCGTGGCTGGAGTCGTGGAGAACCTCGTAGAGACGCACGAGCAGCGCGTCGCCGGTCTTGGCGTGCGTGACGCGCCACTGCTCGATGACGCCGGCGCTCGCCGCATCCTCGTCGGGCTCCTCGACCGCCAGCGAGCACGGCGGGCTCATCCAGTTGAGGGGCTTGTAGGAGCCGCCGTCGGAGTGCACGAGGAGGCTGCCGTCGCCCTTGTGGACGAGGAGGCGAGTCGCGAGGGGCAGGTGGGCGTTGAGGCGGCCGGTGTAGTCCACGGAGCAGCGGGCGATGACGAGACGCACCCGAAGAGCCTAGTTGCCGCCGAGGCCGTCTTCGACGTTCACAGCAGATCGAACAGGCCGAGCTCGGTCGCCGCCGCGCGGGCCAGCAGGAAGCCGATGACGCCGAGGATCCACGAGGTGGTCTCGCCGGCCGTGCGCGCGAACCATCCCGCGAGACGCTCGAGGGGGCGCTCGATCAGGCGCGCTGCGACGATCCGTAGACCCAGCAGCACGAGCGCCGGCAGGATCATGACGAGGCAGTATGCGGCGAGGGCCCCCACCTGCATCGGCAGCGCGAGCGAAGACTCGGCCAGCAGGGTCATGCCGATCAGGTACGGGAGCATCGTCGCCAGCTCAACGATCCCCGCCGCGATCGCCACGGCGATGACCGTGCGCGCCGGCACGCCGTCGGCGACCAGCCGGTCGCGCCACCGGACGATGCGCCCGGGGCCGGCGTCGGGACGCTCCCGCATCCGCTTCTCGTGCGCGGGGATCGCGAAGGCGGCGATCAGCAGCGCGGCGCCGACGACGAGACGCACGACGGCCCCGGCAGTCGAGGAGAAGAAGTAGCCGACCACATCGATGACGTTCATGAGCCCGAGCAGGAACAGCACGCCGACCGCGAGGTAGAAGAGCGAGATGGTCGAGAGGTAGAGCAGGTGGCGGCCGACGCGCACCTTGCCCGGGACGATCATGAGCAGCAGGGGGATGACGAGGGTGCCGACGCTCAATCCGTCGACGAGGGCGAGCACGAACAGGGTGAGCGGCAGAGGGGCGCCGGGAAGGAGGTCCACGCTCCGAGTCTTCGGCGAGGGTGGGATTCGCACATCGGGCGAAGGACGCAGTCCCTCCCCGGCGCCTCCATCCTTCGACGGATGCCGCGGGCGCATGCCTGTGCTTGCATGAACGCATGGGCGAAGCAGACATCTCCCGGCTGCGCGGCTGGGTGCGCCGGCACCGCGGGCCCGCCGACGCGCTCATCTATCTGCTGATCGCCGTCGCCGCCGGCGCGCTGGGACTCACCGTGTCCGGCGCCATCGTGCCGAGCGTGTTCGCCGCCGCATCCCCGTGGTGGACGCTGATCCCCGCCCTCGCCGCCGGGGCCATTGTGCTCGTGCGGGAGCGGTGGCCGATCCTCGCGCTGATCGCGGCGACGATGGTGATGGCCGTCGACGTCTTCGTGTTCGGCGGACTCGTGCCGCTGATCGTCGCCGTCGACGTGCTGTACGTCGCCACCCGCGAGACCGAGCACCGCCGCCCGATCCTCGTGGGCACGGTGTCGGTCGTCGCGGTCATGTCGATCGCGGCCGGGTGGATCACCGGCGACGCGCGCGCCGCCTTGCTCGTCGCTCTGCAGCTGGGCGCCCTGGCCGGGTTGGGGTACTGGTACGGCACCGCAGTGGCGCAGTCGCGGGAGCTCGTCGCACTGCATCGGCAGCAGGCGGAGGATGCGCGCCGCGAGGGAGAGCGCGAGCGGGATGCGGCGGTGCAGGGCGAACGCGACGCCATGGCGCGCGAGCTGCACGACGTCGTCGCCGGTCACGTCGCCGCGATGGCGATCCGATCCGAGGCGGCGCTGTCTACGTCCCCGGCTCTGGATGCTGATCGGGCGGCGCTCCGAGCGGTGCGCGACTCGTCGCGGGAGGCGCACGACACACTCCGCACGATGATCGCGGTGCTCCGCGACGGCGGCGCGCAGATCGCGGCGCCGGCGGGGGTCGCGTCGATCGAGGACCTCGCCCAGTCCGCGCGCCGGTCGGGGCTGGAGGTGTCGCTGGAGAACGAACTCGGTACCGATCTGAGCACTCCCGTGGACCAGGCGGTCGCCCGCATCGTGCAGGAGTCGCTGGCGAACTGCGTCCGTCACGCACCCGGGGCCGAGGTGCGCATCCGTCTTGTCAAGGAGTCGGGGGAGGTCGCGGTGCGGGTGGACTCCCGTGGAGCCTCCGCACCACCCGCTCGGCTCGTGGGGAACGGCTGGGGCCTCGAGCTGCTGCGCGAGCGGGCGAAGACCCTGGGCGGGTGGCTGGAGGCCGGTCCCCGTGGCGACGGGTGGCGCGTCGAGGCCCGCATCCCCGCGGCGGTGCCGGGGTGAGCGCGCCACGGGTGCTCCTCGCGGACGATCACGCCGCCATCCGCGAGGGACTGCGCATCATGCTCGTCGCCCACGGCATCGAGGTGGTCGGCGAGGCTGCCGACGGCGCCGTGGCGGTGCGCAACGCGCACGCCCTGCGGCCGGATGTCGTGCTGATGGACCTGCGGATGCCGGGGGTGGACGGCGTCGAGGCGACCCGCCGCATCCGGGAGGACGACACGAGCGAGGTACTCGTGCTGACGAGTTTCGACGAGGACGAGCTGGTGGATGCGGCGCTCGACGCCGGCGCCGTCGGATTCCTGCTGAAGACGGTCTCGGCGGCGGCGTTGGTGGATGCGGTGCACAGCGTCGTCCGCGGCGACGGGGTGCTCGACCCGCGGGTCACCCGCCGTGTTCTGGCGCGTCGCATGTCGCGTGCAGAGCCCTCCCCCGTCCCTGCGGCCCTCGACGCGCTCACGCCGCGCGAGCGCGAGGTGCTCGCCGCCCTGTCGGAAGGGTGCTCCAACGGCGAGATCGCGTCGCTGCTGAGAATCTCCGTGCCGACGGTCAAGACGCATGTCTCGAGCGTGCTGACGAAGCTGGCGGCGCGCAGCCGTTCGCATGCCGTAGCGATCGCTCGGGACAGTGCGAGCCGGTGACCGCGCACTCGCTGCGAGTCAGTGACCGCGCGGCGCCTTCTCGTCGGAGGCGATGGCCAGCGGGCGGGCGGCGCCCGAGAAGAAGCCCGACGCCACGATCAGCACGACGATGATCAGCAACGTGTTCAGCAGGCCGATGTGCTCGCTGATGAAGCCGAGGATCGGTGGACCGCACAGGAACGCGACGTAACCGATCGTCGCCGCCGCACTCACTCGCGCCGCCGCGTGCTGCGGGTCGTCGGCCGCGGCCGACATGCCCAGCGGGAAGCCGAGGGATGCGCCCATCCCCCACAGCGCCGCACCGATGAACACGAGCGGCATGTTCGGGGCGAAGATGAACAGCACGAGTCCCACGGCCGCCGTGATGGCGAGCGAGCGCAGCACGACGACGCGGCCGAAGCGGTCGACGAGCGGCCCGCCGAACACCCGCACGACGGTCATCGCCACCGAGAACACCGTCAGCGCTGCGGGTCCGAGCGCCGGGTCGGCTCCGTGGTCGTCGACGACGGCGAGGGAGAGCCAGTCGTTCGCACCGCCCTCGGCGAAGGCCATTCCCAGGATGATGACGCCCAGTGTGTATGTGCGGGGCTCCTTCCAGGCGCTCAGCGCGAGACGGATGCGTTCGCCCCATCCCTTCGGGGCATCCTCCGCGTCGACGTCCATTGCGACGTCGCGAACGGGCACGCTCGACGCGGTGACGACGGCGAGGACCGCGATCGCGCAGGCGACGATCGCTGTGTGTCCGACCACACTGAACGCGGTGGCGGCGGCCGCCGTGCCGAGCCCCGCGCCGATGACGGTCCCGAAGCTGAAGAAGGCGTGGAAGAGCGGCAGGATCGTCTTGCCGGTCTGCTTCTCGATCGCCGCGCCCTCGACGTTCATCATCACGTCGAGCGAACCGTTGCCGAATCCGAAGAGGGCAAGACCCGCGAGCACGACGCCGTAGGTGTGCAGATAGTCGGTGCCGACGCCGATGAGAACGAGCCCGAGCACGACGAGGAGAAGTGCCCCGAGCATGCCCTTGCGCGCACCGAAGCGCGCGAGGATCGCGGAGCTCGCGGTCAGGCCGAGGATGGAGGCGACGCCCATGCCCAGCAGGAGCATGCCCACCTGGATGTTGTCGATGCCCAGCGCCGTCTTGATCGCGGGCACGCGCGAGGCCCAGGTGGCGATGCTCAGACCGCTCGCGAGGAAGATGGCGAAGACGGCGGTGCGCCACCGCACGACCTGGGAACGGGGCAGCACTGTTTCCATGAGCACACCCTACCGAATCGATTCGATCCGTGTGACGGCGCGGGGGGTTAGCATCGAGGGACCATGAACGCACGCCGTGCCACCATCGCCGACGTCGCCCGTCAGGCGGGGGTCGCCGCCTCGACCGCGTCGGTGGTGTTCAGCGGCAAGACCGCGGTCTCCGAGGCGACCCGCTCACGCGTGCTCGCCGCCGCCGCCGAACTCGGCTACGCCGGGCCCGATCCGCGGGCGGCGTCGTTGCGTCTCGGACGCTCGGGCGTCGTCGGCGTCGTCATCGGCGATCGGCTGCGCGCCGCGTTCCGCGATCCCGTCACCACGATCATGCTCGACGGGCTCGCCGAGGGTGTGGCCGAGCGCGGCAGCGGTCTGCTGCTGCTCCGCGACGACGAGTCGGGAGGTGCCGCCCTGCCCGCGGCCCCGGCCGACGCGTTCGTGCTGATCGGATGCAGCACACGACTGCGCTCGGACCTGGAGGTGCTGCAGCGGCGCGGTGTTCCGGTCGTCGTCGTGGAGGGGGATGCCGGCGAGGGGATCCCCCGCATCCGCCTCGACAACCACGACGCGCAGGCCGTCATCGGCCGGCACGTGCGAGAGCTCGGCCACCGTCGCGTCGTCGTGGTCGCCCTTCCCGTCGGAGGCGGACACGGCACGGGATGGTTCGACCCGCAGTCGGTCTCGCAGATCACCGTCGACGTCACCCGCGAACGTCTTGAGGGCGCCCTCGACGTGTTCGAGGACGCCCGCGTCTACGCGGCGGGGGCGAGTCTCATCGACGAGGGCTACTCGGCGGGCCGAGCCATCCTCACAGCACCGGGCGAGCGGCCGACGGCGATCCTCGCGCAGAGCGATGTGCTGGCCGCGGGCATCATCCGCGCCGTGCACGATGCCGGGCTCCGCGTGCCCGAGGACGTCAGCGTCACCGGATTCGACGGGGTCTCGGTCGACGGCGTCGCTCCCCTCACGCTGACCACGATGGTGCAGCCCGCGGCGGAGAAGGGACGAGCGGCGGGCATCGCCGTGTCGGCCATGCTCGAAGGCGTCGTGCCCCCCGACATCCTGCTCACCTCTGTGTTCCGCCCGGGTAATACGACGGGACCGGTTTCGTCGGACGTGGCGCCGAGCGCGTAATCCGCCCCTTAGAATAGAGAGCGACACCCCGATCGCCTGGGTGGTTCCGCCTGCCGCGGAGCCCCGACGACCACGAGGAGGCCGCTTTGCTGGTGCTCCTCGCTGCGTTCGCCCTCGTTCCTCTGCTGTTGCCCTGGCTCGTGTCTCGCCTGGGGGCTCGTGCGTTCGCGGTGGCGGCGGTGCTGCCGATCATCGCTTTCGGTCACACTTTGTGGCTTGCGCCGCAGGTTCTGTCGGGCGGCATTCCGTTCGAGACATACGAATGGATGCCGTCGCTCGGCATCGAGCTGTCGATGCGCATGGACATGCTCAGCTGGGTGCTGACGCTCATCGTCACCGGTGTCGGCGCGCTCGTCATGCTCTACTGCCGCTGGTACTTCGCCGGAAAGCGCGAGGGCCTCGGTCAGTTCTCTGCCGTGCTCCTCGCCTTCGCGGGCGCGATGTACGGACTCGTGCTCACCGACGACATCGTCGTGCTGGTCATGCTGTGGGAGATCACGAGCGTGCTGTCGTATCTGCTCATCGGCTACTACCACGCACGTGGTGTCAGCCGCCGTGCGGCACTGCAGGCTCTGCTGGTCACCACCCTCGGCGGACTCGTCATGCTGATCGGCGTCGTGCTGATCGTCGTCGAGGCGGGCACGACCAGCATCTCGACGATCCTCGCCGAGGCCCCGACCGGTCCCACCGTCAACGCCGCACTCGTGCTGCTGCTCGTGGGAGCGCTGAGCAAGTCCGCGATCTTCCCCTTCCACTTCTGGCTCCCCGGCGCCATGGCCGCGCCGACGCCCGTCAGCGCCTACCTGCACGCGGCGGCGATGGTCAAGGCCGGCATCTATCTGATCGCCCGCTTCGCGCCCGTCTACGCGGAGGCCGATCCGTGGCGTCCGATCATCGTGTGCCTCGGCGTGTTCACGATGCTGCTCGGCGGCGTGCAGGCGCTTCGCGAGTCGGACCTCAAGCGCATCCTGGCCTTCGGCACGGTGAGTCAGCTCGGGTTCTTGACCGTCGTGCTCGGCTTCGGCACGAGGGAGGCTGCGCTCGCCGGTCTCGCACTGCTGCTGAGCCACGCTCTCTTCAAGTCGTCGCTGTTCCTCGTGGTGGGCGTCATCGACCGTCAGCTGTCCACCCGCGACATCAACGAGCTCTCCGGAGTGGGGCGGCAAGCACCGACGCTCGCGACCTTCTCGATCATCGCCGTCGCGTCCATGGCCGGCTTCATCCCCACCATCGGCTTCGTCGCGAAGGAGTCGGCACTGGCGGCGTTCCTCGACGACGGATCGGTGTGGGCGACGGTCGCGCTCATCGGCATCCTCATCGGGTCGGCGCTGACGGCGGCGTACGGCATCCGCTTCGTCTGGGGCGCGTTCTGGACCAAGAAGGATGCTGCGGGCGCGCCGCGCGAGCGCACCGAGTGGCCCGACCCGCCCGTCGGCTTCCTCGCGGCGCCCGTCATCCTCTCCGGCCTCACGCTCGTGTCGGGGCTCGCCGCACCCTGGGTCGACACCGCGTTCGCGCGATACGCCGAGCTCGCCCCGGCCGCCGGTGAGAAGGCCACGCACCTCGCTCTGTGGCACGGCCTGGAGCCCGCGCTGTTCCTCTCGCTCGGCACGCTGGCGGTGGGAGCGTTCCTGTTCTGGTTCGCCTTGAAGGTGCGGTGGGCCGAGCGTCGCCGCATCCTCCCGTTCACCGCCGCCGACGCCTACAACGCGGTCCTGCGTCTCATCGCGCGCATCTCGGTGTGGACGACGACTCTGACGCAGCGCGGGTCGCTGCCGGTCTACGTGGGAACGATCTTCGTCGTCTTCGTCGTCTCGCAGGGGGTCACGCTCCTGGCGACGCCGGAGTGGCGCGCGCAGCTGGATGCGTGGCAGTCGCCGACCCAGGTGTTCGTCGCCCCGATCATGATCGTCGCGGGCATCATCGCGGTGCGCGCGCGCAAGCGCTACACGGGCGTCGTGCTGGTCTCGGTGACGGGGCTCGGCATGGTCGTGCTGTTCGCCACGAGCGGCGCCCCGGATCTGGCGCTGACGCAGATCCTCATCGAGACCGTCACGCTCATCGCGTTCGCCCTCGTGCTGCGCCGCATCCCGGCGCGGATGGGCGATCACAACGCCTCGGTCGCGCCCCTCGCCCGCGCCGTGCTCGCGGCAGGCGTCGGTCTCACGATGGCGCTCGTCGCGATCGTCGCGACCTCTGCGCGCGTCGAGGCGCCGATCTCGCTCGCCTTCCCCGAGCTCGCCTACGAGATCGGCCACGGACGCAACGTCGTCAACGTGGCCCTCGTGGACCTCCGCGGCTGGGACACGATGGGCGAGCTCTCGGTGCTCATCCTCGCGGCCACCGGCGTCGCCTCACTCGTGTTCGTCACCCACCGCTCCGACACGCTCTCCGATTTCACCAAGCCGCTGCCCCGTCTTCCCCGCCGTCGTCCGCTGCTCGAGACGTCGGAGGGCCTTCGTCCGCAGGGCGCGGGCGAGAGCGGGCGTCGCGCCTGGCTCGTCGGGGGCGCGAAGGTCAAGCCGGAGAATCGCTCGATCCTGCTCGAGGTCGTCGTGCGGATCCTGTTCCACTCGATCATCATTGTGTCGCTGTACGTGCTGTTCGCCGGTCATAACCTGCCCGGCGGCGGGTTCGCCGGCGGCCTCATCGCCGGCATGGCCCTTGTCATGCGCTACGTCGCGGGCGGCCGCTACGAGCTCGGCGCCGCGGCGCCGACGGATGCGGGGCGCCTGCTCGGGGTGGGCATGCTGCTCGCCGTCGGAACCGCCGTCGTACCGCTGTTCTTCGGCGTGGACCCCCTGACCAGCACCTGGGTCGACGCGACGATCCCCGTGCTCGGCCACGTGGAGTTCGTGACGTCGACGATCTTCGACATCGGCGTGTACCTCGTCGTCATCGGACTCGTGCTCGACGTGCTCCGCAGCCTCGGCGCCGAGGTCGACCGCCAGAAGCTCCAGCTCGAGCAGCAGGGGGCCGGTGCCCGATGAGTGTCTCCGTCGTCCTGATCGCCGTCATGGCCGTGCTCTTCGCGTGCGGCGTGTACGCGATGCTCGAGCGGAGCCTCACGCGGGTGCTGATCGGTTTCCTGCTGCTGGGCAACGCCGCGAACCTGCTGCTGCTCATCGTGATGGGCTTCCCCGGAACCGCGCCCTTCTTCGCGAAAGGCGCCGACTCGGCCCAGTTCTCCGATCCTCTCCCCCAGGCGCTGACGCTGACGGCGATCGTGATCACCTTCGCGGTCTCGGCGTTCCTGCTCGCGCTCATCTACCGCTCCTGGCAGTTGGGTCAGGCCGACACGGTCGAGGACGACGTCGAGGACATCGCGCTTCGCGGTCGTGCGGTCGAGGACGAAGAGGCCATGGAGGACGAGATCACCACCGACGACGCGACGACGGACTTCGTGGATGCGGCGAGTGTGCCCATCACGGTGCTCGGAAGCCTCGACGTGCCCGGCATCCGCGACGACGCGCCGACCGACCGACCGACCGCGAGGCGCACCGATGACGAGGAGGGTGAGCGATGAACGCGTTGGTTCCGCTTCTGGTCACCCTGCCGCTCATCGGCGCAGCCATCGCGCTCGTGTTCGGTCGGCGTCGGCGCGTTCAGGTCGCCGTCTCGATCACGACCCTCACAGCGGTGCTCGCGATCGCGGCGGTGCTGCTCGTGGTCGTCGACTCGGGCCAGCCGATCGCGGTCGCCGTCGGCGGATGGCCGATCCCCTTCGGCATCGTGCTGTACGTCGACCGGCTGGCGGCTCTGCTGGTGGTGGTCTCGAGCGTCGTGCTGCTCGCGGTCCTGCTCTTCTCGGTCGGCCAGGGAGCCGCCGACGGCGACGAGGAGACCCCGGTCTCGATCTTCCACCCGTCGTACCTCATCCTCGCGGCGGGCATCTTCAACGCGTTCATCGCGGGCGACCTCTTCAACCTCTACGTGGGCTTCGAGATCCTGCTCGTCGCGTCCTACGTGCTGATCACCCTCGGCGGGACCGAGTCCCGCATCCGTGCCGGCATCGTCTACATCGTCGTCTCGCTCGTCTCCTCGATCCTCTTCCTCGCCTCGATCGCCATGATCTACGGCGCCCTCGGCACCGTGAACATGGCGCAGATCGCCGAACGGATGGGGGAGCTGCCGCAGCACGTACAGCTCACGCTGCACCTCATGCTGCTGCTCGCCTTCAGCATCAAGGCGGCTGTCTTCCCGCTGTCGTTCTGGCTGCCCGACTCCTACCCCACAGCCCCCGCGCCGGTCACGGCCGTGTTCGCGGGGTTGCTGACAAAGGTCGGCGTCTACGCGCTCATCCGCACCGAGACACAGCTGTTCCCCGACAGCAACGTGAACGTGCTGCTGCTGATCGTCGCCCTCGCCACGATGATCGTCGGCGTGCTCGGTGCGGTCGCCCAGGCCGAGCTCAAACGAATCCTGTCGTTCACCCTCGTGAGCCACGTGGGCTACATGGTGTTCGGGCTCGCGATCGCGACCCCCGCGGCGATCGGCGCGACGATCTACTACATGGTCCACCACATCGTGGTGCAGACGACCCTGTTCCTCGCCGTCGGACTCATCGAGCGTCGCGCCGGGAGCACGTCGATCCTCAAGCTCAAGGGGCTCATGCGCGCGGCTCCCGTGATCGCGGTGCTGTACTTCATCCCTGCCGTGAACCTGGGCGGGCTTCCCCCGTTCTCGGGCTTCATCGGCAAGTACGGACTGTTCGACGCCGCGGCCCAGGTCGGCACCCCGCTCATGATCGTCCTGATCGTCGCGGGCATCGTCACCTCGCTCCTCACGCTCTACGCGCTCATGCGCGCCTGGAACCTCGGATTCTGGCGCGAGGACGACACGGAGGAGCCCGAGGTCGAGGCCCGTGTGGAGTACCTCGGTAACGCCCCGGCCGCCGGCATCCAGACCGAACGCCGCGTCATCCCCCGCGTCATGACCGCGGCCACCGCGGGGATGGTCGCCGTCACGGTGGCTCTCACGGTGTTCGCCGGCCCCCTCTACGACATGTGCACCCGCATCGGCGACGCGCTGCTGCAGCCCGTTCAGCTCGTGCAGCTGGAGACGCAGTCCGGGGAGGTCGATCAGTGATCCGACACCTTCGCGGCCCCAAAGGACTCATCGCCCAGACCTGGCGGCAACTGCCGTTCTTCCTGTGGCTCGTCGCCCTGTGGATGCTGCTGTGGGGTCAGTTCACGGTCATCGCGTTCCTGACCGGACTCGTGGCGGCGATCCTCGTCACCCGGGTCTTCCGGCTGCCGCCGGTGGAGCTCTCCGGGCGGGTCAACCTCTGGTACGGCCTCGTGTTCGTCCTCGCCTTCCTCGGCGCGCTCGTCAAGGGCTCCCTGCTCGTGGCCTGGCAGGTGGTGAATCCTCGGCGCTATCCCGGGGTCGCGGTCATCGCCGTGCCGCTCGCCACGAACGACGAGCTGATCCTCGCGCACACCGCGGTCACCGCATCCCTCATCCCGGGATCGCTCGTGATCGACATCGACCGCGACGAGAGCATCCTGTACCTGCACGTGATCGGCGTGAACTCGGATGCGGACGTCGAGGCGCAGCGCCGCCAGGTGCAGCGCTGGGAGCGGCGGATCGTGCGGGCGGTCGGCTCGCGCGCGCAGCTCTCGCAGGTCGCGCCGGCCCGCAGGGGTGGCGCACAGGCGAAGGAGGCCGGCCGATGAACCCGCTGCTCGTGGCGATCTACCTCGTCTTCGCCGTGGCCGCACTGCTCACGCTCTGGCGTGTCATCAAGGGGCCCTCGATCCTCGATCGGGCCGTCGCCAGTGACGTGCTGCTGACCGAGGTCATGTGCGTGCTGGGCGCCGAGATGGCGATCAACCACCACACCCGCACGCTGCCCGTGCTGCTCGTGATCGCCGCGGTCGGCGTGTTCGGATCGATCTCGATCGCGCGGTTCGTCGCGAGGAAGGACGCGAACCAGCGATGATCGCTCACGTCCAGGCGGATGCGGGATTCCCGATCGATGCCGTCCTCGACACCACAGCTCTCGTGCTGATCCTCCTCGGCGCGCTCCTGTGCCTGACGGCGGCGATCGGCCTGCTGCGCTTCCACGACGTCCCCACGCGCCTGCACGCCGCGACCAAGCCGCAGGTGCTCGGGTTCCTGCTGATCTGCCTGGCGATCGCCCTGTCGGTTCGCAGCTGGGCCGCGGTGGCCTTCCTCATCCCGATCGCCCTCATCCAGCTCGCCACGGCCCCGCTGTCGGCGCACATGGTCGGCCGACAGGCGTACCGCAACCGCACACTGGACGAGGACGCGATGTACGTCGACGAGCTGCGCGACAAGGACACCGACCCGCGCTGAGCCGCTCGGGCGGAACCCCTCCCACGTGTCCGGTGCCCGGCATGAGCCGGGGCGAATCGCTACGCCTGAGCCGGCTCCGACTCCCCCGCCACGATCTCATCGGCGTTCACGGCGATCCACTCCAGCAGCGGCAGCATCCGCGCCATGAGCTCGCGGCCTCGGTCGGTGAGGTGGTACTCGACGTGCGGCGGCACGGTCGGGAAGGACTCCCGCTCGACGAAGCCGTCTGCGGTGAGCTGGCGCAGGGTCGAGGCGAGCATCTTCTCG
Source organism: Microbacterium sp. KU4F (assembly GCF_056868075.1). NCBI lineage: Bacteria > Bacillati > Actinomycetota > Actinomycetes > Micrococcales > Microbacteriaceae > Microbacterium > Microbacterium sp. KU4F. Next base: position 2,075,038 of record NZ_CP200324.1, on the reverse strand, counting down.
CTGATGCCGTCGACCGCCCGACGCAGCTCGCCCCACCGAAGGGTGCCGCGCACGAGGGCCGACAGCACGAGCACCCCCCACCGGCTCATGACGTGATCGAGAACGGTGCGCGTGGGGCACGCGTGGGTGAACAATCCCTCGGGCAGGGCCTGCAATTTCACATAACTCACCATGGCGTGGGTACCTTACTCCAAAGTGGGTACCTGACAAAGGGAATGTCCCAAGCGGAAGGTGGGCTTACCCCCACGTACCGGATCGAAAGGACACCCCATGACCATTCTCGTCACCGCCGCCAGCGGACACCTCGGCCGCCTCATCGTTGAAAGCCTGCTCGAGCGCGGCGTCGCCGCATCCGACGTCGTCGCAGGCGCCCGCAGCCTCGACAAGGTCGCCGACCTCGCCGACCGGGGCGTGCGCACGGCCGTCGTCGACTACGACGCCCCCGAGACGCTCGACGCCGCCTTCGCCGGGATCGACCGCGTCGTGCTCGTCTCGGGCTCCGAGGTGGGCAAGCGTCTCGCCCAGCACCAGGCCGTCATCGACGCCGCCGTGGCCGCGAAGGTCGGGGGGCTGGTCTACACGAGCCTCTACCACGCGACGACGAGCCCGCTGCCGCTGGCTGCGGAGCACGTCGCGACGGAGGAGGCGCTCGCCGCATCCGGCCTGCCCCACACGATCCTCCGCAACAACTGGTACATCGAGAACTACGCGCAGGATGTGGCCCGCGCCGCCGAGTCCGGCGTGATCGCCGCCGCCGTCGCCGACGGGAAGGTCGCGGCCGCCGCCCGCGCGGACTTCGCCGAGGCGGCCGCGGTCGTCGCGACGGACGATGCCTACCTCGGGCGCGTGCTGGAGCTCGCCGGTGACGTGGCGTTCGGCTACGCCGATCTCGCCGCCGCCGCAGCGGAGATCCACGGGCGCGACGTGACGTATGTGGCTCTGTCCGAGGAGCATCTGCTCGAGGCTCTGCGGGGTGCGGGGCTGGATGAGGGCACGGCCGGCTTCGTCGCCGCGCTGGATGCGGGTATCGCCGCCGGCGCTCTCGACTCCCAGGACCGCACGCTGTCGCAGCTCATCGGCCGCCCGACGACGTCGCTCGTCGAGGGGCTCCGCGCCGCGCTCTGACGCCGGAACGACGAAGGGGCACCCGCGCGATGCGGGTGCCCCTTCGTCGTTCGCGTTCTCAGTACCAGCTGGTTGCCTGCGAGTGGCCCCACGCCGCGCACGGCGTGCCGTAGGCACGGTCGATGTAGTCCAAGCCCCAGCGGATCTGCGTGATCGCGGAGGTCTGCCAGTCCTCGCCGGCCGAGGCCATCTTCGATCCGGGCAGCGCCTGCGGGATGCCGGTGGCGCCGCTGCCGGCGTTGTAGGCCTGGTAGTTCCAGCTCGACTCACGCTGCCACAGGGACTCGAGGCACGAGAACTGGTCGTCGCCCCAGCCGTAGTTCTCGGCCGCCATCGTGCGAGCCGCTGCGCGAGCGCCGTCCGGCGTGTTCGCCTGCGCGAGCGCGGCGGCTGCCGCCTCCGCGGCCGCCTGCTGCTCGGCGGCGACCTGGGCGTCGTACGCGTTGCGCTCCGCGGTGACGCGAGCGGTCGCGTCGCGCAGCACGGTGATGGAGGCTTCGGCGACCGCATCCGAGAGCTCCGTGGAGGAGCTCAACCGGGCGATCTCCTTGTCGAGCGTCGTGGTGTCGGCCTTGCCTGCCGCGGACGCCGAGACCGAGCGCGCCAGCGTGAGGTAGAGCGATGCGTCGAGGTCGATCGCGCGGGGCGCAGGATCGGCGGGAGGCGTGGAGATCGAGGGGGTCGGCGTGGGTGCCGGGTCGTCGGAGGCTGCGAACGCCGCCGTGGGAACGAGAAGGGGGACGGCCACCAGGACGGCGGCAGCGCTCAACAGGGCGCGACGAAAGCGGGGCATAGGGCTCCAGGGTCAAGCGGCCTGCCTGACGCGGGGCACGGAGAACGCGCGGGCGCGAGTGACGTCGGGGACGATCACGCGCTGCGCCAGCAGGGTGGACTGGCCCCGTCGTCGGGGCTGCCGCCGCACGAGTTCGGGCTCGCGGGCGACCTGGACACCGTAGGGGGGCTTTCTGGACGAACCGTGGCAGGACCCTGGGCGTGCGGTGTATGCGCCCGCATCCGTCCCGCGTCCCACGGCGCGCTGCGGCGGCACCGCTCCGTCGCATCCGCCACCCGCCACACCGCGTCCCGCGAGACTGCATCTCTTTTACGAGATCACGGGTATTGACAGTGATCTCGTACTCGAAATGCAGTCTCGCGGTTCCTGGTCCGAGGAGGACGGCGCGGCGGATGCCGACGCTAGCCGATGAGGGAGGGAGCGAGGTCGCGGAGGGTGCGTTTGTGCGTCATCCGCGTGACGCCCAGAGCCGCGAGCACCAGGGCGCCCAGCATCCAGGTCAGGAGCACCGTGATGTCGCTGCCGATGCGGGCGATGTCGCCGCCGTACATGAGCTGTCTCATCGCATCGACGACGAAGCCCATCGGCAGCACGTGATGAAGCCCCGTCAGCGGTGCCGGAAGAGTCTGCCACGGGAACGTGCCGCCCGCCGTCACGAGCTGCAGCACCATGAGCACGAGACCGAGGAACTGGCCGACCGATCCGAGCCACACGTTCAGCGCGAGGATGATGGCCGCGTACGTCAGCGAGGCGAGCACCATGATGCCGAGGGTTGCCAGGGGATTCGCGAACGTGAAGCCGAGCGCGAGCGACAGGACCCCGAACAGCGCGATCATCTGGATGCCGCCCAGAAGGCCCGGCGTCAGCCAGCCGGCCAGAGTGATGCGGACGGGGGAGTGCAGCGCCGTGACCGCGCGGCGCGAGATGGGCTTCACGATCAGGAAGAGCGCGTAGATGCCGATCCAGCCCGCGAGCGAGGCGAAGAAGGGGGCGAGGCCTGCGCCGTAGTCGGCCGCCGCGGCGACCTTGCTCGATTCCACATCCACCGGATCGGCGATCGTGTCGGCCTGCTGCTCGCGCAGCGCCGCGTCGGAGTCGGGGATCTGCGCGACGCCGTCGGCGAGTCCGCTCGAGAGCTGATCGGCGCCGTCATCCAGCTGGGACAGACCCGCGGTGAGTGTGCCCGTGCCGTCCCGGAGCGCCGCAGCCCCGTTGGCGGCGGACGCCGCCCCCTCCGCGAGCTGCGCGGAGCCGCTCGCGAGACTCGCCGCTCCCTGCGACACCTGGGCGGCGCCGGCGTTCAGCCGGTCGATCTGACTCACGGCGGACTGCACCCGATCGTTCGCCGACGACACATCGCCGCCGAGGGTGTCGAGGCGCGCGAGCACGGTGTTGATCTCGTCGGGAGTGAGTCCGCGCGCGGCGAGCTCGTCGGCGATCGCGGAACGGATGGCAGGCAGATCGTTCACCAGACCCTGGGATGCGGTCGCCGCGCGGTCGGCGTAGCCGTCGAGCGTGGCCGTGCCCGCCGCGACCTGGCTCGCGCCATCGGCGAGCTGTGACGCACCGCCCGCCAGTTGGGATGCGCCGGAGGAGAGCTGGGCCGTCCCGTCCGCGAGCTGGGATGCGCCGTCGCCGAGCTTCTGGGACCCGGCCAGGGCGGATGCCGCGCCGTCGGCGAGCTGGGATGCGCCGTCCGCCGCGGTGACGAGGTTGCCGCGGATGTCGCTGATCGCCGTCAGGAGGCGGTTCGCGGCCTGGGTGCCCACCAGCTTCGCCACCGAAGCACGGATCTTCTCGATCGCCTGGGACCCGATCGTGGAGGCGAGGTAGTTGTTGGCGTCGTTGGTCGCCAGCTCGAGCCCCGCCTGCCGCGGCGAGGTCCCGGCGGCCGACTGCAGGGCGTCGGAGAAGTCGGCGGGGATCGTGACGGTGAAGTCCACCGCCCCGTGCTTCAGCGCGTCCTGGGCGCCGTCGGCGCTCATCCGCTGCCAGTCGAACGTGCCGTCCTTCACGAGGTTGTCGGCGACCTGGTCGCCGTAGTTCGTGGTCTCGCCGTTCTCGGTCACGCCCGCATCCAGCACGACGAGGCCCACCGGCACCTGATCGAGGCGACCGTACGGATCCTGGTTGGCCCACAGGTACAGGCCGCCGTAGAGCACGGGCACGCACATGAGGGCGATCAGGGCGATCACCGACATCTTCGTGGACGTCAGTCGGCGCAACTCCGCCGTGATCATCGCGGGGACCTTCATCGCGCCACCTCCGTCTGATCCATCTCGGCCCGTGCGGCACGGCCCGCGAGCACTGCACCGGCCGCTTGCCCGGCGATCACCAGCACCGCGAGCCCACGGCCGGCGAACTCCTCCGCCAGCTCCCACCACACGTGCGGATCGCCGCCGTGTCGGTCGGGGGAGACGAGTACGAGTCCCTCCACATCCGGGCGCAGCACGGTGAGCTCCAGCAGGATGCGCAGCCGGTCCGCGGGAGCGACGTCGGCGATGGGGGTGCGCGAGATCTCCAGCAGCCCCGCCTCGGTGAGCCACGCCTTGGTCGCGATCGGGTTCGACGGGCGCCCCGCGAACATGAGCTCTTCGGAGACGACGGTGAACACCGTGACGTTGGGAGCAGGATCCGACACGTCGGGCGCGTCGACGAGCGCGACCTTCCGGCGTAGCGCCGCGTTGTTCTCCGCGCCGCCGATCAACACCACGCCGGTGTCGGGCCGCATCCGCCCGCTCGCGATCAGTCCGAGTACCGTCGGGCGCTGCTCGGTCTCTGCGGTCGCGAGTCTCGCGCTGCCGGTCTCGTAGGCGAGGGACACGGGTGCGAGGGCCTGGCCGCCGCGCCCCTTGCTGACGGTGATCGCCTCGACGCGCATCAGTCCTCCTCCGCCAGCTCGGGGTGGGTCTCGAGCAGGGCATCCGTCTCGCGCCAGGAGAGTCCGGCGATACTGAGCACGGTACGCACCGCGAGCCCGCGCGCGTGCGAACTCGCCGCGTCGATTCGGGTGATCACCATGCGCGCGGCCTCCTCGATGAGTCGCGCGAGCGTCGCCGCGGTCACGTCGGTGCGAAGCGTCCCGGCATCCTGTCCCTCGCGCACGATCGCCATCAGGCGGCGCCGGACGGGAGCGAGGATGTAGGCGGTCTGCTCGATGTGTGCGTCGTCGAGCGCGAGGGATGCGGCGACCTGCACCTGCGCGGCCTCGTCCCACAGGCGAGCTGTGAGTCGAGCGAGGGCGAGAGGCGCCGGCTCGTCGGTGATCGTCTCGGCGGCGAGGGCGTTGAAACGCTCGGCCCCGGAGCGGACGAGCTCGGCCACGAGGGCGCCGCGGTCGGGGAAGTGGCCGTAGACGGCGCGGCGGCTGACGCCCGCGGCCTCGGCGATCGAGGCGATGGATGCGTGCGGGTCGCGCGCGATCAGAGAGGTGGCGGCCGCGACGAGCGCCGCGCGGTTGCGCAGGGCGTCAGGGCGCGACGAAACAGCGGTGGGCATGACGAGGAGTCTACGCCCAAAATTGCACAGGCATGTGCAATTTCTCCGATCAGTCGGTTCCGGAGTCGAACGCGGACGCCTCGTTGACCGCATCCGTCGCCTCGGCGAGATCCTCGCGCTCGGCGTCGTACGGCTCGGCGTGCTCGACGATCTCATCCGCCGCACCGCGGCGCAGCTCGCCCATCAGCGCGCCGGTCGCTCCGCCGATGAGCCCGAGGCCCGCGTACTGCTCGAGGCGCGCGCGCGAGTCCTGGATATCGAGGTTGCGCATCGTGAGCTGACCGATGCGGTCGGTGGGACCGAACGCCGCGTCGCCCACGCGCTCCATCGACAGCTTCTCCGGCCCGTAGGACATGTGGGGAGCGGTCGTGTCGAGCACCGAGTAGTCCTCGCCGCGGCGCAGACGCAGCGTCACTTCGCCCGTGATGGAGGACCCGACCCACTTCTGGATCGACTCGCGCAGCATGAGCGACTGCGGCTCCAGCCAGCGGCCCTCGTACATGAGGCGGCCGAGACGGCGGCCCTGCTCGTGGTAAGTGGCGAGGGTGTCCTCGTTGAGGATGGCGTTGACGAGGCGCTCGTAGGCGATGAAGAGCAACGCCATGCCGGGAGCCTCGTAGATGCCGCGGGACTTCGCCTCGATGATGCGGTTCTCGATCTGGTCGCTCATGCCCAACCCGTGACGGCCGCCGATGCGGTTCGCCTCGAACACGAGCTCGACCGGGTCGGTGTACTCGACGCCGTTGAGGGCGACGGGACGACCGCGATCGAAGGTGACCGTCACGTCCTCCGTGGCGATCTCGACGGCCGGATCCCAGAACCGCACGCCCATGATCGGCTCCACGGTCTCCAGCGACACGTCGAGGTGCTCGAGCGTCTTGGCCTCGTGGGTCGCGCCCCAGATGTTCGCGTCCGTGGAGTACGCCTTCTCCGCGCTGTCGCGGTACGGGAAGTCGTGCGCGACGAGCCACTCGCTCATCTCCTTGCGGCCGCCGAGTTCGGTGACGAAGTCCGCATCCAGCCACGGCTTGTAGATGCGCAGCGCGGGGTTGGCGAGCAGGCCGTAGCGGTAGAACCGCTCGATGTCATTGCCCTTGTAGGTGGAGCCGTCGCCCCAGATGTCGACGCCGTCCTCCTTCATGGCGCGAACGAGGAGGGTTCCCGTCACCGCGCGGCCGAGGGGCGTCGTGTTGAAGTAGGTGCGTCCGGCGCTGCGGATGTGGAACGCGCCGCAGGCGAGGGCCACGAAGCCCTCTTCGACGAGTGCGGTCTTGCAGTCGACCAGGCGCGAGACCTCGGCGCCGTACTGCAGCGCACGGCCCGGGATCGAGGCGATGTCGTCCTCGTCGGGCTGGCCGAGATCTCCCGTGTAGGTGCAGGGCACGGCGCCCTTGTCGCGCATCCACGCGACGGCGACGGAGGTGTCGAGGCCCCCGGAGAACGCGATGCCGACGCGCTCGCCGACGGGCAGGGACTGCAGGACCTTGGACATGCTCTCGATTCTACTGAGCCGACGGATGCGGCCCGCGCCGCCGGTGCTGTGGACAACCCGTCTGCCGCGGCGGCGAGGGGAAGACTGGACGGCGAGGAGTAGGGGGAAGTCCATGTCGTTCGATATTGCCGTCTTCGATCCCACGGGTGCGCCGAGGGATGTGTACCGGCTGCAGGAGTGGTTCGACGCGCAGATCGGCACGGCGCCCGCCGCGTCCATCGCCGCCTGGGAACGCGAGATGCGTCAGAGCTTCCGCGGCTACGAGGACGCTCCCGAAGAACTCCCGCCGGGCGGTCGCTACGCCGACTACGGATCGGCCGGGCACACGGCGGTCCTGTCCTGCGCGTGGGATGCGGCCGATGAGCTGGAACCGCTCGTCTGGGCGACGGCGGCGCGCCACTCGCTGGCGGTCTGGGCATACAGCACCGCGGCCGACCGGGTGTGGTGGCCGCCGACCGAGAGCTTCGACGACGCGCCGCATTCGGGGCTGGTGCTTCGCACCGAGACGCTGGGTACGCACGATGACCCGTCGGACGCGCTCATCGCCGCCGCCGTGAGCTGGATCGACGACGCGCACGGGCCGGGCTACGTCATCCTCGAGTCGTCGTCCGGGGATTACGCGCAGACGGCCGGAGGCCGTGCGGGCCTGACCGTCGAGTGGCGCCGACAGCGCCGCGGCCTCGCCCGCATCCGCGGCTTCTGGCACGGAGTCGCGGCGACGGATGCTGACACGTCCGGCCCCGACATGCGACTGGCGCGATTCCGGGCGAGTCAGTCGATTCTCGCCAACGAACTGCTCGGGGTCGATGACGCCCGCCGCATCCTGATCGACTTCGCGCACGGCGAGCAGCCCACCGCGGTGTACGCCTGGCACGACATCACCGACACGTTCACGAAGCGCTGATCGCGCCCGCTTCCCCGCTGACGGATGCGGCCGCGCTCAGCCGACGGTCACCCCGGTGATCGTGACCGGGGTCTTGGGCTTGCCGTCGGCGCCGCCGCTGTCCGTGCCGGCCGCAGCGATCTGCTGCACGACGGCGGTGCCGGCCGCATCCATGTGTCCGAACACCGTGTAGTCCGGGCTCAGCTGGGTGTCCTGGTAAACGAGGAAGAACTGCGAGCCGTTCGTGCCCGGGCCGGCGTTGGCCATGGCGACGGTTCCCGCAGGGTAGGTCTCGGAGCCGTCGAGCTCGTCGGCGTAGCGGTAGCCGGGACCGCCCATTCCGGTCGCGGTGGGGTCGCCGCACTGCAGCACGAAGATGCCGGAGGTGGTCAGCCGGTGGCAGTTCGTGTCGGTGTAGTAGCCCTGGGTGGCGAGGGAGACGAAGCTGTTCACCGTGCAGGGGGTGCGGTCCGCATCCATGCTGATGGGGATGTCGCCGGCCGAGGTCTGCAGGGTCACGGCGACGGTGCCGGTGACCGCGGGCTCGGACGGCGGGGTCGTGACCTCGCGGGCGGCTGCGCCACCGGCGGAGTAGGTGCAGGTGCCGGCCGTCTGCGCATCGGCGCTCGAGGGCGTGCTCTGCGCGGTGACGGCGGGGGCGGGGGCCGCGCTCGCGCATCCGGACAGGAGGGCGAGGGCGGCGACGGCGAGGGGGAGAGCGAGGAGTCGGGCACGCATGCAGTCAGCGTATCCGTGCGCATGGGATGCGTGCGGTGCCACCCGCATCCCGTGCCGGTCACGGGGCGTGCCAGTGGGTGGGAGCGGGCGCTGCCGCCACACTTCTGCGCAACCGCGACAGTCCTTTTCAGGCGCAGTTGCGCAAAGGTGTGGCGGTTGCGCAACTGCGACGCAACTCGGGCAAAGGACAGGGCCCGAGCGGGGCGCATCGCGGGGAGCGGCGCGAGCGGGTCAGCGGGGGAGGCGGGGGACGGCGGCGACGAGTTCGCGGGCGTAGGGGGTCTCGGCGGCGGTGAGGATGCGGGCGGTCGGCGCCTCCTCCACGACGCGGCCGTGCTGGAGCACCACCGTCCGCTCGCACAGGGCGGCGACCGCGCCGAGGTCGTGCGAGACCATCACCAGCGCGAGGCCCGTCTCCTCGCGCAGGCGCGCGAGCAGCTCGATGACCTGCACGCGTGTCGTCACATCCAGCGCGCTCACCGGCTCGTCGGCGAGGAGCACGCGCGGGCGCGACACGATCGCTCGGGCGATCGCGATGCGCTGACGCTGACCGCCCGAGAACTCGTGCGGGTAGCGCTCGAGGGTGTCCGGAGACAGCCCCACGGCGGCGACCGCCTCGGCGACGCGGGTCGCCGCATCCGCTCCCGACGCCAGACCCAGCGAGCGCAGCGGCTCGCCCACGATCCGATCGATGCGCTGGCGGGGATCGAGCGACGAGTACGGATCCTGGAAGACGGGCTGCACGCTCGCGCGGAACCGGCGCATGAGCGCGCGATCGCGCAACGCGAGGGGCGCGCCGTCGAAGCGCACCTCGCCGTCACGCGGGCGCGACAGTCCCAGCAGCAGGCGCAGGATCGTGGACTTGCCCGCTCCCGACTCGCCGACCAGACCGACGGACTCGCCCGCGCCGACCGCGAGCGACACGTCTTCGAGAACCGTCTGCGATCCGTACGCGAACCCCGCCGCGCGAAGTTCCAGCACGCTCATCGCGCACCCCCTTCGTCTCGCGCACCCGCGTCGAGGGCCGAGTCGAGGATGCGGGCGCTGCCGATCAGCTGCGCCGTGTACGGGTGCGCGGGCTCGGTGAGCACCGAGGCGACCGTTCCCTGCTCGATCATCGCGCCCTGGCGCAGCACGATCACGCGCTCGGCCATGCGCGAGATCACCGCGAGGTCGTGACTGATGAACAGCAGCGCCATGCCCCGATCGTCGACGAGGCGTTCGAGCAGCGCGAGGACGCCGTCCTGCACCGTGACGTCCAAAGCCGTGGTCGGCTCGTCCGCGATGAGCAGGCGCGGCTGGGCCGCCAGCGCGATGGCGATGGCGATCCGCTGCCGCTGCCCGCCCGACAGCTCGTGCGGATAGGCGCGGGCGATGCGGGCATCGGGCAGGGCCACCTCTGCCAGCGCCGCAGCGACCGCCTCGCGCAGCGGCGCGCCGCGCAGCCCGCGCCAGCGCCGCAGCGGCTCGGCGATCTGACGCCCCACGCGCATCAGCGGATCGAGGGCTGTCAGCGGCTCTTGGAACACGATCTGGGCGACAGGGCCGCGCAGCGGCCGCAGGTCCGCATCGCGCGTGCCCACGACCTCCCGGTCGTCGAGCCGGATCGAGCCGGATGCGGACAGGGCCTGCGGCAGCAGACCCAGCACCGCGAGGGCGGTCAGCGACTTGCCGGATCCGGACTCGCCGATCACCCCGACGCGTTCGCCGGCTGCAACCTCGAACGAGATGTCGCGCACGGGTGTCGCGCCGCCCGCGCGCACCGAGAGTCCGTTCACCGAGAGCAGGCTCATCGCGACCTCCGTCGGGTCGGGTCGGTCCACTCGCGCAGTCCGTCGGCGAGGAAGTTGATGCCGAGCACGAGCGCCACGATCGCGATGCCGGGGGCGATCGCGCCGACCGGAGCGGTCAGCACGGTTCCCTGCGCCTCCTGCAGCATGCGCCCCCACGACGCGTTGGGGGGCGGGGCGCCGAGCCCGAGGTACGACAGGCTCGCCTCCGCGAGCACCGCGATGCCGAACTGCAGCGCGAGACTCACGAGCAGCGTCGGGGCGATGTTGGGCAGTACGTGCTGCCGGATGATGCCGCCCAGTCGTGTTCCGCTCGTGCGCGCGGCGATCACGTACTGCTCGCCGAGAACGCGGCGCGCCAGGATGCGGGTGAGCCGCGCCACCACGGCTGACATCGCCAGTCCGATCGCGAGGATCGCCGAGAACAGCGACGGGCCCTGCACGGCGACCACGAGCATCGCCAGCAGCAGCACGGGGAACGCGATCACCACGTCGAGCGCCGCCGAGAGCGTGTCGTCGAGCGAGGGTCGGGCGAACGCGGCCACGAGCCCCAGCGAGATCCCGATCACGGCGGCGATCAGCACCGCGCCGGCCCCGACCGTTAGAGCGATGCGGGCGCCCACCATGAGCTGACTCAGCAGGTCCCGTCCCAGGCGATCCGTGCCGAGCAGGTGCGCGGGGCTCGGGGATTCGAGTCGGTCACCGCTGATGTCGCTCAGCGGGTAGGGCAGCCAGACGAGGGAGACGACCGCGGTGAGCACGACGAGTCCCACCAGCACGATCCCGATGATCAGCGTCGCGTGGGGGCGGCGCCGCCGGACGGATGCGGTGGCGACCGCATCCGTCTGCGCCTTCAGAGCCGCCCCGCTCATCGGTTGCCCGAGACGCTCGTGCGCAGGCGCGGGTCGATCAGACGCTGCACCACGTCGGCGGCGAACCCGACGAGCAGCACGAACAGGGTGCTGACCACGAGGACGCCCTGGATGTTCGCGAAGTCGTGCTGCTCGATGCCGGTGAGCAGCATGCTGCCGAGCCCCGGCAGCGTGAACACGCTCTCGACGACCACCGCTCCCAGCAGGGTCGTCGACAGCTCGATACCGAGGACGGCGACGACCGGCACGGCGCCGTTTCGCACCCCGTGACGCAGAAGCGCCTCGGCGCGCGAGGCGCCGCCCGCCCGGGCGGTGCGCAGGTAGTCGCTGCCGAGCACGTCGAGGGTCGCGGCGCGCACATAGCGGCTGAGTGACGCGCTCATCACGATCGCGATCGTGATGACGGGCAGGGTCAGCGAGCGCAGAGCATCGGCCGGATCCTCCCAGTCGTGGCGGGGGAACCCGCCCGAGGGAAGCAGACCCAGTTGGAGCGCGAAGATCCAGACCAGGATGACGCCAACCCAGAAGACGGGAACGGCGACACCGAGTTGTGCGAAGCCGGACAGGAGGATGCCGTACCACCGGTCGGCCTTCACCGCGGCGGTGATGCCCACGATGAGCGAGACGACGAGGGCGAGGCCGAAGGCGAGCAGGGTGAGCGGGAGCGTGATCGCGAGGCGCGCCGCGACCTCGTCGCCGACGGACCGCGAGGAGATGTACGACTCGCCGAGGTCGAGGCGCAGCAGCTGCGCGGCCCAGGTCGCGAACTGCTGGACGAGCGGTTGGTCGGAGCCGACCTGGGCGCGGGCCGCCGCGATCTGGTCCGGCGTCGCATCCACCGAGAGTAGGGCGTTCGCGGGGTCGCCGGGCAGCAGCCGCAGCAGGACGAAGATGACGACCATAGCGACGACGAGGGAGACCGCGAGGAACGCGGCCCGACGCAGCAGATAGACGACCATGGGGTTCACCGGGAATGGATGATGCCGCCGACCCGGTCGGTCGGCGGCATCATCCGTGGATCAGGACTTGACGATGTCGTAGGCGAAGAACTGCGAGTTCAAGCCGTTGACCGGGTACCCGCTGACGTCGCTGGAGGCCACGACGATCTGCGGGTAGAGGTACAGCCACACGCTAGCCGCATCCGCCGCGATCTGCTCGTTGACCTGCTTGAGCAGCGAGGTCTGCTCGTCGACGGTCGTGGCCTGCTCGGCCTCGGACACCCACTGGGTCACCTGCGGGTTGTTATAGCCCCAGTAGAAGTCGGGGTTGCCGTACCAGACCACGTCGCGGTCGTTCACGTGCTCCTGCAGGGTGGCGGTGAAGTCGCGGTCCTTGAAGACCTTCGTGTACCACTCGTCCGCGCTGATCGTGTTGATCTCGACCGTGATCCCGACCTCGGCCAGCTGCGACTGCAGGAACTCCGCGACGGCGGGGTGCGGGTCGTAGCTCGGGGTGTCGAGGGTGAACGTGAACCCGTCGGCGTATCCGGCCTGTGCCAGCAGCTCCTTCGAGAGCGCCGGGTCGTAGGGGTTCACGCCCGTGAGGTCCTCGTACCAGGGGTCGGTGGGCGGCACCATCGAACCGATGAGGGTGCCGTAGTCGCCCCAGATCGAGCTCAGCAGCTTCTTCGTGTCGATGGCCGAGTACACGGCCTTGCGCACGTCGACGTTGTCGAACGGCGCCACGCGGTCGTTGAAGGCGAGCAGCTCCTTCGTGGTCGAGGTGCCCTCGCTCACGACGTAGTCGCTGTTGCCGTCGAACTGCGCCAGCTGGTCGGGGCCCTGGATGCTGGTGATGAGGTCGATCTCACCCGTCAGCAGCGCGTTGTTCTCGGCCGTCGCGTCGGTGAAGTACGTGAAGACGACCTCGGCGTTCTTGGCGAGGCTGCCCCAGTAGCCGTCGAAGCGCTTCAGGGTCAGCGTGCTGCCCTGCTTCCACTCGTCGAGCGTGTACGGGCCGGTGCCGTCCTCGGTCGTGGTCAGATCGCCCGCCTCGGCGTTGACGATCCACACGTAGCTCAGGTTGTAGAGGAACGAGATCGAGCGCTGCGAGAGCGTGAACACGACCGTGTTGTCGTCGGGGGTCGCGATGTCCGCGATCGGGCCGAAGCTCGACTTGCGGGCCGACTTCGAGTCGTCGGCGAGGACCGCCTCGACGCTCGCCTTGACGTCGGCGGAGGTCAGCTTCTTGCCGGAGTGGAACTCGACGCCGTCGCGCAGCGTGATCGTGTAGGTCAGGCCGTCGTCACTGACCTCTTCGGACTCGGCGAGCAGGGGCTGGACCTCGCCGTCGTCGGTGAGCTTGTAGAGCCCCTCGTAGACGTTGCCGTTGAAGGCCTCCGTCACGCCCTGACCGCCGCCCTGCGTGTTGCTCAGGTTCTGCGGCTCGTACAGCGAGCCGATCACGATCGTGGCGTCGTCGGCGTTGTCGGCCGTGCTGGAACCGGCGGCGCAGCCGGCCAGCAGCAGGGCTGCGGCAGCGGCTGCCGTCACGGCGAGCAGAGGTCTTCTCATGCGGGGATACTCCAGGGTGCTGTGGGTGTGGTCGGGAGGCTGTGCGGCGCCGCGTCAGGCGGCGTAGATGTCGAAGCCGTCGCGGAAGACGACGGACTTCTCGCCCGCGCGCACCGGAACCTCGAAGCGGTTGGATGCGGGAGGAAGCGGGCAGTTGTACTGCGCGGAGAACCCGCACGGCGGCACGAAGGCGCGGTTGAAGTCGAGCACGACCCGGTGCGGGTCGCCCTCGACGTGCTGCACGAAGAGGAAGCGGCCGGGTCCGTAGGTTTCGACGCCGTTGGTGGTGTCGCCGAACACGAGCAGCAGCTTTCCGCCGTCGTCGAAGGCGGCGAGGGTGCGCTCCACTCCAGCGATCGTCGCGGTGATGTCGCCGGGGACGATGAGATCGCGGGTGCCGCCGTTGTCGCGGATGTGCTCGAAGGGCACGGTGCGCGAGGCCTCCACGGGTCGGAACGTGCCGTCGATGACCCAGTCGGGGTCGTAGTCGTAGGTGTCGATCCGTTCGAAGGCGCCGATTGCAGGGGAGGCCGCATCCCAGAAGCGCAGTCCGTGCTGCGGCTCGCCCGTATCGATGTCGGTGCGCTCGATCTCGGTCACCTGCACCGTGGGCGCGGCCGAGGCCTGCGCGGCGCCGAGATCGGCGCGAGCGCCGGTCCAGCGCGTCTCGACGAGGGCGAGGTTACCGGTGGGGGCGGCGACGGCGCGTTCGCGCGCGGCGTGCCAGCGGGCGTGGTCTTCTCGGGCGGACATGATGCGTCCATTCTCGGAACTCGGGGACATAGTGCCCAATCGGGCGTCACGGAAGGCAATGCGCCGGATGAGGGGGATATTCCCCGCGCGCTCGCGCGAGACCGGCTCGATAGACTGCCCGAAGACCTCCCGTTCGACGGGTTCGCGTCTCCCGGTGCCGTCAGGCGCCGTCATCTGCCACCCGATTCGAGGGAGCCACCCATGCCAGGCATCGTGATCGTCGGCGTCCAGTGGGGCGACGAGGGCAAGGGCAAGGCCACCGATCTGCTCGGCTCGCGCACCGACTGGGTCGTCAAGTTCAACGGCGGCAACAACGCCGGGCACACGGTGGTGATCGGCGACGAGAAGTACGCCCTGCACCTGCTGCCCTCCGGCATCCTCTCGCCCGGCGTGAACGCCGTCATCGGCAACGGTGTCGTCGTCGACCTCGAGGTGCTCTTCTACGAGCTCGAGGCGCTCCAGGCGCGCGGCGTCGACACGTCGCGCCTGCGAGTCAGCGCGAACGCGCACGTGATCACGCAGTACCACCGCACGCTCGACAAGGTCACCGAGCGCTTCCTCGGCAAGCGTCAGATCGGCACCACCGGGCGCGGGATCGGCCCCGCCTACGCCGACAAGATCAACCGCGTCGGCATCCGCATCCAGGACCTGTTCGACGAGAACATCCTGCGCCAGAAGGTCGAGGGAGCGCTCGATCAGAAGAACCACCTGCTCGTGAAGGTCTTCAACCGCCGCGCCATCACGGTCGACGAGATCGTGGAGGACCTGCTCTCGTACGCGGAGCGGCTGCGCCCCATGGTGTGCGACACCGGTCTGCTGCTCAACGACGCGCTGGATGCGGGCGACGTCGTCGTCTTCGAGGGTGGTCAGGCCACGATGCTCGACGTCGATCACGGCACCTACCCCTTCGTCACCTCGTCGTCGGCGACCGCCGGCGGCGCGGCGACCGGCTCGGGCGTCGGCCCGAACCGACTCGACCGGATCGTGGGCATCGTCAAGGCGTACACGACGCGCGTCGGGTCCGGTCCCTTCCCGACCGAGCTCTTCGACGAGCAGGGCGAGTGGCTGCGTTCGCGCGGTTTCGAGTTCGGCACCACGACGGGTCGCCCACGCCGGGTCGGCTGGTACGACGCGCCGATCACGCGCTACGCCACGCGCATCAACGGCATCACCGACCTCGTGCTCACCAAGCTCGACATCCTGACCGGCCTCGAGCAGATCCCGGTCTGCGTCGCCTACGACGTCGACGGCGTGCGCTTCGACGAGGTCCCGGTGAACCAGACCGAGTTCCACCACGCCAAGCCGATCCTCGAGTACCTGCCCGGATGGTCTGAGGACATCTCGAGCGCACGCACGTTCGAGGAGCTGCCGCAGACGGCGCAGGACTACGTGCTGGCGCTCGAGCGGCTGAGCGGCACGCGCATCTCGGTGATCGGCGTGGGCGCCGCCCGCGACGCCGTCATCGTGCGCCACGACCTCGTCGACTGACGTGCGGCTGCTCACCGGCGGCTACGGCGCCGAGATGGACGGCATCGGCGAGGGCATCGGCGAGCTGCATGCGGGTGCCGCTGATCAGTCGCTCGCGGGATCTGCTCTCGCCTACGCCGGCGTGGTCGCCGCCGTCGACGGCTCGCCCTCGTGGGTCGCTCGCCATCCCACTCTCGACGTTATCTACGCGGCTCTCGAGTCGGCGGGCGCGGTGCAGGCCTTCCGTCGCACCGGGGAGTCACGCTACGAGCGCCTCGGCCCGGCGATCCCGGCCGGCGAGGCCGTCTGCCACATCGCCGTCGCACCCGACGGCGCCTGGCTCATGGCGACGTGCTGGGGAGACGGCCGCGTCGTGCGGATGACGCTGGACGCCACCGGCCGCCCGTCAGGGCCTTCGCTCGCGCCGGCACCCGTCGATCCGTATGCCGGTTCGGGAATGTCGGTGTCCACCGCCGTCGCCGAAGCGGCCGACGTCAGCCTCGAAGCGGCCGCCCGCGCCCTACGGGACGCGGCGGGTGAGGAGTACGCGCACCTCATCCCGCACCTGGGGGAGGCGGAGGCGCCTCTCGCTCCGGAGCTCGAGACGCCCGTGTTGGAGCGCACCCCGCACGCCCACCAGAGCATCCTTCTCCCCGGCGGCGCCATCGCCACGACCGACATGGGCTTCGATCTCGTGCGGTTCTGGCGCCCGTCCGGCGACAGGCTGCGGGCTGCGGGCGAGGTCGTGCTGCCCCGCGGCAGCGGCCCACGCCACGGCGTGTGGCACCCGAGCGGTCATCTCTACGTCGTGGCGGAACTCTCGCGGGAGGTGTTCGTGCTGGCGCCGGATGCGTCGGGCGCGTGGCGTCTGGTCGGCGGCGTTCCGCTTGCGGGAACCCTCGACGGCGACACGGCGGCGGAGCTCGCCGCATCCTCCGACGGCTCGTTCCTCGTCGCCGGCGTGCGTGGGAGCAACACGCTCGCCACGGTGCGCGTAGCCGGCGCGGGGGAGCAGCTGCAGTTCGTCGCCCTCGCCGACAGCGGCGTGGACTGGCCGCGTCACCACGTCGTCTCGCGCGACACGGTGCTGGTGGCCGGTCAGCGATCGGACGAGGTCGCCGCCGTGTCGCTGGATCTTCGCACCGGCATCGCGGGGCGTGTGCGCTCTCGCGTCGCGGTGCCGTCCCCGACCTGCCTGCTGCCCATCCGCTGAGCGGTTCGCCGCGTTTCGTCTCCTCGATGCCCTCGTCGAAACGCAGAGTCGAAACGCAGACCCTCTCAGCTGTCGGGATGCAGCTTCGCGTCCTGCTTCGGGATGATGACCTGCTTCACGATGAGCAGGACCGACGCGGTCACGGGGATCGCGACCAGCGCCCCGAGCAGCCCGAGCAGCGTGCCGCCCACCAGCGCTCCGATCACCACGAGCGAGCCCGGGATCGAGATCGTGCGGTTCATGACGCGGGGCGTGAGCAGGTATGCCTCGAGCTGCATGTAGACGAGGTACGCGATTGCGAACACCAGTGCGCCCATGGGGCTGGCGAACAGGGCGAACACCGAGCCGATCACCCAGAACAGCACCGTTCCGACGAGCGGGATGAGGGTGACGCAGAACGCCACGACGGCGAACAGCTGGGGGAAGGGCAACCCGAGCACCAGGAACATGATGAGCACGAACACGGCGTTGCACAGCGCGAGGACGACCATGCCGCGCAGGTAGCCGCCGATGGAGTCCGCGATCTCCTCGGTGAGAGAGGCGACCTTGGTGCGCGAGTAGGCGGGAGCCAGCGACAGCAGCGACTTCTTCATCATCGGCAGGGAGGCCGTGAAGTAGAGGCTCAGCACCAGGATGATGATGCCGCCGGAGATTCCGGTGACGATCGAGACGCCGACCTTGAGCACGCCGCCGCTGATCGAGGCGATGTTGGTCGGGTTGGTGATGAAGTCCTGCACGTGACCGAGGATGTCCGGCAGGACGCTGCCGAACGTGTCGTGCAGCGATCGATACAGCTCGCTCTGCTGGAACGTGGTGAACAGCTGCGGCACGCCGTTCACGAACTCCGCGATCTGCTGCACCACGGTCGGGATGATGAGCAGCAGCACCCCGACCAGCACGATCGCGAAGCCGACGAACACGATGACGATGCCCCAGACGCGTGCGACGCCGCGCTTCTCGAAGAAGCGCACGAGGGGGTCGAGGCCGAGGGCGGCGAACAGGGCGAATGCCACATAGATCAGCACCGTGGACAGGTTGGAGACCGCGAGTCCCAGCACCAGTGCGAGCAGGCCCCCGAGCGTGACGAAGAATCCGAGCGCGAACGGGTGGTGCACGGCGCGCCAGCGCAGACCCGTGGCGGTGGGCGGGGCGGATGCGGGATTGACGGACCCAGCCGATTCATCGGTCATGCCCACACTCTAGGGCGCGGCACGCGCGGTAGTGTCGAGGCCGAGGAGGACGCCATGACCGAGCCCGTCGACCCGATCTCCACCCTCCAGGGGCTGCGCGCCAGCATCGACAACATCGATGCTGCGCTGACCTTCATGCTCGCGGAGCGTTTCCGCTGCACGAAGGCCGTCGGAGCTCTGAAGGCGGAGCATGGCCTTCCCCCTTCCGACCCGGCACGCGAGGAGCGCCAGCTGGCACGCCTGCGCAGTCTCGCGCTGCAGGCGGACCTCGACCCGGCGTTCGCCGAGAAGTGGTTCAACTTCGTCGTCGCCGAAGTGATCCGCCACCACGAAGCGGCCGCGTCCGCCACCGACTGATCCCTCTCAGAGCGGGGCGATCAGCCCCGAACCTCACGCCGCCGAACGCGCGCGCAGCGAGGTGCCGAGTCGACGCACGACGTGCTCGAGCACCGGCCTCGGGGTCGCGAAGATGAGCCGCGCGAAGCCCGTGCCGGCCACGCCGCACATGGTTCCCTCCGTCAGCCCCACGGATGCCTCCCGCTGGAAGAATTCGGCGGGCGCGTCACCGAGGCCGGCGCTTCGGAAGTCGATCCATCCGACGTAGGTTCCCTCGGGCTTCGGCATCCAAGCGCCCGGGATCTCTTCGGCGAGGAGGTCCTGCAGGGCGTCGCGATTTCGTTCGAGGTAGGGCACGAGCTCGGCGAGCCAGTCGTCGCCGTCGCGGTAAGCCACCGTGTTGGCGATGGCGCCGAGGTTGCTGGTGCCGTGGCCGCCGAACGGGCCGATCTTCGCCCACTTCTCCCGGTCGGCGTCGCTCGTGAGCACGAGCTGCGCGCACTTCAGCCCGGGCAGGTTCCAGGCCTTGGACGCGCTCATCGCGGTGATCGTGTGCTGCGCGGCCGCCTCGGAGACCGACGCGTACGGGACATGGGTCGATCCACTGAAGACGAGCGGGGCCCAGATCTCGTCGGAGAACACGCGCCCGCCGTTGCGCTCGACGACCTCGGCGACGGCGACGAGCTCTTCGCGGCTGAAGACACGACCCACCGGGTTGTACGGGTTGCACAGCAGCAGGAGGTTCCCGCCGTCGTCGAACGCCCGCTGCAGGGCGTCGAGGTCGAACTCGTACCGACCGTCACGGACGGCGAGCGGGACCTCGATGACCTCTCGTCCGCGCATCGGCGGCACGAACAGAAACGGCATATAGGAGGGCGTCGGCACGATGATCTTGGAGCCCGGCGCACTGCAGTGCTCCATGGCGAGTTCGAGGCCGACGATGACGTCCGGAACGCCCCACACATCCGATGCCGGAACCTGCCAGCCGTAGCGGCGAGCGACGAACTCAGCCGTCGCCTCGGAGAGATCCGTCGCGATCCCCCGCGGCATGTAGCCGAACGACCCGGCGTCCACGGCTCGGTGCAGTGCCTCGGTGATCTTCGGATCGATGCCGAAGTCCATCTCCGCCACGAACGCGCCCAGGGTGCCGTCCTCCGCCGCCCACTTGGTGGCCCCGGTGGATCGCAGCTGGTCGACGGTGATGGCATCGACGCGCCGTGCGAACTCGCTCATGTCGTTCTCCTTCTCGACGGCGGACTCGGGTACTGATCCGAGATCGCGCCACCTCCATCATCCCGTCGTCAGGGAGTGGCGCGGCGCAGCGTCGGGAAGGCGATCGCGGCGAGCACTGCGGCGACCGCCGCGGTCAGGAGGGTGATACCGCCGAACCCGATCGATGCGAACCAGTCGGAGACGTACGACCAGGCGTCCATCCGCGTCACGGCGAACAGAGCCAGCACGATGACGGCGGCGATCCCGACGAGCGTGACGACCAGCCACAACGTGCCGAAACGCTTGAGGATCGTCGCGCCCCAGAATCCGGCGATGAAGAACAACATGGCGAGCACGAAGTAGAAGAGCCCCGCCAGCACCGATCCAGACTCCCAGACGACCCCGACGGCGAAGAAGTAGCCGTTGAACCCCCAGCCTCCGGTCGCAGTCTCGATGAGCCCGCCGATGACGAAGATCACGGCGAGCATGACGGCGGTGAGAACCGCCGTCAGCATCGTGCCGATGAAGAACTCGCGCCGCGTCACGCTCATGGCCTGCGAGAACGGGAACGTCATGATCAACGCCTGCGAGCCGATGACGGCGAAGTACCAGAGAGGCGCCTGCGCGGCACCGCTGTAGAAGTTCCCGGTCACTCCCGCGCTGACGAGGATGCCGTAGACCGCCATGTTGAGAGCGAAGGCACCGCCGAGGACGATCAGCGGAACCCAGATGAAGGTCTGTCTGTTGGTCAGCTGCATGCGCACGACCTTGAGGATGCGGTTCATCGCACGACTCCGTTCTCGAGGGCGGGGGATTCGACGCGCTGCGTGAGGCGCACGACGAGCTGTTGCAGTGACACCGGAGCGACCTCGAGACCGGCATCCCGCATGCGCACGCGCTCGTCCGGGGTGAGCGTGCCGAGGACGGTGACGGATGCGACGCGGCCGAGGCTCTCGCGGTGCAGTAGCTCGCGGCCGGCGACGAAGGCGTCGACCGCCTCGGCGTCGCCGACGACACTCGTCGCGCGATCGCGCAGCGCCTCGGTGTCCTCGTCGAGCAGGACGCGACCTCCCTCGACGACGATGACCTTCTCGAGGAGGTTGGCGACCTCGTCGATCAAGTGACTCGACAGGATGATGGTGCGGGGGTGCTCGGCGTAGTCCTCGAGGAGCCGGTCGTAGAAGATCTGGCGGGCGACCGCATCCAGTCCGAGGTACGGCTCGTCGAAGAAGGTGATCTCGGCGCGCGAGGCGATGCCGATGATGACCCCGACCGCGGAGAGCTGTCCGCGCGAGAGCTTCTTGATGCGCGTCTTCATCGGCAGCCGGAAGTCGGCGATGAGGCGTTCGGCGAGCTCCTGGTCCCAGTTCGGGAAGAAGAGTCGCGCGATGCGGAACGCGTGGACGGGTAGGGCGTCGTCGGGGTACCGCTGGCTCTCGCGAACGAAGCAGACCCTGGAGAGCACGCGGGCGTTCTCGTACGGGTCTTCGCCGAACACGCGCACCTCGCCGGAGGTGGCGAAGTTCTGCGCGGTCAGGATCGACATGATCGTGGTCTTGCCCGCTCCGTTGCGTCCGAGGAGCCCGTAGATGGCGTCCTTCTCGATCCGGAAGCTGACCTCGTCGATCGCGAGGGTGTCGCGGTACCGCTTGGTCAGCGCGCTGACCTCGATCACGGCGGTCACTTGGTGTCTCCTTCGTTCAGTGCGCCGGCGGCGCGGTCGGCGATGAGATGCGTGATGTCCTCCGGGCCGAGTCCGAGCCGGCGGGCTTCGGCGAGCAGCGGCTCGACGAATCGGTCCGCGAACGCGGAGCGGCGTTCGTTGCGGAGCGCCTCGCGGGCGCCGGGGGCGACGAACATGCCCACGCCGCGGCGCTTGTAGAGCACTCCCTTGTCGACGAGCATGTTGACTCCTTTGGCCGCGGTGGCGGGATTGATGCGGTGGAACGCGGCGAGCTCGTTTGTCGACGGCGCCTGGTCTTCCTCGCGGAGGCTGCCATCGACGATCGCGTCCTCGACGCTCTCCGCGATCTGGAGGAAGAGTGGTTTGCCCTCTTCGATCACTGGTTCCCCGTTCGGTGGTTCATTACTTGACTAACTAACCATGCAACGACGGATGTGGCCATGTCAAGAGACGAGGCGCCAGTGTGCTCCGCAACGACACGAGACGAAGCGTGCGTCGCCTCCGGAAACGAGTGCCCGCGTCAGGCTTCGGCGGACAGATCCCGGGAGACGGGAGGCTCCCAGCGCCTGGCGTACTGCGCCATGGGTTGCAGGGAGCGCAGCAGCTCACGCCCCCGCTCGGAAAGGCGATACGAGATGCTGACCGGGGTGGTCGGTGCGACGATGCGCTCGACGAGCCCGGCCATGTCGAGTTCGCGCAGGCGCACGCTGAGCATCCGGGCGGAGAGTCCTTTGACCCGGCGCTCGATCTCGCTGAAGCGTTCCGCGCCCGTCCCCAACGCCAGCAGGATGCCGCTGGACCAGCGCTTGCCGACGAGTTCCATCACGCCCGCGAGGCGTCGGCATTCCTCATCGTCGATGTGGAGCGGCGCGCGAGTTGCGTCGGCGGAAGCGTCAGTCACGCACCAAAAGTAAGTAACTTATGCAGCGTTTGTCAATGACGTTCCGTCTGCCGAGGCTGAGTGCGTGCCCGACTACCTCCACACGCTGCGATTCGGCAGCTTCGTCACCCCGATCGCGTCCGCCCCGCAGCGCCCCGTCGACCTGGCCATGCTCAGCGAGGAGCTCGGCTTGGACCTCGTGACGTTCCAGGACCACCCGTACCTGCCGGTGCTCCAGGACACGTGGACTCTCTTGGCGTGGGTCGCCGCGAAGACCTCCCGCATCCACGTCTCGGGGAACGTGTTGAATCTCCCGCTGCGCCAGCCCGCGGTCCTGGCCCGGGCCATGGCGAGCCTGGACCGACTCAGCGAAGGAAGGGCGGAGCTGGGGATCGGCACGGGAGGCTACTTCGATGCGATGGCGACGATGGGTGCGCCGCTGTTGACCCCCGCCGAGGCGGTGAGCGGCCTGGATGAAGCGCTCGACATCATCAGGGGCCTCTGGGACACCTCGGATCCGTCGCCGTTGTCTGTGGCAGGGGAGTACCACCGCGTCGCCGGCGCCGCCCGCGGACCGGCTCCCTCGCACGAGATCCCGATCTGGGTGGGGGCGTACAAGCCGCGCATGCAGCGGATCATCGGACGCAAGGGCGACGGGTGGTTGCCGAGTCTGCCCTGGATGAAGCCGGGCGACATCGAACGCGGAAACCGCGTCATCGATGATTCCGCCCGCGCAGCGGGACGTGATCCGCGAGACGTGACCCGCCTGCTGAACGTGACCCCGCAGTACGACGCGGAAGACCTGGCCGAGCTCGCGGTCGAGCACGGGATCAGCGTCTTCATCATGGGTTCGGACGACCCGCGGGAACTCCGCACGTTCGCCAATGAAACGGCTCCCCGCATCCGAGACCGAGTCGAGCGGGCCCGGCGGAGCTCGCGACCCGCCCTCGCACGGCCGGTGGCGCGCGCCTTCGCCGACGACCCGATCCCCGAAGCGCTCGCCGCGCGGGTCCTGCTGCCCGGCGACCGCGGCTACGCCCGGTACACGTCGAGCTACTTCCGTGGCGCCCGCCCCGGTCTGATCATCCGCCCGGAGTCTCCGGCGGAGGTGCAGGATGCCGTGCGATTCGCCGCACGGCATCGGGGTCTGCCCCTGGGCCTGTTCAGCGGCGGGCACGGCCTGTCGGGGCGTTCACTGAACAACGGGGGCATCGTCATCGCCCTGGACGCCCTGAACGCGATCGACGTCGATGGCGCCAAGGTCCGCGTCGGCCCAGGCGCCCGCTGGCGAGAGGTCGCGAGGACGCTCTCGCCGCACAACCTCGCCATCACCGCCGGCGACTACGGCGGCGTGGGAGTAGGGGGACTGGCCACGACGGCGGGGATCGGCTGGTTCGTCCGCGAACGCGGCCTCACGATCGACCACCTCCGCGCGGTCGACATCGTCACCGCGGACGGCGAGCTCGTGCGTGCGAGCGCATCGGAGAACGCGGACCTGTTCTGGGCGGTACGCGGCGCAGGGGCGAACTTCGGAGTCGTGGTCTCGTTCGAGTTCGAGGCGCACCCCGTCTCCGAGCAGGTCGGGTTCGCGATGCTCGTCTTCGTCCCCGACGACCTCACCGCCTTCCTCGAGGGATGGGGGAGCACCATCGAGCACGCAGACCCGACCGTGACCGGGACGCTCATGATCGGTCCCGCGGCTCCGGGCGCCCCGACAGTGGTGCAGGCGCTGATCCTCGTGGACGAGCAGGACCCGGAGACGGTCGTCGAGAGATTGCAGCCTTTCGCCGGGCTCGCCCCGATGGCGAACCAGTCCATCCAGATGCTCCCCTACGCCGCGCTGCTCGAACTGCCCGCCGGCGGCGAGGTGCAGCACGGGCAGGGGGAGCCGCACGGGCACTCCGGGCTGGTCCGCCATCTCGACCACGATGTGGCGGTGAAGCTCACGAAGCTGCTGTCGTCGCGGTCGTCGTTCATCCTCAGCATCCGTTCCGCCGGAGGTGCGGTCGCGAACGTCGCGGCGGACGCAGTCGCGTACGGATGGCGGGACGCGAACTTCCTGCTCGCGATGCTCGGCGGCAGTTCGGAGGAGCTGGAGCAGCGGTGGGCGGATCTGGTGCCGGCGATGGAGGGCATGTACCTCAGCTTCGAGACCGATACGGGCCCCGAGGTCCTGGCTCGGGCCTTCCCGCCTTCCCACCTGGAGCGCCTCGGCAGATTGAAGGCGATCTGGGATCCGACCGGGCTGTTCCGCGACAACTTCTTCATCGAACCGGCCCCGGCCTGAGCGGCGGCGATCGATCGGGATCGGGGCCCGGATCCACACCGCATGTGCGTTCGCGGACGACGTTTGATACCGCGCGGGCGCGGTAGCGCGATCGGTCGGATGCGGCAACCGCGTGAGCCGACTTGCGAACCCCGAAAACGCGTGACACGTTGGAAAAGGCCCGTCGCCGGGCCCCACGACCAGTCCGCGGTCGCCTGATGCCCCTTCGGGAGCGCGTCGGCGAGCGTACGGTCGACGACCGTGCCCGGGTCCTATGCCCGGAGCCCGTGCGTGTCGCGCCTCCCGACGCGACCGCCCGTGGTCGTCCACCCGGGCGTGACCGATGCAGTCTGTGCACCGGACTGCCGAGGTGCAATCCACGTGAGTGTCGAACATGCCATTGAGGCCCGGAACCTGTTCAAGGTCTTCGGCAAGAACCCCAAGTCCGTCATCGAGCAGCTGCGTGCGGGCAAGACCCGCGCCGACGTGTCGGACCGCGGCACCGCCGCGGTGATCGACGCGAGCTTCACGGTCGACCCGGGCGAGATCTTCGTGATCATGGGCCTCTCCGGCTCCGGCAAGTCGACCATCATCCGCATGCTGAACGGTCTGCTGCCCCCGAGCGCCGGCGAGGTGCTCGTGCAGGGCCAGAACGTGACCGCCGCCTCGGCCGCGCAGCTGCGCCGCGTCCGTCGCTCGTCGATCTCGATGGTGTTCCAGCACTTCGCGCTCCTGCCGCACCGCACGGTGCTCGACAACGCCGCCTACGCGCTGGAGATCCAGGGCGTCGGTACGCAGGAGCGCCGTGAGCGGGCACGGGAGATCCTGGACAAGGTGGGTCTCGGCGACCGCGTCGACGCGATGCCGGGAGAGCTCTCCGGCGGAATGCGCCAGCGCGTCGGGCTCGCCCGCGCCCTCACCTCCGGCACCGACATCCTGCTGATGGACGAGGCCTTCTCGGCCCTGGACCCCCTCATCCGTCGCGAGATGCAGGAGCAGCTGATCGAGCTGCAGCAGGAGCTTGGCCGCACGATCGTCTTCATCACGCACGACCTGAACGAGGCCATGTTCCTGGGCGACCGCATCGCCGTCATGCGTGACGGCCGCATCGTGCAGAACGGCACCCCGGAGGAGATCCTCACCGACCCGGCGAACGACTACGTCGCCCAGTTCGTGCAGGACGTCGACCGCGCGCGCGTGCTGACCGCCTCGTCCGTGATGGCGCCGCCGCAGGCGACGACGCCGGTGTCGGCCGGGATGCGGGGAGCGCTGCGCGTCATGCGCGATCTGCAGGCGGGAGCGGTGGCCGTCGTCGAGAACCGCCGCTACATCGGTGCGGTGACCGACCGTGCCGTGATCCGCGCGGTCAAGGCGGGAGAGACCGACCTGCGCCGCATCGTGCAGCGCGCGCAGCAGGTGGTCGGACCCGATGACCCGCTGACGGACGTCGTCGAGCACTCGGTCGAGTCGCCCTACCCCGTCGCCGTGGTCGACGAGCGTCAGCGCCTCGTCGGAGTGATCCCGCGCGTCACCCTCCTCGCCGCCCTCGGCAACGTTCCCGCGGTCACGCGGGAGAACCCCGTCATCGACGTGCCGGCATCCGTGCCGGCGAGCGTGCTCACCGAGACGCTCGCCGTCGTCGACGAACCCGCCGCCACGAGCACGGGAGGTGCCCGATGAACGATCTCTTCCGCCTTCCTCTCGGCGACGTCGTCGAGACCGCCGTCCGCTGGATCATCAAGACCTTCTCGTGGCTCTTCGACGGGATCAGCGTCGCCTTCCGTGCCCTCTACGACGGACTCGACACGGTGCTGTCCGGTCCGCCGTTCTGGGTAATCATCGTCGTCTTCGTCGCGCTCGCGTTCTTCGCGAAGGGGTGGAAGCTCGCCTTGGGCACGGCGATCGGGCTCCTGCTGATGGTCACGATCGATCAGTGGGATGCGGCCATGGACACCCTCGCGCTGGTGATCATCGCCGCCGTGATCGCGGTCGCCATCGCGCTTCCCCTCGGCATCTGGGCCGCTCGCAGCGATCGCGTCTCCGCCGTCGTGCGACCCGTGCTCGACTTCCTCCAGACGATGCCCGCCTTCGTCTACCTGATCCCCGCCCTGATCATGTTCAGCGTGGGACCCGTGCCCGGCATCGTCGCCACCATCGTCTTCGCGATGTCTCCGGGTGTGCGACTGACGGAGCTCGGCATCCGCGGCGTGGACACCGAGGTCGTGGAAGCCGGCCATGCCTTCGGAGCGTCGCCCGGCCGCATCCTTCGTCAGATCCAGCTGCCCCTCGCGCTTCCGAGCATCATGGCCGGCGTGAACCAGGTCATCATGCTCAGCCTGTCGATGGTCGTCATCGCCGGCATGGTCGGAGCGGGCGGCCTCGGCGGTCAGATCGTCCAGGCGCTGAGCCGGATCGACATCGCGCTGGGTGTGGAGGCGGGTCTCGCCGTCGTGATCATCGCGATGATCCTCGACCGCGTTACCTCGAGCTTCGCGGGCCCCCGCCCCAAGCGCGCGCTCCTCGGCCGACGCCGCGAGCTCACCCGCGCGGCCTGAGCGCGCGCCCACCCATCCGAGACTTGCGAGCTCATCACTCGCGAGCGGCCGTCGACACTCGACGTGCCGTACCGACCTTGTCCGCGACAGCACGCGGACGGAGAGGACTGCAGATGACTGTCACCAAGAAGAACCTGACCGTGGGCATCGCCCTCGCGGGCGTCGCCGCCCTCGCCCTGACCGGCTGCTCGGCCGCCGGCGATGCGGGTGAAGGATCGGGCGAGCGCCCCATCACGATCGCCGTGTTCAACGGCTGGGACGAGGGCATCGCCGCGTCCGAGCTGTGGAAGAACGTGCTCGAGGAGCAGGGCTACGAGGTCGAGCTGGAGTACGCGGACCCGGCAGCGGTCTACACCGGTATCGCGAACGGCGACTACGACCTGACGCTGGACACCTGGCTGCCGCTGACCCACGCCCAGTACTTGGAGACCTACGGCGACGACCTGGTCGACCTCGGCGCCTGGAACGATGAGGCCAAGCTGACGATCGCCGTCAACGAGGATGCTCCCATCGACTCGCTCACCGAGCTCGCCGACAACGCCGACGTCTTCGGCAACCGTCTCGTCGGCATCGAGGCCGGATCGGGTCTCGTGACCGTCACGCAGGACGAGGTCATCCCCGGCTACGGCCTGGAAGGCCTCGACTTCGTGACCTCTTCGACGCCGGCGATGCTCACCGAGCTCCAGGCGGCGACGGATGCGGGCAAGGACATCGCCGTGACCCTGTGGCGTCCGCACTGGGCCTACAACGCCTTCCCGCTCAAGGACCTCGAGGACCCGGACGGCCTGCTCGGTGACGCCGAGGGCATCCACACGGTGACGTCGTCGAACTTCAAGGACGACTTCCCCGAGGTGAACGACTGGCTCTCGTCGTTCAAGATGGACAACGACACCCTCTACTCGCTCGAGGATGCGATGTTCAACTCCGGCGGCAGCGGCAACGACTACGCCCCGGCGGTCGCCGACTGGATCGCCGAGAACCAGGCGTGGGTGGACGCACTGACGTCCTGACGATCGTCGCAGAACGCGCCGCATCCTCCGGGGTGCGGCGCGTTCTGGTGTTCAGTGCGTCCTTGCGTTCGACGCGCTCTTGCCTTCCACGCGTTCCGCGTTCAGCGCGCGCTCTCCTCGGCGAGCAGGGCGAGCTTGCGGACGGAGTCGCGGAACGCCGCCTCGGTGGCCTCCACGTCGCCCGTGCCCGTGGTGTCGGAGATGAGCGCCTGGAAGGCGGAGACAGTCACCAGCACCGTGAGCGACGCCTCGCGCACGATCGACGTTCCATCGGCGGCGAGCCGCCGGCGCTCGGGGTGAGCGGCGAGCCACGGCGCGAGGAACGCCGTGAGCTCCGTAGTGAGCGAGAGGAAGGGGGCGAGGATCGCGGCCTGTGTGTCGGGCTGTTCGAGCAGCATCCGATTGCGCCCCTCCGCCACCACGGCGTTGATCTGCGCGTGGCCGATCGAGGCGATGATCAGGCGGAAGACAGCCGTGGTCAGCGGGACATCCGCCGACATCTCGATGATGACGGCGGCGTGCTCGGCCGGCAGGAGATGGAGCGAGCGGCCGAAGAGGGCGGTCTCGCGGGAGCTCATGTAGTTGAAGAACGTGCTGCGCGACACATCGGCGCGCTTGCAGATGTCGGCGACCGTAACGGCGGCGTGTCCGCGTTCGAGGGCGAGCTCGACGGCCGCGATCTCGATCGCGTTCTCGGTTTCGCGCTTCCTACGTGCGCGCAGTGACTCGGGCATGGATCCTGAAGGGAAAGGTGGACGTGGTATATCTTTGGACGGCGTCCACACTAGGCGATTGCCTGAGGAGACGTGGCCTGCGTTATGGATGTGAGTGTCGCTGGGGGGCGTCGCGGGGGCCCGGGGGCATCGGCGGTTCGTGCCGGTGCCCCTCCTTCGGCTCGGCCGTGGATGAGTCGTGCCCGCCCCTCGCAGCGGCCTCGTCGCCGTCCGGCGGCACCGGTTCGCTCGTTGCAGCGGCTGCCGGCAGCTCCAGGGCGACGCGTCGCTCGAGCTCGTCGATCGCCGCGTCGGAGAGCGAGATCAAGCCGTCGAGCTCTTCGCGCACCCGGCGGTAGGCGAGCTGACGTTCGGCGGGAGTCGCCGCCTCGTCGACCGCGACCGACAGCAGCTGCTGGGCGGTCTCCAAGCGCTTGCGCTCGGATGGCGTGAACCCGGCATCCCGCACGCGCCGCGCCTCGCGCTCGGCGACGTCGAAGGCCACCTCGTAATCGGTGACGGCGTTCTGGTAGGCGGCGAGCTCTGCGGAAGTGATCTCGGCATCGACGGAGGCGGGCCGCATCCGATCCGCGACCCGTTTGGCGCGCAGGAACGCGGCGGTGAGCTCCTGGCGCCCGTCGCTCATGGCGGGGTAGGCGATCATCTTCGCGACGTCGAGCTCGTACTCGAGCCAGCGCGCCGTGGTCGCGTCGTGTTCGGCGAGAGTGCGTGCGAGCGCGGACCCCGTCGACGGCGGGCGCTGTTCGGTCGGTGTCGATGGGATCGCTCCGGTCTTGGCTCGAATCAGCTCGAGCCGCCGTTCGTGCCGCCGCTTCGCGGCCCGCTCCCACGCGCGCGCAACGCCGCCGGCGACGCCCATGAGGGGGAAGGCGAGCCACCAGTTGTGCTGGAGGAACGCGAACAGCTGATCCACTTCCCCATGTTAGGAGCCGGGGTGCGCGGATCGCGGGTCAGAAGGTCAGAGTCGTCCGTGTCCACGACGCGGGTCCGGCGGCATCCGCCCAGAGGTCGTCGAGGGAGAGAGCGATCGCGGTGGAGAATAGTCATTGCCATGATCGAGATCTTCACGCCCGCCGAGGTCGACCGCGCACGCCGGACGGGGGCTCTCGTCGGCGAGATCCTCGATTCGATCCGCTCGCGCGTCGTGCCCGGCACCAACCTGCTCGAGATCGACGCCTGGGCGAAGGAGATGATCCTGGGCGCCGGTGCGGTGTCGTGCTACGTCGACTACGCGCCCTCCTTCGGCCGCGGACCGTTCGGCCACTACATCTGCACCGCCGTCAACGACGCCGTGCTGCACGGCATGCCGCACGACGAGCGCGTCGCCGACGGCGACCTGCTGACGCTGGACCTCGCCGTCACGCTCGACGGAATCTCAGCGGATGCGGCCGTCAGCTTCATCGTGGGCGAGAGTCGCCCCGCCGAGAGCGTCGCGCTCATCGATGCGACCGAGCGCGCGCTCGCCGCGGGCATCGCCGCCGCGAAGCCCGGCGCCAAGGTGGGCGATCTGTCCCGCGCGATCGGCACGGTGCTGAAGCAGGCCGGGTACTCGGTCAACGTCGAGTTCGGCGGCCACGGTATCGGCACCACGATGCACCAGGATCCGCACGTCCCGAACGCCGGCCGCCCCGGCCGCGGCTTCGTGCTCCGGCCGGGACTGCTGCTCGCGCTCGAGCCGTGGGTCATGGTCGACACGGATCAGCTGGTGATCGACGACGACGGCTGGACGCTGCGCAGCGCCACCGGGTGCCGCACCGCCCACACCGAGCACACGATCGCCATCACCGAGACCGGTGCGGAGATCCTGACCCTTCCGCGCTGATCCCGGGCCGCGCGCGCCCTCCGCTGCGACGTCTGCACGATCGCTGGGGCTGGTGTGTGCTCGTGGGGCCTGTGGGGTACCGGGTCCGGATCGGTCGTGCAGATGTCGCGGCACCGAAGCGGCGGGCACGGGCACGGCGCGTGCGTGCCCGCCTCAGGCCTGCGGGTTGCGTCCGGAGCGGCGCGGCACGGGCCATACGGCGCGGATGACGCGCTCGGCCGGTCCCGGCGTCTCCTCCACGTGCGGCGCTGGGCTCGGCGCCTCTTCCACGGGTCGTGCGGGCTCGGTGCGGATGACGCGAGGCGGCTCGGATGCGGCTGCGCGCTCGCGCGGCGGAACCTCGGTACGCCGTCGTCCCCGCTCGGCGGAGGCGCGGAGGGCGGCTGTCTCGGCAGCCGCGAACGCCTCGTTCAGCTCCCGGACCGCAGCGGCGTAGGCCACGAAGTCCGCGGGATCCATGCGCGTCGCACCTGTCGGCGGCCGCAGCCATTGCGCCCGCTGCATCGCCTGCAGGTAGGCGGCCGTCTCCGGATGGTGCGGGTCGCTCATCTGCGGCACGGCGATCGCGAGCTCGACGTCGGTCTCGTACTCGAGCCAGCGGGCGGCGATCTCGTCGTGCTCGCGCACGATTCTCGCCAGCGGCAGTTCGGCGTCACGTGCCGCCAGCTGCGCGCGCTCGGCCTTCACCCGCGTACGAGCGGCACGCAGCAACAGGGTCGCGGTGCGCTGCGCCTCACGCGCCTGGTTCAGCGCCCGGCGCGCCTCGGAGTGGGAGGCACTGCGGGTGGCGCGAGCGGCCTGCACCTCGGCCTGCGCGGCGCGCGTGCGCGCGCGGGCACTCAACAGCTCGCGCACCGCGTGCTGCTCCTGGTGTCGGGCCGCATCCAGCGCCAGACGACGCGCCCGGCGCCGCCCGGTCGTCGCCGCGACGTATCCGACGGTGCCGGCACCCACCGCAGCGGGGGCGGTCCACCACCAGACCGCGAGGAACTCGAGCACAGGTCCCACATCCCCATCGTACGGCGCGGCGGGATGGGCGGCCCAGGGAGGCGCGGTGCCGGCTCAGCCGAAGAGCAGGGCGAACACGGTCGAGCCGCCGCCGACGAGCACGAGCGCGATGATCACCACCCAGGCCACGACCTTCATGCGCATCTGGCGCTTGTCGGCGAAGCCCTCGTAGTCCTCGTCGTCGCTCATCAGGCGTCCTCGGTCACCGTCGGGCCGAACGCGGCGGGAAGGGTCGCGCGTGAGCGCTCCCGCAGCTCGGACACCGAGAGGCTGAGCACGTCCTGCACCTCGAGGACCGACTCGCCGTCGCCGGAGTCGGTGACACCGATGCGCAGCACGGGGTAGTCGCGCCCGTTGCACAGGCCCCGGAACTTCACGTCCTCCTCGCGCGGCACGCTGACGATGACGCGACCGGTCGACTCGGAGAACAGAGCGGATGCGGCGTCCACCCCGTCGCGCTCCATGATCTCGGTGAGCCAGACGCGCGCGCCGACGCCGAAGCGCATGACGCCCTCGGCGAGTGCCTGCCCGAGGCCGCCCTCCGACAGGTCGTGGGCGCTGGAGATGAGGCCCTGGTCGCCCGCAGCGCGCAGCAGCTGAGCCAGGCGCTTCTCGGCGGCGAGGTCGACCGCCGGCGGACGTCCGCCGAGGTGGTCGTGCACGACCTGGGCCCATGCCGAGCCGCTCAGCTCATTGGCCGTGACGCCCAGGAGATACAGGTTCTCGCCCGCATCCTGCCAGCCGCTCGGGATGCGGCGCGCGACGTCATCGATGATTCCCATCACTCCCACCACGGGGGTGGGGTGGATCGGGACGTCACCGGTCTGGTTGTAGAAGCTGACGTTGCCGCCGGTCACCGGGATGCCGAGTTCGAGACACGCGTCGGAGAGGCCCTCGACGGCCTGCGAGAACTGCCACATGACCTCGGGGTTCTCCGGGCTGCCGAAGTTGAGGCAGTCGGTGACGGCGGTCGGGGTCGCGCCGGTCACGGCGACGTTGCGGTACGCCTCGGCGAGGGCGAGCTTCGCCCCCTGGTACGGATCGAGCTGGCAGAAGCGGCCGTTCGCGTCGGTCGCGATCGCGAAGCCCAAGCCGGACTCCTCGTCGACGCGGATCATGCCGGCGTCATCCGGGAAGCTCAGCGCGGTGTTGCCCAGCACGTAGTAGTCGTACTGGTTCGTGATCCACGAGGTGTCGGCCAGGTTCGGGCTGCCGAGCAGCTGCAGGAACTGTTCGCGCAGCGCCTGGGCATCCGTCGGACGCGGCAGAGCGGATGCGGAATCCGCCTGCAGTGCGTCGATCCACGTCGGGTAGGCGACGGGGCGTTCGTAGACGGGACCGTCGACGGCGACGGTCGAGGGGTCGACGTCGACGATCTGCTCGCCGTGCCAGAAGATCGCGAGGCGCCCGTCGCCGGTGACCTCGCCGAGCACGCTCGTCTCGACCTCCCACTTGTCGACGACGGCGAGGAACGCGTCGAGCTTCTCGGGAGCGACGATCGCCATCATCCGCTCCTGCGACTCCGACATGAGGATCTCTTCGGGAGTCAGCGACGGGTCGCGCAGCAGCACCTTCTCGAGGTCGACGCGCATCCCGGATCCGCCGTTCGCCGCCAGCTCGCTCGTGGCGCAGGAGATGCCGGCGGCGCCGAGGTCCTGGATGGCCTCGACGAGCTCGTCGCGGTAGAGCTCGAGGCAGCACTCGATGAGCACCTTCTCGGCGAACGGGTCGCCCACCTGCACCGCGGGGCGCTTGGTCGGGCCGCCGTCGGCGAACGTGTCGGAGGCGAGGATGGAGGCGCCGCCGATGCCGTCACCGCCGGTGCGCGCGCCGAAGAGCACGACCTTGTTGCCGGGGCCCGTGGCGTCGGCGAGCTTGAGGTCCTCGTGGCGCAGTACGCCGACCGCGAGGGCGTTCACGAGCGGGTTGCCCTGGTAGACGCTGTCGAAGACGGTCTCACCGCCGATGTTCGGCAGGCCCAGGCAGTTGCCGTAGAAGGAGATGCCGCTCGTGACGCCGTGGACGACGCGGGCGGTGTCGGGGTTGTCGATCGCGCCGAAGCGGAGCTGGTCCATGACGGCGACCGGGCGCGCACCCATCGAGATGATGTCGCGCACGATGCCGCCGACGCCGGTGGCCGCACCCTGGAAGGGCTCGATGTAGCTGGGGTGGTTGTGGGACTCGACCTTGAAGGTCACCGCCCAGCCCTCGCCCACATCGACGACACCGGCGTTCTGGCCCATACCGACCATGAGTCGCTCGCGCATCTCGTCGGTGACCTTCTGGCCGAACTGGCGGAGGTAGATCTTGCTCGACTTGTACGAGCAGTGCTCGCTCCACATGACCGAGTACATCGCCAGCTCGCCGCTCGTGGGACGGCGGCCGAGGATCTCGCGGATGCGGTCGTACTCGTCGGGCTTGAGGCCGAGAGCGGCGTACGGCTGCTCCCGTTCGGGGGTGGCGCGAGCGTTCTCGACGGTATCGGCGGCAGGACGCGAGGCGGTGGCGGGAGTGGTCACGCGGCTGAGCTCCAGGGATCGGGGTGCCGGACCTGCTCAGTCTAGTTGTGGGGGCGGCGCGGCGGGGCGCGGGGTCGGTGGGGGCCGCAACCCGTACGCCTCGCCTGTCACAGATCGCGCGTTCCGCGTCGATCTGTGACAGGCGAGCATCGGATGCCGGTCAGTCGCCCTTCACGTTGACGAGCTGGCGCAGGCAGTGCCGGATCGACACGAGGTCCTCCGCATCCGTCATCGCCCGATCGATCGGCTTGTAGGCCTGCGGGATCTCGTCGATGAAGGCATCCGTGTCGCGGAACTCGATGCCGGCCATCGCCTCCCGCAGCTGCTCGTGCGAGAACGTGCGTCGCGCGGCGGACCGGGAGTACTCGCGGCCGGCCCCGTGCGGCGACGAGTTGAGCGAGACCGGGTTGCCGAGCCCCTCGACGACGTAGGACGCCGTGCCCATCGACCCCGGGATGAGGCCGGCGCGCCCCGCATCCGCCTGGATCGCACCCTTGCGCGACACCCACACCTCTTTACCGAAGTGGCGCTCGGGCTGCGTGAAGTTGTGGTGGCAGTTGATCCGCTCGTGCTCGACGACGTCCTCGCCGAGGAACTCGCCGAGCTGGCGCGCGACGCGGTCCATCATCTCCTCGCGGTTCAACAGCGCGAAGTGCTGTGCCCACTGCAGCTCGCGGATGTAGCGCGCGAACTCGGGCGTGCCCTCCACGAGGTAGGCGAGGTCGGGGTCGGGCAGGTCGATCCACCACTGCTTCGCGAGCCGCTGGGCGACGGCGATGTGGTGGGTGGCGATCTTGTTGCCGATGCCGCGCGAGCCCGAGTGCAGGAACAACCAGACGCGGTCGAGCTCATCCACCGACACCTCGATGAAGTGGTTGCCCGATCCGAGCGAGCCCAACTGCAGCCGCCAGTGACCGACGTACGACGCCGGATCGAAGCCGGATGCGGCGGCCTTGGCCTCGAGCTCCGCGACGCGCGGCGCGGCGGTGGCGACGACCTTGCGGTTGTCGTGGCCGGCCGAGAGGGGGATGGCCCGCTCGATCGCCTCGCGAAGCGGCGCGAGGTCCCGACTCGCGAGCTGCGAGAGCTCGAACTGGGTGCGGAGGGCGATCATCCCGCATCCGATGTCGACGCCGACGGCCGCGGGCATGATCGCGCCGAGGGTCGGGATGACCGAGCCGACCGTCGCGCCCTTGCCCAGGTGCGCGTCGGGCATCAGCGCGATGTGCGGGTGGATGAACGGCATCCGTGCCGAGGTGCGCGCCTGATCGAGGGTCTTGTCGTCGATCAGGCTCGCCCACGACACGAGCCGTGCGGAGAGCTTCTCCATGATTCCTTTCCTTGCGTGGGGTGGACCAGCCGGTCCGGGTGTTCTCCCCGCGGAAAGAGAAACGCCCCGGACCTTTCGGTGCGGGGCGTGCGACGAAACTCGTCACATGCTGCGCGCCGGAGGGTACGACTCATAGCGGCCGCTGCGCTTCGAGAGAAGCTGCAGGGCCGCGTTCTGACGCAGGCCGTCGCGTGCGTGCATGGGTCGGTCTCCTCGGCTGATGCCGCGCCGGATGAGGCACAGCCCTCCGAGGCTAGGGGTGCGGCGGATGCGGCGTCAACTGCATCCGTGGGACCGCATGCTCGCGCGGTACGACCCCCGCCGTGCCACGGACCCTGCGGTGCACAACTCCTGCAGAACCGGGCGGGCGAGTCCTCCGGACGGCCGAGACGCGGATTCTTCAGGAGTTCGGGCCGTGGATGCGGCCTTGACCGCCGCCCCGGATCTCCGAGCCGCGCGGCGAAGCTGCGGGCGGTCCTCCGGCGTGGTCCGGAGAATGGATGGGTGGACATCGCCGAACTGCTGGAGCACGCACGGCTGCGCGCGGACTGCGTGGTGCTGCCGCCGCTCTCGCTCCCGCTCGTCCAGCGCGATGACGAGGGTCTCCCCGACGGGGTGAGGGAGTTCTACGAAGGCTGCGGGGGAGCCGTGCTGTTCGCCGGCCAGGCGCGCGAGCTCACCATCCTGCCGCCGGACGAGGTTGTTCCCGCGAATCCCGTCCTCGTCGGCGATCCGGGCGAAGCGGATGCGGTGAGCCGGGCCGCGTATCTGATCGCCCGCACCCCCGGTGGTGATCACCTCACCGTCGACATGTCCGTGCCGCGGGGTGGCCGGGTCTATGACAGCTTCCACGAGCTCCACGGTGTCGTGGGCGGGTGGCCGGTGGTCGCACCGTCGTTCGCGGACTTCCTGACCGAGGTGTGGGAGGCGCCGGGCGCTCTGCCCTACTGGCTGCCGGAGTCCGGATCCGAAGGGCGCGTCTTCCCCGACGCGTACGACGACACGGAGGGGCGAGCAGCCTCCTCGTGAGCGCCCTTCCTCGTCGAGGGCGAACCGAGCTCCCGAGAGCATCTCGGTGTCGAGCTCTCCCTCGGCCGAGTGTCTGCGTCATTGCAAGAGCGGGCACCCTTCCCTCGGTGTGCCCGAGGCGAGGTTGCCGGACACGCTCGCGGTGCGGGCCCCGACTGCACCGCGAGCGGACAGAATGGGGAGGCGTTCGCCGGACCGTTCAACGTCAGCGCGGAGCACGACGTCTGGGGAGGGACGCAGGGGCTTTCATTCGCGAAGCACGGCTGCAAGCCGGCGAGCTCCGGGTGGACGACCAGCGGTGGCTACGCGTGGGCGGCGTGTGGTGTCGACACCGGAAGCTACACCTACAACTCGTTCAGGTGATCGTTTGAGCGGAGTGAGCTGAATGGAGGCCGGGGGGTGCATTCCCGGCCTCCTCAGTCACCGGAGGAAGGCGCAGGATGCCGATGAACCCGCCTTCGCGACGAGACTCGACCTCGAACGAGCCGCCGTGCTGGCGCGCGATGCTCGCGACGATCGAGAGCCCGAGGCCGTGGCCGGCAGTGCCTGCCACGCGGGTGTGCGCACCCCTGCTGAAGGGCTCCGTGAACTGCGACACCTCGTCGTCGGTGAAGATCGGCCCGTCGTTGGTGAACCGGGCGACCACGCCGTGGGGCGACATCGTGACCGTGAAGGACGCGCGTCCGCCCGGGGGCGTGTATCGCGCCGCGTTCTGCACGAGGTTGTGCACGGCCTGCGTGATCAGGGTCTGATCGCCGTCGATGATCGCCTCCTCGTCCGCAATGGTGGTCGTGAGGACTTCGCGTGAGCGGAAGGCCGGGGCCAGCTCTTCGACGACGATGCGGAGGACCTCGGAAAGGTCTACGGGGCTGCGCACCTCTTCGCTGAGCTGGCGCGTCTGGCTGAGCAGCAGGAGCGAGCCGATCATCTCGTCCATGCGGGTGACGTTTCGCAGGGACCTCTCGACGGCCTCGTTGCCCGGGTCGTCGGCCCCGATCGACTCGAGGGAGGTACGGACGACCGCGAGCGGGGTGCGCAGCTCGTGGGAGGCGTTGGCGGCGAAGCGTTCCTGCTGCGCGAACGCGTCGCTGAGCTGGCCGAGGGTGATGTCGATCGTGTCGGCGAGGTCCTTGATCTCGTCGTCCGGCCCCCGGAGCGCCAGACGTTCGTCCATGGTGCTCGCGGTGATGCGGCGGGTGTGCGCGGTGATCTCTGCGACGCGGCGCATGGAGCTGCGAGCAGCGCGGTAGGTGATCAACGTGCCGAGAACGGTGATGAGCGCAAGGGCGGCACCGGTGACCGTCATGATCGTGGCCGTGGCTCTGCTGGTGAGATGGAAGACCGCTTCCACGACCTGCGGCGAGGAGGATGCTGCATCCGGCGGCTCGACGGTGATGCTCGATGAGGCGACGGAACTCAACGACGTCCAGACCGCGCACATCACGAGAACTGAGATCACCGTGAAGATCGCGCCGGAGGTCAGAGCGATGCGCGTGGCGAGAGACTCTTTGGGGAGCATCAGCTTGCTTCCAACCGGTAGCCGAAACCCGGGTCGTGCACGATCAGGTTCGGGGCGAGCTTGCGTCGGAGAGAGTGCATCGTGACTTTGACGACGCTGCGGGAGATGTCATCCGGCGCATCCCACGCAACGTCCAGAAGGCGCTCGACCGTCAGGTGGCGGCCTTCGGCTCGCACGAGGGCTTCGATGACGGCGAACTCCTTGGGTGACAGCCTGACTCGACGGCCCTCGTAGGTCACGCTGTTGCGTGCACGATCGACCGTGAGCTCGCCGATCGTCATCTCGTCCGCGACGGGTGACGCGCCTCTGCGCGTGAGCGCTCGCACACGCGCAGCGAGTTCCTCGTAGGCGAACGGTTTGATGAGGTAGTCGTCTGCGCCGAGGTCGAGGCCGGCGACACGGTCGCGCACGGTGGTGAGCGCGGTCAGCATGATCACGGGAACGCCCTGGCCGGAAGAGCGGATCTCGCGGCACACGCTGTCGCCGCTCATCCTCGGCAGGTCCCGGTCGAGGATGACGACGTCGAAGTCGTGCTCGACGAGTCGGTCGAGCGCCTGGACGCCGTCGTGCGCTGCGGTGACCACGTAGCCGTCGCGGGCGAGGGACGTCGCGATCGCCGCGGAGAGATCGGAGTTGTCTTCGACCAGCAATATCCGCATCGTGCTCTCCTCCCCGCCGGGCACATGCGCAGTCTCCCAGGAACCGGTTAGGACCGGGTAAGGGGCGCACTAACCGTGTCGAGACTCGCGGCCGTTAAACAGTTCCCACCAACGGCCTCCCCACGGCATCGGAGAGATCTCATGCGCACCACGACAGCACTGACGCGAATCGTCACCGGCATGGCCGCCATCGTCCTCGCAGGCGCGACTCTGGCCGCCTGCACATACACCGTCGACGGAGACGGCCAGGCGCCTCCGGAGGGGGAGCGTCTCGCAGCAAGCTTCGACGAGTTGTTGGAGCAGTATCTGGCGCACGAAGAGAACCCGTTTGTGATCGAGGTGCTGACCAGCGCGATCCAGACGGGCGGCATCACCCAGGCGCAGTATGACGAGGCGCACCGCATGTACACGGACTGCATGGTGAATGCGGGGTATGAAGAAGAGTACAAGCGGCTGGCGTCCGGCATCATCCAGATCACGCCCCCCGACATGTCGGCGGAGCAGGCTCAGAAGTATATGGAGATATCGGCGGACTGCGCTGACGAACTGGCGCCGGTAGAAGCGCTGTACCGCGCGCAGCAGGGCAACCCTGACCTGCTCACCAACGGCGACGAGATCGTGGTGGCGTGCTTCAAGCGCAACGAGATCGTCGACGCCGCCTACTCCACGACAGACCTGGCCGCAGACCTGGAGAGCAGGTTCGCGGACGCCGAGTACGACCCGAACGACGCGAGCGTTCAAGAGTGCTTCTCCGCCGGCGGATACTCCGTGGCGTTCGATGAGGGGAAGTAGTGGGCGCGCGGCGGGCGATGCCGCTCATCGCCGTCACCGCCCTGGTGGTCATCGCGGCCGCCGGCGCCACGGGGTACGCGCTTCGACCCGTGCCCGCGCCTGAGTTGCTCCAGTCGAGCGGCGAAGAGACGGCGGCTCCGGTCATCGCCCAGAGCTTCGAGGACAGCCGTCGAGTCCAGGTCGCGCTCGTCACGGGCGCCGACCAGACGCTGTCGGTCCAGACCTCTGGGACGCTCACGGCTTCCCGGTGCCAGGACGGCACGGAGATCTCTTCGGGAACTGTTGTCGCCCATGTCGACGAGCGCCCGCTCATCGGCTTGCACACCGCGGTGCCGCTCTATCGTGACCTCTCGGCGGGGCACGACGGTGCGGATGTCGCCGCGTTGCAGTCCGAGCTGGTTCGCCTCGGTCATCTCGACGCATCCGGTGCGGACGGACAGTTCGGACCCCGCACGGGGCAAGCCCTGCAGCGGCTGCGCCAGAGTGCAGGACTCGACTCGGGCGAGCGCGCTGCGCAACGGTCGGAGTTCATCTGGCTTCCGTCGTCGACGGTCACAGGAGTCGCTTGCGCGCTGAAGGTCGGGGACCCGGTCTCGCAGGGTGCGACGATCGCGACGTCCCGTGGTGGGCTCGAACGCGTCGAGGTGCAGGTTCTCCCCGACAACCTGGCACCCGGGGACCGCACAATCAGGATCGGCTCGGTGCGGGGACCCGTTGATGCCAGAGGCGTCGCCACAGACGCCGCGTTCCTCGCGGAGCTCTCCGCCGACGAGAAGCTCATCTCCGCTCCCGCGCAGGATCCGGGTTCGACGGTGACCGCGAACCTGGCGCTCTCGTCCCCCCTTCCCGCCTACTCGATTCCCGTCGGCGCGCTGATCGGCGGACAGGGGCGCCGTTGCGTGAAGACCGAGGCAGGAACGGTCCGGGCCGAACTTCTCGGGTCTTCGCTCGGCACGGCCGTCGTCGCGTTCGTCGATGCCGATCCCCCACCGCCGAGCGTCCTGATCGGCGCCGCACTGGAAGGGGCGCGCTGTGGATGATGTGCCGTCCATCCGAGCGGTCGGTATCGGGCACAGGTTCGCCGGTGCCCCGCTTCTGTTCGAGGGCCTCGACTTCGATGCCCGTCCCGGCGACGTGGTGGGACTCTGCGGTCCATCGGGCAGCGGCAAGTCCACCCTGCTCTCGATCTTCGCCGGCTGGGAAGCGCCGACTCTCGGGCACGTCGTGCGTGAGCACATCGCGCGCACGAGCTGGGTCTTCCAGAACCCGCACGGCGTCGCGAATCGCACGGCGATCGACCATGTCGCATTCCCGTTCCTCGCCGCGGGAAGCACCCGCGGCGAGGCCGTCGAGCTCGCCGGTCCGATCCTGGCGTCGTTCCACCTGACGGCCGTCGCTGACAGGGCGTTCCGCGAGCTGTCGGGTGGGGAGGCGCAGCGGCTCATGCTCGCCCGCGCCGTCGCCACCAAGCCGTCCCTGCTCCTCGTGGACGAGCCGACCGCGCAACTCGACCTTCGCACCTCTCAGACGGTGAACGACACCCTCGGTGCCGTCGCGCAGCAGGGCGCCATCGTCCTCATCGCCACCCATGATCCTGGCACGCGCGACGCGTGCAATCGCGTCATCCAGCTCGAAGACTACGCACCGGCTCCGACGGATGTGCTCGGATGAGGCATCGGGCGATCGCCTCTGAGGTGTGGCGGAACATCCTGACCGGCACCGCTCGTGTTCCACTGCTGGCCCTGCTGCTCGCGCTCACTGCTGGTCTTGCGGCCGGAGCGGATGTGGCGAGTATCCACATCCTGCAGGGCCAGGCGCGGAGCTACATCGACGCGGGCGGTGCCACGCGCATGCTCGTGGCGGAGGGGAGCGTCGATCGGGGGCGTTGCGAAGCTCTCGACGGATACCGCCGAGTCCAGGCAGCGGGGGCGTTGCGTCAAGCGGAGGACCTTCCCCTCGACGCTCTCGCGGGCGCCGGACTCCCCGTGTACGAGGTCACCCCCGGGTTCGCGCGTCTGCTCGAGGTGACGACGGGCGCTGACGGTGTGTGGGTTGCGCAGTCTCTCGCTGACTCGCTCGGCGTGACAGCCGGGTCGACGCTCGTGACCGACGGTCGTGAGGTCAGGGTCGCCGGTCTCTTCCCCTATCCGGACGACGGACGTGACGCTCGCCTCGGGTATGCGATCGTGATGCCGACCGACGGCGAGGGAGCCTTCGACGAGTGCTGGATGCGCTCGTGGCCGCAGAGGGGCCAAGACGATGGACTGTTGCGATCGGCCCTCACATACGACGCGGGGGTCGGAACCGAGATGTCTCTGACCCAGCTCAACC
Source organism: Microbacterium sp. KU4F (assembly GCF_056868075.1). Classification (NCBI taxonomy): domain Bacteria; kingdom Bacillati; phylum Actinomycetota; class Actinomycetes; order Micrococcales; family Microbacteriaceae; genus Microbacterium; species Microbacterium sp. KU4F. The sequence goes on along the minus strand of NZ_CP200324.1, from coordinate 2,033,025 downwards.
GCCGTGGGGGTTCGGCGTTCGCCGGCACGGCGATGTTCGAGGATCGGCTGACGCGCAGGGCGCCGGTGGTCTCTCTTGTCGCTGGGCTGCTCATAGGGTTCGCCGCCGTCCGTGCGCGGCGGCTCGAGTATGCCTCGGCGCTGCACGCCGGGCAGTCCCGTGGTGCGATGGCCTCGACGGCTGTCCTGGAGGCCGTCGTGTGGTCGTTGTCCGGCGCTGTCCTGGCCGGAGCGACGATCTACCTCGCCGCTGGCATCCTCGCCCCGGGGGACATCGCCTGGGCCGTCGCCGCGATGATGCCGGCGCTGGCCGCCGCCATCGGCGGAACTCTGGTGGGCGTGGTGGTGGGCACGGTGACGGTCCGCGAAGCGAACCTCTTCCGGCTGTTCAAAGAACGATGAGCGTCGCGACGCTAGGCCCCAGGGATGGACGCGGCGAAAGCCGCGTAGCCGTCCTCGGTGGCGATACCTCTGATGGCCTGGGAGCTGACCTCCCTGATCCTCTCGTCCAGGTCCGCCCACCCCGTCGCGACCGCAGAGATCTCCTGCACGCCGACGAACGTCGCGACGACAAATCGAGCCGCCGCGAGCCGAACACCTGCAGAATCCGCTGGCCTGCGGCTCATTCCGTCCGTCACGCCGGTTCTGCAGGAGTTCGGGCGCGCTCCGAGGCCGCCTGCACTCCCGACAACCCGCCTCTTGTGCCGCCGGCATCCGCGCGCTAACGTACAACCAAATGGTTGTACAAACGGAACTCAGCGACGTCGAGGTGGACCGGATCTTCCGGGCCCTCGCCGATCGCACGCGCCGCGACATCCTGCGGCGCACGATCGAGGCCGAGCAGTCGGTCTCCGCCCTCGCGGCCGTGTACGACGTGTCGTTCGCGGCCGTCCAGAAGCACGTCGCCGTGCTCGAGACGGCGCGCCTGGTCACCAAGCGCGCCGAAGGAAGGGAGCGGCTCGTGAGCGCCGATCCCGCGATGATCGCCCGCGCCCGCCTGCTGCTCGCCGAGTACGAGCAGCTCTGGCGGTCGCGCATTTCCCGCCTCGACGATCTGCTCGCCGAAGAGCCCTGACCCGGATGCGGCGCCCGCCGCATCCGCCGAACCCACCTGGAGATCCCCATGCCCGTCACCGCCGTCACGCATGATCCCGAAGCGCTCACGATGACGCTCGTCGCCGATGTCGACGCCCCCGTCGAGCGCCTCTGGCGTGCCCTCACCGATCCGCGCCAGCTGGAGCGCTTCTGGGGCCCGCCCGGGTATCCGGCATCGTTCACCGTGTTCGAGTTCGCCGTCGGCGGCACCGCGCGCTACGCGATGACCAGCCCGCAGGGAGAGCGCTACAGCGGGGCTTGGGAGTTCGTCGCGATCGAGGAGCCCACGATGTTCGAGGTGCGCGACATGTTCACGGATGCGGACGGCGTCCCCGTCGAGGGGATGCCGGTGCAGCACATGACCTTCACCTTCGCGCCGACCGAGACCGGCTCGCGGCTGACGAACGTGTCGCACTTCGACTCGATCGAGGCCCTCGAGCAGGTCATCGCGATGGGCGCGGTCGAGGGATCGAAGCTCGCGTTCAACCAGCTCGACGCGGTGCTGCAGGAGCTGCGCGCTTACGCCGAGGGCAAGGGCACGCGCACCGAGATCCTCAGCGATCAGCACGTGCGCATCACGCGGCTCATCAACGGCCCGCGCGAAGTGGTCTGGCGGGCGCACACCGAGCACGACCTCGTGCGCCGGTGGCTCCTCGGTCCCGACGGCTGGACGATGACGACGTGCGAGATCGACCTCGTCGCCGGCGGCGACTATCTCTACGCGTGGGCGCCGGGCGCGGGGGTGGTCGGCGAGCCGTTCGGTTTTGACGGGCAGACGCAGCTCGTCGTGCCCGAGCGGCGCTGGGTGACGACCGAGCACATGACGGGGACCGACTTCCCCTCGACCACGAACGACCTGTCGCTCTACGAGGAGGATGGCGCGACGCTGCTCACGCTGCTCGTCGAGTATCCGGATGCGGCCACGCGCGACATGGTGCTCGCGACGGGGATGACCGAGGGCATGGAGGCCAGCTACGCGCGCCTCGAGCGCGAGGTGCTGGCCGGCTGACGCGCCGGAGCGAACCGGGTCGCGCGGCTTCGGCCGGCGGCCCGGTTCGGTCGTTCGGGCGGAGTGCGGGTCGGGGCGGATGCGAGTCTGCGGGCGGTCCTCCGGGCACGTGCGGACGCCGGCTGCGAGCCGTCCGCAACCCCGGCTCACCGCATCCGGAATGCACCCGCATCCGGCGGTGTTAGGGTTGGATGTCGCCTTCGGGCGGCTGCGTCGTCGATACGCGTGCTCCGCCTCCGGGCGCTGGGCCCTCTTCTCGAGCGGCGAACCGATGCGCGAATCCGCGCCGTCGCCCCGTCTTGCGATCACGATCGATCGCCTCATCCGAAAGCACTTCTTCATGCCTTCTTTCCTTGATCTCGGCGTGCCCGCGCCGCTGGCCGCCGTCCTCGCCTCCTCGGGCAAGACCGAGCCGTTCCCCATCCAGCAGGACACCCTGCCCGACGCGCTCGCCGGCCGCGACGTGCTCGGACGCGGCCGCACCGGCAGCGGCAAGACCATCGCCTTCTCGCTGCCGATGGTGGCGCGCCTGACCGGCGTCTCGCGCACCGCGGGTCGCCCGACCGGCCTCGTGCTCGCCCCCACGCGTGAGCTCGCGACGCAGATCGCCGCGACCCTTGCACCCCTCGCCGCGGCCGTGGGTCTGAACGTCACCACGATCTTCGGCGGCGTCAGCCAGAAGCCGCAGGAGCAGGCGCTGCGCGCCGGCGTCGACATCGTCGTGGCCTGCCCCGGTCGTCTCGAGGACCTCATGAAGCAGGGCGTCATCCGCCTCGACCGCGTGCAGGTCGCCGTGCTCGACGAGGCTGACCACATGGCCGACCTCGGCTTCCTGCCGGGCGTCACCCGTATCCTCGGCGCGACGCCGACCGGCGGTCAGCGGCTGCTCTTCAGCGCCACACTCGACCGCGGCGTCGACACGCTGGTGCGCAAGTTCCTCCAGAACGAGGTGCGCCACGAGGTCGACGAGTCCAGCGTCCCCGCCGCCGCGATGACGCACCGCGTGTTCCACGTCTCCGACGACGACAAGAACGACCTGGTGCAGCGCCTCGCGTCCGGCATCGGCCGCCGCATCCTCTTCACGCGTACCAAGCACCAGGCCAAGAAGCTCGCCAAGAAGCTGACGTCGGCCGGCATCCCGTCGGTCGATCTGCACGGCAACCTCTCCCAGAATGCGCGTGAGCGCAACCTCGCGGCCTTCGGCGCGGACCCGGATGCGGGTGGCGTGCGCGTGCTCGTGGCCACCGACGTCGCCGCCCGCGGTGTGCACGTCGACAACGTCGAGCTCGTCGTGCACGTCGACCCGCCCGCCGAGCACAAGGCGTACCTGCACCGCTCCGGCCGCACCGCCCGCGCCGGCGCCGAGGGCACGGTCGTGACCGTGGTGCTCGACTCGCAGCGTCGTGACCTCGCTGATTTGCTGCGCAAGGCCGCGATCTCCGCTCCCCTCGAGCGCGTGGATGCGTCGCACGCCGCCGTCTCCGAGCTGGTCGGTGCGCCGGCGCCGCTCGTGAAGCCCTCGCCCGTCACCGCTCCCGCGCAGGGCGGCCGCTCCGGCGGTTCGCGTGCGGGAGGCTCGGCTGCCCGTTCCGGTGGTGCGGGGCGTTCCGCGTCGGCTCCGGCCCGTTCGGGCTCCGGCGCCGGTCGCGCTGCGGGCGCGGCTGCCGGTTCGGGACGCTCCGGCAATGCCGGGCGCTCGGGCGGTGCCGGTCGTCCCGCTGCCGCCCCCGCTCGTTCGACCGGCCGCACGGATGCGCCCGCCCGCGGCGCCGCTCCCGCCGAGGCGCGTCACAGCGCCGCTGCCGAGCGCACGCCGAACCGCCGCGCCGGACGTCCCCAGGGGCACACGGCCGAGAACGTCGCGCCGCGCGGCGGCCGCACGATCGGTGACTCCGTGAGCGAGCAGCAGCGCGCGTGGGTGGAGTCGCTCGCGCGCGGCGGCGACGCCGCATCCGGTCGCTCGGGCTCGGACCGCTCTGGTGCTGGTTCGGGTTCCGGTGACGCGCCGCTTCGGCGCCGTCGCGGTGGCCGCGGCCGCTCCGGAGGCTCCGCCGCCTGAGCCGCGGGCGCTTGCCGAGGGCTCGGGGGCCTCTCCCCGAGCGTCGCGCGCTCCAGGGCGCTCGCCGGGGGTCAGTTTCTTTGCAACCGCGCCGCTTTCCCGCATCCGCCACAGTCATCGACTGTCGCCTTTGCGGGAAAGTGGCGCGGTTGCGCATATGCGTCGCGGTTCAACACCCAGGACGCCGTCGGAGGCCGGGCCCCGGCTCGGCTCAGGGGTCCGGGCCCCGGCTCGGCTCAGGGCTCCGGGCCGTGGGATCGCGGCGGGCTCGGCTCTGAGCCCCGTGGGCCACACTTCTCCGCATCCGCCACAGTCATTGACTGTCGCTGTTGCGCAAAGGTGTGGCAGTTGCGCACATGCGTCGCAACTCGGGCAGCCAGGAAACCATCGGCGGGCCCGACTTCACTCAGCTGGGTGGACAGCAGGCCGCGTGCGGCGGCGGAGGGTCAGGCGCGGGCGAGGGCGTCCTCGAGGGCGACCCAGGCGAGCATCGCGCACTTCACGCGCGCGGTGAACTTCGACACCCCGGACAGCGCCGCGGCGTCGCCGAACGTCTCCTCGTCGAGCGGGACGGTTCCGCGGGAGCGCAGCGCCTCGCGGAAGCGCTCGATGCGTTCGCGGGCCGCATCCGCCGGGAGCGAACCCTCCTCGTCGATGATGTCGTCGACGAGAGACGCCAGCATGGATGCGGAGGCCTGCGAGATCGAGCACCCCGCCCCGCTGAACGTCACATCGCGCACGGTGCCGTCGTCGTGCAGGCGCACCCGCAGTTCGATTTCGTCACCGCAGATCGGGTTGCGCTGGTGCGAGGTCGCCGTGCGCCCCTCGGCGTCCGCCATGGGCGTACCGTGCGGATGCTTGGAGTGGTCGAGGATGAGCTCCTGATACAGCCCGTCGAGCCCGCTCATGCGTCCGCTCCGAAGTAGGCGCGCACGTCGCCGACGGCCGCCAGAAGGGCATCGACGTCGGCCTCGGTCGTGAACACCGACGCCGACGCCCGCACGGATGCGGTGAGCCCGAACCGGGCGTGCAGCGGCTTGGCGCAGTGGTGCCCGACCCGCACCGCGATGCCGCGGGCGTCGAGGAACTGGCCGACATCGTGCGCGTGCACACCGTCGACGTCGAAGGCGGCGAGCCCGACGCGGTCGGCGTCGGGGGCATCGCCGAGCAGCCGGATGCCGGGGATGGCCCTGAGGCCCGCCATCATGCGCCGCCCGATGACCCGCTCGTGCTCGTGCACCGCATCCATCCCGAGGGCGTCGAGGTAGTCGACGGCGGCCGCGAGAGCGACGGTCTGCGACACGGGCTGGGTGCCGGCCTCGAACTTCTGCGGCGGCGGCAGGAACTCGGCCGCATCCTTCGTCACGGTCGTGACCATCGACCCGCCGGTGAGGAACGGCGGCAGCGCCTCGAGCACCTCGCGGCGACCGTAGAGCGCACCGATGCCGTACGGGCCGAGCATCTTGTGACCGGAGAACGCGGCGAGATCGACGCCCAGCGCCGGCAGATCGAGCGGCAGATGCGGCGCGGACTGGCCGGCGTCCAGGACGGTCAGCGCGCCGACCTCTCGGGCGAGCGAGACGAGCTCGGCGACCGGGTTCACGATGCCCAGCACGTTCGACACGTGCGTGAACGCGACGATGCGCGTGCGGTCGCCGATGAGTGCGGCTGCCGCATCCAGGTCGAGGGTGCCGTCGTCATGGACCGGGATGTGGCGCAGCACGGCGCCCGTGCGCGCGGCGAGCTCCTGCCACGGGATGAGGTTCGCGTGATGCTCGATCTCCGTCACCACGATCTCGTCGCCCGGACGCAGCGCCAGGGCCGCGGATGCGGCCGACCCGCGCCCCGCGGTCGCGTTGCCGATCGAGTAGGCGACGAGGTTCAGGGCGAGGGTCGCCCCGCTGGTCCACACCAGGGTCTCCTCATCGGCGCCGACGAAGCCTGCGACCCGTGCCCGCGCGTCTTCGTACAGCTCGGTCGCCTCAGCGGCGAGGGTGTGCGCACCCCGGTGCACGGCGGAGTTCGCACGCAGGAGGAAGTCGACCTCCGCATCGATCACGGCGCGGGGCTTCTGGCTGGTCGCGCCGGAGTCGAGGTACACCAGCGGCGCGTCGCCGATCTTCTGCTCGAGGATCGGGAAGTCGGCGCGCAGGGCGGCGGCGTCGAGGGGGAGGAGCTCACCCCTCCAGGCTAGTTGCGCCGCGGGCTTCCGGCTCCGTGGGCGGGCACGCGTGGGCGGATGCCCGTGGCCCCGGCATCCGCCCACGCGTCGGAGAAACACGCCGATGTCGGAGGATGCGGCGTGGATCCTCCGACATTCGGGCGATTCTCCGACCCGAGCGATGAGGACGCGCGGCCGGAGATGGAACGATCCGGCTGCGACCCGAGGGATGCGGACCGATGCGGATGCGGTTCGGTGGCGCCGACGCCCGCTCCCGGTCAGTTCCGGCTCTGGCCTTGGCCGTGGCGTGCCACGCTGACGTTGCGGGTGGTGGGGCGTCCGGCGCGCTCCTGGCCGGGGAGCGGGCGGGAGCGGCGCCCGTAGATGACCTCGGACGAGTCCAGCAGCCACGGCACGAGGGTGATCGTGACGCCGTGCACGAGCATGAGCTGCTGCGCGATACGGCGCGCGCGGCGGTTGTGCAGGAAGCTCTCCCACCAGTGTCCGACGATGTACTGCGGCAGGTAGACCGTGACCACGGCGGACCCGTGCTTCTCGCGGTACTTCTCGATGAAGGCGATCACCGGTTGGGCATACGTCCGGTAGGGAGACTCGACGATCACGAGCGGCACGGGCGGACGGTGCTCCTCCCACTCCTTCTGCACCGCATCCGCCGACTCCTTCGTGACGGCGACGTGCAGGGCGATCGTCTTGTCGTGACGCGCGGCGAGAGCGTAGTCGATCGCCTTCGCCACGGGCTTCTGCAGACGCCCGACCAGCACGATCGCGATGTCGCCGGCCGCGCCGAAGTGGGTGTCGTCGTCGTAGGTGATCTCGTGCTCGACATCGCGGTAGTAGCGGTGCACGCCGATCATCAGGATCGACAGCACCGGGATCGCGAGGAACACCAACCAGGCGCCGTGGGTGAACTTGGTGATCGTGACGATGATGAACACCGCGGCCGTCAGGCCCGCACCGAGCGAGTTGATGATCAGACCGGAGATGATCTCGCGCCGCTCGAAACGCCCCGGCTTCTGGTTGCGCGCGTCAGTGGGCAACTGATTGAGCGCGCGGAGCTCGCGCCGCCAGTGGCGCACCATCCCGATCTGTCCGAGTGAGAACGACACGAACACGCCGATGATGTAGAGCTGGATGAGGGTGGTCAGGTTCGCCTGCGAGGCGATCAGCACCACGATCGCCGCAAGCCCCAGCAGGATCATGCCGTTCGAGAACACGAGGCGGTCGCCGCGCGTGTTCATGGCCTTCGGGGCATATCCATCGCGCGCGAGCACGGCGCCCAGCAGCGGGAAGCCGTTGAACGCGGTGTTGGCCGCGAGCAGCAGCACGCAGGCGGTCGCCGCCTGGATGATGAAGAAGGGGATCGAGTTCATCCCGAAGGTGGCGGCCGCGACCTGCGCCATGAGGCTCGGCTGGGGCTGTGTGCAGTCGAACCCGATGAGGTGGCACGGATTCTCCGCGTAGTGCACGCCGGAGACGAGCGCGAGGATCGTCAGCCCGGAGAAGAGCAGGATGGCGACCGCGCCCATGGCGACGAGGGTGCGCTGCGCGTTCTTGACCTTGGGGCGGCGGAACGCGGGCACGCCGTTCGAGACCGCCTCGACACCGGTGAGGGCGGAACACCCGCTGGAGAACGCGCGCAGGATCAACAGGATGACGGCGGCCTGCGTGAGGCTCTCGGCCTGCACGGAGAACGCGTTGCTCGAGGCGACCGGCGGGTCGCCCAGGATCCAGCGGACGATGCCGGTGACGATCATGAGCCCGACGGATCCGATGAAGATGTACGTCGGCAGCGCGAAGGCGCGCGAGGCCTCCCTCACGCCACGGAGGTTGACGATCACGATCAGGATGACGAAGCCGACCGCCAACTCGATGCGCCAGGGGTTCAGCCCCGGCAGCGCGGAGATGATGTTGTCGACGCCCGACGCGACCGAAACGGCGACGGTCAGGATGTAGTCGACCAGCAGGGCCGAGGCGACGATGACGCCGGGGATCTCCCCGAGGTTCGTTCGTGCCACCTCATAGTCGCCGCCGCCCGACGGGTAGGCCTTGATGAGCTGACGGTACGAGAGCACGACGACGATGAGCAGTACGACGACCGCGGCCGCGATCCACGGGCTGAAGGCCAGGAACGAGAGCCCGCCGATCATCAGGATCATGAGCAGTTCCTGCGGCGCGTACGCCACGGAGCTCAGTGCGTCGGACGCGAAGATCGGCAGCGCCATGCGCTTGCGCAGGAGGTGATCGTCCGCGTCCGTGGACGCGAGAGGGTCCCCGATCAGCAGGCGTTTCGCGATCGGAGTCTCGGGCGCCGGCTCGGCGCTGTCGTTTGCCACGACGCGCGACACTACGCCGATCGCTCAGGCCGCGCAACGCGAGCGCGGGGTGTTTGCCATGCCGTCATCGTTCCGTGATGATCGACGGCTCGTGCGTCGACCTACGATGTAGCGCATGCATGTGCCCGACCGCCGCCTCGCCCTCGCCTACCGCCTCGTCGCGGCGGTGCTGATGGCGTGGGGGATCGGCAGGGTCACCGGCATCCTGGACGGGCGCCCCAGCCCGGTCGAGTTCCTGTACTACACCGTGCTCAGCAACCTGCTCTGTCTCGTCTGGATGGTGGTGCTCGCCGTTCGCACGATCGCCGACCTTCGCGCGGACGGGCCGCGCGGAGCGTCGACGCCCTCTCCGCGGTTCTCGCTCGCCGTGGCCTTCGCGATCACGGTGACGATGCTGATCTACCTCATCGTGCTCGTGCCCGAGACCTACACGCAGGGCAACGGATATCAGCCGTTCACGCTGACCGACAACCTGATCCACATCATCACGCCGTCGCTGGCGATCGCCGACTGGCTGCTCTTCGTGCCCAAGGGACGCAGCCGCTGGTTCGATCCGCCGCTGTGGACGCTCATCCCGTACGCGTATCTCGCGTTCGCGTTCGTCTACGGGGCGGCCGGCGGTCGGTTCGCTGGCGGGGGGCAATACCCTTACCCGTTCATGAACGTCGACCGCAACGGGCTCGGCGGGGTCGTGCTGTGGATCGTCGGTCTGACGCTCGCGCTCGAGGTCGTCGCCTACGTCTACATCCTCATCGACAAGGGACTCGGCGTGTGGGACCGGCGGATGCGGCGGGCGGCCCCCATCCGTGCGACGGCGGATGCCGGCGCCGGACAGTGATCAGCGGGATCAGCGCCGGACCCAGCAGGATCGACGAGACGGCGGCGTGTCAGCAGGGCGGGTTCAGCGCAGGGGACCCAGCAGGATCGACGTGACGGCGGCGGCGACACCGCCGGCCAGGACCAGGGTCCACACCACCCAGGTGCGCCGGAAGTTGACGGCGAGTTCGTTCGAGCGCATGGGGAGCGACGCCGGCTGGGGGACGCGGGCCTGATCCGTGGCACTCGCAGGCGGGACCGGTGCGCTGACGTAGGGCGGCTCGTTCGGGACGGGCGGGCGCGGGGATGTGATCGGGGCGCTCGGCTCGGGCAGGCGGCCGCCGAGGCGGGTGCGCAGCGCGCTGATGAGGGCGATCAGGCGCTGCCAGACGGCGGGGTCGGGGACGGCGAGCGGATGCGGCGCATAGAGGAAGAGCGAACCGGGCGCGATCTCGACGTGGAAGCCGAGCGTTCCGTCGTCGAGGAGCGCCTGCACCTCGTCGTCGAACAGCCAGTCCGCCCACGCGAATGCGCCGGGGTCTGCGTAGAGCAGGAACCGGTCCTGGTCCTTGAACGGCATGGGTGTGACGTCGGGGAGCGCGGGCAGCGGTGAGCGGGGCGCGAGCCGCTGATTCACGAGAATGAGAGGCGGCGCCGCCGCATCCAGCTGCAGCGCGACGTAGCCCCAGCTTCTGGGTGAACTGGTTGCCCACCGCGATCTCGGTGTAGAAGCTGTTGCCGATCTCGGTCAGCGGCGGTCCGGGGATGCGCACGATGTTGACCGAACGCTGCATGAAGCGCGGCTTACCCGCGCGCTCCCGAAAGACGACACCGGGAAGCGGCTGACCGACCGCGAGCGGGTAGTACGGCCACCCGTTGTCCTCCGCGAAGATCTGCACGATCTGCGCGAGGGGGTTCCAGTCCTTGACCGGCGCGGGCGGCTCGTAGAGGGGGGTGTAGTCCACCGGTGCGGTCATCGCGCCCTCCTGTCCGTGACGCTGCACGAGCTCCGTGCCGGTGTTCGTGAAGTCGACGCGGTCCATCCTCGTGGACCACGAGCGCGCCGCCCGCGCATCCCGGTCAGTCGAGCCACTCGCGCGCGGCAATGACGAGGTTCTCGACGCCGCGTTCGATCGTCGGATGCAGCACGGGAGCGAAGAAGGGCGAGTGGTTCGTCGGCACGTCGCGGTCGATCGTCCCCTCGGCGCTCGCGCGGGCGAACAGCTCCGGATCGACGCCGCCCCAGAACCAGAAGACGAGCGGCACACCGGCTTCGCGGGCGAACCACGAGACGTCCTCGCTGCCGGTGAACATGCCCGGATCGACGACCGCCGCGTCGCCGTAGGCGCGGCGGAAGGCCGCCGCCAGCCGCGCGGTCGCGTCGGCATCGTTGATCGTCGGCGGCAGCGTGTGGTCGTTGACGATCGTCGGCGCCACCTCCGCGCCGGAGGCGTCGGCTTCGGCGCGGATGATCCGCTCGACCCGTTCGAGCACGCGTTCCCGCATCCCGTCGTCCGCGTAACGGAGGCTGAGCTGCAGCGTCGCCTCGGCGGGGATGATGTTGTGCTTGAGTCCGGCATGGACCGATCCCACCGTGACCACGGCGACCTCGCGGGGGTCGACCTCGCGCGACGCGACCGTCTGCAGGCGCATGATGGCCGCGGCGGCCATGACGATCGGGTCGATCGTGGCGTGGGGGCGCGAACCGTGGCCGCCGCGTCCGTGCAGGGTGACGGTCAGCCCGTCCGACGCCGCCATCTGGGTTCCGGGCCGCACACCGATCGTCCCCGCCGGCAGGGGGGACACGTGCTGGCCGAGCACGATGTCGGGGCGCGGGAAGCGATCCAGCACGCCGTCGGCGATCATCGCCTTCGAGCCCGCGCCGAACTCCTCGGCGGGCTGGAAGACGGCGACGATGGTCCCCGACCAGTCGGATGCGGTCGCCGCGAGTCGCTCGAGCGCACCGAGGAGTGCGGTCACGTGCATGTCGTGGCCGCACGCGTGCATGACCGGCACGTCGGCGCCCTGCGGGTCGATGCCGCGCGCCGTGCTCGCGTACGCGAGTCCGGTGCGCTCGGCGACGGGCAGGCCGTCCATGTCGGCGCGCAGCCAGACGACGGGGCCGTCTCCGTTGACGAGTGTGGCCACGACGCCGGTGCGTCCGATGCCCTCGGTGAACGGGATTCCCAGCGTCTCCAACGTGCGGGCGATCACGCCCGCGGTGCGCGTTTCCTGGAACGACAGTTCGGGGTGGCGGTGCAGGTCGGTGTACAGCGCTTCGAGGTCGAGAGCCATGTCCCGACCCTACTCGCGGGCGCTGAGCGGGGAAGGGGTGACAAAAGCAGGCAGTCGACGATCAGGCGTCGGCGAGCCAGACGGCGGTGTCTGCGGGAAGCACCCGTCCGTCGAGCGGTTCGCTCGAGACGAGCACGTCGCCGGCGGGAAGATCGATCGCGGCGCTGCCGAGGTTGGCGATCACTGTGACGTCACCGCTGCGGAAGGCGAGGGTCGTCTCCGGGTAGCCGTCGAGCCACGTGAACGCGGCGGCTCCGAGGCGGTGCGCCTTCCGTTCCTGGAGCAGGTGCGTGTAGAGCGCCAGCGTCGAGTCGGGATCGCGCTGCTCCACGTCGCGGGCGTGCTGCGCCCACTCCGCGGGCTGCGGCAGCCACGATGCGCCCGTGCCGTTGAAGCCGTAGGCGGGGGATGCGGCCTCCCACGGGATCGGGACGCGGCAGCCGTCGCGGCCGTACTTCTCGTGGTTCGTGCGGAACCACGTCGGGTCCTGACGCGCGTCGTCGGGGATGTCGATGACCTCGGGGAGCCCGAGCTCCTCGCCCTGGTAGATGTAGGCCGAGCCGGGGAGGGCGAGCATCACCGCGGTGGCCGCGCGGGCACGGCGCAGGCCGAGCGCGGGGATCGGCTGGGCCTCGGACAGCGGGCCGATGCCCTCGCCCTGAGGGCTCTCGGCCGAGAGGGCGAGGCGCGAGGCGTGACGGATGACGTCGTGGTTCGAGAGCACCCATGTGGCGGGCGCGCCGACCGCGGGGAAGGCGCGCAGCGAGTCGCTGATGACCGTGCGGAGGGCGTCCGCATCCCATGCCGTCGTCAGGTACGGGAAGTTGAACGCCTGGTGCATCTCGTCGGGGCGCACCCAGAGCGCGGTCTTGTCGGGCGTGGGCAGCCACGCCTCGGCGCACAGTGCGCGGTCGCCGTCGTACTCGGCGAGCACCTTGTGCCAGTCGCGGTAGATCTCGTGGACACCGGGCTGGCCCCAGTACGGGACGTCGTCGTCGTCGCCGCCCATCGAGTCGCCGTCGGCGGGAGGCGTGTAGTCCGGCAGGCCGTCCTTCTTGATCATGCCGTGGGCGACATCCACCCGGAATCCGTCGACGCCGCGGTCGAGCCAGAACCGCAGCACGCCGCGGAAGTACTCCTGCACCTCGGGGTTGGTCCAGTCGAAGTCGGCCTGGCTCACGTCGAAGATGTGCAGGTACCACTGGCCGGGCATGCCGTCGGCCTCGACGACGCGCTCCCACATCCCGCCGCCGAACACCGACTCCCAGTTGTTGGGCGGCAGCTCGCCGTTCTCGCCCTTGCCGTCGCGGAAGATGTACCGCGCGCGCTCGGGGCTGCCGGGAGCGGCAGCGAGGGCCTGCTGGAACCACACGTGCTGGTCGGAGGAGTGGTTGGGCACGAGGTCGACGATCACGCGGATGCCGAGGCCGTGCGCCTTGGCCAGCATCGCATCGAAGTCGTCGAGCGTGCCGAACAGCGGGTCGACGTCGCAGTAGTCGGCGACGTCGTAGCCGGCATCTTTCTGGGGCGAGACCATGAAGGGGCTCAACCAGATCGCATCGATGCCCAGCTCGGCGAGCGAGTCGAGGCGCGCGGTGATGCCGGGGAGGTCGCCGATGCCGTCACCGTTGGCGTCCGCGAACGAGCGCGGATAGATCTGGTAGATCACGGCGGTGCGCCACCACTCGGATCCGGGCGCGGCGATCAAGGTCGAGGCATCGTGCGTCGAGGTCATGCATCCGATGGTAGCGGGTGGGATCGTATCGATTCGAAGCCCGGTTTTCCGTGGGGTGCTTCGTGTTCTCCTGCTCCGGTGGCGGGCGGCGTCCACGGTGCGGCGACTACCATCGACGGGTGACCCCCTCGAATTCCGCCGCGCTCGAGCGCGCCGAAAAGCTCATCGCCGTCATCCCCGACTACCCGGAGCCCGGCGTGCTCTTCCGCGACATCGCCCCGCTGCTCGCCGACGGTGAGGGCCTTCGCGTCGTGATCGACGCGATGCTCGAGCCGTTCACCGGAACGTACGACGTGGTCGCCGGTATCGAAGCGCGTGGCTTCCTGCTCGCCGGTGCCGCCGCGATCGCCGCGGGGGTCGGTCTGGTTCCGATCCGCAAGGCGGGCAAGCTGCCGCGGCCGGCCGCATCCGTCGACTACGCGCTCGAGTACGGCACGGCGACGATCGAGATGCACGACGACATTGCGCCGGGCACGCGCGTGCTGCTCCTGGACGACGTTCTCGCGACCGGCGGCACGATCGCTGCGGCGCGCGACCTCGTCGAGCGGATCGGATGCTCGGTGGCGGGTGTGGCGGTGCTGATGGAGCTCGATGCGTTGGGCGGCCGCTCGGTGGCCGGACACGACGACCTGCATTCGGTCTTCCACGCCTGAGTCCGCGTCACGCGGCGTGTGGTCAGAACGCGGCGCGTGGTCAGAGCGCCGCGCGTGATCAGGCTGCGTAGATGATGCTGCGAAACAGGAGATAGCCGCCGAGGACGACGATGCTGCCCACGAGCGGAGCCCACGACCGTGCTCGTTGCCGGATGTAGCCCGTCACGATCCCGGCGAACGTGATCACCCATCCGACGACCAAGGCTCCCGTGAGAACCCAGCGTGCGGTCTGCACCGCCGGGAAGCACTCCGCGCAGGCGATCTGGGAGAACGCATCCCAGAACGCGAACAGCAGGACGAGGCCGGTGACGACGAGCTGCAGGAGCGCGAGGCCGATGCTGGGTGCCACGACGCGGATGTCGCGCGTCTGCTCCGTCGACGTCATGGTCCCGAGTATGGGCCCTTGCGGCCGACGCGCGCAGCAGCCGGTTTCTCGCTCGACGGTGGACCTCGTGGGAATCTCTTCACCGACGCACGCGTGCGCCGTACGCTCGGGGTATGGCCTCCGCCTCGACCGACGTGCCCGCGTGGCTCCGTGTCGTGGTCTGGTCACTCGCTCTCGGACTCGCCGTGCTCGGCGCCGCGCTCGCTCTGGCCGCTGCGAGTTGGTGGCCGCTCGTCGCTTTCCTCGGGCTTGCCATCCCGCTCCTCCCGATGTCTGCGACCCGCTCTCGACGCTGATCTCCGCGATCCGCTCTCGACGCTGATCTCCGCGATCCGCTCTCGACGCTGATCTCCGCGAGTCGCTCGGCACTGCGACGTGCTCTCGGGCCCACCCTCTGTGACGCGCTCCGGATCCTGAGCTTTGTGGGCCTGCTCTTCACGATCTCTGCGGGCGGCTGTCGAGGCTGATCTCTGCGAGTCGCTCGTCACGATCTCTGCGACCGGCTCTCGAGGCCGCCCTCTGTGACGCGCTTCGGATCCTGAGCTCTGTGGGCCTGCTCTCGCCGCCTGGCTCCTGGCCGCCGATCTCTGCGATCTGCTCGCGACACGTCTCCTCGACGCCGCGCGCGCCGAAGGGTCGCGTGCGCGCGGTCGAGCATCAGCCGAACCTGGGGTCAGAACGGCGGGGACGCCCCGGAGGGTGGATCATCGGGCTCGAGCGGACCGAACTCGGGGATGAAGTGCACGCTGGGCGAGGGCGGTTCGTCGATGTAGGTGTATCCGAGGGGCGAGGTCCACGCGAGCACGCCCGCGTGAATCTGTTTCACCCGCCAGCCGGTGAACTGCTTCATAGAGTGGTGGCGCTGGCACAGGCCCTCGAGGTTCTCCAGCGTCGTGCTCCCGCCGAGGGCGTGGTCGTGCGTGTGATCGTGCTCGTGGCGGATGGCCGGCACCCGGCATCCGGGAAACCGACAGTGCGCGTCGCGGGCGCGCAGTCGACGTCGGAGGTCGGGGGTGGGCTGGTAGCGGTCGGTGGCGAGCACCTGGCCGGAGACCGGGTGGGTCAGGAGGCGATCCCATCCCGGTGCGATTCCCGCCAAGAGCCGAGCCGTCTGGGCATCGATCGGGGCGCGTCCGGCGAGGTCGGCCGGGTGCTCGGATGCGTGAAGCAGGGTGAGGGCGGGCACGACGACCTGCACGTGGGCGCGGATCGCACCGAGCGAGCCGGGCTGGTCGCCGCTCGCGGTGGGGTCGGCCGTCGGGGCCGCGCTCAGGAGGAGGTCGGCGAGCACATCCGCACGCACCTGGTCCATTGTCCGCGTGTCGGACGCCACGATCTCGTCTGTCGATTCACCGCCCGTGCGGAGCCGCTGTGCGGCGGCACCCCGGGCATCGTGGATGACGGTGGCCATGCGAGTGAGGCGATCGTGGATGGCGTCGCCCAGCAGCAGAGGAATCGTGGCGGTCAGCTCGCACATTCCGTCGTCGAGCGGCTGCACGGTGACGGCGCGTCGCTCGGCCGCGTCGCGGTGGCGCTCGGTGAGGGTTCGAGGGTGCAGCCGCTCCGCGAGCATCTGCACGCTGGTGCGTACGCGGCCCGCGGTGTCTTCCTCGCATCGCACGAGCGCGTACTGCTCGAACTCCGCGCGCGTGTGCGCGGGAAGACTTCCGCCGCTCTCGCTGATCACGCGGACGTGGGCCTGCGTGATGTGTCCCGCCTCCCACGCGTCGACGGTTGCCGGGTAGCTGGTCACGAGCTCCGCGGCCTCGACCATCCGGCGCTGCATCGTGCGGTCGGAGATCCGCAGCGGAACCGCCAGTTCGCTCGCGATCGCACGATGGGCCATATCCGCGCCGCGCGCCGAGCGACTCTGCCCGTCGCTCATCCGGCAGGCGAGCTCCTCCGCGCGGGCGAGAGCTCGCACCAGACGCGCTTGGGCCGCGGCCAGCTCGGCCTGCGCCGTATCCACCTGGTGTGCGATGGATGCGAGCGCCGCCGCATCCGCGTCGGAGAGGCCGACGACACTCGCAACCTTCGAAGACATGTTCTAAGAGTAGGAGGGGCCTCAGACATCGCGACCGGCGTCCGGCTCGGCGTTTCGTCTCTCTTCGCTCGCCCAACGATCGAGGGGCAGTGCCTCGCCAGCGCTCGTCCCGCGCGTGCAGACGCGAGGGCCGGAGAATTGAGAATCGATCTCGGATCGTTGCCTCCGCGGCGGGCGTAGCCTGACGATGCGCACGGTTACATACGTGCGCATTGAGTTTTCTCAGGAGGTTTGCCATGTCCACCACCGCCCTCGCCGCCGTGCTCAATGGAGTCGACGAATCGTTCGTCTTCGAAGACGTCGTGCTTCAGGATCCCCGTCCCGACGAGCTGCTCGTCCGCATCGTCGCGGCCGGCCTGTGCCACACCGACCTCGCTGTGCAGCACGGCCACATCCCGAGCGCCTTCCCGCGTGTGCTGGGGCACGAGGGGGCCGGCATCGTTGAGCGCGTCGGCGCTGATGTGACCGGCTTTGCCGAGGGCGACCACGTCGCCGTGTCGTTCGCGTCGTGCGGTCGCTGCGAGAACTGCCTCGCCGGGCGTCCTGCCTACTGCCTGGAGTTCATGCTCCTCAACATCGGCGGCGTGCGGGCCGACGGAACCGGCACGATGGCCATGCCCGACGGCGGCGAGGTCGTCGGCAGCTTCTTCGGGCAGTCGTCGTTCGCGACGCACGCACTCGTCGCGGCGCGCAATGCCGTGAAGATCGACCAGGACGTCCCTCTCGAGCTCGTGGGTCCGCTCGGATGCGGCATCCAGACCGGCGCGGGAACCGTGCTCAACTCGCTCGGCGTCGGCGCGGGTGACGCGCTCGTGGTCAGCGGAACCGGCGCCGTCGGGCTGTCGGCCATCATGGCGGCGAAGGCCGCGGGCGCGACGACGATCGTCGCCGTGGACGTCCTCCCCGAGCGCCTCGAGGCAGCCAAGCGCCTCGGCGCCACGCACCTCGTGGACGGCAAGGCGGACGACGTCGTCGACCAGATCAAGGCGGCCACCGGCGGCGTCGGTGCCGAGTACGCGGTCGACACGACGGCCATCCCGGCGGTCATCGGCAACCTCATCGCGTCGGCTCGCTTCGGCGCGAAGATCGCGACGGTCGGCGTCCCGAAGCCGGATGCGGTCGCCCCCGTCGCGCTGTTCTCGGGCTCGGGCGTGACGCTCGTCGGCGCGATCGAAGGGGATGCGGTGCCGCAGACCTTCATCCCGAAGCTGCTCGCCATGTACAAGGCGGGCGAGTTCCCGTTCGACACACTGGTGACGACCTACCCGTTCGATGAGATCGAGAAGGCGATCGCCGACACGCAGTCCGGTGCGGCGGTCAAGGCCGTGCTGGTCATGCCCTGACCGTCTCCTGATCGGGGGCGACCGGCGGATTCCGCAGGTCGCCCCCGAAGGCCCCAGGGGTCGCGGCGCAGCGTCGGCGCCCACTGGCATGGTGGCGGCATGGTCATGCTGTTTGATTTCGGCCGGAAGCCCACACTCGCCGACGTGAAGGCTTACAGGTCTCTGTCCGAAGAGGAACGTCTGCAGGCGCGCATCGCGCTCGCGGGCAAGGCCCAGGTGAACACGGCCGTCGCGGTGTCTGCCACTGCCCTGGTCGTGGCCACGATGGGCTTCGTCCCCCGGCTCACCGAAAGCTGGTCTCTTCCGAACCTGGTCGTCATCCTGCTCTTCTGCGTCGCGGTCATCTCCTTCGCGGGCATGGCCCTCGTGTTCGCGGGCCTCGACCCGCAGCGCACACGTCGCGCCTGGCGGGAGGTCTTCGACTATGTCGATGCCCACCATCCACCGGCCCCGGATCCTGATCCGGAACGGTCGATCCTCACGCGGTGGCGGAGGCGCCTCGCGTCGATGCGCGCCCGGTGAATCGAGCGGCTCGGGCGCTCGGCGACCGGTGCGCGTCCGTCAGCCGACGCCGCCGAACTCCTGCACGCCGACCACATCCAGCAGCCGCAGCTTCTCCTCGTCGCTCGAGCCGGGCTCCGCGGTGAGCACGAGGAGGGCCTGTGACTGGTCCTCGGTGAACAGCACCTGGCAGTCCACCTCGATCGGTCCGATCTCGGGGTGCACGAGCACCTTGTGGTCGCTGAACCGACGGGCGACCTCCTGCCTCTGCCAGAGCGCGGCGAACTCGCCGCTGACCCGCAGCAGCTCGTCGACGAGCGCCTGCGCACGTGTCCCCTCGACAGCGAGCACGGCGCGAAGTCCCGAGACGAGCGCGTGCGACTGCCGCTCGTGGTCGTCGCTCGGATAGTGGGCGCGTTCCGCATCCGGATGCGCGAACCAGCGGTACGCCTCGTACCGCTCCCACCCGCTCGCCCCGGCGTGGTCGCCGAGCAGCGCCGCCCCCATCCGGTTCTGCAGCAGCGTCTCGCCCAGCGACGAGATGATCACGGCAGGCGTATCGCCGAGGCGGTCGAACACGCGCTGCAGCGGCGGCGCCACGTGGTCACGAGCCAGGATGCGGTCGGGAGCGTTGTGCCCGGCCACGCGGAACAGATAGTCGCGCTCATCCGCCGACAACCGCAGTGCCCGCGCGAGCGAGGCGAGCATCTGCGTGCTCGGCTGCGGGCCGCGCTGCTGCTCCAGACGGGTGTAGTAGTCGGTCGACATCGCGGCGAGCTGCGCCACCTCCTCGCGGCGCAGACCGCTCGCACGCCGGCGCGGCCCCGCCGACAGTCCCACGTCGCCGGGCCGCAGCCGCTCGCGACGCGAGCGGAGGAAGTCGGCGAGAGCGGCGCGATCCATGCGTCCATTGTGCGCGCCGCGCCGCATCCTGAACCAGGGATCGACGATCCGCCCGTGACACGGCAGGGTGGGAGTGACGCGACGAGGGGAAGAGTGGGATGCGCAGACTGTTCGCCGCCGTGGCGCTCCTCGCTGCCGCGATCGCGCTCGCCGGATGCACCTCCGTCGCGTGCGGCGAGTCCGCCGGCTCCCGCGCCACGCTCTACGACTCGATCGAGGCGCTCGCGGCGGACAGCTCACTCGTCGCCGTCGTCACGATCACCGAGCGTTCGGCCGCCGGCTGCGACACGACGGTCACCGCCCGCATCGACCGGCGATTCGAGCCGCCAGCGCTCGGCGGCACCCCCACCGCCGAGCGGAACGACGTGGTCGTCCGCCGCACGGGGCCGAGCGACACGCTCGTCGAGGGCCGCTCCTACCTGCTCTTTCTCACACCCACGATGCTCGAGGGCTCGGCCGCCGACGACTACTTCGTGACGGGCGTGACGGCCGGTGTCTACCGCGTGGAGGGCGATCGCTTCGTGCACGTCCCCTCGGAGGGCGACGACCTGCCGGCAACGTTGACGCCCGCCGACCTGCAGGGATGATCGCGCGAGAGCTTGAGCGGAGGGGACCTCGCGGTTAGGGTCCGACGCATGACCGACCGCGCGGTTCCCCACCTCCCGTCCCGCGACTTCGACGCCACGGTCGTGTTCTATGGCGGCTTCG
The DNA here is from genome assembly GCF_056868075.1 of Microbacterium sp. KU4F. Lineage (NCBI taxonomy): Bacteria > Bacillati > Actinomycetota > Actinomycetes > Micrococcales > Microbacteriaceae > Microbacterium > Microbacterium sp. KU4F. The sequence goes on along the minus strand of NZ_CP200324.1, from coordinate 2,012,965 downwards.
GGTTCGCGACCACGTATCGCGACCGCGAGTGGCTGATCATGGAACGCGGCGGCCTGCAGCTCGAGTTCTTTCCCGCCGCCGAGCTGGATCCGGCGCAGAGCCCCTTCATGTGCGGACTCCGCGTCGACGATCTCGATGCGCTCTACGCCGCTATCCGGGCGAGCGGAGTCGCCGAACGGACGACGGGGCACCCGCGGCTGCACGCCCCGGTCCTTCAGCCCTGGGGGCGGCGTGTCGCGCACCTCATCGACCTCGACGGCACGCAGGTGAACCTCATCGAGAACGAGGTCTAGGCGGAGACCTCCGTGCGTGCGAGCAGACGCCAAACCCTCGCGCCGACAAGGAATGCGGTGACCGCCATCGCGGCGGGAACGACGAGCCATTCCACCCCGCCCGACCAGCCGATGCCGATCCCGTCCGCGTTCGAGAACGCCATGACCGGGACGAACAGGAAGTGCGCCTGCGCGCTCATGGGCGAGGCGGCATCGACCACCGCCAGCATCCCGCCGGCGAACGTGAGGAACACGACCCAGTACCCGAAGAGCGCGGTTCCCGCGGTGACCACCCCGATCGACCAGAGCGGCCGCTGTCGCCCGCCCTCGCCGTAGCGCGCCGCGAGCGTGCGCGGTGACCCGAGGTCCGCGAGCGCCTCCTCGACCGGCCGCGGATCCTGGTCGATCTCCTCGCGCAACGAGCGCAGGATGCGGCGGCGTTCGGATCCGGAGACCACGGCTTCGAGGTGCCAGTCCAGGCGCATCAGATACAGCGATGCGCGGAGCTCGGACGAGCGCCGGGTGAGTCGGGAGCCGGTCATGTGCGTTCCTTTCCGGAGGCCATCGCGCGATCGACGGCTGCGGCCGCCTGCTCCCACTGCGCCCGCGTGTCTGCAAGCGCTGCTACGCCCGCAGCGGTCAGCGAGAAGTACTTGCGGGGCGGACCGCTCGGCGAGGGCTTGGAGAGGGTCCGCACCCAGCCATCGCGCTCCATCCGGTTCAGCACCGGATAGACGAGGCCCGTGCTCACATCCAGGCCGAGCCCCGCGAGCCGCTGGACGAGCTCGTAGCCGTACGACTCGCGGGCATCGATGAGTCGGAGCGTGAGCAGCGGAAGAACCGCACGCGTGAGCTGCGCATCCTGCCTCGCCTGTATCCGTGACACGCTAATAGTGAAACACGAATAGCGCCATGCCTCAAGCGGGTCCAGGGACCGCCGATCCCCCGATGAGCGATCCCTTCCGGGACTCGGCTACGCGGGCGACGCTCGAGACATGGACATCACCGGAAACACCGTCTTCATCCCCGGCGCGACCAGCGGCATCGGCCTGGCGCTCGCCCTTCGTCTGCAGGCCGCCGGTAACACGGTCATCGTCGGCGGTCGGCGCCGGCAGCTGCTCGACAAGATCGCGCAGGAGCACCCCGGCATCGACACGGTAGAGATCGACACGGCGGATGCGGCCTCCGTGCGCACCGCCACCGCATCCGTCATCGAGCGTCACCCTGCCCTGAACGTGCTCGTCACGATGGCCGGCATCATGCACGTCGAGGACTGGACCCGAGCCGACGGGTTCCTCGCCTCGGCCGAGCAGACCGTCACCACCAACGTGCTGGGACCCATCCGGCTCATCGCCGCGGTCATCGAGCAGCTGCGCGCGCAGCCGTCCGCGACGATCATCACGGTCTCGTCCGGCCTCGCCTTCGCGCCGCTCGCCGCGACCCCCGGCTACAACGCGTCGAAGGCCGCCATCCACATGCTCAGCGAATCGCTGCGCCTGCAGTTGGCGGGAACGTCCGTCGCGGTGAAGGAGCTCGAGCCGCCCTCGGTGGCCACCGACCTCCTGCCGGGTCAGCGTGACAGTGCGTTCGCGATGCCGCTCGATGCGTTCGTCGACGAGGTCATGCAGCTGCTGCGCGACGAGCCGGACGCGCCGGAGATCCAGGTGGAGCGGGTCAAGTTCCTGCGGTACGGCGAGGCGCGCGGCGACTACGACCAGGTCGTTGCGACGCTCAACCAGTCCGATCCGCACGGCAAGTGAGTGCGCCGACATCTGCACGACCGGGTGCCCTGATGTCGCCTCATCTGCCGCATCCGTTCACTCCCGTACCGCCGGTCGTGCAGATGTCGCGCTACCGGCGGCCCCGCGAGGGTTCGGCGCGCCGCGCTCCCCGGCGAGCGGACGCGGCGCGCCGCTTCGCCGGGATCAGTGTGAGATGACGGTGAAGGTCATCGTGGCGCGGTAGGTGCCCCCGGGAGATCCCTCAGGGGCGGCGAGGCGCAGCCCCGCGCCCAGCACCGCGGTGCCGACGCCGGAGCCCGCCGGTGCGCTCGCGAAGACCGTGCTCGCCGCCGAGCCCGCGAACGCCGCCGCCGGCACGACGCCGAGGGCCGTGCTTCCGGGTTCGAGTCGGGGGGTGACCGTCATCGATGCAGCGGGAATCTCCGCGGACCCGGAGGAGAAGTCGGTGATCGTGGTGTGGACGGTGTACCCCGGCCTGCTGAGCGCGCGACCGTCGACCACTCTGAACGTGGTCAGGTCGCCCGTCGAGACCGAACGGCCGTCGACGATCTGCGGCGCATCGAGCTGCGCCGGTGTCGATGCGGGCACCTCGAGCGAGAGTTGCGTGTCGTGGGGCGACAGCACGTCGGCCTCGATGCCGATCTCCGAGGCGGACGCCTGCTTCGCCGGGATGCGGGCGATCTGCGCGCGCCCCGCGGCGACGAGCGCTGCGGGAAGCGGGGCGTACCCGAGGCCCGCCGCTGCGGCCTGGCCCTCGCCGAGTGCGTAGTCGGCGAAGGCGCGCAGTGCGGCGGCGCGCTCGGGAGTGAACGTGCCCCCGAGGCGGGTCGGGACGATGAGATAGGTGTAGCTCGAGAGCGGGTACGCGGTCGGCGCGGGGTTGGCGTAGACGTCGTCGAGCACCTGCGTCAGGTAGTCGGGCGAACTCGGGTCGTCGACGGTCCTCGCGGACCCGAGGGCCGTCTGCACGTTCACCGCATCCGGCGCGACGTATGCGCCAGACGCATTGCGCAGATCCGCGACGGGGAGCCCTGCGCCGTGCGCGTAGGCGTTCTCGACGTAGGTGATCGATCCCGAGCTGGAGGAGGCGCTGACGTACCCCGACACACCGACCGAGCCGCTCTGTGACTTCCAGCCGAGCGTCGCCGGAAAGAGTTGTGTCGCCCCGTGGGTCCAGATCTGCGGGTACTGCGCCGCCATCCAGGCCGTGAACTGCGCCGTGGACCCCGATCGGTCGGACCGCACGACCGGGGTGATCGCCCGATCGGGCAGCTCGAGCCCGGGATTGTCCGCAGCGATCGCCGCGTCGTTCCATCGGGTGATGTCGCCGGCGAAGACACCGGCGACCGTCGCCCCGGACAGGCGGAGGTCGGTGACGCGGCGTCCGTCGATCTGGAGGTTGTAGGCGAGCGCCGTGCCGCCGGCGACGAGCGGCACGTAGGTGAACTCGCGGTCGGGCACCTCCGGCGCGGACCCGTCCTCGGACTGGCGCTGGAAGGGGAGCTCGCTCATCGCGAAGTCCACGCTGCCGCGGATGAAGTCCGCCCGGCCAGCGGATGCACCGGTTCCGGAGTACGCGACGGCCTGGCCGCTCGTGACGGAGAGGTCGCGACGCCAGGCGTCGACCAGACTCTGGACGGCGGTCGATCCCGAACCCGAGACGGATGCCGCGGTCCTGGCCTGAGCGCTCAACGGCAGCATCGACCCCAGCACGATCGCCGACCCCGTCAGCGCCGCGAATGCGCGCCATGACCGTGAACGCATGTCGCATCCTCCCCAGACACTGCGACGTTATCGGTGAGGCGGGCGGAGGACGGGTCGCTCACCGGATGGTCGCCGAGCCTTCATCTGCCGCTCACCTGCGCGCGGGCCGCGGGAGTCGGCCCGCTCGGGGCGGCCGCGTTCGGCGGAGTCAGCTCCCGCGGTAGGTGGAGTACGCGAACGGGCTCAGCAGCAGAGGCACGTGGTAGTGCGGGCGGTCGGCGACCGTGAAGGTGACCGTCGCGAGCGGATAGAAGGTCTCCACGCCGCGATCGGCGAAGTACGCCCCCGTCGCGAAGGTCAGCGCGTACATGCCGGGCTCGAGCAGGTCGGGGCCGATCGCGAGCCGGCCGTCCGCATCCGTGAACCCCTCGGCGACGCTCTCGATCCCCCCACCCTCGAGATGCCGGTGCAGCGTGACCGCGACATTCGGCGCCGGCGTCCCGGCGGTGGCGTCCAGGATGTGGGTGGTCAGGTGGCTCATTCCGCCTCCTCCGGCTCGACGCGGTCGGCGACGATCGTCGAGTCCAGGCGCAGCAGCGCGATCTCGGCGAGCTGAGCGGTCGCCTCGCGGGCCTCGGTGTCGTCGTCGTTGTCGAGTCTGCGGTGCAGCTCGGCGAGCATCTCCTGGGGGCTGCGACCCGCGGCGCGGATGAGGAAGACGCGCCCGAAGCGCTCCTCGTACGCCCGGTTGCCGGCGGAGATCGCGGCCGCAACCTCGTCCGCCGCGCTCGCCATCGCGGACTGCTCCTTCCGGGAAGCATCTGCCGCAGCACCCGTTCCCGACGGCTTCTCGCCGATCCGCGGATGGTGGGCGAGGGCCGCATCCAGGTCGGCGCGCGACCAGACCGCTGCGAGGTCGCCCGCGTAGGAGCGCAGGGCGTCGATCGAGGCGTAGGGGCGCGCCGCGACGATCGCGTCGACCCAGCCGGGCACCGCCGCCCACACCGACACGACCAGGGATGCCTCGGCGGCATCGAGGGCGTTGAACTCGTCCAGTTGCATGCGCGCCACCCTACCCAGCCCGCGTTGCCACGACGTGACTCGCCGGATGCGGGTGCCCGGAATGTTGGTAACAGTTACATTTGCGAAATGTGGAGCACTTAGCGTTGTCGGCATGACGACCCCCGCATCCGCCGTCATCGCGGCGCGACGTGTGTTCCTCGACGGGGCCTTCCGCCCCGCGACCGTGACCGTGGCCGACGGGCGGATCAGCGGGATCGGAGATTTCGATCCGGACGCGGAACGCGTTCTGCCGGAGGATCTCGTGCTGCTGCCGGGACTGGTCGACTCGCACGTGCACCTGAACGACCCGGGCCGGGCGAGCTGGGAGGGCTTCGACACGGGGACGGCGGCGGCCGCCGCGGGCGGCGTCACGACCGTGCTCGACATGCCGCTCAACAGCATCCCGGTCACCACCTCGCCCGATGCGCTCGCCGCGAAGCGCGCCGCAGCGACCGGGCGCCTGGCCGTCGATGTGGGTTACTGGGGCGGCGCCGTGCCCGAGAACATCGGGCACCTGCGGGAGCTCGCCGAGGCGGGCGTCGTTGGCTTCAAATGCTTCCTCTCCCCGTCGGGCATCGACGAGTTCGGACACCTCGGCGCCGAGCAGCTCGACGAGGTGCTCACCGAGCTCGCCGCCTTCGACGGACTGCTCATCGTCCACGCCGAGCACCCCGCCCACCTGCACGCCGACGGCGCGCTCGGTGTGCATTACGCGGACTTCCTCGCCTCCCGCCCGCCCGCCAGCGAGCGGGCGGCGATCCAGCTCGTAATCGAGACCGCCCGGCGCACGGGTGCGCGTGTGCACATCGTGCACGTCTCCGACGGCACGGCGCTCGACGACGTGAGAGCGGCCAAGGCCGAGGGTGTACGGATCACGATCGAGACGTGCCCGCACTATCTGACCCTGGATGCGGCGGCCGTCCCCGACGGCGCCGCATCCTTCAAGTGCTGCCCGCCGATCCGCGACCTCGCCAACCAGGACCTGCTGTGGCAGGGCGTCCTCGACGGCACGATCGACGCGATCGTCAGCGACCACTCGCCCGCGACCCCCGAGCTCAAGGGCGAGCCCGACTTCGGCCTCGCGTGGGGCGGGATCTCGGGCCTGCAGACGGGGCTGTCGAGCGTGCACACGAGAGCGCGCGAGCGCGGCATCCCGCTCGAGGCGTTCCTGCCGCTCATGACGACGGGGCCCGCGCGGATCGGCGGACTCGGCTCCCGCGGCACGATCGCGGTCGGCGAACCCGCCCATCTGGCGATCTTCGCGCCCGACGAGGAGTTCACCGTGGATGCGGCCGCCCTCGAGTACCGCAATCCACTGTCGCCGTGGGACGGCGCGCGTCTCACCGGGGTGGTCGCCGAGACCTGGCTGCACGGGGAGCCGGTGTACCGTCGCGGCGAGGGCCTGCTCGCGCGCACCGGGCGCGAGCTGATCGCGGCAATCGACGAGGAGCGCCAGTGAGCACACCCATCCTGCAGCCGGGCGTCGGCGACGTCACGGGCGAGCACTATCTTCCCGCCGCCGTCGAGAACGTCTTCTGGGGCCGGCTGCCCTGCGCCACCGACGCGCCCGTGCTCCGGATCGAGCCCGGCGCCACCGTCACGGTCGACACCGTCAGTCACGAGGGGATCCTCGAGGACCAGGGCAAGGACCCCCTCGCGTTCTTCGGCGCGCACGGCGTCGCGGCCGAGCAGGTGCTCGACGATGCGGTGGCGATCGCCGCATCCCTCTCGCGCGACGTGATCGCCGACGGCCCGCACGTGGTGACCGGGCCGATCCACGTCGCCGGCGCAGAGCCCGGCGACCTGCTGCAGATCACGGTCGTGCGGCTCGAGCCCCGGGTGCCCTACGGAGTGATCAGCAATCGTCACGGAAAGGGTGCGCTCGTGGGCGAAGCTGCCCCGCGGCGAGCACAACGTGAGCGTGTTCACCCCCGTCGTGGAGCAGGACGGCGCCCTCGTGGGCGCGTTGCCGCTGATCGAGGGGGGACCGGCCGCGGTGACCTTCCCGCTGGCGCCGTTCCTCGGCACGATGGGGGTGGCCGTCGCAGGCGACGACCGCCCGCACTCCGTGCCGCCCGGCGCGCACGGCGGCAACATCGACATCAAGCTGTTGACCGAGGGCGCCGTGCTGTACCTGCCGGTGCAGGTGGCGGGCGCGCTCGCGTACGTCGGCGATCCGCACTTCGCGCAGGGCGACGGCGAGGTCGCGCTCACCGCGCTCGAGGCGTCGCTGCGGGCCACCCTGCGGTTCGACGTCGTGCCGCGTGCGGTGGCGCTGGCCGAGTTCGGCGAGCTCCTCGGTCCGCTCGTGCGCACCGACGAGTACCTCGTCCCCACGGGGCTCGACCCCGACCTCGGCGAGGCGATGCGCCGTTGCGTACGCGCGGCACTCACCCTGCTTCAGGCGCGGTACGGCATGGCAGAGCACCTCGCCTACGCGTACCTCTCGGCCGCGACCGACTTCGACATCTCGCAGGTCGTGGACATCGTGTGCGGTGTGCATGCCCGCATCCGCGAGTCGGACTTCGCGAATCCATCTTCCGCGACGGATGCGGAGGATCGGGCATGAGCGAGATCCCCGCCGACCTCCGCGCCGCCTTCGACCGCTACGAGCGTGCCATCCTCGACAACGACCTCGCGGTGCTCGACGAGATGTTCGCCCCCGGCGACGAGACGCTGCGCGGGGATGCGGCGGGCCTGCTCGTCGGCCACGACGTGATCAGCGCCTTCCGGGGCGTACGCGGCGGAGTCGCGCCGCGCACGATCCAGCGCATCGAGTACCGTCCGCTCGCCGATGATCTCGCGCTGCTCGTATCGGTGTCGCGGTTCACCGGCGGTGGCACGGGGCTGCAGACCCAGCTGTGGCGCCGCGGCGAGAGCGGATGGGTCATCGAGGCCGCGCACGTGACGGGCAAGGCGCAGGCGCTCGACCGATCGGTCTGGCGCACGGTCGGCGACCCGCTGTGGCAAGGGGCGTGGGAGGGGCCGCTCGAGGGGCTCAACGTCGCCGTCAAAGACCTCTTCGCCATCAAGGGCTACCGCATCGGTGCGGGCAACCCGACCTTCCTCGAAACGGCGAGGCCGGAGTCCACCACGGCTCCCGCCGTCGCCGATCTGCTGCGCGGCGGGGCGTCGCTGCGCGGCATCGCGCGCACCGACGAGTTCGCCTACTCGATCGCGGGCGACAACGCGCACTACGGCACCCCGCCCAACGGTGCGCTTCCGGGGGCGCTGCCGGGCGGCTCGTCGAGCGGGCCCGCATCCGCCGTCGCGACAGGGCAGGCGGAGGTGGGACTCGCCACCGACACCGCGGGGTCCGTCCGTGTGCCCGCGTCGTACCAGGGACTGTGGGGGCTGCGAACGACCCACAACCTCGTGCCGCGTCAGGGGATGCTGCCCCTCGCGCAGTCCTTCGACACGATCGGTTGGCTCACGCGCGACGGCAACACCCTCCAGCGCGTCGTCGACTGGTGCCTGAGCTACGACGGCTCCGAGTCGACCGAGAGCGTGTTCGGCGAATCCGCGGGCGACCTGCCGTGGCGCTTCGCCGTTCCCGAGGAGGTGCTGACGCACGTCGAGCCCGACACTCGGGCGGCGTTCGACGCGTACGTCAAGCGGCTGGCCGCATCCGAGAACGCGCCGGAGGTCCAGACGGTCTCGATCGGCGATCTCGACGAGTACTTCGAACCGTTCCGCACCGTGCAGGCAGCGGAGGCGTGGCGCAACAACCGCGACTGGCTGCGCGCGCACCCGGGCTCCACGGGTGCGGCGGTCGCCGAGCGGTTCCGCATCGCCAGCGAGGTCACGGCCGACGCGGAGCGCGTCGCGCGACAGGCGCTCGAACCGCTTCGGGAGCGCGTGCAGTCGCTGCTGCAGAGCGCCGTGCTGCTGCTGCCCACGGTGCCCGGCCCCGCGCCCATGCGCACATCCGACCCGGCGAAGGTGGATGCGGTGCGCCAGGCGACGCTGCGCATGACGACGCCCGCGGCTGTCGCCGGCACCCCCGCCCTCTCGATCCCGCTGCTGACCGTCCGCTCGGCAGCTGGGCCCGCACCCGTCGGCGTCTGCCTCGTCTCGCGCAGTGGCACCGACATCGCCCTCGTCCGTCTCGGTCGCCGCCTCGCCGCGCTCTGACCGCGATCATCCAGGAAGCACTCATGACCGACACCCTCCCGATCGACCCGCCCGCCCGCCTGCTCATGGGGCCGGGGCCGATCTCCGCCTACCCGTCCGTGCTGCGCGCCATGTCGGCGCCGCTGGTGGGCCAGTACGACCCGTTCATGACCCACACGATGAACGAGACGCAGGAGCTGTACCGCCAGGTGTGGGCCACCGAGAACGAGGCGACCCTGCTCGTCGACGGCACCTCGCGCGCCGGCATCGAGGCCGCGATCGTCAGCCTCATCCGTCCCGGGGACCGCGTGCTCGTGCCCGTGTTCGGACGCTTCGGGCACCTGCTCGCCGAGATCGCGGAACGCGCGCTCGCCGAGGTACACACGATCGAGACCGAGTGGGGGCAGGTGTTCACCCCCGCGGCGATCGAGGAGGCCATCGTCCGGGTGAAGCCGACGCTTCTCGCCCTCGTGCAGGGCGACACGTCGACCACGATGCTGCAGCCGCTGGAGGAGATCGGCGCGATCTGCCAGAGGCACGGCGTGCTCTTCTACTCGGACGCCACCGCGTCCCTGGGCGGCAACGCGTTCGAGGCCGACGCCTGGGGACTGGATGCGGCGACCGCCGGCCTGCAGAAGTGCCTGGGCGGCCCGAGCGGCTCCGCTCCGATCACGCTGAGCGAGCGCGCCGTCGAGGTCATCCGCTCGCGCAAGCGGATCGAGGCCGGCATCCGCGAGGCGGGCGACGAAGACGCCCCGGACTTCGTGCGCTCCAACTACTTCGACCTCGGCATGATCCTCGACTACTGGGGTCCGCGCCGGCTCAACCACCACACCGAGGCGACGAGCATGCTCTACGGCGCCCGCGAGTGCGCGCGTCTGCTGCTCATCGAGGGCCGGGACGCGGTCATCGCCCGGCACGAGCTCGCCGGCCGCGCGATGCTCGCCGGCGTCGAGGCGCTCGGTCTCGCCGTCTTCGGCGACGTGGCGCACAAGATGAGCAACGTCGTGGCCGTGTACATCCCCGAAGGCGTGCCCGGAGATACCGCCCGCGCCGCGATGCTGGAGGACTTCGGCATCGAGATCGGGACATCCTTCGGCCCGCTGCACGGCAAGGTGTGGCGCATCGGCACGATGGGCTACAACGCCCGCAAGGACACGGTGCTCACCACGCTGGCCGCACTGGAGGCGGTGCTGCGCCGCCACGGCGTCGCCGTTCCCGCCGGCGGCGGGGTGGAGGCCGCATCCGACGTCTTCGCGGGGCGCGCATGATGCTGGAGGTGTCGCCCGATCGCATCGCGGCCGCCGCGCGTCGCGTGATGGCGCGGTGCGACGAGCTCGCGCGCGTCACGGCGACGCCGGGCCGTATCGAGCGGGTCTACCTCTCGCCCGAGCACGCACGCGTGAACCGCCTCGCAGCCGAGTGGATGCGCGAGCTCGGCATGCGTACGCGCCAGGATGCGGCCGGCAACCAGATCGGCCGGCTCGACCGCATCGTCGGCGACACGCTCGACCCCGACGCGCCCGCGCTGATCATCGGCTCGCACCTCGACACCGTGCTGGATGCGGGGCGATTCGACGGGATCGTCGGTGTGCTCATGGGACTCGAGATCGCCCGGCTTCTGCGGACGCCGGTAGGCGACGGACGCTTCGGCGTCGCCCTCCCGTTCGCCCTCGAGGTCGTCGCGTTCTCGGACGAGGAGGGCACGCGCTTCGGCAAGGCCCTGCTGGGGTCGTCGGCGGTGGCGGGACTGTGGGACGAGGACTGGTGGGCGCTGACGGATGCCGACGGCACGAGCCTGCGACAGGCCTTCCTCGAGTTCGGACTCGACCCTGCGCGCATCGGTGAGGCCGCCCGACGACCCGACGAGCTGATCGGGTACCTCGAAGCGCACATCGAGCAGGGACCGGAGCTCGACCGGCGCGGTGAGCCGCTCGCCGTGGTCTCCTCGATCGCCTCCGCGCGTCGCTTCCAGCTCGTCGTCGAAGGTGAAGCCCGCCACGCTGGCGGCACCCCCTACGACATGCGCCGCGACGCGCTGCTGGGCGCGAGCGAGGCGGCGCTCGCCGTCGAGCGCATCTGCCGCGACGAGCACCACATCATCGGCACCGTCGGCCAGCTCGAGGCCTATCCGGGTGCGGTGAACGTCGTGCCCGGCGAGGCGCGCTTCTCGCTCGACCTGCGCGGTGAGTTCGACGAGACCCGCGACCACGTGTGGGACGAGCTCTCCCGCGAACTCGACGTGATCATGGGCCGCCGGGGGCTCCGCTGGAGCTCACGCGAAGTGCACAGCGCCGCCGCCGTCATGTGTGCGCCGCTCCTGCAGGACGTCGTGCGCGAGGGCATCGGTGCCGCCGATGCGCCGGGCGGCACCGACCCGGCCGTGATCTTCAGCCGCGCCGGCCACGATGCGATGTCGATCGGGGCGATCACCGACGTGGGGATGCTGTTCCTGCGCAACCCCGACGGCATCAGCCACCATCCGGGGGAGTCCGTCTCGGCCCCGGACGTGGCGCTCGGCATCCGCGCCCTCGCCGAGTCCGTGCTGGCGCTCGCCGCCGACGTCCGCGTGCGCTGACGCAGGGGTGCGGTCCGGCAGGTGATGGCCGCGCCGCCGGGCCCGCATCCGCTACACCTTTCCGCATCCGCGACAGTGTTTGACTGGCGCAGGTGCGCATTCGTGTGGCACTTGCGCACCTGCGTCGCAACTCGGGCACGAGATCCCAGGAGACCGCGCCGGGCGATCAGCGGGGGCGGGGGACGCTCGTGACGAAGAGGGCGACGACACGCTCCTCGCCGACGAGACGCCAGCGGTCGCGGGCGCCCGCGGGGAAGCGGATGAAGTCGCCCGGCCCGAGTGCGTAGGTGCCGGCGCCGAGCACGTCCACCTCGAGGCGTCCTGAGACCAGGTACAGGCCGCTCTCTCCGGGCGACTCGAACCACTCGGCGATGTACTCGTCGGGACCGAAGGCGTACTCGACGACCTCGAGCGCCGAGCTCTCACGCAACAGCAGCGCGCGCCCGAGCGCCGCGTCGTCTCGCTCAGCGACGGGGATGCGGCGTCCCTCCCCGGCGCGGACGACATCGACCTCGTCGGCGCCCACGGCCGGCAGCAGGTCGCCGGGGCGCACTCCGAGCGCGCGGGCGAGGCGGTAGACCGACGCCATCGAGGGGGCGCTCGCACCGCGCTCGATCTGGCTCAGAAACGGCTGGCTCATCCCCGCTGCGGCCGCCAGTTCGCGGGTCGAGAGGCCGGCCGCATCCCGTAGCCGCCGGATCTCGGCACCGACGACCGAGCCGAGATCGGCCTCGAGGGAGGGATCGCTCAATTTACGCTCCGGAAACGTTCGCCGAATGCTCTCGTCATCGCATCCATCGAATATGAATGCTGTCAGTTATCGCCGAGGGCGTCTCCCTCAGTTTAGAAGCACGGGGAGCCCATGAGCACAACGGCCGAGATCGAGCGGATCGTGCGGGGCCTGCCCAAGGTCAGCCTGCACTGCCACCTCATCGGCTCGGTGCAGGCGGCAACCCTCGTCGAGCTTGCGGCCAAGCACGGCGTCGTGCTCGACGGCGGACGCACCGCGGAGAACCTGTTCGACCACGCCAGCTATGAGGACCTCGACGAGTTCCTGCGCGTGCTGGATGTGGCGGGCTCCGTCACGCCGACGACTTCCACCGCGTCACCTACGAGTCGCTGACGGCGGGAGGTGCGGCGCACAACGTGCTCTACCGCGAGATCTTCCTCAGCCCTCCCGGCCACCCCGGCATCGGGTACCGCACGATCATCGACGGCGTCCGAGCCGGGATGCGTGACGCCGAGACCGACACCGGCATCCGCAGCAACCTCATCGTCGGCCTCAACCGCAACGACACCCCCGGGGCCGCCACCGAGCTCGTCGAGACGATGATCGCCAACCCCTACGACGAGGTCATCGGGATCGGGCTCGACTACTCCGAGATGATCGGGCCACCCGAGAAGTTCTGGAAGGCCTTCCGCCTCGCCGGCGAAGCGGGTCTGCAGCGCACCGCGCACTCCGAATCGGGGCCGCCGCACAACATCGAGACCATCCTCGACCTGCTCGGGTGCAGCCGCGTCGATCACGGATATCACGTCGTCGACGACCCCGACATCACACGCCGCTGCGTCGAGGAGCGCATCCCCTTCACCTGCACGCCCGTCTCGAGCGACATCGGCCGCTACTCCGGCAGCGGCGACGGCAGCCACCTCCGCATCAAGCAGATGGTGGATGCGGGGCTGCTCGTGACCATCGACTCCGACGACCCGCCGATGTTCGGCACCGATCCCACCAACGACTACCGCGCCCTCGCTCACGCGCTCGGGTACGGCCTCGAGACCCTCGCCTCCTTCACCGACAACGCGATCGAGGCGAGCTGGCTCGACGCGGACGGCAAACGCGACCTGCGCCAGCGCGCCGACCGCATGGTCGCCGACCTCGCCGCACCGGTCGCGACGACCCCCTGACCCACCCATCCACCACCAGGAGCACCCATGTCACGCAGCCACCGATCCCGCCTGGGAGTCGCCCTCGCGGGCCTCGTCGTCTCGGCCGCCGCCCTCACCGCCTGCGCCGGCGGGTCGGCGGAGCCGGCCGCATCCGGATCGTCCGACGGGGCCGGTCTCGGCGACGTCACCCTCCAGCTCAGCTGGATCCTCAACGAGGAGTTCGCCGGCGAGTACTTCGCCGACTCGAAGGGCTACTACGAAGAGGCGGGCCTCGGAAAGGTGCGGCTGATCCCCGGCCCCTCGACCGGCGTCGCGGAGCTGCTCAGCGGCACGACCGACATCGCGATCAACGATGCCGTCTCGGCCGGCACGGCGGTGGCCACCGAGGGTGCGCCCATCAAGATCATCGGTGCCACGCTGCAGAAGAACCCCTTCACCATCCTGTCGCTGGCCGACGGGGGCAACATCCTGAAGCCCGCCGACATGATCGGCAAGCGCATCGGCGTGCAGGACTCCAACCGGGCGCTCTTCTCGGCGCTGCTGGCGGCGAACGACATCGACCCCTCCCAGGTCGACATCGTCCCCGTGCAGTACGATCCGGCGCCGCTGACCAACGGTGAGGTCGACGGCTTCACGGCTTACCTCACGAACGAGGCCATCACGGTTGAGATGGCCGGGTTCAAGACGGCCAACCTGCCGCTCGCCGAGAACGGCCTGCCGTTCGTCGCGGAGACGTTCTCGGTCACCGACGACACCCTGAAGAACCGGCGCGACATGCTCAAGGCATTCCTCGTCGCCGAGATCCGCGGGTGGACCGACGCTCTCGCCGACCCCGACGAGGGTGCGCGTCTCGCGAAGGACGTCTACGGCACCGACCTGAACCTCGATCCCGCCAAGACGATCGCCGGACTGTTGGCCACCAACGCGCTCATCACCACGGACGAGACCGCCGAGAACGGCCTGTTCACCATCTCCGACGCCCTGCAGAAGCAGACGATCGCGAGCCTCGCCGGGGCCGGCATCACGCTGGAGGCGTCCGATCTGTTCGACATGAGCCTGCTCGACGAGGTCTACCAGGAGAACCCCGACCTCATCGCGTACGCGGGCTGAGTCATCCCACGCCGCCGCCCCGCATCCCACGCCGGATGCGGGGCGGTGTGCCGTGTGTGGGGGGCCATGTGGGGTGTCGGGTGCGGCCCCATCCGTCGCCGCGGGCTCGAGAGCGACACATTTCCGCATCCGCCACAGTGATGAACTGGCGCACGTGCGCAGAAGTGGCGCATCTGCGCAGATGCGACGCAGTTCGGCACCGGAAGCGCGCCTCGCGCACCGGAAGCGCGCTTCGGGCGGGGGCTTGGCGCCACGCGCGCGAAACATCGCAGTGTTAGCGTCACCAACATCCGTGTCGTCCGCCCCGAACCGAACAGGAGTCCCATGAGCCTGCTGATCACGCACGCCCGCCTCATCACCGTGCCCGCCGGCACCGAGGACGCCGGCTACATCGAAGACGGGTGGATGCTCGTCGAGGACGGACGGATCGCTGCGCTCGGGTCGGGAGTTCCCGCGGTCACGGCCGACGAGGTTCTCGACGTCGACGGCGCCTTCGTCGCCCCGGGGTTCGTGTCGAGCCACTCGCACCTGTTCACGAGCGGGCTGCGCGGTCTCGGCGTGGGCGAGACGCTCTACGGATGGTGCGACTCGATGCTCGGCATGACCTCCGCGGCGACGCCCGAGGACATCTACTGGTCGACCCTGCACGGTGCCCTCGACTTCCTCGGAAACGGCGTCACCACCGCCTACAACTTCACCGACCCGCTGCAGGCCTGGGAATCGATGGTCGACGGCAAGCGCGTCGGCAACGCCGCGATGCGCGGGCTCGAGTACCACACCCGTCAGGCCGACGGCTGCCTCGATGCCGGCATCCGCTTCGTCGACGCGATCGGCATGGATGCGACCGTCGGCAGCGACGAGGAGATCTTCGACCGGTTCGCCGCCGAGGTCGCGCACTCGCGCGCGATGGACCCGGCGTTCGCGCTGGGCGCGTCGATCATGGGCCAGGTGCAGTGGTCGCCGCGACCGGATGCGGCCGAGGTCGAGGTGGAGGCGATGCGCCGCTTCGGGGTGACCAACCAGGCCCACTTCCTCGAATCCCCCGAGGCCGTGCCGCTGCAGCAGTCGAAGTTCGCCATGTACCGGGATGCGGGAGCGCTCGGCCCGGGCATGATGTTCGGGCACTTCATCCAGACCACGCCCGAGATCATCGAGCAGACCGCCGCCGGCGGTGCTTCTATGTCGTGGCAGCCCGCATCCAACGGTCGCCTGGCCTCCGGTGTCGCTCTCGTGCCGGAGATGCTGGCGATGGGGATGAAGGTCGGGATGGGACTCGACGACCAGGCCTGCACGGACGTCTCCGACCCGTGGCAGAACATGCGTGCGGGCATCTTCATGCAGCGCGCCCGCACGAAGGACCCGCTGTCGATGATGCCGGAGCGCGTCCTGCGCCTGCACACCCTGGGGGAGCTGCGATCCTGGGCGTCGACGACCGCGTGGGCAGCCTCGAGGTCGGCAAGTTCGCCGACTTCGTCGTGGTCGACCCCCGCAAGCCCGACGTCGGGCCGCTCTGGCACCCCGTGCGCAGCTACGTGCTATCGATGACGCCCCGCAACCTCAAGCGGGTCTATGTGGGCGGCCGTCTCGTCAGCGAGGAGGGCGTCTCGACGAACCCGCTCGCGCCGGAGGCGACCATCCGCGTGCACGAGGATCTTCCTCGCGTGGCCGAGCGACTCGGTCGCCACCCCGCCTGACGCCGCGAACGACGAAGGGGGCCGGGATGACCCGGCCCCCTTCGTGTGCGATGGGTCAGCGCGCGGCGCCGGCGAGCGTGCCGGTGACCTGCTCCGCCGTGTCGACGACGAGGCAGGAGACCAGGCGGTCGTTGCCCTGGTCCAGCTCTGCTGGGTGGGCGCGAAGTACGAGAACTCCAGCGTGGACTCTTCGTAGGCGATGCCGACGAAGTTCGCGAACTCGTTGTAGCAGCCCTCTTCAGCGGCGGAGTACACCTCGTCCTTGCCGGGGTACTCGCCGTCCGGCAGCGAGAACTCGTAGTAGACCTCGGTGTCGTGCGGGTCGCTGCAGGGCACGACCGGGACGTCGGTCACCTCTTCGTTGGAGGTGTTGTTCATGCAGTCGCCCACGGAGAGGGTGAAGACGTCCGCCTTGCCGGCATCGGTGATCTCGCCCGTGTCGGAGTCGCGCACCGCCTCGGGGCCGCCCCCGAGGTCGCTGATCTGGAAACAGCCGCCGAGGAACAGGGCGGCCCCCATGACGGCGGTGGCGGTAAGGAGGCGGGAGGTACGCATGGCACTCGCTTTCGGGCGCGCTCGGACGGCTGTGCCGCCGGAGGAGGCTGAAGGGGACGTGTTCGCTGTGGTGAACGGCCGCCAGGCTATCGGTCCGCGCGCGCTCGCATGAGCCTCTTGACGCGGACCTGTGGATAGGTCAGGTGTAACGGTGCGGAAACACGACCGCCAGTGTTCGTGAAATCTACATCGCTTAGCGTCGGACTCGTCACGCAGACCGCTGCCGCCGGGATGAACCCGAGCACGGGAGGCGCCGGCATCCCAACCACCCGAAGTGCACCACCCGACAAACCGGGAGACAGCTTATGTCCCGCTTCACCGCACGCCGCACGCGCGTCGCCGTGTCCATCGCCGCCGTCGCTCTCTCGGCCCTCGCGCTCAGCGCGTGTGCCGGATCCAGCGACCCCGCATCCTCGTCGTCCTCCGGCGGCGACGCCGCGGGCCTGGGCGACACCACGATCCAGCTCAGCTGGATCAAGAACGAGGAGTTCTGCGGCGAGTTCTTCGCCGACTCCAAGGGCTACTACACGGACGCGGGCTTCAGCAGCGCCACGCTGGTGCCCGGACCCTCCACGAGCGCCACCGAGCTGATCGCCGGATCCGCCGACTTCGGTCTCAGCGACGCCGTCGCCATCGGCTCCGTCGTCGCGAGCGAGGGCGCGCCGCTGAAGATCATCGGCACGACCTACCAGAAGAACCCGTTCACGATCCTCTCGCTGAAGGACGGCGGCAACATCGCCACGGTCGCCGACCTCAAGGGCAAGAAGATCGGTGTGCAGGACCCGAACACGTCGCTGTTCAACGCGTTCCTCGCCGCCAACGGGCTGACCACGTCCGACGTCACGGTCGTCCCGGTGCAGTACGACCCGGCGCCCCTCACGAACGGCGAGGTGGACGGCTTCGTCTCCTACCTGACCAACGAGGCCATCATCGTCGCGAACGAGGGCTACGAGACGGTCAACCTGCCCTTCGCCGACAACAACCTCGCGTTCCCGGCGGAGACCTTCGTCGCGACCGAGGACATGATCAAGAACAGCCCCGAGAAGGTCAAGGCGTTCCTGAAGGCCGAGATCCAGGGATGGACCGACGCGATCGCCGACCCCGCCGAGTGCGCGCGTCTCGCCTACGAGGACTACGGCAAGGACCTCAACCTCGACCCGAAGAACTCCGAGGCCGGTGCCGCCGCCCAGCTGAGTGACCTCGTCGTCTCCGACGAGACCGCCGAGAACGGCCTGTTCACGATCTCCGACGACCTCAAGGACGCCACGATCAAGAGCCTGTCGGAGGCCGGCATCGACGTGACCGCCGACCAGCTGTTCGACACCTCGCTCCTCGAGGAGCTCTACAGCGAGAACCCCGACCTGGTCAAGTACGCAGGTTGACCCCGCGAGGGCGCCCGTGCGCGGGCGCCCTCGTACTCCCCTCCCCCCGTCGGTGACCCACCGACCCCGAGCGAAAGCAGCCATCGACGTGACCCAGACTGTCGTCGAGACCGGCGCGACCGATGCCGCGCTCGGCACCGGCCTCCAGATCACCGGCCTGAACAAGGTTTTCACCACCGGCCGCAAGTCGGTCGTCGCCCTTCAGGACACGAACCTCCACACCGACCAGGGCACGTTCCTGTCGCTGCTGGGACCGTCCGGATGCGGGAAGTCGACCATCCTCCGCATCCTCGCGGGCCTCGAGCAGCCCACGAGCGGCACGACTCGCGTCGACGGCAAGAGCCCCAAGGAGATGCGTCGCGAGAACAAGCTCGGGATCGCCTTCCAGGACTCGGCGCTGCTTCCGTGGCGCAGCGTCTACGCCAACATCCGTCTGCCGTTCGAGATCGCGGGCAAGAGCCCCGACAAGGCGTACATCGACGAGATGATCGCCCTGGTCGGGCTCCGCGGCTTCGAGAAGGCCAAGCCGGCGCAGCTGTCGGGCGGGATGCGGCAGCGCGTGTCGATCGCTCGCTCGCTCATCATGCGCCCCGAGGTCCTGCTGTTCGACGAGCCCTTCGGCGCTCTCGACGACATGACCCGCCAGAAGCTCAACCTCGAGCTGCTGCGGATCTGGACGGAGAAGCCGGCGACCACGCTGCTGGTGACGCACGGCATCTCCGAGGCCATCTTCCTCTCGGACCAGGTCGCCGTGATGAGCCCGCGCCCCGGCCGCATCAAGGAGGTCATGACGATCGACCTGCCGCGGCCGCGCCTGCCCGAGATGATGCGCAGCCCGGAGTTCCACTCTTACGTCGATCACGCCTCTGAGCTCCTGTTCGGAGCGGGAGGGGCCGCGGCAGATGACGACCACTGACGCATCGCCCAAGGGCAAGGCGGTCCAGTGGGAGGACGTCCGCCTCCCCGCATGGCTCATCGGAGTCATGGGCGGGATCGCCCTCATCGCCTTCTGGTGGCTGATCTCGACGATCTTCCTCAACCCCTCGGGCCGCCAGATCATCCCGAGCCCGCCCGACGTCATCGGGGCGTACATCACGACCGGCTGGGACTACTTCGCCCGCAACTTCTCGGTGACCCTCGTCGAGGCGGGAATCGGATACCTCTGGGGGAACGGGCTCGCCCTCGCCCTCGCGTTCATCGTTCTCCTCGTTCCGCGGTTCGAGGGCGTGGCCATGCAGTTCGCGATTCTGACCTACTGCGTGCCGATCGTCGCGATCGGCATGCTCGCCGTCGTGCTGTTCCCCGTTCCGAAAGCGGGCGAACCCAGCGGTACCGCGGTCTTCCTCGCCGCCCTCTCGGTCTTCTTCACGACCGTCGTCGGAGCGCTGCTGGGGCTCAAGTCGGCCGACCGGTCGAGCTTGGATCTCATCACCGTCTACGGCGGCAGCAAGCTGACGCAACTGCGCAAGGTGCGCCTCATCGCAGCGCTTCCCGCCATCCTCAACGCGTTGCAGATCGCCGTCCCGGCCGCCTTCCTCGGCGCCGTGCTCGGTGAGTTCTTCGGCAAGATCGAGGCCGGGGTGGGGCTGGCCATGATCCTCGCGCAGCAGAACTCCGACGCGCCCCTCGTCTGGGCCCTCGCCCTCGCCTCCGGCGCCGTGGCCCTCGCGGGCTTCGCCCTCGTCGGACTCGTCGCCCGCCTCATCGCGCCCTGGTCGAAGGGAGCCCACAAGTGACCGAAGCAGCCATCGCAGCCACCGGCACGCGGCAGTCCGCCGAAGCCATGAACCAGCCCTCCGGCCCGCAGCCGCCCGCCCGGAAGCCCGATCTCCAGGTGACAGTGCGCAAGCAGGTGGCGTCCGGTGCCCTGAAGGCGTTCGGCTGGGGCATGGTGACCTTCGTCGGCACCCTCGTGGGCGTGCTCGCCCTCTGGGTGGGTGTCCTGGCGATCCTCAACGTCTCGCCCATGATCGCCAAGGGCCCCATCGACGTATGGAACTACCTCTTCACGCTGCCGGCAGCCGAGGCGAACCGCGAGCTGATGTTCGGAAACCTGGCCGTCACGCTGGGGCACTCGCTCATCGGCTTCGTGTCGGGACTGGTCGTCGCGATCCTCGGGGCGAGCATCTTCCAGCTGAGCAAGGGCATCGAGCACGCGCTCATGCCGGTCGCGATGCTCCTGCGCTCGGTGCCACTGATCGCGATGGCGCCGGTGATCATCATGATCTTCGGCCGCGACATCGCGACCGTCGCCGTCATCGGCGGGATCGTCGTGCTCTTCCCCGCCCTCGTGAACATCTCCTTCGGGCTCAAGTCCGCCTCCGCGCAGATGAACGACCTCGTCGAGGTCTACGGCGGCGGCTCCTGGGCCAAGCTGCGCAAGATCGCCATGCCGTCCTCGCTTCCCGCGTTCTTCGCCGCCGTGCGCATCTCCGTGCCCGGTGCGATCACCGGTGCGCTGCTCGCCGAATGGCTCGCCGTCGGCGGCGGGATCGGCGGCTCGATCGCCGGCTACATCCCGCAGGCGCAGTTCAGTGCGCTCTGGACGTCCGTGGTGCTCGTCACGATCGTCTCGCTCGTGCTGTACAACGTCATCCAGATCGTCGAGAACGTGGTCCTCGCCCGCATGGGCATGCGCGCCCAGACCGGCATCTGACCCTCGCGGCTCGCGCCGCATCCGCCTCTTCCAGGAAGATCTTCGGTATGACCGATCTCACCGCGTTCGCGCACGGCCTGCCCAAGGCAGAGCTCCACCTGCACCTCGAGGGCACACTCGAACCCGACCTCAAGTTCGCGCTCGCCGAGCGCAACGGCATCGAGCTCGCCGAGAAGACGGTCGACGAGGTGAAGGCCACCTACGACTTCACAGACCTCACGAGCTTCCTCGCGGTGTACTACCCGGCGATGCGGGTCCTGGTCACGGCCGACGACTTCCACGACCTCGCCTGGGCCTACCTCCAGCGGGCGGCGGCGCAGGGCGTCGTGCACGTCGAGATGTTCTTCGACCCGCAGGCGCACACCGGTCGCGGAGTGCCCTTCGCCGATGTGATCGGCGGGTATCGCCGTGCCGTGGTGCGCGCGGAGCGCGAGCTCGGCATCTCGGCCGAGCTCATCATGTGCTTCCTGCGCGACTATTCCGCCGAGTTCGCCTTCGCGACGCTCATGGAGGCGCTGCCCTACAAGCAGTGGATCCTCGGGATCGGCCTGGACTCCGACGAGCGCGGCAACCCGCCGGAGAAGTTCGCCGAGGTCTTCGCCCGGGCGCGCGCCGAGGGCTTCCTGCTCACGATGCACTGCGACATCGACCAGCCCGGCTCCATCGACAACATCCGCACGGTGCTCGATGAGATCCAGGTCGACCGCATCGACCACGGCACGAACATCGTCGAGGACCCGGCGCTCGTCGCCCTCGCCATCGAGCGCGGGCTCGGCTTCACCACGTGCCCCGTGTCGAACTCCTTCGTGACCGAGCAGATGAAGGCGGACGAGATCGTGGGGTTGCTCCGGCAGGGCGCCAAGGTCACGCTGAACTCCGACGACCCGGCGTACTTCGGTGCCTACGTCGGCGACACGTACGTCGCGCTCGCCGAGCAGGCGGGGCTGACCGAGACCGATCTGGTGCAGTTCGCGATCAACTCGTTCGAGGCTTCGTGGCTGACACCGGCTCGCCGCGCCGGCTACCTCGCGGCCGTCGCCGACTATGCTGCGCGCCACGGCGTCGCGATGCCCGCCGCATAACCTCGGACCATGACCGACCCTGTCGCCACGATCGCCGCGGACGAGGATGCGGCCGGCCAGCGTCTGGGCGCCCGCATCCGCGAGCTGCGACAGGCGCGCGGACTCACCCTCGTGCGCTTGGCCGCCGCCACCGAGCTCTCGCATCCGTTCCTGAGCCAGCTGGAACGGGGGCTCGCGCAGCCGAGCCTGGCGTCGCTGCGACGCATCGCGGTGGCGCTGGAGACGAGCCCGATCGAGCTGATCGCCGCCTCCGACGAGCCGCGCGAGGCCGCATCCGCGATCGAGATCCAGCGCGCGGGATCCGGCGCCGTGCCGGAGGGGTTCGCATCCGGTACCGCGCGGATGCTGGCGCACGACGCGCGCGCCTTCCACCCGGTCGAGGTCGTCGCCGACGCCCTCGTGCCCGGTGAGAGCTTCACCCACGAGGAGGAGGAGTTCCTCTATGTGGTGGCCGGGGGCATCCGGATCGAGCTCGACGGTGAGGCGCACGATCTGACCGCCGGCGACTCGGTGCACTTCCCCGGGGGCGTCGTGCACCGCTGGTGGTCGCTGGACGGGGAGCCGTACCGGCTTCTCGTCGTCAAGAGCGCGGGCGTTCTCAGGCCCCGCACACCCGGAGGAACACCGTGATCTCGTACGCCGACTACCTGCAGCTGCTGCCCAAGACGGAACTGCACTGCCACTTCGCCTCGACCATGACGGCGACCACCTTCATCGAGCTGGCCGCGCGCTACGGCGTGGAGCTGTGGGGCGATGACCCCGAGACGCTCTTCGACTTCGCCGACCTGCCCGAGTTCCTCGTCGCCTTCCGCGCCGCGCACGACGTGCTGCGCGAGCCGGCGGACTTCGAGCGCGTCGCCTGGGAGGGTGTGCGGGCCGCTGTCGCCGAGGGCAACCTCCGCTACCGCGAGTACTACGTGAACCCGCAGTACTTCGCCGCCCGCGGGATCGGTTACCGCGACGTGATGGACCCGATCATCGCGGGCCTGCGACGCGCCGAGGCCGACTTCGGCGTCGGGTTCCGCATCGTTGCCGCGATCAACCGGCGCGACAGCCCGGAGTCCGCGGTCGCGATGGTGCGCGAGGTGATCGAGCACGGCATCCCGGAGGTCGTGGGCATCGGCCAGGACGACCTCACCCCGGAGAACACCGAGGACCCCACCCGGTTCGCGGCCGCGTACCGGCTGGCCGCATCCGCCGGTCTGAAACTGACGGCGCACGTCGGCGAGACGCCGACGGCGACGCCGGATGCGGTGCGCGAGGCGATCGAGGTGCTGGGCTGCGACCGCCTCGACCACGGGTACCGCATCGTCGACGATCCGGCCGTCGTGGCTCTCGCGCTCGAGCGCGGCATCGGGTTCGCGACGACGCCCGTGTCGACGACGATCTGCTCGGGCTGGACCCTGGACGAGGGGCACCGACTGCGCGCCATGATCGACGCGGGGCTCACGATCAGCGTGTCCACCGACGATGCGATGTTCTTCCGCACCGACATCGGCAAGGAGTACCGCGAGGGACTCAGGGCATTGGGTGTCGATGCGGCCGCGGCGAAGCGGATCGCGCTCGCCGGCATCGACATCTCGTTCGCGGATGCGGCCACGAAGGCGCGCCTGCGCGGCGAGTTCGAGGGCGCCTTCATCGCCCTCGACGCCCTCCTCGAGCCCTGAGTCCCGGCGTCGGCCGCTGCTGATCCTCCTGCTCCTGCTCACTGTTCGCCTGTCACAGATCGACGGGAACCCGTCGATCTGTGACAGGCGAACAGGCCCGGGACGCGGTCAGGCGGCCGCGGTACGGCGACGAAAGTACGGGTTCGAAGCCGGCAGGTACATCAGCACGGCTGCGGCGATTGCGACGAGCACGATGAGGATGTCCACGATGTTGCCCGCGGCGAAGGCGGGGAGCCCGGCCAGCACCGCGATGATCGCCAGGATGAGCAGCACGATGCGTGCCCAGTTGCGTCCGCGGAGCATGTAGACGGCGAACAGGATGCGCAGCGCCGCCCCGACGGCGAGGCCGATGATCGCCGCGGCAGGACCCACGGCGGCGGCGACCTGTGCGTTGCCGCCGACATCGACCACGGCGTAGCTCCCGTTCGCGAGCGACGTGAGGATCGAGATCGCCGAGAGCGCGACGCTCGCGATCCAGAGCCAGAAGGATGCGGTGACCGCCGTCGGGCGTGCGCTGTTGTCCATGATCGTTCCCCCTCCGAGCCCCCCACGATGGGTGCTCTGGCTCAGACCATAGGGCACGCACAGGCGCGCCGCCGGGCTGTGCGCGTCGGGGACCGGCCCGGTCGTGCTTCCTCCGGCGGTATCGCGCACGCGTGGTCGCCGCATCCCGTCGGTCGCCGCATCCAGTCGGTCGCCGCATCCCGTGTCCCGGACCCGTGTCCCGCATCCCGTGTTCGAGGACCCGTGTTGTTGTGCCGAGGGCGTGCGGTCGGCGTTTCGGGTCTCTCGAACGGAGCTTGCCGGTGTTCGAGAGACGCGAATCGCCGCTTCGGGGCCGGTTGGACCGCGTTTCGGGTCTCTCCAACAGAACTCAGGCGAAGAAGCCCGGGGCGGGGGATCAGCGAGCGGCGGCGACGAGTTCGGCGCCGCGCTCGGCGATCGCCACGGTCGGGGCCTGGGTGTTGCACGTCGGGATCGAGGGCATCACCGACGCGTCCGCCACCCACAGCCCCTCGAGGCCCCTCACCCGCAGCGCGGGATCGACCACCGCGAGCTCGTCCGTGCCGATGCGCGCGGTGCCCGAGCAATGGAAGAACGTGCCGATGTTCTCTCGCACGAACCGAACCCTGTCCGCGTGCGCGAGTCCTGCGGCCGGCGTGATCGGGCCCTCCGCGAGATCGGCGTAGGCGGATGCGGCGACGAGATCCTGCACGGCGTCGACCGCCTCGACCATGGCTGCGAGATCCGTCGGATCGGCGAGGTAGTTCGGATGGATGTCGGCGGCAGCATCCGGATCCGCCGAGCGCACCCGCACCCAGCCGACGCTGCGCGAGCGGTACAGGCCCGGGACCAGGGCGAACACGCGATTCCCGGACAGGTCGTGGCGCGCGTGCAGCACGTCGTCGCCGCGAGAGCCGTGCGCGACGACCGTGTGGAGGTCGGGGCCGGTCTCGGCGTAGGAGCTGCGCCAGTTGAGCATCGCGCCGCCGCCGTTGCCGATCACCGGGCCGAGGTCGTCCCGGGCGCGGAAGTTCATGCCGAGGATCAGCGGGTGATCCTGGAAGTTCTCGCCGACCCCGGGCAGATGGTGCATCGCTCGGATGCCGGATGCGGCGAGCCGCGCGGCGTCCCCGATCCCCGACAGCTGCAGCAGCCGCGGGGTGTCGAGCGCCCCGGCCGCCAGCACGATGCGCGTGGCGGCGGTCTCTACGGCGACATCGCCGACCGTGTGCCGCACGCCGGTGACGCGGTCTCCGGTCAGGACCAGCGCGTGGACCCGGCTATCGACCAGCACGTCGAGATTCGCTCGGCCGAGCGCGGGCTCGAGATAGCCTCGCGCGGTGCTCCAGCGCTCGAAGGATCCGTCGTCCCCCTCGACCGCGTTGTAGTCCGGGTAGGTCGCGCCCTCGTTGGACGCCGCATTCGCGTCGTCGATCACCGGGAGGCCGCGTTCGGCGGAGGCGGCGATGAGCGCGTGCGCGATCGGGTGCACGTGCGCGAGAGGCCCGACCCGCATCGGCCCCGTGAGCCCGCGGTACGCCCGGTCGCCGCCGGCGCGGGACTCGGACCGGCGGAAGTACGGCAGCAGATCGTCGTAGCCCCAGCCGGCGGCGCCCGCATCCGCCCACGCGTCGTAGTCCGCGCGGTTGCCGCGGTACCAGAGCATGGCATTCGTCGAGGATGATCCGCCGAGCACCTTGCCGCGCGGCATCGCGAGGGAGCGACCGAGAACGTGCGGGGTGGGCGTCGACCGGTAGCCGTGGTCGTACGCCCCGCCGATGAGGGCGTCCCAGTGCGCGGCCTCGAGGATCTCGCGCACGCCGCGGTGGTCGCCGCCCGCTTCGATCAGGAGCACGCGGACAGCGGGATCCTCCGACAGGCGCGCCGCCAGCACGCATCCGGCCGCCCCGCCGCCGACCACAATCTCGTCGTAGCCGGCGGCGGGGGTGCGCACCAGGGGCATCACGCGCTCCTGGGCGCGAGGGCGTCGTCTTGCGACGCTCGTGGAGCGACCGGCACGATCTGAGACGCGACCATCAGTTGTGCTCGCTCGGGCCCATGATGCTGATGCCCTCCGTGGCCTCGACGTGGCGCACGAAGATGTACTTGTCCTCGCGTCCGTCGGAGTGCTTGCGCTTGATCCCGGGCTCGAGGATCCCGTCGGTCTTCGCGACGACGATGTACGGCTCGGATGCGGCGAGTCCAGCCGCGCAGTGCGCGTCGAACTCTTCGAGCGTCTCGGCGGTGAACGCCTTCTCGACACCCGCGCCGCGGGCGATCGCGGCAAGGTCGACGCGACCCTTCGCCGTGTGCGTGGCCGGGCCCCCGATCGACTGGTATTGCTCGTTGTCCCACACGACGATGAACAGGTTCGCCGGGCGCTCGTTGCCGAGGGTCGCGAGGATCCCGAGGTTGAACAGGAGGCCGCCGTCGGTGTCGAGCGAGACGATGCGGCGGTGGGGCAGGCCCACGGCGAGGCCGAACGCCTCCGGCGTCACGCATCCGAGCTGCTGCTGGAACAGGCTCGCCTCGCGCATGTGCGGGGCGGCGTTGTACCACTCGTCGACGGCGCCGCCGAGGGAGAGGATGACCAGCTCGTCCGCAAGGCGTGCGGCGAGCAGCTTCATGGCTTCGAATCGGGAGTAGCTCATCGGACCAGATCCCCTCCGAGGACGATGGCGGCGTGGTAGTACGACGCGTAGGCGGTGTCGTAGGCGCGGACGATCGCCGTCTCGAGCTGGTCGACGTCGCGGACGATCGTGTACGGCGTGCGCAGCGCCTTCAGCAGCGGCTCCATCGTGATGCCGTGCGGGATCGCCCACCAGTTGTTCTCGCCCATCTCGCCGCGGTAGCTCATGATCATGACCACGGGGATGCCCGCGCCGAGACCCATGCGGGCGAGGTGCTCGGTCGCGGCGCGCAGCCCCGAGTTCTCCATGACCAGCACGGCGCGCTTGCCGGAGAGGAACACGCCGCCGGCGATCGCGGCGCCCTCACCCTCGTTCGTGACCGGGATGGTGCGGATGTCGGGGTCCGCATCCAGAGCCGGGTACAGCTCCTTCAGCAGCGAGTCGGGCAGATACGTGGCGACGGAGACGCCGGCTCGCTTGAGCCCGCGGATCACCGCCTCGACGGCGTCGGCTCTCATGTGGTCTCTCTTTCGTGCGGGTGGGTGGAGTTTCTTCCCGGCAAGGGACGGCGGATCAGGACGGAACGGATGCGGTCTCGCGCACCACGAGCCGGTGCGCACGGTGGGTGGCGGCGAGGCGGGGGCCGCCGCCGAAGTGCTCGCGCAGCGTCGCACCGGCGGGCGGGCTGACGCGTCCCCGTTCGGCCAGCACGGGCACGACGAGGTCGATGAACGCGCGATATGCGCCGGGCCCGCCGAACGTCGGCTCGAGCATGAGGCCGTCGAGCCCCGAGCCGTCGACGATCGCCTCGATCTCGTCGGCGACCTGTTCGGGGGAACCGGTGATCTGGAACCCACGGATCGCCTTCGTGCGGAACTGGTCGAGGATCTCGCCCACCCGCATCTCGGCGTTCTGTCGTGCGTAGCGCTGGATGAGGGTCTGTCCAAGGTCGGTGCGCAGGTCCACGACCTTGGTGTCGGGGTCGATGCCGGTGAGATCGAGTCCCGTGATCCCGGCGAACATGACGGCCGCATCCGCGCGCTGCAGCACACTCTCGTACTCCTCACGGAGGACGCGTGCCTCGGCCTCGGTGGCAGCCACGGTCACGGTCATGCCCGAGATCACGGCGATGTCGTGCGGGTCGCGCCCGTGGGTCACGGCCTGTGCGCGGATGTCGTCGACGTGCGCCTTGGCGGCGGCGATCGACTGGCCCTGGATGAACACGGCCTCGGCGTTACGGGCGGCGTAGGCGCGACCACGATCAGAGGTGCCGGCCTGGAAGAGCACGGGCGTGCGCTGCGGGGTGGGCGGCACCGCGAAGATCCCGGCGGTGCGCTGGTACGTGCCCTCGACCTCCACTCGGTGCAGCTTCGCCGGGTCGGCGTACACGCCCCGATCACGGTCACGCAGCTCGGCGCCGTCGTCCCAGCTGTGCTCCCACAGGCGCAGGCACGTGTCGAGGAACTCGTCGGCCGCGTCGTAGCGCTGGTCGTGATCGAGCGTCTCGGTCACCCCGAACAGCTGGTCCGTGGTCGCCTGAGAGCTGCCGGTCACGACGTTCCAGCCGATGCGTCCGTCGGTGAAGCGGTCGAGCGTCGCGAAGCGGCGCGCGGTCCCGTAGGGCTTCTCCACGGTCGTGGGGGAGGTGACCACGAAGCCCAGGCGTTCGGTCGCCCGCGCGAGGGTCGCGATCGCCAGCATCGGATCCAGGGCGGGGAACTGGATGCCGTGGGCCGCGACCTCGTCGGGCATCCGCCCGTCGAGGGTGGCGTAGCCGTAGGTGTCGGCGAAGAAGAGGAAGTCGAAGCCGGCCGCATCCAGTTCGCGCGCCAGGTCCACCCAGTAGTCGAGGCGGTCCCAGTCGTCGCCGCGGCCGTCGGGATGCGTCCACGTCGGCATCCCGTTGGAGGGGTTCATCATCTCGAAGACCCCGAGCGCGATCCGTGTCATACGACCATCACCACCGACTTCGTCTCGAGGTAGTTCTCCAAACCCTGCGCTCCGTTCTCGTAGCCCCAACCGGACTCCTTGTGCCCGCCCTTGGGCAGCTCCGGACCGAGGAAGGAGTGGCAGTTGACCCAGACGGTTCCCGCTTGCAGGCGCGCGGCGACGCGGTGGGCGTTGCTGAGCCCCTCGGTCCAGATGCTGGCGGCGAGCCCGTAGTCGATGTCGTTCGCCCAGCCCACGACCTCGTCGAGGTCGTCGAAGGGGGTGACGACGGCGACGGGTCCGAAGATCTCCTCCCGCATGAGACGGGCGTGCGGCGGGACGTCGGTCAGGACGGTCGGCGTGAAGAACGTGCCCGACGGACCTGACCGCTCGCCACCGGTGACGACGGTGACCCCGTCGGCTGCGCCCTCGTCGACGTAGGCGGCGACGCGTCGGGCCTGCGTCTCGCTCACGAGCGGCCCGAGGTCAGTGCCGGCCGCGAGGCCGTGGCCGAGTCGCAGGGCGTCTCCCGCCGCTGCCATGCCGGCCACGACCTTGTCGTAGACGTCGCGGTGCGCGTAGATGCGTGCGCTCGCGACGCACACCTGGCCGCCGTTGTCGAAGATGCCGCGCGAGACGCCCGCGACGGCGGCGGACAGATCCGCATCCGGCAGGATGATCGAGGGCGACTTGCCGCCGAGCTCGAGCGTGAGCCGGGCGAGTCGGTCGGATGCGGTGGCCACCAGCTTCTTGCCGACCGCGGTGGAGCCGGTGAAGGCGATCTTCGCGACGCCGCGGTGTTCGACGAGCGCCTGCCCCGTCTCGTGCCCGTAGCCGGTGACGATGTTGACGACGCCGTCGGGCAGCCCCGCCTCCTGCAGCAGGCGCCCGAGGTAGAGCGCGCTGAGCGAGGTGTTCTCGGCGGGCTTGAGCACGATCGCGCAGCCTGCGGCCAGAGCGGGGGCGAGCTTCATCGCCGTCATGATGAGCGGCGAGTTCCACGGGACGATCGCCGCGACCACGCCCACGGGCTCCCGCCGCGTGTAGGCGAACACGTCCTTGCCCTCGGGCGTGCGGGTGAGGGAAGTCGGAATCGTCTCGCCCGTGATCTTCGTGGGCCAGCCCGCGTAGTAGCGGAACTGCGAGATCGCGGCGGGGACCTCGCCGAAGCGGGCCGTGCCGAGGCTCTTGCCCTGGTCGAGCGTCTCGAGCTCGGCGAGGTCGTCGAGGTGCTCCTCCATGACGTCGGCGATGCGCCACAGCAGCTTCGAGCGGTCGGCCGGCCGCATCCGTGCCCACGCCGCGGTCTCGAGTGCGGCGCTCGCCGCGCGGACGGCGGCATCGACATCGCCGGTCGAGGCGCGGGCGACGTGCGCCAGAGTCTCGCCCGTCGCCGGGTCGAGCGAGGCGAACGTGTCGGATGCGGTGACCCAGCGTCCGCCGATGAGCAGGCGTCCGGGGTCATCGGCGAGGAAGCGGGCGACCCGCTCGCGGAGCGGCCCGTGATCGAGCGCGATGGTCATGGCGTGGCCTTTCGGGGGAACAGTCCGTCGAGCTCGCCCTGCGCCGCGATCCACGCGGAGCGACGGGCGAAGAGGTCGGGAACGAGCGCGCGCACGCGGTCGATCAGCTCGCCGAGGTCGGCGTTCACGAGGCGGCCGTCGCGCACGACGATCTCGCCGTCGACGACCGTCATGTCGACGTCGGAGCCACGCACCGCGTGCACGAGGTTGTGGTGGATGTTGGGATATGCGCCCTCGGGCATGAACGGGGTCATACGGGGCGTGTCGGTGCGGACGGCCACGAAGTCGGCCTTCCGGCCCGGCGTCAGCGCACCGAGCTCGTCGCCGCGGCCGATCGCCGCCGCGCCGCCGCGGGTCGCCATGCCCAGCACCTGCCACGAGTCCATCGCGGCCGCATCCATCGTGCGCAACTTGCCGAGGAGAGAAGCGACCTTCATCTCCTCGAACATGTCGAGATTGTTGTTCTCCTTCTCGCCGTCGGTTCCGAGTCCCACGTCGACGCCTGCCGCGAGCATCTCGGCGACCGGCGCCATGCCGCTGGCGAGCTTCATGTTCGAGACGGGGTTGTGCGAGACGCCCACGCCGCGCGCGGCGATCAGATCGACCTCGGCCTGATCCAGCCACACAGCGTGGGCGATCATCGCGCGCGGCACATCGAAGAAGCCGAGCTGCTCGAGGGCGAACATGGGGCGCGCGCCGTGGCGGGCGGCGAAGTCGGCGAGTTCGATCTCGGATTCGCTGCAGTGCGTGTAGAGGCCGGTGCCGTAGGCGTTCGCCAGTGTGATCGCCCGGCGCTGGCCCGCCGCATCCGCGTAGAACGGGTGCTCGAGTCCGACCCAGGGCATGATGCGGCCGTTGGCTGCGCCCGTCCATTCGCTGAGCATCCGCTCGTTGTCGTCGAGGGTGTCGAAGTAGTCGAAGTCCGGGTGCTCGCCGACGTAGTTGACGGTGACGACGCGGTTGCCGAGGGCGGATGCGGCGCGCGCCGCGCCGTCCATGTAGCGCCACATGTCCACCACGGTCGTCGTGCCCGACAGGAGCCCCTCGGCGTAGCAGAGCCACGCGGCGGCCTCGGCCTCGTCGGGGCGGAGCACGCGGTGCATCGGGTCGATGTGCAGCCGCAGCCACTCCCAGACCGGCAGGTGCTCGGCGGTGCCGCGCAGCATCCCGGAGTGGTGGTGGGCGTTGATCAGCCCCGGCATGAGCAGGCGGTCGGGTAACTCGATGCGCTCGGCGTCGGGGTGGGCCGCGATCAGCTCCGTGCGGGGCGCGACGTCGGTGATCGTGTCGCCGGTGACGAGCACGCCCGCATCCGTGAGGACGCGGCGTTCGTCGTCCATCGTGACGACGAGTTCGGGCAGAAAGAGGCGCGCGGTGGGAGGCACGCTGTCGATCGTAGATACCTATCGTTGATTACACATACCAATCGCGTTTCGCGCGCGTTACCTCTGGCGGGGCGGCCGTGCGGGTCTCGTGCGCGTTACGTGTCGCGAGGCGCGGGGAGCTCGTCTCCGGCTCCCCGTCCGACAGTTCGCCTGTCACAGATCGACGCCGTCGCGTCGATCTGTGACAGGCGAGCGAATGGGGTGCGCGGGCGAGAGCCCGACGCGCAGGGCGGGGCGGCGGGCGAGGACCGGAAGCGCGGGGCGAGGCGCCGCGGGGCGGGGCGCGGGCGCCGCGGGCGCGGAACGCTGCCGCTCAGGGCTCAGGGCTCAGCGGTCACCTCTCAGTGCCGAGTGCCCAGCGCTCAGTGCTCAGCGCTCGGCGACGTGCACGAGCAGCAGCACGGCCGGGTCGGCGCCGTCGATGCGCCAGCGGTTGCGCAGCGCTCCGGGGTGCGAGAGGGCGTCGCCCGCGGAGAGCGTCCACGACCCGCGGTCCTCCAGTTCGACCGTCAGCGACCCCGCGACGAGGTAGATCGTGTTCTCGCCGTCGGACTCGAACCACTCGCCCACATACGGGGCGCGGGCGATGCGGTACTCCTGCACGGTCGCGCCGCGTGTGGCGGCCGAGGAGATGATCCGGCTGACGGCGCCGTCGTCGCTCTCGGAGACGGGAACGAGCTCGCCCTCCCCGTGGCGGACGACGTGGATCGGCTCCGGCTCCTCGTTCGCCGGCAGCAGCTCGGACGGCGAGATGTCGAGCACCTTCGCGAGCTTGAAGAGCGTGAGGATCGACGGCATCGTGCGGCCGCCCTCGATCTGGCTGAGGAACGGCTGACTGATCTCCGCCGCACCCGCCAGTGCCCGCATCGACAGCTTCTTGGCCGTGCGGGCGGCGCGGATACGACGCCCGAGCGAGACGCCGATGTACGCCTCCGCGCCGGCGGGGCTCGCCGCATCCGGCTCGGTCAGGGCGTCGGTCGTCACGGACCCAGGATCGCACCGGCCCCGCTGTGCCACAAACCGCACCGGCCGGCCGAAACACTGCGCCCCGGCCCGACCCGTGCGCCGAGCGTGTTCGAGGGACCCGAATCGCGTGCTCCCGACGTGTTCAAGGGACCCGATTCGTGCTGTTTCGGGCCGTGGAGCCGCGCTTCGGGTCTCTCGAACAGAGGAATCGGCGCCGGCGAGTGTTCACAGGGACCCGAAACGTCGTGTTTCGGCCCGCGGAGCCGCGCTTCGGGTCCCTCGAACAGGGGATGCGGCGCGCGCGAGCGTGGGAGCCCCGCGGGTCACGCGTGCGCGGGAGCCCCGGGGCTCACCCCTGGGCGAGCCGCCAGACGCGCTCGCGGGTGAACGGCTGCTGGTACGGGCGTACGCCCAGGGCGCGGGCGATGGCGTTGCCGATCGCCGGGGCGACCGGGTTGTACGGCGACTCGCTCATCGACTTCGCCCCGAACGGACCGAGGTCGTCGCGGGTCTCGGCGAAGTACACCTCGGTGTCGACGATGTCGGCGAACTGCGGCACCCGGTACGTGCGGAACACGGGATTCTCCACCCGGCCGTCCTCGTCGATCAGCACCTCCTCGTACAGTGCGCTGCCGATGCCCTGCGCCGCGCCGCCCTCGACCTGTCCCCGGCACTGCGCGGGGTTGAGGACCGTGCCCGCATCCGCCGACTGGATGGACTGCAAGATGCGCACCGTCCCCGTGGAGGGGTCCACGGCCACCCGCACGGCGTGCACGTTGAACGCGAGCGAGCGCACCTCGCCGAGCTCCGCGCCCGTCGCCGTGAGGCCCTCGGACGTCGCGTCGGATGCTGCCGCCACGATCTCCGCGAAGGAGACCAGCCGTGCGCCGGCGCGCACGCCGTCGGGGGTGAGCTCGGGCTCCGCATCCGGGACGAGATCGCGCGCGATGTGCAGCATCCGCTGCTCGAGGGCGAGGCAGGCGGCGTAGAGCGCCTTGCCGGCCACCGTTACACCTGCCGAGGCGAACGCTCCCGTGTCGTGGCTGACCAGATCGGTGTCGGCCGTCTTGAGGTCGAGACGGTCGACGTCGACACCGAAGACGGATGCGGCGATCTGCCGCAGCACGACCGTGGTGCCGTTGCCGAACTCGCTCGTGCCGGCGCGCAGCGCATAGGTGCCGTCGGGGCGCAGGGTCGCGGTGGTGTGCGAGATGTGGCCGAAGGGAGCCATCGTCGCGATCATCGCGACCGCCATGCCCTCGCCGACCGCCCAGCCTTCCGGCGCTTCGACGCCGTTGCCGCGGCGCAGCGCGGTCTCGGCCAGATCCAGGCACTGGTCGAGCCCGTACGAGCCCCACCGCAGGTCGGGCTCGTGCAGGTCGTCTCCCGGACGGATGACGTTGCGTCGCCGCAGCTCGAACGGGTCCATGCCGAGGGTGAGAGCCAGCTCGTCCATCGCCGACTCGACGCCCAGGATCACCTGGCCGAGCCCGTATCCGCGGAAGGCGCCGGAGGGGACGTTGTTCGTGTAGACGACCTCCGCGTGGATGCCGCGCACGGGCGAGCGGTACACCGTCATCGCATCGGCGCAGGCGTGGAACAGCACGCCCCGCGAGTGGTTGCCGTAGGCGCCGGTGTCGCTCAGCAGGTCGAGCTTCATCGCGGTCAGCACGCCCTCGCGGGTCGCACCGAGGGTCACCGCGACGCGCATCGGGTGGCGGAGGGCCGCACGTTGGAACTCGTCGGTGCGCGAGAACTCG
This sequence comes from Microbacterium sp. KU4F, assembly GCF_056868075.1. Taxonomy (NCBI): domain Bacteria; kingdom Bacillati; phylum Actinomycetota; class Actinomycetes; order Micrococcales; family Microbacteriaceae; genus Microbacterium; species Microbacterium sp. KU4F. Next base: position 1,978,761 of record NZ_CP200324.1, on the reverse strand, counting down.
TACGAGACCGGCCGGCCGGTGTCGAGCACGGCGAGCGCCACGAGGTCCTCGGTGAAGATCTCCTGCTTGCCGCCGAAGCCGCCGCCGACACGGGCGGCGAACACCCGCACCTGGGCGGGCTCACGGCCGAAGATCCGCGCGATCTCGTCGCGCACGAGGAACGGCACCTGCGTGCTGGAGCGGATGACGAGCCGGCCGTCGTCGTCGATCCACCCGATCGAGCCGTGCGTCTCGAGCTGCGCGTGCGTGACACGACCGGTCTGCCACGTTCCCGTCACGGTGACCTCGCTCGCGGCCAGCGCCTCGTCGACGTCGCCGCCGTGGTGCTCCTGCAGCGACAGCACGGTGTTGCGATCGGCATGGTCGACGCGGTCCTGCGGAGTGCGGTCGGGGTGCAGCAGCGGAGCACCGGGCGTGCGGGCGGCCTCCGCGTCGAAGACGGCCGGCAGCACCTCGTAGTCCACCCGGATGGCGCGGCAGGCCGCATCCGCCGCCGCGGCCGACTCCGCCACGACGGCGGCGACGCGCTGACCCACGTGGCGCACGACCGAGTCGAGCAGGCGGGTGTCGTCGGGGTCGTCCGTGCGGTGCTCGTGGCGGCCGGTCGAGTACAGGACGTCGGGCACGTCCTCGTGCGTGTACACCGCCACGACGCCTTCGATCGCGCGGGCGGCGGACGTGTCGATCGACCGGATGCGGGCGTGCGCGTGCGGCGACGAGAGCACACGCAGCACGAGCGTGCCGACGACGGGCTCGTCGAACGTGTAGGGCTCCAGCCCCTGCACGATCCGGCGGGCGGCGGGTGGTACGAGCGAGGTGCCGACGGCGCCGGTGGCCGCGGGCCCGGTCTCGCGCACGGGGCCCAGAACCGATGAACGGATGGCCTCGCGGATGGGGCGGTACCCCGTGCAGCGGCACAGGTTGCCCTTCATCTTGCGGTCGAGATCGTCGAGATCGTGCTCGCAGACCGTGGATGCGGTCACGCTCATTCCGGGCGTGCAGAAGCCGCACTGGAACCCGAAGTTCTCCGCGATCGCCTCCTGCACGGGATGCAGCTCGCCGGGCGGGGCGAGACCCGCGGCGGTCGTGACCGAGCGGCCCTCCATCCGCACGGCCGGGATGATGCAGGAGTGCACGGGCTCGCCGTCCAGCAGCACGGAGCACGCGCCGCAGTCGCCGGCGTCGCATCCCTTCTTGACCTCGGTGTGGCCGTGCTCGCGCAGGAGCGTTCGCAGGCACTGACCTGGAGCAGGTTCCGCCTCGATGCCGGTGCCGTTGACCTCGAACCTCATGCGGCCTCCTCCAGCTCGGCGCGGATCCGCTCCGCGAACTCGATGCTCACTCCGCGCCGCCAGTCCGCAGCCCCGAGGGGATCGGTGTAGTAGCCGGTCACCGATCCGACGGATGCGGCGAGGGTCTCCGCATCCGGCAGCTCGGAGAACCGCAGCACGGTGGGCGCCGCGGTGGCGGCGGTCAGGGTGAACACGCTCGTGCCGTCCTCGTCGACGCGGCCGGTGACGACCGCGCCGGAGCGGCCCAGCTCGGCGAGCGCGATCTTGCGCAGGCGCACGGTGGAGCGCAGAGCGGATGAGGGGAACTCGAGCGCGCGCAGGACCTCACCGCGGGCCAGCACGTTGGTGCCGTTGCCGGTGGGCACCTCGGCCACGGGCATGCGGCGCTCGCCGCCGTCGGGCGTCCAGATGACGGCCGTCGCGTCGAGTGCTGCGGCGAGGGAGATCATGGCGCCCGCGGCGAACGAGCGGCACACGTTGCCGCCGACGGTGGCGGTGTTCCAGATCTTGAACGAGGCCAGAAGGGCGTGCGCCGCATCCGTGACGAGGTGCGCGGCGGTCCACTCGGGAGGCACCGGTGGCAGGTCGGCGGCGCGTCCCTCGGCCCAGGCGAGGAAACGGGCGATCGTGCAGGTCGCGCCGACCCGCAGACCGTCGTCGGTGAGCTCGATCTCGGGCCAGTCGAGGGTGGTGAGGTCGACGAAGCCCGTGGTGCCCGGCAGGGGCTCGCTCATGAGCCAGGTGCCGCCCGCCAGGAAGACCTCGCCCTCGTTCAGGCGCAGGTCGGACCGGCTTCTCGCCGGTCGGAAACTCGTGATGGTCGTGATGTCCACGGCTGCCTCGGGATGTTGGTCACATGAACAGCCCTCAGTGAACCAGGGCGGCGTTTCGTGGGTGTTTCGCGTGCGTGAGCCCGCGGTCCCTCGGCGAGCAGGCTACGCCCGCACGCGGACGCAACTCCTGCAGAACCGTGGCGCGGGCCCCGTTGCGGGCCCCGAACCGCCGGTTTTGCAGGAGTTCGGGGGCGCGGATGCGGCGGGATCCGCGCTCGGGTGCGAGCCGCATCCGACCCTTCACGGCGACGTAACTCCTGCAAAACGGGGTGCTACCCCCGGTCTCGGCCCCGAAGCGGCGGTTCTGCAGGAGTTCGGGCGCCGTGACGGTGTGGACGGCGGGGCGCCGGATCAGCGCGGCGCCCACCCGGTGGCCAGGATGCGGGCATTGTCCACCAGGTCGGCTGCCGCCGCGGGCTGGGCGCGCACGATGGCCATGGCCGAGAGCACGTGCGCGGTGCAGGAGCGGGTGAGCACGGCGCGGTCTTCCGCATCTAGGTCGGGGCGGCGGGCGCCGACGCCCGCGGCGAAGGCGGTCGTGAGCTCGGTGCGGTACTGATCGACCGCCCGCTTGACGTGCTCGTCGTCCGCGAGGGTGCCGCGCACGGTGTTCATCAGGAGGCAGCCGTGCTCGGCGAGATGTGTGCGCGGGGCTTGCAGAGCGGCGGCAAGACCGGTGAGGTAGGTCTCGAGCGCATCGGTGCTCACGTCGGGTCCCAGGAGAGGGGCGAGTCGTGGTCGGATCACCTCGTCGAGGTAGCTCTCGATCGCCGCGTCGAACAGCTCGCGCTTGCTGCCGAACGAGTGGTACAGGCTCGACCGGCCGAGCCCGGTGGCCGCCTCGAGGTCCGGAACGGATGCCTCGGCGTAGCCGTGCTGCCAGAACACGTCGCGTGCCGCGCGCACGACCGCGTCCTCGTCGAAGGTGCGAGTACGACCCATTTCGACCACCGCCTTTACTAGAACGTCCATTGCAGTATATATTGAAACGACCGTTGCAATAACAGGAGGATTCCATGCTCATCGTCGGACTCGTGTTCGCCGGCCTCGCCGCCGTGCTGCACGTCTACATCTTCTGGATGGAATCGTTCGCCTGGGATCGTCCGCGCACCCGCCAGACCTTCGGCCTGGGCAGCGATGAGCAGGTGCAGATGACGAAGCCGATGGCGTACAACCAGGGCTTCTACAACCTGTTCCTCGCGATCGCGGTCTTCGTCGGCATCGTCGGCGTCGCCGCGGGTGCGACCGCGGTGGGCGCGGCGCTCGTGCTGACCGGCACCGGGTCGATGCTGGCGGCGGCCCTCGTGCTGCTGCTCTCCGATCGCACCAAGGCCCGCGCCGCGATCACGCAGGGGACCCTGCCGCTGCTCGCCGTCATCGCGACGACGATCGGCCTGCTGCTGCAGTAGAGCCCGCCCTGACGGCAACGACCTCGGGGGCATCCACCCGATGCCCCCGCCTTCCCTCACCCCACGAGAAAGAGGAACAACATGCGCGCCATCGTGCACTCCGCCTTCGGTGATCCTGCCGAGGTCCTTCACGTCGAGGATGCCCCGCTCCCCGAGCCCGGCGCCGGGCAGGTCCGCGTGCGGACGCTGCTCTCGCCCATCCACAACCACGACCTGTGGACCGTGCGCGGCACGTACGGCTTCAAGCCCGAGCTCCCGGCCCGCGCCGGCACCGAGGCCGTCGGCGTCGTGGATGCGGTCGGTGAGGGCGTCGAGAACCTGAGCGTCGGCCAGCGCGTCGCCACCGGCGGCACGTTCGGCGTCTGGGCCGAGTACTTCATCGGCCACGCGGCTGCGATGATCCCGGTACCCGACGCGATGGACGACGTCACGGCGTCGCAGCTGGTCTCCATGCCCTTCAGCGCCCTGAGCCTGATCGAGTTCCTCGAGCTCGAGCGCGGCGACTGGCTCGTGCAGAACGCGGCCAACGGCGCCGTCGGACGCCTCGTCGCGCAGCTCGCGGTCGCCCGTGGCCTGAACGTGCTCGGTCTCGTCCGCCGCGATGCGGGCGTGGCGGAACTCGAGGGTCTCGGCATCGGCAACGTCGTCTCGACCGAGGGTGAGAACTGGCGCGAGCGCGTCGCAGAGATCACCGGCGGCGCCCCGATCGTCGCCGGCGTCGACTCGGTCGGCGGTGCCGCATCCGGCGAGGTGCTCTCGCTGCTCGCCGAGAACGGCACGCTGGTCGCCTTCGGTGCGATGGCCTCGCCCATCATGGAGATCGCCTCGGGCGACGTGATCTTCAAGCAGGCGACGGTCAAGGGCTTCTGGGGCAGCAAGGTCAGCTCGTCGATGGCGCCCGCGCGCCGCGGTGAGCTGCTGCGCGAGCTCGTGACCCGCATCGGCGAGGGCGTTCTCACGCTCCCGGCCTCGCACACCTTCAGCTTCGACGAGATCTCGGATGCGGCCCGCGCCAACTTCGAGCCCGGCCGCATCGGCAAGGTGCTGCTCAAGCCCTGACCGGCGTCATCCCGCCGAGCGAGCATCCGTTCGCCGAGCGCGCATCCGATGGGGTGCTCACTCGGCGAACGGGTGCTCTTTCGCGTGGACGGGGGCTACAGCTCCAGCTCGACCGCGGTCTCCAGGGCCGCCTCGATCGAGCGCATCCAGCCGTCTTTGAGCGCGGTGTTCTTCTCGTCGTACAGCGACGCGCCGTCGACGAGGTTGCTCGAGCAGGCGCACACCATGCCGGCGCGCAGTCCCCGCATCCGCGCGACGATGTAGAGCGCCGACGCCTCCATCTCGACGTTGAGGATGCCCATCCGGTTCAGCTGGCCGATCCACTCCGGCGTCTCGGCGTAGAACGCGTCGTCGCTCACGCTGATGCCGCTGTGCGAGCGCGTGCCGGATGCGGCGGCCAGCCGCTCGGAGTGCCGCTGCAGAGCGAGCGTGAGCGCGAGGTCGGGTACGGCAGGAAAGCCCTTGGGCAGGTACGCATCCGTCGTGCCGTCATTGCGGAAGCTTCCCTCGCTGACGAGCAGATCGCCGGGTTCGATGCCCGGTTGGAGTCCGGCGGAGCTCCCGACGCGGATGAACGAGGTCACGCCGACGCGGGCGAGTTCCTCCACGGCGATCGCGGTCGAGGGGCAGCCCATTCCGGTGGAGGTGGCCGTGATGTGGCGCCCCCTGTACCAGCCGGTCATCGTGCGGTGCTCGCGGTTGTGCGCGACCTCGCGCACGTCGGTCAGGAACTCCGCGACCAGCGGTACCCGGAACGGGTCGCCCGGCAGGAGAGCCACGGACGACACCTCTCCCGGTGCGATGCCGATGTGGTACTGCCGGGCGGTGAGACCGGCCTGGGACTTGTCGACGGGCTGAGACATGGTTGCTCCTCGGGTGCTGAGACGAACGGTTCGTCGCAGTCCCCGCCCTGGCTGCCGCCATGGTTGTTAGGACGCGCGGTCAGGCTAGCACCGCGTGCGCGGCTCCTTCGCCGAGCGCGCCCTCATTCATCGAGCGAGCACCCGATCGAATGCTCGCCCGACGAAAGGATGCTCTCTCGGGAGGCGGAGGTGGATGCGGATGTGCGGGGGTGCAGGGCGCCGGTCCCCGCGCGCAGCGGCAGGCCCGACCCGCCGCGGCGCGCGGCGACGATCTCGGCCAGCACGGCGATCGCCGTCTCCGACGGCGTGACGCCGGCAAGATCCAGCCCGAGCGGCGAGTGCAGGCGGGCGAGATCGGCCTCGGTGACGCCCGCCTCGCGCAACAGGTCCGCCCGCCGGGCGACCGTGCGCCGCGCCCCCATCGCGCCCACGAAGCCGACGGGCAGGGCGAGGGCGGTCTGCAGCGCCGGGATGTCGAGGCGCAGGTCGTGGGTGAGCACGCAGACCGCGGTGCGCCCGTCGAGCTCGCCCCGCTCGTGCAGCTGCTGCAGGTACTCGTGCGGCAGCGCGCAAACCCGTTCGTCGGCCTCGGGGAAGCGCTGTTCGGTGACGAGGGTGTCCCACACGTCGCACACCGACACGGCGAAGCCGGATGCGGCGGCCACCCGGCTGAGGGCTGCGGCGTGCTCGCCCGCGCCGAGGATCACGAGGCGTGGGCGGCGAGGCGCGGCGACCACGAGCAGGTCGTCGTGCAGGGCGCTCTCGGGCACCGTGTCGTGCGGCACGAGCGTGCCGGCGCCGGGCCCCGACGCGACGATGCCGATGGCGGCGGGGCGATCCGCCGCCGCTCGCTCGAGCGCGTCGAGCGCGACCGCATCCGTGGGCGAGACGACGCTGATGACGGCGTCGATCGTGCCGCCGCAGGCAAGGCCCGCGGCGAACGCCTGATCGTCGGTGAAGCCGAACCGCGCCGCATCGCCGGTGCCGCGGGCGAGGGATGCGAGGGCGAGTGCGACCGCGTCGCCCTCCACGCATCCGCCTGAGATCGAGCCGATCACCCGGGCGTCGCGCGTCACGGCCATCGCCGAGCCGATACCACGGGGAGCGGAGCGGGCGACTCCCGTGACGGTGATGGTCGCCACGGTCTGCCCCGCGCGCAGCAGCGGCAACAGGTCGGCGGCGAGTTCGAGCATCCTCCCACGCTAACCAGCGCGTGTTTCGTGCGCGATACGCTGACCTGATCATGCCCCAGCCACGCGTCGCCGGCCTCGTGCTCGCCGCGGGTGCGGGGCGCCGGTTCGGCTCTCCCAAGGCGCTCGCCCGTACCCCCGACGGACGTTCGTGGCTGGCGCTCGCCGTCGGGGCGCTGCGGGATGCGGGCTGCCTGCCGATCTACGTTGCCGTGAGCGCGGCCCTCGACGAAGTGCTGCCGCTCGTGCCCGCCGGTGCGGAGCCGGTCCTCGTCGCCGATCCGTCGGAGGGGATGAGCGCCTCGCTGCGCGCGGGGCTCGCGGCCGCGACCGCCTCGGATGCGGTCGCTCTCGCGATCGTCACCGTGGACACGCCCGATCTCCCCGCCGCCGCGGTGCACCGCGTGGCGAGCGATGCGGATGCCGCAGCGCTCGCGCAGGCGGTGTACGACGACCGACCGGGGCATCCCGTGGTGATCGGCCGGGAGCACTGGCCAGCGCTGGCCGCATCCGTCGTCGGCGATCGCGGCGCCCGCGACTATCTCCGTGCCCACGGGGCGCGGATGATCGACTGCGCCGATCTCTGGTCGGGCGAAGACCGCGACACCCGCTGATGCGCCCGGATGCGGTCGCAGCCCAGAATGGGCCTATGCCCGACGACACCGACGACGAGCTGGCGCGTCTGCAGGCGCGTGCGTACGGTCCCGCCGCGGACATCGACGCGGAGGGCCTTGCCCGGCTCGCCGAGTTGCAGGAGGGCAGGGCCTCCGCCGTGCCCGCCCCCGCGCAGAGGACGGATGCCACGGACACGCTCGCCGCGCTCTTCGGACCGCCGGCGGAACCTGAGGGCGTCGCCTCCGCTGTCGCGGGCCCGACGCGGCGCGGCCTGCGTGCCGGACTGCGCGAGGACGACCTCGCGCCCGCACCCGAGCCCGAGGTCGTGTTCGAGCCGCTGCCCGAGGCTGCGCCGGAGGGTCCCGCGGAGGAACCGGCGGTGCCCGCACGACCGAGCGCCGTCTCGCGGATCGCTCCGCTGCTGCCGAGCGGACGGATGCGGTGGGTCTGGATCGCGAGTCTCGTGGTGGCCGTGGTCGTGACGGCGCTGGTGACGACGTGGGTGCGTCCCTCGGACGGCGCGGGACAGTTGGCGAGCATGCATCTCCAGGGCGACGTCGTGAGCGGGGAACGTACGCGGGGAGGGATGTCGGAGCGGGAGGGTGTTCGCTACTACGGCGACTACCTCGGTCTGCACATCTACTCGCTGAACTCGTGTCTTCAGGCCGCTGTGGGCGAGACGCGCACACCTGTCTCGGGCACCTGCGCAGGCGAAGGCCTCCCGCCGATCATGGACATCTACTTCGGCGGGACGAGTTCCGGTGGGGACGCGGCGGTGCCGGATGCGGTGCGCGAGCGGTACCCCGACGGCGGCGTGCTGCGGTTCACCCTTCGGGACGACACTGTGCTCGTCGACGAGGGTGATCTCCCCGGTCGCACCTGACCGCCCCGGTCCAGCCCGACACCGAGCAAGGAGGAACATGTCCGACCCGACCGAGGAAGAGCTCGCGCGCCTGCGTGCCCGCGCCTACGGACCGGATGCCGATCTCGACGAGGCGGGGTTCGCGCGGCTCGCCGCGCTCGAGGCGGAGCTCTCGCCGCGGGGGTCGAGCGCCGCGCGCGCCCCGGAGCCGGAGACAGAACCGGAACCGGAGCCGGAGGCAGAACCGGTCGCCACGCCGGCTTCGGTCACCGCGGAGGACCCGCCTTCCGCCGAGGAGTCTGAGCCGATGCCGCTCATCGCCCCGGTCTCGCTGAGTGCGGAGCCCGTGCCGCGGACGCTCGATCGCCGTCTGCGCGTGGCCTGGGCCGTCAGCATCCTCGTGACCGCGGGGATCGCTGCCGGAGTCACGGCGTGGACGCTGCCGTGGGGCGTGCGCGACGACCAACACCACGCGGCGCGGCTCACCGAGCAGTCGGGGGAGGTCCCGGCGATGACCGAGTGGGAGATCCCCGGGTTCGAGCAGGGCGACCTGCGTTCGTACGGCTCCTACAGCGGTCTGGAGGTCTACGCGACCGACGTGTGCATCATCGTCAGGGCCATGACGCAGGACGAAGGCGGGTCGGGCTCCGGCACGTGTGCGGGCGCGGGTCTCGAGCCCACCGTCGATTTCTACGTCACGCGCACCTCGGGTACGGGGGCCGGCGGCATGGGCTATCCCGAGGAGCTGCGCACGCGCTTCCCCGACGGGGGCGTCGTGCGTTTCACGCGCCACGGCGACGTCGTCCTCGTCGACGAGGGGGAACTACCGCCCGGGTTCTGAGTCCTCAGGTGCGGATCACGACGTTCTCGGGCTCCTCGCCCGCGAGCAGGTGGGCGATCTGGCGCCGCACGAGGGCCACCATCCGCGGCTGCATCGCCGTCGATGCGCCTCCGACGTGCGGCGAGATGAGCACGCCCGGCAGCTCCCAGAGCGGGTGATCCGCCGGGAGGGGCTCGGGATCGGTGACGTCGAGCCCGGCGCGGATGCGGCCCCGACGCACATGATCGACCAATGCGTCCGTGTCGATGAGGCTGCCGCGTCCGACGTTGACGACGAGCGCGCCGTCCGGCAGGGCGGCCAGCTCCGCGTCGCCGATGATCCCGCGGGTGCGCTCGGATGCGGGGAGCGCGAGGATCAGCACCTCGGTGTCGGCGAGCACCGCGTGGAGATCCTCGAGCGCCGCCACCTCGACGCCGTCCTCGGTGCGGGCATGCGTCGCGACGGCGCGCAGGTGCACCTCGAAGGGACGCAGACGCGCGGCGATCGCCTTGCCGACGCCGCCGAAGCCGAGCACGGTGGTGCGGCGGTCGGCGAGGCTCTGCGCGAAGGCGCGCGTCCATTCGCGCTGACGGGCGAAGACGTCGAGTTCGCGCTGCACGGCGAGGGTCAGAGCGACGGCCAGCTCCGCCGTCGACGTCTCGTGCACGGTTGCCGCGTTCGCGAACACGATCCCCGGGGGCAGCGAGCTTCCGTGCCCTCGTAGCCGATCGACTGGCTCTGTACGAGGCGGGTCCCGACCCCCTCGAGTCGTGCGACGACGTCGCGCGCGCTCATGTACGGCGGTACGACCAGATCGATCCTGTCCGCCGGGGCGGCCGCATCCATCGGCCACACCTTCACCTCCACCTGCTCACCGAGGTCCGCCAGCTCGGTGGCGAAGGAGGGATCGGGCACGGACACGATGAGGCGGGAGGGCGTCATGCTGCGAGCGTAGCCACCCCGTCGATGAGCAGCCGGGGTGTTGCGTCGCCGCATCCGTTGCGGGTCGTACCCGCGTCCGCCCCGCACCCGCGTCAGCGACCGCTCTGCAGGAGATCGCCGTTGTTCAGGAGGATCCCGCCGGAATCGTCCTGCTGAAGGGATTTTTCCTGCGCACGGGATGCGGCCGCGGCCCATGCCCGCTCTAGCCTGGCGTCGTGTCCGCCATCCGGGTCGTGCGTCCGGCGCGGCCGCGCGTTCGCGCGGCGGTGGCGATCGCCGTGGTCGTGGTCCTCGTCGGGGCCATCGGGACAGCGGCCGCACTCCTGTACCCGGTGGTGTCGGACGCCAGTGGCCGTCTCACCGTGTTCTTCGGGGTCTACCTCGCGATGGTGACGCTCGTCATCCTCGCGCACCGCTTCGACGGGCTGCGAGCGAGAATCCCGCTCGGCCTCACCCGCGAGCGACCCGCACGGCAGATCATCGCCGGCATCCTGCTCGCGGCTCTTCTCCTGCTGCTGGTCGTCGGCGTTCCCGCGCTGGCGGGTGCGGATGTGGGCGGCATCGTCGGCGCGGGCCAGAACGCCCTATGGTTTGCGCTCGTCTCCTCCCTCACGGTGGGTGTCGCCGAGGAGCTGATGTTCCGGGGATATCTGCTGGGGCGGCTGCGGATCGCCCTCGCATCGCGCACGGGCGCGATCATCGTCTCCTCCGTGCTGTTCGGGCTTCTCCACCTCGTCAGCGGCGACATCGTGCAGGTGTTGGTGACCGCGTGCATCGGAGCGCTGCTCGCGACAGCCCGAGTGATCTGGCCCAGCTGCTCTCTCGCCTCGGTCATCGTCGCCCACGTCCTCTACGACGCGAGCCTGGCCGTCATCGGCGCATCGATCGCCGGCTGACAGCCGGTTCAGCGGGAGCGGTCGCCCCACTCCTTCTCCGACACGACTCTCGCGACCGTGAGCCCGATCGCGAGCGCCGCCACCACGAACAACGCCTGCACGCTGTTCTGCACCGCCGCGAGGGTGTCGCCGTCGATCGTCGCGACGATCGCGCGATACGCGGCCGCGCCGGGGACCATGATCACGACCGCCGGAACCGTCAGCGCCACCCGCGGCGCGTCGAGCCGGCGGTAGCAGGCGAAGGCGCCGAGGCCCACGAGCACCCCCGCCGCCATGGCCGCGACGGCGGGCATGAGTCCCGCATCCACCGCCGTCAGACGCGCGGTGTTCGCGATCGCGCCCACCGCTGCCGAGGCGATCGCGATGCGCCAAGGAGTGGCGAACAGCAGCGCGAAGCCGAGAACGCCGACGAATCCCGCCACGAGGCGCATCACGGCGAGCACGGGCTCGTCCAGCAGAGGCGTCGCGACCACGCCCGGCGACGTGGCGAACAACGCGGCCACCGCCCAGACGGCGGAGCCGGCGGTGAGCAGGATGAGGCACGCGTAGACCACACGGGCGATCCCCGCGTTCAGGTCGAGGCGGGCGAGGTCCATCGCGCCCGTGACCAGAGGGAAGCCGGGCACGAGGAAGAGCACGGCGCTCGTGAGGGCGGCGTCGTGGGCGAACGGCTGGCCCAGCACCTCGAAGAACTGGGAGGCGCCGAGGTAGATCAGCAACGCCGTCGCCGCGGCGACGAACACGGTGAGGAACTCGTTCAACCGTGCGCGGCCCAGCAGCATCCGGACCGCCTGACCGGCGGCGGCGCCGACGCCGACGGCGACCGCTGCCGCCCATCCGCCGTTGTTGAGCAGGGCGAATGCGGCGCACGCCGCGCCGGCGGCGAGGATGCGCAGCAGCATCCCGTAGCGGGCCGGGCGCGCGGCGATCGCATCCAGACGTGCGGCGAAGTCGTCGACGCTCCCGCCCGCCTCGGCCTCGACCTCGTGCGAGAGGCGTTGCAGGGCCGCGATGCGTTCTGCGTTGACGACGGGGCGCGCGACCTCTGCCACGCGGGTGCGCACGAGCTGGCCGCGGCTGACAGTGAGGACGATGTCGAGCATGCCGACGCGGGCGTTCATGGTCTCGATGCCCCAGGCGCGGCCGACGCGCTCCATCGTGGTGCGCACGCGCGCGGAGGAGGCGCCCGCGCCCAGCATCAGGATTCCCAGCCGCAGCACCGCATCGGTGAGCGCGACGAACCGCACGGGTTCGAGACGCGTCTCATCGAGGGGGGTGGCGTCGCCGTCGTCCGCCGGGATCATACGGGCGCCGGCCATGCTGCCATCCTCCCATCCCGACGCGGCCGGATGCGGGACCAAGGCCCCACCGCCCCCGCCTGCGCCTCTCGCCCTCCCCGCCGCGCCTCTTCTCGTCTGTTCGCCTGTCACAGATCGACGCGTTCCGCGCGATCTGTGACAGGCGAACGTGGGTTACGGCGACCTAGGAGACGGCGACCTCGTTCGGGGTCACGGCGAGCGTCGTGCTCGCGAGCACCTCGCCGCTCGTCAGGTCGACCGCGTGCACCTTCCTGGCTGCGGGCTCGGTCACGTAGGCGATGTCGGCCGACACCACGATCGCGGGATGCGGGTCCTGCCACTCGAGCGGGCCCTCCCACGGTGCGATGACCGAGAACTCGTCGACCAGCTCGCCGCTCGTCGGATCGATCACGTGGATGGATCCGTCGGTGGCGAGGATGTAGCCGAGGTCCTTCGGCCCCCGGGCGAGGTCACGGAACGTGTACTCGACGCCCTCCGGGAGCGGCACGACCTTCATGCTCGCCTTCTCGGTGTCGATCAATGCGACGTTCGAGAGGAGGTAGCCCTCCGCATCCGGGTCGCTCTTGTAGTCGCCGACGACGAGGGGGCTCGTGTCGGTGACGAAGATGTTGCCGGTGCGTCCGTATGCGTCGGGCGCCGCGACCTTCTCGATCTCGCCGTCGCGGTAGATGAGGGCGCCGTTCTCGCACCCGAAGACGACGACCTCATCGGCGGCCGTGCCCTCGCCGTGCACGCCGGGGCAATCCGCGTTCGAGGTGATCTCGGTGCCGTCCTCGTCACGCACCGTGATGCCGGTGCGACCGTTCGCCGATCCCACGGTCGTCACGAATGTGCCGTCCTCGAGCACGATCGACACGCCGTGGTGCGCCTCGGTGCCGGGGATCGTCGTCGAGGCGGGGAGGGCGTCGCCGAGCGAGGCGAACGCATCCGTGTCGACGATCGTCGTGTCGCTCGTGCCGTCGGCGTAGAGCACCGTCTTGCCGGCGTGCCGCACGACGTGCCCGGGAGCGTCAGCGGGGAACACGAGGTCGGTGAGCACGGGCTCGGACCCGGATGCGGCGCCGGTGTCGAGGACCTGGAAGCCCTCGCTCATCGTGACCAGCACGTGCGAGCCGTCGCCGGCCCGGTTGAGCCGGGTGAACTCCTCGGAGGCGAGGTCTCCGACCGTCTCCAGCGTCGTGCCGTCGAGCACGAGGATGCCGCCTTCGTAACTGATCGCGATGCGCTCGCCGGCGGTTGCGTCGGCGGAGATCGAGGATGCGGGGGCGGGCGCGGTGCCGGCGCAGGCGGTCAGCGTCGCCGCGGCGACGAGTCCGAGCGCGAGCAGCGCGGGACGTCTCAGGTGCATGTGGTGCCTCTTTTCTGTGGTTCGCGGGCGGGACCCGCCGGCCGGTGCGGCCGTGTGATGGGGCTCAGGAGAGCCCGGCCACGATGCGCTCCGTATTGACGCGCATCATGGTCAGGTAGTCGGGTGCGGCGCCGTCGGCGGCGGTGAGTGACTCGGTAAACAGCTCCTCGACCCGCACCTCGATGCCGGCCTCCGCGGCTAGTGCGCGCATGAGCCGGTCGGGCGAGGAGGACTCAGCGAAGATCGTGCGCACGCCGGCTTGCCGGATGGCGGAGACGAGCTCTGCGAGGTCGGCGGCGCTCGGAGCGGCGAGCGTCGTGCCGCCGGGGATCGCGGCACCCACGAGACGCACGTCGAAGCGGTCCGCCAGGTAGCCGAAGACGTGGTGATTGGTCACGAGCGCACGCCTCTCGGCGGGGATGGCGGCCAGGGCCGCGCTCATCTCGGCGTCCAGAGCCGCAAGCTCGGCGCGATATGCGGCGGTGTCGGCGCGGAGAGTCGCCGCATCCACCCCGTCGGTGCCTGCGAGGGTCGCCTCCAGCGCGTCGACGACCTGCAGCATCCGCGCGGGATCAGTCCAGAAATGCGGGTCGTCGGCGCCATCCGCCTCCTCGCTCGCGTACGGCAGGACGTCGATGACGTCACCCGCGACGAACTGGCTGACGCCCTCGTCCGCCGCCGCCTCGAGATGCTGCGCGAGACCCTCCTCGAGCCCGAGACCGTTCGAGACCACCAGGTCGGCCGAGCGCAGTCGCGCCGCCTCCTGGGCCGAGATCTCGAAGGAGTGCGGGTCCGAGTCGGGCTTCATGAGGGTCACGACCTCGGCCTGATCGCCGACCAGCTCGGTCACGACGTCGCCCAGGATGTTGGTGGACACCACGACGAGGGGTCGATCCTCGATCGGCGGGGCGCAGGCCGACAGCGCGCCCGCGACCAGGAGGGCGGCTGCGAGCGCGGCGATGCGCCGCCTGGCGGTCATCGGCCTGTCTCCGCGACGAAGGCCGGCTCGTCGGCCGTGGCGAACGTGCGGGCGATGCGCCCGGCATCCGCGAAGTCGATCTCGAACAGCACGCGCTCGGTGATCCCGTTGAGGTATGCGCGCCGGTCGTCAGCGATGAGGGTGGGTGTCCGTCCCGCCGCGAGCGACGCGGCGACGAGCGGCTCCGTCAGGGCGAGTTCGGCACCCGTCGCGCCGTCGATCACGCTCACCCGTCCGTCGACCGTGAGCCCGAGCACGTGCTCGGATGCGTCGTCGACGGCCGTGACGGCGATCAGCGGTCGCGGCGCTGCGACCACGGTCGCGGTGCGTTCGCGCGTGTCGAGGAGCACGATCGGCCCGTCAGCACTGAGACCCGCGGCGGTCGGGCGACCCTCCCTGTTGGCCCAGGAGCGGGGCGCGGAAATCCCCTCGGGAAGCGCGATGCGTTCGACCGCGGCCCCCGCGTCGACGGCGACGGCCAGCAGCACACCGTCCCGGCAGCCGAGGACCGCGCCCACACGGGTGGTGAGAGTGCCGGCAGGATCGGCACAGGGGGCGCGGTCGCCGTGGACGGCGCCGTCGCCGTCGCGCACCTCGACGGCGCCGTCGCCGGTCGTGACGAGGGCGTGCTCACCCACGGGCACGATGTAACCCTCGTGCTCGGGCATCCGCACCCGGAACCGCTCGACGACCTCGCCCTTGGAGAGGGCCTCGGTGTCCAGCAGCACGGCGTCCCCGTCGGCGAAGAAGATCCCGGTGCCGCCGGTCGTCGATGAATTGGTCGTCGCGATACGAGCCGAGCCGTGGCCGGGGACCTTCTCCAGCACGCGTGGTTCGGCGCGGTAGTAGTGGAAGTGATCCACGTGATCCCAGGTCCACATCCCGCTGTCGACGATCTCGACCCCGTCGCCCGTGTCGGCGAAGAGGTAGCGACCGTCGGTGGCGGTCGCAAGGGGCGCCTCGATGCGGCCGAGGCTCGACGTCTCCTCGGAGAGCAGGTCGAGCATCGTCAACCGGCCGTCGGGCGTCGCGGTCAGCAGGTGCACGGGCGGCTCGCTCACCTCGGCGGCGCCGGCAATCCGGCCGTGACCGGTTGCTGCAGTGGGTGCAGGTTCTGACTGCGGAGCGCTCGCGCACGCGGCGAGCAGGAGAGCGGATGCGGTGACGACGGTGAGAGCGAGGGGATGGCGCACGCGGAGCTTTCTAGAGCGGAGCCGGCACCGCGGCGGCGGAGTGGCGGGAGATGAACAGGGAGCGAAGCAGCGCGGACAGTGCGGCCGCGGCGATGGCGGATGTGGCGATCGATGCTCCGGCGGCGGTGCCCAGGTGCCATGAGAGCGAGAGCCCGGCGGCGACGGCGGCGATCCCGACGACGGCGGCGAGGGTCATCGTGGCGGCGATCCCGCGCACCCACGGTCGGGCGGCCACGGCGGGGGCGAGCAGCATCCCGACCACCAGGAGCGAGCCGACGGCCTGGTAGGAGGCGACGACGGCGAGCGTCACGAGACCGGTGAGCGTCGCCTCGGCCCAGGCAGGACGCACGCCCAGCACCCGAGCGACGCGCGCGTCCACGGCCACCGCGACCAACGCCCGGTGCGCGACGACCGCGAGGGCCAGCCCGACCGCCGTGGCCGCGGCCAGCATCGCGAGATCCTCGGTCGAGATCGCCAGCACGTCACCGAAGAGGATCGCGGTCGCATCCGTCGCGAAGCTGCCGGAGTGCGAGATGACGATGACGCCGACGGCGAGCATCGCGACGAACAGGAGCCCGATGCTCGTGTCGTACGCGAGACGCCCGCGCCGCCGCAGCGCCCCGATCCCGACCGTCATGGCCACGGCGCTCGCGGCGCCGCCGAGGAGGACGGGTGCGCCGAGCACGGTGGCGAGGGCGACGCCGGGCAGCATCCCGTGCGCCAGCGCCTCGCCGAGGAAGGCCATGCCCCGGATGACGACCCAGGTGCCGACGACCGCGCACAGCACGGCCACGAGCGAACCGCCGACGAGAGCGCGCAGCAAGAACGCGTGCTCGAGGGGGAGGAGGAAGGTCACGACACTCGACCGTAGCGATAATGAGAACCGTTCTCAACTCGGATAGGCTGGTCGGATGTTCCTCTCCCCTTCGCCGACCGCTCCCGCATCGACCCCGTTGTGCGTGACCGGCTTGCGCGTCGAGGCGGGGGGTCGGACGTTGCTGCATTCGCTCGATCTGCGCCTCGATCCGGGCGTGGTGACCGTGGTCACGGGACCGAACGGCGCGGGCAAGACCACGCTTCTCGAGGCGCTCGCCGGGGTGAGGTCCGGCCGGTCTGGCGTCGTCGATGGGGCCGGGCGGATCGCCTTCGTCCCGCAGCAATCGGCGATCGCCGAACAGCTGCCGCTCACGGTGGCCCAGCTCGTGCGGATTGGGGCCTGGCGGCGCCTGCTCCCGCTGCCCTCACGCGCGGAGCGGATGGATGCTGCCGACGCGATGGCGGCGCTGGAGATCACCGACCTCGCCTCGCGACCTGTGGCGATGCTCTCCGGCGGCCAGCGCCAGCGTGCGCTGCTCGCCCAGGCGCTCGCCCGCCGCGCCGACGTGCTGCTGCTCGACGAACCGACGACGGGCCTGGATGCGGCCAGCAGCACCCGCATCCTCGCCGCCGTCGAACGGGAGCGATGCCGCGGCGCCGTGGTCGTGTGCGTGAGCCACGACCCGATGCTCATCGCCGCGGCCGGGCGCGTGCTCCGCCTCGAGGGCGGTCGCCTCGTGTGACTGACCCGGCCACGGTGCCCGCGCCCCTGTTGAAGGGACTCCTCTTGCGGCGCGGAGCGCCCGGACGCGACATCACGCGTCCCTTGAAGGAGGGGCGGCCCTGTTGGAGGGACTCGTCTTACGGCGCGGAGCGCCCGGGGCGACGTTTCGGGTCCCTTGAACAGAGCCCCTGTCGCGGAGGGTGACGATCGCCCCCCCCGAACACCGCGCGCCAGCCTGCTTGCGCTAGATCCAGCCCTTCTCGCGGGCGACCTGCGCCGCCTGCGAGCGATTCTCGGTGCCCGTCTTGCCGATCGCCGACGAGAGGTGATTTCGCACGGTGCCTGCCGACAGGAACATCTCCGCGGCGATCTGCGCCACCGCCCGCCCGTCGGCCGACAGGCGCAGCGCCTGCTGCTCGCGCTCGGTCAGCGGGCTCTGACCCTCGAAGAGCGAGGCCTCGGCGAGCTCGGGATCGACCACGCGGAGCCCCGCGTGCACGCGCCGGACCGCATCCGCCAGGCGATCCGCCGGCGCATCCTTCACGATGAAGCCGCTGGCTCCCGCATCCAGAGCCTGGCGGAGGTAGCCCGGCCGGGCGAACGTCGTGACGACGAGCACGCGGGTCGCGGGACTCGCGTCGCGCACCTGACGCGTCGCGGTGATCCCGTCCACTCCGGGCATCTGGATGTCCATGAGGCAGACGTCGGGTGTCGTGTCACGGGCGAGGGATGCGGCCTGCGCACCATCGGCGGCCTCGGCGACCACGACGAGGTCGCCCTCCAGCTCGAGCAGGGCCCCCATCGCGCCGCGGACGAGCGCCTGATCGTCGACGAGCATCAGCCGGATCGGTGCGTTCACCATGTCATGCTCACTCTCGTTCCGCCGCTGGGAGCCGGAGCGACCTCGAGCACGGCGCCGGCTGCCGCCGCCCGCTCCTGCATGCCTCGGATGCCGTTGCCCGGGCGCTGGTGCACTCCCTGCCCGTCGTCGTCGACCGTCACGACGCCCGGCGCCACCGAGATGCGCACCGTGCGGGCGTGCGCATGGCGCAGGATGTTGGTCGTCGCCTCCCGCACGATCCACCCCGCAGGCAGCGACTGGGCGGGAGAGAGGGATGCGGCGTCGCCGCTGACCTCGACGGCCATCCCCGCCGACTCGAGCGCCGCACGGCTCGCCACCAGTTGCTCCGCGAACGCCTGGCCGCGGATGCCGGTCACGGTGCTGCGCACACCGGTGATGGCCTCTCCGGTGAGTCGCACGATGTCGGCGAGCTCCGCCTTCGCCCGATCGGGGTCGCGCTCGACGAGCCGCTCGGCCAGTTCGGCCTTGAGCTTCACCGCCGTCAGCGTGTGCCCGAGCAGGTCGTGCACGTCGCGGGCGATCGCGGTTCGTTCGTCGCTGGCGGCGAGCTCCAGCCGGATCCGATCCGTGTCGACGGAGCGTCCGATGAGCCAGCTCGTCACGGTGTTGATGACGGAGATCATGACGACCACCGACAGGATCTGGATGTTGTCCTCGATCGAGCCCGTGACGACGATCACGATGACGACGAGCCCGATGCCCGCGGTCATCGTCACCCAGTGCCACATGCGCCGCAGGCCATAGCTCGCGTACGACATCACGAACGGCACGAAGCTCAGGGCGCCGTCGGCGATCGCGGGCACGGTGGCTGCGGCGCACGCGATCTGCACCCAGAAGAGCGTCTTCACGAGCCGGCTCGGCGTGCCCCAAGCCGACCGCATTCCCGCGACGAACCCGACGACGTAGGCCACGGCGAACCCCGCCAGCGCGGCCCACCCCAGCACGAGCAGGCCCAGCGGCGCCGGTGACGACAGCAGCGAGACGACCGGGAAGACCAGGAAGACCATCCACACGATGGCCATGACCCAGCCCCAGCGCTGCCACGGATCCTGTGGCATGCGCTGGGGCGCGGAGGGGGTCGTCACCGCTCGAGCCTAACGACGGCGCCGCGAGCGCACGACGCCGAAGCGCACCAGCAGGGCGAACAGGGCGCCCCAGACGACCACGTTGGCAATCACGGCCCAGAGCTCGTCCGACCCTCCGGCCACGAGCGCACCGCCCGTCGCCGGCCAGCGCACGAGGGCGGCGTAGCCGTACATCGGCGTCCACTTGGCGATGTCGAGCATCACGCCGCTCAGGGGCACGAAGACGTTGCCGAAGAAGCCGAAGAAGGTGATCGAGATCGAGGCGAGAGCGGCGGCCGAGTCCGAGTTGAACGCGAGCCCGACGCCCAGACCGAACAGGCCGTAGACCAGGCCGAGCACGAGAGTGATGGCCGCCGAGGGGAACCAACGCCACACGTCGTCGGCCGCGGCGCCCGTGACGTATCCGGCGATGTAGACGATGAGCACCGACAGTGCGGCGAACGACATCGCGGAGAGCACCTTCGTCAGGGCGTATCCGGCGGTCGAGAGAGGCGTGAGCGCGAGCTGGCGTCCCCACCCCTGTCCGACCTCGGATGCGGCGAGCGAGCACAGCGAGCTCATCGCCGTCGCGGTGCCGTAGGCGCCCATCGAGACCATGACGTAGAACGAGGCGTTCGCGTGACCGACGCTCTGCGAGGCGTAGTCCATACTGGCCCCGAAGAGCAGGTACATCGCGAACGGCATGGCCAGCGTGAAGGCCAGCGTGTACGGGTTCCGCAACTGACGCAGGCCCTCGATGCGGTACATCGCGGGCGAGACGAGCGTGCTCATGAGGGCTCCTCGGTGAGTCGGGTGAAGGCGGATTCCAGGGTCGGCGCGGTGATCTCCAGGTCGCTGGCGCCCGCGGCGAGCAGGCGCGCGGCGAGAGCGTCGGATGCGGCGGTGCGCACCGTGAGTCGCGATGCGTCCACCGACACCTCGGCGGCGGACTCGTCGCCCACCAGTTCGGCGGCGAAGGCGGTGGCGAGCGTCTCGTCGGCGAGCGTCGCCGAGACGAGGCGGCCTCCGAGGGAGGCGCGCAGGTGCGCGGTGGCGGCATCGGCGACGATGCGGCCGCGGCTCATCACGACGGTGCGCCGGGCGAACTGCTCGGCCTCTTCGAGGTAGTGCGTGGCGAAGATGATCGTGCGTCCCGCATCCGCGTCGGCGCGCATCGCCTGCCAGAACCGGCGACGGGCCGTGACGTCCATGCCCGCGGTGGGCTCGTCGAGCACCAGCACATCGGGGTCGGGCAGGAGCGCGAGCGCGAACTTCACGCGCTGCTTCTCGCCGCCGGAGCACTTGCCCACCCGGCGGCGGGCGATCTCGGTGAGATCGGCGCGCTCCATCACCTCGGCGACGCGGGAGCCCGCGCCGTACAGGTCCGCGATGACCGTGACCGTCTCTCGCACGGTGAGATCCGACAGCAGGCCGCCGGTCTGCAGCACGGCGGCGAGCCGGCCGGCCGCCACCGCGCGGTGTGGGTGCGCGCCGAAGACGAGCGCGCTGCCCTCATCGGGCTCCGCGAGTCCCAACAGCACGTCGATGGTCGTGGTCTTGCCTGCTCCGTTCGGGCCGAGCAGCGCCACGATCTCGCCACGCTCGATGCACAGGTCGATGCCGTCGACGGCGGTGAAGCGCTGGCCGGCGCGGCCGAAGCGGCGCACGATGGCTTTCAGCTCGACGGCCGCCGCATCCGGGGCGAGGGGGGTGTCGGGTATCTGCACGCGCGGTTCGCTCATGCCTTCAGCCAACCGCGCGGCGACCTTCCGCGCCGGAGGCTTCTGTCACGACTCGGGCATGACACGTGTCATGCCCGATGAGGCGCGACCGGTGCTCGCCCCGTCCGGCGGCGCCCCCACGTTCGCCTGTCACAGATCGACGCGCGGGGCTCGATCTGTGACAGGCGAACGGGGAAAGGGAGGCTGTGCGCTCCCGGGTCAGGCGGCGGCGGAGACCACGGCCTGGATGGCCGAGCTGAAGAAGCCGAGGCCGTCGACGCCGGAGCGCATCGCGGCGGAGGTGTCGGGTCCGAAGCCCGGCTCGACCGCGTGCTCGGGATGCGGCATGAGCCCCACGACGTTGCCGCGTTCGTTGGTGAGCCCGGCGATGTCGTCGAGCGAGCCGTTGGGGTTGACCCCGACGTAGCGGAACGCCACGAGGCCCTCGCCCTCGACGCGCGCGAGCGTCTCGGCGTCGGCGATGTAGCCGCCGTCGGCGTTCTTCAACGGGATGACGATCTCCTGGCCCGCCGTGAAGTCGCTGGTCCAGGCGGTGTCGGCGTTCTCGACGCGCAGCCGCTGGTCGCGGCGCACGAACTGCTGGTGCGCGTTGCGGATCAGTCCGCCCGGCAGCAGGTGCGCCTCGACGAGCATCTGGAAGCCGTTGCAGATGCCGAGGATCGGCATGCCGGCGGCGGCCGCATCCTTCACCTCGGACATGATCGGCGCCAGGGCCGCGATCGCACCCGCCCGGAGGTAGTCGCCGTAGCTGAAGCCGCCGGGCAGGACCAGGGCATCGACGCCCTGCAGGTCGTGGTCGCCGTGCCAGAGCGCGACGGGCTCCGCCCCGGCGACGCGGATGGCGCGCTGCGCGTCGCGGTCGTCGAGCGAACCGGGGAAGGTGATGACCCCGATGCGTACGCTCATTCGACGACCTCGATGCCGACGACGTCCTCGATGACGGCGTTGGAGAGCACGTCGTCGGCGATCTCGCGCACCTTCTCGAGCAGTGCCTCGTCGACGGTACCCTCGACGGTCAGCTCGAATCGCTTCCCGATCCGGACGGAGCCGAAGTCCTCGACGCCGAGGCGGTGCAGGGCGTTCTGGACCGCCTTGCCCTGCGGGTCGAGCAGTTCGGCCTTGGGCATGACATCGACGACGATCGTGGGCATAACGGCTCCGAGGGTGCGCGGGAGATGGTCTGCTCCCAGTCTAGAGGCGGGCAGGACGCCCGCGGTGCCGGTGCGTTATCTAACTGTTACTCGAACGGTGAGAGCGCTCTCTTGACCTCTCGGGAGCGCTCCCATACTGTGAATCGCGTCCGATGAGAGCGCTCCCAGTCCTGGGGACATCGAGAGCTTTCTG
Organism: Microbacterium sp. KU4F; assembly: GCF_056868075.1. Lineage (NCBI taxonomy): Bacteria > Bacillati > Actinomycetota > Actinomycetes > Micrococcales > Microbacteriaceae > Microbacterium > Microbacterium sp. KU4F. Next base: position 1,956,589 of record NZ_CP200324.1, on the reverse strand, counting down.
GCACCGAACCGCATCCACAAAGGAGTGTCCCGTGAAATCACGCGCCCTGCGACCGCTCGGCCTCGCCGCCGGCATCGCAACCGCAGCCATCGTCCTCGCCGGTTGTTCGACCGGCGGCGGCGAGCAGTCCGACCCGAACGCCCCGGTCACGCTGACCATCGCCACCTTCAACGACTTCGGCTACACCGATGCACTCCTGCAGGAGTACATGGACGAGAACCCGAACGTGAAGATCGTCCACAACAAGGCCGCGACCTCCAACGACGCTCGCGCCAACTACTTCCAGAAGCTCGGCAAGACGGGCCTCGCCGACATCGAGGCGATCGAGGTCGACTGGCTGCCCGAGGTCATGCAGTACTCCGACATGCTCGCCCCGGTCCCCACCGACCTGACCGACCGCTGGCTGGACTGGAAGGTCAAGGCCGCGACCGACGCCGACGGCAACCTCATCGGCTACGGCACCGACATCGGTCCCGAAGCCATCTGCTACCGCTCCGACCTGTTCCAGGCCGCAGGTCTCCCGACCGACCGCACCGAGGTCGGCAAGCTCTTCGACGGCGACTGGGCCAATTACTTCAAGGTCGGCGACCAGTACGTGGCAGCGACCGGCAAGGCGTTCTTCGACTCGGCCGGCGGCACCTACCAGGGCATGATCAACCAGGTCGAGGCGGCCTACGAGAACCCCTCGGACGGCAAGATCACCGCCACGACCAACCCCGAGGTCAAGGACATCTACGACCAGGTCACCGCGGCCAGCGCGACGCAGTCGGCGCACTTCAGCCAGTGGTCGGACGACTGGTTCGCCGGTCTCAGCAACGGCGACTTCGCCACGATGCTCTGCCCCGGCTGGATGCTCGGTGTCATCTCCGGCAACGCGAAGGACGTCACCGGATGGGACGTCGCGCCGATGTTCCCCAACGGCGGCGGCAACTGGGGCGGCTCGTACCTGACGATCCCTGCCAACGGCAAGAACGTCGCGGCCGCCCAGAAGCTGGCCGACTGGCTGACCGACGCCAAGACCCAGGTCAAGGCCTTCGAGAACGCCGGCACCTTCCCGAGCCAGAACGACGCGCTCACCGACGCCACGCTGCTGGACTCGACCAACGAGTACTTCAACAACGCGCCGGTCGGCCAGATCTTCTCCGAGCGGGCCACGGCCGTGACGGTCTCCCCCTTCAAGGGCGAGTTCTACTTCCAGGTCAACGACGCGATGCAGAAGGCGCTCACGCGCGTCGAGGACGGCACGCAGGACGCGAAGGCTTCGTGGGACCAGTGGGTCTCTGAGGTCGAGGCCATCAAGTAATCCCGCAGTGAGACGGGCCCGCAGGGCCGACCCTGCGGGCCCGTCTCACGCTCAACGAAACGAAGGAACGACGTGAGCGCCTCGTCCACGACGGCCAGATCCCCCAAGCGCATCGGCTTCGGTGGCAAGAGCCTCAGCTCCTGGGACCTCAAGCTGTCCCCCTATCTGTACATCTCCCCCTTCTTCATCCTGTTCCTGATCGTCGGGCTCTTCCCGATCGCCTACACGGCGTACATCTCTTTCCAGGACTGGGATCTCGTGCGCGGCACGGGCACCTTCGTCGGCTTCGACCAGTACGCGACGGTCATCAACGACCCGAAGTTCTGGACGGCGCTGCGCAACTCGTTCTCGATCTTCCTGCTCTCCACGGTCCCGCAGCTGATCCTCGCGGTGTTCATCGCGGTGCTGCTGGACCAGAACATCCGCGCCAAGACGTTCTGGCGCATGGGCGTGCTGCTGCCCTACGTCATGGCGCCCGTCGCCGTGGCGCTCATCTTCTCCAACATGTTCGGCGACCAGTACGGTCTCGTGAACTCGATCCTGACCGACCTCGGCATCCCCGCCATCAAGTGGCATTCGGATGCGTTCGCCAGCCACATCGCCATCGCGACGATGGTCAACTTCCGCTGGACCGGGTACAACACCCTCATCCTGCTCGCGGCCATGCAGGCCATCCCGCGCGACTTCTACGAAGCGGCGACGGTCGACGGCGCCGGCAAGATCCGGCAGTTCTTCTCCATCACGCTGCCGAGCCTGAAGCCCACCCTGATCTTCGTCATCATCACCTCGACGATCGGCGGCCTGCAGATCTTCGACGAGCCGCGCATGTACGACCAGACCGGAACCGGCGGCGCCGACAACCAGTGGCTCACCATCACCCTGTGGCTCTACGACCTCGGATGGGGCCAGTGGAACTTCGGCCGCGCCGCGGCCCTGGCGTGGATCCTCTTCCTCATCATTCTCGCCATCGGCGCGATCAACCTCTTCGTCACCCGCGGGCTCGTGCGTGACGAGGGCAAGAAGTCCGATATGAGCCGAGCCCAGATGCGCGCCGCCCGACGCGCCGCCAAGGAGGCGGTCGAAGCCTCCCGCACCACCGCGTCCCAGAAGACGGAGGTCCTCCGATGACCACTTTGCAGACCCCGCCCGTCGCGGCGGAGGAAGCGCTGTTGGAACCCGGCCGCAAGCCGGTGCGCCGGCGGCGCCCGGTGCGAGGCTCGCGTCCGGGCTGGTTCGTGTACGCCGCCCTCGGCGTCGTGCTGCTCAGCGCCGCGTTCCCCTTCTACTGGTCGCTGCTCATCGGCTCCGGCGACTCCTACACGATCCGCGACCCCAACATGTCGTGGATCCCCGGCGGCAACTTCATCGCGAACGCCGCCAAGGTCATCAACGACCCGGCCGTGAACTTCTGGCCCGCGCTGTGGAACTCGATCTTCAGCTCGGCTCTCATCGCCGCATCCGTCGTGTTCTTCTCGACGCTCGCCGGATGGGCCTTCGCCAAGCTGAAGTTCCGCGGCTCGAGCTGGCTGCTGGTGTTCGTGATCGCCACGATGGCCGTACCGACCCAGCTCGGCGTCGTGCCGCTGTACCTCCTGTTCAGCGAGATCGGATGGACGGGCCAGATCGGCGCCATCATCATCCCGGCCCTGGTGAGCGCCTTCGGCGTGTTCTGGATGACGCAGTACATCCGCCAGGCCGTGCCGGACGAGCTGATCGAGGCGGCCCGCGTCGACGGGGCGAGTTCGTTCCGCACCTTCCTCACGGTGGGGGTGCCCGCCGCGCGTCCCGCGGCCGCGATGCTGGCGCTGTTCACGTTCGTGACAGCCTGGAACAACTTCTTCTGGCCGTTCATCGTGCTCGACCGGCAGAACCCGACGCTCCCCGTCGCGCTGTCGCTGCTGCAGTCCAACTACTTCGTCGACTACTCCATCGTCCTCGCGGGCGTGCTGCTGTCGACGATCCCGCTTCTGATCCTCTTCGTCTTCGCCGGCAAGCAGCTGGTGAGCGGAATCATGCAAGGCGCCGTCAAGGGCTGAGGCCCGGCGCGAGAAAGGTACATCGACAATGAGCGACGCTCTGCGCGCGTTCCCGCGGAACTTCCTGTTCGGAGCGGCCACCGCAGCCTTCCAGATCGAGGGCGCTGCCTTCGAGGACGGACGGACCGCATCCATCTGGGACGCGTTCTGCCGTGAGCCCGGTGCCGTCATCAACGGCGATAACGGTGATGTCGCGTGCGACCACTATCACCGCTACGGCGATGACGTCGCGCTCATGAAGGGGCTGGGGCTGGACACGTACCGGTTCTCGGTCTCGTGGTCGCGGGTTCGCCCGGACGCCGGTCCTCTCAACCAGAAGGGCCTCGACTTCTACAAGCGTCTGGTCGACGAGCTGCGCGACGCCGACATCCTGCCGTGGCTCACGCTCTACCACTGGGACATGCCGCAGGCGCTGCAGGAACGCGGCGGCTGGGCGGTGCGGGAGTCGAGCGACCTGTTCACGGAGTACGCGCTGGACGTGTACGACGCGCTGGGCGACCGGGTCGACATCTGGACCACGCTGAACGAGCCGTGGTGCTCGTCGTTCCTGAGCTACACCGCCGGCATCCACGCTCCTGGTCACTACTCCATCGCCGAGGGGATGCTGGCCTCGCACCACCTCCTGCTCGGTCATGGCCAGGTGGTGCAGGAGCTCCGCGGACGCGACGCGGGCAAGAACCTCGGGATCACGCTGAACCTCACCGTTCCCGACCCCGTGGACCCGCAGAACGAGGGCGACCGGGATGCGGCGCGTCGCATCGACGGTCAGTTCAACCGCTGGTTCCTCGACCCGATCTTCCGGGGCTCCTACCCGGAGGACGTGGTCGACGACATCCGCGTCGTCGATGCCGCGGCGGTCGAGACGTGGCAGGCAGCCATCCGTCCCGGCGACCTTGAGCTCATCTCGCAGCCCATCGACAGTCTCGGCGTGAATTACTACCACGGTGAGTTCGTGGGCGCCCAGCCCGACCCGAACCCGCCGCTGCCCGGCGAGGCTCCCACCGATCGTCCCGGCCGCTCGCCGTTCCCGGCGGCGGAGGGGATCTACTGGCACGACCGAGGCCTGCCGCGCACCTCGATGAACTGGGAGGTGCAGCCCGAGGGCCTGACCAGGCTCCTGCGTCGCGTCTCGGACGAGTACGCAGCCCCCGCGGGCACCGTGCTCTACGTCACCGAGAACGGTGCGGCCTACGACGACGAGCTCGTCGTCGAGGACGGGATCGCCCGGGTGAAGGACGCCGAGCGCACCCAGTTCCTGCGTGCGCACCTGTCGGCCGTGCTGGATGCGGCTGACGCGGGCGTCGACGTGCGCGGCTACTTCTACTGGTCGCTGCTCGACAACTTCGAGTGGGCATGGGGCTACGAGAAGCGCTTCGGCATCGTCCACGTCGACTACGACACCCAGGTGCGTACGTTGAAGAACAGCGCTCTGGAGTATCGTCGGGTCATCGCCGCCCGTGCGATCGATAACGCGCCCGAGGGCGCCGTCCTGCAGAGGTAGAGAACCGTGACCAGCGACCCTCGTCGTGCCACCGCCACCATCGAGGACGTCGCGGCGATGGCCGGGGTCTCCCGGTCCACGGTCTCCCGAGTCGTCAACGGCGCCACCGCAGTGAGTCCCGCTGCGGTGGCCGCCGTCGAACTCGCCATCAGCGAACTGAACTACGTGCCCAACCGGGCCGCGCGCTCGCTCGCGAGCCGGGCGACGATGGCGATCGCGCTGATCGTGCCCGAAGACACCAACCGGTTCTTCGGCGACCCGTTCTTCGCGTCGATCGTGTCGGGGATCAACGCCCGGCTCAGCAGGTCCGACTACGTGCTGAATCTCATCATCGCGAGCAACGACCCGCGGGACAAGACGGCGGCGTATCTGCGCAGCGGCGCCGTCGACGGCGCGATCGTCGTCTCGCACCACACGACCGACACGTTCGTCGACCGGATCGCGGCGGCCGTCCCCGTCGTCTACGGCGGCCGGCCCGCCCACGGCCGCGACGGTGCGTACTTCGTCGACATCGACAACGTCGACGGAGGGCGCACGGCGACACGGCATCTCGTCGAGGCGGGCCGCACCCGCATCGGCACGATCTCGGGGCCCATCGACATGCCCGCGGGCATCGACCGTCTCACCGGGTACCGCGAGGTGCTCCAGGATGCCGGGCTGCAGGTCGGTCCGATCGAGGACGGGGGCTTCAGCTCGGCGGGGGGCTACGCGGCGATGCAGCGCATCCTCGCCTCCGGTGCCGAGATCGACGCCCTGTTCATCGCGAGTGACCTCATGGCGCGCGGCGCGCTGGCGGCGCTCGAGCGCACCGGCCTGAGTGTGCCCGACGACATCGCGATCGTCGGGTTCGACGACTCGCCGGTCGCCACCGCGGTGACCCCCGCGCTCACGACCGTCCGCCAGCCCTCGCAGCTGCAGGGTGAGCAGATGGTCGACGTGCTGCTGGCGCTGCTCGCGGGCCAGAACCCCCCGCACGCCACGATCCTGTCGTCCGAGCTCATCCGGCGCGAGTCGGCCTGAGCCGCCGCATCCGGGTCGACCGGATGCGGGGCGCCGCGGGCGGGATGATCCCGCCCGCGGCGCCCACGCCTCACTCGGGGTCGCCGCCCAGCGGGCCGACCGCAGGGATGGGGCCGCCATCGTCGGCGCCCGTCTTGCGCCAGCGCGCGATGGCGTTGCCGAGGTGATAGATCACCAGGGCCGCGGCGGTGGCGACCACGATCGCGCCCAGCTGGAAGTCGCCCCACGACATCGAGAACCCGGCGATCGCCATGACGAGGGCCACGGCGGCGGTGTACTGGTTCACCGGGCGGGAGAAGTCCACGCGGTTGTCCACCCAGATCTTGATGCCGATGATGCCGATCAGACCGTAGAGCGCGGTCGTCACGCCGCCCAGCACGCCCGCCGGCACGGAGTTGATGACGGCGCCGATCTTGGGGGAGAGGCTCAGCAGGATCGCCACCACGCCGGCGACCCAGTACGCGGCCGTCGAGTACACGCGGGTCGCGGCCATCACGCCGATGTTCTCGCCGTAGGTCGTGGTGCCCGAGCCGCCGAAGAACCCGGCGACGGTGGTCGCGGCGCCGTCGGCGATGAGGGCGCGGCCGGTGGAGCGGTTGACGGACGCATCCGTCATCGTGGCGACGCCGCGCACGTGACCGACGTTCTCGGCCACCAGCACGAGCACGACCGGCAGGAACATCGCGATCGCGCTCCACGTACCGCCGCTCGCGAAGTCGGCGATGTGGAAGGTGGGCAGGCCGACCCAGGCCGCATCCGCCACGCTGCTGAAGTCGAGCTCGCCGGCGATGGCCGCGGCGATGTAGCCGACGACGACGCCGAGGAAGATCGAGATCCGGCCGAGGAAGCCGCGGAAGAGCACGCTGAACAGGATGACGGCGGCCAGGGTGATCGAGGCGATCACGGGTGCCTGTTGGAAGTTGTTCCAGGCGGCGGGGGCGAGGTTGAAGCCGATCAGCGCGACGATGGCGCCGGCGACGACCGGAGGCATGAGCTTGTCGACCCAGCCGAGGCCGGCGAGCTGGACGACGACACCGATGATCGCGAGCAGCACGCCCACGGCGACGATGCCCGCGAGAGCGGATCCCATGCCGGCGGATGCGGTCGCCGCCGTCACGGGCGCGATGAAGGCGAACGAGGACCCCAGGTAGCTCGGGAGCTTGTTCTTCGTGACCACGAGGAACAGCAGCGTGCCGATGCCGGAGAACAGCAGGGTCGTGGCGACGGGGAAGCCGGTCAGGACCGGCACGAGGAACGTGGCGCCGAACATGGCGATCACGTGCTGGGCGCCGATCGCAATGGTCGCGGGCCAGTTCAGGCGTTCGTCGGGGGCGACGACGTCGCCCGGGGCGACGGTGCGGCCGTTTCCGTGGATCTTCCACAGGGGCATGGGTGGTCCTTTCGGGGGCGGTTCATCCCGCGAGACTGCATCTCCCGCACGAGATCACGGGTACTACCCGTGATCTCGTGGCGAAAGTGCAGTCTCGTGGCAAGTCTGGCGTGCCGACGGGGGCGGCGGTAGTGTCCGCAGGCCCGCAGGGCGACGCGGATGCGGTGGTGGGTCAGACGGTGGTCAGTCGGCGCAGCAGCTCGGCATAGCGCGCGGAGGTCTGCGCAGCGATCTCGTCGGGCAACCGCGGCGGCTCACCCTCGCGGGGAACCCAGGCTGCGGCGAGCCAGTTGCGCACGATCTGCTTGTCGAAGCTCGCCATCCGCTCGGCGGGGGTCGTGCCGGTGCGCCACGCATCCGCATCCCAGTAGCGCGACGAGTCGGGGGTGAGGACCTCGTCCGCGAGGGTGAGCACGCCGTGCTCATCGACTCCGAACTCGAACTTGGTGTCCGCGAGGATCAGCCCGCGCTCCTCCGCGGTGGCGGCGGCGCGCGCGTAGATCTCCAGCGAGAGCTCGCGCAGGCGCTCGGCCATCTCGCTCCCCACGATCTCGGCGGTGCGCTCGAACGAGATGTTCTCGTCGTGCTCGCCCATCGGCGCCTTGTACGCCGGCGTGAAGATCGGCTCCGGCAGGCGGTCGCCGTCGGTGAGGCCCGGGGTGATCGGGATGCCGCAGACCGTCCCGGTGCTCTGGTACTCGAGCCAGCCGGATCCGGTGAGATAGCCGCGCACGACGCACTCGATGGGCTGCATGTCGAGCGCGCGCACGAGCATGGCCCGACCGGCGACCGCATCTGGGATGAGCTCATGCGCGCTGTCATCGGAGCCGAGAACGTGGTCCGCGACGAGGTGGTTCGGGATGCGGCGGCCGCCGTCTCCGCCGGCGAGGCGGTCGAACCACCAGAGGCTCAGGGTCGTCAGCAGCACGCCCTTGTCGGGGATGCCGGGCTCGAGCACGTGGTCGAAGGAGCTTACGCGGTCGCTCGCGACGACGAGCATGCGCTCGCCGGAAGCGCCTTCGGGGGTGTCATCGGGAACGTAGAGGTCCCGGACCTTCCCGGAGTACACGTGCCGCCAGCCGTCGAGGAGCGCAGGGTCGTTCACCCGCCCATTATCCCGTGCGGGCGGCGCACGCCCGTCGCGTTCGTCAGGGCGTGATCTCGTCGAGGAAGGCGTACGCGTCGCGCACGATCTCGGGCACCGGCTCGACGATCGGATCGAAGATCTCGTGGCCGCGTCGGCGGGCGGCCTCGCGCTGCGGATCCGGCATGCCGCAAGGGTACGCCGCGGGTGTATACTCCATGTGGACTAATCGACATGGAGTATCGAATGACGGCTCGGATCACCCCGTTGGGGATCATGGTGCTCGCGCTGCTGCGCGAAGACCCCATGCACCCCTACGAGATGCTGCGGCTCATGAGACTGCGCCACGACGACCGCATCCTGAACGTCACCGGCGGCACGGTCTACCACACGGTCGCCCGGCTCGAGAGGGCGGGTCTCATCGCCGAGGCGGGCACCGAGCGTGAGGGAAATCGTCCCGAGCGCACGTCGTACGCGCTGACGGATGCCGGGCTCTCGTCGTTGGATGAGTGGATCCGCGCCGAACTCGTGCGCATCGACCGTCCGGTCGAGTTCCGCGTCGCGCTCGCCGAGGCCCACAACCTCGACCGCGACGACGTCGCGGCGCTGCTCGCGGTGCGCCGCGCCGCGCTGACGGAGCAGATCGCCGACCTCGTCGCGGGGCTGAACAAGGCCCGCCCGGGAGGAGTCTCCGAGCAGTACCTCATCGAGGTCGATCGCTCCCGTGCGCTCGCCGAGGCCGACCTGGCCTGGCTCGACGCTTTCCTCGGGCGCCTCGGCGACCCGAGCTTCGCCTGGGGGCCGGATGCGCACGACCGCACCAGCGACCGGTACCTCACCCAGAGAAAGGCTGCTCGCGAATGAGCGCTCCCACCACTGCCAACACCAACACACCCACCCGCAGCCCGTGGCCGGCCCTCTGGGCCCTCGTCATCGGGTTCTTCATGATCCTGGTCGACACCACGATCGTCTCGGTCGCCAACCCCGCGATCAAGGCCGCGCTGGATCCGAACACCAACAACCTCGACAACGTCGTGTGGGTGACCAGCGCCTACCTGCTCGCCTACGCCGTGCCGCTACTGATCACGGGCCGTCTCGGCGACCGGTTCGGGCCCAAGAACATCTACCTCATCGGCCTCGCGCTGTTCACGCTCGCATCGCTCGGATGCGGGCTCTCGTCCAGTCTCGGCATGCTCGTCGCCATGCGCGCCGTGCAGGGAATCGGCGCCGCGCTCGTCACGCCGCAGACGATGGCCGTGATCACGCGTACCTTCCCGCCCTCGCAGCGCGGCGCCGCCATGGGCCTGTGGGGCGCGACCGCCGGTGTGGCGATGCTCGTCGGCCCCCTCGCCGGCGGACTGCTCGTGGACGGCCTCGGCTGGGAGTGGATCTTCTTCATCAACGTGCCCGTCGGCATCATCGGACTGGTCCTCGCGTGGATCCTGGTGCCGCAGCTCGAGACGCACCGTCACCGCTTCGACATGGTCGGCGTCTTCCTCTCCGCCCTCGCGCTGTTCCTCATCGTCTTCGGCTTGCAGGAGGGCGAGCACTTCGACTGGGCGCCGTGGGTGTGGCTCATGATCGCCGTCGGTGTCGTCGTGCTCGCGATCTTCATCTGGACGCAGGGGCGCACCCGCAGCGAACCGCTCGTGCCGTTGGACCTGTTCCGCGACCGCAACTTCTCGGCGGCGAACGCGGGCATCGCGGCGGTGGGTTTCGCGGTGACGGCCATGTCGGTCCCGTTCATGTTCGCGCTGCAGCTGGCTCGGGGGCTGACGCCGACCGAGGCCGCGTTGCTGATGATCCCCATGGCCGTGCTCTCGGGCGTGCTCGCACCCCTGGCCGGCCGTCTCCTCGACCGGGTCGACCCCCGGGTCATCCTCGTGCCGGGGCTCGTCCTGGTCGGCGGCTCGCTCGTCTTCAACTCGGTCCTCATCGGCGACCCCACGACGCCGATCTGGCTCTTCCTGCTTCCCTCCGCTCTGCAGGGAATCGGCAACGCCGGGATGTGGGGGCCGCTGGCGACGACCGCCACGCGCGGACTCCCGCCGCGCCAGGCGGGTGCGGGCGCCGGCATCTACAACACGACGCGCGTCGTCGGCTCGGTCATCGGCTCGGCGGCGATCGCGGCGGTCATGCAGGCCCGCCTCGAGGCCAACCTCCCGGGTGCGGGGGATGCCGCCTCCGGCTTCGGCACCGGTACCCTCCCGGAGCCGGTGATCGCCGGGTTCTCCACCGCCATGGCGCAGGCCACGCTGCTGCCCGCCGGGATCATCGTCGTGGGCCTCGTCGCGGTGCTGTTCATGCGGCGTCCGAAGGAGCTCGTGCGCCGCTGAGCGCAGGTCCGGACTCCTGCAGAAAGAGGCCATCGCGGACTTCCGGACCGCGGCGCGCCGGTTCTGCAGGAGTTCGGGCCGGATGAGGGCGCCCACCGTAGACGGCGCGGGCTCATGGATCAACGGGGTGGGCTGCTGCGGCGGGCGCTTCCTACCGTGGAAGGCATGAGCAGCCGCATCCGTCCCCTCCTTCTCGGTGGTGTGGTCCTCGCCGCTCTCGGTCTCGCCGGGTGCTCGGCGGGGCCCGACGACAGCGCACCGACCGTCTCCGTCACGCCGTCCGCGCCCTCCGGTGAGCAGACCACCCCGCCCCCGGCGCCGCTCGAGCCCGACGCCGACGACCCCGCCCAGGTGGCGCTCACGAGATTCGACCCGGACGGCGACGCCGCCTCAAACGCCTCGATCACGGGCCCGGCGGTCGTCTCGCCCGGCCAGATCCTCCGCATCGACGCGTGGTGCACGGGCGGCGACATCAGCTACGAGGTGATGACCTCCGCCGTCGATCAGGAGCGCCGTGCGATCGCCTCCGGCTCGTTCGCCTGCGACGACACCCTCCAGATGCAGGATCATCAGCGGGTCGACGTGGAAGGCCCCGTGCAGGTTCTCGTCACCACCGGCGGCACCAGTGCCGGCTGGGTGCAGGCGCGCGTGCAGTGACCCGCGCCGCGGGCGCGCGAACTCCGGCAGATCTCGCCTGGATGGTGCTCACGCGCGTGCGTGGCGCGATCGTGCAGGAGTTCGTGCGGCGCCGGGGCGGATACGCGGGCGCGGTGCGTCAGTCGGCGACGCGTGCCGCGATGTCGGTGCGGAACTGTCCGCCCGCCAGCTCGACCTGTGCGAGCGCGCGGTAGGCGCGCTCGCGGGCGGTGGCGAAGTCGTCGGCCACGGCCACCACGTTCAGGACGCGCCCACCCGTCGCGACGAGTTCGCCGTCCTGGTCCCGGGTGGCGGCGTGGGCGATGTGCACTCCGTCAACGGATGCGGCCGCATCCAGCCCCTCGATGGGGCGGCCCGTGACGGGCGTCACCGGGTACCCCTCGCTCGCGAGCACCACCGTCACCGCTGCCGCATCCGAGAACTCCGGACGCGGTTCGTCTTCGAGCGTGCCGGACGCCGCCGACAGGAGCAGTCGCGAGAGCGGCGTGATCAGGCGCGGCAGCACGACCTGCGTCTCGGGGTCGCCGAACCGGGCGTTGAACTCGATGACCTTGACGCCGGAGTCGGTGAGGATGAGTCCGGCGTACAGGAGGCCGATGAAGGGCGTGCCCTCGCGGTCGAGCTCCCGGATGACGGGAAGCGCGACCGTCTCGGTGACGAGATCGACGAACGAGCGCTCGTCGCCGAAGCTCGCGGCGAGCCAGGGCAGCGGCGAGTAGGCGCCCATGCCGCCCGTGTTCGGACCGCTGTCGCCGTCGCCCAGGCGCTTGAAGTCCTGCGCCGGGCTGAGCGGGCGCACGGTGTCGCCGTCGCTGAGGAAGAAGAGGGAGACCTCGGGGCCGGACAGGAACTCCTCGATGAGCACGGCACCGGTCGGGAGGAACTCCGCGGCGTGCGCGAGCGCCGCGTCGCGGTCCTCGGTGACGATCACGCCCTTGCCGGCGGCGAGCCCGTCCGCTTTGACGACGTGCGGGGCGCCGAGCTCGTCGAGCGCCGACCGCACCTCATCGATCGTCCGAGCGCGGACCGCGCGGCCGGTGGGAACACCCGCGGCATCCATGATCCGCTTCGCGAAGGTCTTCGAGCCCTCGAGCTGTGCCGCGGCCCGTCCGGGTCCGAACACGGGGATGCCGTGCTCGCGGAGGGCATCGGCGACGCCGGCGACGAGTGGGGCCTCCGGGCCGATGACCACGAGATCGATCGCGTGGGCGTTGGCGTACTCGGTGACGGCGGCGGGGTCCTCGGGGTTCAGCACTCCTCCGTCGGGGACGCGCGCGATCGTGGCGTCGCGGGCGATTCCGGCATTGCCCGGCGCCGCGAGGATCTCGTGGTGCGCCTGTTCGGAGGCGAGCGCGAGGATGATGGCGTGCTCGCGCGCGCCGGAGCCGAGAACGAGGATCTTCACGCGCCCACCCTACCGAGAGCGGCTCGCGGGTGCCGGGGTAGCGTGGCGTCATGCCGCGCATCACCACCGACGCCGGCCGCGCCGCGCTCGCCGCGGTGGCGGCGGCCGAACAGCCCGCTCGCGCCGACCTCGCGGCGGCCGTGCGGTACCTCCTGCAACTGCTCGCGGAGAAGGCGCCCGGCCACACGGTCGAGGTGCGCGTTCCCCCTTCGGCGCGGTCCAGATCATCGAGGGGCCGCGTCATACGCGAGGCACGCCGCCGAACGTCGTGGAGACAGACGCGCGGACGTGGATCGCCCTCGCGACGGGGACTCAATCGTGGGCGGATGCGGCGACCGCCGGCCGCATCCGTGCGTCGGGCACCCGGTCGGACGTCTCTGACCTGCTGCCGTTGCGGCCGTAACGTCTTCCGGGCGGTCCGCGACCATCCGATAGGGTAGGCAAGCCTTACCTCATTCGCCAACGGAATGGTCCCGCCATGCTCTTTCGTTCCGCTGTGTCCGCGATCGCGCTGTCCGCCGCACTGCTTGCACTGCCCACGCCCGCTCTCGGCACGGAGCGGTCTGCCGCAGCGGTCGACGAGGCGTGCGCGGTGACCGGCGGTTCGCTGACCTGGGGCTTCAAGGAGTCGTTCCGCTCCTACATCTCGGGCACGATCGCGAAGGGGGCGTGGGAGCCCGTCGACGGTGCGTCCTACGCCACGCCGGTCTTCAGCTGGCCGGCCACCGGCGGCAGCGTGGATCCCGTGACGGGCGAGGGGTCGGTGTCCTTCGGCGGCGGTGTGCGCTTCACGGGGCACAATGGGCTGCTCGACACGACGATCGCCCAGCCCACCCTGGTCATCGACTCCTCGGGCGCGCACCTCCTGCTCGACGTGAGCGGGCTCTCGATGGAGGACGCACTGGCCGGGGCGACCGACCGGGTGCACTCCGCCGCTCAGGTCGATTTCGTTGCACTCGACCTCGCAGCCGCGGCGCCCACGACGACCGACACCGGGATCTCCGCGACGGAGGTCCCCACGGCCGTCACCGCGGACGGCTACGCGCAGTTCGGCAACTATGAGACGGGGACGGCATTCGATCCGATCTCCTTCGACGTGACGTTCGCCTGCGCCGATCCCGCCCCCGATCCCGAGGCGGCGTCCGCGCCCGAGCCGACCCCGGCCGCCGAGACGGCCGCCGCCGAGACGCCGGCCCCGGTGTGGCTGTGGGGCGTTGGTGCCGCGTTCGCCGCAGTGGCTGCTGCAGCGACGGTGATCATCGCCCGGCTGAGACGCCGCCGGGGCGAGGACGCGTCGTGAGGCGCCGCGCCCTCCTCGCCGCTCTGGCGGCCACCGCGGCGTTGCTCGCCGGGTGCGCTGCGCCCTCGCCGTCGTCGTCCGCGGAGGCGCCGGCCGTCGAGGCCGTGCCGATGTCGGAGTGGAATGTGCTCGAGGATCCGCGCTCGTACGAGGGTCCGTCCACCGCCGTCCTGCCCGACGCGGCGATCGTCCCGGTCGCCGCCGAGCCCGTGCAGTCGCTGCCGACGACCGCACTCTCCCACGATCTCGGCGGAGTGACTGAGGTGACGGTCGCAGATACCTCCCGCGTCGTCGCGATGGACCTGGCCGGTTCGTTGGCGGCGACCGTCTGGGGACTCGGCTTCGGCGACTCCCTCGTCGGACGCGACGTGTCGACCGTCTTTCCGGGGGTCGAGGATCTGCCCGTCATCACGACCGGTGGCCACACCGTCAGCTCCGAGGCGGTCATCGCGCTTCGCCCCACGCTGGTCATCACGGACGGCTCGATCGGTCCGAGGGACGTGGTCGAACAGCTGAGGGATGTGGGCATCCCCGTCGTCTTCCTCGAGAACGAGGCATCTTTCGCCGGCGCGCAGCAGCTGGCCCGCGACGTCGCAGCGGTGTTCGGCGCGCCCGCGGCGGGGGAGGCCCTGGCCACGCGCATCGGCGACGAGGTGGATCGCGCGCGAGCGGACATCGCCGCGATCGCCCCTGCGAGCGACGCAGATCGGCTGCGCATGGTCTTCCTCTACCTGCGGGGAACGGCCGGCGTGTACTACCTGTTCGGCGAGGAGTCCGGTGCCGACGAGCTCATCCGGGCGCTGGGCGGCGTCGATGTGGCCGATGAGCTCGGATGGGACGGGATGCGCCCGCTCACCGATGAGGCGATGGTCGCGGCGAATCCCGACCTCATCCTGGTCATGTCCGGCGGTATCGAGTCCGTCGGAGGCGTCGACGGACTGCTCGCCGCGAAGCCGGCGATCGCCATAACGACGGCCGGGGCTCACCGCCGCTTCGTCGACATGGCCGACGGTCAGATCCTCTCGTTCGGCCCCCGCTCGGCCGAGGTGCTCGAGGCGCTGGCGCGCGCCGTGTACGCGCCGGCCGCGTCGTGAGTGCTCGGGCGATGAGGGCCCGTCGGGTGCTGGTGGGCGGCGCGGCCGGCGTCCTCCTCGTGGTCGGGGTGTTCCTGTCCGCGGGTGTGGGGCAGCTGCCCATCCCCGCATCCGAGGTCGGCGGATCACTCCTGCATGCGGTCGGCGTCGCGAACCCCTGGGCTCCGACCGATCCGCTCGTCGAGCAGACCCTGTGGCAGATCCGCTTCCCCCGCGTCGTCATGTCGCTGCTCGTCGGTGCCCTGCTCGCGATGGCGGGTGCCGTCATGCAGTCGATCTTCGGAAACCCGCTCGCCGAGCCCGGCGTCGTCGGCGTCTCCTCTGGCGCCGCCGTCGGCGCGGCTGCATCCATCACGCTGGGCCTTGCCGCCTTCGGCGGGTGGACCACCGCCGTGTTCGCCTTTCTCGGCGGTCTCGCCGCGACGGGGATCGTCTACGCGACCGCGCGGGCTCAGGGGCGCACCGAGTCGGTCACGCTGATCCTCACGGGCATCGCGGTGAACGCCTTCGCGGGCGCGGCTCTCGCCGTGTTCATGTTCGTCGGGGATACCGCCTCTCGCGAGCAGATCGTCTTCTGGCAGCTCGGGTCCATGAACGGCTCGCGGTGGGACGAGGTCGGAGTCGTCGCCGTCGTGGGTGTGCTCTCCGCCGCGGGTGCTCTCGTGCTGGCGCGCAGGTACGACCTGCTGGCGCTCGGAGAGCGGACGGCGGCGCATCTCGGCGTGCGCGTGGAGCGGCTGCGGATCGTCTCCATCGTCCTGGTGGCTTCCATGACCGGTGTCGCCGTCGCGTTCGTGGGCATCATCGCGTTCGTCGGGCTCGTCGTGCCTCATCTCGTACGGATGCTGCTGGGCCCCGCCAACCGGCCGCTGCTGATCGCCTCCCTGCTCGGCGGGGCGGTGATCCTCGTCTACGCCGATCTGCTCGCACGCACGATCGTGCCGGCGGCCGATCTGCCCATCGGGATCCTCACCTCGCTCATCGGCGGACCCTTCTTCTACTGGCTCATCCGGCGCAGCCGTCGGCGTGGCGGAGGATGGGCATGAGCGCGCCGGCGATCCGTCTCGATACGATCGGCCTGCGTCTGGGCGGCGCCGACATCCTGCGCGATATCAGCCTGGACATCGGGTTCGGCCGGGTCGTCGCGCTCGTGGGCCCCAACGGAGCCGGCAAGTCCAGTCTCATGGGGATCATGGCGGGCGACGTGCGACCCGCCTCCGGCGAGGTGCTCCTGGACGGGCGACCCATCGGCGCCCTCCGGCCCTCGGAACTGGCGCGGATGCGGTCGGTGCTGCTGCAGGAGAACCGTGTGGCCTTCGCCTTCACCGCGTACGAAGTGGTGGAGATGGGCCGCGCTCCCTGGCGCGGGGAGGGTCACGGAAGCGACGACGCCGCCATCGCCGACGCCATGGCGGCGGCCGATGTCGCGCATCTCTCCGACCGGACGTACATGTCGCTCTCGGGGGAGAGAAGGCCCGCACCTCGCTCGCGCGGGTGCTCGCGCAGGACACTCCCGTGGTGCTCCTCGACGAGCCGACCGCGGCGCTGGATCTCCGACATCAGGAGGATGTGCTGCGCATCGCCCGCCGACTCGCCGCCGCCGGGCGAGCGGTCGTCGTGGTGCTGCACGATCTGTCCCTTGCGGCTGCATACGCGGACGACGTGGCGATGGTCGCCGACGGAGCGCTCGCCGCCTTCGGTGACCCCGCCGAGGTGCTCACCGCCGAGCGTGTCGAGTCCGTCTACGCGACACCGGTGCGGATCCTGACCGACCCCGACACCGGCCGGCCGATCGTCCTGCCGCGGCGCTTCGCGTAACGGGCGCATATCGAATTCTCAGATTCGACTTTGGTAAGGCTAAGCTAACGTCTGATCGCGAGATGGGTCACGCCCCGCGATCACCGACCCGCCTTCCGCAAGGAGTTACCCGTGCACAGATCACCTCGAGCGTCGCTGCGGCGCCTGCTCGCGAGCGCGGTGGCGACCGCCCTCGTCGCCTCCGCCGCCGTCTTCGGCGCCGCCGTTCCCGCCCAGGCCGCCAGCTACACGCTCTCGGCGACCGCCGCCGTCGACCCCGGAACATCCGTCACCGTCTCCGTCACGGGAGGCGGCTACGGCAACATCGCGGCCCTTCCGGGGCAGTCTCAGCCGTCCCTGTACATCGCACTCATCCCCGCCGACACGGATCTCGGCAGCATCCAGCTCGGCGGCAGCATCCCCGCCGCCGCGGTCTCCCCCGACCCCTCCGGCACCATTTCCGGCTCGCTCGAGCAGTCTGCCGCGACGCTCGACCGCACGAAGTCCTACGACGTGATCGCCTGGCCCTCCCGCTCGAACCCGAGTGCGAGCAACCTGTACGCGCGTACCGGCGTCGCGATCGACTGGACGGCGTTGTTCCCCGCGACGGCGACCACCACCACGCTCGCAGCCGCGCCCGCATCCGCCGTGGCAGGAGCCGAGGTGGCGTTGACCGCGACGGTCGCGCCCGCGGCGGCGGGCTCGGTCGAGTTCTTCGACGGTGCCGCGTCTCTGGGCAGCGTTGCAGCGGCTTCGGGCACCGCGGTGCTGCGGACCTCGTCGCTGAGCGTCGCCGACCACACACTGAAGGCGGCGTTCACGCCCGCCGACACGTCGGCATACGCGGCGTCGACCTCGACCGCGATCACGGTGTCGATCACCGCGCCCCCCGCGGAGCGCACCCCGACCCTCACGCTCTCGAAGTCGACCGGGCTGAACCCGGCCGGCGAGGAGATCACCGTCACGGGAACCGGCTACAACCCGAACCAGCCGATCTACCTCACCTCCTGTGTCGATGTGCCCCTGGGCGAGGTCTCGTTCACATTCATCTCCGCGAACCGGTGCACGACCGGCGCGAAGCAGATCACCTCCAACCCGACCACTCCCACGATGGTCGCCTTCCAGCCGGACGGCTCCTTCACGACCACGTTCACGGTGCAGCCGAAGGACGGATCGACCGCGCTGTACACGCTCGCCAACCACACCGCGATGAACGACCGCACGCAGGACGCCAAGGCCGTCGTGTCCTTCGCGGCGGTGCAGCCCGAGCCCGAGCCGGAGGTCGAGCCCGCCGTCACGGTGACGCCGAGCACGCCGCTGGACCCCTCGGTGCAGAACGTGCTGACCGTCGCCGGTACCGGCTTCGTCGGAGCCGGCGCCGCGAACGGCGCATACGTCCTGCTGGGTGAGACCTCCGCCTGGAGCGGCGGCTCGCCGCTGCCCACCGCGGGCTGGATCGCCCAGGCGTGGGTCCCGTCGGCCGGTATCGTCGACGGCGCGTTCTCGACGACGCTGACCGTGCCCGCAGGGGCGCTCGACGCATCGAAGAGCTACCAGGTCGTCACCTCCGCGGCACACGGCCTGTCCGTCACCGACCGTTCGCTCGACACGTTCACGCCGGTCGCCGTCGCGCAGCCCGTGGCTCCCTTCGTCGGCTTCCCGGTCGGCGCGAGCGCGCAGCAGGGTGGTGTGCTCACGATCACCGGAGGCGGCTTCCAGGCCGGCGACGCCGTGACGGCCGTCGCTCACTCCGAGCCGGTGCGCATCGGCACGGTGCCGGCGAGCGGCAGCGGCACCGTCACGTTCAGCTGGAACGTCCCCGCGGACTTCCCGGTGGGCGCGCACACGGTCGAACTCAGCGTGAACGGTGCGGTCGTCGCATCCGCTCCCTTCTCCGTCACCGCGGCGACCGTCGTCCCCGCAGTCGAGCAGGTCGCGGCTCCCGTCTGCGTCGCCCGCGCCGTGTCGGGCGCGAGCATCGACTGGGGCGTCAAGGAGTCGTTCCGCTCCTACGTCACCGGTTCGGTCGCGAACGGCGCGATCGACGGCGGCTGGGGAGCAGGTTCGGGGGCCTTCAACACCGAGGCCGACCGCGGACGGGTGAGCTTCGGCGGATCCGTGCACTACACGGGGCACAGCGGTGCGCTCGACATGACGCTGTCGAACCCCCGCATCCAGATCAACAACGCGAGTTCCGCCTCGCTCATCCTGAACGTGCAGTCGAAGGGGTTCAACGGCTCGCCCGACACGAACGCATCGGGCATCGTCTTCGCGACGCTGTCCCTTCCTCAGGCGCAGGAGTCAGCGAACCGTGTGACGTTCTCCGGGGCGTCGGCGACGCTCACCTCGGCGGGTGCGCAGGCCTTCGCCGGCTTCTATGAGGCGGGCACGGCGCTGGATGCCGTCACCTTCTCGCTGCCGCTCGGTGCCGAGGTGCCGTGCGACAGCGCCACCGACAGCGCGCTGGCGTCCACGGGCTCCGCTGCGCCGACGGATGCGCTCTGGTTCGGCATCGGTGTGATCGCGTTCGGCGGCGTGCTGCTGGTGGCCATGCGTCGCCGTCAGCGGGCCTGACAGGCTCGGCGCCCCGCGAACGGCTTCCGCGGGGCGCCGAAACCCGAAGCGCCGGTCCTGGGGGCCGGCGCTTCGGCGTGTCCGCGGGCGCGCCGAGCCCCCGCGCCGTGACATCGCGCTCCAGCGCTCTGACGAGCGTGCATGCCGCGGATGAGACAATGGACCCATGGCCACCGAGCCGCAGGACCCCCAGACCCCCCGCACGGTCACCGACGAACACGTCGAGACCCTGCGGGTGCGTCGCGCACCCAAGTACGGTGTCTTCCTCGTTCTGGGCGCGGCCGTGGGTGTGCTCGTCGCGATGATCCTGACCTTCGCGTTCCACGGCACCGACGAGCCGAGCGCTGCGGGCGTGCAGTACACCCAGATGCAGGTGTTCGGCTTCCTCGCCCTCGTCTGCGCCGTGGTCGGCCTCACCGTCGGCGGAGTCATCGCCCTGCTCTTCGACCGGGCTATGGCGCGGCGCGCCCGCGACGTCTCTGTCGAGGTCGCCCGCGTTCGACGCGACGGGGACTGAATTCAGGCCAGTTCCGCGATGATCGGATGGATCGCCGCGTCGAAGGCCGCCACATCCCCGCGCAGGCCGTCGGTCACGGCGATCGTGAGGGAGCCGATCCACCACAGTCCCCGCTGGGCGAGCGGCAGTACCTGCACGTTCAGCTCGAACGAGTGCGCGCGCCGGCCCACCTCGCGCTCGTGCACGGCGATCGCGCTCGCGTACGCACGGTAGGACGAGCCGCGCACGCGATCGGTGTGGACAGCGCTGGCGGAACGGGCGAAGGCGAGCGCCGCGCCGGCGTGGGGAACGATCGCGGCACGCAGTTCGTCGGCGCCGTCGGCGGGCAGCGCGAGCAGGGTGTCCATGCCCGCGACGAGCTCCAGCGGCACCTCGGAGGGGTGGGCCATCGGCTCCACGGTCATCGCCCACAGCGCGCGCCACTGCCGCTCCAGCACCGCATCCGCCTCGGGCGCGTCGGTCGGGACGCCGCGAAGCCCGGGCAGTTCCTCGGGACTGCGGATGCCGAGCATCTGCCGTAGGTAGAGCGCGGCGAGCACGCTCGGCCCCGCGTCTTCGCGGACCACCCACTGCGGCCTCTCGGCGCTCGGCATGCCGTCATTGTAGGGGCCGCCCGGCCCTCGCCGGGTGCGTGGCGCCCAGGCGCGCATCTCACCGGTATCCGTGCGACGACGTGTGCACGACCGATCGCACCTCGGCCGGCTCATGCGCCTCGTGCGTGCGCGTGTGCCCCACCGATCGTGCGGATGTCGCACCGCCTCACCCGGCGGAGCGACGGTGCGCTCGGCCGGGTAGGCTGAAGGGGTGGCTCCCGATCCCTATGCCGCCGCGGGTGTAGACACCGCCGCGGGTGATCTGGCCGTCGAACTCATGAAGTCGGCCGTGCGTCGCACCCAGGGCCCCGAGGTCCTGGGCGGCGTCGGCGGATTCGCAGGGCTGTTCGACGCCTCCGCTCTTCTCGGCTACCGCCGGCCGCTGCTGGCCTCCAGCACCGACGGCGTGGGCACCAAGGTCGCCATCGCGCAGGCGATCGACAAGCACGACACCATCGGTCAGGACCTGGTCGGCATGGTCGTCGACGACATCGTCGTGGTCGGCGCCAAGCCGCTGTTCATGACGGACTACATCGCGTGCGGCAAGGTCGTCCCCGAGCGCATCGCCGCCATCGTGCGCGGTATCGCCGAGGGCTGTGAGGCCACCGGAACCGCGCTCGTGGGCGGCGAGACGGCCGAGCATCCGGGGCTCCTCGGAGTCGCCGACTACGACGTCGCGGGAGCCGCGACGGGCGTGGTCGAGGCCGACCGCGTGCTGGGCGCCGACCGCGTCCGCCCGGGCGACGCGGTGATCGCACTGGCCTCGAGCGGACTCCACGCCAACGGCTACTCCCTCGTGCGTCACATCGTGGCCCGCGCCGGTGTGCAGTACGGCGATCACGCCGCGGACTTCGGCCGCACGTGGGGCGAGGCACTCCTCGAGCCCACCCGCCTCTACACGACACCGATCCTCGCGCTCATCGATGAGCTCGGCGGCGACGTGCACAGCCTCAGCCACGTGACCGGCGGCGGCATCGGCGCGAACCTCGCTCGGGTGCTCGCGCCCGGGAAGCTGGGTCGAGGTCGACCGTTCCACGTGGTCGCCCGCGCCCGTGTTCCGGGTGCTCGCCGATCTCGGCGATCTGCAGCTGGAGGCCACCGAGGGCACGTGGAACCTGGGCATCGGGTTCTTCGCGGTCATCTCCGCCGAGCGTGTGGATGCGGCCGCATCCGTTCTCGCTCGATACGGCATCGACGCCTGGCAGGTCGGCGTGGTGGGCGAGGGCTCACGGGCCGATGGCGAGTGGATCGAGGGTGCCAAGGGCGTCGACGGCGGCGCGGTGCGCCTGGTGGGCGCCTACGGCGACGGCACGCGAGACGGAGCGAACTAACACCTCATGTGCGGCATCGTCGGAATGGTCGGGCAGGGCCCGATCAATCAGGACATCTACGACTCCCTCCTGCTGCTGCAGCATCGCGGACAGGACTCCACCGGTATCGCGACCGCCGAGGGCTCGGGCGTCTTCCACATCGCCAAGGCGAAGGGTCAGGTGCGCGAGGCGTTCCGCACCCGCGACATGCGGGCCCTGCTCGGTGAGATCGGGCTCGGTCACGTGCGCTACGCCACGAAGGGCACGGCGTCCAACGAAGAAGAGGCGCAGCCCTTCTACGTCAACGCCCCCTACGGCATCGTCCTGGTGCACAACGGCAATCTGACCAACACGCGAGAGCTCACCGAGGAGCTGTTCCGCAAGGACCGCCGCCACCTCAACACGAGCTCCGACACCGAGCTGCTCGTGAACGTGCTCGCCGGCGAGCTGCAGTCCGAGATCCCGGGTCTCGAACTGGATGCCGAGCAGGTGTTCCGCGCCGTCGCACGTGTGCACGAGCGCGTCGAGGGCTCGTACGCCGCGATCGCCCTCATCGCCGGCCACGGCCTGCTGGCCTTCCGGGACCCGTTCGGCATCCGTCCGCTGATCCTCGGTCGCCGCTCCAACCCGGACGGTCACGACGAGTGGGTGGTGGCCTCCGAGTCGCTCGTCCTCGACAACGCCGGCTTCGAGGTCGTCCGCGACGTCGCTCCCGGCGAGGCCGTGTTCGTCGCGCTCGACGGGACGCTCCACGCGGGCCAGTGCGCGAGCGAGACGACGCTCGCGCCGTGCTCGTTCGAGTACGTGTATCTCGCGCGTCCCGACTCGGTCATGAACGGCATCTCGGTGTACGAGACGCGCCTGCGCATGGGCGACCGCCTCGCCGACACGATCGCGAAGTACACCCCGCAGGGCACGATCGACGTGGTCATGCCGATCCCGGACTCCTCGCGCCCCGCGGCGATGCAGGTGGCCCGCAAGCTCGGCATCGAGTACCGCGAGGGCTTCTACAAGAACCGCTACGTGGGTCGGACGTTCATCATGCCCGGCCAGGCCGTGCGCAAGAAGAGCGTCCGCCAGAAGCTCAACGCCATGCCGAGCGAGTTCAAGGGCAAGAACGTGCTGCTGGTCGACGACTCGATCGTGCGCGGCACGACGAGCAAGGAGATCATCCAGATGGCGCGGGATGCGGGCGCGCTGTCGGTGACGTTCGCCTCCGCCGCGCCGCCGGTGCGGTTCCCGCACGTCTACGGCATCAACATGCCGTCCCGGCACGAGCTGGTCGCGCACGGCCGGACGATCCCCGAGATCGCCGAGGAGCTCGGTGCGGACTACATGGTCTACCAGGAGATCGACGACCTCAAGGCGGCGATCCTCGAGGGCTCCGACATCACCGACCTCGACATGAGCTGCTTCGACGGGCGCTACGTGACCGGAACCGTCAGCGAGGAGTACCTCGCCTGGGTCGAGGGCACGCAGACGTCCTGACACCACAGAGCAGCCGCACGGGCACCGAAGCGGTGCGCCGTGCGGCCTGGCTGTGACGACGAGCGGGCGAGGTGTCGCCGCGCGGGCCCCGGTGAATTACCGGGCGCCCTCGAGCGAGTCTTCGTCCTCGTCTTCGTCCTCGTACTGGTCGGCCCACTTGTCGACGTACTCGTTCTCGTCACTCGGGTGACCGAGTTCGCGCTCGAGCGCCGCGTAGTTCACCGACGGGCTGAATGACTTCAGCTCACGGGCGATCTTCGTGTGCTTCGCCTTCTGACGGCCACGCCCCATGCGAGACCCCCTCATATTCTGACGGCGAGGGCTGCAGCTGGCGCCCATCGCATCCGCGTAGTCCGGTTTCTGAACCGGGAAGAGTAGCATCAACAATAACACGGTGGCTCGCGGGGTCTCTCCCGCGGCCGCCCGCGGAGGAGTCATGGGCGAAGAGGCTGTGGGACCGGTCGTGCTGGGAGCGACGGCGGATCTTCCCGATCGGGTCTGGATCGAAGCCGCCCGCTATGCGCGACTCTTCGGGCGCGATCTCGTCGTCGCCTATGTCGACGTGACGCGCTTCGTCACGTACGCCGACCCCGACGGGGTGGAACACAGCGCGCCGATCGATCTGAACCTCGCGGCGGGGCAGGCGCAAGCGGATGCGGTGCGCGCTCGAGCCGAGAAGCTGCTCGCGCCGGATGCATGGACGATGCGTTCGCTGGTGGGTGACCCGGCCATGGCGCTGAAGGATCTCGCCGATCAGGTGGACGCGGTGATGATCGTGGTGGGCACGCGCCGGCGGGGATTCGGCGAGACCCTGCGGGAGTTCTTCACCGGTTCGGTCGCCGCGCGCCTGGCCCATCGTCAGCACCGGCCGGTGCTCGTCGTTCCTCTCGAGGAGCCCCTGGCCGATGCCGACGATCCGTGGGTCGAGTAGTTCCTAGCCGCGCAGTCCCCGGGTGAGTTCGCGCGCGGCCGCATCCATCGCCTCGATGAAGGCGTCGACGGCGGATGCGGAGAGCTGTCCGCCCCGAGCCACGTGCGTGCGCATGTCGGCGCGCACCTGCGTGCGGAACTCGGTGACGGCCGCCTCCGCACGTCGCAGCTGCTCGCGCGTGGCGCTTCGCTCGTCGTCCTCGCGCGGCGGTGTCGGGGCGTCCCGGTCGGCTTTGGATGCCGCGGCGAGATCGGCGCGCAGGCTCCGCATCGCCTCGCGCACGCTGCCGCGCACCTCCTGGGCGATCAGGCGCACGGAATCCGCGAGGTCGGACTGGATGCCCTCGAGCTCGCCCGCGCGGGCCGCGACCTCGGCGCGCCCGGCATCCGTGAGCGCGTAGATCGTCTTGCGCCCGTCGACCGTCTTGGTGACCAGCCCCTCCTCCTCCAGCTTCGCGAGGCGCGGGTAGATCGTTCCGGCGCTCGGTGTGTAGGTGCCACCCGTGCGGTCGGCCAGCGCCTGCATGAGGTCGTAGCCGTGGCGAGGGGACTCGTCGAGGAGGCTGAGCAGGTACAGGCGCAGGTCGCCGTGGGAGAAGACCGGCGCCATCACTGCTCGTCCTCCCCGACGGGGCGGCGGAGCACCGTGATGTCGCCCGAGACCGAGTTCGCCCGCACGTCCACGAAGCTGCCGCTGAGCTCGCCGATCGAGCCGGAGTAGTTCGTGGTCGGTCCGCTGCCGCGGCCCGAGTGCGGCACCCCGTCGATCTGCACGCGGCCGCTGACACTGCGCACCACGTAGTTGGCGGGCAGGCCGGCATCCAGACGGATGGTGGTGCTGCCGGCGACGGTGTTCAGGCCGATCTGGTGCACCGGGCCGATCGCGTCGATCATCATGCTGCCGGAGACGGTGTCGACCGTCGCCTTCGTGATGCGTCCCGTCGCGGTCACGTCGCCCGAGACGCTGTTGGCGTTCAGTGCGCCGTCGAGTCCGCGGCTCTGCACGTCGCCCGAGACGGCGTTGACGGTGAGGTCGCCGCTCAGGCCGTCGACGATCACGTCGCCGGAGACGGTGTTGACCCGCGCATCCGCGGCGAGGCCGGAGACGAGAGCGCTGGCGTTGACGACGCCGAGGGTCAGGGCGATGTCCGCCGGGACCGCGACGCTGATCTCGGCCTTGGGGCCGCCGGAGCCGAAGTTGCGGAACACCTCGAGGAAGTTGTCCCACCGCAGTTGCGGGTGGTCGATCTCGATCCGGCCGTCTTCGGCGGAGATGCGCAGATCCTTCGTCGTCACCGCGTGCACCTCGATGCGCACGCCGGGTTCGTCGTGGGCGACGATGTCGATCTCACCGCCGACCAGGCCCACCTTCAGGTGCGTGATGTCGTCCAGGTCGATCACGCGCGTCTCGCCGGGGTGGATGAGCCACTTTTCCGGTGCCATGTCGGTTCTCCTCGTCTATCGAGATATATCGCGTTGCGACGATAACACGATATATCTCGATTCGGAAGGCCCGAACTCCTGCACATCTGCGGATCGCGGGCGCCGAGCCCGCCGAGGTGGCGGAATTGCAGGAGTTCGGGCGCTGGCTGGCGAGCACAACTCAGCCAGAACCGCGGGTCGTCGCCCGGTGGGATGCGCAGGAGGCGGGGTGTGGCTGAGTTGTGCACCGAGGTGCGTGGTGCCGGTGCGGATGCCGGCGAAGATCAGGCCGGCTTGGTGGCCCGGATCGTGTAGGTCAGCGGCATGACGCCGGCGAAACGGCCGGTCAGCACCCACTCGCCGTCGGTGGCGCGGTGCGTCATGCGGCCGGGCAGCGCCTCCCACGGCACGCTGTCGTGCTCGACGAGCGCGTCGATGCGCAGGCCCGCATCCAGCAGCGCGGTCACGATCTCGCCCAGGGCATGGTTCCACTCGTAGGTCTTGGTCGCCGTCAGCGCACGTGTCGTCGGCACGTAGGTCGAGTCGTCGTCCCATTCGAGGGGCTCGGTCGGCTCGAAATAGGAGAAGCGGAGGTGGATGTCGTCTTCGAGAGTCTCGTTGACCGACCACAGGATCGGGTGTCCCTCACGGATGAACAGCGACCCGCCGGGGGCGAGCAGGGTCGCGACGACCCGGGCCCACTCGTCGACCCGGGGCAGCCAGCACAGTGCGCCGATGCCGGTGTAGACGAGGTCGAAGGATGCGGGCTCGAGGACCGATGCCGCATCCCGCACGTCGGAGCGGACGAAGTCGACGTCGTCGCCCGACTCTGCGACGAGCCTGCGGGCCTCGGCGATCGCCGTCTCGGAGAAGTCCAGCCCCGTGACGCGGGCGCCGAGCCGCGCGAGCGAGAGCGTGTCGGTGCCGATGTGGCACTGCAGGTGCGCGGCGCGCTTGCCGCGGATGTCGCCGAGCAGGGGCAGATCGAACCGGACGACGTCGGAGAGCGCTTCGCGGTCGGCGACGAAGCGTTCGATCCCGTACCCGGATCCGTCGCGGGCGGCGTGGAGTTCGGCGCGCTCATCCCAGTTGGCGCGGTTCGCCTCGACGAAGGGGGTGGGATCGATGTGCTCGCGCGCGGAGACCATGCGCTCACGCTACCCGCGGACAGCCGCGCACGAGAAAGAGGCACCCGTCGGCGACGGATGCCCCTTTCTCGAGGTGTCAGACCTTGCTGCCGCCTCGGATGACTCGGAGCAGGAATGCGATCAGCGCGATGACGCCGACGATGAGCGCCACCCACAGCAACCAGTTCAGCGCTGTGTTGAGGCCTCCGACGATCGCCAGCACGATGGCGACGACGATGATGATGAGCAGTGCGATGTTCATCTGGATTCTCCTCGTTCTCGCCGGGACGCCGCGCGACCCGGATGCCTCGTGGGCACACCCCCACGTTCCCACTGCGCACTCACAGCATCAGAGGGGTTGACGCTCGAAAGCGGCCGGTGCTAGTCGCATAGGCGCGCGTCCTCTCACATGTCAAGCCCGCTGAGGTACGGATGCGGGGCGCTCTAGCGTCGGGGGAACGCTTCGCGGACGCGGGGCGGGAGAGGCCGACATGCCGGGTGGACGCGGGGCGAACAGCCTGAAGGATCCGAAGCTGTACGAGGAACTGCGCGACGAGGGCGCGTCGAAGGAGAAGGCCGCGCGCATCTCCAACGCGGCCGCGCGTGACGGGCGGTCGGCCGTCGGTAGACGCGGCGGGCGCTCCGGCGACTACGAGGACTGGACGGTGCCCGAACTGCGCAAGCGAGCGAAGGAGCTCGGTCTCACGGGGTACTCGGGCAAGCGCAAGGCGGAGCTGATCTCGGCTCTGCGCGACCACTGACGTGGCGCGACTGGCCCGGGTCGATCCCGGATCGGATGCGGGAATCTCCCGCACGCGCAGCGGTACGGGGTTCAGCTACACGCGGCCCGACGGCACGAAGGTCACGGCCGCGGAGCGCGCCCGCATCGAGGCCCTCGTCATCCCGCCGGCCTGGCGGGAGGTGTGGATCTGCACGAAGGACAACGGCCACATCCAGGCGGTCGGCACCGACGACGCCGGGCGTCGACAGTACCTGTACCACCCCGATTGGTCGGCCAAGCGGGACAAGGGCAAGTACGCGCGGGCGCTGGCCCTGGCGGAGTCGCTGCCGCGCGCCCGCGGACGGGTGACGGCGGCGCTGCGGCGAGCGGACGACTCGCGTGAGGCCGTGCTCGCCGCCGCGTTCCGCATGCTGGATGCGGGCGCCATCCGCATCGGCTCGACGAAGTACCTGCGCCGCGGCGGCGGACGAGGCCTCACGACCCTGCAGCGCCGCGACGTCCGCGTCGAGGCGGGGGTGATCGAGCTCGACTTCCCCGCCAAGAGCGGGGTGCGCGCCCGCATCCGGATCGAGGACGAGGACCTCGCCGTCGTCCTCGAGCAGTTGACGGCGGGGCGTCCGCGCTCCCCGCTGCTGGCCTACCGGCGCGGACGGCGACGTGTGCCCCTCACTCCGGGGGAGGTGAACGCCTACATCCGCGTGCTGACCGGCGGAGACTTCACGGCGAAGGACTTCCGGACGCTGCGGGGAACGGTGACCGCGGCGGAGAGTCTCGCGCGTCTCGGTCACGTGGAGACGAAGAAGGCGCGAAAGCTCGCGGAGCGAGACGCCGTGAAGGCGACGGCGGCCGTGCTGTGCAACACCCCCTCGGTGGCGCGCAGCAGCTACATCGACCCGCGCGTGTGGCGGGCATATGCGAAGGGACGGCTGCTGGAGTCGGGCGTCTCACCCGAGACCGCGATCCGCCGCCTCGTCGAGGGCTGAGCGCAGACCCGGAACGGCGGCGGTACCGTTGCCGGGTGGCAGCAGGGTTCTCGTGGCGGCATCTCGGACTGATCGTCCTCGGCGGTGCCCTCGGAACCGCCGCGCGCGCAGGGCTGTTGCTCATCGATGTGCCGGGCTGGCACCCGATCGCGGTGCCCGTCATCAACGTCACGGGAGCCTTTGCGCTCGGCCTGCTGACGGCGGTGCTGACCCGTCGTGCCGAGACCGCGCGCTCGCGCGATCTGCGCCAGCTGCTCGGAACCGGTGTGCTCGGGGGCTACACGACGTACAGCACGTTCGCGGTGCAGGCGGTCGACGGCGCGGCGATCGCACTCACCCTCGCCACCGCTGCCGTGGGACTCGCTGCCGCGTGGGCGGGCCTCGCCCTCGGCCGGCGGAGGTCCGCATGACGCCTCTCACGTTCCTCGTCGTGGCCGTCGCGGGAGGGATCGGCGCGGGTGCGCGCTACGTCGTGGACCTCGCGGTCACCGCGCTCGTCGGCGCTCGATTCCCCTGGGGGACGCTCGTCATCAACGTGACGGGCTCCTTCGCGCTCGGTCTGCTGACCGGCGCGGTGTCGGATGCGGCGCTGCTCGCCGTCATCGGGACGGGGCTCCTGGGCGGCTTCACGACCTTCAGCTCGGTGGCCGCGGTCAGCGCCGTGATGGCGACCGACCGTCGCGGATGGGCTGCCACGACCAACACGATCGGCACACTCGTGCTGGCTGCCGCCGCCGCGGCGGCGGGTCTGGCGATCGGCGGGCTCATCGCCGGATAGGCCGGCGACCCCGGCGTTCCCGCGAGAACGCGTGAGATACTGACCTCGATACAGCCCTGTATCGTGCCTCCTCGCCGCAGCACCCTCTCGAGTCGGCCGTCATGAAAGCGCTCCCGTGTCACACTTGGCAGTCCTCAGCCTGAAGAACCGCGCGCTCATCGCGCTCATCACGATCGTCGCGGCGATCTTCGGCTCGCTCGCGCTCACCAGCCTCAAGCAGGAGCTCATCCCCTCGGTCGAGTTCCCGCAGCTGTCGATCCTGTCCACGTATCCCGGGGCCTCGCCCGAGGTCGTCTCCAACGACGTGTCGACGCCGATCGAGACGGCGATCCAGGGCGTGCCCGGTCTCGAGTCCACGACGGCGACGAGCACCACCAACGCCTCGATCGTGCGCGCGTCGTTCACCTACGGCACCAATCTCGCCACCGCCGAGCAGAAGATCAGCCTGGCGATCGGGCGCATCAAGGACCAGCTGCCGACCGGCGTCGAGCCCAACGTCATCTCCGTGTCGATCGACGATCTGCCCGTCATCCAGCTGGCCGTCACGGGCTACAGCGACGCGCAGGCGATCCAGGACAAGCTCGAGTCCGCCGTCGTCCCCGAGATCCAGGATCTCGCCGGCGTCAACGCCGCGCAGATCGTCGGCTCCATCGGCAAGCGTGTGGTCATCACCCCGGATGCGGCGAAGCTGGCCGCATCCGGGTTCACGCAGCAGGCGATCACCGACGCCCTCGACAAGAACGGCGTGCTCTTCCCCGGCGGCGCCATCACCGAGGGCGACCAGACGCTGACCGTGCAGACCGGAGCCAAGATCACGTCGGTCGACGAGCTCGCGGCCCTGCCGCTCGTGCCGACGGATGCGGCGCAGTTCGGTGGGGGGACCGTGACGATCGGTCAGGTCGCCACCGTCGCCGAAGCGGCCGATCCGGTCACATCGCTCTCGCGGGTCAATGGCGAGCCGGCTCTGACGATCGCCGTCACGAAGCTCCCGGCGGCGAACACCGTCGATGTCTCCCGTGCCGTGACCGACGCGCTGCCGCAGCTCAGCGACGCGCTCGGCGGAGACGCCCAGTTCTCCGTGGTCTTCGATCAGGCCCCTTACATCGAGCAGTCCATCGAGGCGCTCGCGCAGGAGGGGCTGCTCGGGCTGGTCTTCGCCGTTCTCGTCATCCTGATCTTCCTGCTGTCGGTGCGGGCGACGATCGTCACCGCGATCTCGATCCCGACGAGCGTGCTGATCACCTTCATCGGCATCCAGGCGTTCGGCTACTCGCTGAACATCCTCACCCTCGGCGCGCTGACCATCGCGATCGGGCGCGTCGTCGACGACTCGATCGTCGTCATCGAGAACATCCGCAGGCACTACGTCGGCGATGCTGACAAGCGCGCCTCGATCCTGCTCGCCGTGCGCGAGGTGGCGGCGGCGGTGACCGCATCCACCATCACGACCGTCGCGGTCTTCCTGCCGATCGCCTTCGTGGGCGACCTCACGGGCGAGCTGTTCCGTCCCTTCGCATTGACGGTCACCCTCGCGATGACGGCGTCGCTGTTCGTGTCTCTCACGATCGTGCCCGTGCTCGCGTACTGGTTCCTGAAGCCCGGCAAGCCGGTGCAGGGTTCCGACGGAGAGCACATCGACCCGGAGGACCCGTCCGCGCCGCCTTCGCGTCTGCAGAAGGCGTACCTGCCGGTGCTGTCGTGGACGCTCAAGCACTCGTGGGTGACGCTCGGCATCGCGCTGCTGGTGCTCGTCGGCACGGGCGCGCTGGCCCCGCTGATGAAGACGAACTTCCTCGGCGACTCCGGTCAGAACACGCTGACCATCACGCAGACCCTCGGCCCGGCCGCCAGCCTCGACGCGGAGGATGCGGCGGCATCCCGCGTGGAGGAGACCCTCAAGGGCGTCGACGGCATCGAGACCGTGCAGGTCTCGATCGGCTCGAGCGGCTCCGCCGTGCGCGACGCGTTCTCGGGCGGCAGCGGCGGCATCACCTACTCGGTCACGACGGATGCGGGAGCCGATCAGCTCGCTCTGCGCGACCGGGTGCAGTCGGCCCTCGCCGATCTCGACGACGTCGGCACCATCGCGCTCGCCTCCTCCGGCGGCGGCTTCGGCTCGAGCGACATCGAGATCGATGTGACCGCGCCGGACCAGCAGACGCTGCAGGAGGCCACGGACGCGGTGCAGTCGGGCCTCGAGGGCAAGGACGGCATCTCGCAGGTCACGAGCAACCTGTCTGCATCGCTGCCGTACATCGCCGTGACCGTGGATCGGGATGCGGCTGCGGCACGCGGTCTGTCCGAGGTCGCCGTCGGTGGGCTCGTGTCGGGAACGATGCAGCCGCGTCAGGTCGGATCGGTGGAGATCGACGGCACCTCGCTGACGGTCTACCTGGCCGCATCCCAGGTTCCGGCGACCCTCGACGACCTGCGCGCGCTCACCATCCCGAGCGCTGGGGGCGTGGTGCGACTCGACCAGATCGCGACGGTCGAGCAGAGCCAGGGGCCCACCTCCATCACGACCGAGCGCGGCCAGCGCACCGCCACGGTCACCGTCACCCCGGCGGGCGACGATCTGACATCGGCCAACGCGACCGTCAACAAGGCGCTCGCCGACGTGTCGCTGCCGACGGGGGCCGATGCCTCGCTCGGCGGTGTCGTCACCCAGCAGACCGACGCGTTCACCCAGTTGGGTCTCGCGATGCTCGCGGCCATCCTGATCGTCTACATCGTCATGCTCGCGACCTTCAAGTCGCTGCGTCAGCCGCTGCTGCTGCTCGTCTCCGTGCCGTTCGCGGCGACCGGCGCCATCCTGTTGCAGATCGTGACGGGTGTGCCGCTGGGGGTGGCGTCGCTCATCGGCGTCCTGATGCTCATCGGCATCGTGGTGACGAATGCGATCGTGCTCGTCGATCTGGTCAACCAGTACCGCGAGAAGGGGCTGAACGCGCACGACGCCACGGTCGCGGGCGGCTCGCGCCGGCTTCGTCCCATCCTGATGACCGCGGCGGCGACGATCTTCGCGCTGACGCCGATGGCGTTGGGGATCACGGGCCACGGCGGCTTCATCTCGCAGCCGCTGGCGATCGTGGTCATCGGCGGGCTGGTCTCCTCGACGGTGCTGACCCTGCTCGTGCTGCCGACGCTCTACAACCTCGTCGAGGGTGCGAAAGAGCGACGGCGGGCGCGACGCGACGGCGACGGGCCGGCATCCGGCTCGCCCGAGACCGCCGGGGAACCCGATGCGCCGACGACGCGGCGGGCTCTGCGAGGGTCCTGACCCTGACGGCGTCCGTGCGGGCCGCGCCTCGCGGCTCGCTGTCGGATGCCTCGGCGCGGGCGAGGATCTCCGGTGCTGCGGATGCGTGCGCGGATGCCGCCGGCTCGGCGGCGGTGGCGGGCGCACCGCACGCGGCCAGAGCGCTGAGGAACACGCCCGACCAGCCGAACATCGCGCTGAAGGCGATGACCTCGAACAGGGCGAGGTTGATGGTACCCGCGACGAAGACCCAGGCTCCGGCGAACAGGCCGACGAAGACGAATCCCGTCGTCAGCACCAGTCGCTTCGGGAAGCGATGCATCATGAAGGGGCTTGTCAGCAGGAGCCCGGCGAAGCCGAGGACCATCGCGGCGGCCACCCGGTCGTGCACGAACCCGTTTGTCGTCAGCGGCACGCATCCCACCAGGGCGAGGTTGGCGCCGACGACGGAGAAGAGGATGCGGGCTGTCATCGCCGTGCCGCGGCGCACCCGCGTCCCCTCCAGCGGACGAAGCTGGCGCGCGGCGGCGCGTGCGAACAGCAGCACCGTGGAGCCGCCGAGGATGAGCGTGCCGTTGAAGAACATCGCCGACGCGTCCCCGTAGGTGCCGAGCTGGCTGAAGTGCAGACGCCACCACTGCGGATTCGTCGTCGTCGCGATCGAGATCCCGAGCCCGGTGAGCAGGATCGTCAGCGCCAGGACGGCGAGACGGAGAGCATCAGCCTGCAGGAGCCCGCTCACCGCCCGGTGCAGTCGCACGCGCGGCGGCGTGGGATCTGCCCCGCTGAGGCTCGAAGCGGGAAACGACGCGAAAACGGTACGCAACATGCGGGTACCCTCCACCCAGACGGACACCGATCCAGCCGGCGGAACGTGGAGCCCCTTGCACGCACCGGCTGGCGAGCAGCGCAGCCGGTCGGCGTCGCCGCAGCGGTCGAAACCGCATGGGTCAAAGATAACCGTCGGAGGTTACCGACAACCCCGGTGCGTGTTACCGGCGGACGCGGAACACGCCGCCGGCCGGCGCCTCAGGAGCGTGCGAGGGAGATGCCCCACTCGAGTTCCCACGTCTCGCCGGGCTCGAGCCAGCGCAGGTCGCGGCCTGAGTTCAAGGCGTCAGCGGGGGCGGTCATCGGCTCGATCGCGACCGCGACCTCCTGCCCGGGGTAACGGTCGGTCGTGAAGACCTGGAGGTACTCGAACCCGGCGCCGGCCCAGAGCTCGAGGCGGCGACCGTCGGGGGCGTGCAGCACGCCGCGGACACGACCGTCCGTTCCACGTCGGAGCGTCGAGTACGCGGTGTCGAGCGTCAGGTCTCCGACCCGGCGCGGTGCGCGCAGGTCGTGCGCCGCATCCACCGGCTCCTCGGCGATCGGGAGGTTGCGCTCGTCGAGACGGAACCACGTCGCCGCATCCACTTCGAGGCGCAGCTCGGCGGTGGGCACATCCGAGATCCAGAGGTACGGATGCGTGCCGAGCGCGACAGGTGCCGCATCCGGGCCGACGTTCGTGATCTGGTGCAGGACGTCGAGGCCGTCGTCGGTCAGGGCGTAGGTCACCCGGGTCGCGAGATGGAAGGGGTAACCGGTCTGCGGGAAGACATCGGCCTCGAGCGTCACCGCATCCGCCTCCGAGCCCGCCAGGCGGTAGGGGGTGAAGCGCAGGAGCCCGTGCGAGGCGTTGCCGAGCTTGGGCTCGGTGAGCGCGAGCTGGTAGTCGGTGCCGCGCTGGGACCAGCGTCCGTCGCGCACCCGGTTGGGCCAGGGGACCAGAACGACCCCGGATGCGGCGGGCGTCGCCGCCGTGTCGGGATAGTGCGGAACGAGGTCGACGCCGTCGATCCGCAACGCGCGCAACGAGGCTCCCACTTCGGTGATCTCGGCCGATCCGTTCGGCGACGACAGGCGGTGACGGACTCCGGTCGGATCGGCGCTCATCCCCTCAGCGTACCCACGTGAGGCACTTTCCCAGTCGCGTGGGGTACTCTGGAATGTCGGCTCTGGACACCGCGTGGTGCGCGGATGGGTTTGTGAGTCCATGGGGCCGATGGTGAGCGCCGCTCGGCGCACATGACCATCATCGAAAATGGCCCCGGCCGACGGTAGTCCGGGTATGCCCGCGTTCTGAGCGGGTGCTGTTCTCGTGCGAAGAGAACCCAGGAAGAATCACCCATGCCCAAGAACAAGAAGCCCGCCGGCGGACGTCCGGCCAAGAACTTCGAGCCCCGCTACGGCGCGAAGACCTCGTTCCAGGACCGCAAGCGTCGCCCGGGCGAGTCCTCGGCCGGCTCGACCGGCTCCAAGAGCCCGAACCACCGCGGCTACCGCGAGGAGACCGCGGAGTCGGCTCCCAAGCGTCGTTGGACCTCGGCAGAGCGCGCCGGCCGCGATGAGGCCCGCGGCATCCGCGAGGGCCGTCCCGCCCGGTCGTTCGACGACCGCCCGGCCCGTCGCGAGGGCGACCGCCCGGCCCGTTCGTTCGACGACCGTCCCCGTCGTTCGTACGACGACCGCCCGGCTCGCTCCTTCGACGACCGTCCGCGTCGTTCGTTCGATGACCGCCCGACTCGTCGTGACGGTGACCGTCCGGCGCGTTCGTTCGATGACCGTCCCCGTCGTTCGTTCGACGACCGTCCGGCTCGCTCCTTCGACGACCGCCCGGCTCGTCGTGACGGTGACCGTCCGGCGCGTTCGTTCGATGACCGTCCGCGTCGTTCGTTCGATGACCGTCCGGCTCGTCGTGACGGTGACCGTCCGGCGCGTTCGTTCGATGACCGTCCCCGCCGTTCGTTCGATGACCGTCCGGCCCGTCGTGACGGTGACCGTCCGGCTCGCTCCTTCGGTGAGCGTCCGGCGCGTTCGTTCGACGACCGTCCCCGCCGTTCGTTCGACGAGCGTCCCCCGCGTTCGTTCGACGACCGTCCCCGTCGCTCCTTCGACGACCGCCCCGCCCGCCGCGAGGGTGGCAATCGGTCGGATTGGGCCCACACGGCCGGAGGCTCCGCGCAGCGCGGCAGCGATGCGTGGAGGGGTCGTGGGGAGAACGCGACCGCCGCCAAGGCGCACGAGCAGCACGTCGACGTCGTGCACGAGCGTCTCGAGGCCGAGGCCGTCCAGGCCGAGACCGTCGAGGGGCAGGGCTTCGGTGAGCTCGGCCTCGGTCAGAACATCGTGAAGGTGCTCGCCGAGCTCGGTGCACCCAGCCCGTTCCCGATCCAGTCGGCGACCATTCCCCCGATCCTCGAGGGACGCGACGTGCTCGCCCGCGGCCGCACCGGCTCCGGCAAGACCATCGCGTTCGGCGCGCCGCTGGTCGAGCGCATCCTGCGCGCGCAGGCGGGTACCCGCCGCGAGTTCGGCCGTCGCCCCAAGGCGCTCATCCTCGCGCCCACGCGCGAACTCGCTCTGCAGATCGACCGCACCGTGCAGCCGATCGCGCGCAGCGTCGGCCTTTTCACCACGCAGATCTACGGCGGCGTGCCCCAGGCGCGTCAGGTCGGTGCGCTCAAGAAGGGCATCGACATCATCATCGGAACCCCGGGCCGCATCGAAGACCTCATCAACCAGGGCAAGCTCGACCTGTCCGAGGTGCAGATCTCGGTACTGGATGAGGCCGACCACATGGCCGAGCTCGGATTCGCCGAGCCCGTGCAGCGCATCCTGCGTCTGACCGGCGAGGGCAGCCAGAAGCTGCTGTTCTCCGCCACGCTCGACCGCGAGGTCGCCGCCCTCGTCGACGAGTTCCTCGTCGACCCGGCCGTCTACGAGGTCGCGGGCGAGACGCAGGAGACCGGAACGATCGACCACCGCGTCTTCGTCGTCGACCACCGCGACAAGGCCGAGCTGCTCGCATCCCTCGTGGACCGTGACGGCAAGACGCTCGTCTTCTCGCGCACCCGCGCGTTCGCCGAGATGCTCGTCGAGAACTTCGAGGACGCCGGCATCTCCGCCGTCGCTCTGCACGGAGACCTCAACCAGGCCAAGCGCACGCGCAACCTGCAGCGCCTGACCGACGGAAAGGTCAACGTGCTGGTCGCGACCGACGTGGCGGCCCGCGGCATCCACGTCGACGACATCGATCTGGTCATCCAGGCCGACGCTCCCGACGAGTACAAGACGTACCTGCACCGCTCCGGCCGCACCGGCCGCGCGGGCCGCAGCGGCACCGTCGTCACGCTGGTCCCGCGTCAGCGCCGCCGTCGCATGACGGAGCTGCTCTCGCGTGCCGAGATCGATGCGCCGTTCGAAGAGGTCCGCCCCGGCGACGACGTCGTCGAGGAGGTCGCCGGACGCCAGCTCGCCGACGTCGCCTCCGCCTGACGTCGAGTCACGCAACGCCCTCTCGCCCCGTGCGAGGGGGCGTTGCCGCGTCTCTGGTCAGAACAGGCGCGCCGGCTCCGGCGCCGATCCGGTGAAGCGCACGGATGTGGCGGCGGCCGCCGCGCGTGCGCCGGGAGCGACCGGACGCGCGCGTACCGGCTCCTCTTCGTCGCGGCCGTCGAGGCCGTGCACCCGCAGCAGGGGTCGAACGCGTCGCGCGAGCCACTGCCGGTACGCCTTGGGCGCGCTCACCGACGCCCCCGGGTACAGCCCCAGGTAGCTCGAGACGAGCTCCGGATGCTCGCGCCGCAGCCATGCCATGAACCAGGGCTTCACGCCCGGACGCAGATGCAGTGCGCCGTAGACGACGCGGGTCGCCCCCGCCGCCTTGATGCGCCGCAGCGCATCGTCGAGCGCCGCGATGGAGTCGGTCAGGTGCGGCATCACGGGCATGAGGAAGACCGTGACGCGAAAGCCCGCATCCGTCGCTGCGCGGACCGTGTCGAGGCGAGCCTGCGCCGTCGGCGTACCGGGTTCGACAGAGCGCTGCAGGTCGTCGTCGAAGAGGGCGATCGACATCGCGATCGATACGGGGACGCGCTCGTGCGCTCGCTGCAGCACCGGTAGGTCGCGACGCAGCAGCGTGCCCTTCGTGAGGATGGAGAAGGGTGTTCCGGATGCGGCCAGGGCGTCGATGATGCCGGGCATGAGCCGGTAGCGCCCCTCCGCACGCTGGTACGGATCGGTGTTCGTGCCGAGGGCGACGTGCTCCCGGCCCCACGAGCTGCGGGCGAGCTCGCGCTCGAGCACCTCGGCGATGTTCACCTTCACCACGACCTGGGTGTCGAAGTCGCGACCTGCATCGAGGTCGAGGTAGGTGTGCGTTCCGCGTGCGAAGCAGTACGTGCAGGCGTGGCTGCACCCGCGGTACGGGTTGATGGTCCAATCGAAGGGCATCGCGGACGAACCGGGGACGTGATTCAGCGCGGAGCGCGCCGCGACTTCGTGGAACGTCATGCCGGCGAACTCCGGTGTCGTCACCGAGCGCACGAGAGAGTCGAGTCGCTCCATGCCGGGGAGCGCAGCCGCATCCTCTTCGCCGACCTTCTGCCCGTTCCACCGCATGACGACAGTGGAACAAAGATTCGAATCCCTGTCAACCCTGCGGGGCGATCATTCGTGCAGAAGTATGGATCAGCTCGCCCATCGCTCGCGCGGGAGGCACAATGGAGCGTGATCTCCACCGCGTCACCCGAGACGCTTCCCTCGCGCCGCGCTGCGCGCGTCGCGTCCGGGCGGCTTCGGCGCCGCCGCATCGCGGTCGCGTGCCTCGCGGTGGTCGGCGTCGTGGTGGCGGCACTGTGGCTGAGCGCTCTCCTGGCGGGAGCCCCGGTGGTCGCTCCCGCTGCGCCCGCCGGCCCGCCCGTCGCACAAGCCATCCCCGCACCGGTCTTCACCAGGGCGCCCGCCGCCGCATCCATCTGCGACGACCCGGCAGTCGCCGCAGCGGTGGCCGCGGGCGACGACGAGGCCGTGATCGTGGCCGCCGGTGGGGGAATGTCCTTTCGAGAGGCCGTCGTCTCCGGAACCGCCCCGTGCATCTCGCTGTCTGATCCCGCCCGCCGCTGGGTCGTCGTCAACAAGCAGCGGCCCCTGAATCCGCTCGACTACGAGCCGCAGGGCATCGTCCAGGTGCAGGGCCTGAAGACCTTCAACGCCGGTGTGCTCCGCCAGGATGCCGCTGCCGCGCTGCAGCAGATGGCGGAGGCCGTTGAGACGGCCGGTGTCGGCTCGCTCGGGCAGCTCAGCGGATATCGCTCCTACGACACGCAGGTGTCGACCTACCAGGAGAACGTGGCGCGCGGCGGGCAGGCGGAGGCGGAGATCTCGAGCGCGCGGCCGGGATTCAGCGAGCACCAGCTCGGCCTCGCGATGGACCTCATGCCCTGCGGCAGCGGATGCGGGACGCTCGACGACTTCGGAGCCTCCCGTGAGGGGCAGTGGGTGGCCGCCAATGCCTGGCAGTTCGGGTTCATCGTGCGCTACGAGCAGGGCTACACGCCGGTGACGGGGTACGAGGCGGAGCCCTGGCACCTCCGCTACATCGGTCCGGAGCTGGCGCAGGCCTATCACGAGGGCGGCTGGCACACGCTCGAGGAGTTCTTCGGCCTCCCCGCCGCCCCCTCCTACCCCGGATGACCCGGCGCATCCGGCACCGGTGGCCGAAGGCTGCTCATTAGCATGGAGACATGATCCGCCTTCTGTTCTTCGTGGGGGCGGGGATGGCCATCGGCGCTCTCGTGGTCTCGGAGATCGGCCCGCCCGGCGCGGGCGAGATCACCTTCCCGGCCGGGATGGTCCTGGCGATCTTCAGCGGCATCCTGATCCTGATCGCGAGGGCCACGCGAGGAATGCCCGCCGCATCGACCGCCGACCTCGACGCGGCGCGGTCCGAGGGCAGGATGGCCCTCGCCCGCATCGACGCCGTGACCCAGACCGGCACGCTGATCAACGATCAGCCGGTGTGCGACCTCGATCTCAGCATCCAGCCGCTGGAGGGCCCCGCATATCGCGCGCGCGTCCGCCAGCTCGTGCGGCTCGTCGACATCCCCGCCGTCCAGCCGGGGAGCCTGCGCGCGGTCGCGCTGCTGAGCGCGGACGGTGCCGACGTAGCGCTCGCCGACGATGACGTCACCCAGGCGCCGTACGCGGGAATCCGCATCCCTGCGCAGGCCGAACTCGGCGAGCCCCGCCTGCCCGAGCCGGGAGTGGTCTCGATCAAGGGGCGGCGACGCGGACCCCTGATCGGGGTCGGCCCGAAGGGGAGGGGGCTGCGATTCGTCCTGTTCGCCCTCGCGTTCCTCGTCGCCGGCGCATCCGTGGCCCTGCCCTACCCGACGGCGGTCGCTCAGAGCCTCACCGCTCTCGGACAGGGGCGGCTCACCGCGGATCTGCGCCAGCCGGAGACGACCGCGGACGCGGTCGCTGCTCTCACCGCGAAGATCGGACACGATCGGGTGGTCGGCATCTCCGTGAGTGAGGATGTCATCCTCGTCGATGCCCCCGTGACCCCCGGCTCCACCGACACCGACCGCTGGGAGTATCGCCGCGGTGAGGTGGTCCGCGACGGTCCGGCGCCGTCGCAGCCCGACTCGGCCGCCGAGCAGTTCTCGCTCGACGAGGTGTCCTGGCCAGGGCTGTGGACCGCCATGCAGACGGCCGCCGACACGGAGGGGATCGACAGCCTGAGCGGCGTCGCACTCCGGCTGGAGCGGGCGGCCGACAGTGACATCGATTCGCCCACGTTCGCGCAGAACGCGGGGCCGGTGCGCGCGCGTTTCTGGTTCGACGGCGACTACCGCTCGGTCTTCTACGACGTCGCCCCGGACGGTACGGATCCGGTGCGCACCGAGGGGAACTGACCCGCTGGAGGGCCTCCACAATCGCGACACTCGGTTTCGGTGTGCGTGGGATGCGATTCCACAGCGTGGTGTGCTCCGCGCGCACCCGCCGGTCTAGGATCGCGTCAGGCGATGGCGCCGCAGCGTGTCGACGCAGGCGCCCCGAGATGGAGGAGACGTCCGTGGAACGCGACATCTACGACGAGGATCACGAGGCCTTCCGGGAGGTCGTGGTCGAGTTCATCAAGCGCTACGGCACGAACGCACGGCGCGAAGCATGGGATGCGGCCGGTCAGATCGACCGCGAGACCATGAGGGCCGCCGGTGACGCCGGGATCATCGGACTGTCGGTTCCCGAGGAGTTCGGCGGCGCGGGGATGCTGCAGGACTACCGCTTCCGCGCTGTGGTCAACGAGGAGGTCATCAAGGCCGGGCTCGGGTCGCTGGCAGGTGCCTTCGGCATCCAGGACGACCTCGCCGTGCCGTACCTGGCCCACTTCGGCACGCCGCAGCAGAAGCAGAAGTGGCTGCCCGGCATGGCCACCGGCGAGGTGATCGGCGCGCTCGCCATGACCGAGCCCGGTGCGGGCAGCGATCTGCGCGGCATCTCGACCGTGGCGAAGAAGGTGGACGGCGGGTGGATCCTGAACGGCGCCAAGACGTTCATCTCCTCCGGTGCGACGGCAGACATCGTCGTCACCTTCGTCAAGACGGGAGAGGGCAACCGCCCCGACGCGTTCAGCCTCGTGCTCGTCGAGAACGGCATGGAGGGCTTCGATCACGGAAAGAAGCTGCACAAGATGGGCTTCGCCGGGCACGACACCGCAGAGCTGTCGTTCACCGACGTCTTCATCCCCGACGAGAACCTCATCGGGGGCGAGCCCGGCCATGGCTTCGTGCAGCTCATGCGCAACCTTCCGCTCGAGCGGCTGTCGATCGGCGTGGCCGCCGCGGCGGCCGCCGAGGCGGGCCTGCGCTGGACGCTCGAGTACACGAGCAGTCGCGAGGCGTTCGGCCACGCGATCGCCGACTTCCAGAACACCCGCTTCCGCCTGGCCGACATGGCCACGACGGTCGATGTGCTGTGGGCCTACGTCGACCGCGCCATCGCGCTGTACGGCGAGGGCAAGCTCACGCCGGAGGAGGCCGCCAAGGTCAAGTTCTGGACGACGGAGCGCGAGTGGGAGGTGCTCGATGCCGCCGTCCAGCTGCACGGCGGGTACGGCTACATCCTCGAGTACCCCGTCGCGCGCGCATTCGTCGACGCCCGCGTGCACCGCATCTACGGCGGGACGAACGAGATCATGCGCGAGATCGTCGCCCGTCAGGTGACCGGCCGGAAGTAGCCTCAGCCCCCATCCCGTTCGAGGGACCCGTGATGTCGCCGTGCGAGCGCGCCGGCCGCACCGCGGGTCCCTTGAACGTGTCTGGGCCGCATCCGCCGTGTTCAAGAGACCCGAAACGTCGTGATTCGGTGCCGTGGGCCGCGTTTCGGGTCCCTCGAACCGTGTGGGCCCGTGTTCGAGGGACGAGAGACGTCGCGGGGCGGGGCGACGCCGCGGAGGGTCAGCGGGGCTGGCGACGGGCGAGACGAGCGACGCCCGCGCGCCGGAGGGCGTCGGCGATCACGACGCCGATCGCTGTGCCCGCGAGGCAGCTCGCGATCGTGAGGGCGAAGAACCCGATCATCGCGGGCAGCGGCATGGTCCACAGGTTGAAGTACTCGGCCGCGAACAACGGATAGACCACGCCGATGATGAGCGCGCCGGCGAAGTGCAGCCAGGTTCCCCAGTAGCGGTACAGCACGAGCAGGAACGGCAGCTCGGCGAAGAACGCCCACCAGAGGTTGGTGCCGATGTAGGGCAGCACGACGATGCCGGAGATGAGGCCCACGAGAAGGCCCACCCCCGGACGCTGCAACAGTCGCAGCGCGATCGTGGCGGGCAGCAGCCACATCCCCGCCACCGCCACCGACGCGAACGGTACGACCGCGAAGAGCAGCGTCGACAGGCCGGTCACGGCCCACAGCACCACGCCGCCCGCGACGCCGATCGCGGCGCAGGTCAGCAGTACGAGGGTGGGGATGCGGCCGCGCGCCGTGCGCGGGGTCTCGGCGGACGGGGCGCTCACGCGTCGACCCCCGCGGTGGTCGGCGCGGGACGCGCCGCGCCCACGCGCCAGTAGCCGATGAAGCTGATCGAGGCCTTGTCGAGGCCGCGGGCGACGAGAGCACGGCGAGCGGATGTGGGCAGCGACTGCTCGCCGACGATGAACGCGTGCACCCCTTGCGCGGGCAGCGGGACCTCCTCGAGAGCCGCGAGCGCGAGGGTGCCGGGGCGGGTCTGGGCGTCGCGCACGAGCCACCGCACCTCGACGCCGGTCGGGGTGTCGAAGGCCAGCGCGTCGGCCTCGGACGGCACCTCGATGAGGGCGACGCCCGTCGCGCTCGCCGGCAGCGAGGCGCACACCCCGGACACCGCGGGCAGGCCCGTCTCGTCCGCGACGAGGATCACCCGGTCGACGCCGCGTTCCGGGTCGAACCCGAGCCCCTCGTCGATGATCACGACGCTGTCGCCGGGGCGAGCGGATGCGGCCCATCGCGACGCAGGACCCGCGTCGGGTCCTGTGCCGTGCAACACGAAGTCGACGTCGATCTCCGCGCCGGCGTCCGCGGTCGCGGCCCGATACGCGCGCACGGTGTAGTTGCGCATGACGGGACGCACCCCGTCCGGGATGCGCAGGTACTTCAGGTACCCGAGCAGCTTGTTCGCCTTCGCGGGGATCCGATCCAGACCCTCGTCGCCGCCGACGGGGAGGAAGAGGCGGAACCACTGGTCGTAGCCGAGCGGGACGAACCGGTCGATCTCCCCCTCGCCGAGCGTCACCCGCATCCAGTGTTCGCTGAGGCGTGCGGTGCGGAGCACCCGCAGATGCAGGAGGTCGGGGGAGGCGGGTTTCACGAGGCGGGAGAACCGAGCCATGCGGAGCCTTTCTGTCGGGTGTGTCAGGCGCCGGCCGACGGGCGCACGATGATCAGGACGGCCGCAGAGACGGCCCAGAACGCGAGGACGAAGACGACGTCGCGGATGCGGAAGGGCGCCAGATGACGCTCGGTGCGGTCGGGGAAGGCGCCGAATGCGCGCGCGTCCATCGCGAGGGCGACGCGCTCGGCGTGCCGGATCGCACCCGCGAGAAGGGGGACGATGTAACCGCCCCAGCGGGCGATCGCGGCGAAGGGCCCCCGCCCGCCGTGCGACCCGCGCACCCGGTGCGCCTGCCGGATCACATCGAGTTCGTGCGCGAACCGCGGGACGAATCGGAATGCGGCGAGAGCCGTGTAGCCGATGCGGTACGGCACACGCAGCTGCTGCACGAGCGACCGGGCGAGATCGGCTCCCGAGGTCGTGAATCCCGCCGCCAGGGCGAGCGCCAGGATCGCGATCAGGCGCAGCGCCGTGGCGAAGCCGATGGCAAGTGCGCCGGAGAACAGCCGCCACTCGCCGATCTGCAGCACGAGCGGTGTGGTGTCGACCTGGGCGGCATCCGTCCACACGGCGAAGCCGCATCCGAGCACGAGAACGGCGGTCGGCAGCGCCAGGAACAGTGTGAGCAGCACCTGGCGCGACGCCCGCGCGCCCACGAGCAGCAGCGCGTAGGCGAGGGCGAGGAACACGAGCGGAGTGGTCGTGTCGCGCACGAAGACCAGCGCGAGGCTCGGCGGGATGATCGCCGCGAACTTGGCGAGGGGGTTGAGCGCGTAGAGGAAGCGGACCCCGGACGCCGCTGCGGGAGCCGCGAACGGGTCGATCGTCGCCGTCATGGCAGATCCGCCAAGCGCACGACTCCGTCGAGGGCGGGATGGCCCTCCAGGTGCGCGAGCGCGCGCCGCAGCGGCGGCGGACGCAACCCGGCTCGCTCGATGAGCGCCGCGTCGGCGAACACGTCGGACGTGCGGCCGGATGCGGCGACGCGCCCCTCGTGCACGACGACGACGTGATCGGCGTACTCCGTCACGAGCTGCATGTCGTGCGTGACCACGAGCACCGTGGTGCCCGCCGCGTT
This sequence comes from Microbacterium sp. KU4F, assembly GCF_056868075.1. Taxonomy (NCBI): domain Bacteria; kingdom Bacillati; phylum Actinomycetota; class Actinomycetes; order Micrococcales; family Microbacteriaceae; genus Microbacterium; species Microbacterium sp. KU4F. Next base: position 1,912,160 of record NZ_CP200324.1, on the reverse strand, counting down.
GAGCTCGGCGAGCAGGGCGAGCAGCTCGTCCGCACGCGCCCGGTCCTGCCCGAAGGTCGGTTCGTCGAGTGCGAGCACCGGCGCGCCGGCCACGAGCGCCGTACCGACCGAGAGACGGCGCTTCTGACCGCCCGAGAGCAGGAAGGGATGCGCCTGGGCGCGCTCGGCCAGGCCGAACCGGGTGAGCAGCTCGTCGGTGCGACGGCGGACCTCCTCGTCGGCGAGCCGCTGCCGCCGCAGGCCGTGCGCGATCTCGTCGGCGACCGTATGGGCGATGAACTGGTGCTCCGGATTCTGGAACACGAAGCCGATGCGGGCGGGAAGCGTCCGGGCGTCGGCGCGGCCGACGTCGGTCCCTGCGACCGTCACGGTGCCGCGCGGGGGGACGACGACTCCCGCGATCGCCTGCAGCAGGCTCGTCTTCCCGGCGCCGTTGGCTCCGACGATCGCGACGAAGGAGCCCGCGGCGACGCTGAGCGACACATCGTGGAGCACCTCGGTGCGCCCGCGCCGCAGGGTGAGCGAGCGCACCTGCACGATCGGCTCGCTGACCGCGCGCGGCGCGGTGCCCGCCGGCGCGGTGTGTGCGACGGATGCGGGTGCAGGCTGCGCCTCGAGCACCGCGCGCAGCTCATCCGGGCTCAGGGGCAGCGGCTCCATCCGGTACCCCGCGGCCCGCAGCCGGAGCGCCGCGAGGGTCGAGGTCGGCAGCCACACGCCGAGCTCGTGCAGCTCGTCCGCGCGCGTACGCAGCACATCGTCGGCAGCCCCGTCCGCGATGACCGCGCCCGCCGCATCCAGCACGACGACGCGATCGATCAGCGGCACGGCCGCATCCAGGTTGTGCTCGATCAGCAGGATTGCGCGATCTCCGGCCGCGACCAGGTCGGCGAGCGTCGCGTACACCTCCTCGATGCCCCGCGGATCGAGGTTGGCCGTGGGCTCGTCGAGCACCAGGAGAGGGGAGCCCATGGCGAGGGCAGCGGCGATCGCGAGGCGCTGGCGTCCGCCGCCGGACAGGCGGTCCGGGTTCTCGTGCCGACGGTCCCAGAGTCCGACGCGGCGCAGGGCGTCTTCGGCGCGGCGGAGCACCTCATCGACGGGCAGGCGCAGGTTCTCGGGTCCGAAGGCGACTTCGTCCAGGAGCGTGCCGGTGACGAGCTGGGCATCGGGATCCTGGAACACCATCGCCACCTGCGTGCTCAGCTGAGCGACCGAGGCGTCACGGGTGTCCAGGTTCCCGGCTCTCACGCGACCGGCGACCTCGGCCGGGATGTCGTGGGGGATGAGCCCGTTCAGCGCCAGAGCCAGCGTCGACTTGCCGGAACCGCTCGGCCCCAGCAGCAGCACGACCTCGCCGGGATCGATCCGGAACGAGACGGATGCGGGAGAGGGACGCGTCGCGCCCTCGTGGGTGATCGAGAGGCCGTCGACCTGCAGAAGGGGTGCGCGGACGCCGGATGCGGCGGACGGAGCGTCGCGATCGGCGGAGGCAGCGGGCACGGAGGATCCAGAGTTCGGACGGGCGGGTCCTCCCAACTTAGCCTAACCTAACTCGGCTTCTCCAGGAGCTCGTCGATACTGCGTTCGTAGGCCGCCGTCAGCTGCGCCGGTCCCATTCCGCACAGGAGCGCGAACTGCAGTCCGCGCCACTCGGCGACGACGCGCGTCGCGGCGAGCTCGGCCGCATCCGGAGTCCACCCCTCGGTGACGAACACCGCGCGCACGCGGCCCACCCATCCCGTGCCGAGGTGCGAGAGGAACTCGTTCCAGCGTTCGGGATCGCCGAGCGCGACCGCGAAGCGGTGGAAGAACATCACCAGGTACGGCCGGTTCTCGGGGGCGCCGATGTCCTGCCACGCCCGCAGCAGCCGTTCCCGCAGCGGGACGTCGTCGGCGGCGAGGCGCTCGAAGACGGCGGCGAGGTACGGGAAGCGCTCGATCGCGATCTCGGATGCGGCCTCCAACAGCCGCTCCTTCGAACCGAAGTAGTACAGCAGCATCCGGTTGTTGGAGCCCACCGCGCGTGCGATGCCCGACAGGCTGAGATCGATGAGCCCGTTCTCGAGGATGAGGTCGGCCACGAGCTGCGCGAGCCGGCGGCGTTCCGGGCTGTCAGCGCCGTCGGTCATCGACTCAGCGCCCGCCGCGCACGACGCCCGCGCGACGCAGTCCGATGCCGACCCAAAGACCCACGGCGGTCCAGGCGACGGGGGCGAGGACCGAGATGGCGAGGTAGGCGACCTGCGCCCAGATCGGAAGCGTCTTCAGGTTCGCGGCGAAGAACACCGCGGCGGCGATGATCACGCCGATGACGAGCGCCGACACGAAGAAGCGCCATGCGCGCCACGACCGGTACCGGGTCGCGGCGGCGACCACCTCCTGGATACCGCCGAAGAGCACTGCGGTTCCGAGGAACTGCAGTGCGTACTGCGGCGCGGTGGCGCTGGAGACGAGGGCGGCCAGCAGATGCGCCAGGAGCGCGACGCCGGGCCGGCGCAGCACCTCCTGCGCGATGATGCCGGGCAGCACGTGCACGCCCAGGAGCAGGCCGTACAGGGGCGGGACGAATCCGAGGAGCGGCACCGTGGCCCAGCCCGCGATGCCGCCGAGGATGCCCGTGGCCACACCGATCGCGGCGCACACGAGCAGCACGCGCGTCGACAGAACGGAGGTGCGGGCCACCTCCCCAGACTATCGGCGCCAGGGCGACCTGCGGCTCGGAGCGACCGGGAGAACTCCGCCGCTCAGAGCCGGCGCCGACGACGCGTCAGACGCACAGCCGGCAGCGGGGGTGCGGGGACGCGTTCGTCACCGTGGCCGACGACGTGCGCGAAGCGCGCCGAGCCCGCCTCCCACTCCTCGCGGGCCGCCACGATCTCGTCGTGATCGCGCCCGACGAAGTTCCACCACATCACGATCTCGTCCTCGAAGGGTTCGCCGCCCAGGAGGAAGAGGGTGGCGTCCTCGTCGCTCGAGATCTCCACCTCGCCGCGTGCGCGACCGAGATACAGCAGCTGCAGCCCGACCAGCTCGGTGTGCTCGGAATCCGCCGTGTGCACGCGCGGGGTCCCCGCGACGCCGACGAGCGCGTACTCCCAACCCGCGCGCAGCGGCAATCTGACGCGGGATCCCGCGGGCACGCGGATCTCGGCACCCACGATCGGCGTATAGGCGGATGCGGGCGAGCGCACCTCCGCCAGTTCTCCCATGACGACGGTGGCGCTGCCGCCGCCGTCCAGTGCCAGCTCGGGGAGGTGGGCGTGCTGCTCGAAGGCGGGGGCGCCGTGCCGACGCGAGTCGGGCAGGGCGATCCACAGCTGCAGGGCGTCGAGGGGGATCGGGTCGTCGGTGACCGAGTACTCGGAGTGTGCGATGCCGCGTCCGCTCGTCATGAGGTTGAGCTGGCCGCGGGAGATCAGCACGTCGCTGCCGATGCCGTCACGGTGGCGGACCTCGCCCACCAGCGGCCAGGTGACCGTCTGCAGTCCGATGTGCGGGTGCGGCTCCACCCGCATCCGCACCTCCTGGGGGCCGAAGCGATCGAGGAAGCACCACGCGCCGACCATCGGCAGCTCGCGCTGCGGAAGGGCCCGGTGCACCTGCATCGCGCGTACTCCGCCCAGGGGCACCTCCCGCGCGTCGAGCACGACGGCGCGGGGGCCGTCGCACTCGACCGACTGCTCGAGGCTCTCCTCGGCGTCAGCGTCGAGTCGGGTCATGGCCAGGCGACCTTGAGACCTGGGACCTCGTGCTCGCGCAGGTACTTCGCCACGAACGGGCAGAGTGGCACGATCGTCTCGCCGCGCTTCGCCTCATCCTCGAGCGCGCGTTCGACCAGGATGCTGGCGACGCCATGGCCCTTGAACGCGGGGTCCACCTGGGTGTGGGGGAACACCGTGTGACCCTCCTCGTCGGTGTAGAAGGCGGTGAAGCCCGCCGGCACGTCATCGAGGAAGACCTCGTACCTGTCCTCGCCGCGTTCGACGCGCACGTTCAGCTCATCCGACATGGCTCTCCTCTGCTCGCGTGCTCCCACGCTAGCCGCGGGCGGGCGGTCTGGGGTTGCGTCATCCGCAGAGAATGCGTGCGTCGCGTGACGAGCACGACCCGCCCGACGCCGCCGGAGTCGGGCAGACTCGAGGGATGACCGCGTCCCTCACCGAGCTCGCCCGCGCCGCCGGGGACGATGCGGATGCGCTGTACGACGCATTCGGAGACTGGACCGTCGGTCGGGGCATCGAGCTGTACCCCGCGCAGGACGAGGCGGTCATCGAGCTCGTTTCCGGCCAGAACGTGATCCTGTCGACACCGACCGGCACGGGCAAGTCGCTCGTCGCCGTCGCCGCGCACGCCGTGAGCATCGCACGGGGAGGCCGGAGCTACTACACCGCGCCCATCAAAGCCCTCGTCAGCGAGAAGTTCTTCGCCCTCGTGGATATCTTCGGGGCGGAGAACGTCGGAATGGTCACGGGCGACTCCTCGGTCAACCCGGATGCGCCGATCGTCTGCTGCACGGCCGAGATCCTGGCGAACCTGGCACTGCGGCACGGAGCGGATGCGTCGGTCGACCAGGTCGTGATGGACGAGTTCCACTTCTACGGCGAGCCCGACCGGGGCTGGGCGTGGCAGGTTCCGCTCCTGCTCCTGCCGCGGGCGCAGTTCCTGCTCATGTCGGCGACCCTCGGCGACGTGACCGGGATCGCCGCCGACCTCACCCGTCGCACGCAGCGCCCGACCGTCGAGGTGACGGGTGTTGAGCGCCCCGTGCCGCTGCACTTCTCCTACGCCCGCATCCCGATCCAGGAGCAGGTCGAGAAGCTGCTGGAGGAGAACGAGGCGCCGGTGTACATCGTGCACTTCTCGCAGGCTCAGGCCATGGAGCGCGCGCAGGCGCTCGCGAGCGTGAAGGTGGCCACGCGCGCCCAGCGCGACGAGATCGCGGAGGCCATCGGCGGCTTCCGCTTCACGACGGCGTTCGGCAAGACCCTCTCGCGTCTCGTGCGCGCAGGGATCGGTGTGCACCACGCCGGCATGCTGCCGCGTTACCGGCGTCTCGTCGAGACGCTCGCGCAGCGGGGCCTCCTGCGCGTGATCTGCGGCACCGACACCCTCGGTGTGGGCATCAACGTGCCGATCCGCACCGTGCTGCTGACGGCGCTCACCAAGTTCGACGGCATCCGGATGCGGCAGATCACCGCGCGCGAGTTCCATCAGATCGCGGGCCGCGCCGGCCGTGCGGGCTACGACACGGCCGGAACGGTCGTCGTCATGGCCCCCGAGTGGGAGATCGAGAACGAGCAGGCGCTGCGCAAAGCGGCGGGCGACGCCGCCAAGCGCAAGAAGATCGTGCGCAAGAAGGCGCCGGCAGGTGCCGTGAACTGGGGCGAAGGCTCGTTCGAGCGGCTCGTCCAGGCGGTGCCCGAACCCCTGGTGCCGCAGATGCAGCTGACGGCGGCCATGCTCATCAACGTCATCGCCCGCGGCGGCGACGTCTTCGCGCACGTGCGCTCACTCGTCTTCGACAACCACGAGCCCCGCGCGCGCCGCTACGAGCTCGCGCGCCGCGCGCTCGCGATCTTCCGCACGCTCGTCGCCGCCGACGTCGTCGAGGTGGCGGACGGCCGCATCCGGCTGACGGTCGATCTGCAGCCGAACTTCGCGCTCAACCAGCCGCTCTCGCCCTTCGCGCTCGCCGCCATCGAGCTGCTCGATCCGGATGCGGGGCCGCCCGCATCCGCCGCCGCTCCCGTCGGAGAAAGCGACGAAGGTCGGAGGATCGACGGTGAAACCTCCGACATCGGGCCGGATCTCCGACCGGCGCGCACCGCGGGATCGGGTCACTACGCGCTGGATGTGGTCAGCGTGATCGAGGCGACCCTCGACGACCCGCGTCCGGTGCTCGCGCAGCAGGAGTTCAAGGCGCGCGGCGAGGCGGTCGCGGCGATGAAGCGCGACGGGCTCGACTACGACGAGCGGATGGCGGCGCTCGAGGAGATCACCTACCCGAAGCCCCTCGCCACGCTGCTCGGCGAGGCGTTCGAGGTGTTCGCGTCGAGTCAGCCGTGGGTGCGCGACTTCGAGCTGCGACCCAAATCCGTCGTCCGCGACATGTTCGAGCAGGCGTTCTCCTTCGCGGAGTTCGTCTCCTGGTACCAGCTCGGCCGCAGCGAGGGCCTCGTGCTGCGCTACCTGAGCGACGCGTACCGCGCGATCCGGCAGACCGTGCCCGCCGAAGCGCGAACCGAGGAACTGCTGGACGTGATCGCCTGGCTCGGCGAACTCGTGCGGCAGGTGGACTCGAGCCTCGTCGACGAGTGGGAGCGGCTCGTGAACCCGGCGGAGGAGGCGGGCGAGCCCGTCGTTCCCCCCGCACCTCCCTCGGTCGTGGCGAACCGTCGCGCCTTCGTGGTGCTCGTGCGCAACGAGATGTTCCGGCGCGTGCAGCTCGCGGCTCTCCAGCGCGACGACGACCTCGTCGCGTTGGACCCGGATGCGGGCTGGCCCGACGCCCTCGACGCCTACTACGACGAGCACGACGCCGTCCTCACCGACGCCGGTGCGCGCTCGCCCGCGCTCTGCACGATCGACGAGTCGGACGCGGCCGGCGGGCTCTGGCGCGTCGAGCAGGTCATCCACGATCCGGAGGGCGACCACGACTGGCGCATCCGCGCGGTCGTCGACCTCGCCGCATCCGCGGACGAGGGTGCCGCGCACGTCAGCGTGACGGAGGTCGTGCGCCTGTAACCGGACGCAACCCCGGACTCATCCAGGCGGTTTCGGCCACACTGGAATGATGCGCAAGACGATCACGGTTCGCGCGCTTGCCGTTCTCGCCGCGGTGGCGGCGCTCGCGGGATGCTCCACCACGCAGGCCACTCCGACGCCCGCGCCCTCGACCCAAAGCCCCACGCCCACACCGACTCCGACGCCCGACCCGGTCGATGGGCTCACGCTGGAGCAGCGCGTCGGGCAGTTGTTCATGGTCGGAACCCCCGCCGACGCCCCCGACCCCACGGCGCTCGCCGCGATGGCCGACCCGGGCGTGGGCGGGCTCTTCCTGCGCGGACGTTCCTCCGCGGGCGCGGCGGCCACGGCATCGCTCGTCGCGCAGTTCACGGCGGCCGAGCCGGCGACCGGCCCCCGCACCTGGATCGCGACGGACCAGGAGGGCGGGGACGTGCAGGTGCTCTCGGGAGACGGCTTCGAGCCCATGCCGACGGCGCTCACGAGTGCGCAACGCGACGACGCGACGCTGCGCGCGGATGCCGAGCGATGGGGCGCCCAGCTGCGCGCGGCGGGCGTCGACATGAATCTCGCGCCCGTGGCCGACATCGTCACGAGCGCCGACACCGCGCGGCTGAACCAGCCGATCGGCATCTACAACCGCCACTACGGCTACGACGAGGCGACCGTCGCCGACAAGGCGGGCGTCTTCGCCCAGGGGATGCGGGAAGCTGGCGTCCTGCCGACGATCAAGCACTTCCCGGGGCTCGGCCGGGTGACCGGCAATACCGACTACGCGGCCGATGTCGTCGACACCGTGGTCGGCGCGGATTCGCCGGACGTGAACGTCTACCGCACCCTTCTCGACGAGGGGCCGGCCGCGGTCATGATGGCCACCGCCGTCTATCAGCGCATCGACCCCTCGATGCCCGCGGCGTTCTCCGAACCCGTCGTGACGGGCTTGTTGCGCGACGAGCTCGGATTCGACGGCGTCGTGATGACCGACGACATCTCGGCCACGGCGCAGGTGGAGCGCTGGGCGCCCGCGGACCGGGCGGTGCTCGCCGTCGACGCCGGTGTCGATCTGCTGCTGCTGTCCGCCGACACGTCGGTGTTCCCCGAGATGTACCAGGCCGTGCTGCAGCGGGCCAAGACCGACCCCGCGTTCGCCGAGAAGGTGGATGCGGCGGCCGGCCGCATCCTGGAGCTGAAGGAGACGTTCCCCGGCGAGTGACGGGGGATGCGGGATCGGGCGCGGCGGGCCACAATGGGCCGGGTGCCGACGTATCTCGGGTTTCTCCGCGCCATCAACCTCGGAGCGAAGCGGGTCTTTCCGAAGGGCGACATCTGCCGGGTGGTGTCTGAACTCGGCTTCGAGGACGTCACCACGCACCTCAACACCGGCAACGTGAGGTTCTCGACGCGGATGCGTTCGCGCGCCCGGATCGAGGAGGCGCTGGAGCGCGCGTTCCACGCCGACCGTGGCTTCGACGTGCCCACGATCGTCTTCTCGACCGACGAGTTCGCGCGGATCGCCGGCGACGCGCCGGCGCTGAGCGATGCCCGGCCGAACCTCGCGCGTCACTACGTGTACCTGCTCAAGGACGAACTCGCCCCCGAGCAGGCGGCCCTCGTGGAGGCGACCAGCGGCGACAAGGGCGAGATGATCGTGTCCGGCCGGGCCGCGCACGCCCTGCTGGGCCCCGGGTACAACGACGGCACGGTCGACCCGCTCTCCGCCGCGAAGATGCTCGGCTCGGCATCGCCACGAACCGCAACCTCAACGTCGTCGGTTCCCTCGCCGATCGCTGGTGCTGACCGCGGCGAGTCTCCGGTGTGCCGGGCGCGACGCCTGGGCACCCGCGCCCGCCCGCTCGCCTTTGGGCGCTGCCCGCCTTGCCCGCCTGCCCCGCCCGCCTGCCCGCCCGCCTTGGGGTGTTGCGTGTCTCAGTTGTGCACGTCTCGGGGGTTTCGGGCGTGAACGTTTGCGACACGGATGCGCGAGGGGTGTGTGCGGGGCGTTGCGTGTCTCACTTGTGCACGTTGTTGGGGCATTGCGGGTGAACGTTTGGGACACGCATAGGTGTGCGCGGTGTCGGGGTGCTGCGTGTCTCAGTTGTGCACGTTTCGGGGGCTTCGGGCGTGAACGTTTGAGACACGGATGCGCGAGGGGGCTGGGCGGGGTGTTGCGTGTCTCAGTTGTGCACGTTTCGGGGGTCTCGGGCGTGAACGTTTGGGACACGCAGGGCAGGGGAGAGGCGGAGACCGAGGGCGGCGGGAGCCGGCGGGGTGAGGGCGGCGGGAGCCAGCGGGGTGAGCGCGGGGTAAGCGCGCGGGGAGGATGCGGGGCGGCGAGTCTGTCGGCGGGGCTGGTTACCCTGGAAGGGTGAGTTCGCCGCATCCGTCCTCGTGGGACGCCCCACCGGACGACTGGGCGCCTCCGGAGGACGAGCCGCCGTACGATCCGTACGGCGAGAGCGGGTGGGTGCCGCCCGACGACGGCTGGGTTCCACCCGAGGATGCGCCCGCGGCAGCGCCGCGCCGCGACTTCACCGGGCAGGACCCCCGTGCCGTGCTGCACGAGGTCTACGGCTACGACGCCTTCCGGGGCGACCAGGCCGACATCGTCGATCACGTCGTCGGCGGCGGGGACGCGATCGTGCTCATGCCGACCGGCGGTGGCAAGAGCGTCACCTACCAGGTGCCCGCGCTCGTGCGGCCGGGGACCGGGCTGGTCGTGAGCCCCCTCATCGCCCTCATGCACGACCAGGTCGAAGCGCTGCTGGCCAACGGCGTGCGCGCCGCCTACCTCAACTCCACGCAGCTGCCCGGCGAGCGGCAGAGCGTCGAACGCGCGTACGTGGCTGGCGAGATCGACCTGCTCTACGTCGCCCCCGAGCGACTCAACCTCCCCGCCACCACGGCGCTGCTGAAGCGCGGCAGACTGAGCGTGATCGCGATCGACGAAGCGCACTGCGTGTCGCAGTGGGGTCACGACTTCCGCCCCGACTATCTCGCCCTCGGCGAGCTGGGCGTCCTCTTCCCGGGCGTGCCGCGGATGGCGCTGACCGCCACGGCGACGCGCGCGACCCATCAGGAGATCACTCAGCGGCTGGCGCTCGGTGACGCCCGTCACTTCGTCGCGAGCTTCGACCGGCCCAACATCCAGTACCGCATCGAGCCCAAGGTCGATCCGCGCCGCCAGCTCGTCGCCTTCATCCGGTCACAGCCGGAGGGCTCCGCCGGCATCGTGTACGCGCTGAGCCGCAAGAGCGTCGAGCAGACGGCCGACTATCTGCGTGCGCAGGGGATCGATGCCCTGCCGTACCACGCGGGCCTTCCGGCGGAGACCCGCGCGGCGAACCAGTCGCGGTTCCTGCGCGACGACGGCGTCGTGATGGTGGCCACGATCGCCTTCGGCATGGGCATCGACAAGCCGGATGTGCGCTTCGTCGCCCATATCGATCTGCCGAAGTCCGTCGAGGGCTACTACCAGGAGACCGGCCGCGCCGGCCGCGACGGCGACCCTTCCGTCGTCTGGATGGCGTACGGGCTCGGCGACGTCGTGCAGCAGCGGCGACTCATCGACCAGAGCCCCGGCGACCGCACGTTCAAGATCCGGATGGGGCAGCATCTCGACGCCATGCTGGCTCTCTGCGAGACCGTCGAGTGCCGCCGGCAGAACCTGCTCAACTACTTCGGCGAGCAGGCCGAGCCTTGCGGCAACTGCGACACGTGTCTCACCCCGCCCGAGATCTTCGACGGCCTCGTGCCGGCGCAGAAGCTCCTGTCGACGGTCGTGCGCCTGCAACGCGAGCGCAACCAGTCCTTCGGTGCCGGCCAGATCATCGACATCCTGCGCGGTGCCGACACCGACCGCATCCGTCAGCAACGGCACAACGAGCTGGCGACGTACGGCATCGGCGCCGACCTCAGCGATCAGGACTGGCGCAGCGTCATTCGCCAGCTCCTCGCGCGGGGCGTGCTCGTCGCACGAGGCGAGTACGGCACCCTCGCGCTCGGCGACGAGGCCGGCGGAGTCCTGCGCGGCGAGACCGCCGTGCGCCTGCGGCGTGACGTCATCGGCCGCCCCGCGGCGGCCCCCCGAGCGCGGCGGGCCGCCGCATCCGACGCCGTGGCCGAGGGTGATCGCGCACTGTTCGAGGCCCTGCGCGAATGGCGCGCCCAAACCGCGCGCGAGCAGGGCGTCCCCGCATACATCGTGTTCGGCGACGCGACGTTGCGCGCGCTCGCCGAGCATCGTCCCGGCTCGCTCGCCGACCTCGACGGCATCACCGGCATCGGCGCCAAGAAGCGCGACGCGTACGGCGAGGCCGTGCTCGAGGTCATCGCCGGCACCTGATACGTCCTGCCGGCCGGGTCCGCATCCCTTCCACGGGAGAAATCCCCCCATCAGGACGATTCGCCGAGAATCGTCCTGCACAGCGGAGATCTCCTGCGGAGCGTGCGCGTCGCGCGGTGCGGTGCCGGAAGGCCGGCTCAGACCGTCGGGAAGCTGCGCACCCGCTCCACCCGCATCCGGAACGGGTAGCTCGACTCCTCACGCGGTGCGAGCGGCAGGTCGTAGACGTCGAGCATGAGCTGCACGGGGTAGTCGATCGACTGGTTGACGGTCTTGACCCAGCGTCCGTCGATGAAGAATCGGATGCGGTCGGGCGACCACTCCACGGCATAGTCGTGGGGCTGGGTGAGATCTCCCTCGACGCGGATCTTCTCGACATCGTCGCGGAGCCCCGGGTCGTGCTGCGCCTTGACGCCGACTCCCACCCATCCACCGGCGTCGTCGAGATCGTGGCCGAAGATCTCGCACACGCAGATCTCCCCCGAGCGATCGGGACTGTCTTCGACGCCGATCGGCCAGAACGCCACCATCGCGCGCGCGTCGCGCACCGCCGTCAGCCGCGCCTCGATCACGCCGCACCGCACGAGCCAGAGCCCGGCATCGGGCTGTTCCTCGCGCACGACGAGCCCGTCGCGGAAGCGATGCTGCCCGATCGATGAGCCCACTGGGCCCGAGTGCTGCCCTGTCTGCAGATGCGACACCCGCACCTCGCCGTCGATGTCGGGCGCCCACGGTGCCGTGTCATCGTCGATGCGCAGTTCGAGCCCCTCGGGCCCGGTGCGCCACCTGGCGCTCGTCGTCGCACGCGACGCCCAATGCGGCAGGTAGTACGGCCACCACCGCTCCCGGTCGAGGGCGCCGGAGAACCGCTCGTCGAGATCGGCGACACGATCGCCGATCTCGAGCGGCGACATGTCGAGGGTCCACGTCGTGACCATTAGCGAGCCGCCTCGCCAGGGTTCGGTGAACGTGGCGCCACGGGTGAAGCCCACGGCGCGGCACACCGCTTGCGATGCGGGGTTGTCGACGCCGGGGTAGGCGACGAGAAGTGCGCGGTCGCCGCGTTCGCGCACCCGCGCGATGAGCCGGCGCAACGCCGTGGAGGCGATGCCTCGCCCCTGCCACGCGGGTTCCACACTCCAGCCGGCCTCGTACGCCGGGACGCCGTCATGCTCCATCTGCCAGAAGCCGATCGCCCCCACGGCTTCCCCGTCGACGTCGATACGGTACATCTCCGCTTCGCCGCTCTCATTCAGACGCAGGTAGCGCTCATGTCGGGCGGCCACCTCAGCATCGGTCTCCGGGCCGCCGAGGAACCGCGTCATCTCGGGGCTGTTCGCGCGCTGGAGCACGGGAAGGTCCGCGGTGGACCAGGGCTTCAGGGTCAGCGTCATGGGCGAACCTCCCGCATCCAGTGTGTCCGAGGCGGCCGACATCGTGTCTCAGGGGGTGTGGATCGCGTGGAGGATGTCGAGCTGCCCGGTGTTCCACGCGAGCTCGCTCAGCACGTGCGTGAACAGGCTCATGACTGTGCGGCGACCACGTCCCGACACCACGTCATCGAGGCCGAGCGCGGCCAGGTTGTCGCGAGAATGCTGGTGGATACGGCGACAGTCGGCAGAGACAGACTCGATTGTGTCGAGCTTCCGGGTCTTCCACGAGTTCGCCGTGGAGACGGGGAGGCCGAGCTCCGATCGGGGACGGCCCGTGACCGCTTCGCCGAACCACACACCCTCCACGAAGGCGGTATGGCGTACGACGCCGAGCACCGATGGCCTGCCGGCGACGGTGGTCGCGCGGGCCTGTTCGTCGGTCAGCCCGTCGAGGCTCTGCAGGATGAGCCGGCGATACTGCTCGATCCGTGCGTCGAGGTCGCCGCGCGTCGTCCACCCGGAATCCACGTCGTGGTGCGGCATGCGATCTCCCTCGTTCGGCGTGCTCGGCTCCGGCCCGAGCATCGATCGGCGGCGTTCTCACGATCGTCGCGAGGAGGTCCGTCACCACGCAAACTTCGTGCCGAATCGGCAAGCGCCTCGCGCTCCCGATGTCGCCAGCACACAACCGGATGCGGCGACGTGCCCGCATCCGGTTGTAGAGGATCTGCAACCGACTTGGGGTGTGGTTGTGGTGCTCCTACCGTCGACATCGTCTTCCTCTGTCCCACCGAAGGGTGATGCCATGACCGACGCCGTCGTCCGTCCCGCCAAGCCTGCGACCAGCCGTCGCACTCCCGCCGGGGGTGCGCCTGCCGCGGCGCGCTCCGCGGCAGAGGCCGCCGAGCCGCGCATCGACCTGCCCGCCGTGACCGACATGCTGCTCGGCACGTGGGGCAAGACGCGCCGGGAGGCGCGCGAGATGATCAAGGATCCGGCCTTCTGGCGGATCGACGGGCAGACCGTCGCCGAGCACCGCGACCGCGTCTTCGGCCAGCTCGGTCTCATCGTCGAGCAGGGCGTGTCCGCGCGCGCGTACCCCGTCGAGTACGGCGGCCTCGGTGACAACGGCGCGAACATCGCCGGCTTCGAGGAGCTCGTGCTCGCCGACCCCAGCCTGCAGATCAAGGCCGGCGTGCAATGGGGGCTCTTCGGCGCCGCCATCCAGCAGCTGGGCACCAAGAAGCACCACGACAAGTGGCTCGCCGACGTCGTCACGCTGAAGCTGCCCGGCGCCTTCGCGATGACCGAGACCGGCCACGGCTCGGATGTGGCCGCGATCGGCACGACCGCGACGTACGACGCCGACACGGAGGAGTTCGTCATCCACACGCCGTTCCGCGGTGCGTGGAAGGACTACCTCGGCAACGCGGCGGTGCACGGGCGTGCGGCCACCGTCTTCGCCCAGCTGATCACGGGCGGCGTCAACTACGGCGTGCACTGCTTCTTCGTTCCGATCCGCGACGAGGCCGGCGATTTCCTGCCGGGTGTCGGCGGTGAGGACGACGGCGTCAAGGGCGGTCTCAACGGCATCGACAACGGCCGCCTGCACTTCGACCACGTCCGCGTCCCCCGCGAGAACCTGCTCAACCGCTACGGCGACGTCGCCGCCGACGGCACGTACTCGAGCGAGATCGCGAGCCCCGGCCGCCGTTTCTTCACGATGCTCGGCGCGCTCGTGCAGGGCCGCGTCTCGCTCGACGGCGCGGCCACCACGGCTGCCGCCCTCGGACTGAAGATCGCCGTCACCTACGCCAACCAGCGCCGGCAGTTCGACTCCGGATCGGGGACGCCCGAGGTGACTCTGCTCGACTACGGCAAGCACCAGCGCCGCCTCCTGCCGCGGCTGGCCACGGTGTACGCGCAGGCGTTCGCGCACGACGAGTTCTTGAAGAAGTTCGACGGCGTGTTCTCCGGTCGCACCGACACCTCCGAAGAGCGCGAGGATCTCGAGACGCTCGCGGCGGCTCTCAAGCCCCTGTCGACGTGGAACGCGCTCGACATCCTGCAGGAGTGCCGCGAGGCGAGCGGCGGCGCCGGCTTCCTCGCCGAGAACCGGCTCGTCGGTCTGCGCAGCGACCTCGACGTGTACGTGACGTTCGAGGGCGACAACAACGTGCTCCTCCAGCTCGTCGGCAAGCGTCTGCTCTCGGACTACGCCTCGCAGTTCAAGGGCAAGGACGCGGCCGCGCTCGCGCGCTTCGCCGTCGGCAGCACCGCGGGCAAGGTGTTCCACGGTGCGGGCCTTCGTCAGCTCGGACAGTCGCTCGCCGACTTCGGCTCGACCGCTCGCTCGGTGGAGCTCGGGCTGCGCGAGGACCAGCAGTTCGAGCTGCTGGCGGGACGCGTCCAGCAGATGGTCGCCGACGTCGCGGGGCGACTGCGTCCCGCGGCGAAGCTGCCCGCCGCCGAGGCCGCCGCACTGTTCAACGAGTGCCAGTTCGACCTCATCGAGGCGGCGCGTGCGCACGGCGAGCTGCTGCAGTGGGAAGCCTTCACCGATGCCGTCCACCGCGTCGGCGACGACGGCACGCTGCGGGTGCTGACCTGGCTGCGCGATCTCTTCGGGATGAGCCTCATCGAGAAGCACCTGTCGTGGTACCTCATCAACGGGCGCCTTTCTGCCCAGCGCGCCGGTTCCGTGTCGCGCTACATCGGTCGCCTCTCGGCCCGGCTCCGCCCGCACGCGCAGGACCTCGTCGACGCGTGGGGCTTCGAGCCCGAGCACATCCGTGCACACATCGCGTCGGGCGCGGAGCAGCAGCGACAGGATGAGGCGCACTCGTACTACGCCCAGCTCGCCGCATCCGGTGAGGCGCCGGTCTCGGAGAAGTCGCTGCAGAAGAAGCGCTGAGCGGTGTCGGCGCCCGCCGATAGCGTGGGCGGATGACCGACATCATCGTGGGAGAGGACGGCCGTGCGCGTTGCGCGTGGGCCGGAGTCGATACCGAGTACCTGCGCTACCACGACGAGGAGTGGGGCACCCCGCTTCACGGTGATCGGCCGCTGTTCGAGAAGATGAGCCTCGAGGGGTTCCAGGCCGGGCTCAGCTGGATCACCATCCTGCGCAAGCGCCCGCGCTTCCGCGAGGTGTTCGCCGGGTTCGAGCCGGATGCGGTCGCCGCCTTCGACGAGGTCGACATCGAGCTGCTGATGGGCGACGCGGGCATCGTGCGCAACCGGGCCAAGATCGAGGCCGTCATCGGCAACGCGCGTCTGGTCACGGCCATGTCGCCGGGCGAGCTCGACACGCTGATCTGGTCGTTCTCGCCGGAAGGGCACGTGCCGCCCGCGTCCTTCGCTGCGGTCCCGGCCACGACGGCCGAATCGACCGCGCTCAGCAAGGAGCTGCGCCGGCGGGGCTTCCGTTTCGTCGGCCCCACGACGATGTACGCGCTGATGCAGTCCGCCGGACTCGTCGACGACCACGTCGTCGGATGCTGGCGCGCTGCTCGCTGAGCGAGCCGCGATCACTGGTCGTTGAGCAAGCCACGGGCATCGGTCGTTGCGCGAGCCGCGGGCGAGACGAAACGCGCGCGGCGTCAGCGGCCGGTGTCGAACAGGTGGCGGCCCGAGTGGCCCAGCACCTTCACCATCACGCCGCGTCGGCGAAGCTCCGCGACCGTGCGGGTCTCCTCGTCGATGTTGCGACCCAGCGCATGAACGCTCGCCACCACGAGGACGTCGCCGCGGGTGAGGCGCCCGAAGAGGCGACCCAGGCGCTCCTCCCACGACTCGAGGATGTCGGGGGCCGGGTGTCGGAAGCCGTCGATGGGCACCCCGAAGCGCGTCAGCTCGGCGCGCTGTTCGACCACCGAGGGCATGTCGTCGCGGTTCACCACGAGGCCCACCAGGCGCGCACCGGTCGGCCGCGCACGCCACCAGTTGCGGTCGGACTGCAGCTCCGTGAAGCACTTGGGGCAGTCGGCCGCGGTGTGGGGCAGGTGCAGCGGCGCGGTCGCGGGATCGGCACCCGCACCAGCGTCGTCGCCCGTCCCCTCGCTGATCATGCGTCCATTCTCTCCCGGATCGAGTGACGTGTCACTCGTCGCCCGTCTCGTCCGCCAGGCGCAGTTCGAGGCTGATCTGGTCGGCGTCGAGCTCCGCGAGGGCGTGGCGCAGCGCGGCCGTGCTGAACGACCCCGACGACCCCGCCTCGAGCAGGCGCTCGCGCATGGCGTCGATCATCTCGAGGCGCAGTTCCAGCACCTCGCGCGCGGCTGCCGTCATCTCGTCGTCCGGCGGGTCCACGAGTCGCGCTCCCACCCGGGTGAGGATGCGTTCGCTGAACGCCGTCCCGTCGCGCCGGCGCAGATCCTCATCCTGCAGTCGCTCGGATGCGGCCTCGCGCAGCACGTCGTCCAGGCGCCGCTGCTCCTCCCGCGTCGGTCCCGCGGACTCCGACGGGATCCGGAGCAGGCGCACCAGCGCAGGCAGGGTGAAACCCTGCAGGAGCAGGCTGATGATCGCGACCATGAACGCGACGAAGATGAGCAGAGGTCGGTGGTCGGTGTCCCGCGGGAGGGTCTGCGCCGCGGCGAGGGTCACGACGCCCCGCATCCCGGCCCAGACGATGATCGTGCCGTGCTTCCACCCGAGCGGTGAGGAGCGGTAGTAGTCCAGGTCGGCGCCGAGGCGCGCGAGTCGCTTCCGGATCGACGGGATGCGGCGCATCGCCCGCTCCGGGTTCGATCTCTCGATCGGCACCGTGCCGTCGGCCATCCCCTGCAGTCTGTTGTCGACGCGCTCGATGTCGAAGCCGGCGAACCGCCGCGCTCGTCGTCCCTGCTGCCAGATGAGGAAGGCCACGTACACGCCGCGCACGGCGACGATGATGCCGATGGCGGACAGGGCGAGCCACGTGCCGTGCCAGAGGCCGTCGTGCTCGGTCAGGTTCTTGTTGACGACGTCGGTGAGCTCCAGCCCCATGACGAGGAAGACGCCGCCTTCGAGCACGAGCTCGATCGTGCGCCAGTTGGCCTCTTCCGACAGTCGTTGCTCGGGGAGAAGCGTCTGGCCGCGCCCTGCCCGGTGACGATGCCCGCGACCACGGCGGCCACGAGTCCCGAGCCGTTGAGCTCTTCCGTGGGCAGGTACGCGATGAAGGGGATTGCGAAGCTGATGGCGGTGTTCGCCGCCGAGTGGCCGACCCATGTGCGCACGCGCAGGTTGACCCAGCCGACGAGTCCGCCGATCACGAGGGCGATCAGCACCGCCCACAGGAACGACAGGATGGCATCGCCGAACGAGAACCCGGCGGCGATCGCGGCGGTCGAGGTGCGCAGCAGCACCAGGGCGGTTGCATCGTTGAGCAGACTCTCGCCCTCGAGCATCGTCGTGACGCGTGTGGAGATGCCCATCCGTTTCACGATCGAGGTGGCGACCGCATCCGTCGGCGAGAGGATCGCGCCCAGGGCGATGCCGAGGCCGAGGTCGAGGCCCGGGATCACCCAGGTGAAGAAGAATCCGAGCAGGACGGCGCTTCCCACCACCAGCACGACCGACAACCCGGCGATCGGGGTGAAGTCGCGGCGGAACTCGATCGCCGGAAGCTGCACGGCCGACGAGTACAGCAGGGGCGGGAGCACGCCCACGAGGATCCATTCGGGATCGACCTCGGGGATGTCGGGGACGAACGGCAGGGCGGCCAGCACAAGGCCGATGGCGACGAGGACGAGGGGGCCGGCGATGTTGAGCCGTCGGCCCAGGGCCGTCACGATGGCGACGACGATGATGCCGCCGACGATGACGGCCAGATGCTCCACGTCAGATCACCCCCAGCGCACGTACGGCCTCGCGCTCGTCGGCGAGCTCGGCGACCGAGGCGTCCAGACGGCGGCGGATGCGAGCGGAAACCTCCAGCCCCTCGACGATGCGGTAGCCGCTGCCGTCCGAGCGCACCGGGAAGGAGCTGAAGAGACCCTCCGGCACGCCGTACTCGCCGTGCGAGACGACCGCGGCAGAGGTCCACCCCATTCGGGTGCCCTCGACGTCGTCGCGGATGTGGGAGATCGCTGCGTTCGCCGCAGAGGCGACGGAGGAGGAGCCGCGCACCTCGATGATCTCCGCCCCGCGCTTCGCCACCCGCGGGGTGAACTCGTCGTCGAGCCAGCGGATCGCCGCATCCTCGTCGCCGAAGCGCGCGGTGAGCACGTCGAGGGCGGGTGCGCCGTCGATCGTCGCGTGGGTGACGTCGGGAACCTGGGTGGCGGAGTGGTTGCCCCAGATCGTCACGTCGCGCACGGCGCTCACGCCGACGCCGACCGCCTCCGCGAGCAGACCGACGGCACGGTTGTGGTCGAGGCGCGTGAGTGCGGCGAAGCGTTCGGCGGGCACGTCGGGTGCCGCAGCCGAGGCGATCAGCGCATTCGTGTTCGCGGGGTTGCCCACCACGACGGCGCGGACGTCGGATGCGGCGTGCGCCGCGATCGCGGCGCCCTGCGGGCCGAAGATTCCCGCGTTCGCGGCGAGGAGGTCGGCGCGCTCCATGCCGGGACCGCGCGGGCGCGCGCCGACGAGCAGGGCGATGTTGCAGCCGTCGAACGCCACGGCCGGATCCTCCGTGACCTCGACGTCGCGCAGCAGCTCGAACGCGCCGTCCTGCAGCTCCAGGGCCGCGCCCTCTGCGGCACGCAGCCCTTGGCGGATCTCCAGCAGACGCAGCCTGACCGGCCGGTCGGGGCCCAACATGTCGCCTGCCGCGATGCGGAACAGCAGCGCGTAGCCGATCTGTCCCCCGGCGCCGGTGATGGTGATCGTGGTGGGCGCAGCTGTGCTCATGCGATGAGCATACGAGCAGGCTCACAACGGACACATCCCGATGAGCCCTATAGCGCATCCGCGGGCACGATGGGGTGGCAAGGTACCGTGAGGACATGACGGTCTCCGAGCTCGACGACATCCTGTACCCGCCGATCGAGCCCTACGAGAGCGGAGAACTGCTGGTCGGCGACGGGCAGCGGATCTACTGGGAGCAGTCCGGCAACCCGGAGGGCAAGCCGGTCGTCTTCCTGCACGGCGGGCCCGGCGGAGGCACCTCGCCCTGGCATCGGCGTTTCTTCGATCCGGAGCGCTACCGGATCGTCCTGCTGGATCAGCGCGGATGCGGCAAGTCGACCCCGCACGCGAGCGACCCCGCAGCCGATCTGCGGTTCAACACGACCTGGCACCTGGTCGCCGACCTCGAACTCCTGCGTCGCAATCTCGGAATCGAGCGCTGGCAGGTGTTCGGCGGCTCCTGGGGGTCCACCCTCGCGCTCTCCTACGCGCAGGCGCACCCCGAGGCCGTCACCGAGCTCGTGCTGCGCGGCATCTTCACGCTCCGCCGGCACGAGCTGGAGTGGTTCTACGAGGGCGGCGCCTCCGCGATCTTCCCCGACCTGTGGGAGGGCTACGTCGCCGAGATCCCGGTGCTCGAGCGCAGTCGGATGATCGAGGCCTACCACCGCCGCCTGTTCGACGCGGACCCGGCCGTGCACCGGCCCGCCGCGCTCGCGTGGACCCGGTGGGAGGCATCGACGCTCACGCTGCGTCCCGACCCGGAGCTGGTGGCATCGATGACGGATCCGGACGCGGCCACCGCGTTCGCGCGCATCGAGAACCACTATTTCGTGAACCACGGATGGCTGCGCGAGGGCCAGTTGATCGAGGAGGTGGACCGCATCCGCCACATCCCCGCGGTCATCGTCCAGGGACGTTACGACGTCTGCACGCCGATCATGACGGCGTGGGACCTGCACCGTGCGTGGCCCGAGTCGGAGCTGGTGGTCGTGGACGACGCCTCGCACTCCGCATCCGAGCCCGGGATCGCGGCGGCCCTGCGGGCGGCTACCGACCGGTTCGCGTGAGGGTCAGGCTCCCATCGCCCGGATGAGGGTGAGGGCGAGACCGAGCGGATTGCGGTCGACCCGGTAGCGGGTGAGGCCCTCGCTCACGGCCGCCGCCGTGCGTGCGGAGACGAACCACGGTGGAGTGGGCAGCACCGAGAAGCGTCCCGGGCCGAGCGAGCGCGGGAACGGGCGGAAGGGGCCTCGCAGCACCGAGCGTTCGACGTCGGCCAGCAGCGAGGTGTTGTGGACCACGCCGATCCCCGATCCGACCTCCCGCACGTCCGAGCCCGGAAAGGCACCCCAACTGAGCACGGGCGTCGCGAACAGCACGCCGGTCCACGCGTTGATCGCGATGCCGCCGTAGCGGAGCTCGGCGATCGCCCGCTCGAAGCCGGCGCCCATCGCGTCCTCCGTGTCGGGGTCGACGATGACGTTGGCGCCGAGCGTGCCCGCGAGCGACTCGTTCGCGTGCGCGACGGCGGCGTCGAGGAACTCCTGACCCGTGCCGGCGAGCTCCACGACACCCAGCACGGGGGCGAAGTACTCCGTGGTCTCCAGTTCGATGGGATCCTCGCCCGACGCCACCTGAACGAGCGCACGGCTGTGCCCGGCCGACCACTCGGCACTCGGATACGTCACCGTGAGCGCGTGCAGGCGCTCGTCGGCGCGCGGGTACCAGACCGGCCGAGCCGGAGCATCGCGGTAGGCCTCGTGCAGCGCCCGCAGGAACTGCTCCCGCTGCGGCCAGTCCGCGCTCATCAGCACGACCTGACCGGCGATGCAGTTGTGACCGCTGTTGTGCAGCCGCATCGTCGCGATGTGGGCCGCCTGGAAGCGGAGGTCGGCGTCGGTCCACTCGCCCGGCACCACGATGATCGGAGACACGCCCCCGAGCTCGGCCGAGATGGGGGCCTTCAGCTGCGGTTCGTCGGTCGAGCGATCGCGGTCGCCCCAGACGATCGCGTCGAAGGTCGCGGCGGAGCCCGTGATGTGCACGTGCTCGATCCCCTCGTGCGCGGTGAGGTAGGCACCGACATCGCCGCCGCCGCGCACGATCCGCACGAGGCCCCGACCGATCAGCGGCGCGAGCGCACGCTCGAAGACCGGCACGAGGGAGTCCTGGGTGGGGTTGACCTTGAGCAGGCTCACGCGGTCGAAGGCGAGCAGTTCGTACAGCACGTCCAGGACCGGGATCGCGGAGATGTTGCCCGCGCCGAGGACGAGTCCCACGCCCGCAGCGCCGGGGGTGACCTGCGCGAGCCCGGCGCGGCGGATGGCTGTGGAGGCGTCGGTACCGGGGCGCAGCCAGATCTCGCCCGTGAATCCCGACAGCAGGAGGTTGTCGATGGGTTCGCGAGGGAAGACGTGCGCGCGGATGCGGTCGCCCGGCGCCCGGTCGAGCCGCACCCCGTCGAGCGGGCTGCCGCCGGCAGCGATCCGGCGCAGCGTCGCGAGGTAGCCGTCGAGTGCGCCGAGCACGGCGTAAGGGCCGGAGAGCCACTCCTCGCCGCGGAGCGGGTGGTCGGGCGCGAGCCCCTTCGCGCGCGCGGCGATGCCCGCCCAGTCCGCGGCCGCGGTGCCGACCGCATCCCTCGTGGCCGAGAGTGCGCGGATGCGCTCGACGATGCTCGAGCGCGACCAGAGCGCGGCGCCCTGGCGGAGCGCGACGAGGTCGTCGTCGATCGCGGCGCGCAGCCGCGGATCGAGCTCGGGCGTGGACACAGGCGCGGGCGTTGCAGAGGACTCGGACGCGGGCACGGCGGTCTCCTTCGGGTGGGCCACCAGGCCAGTGTGCCGCCCGCGGCGTTCCGGATGCTGTGAACCGGGCCTGGAGCACAACGCGCCGGTCCTCGGGGGTCGCCCGTTTTGTTCGCCTGTCACAGATCGAGCCCGCCGGCTCGATCTGTGACAGGCGAACCGGGTGCGGAGGGCGGCCGGGGCGGCGGTCGGGCGCGGCGAAGGGGCAGTTGTCACGGCGGCGGCCGGTGGGCGCCGACGGGGGCGCACCTAGACTTGGGCGCGACACCAGGGGAGGGGACCGTGGCCGACATCGAGGCGCGACTGCGCAGCCTGCTCTCGCTCAACCAGGCGATCGTCGGCCACATCCATCTGCACTCCGTTCTGCGCGAGATCGTCGAGTCGGCCGTCGACCTCGTCGGCGCGCGATACGGCGCGATCGGCGTGCTGGGTGCCGACGGCGCGATCGTCGATTTCGTGCACGTCGGGATCGATGAGAAGACCGCGGCGCGGATGGGGCACCCGCCGCGTGGGCGCGGCCTGCTGGGAGCCATCGTGTCCGAGAGCGTGCGGGTCGACCATGTCGCCGCCGATCCGCGATTCACCGGATTCCCCGCGCACCATCCCCACATGGACAGCTTCGTCGGCGTCCCGATCCGCGTCCGCGAGGAGATGTTCGGCAACCTCTACCTGGCCGAGCATCCGGACGGCCATTTCACCGAGGAAGACACGGAGCTCCTGCGCTCGCTCGCCGTGACGGCGGGTATCGCGATCGAGAAGGCGCGGCTGTACGAGGCCGCCCGGCTGCGGGAGCGCTGGGCCGCGGCGACCGCTGAGGTGCGCGCGGCCTTCCTCGAAGTCGACGACGAGCGGCCCTACCGACTGCTCGCGGAGCAGCTGCCGATGCTGACGGGCGCGGCGCTCGTGGCGATCATCACGTCCACCGAACGTGGCACCGTGCGGCTGCAGATCGTTCGCGGCGACGCCATGGCGCGCCAGCTGGAGAGTGTGGAGCTGCCCGGTCACGATCGGGTCGCCCGCGCCCTGCTCGCGACGGGGGCCACGGTGCTCCCCGAGGTGGCGCTGCCGACATTCGAGGGCGAGACCGTGCGGTTCGGCGATGCGTTCGTGGTGAGCCTCGGCGGCCAGGACGGCGCGGATGTGGGAGTGCTGCTGGCGCGGCACCTGCGTGAACGGCCGTTCAGCGACGACGACATCCGTCGCACGACCGCGCTGGCATCCGTCGCGGATCTCGCCGGGGAACTCAGCCGCGCGCGTGCCGACCGTCACCGGCTCGCCCTGCTGGAGGATCGCGGCCGCATCGCCCGCGACCTGCATGACAACGTGATCCAGCGCCTTTTCGCCGCTGGGATGCAGCTGCAGGTCGTCTCGGCCGGTGTCGACGACCCGCGCCTGGGCGACCGCCTCTCGGCGCAGATCGACGCCCTCGACGAGGCGATCGCCGAGATCCGCACCGCGATCTTCGCGCTGCAGCACGACGACGTGGGCGGCGTCACGCTGCGCGATCGCATCGTCGACGTCGTCGGAGAGTATCGCGCCCTTCTCGCGGAGCCGCCGCGGCTCGTCTTCCGCGGTCCCGTCGACCACGACGTCCCCGCCGAACTCGCACCGGAGGCCGCCGCGGTCGTGCGCGAGGCGCTCTCGAACGTCGTCCGGCACGCACGCGCCTCGCACGCCGAGGTGCGGGTGGAGGTGCGCGACGGCCGCATCGTCATCGAGGTCGGCGACGACGGTCGTGGGCTCGATCCTGCCCGGGAACGGCGCAGCGGCCTCAGCAACCTGCAGGCGCGGGCCGAGGCCCGCGGCGGCACCTTCGCACTCGCGCCGCGCCCCGGCAGCGGCACCCTCGCCGCGTGGAGCGTGCCGCTGGCCGCTCCGGCGGCCGCATCCGATGACGAGAGCTCACGGCAGGAGGCCGACCTATGATCCGCGTCTTCGTTCTCGATGACCACGAACTCGTGCGCCGCGGGGTCGTCGACCTCATCGACGCCGCCCCCGACATGGAGGTCGTCGGCGAAGCGTCGACGGCGGCCCAGACGCTGCCGCGTGTGGATGCGGTGCGCCCGGACGTCGCGGTGCTCGACATGCGCCTGCCTGACGGCGACGGCATCGATGTCTGCCGTGACGTGCGCTCCGCGCATCCGGAGATCGCGTGCCTGATCCTCACCGCGTTCGACGACGACCGCGCGAGTGAGGCCGCGGTGCTCGCCGGCGCTGCGGGCTACGTTCTCAAGGACATCCGCGCGAACGGGCTGCTCGACAGCATCCGCCAGGTCGCCGCGGGTAAGACTCTCACCGGAACGCGCGCCGCCGAGCTCGTCCGCTCGCGCGCGGATGCGGATGCCGCCCCCGAGGTCGACCTGACCCTGCGCGAGCGGCAGATCCTGGACCTGATCGCCGATGGGCTGACCAATCGCCAGATCGGCGAGAAGCTGAACCTGGTCGAGAAGACGGTCAAGAACTACGTGTCGGGGCTGCTGCGCAAGCTCGGCATGGAGCGGCGCACCCAGGCCGCCGTCTATCGCGCCGAGCAGCGCCGCTCCTGATCCCCGCCCGCGCCCTCGCTCGCTCCCTCCCCTCGCTCGCTCCCTCTTGTTCGAGGGACGCGCGTTTTGTTCGAGGGACGCGCGTTGTCGTCACGGGGCCGCGGACGCGACGTCTCGGGTCCCTTGAACGCCGCTCGCACGTGTTCGAGGGACGCATGATGCGGTCCCGGGGCCGTAAGAGCGACGTTTCGGGTCCCTCGAACATGCAGAGGCCCCGGGTCCGAGAGCGGACCGCGGGGCTCGCGGGCTCGGAGGCGGAGAGGCGTGGACGTGCAGACGTGACGATGCGGCGCTCCCCGGGCGAGGAAGCGCCGCACCGTCACGCGGCCAGCAGGTCGGCTAGATGAGCCAGTGGTTCTTCTGCACGATGGGCAGCTTGCGCCACTGGGCGCCGAGGCCCCACGTTTCGCCGGCCGCAAGTGCGACGAAAACGATGAGCATGAGGGCGTAGATGATGTGGTAGTCGACGACCGGGTTGGTGGAACCGCTGCCCCAGATCATCGGGAACTCCGCCATCCACATGAAGAGCATGATCGCGCTGCCGGCGACGGCGGCGACCCGCATCCCGATGCCGAGCATGACGGCCAGTCCCACGCCGAGCATGCCGGCCATGAACAGGACATCGGTCAGCGGCGTCGCGATCGCCTGGAAGATCCCCTTGAACGGGCCGCTCACGGCCTCGCTGTTGAGGAAGCCCTGGGCGGGGGTGCCACCGTTGATCCAGGCCCGCTCGACCGGAGTGGAGAAGCCCAGGCCGAAGGTCTTGTCGAGGAAGGCCCACAGGAAGATGAAGCCGGTCGCGAAGCGTGCGATGGCGACGGTGCGTCGGGCCGCGAGGCTCGTGACGACGCTCGCCTCTGCCGTGATCGGCTTGGCAGCGACCTGCGTCCGGACATTTGCGGTGATGGTGGCCATGAGAGGTGTGCTCCTTTCGATCCCTCGGAGCGGCGGTGTGGGGCCGGAACCTGGGGGCTGTGTGTGTTTGGTGGTTCCACCCTCCTCCGCTCACGCAGGTGCCGATAGGGACCTAGGTCCCGCCGTCACCGTCGTCTTCAGACAAGCCCCGCGGTCGCGAGCATCGACCGCAGGATCGGGGCGATGTGCTCCGCGAACGGCACGGTGAGGTGGGTCTGGTCGTACTTCACCGGCAGCGTCCCCGCGAACGCGGGGCACACGCCCTCCCAGCAGCCGAACGGCAGGGAGTTGATCGCGTGATCACCGGATGCGGCGGCCGCACGCTCGGCCAACGCCTCCATCTGCTGCCAGGTCGGCGACACGGCGCTCGCGCAGTCGTAGGGCGATGTCAGCGGCGAGTAGCAGCGAGCGAGGTCGGCGCCCTCCGGCGGAGGCGCGAGATGGACGATCCGCCCCGGCACGTCGTAGCCGGCGGCCTCCGCCTGCTGCGACGCGATGAGCGTCTCGGCGCTGAGGTCCTGCCCGTCCGGGGTGTGGCCCAGCGTGTAGGCGTTGCTCATCACGACGACATTCGGGGCATCGGCGAGAACCATGGCGCGCACGTCGGCCTTGCGCTGCTCGCAGGCCGCCATGACGCCGGCGCCGTCGTTCTGCACGGCCACCTCGGTGAACCGGCAGCCGTAGAGCCCGACGGTCGTCACACGGATGGCGCCGCCGCTGTCCTCCGCCATCTTCTTGAATGCGGGGGCGTAGGCCATGGCGGTCGAGTCGCCGACGAGGTAGATGCGGGTGGCGGCCTGCTCGGATCCCCAGCTGCACCGGCCCGCATCCGGGGCCACGTCGGGCGCGAAGCAGTCCCGTGCCGGGTTGTCCGCCGAGCCGCGGGCGATCACGGCGTCCAGGGACGGCGACAGTGCCGGCCATGCGGTGGCGGATGCGGCGGCCGCCAGCTCGTTCTGCACGGCGGCGATCGGATCGTCGCCGCCATCCGCCTGCGCCTCGGCGGGCGGCGTGAGCGGTCCGATCACCGGTGCGCCGAAGATGCTCTGCGCCACGAGCACGGCGGCCAGGACGGCGATGCCGAGGCCCGATGAGGCGAGGGCGATCTGCGCTCCGAAGCGGGCCCGCCAGGCCTTCCAGGGGGACCGTTCGTCGTTCTCCTGTTCGTCGGGCGAGACGTCGGCTGCGACGATCGGCACGATCACGGGTTCGGGATCGGGATCGGCGAGTGCCGGCTCGAGAACAGGGCCGGCGGCGAGCGGGAGCGGCCGAGGCGAGCCGGGGTAGTACCGGGTGCCGGGCGTCCATCCCGCGGGGCGTGTGGCCACGACGCGCGGTCGCGGCGCGGCGGGGGTCGCCGGGATGGGCGCGGGCTGAGGGGTGAGCGGCTCCGGCGCGGCGGGCTCGGCCGCATCCGCTCGCGGCACGAGCGGCGCGTACCGCAGCGGCTGCTCGACGATCAGGTAGGTCGCCAGCGACAGGACGGTGATCGCTCCCAGCGTGAGCCAGAGCGCCCCGTCGCGTCCGGCGAGCACGACCGAGGCGAGCACGATCACCGGGAAGTGCCACAGGTACAGCGAGTACGACATATCGCCGACGAAGACGCTGACGGGATTCGTCAGAGGGAACAGGTGTCGGTGGCGCGGGTCACCGCCCACGCCACCCGCCAGCACGAGGGCCGTGGCCGCGACGGGGAGCGCGGCCCAGGGGGCAGAAAAGCCGCCTGCGGCCGGATCGATCACCGCGAAGGCGGTGACGATGCCTGCGAGGCCGACCCAGCCCATGACCCCGCCTGCGGCTCTCGGGATGCGGGAGAGGAGCGGTGCCGCGGCGGCCAGCACCGCTCCCGCTCCGAGCTCCCATGCGCGAGTGAGCGTGGAGAAATAGGCGACGGTCGGCTCGGACGCCGTCTGGGATGCGGCCCACGCGGCCGAGGCGAGCACGATCACCGTCGCGATCGCCCCGACGGTGAGACGTCCGCGCCGTCCACGCCGCGCCGCGGCGGGCAGCGCCAGGAGGCTCAGCGCGACGACCCCCGGCCACACGAGGTAGAACTGCTCCTCGACCGAGAGCGACCAGAAGTGCTGCAGCGCGGATGCCGCATCCGTCGCGTGGAAGTAGTCGGTGCCGTCCGCCGCGAAGTGCCAGTTCGCCGCGAAGAGCGCGGACCACACCGCGTCGTGAAGTGTGCGCTCTGCGACGACGGCGTTGAACACGACGAAGCCGGCGCCGACCGTGAGGGCGAGGACGACGGCGGCGGCCGGCAGCAGTCGCCGCGCTCGCCGTCCGTAGAAGCGGGCGAGGCGCACGCGCCCCGTCGTCTCGACCTCGCGCAGCAGCAGGCCGGTGATCAGGAAGCCGGAGATGACGAAGAACACGTCGACGCCCACGAACCCGCCGCGGGGCCAACCCGCGGCGTGGGCGCCGACGACGCCGAGCACAGCGAGGGCGCGCAGGCCCTGGATGTCTCGGCGGGATGCGGGGGATGGAGTGCGGTTCACGTGCTGATTCCGGCGGAAGCCGGAATCAGTGTACGGGGAGCGGTCCCACGCTCCGACGGGTCGGCATCCGGCTCAGATGATCGACAGCTCGCGCAGCTTCGCATCGACGTCCGCGTTGGACGGCTCGACGTGGTGGGTCGCGTCGGGATAGACCACAACGGGGATGTTGGTGCGGCCGGAGATCTCGCGGGCGACCTCCGCTGCGGCGGGGTCGGCCTCGAGGTCGACGTAGGTGTACTCCACGCCCAGCTCATCGAGCTGAGCCTTCGTGCGGCGGCAGTCGCGGCACCACTCGGCGCCGAACATCGTGATGCCGGATCCCGTTTCGCTCATGGATTCCAGCGTACGGGTAAACAGCCCGTGATCGGGTGGTTACGAGTTGGCTAGCGGATTCCTATGCGGATGCTCAACCCCAGGGAATTGACATCACGAGCGTGCCAGGATGAGCAGTGTCGTCCGCATTCGGGCGTTCACAGCTTCCATCAGGCGGTGCACATGCAGGTCACGGTCATCGTCCCCACGTTCAACGAGGCGCCCAATGTGGCAGAACTCGTGCGTCGGGTCGCCGCAACCGCGAAGGGCTTCAGCGTCGACATCCTCTTCGTCGACGACAGCACGGACGAGACGCCCGACGTCATCCGGCGCGTGGCGGCGACCGCCAGCATCCCCGTCCGGCTCATCCATCGCGACGACCCGGCGGGCGGTCTGAGCGGAGCCGTCGTCGCGGGACTGGATGCGGCGCCCAGTGACGTCTGCATCGTCATGGACGGCGACCTGCAGCATCCGCCGGAGGATATCGCGCGCCTGGTCGCGCGCTACCTCCACGGCGACGTGGACGTCGTGGTGGCCTCGCGCTACACCGCCGACGGCACCGCGGGTGGTCTCGCCGACCGGTCGCGTGTCATCGTGTCGCGCGGATCGACCGTGGTGACGAAGGCCATGTTCCCGATCCGCCTGCGCGAGGTCACCGACCCGATGACGGGGTTCTTCCTCGTCGACCGGCGCGCCATCGATCTCGATCAGCTGCGCCCCCGCGGGTTCAAGATCCTGCTCGAGATCCTCGCGCGTCGTTCGCTGCGTGTCGCCGAGATCCCGTTCGCGTTCGCGGACCGGTTCGCGGGTGCCTCGAAGGCCTCGTTCTCGCAGGGGATCTCGTTCTTGGCGCAGCTGGCCATGCTCCGCTTCGGCAAGATGTCCGCCTTCGCGCTCATCGGCGCGCTGGGAGCGGTGGCCAATGTCGCGATCGTCTGGCTGCTCTCGCACGCCGGCATCACGGACCTCGCTGCGATGATCATCGCGGCGGAGACGACGATCATCGCCAACTTCCTGCTGCAGGAACGGTTCGTCTTCCAGGACATGCGAGAGCAGGCGTCCGGCATCGGCAGCAGGTTCGCGAAGTCGTTCTCGTTTAACAACATCGAGCTGCTGATCCGCATCCCGATCACGACGCTGATGATCTCGACGTGGCACATCTCGGTGGTCATCGCCACCGCGGTCACCCTCGTGGCGGCCTTCGTGGTGCGCTTCCTCTTCCACTCGCTGGTGGTCTACGCACCCCGCAGCGCCTCGTCGCCGCGCCCGGCGCCCTCGCGCGCCCGGTACTTCGTCGAGGAGATCGACCGTCAGGCGATCTCGCCCGGGGAGATCTGACCGGCGGGTATCAGCCGATCAGGTTGATGAGATCCTGCAGGCCCATCCCGTAGTTGATGCGGACGGTGGGAAGCGCGAGCTTGTCGGTCCCGGCATGCACGTAGCCGGGTTCGATGGTGCGAGCCATCTCGTAGCCGGCCTGGCGCAGCCCCTCTTTGGCCGTGTCGTTGTAGTGGCCGTAGGGGTAGGCCATGACCTCCTTCGCGCCGAGGATCTCGGCGGAGGTGTTCATGTCGGCGACGATCTGGTCGACCGAATAGTTGACCATCCGGCCCTTGCCGTTCTCGCCCGCCGTATGCATGTCGTGCGTGTGGGAACGCTGGAGCACATGCAGTCCCGGTGACGGCGCCTGCCGCGCAGCGGTGATCACGAACGACGTCGTCAGCACGCCGTACTTCTCGACCACCGGGACGGCGAGTTCCAGCCAGGTCTGGTCGGCGTCGTCGTCGGTGACGATCACGGACTGGTGAGGCAGATACAGCTGGCCGTCGATGAAGGCGCTGAGCTCGTCCCAGGTCGGCAGGTAGAACTGCTTCTCGGCGATGTAGGCCAGGTGGGCGTCGAAGTCGTTGATGTAGGCGTAGTTGCCCTTCAACCAGCCGTCCTCGCCCTCGGGACGGGTCGTGAACTGGTGGTACATGAGGATCGGGACGCCGACGTCCTCGCTCGCCACCTCGTCGGGAGACTTCCACGCGCCGTAGAGCGTGATCTCATCGTCGGTGCACGTGACGACGTCGGCACCGTTCACGCGCGCGGCGATCGTGAAGGCCTGCGCATCGGCGGGAGTGGCATACCAGCCCGCGAAGACGGCGCCCTCGCGGCGCGGAATCGGCAGGTAGGCGTAGAGCTTGCCCTGCGACTGCAGCTGCGGCTGCTCGGTGATCGCGTCGCCGGCGAAGCTCACGGCGCACGCCGCCGGGTCGTCGCTGTCGGCGAGAAGCTGCTGGCTCGCGGTGAGGGGCGTGGGCGTCGGGGTGGGCGTCGGCGTCGGGGTGGACGGACCGGCGGCCTGAGCCGACGGCGTCGGTGCCGCGGATACCGCGCGCACGACGGCCACGACGCCGACGGCGATCAGGGCCACGGCGAGGACGCCGATGGCCGCGGTCAGCGCCCTGCGTCGGCGCAGTACCGAGCGGCGTCCGCGTTGCGCTCTTCTGGTCATCTCCATGAATCCCCCGGTGTCGTGTGGTCGGATCCCCCTGTCGGCGACGACCGCACCGATGCTATCGGGCGTCGCCTGCGAGAGGATGCCGCGGCCCGCACATACGCCGTCCTAGACTGACCGGACGGTGCCAGAGCCCGCTCGTGCGCGCCGCATCCTCTCCCCGTCGAGAACGAAGACACGATGCTCCACTCCGCCGCCGGCCGCGCGTTCCGCGAGGCCAGGGACTTCCTGCTCGCCCACTCCCACGACATCGAGGCCGCGCGCGCCGGGTTCGTCTGGCCCGATGTCGGTGACCACTTCAACTGGGCCGTCGACTGGTTCGACGAGATCGCTCTGGGCAACGACCGCCTCGCGCTGCGGGTGCTCGAGGAAGACGGCACTGAGGCCTCGCGCACGTACGACGAGATGCGCGTACGCTCCGACCGCGTCGCGAACTGGCTGCGCGAGCAGGGCGTGCGCCGCGGCGACGCCGTCATGCTGATGCTCGACAACCGGGTCGAGCTCTGGGAGGCGATGCTCGCCATCATGAAGTTGGGCGCCGTCATCCTGCCGACCTCCGTCGTGCTCGGCCCCGACGATCTTGCCGAGCGCATCGAGCGTGCGGGTGTCCGTGTCGTGATCGCGGATGCGGCGGATGCGGAGAAGTTCGACGGGCTCGATCCCGAGCTCGTGCGGGTCGTCGTGGGCGGCGACCGAGAGGGCTGGGCCTCGTTCACGGATGCGGACACCGCATCCGACGAGCGTCCCGGGGTCGTCGTGGACTCCACCGACACCGCGATCGTCTACTTCACCTCCGGGACGACCTCGCGCCCGAAGATGGTCGAGCACACCCACGTCTCGTACCCGGTGGGTCATCTCAGCACGATGTACTGGATCGGCGTGCGCCCCGGCGACGTGCACATGACCATCAGTGCACCCGGCTGGGGCAAGCACGCCTGGAGCCTGTTCTTCTCGCCGTGGATCGCTGAAGCGACCGTCTTCGTCTACAACTACCGCCGCTTCGACGCGGTGGCGCTCGCCGGCGAGCTCGATCGCGCGGGCGTCAACACGTTCTGCGCACCGCCGACCGTGTGGCGCATGCTCATCCAGGCCGACCTCGAGCACAAGCCGCGGGCGCTTCGCGAGCTGCTGTCGGCCGGGGAACCGCTCAACCCCGAGGTGATTGCCACGATCGAGCGCTGGTGGGGCATCCAGATCCGCGACGGTTACGGCCAGACCGAGCTGACGGCCGTCATCGGCAACACCCCCGGTGTGGCGCTCAAGCCCGGATCCATGGGGCGCGCGCTTCCCGGCGTCGAGATCGTGCTGCTGGATCCGCTCACCGGCGAGGTCGCCGACGAGGGGGAGATCTGTCTGCCCACGGCTCCCGTGCGACCGCTGAACCTCACGCCCGGCTACATCGGAGAGCCCGAGCGCACCGCCAAGGTCGAGCACGACGGCTACTACCACACGAGCGATGTCGCCGTCCGGGACGCCGAAGGATTCCTGACCTTCGTCGGGCGCACCGACGACGTGTTCAAGGCCAGCGACTTCAAGGTGTCGCCGTTCGAGGTCGAGTCGATCCTGCTCGAGCACGCGGCCGTCGCCGAGGCCGGTGTGGTCGGTGCCCCGGATGCGGTGCGGCTGAACGTCGTGAAGGCCTACGTCGCGCTCGCTGCGGGCGTGGAACCGGACGCGGCGACCGCGCGCAGCATCCTCGCGCACGCGCGCGAGCACATGCCCCCGTACATGCGGGTGCGGCGGGTGGAGTTCTTCGAGCTGCCCAAGACGATCTCCGGCAAGATCCGCCGCGTCGAGCTGCGCGAGCGCGAGGAGGCGGCCGGATCCGAGCGCATCGGCTCCGAGTTCCGCGAGAGCGACTTTCCCGACCTCAAGGGCTGAGCTTCGGGCGGGCCACGCACACACGGGTGGACCGGGGCCGGCGCGCTCACGCGTGGGTAGCGTGAGAGCGTGAGCGAGATCGAGCACTGGACCGCCTTCTCCGACGACCCGGCCGGCGGCAACCCGGCAGGCGTTGTGCGCCGAGCCGAGGGCTGGAGCGACGAGCGGATGCAGCGCACCGCCGCCGAGCTCGGGTACGCCGAGTCCGCCTTCGCGACCACGGATGAGGACGGCATCCGCCGTATCCGCTACTTCTCCCCGATCGCCGAGGTGCCCTTCTGCGGTCACGCGACGGTCGCCACGGCCGCGGCGCTCGCGGAGCGGGAGGGCGACGGCCGCTTCGTGTTCGAGACCGCGGTGGGTGGGATCGAGATCAGGACGCGATCGGACGAGCGCGGGCGCATCGTGTCGTTCACGAGTGTGGAACCGGATGCCGCCGAGTTGGCGCTTCAGACCCTGGACGAGCTGGTCGCTCTGCTGGGGATCGATCGCGACGCGCTGCATCCGTCGTATCCGCCCGCTCTCGCGTACGGCGGCAACTGGCATCCGCTGCTCGTGCTCGCCGAGCGTTCGGTGTTCGACGCGTTCGCCTTCGACCCCGCCGCCGCGCGCCGCCTGCTCGACGAGAACGGATGGCCCGCCACGATCATCGTGCTCTGGCCCGAGAGCGACACTCTCTGGCACGCGCGCAACATCTTCCCCGTCGGCACGGTCGCCGAGGATCCCGCTACGGGTGCTGCCGCCGCGGCCACGGGCGGATACCTGCGCAGCCGCGGCCTCGCGCCGCGGCGCATCCGGATCCGTCAGGGCGCACACGTGGGGCGGTCGAGCGTGCTCGATGTGGACGTGACCGAGACGGGCGGAATCGTGGTCTCCGGGAGGGCCGTGCGCATCCGCTAGAAATTCTTCCCATCCGTTTCAGCGAGCACGCCGAACAGAGCATGTACGCCGCAAGAGTGCGGCTGCCTCGCTCCCGGCACCGGGGCGTGTTCTGAACGAGTCGGCACACAGCGACTCTCTGATTCGGAGGACATCATGCGCACCAACAAGAAGCACCTGTTCGGCGGCCTCACCCTTCTCGCCGTCGCCGGGTTCGCACTCGCAGGTTGTGCGGGCGGATCGGCCGGCACGTCCGAGAGCACCATGGCTCCGGAGACCTCGACGGCAGCACCGATGCCCAGCAAGACGATGGATGCGGCATCCGACCTCGTCGGCGCCGGCTGCGCCGACTACGCCGCGATGGTTCCGAGCGGTGCGGGTTCGGTCGAGGGCATGTCGCTCGACCCGGTCGCGACGGCCGCGTCCAACAACCCGCTGCTGACGACCCTCGTGTCGGCCGTTAGCG
Source organism: Microbacterium sp. KU4F (assembly GCF_056868075.1). NCBI lineage: Bacteria > Bacillati > Actinomycetota > Actinomycetes > Micrococcales > Microbacteriaceae > Microbacterium > Microbacterium sp. KU4F. Next base: position 1,878,048 of record NZ_CP200324.1, on the reverse strand, counting down.
GCAAGCTGAACCCCGACGTGAACCTCGTCGACACGCTCAACGGCAGCGAGTTCACGGTCTTCGCTCCCGTCGACGACGCCTTCGCGAAGATCGACGCCGCGACCATCGACTCGCTGAAGACCGACAGCGCGGCTCTGACCAAGATCCTCACCTACCACGTGGTCCCCGGCCAGATCGCGCCGAGCGCCATCGACGGCACGCACACCACGGTCGAGGGTCAGGACGTGACGGTGACCGGCAGCGGTGACAACATCATGGTCAACGGCGCCAAGGTCATCTGCGGTGGCGTGAAGACGAAGAACGCGACCGTGTACCTCATCGACTCGGTGCTGATGCCCCCCATGTGATCCCTGAAAACTGACGACACCCCGGCGTGAATCGCCGGACCGGCGAGCGGAGACCGACCATGACACGACTGCGGATGCGCACGACGTGGGGTTGGGCTTCGCTCGCCGGTGTCGTTGCGGCAGCGGCCTTCCTCGCGGTCAGCGAGGCGGTCGCCGCCCTCGTCTCGCGCGGCACCAGCCCCCTGATCGCGGTTGGTTCGTTCGTCATCGACATCGTGCCGCGCCCGCTCAAGGAGTTCGCAATCTCGACGTTCGGCACCGCCGACAAGGCGGTGCTGCTCGCCTCGCTCGCGGTGGCGGTCGTGATCGCTGCCGCCGTCATCGGGATCGTCGAGACCCTCCGGCCGCTTTGGGGCGTCGTGCTCTTCGCGCTCGCCGCTGCCCTCGCGACCGCCGCGGTCGTCACCCGTGCGGATGCGGGCGCCCTCGCCGGCGTCGCCTGCATCGCGGGGGCCGCCGTCGGCATCTGGATGCTGATGCTGCTCGCCCGCCGCCTGCGTCGGTGGAAGCTCGCTGCCGCTCCGGCGCCCGCGGCCACAAGCCCTGTTGAAGGGGCCCGTGATGGGGCCTCCGTGGGCTCGGTGCCGCGTCCCCCGTCCCCCGAACGACGCCCGAAGTCCGCGCCGCCGTCCGACGTGCAGATGGACCGCCGCGGGTTCTTCATCCTGACCGGCATCGTCGCCGCATCCGCTGTCGTGGTGGGCCTCGGCGCCCGCGCGCTCAACGCGACGACCGCATCCATCCGGCAGATCCGTGATGCGCTCCGGCTGCCCTCGCCCAAGACCACGGTTCCCGTTCCTCAGGGCGCGGAGCTCGACATCGATGGGATCTCCCCCTCTTCACCCCCAACGCGGACTTCTACCGCGTCGACACCGCGCTGACCGTCCCCTCGGTCGATCCGAACACGTGGCGCCTCGTCATCGACGGCATGGTCGACAAGCGCGTCGAGCTGAGCTTCGACGATCTGATCGCCCTCGGTCTCGACGAGTACGTGATCACGCTCACGTGCGTCTCGAACGAGGTCGGCGGCGACCTGGTCGGCAACGCGCGGTGGCTGGGCGTTCCGGTGCGCACCGTGCTGGCTGCGGCCGGCGTGCAGTCCGGCGCCGACATGGTGCTCTCGCGCAGCGTCGACGGCTTCACCGCATCCACTCCGCTCGAATCGCTCACGGATCCGGGCGTCGACGCCATCTTCGCGGTCGCCATGAACGGCGAGCCGCTGCCGCTCGAGCACGGCTTCCCCGTGCGGATGGTGGTTCCCGGCCTCTACGGATACGTGTCGGCGACGAAGTGGGTGGAGGAGTTGAAGGTCACGACCTTCGCCGCCGACACCGCCTACTGGACGCCCCGCGGTTACAGCGAACGCGCACCCATCAAGTTCTCGTCCCGCGTCGACACCCCGAAGATCGGCAAGCCGGTCGCAGCGGGAAAGGTGCCGATCGCCGGCATGGCGTGGGCGCAGGGCGTCGGCATCTCGGCGGTCGAAGTGAGCATCGACAACGGCGAGTGGCAGCGCGCCACCCTCTCCTCGCCCGTCAACAAGGACACCTGGGTGCAGTGGGTGCTCGAGTGGGACGCGACACCCGGCTCGCACTACATCGCGGTGCGTGCGATCAACGCCGCGGGCGAACTGCAGATCGAGGAGTCCGCACCGATCGCCCCCGACGGCTCGTCCGGTTGGCAGCGCACCCTCGTGACGGTGAACTGAGGCGCTCCGGCTGCTTTACTACCTCCGCGAGACTGCATTTCCATCACGAGATCACGGGTATTACCCCTGATCTCGTGACGAGGATGCAGTCTCGCGGGAAGAACAGGGGGCGAGGGGTGGGCGCGGATAGCACGGGGCGCGCCGGTGCGCCATCGGGTGCGCGGCCCGCATCCGTCGCCGTAGCGTCGCGGGCGCGAGGAGGTGGCATGGGCTCGAGCGGGCGCGAGGTACGCGTGGGGATCTCGGGGTGGAACTACCCGTCGTGGCGGGGCGACTTCTACCCGAAGGGACTCGTGCACGCACGGGAGCTCGCCTACGTCGGCGAGCGGATGCGGAGCCTCGAGCTCAACGGATCGTTCTACTCGCTGCAGCGGCCCACAAGCTATCAGCGCTGGCGGGATGCGGTGCCGGATGACTTCGTCTTCGCCGTCAAAGGCTCGCGCTACATCACCCACATGCTCCGCCTGCGCGAGGTCGATCAGGCATTGGCGAACTTCTTCGCGTCGGGGGTGCTGGCTCTCGGATCCAAACTCGGCCCCGTGCTGTGGCAGCTTCCGGAGCGCGAGGAGTTCGACGCCGACGTGCTCGAGGATTTCATCTGGCGCCTGCCGGCGTCGACGGGCGCCGCTCTCGAGCTGGCCCGGCGGCATGATGCGCGCGTCGAGGGACGCGCGTGGCTCGAGATCGATGAGGACAGGCCCCTTCGCCACGCTCTGGAGCCGCGTGCGCGCTCGTTCGAGTCCCCGTCGCTCGCGCCCCTCCTACGGGAGCACGGCGTGGCGCTGGTCGCCGCTGACTCGGCGGAAACCTGGCCCGGATTCGGCGAGCAGACCGCATCCTTCGCGTACGCACGCCTGCACGGCTCGACCGATCTGTACGCGAGCGGATACACGGATGCGGAGCTCGACGCCTGGGCGGAGCGCATCGCCGGGTGGTCGGGCGATGTGTACGTGTACTTCGACAACGACGCGCGCGGCCGCGCACCGCACGACGCCCTCGCGCTCGCCGCGCGGGTGTGACGCTCCGCCACCACGCGAGACTGCACTTCCGTCACGAGATCACTGTCATTACCCGTGATCTCGTGGACGCGAAGCAGCCTCGCGAGCGAAGGCGGGGCTCAGGCCAGCGAGTAGCCGGCCTCGTCGATCGCCGCAGCGATCGCCTGCGCGTCGACGGGGGATGCGGCGCGGAAGGTGACACGCGAGGCGCCACCGACCTGAAGGTCGACGGACACGTCGGTCACGCCGTCGATCGCGGTGAGTTCTTGGGTGACGGCCGACACACAGTGCGCGCACGTCATGCCGGTGACGAGGATCTCTTGGGCGTCGGCGGCTGCCGGCGCGGATGCGTGATGGTCGCCGTGACCGCCGCAGGCGCATGCCGCCTTGGGCTCGGTGCGGCCGAACTCGATGCGCTGAATCATGTGGGCTCCGTTCCGTCATCAGCATACCCCGAGGGGGTATGGGTGAGCGAGGGTTGGGGCTCACTCTACGGTGATGTGGATAACGCTCCGGCCGTTCGGCGCCGTCTGTAAGCTCCCTCCGTGCCGACCTCTCGCCCGCTCACCCGACTCCTGGCTGCGCTCGCACTCGGATGCGGCGCTGCGCTGCTTGCATCCTGCGCCGCCGCAGCTCCGGCCCCCGCCGAGGGCGACCCCGATTCCAGTGCGGCGCCGGCGAGCGAGGAGCCCTCCTCGCCGCAGGGTGGCGGGGGAGGCGGCTCCTTCACGGTCGACGGCGTGCTGTCGCGCTTCCCCTCGTGCGAGGCGATCGGTGCGGTGGTCTCCGCTCAGATCGCGGGTCTCGATGTTTCAGAGGAAACCATCGAGGACGGCTCCGTGAGGTGCTATTGGGGCTCGCCCATCGGAGCGGAACCGGTCGTCTTCGGCGTGACCGTCGACCCGAACAACGGTGTCGGCGACGTGCCGGACACGGACACGATCGCGCTGTCCGGGCTGGAGTACGTTCCGGATGCGGGCCTTGAGGCGGCGGGCGGCATCGCAAGTCTCCTGCGTGCCGTGGGTGATCGCGCCAGCCTGACGACCACGACGACCGTGCCCGGTGTCTACATCTCCTTCTCGCAGGTCAAGGTGGAGCTGATCCCGACTTCGGTGGCACCGCGGCCGTCGCCGCCGCGAAGCAGCTGCTCGGCATCGACGGCTGACCTCGCCACGACCCTCGCGCCCTCGAGCAGTTCTACGCTCGAGAGGTGACCTCTCGACAGCCCCCGTGGGTGTGCCCCACCTGTGGCGACGCGCTGCGCTTCGAGATCCTCGACGACGCGGCGTTCCTGGTCGCGTGGTCGTGCCTGAACTGCGGCCTCGTCCGCGTCACCGAACCTGCTTGAGCTCTCCCGTCCGGTCGCCGACCAGGCGCTCCTCGCCCCGGCCGTTGAGCGAGCGCAGCGAGACGAAACGCGCCCCCGCGCATCAGAGACGCGGGCATCCGGTCAGCGCGCCATCCGCTCCGATACGGGTCGGCGGCGGAGCGCGCTGTCGCCCACCTCCGGTCCGCGGTAGACCATGTCCATCGCGCCGATGCTCTCCCCGGGGGCGACGATGGCGTCGATGCGGTCGAGCACCTCGTCCGACAGGGCGACCTCCGCGCCGGCGAGCGTGGATTCCAGCTGCTCCATCGTGCGGGGTCCGATGATCGCCGAGGTCACCCCGGGGTGGGCGAGTGTGAACGCCATCGCCAGGTGCGAGAGAGGGATGCCGACCTCATCCGCCAGGGCGACGAGTTCTTCGATCGTGGCGAGTCGGCGCTCGTCGCGGAAGTGCTGCATTCCGGTGCCGGCGCGGAAGTTGTCGTTGGTCTGACCCGCCCGGTACTTGCCGGAGAGCGCGCCGCCCGCGAGTGGGCTGTAGACGAGCGTGCCCATCCCGTAGCGCTGCGCGACGGGGAGGATCTCACGCTCGATCTCCCTGTCGAGGATCGAGTAGTTCGGCTGCTCGGTGCGGAATCGCTCGAAGCCGCGCCGCTCCGAGACCCACTGCGCCTCGACGATCTCGGAGCCGCGCATCGAGGAGGACCCGATGGCGCGCACCTTGCCCTGGCGCACCAGGTCGGTCAGGGCGGAGAGGGTCTCGTCGATGTCCGTGTCGGGGTCGGGGCGGTGGAGCTGATAGAGGTCGATGTAGTCGGTGTCGAGGTTGCGGAGCGAGCGCTCGACCGCATCCATGATCCAGCGGCGTGACGCGCCTCGGTGGTTGATGTCGTCGTCGACCGGACCATAGAACTTGGTGGCGAGCACGACCTGGTCGCGGCGGCCGCGGAGGGCTTCGCCGACGACCTCCTCGGAGTCGCCGTAGCGATCGGCGGTGTCGACGAAGTTGATGCCTGCGTCGAGGGCGCGGTGGATGATCCGGATGCCCTCCTGTCGATCCGGGTTGCCGTACGAGCCGAGCATCATGGCGCCGAGGGCGTAGGGGGTCACTTTGATGCCGGTGCGGCCGAGAGTGCGGTATTGCATGGGATCCTCCGCTAGTCTGTGGGATGCGGAACATTGTTCCGCTCTCGCTCACAATACGGAACGCTGTTCCGTTTGGCAAGGAGGTGTCGCCGACGTGTCTGTGGAACCGACTGCCGTAGCGCCTCGTCGCCCGCGTTCGGACGCGGCCCACAACTCCGCCGCGCTCCTCGCCGCCGCACGGGTCGTGTTCGCTCGCTCGGGCGTCGATGCTCCCGCCCGTGAGATCGCCGCGGAGGCCGGCGTGGGGGTCGGAACGCTCTATCGTCACTTCCCGAACCGCGCCGAACTCGTCGCGGCCGTGTTCACGACCGAGATCGACGCGACGGCCGTGGCTGCCACCGAGCTGCTGAACGAGCTCCCGCCGGGCGAGGCCCTCGACCGGTGGGTGGAGCGGTTCACCCGGTTCGTGGCCACGAAGCAGGGCCTCTCAGCGGCGCTGATCTCCGGGGATCCCGCGTTCGAGTCTTTGCCGGCCCACCTCATCGCGAAGCTGGGCCCGGCCATCCGGATGCTCCTGGATGCCGCCGTGGATGCGGGTGAGGTGCGACCCGGCGTCGACCCGATTCAGCTGCTGCAGGCCATCGGCGATCTCAGTCACCGTGCGCCGTCGGCCGACGGTTCTCCGAACGCGATGGTCCGCCTCCTGCTCGACGGGCTGCGGCTGCGCTAGTTGTACTCGGTCACTTCGTTGGTGACGTTCGGCTGATGGGTGCCTGGCCTGCGCAAGCGGTGTGGGGTCGAGCGTAGTTGTAGTGCTCGAGCCAGGGCGCGAGCGCGCTGGCTCGATCTTCGTTGGAGGTGAACGGATGCCGGTAGGCCCAGTTCTCCTGCAGGGTCCGATTGAAGCGTTCGGCCTTACCGTTCTGCCAAGGCGAGTGCGGACGGGTGAGGATGTGCGTGGCGCCAAGGGTGTTCAGTGTGGTCTGGAAGGCGTGGGAGCGTCGGTAGTTCAGTGCGTTGTCGGTCATCACGCTGCGGACGGTGATGCCGTGATCGAGGAAGAACGCGGCTGCCTCAGCGAGGAAGGCGGCGCAGGTGGGCCCCTTCTCGTCGGGCAGGATCCGAGCGAACGCGAGCCGCGAGTGGTCATCGACGGCGACATGGACATAGTCGAACCCGACCCGTCGTGGTCGGGAGCTGTGGTGATCGATGACGTCCGGGCCATCGAGTCGCCAGCCACCGCCAGCGGGGATGCGGCCCAGCTTCTTCACGTCGATATGCACCAGGTCGCCTGGCTGCTCACGTTCGTAACGCAGCTGTGTGCGACGCGAGGCGCGGATCCGGATCCCGGTGACCGGATCGAGTTCGTGCAGGGCGGGTAGCCCCGCTCTGACGATGAGTCGAGATGCGGTCGAGGGGCTGACACCAACCAGGCGCGCCAATTCATCACGGCCCAGCCGTTCGGCCTGACGCAGCTCGAGCAACCGCGCGATCACCGCCGGCGATGTGGTGGCGGGGTGCGTGCGGTGTCGGGACGAGCGATCTCGCAAGCCCGCCCGTCCGAGAAGACGGAACCGGGTAACCCAGCGATGCGCGCACTGCCGTGACACCCCGAGTTCCTTGGCGACATGCGAGACCGGGCGCCCCGCCAACACCCGCTGAACCAGGATCAGGCGACCAGCTTCCGCCAATCGCGCGTTACGGTGAACCAAGAGAAGGCCTTCCTTCGAGTGACGTTAGACACCACTCAGGATGAAGGCCTTCTCCCTATCTCCGCGTCACCAACGATCAGACCGAGTACAGCTAGTCGAGTCGTCAGTGGCGCATCACTGTGCCGTCTGAGCAGAGAGCGTCCGCGCATGCGCGATGGCTTTTATGAGGACGGGGTGATCCTGACTGACGTCGAATCGCTCGCAGAACGTGCCCACGAGGGTCATGCCCTTATCGAGGTCCCCGACAGCGATGTGCAGGAGTCCGCGGGTGAGGTCCGTCTGGACATAGTTGTGTGGTCCGAATCTCCGGAAGGTCATGGTGGCTCGGGCGTTCATGACATCGAGCAGGTCTGCAACAGCGACCACGCCGGAGAAGTCTTGAGAAGCCTTCGACCAGACGTCTCGAGCCACTGCGTCGACGTGTCGCCCAGAGTCGGTAGCGACGATGGAGCACCACCGCGGGACACTGCCCGCGTCATCGATCGGATCGATGGTGACATCGAAGTCGGCGCTCTTGGTGGTCCTCTTCCACGAGGGGCGGCCGCCGCGGACCTTCGGTACGAAGTCGACGCCGAACCCCCACCTCGCTGAGTACTGCGCCCCCTTGATCGCCTGGAACTCGAGGATTCGCCTGATCTCGTTTCGTGGCTCGCTCACCCAGCGCCGGTCGGACGTACGCTCGAATCCCTCTGGCGCTGCCCTGTGAAGGGCATCCAAGATCGATTGTGGCAACCCGTAGGCCAAGACGTTTCTGCTCACGGTGGCCAAAGCTACTGCGGCCGTGTGCCATCGCGCGCGATCTTGACCGCCAAACACACCGGAGATGCGTTCGTTCGAGAACGGGATGCGTCGTGTGAGCCGGGCGCGTTTCGATTCGCTGCGCTCGCGAGGCGACCGGGGCAAAGGCCGGTCTCACCAGGGCAAAGCAAAACCCCCGCCATGTAGAAGCTAGGCGAGGGTTTCTGGGACCGTTGTAACGACGGTCCGTGTGGCTCCGACGGGCGTCGATCCCGTGACCTCACGATTTTCAGTCGTGCGCTCTACCAACTGAGCTACAGAGCCCCGCGGCATCCGTATCGCGCGAGGCGACGCGATGTCGCGTCCTAAACGAAAGGCCCTTCGAGAAGGGCCCGTCGCTCAGAGCGACCCTGACGGGACTTGAACCCGCGACCTCCGCCGTGACAGGGCGGCACGCTAACCAACTGCGCTACAGGGCCATGCTTGTTTAATTGTATTCGGTTGTGTGACCCCAACGGGATTCGAACCCGTGCTACCGCCGTGAAAGGGCGGCGTCCTAGGCCGCTAAACGATGGGGCCGGATGAACCCTTCGGGCTCACGCTTACCGAAGAGCAAGCATAGGCGAGGTTCTACCAAATGCGAAATCGGGTCCGACCGCCCGCGCGCGTCGCTGCCCGACGGGGCGTCGATCAGGGGAGAGGATGGCGCGGGGCCGCCCGCATCCTGCTCTCAAAGAACCCGTTGCGGATGTGACTGATGTTGTTAGTGTTGTCGGTGTTGCGCCGGTGAATGAGGGGCTGTTGTGTCTGCCGAAGATCTGCCCGGAGCGGAAGAGGACTGCGGCTGCGGTCCCACCGCCCAAGAGAAGCGCGCCCTCTGGCCCACGATGACTCGCCGCGTCGCTCTCGGCGCCGGTGCTCTCGGCGTCGTCGGGCTCGCCGCGTTGGCCGGCCCGCTCCAGCCCCAAGCGTTCGCGATCGAGGGCTACCCCTCGTGGGACGACGTGCAGAGAGCGAAGAACAACGAGGCCGCCAAGGGCGCCGAGATCCAGCGCATCCAGAACCTCATCGCGCAGCTGCAGGCCGATGTCGTCGCGAAGCAGGCGGTCGCCGACCAGAAGTCGCAGGAGTACTTCACCGCCCAGCAGGCGTACTTCGATGCCGCCGCGCGTGCCGACAATCTGCAGTCGCAGGCCGACGCCCAGGCGGCCGCTGCGACTGAGGCGGCCAACAAGGCCGGTCGCGTCGCCAGCCAGCTCTACAAGGCCGGTGGCGATGACACGTCGCTGCAGCTCTTCTTCGCGGGCTCCGCAGCCGGCGCCGACGACCTGCTCGCCCGCCTCGGCACGATGGACAAACTCCTCGAGCGCAACCAGGACGTCTACGCCTCCGCCGTCTCCGCGCGTAACGCCGCCCAGTCACTGACCGATCAGGCCAAGTCGGCTCGCGATGAGCGCGACAAGTTGCAGCAGGCTGCCGAGCAGGCGATGCAGGAGGCGCAGGCTGCAGCCCAGGCGGCGCAGGCCGCCCTCGACGAGCAGAACCAGTACCTCGGCACGCTCCAGGCGCAGCTCGCGGCCCTGCAGGACACCACCGCCAAGACAGTCGCCGACTACCAGGCCGGTGTGGCGGAGCAGAAGCGTCGCGAGGAAGAAGCGCGGAAGGCAGCCGAAGAGGCTGCGCGGCGTGCGGCGGAGGAAGCGGCGAAGAACAACCCCGGCGGCGGTAGCGGCGGCGGCGGTGGTGGCGGGGGCGGCGGCTCAGGATGGGTGCGCCCCGCCGGCGGCGGAGTCTCCTCCGAGTACGGGCCCCGTTACTCCCAGTGCGGGCCGAGCTACTGCGCGAGCGGTTACCACTACGGCATCGACCTGGCGGCCGGATGCTGGGGCAACATCTACGCGGCAACCGGAGGCACCGTCACGTTCGCGGGTCGCAACGGCGGATACGGCAACTACATCCGCCTCGACCACGGCGGCGGATACGGCACCGGCTACGCCCACATCTCCGACGGCGGCATCTACGTATCGCGCGGACAGTGGGTCAACGCCGGCCAGGTCATTGCGGGCGTCGGCAACACCGGCAACTCCTTCGGCTGCCACCTACACTTCGAGTGCTACACCCCCAGCGGCACCGTCAATCCGCGCAACTTCATGGCGGCTCGCGGCATCTACTTCTGAGCAGCCCCAAGACAGAAAGAGAGCGGATGCGGCCGGTGCCGCATCCGCTCTCTTCGTCTGAGTGGTCTCAGAGGGAGTTGGGTGCCTGGCCCTCACCCTGCGTCTTGGTCTGGCCCTCGTGCTCCTCGAAGCGCTCGAACGCCTCGGCGACGAGACGCTCGGCCTCGGCGGCGCCGGCCCACTCGTCGACCTTGACCCACTTGCCCGGCTCGAGGTCCTTGTAGTGCTCGAAGAAGTGGCCGATCTCGCCCTTGGTCCACTCGTCGATGTCGTCGACGTCCTGGATGTGGGCCCAGCGCGGGTCCTTCGCCAGCACGGCCACGACCTTGTCGTCGCCGCCGGCCTCGTCGCTCATCTTCAGCACGGCGACCGGGCGTACCTTCGCGAGCACGCCGGGGTAGATGTCGCGGTCGAGCAGCACGAGCACGTCGAGCGGGTCGCCGTCCTCACCGAGCGTGTTCTCGAAGAAGCCGTAGTTGCTGGGGTAGCCCATGGGCGTGAACAGAACGCGGTCCAGGAAGACCCGGCCCGTGCCGTGGTCGACCTCGTACTTCACGCGGCTGCCGCGCGGGATCTCGATGACGGCGTCGTATGCGCCCATTCCTGTGCTCCTTCGGAAGTTCAGCGGATTCGCCACACAGCCTAGTCGGCCCGTCTCGGGCCTTCCGCGGGCAGGGCTCAGCCAGAACCCGCGGAAAGCGGCGCCGAGCGGATGTGGACGCGCCTTCCGGCTGAGCGGTGTCGGACGAACCGCCGCCACCGCCGCCAGTAGCGTGGTGTCATGCGTCCCGGACTCGACCCCGCCACCGCCGAGGTGCGCCGCGCCGTTCGCGCGGTGCTCGAACACCGGCGCGGACAGGCCGTTGTCGTCGGACTCTCGGGCGGTGCGGACTCCCTGGCGCTCACCGCCGCCGTCGCCTTCGAAGCCGCTGCGTTCGACGTGCGCGCGATCACGGTGACGGTCGATCACGGACTCCAGGACGGATCGGATGCGGTCGCCGCGCGCGCCGCCGACCTCGCGCGTGGCCTCGGGCTCGCCGCCGAGGTCGTACGCGTCGAGGTGTCGGCGGCGGGCGACGGGCTGGAAGCCGCTGCCCGCACCGCCCGTCGCGCGGCACTCGCGGAGGCCGCCGCACGCCTCGGCGCGTCTGCGGTGCTGCTCGCGCACACGCTCGACGACCAGGCCGAGACCGTGCTGCTCGGGCTCGCCCGGGGTTCGGGAGCGACGAGCCTCGGCGGGATGGCCCCGGAGCGTGAGGACGACGCCGGTCTCACGTGGCTCCGTCCGCTGCTGGGCGTTTCTCGTGCCACGACGCTCGCCGCGTGCGGCGCCGCGGAGCTCGAGGCGTGGCACGACCCGCACAACGACGACCCCGCCTTCACCCGCGTGCGGGTGCGTCAGCGGGTGCTCCCGGTGCTCGAGCGGGAGCTCGGACCCGGCATCGCCGAAGCCCTCGCCCGCACTGCCGAGCAGCTGCGAGCGGATGCAGCCGCTTTCGCCGAGATGATCGATGAGACCATCGAAGACATCGTCGAGCCCGCCGAGGCCGGGATCGCCGTCTCGGTCGCCGCCCTGGCCGCCAACCCGGCGGCGCTGCGCACCCGCATCCTGCGCCACGTCGTGGCCAGTGAGTTCCACGTCTCCCTCACGCACCGCCAGACGCAGGAGGTCGAGCGGCTGGTCACCGACTGGCGCGGCCAGGGCCCCATCGACCTGCCCGCGTGCCGCGCGGCCCGCGTGGGCGGCCGGATCGTCTTCAGCGCATCGACCTGACCCGGCCCGCGCACAGGGCGCCGGCGGTGCCGCCGCCTAGACTCGACGCATGCGCGCAGCGGACATCGCAGACGACCTCACGACCGTTCTTGCCACCGAGGAGCAGATCCTCGCCAAGCTCGAGGAGATCGCGGCCCAGGTGGCCGCCGACTACGAGGGCAAGGACCTCGTGCTCGTGGGCGTACTCAAGGGCGCGATCATGGTCATGGCCGACTTCTCCCGCGCACTGCCGAGCCTCGTGCCGATGGACTGGATGGCCGTCTCCTCCTACGGAACCGGTACGCGATCGAGCGGTGTCGTGCAGATCCGCAAAGACCTCGACACCGACATCCACGACAAGCACGTGCTCATCGTCGAGGACATCATCGACTCGGGGCTGACCCTCAGCTGGCTGCTGGAGAACTTCGCCGCCCGCGGCGCCGCATCCGTCGAGGTCTTCGCGCTGTTCCGCAAGCCCGAGGCCGCCAAGGTGCAGGTCGACTGCCGCTACGTCGGCTTCGAGATCCCCAACGAGTTCGTCGTCGGCTACGGCCTCGACTACGCCGAGCGCTACCGCAACCTGCGCGACGTCGCAGTGCTCGCCCCCCACGTCTACAGCTGATCACGGGGGATGCGCGCCCTGTACGCCGTGGGCGAATGCACAGACCCGGCATAGTGAGCCCGCGCTACCCTGAAACGACCGCCGGGAGGCGGTCTGTCGACGAAAGGGCCGGGGTCTCCCCGCGAAATGGACTTCAAGAAGATCACGCGCAACCCGCTCCTGTACGTTCTGGTGATCGGGCTGTTCCTCATCGTTGGTTTCTCGCTCATCTCGAGCCTGGGGGCGGCGAAGCAGATCACGACCCAGCAGGGCCTCGAACTACTCCAGGGCTCCACCGTCACCGAGGTGACCAACACCGACGGCGACCAGCGCGTCGACCTGAAGCTCTCGGCGCCCTACCAGGGCGCGAACGACGTGCAGTTCTACTACGTCGGTGCCCGCGCCGATGAGGTGGTGCAGGCGATCGATGCCGCCAAGCCCTCCGACGGCTACAACGACGTCGTTCCCCGTGCGACCTGGTTCGACGGGCTCATTTCACTCCTGCTGCCGATCCTGCTGCTCGGCGTCATCTTCTGGTTCCTCATCTCCTCCGCCCAGGGTGGCGGCAGCAAGGTCATGCAGTTCGGCAAGTCTCGCGCGAAGCTCGTGACCAAGGAGTCCCCGACTGTCACCTTCCAGGATGTGGCGGGCTCCGACGAGGCCATCGAAGAGATGCAGGAGATCAAGGACTTCCTGAAGGACCCCACCAAGTTCCAGGCGCTGGGTGCCCGCATCCCGAAGGGCGTGCTGCTGTACGGCCCTCCCGGAACCGGTAAGACCCTGCTCGCGCGCGCCGTCGCCGGCGAGGCCGGGGTGCCCTTCTACTCGATCTCGGGTTCCGACTTCGTCGAGATGTTCGTCGGCGTCGGCGCCAGCCGCGTGCGCGACCTGTTCAACCAGGCCAAGGAAAGCGCCCCGGCGATCATCTTCATCGACGAGATCGACGCCGTCGGTCGTCACCGCGGTGCCGGTCTCGGCGGCGGTCATGACGAGCGCGAGCAGACCCTGAACCAGATGCTCGTCGAGATGGACGGCTTCGACCCCAAGGCCAACGTCATCGTCATCGCCGCGACGAACCGTCCCGACATCCTCGACCCGGCGCTGCTGCGCCCGGGCCGCTTCGACCGCCAGATCGGCGTCGACGCCCCCGACCTCAAGGGCCGCAAGCAGATCCTCGAGGTGCACGGCCGCGGCAAGCCGCTGGCCGACTCGGTCGACCTCGAGGTCGTCGCACGAAAGACCCCCGGCTTCACCGGTGCCGACCTCGCCAACGTGCTCAACGAGGCCGCGCTGCTCACGGCGCGCTCCGACGCCCAGCTCATCGACAACCGTGCCCTCGACGAGGCGATCGACCGCGTGATCGCCGGTCCGCAGCGTCGCACGCGTGTGATGAAGGACAAGGAGAAGCTCATCACGGCCTACCACGAGGGCGGACACGCGCTCGCGGCGGCGGCGATGAACCACACCGACCCGGTCACGAAGGTCACGATCCTGCCGCGCGGCAAGGCGCTCGGCTACACGATGGTGCTGCCGGTCGACGACAAGTACTCCGTCACCCGCAACGAGCTGCAGGACCAGCTGACCTACGCGATGGGCGGTCGCGTGGCCGAGGAGATCGTCTTCCACGACCCCACCACCGGTGCCTCGAACGACATCGAGAAGGCCACCAACATCGCCCGCAAGATGGTCACCGAGTACGGCATGACCACGGATGTGGGCCCGGTCAAGCTCGGCGGATCCTCGGGTGAGGTCTTCATGGGTCGCGACATGGGTCATGGTCGTGACTTCAGCGAGCGGGTGGCCGAGCGAGTCGACGTGCAGGTGCGGGCGCTCATCGAGCAGGCGCACAACGAGGCGTACCAGGTCATCAACGACAACCGCGACATCCTCGACAAGCTCGCGCTGGCGCTGCTGGAGAAGGAGACGCTGGATCACATCGAGCTCGCCGAGATCTTCTCGGACGTGAAGCGGCTGCCCCCGCGTCCGCAGTGGCTGTCCAGCTCCGAGCGCCCGGTCTCGCCGCTGCCTCCCGTCGACGTGCCGGCGCGTGCGCCGCAGGTCGGTGTGGCCGCGGCCCAGGAGGCGGATGCGGCGGCTGTCCCCGCGACGCCGCGTCAGCGTCCGTCGGGTCAGGCTCGCCCCGCGACCGCGTAAGGCCGTCGTGGCCGTCGACCGCCCTCGCGTCGCGGACCTCGTCCGCCAGCTGCTCGAGGCGATCGGGGAGGATCCCGACCGCCCCGGGTTGAAGCAGACCCCGCACCGCGTGGCAGAGCTGTACGCCGACTTCTTCGCCGGCGTCGGTGAGGACGCAGCCGAGCCGCTCTCGCACACCATCTCGGTGGCGCAGGGGCCGGCGCCGGAGACGCTCCCCTCGGGGCCGATCGTGCTGCGCGACGTGCGCTTCCGCTCGGTGTGCGAGCACCACCTCCTGCCCTTCGCGGGCAAGGCGCACCTCGCCTACCTTCCCGCCGAGCGCGTGGTCGGGCTCGGGGCGCTGCCGCGGGTCGTCGACGTCCTCGCCTCCCGCCCGCAGGTGCAGGAGCGTCTGGGCGAGCAGATCGCGGACGCGATCGCCCACGGGCTGGATGCGCGCGGAGTGCTCGTCGTGCTGGATGCGTCGCATGAGTGCGTCACGATGCGCGGCGGACGCCAGGTCGACGCGACCACGGTGACCATCGCCGCCCGCGGCGAGTTCGCCGAGCCCGCGGCCCGTGCCGAACTCATCGCGCTGATCGCAGGAGGAGCCTCGTGAGCTGTCTCATCATGGGGATCGTCAACGTGACGCCCGACTCCTTCAGCGACGGAGGCCGTTTCCTCGCGCACGAGGAGGCGGTGCGCCACGCGCTGCGCCTGGTCGGCGAGGGCGCCCAGATCATCGACGTGGGCGGCGAGTCCACCCGGCCCGGCGCGGAGCGCGTCGGCGTCGAGGTCGAGCAGGAGCGCATCCTGCCGGTCGTCCACGCTCTCACCGAGGCCGGTGTCGCGGTCAGCGTCGACACGATGAACGCCGCGACCGCCGCCGCCGCGGTGGCCGCGGGCGCTCGCGTCATCAACGACGTGTCCGGTGGACTGTCCGATCCCTCGATCCTGGATGTGGCTGCCGACGCGAACGTCGACATCGTGCTCGGCCATTGGCGAGGGCACTCCGACGACATGTACGCCCCGGCGCAGTATCGCGACCTGGCCCGCGAGGTGACGGGAGAGCTCATCGCACGGATGGAGGCCGCCGCATCCGCCGGCATCCCGCCCTCTCGTCTGGTGCTCGATCCCGGCGTCGGTTTCGCCAAGCGCGGCGCGCAGAACTGGGAGATGCTGCGGGCGCTGCCGCAGGTGGTCGGGATCGGTCCGCGCGTGCTCGTGGGCACGAGCCGCAAGCGATTCCTCGGCGAGACGCTCGGCACGGACGACCTCGCGCGCCGCGACCGCGCCACCGCCGTGACCAGCGCGCTGGCCGCTCACGCCGGGGTATGGGGAGTGCGCGTGCACGATGTGCAGGCCACCGCCGACGCCCTCGCGATCGCGGAGGCGTGGCGTTCGGGAGGAGCAGGATGAGCCGCGACATGATCACCCTCACAGGCCTGCGTGCCCTCGGCTTCCACGGCGTCTACCCCGACGAGAAGCGCGACGGGCAGGAGTTCATCGTCGATGTCACGATGCGCCTCGACCTCGCCCCGGCCGCCGTGAGCGATGATGTCGCCGACACGGTGCACTACGGCGAGATCGCCGAAGAGGTCGTGGCCGTCGTCACGGGCGATCCGGTCGATCTCATCGAGACGCTCGCCGCCCGCATCGCCGCCGTCGTGCTGTCGCGCCCGCTCGTCGACGAGGTCACGGTCACGGTGCACAAGCCGCAGGCGCCCATCACGGTCCCCTTCGCCGATGCAGCCGTGACGATCGTGCGCGCCCGGGGCGAGCGATGAACCGGCGGCTCGCACAGGGATTCGAGGGGTCCTCGGCGCCGGCGGAGGCCGCATCCGTCACCGCCGTGATCGCGCTGGGCTCCAACCTCGGTGACCGCGGCGCGCTGCTCGACGAGGCAGCGGCCGATCTCGCGCGGCTGCCGCTGACGGCGAACGTGCGCGTCGCCCCCGTCATGGAGACCGTCGCGATCCGCCCCGACGGCCCCGACCCCGACGCACCCCGCTACCTGAACACCGTCGCCCTGGTGGACACCCGGCTCGCCCCGTCCGTGCTGCTGGAGTTCCTCCACCGCATCGAGGCCGACCACGGCAGGCGTCGCCGCGAGCGATGGGGCGATCGCACGCTCGATCTCGACCTCATCGCCTACGGCGACGTGCGCTCGACGACGCCGACGCTCGCGCTGCCGCATCCGCGGGCCGCCGAGCGCGACTTCGTCCTGCGGCCCTGGCTCGCCCTCGACGCCGCTGCGGTGCTCCCAGGCGTCGGCCGCGTCGCCGACCTTCTCGAGGCCCTCTCATGAAGCGCACCTCGCCCGCATCCCTCGCGATCGCCGTCGTGCTCGGCGCCGGCGTCGGATTCCTCATCGACCAGGTGCTGACCGCATCCGGTCAGGCGACGTTCACCCCCGTTCTCACGCTGCCGATCCTGTTGGCGCTGCTCGGTGCCCTCGTGTTGGTGCTGGGCATCGGGGTGCGGCGCGCGACGCGCGGACGCTCGGCCGGCCCGGTCGATCCGTTCCGCGCCGTGCGCATCGCGATGCTCGCCAAAGCCGCGAGCATCGTCGGGGCGGCCATGGGCGGCATCGCGATCGGGCTCTCCGTCTTCCTGCTGACGCGGCCCGTGATCCCCTCGGTAGGCTCGTTCAGCACCCTGATCGCGACGATCGTGGCCTGCGTCTTCCTCGTCGCGGCCGCTTTGGTGGCCGAGAGTCTGTGCACGATCCGGAAGGACGACGATGACGAACCCGACGCCGGGAGCCCCGGAGGCGACACCCTCTCCCACCTCTGACGAGGCCGTGCTGGATGCGGGGACTTTCGACGAGCTGCTCGAGTCCCGTCGTGAGGGACTCTTCGTGCGCGACGGCTCCTGGCACCAGCTCGCCCGCGCCTACCGGACCGTGCAGCTGATCTCGCTCACGGCGGCGGTCGTGCTCGTGGCGGTGGCGGCGCCGATCATCGCGGCGGTGACGGGCACCGGCTGGGTGTGGATCCCCGCGGGCGTGCTGCTGGTCGTGCTGGCCGTCACCCTCATCCTGACTCCGCGTCAGATCCGCTCGTTCGGCTACCGGCTGCGCGAGAACGACCTCGTGCTGCGCCGCGGCATCCTCTTCCAGCGCGTCGTCGCCGTCCCCTACGGCCGTATGCAGCTCGTCGACATCACGCACGGCCCGCTCGACCGGGCGTTCGGCATCGCGCAGCTCAAGCTCGTGACCGCGGCCGCTGCGTCCGCCGTCGTGATCCCAGGGCTCACCCAGGACGCCGCCGAGAAGCTGCGCGACGTGCTCATCGCCGTCGCGGAATCTCGGCGGACGGGACTGTGACCGAACCGGATGCGGGCCGTTCCGCGCTGAGCGACGGCGAGTGGCATCGGCTGCACCCGCTGACCCCCCTGCTGCGCGGCGGACTGTTCCTCGTCGTCGTGCTCGGTTTCGTCGTGGCCAACCTGCGCGACCGGCTGATCGAGATCTTCGCTCCCTGGCTGGCCCCCGGGTTCTCGGGCCCCGTTCCCGGCGACCCGGTGGACTACGTGCTCGGGCACGACCTGGTGCTGCTCGCGCTGGGCGTCGTGCTGCTCGTGGTCGTCGCCCTCATCCTCGTGTTCTGGATGTCGTGGCGCTTCCACACCTTCCGCATCACGGGCGACGACGTCGAGGTGCGCTCCGGTGTCGTCTTCCGCACCAACCGGCGGGCGCCGCTCGACCGCGTGCAGGGCGTGAACCTCACGCGTCCTCTGGTCGCGCGCCTGCTCGGTCTCGCGAAGCTCGAGGTCGTCGGCGCGGGCCTCGACGCCAACGTGCGCCTCGAGTACCTCTCGACCTCCAACGCGGAACAGGTGCGCGCCGACATCCTGCGCCTCGCTTCCGGCCGCGCCCTCGGTGAGAGCCGACCGAGCGGTGCCGGCGCCGCGACGTCGTGGCGCTCGGCGGCCGTGCAAACCGCCTCGCAGGCGATGGACTCGCTCGTCGCGGGAACCGACGAGCCTGAGGTGGAGCCCGCATCCGTCGTCCGCATCCCGCCCGGCCGGGTCATCGGCTCCATGCTCCTGCGCGACTCGACCGTGGTGGTGTTGGCGATCATGATCGCGCTCGTCGTCTGGGCGGTGACGGGGCCCGGGTGGCTCGTGTTCGCCATCCTCCCCACGATGATCGGGTTCGCGACCTACGTCGGCCGGGGAACGGTGAGGGCCCTCCGCTACGCGATCGCGCCGACCGACCACGGCGTGCGCATCGTGTTCGGCATCCTCACGACCGTCACCGAGATCCTCCCTCCGGGCCGCGTGCACGCCGTGCGGGTGCACCAGCCGATCCTCTGGCGCCCCGCGGGATGGTGGACGATCACGGTCAACCGGCTGTCCGGCTCGCGCGCGGGCCAGGAGGCGGCGGAGGCGTTCACCCGCGTGCTGCCGGTCGGCACCCGGGAGGATGCGGAGCGGGTCGTCGCGTTGTTGCTGCCCTGGCTCGGCGACGCCGAACGCGCGCTCCTGTTCGACCGCGGTCTGCTCGGCGCCGACGGCGACGCCGCCTTCACGACCACGCCGCGCCGTGCCCGCATCCTGCGCCCCGTGTCGTGGCGACGCAACGGCTTCGCGCTCACGGATGCGGCGCTGTTCCTGCGGCGCGGCAGATTCTGGCGTTCGCTCGTCGTGATACCGCTCGCCAGGCTGCAGTCCATCGCGCTGCAGCAGGGGCCCATCGACCGCGCGTTGCGCGTGGCCTCGGCTCGTGCGCACACCGTGGCCGGAGCGGTCGACACCAGCCTCGGCGGCATCGATGTCGAGGCCGCGCGCCGGATGTTCGAAGATGTGGCGCGCCGAGCGGTGACGGCGGCCCGCAGCGACAGATCGCACCGGTGGTTCGTCGAGGACACCGCGACCCTCGCGCGCGGCGAGGAACGAGACGAGGAGGAGAACGGATGAGGCGTGACGGCCGTCTGGGCGTCGGAGTGATCGGAGCGGGCCGGGTGGGGCCCATCATGGCGGCCGCTCTCGGCGGGGCGGGGCATGCGCTCATCGGCATCACCGCGGGCAGCGATCAGGACCGCGTGGAGGCGATCCTGCACGGAGTGCCGGTGCTGGATGCGGCCGAGATCCTTCGGCGCAGCGAGCTCGTGGTGCTCGCCGTCCCGCACGACGAGCTCCCCTCCCTCGTCGCAGGGCTTGCCGAGCTCGGTGGCTGGCAGCCGGGGCAGGCGTGCTGCACACCGACCCGGGGTACGGCACCGAGGTGCTGGCGCCTGCCCAGCGACTGGGCGCGATCGGCCTGGCCGTGCATCCGGCCATCACCTTCACGGGCACCACGATCGACCTGCGCCAGCTCGCCGCCTCCTACGCCGCCGTCACGGCGCCCGCGGCGGTGCTGCCGATCGCGCAGGCACTCGCCGTCGAGATCGGCTGCGAGCCCGTGGTCATCGCCGAGGCCGACCGTCCCGCCTACGCGGAGGCGATCGCGACCGCGACGGAGTTCTCCCGCGTGATCGTGCAGCAGGCGACGGGGCTGCTCGCGGGTATCGGCGTCGAGAACCCGGGCGGGTACCTCTCGGCCCTCGTGCGCTCGACGGTCGACCATGCCCTGACACGCGCGGATCCGCGCGGACCCGTGGGCGATACGATCGACGGATGATCCGCACCATCGCGGAGCTGCGCACCCGACTGGCAGACGCCAGAGCCGCGGCTCCCCAGGGCACGCGTGTCGCACTCGTCTCGACGATCGGTGCGCTGCACGACGGCCACACAGACCTCATCCGCACCGCACGCGAGAGCGCCGGAATCGTGGTCGTCTCCTCCTTCGTGAACCCGCTGCGCTTCGCCACGCACGCCGAGTACGAGGCCTATCCGCGCACCCCCGACGCGGATGCCGCCCTGCTCGAGCGCCTCGGCGTCGACCTCGTGTTCGCTCCGGATGCGGACGAGCTCGCTGCCCGCGGGCAAGGCCACGACCAAGGTGAGCGCGGGCGATCTGGGCCTGCGCTACGAGGGTCGGGTGCGCCCGTTCTACTTCGACGGACTGCTGACGGTCGAGGCGCAGCTGCTGAACCTGGTGCGGCCCGACGTCGCCGTCTACGGCGAGCGCGACCGCCAGCGCGTGTTCCTGGTGCGCCGGATGGTGCGCGATCTCTTCTTCGAGGTCGAGATCGTCGAGGCGGAGACGGTGCGCAGCGACGACGGTGTGCCGGTCTCGACGCGGCTCGCGACCCTCGACGCCGCCGACCGCGCTGCGGCGGCGCTGCTGCCGCGAGCGCTCGAGGCCGCGGCATCCAACGCCGACCGCGACGTCGACGCGTGCATCGCGGCTGCGCAGAGCGCGCTCATGGGCGAGTCCCGCATCCGGCTCGAGTACCTCAACGTCGTCGATCCGGCCACCTTCCTGCCCGTCGACGAGGGTCACCAGGGGCCCGCGCTGGCCCTGATCGCGGCGACCGTCGGCGGTCACCGCTTCGTCGACAACGCCGAGATCTTCGTGCGCTGAGCCCTCCGGGGGCAGCCGGGCACCGCAGACGCCCCGGATAGACTTGACGGCGACTTCCGAGGAGCCCCCACGATGACCTCTCAGCCCGAGAACGCCGCGCCCGCCGAGACCCCCGAAGAGGACGTCTTCGAGCAGAAGGCGGTGCGACTGGCCAAGCGCGAGCGACTCATCGCGGAGCGGACGGATGCGGCCGGCGGGGCCTATCCTGTCTCGGTCGCGGTGACCGACACGATCCCCGCGCTGCGCGAGCGCTTCGCCGCCCTCGAGGCGGGCGAGGAGACCGGCGTCATCGCCGGCGTCGCCGGTCGCGTCGTCTTCAGCCGCAACACCGGCAAGCTCTGCTTCGCGTCGTTGCAGTCGGGCGACGGCAGCCGCATCCAGGCCATGGTCTCGCTCGCCGCCGTCGGCGAGGAGTCGCTCCAGCGCTGGAAGGAGCTCGTCGACCTCGGTGACCACGTGTTCGTGCGCGGCCAGGTCATCTCCAGCCGCCGCGGCGAGCTGTCCATCATGGTGGAGGACTGGCAGATCGCCTCGAAGGCGCTGCTGCCGCTGCCGAACCTCCACTCCGAGCTGAACGAGGAGACGCGCGTACGCTCGCGCTTCCTCGATCTCATCGTGCGCGACCAGGCGCGGACGACCGTGCGCACCCGCGCCGCGGTCAACGCGAGCCTGCGCGAGACCTTCGCCGGCCACGACTTCATCGAGGTCGAGACGCCGATGCTGCAGGTGCAGCACGGTGGCGCGTCGGCGCGTCCGTTCGTCACGCACTCGAACGCCTTCGACACCGAGCTCTACCTGCGCATCGCCCCCGAGCTGTTCCTCAAGCGTGCCGTCGTCGGCGGGCTCGACCGGGTGTTCGAGATCAACCGCAACTTCCGCAATGAGGGCGCGGACTCGACCCACAGCCCCGAGTTCGCGATGCTCGAGGCCTACGAGTCGTACAGCGACTACAACGGCATCGCCGATCTCACGCAGGAGCTCATCCAGAACGCGGCCGCGGCCACGAACCGCCTCGCCGGACGTCCGGAGGCGGGCCACGTCGTGACCTGGGCCGACGGCACAGAGTACGACCTCGGCGGCAATTGGGACCGCATCTCGATGTACGACTCGCTCAACGAGGCGCTCGCCGCATCCGAGATCGACGCCGAGCCCATCACCCCGCAGACGCCCGTCGCCGAGCTCGCCCGTATCGCCGAGGCCGCCGGCGTCGACGAGCCGCCGCACGCGACCCACGGCAAGTACGTCGAAGAGCTGTGGGAGCACTTCGTCAAGACGCACCTGGTGCGCCCGACGTTCGTCATGGACTTCCCGCTCGACACCAGCCCGCTCGTGCGCGAGCACCGCTCGATCCCCGGCGTCGTGGAGAAGTGGGACCTCTACGTGCGCGGCTTCGAGCTCGCCACCGGGTACTCCGAGCTCATCGACCCGGTCATCCAGCGCGAGCGGTTCGTCGAGCAGGCGAAGCTCGCCGCGCGCGGCGACGACGAGGCCATGCGCATCGACGAGGAGTTCCTGCGGGCGATGGAGCACGGCATGCCGCCCATGGGCGGCATGGGCATGGGCATCGACCGACTGCTGATGGCCGTCACCGGCCTCGGTATCCGCGAGACCATCCTCTTCCCGCTCGTCAAGTGAGTCAGCCGGGCTGAGCCCGGAACGCCCAATCGGGCAGATGGCCCGCGTCGACCATCGACAGCACGATGAGCGACAGGCCGTGCTCCGCGTCGATCGCGAGTGCCTGTTCGCAGTAGCGCGCGGCGTGGGTGGAGCGCCCGAGCGCCCAGGAGAGCCAGGCGCTCGCCGCCAGGATCCCGGGCCGATACGCGGCGGGAGCGGATGCGGCCGCGAGCCGGCAGACCTCGAGGGCGCCCGTGAGGCGATCGACGTCGGGGCGGGGACCCTCGCCCATCATCCACGCGCCCAGCTCGTCCGGGTACGCGACACCGGCGTCCCACTCCTGCTGGGCGGTGAGGGCGGCGTCCCCGCCGTCGACTCCGCGCACCCATGTCGCCAGCGCGATGTCGCGGAGCGCGGGACGCGCGAGGCACCAGATCAGCAGCGCGAGATCCTGCACGTCGACGTGCTCTGCGTCCGTCCCGTCGCCCGGCGGCGGCACCGCGCCGCGCGACGGAATCCAGGACTCGAAGAAGGCGGGCAGATCCTCCAGAGCGAGCGATGCGACGAGAGCATCGGGATGGATGCGGGCGTCCGCAGGGCGCGACCCGTTCAGCACCCACTCCAGCGCGCGAGCGCATTCCGTCAGCGCCCGACCGACCCTCTCGCTCCGCGCGAAGTCGACGTGCGGCAGCGAGGCTCCGGCGCCCTGGTCGGCGGCGGGGCGGTTCGTGCCCGCATCCGGATCTCCCGCGATCGTCCCGCCGAGTGCGGGATCCAGGTAAGAACGCCAGCGCCCGGACGAGATGTGCAGCGCGTCGATGCGTCGCAGCCCGCACGCCTGCGCCCTGACCTCCAAGGCTGCGACGAGCTCCGCGTGCGTCACGGTATCGGCGTCGTCGTACACGAGCACGGCGTAGGCGTCGGTGTGCTCGACACGGCAGGCGAAGCCGATGAGGGTCGAGGCCACCGCATCCGTGTCGGCCGCCGCGGGCGGCAGATCGACGCGCAGTCCGCCGCCGGTGCGCCCCGCGCTGAAGGGGATCAGCACCACGCTGCGTCGCGGCTCGTAGCCGAGCAGCCGTGGAACGAGAGAGAGGAAGTCGGCCGCATCCCGGGCCTTGATGATCGTGGTCATGGGTCGAGGCTGCGCTCTCGCGGCCGGCCGGAGCCGAACACACAGGCCGCCGCGCCGGGACCCGGCCGGTGTGGAGAAGCCGTCGCGTACGATGGAGGCGTGGAGAACATCTGGGTCGCGGCGCTGTGGTCGATTCTGCCGACCATCGTCGTGACGGCGACGTTCTTCTTCATCGTGCGTTCGATCCTGCGCATGGACCGCACCGAGCGTCGCGTGTATTCGCAGATCGAGGCCGAGGAGCGCGCGAAGCGCGGTCTGCCCCCGGTCGCCTCCGACCACTGAGCGTCCACCACGCGGCCATCCTGCGCCCTGCCACTACGCTGAGCAGGATGCGGGCGGGGGAGACGGCATGATCAACATCGACATCGATCTCGGATCGTGGTGGCTGATCGCGGTCTTCGTCTTCGATGTCGTGATCCGCATCGCCGCGATCATCATCGTCCCCCGCAACCGACGCCCCACGGCGGCCATGGCCTGGTTGCTGGCGATCTATTTCATCCCCGTGATCGGGGTCGTGCTGTTCCTGGTGATCGGCACGCCGCGGCTGCCGCGCAAGCGCCGGCGGAAGCAGCGCGCGATCAACGAGTACATCCAGCAGGCCACGGCGGGACTCGATCACGGCACGCTGCGTCCCGGCGCGCCGGGCTGGTTCACCTCGCTCGTGCGGCTGAACACCAACCTCGGGGCTATGCCGCTCTCCGGCGACAACGAGGCGCACCTGATCGCCGACTATCAGGAGAGCCTCGACGCGATGGCCGACGCCATCCGCAGTGCCCGGCGTTACGTGCACGTCGAGTTCTACATCCTTCAATCGGATGCCTCGACCGACAACTTCTTCCGCGCGCTCGAGGAGGTCCGCGAGCGGGGCGTCACCGTACGCGTGCTGCTGGATCACTGGGCCAACCGGGGCAAGCCGTTCTACCGGCGCACGCTGAAGCGCCTCGACGCGATGGGGGCCCAATGGCATCTGATGCTGCCCGTGCAGCCGCTGCGCGGCAAGTATCAGCGTCCCGACCTGCGCAATCACCGCAAGCTCCTCGTCATCGACGGCGACATCGCCTTCATGGGTTCGCAGAACGTCACCGACTCGACGTACAACCTGCGCAAGAACATCCGCCGTGGTCTGCACTGGGTCGACCTGATGGTTCGCCTCGAGGGGCCCGTCGTCGGCAGCGTCAACGCCGTCTTCCTCTCCGACTGGTACAGCGAGACCGACGAACTGCTGACGGAGGAGGTCGACGAGTTCGACCTGCGCCAGGCCACCGGTGATCTCGATTGTCAGATCGTGCCGAGCGGTCCGGGGTTCGAGTTCGAGAACAACCTGCGCCTCTTCCTCGGGCTCATGTACGCCGCGAAGGAGCGGATCATCCTCGTCAGCCCGTACTTCGTGCCGGACGAGTCCATCCTCAACGCCATCACGACCGCCTGCCACCGTGGTGTCGAGGTCGAGCTCTTCGTCTCCGAGGAGGGCGACCAGGCGATGGTCTACCACGCTCAGCGCAGCTACTACGAGGTGCTGCTGCGCGCGGGCGTGCGCATCTGGATGTACCGCAAGCCCTACATCCTGCACACCAAGGCCATGACGATCGACGACGAGGTCGCGGTCATCGGATCGAGCAACATGGACATGCGCTCGTTCGGTCTGAACATGGAGATCTCGATGCTCGTGCGTGGCGAGGAGTTCGTGGACGAGATGCGACAGGTCGAGGACCACTACCGCAACCTCAGCACCGAGCTCACCCTCGAGGAGTGGCTGCGCCAGCCCCTGCGCTCGACGGTGCTCGACAACCTCGCCCGGCTGACGTCCGCCCTGCAGTAGCGGCGATCGTGACCGGGCCGTTATCGGTCTTTCCGGTGATGCGCAGGCCACTCGGACAGGATGAGAGCCAGGAGGCCGCGTCGCGGCCGCATCCGCAGATCTCTGAGGGAGCCGTCATGCGCCGCACCACGACCCTGATCACCGTCACCGGCTCGTTGCTCATCGCCGCCGGCATGCTCACCGGATGCGTCGGCGAACCCGCGCCCGGCGAGTCGGCCGTCGCCGACCTGCAGCTGGATGCGGGGTGGGTCGACGGTGGCCGGATGATCGCGCTCGTGACCGAGGGCAGCTCGACCTGCGTGCCGGTCGCCGAGGAGGCCGTTCTCGCCGACGGTGTCGTCTCGGTGACGTTGGCCGACCCTGCCACCGACGCCGCTCGCCCCTGCACCAAGGACCTCGCGCCGCGCGTCACGCTCGTGGGAGTGCCTGAGGGCGTCGATCCCGCGCAGGCGACGCGTGTGGACGTGGCCTTCGGCAACGCATCCGGCAGTATCGAGCTGCCCGGTGCGGAGGGGCTGGCGGGGCCTGGATCGCAGACCGACTTCATGCCGAGCGCGGGCTGGCTCACCTCGGGCGGATTCGCGCTCGTGACCTGGGGTTCCTCCTCCTGCGCTCCCGTCGTGGACACGATCGAGAAGACGGCGGACACCGAGATCACCGTGACCTTCCAGACGCCGCCCGCGGATCGCGCCTGCACGATGGACATGGCCCCCCGCGCGCTGATCGGCGTCGCCGAGGGTGTGGCCGAAGGCCCCGGCATCGAGCTCGTGCTCGTCGGCGACACGTTCGACAACACCCGCGTCCCCGTCCTCTGACCTCGCGCGGCCCAGGCTCCGGGCCGGGGCACCCGCGTTGTTCGAGGGACTCGTGATGCGGTGTTTCTCGCCGATCCGTGACGTTTCGGGTCCCTCGAACGGGAATGTGGGGTGTTCGGGGGAGTCGTGATGCGGTGTTTCTCGCGGATCGGTGACGTTTCGGGTCTCTCGAACGGATGGGGCTGAGGCTCACGGGGCTGGAGGAAACGGCTCGCTCTCGGGCCGTCGACGCCCCGCGACAGTGCGAACTCGGACGGCATCTGTCCTCCGCAGCCGAGTGGGGGCGGCGTGTCGTCGCTTGCGGAGAACCTGTGACCCGGCGCTCCGTGGTGCCGGGCGCAGTGTGAGGGCATGACACCTTCAGCGTTGCCGGCGATCCTGGGCGATACCTTCTCAGTGGCGGCAGCGCGCGATGCCGGTGTCTCGCCGGCTCGATTGAGACACCGGGACCTCGAAGCGCCTTTCCGAGGGATGAGGGTCGCCGTCGATGTAGATGGTCGACCCGAGGGTGAGGATCTTGCGGATCTGGCTGAGCGTGTTCGATGCACGTGTGAGCAGTACGCGCTGGTCATGCCCGGCGACCAGTTCTTCTCCCACACGACCGCTGCGATCTTGTGGGGTCTGACGCTGCCGCCGGGACTCCTGCTGCAATGCGTCGAACGCGGCATCGATGTCGCCGTTCTGGCACCGGGTCGGACGCCGCGGGGCTCCCGCGTGCGGGGGCACAACGTCAAGGCATCCCATGTGTCGGTTCGTCTTCACCGGGGTCTCCGCCTCACCTCGCCCGCGAGTACCTGGGCCTGCTTGGCCGGCGAGGTGACCGACACCCACGAACTCGTCGCCATCGGGGACTCCGTCGTTCGCGAACCCACGTTCGGTTCCGGGAGTGGTGCACTCGCTACGCCGAACGAGCTCGCGGCGGCTGTATCCGTCGGCCGGCGGCCCGGGGTGCTCCGCCTTCGTGAGGCGCTGCCACTCGTGCGGACGCGGTCGCTCTCCCGTCCGGAGTCACTCCTGCGCTTACTTCTGGTGAGCAGTGGGATCCCCGAACCGGAACTCAACCACGCGATTCACGATCACACAGGTGCGGTCATCGCGTGGGGAGATCTCGTATACCCGCGCGAGAGAGTCGTCGTGGAGTTCGAGGGCGACCATCATCGGGTCGACCGTGAACAGTGGACCTCCGACATCCTTCGGCAGGAGCGACTGGAGCGGTGCGGATGGCTCGTCGTCCGGGTGACCGGAGTGCAGTTGATGACCCAGGCCACAGCGGTTGCCGGTCGTGTGCGCCGTGCGCTGCGCGAGCGCTCCTGGTGACACGGAACGCCAGGTGGTCGAACGTGTTCGAGGGACTCTTCTCGCGGATGCGGCGCGGATGCGGCGCGGATGCGGCGCGGATACCGTCGGAAAGAGAGTCCCTCGAACACGGAGAAGCCCTGTTCGAGGGACCCGAACTGCGCGGTTTCGGCCGATGAAGCGACAACAAGGGTCCCTTGAACATGAGGACACCCTGTTCGAGGGACTCGAACGGCGCGGTCTGGGCCGAGGAAGCGACAAGAAGAGTCCCTCGAACAGGGGGCGGGGCCCCGAGCCCGTGCGGGAGCGCCCCGGGGCAGGGTCAGTCCTGGCGGACGAGGAGGTCGCCAATCTCGCAGTCGAGGGCGCGGCAGATCGCCGACAGCGTCGAGTACCGGATGGCGCGGGCCCGGTCGTTCTTGAGCACCGACAGGTTGACCACCGAGACCCCCACGGTACGGGACAGCTCCGCCAGGGTCATCCCCCGCTCGGTCAGCAGCTCGTCGAGCCGGCAGTGGACTCCGCTCGGGCCGTCGTCCTCGGCGGGGCTCATACCAGGCCCTCGGTGTCGCGCTGCAGCCGGTCGCCGACCGTGAACACGGTGCTGGCCATCGCGACGATGAAGGCGGCGAGAATGACCGGCGGCAGGTCCACGCTCATGACGGGATTGTCGAACGTGCCCTGCGAGATGTCGCGGAAGGCATCGTTGGCGACCATGTTGCCGAAGAACGGGACTCCGAACAGTCCGGCGAGTCCCGAAGCACCCGCGGCCACGACGAGCACGGTGTTGCGACCGTTGAACACGCGCCCCCGCATGACCGACAGCGTCACCAGCAGCAGGCACACGACGACCGCGGTGACGGATGCGGCGAGCACGAGCTGCTGGATCACCAGCGCGCCCGTGCCGGCGACCGAGAGGCTGTTCGGGGCGATCCACCCGCGCTCGAGCACGACGTCGCGCATCGAGCCGTCCGGGCCGATCGGAGCGGTGACCGTGGTGTCGGAGAAGAGCGCCTCCACGCGAAGCGCCTTACCGCTGAGCGCGTCGACGATGCGTCCGATCGCGAAGAAGAGCGTGACGCCGACGACCGCGATCCCGGCGCCGACGAAGATCCACATCGCGGCGATGTCGCTGCCGCGCAGCACACGGGCTTGGGTGGGGGTGGTCATGAGGTCCTCCCTGGCATATCGAATATCGTTGTTATCGAAAAACGATATGGCATGACGGATGCGACCGCAAGCGTCGGATGCGGTGCGCCCACGGCGAACACGGGCTTGCCGCATCCGTGCTCTCGTTAGCCTCGATGTACAGCGCGCCGGAGGGTGCGCCCGATGTTGGCGTCATCTGGCGCCGGAGGAGTAGCCGCGATGTTCGAGAGATTCACCGACCGAGCCCGTCGCGTGGTTGTGCTCGCCCAGGAAGAGGCGAAGATGCTCAACCACAACTACATCGGTACCGAGCACATCCTGCTCGGTCTCATTCATGAGGGCGAGGGCGTCGCCGCCAAGGCGCTCGAGAGTCTGGGCATCTCGCTCGACGCCGTGCGCGAGCAGGTCCAGGACATCATCGGCCAGGGGCAGCAGCAGCCGACCGGCCACATCCCCTTCACGCCGCGCGCCAAGAAGGTGCTGGAGCTGAGCCTGCGCGAGGCGCTGCAGCTGGGCCACAACTACATCGGCACCGAGCACATCCTGCTCGGCCTCATCCGCGAGGGCGAGGGCGTCGCAGCGCAGGTGCTCGTCAAGCTCGGCGCCGACCTCAACAAGGTGCGCCAGCAGGTCATCCAGCTGCTGAGCGGCTACCAGGGCAAGGAGCCCGCTGGTGTCGCCACCGGCGCCGGCGAGCAGGCCACGACCGGTGCGCAGGGCGGCTCGGCCGTGCTCGACCAGTTCGGCCGCAACCTCACCCAGGCCGCGCGCGACAACAAGCTCGACCCTGTCATCGGGCGCGAGAAGGAGATCGAGCGCGTGATGCAGATCCTCTCGCGCCGCTCCAAGAACAACCCGGTCCTCATCGGTGAGCCCGGCGTCGGCAAGACGGCCGTCGTCGAGGGGCTCGCGCAGGCGATCGTGAAGGGCGACGTGCCCGAGACGCTGAAGGACAAGCAGGTCTACTCGCTCGACCTCGGCTCGCTCATCGCCGGCTCCCGCTACCGCGGCGACTTCGAGGAGCGCCTGAAGAAGGTCACGAAGGAGATCCGCACCCGCGGCGACATCATCGTCTTCATCGACGAGATCCACACCCTCGTGGGTGCGGGTGCCGCCGAAGGCGCGATCGACGCCGCATCCATCTTGAAGCCGCTGCTCGCCCGCGGCGAGCTCCAGACGATCGGTGCCACGACCCTCGACGAGTACCGCAAGCACTTCGAGAAGGATGCGGCCCTCGAGCGCCGCTTCCAGCCGATCCAGGTCGCGGAGCCGAGCCTGCCCCACGCGATCAACATCCTGAAAGGTCTGCGCGACCGCTACGAGGCCCACCACAAGGTGCAGATCACGGACGGCGCGATCGTCGCCGCCGCGAACCTCGCCGACCGGTACATCTCGGACCGCTTCCTGCCCGACAAGGCGATCGACCTGATCGACGAGGCCGGCGCCCGCCTGCGTCTGTCGATCCTCTCGAGCCCGCCGGAGCTGCGCGAGTTCGACGAGAAGATCGCCAAGGTGCGCGAGCAGAAGGAAGCAGCATCCGAGGAGCAGGACTTCGAGAAGGCCGCGTCCCTGCGCGACGAGGAGAAGTCGCTGCTGGCTGAGCGGCTGCGCCTGGAGAAGCAGTGGAAGAACGGCGACGTCGCGACCACTGCGGTCGTCGACGAGGGCCTGATCGCCGAGGTGCTGGCCCAGGCCACGGGCATCCCGGTGTTCAAGCTGACCGAGGAGGAGACCAGCCGCCTCGTCTTCATGGAGAAGGCGCTGCACCAGCGCGTCATCGGCCAGGAAGAGGCGATCGCGGCCCTCAGCCGTACGATCCGTCGTCAGCGCGCCGGCCTCAAGGACCCGAAGCGTCCCAGCGGCTCGTTCATCTTCGCCGGCCCCACGGGTGTCGGAAAGACCGAGCTCGCCAAGGCGCTCGCGGAGTTCCTGTTCGACGACGAGGGTGCGCTCATCTCGCTCGACATGAGCGAGTTCGGTGAGAAGCACACGGTGTCGCGGCTGTTCGGTGCCCCTCCCGGGTTCGTCGGCTTCGAAGAGGGCGGCCAGCTCACCGAGAAGGTGCGGCGCAAGCCGTTCTCTGTCGTCCTGTTCGACGAGATCGAGAAGGCGCACCCCGACATCTTCAACTCGCTGCTGCAGATCCTCGAGGAGGGTCGTCTGACCGACGGTCAGGGCCGCGTCGTCGACTTCAAGAACACGGTCATCATCATGACCACCAACCTCGGTTCGCAGGCCATCGCCGGCGGCCCGGTCGGGTTCCAGGTCGAGGGCAACGCACAGACGACCTACGAGCGGATGAAGGGCAAGGTCGACGAGGAGCTGAAGCGTCACTTCAAGCCCGAGTTCCTCAACCGTGTCGACGACGTCATCGTCTTCCCGCAGCTGAACAAGACGGAACTGCGCCAGATCGTGGGCCTGTTCACCAAGCGCCTCGCCGAGCGTCTGCTCGACCGCGACCTCACGGTGGAGTTGTCGGATGCGGCCAAGGACCGCCTCATCGAGATCGGGTTCGACCCGACGCTCGGTGCGCGTCCGCTGCGCCGTGCGATGCAGCGCGAGGTCGAGGACCAGCTCAGCGAGAAGATCCTCCACGGCGAGCTCAACGCGGGCGACCACGTGAAGGTCGACGCCGAGGGCGGTCGGTTCACGTTCGACATCGCTCCGCGCGGCGAGAAGGTCGCGCTGGGCGCGAGCGTCGCCGGTGAGATCTCGGCCACGCCGGACATCGTCGCTGGAAGCTGACACGCCACACGCACGAAGGGCCGGATGCGCACCGCATCCGGCCCTTCGGCGTTCGTGCCGCATCCCGGCGTAGGGTTGCACCGTGAGCGAGTTCACCGTGCGGCCGGCGCGGACGGCAGATGTGCGTGCGATCCACCGGATGCTGGAGCCGTACGTGCAGCGCCGCATCCTGCTCGGCAAGGACATCGTCGTGCTCTACGAGGCGGTGCAGCAGTTCCTGGTCGCCGAGGATGCGAACGGCGAGCTCATCGGATGCGGCGCGCTCCACGTCATGTGGGACGACCTGGGTGAGATCCGCACGCTGATCGTCGACGACGCGTGGCTGCACCGCGGCGTCGGGCGGGCGCTCGTGGAAGGTCTCGAAGAGCAGGCGCGCACGCTCGGGCTCTCGCGTCTGTTCTGCCTCACGTTCGAGGTCGACTTCTTCACGCGGCGCGGCTTCGCGCCGATCGGCGAACACGTCGTCGATCCGGACGTCTACTCGCAGCTGGTGCGCAGCCCCGACGAGGGCATCGCCGAGTTCCTCGACCTCGCGCACGTGAAGCCCAACACCCTCGGCAACACGAGGATGCTCAAGCAGCTCTGAGGGTCGCGCGCGGAGAGCCGCCGGGGCGCGGCGCCGGGTGCGACGTAGCCTGGATGCGTGAGCTCTCCCACCCCGCGTCGTCGCCCGTCGAAGGCCGTGTACCGCCGTCGCCGCCTCGTCGCGCTGATCGGTCTGCTGATCGTGGTCGGTCTGGTGTGGCTGTTCATCGCTCAGCCGTGGAACTCCGCCGCCGCGCCCGCGACGCCCGCATCCACGCCCGTCTCGACGCCCGACGTCTCGACGCCGGCCGCAACCGATGCTCCCGCGACCGATGCGCCGACGGACGAGGCGACGGCCGGCGGCGACGTGGCGGATGCCGGCATCCCCACGTGCACCAACAAGGACGTGAGCGTGGAGGCGCTGACGAACCAGTCCACCTACGCCGCCGATCAGAATCCGCAGCTCTCGATCCGGCTGAAGAACACGTCCGGCGCGGACTGCACGATCAACGTCGGCACGACGAGCCAGACCTTCACGATCACCTCAGGAGAAGACACCTGGTGGCGCTCGACCGACTGTCAGAGCGAGCCCAGCGACATGGTCGTGACCCTCGCGGCGGGCCAGGAAGTGACGAGCGCGACCCCCATCACGTGGGATCGGACGAGGTCCGCGGTCGACACCTGCCAGAACGCGAACCGGCCCAAGGCGCCGGGCGGCGGGGCCTCGTACCACCTGGCCGTGTCGATCGGCGGCATCCCCTCCGCGCAGTCGGCGCAGTTCCTGCTGAACTAGCTGTAGTGCCCAGTCAGGTTGTTTGAGATCCGGCTGATGGGCGGGAGCTTTCCGATGGCGGTGTGGGGCCTGTGGTGATTGTAGAAGTGCAGCCACGCGGGCAGGGCGGCGCGTCGTGCTGACTCCGAGTTGTAGTGCTTGGCGTAGGCCCAGCCGTCGGCCAGCGTGCGGTGGAAGCGCTCGATCTTGCCGTTGGTCTGCGGTCGGCGGGGCCGCGTGAACTTCGGGGTGATGCCGAGCTCTGCGCATGCGTGTTTCCAAGCGTGGGAGCGGTAGGCGGAGCCGTTGTCGGAGAGCACTCTCTCGACTCTCACGCCGCGGTCGGCGAACCAGGACGACGCTCGACGCAAGACGCCGATCGCGGTCTCTGCTCGTTCGTCGTCGTGGATTTCGGCGTAAGCCGCTCGGGAGTGGTCGTCGATGACGGTGTGGACGAATGCGTGCCGCATCAGCGGGTTCCGATAGTCGTTGCGGTCCTTCCCTGGCGTAGCGGCCCGGTTGCGGCGTCCTTGGGCGCGTCCGACGTAACGCCAGCCGCCGCCGTCGGGGATGTTGCCGAGCTTCTTCACGTCAACGTGGATCAGGGATCCGGGATGATCGTGCTCGTATCGTCGGGCGGGCTCGCCGGTGCGCACGTCAACGTGCGAGAGACGGTTCAGCCGACAGCGGGTCAGGACCGCGTGAACAGTGGAAGCCGACATCCCCAGACGCCCCGCGATCTGGACCGGGCCGAGGCGTTTGCGGATCCTCAGATGCACGATTCGCCTCACAAGGCTTTGCGGGGTCCTGTTCGGATGCCGGTGCGGCCGGCTCGACCTGTCGACCATCCCGTCGGGTCCGAGCTCGACATAGCGTCGAGCCCACTTCGCCGCGGTCGGATACGACACCCGGAAGTAGTCGGCCGCTGCTGACACCGACCAGCCATCCTCGATGATCTGCCTGGCCAGCCGGAGTCGTTGGCGCGGAGTCAGCGCCGCGTTAGCGTGGGACACGAGAACCTCCTCGGTTCAGAGCGGAAGCGGTAGCAGCTCCACTCTGCCTGGGAGGTTCTCGTCACATCAGGGCATCCAGATCAAACAACGTCCCCGGGCACTACAACTAGCCGCTCAGGCCGAACGCCTCGGCGGCGAGGTCGGCGAGCGAGATGCTCGTGGCCGTGCGGCCGATCAGGCGCGGCCCGGGCTTGGGGCCGGGGACGGTGTGGCCGCCCCCGTGCACCGTGACGAACGTGACCGGCGGGTGGTCCGCCTCCTGCCAGTCGGCGCGCTCGATGCGCGTGCCGTCGGGATGGGGTCCCGCATCCGCTCGCGAGGTGGGGGGCGAGGTGATGCCGTTGCGGCGGGCGAAGTATGCGGCGGTCTCGGGCGCGGAAAGCGAGGATCCACCGACGCGGAACACGAGCTGCGCCCAGCGCCGCATCCGTCCGCCCGCGTAGGGGACCACGGGATCCGCGGTGCCGTGCACGAGGAGAACCGGCACCGGATGCGGCGCGGGAACGACCTGGGGCAGCAGGAAGCTGTCGGGTTCGGGCAGTGTCGCGGCGACGATGGCGCCGCCGGCGAGTGGGGACGCGTCCTCGTGGAGCAGGCGCATGACCATCTGGCCGCCGTTGGAGTATCCGATCGCGTACACACGGTTCTCGTCGATGCCGTGCGTCTCGCGGAGGCGGGTGATCACGGCGCGCGTGAAGGTGACATCGTCGATTCCGGCGAGCCGCGCGGGGAACCGGCTCTCGCGGCGCGCGTCGTTCCAGTTGCCGCGGTAGCCGTCGAGGTAGGCGACGAGCGCACCCTTGTCGGCCAGTGCGTCGTACGCGCCGCCCGTGAACGCGCGATGGATCTCTCCCGACTGCCTGGATCCGTGGAAGACGAGAATCAGGGCCTGTCCTGCGCTCCGTTCCCCGACGACGGTGAAGGTCCGCATCCGCCCGTCGACCTCGATGTGCTCCGTCATGACTCTGTCTCTCCGGCCCCGCCTTGGTGCCCGACGACACGATATGCTTTGACATCGTGTCAAGGTCCAGTCGAGGGGCGGGCGCATGATCATCGGCGAGCTGAGCGATCGGAGCGGGGTCAGCGCGCGCTCCATCCGGCACTACGAGAAGCTGGGCCTCATCAGCCCGCAGCGCGGCGACAACGGCTACCGCCACTACTCGGACCGAGCGGTGCCGATGGTCGCCACGATCCACGCCATGTTCGAGCTCGGGTTCACCCGCGACGACGTTCGAGCCGTCCTGCCCTGCGCCACGGGAGAGAAGTCGCACGGCGATGCGGAACTGCTCGCCCGGGTGGCCGAGATGCGCGAGCGGGTCGCGGACAGCATCCGCACGCTCCGCGAGACGGAGGAGGCGCTGGCCGGCTTCCTCGCGGTCAACGAAGGGCGCTGAGGCTCACGGCCTCATGCCGCGCTTGCCGGCCGTGATGGCCACCACGAGCCCCCATCCACTGAGGCCTCCAGCGATCCAAGAGACGTAGTGCAGCCACGACGGCGCGCCGTTGAGATCCCAGATCATGAAGAGGGTCGCCAGGATGAGGCCGATGGCAGCGGCGACGATGCCGATGATGCGATCGCGGTTCATGCGCTCACGCTAGCGGCGTGGTCGGCTCCCGTTGCAGGAATGCGTCGATCTCGTCTTCGTGGTAGAGCACGAAGCCGTGCCGCTCATACAGTCGCCGGGCGGGCGACCCCTGCAGCACGTTGAGCCGCAGCGGTGCCTCGCCGGCGTGCTCTTCGAGCACGAGCGAGAGCACCCGGGAACCGATCCCGCAACCCTGGTGGGCGGTGGCGAGGTAGAAGTGCTCGACCCAGACGCCGTCGGATGTGGGACGCACGGCGATGCTTCCGGCATCCTCTCCGTCGACCACGATCACGCGGGTGAGTGCCGGGTCGAACGCCTTGAGGAAGCGCTGGCGCACGCAGACCGGGTCGTATCGCTCGAGCCGTTCGAGATCGGGCCGCATGACCTCCGCGCGAAGCTCCGCGATCCACGCCGCGTCGTCCGGGGTGCTCGGACGCAGGCTCCAGGTCATCCGTCCATTCTCCCGCGCCGGCGGGTGTGGAATGGAGAGGTGAGTCGTGCCGTGGTCCGGATCGCCTCCGACGGCGACGCCGCGGCGGTGTCCGAACTCCTGCGCGCGTACCACGAGCACACCGAGGCGGAGAAGGTTGCGCACGATCTGCAGGAGTTCGGGCCGCTCGCACCCGCATACGCAGCCGAGATCGCCGCCCCGGCCTTCCCGGGCTCGCACGTGCTGCTGGCCGAGGCCGAATCGCGCGTCATCGGGATGGTGATCCTGCGCGTCTCGGGAGCGGATGCGGAGATCAAGCGACTGTGGGTCGACCCCGCCGCGCGCGGCGCCGGAGCGGGCGGGGCGCTCATCGCCGAGGCGGTGCGACGCGCGAGGGCGGCGGGGGCCGCATCCCTTCGACTCTCGGTGTGGGCTTGGCGACACGACGCCCTCGAGCTCTACCGGAGTCGCGGATTCGTCGAGGTCGCATCCTGGGAGACGAGGGAGCGCCTGGTGTGCCTGCGGATGCCGCTTGGCTGACGACACGGCGGATACGCTGGGGGGATGGCCGGTAAGCAGAAGCGCGGGAAGAAGCAGCAGCCTCCGCTGGAGTTCCGCAACACCGCGCTGACCGATGCGCTGCAGACGCAGGACATGGCTGCCGTGGCGTTCGCGCTGCGGCACGGGCCCACGGTCGTCCCCCTCATGCGTACGGGCGAGAGCGACAACCCGTTGGATGCCGGCGAGGTGTGGACCTACCGGGACCCCAACACGGGACAGGTCGCGCTGCTCCTGTTCAGCGATGCCGCGCACAAGCCCGAGACGTTGCCGCCCACGGTCGGGTTGCAGGGGCCGGACTGGCTTCGGAGCTTCCTGAGCGTGCACCGCGAGGAGATCACGACCGTGTTCTTCGACATCGCGGGACCGCATCCGCTGCAGGCCACTCCCGGCGACCTGCTGGCCGCACTCGAGGTCTGAGCCGGCGGGGCCTTCGCGCGTCACCAGGCGCGGTGAGGTCCTGGCCCCGCGAGCGCCGCACCGACTCGCGGCCCTGGCGAGCGCCGCACCGATTCGCGGCCCCGATGAGCGCCGCACCGATTCGCGGCCCCGCGAGCGCCACACTTCTGCGCAGATGCGCCAGCGAAGCTCTGTAGCGGATGCGGAAAAGTGTGGCAGTTGCGCAACTGCGACGCAGTTCGGGGTAAGGGAAACGTGTGCCTGCGGAGGGGCGCCCGGGTCAGCGGTTCGAGGCGGCGGGGGTGGGAATGTGCACCCGACCGAGGGCGGAGAGCAGATCCTTCGCGCCGGAGTCGATCACGGTCGTGTAGCCGAGGCGGCCGGCCTCCGTGCGGCGCTGGGAGAGCTGGGCCACCGGACGCACCTCGCCGGTGAGACTCAGCTCGCCGATCGCAGCGACCTGGTGCCCCACGGGCCGGTCGGTCGCGGCACTGGCGATGGCGAGGGCGATCGCCAGGTCGGTGGCGGGCTCGGTGATCTTCAAGCCGCCGACGGTCGAGACGTAGATGTCGCGCTCGCCGACTCGCAGTCCGGTGCGGCGCTCGAGCACCGCGAGGATCATCGCCACCCGTGACGATTCGACGCCGTTCACGACGCGGCGCGGGTTGGGTCCGGATGCGGCCACGACGAGCGCCTGGATCTCGACCGGCAGCGCGCGGCGCCCCTCGAGGGCGACCGTGACGCACGTGCCGCTGACCGGGGCACCCTTGCTGAGGAAGAGGCCCGAGGGATCCGGGACCTCGCTGATGCCGTCTCCGGTCATCTCGAAGCAGCCGACCTCGTCGGTGGGGCCGAAGCGGTTCTTGAGCGCCCGGACGAACCGCAGCGAGGTCTGCCGGTCGCCCTCGAAGTGGCAGACCACATCGACGAGGTGCTCGAGCAGGCGGGGGCCGGCGATCGAGCCGTCTTTCGTGACGTGGCCGACGATGAGCACCGGCAGGGCGCGCTCCTTGGCGATGCGGATCAGGGTCGCCGCGACCTCGCGCACCTGGCTGGGATGACCCGCGAGGCCCTCGCTGAGTGAGGAGGAGACCGTCTGCACGCTGTCGACGATGAGCAGCGACGGCTCGACGTCGTCGACGTGGCCGATGAGGGTGGCGAGGTCGGTCTCGCTCGCGAGGTACAGCTCGTCGTGCAGCGCACCCGTGCGCTCGGCGCGCAGGCGCACCTGCGCGGTCGACTCCTCCGCGCTCACGTAGAGCACCCGGTGTCCGTCGCGCGCCGCGCGCGCCGCGACCTCGAGCAGCAGGGTCGACTTGCCCACGCCGGGCTCTCCGGAGAGCAGGATCGCCGCCCCCGGAACGATGCCGCCGCCCAGCACCCGGTCGAACTCGGCCACCCCGCTCGCACGCCGCGGCGACTCCGCGGTGGTGAGCTCGGTGATCGGACGGGCGGCGCGCGCCGCGGTGGGGCTCACGGGCGTGAGCGAGCGCATCACCCCCGTCGGCTGCGCCGCCTCGACGACGGTTCCCCACTGCTGGCATTCGCCGCAGCGACCGGCCCACTTCGCCGTCGTCCACCCGCATTCGGTGCAGCGGAAGGGCGCGGGAGCGGGGCGACGGGTGGCCATGATCTCAGGCTACGCGCCGCATCCGACATCCCCGGGCGGGGCCGGGTCAGTCGGCCGCGGAGACGGAGACGAAGTCGCCGGGCTTGGTTCCACCGGTCGGCGAGAAGAGGATGCGCTGGACGTTGCCCGCATCCGCCGGGTCGAAGAGCAGGGGGCGCCGTGACCCGGTGGTGGGGAACTGCTTCGTCGGCACGGCGACGATGGACGTCACCCAGCGGCTCGTGCCCTCGGTGTCCTCGAAACGCAGTGTGACCTGGGCCATCATCCGCGACGAGCTCGGCTCGGGAAGAGGGGCCTCGGTGATCTCCGCCTCAACCTGCGCACCGTTCTGGAGAAGCTGCGTCGCGAGCTCGTTGTTGAGGCGCCGGCGCTTCTGGGCGCCCAGCCGGCCGAGCAGCGTGAGCAGGGTAAGAAGCGCGAAGATGCCCGGCAGCCACCACTGGGCCGCGTACATGATCCACGCGCCCGCATCCCAGTTCTCGTTCTGCCCGAACGTGGGGTCGATCGCGATGCCCACCGCGTCCGGCGCGGTCCACAGCGTGGTGGCGTACCAGGAGCCGAGGGTGAGACCGGCCAGCACGATGGGCAGAGGTCCCAGGAACGCGTAGCCGTCGGTGCGTCCGGAGTAGCGGTGATTCCAGGTGCTGTAGCCGCCGACCATGATGATCGTGGCGATGATGCCGATCGGCAGCGACCAGCCGCGCAGCCAGACGGGGATGGCGGTGTCCCACGTGCTGAAGACGCTGTTGATGCTCATCACGCGGAACTGGTCGACGAACCCGCCGATGCCGAAGCCGATGACCGCCGTCGTCGCCAGCGACGCGACACCGAACACGAGCGTCGCGATCAGAGCCGTCGTGCTCCCCCGGTACTTCTCGTTTCGACGGGCTTCCTTCTCGCGGGGATCGATGAGGCTCATCATTCCAGCGTATCCACGGCCGGGCTCACGACGAGACGGGCGGACGCCGAACATAAGGATGCGTGGCGGCGGCCGCCGGGAACGTCGAGGAGGGGGGTCCTCGGCCTGCCTCGGGCGGAACATCGCCGCCACGCACCCCGACCCGGGCACCGCTTCGCCGAGCGAAGGCGGCACCCGGGGGTCTCACCCGCTCAGCACCCAGCCTCCGACGAGTTCGGAGCTGAACGGAACGGAGTAGGCCATGAGCGCGCCCGCCTGCGCGTCACGGAAGATTCGCTGGATGGGGGAGGAGACGAGGAACCCGCCGCCCCCGCCGATACGGACCGCGAGCGCTGCCGTGCGCTTGGCGACCTCGTTGGCCAGCATCTTCGTCTCGGTCGCCGCGGGCATCGCCTCGGGGGATCGCTGGTCGGCGAGCCACGCCGTGCGCTCGGCCATGAGCGTCGCGGCGGTGAGCTCTGCCCACGCCATGCCGGTCTCTTGGCGTACCCACGTGGCATCGGCGAGGCTCGCGCCGCCGCGCACCTTGCCGGCGGTCACCGCGATCGCATCGATGGCGGATGCGGCGATGCCGAGAAGAGGAACGCGAAGCCGACCGTGATGAGGTTCGCGTAATTGGGGGCGGGCGGTCCGGTCAGCCGGGAGCGCAGCAGGGGCGTGCCCTCGAAGAGGATCGTGCGGCTGCGGGTCGCCCGCATCCCCATCGTCTCCTCAATCGGCGGGAACGAGACGGTGTCGTCGACGGTGACGCCGAAGAAGGCGGGTGCACCGTCGATCCGGGCGTTCAGGAACAGGTGATCGGCCGCCTCGGAACCCGACACGAACAGTTTGCGGCCGGTCAGCGACCAGTCCTCGCCGACCGCATCCGCGTCCTGCTGGGATGCCAGGAAGTGATTGCCGCCGGCCGGCTCGCTCAGGGCATTCGCGAACCGCTTGCCCGCCTTCAGCTCGGAAGCGAAGAACGCGGCCTGCTCGTCGGATGACAGCGTCACGAGCGCGTGCGCCGCACCGAGGTGCATGAGCCACACGGTCGCCACGGCCGGGTGGGCCGCGGCGAGCGTCTGCACGACCGCGCCGAGCGTCGCGTACGACAGGGCCTCGCCGCCGTGCGCGCGCGGCAGGAACGCGGCGTCCAGCCCCGATGCCGAAAGAGCGCGCAGGTGCTCGATAGGCAGGCGCGCTTCGGCGTCGTCGGCGGCCACGGTCGCGGCGAATCCCGCGGCGAGTTCTCGGGCGGTGTCGACCCAGTGCTGCTCGTCGGCGGGAGGAGCGACGGGGGACGGGCGGGTGAGCATGGACGGGTCCTTTCGGGTCAGGACAGACGGAGGCGGGACAGCTGGCGGCGCAGCTGGGCACGGGAGGTGAGAACGAGCACGACGAGGGTCACAAGGTACGGCAGCGCCGTGTAGAGCTCGCTGGGAAGCTGGATGCTGGTCGACTGCGAGAGCAACGAGAAGCTCTGCAGGAAGCCGAACAGCAGGGCGCCCAGCGCGATGCCGATCGGGTTCATCCGGCCCATGATCACGATCGCGAGCACGATGTAGCCACGGCCCGCCGTCATGTTGGGTGTGAACGAGCCGATCGCCCCGACGGCGATCACGGCGCCGGCGAGGCCGGCCGTCGCACCGCCGATGAGCAGCGCCCGTGCTCCGACGCTGCGGGGGCGCACGCCGCGCAGGGCCGCGGATGCGGGATCCGAGCCCGTGGCGCGCACCTGCAGGCCGAAGCGGGTGAAGCGCATGACCAGCCAGGCGGCGGCCAGCAGCACGAGCGTCGCATACACGAGCGGGCTCTGTCCGAACAGGGCAGGTCCGATGAGCGGGATGTCGGTGAGCGGACCGAGGTCGATCGGGGCGATCGTCGGAACGCTCACGTTCGTCCGGCCGGCGGGGATCCAGAGCTGGAACAGGTAGGTCGAGAGCCCGAGGCCCAGCATGGTGATCGCGAGGCCGACGACGATCTCGTTCGCCTTGAGCGTGTAGACCAGCAGGTTCATGAGAAGCGCCAGCGCGATGCCGACGACGGCGCCGGCGACGAGACCGAGCCAGGGGCCGAACGAGCTGCCGACATAGATGGCGGTGAAGGCGCCGAGGATCATCATGCCCTCGATGCCGAGGTTGAGTCGTCCCGCGCGTTCGACGAAGCCCTCGCCGATCCCCGCGATCACGAGGGGGGTGGCCAGCGCGATGGCGCCGGCGAGGATCGACGCCCAGAGTGCGATGGTCATCGGGTTCCCTCCTCTGCGGCGATCTCGGCCTCGACGACCGGTTCACCGGATGCGGCCGCCGCATCCGTGATCTCCTCGGCGGAGAACGCGCCGTCGTCGGGCGCCGGAGCCGATCCCGGATGCGCGGGAGCGACCAGCCCCGGCCGCGACGCGGCGATCACCGCGACGCCCAGCAGCAGCACGCCCTTGATGACCTCCGCGATGGATGACGGGATTGTCCCGGTCGCCGACTGCATCCCGACCGCGCCGACCGTGAGGGCGGAGAAGAAGACGGCCGCGACGGCGATGCCGGCGGGAAGCAGGCCGCCGAGCAGGGCCACGGCGAGACCCGAGAACCCGACGCCGCCCGAGACCGAGCCCAGCAGTCGCTCGTTGACGCCCGCGATCTGCAGCCATCCGACGACGCCGGCGCCCGCGCCGGAGACGAGCATGGTGCCGTAGAGGGTGCGCTGCCTGGTCGCGCCCAGGCGCAGCGCGAGCGCGGGACGTTCCGCGAAGACGGCGACCCGGGTGGCCTGCCGTGAGCGGCGCCACCACTCGAAGAGCACCACGGCCACCACGACGAGCAGGATGCCGACGTGCGCGCGGGTGCCGGGGATGAGGGCGGGAAGGGCCGCCGCCTCGGGCAGGCGCTCGCTCTGCGGTGTCGCCGTCGCCTCGCCGCTGGCGAGCCACGTGCGCAGCGTCCAACCGAGGAAGCCCGTGGCGACGTAGTTCAGGAGCAGGGTCGAGAGGATCACGTTGACCCGCCAGCGCACCGCGAGCCAGGCGGGCACCAGAGCGAAGGCCGCCCCGCCGACGGCGCCGGCGACGAACCCGACCAGCGCGTAGAGGATGGCGGGGGCTGCATCCGCCGTCACATCGCGCACCCACAGGATGGCGGCGGTCGCGAAGATCGCGCCCATCGTGACCTGGCCCTCGGCGCCGACCGAGAACACGCCCGCCCGGAGCGCGGGGATCAGCGTCAGCGCGACGATCGCCACGGGAGCCGCTCCCACGAGCAGCTCGCCCACGCGGTACGGCGAGCTGGATACGCCCTCCACCAGCCCGCGCAGCCCCGTGAGCGGGTCGGCGCCGGCGAAGAGGATGAGTGCGATCGCCACCAGCACGACCGCGGCGACCACGCCGCCGGTGAGGGCGACGGACCGCATCCGGGAGGAACGGATCACGCGTGCTCCTCGGGGTCGTGGCCGCAGGCGTCGACGGGGCCCGGGACGAGCACGTCGACGAACTGCTGCGTCGCCGCGTCGATCAGGCCGAGTTCGGTCAGGCCGAGGTCGGGGACCACGTACAGCCCCACGAACGAAAGGATGATGTACGGCGAGGCGATCGTGCAGCCCAGCTCGTGAGTCGCCGCATGCCCGGCCGCGAGGGCGGCGGCGGTCTCCTCGAACGGAGCGTCGCTCATCATGCCGCCCACGGGCAGTGCGACGCGGGCGAGGACTTCGCCGTCGGCGACCGTCACGAACCCGCCGCCCATGCGCCCGAGTTCGGCGACAGCGAGACGCATGTCGTCGTCGTCGGCGCCCACGACCGCGATGTTCATGTTCGGGCAGTTCATCGTGATCGCGATCGCGCCGCGGCCGAGGCCGAAGCCCTTCACGAACCCGTGGCCCGCGAGCGCCTCGCCGTGGTGGCGGTCGACGACCGCGATCTTCAGCACGTCCTGCGAGGGGTCCGACACGACCTGGCCGTCCACGACCGGAAGGGATGCGGTGAACGCCCGCTTGAAGTAGCCGTTGTACATCTCCATCGCGCGCACCCGCACACGCGAGGCGCCCTCGGGGGCCGCGACGGTGAGCAGATCCGCCGGGAGCTGCTCCGGCAGGTGCACGGTGTCGCGCGCCCAGTCGGGCAGCACGTCGGTGTTCTCGAAGAGGGC
This sequence comes from Microbacterium sp. KU4F, assembly GCF_056868075.1. Classification (NCBI taxonomy): domain Bacteria; kingdom Bacillati; phylum Actinomycetota; class Actinomycetes; order Micrococcales; family Microbacteriaceae; genus Microbacterium; species Microbacterium sp. KU4F. The sequence goes on along the minus strand of NZ_CP200324.1, from coordinate 1,834,479 downwards.
CACGCCGTCCTCGGCGACGACACCTCCGGCGACGACGACGACCTCCGGCCGCACGTCGGCGAGATTCCGGATGACCTGCAGGTCCGCGAGACGGGAAGGGGCGAGCAGACCCAGCACCTGGTCGAGTCGGTAGTAGTGCGCGGGCTGCGTGGTTGCCATGCGGTACGCGAGCTGCGGATCGATGCCGAAACGGATCGCCTGGCGCACATGGTGGTCGATGTGGCCCTGCGTGTGCAGGTCGAGCGCGTGCTTGTCGTCGGCACAGAAGCTCAGGTGGCGCAGCGCCGGCTCGATCGCGTCGAGGTCGGCGAAGAGGGGAACCGTGTTGTCGGCCAGCGACGATCCCATGACCGTGATCATCGCGCCGAGGCGCGTGCGCTCCAGCACCTCGTCGACGGTCGAAGCGTTGTGGTCGTCGCTGATGCCGGCCGCCAGGTAGCCCCAGAGCGACTCGTGGGTCTGCGCCGCCGTGTGACCGGTGAGTCGGCGACCTGCCACGAGCGCCTCGCGGAACCGGCCGGTGGAGAGCTCGCCGTAGTCGAACGGGTTGGATTCGCCGAGAGTCGCGGTGTTGTCGTCGTGCAGGCGCGCGCGGACGACCTCCTCTTCGATGACCGCGCCGCCGCGCTCCAGCGCGAACGAGGTCGGGGTGGTCGGTGAGACCTGCTGGAACACGTGCAGCGGCGTCGTCGTGGACAACGCCAGATCCATCCCGCGCGCTCCCCAGACGTTCGCCGCGCCGTTCGGGTCGGTGAGCACGGTGGTCGTGCCGCGGGCGACCGAGAGACGGGCGAGCTCGCCCGGCGTGAGGTTCGTGTACTCGACGTGCAGGTGGGTGTCGATGAAGCCCGGCACGACGTGGCATCCGCGCGCGTCGATCTCCGTGCCCACCGTCGGGACGTGGTTCCAGGGCGTCAGCGTCGCGATGTGCCGTCCCGCGATGAGCACGTCACTCTCGAGCCACTCCTCGGTTCCGGGAGACTGCACGAGTCCGCCGCGCACGATCAGGTCGGGCGCCGCGTGCCCCGCCGCGACGGCGCGCAGGTGCACGAGCTCCTCGGTCGTCGGCAGCAGATCGGTGAAGTCGGTCATGAGGGTTCCTCCACGGGGTCGAGTCCTGCCATGGCCGCGCCGATGCGCGCGGTCGTCGCCGCCTCCGCGGGCAAGTCTGCGACGATGCGTCCGTCGAAGACGACGACGATGCGGTCGGCGAGACCGCGGATCTCGTCGAGATCGTGCGAGGCGACGGCGACGGCCGCCCCCGCCTCGGCGGCCTGGACGAGCCGGTCGCGGATGGCCTGAGCCGCCCGCAGGTCCAGCCCCTGGGTCGGGCCGTAGGCGAGGACGACGCGCGGTGCGCCCCCGGGCCAGATATGACCGAGCTCGCGCGCGGCCAGAAGCTTCTGCTGGTTGCCGCCGGACAGGCCGCCGGCGGCGAGCGTCGCGACGGCGGGGCGCACATCGAACGCGGTGAGGCGCTCGCCGGCCGAGGCCCGGGCCGTGCCGCGGGCGCGGCGGTCGGTGCCGGCTCCGCGCGCTGCCTCGTAGAGCCCCAGCGTGTCGCCGAGCGAGAGTGCGGGAACGAGCGCGTCGCTGCGCTCCTCGGGGATCCACGCCACGCCCCCGCGCAGCAGCTCGACGGCGGAGGGCGCCGTGCGACCCGCGAACACGAGGGATCCGGATGTCGGTGCCCGCAGCCCTGCGAGCACGTCGATGAGCGTGTTCTGTCCGCTGCCGGCGACGCCCGCGATGCCGACGATCTCTCCTGCGCGGAGCTCGAGTGACACATCCGCCAGCGCCGCATCCGTCTCGGACGAGGCGTGGACGCCGTGCACCGCCAGCACCGTCTCGCCCGGGACCCGGTGCGCGCGCGGGGCGGGCTCTTCGAGGTCGCCGACCATGAGCCTCGCGACCTCGGCGGCGGAGAGACCGCGCGCGGGGCCGTGGTGCACGCGGCGTCCGTGCGACAGGACAGTCACCTCGTCGGCGACCGCACGCACCTCCTCGAGGCGATGCGTGATGAGAACGATCGCGGTACCCAGGCCGCAGAGCGTGCGCAGATGCTCGAACAGGCCCCCGACTTCGCGGGGGCCGAGGCTGGCGGTGGGCTCGTCCAGGATGAGGGTCGTCGCGCCCTCGGCGAGGGCGACGACGATCTCGCCGAGCTGGCGGTGCGCCTGGCTCAGTCTGGCGGTCGGAACGTCGAGCTCGACGCTCACACCGGCGCGCTCGAGGGTGTCGGCGAGGACCGCCCGCGCGGCGCCACGACGGGTGATGCGCCTCGAGCCGACGAGCAGGAGGTTCTCCACGAGACTCAACTCGCCCACCAGGCTCAGCTGCTGCGGGACCATGTTCACTCCGCGCGCCTTGCCGGCGGCGCGGTCGCGGGGGGCGTAGGAGGTCTCGTCGAGCGTCATCGTGCCGGCATCCGCCGACTCGATGCCGGCGAGGATCTTGGCGAGCGTCGACTTGCCGGCGCCGTTCTCGCCGACGAGCGCGTGCACGGTTCCGGCGCGCACGGCGAAATCGACGGCGTCCAGGGCGTGGACGGCGCCGAAGCTCTTGGAGACCGACCGGGCGACGAGCGCCCGGTCGGTCCCGGGGGTGGGGGTGGTCATCAGGAGATGGTGACACTTCCGTCTTTGAGACCCGCGATCAGCTCGTCGACCTTCGAGGCGACGTCGGCCGGCACGGCGCCGTCGACGCTGTTGATCTCCTGGTAGGTCAGGCCGCCGTTCTCGAGGGTCGAGGTGACGCCCTTGCCGCCGAACTTCTCGTCGGCGACCTCTTCGACCCAGGCCTTGACGATCGGGTACATGTCGAGATCGACCGTGGACACGTTGGTCTTGAGCGCCTCGGCACCGGCGGCGGGGGAGACGCCCACCGAGAGGACGCCCGCCTTGGACGCCGCGGCGCCGACACCGGCGGCGATGCCGTCGCCGGTCGTGTAGACGAGCTTCGCGCCCTGGCCGATGAGACCCGTGGTCGCGGATGCGGCGGCCTCGGCGTCGTCGAAGCTTCCGGCGTAGACGACCGGGAGCAGCTCGGCCGACGGGTTGGCCGCGAGGGCTCCCTGCTGGAAGAAGGAGTCCGTCGCCTTCACGAAGTCCAGCTCCAGGCTTTCCACGCGTCCGATCGGCGATGCCTGGGTGAGACCCGCGATGTAACCGGAGAGGTATCCGACCTCGGGTGTGCTGTAGGTCCAGGTCTCGACGTTGTCGGTGTACTTGTCGAGGATGTCGGCGCCGCCCGAGGCGGTGAAGTGGGTGTCGGGGAAGTCCTTGGCGACGGAGAAGATCGCGTCGCCGAGCTCGATGCCGTGCCCGATGACCAGGTCGAAGCCCTGGCTGGCGAAGTCGGCCACGACCGGTTCGCTGGTGGCAGGATCGGCCATCTGCTCGCGCAGCTCGTACGTGATGAGGCCTTCGTCCTGGAGCTTGGCGAGGGCGTCGGCCAGCGCCTGGTTGAAGGCGCCGTCGTTCGCGTTGCCGGGGGTGAGGGCACCGACGCGGATCACGTGATCGGATGCGGCGGAGGACGATGTGGCGTCGGCGGTACCGGAGCAACCGGCGAGTGCGAGCGCGGCCGTCGCGGCGACGGCCGCGGCGAGGAGGGGGCGAAGACGCATTGCGGTGTCCTTTCGGGTGGGTGTGGCGGGTTCGGGTGGTGCGGGTCAGGGGGTCGAGACGGTGAAGCCGGGAGCGAGGGTGGCTCCCACGAAGGCCGCGCTGTCGGGCGACCAGTGCGCGAGCACGGCTCCGGTGGCCCGGTCGAAGCACGGGTCGAGCCGGACGTCGGCGGCGGCCGCATCCGGGTGCAGCGCGGCATCCGCCACACAGACGACCCGGGTGCCGTGCAGTGTGCGGGCCGTCCCGGTGGCGGGCAGACGGCCCTGGCGGTCCAGGGAGACGAGCGCGGCTGTCGCGAGGAAGCCGCGCAGCTGCGGGTCGTCGGCGCAGTCCGCCGCGCTTTTGGTGCAGCCCTCGGTCCAGGCGATCGTGCCGGCCGCATCAACCGAGACGGCGCTGACCTGCGTTCCGAGGGCGGCGTCGCCCTGACCGATGACCTCGATGCGCGCCTTGAACGCGTCGTCGTCGCGACGCACGTCGATGCGTTCGGTGTACAGCGGCTCGGACTTCGTTCCGGTGACCTGCCAGTGCGCGTTCCACCCGGCGACGAGGGGTGCGAGCTCGACGGTGTCATCGGAGCGGACCAGGGTGGCGCCCGTCAGTGCCGTCGCCACGACGACCGCTCCTGCGCCGCACGCGGCGGCCAGGAGCAACAGGCGACGGCGACCGCTCATACCGGGGCGACCTCGCTCACGGCGGCGAGCTCGGCGTGCAGCCGGCTCTTCGTGTCGACGTCGGCGAACGACGCGTCGATGGAGCGTGCGGCGAAGCCGACCAGATCGCCGTAGCCGAACCCGAACTGCTCGGCGGCCACCGCCCAGTCCGCCTCGAGGGTCGTGCCGAGCGGCGCGGGGTCGTCCGTGTTCAGCGTGACCGAGACACCGGCGGCGAGCAGGCGCGGGAGGGGGTGGGAGTCCCAGTCGGGATAGATGCCGAGCGTGAGGTTCGAGCGCGGGCACACGCCGAGGCTGATGCCGTCGGCGATGAGCCGGTCGATGAGGGCGGAATCCTCGATCGAGCGCACACCGTGGTCGATGCGCTCCGCCTGCAGCAGCTCGACCGCATCCCACACGCCCTCGGGCCCGCTCGACTCGCCGGCGTGCACGGTGCGGTGCAGACCCGCGGATGCGGCCAGCGCGAACGCGCCCTGGAACTTCTCGCCCGTGCGGCCGGTGACCTTCTCGTCGCCGTCCACCGACAGGGCGACCACGCGCCGCGGACGTGCGGCCACGAGCTCGCCGACCAGGCGCTCGGCCTCGGCGGCGGATTGGTCGCGCAGCAGGGAGTATGCGACGCCGACCTGGCAGAGGCCGTCCTGCTCCGCCTCGTCGAAACCGGCACCGAACGCGTCGAGCAGGTCGAGCTCGCGGCCGCGCCACGCGTTCCAGTGCGTCGGGTTGACGATGACGTCGCTGTAGCGGATGCCCGACGCGCTCTGACGTACGGCGAACGCGTACGCCACACGGGCCGCCTGCGACGGGGTGCGTACCAGCCCGCACTGCCAGTCCAGGAACCGGAGGAAGCCGCTGAGTCCGGCTGAGCCCGCTCCTGCACCGCCGCCGGTGGTGACCTCGGGGGCGGCGAAGGCGTCGTGCGTGGAGATGTCGAAGAGCGTCGCGGCGGGCCCGGGCAGGGCGACGTCGTTCTCCTTCGCCAGCGTCAGCATGTCGAGCAGCGAGAACGTGCCCTCGAGGTGCACGTGCACCTCGGCCTTGGGCAGCGCGCGGATCACCGTCTCGTCGATGCGCGCGACGTGGTTCTGCGACATGGGTCCCTTTCGGATGCGGGTGGCAGGTACAGCGGCACGCTATCCGCTTCGCGCAACTTGTCGACAAGTGGAGCGCATCTCGTTCGCGACTTGTAACACCCGCGTAATGCTCACCCCGGATTTTGGCGGATTCGGCCGCTACGGTGAAAGTCGGTTCGTAGCACTTGTTCACAAGGAGAGATTCGTGACGCATCCACTGACAGAGGCCGACCTCGCCCATCTGCGCCAGAGCATCCGGGTCGCCGAAGACGCGGTCGCGCACGGCACGCATCCGTTCGGCTCGATCGTCGTGAGCGCCGCGGGTGAGGTCGTCTCCTCGTGCGGCAACAACTCGCTGCCGCCGGAGGGCGATCCCACTCAGCACGCCGAGCTGCAGGCGGTCGCCGCGGCGTTCCGGGTTCTGGGCGCGGACGGGATGAAGGGCTCGACCCTGTTCACGAGCGCCGAGCCGTGTGCGATGTGTTCCGGCGCCGCGTACTGGTGCGGCATCGACCGTGTGGTCTACGCGCTCAGCGAGCACCGCCTACTCGAGCTCACGGGCGACCACCCCGAGAACCCGACGTTCTCACTGCCCTGCCGCGAGGTGTTCGCCCGCGGTCAGCGCGAGATCGAGGTCGTCGGCCCGCTGCTCGAGGACGAGGCCGCGAAGGCGCACGTCGGCTTCTGGATCTGACCCCCGCGGCGGTGGGCGCGCTCGCCCTCCCGCCGCCTCCCGCCGTGTCCCGCCCGCCTGGGCTCGCGCCCGCTGGGGTTACCCCGGCTGCTTCCCCTGTCACAGATCGAGCCCCGAAGCGTCGCCTGTGACAGGCGAGCACGCAGCTTCCTCGTTCGCCTGTCACAAATCGACGCGGAAGGCGCGATCTGTGACAGGCGAACGGTCTCGGGAAGCGCCCGTACGGTGACCGCGGCCGGAACGAGCGGATGCGGGTGCGGGTACCGATGCCGATGCGGATGCGGATGCCGGGCTCAGGCGCCGCCCCAGGGCGGGCGGACGGTGCGCACGAGCGAGTACGACACGATGTCGGGCGCGTGGTACTCGAAGCTATGCATGAGCCGGCGCCCGCTCGCGCCGATCCCCACGATCTCGGAGGTCATCACCGGCGAGCCCTCCGCCCGCTCGAACAGCGCGGCGAGTTCGCCGTGGAGGGTCGTCACGCCCGGCGTCGACACCTCCCAGATCACGGGTTCGCCCCAGACCTTCGCTGCGGCGGTGAAGACGGACTCGTCGGGGTCGAAGCTGCGCTCCGCGCCGTCGAGCGGCAGAAGATCGTCGGCGATCATCGCCACCGCCCCGTCGGCCCGCCAGCGCTTGCGCACCGCGAGTGCGGGCATCTCGGCCGCCAGCTCCATGAGCGCGCCCACATCGGGCCCGAGGGTCCTCGTGCCGCTCGAGAGCGTCTCGACCTCCGACTGGTAGCCCAGGCGGTCCAACAGGTCGGTGTGCTCGAACTGCTCCTCCAGCCGCACGCTCAACCGCAGCGCGATCGGATCCACGGTGGTCACCGAACCCTGTCGCCGACGGACGATGCCCTGTGCTTCGAGGCTTGCCATCGCGTTGCGCAGCTGCTGGCGTGTGCACTCGAGGCGCGCGGTCAGCTCCAGCTCACCGGGCAGGGGAGTGCGGCTGGCGGCGGCCTCGCGCACGAAGCGCAGCAGACCGTGCAGGACGCGAAGGTGGGCGCGATCGCCGAGCGGGCGAGGCAGCGGCAGATACGTCACAGCGGGACCTTCCGGGTCGCGAGCACGGCTGAGAACATCATGGCGCAGTCGCGGCCGGAATCTGCAGGATCGGAAGTCCCGCGGATTCCGGATGCGGGTGCCGCTCGAGGGTGGGGGAGAGGATCTCGTCCAGCACCACCTCGACGACGTAGTGTGTCTCGCCCGAGAGCAGGTGTCCGGCGTAGGCGCGGGCGGCGTCGTCCTTCACCCCGACCGCCACGTGCACGTGGACGACGAGGGCGCCGTCGGATGCGGTCGTGATCGTGCCCGAGCCGAGTCCCTCGGTGTAGGGCACGTCGACGGCGGTCGGCATGGGCGCTTCGGGATCCGCGGCCGGTGTTTCGGCCGCGATGAGGCGCACGGTGCGGAACGCGCCGCTGAAGGTCGAGATCGCCGCCTGAGCGATGCCGTGCCGACGGCAGGCGTCGGCGAGTGAGGTGAGGATCTCGTCTCCGGGCTCGAGTACCACGACGACGCGGCGTCCGGCCTGTATCTCGGCGGTCTGCATGGAAGCTCCTGTCGGGCTGCTTGTCGATAAGTGAGCGTTCCCACGACGCGGGATCGATTGTTCAGATCATCTCCAACGGCGATTTCTTGCGTGTTGCTCGTGTTTCGCTTCGGTAAATATTCCGCCGAATGTCAACACTTGTCGATTTGTCGGCCATGTTCCTGGGTATCGTGACGATCGGTCAGCGTTGCCCACCCCGTCCCCTCTTGCCCTCCTCGCCCCCGGGAGATCGCTGTGTCCACGCCTGTCACCACCCCCGTCCTCCACCTCTGGGACGGCGAACGAGACCGCGGTGCGGCACGTCTGTCCTGGCAGGACGGACGCATCACGGCCGTGGAAAGCGCAGAGGGCGCGCCCGAGTACAGCCTCATCCCCGGCCTGATCGACACGCACGTGCACCTCGACGCATCCGCGACCCCCGGTGCCGACTGGCTCACGTGGCCTCTCATCACGCCGGCGGCCGAGCGTTCCCTCCACGTCGCCGCGCACGCCCGACGAGCCGCCGCCGCGGGTGTCACGACCCTGCGAGACCTCTCCGGCAGCGAGGTGCAGTACGCCCTCGCCCGTGCGCTGGAGGCCGGCCTCATCCCCGGTCCCCGCCTGCTCGTGCACGGCCCCGTCGGAATGACCGCCGGTCACGGCGACCTCTTCACACCGCCCCACTACCCGCACCGCCCGCCGGTGGCCGACTCGCCCGACGAGTGCCGCAAGCTCGTACGCCAGTGGGCGCGCGCCGGTGCGGACGGCATCAAGATCTACACGAGCGGTGGCGTGCTCTCGATGGGCGACAAGGTCGGCTGGCGCAACCAGACGGATGCGGAGATCGCCGCGACCGTCGATGAGGCGCACGCGCTCGGCATGCTCGTGGCCGCCCACACGCACAGTGCGGAGGGCGTCGACATCGCCCTGCGGTTCGAGGTCGACTCGCTCGAGCACGGCACCGGCATCGAGGAGCGCCACTGGGAGACCCTGATCGAGCGCAACGTGCCGGTCGCTCCCACTCTGCTCATCAACGATGCGATCGCCGATCGCCGCATCCCGGTGAGCGACGAGGCGGCCGAGAAGGCGCGCGCCGTGGTGATCGAGCGCGACGCCAACTTCACGGGTGCGGCCGCGGCCGGCGTGCGCTTCGTGCTCGGCACCGACGCGAACGGCGTCATGGTGCGCTTCGGCGACCAGCTCGAGGAGCTCCGCCTCATGAAGACCGCGTTCTCGTGGAGCTCCGAGCGCGCGCTCGTCGCGGGCACCTCGGATGCCGCGGATGCGGTGCGTCTGACCGGCACGACGGGACGCCTCAAGGCGGGCCTCGGCGCCGACTTCCTCGTGGTGCGCGGCAAGCCGTGGCAGGACATCGAGACCCTGCGCCCCGAGAACCTCGTAGCCGTCGTCGCCCGCGGCGAGCTCGTCGCAGGCGCGCTTCCCCTCTGACCTCCCCCCATGCACCACCCGACCCCTTCCCCGCATCAAGGAGATCCCGTGACCCTCATTCGATCCGGCGGCGCCCGACGCGTCGCTCTCCCGCTTCTCGCAGGGCTCGCCGTCGCGACCCTCGCCGGCTGCGCCGCTTCGGCACCCGCCGCCGACTCCGCGACCCCCGCCGCCGACCTGCCGCAGGACATCGTCTTCGCGCTCAAGGAGGACCCGACCTGCCTCGACCCGCAGCAGTCGTCGGTGACCACCTCGCTCATCGTCGGCCGTCAGCTGACCGACTCGCTGCTCGACCAGAACCCCGACACCGGTGAGATCGTGCCGTGGCTGGCGAGCGACTGGTCGGTCGCGGACGACCTCACGTCGTACACCTTCACGCTGCGCGACGGCGTCACCTTCAGCGACGGCACCCCGCTGACCTCCGAGGCGGTCGCCGCGAACTTCGACGCGATCAAGGCGCTCGGAGCCTCCGCATCCCTCGCCAACGGCTACCTCGCCGGATACGCGGGCACCGATGTGAAGAGCGACACCGAGTTCACGGTGAACTTCTCGGCTCCCAACGTGCAGTTCCAGCAGGGCGCCACCACGATGTCGCTCGGCATCCTCTCGCCCGCCACGGTCGCCGAGACCGCGGAGGCGCGCTGCCAGGCCGTCGTCGGCACCGGTCCGTTCGTGCTCGACTCGTACGTGCCCAACGACGCCGTGAAGATCGTCAAGCGCGACGGCTACGACTGGGCGTCGACGCTGCGCGGCCACGAGGGCGAGGCGTACCTCGACTCGGTCACCTTCCCGATCATCACCGAGCCCTCGGTGCGCACCGGCGGTCTCGAGTCCGGCGAGTACGACGTCATCCAGGACGTTCCCTATGTGGACGAGGCGCGCTTCGCCGGTGACAAGTACCACCTCTACGCCAAGGCGAACCCGGGCGTTCCCAACTCGCTCGTCGTCAACACCTCGCGCGGTGTGCTCGCCGACGAGGCCGTGCGCCAGGCGGTCACCAAGGGCCTCGATCGCGACAAGATCAACGTGCTCGCGGGTTCGATGAGCGGCAAGGCGCCCACGAGCGTGCTGACCTCCTCGACCCCCGGATACATCGATCTCGGCGACACCCTCGCGTACGACGCGGATGCGGCCAAGAAGCTGCTCGAGGACGACGGGTGGACGCTCGGCTCCGACGGCATCTACGCGAAGGACGGCCAGCCGCTCACCTTCACGGTCACGGCGTTCTACGCGCAGGACGTGCTGGAGGCGGCGCAGATCCAGCTCAAGGAGATCGGCATCGACATGCAGCTGAAGATGGTCTCCTCGGGTGACTTCTTCGGTGCCATCGCCTCGGGTGACTACGACGCCCTCGGCGCGGGTCTGACCCGTACGGACCCCGACGCGCTGCGCACTCTGCTGTCGACCGCATCGCCCGCCCGCTGGGGCATCGTCGATGACGCAGAGCTCGAGGGTCTCCTGCAGAAGCAGGCGCAGACCGCCGACGTCGACGCCCGTCAGAAGCTCGTCGACGAGATCCAGCAGATCGTCGCCGAGCGCGCTTACGTGATCCCGACGCTGGAGACCGTGCAGCTGCACGGCTCTCGCGCCGGCGTCGAGGGCATCACCTTCGACTCGGCCGCACGTCTGCACCTCTACGACGCCGCGGTGGTCTCGAACTGATGACCATCCCCGAGCAGCGCGTGGCCCCAGCGGGAGGGCGGGCACAGGCGATCGCCCGCTTCCTGATCCCGAAGATCGTGCAGTGCCTCTTCGTGATCTGGGCGACCTACACCGTCGCCTTCCTGCTGATCCACGCGCTGCCCGGGGACCCCGTCCTCGCCGCGCTCTCGCTGCGCGGCGGCGACGCCACCACGACCGACCCCGCCCAGCTCGCGGCGCTCCGCGAGCGCTACGGGCTGGACGGGCCGGTCTGGCAGCAGTACATCGTCAACTTCCTCGCCCTCTTCCGCGGCGACCTCGGCATCTCGATCGCGACGGGGCAGCCCGTCGTGGAGATGATCGGCCGGGCCTTCCCGAACACCGCCGCGGTGGCCGTGTTCGCCCTCGTGGTGGGCTTCGTCGCGGCCCTCGCCTTCACCGTCTGGGCCTACGTCGCCCGGCCCGCGTGGATGCGGGCGTTCGTCACCCAGATCCCGCCGCTGGGCATCGCGATCCCGGCGTTCCTGTCGGGCCTCGTGCTCATCAGCGTGTTCTCGTTCGGCCTCGGGTGGTTCCCCGCATCCGGGACGAACGGCTTCGTGAGCGTCGTCCTGCCGGGCATCACCCTGGCACTGCCGACCGGAGCCATCTTCTTCCAGGTCTTCTCGGCCGCCGTGTTCGACGCGGGCGCCAGCCCCTTCGTCTTCACGGCGAACGCGAAGGGCCTCGCGCAGCGCACGGTCGTGGTGCGGCACGTGCTGCGCAACGCCCTGTTGCCCTCCATCACGATCATCGGCCTGCAGATCGGCTACCTCGCCGGCGGCACCGCCGTGGTTGAGACCGTCTTCTCCCGCGACGGCATCGGCCGGCTCACCGTCGACGCCGTGCTCGCCCGCGACGTGAACGTGGTGCTGGGTGTGGTGGTCGTCGTCGCGACCGTGTACGCCATCGTGACCCTCATCGTCGACGGCCTCTACGGCGTGATCGACCCGCGTACCCGAACGCGCCTCGTCGGACGAAAGGCGGGTGCGCGATGAGCATCCTTCGCAGACCCGGCCTTCTGCTCTCCCTCCTCCTGCTGCTGCTGACCCTCGTCGCGGTCGTCGCCCCGCAGCTGCTCGCCCCGTACGATCCGTACGACTCGGTGGGCACCGCCCGGCTCGAGCCGCCGAGCGCGGAGCACCTGTTCGGCACCGACCATCTCGCGCGCGACGTGTTCTCGCGGGTGATCTACGGCGCGCAGCTCTCGCTGTCCTCGGCTGTGCTCGCCGTCGTCGCGGGTGTGCTGATCGGCTCGATCGTCGGTCTCGTCTGCGGCTACGTCGGCGGGCCGCTCGACTTCGTGGTCATGCGCTTCGTCGACGTGCTCATCGCGATCCCCGGCATCCTGCTCGCATTGATCGTCGTCGCCTCGCTCGGCTTCGGCCCGCTCTCGATCGCCCTCGGCGTCGGACTCGGCACGGCGGGATCTTTCGCCCGCGTGATGCGCTCGCAGGTGCTGCGCGTGCGCAGCGAGGAGTACGTCGAGGCCGCGCGCACTCTCGGCGCCCGCGGCCCCGCGATCTTGGTGCGTCACGTCATGCCGAACGCGGCGCGGCCCATCATCGCGATGGCATCGCTCGAGCTCGCCCTCGCCATCCTGTCGGTGTCGGCGCTGAGCTTCCTCGGATTCGGCGCCCAGCCGCCGGCGCCCGAATGGGGCGCGCTCGTGTCGGCAGGGCGCGACTTCGTCGCCATCGCGCCCTGGCTGAGCCTGATGCCCGGCGCCGTCATCCTCGCGGTCGTCCTCTCCGTCAACCGCGTCGCCCGCTTCATCGGAGGTGACCGATGACCGCTCCTCTGCTGCGCGTCACGGATCTGCGCGTCGACTACGGCACAGGTCGTCGTGCCCACAGCGCCCTGCGCGGCATCGACCTCGAGGTGAACCCGGGCGAGATCGTCGCGGTCGTCGGCGAGTCGGGGTCCGGCAAGAGCACGATCGCCCACGCGCTCGTGAAGCTCCTGCCCGCCGAGGCGCACGTGCGCGGCGGGTCGATCGTCTTCGACGGGACCGAGATCACCACCGCTTCGGCATCGGCGCTGCGCCGCATCCGGGGCGGACGGATCGGCTTCGTGCCGCAGGACCCCTCCCACAGCCTGAACCCCCTGATGCGCGTGGGTGAGCAGATCGCCGAGACGCTGCGCCGCCACCGCGGCCTGTCGCGGGCGGATGCGGCCCGTCGCGCCGTCGAGATCATCACCGAGGTGGGCGTTCCCGAGGCCGAGCTGCGAGCGGGACAGTACCCGCACGAGCTTTCGGGCGGCCTCCGCCAGCGCATCCTCATCGGCATCGCGTGGGCGTGCGAGCCCGCCCTCGTGATCGCGGACGAGCCGACCAGCGCGCTGGATGCGACCGTGCAGCGTCACGTGCTCGATCGGATGCAGGCCCTCGCCGCGGCGCACGGCACCGCCGTGCTGCTGGTGACCCACGATCTGGCGGTCGCCGCCGACCGCGCCGATCGCATCGTCGTGGTGGAGAAGGGCGAGATCGTCGAAAGTGGTCCGGCGGAGCTCGTGCTGGCCGACCCCTCGCATCCGTACACGCAGCGTCTGGTCGCCGCAGCGCCCGGCCTCAACGCGCGACGACTCGTCCCGTCGGCGAGCGTGGTGGACCGCGTCGTCCCCGACGCGGGCGCGCCGCTACTGCAAGTCTCGGGCCTCGGCAAGACCTACGGCGGTGCCCGCGGCATCCGCGCCGTCGAGGCGGTGGACTTCTCTGTCGCCCGCGGGACGACCTTCTCGCTCGTGGGCGAGTCGGGCTCGGGAAAGAGCACGACGGCGCGCATGGTCGCCAGGATCATCCCGAGCGACGAAGGCGAGATCCGTTTCGACGGCGAGGACATCACCGACCTGCGGGGGTCGGCGCTGCGGGAGCTGCGTCGGCGCATCCAGGTCGTGTACCAGAATCCGTTCGGCTCGCTCGATCCGCGTATGAGCGTGGCGAAACTGATCGCGGAGCCGTTGCAGGCGTTCGGTGTGCCTCGTGCCGAGCGCAGCTCGATCGTGCGCGACCTGCTCGGGCAGGTGCGTCTGTCGACCGACCTGCTCACCCGGCGTCCCGCCCAGCTTCTCCGGCGGCCAGCGTCAGCGCGTCGCGATCGCCCGCGCCATTGCGCTGCGTCCGGAGCTCATCGTGCTCGACGAGCCGGTCTCCGCTCTCGACGTCTCGGTGCAGGAGCAGGTGCTGCAGCTGCTCGTCGACCTGCAGGCCGAGCACGGCCTGACCTACCTGTTCATCTCGCACGACCTCGGAGTGATCCGTCAGATCTCTGACCGCGTCGCCGTGATGCGCGGCGGCCGCATCCTGGAGCAGGCGACGGCCGAGCGCATCTTCGACGCCCCGGCCGACCCCTACACGCGCGAGCTGATCGGCGCGATCCCGGGTACCGCCGCCGACTGACCCCCCGCCGGGGTGCGGGTGCGGGTGCGGGGTGCGTGTTCCGCGTTGCGCGCATTTTGTGGGGCGTGCGGGAGGAGGTGCCGGTGCGGTGCGGTGCGGTGCTTGCGTGGGGCTTGTGCGGTGCGGGGTGTGGGGTGCGTGTGCCGTGGTGCGCGGGGGCGAAGGGGCCGGTGCGATGTTTGCGCGCATTGCGTGGTGCTTGCGCGGTGCGGGGTGTGGGGTGCGTGTGCATGCTCGTGGGCGTGCTGCCCTGCGTGTCTCACCTATTCACGTCGAGGGGGCCCGCGTCGTGCATAACTGAGACACGGATGTCGGGCTCGTTGCGCGGGGGAGACGCGTGTCTTAGTTGTGCACGCTAAAGCGCCCGAGAGCGTGCACAACTGAGACACGGATATGACTTGCCCGCGCTCGCGCGGTGCGTGTCTCAAACGTGCACGCGGTGGGGCCGCCTGGCGTGCACAAGTGAGACACGGATGCGGGGTGTGGGCGCGGCCACATTGCGTGTCTCAAACGTGCACGCTCACGGGCTTGGGAACGTGCACAAGTGAGACGCGGATGCGGGGTGTGGGCGCGGCCATATTGCGTGTCTCAAACGTGCACGCTCACGGGCTTGGGAACGTGCACAAGTGAGACGCGGATGCGGGGTGCGGGTGTGTGAGGCGGTGCGTGTCTCACACGTGCACGCTCAAGGGGCCCTCGGCGTGCACAACTGAGACACGGAGCCCGCTGTCGCGCCCGACGGACGTGCGGAGCCCGCTGTCGCGCCGACGGACGTGCGGAGCCCGCTATCGCGCCCGACGGACGTGCGGAGCCTGCTGTCGCGCCCGACGGACGCACGGAGCCCGCTGTCGCGCCCGACGGACGTGCGGAGCCCGCTGTCGCGCCGACGGACGCCCGGAGTGGCCGAGGGCCGGGCCCGAGGGAAGCCCGGGCCGCGGATACCTCAGGCGGGGTCGAGGGCGGCGAGCACCTGACGGACGATGCGCTCGCTCTCCGCGGCGACGTGCGCGAGGATCCGCTCGCCCTTCTCCGCGGTCGCGGGGCGCGGGTCGCCGAACACCCCGGACTCCGAGAGCGGCGCGAGGGGCATCTGCCGCAGGCCGAAGTCCGCGGGCAGCTGCGGGTAGGCGGCGGAGTACCGGTCGGGATGTACGAGGGCAGGGGCGACAGCCAGCACCATCGACGTCTCGAGCTCATCGGCGTGGCAGAGGCCCGGCGCCGCCCAGGGCGATTCCTTCACGGCGTCCCCGATCTCGACCAGTCCGGGGTAGTCGAGCACGACCACCGGCATCCGCTGTCCGGTCGCGGCGGCACGCTCGGCCGCCCGCTGCAGCGGCAGGCGGTTGCCGAAGTCGCCGTTGACCACCACGAGCAGCGCGTAGCCGGCGCGATCGAGGGATGCGGCGATGTCTGTGCAGAGCGACGTCACCGTGTCGGCGCCGATCGAGACGGTGCCCGGCAGTGCGTCGTTGCTCCACGTGTTGCCGTAGGCCACGGACGGCAGGAGCGCCGCATCCAGCGCGTCGGCGAGGCGGCGGGCGACCGCATCCGCCTGCAGCGTGTCTGTCGACAGTGGCAGGTGCGGACCGTGCTGCTCGAGCGCGCCGAAGGGGAGCACCGCGACGCGCGGCCCCGCGGCGAGGAAGTCCGCGACCTCGGTCCAGGTGGCGTTCGCCAGCTCGATCATGCGATCAGCGCAGCGACGCTGCGACCTCGCGCAGCGCGTCGGCCGAGCGGCGGAGCAGGCCCAGTCGTTCGGGCTGAACGCGGTCTCGGGGATCGGGACGGCGCCGGATGCGCTCACGATCGAGGGCACGGAGAGGGCGACGCCGTCGATGCCGTGGTAGCCGTGGAGCACGGTCGACACCGGCATGACCGCGTGCTCGTCCTGCAGGATCGCCTCCACGATGCGAGCGCTCGACAGGCCGATGGCGTAGTTGGTCGCGCCCTTGCCCTGGATCACCTTGTAGGCGGCGTCGCGCACGTCGACCGCGATCTCGTCGAGCTCGTCGACCGTCACGCGGTCGTGCGTCGGAGTCTGCCAGTCGAGGATCGGGACGGTGCCGATGGAGGCGCTCGACCACAGCGGGAACTCGGTGTCGCCGTGCTCGCCGATGATGTAGGCGTGCACGCTCGACGGCGAGACGCCGGCGCGCTGCGCGAGCTTCCACCGCAGGCGCGACGTGTCGAGCACCGTGCCGGAGGCGAAGATCCGCTCGACCGGCAGGCCGGTGGCCTCCTGCGCGAGCACGGTGAGCACGTCGCACGGGTTCGTCACGATGACGTAGATCGCGTTGGGCGCGACCTCGAGCAGCTGCGGCATCATCGACTTGATGATGTTGGCGTTCGTGCCGGCGAGCTCGATGCGCGTCTGACCCGGACGCTGTTTGGCGCCGGCGGTGATGACGACGACGTGCGAGCCCTCGACGACCGAGAGGTCACTGCCGCCGATGATGTCGCTCGTGCCGGTGAACTGCGTGCCGTGAGCGAGATCGAGCACCTCGGCCTCGGCCTTCTCCGTCGCGATGTCGTAGAGGGCGACATGGCGTGCGGAGCCGCGGATGAGGGCGGCGTAAGCGACGCTGGAGCCGACGCTGCCAGCGCCGACGACGGTGAGCTTCGAGTTCTCGATGGCAGACATGTCCCCAGTCTGGCAGGCGCCGGAGGTGCCGCGCGCGGTTATGTTCGCCCGGAGAATACCCGGCGCGTCGAGGTGGCGGCTGTGACGCGTTGCGATCGTGTTCCGATGAGTTCACCCGCATCCGCCCACCGGGTGCTGCCGCGGTCGTACCCTGATCGACGGAGGGCGGATGCGGCATCCGTCCGGACGGGACGGGCCCATGGAATTCGGTATCCACATCGCGGACTTCACCTGGAAGAGCGGGCCCGCTCAGCTCGGTCCCGCGCTCGCCGCGCACGTGCGCAATGCTGAGGCTGCCGGCATCCAGCGCATCACCGTCATGGATCACTTCTGGCAGCTGCCGGGCATCGGACCGGTCGAGCACGAGATGCTCGAGGCGTACGCCACCCTCGGCTTCATCGCCGCTCACACCGAGAAGGCGCTGCTGCACACCCTCGTCACGGGTGTGATCTACCGGCATCCGTCGCTGCTCGCCAAGCAGATCACCACGCTGAACGTGCTCTCCGGCGGCCGGGTCGGGCTCGGCATCGGCGCCGCGTGGAACGAGGAGGAGTGCAAGGGACTCGGCTTCGCGTTCCCGCCCGTCGCGCAGCGTTTCCGTGAGCTCGAGGAGACGATCCAGATCTGTCTGCAGATGTGGTCGGACTCCGAAGAGCCCTACGAGGGCGCGATCTGGCAGCTCGAGCGCACGCTGAACTCGCCGCAGAACGTCACCAAGCCGTATCTGATGATCGGCGGCGGGGGAGAGAAGAAGACCCTCAAGCTCGTCGCGCAGTACGCCGATGCCTGCAACCTGTCGGCGATGGCGGAGGTGCCGACCCACAAGCTCGACGTGCTGCGCGCGCACTGCGACACCGTCGGCCGCGACTACGACGAGATCGAGAAGACCGCGATGATCGCGATCAACCCGACATCGACGCCGGACGAGGTCGCGACCCGCGTCGATGCGCTGTCGGATGCGGGCTTCGCCGCGACGTACGTGTTCGCCGCCGGAATCGACGAGCCGGCCCGTGCGGTCGAGCTGATCGCGGGAGTCGCTGCCCTCGCCCGCTGAGCCGCCCGGGTCGCGTGCTCGTGGCGCGCGTGGTCCGTGGCGCCCGGCCCGGGTCGTGTGGCTCGTGGCGCCCGTGGCCCGTGGCGCCCGTGGCGCGTGGCGCCCGTGGCCCGGGTCGCGCGGCCGGTGGCGCCCGGGGCCCCGGCATCCGTGTCTCACTTGTGCAGGTGAGGGACCCCATGAGCGTGCATAAGTGAGACACGTAGAGGTGGGGTTGCTGCTCCCGGGGCGTTCGGGCGGTGATCTTCGACCGACCACCGCATGCGTGTCTCGTTTGTTCACGTTGGCGGCGACTTCTGCGTGCATTTATGAGACACGGAGATGCGTGCGAGATGCGGAATCGGGCGGATTGGCGGCTCGGCCCGGCGTGACGTAAGCTGGTCGGCGGTGACGTGTCCGAGCGGCCGAAGGTGCAACTCTCGAAAAGTTGTGTAGGGTAACCCCCTACCGTGGGTTCAAATCCCACCGTCACCGCCATGAAAACCCCCGATGAATCGGGGGTTTTCGCATGTGAGGATGGCGCATCCGTCGCCACGAGCAGCGAGAGGGACCGGGAGTAATGAGCGCCATTCTCATCGCGCTTGCGTGCGTGGTCCTGCTCAATGTCTACGCGGCGCTGCTGATCGTGCTCCGCGCGAAGGTGTACGGCGTCCCCCTGTACCGGCCGATGCTCGTCAACATCGGGTTGTCGCTGGCGCCCGTGGCGCTGGCGTTCATCGGGCTCATCGGTTTCCTCCTCGTGGCGCCCGCCGCGCTCAGCCTCGGATCCGTATCGGCTGCGCTGCCGGCCGCCGCGGTCTGGGTCTACCTCGGCGTCGCCACGCTGGCGTGGTTGGTGTTCTTCCCGAACTCGATCTACCTCATCACCGAGCTCAACTTCAGTCACCGCCGCGAGCACACCCCCGTTCCGCTCTGGTACGACATCGTGCACACCCTCACGCTCACCGGGTCCGGCCTCGCCAACGCGGTCCTCAGCCTTGCGCTCATCCAGTTCGGCCTCGTGGTCGTCATCGCTGATCCCGCAGCCGGGTCGGGGCCGCCCGGGTGGAGCTGGATCTTCGCTGCGGCCGCGATACTGCTCGGCTCCATCGGCGTGTACCTCGGGCGCTATCTGCGGTTGAACAGCTGGGACGTCCGTCACCCCGCGGTCCTCATCCGCAAGCTCCGCGATCACTTCGCCGCCCGCGGCAAGGCATTGGAAGGGGTGGCGTTCGTGGCCACCCACACCGTTCTCGTCGCGCTTCTCTACGTGCCGATCTTCGGCCTCGCCTACAACGCGCTCCTGGGCTAGCCGCGCGGTCAGGCCGTCTGCGTCAAGGGCGGGTCAGCCGCCCGGACCGGACGGCTGGATGGGGGCTCCGTCGCCGTTCTCGGGCAGATCACCGCGCTCCACAGGGGTCGGCGGCGTTCTCGGGGCATCCGAGAAGATCCGGTCGAGCTCCATCGATGAGGGCACGTGCACCGCCTTCGCGGCCGCGTCGATCTCGTCCGTCGTGGCTCCGGACGACCCGACGATGAGCACCCACGCGCCGTCGCGCACGATGATGTCCTCGTGAGCGCCGTTGTGCTCTCGGTGCCAGATCCCGTCCTGCTCGGTGCAGGTGACGGGAGTCCCGGTGTCGTCCCACATCGGCAGTGTCGCGCAGGCCTCGGCGGTCATGTCGCCTCGCTGCGTGCGCAGCGAGATCATCGCTCCCGACCCGTCGCGCATCCAGGTCGCCGACATGCCGTCGTCGTTCGACACACCGACCGACTGCGGAGCGAGGGTGTATCCCGCCACCTCGGTCGTGAAGACGAGATCGGCCGAGATGCCGACCGCGCCGGCCCGCTCGGCGATCGCGTCGGCGCTCGCCGGACTGCCGGCCGAGGTGGCGCATCCAGCGGTCACGACGGTCACAAGGGCGAGCAGTGCGCCGAGGAGGGGGCGGGAGGCGCGCATGACGGCATCATGACGTAGATCTCGCCGAGCGGCAAAGCTCGTGACGCACGGCAGCATCCGGCGCGACGCCGGGAGTGGTCGAGCTTCGCGTCGTACGACCCGATTTGACCTGGAGCGCGCTCCAGGTGGTTCGCTGCGTGTTCATGGACACTCTCAGCAACGGACTCGCCCTCGGAGCGATGTGGTTCGGCACTCGGCTCTCGGAGGAGACGTCGTTCGCGCTGCTCGACCGCTTCGTCTCGCGCGGCGGGCGCTGGCTCGACACATCCGACAACTATGCCTTCTGGGCATCGCCGTCCGGCAGAGGAGGGGCGAGCGAAACGGTGTTGGGGGAGTGGCTCCGGCGTCATCCGGGTGTGCGGGACGACGTGTCGATCTCGACGAAGGTCGGCGCCAACCCGACGCAGCCCGGTGTCGGCGCAGCATCCCTGGAGGGGCTCGCCCCGAGCGCCGTCGCCCAGGCCGTCGCGGGCTCGATGGAGCGGCTCGGCGTCGAGGCGATCGACCTGCTGTGGGCGCATGTCGAAGACCGCACGGTTCCGCTCGAGGATCAGGTCGAGGCGTTCGGGGCGCTGGTCGCAGACGGGCGGGTCCGGCGGCTGGGCGCGTCGAACCACGCGATGTGGCGCATCGAGAGAGCGCGCGCGGCGGCACGGGCACGCAACATCGAGCCCTTCCGCTTCGTGCAGTTGCGGCACAGCTATCTCCAGCCGATTCCGTTCGCACCACTTCCGGACTGGGGTCACGTCATCGCATCCCCCGAGGCGCTGGACTACGTCGCAGCCGAGGGACTCGGGATGTGGGCATACACGACGTTGCTCGGAGGGGCGTTCGTTCGACCGGAACGGTTGCAGGAGGCGTACCGGCATCCCGATACGGAGCGTCGTCTGGCCGCGCTGGACAGGGTCGCGCGACGCTGGGATGCGACGCGGAACCAGGTCGTGCTGTCATGGTTGCTCGAGGGTTCACCCGCGGTGACCCCGATCGTCGGGGTGTCGGACGTCGCTCAGCTGGATGAGGCGATGGACGCCCTCCAGCTGCACCTGGACGCCGAAGATCGTCACGAACTGGACGGAAGGCAGGAATGACCCCGATGTTCACGATGGGTGAGGCCACCGTTGCGACGGGCCTCACCGCGGACACGCTCCGCTATTACGAACAGGAGCGCATCATCGGACCGCTCGCCCGGGATGACCGCAACCACCGGGTCTTCAGCGAGAAGGATCTCGCCTGGATCCACGTCGTGACCTGCATGAAGGATGCGGGGCTCGGCATCGACGAACTGCGCACCTTCGCCGACCTGCTGCACGGCACGCATGCCGCCCCCGACCCCGTCGGTTTTCTCCGCGAGCGTCGAGCGGCCTTGGAAGAGCGCCGGCAGGTGCTCGCACGCGCGATCGCGGTGATGGACGACAAGATCACGCATTTCGAGACGGCAGGCGCCGGGGAGGATGAACGGTGATCGACGCCCTGACCTTACCCGCATCCCTTGTCGTCGGAGACGCCGCCGTGGTGGCGAGGCGGGCGATGCCGACGGACCTCGACGCGATCATCCGCCTGCTCGCCGACGATGCGATCAGCGCGAGCCGCGGCGACGTCGCGAGCGAGGAGGACGCCGCGGCGTACGCGTCGGCGCTCGAGCGGATCATCCTCGACCCGAGCAATGAGCTCGTGGTCGCGGCGGATGCGGCGGGAACCCTCGTCGGCATGTTGCAGCTGACGGTCATCCCGGGCATGTCTCGGCAAGGGAGTGACCGGCTGTTGGTCGAGGCCGTCCGTGTGGCGAGCGCGGCGCGCTCGGCCGGCATCGGGAGTGCGCTGATGCGCTGGGTGGTGGATGAGGCGGCGGTCGCCCTTCGCACACCGCTCGTGCAACTCACCTCGGATGCGGCCCGAGTCGATGCCCACCGGTTCTACCGCAGGCTCGGATTCGTCGACTCGCACGTCGGGTTCAAGCTCGCCGTCGCGCTCCCGGATTCGCCCTGACGGCGCCGCATCCCGCCTGTGGATGACGCCCGGGGAGCAACCTCTGTTCTCCCTATGCTGTGGCTCGCGAACACCGCGCACCCGAACGGAGAACATTCATGCCCGATCACGCTGCCCTCGCCGCATCCCTGACGACGCCGGAGGCGTTTCTCGCACTCACAGATGAGGGTGGTGTCTTCGGCGTGAAGAAGTCGGCGAAGGCCGCGCTCGATACCTGGAGCCAGGCCGACGCGCGCTACGTCGGTGCCTACCGTGGCTTCCACGCTCCCGGCGGCAAGGGCACCGGGTTCGTCATCCGCACCTACTGGGACCCCGCGCGCGTGACCCCCGACCTCGGCGCCGTCGAGGTCGCGATCCAGACGGCGCTGCCGGTCGCCCTCACCCAGGCCGACGAGAAGATCACGTGGAAGGCGCGCAACAACAAGCAGGCGAGCTTCTTCGCCTGGCGTATCTCGCAGCAGCAGGCGCTGTCGCTGTGGTTCCAGGAGCGGTTCGGCATCAGCGCGTGTGCGACGCAGCTGTTCGACCGCGCCGACATCCATCAGGATGTCGCGGTGGTGGCGACCTCGGGCGGCGTCGACAACCTCTGGTCGTTCACCTCGAAGGGCTGATCGCGTGCCGGAGGCTCCGCCGCGCGGGCGACCCGTGCGCCGCGCGCTGAGGTCCGTCCTCGGCGCCGCGGCGACCCTCCTCGGCATCGTGGCGATCGTGTTCCTCGCCACCGACACGTCGACCGGCGGTGCCGTGCGCGCAGTGATCATCGCCTTCGTGCTCCTGTGCATCTTCGTTCCCGCGGTGATCGCCGTCGGCTCCGTCTGGCTGCGCGCCCGCAACAGGCGGGAGGAGTCGGATGCGGGCACGGCTCCTCTTTCCGATCGTGCGGTGCGCGCGCAGCAGCTGCTCGGCAGGGCCGCCGTCCGTTTGGCCCCCGACGGGCGCGCGGAGGTCCACGCCCGCGCCGTGCTCGGTGACGAGTTCCGGATCGCCGAGTCGACCGTTCGAGGGCTTCCGCCCGACGAGCTGCTCGGCTTCGTCTGGGTGGCGCGGCCCTCGCAGCCCGACGGCTTTCCGAGCTCGGCGGAGTTCGCCGGGCTGCCCGAGCGCGTGCAGGACACGATCGTGCTGCTCGATCTGCGGCGCGAGGTGCAGCTGCGAGGAGCCGAGGCCGCGCTGCTGGCGACGTCCGGCGTCTATCACCACGACCGTGCCCGCACCCTGGCGGCGGCCAGGCGTACCGGCAACGCGTCGCTGCTCGCACAGCTCGAGACGCTGGAACCCCGCACCGACGACCTGCTGGCCGCGCTGGACGATGCCGCGACGTGGGAACGGCTGCTGCGCACCGACTCTTGACGCGATCGCCCGCGCTTTGCGAGTGTGTGCGCCATGAGCCTCTTCCTCACCTGCCCGGTCGAAGACGTCGCCCGTGCGACCGCGTTCTATGCAGCCCTCGGGTGGAGTCGGAACGCGGAGATGTCGAACGACGCCGTGTCGTGCTTCGCGATCGCACCCGATCAGTACGTCATGCTCGCCAGCCGCGAGATGTACGCCAGCGTCGGCGGAACCGAGGATCTCATCGGGGGACCGGAGACGCCGTCGAAGATCACGGTGTCGTTCGATCTCGACAGCCGTGAGGCGGTCGATGAATTCGTCGAACGGGCTCGCGCTGCGGGCGGTCGTGTCGGCGACACCGACGACTACCCGTTCATGTACCAACGCCAGTTCGACGACCCTGACGGCTACCACTACTCGCCGTTCTGGATGAAGCGGGATGCGCAGACATGACGTCGTCCTCATCGAGTGCCCGGCAGCGGTGCGTCCTGCGGTCGTAGGCGCTCTCTCTCGCAGCGTCAAGGCACTGTGAGGATCGCGACGCGCTCGCGTAGAAACGGGGGATGCGTTTCGTCGTCCCCGTGCAACTGATCGAGCCGATCGCCGGCGAGCGCTACGGGCACGGCGTCGAGGTCGACGCGGACAACTGGGCGGATGCGATGGCCGATGTCCTGATCGCCGTGGGGCCCGACTGGGAGGTGGAGGAGCCGTTTCGCTCCTGACGTAACCCGTTTCGCGCAAGGGGGGTTGTGCATCGACATCCCGCAGAGGATCGTGGCTGGTCAACCGCCCGCTCGGAGCGTGTCGATTTCTCAGGTCTGAATCATCCCCACGGCTGATCGTCGCTCACTCCGCGTCGGCAGGCCGGAGCCCATCATGGGAAAGCTGATATACGACCAGTACACGAAGGCGGAGTTCGAAGACCGCACCCTGGCTCACCTGCAGCAGGTGATCTTCACCAAGCTGCGTCGCAACGAATCGTTCGCGCTCACGTGGAAGGAAGACGTGAGCCTCGGCAGCGGCCGGACGTCCGTGTGGCTGCATCCGAACGCGAATCTGCAGTTCAAGTTCTTCGGTACGCGGGAGCCCGCCCTGAACCGGGCATGGCTCGAGGCCCTGGCCTACACCGCGAACGGGCCCACGGGTCTTTACGTCGTGCCGGAACCGGCCCCGAACGAGTCGCCGGTGCCGGCGCTCCACGGTTCGGCGCAGCGCTTCGATCTCGTACCGGCCGACTGAACACGCGAATCAGCACAACGAAGCGGCGCCGCCGACGAGATCCGCCAGCGCGGCCTGGCCCGCATCGTTCGGGTGCAAGTGATCGCCCGAATCGTAGGCGGGGAGGATGCGAGTGGGATCCGCCGGGTCGGCGAGAACCCCGTCGAAATCGATGACATCGACACCCCTGATCCGACCCGATCGAAGCGCGGCGTTCACCTCGACGCGTGTCTGCTCTCCAACCGATTCCCAACGCTCGAATCCGCCATACGGCGTGAGTGTCGTCACCGTGGTACGCACGCCCGCGGCACGAGCCTGCTCGGCGAAGCGACGGATGCCGGCGAGGATGTCCTCGGCGCTATAGTCATGCGGCACCGCCTGGATGTCGTTGATGACGTCGGTGAGGATGACCCTGCGGATGCCGGGAATCGACAGGGCGTCCTCCTGCAGCCGTGAAAGGCTGCTCGGCAGATCCGGATAGGACTCGAGCAGGCGCGTGGCGCTGATGCTGCGATTGATCACTTGGCAGCCGCGGGCCGCGGCGTCGCCCGCCCGTTCGACAAGGCTCGGCCAATCGTGTCCACCGCTGGCGTGGTAGCCCTGGGAGATCGACGCGCCGATCACCACGGTCGCCGAGTCCCACCTCGGAGCCGCGATGCCGGCGACCGCCGCGGTCGTCGCGACGGCCGCGGCGGCGCAGATGCCCGCTGCCCATGCGACCGCGCGGCCGCTTGCTCGCATCACAGCGCGCTCGGCGTCGAGCCGTCCAGGAACCGAAGCGTCAGCAGAAGCCCGCCCGACGGGCGGGAGCTCAGAGACAGGTCGACCGTGTGCAGCTCGGCGATCCGCTGCGCGATCGACAAGCCCAGCCCATGCCCGTTCGCCGCGGTCCGCGCGTGCAGCCGTGTGAAGGGCTCTGCGAGCGTCTGCAGCTGTTCCGGAGGGATGTGCTCGCCGTCGTTCTCGATGGCGAGCACGGGGTTTCCGGCCGCGGTGAGGGAGACGGCCACCGTCCCGCCGTCACGGTTGTGAAGGACCGCGTTGCGGAGCAGGTTCGACAGCAGCTGGCGGAGCAGCTGCGGGTTCCCTGTCACCTGCACCGGGTCGAGGCGGAGACGCACCTTGAGGCGACGGTCGCGGATATCGGGCTCGAGCTCGCTGATCTGTCCCGCGACGAGCTCGCGCAGATCGACCTCCGTCATGCTCAGGTGAGCCTCGGCGGACGCGAGCTCCAGCAGGGCGCTCGTGATGGAGATCATGCGATCGTTCACCGACAGGAGTCGTCGGAACGTGACTGCTGCCTCATCGGAGGGCTGATCGCGCAGGGCGACTTGCAGCAGGGTGCGGGATGTGGCGAGCGGCGTGCGCAGTTCGTGCGAGGCATTGGCGGCGAATCGGTTGCCACTCTCCGCGCTGGCCTGCACCTGATCCAGGAGCGTATTGACGGCGGTGAACAGCTCGCGGGTCTCGGCCGGGCCGCTCGGCGGAACGAGTCGCACATCCAGGACCTGCTCTGCTTCCGCCTCACTGAGCGTCATGACGGCATCCGCGTACGGATGGGTCAGACGATCGAGAAGGAACCACGTCGCGACGCTGACGGCGCCGATGAGCAACAGGCCGACGGGCAGGACCACCCCGAACATCAGCGAGGTCATCTGGCCGACGGTCACGGCGTTGTCGTAGATGACCATGCCGTCGGACTCCTGGACCGTGCTGGGGACGGCACGTGCGGTCAGCACCAGGAGCGTCGTCAGCCCGATCAGTGCCGCGGCGACGGCTGCTGTGGCGGCGGCGACCAGGGTCAGGACGGTGCGAAGACGAAGCGAGGCGATCATGTCGTGGGAGCCTGCGTCGACGGGCGGAGGATGCGGTAACCCGCTCCGGGAACGGTCTCGACGAGCGAGGGGAGTCCGAGCTTCTTGCGAAGGGTCGAGACGGTGACGCGGATCGTGTTCGTGAACGGGTCCGCGTTCTCGTCCCATGCTTGCTCCAGCAGCTGCTCGGCGCTCACGACGCCACCATCCGCGCGGACGAGCACTTCCAAGACGGCGAACTCCTTGCGGGTCAGGTGAAGGAACCGCCCCTCCCGGTACGCCTCCCTGCGGAAGGTGTCGACGCGAAGGCCGCCCGCTTCCAGCACCGGCGGCAGGGCCGCTCCGGAGCGGCGGTAGAGGGCGGCGATCCGGGCCACGAGCTCGTCGAAGTCGAAGGGCTTGGTGAGATAGTCGTCGGCGCCGATCGCCAGCCCCGCGACCCGCTCGTAGACCGCGGCGGATGCGGTCAACATGAGCACTTTCGGCGCATCGCTCATCGTCGTGATCCGACGGCACACGTCGTCGCCGTGGACGACAGGGATGTCACGATCCAGCACGACGACGTCGTACCTCGTCTCGGCGACCGCATCCATCGCGCGGGCGCCGTCCCGGGCGACGTCGGCGGCAATCGCCTCGATGCGCAGGCCACGTTGAATCGCATCCGCAAGAAGCGGCTCGTCCTCGACGATCAGTACGCGCACCGGCGGTCACCTCCTCGGCAAGTCGAACACAGCCCACCTAAACGCAGCGTAAAGCGGATGCCGAACGTTCCCGCAACACCCGAAGGGGTGGGCTCGTGTCATGTCCACGCTGCTCTCGTCCCGCGCGCACATCGGTTCACAGACCCGTCCCGCGGCCTCGCTCGGATCGCTCACGGGCCTGCGCTGGGTGGCTGCGATGGTCGTCTTCGTCTACCACCTGCGCAACGTGCAGTACTTCGACGGGCCGGCGCAGACACTGCTGTCGGTTCTGTTCGGTGCCGGATCGACGGCGGTGTCGTTGTTCTTCATCCTGTCGGGTTTCGTTCTCGCCTACTCGTACCGGCCGACGGGCATCGGACGTTACTACCTGCGACGTTTCGCGCGGGTCTACCCGCTCCATCTGGTCGGTGTCGCGCTGGCGATCTGGGTCGGCGCGACGATGGTCCCTGCCATCCGCACGTCCGATACGGGCGCGCTCGCCGCCAACCTGCTGCTCGGCAACTCCTGGTGGGCGCCCTGGTGGCAAGCGGGAAACCCGGTCTCGTGGTCGTTGGCGTGCGAGGTGTTCTTCTATCTCTGTTCTCCCTTCCTCATCCGCTCCCTCGCCGCCCGCGGCGTCATCGCGATACGCGTGGTCCTCGCGCTCAGCCTCGCGGCCACCTGGATCGCGCCGATGATCGCTGCGGCGACGCCCGGCATCTCGCCGTACAGCTTCCCGCCCGTGCGCCTGGCCGAGTTCATCGCCGGGATCGCCGCGGCATGTCTCGTGCGCGACCACGGCTGGCGCCTGCGCGGCCTCGTCCTCCCGCTGTCGGCGACGTTGGGGGATATGTCGCGGCCTCGCTGCTGGGAGGTACGCCCTTCGGTGCAGCCTCGGCGACAGGTATCGGCTTCGTGCTGCTCGTCGTGGCGCTCGCCACAGACGACCTGGACGGGCGAGGCTCCTGGCTCTCGTCGCCGCTTCTGCAGATGCTCGGTGCGGCATCCTTCGCCTTCTACCTCGTGCACCTCCTGGTGCTCCAGTGCGTGCGGGCCGTCATGCCGCAAGACCCGACGGGCGCGGGTGCGCTCGGCGGTGCGATCGTGGCGTTCGCCATCGCGTCGGGTCTGGCCGTGGTCCTGCACAAGGGCATCGAGCGGCCCGCGCACGCTCTCCTCACCCGCCGCCGATGAGCTTCGTTGCGGCGGATCGGCGGCCGAACACCCTCAGGGCGTCGTGGCGCCGCCATCCCGCCGCCACACGAGCTCGCTGTGGAACGAACGACCGTCGGCGGCCACGCGGGGTGGCGCGGTGATCGTCAACGTGTCGCCGTCCACGGCGAGGTGGCGTTCCTGTCCCTGACCGGTCCAGTTCGTGAACAGCGAGACCTCCATCCGATGCACGACCGTGCTCGTGGCTTCATCGACGGTGTAGTGACCCGCGTACGCGATGAACTTCCTGGCCATCGCGGCGTACTCGTCCGCGGTCGCGCTCTGCGGGTCGCCGGCGCCGGATGCGGGCCGGGTGCTGTCGCCCAAGGTCGCCGACACGAAGCCCTCGGGGGTGTAGCAGAGGTAGCCCGCGGGCGTCGGCCCAGCTCGTCGACGCGTTGTCCGTCCTCGTAGACGGAGACGACGCTGACGAGCGACCATGCACCGATGATTTCCGCGCGGCGCAGGCTCATGAACCGGCCGTCGGGGTGAGGGTGAGCAGGTAGGTGTGCGATCCGTCGAGCACGAGCTCGCCGCGCTGGTTGTGGATGGTGGCTCGCGTCGTGACCTGACCTGCGCCGTCGACCTCGGACAGATCCGTGATCTCCAGCTGCGGATAGAGCGTGTCGCCCGCGTGGACCTCTCCCAAGAAGCGCGCGCTCACGCTCGTGAACGCGATGAAGATGTCGCCGATGTAGTGCGGGAAGAGCGTCGCGCCCGGCGCGGTGAACGCCAGGACCTGCAGGCCGTGCACCACGGGGGCACTGTGTCCGTGTGCTCTCGCGTACTCCTCGTTGTAGTGGATCGGGTGGTTGTCGGCCGATACCGCCTGGAACGCCGAGGCGTGGGCGTCGGTGAGGGTGCGGCTGGGGGCGCGGAAAACGTCCCCGACCTGGAGCTGTTCGAACGTCTTGGCCGGAACGATCAGGAAATCGGACGGGTCGAAGGCGGGTGTGCTGCTCATGGCTGTCTCCGTTTCACGCGGTGTCCGCCGGCGGTGACGGCGGCTTCGCGGCGAGTCAAGCCGAGTTCACGCATCCGGTCGCCGGACAGGTGACGAGACTGCGCTCGACACGTCTCGGGTGCTGTGTGACGGTCGGTGGCGGCCGTCTCACCCGCGCGCCGCGCGCTCCCGCATCCGCCACACCTTTGCGCGGGTGCGCCAGTGAATGACTGTGGCGGATGCGGAGAGGTGCCGCGGGTGCACAGAGGCGACGCAACTCGGGCAGGGGAAGTGCGACACGGAGGTGCCTACACCCTCGCCCGCTGCGCGAGAAGAGCGACGCGCCGATCGGGGCGAACGCGCTACCCTCAGGCATTCCGTCGTGGGGACGGAAGCGTTCCGTCGTGGGGGCGGAGAGATCGGAGGAGGGGTGGCTTCCGACAGCACTTCGGCATGGCGTGCGAGGCTGTATCTCTTCGCGCAGACGCAGTCGGCGATTCTGGCGACGTTCGTGCTCCTCGCGGTCGTCGCGGCGATTCTGGGGGTGATGCCGGAGCAGCCGCTGCTGACGATCATCGGCTACCTGCTCGTCGCCGCCGCGACCGTCCTCTCGCTCGCGCTGCCGTTCGAGCGGTGGCCCTTCTCGCGGCAGTCGGCGATCGCCGGAGCGGACCTCGTGGCCGCCATCCTGCTCGCGCTGTCCATGTACAACGACGTCCGCGCGATCGCCGCCCTCGCCGCCTTCCCCG
Source organism: Microbacterium sp. KU4F (assembly GCF_056868075.1). NCBI lineage: Bacteria > Bacillati > Actinomycetota > Actinomycetes > Micrococcales > Microbacteriaceae > Microbacterium > Microbacterium sp. KU4F. The sequence goes on along the minus strand of NZ_CP200324.1, from coordinate 1,804,782 downwards.
CTGTGTGGCTCGCGACCATCGGCGGCAGATGGGGTGCCGCTGCAGGGCTCGTGGGCGTGTACGTCGCGATCCTCGTGCCGCCGATGCTCACGCGGGTTGCTCTCACCTCGGCCAACTGGGCGAGTGTGCTGCTGTTCGCCATCGTCATCCCGGTCTTCGTCGTCGTCGCCCGCATGCTCGTGGAGACGAATCGGAACTTCCAGGCGCTCCTGAGCGACGCACGCGAACGCGAGAGCGTGAGCGGCAAGCAGATCGAGCGCCTCGGTGCGGTGCTGCGCAGTTACGCCGAGACGGCCGACATCGGCATCGTCGTGCTCGACGAGAACAGCCGCGCCCTGATCACCAACCGCCGCTCCCGCGCCTTCGCAGACCTCGCCGAGCTGGATCCGTCGACGGGTGTCTGCACGCATATGTACGCGGCCGACCGCGTGAGCCCCGTTCCCGCCGCCGATCAAGCGCTCCACCGAGCGATCCGCGGCGAGGCCGTCGAGGGAGAACTGCTCTGGATCGGCCCGCCGGGCAATCAACTCGCCCTCATCTCCACGGCTCTGCGCCTCAATGCCTCCGACGGGTCGAGCCTGGGGACGATGATCGTGGCCCAGGACATCACCGATCAGTTGCGCCGAGGGCGGGAGCGAGAGGACGCCCTGGCCACCCTGTCGCACGAACTCCGCGCCCCCCTGAACGCGATCATCGGATACGCCGAGCTTCTCCTGTCTGAACCGCTGCCGGCGCAGTCGCGCGCGCACGTCGACGTCATCGTCCGCAACGCCGACCGACTCCTCGCGCTGTCGAACCGGTTTCTCGACGGCCTTCATTCGTCCGCGCGCCTGGAGATGATGGACATCCCGATCCGCTCGGTCGTGGACGAGGTCGTCGACCCGTGGGTGCTGCCCGGCCTCGCGGAGCGCACGGTCACGGTCGATATCGAGCCGGATGCGGCCGTGCGGTCGGATCGTGCAGCGTTGGTCGCCATCCTCGGCAATCTCGTCTCGAACGCGGTGAAGTACTCACACGAGGGTGACGAGGTGCGCGTCGTGGCGGGGGCGGGTCCGGAGGCGGTCTGGTTCACCGTCGCGAACACCGGTTCGCACATCGACCGGCGGGATCTGGAACGCGTCTTCGACAGGTTCTACCGCACCTCCGCGGCACGCGAGAGCGCCGTACCGGGCACGGGGATCGGGCTCGCGGTGAGTCGGACCCTCGCCGCCGCGCTCGGCGGCTCGCTGACGGCAGACGAGGTCACGGAGGGGGCGTCCTTCACCCTTCGCCTGCCCGCCCGGCTCGCCGAGCCCGAGCAATCTCCGGACGCGATGGAGGCGTCGGCGTAGCGTCATCGGAATGCTCGGCCGTCGCCGCCATGAGTGCACAGCGGTGGGAGTGGACGATGGTGGCGAACAGCATCCGACTCACCGCTCGCGGTCGGCACGCACGTCGCCGACGCTGAAACAGCCGGCGCACGGCACGGCGAGCACATCACCGGGCTGCAGGTCGCCGGGGAGGCGGACGCGCGTGCTCTCGCCGTCGACACCGCGCAGATCCAGCGCGATCTCCCTCGCGTGGGAGACGCGGCCCAGCAGACGCGCCTCGCTCCAGGTCGGCCGATGCAGATCGAAACACGCGTCGAGACACGCCCCGGTCGCGTCGAGGCCCGTCACCGTCGAGACGATCACCGTCACCGTCTCGGTCGATGACGCCGTCCCTCCCGAGAACGGGATGACGGCGGCACCCGAGAAGATGCACGGCGTGGCGCAGATCTCGTTCAGCCGCAGCATCGACACCCCGGAGATGACGACGTCGCGCGGGGATGCGTGCGTGCCGGCGGGCCAGGCGTTCTCCTCGAGCGGCGCGGGGATGCTGTCGCGGAGTGTCGGAAGCAGAGACGTGAGTGTCATGCTCACGGTCTACGCCGCGCCGGGGCAGCCGGTGCTCTCGTAGACGGAATCCATGCGGGCGCGCATCCATAGTTGTTCTGCGCGATACGCGCCAGTGCTCGTGGCGAGCGGGCGGAATCTCTACCGTGGAGGAATGGCGCGCGACGACCACCGGCCCGAAGACCTCTACACCGGTCCCATCGACCTGCCCAAGATGGCCGCGGAGGCCGGGGAAGGCGAGCTCGAGGCATCCGAGATCAGCTACGACGAACAGCGGTACCCGGCGCGTCCGCGGCGGCTGCGCCCGCGGGATCAGTTCCGCGGCGGCAGTGTGCGCCGCATCCGCACCGACCCGCGCACCGCCAACGGTACGAACCCGTCCTACGTCGAGTGGCTCGTGCGGCAGTCGATGCTCAAGGACGCGGACGTCCTGGCGCGGCAGCTGTCCGGCCAGCCCGCGATGTGGCGCAATCCTTACGCCCGCCCCGACGCGCGCCGGGCGATCGCCACGAGCGACGTGTGGTTCACGGCGTATCCGATCTCGCTCATCACCCGACCGGGCCAGTCCTTCCTCGCGGCTCTCGGCGACGAGGAGCTGTGGGCGGTCTTCGAACGCATCGGGATCACGGCGATCCACACCGGCCCCGTCAAACGCGCCGGCGGCATCGCGGGATGGGGGGAGACCCCGAGCGTCGACGGCCACTTCGACCGCATCAGCACGGCGATCGACCCCGCTTTCGGAACCGAGGACGAGTTCCGCACCCTCTGCGACGTCGCCGACGCGTACGGCGGCAGCGTGATCGACGACATCGTTCCCGGACACACCGGCAAGGGGGCCGACTTCCGCCTCGCAGAAATGGGCTTCAAGGACTACCCGGGCATCTACCACATGGTCGAGATCCCGCGGGAGGACTGGTCGCTGCTGCCGGATGTACCCGACGGCGTCGACAGCGTGAACCTCGACCCGGCCACCGAGCACGAGCTGGCGGAGCGCGGCTACATCATCGGGGCCCTGCAGCGCGTGATCTTCTACACGCCGGGGGTGAAGGAGACCAACTGGAGCACCACCGCGCCCGTCATCGGCCCCGACGGCGCGACCCGGCGCTGGGTGTACCTGCACTACTTCAAGCAGGGGCAGCCCTCGATCAACTGGCTGGATCCGACGTTCGCGGGGATGCGGCTCGTGATCGGCGATGCCCTGCACTCGCTCGGGGAACTCGGTACGAGTGCGCTGCGTCTGGATGCCAACGGGTTCCTCGGCGTGGAGAAGAGCGCAGAGGGGTTGCCGGCATGGTCCGAGGGGCACCCGCTCTCGCACGCGGCGAACCACATCATCGCGGGCATGGTGCGAAAGGTGGGCGGCTTCACCTTCCAGGAGCTCAACCTGACGATCGAGGACATCCGCGACACGGGAGCCGTCGGCGCTGACCTCTCGTACGACTTCATCGGGCGCCCCGGCTACCACCACGCGCTCGCCACGGGGCAGACCGAGTTCCTGCGGCTCGCACTGACCTCGTCTCTGGAGCTGGGCGTCGCGCCGGTGCAGCTCGTCCACGGGCTCCAGAACCACGACGAGCTCACCTACGAGCTGGTCCACTGGGCGACCCGTCACGCGGACGATCTCTACCGATTCCGCGGACATGAGGTCTCAGGCGGCGACCTGGCCGAGCTCGTTCGCGCCGAGCTCACCGAGCACCTCACGGGCACCGCGGACTACAACCGCGTCTTCACGCAGAACGGAATCGCCTGCACCACGGCGTCGCTGATCGCGGCGACGCAGGGCATCGAGCGTCTCGACGATGTCCGCGACGAGCACGTGCCGGTCATCCGCGACGCCCACCTGCTCCTCTGCGCGTACAACGCCTGGCAGCCCGGTGTCTTCGCCCTCTCCGGCTGGGATCTGGTCGGAATGCTGACCGTCCCCGCCGACGAGGTCGCCGATCTCATCTCCGCCGGAGACACGCGCTGGATCGAACGGGGTGCGCACGACCTGCTCGACGCCGATCCCGCCGCCACCCGGTCCGCGGCGGGAATGCCGCGCGGCCGCGCGCTCTACGGCCCGTTGCCCGCGCAGCTCGACGATCCCGACTCGTTCGCGAGTCGCCTCGCCCGCATCCTCGACCTGCGGCGGGAATCGGGCATCGCGACGGCGACCCAGGTGGACGTGCCCGAGGTGGCGCACGCGGCCATGCTCGTCCTCGTGCACCGACTCGACAACGGGGATGCGGCCGCCGATGCGCCGATGCAGGTGACCGTCCTGAACTTCTCCGCGGAGCCGATCGTCGGAACCGTGCGCTCGGAGCATCTCGTGCCGCAGAGCGACGTGACGGACGCCGCAACGGGGGAGGATGCGGGGCGCGTCGACGACCTGCAGAGCTTCTCGGTGTCGCTGCCCGCCTACGGCGCGCGGTTCCTGATGCTCCGTGCGCCCGATCCCGAGCCGGAGGCCGACTGAGTCAGTCGACCAGGGCCGCGTCGATCCCGGAGAGAGGCACGGGAAGCCAATCGGGGCGGTTGCGCGCCTCGTAGACCGACTCGTAGACGGCTTTGTCGAGCACGAGGGCTCGAAGGAGCACGGGATCGAGCGCGACCGCACCCGGCGTGCTCGCGTACGCCTGGAGAAAGGCGCTGCGGCAGGCGGCGGACCACGCCGCCGCACCCGGGGCCTCGCCGACCGCTCCCGCGTAGTCGAACGAGCGCAGCATGCCCGCCACGTCGCGCGGCGGGAGATCGGGGATCGCCCGCTCGGTCATCGGGCGCAGCGGCTCCCCCTCGAAGTCGACGAGGCGCCAGCCGCCGTGCGGTACGGCGATCACCTGACCGAGGTGCAGATCCCCGTGGATGCGTTGCAGGTGAGGCCACGTCCGCTCGAGTGCGGCGCGGTAGACGGCCTCGATCGCCGGAAGGCGGTCGGCGACCGCGGGAACCTCTGCCGCCGCGATCCGAAGTCGCCGCCGCCAGGCGACGCCGACGGCGGCGACCGCGTCCGGGTCGGGTGCGGATGCGCCGAGAGTCGCGCCGAGGGCGCCGTGGACCCCGGCGACGGCGGTCCCCAGATCGTGCGCCGCCTCGGTGAAATCGCGCCCCTCCCGCGCCGCCTCCAGCGCCACGGACCAGCCGTCGCGGACCCCGCGCAGGAACTCCTGCGCGAACGCGAGCGTGCCGCGCGCGACGCCGGATTCGCGCCCCACGTCCGGCCACTCGGCATCCAGACTGCCGTAGAACCGGGGGACGTACGGCGACCCGGCGGCGCTCAGCACCCGCTGCACGGTGACGTCGGGGTTCTCCCCGTGGTGGAGGGTGCGGAAGAGCTTCATGATGATGGACGGCTGGCCGTCTTCCTCGAAGATGATCGAGGTGTTGGACTGCTCGACGGCCAGCACCCGCGACCCTGTGACGCGACTCACGTCGACGCCCATGGCCTCGAGGGTGCCGATCGCGAACGCGCTCTGGCGCGCCGCATCCACGAGGAGCCCGTCGACCGTCCGGCCGATCACGTCGTCGCCCTCGGTCGTGTGCGAGACGACGCCGACGGGCACGTGGTACAGCGCCGGGAGCGTGCCGGCGTCGTCCATCAGCAGGTAGCGGGTGGCTGCCGGGGCGGGTTGGGCATCGAGCACGCGGAAGCGCGGCTCATGGCTCTTTCCGGCATACCACCGCTGCTGCGCCACCCAGGTGCCGACTTCATCCGTGATGTCCACGCTGTCCACCCTGGTGGCTGGCCGTCCCTCGAGAAAAGGGCTGGACGCGCGCGGCCCTCAGGGCTTACGCGAGCCGTTCACTCCGCGGCCTGCGCCACCCGGATGTTGACGTTCTCGGCAGAGAGCACCTCGCGGACGACGAGCATGGCCGCGCCGAGCACCGCCGCGCGCTCGGCGGTGGGCGATTGCACGATCGCCAGGTGCTGGGTGGCGAGCGGGATGGAGCGCCGGTAGACCACCTCGCGCACGCCGGCCAGGAGGTGCTCCCCGGCGCGGGCGATGCTTCCGCCGAGCACGATGACGGAGGGGTTCAGCAGGTTGACGACCGCCGAGAGAACCTCGCCGACGTCCCGTCCGGCTTGACGCAGGGCATCGATGGCGGCCGCGTTGCCGGAGCGGACGAGCTCGATCACGTCCTGGCTCGTGTCGGCCGCGACCCCTTGGGCGCGCAGCGTGGCCGCGATCGCACTCCCACTGGCGAGATCCTCGAGGTCGAGTTCCTCCGAGCGACGGCCGCGCGACGCGCTCGCGTGAGGCACGCGCACGTGACCCATGTCGCCCGCGGAGCCCTGGGCGCCGCGCTGCAGGCGTCCACCCGCGATGATTCCCGCGCCGATGCCCGTGGCGACCTTCACGAAGATCAGATCCGTCGTCTCGGGGAAGCTCGCCGCCTGCTCGCCGAGCGCCAGCAGGTTGACGTCATTGTCGACGAAGACGGGGACGTCGAACGTGCGTCGGATGTAGGAGGGGATGTCGAAGCGATCCCAGCCGGGCATGATCGGCGGGTTGTACGGACGACCGCTCGAGTGCTCGACCGGACCCGGGACGCCGATCCCGACGCCCGCCAGAGGAATGGCGGCGAGAGTCGCATCCTGCAACAGTGCTGTGCCTTGCTCGGCGACGTGGTCGAGAACGGTGACGGGTCCGCTGGCGATGTCCATGGGATGCGTGACCGAAGCGAGGATCCGACCGCTCAGATCGGAGACGGCGATCGTGGCGTGGGAGGCTCCCAGATCGACCGCGAGCACGAGACCCGCGCGCGGGTTGAACGCGACGCGAGAGGGTGGTCGCCCGCCGGTCGACGCCGCCTCTCCGGCAGGGGAGACCAGGCCCGAGGCCAGCAGCGCGTCCACGCGCGACGACACGGTCGAGCGGGCGAGGCCCGTGAGATGGACCAGGTCTGCTTTGGTGCGCGCGTGACCGTCCAGAAGAAGCTGGAAGATGTCGCCGGCGCCGGCGGGAGCGCTCCCCAGGGCTCTGCCCGCGTCCGTCATAGGGGTAGTAAACCACACGTGTTTTGCGGAGGTCTCCTCGGGCTTTACCGGACCGTTATGCGACTTTTGACAGATCACTAGCAAAAGATGCTTGGTCTGTGTCAGAATCGCCGACATGACAACGGACGTCACCAGCCTCGAGATCGGCACCCTCCGATCCGGCTTCCTCGGCGGGGGCTTCATGGCCGCCGTTCACAGCCGGGCCGCGCGAGCGGCGGGGGCTGCGACGGCGATCCTGGCGAGTTCGACGGCGGAGCGTGCGGCGGTCGCGGTGCGCGAACTCGGCATCGAACGCCCCGCTCGGGATATCGAAGAGGTCCTTGCCAGCGATGCCGACGTCGTGCACGTCTGCACCCCCAACGCGACGCACGCGGGGTATGCACTGCGCGTCATCGACGCCGGGAAGCATGTCATCTGCGAGAAGCCGCTCGCGACGACCGTCGAGGATGCGCGAGCGCTGGCAGCCGCGTCGCGCGAGCGCGGGATCGTGGCCGCCGTTCCGTTCGTCTACCGCTATCACCCGATGGTGCGCGAGGCCCGGGCCCGGGTGGCCGCCGGCGAGATCGGCGATCTGCTGACGGTCGACTGCGGGTACCTGCAGGACTGGATGCTGCTCCCGGGCGATGACGACTGGCGTGCCCGTGCCGCCGACGGCGGCCCCTCCCGCGCCTTCGCCGACATCGGTTCGCACCTGTGCGACCTCCTCGAGTTCATCGCGGGAGAGCGGATCGTGCGGCTGACCGCGCGCACCCGCCGCGTCTTCGCAGAGCGTGGCAGTCGTCCCGTGACCAACGAGGACGCCGTCTCGATCCTGGTGGAGATGAGCTCCGGGGCGATCGGCACGCTGCTCGTGTCTCAGATGGCTGCGGGCCGTAAGAACGCGCTGACCATCGAGCTCCACGGGGCTCGGGCAAGCATCCGATTCGACCAGGAACGGCCCGAAGAGCTGTGGCTGGGACACCGTGAGGGCAACCGACAGCTGCTCCGCGACCCGCAGACCGCGCAGCCCGGGGTGTCGCGGTTCTCCCGCGTCCCTGCGGGCCACGCTCAGGGCTATCAGGACGCCTTCAACGGATTCGTCGCCGACGTGTACGCGGCGATCCAAGGGCAACGGCCGGAGGGGCTGCCGAGCTTCGACGACGGCGTGCGCGCTGCGCAGCTCACCGAAGCGGTGCTGACCGCGGCGGCGGAAGAACGCTGGGTCGACACCCCCGTGGACTGAGCTCGCCCACTCGAGCAGAGCTTCCTGATTCACCGTAGAAGAGGAACACAGATGACCGACAACTTCGATCTCGTGATCGTGGGCTCCGGACCCAACGGCGCGATCATCGCCCGTCAGGTGCACGAGGCGGCCCCGGATGCCACGATCCTGGTGCTCGAGGCCGGGCGTGAGATCACCGACGTCCCGGGCGAGCATCTCGTAGAAGCCGACGAGACCGCCATGAACGCGTCCTACGACGACCTCATGCGCCGCGCGCGTCAGATCGAGTACGTCAAGGATGCCGTCTCGATGAGCGCGATCGAGGGCGACGGATGGGACCCCGAGTCGTCCGGCGTGTTCCCCGCGGCCTTCTTCGGCCACAACTTCGCGGCGTTCCCGGGGGCCTCGGTGTCATGGAACATCGGCGGGATGGGCGTGCACTGGACCGCCGCGACGCCGTGGCCCTACGCCGAGGAGATCCCGGCGTTCATCGACCGCGACGAGTGGGACGACGACCTCGAGACGGCACGACGCCTGCTGCGCACCTACGTGGGACCTCTCGTTCCCGGGAACCCTTTCACCGAGCCCCTGATCGCAGCCGTCCGTCGAGCCGTACCAAGCCCCGATCCCGCTCGAGAAGCCGGCTACATGCCCATGGCGGGCGTGCCCCGAGCGGGCCGGCCGTTCGCTCGCACCGGTCCGCGGGACATCGCGCCCTTCGTGTTCGACGCGAGCGTGCCGAACGTGCAGCTGCGCTCCGGCGTGCTCGTGCACCACATCCATCGCGACGGTGCCCGCGTCACGGGGCTGTCGTATCGCGACCTGGTCACCGGCGAGGAATCCACCGTGCAGGCGAGACGGGTGCTGGTCGCCGCGGACGCATTGCGCACGCCGCAGCTGCTGTGGGCATCCGGCATCCGCCCGGCACCGCTGGGAGCCTTCCTCAACGAGCACGCCACGGTCGACGGCGAGGTCGACATCGACGCCGCTCGTCTCGGCCTGACCGATGCCGACATCGCCACGCCGGCCCCGGGGGAGCCTTTCATCGCCTCGCTCTGGAGCCCGTCCATCGGCGCCGCGCGCCCGACGCACGGTCAGCTCATGGAGCGGGTCTTCGAGGGACGGCACAAGATCAGCGTGGGCTTCTACTGCGCGACGGAGATCCGTGCCGAGAACAGGATCGAGTTCTCGGACGAGTTGACCGATGCCTTGGGCATGCCGCACATGACCGTGCACTTCTCATACTCCGAGGCCGATCTCGAGCAGATCCGGCGCACCCAGGAGGTGCAGCGGGCGGCGGCGGCGGTGATCGGCGACTTCCCGACCGACGATCGTGCCGTCCAGCCTCCCGGCGCCTCGCTGCATTACACCGGCACCGTCCGGATGGGCACGGACGACGACGGCACCAGTGTCGTCGACACCGACGGCCGTGTCTGGGGCTTCGAGAATCTCTTCCTCGCCGGCAACGGCGTCATCCCGACCGCCCTCACCTGCAACTCGACGCTGACCGGTGCCACGCTCTCGGTGCGCATCGCGCGCGCGTTGGCCGCCTCCCTCTGACCCCGTAACACCCAACCAACCAAGGAGATGATCGCGATGCACATCCACCTCTCTTCGCGACACCGGGCGACGATGCTCGGAATCGCGCTGGTGGCATCCAGCGCACTGTTGTTGACCGGATGCGGCCGCAGTGACGCGGGCGCCGCCGGCGGCGGCGAGTCGGTCACCGTCGACGACGGGCCGGCGACCGGCACGATCGAGATCTGGACGCAGGGCGCCGATGGCGCGGAGCTGCCCCAGATGTTCGACAAGTTCACGGCGGACAACCCGGACGTCAAGATCAACATGACGCAGATCCCCGCGGAGGAGTTCGCGTCGAAGATGACGGCGGCCATCACCGCCGGAACCGTTCCCGATCTCATCTACGCCTTCACGGAGACGCAGGCGTCGCTCATCTCGACGGGCGGCTTCGATGCCGTTCCCAACGGACTCGTCGACCCGGACGACTTCTTCCCGGTGATCTGGGACAACTCGGTGTACGACGGCGTCGCCTACGGCGTGCCCTGGTACGCCTATGCGGACATGGTCATCTATCGCACGGACCTCGCCGAGGCGGCGGGAGCCGAGGCGCCGACCGACTGGGACGGCCTGCGTACCTTCGGCGAGAAGCTCAAGGCCTCGGGCGTCGAGTATCCGCTCGCTCTGTACGTCGCCTACGACGACTACACGGCGCGTCAGCTGCTCACCTTCTCGAAGCAGAACGGCGGCGATTTCATCTCGGACGATCTGTCCACATGGACCATCAACTCGCCCGAGAACGTCGAGGCGCTGGACTACTGGGCAGGGCTCATCAAGGACGGCCTCGCCTCGCCGGACGGTCCCGCCTTCCTCGACACCGTGTCGTGGACGTCGACCGGTAAGAACGCGGCGATCATCGACGGCGGGCCCTGGTTCGTCGGCTGGTTCGACGATGCGAACGGCGCCGGGTGGGCAGACAGCCACCTGTCGCTGAGCACGATGCCCGTGGGTCCCGGCGGCGACGCCGCGACGACCGTCGGTGGCGGCAGCTGGTTCGTCCCCTCGGACTCGAAGAACAAGGACGCCGCGTGGAAGTTTGCACGCTTCATGTCGCAGCCGGAGAGCCAGGTCGAGTGGTTCCAGATCTTCAAGAACATGCCGGCGGTCAAGGCCGCGTGGAACGACCCGGCGCTCGCCGACGACCGCCTGCTGCAGACGGTGCAGGCGGGGCTCGAGACCGGAGTGACGCTGCCGAAGGTCCCGACCTGGACACAGGTGGCGACCGTCATCGGACAGCAGATCGAGAAGGTCGTGCGGGGCGGCGCCTCGGCTCAGGACGCGCTCGACGAGGCGCAGTCCCAGGCCGAGTCCATCGGGATGGGCGACTGATCCGCCCATGTCCACCACCGCCACTCGCACCCTGGTCACCTCGGAGGCGTCATCGCGACGCCTCCGAGGGGCCGGGCCCCGCCAGAACCGTCTTCGAGGCGGCCGGAAGGTGCGCGAAGGCTCGCGGGCGGAGACCACGACGGCGTGGCTCTTCCTCACACCCTTCCTCGCGCTCTTCCTGGTGTTCACGGCCATTCCCGCCGTGCTCGCCGTCGCGGCGAGCCTCACCGACATCTCGGCCCGTGACATCCGCGATCCGTTCGCGGTCGACTTCACCGGTCTCGACGGCTTCGCCGCGGTCATCGGCAATCCCGGATTCCAGAGTGCGTTCTTCAACACCGTGCTGTTCGTCGTGCTGTGCGTGCCGATCAGCATGGCGATGGGGCTCGCCCTCGCGCTGATGCTGAACAACGGCATCCGCCGGTTGCGCAACTTCTTCCGCGCCGCCGCCTACGTCCCTGTCATCACCAACATCGTGGCCGCCGCCGTGATCTGGCAGTACGCGTTCTCGATCACGGGCCCCGTCAACACGACCCTCATCGACCTGGGCCTGCCCGCCCCAAACTGGCTGGGCGACCCGGGCTGGGCGGTCACGACCGTCGTCATGATGGGCGTCTGGCGGACCACCGGCACCTGCATGGTCCTCTTCCTCGCCGGCCTGCAAGCCATTCCCGAAGAAATCTACGAGGCAGCATCCACCGACGGTGCGGGGCCGTGGCGTCGCCTGTGGTCGATCACTCTGCCGCTGCTGCGCCCCACCACCCTGCTCGTGACGGTGCTGCAGACGGTGTCCTTCCTCAACATCTTCGAAGAGCCCTACCTGCTGACCAAGGGCGGTCCGCTGGGCTCCACGAAGTCGATCGCGGTCTGGGTCTACGAGCAGTTCGGGTTCGGCAACGTGTCCGCCTCGATGGTCGGTTCGGTGCTCCTGCTCCTGCTGGTGGGCATCGTCGCGATCGTCCAGTTCCGAATCCTGAGGCCGAAACATTGAAAACGATCTCGCCGACGCGTCAGGCGTTGAACTACACCGCGCTCGCCGTCATCACGGTGTTCATGCTGCTGCCCTTCGTCTGGGTCCTCTTCGGATCCTTCAAGACGCAGGCCGAGTTCCTCGCCTCCCCTGGAGCCTGGTTCCCCGAGTCGCTGCAGGTGGGCAACTACATCCAGCTGTTCGCAGACCGGGGCTTCGGCACCTACATGATCAACAGCATCATCGTGTCGACCGTCGCGATCGTGGGCAACGTGCTCTTCAGCGCGATGGCCGGCTACGCGCTCGCGAAGCTGCGCTTCCGCGGACGGGGCCTGGTGTTCCCCTTCGTGATCGCCTCGATGATCGTGCCCTACGTCGCGCTCTTCGTGCCGCAGTTCGTGATCGTCGTGCAGATGGGGCTCGTCAACTCGCTGGTCGCGATCATCCTGCCCGTGCTCATCCTTCCGCTGTGCGTGTTCATCATGCGCCAGTTCGCCCACAGCGTGCCTTTCGAGCTCATGGAGGCGGCGCGATTGGACGGCGCGGGCGAGGCGCGGATCTTCTTCCGGGTCTTCCTGCCCCTGACCGGGCCGGGCCTGGCCACCGTGGCGATCCTGTCTTTCCTGACCTCGTGGAACAACTTCCTCTGGCCGCTCGTCGTCGCGCAGTCGCAGTCGACCTACACGGCTCCGGTCGGATTGTCCGTCGCATCCCAAGCCTCGAACACGATCTCGTTCGGGCTCCTGCTGGCCGGCGCGATGGTCGTCCTGCTGCCGATCCTCATCCTCTTCCTCTTCCTGCAGAAGTACTTCATCCAAGGCGTCGCCGCCACCGGACTGAAGTGACGAAAGGACATCCCGCATGGCGCTGAAAGACCTCAAGTTCGCCCTCAACCCGATCCAGTGGATCAATGTGAAGGCGGATCCCACCGATCCCGACAGCGCGAGCCTCTGGCGCTTCGCGGACCCGGCCTTCGTCGCCGAGTATCCCGATGTCCTGCGCGAGATCCGCCGGGCAGGCTTCGCTGCGACGATGATGGAGGTCCTCGACACTCAGACCCTGCAGAACTACGCAGCCATGGTGCGAGACGCCGGCCTCATCCTCGCTCCGGGATACGTGCAGATCCCGCTGCCCGGCGATCACGGCAGGCGACTCGAGCGCGGCAGCTTCGAGCGCATCCACTGGTTCGACGGCGTCCGCCGCAAAGCGGAGGAATCGAACTATGCCGGTCTCGGCACGATCTTCGTCGCTGCGGAGGTCGATCAGACCGCTGTGCGCTGGCGCCGGCCTGCGGTCGGCGCGGACTTCTCGCAGGATCGTCTCGACGAGCTCATCGACGTGATCGACGAGGCGGTGGACGTGCTCAACTCCGAGGGCATCAGACCGGGTCTGCACAACCATGTCGGCACCTGGATCGAGACCGAACCGGAGATCGAGCAGGTGCTCGACGCGATCGACTCCTCCCGCCTCGGTGCCGCCTTCGACATCGGTCACCTCGAGTGGGCGGGCATCGACGCCAGGCGCACTCTCGCGCGGTGGGGCGACCGCGTGCAGGACCTGCACCTCAAGGACCTCGACCTCGACCTCGCCCGCCGCAGTCGCCTGGAGGGCATCGGTTACGAGCGGGCGACGGATCTCGGGCTCTACCTCGAGCCCGGGCTCGGAGGGATCGATCTCGTGGGCGTGCTGGAGGAGCTGCCCGACGGCTGGGACGGCTGGGTCATCGTCGAGGTCGACCGTGCCAGCATGGATCCGGTCGAGAGCGCCCGTCACACGGCCCGCTGGGTCGCCGAGATCACGGCCTAGACGCCGCGAGAGCAGAAGAAAGGAACGACGATGACGCTCACACGCGACCACTTCTCGCTGAACACCCTGCAGTGGATCACCGTGTCGCTCGGCGATGCGTCGGGCGAGCCCGGCAGTGTCGGCTGGGAGTTCGACCGCCCCCGTTTCCTCTCCCGCCAGCCGGCGGTGCTGGAGCAGGTGCGTGATTCCGGCTTCTCTGCGGTGATGCTCGAGGTGCTGCCCACCCAGACCCTGCAGCGCTACGCTCGCGTGGTCGCCGAGTCGGGGCTGCGCGTCACCCCCGGCTACGTGCATATCGGCCTGCCCGAGGAGTTCGGCCGACGCTTCGGGATGGATGACGACGACCATTTCCGATGGTTCGACGGCATCCGACGTCGCGCCGAGGAATCTCTGTTCATGGGCCTCGACCGCATCTTCCTCGCCGCGGACATGGCGCCGGGGCGCCCCCGCATCGACGAGGCGGCGGCCATCGGCCACGCGTACGACGCCGCCCGACTCGACCGTGTCGCGAACGTGATCGGTGAGGCCGCCGAAGTCCTCGTCGCCGAAGGGGTCACCCCCGCCCTCCACAACCACGTCGGCACCTGGATCGAGACGGAGGACGAGTACGAGTACGTGCTGGACACGGTTTCGCCCTCTCTGCTCGCGGCGGGCCCGGATCTGGGTCACCTCGCCTGGACGGGCGTGGAGGTCGTCGACTGGGTGGCGCGTCACGCCGATCGCATCTCCGACCTCCACATCAAGGACATGGATCTTCAGCTCGCCGCCGCGGCCCGTGAGACGCCGACGCCGTACTTCGACGTCATGGCGCAACGCTTCTTCCTCGAGCCGGGGCTGGGTGACGTTCCCCTGCGCGAGGCGCTCGCCGAGCTTCCCGCCGACTTCGGCGGTACGGTCCTGATCGAGGTCGACAAACCCAGCATGGAGCCGTTCGCCAGCGCGCGTCGCAGCTGGGCCTGGGTCGCCGAGAACTACCCCGCCCCCGCACACATGGAGGACCAGCGATGAGCACGCATCCCGTCACGTTGTTCACCGGTCAGTGGGCGGATCTCCCGTTCGAGGAGGTGGCGCGTCTTGCGGCTTCTTGGGGGTATGACGGGTTGGAGATCGCGGCGTCGGGTGATCATCTGGATCTGCGTCGTGCGGATGAGGATGATGCGTATGTCGCGTCGCGGCGGGAGATCCTCGATAGGTACGGTCTGCAGGTCTTCGCGATCTCGAATCACCTCGCGGGTCAGGCGGTGTGCGATGCGCCGATCGATTTCCGGCATGAGGCGATCGTGCGTGAGTACGTGTGGGGTGATGGGGATGCGGAGGGGGTGCGTCGGCGGGCGGCGGAGGATATGACGCGGGCGGCGCGGGTGGCGCGAAAGCTCGGTGTGGACACGGTGGTGGGGTTCACGGGGTCGTCGATCTGGCCGTATGTGGCGATGTTCCCGCCGGTTCCCGCATCCGTCATCGAGGCCGGGTTCGAGGATTTCGCGGCGCGGTGGAATCCGATCCTGGACGTGTTCGACGGTGAGGGTGTGCGGTTCGCGCATGAGGTGCATCCGGGGGAGATCGCGTACGACTACTGGAGTTCCGTGCGGGCGTTGGAGGCGATCGATCACCGCGGCGCGTTCGGTTTCAACTGGGATCCGTCGCACATGATGTGGCAGAACATCGATCCGGTCGGGTTCATCTGGGACTTCCAGGACCGGATTTATCACGTGGACTGCAAGGACACCAGGATGCGGCCGCGTAACGGTCGTGCGGGGGTGTTGGGTTCGCACCTGCCGTGGGGGGATCCTCGCCGGGGGTGGGACTTCGTTTCCACCGGTCACGGTGACGTTCCCTGGGAGGACTCCTTCCGTGCGCTCGAGGCCATCGGCTACACCGGGCCGATCTCGATCGAATGGGAAGACGCCGGCATGGACCGCCTGCACGGCGCCGCCCAGGCGGTCGAGTTCGTCCGGAGCCTGCTCTGGCCCACACCCACCGCCTCCTTCGACGACGCCTTCCGGAATCAGTGAGGTGGCGGGAACGCTTCACGCGTGAGGCGCTGGCGCGATCCTTCGCGGCGCTGCGCGTCGGGGACTATCGCCGCTGGAGCGCTGCGCAACTGCTCTCCGCTGCCGGCGGTGCGATGTCGCAGATCGCGGTCGCCTGGCTGGTGGTCCAGCTCGGCGGCAATGGTCTGGCCCTGGGCCTCGTGACCGCGAGCATGATGGTCCCCACGCTCGTACTGGGACCGTTCATCGGAGCGCTCGTCGACCGGTTCCCGCGCCGATCCGTGCTCATCGTCACGGCATCCGCGCAGATGGCGATCGCCGCCTGCCTCGCAGGGCTCGCCTTCGGCGAAGCGCTGCAGATCTGGATGCTGGCAGCGCTGTCTCTGGCGCACGGCGTGGCGTTCGCCGCCGACAATCCGGCGCGACAGCTACTGGTGCTCGACATCGTCGGTCGCGAGCGCATCACGAGCGCCGTGAGCATGAACGAGGTCATCATCAACGGCGCGCGGGTGCTGGGGCCCGCTGTCGCGGGCCTGTTGCTCGTGTTCGCCGAGCCCGCGTGGTGTTTCGTGGTCAATGCTCTGCTGTTCGTCCCCTCGCTCCTCGTGCTCTGGCGACTGCGGGTCGCTCCTCGGGCGGCGACGGTGCCCGGCCCCGCGGGTCCGGGTCGAGGGGCATGGGGATTCGCTGCGCGCACGCCCGCGGTTCGCTCGACGCTGTTGCTGGCCGTCTGCGCGGCCGCCGGTTACAACATCGCAGTCGTCGTGCCGCTGATCGTGGCGGATGTGTTCGGCGCCGACGGCGGCACCTACGGTCTGCTTGCCGTCGCCTTCGGGCTCGGGGCGTTGCCGGGAGCGTTCTTCTCGGCAACGGGGCCCACCACTCCCCGAGGCCGCGAGGTGCGGGTTCTCGCCCTGGCTATGGGAGCGGCGGTTCTCGCGGCGGCCCTGTCGTGGACGCTGCCGAGGCTGTTCGTCGCGCTGGCGCTCGTCGGGGCCGTCGTGATGTGGTTCATCGCCCGTGCCAACGCGCTCGTCATGCTGGCGACGCCCCCGTCCATACGCGGCCGCGTCATGGGTATCTGGGCGATGGCGCTGCCCGGCTCGAACGTCGTGACGGGGCTCGCAGTGGGCTCGCTCGCCGAGGCGTTCGACCCCCGTGTCGCCTACGGCGCCGTCGGAGCCGTGACGGTAGTGGTGGCCTGCTCGTGCTGGCGTGCACTGACGCGTATCCCCGGGACCCCCTCACCCTGACGGCCCTCGCGTCCCCTCTGCGAGGGACCGGTCCCACGCAATTATGTTGCACCTCTGGACAAAATTCGCCGAGGTGGTTAATTTTACGGAGCCGTCATAATTCCGACGGTCATCAGCCGGGACGACGAAGCCCCGAGCCCGCCGCAGCGACAGTGCGGGCGCGCCGCTATCGGCCTTGCGATTCAGAGAGGAAACGCACAGCACATGAAGAAGAAGCTCCTTGCGGCCGTGGCGGTCGGCGCCCTCGCCGTCAGCCTCGCCGCGTGTTCGTCGACGCGCGGCGGCGACGACCCGTCCGGCGCCGCGGCCTCGACCGACTGCAATGTCGGCATCGCGATGCCCACCCGCAGCCTCGAGCGCTGGATCAACGACGGCGAGCAGCTGCAGGCCAAGCTGAAGGATGCCGGCTGCACCGTCGACCTGCAGTACGCCGACAACAAGACCGACCAGCAGATCAGCCAGATCCAGAACCAGCTCGCCGGCGGCGCGAAGATCCTCGTGATCGCCGCCATCGACGGCTCCACGCTCGGCCCGGTGCTCGAGGAGGCGAAGGCGCAGGACGCCACCGTCATCGCCTACGACCGTCTCATCAACGGCAGCGAGAACGTCGACTACTACGCCACGTTCGACAACTACAAGGTCGGCACCCTCCAGGGCCAGTACATCGAGACCCAGCTGGGCCTTGCAGACGGCAAGGGGCCGTTCAACCTCGAGCCCTTCGCCGGGAGCCCCGACGACAACAACGCGAAGTTCTTCTTCGCCGGCGCGTGGGACGTCCTGAAGCCCTACGTCGACAAGGGGCAGCTGGTCGTTCCCAGCGGCAAGGCTCCCGCGAACGACGACGCCTGGGCGTCGATCGGTATCCAGGGCTGGGCGTCCGACAAGGCGCAGGCCGAGATGGACAACCGCCTCTCGTCGTTCTACGGCGACGGCAAGAAGGTCAACGTCGTGCTCTCGCCCAACGACAGCCTCGCGATCGGCATCGAGGCGTCGCTGAAGTCCGCGGGCTACACCGCGGGTGCGGACTACCCAATCATCACCGGGCAGGATGCGGACAAGGCGAACGTCAAGGCCATCCTCGACGGCCTGCAGTCCATGACGGTCTGGAAGGACACGCGCGCACTCGGTGACCGCGTGTTCACGATGATCCAGGAGATCACGCAGGGCAAGGAGGTCGAGGTCAACGACACCAAGACCTACGACAACGGCAAGAAGGTCGTGCCGTCGTTCCTGCTGACGCCCGAGGTGGTCACGAAGGACGACGTGCAGTCGAAGCTCATCGACTCCGGCTTCCTCAAGGCCTCCGACGTCGGTCTCTGATCCATCCACGCGGCGGGGCGGGTCTCACCCGCCCCGCCGCTCGAGCGTCGCCCGCGGGCGGCGAAGGGACACACCATGACCGAACCGATCCTGCGCATGGCGGGGATCTCCAAGTCCTTCAACGGCGTGCCGGCGCTCTCCGACGTCTCGATCGACGTCTACCCCGGCGAGGTGCACGCGATCTGCGGCGAGAACGGCGCGGGCAAGTCCACGCTCATGAAGGTGCTCAGCGGCGTCTACCCGGCGGGCAGCTTCGAGGGCACGATCACCCTCTCCGGGCAGCAGGTCGCGTTCCGCTCGATCAATGACAGCGAAGCGGCCGGCATCGTCATCATCCACCAGGAGCTCGCGCTGAGTCCGTATCTCTCGATCGCCGAGAACATCTTCCTCGGCAACGAGAAGTCGCGGCGGGGCGTCATCGACTGGAACGCCACGAACCGGGAAGCAGCAGCCCTGCTCGCGCGGGTGGGCCTCAAGGAGAACCCGGCGACGAAGATCTTCGAGCTCGGTGTGGGCAAGCAGCAGCTGGTGGAGATCGCGAAGGCGCTGGCCAAAGAGGTGAAGCTGCTCATCCTGGATGAGCCCACCGCGGCTCTCAACGACGACGACTCCGCCCATCTGCTGGATCTCATCGACCAGCTGCGGGCGCAGGGGATCACCTGCATCATCATCAGCCACAAGCTGAAGGAAGTGCTGCGCATCGCGGACCGCATCACCATCATCCGCGACGGCCGCACGATCGAGACGATGCGCCGTGACGACCCGGAGACGGACGAGGGGCGCATCATCCGCGCCATGGTCGGTCGCGACCTCAACAGCCTGTTCCCGCCGCGCGAGCCCGACATCGGCGAGGAGCTGTTCCGCGTCGAGCACTGGACCGTGCACCACCCGGTCGACACCGAGCGCGTCGTGATCGACGACGCGTCCTTCATGGTGCGCGCGGGAGAGATCGTCGGCTTCGCCGGTCTCATGGGCGCGGGGCGCACCGAGCTCGCGATGAGCGTCTTCGGTCGCATGTACGGCACCGGGATCTCCGGTGAGGTCTACAAGAACGGCGAGCGGATCGACGTGCGGACGGTGGATGCGGCGATCCGCCACGGCATCGCCTATGCCACCGAGGACCGCAAGAAGTACGGCCTGAACCTCATCGGCGACATCCAGGTCAACGTCTCGGCGTCCGCGCTCGCGCGGCTGGCGCGGCTCGGCGTCGTGGACCGCTACCGCGAGTACAAGGTCGCCGACTCGTACCGCTACAAGATGAACATCAAGGCGCCCAGCGTCGCCGCGATCACGGGCCGGTTGTCCGGTGGCAACCAGCAGAAGGTCGTGCTCTCGAAGTGGATGTTCACGGGACCCGACGTGCTCATCCTCGACGAGCCCACCCGCGGCATCGACGTGGGAGCCAAGTACGAGATCTACGGCATCATCAACGAACTCGCGGCGCAGGGGAAGGCGGTCATCGTCATCTCCTCGGAGCTTCCCGAGGTGATCGGGCTCTCCGACCGCATCTACACCATCTCCGAAGGGCGCATCACGGCGGAGGTCGACCGTGCCGACGCGACCCAGGAAACGCTCATGCGGCACATGACCGCCGGAAGGAACTGACATGGCTACTGCGTCGACGCAGACGGTGGACACCCCGCCGAAGAAGAGGCGGGGTCTGCTCGCCCGGATCAACTTCCGTCAGTACGGCATCCTGGCCGCCCTCGTGATCATCATCGTGCTGTTCCAGGTGATGACGGGTGGCCGCCTCCTGATGCCCGGCAACGTCAACAACCTCATCCAACAGAACGCCTACGTCCTGATCCTCGCGATCGGGATGGTGATGGTCATCATCGCCGGTCACATCGATCTGTCGGTGGGGTCGGTCGTCGCCATGGTGGGCGCGATCGCGGCGATCTCCATGAACAACTGGGGACTGCCGTGGTGGGCGGCGGTCATCCTCTCCCTCGTCGTCGGCGCGGTCGTCGGTGCATGGCAAGGCTTCTGGGTGGCGTTCGTCGGGATACCGGCGTTCATCGTGACCCTGGCCGGCATGCTCCTGTTCCGCGGTCTCACCCTCGTGCTGCTGACCGGCGGCACGATCAGCGGGCTCCCCGACGGCTTCACGGCGATCGGTGCCGGGTGGCTTCCGCCCGTCTTCGGCTACGTCGCGGACCGCGATGCGCTCACCCTCGTGCTCGGGCTGCTCGCCTCGGTCGCGCTCGTGGCCCAGCAGCTGCGCACGCGCGCCACGCTGCGCCGGATGGAGCTGCCGCGCGAGGTCGCGTGGTCGTTCTGGCTGAAGAACGCCGTCGCGGTCGTGGCGATCATGGCCACCGCGTGGACGCTCGCCACGTACAACGGAACGCCGATCGTGCTCATCATCCTCGCGGTGCTCGTGCTCGCGTACACGTTCGTGCTCAACCGCACGGTGTTCGGCCGGCACATCTACGCGATGGGCGGCAACCTGTTCGCCGCCGTCATGAGCGGTGTGAAGACGAGATGGGTCAACTTCTTCATCTTCGTCAACATGGGTGTGCTCGCGGGCCTCGCGGCCGTGGTGAGTACGGCCCGTGCCGGCAGCGCGGTCGCCTCCGCCGGTCAGAACTACGAGCTGGATGCGATCGCCGCCGTCTTCATCGGCGGGGCGGCGGTCCAGGGCGGTATCGGCACGGTCGTCGGCGCCGTGATCGGTGGTCTCGTGATGGGCGTGCTCAACATGGGTCTGTCGATCCTCAGCGTGGATGCGGCATGGCAGATGGCGATCAAGGGCATCGTGCTGCTGCTGGCGGTCGCCTTCGACATCTTCAACAAGCGACGCAGCGGCGGCGCGTGAGCGCCGCGCCCCGCGCCGGGCGACCGCCGGACGCCGTGCCAGAATTGCCGGGTGACTGCGGTGACCGTCGCGACGGGGCCTGATCTTCCACCCCCCGCGGGCTCCGCGGGGGGTGGAACCACGAATGACGCGGTCCGCCGCCAGAACCTCGTGGCCGTGCTCTCGGAACTTCGGCTGAACGGCACCCTCTCGCGCGCGCAGCGCAGTGCCCAGACCGGGCTCAACCGCTCCACGATCACGGGCCTGGTCTCGGAGCTGATGGATGCGGCTCTCGTGCGGAGCTGCCGGCGGTCCCCTCGACCGGCAAGGCGGGCCGGCCCATCTCTGAGTTGCAGGTCGACGACGCGGTCTCGGCGATCAGCGTCGGTGTGGATGCGGACGGCGTCACGGTCGCACTCATCGGACTCGGCGGCACGGTGCACGCCCGCCTCCATCACGACACCGCCCGCCCCGTCAGCCCGCGCCGCTTCGTCCAGCTCGCCGTCGATCTCATCAACGTGATGCGAGCCGACATCGATCGGCACTACCGCGTGGTCGGTGTGGGGCTCGCGGTGCCGGGCCTGGTGGATGCCCGCGGATCGGTGCTCGTGGCACCGACCCTGCAGTGGCGGCACGAGCCCATCGCGGCCCGGATGTCCGACAAGCTCGGCATGCACGTCACGGCGGGCAACGACGCCAGCATCGGCGCGCTGGTGGAGACGCGGTTCGGCGTCGCCCGCGGGGTGCGCAATCTGCTCTACCTCGGCGGCTCGCTGCGCGGGATCGGTGGCGGCGTGATCATGGACGGCACGCTGCTGCGGGGCACGTCCGGGTACGCGGGCGAGCTCGGTCACACGGTCGTCAACCCCGGCGGCATCAAGTGCGTCTGCGGTCGGCGGGGATGCCTGGAGGCGGAGGTGGATCTCAGCCTCATCGAACCGCTGCTGGGACGCCGACGACTCGACGAGGACGAGTTGGATGTCGAACTGGGGGTCGCACGCGACCCGAAGGTCATGGCGGAGGTCGCGCGGCAGGTCGACGTGCTCTCGATCGCTCTGACCAACTTCGTCAACGCCTTCAGCCCCGAGCTCGTGGTGCTCTCGGGCTACTTGGGCTCGCTGCTCTCCGTCAGCAGGGAGCGGCTCTCGGCGGCGGTGCGCCTGCATCCGTTGGGCGCGGAGGGGCGCGTCGTGCGCCTCGAACGTTCCCGGCTGCGCTCGCGACTCATGCTCATCGGGCCCGCCGAACTCGCCTTCGCGCCGATCCTCGCCGACCCGACGACCGCGCCCCGTCGCTGACGAGGATCAGCCCCGCGGCGGTTGCGGCGCCCCGGCGGTGCGCCGCGGCTTGCGAGCGCAGGCGCTTTTAGGCTGCCCTGCCGGAGGGGCAGGCTGTCGAGAATCGTTCGAAACTGAGAGTTTGTTATGCGAGGCCATTGTGTTAGCGCTAATGGTACCGGTAACATCACGAACGGTTCCCCATTCTCGCGTTTTCGCCGACGACCAGACGCCGACGACGCAGGGTGAGTCGGCCCCTCGCAGCGGCGACAAGCCTGCGTGCGAAGGGGACGGCGTCCCGCGGCCTCCCGTGCGCGGACAGGGTGCAGTGAGCGAGGTGGCTCCCTGCGTCGGAACCGGGTTCGTGGCCGGTGAGGCCGGCGACTGATCGACGGGAGCGGCGCTTTCGCAGATGAGGCGCTGGTGGCACTCGAACTCAAAGGAGACAAGACGTGAGACCACCCCTACGCACCCCTCGCCGTGCACTCGCACGCGGGCCACGGACGCTCGGCGCGCTGCTGGGAATCGGCGCGCTTGCGCTGTCCTCGGCGGTCGCGATTCCCGCGGCCCACGCCGCGTCCACCCCGCTGATCGCGAACGGCACGTTCGAAGCCGGGATCAGCGGATGGAGCGCGCCCCTCGGCGGAACGCTCGCCGAGAGCAGCGATGCGAAGTCGGGGAGTAAATCGCTCGCCATCAGCGGTCGCACCACGTTCCAGTCCGGGCCGACGGCCACCGTCACCGGCCTCCTGGATCCTGCGAAGAGCTACGATCTGTCGCTCGCGGTGAAGTTCGACGCGGGCGCGGCCACCCAGAACTTCAACGTCGTGCTGTGCACGAGCTCGCGCAGTCAGTGCGATGTCGTGACCAGTGCCACCCTCACCGCAGGGCAGTGGAAGGTCCTCGAGAAGACCTTCACGCCGGCGATCGCGAACTACGACATCATGTTCGTCGAGACGCCGTGGAACACGAACGTGCAGAGCTTCGTCATCGACGATGTCTCCCTGACGGCGGCAGGCGGCACCGATCCCGGTACGCCCGCCGTGACCGAGCCGCCGGCCGTCGCCGGCAACCTTCTTCCCGATGGCCGGTTCGTGGACGGGTTCACGGGATGGACCGCGACGCGCTCCGGCACGCTCGCCCTGAGCGATGACGCCGCCAGCGGCGCACATTCCCTCAAGGTCACGGGCCGCACCAACACCCAGTCGGGTCCCTTCGCCTCGGTGACCGGCAAGCTCGAAGTCGGCGCCACCTACCGCCTCGGCGGCAAGCTGAAGTACACCGAGGGTGAGCCGACCCAGCAGTTCAACTTCACGTTCTGCCCGAGCAACTTCAACGACTGCGTCGACAACGGTCAGACCTACACGCGCGGCGAGTGGGGCACCTTCTCCAAGGAGTTCACGGCAGGGGCCAACCACGCGTCCGCGGACTGGTTCTTCGTCGAGACACCGTGGGGATCGAGTGCACTGCAGGACTTCCAGGTCGACGACATGTCGCTGATCAAGGTCGCGGACGCCCCGGCGGCCCCGACCTACGGCAGCCTGGAAGAGGTGCAGACCAAGCCCGTCGGCGACCACAACCCGCTCGTCGGCCACAAGTTCGGCGCCGACCCGCACCACCTGATCTACAACGGCCGCCTCTACATCTACTCGACGGATGACACGCAGCAGTACGAGAAGAACAGCAAGGACGCGAACGGCCTGCCGACGCAGTCCAACGGCTACGGCGACATCACGCGTCTGAACGTCATGTCGACCTCCGACATGGTCAACTGGGTCGACCACGGCGCGGTTCCGATCGCGCGTGAGGGCGGCGCAGCTCCGTGGGCACGCAACTCCTGGGCTCCGGCGGCGATCGAGAAGGACGGCAAGGTCTACCTGTACTTCTGCGACAGCGGTACCGGCACGGCCGTCGTCGTGGGTGGATCGCCCCTCGGGCCCTGGACCGACCCGGTCGGCAAGAAGATCATCCCCGACACCGTCTCGCCGGAGTACATCGCCGGTGGTGGATTCCCCGCGGGGATGTGGCTGTTCGACCCCGAGGTCTTCATCGACGACGACGGACAGGCGTACCTGTACTTCGGCGGCAACTCGCAGATCGGCTCGGGCAGCAACGTCCAGGGTCCGCAGAACCCGAAGTCGACGCGCGTCGTGAAGCTGAAGGACGACATGGTGACGCTCGACGGCGACCCCGTGGAGATCGACGGCCCCGGCATGTTCGAGGCCTCGAGCATGTTCAAGCGCGGCGACACGTACTACTACTCGTACTCGTCGAACTTCCAGGTGCGTCCGCAGGAGGGGGTCTACCCGCCCACCGGAGCGATCGCCTACATGATGACCGACGACCCGATGAACCTGCCGGCGTCCACGTATGCGGGTGTCGCCTTCCAGAACCAGTCGAACTTCTTCGGCGCGGGTAACGGCGGCAACAACCACTCCGACATGTTCACGTTCAAGGGCGAGACGTACTTCACGTACCACGCTCAGACGCGGGGCGCGGCGTGGGCTGCGGCGCTCGGAACCCCGGGATCGACCCAGGGCTACCGCTCGGTGCACATCGACAAGCTCGAGTTCAACGCGGACGGCACCATCAAGCCCGTCCAGGGAACCCGCGCAGGCGTCGAGCAGGTCGAGGCGTTCGACCCGTACCGCACCTTCGAGGCAGAGACGCTGGCATGGCAGCTCGGGCTGAAGACGGTCGCGACGGATGCGGCGTCGGTCGAGTTCCCCGAGCACAACGGCAGCGGCAACATGGCGCTGAGCTCCATCGACGACGGCGACTTCGCCGGAATCTCGGGGGTCGACTTCGGTGACGGGGCCGCCTCGGTCTCGGCCCGGGTCAAGCCGCTCGTGGAGGGCGCGTCGATCCAGGTCCGGCTCGACGAGGTCGACGGCCCCGTCGTCGGCGAGATCGCCGTCGAGGGAACCGTGGGCGAGTGGACCACCGTGAAGGCTGACGTCACCGGCGCGACCGGGGAGCACGATGTGTTCTTCGTCTTCGCGGAGCCCGAGGGCGGCACGGACTCGAAGCTCATGGAGGTCGACAACTGGACGTTCACGGCCGAAGACGGAACCGAGCCCGGCAACCCGGGCAACCCGGGCAACCCGGGCAACCCGGGCAACCCGGGTGAGTCCGACGTCACCGCGGTCCTGTCGCGCACGGACGTGCGGGCCGGAGAGTCGTTGACGGTGACGGCGCAGGGACTCGATGTCGCGAAGGTGGAGATCGGCATCGCGAGCACGTATCGCGCGCTCGCCACGGTCGATGTGACCGACGGCGCGCTCCGTGCGACCGTGACGATCCCCGCGGACATCACGCCGGGGGAGCACCACATCCAACTGCGCGATGGCGACCGGATCCTCGCTGAGCTACCCGTCACCGTACGTGCGGCCGCGGGTGCGCTGGCCGCGACGGGGCAGGACACGACGCCGATGATGTCCGCGTCGCTGTTCGGCGCCGCGATGCTCGGCCTCGGCATCCTGGCGATGCTCCGGCTGCGGGCGCGGGCGCGTCGCTCCGAGCTCTAACGGATGAGCAGCAGGTGCCCGGGACGGCGTTCGCCGTCCCGGGCACCTGCTTTTGCGTGGAGGGTGAGAGAATCGACCGATGTCCGAGCCGTCGCTTTCCTCCGTCGCCCTCACTCGCGACATCGCCGCTGCCGAACGGATGTGGGGGAGTATCGCGCCGCCCACCCCGAGGCGGTGAGTGCTTCACCCGACTACACCGTCGAGCACTTCGGTGATTCGGCGCGCCTGGCCGACGAGCTCCTCGACATCGTCCTGTCGGGACGCAAGCGCGCGACCGCCGAGCTCGTCGCGGACTTCGTGGCGCGTGGCGATGCCGTGCCGCGTATCGGTTCCCACTGGATCGCCTGCGACAGCACGGGCGCACCGCGCATCGTGATCCGCAGCACCGAGCTGCGCCTCGGTCCCTTCACCAGCGCCGACGCATCCTTCGCCAGGGACGAGGGAGAGGACGACGGCTCGCTCGAGAGCTGGCGGCGCGAGCACCGGCGTTACTGGGAGCGGGTCAGCGCCGCGCGCGGCGCCGTCTGGTCGGAGGACGAGGAGATCGTCTTCGAGCGGTTCTCCGTGGTGTGGCCGCCGGAACACGCGGACTGACCGCGGCGGCGTGAGTCGGAGACCCCGCGACGTCGGGCGCAGGGTCTCTCGGCTCAGCTTGCGCCGCCCTCCTGGGAGGCGATGCGATCGGCTTCGGCGCTGTCGATCTGGTCGTCGTCGAGGTCCCCGTCCAGCACCTCTTCGCCGTCCACGTCGCGCGTCGGCTCCTGGTCTCGCTCTCCGTCCCCGGGAAGCGGTACGGGGGGAGGGAAGGTGTTGTTCGACATCGTGGTCTCCTTTCGATCGGATCCAGCGGATGCCGGCACGCTACGCCGCGCCGCGTTCTCCCTCGCGGGGGTTGACGCGGCGTCGTGTCAGGGACCGCTCTGGATGACCTGCTCGAGCTGCACGATCGTCAGCGGCTGCCACGGCGAGCCGTCCGCATCCGTCGCCTGCGCGGCGGGGCTGTCGCCGCGCGTCCAGTACTTGGCTTCATTGGGGACCTGCTGGAACATCACCCGTTGGCCTTCGGTGTACGTCGTCACCGGGTCCCAGTCCGGGTAGGTGCCCTCCGGCAGCGTGGGCTGCGGGTAGGGCGTCTCGCCCGGCAGCACGGGACCGATCAGCCGCCACGGCCACGAGTCCGCATCCGCCAAAGGGTTGTCCGGATCGTCGCCGCGCGTCCACCACTTCGCCTCGTAGACGTTCTGCCGCCATACGACCTTCGCGCCTGAGAGGTACGTGTTGGTCTCGGTCCAGATCGGGTACGGGCTGGCCGCGGGGTCGTCGGTCGCCGTGGGCACGGGCTCCGGCGTGGTGCGGCGCCCCGCAGATTCGTCGGGCGCGGCCTCGAATCCGGGCTGCAGGGTCTCGGCGAATGTCGCGTCCTGCTGGTCGATGCCGCTGCAGTCGTTGGAGACGACCGAGGTGTCGGCGTAGTTGGTGCCGCACGTCCGGTCCCGGTTCAATGACCACATCGACAGTCGTGACATCCGCTGCTGCTGCGCGAAAGCGTTCAGCGCCGTCGCATCGTCGAGGGTGAAGACCTCGTCGGGCACGTCGTTCTGGCCGATCATGGGCGTGGCCGCCAGCTTGCCCCAGAGGGTGGGCGCGGTAAGGGTCGTCCCGGCGTCCTCGTAGAGCGCGCCGAGTTGCGCATGCGTCGCGCGGAGCGCGTCGATCGCGGTCTCGGCCATGGTCTGCCTGCCACGGTCGACGCCGAAGTCCATCGTCATGACGTTGACGCCGGTCAGATCCACCCCGGACTCCAGCATCTGCGCGATGGCGGTGCGCGCAGCGGCGGTCAGCCCGTCGGGCGCGACCGGCAACGTGAGCCAGACCGCGAGGTCCTCGCCCGCCGCCCGCCGCTCGCGCTGCAGGTCGGCGATCGCGACCGCGCGGCGCAGACCCGACACGGGGTCCTCGAGGTTCTCCCCCTCGATGTCGAGGTCGATCGTCGATACGTCGTAGCGGTCGACGACACTCCGATAGGCCTGCCCGAGCCCCTCTTCGTCGGCGCAGGCATTGGCGAGCTCGGTGCCCGCTGCGCCGCCGAAGGACAGGACGACATCGCCGCCGCTCTCGCGCAGCCGCGTGATGCGCCGGTCCAGATCGACATCGCGCGCCGCCTCGTCGAGGTCGTAGTACCCGCCCCAGGACGGCGTGCACGAATCCGCCGCGGCGGCCACCACGAACGAGAGGACGACGTCCCGGTCGGCATCGTTCTCGGGTTTCTCGAACGCGAAGAACGGTGTCGTGGTCACGTCGACGTACGGTGCGAACCACGCGGCCCCCGTCACCGCGCGCACCTGATCGACCACGAGCAGGCGGTAGCCGAAGAGCGAACCGGCGACGATGGCCACGAGGATGATCACCCCGAGCGTGACCCGCCACGGCGACAGGCGTTTGCCGTCGTATGGGCCGGGAGCGGGCGGTGCAGTGTAGGCGACGCGCGGGTTCATGCGCGCCGGCCCGTCGCGCTTCTCGCCTCGAGCGCGCGCGACGGTGCCTGCTCGACCGCGGCGGATGCGGTGGGCCGGGCTGCGCGACGGACCGGATCGCCGGCCGCGGGGTAGCCGTGGAACAGTGCATCCTGCCAGTCGAACCCGGGCTCACCGGGGGCGGCGCGGCCCGAGGTCTCGGTGGGAACGGGAACCCACATCCAGTTGGTCAGTCCCATCCACACATCGACGAGCGAGTTGCGGATGCCGATGTTCTCGACACACGCCCACAGGGCGCAGACCGCGTTGAGCGTGCCGAAGAAGAACGTTCCCCAGTTCTGGGCGTTGAAGCTCCACCACGCGGTGAAGATCGAGAACGCGACGATCGCCCAGGGCGCGACGACGTAGAGCAGCGTCGTCGCCGTGCGCTCGCGCACCTTCGGAGTGCGGGCGAACGGGATCTTGCGGCCGGTCAGGCCCTGTTCGATCGACTTCAGCACGCCGGCGAGGTTGACCGGCAGGAGGATGAGGTTGAAACCGTAGATGCGGAGGATGTCGAGGTAGCGGTAGCCGGAGTACTTCAAGTCGCTCGCCTGGCACAGGAAGTACGGGGCTGCCGCCACCAGGACGAGCGGGCTCAGCAGGTCGCTGTCGAACGGGAACGTGAGCAGGAAGAGCAGCGCGAAGCTGGCCCACGCGAGCGAGGCCATGTAGTTCACGCGGATCATCCACTCGCCCAGGCGTACGGGGCGCGACGTGCGTCTGCGGGCGCGCACCTGGCGCAGGAACTTCGGCAGGATGAGCAGGCCGCCGTTCGCCCAGCGCCGCCGCTGCACCACGAGCGAGCCGAAATCGGGCGGCGTGGCCGAGTAGCTGAGTCGCTCGGGGTAGTTCACGAGCGTCCAGTTGTGATCGGCGAGATCCACCGAGGACTCGGTGTCCTCGATCACGGTGCGGTCCTGCACGTAGCGACGCACCTCGAAGCCCTCGGCATCATCGATCTGCATGATGTCGTCCATCGCCTCCATGCGGATGACGGCATTGGCACCGACCCAGAAGGTCGCGTCGTAGCCCGACATGCCCTGGTGGAGGATGTGCTGGATGTCGGTCGTCGCGCCCGCCAGTCGCTCGATGCGCGTCGGAGCGCCGCGGAACGAGGAGTACGGCGTCTGCGTGACGGCGACGCGTTCGTTGCCGGGCTGCTCGAGGAAGTAGACCAGCCGCAGGCAGTAGTCGCGGAGCAGGAGAGAGTCGGCGTCGAGGGTGAGCAGGTAGTCCGAGTTGGGGATGACGAGGTCCGCTTCCTGTCCCGCGCCGGCGACCAGGCGCAGCACCGTCTTGCGACCGGGGCCTTCCACGAACCGGTAGCGACCGCCCATCAGGCCGATGTACGCGTTGAGGTTCATCGCCTTGTTCGCTTCGCTGGACAGCGAGGCGTAGCGCTTGCGCTCGAACGTTCCCACATCCACCGAGAAGATCCACACCAGGCGCCGATGCAGCTCGTGCAGGCGCTGGTGCGAGAGCTCTGTCTGGGACTCGGCCGCGGATTCGAGCGCGGACGCCGTGAGGTCCAGGTCGTCGGCCAGCCCGCGGACGACCTGGTCGATGAAGAAGGTGTCGACGTGGTCCTCGTGCGGTTCGGAGTCCGCCATGTCGTTGAGCCAGGCGACCGCGTAGCGGTACTCGTCTCGCAAGGAGAGGATCTCCGCCTCGCCGACGCCGCCCGTTGCGGCGCGCTGCTCGAAGTCGAACATCGCCTCGGTGAAGCGGTACGCGGGTTCGGCGAGGTCCTCGGCGATTCCGAGGGCGATCTGGCGGGTCGCCTCCAGGCGTGCGATCGTGTGCGGATCCGTGGGGAACGGGGGGTCGTCCAGGAGCAGCACGACCCGCAGCGACGGATACTCCTGCAGCGCCGCCGACCACATGGTCTTGCGGATGACCGAGGGCTCCTCGGCATAGGAGGGGATGAGGACCGTCATCCCCTCGCCGTGCTCATCGTCGAAGTGACGGTCCAGCCCGCGCGCGGCACCCGATCGTGATCGCGGAACCGTCGGAGAGCGGCTTCCCGCTGCACGAGGAACATCAGCGCAGAGAAGCTCAGTGCCGTGATGACGAGGGCGTAGATGCACGCCTCGATCGTGGGCCAGATGTGCTCGCCGTCGTACGCGAAGATCTGGCGCAGTGCCGTGGTGAGCATGTAGGCGGCCCAGCCGGCGACCGTGATCGCGATGGCGATGCGTGCCCAGACGATCTTCGCGGCCGAGGGACGCGGGTGGAGCGTGGGCAGTGGCTCGCGGCGTCGTTCGGATCCCCACTGCCGCTTTCGTGCGCTCGGAAGCGCAGGAGTCTTCGCCATGTCGTCCCCTGCCGAAGGAGCGGTGAGCGCCCACGTCTTCGGGTGACGGGGCGCTCACCGAGAGCAGCGGAGTGCTGCTGGAGCTACGGTACGAGAGCGGTTCCAGCTGCGGACGGCGTACGGGGGAATTCGGACGGAACCACCCGAATCTTGCGGTGGGATTGCGGATCTTGCGCATTTCTTGCGCATTCCTTGCGGTTCGAGCAGTGACGCTCAGACGCGACCGAGTCGCAGGATGTCGATTCCCAGCCACCCCAGGGCGCGCAGTCGGCGGCGGTCGGCCCGGTCGCGTGTGGTCGCCAGCGAGGGCGCGGTGCTGACCACGATCTGGTGGACGACCTCGGCGCTCAGCAGACGCGCGAGGGTGCGCGGTGCCACCGAGTTCGCGCCGCCCACGATGAGACAGATCCGCGGTGCGTCGTCGACGAGCTGCGCATCGATGCGGGAGAAGAACTCCTGCGCGCGGTGCAGGGTGGAACCGTGCGCCTTGCGGTCGATGATGACGACGCCGAGATCGGCCGGCCGCTCGCCGACACCGGGTAGGACGAGCTGATCGGGGCCGATGACGCGCCGGATGCCGGTGATGAGAGCCTCCGCGTCGCCGTCGATGAGCACCCGGGCGCTGCGCAGGTCTTCTTCGACCCGCCGACGCAGTCGCGCCTGGAGACTCATCGTGCGCTCCTCGCCTCGCCGGTATCGTCCCTACACGCTATCGCGCCGCGTCTGTGCGCGCGCGAGTCGGGCGCCCGCTTCGCGGAGCCATCGTCGCGGATCCGACACTGCCGCAGAGGCGGAACCCGCGAGCTCTTCCAGCGACAGGTCATCCATCCCGGGGGTTACGCCGAAGCGCCCCGCGACGACGCTCACGGGCACGCCCCGAGCCTCGGCGTACGCGCGGACGACGCCCGGCGCCTTGCCCAGCAGCGACTGGGAGTCGTAGGACCCTTCGCCCGTGATCACCCGTTGCGCGCCCGCGAGGGCGGCGTCGAGTCCGATCGTCTCGGCGACCGCGTCCGCCCCCGAAGCGAGCCGGGCGCCCCAGACCAGGAGGCCGAAACCGCATCCGCCGGCCGCTCCCGCCCCCGCCGCATCCGGGGCGGCACCGGCGACCCGGGCCCACTGCGTCAGCGCGGTCTCGATCCGGTCGACCTGATCGGGGTCCGCCCCCTTCTGGGGGCCGAACATCCGCGCGGCGCCGCCGGGGCCCAGGAGCGGGGCGCGCACGTCGGAGAGCACGAGGCTCCCGTCGGCCGGCGGCGGCAGGAGCCCTCTGGCATCGAGGGATGCGGCGCGCGAGAGGCCGGCCGCTCCGGAGGGCACCTGGCGGCCGTCCGTATCCCGGACGATCGCGCCGAGCGCGGTCAACACTCCTGAGCCGCCGTCGCTGGACACGCTGCCGCCGATCCCGAGCAGAAGGCGGGTGGCACCCGCCGCGAGGGCGGCGCGGATGGCTTCGCCGAATCCGAGCGTGTGCGTCGTCAGCGGGTCGACGGTCTCGCCTGCCTCCACGAGCTCGATGCCGGACGTGCACGCCAGCTCGACCACGGCGGTGCGGGGGTGCTCGCCGGGCAGCATCAGCCAGTGGGAGTCGATCCGACGCCCCGTGGGTCCCGTCACGGCGACGGGAACGCGTCGAGAGCCCGGGATCGCTGCAGCGAACGCATCCAGGGTGCCTTCGCCGCCGTCGGCCATCGGCCTCAGCAGCAGCTCGTCGTCGGGGCGGACGCTCCGCCACCCCTCGGCCAGGGCGCCCGCCGCGCTCGTCGCGTCGAGCGAGCCCTTGAAGCTGTCGGGGGCGACGACGATCCGCGAGCGGGCGGGGGAGGTGGGGTCGGACACCCGTCGATCGTCGCAGCCGGGGCCCGGCATGGGTATCCCTGGAAGCGACGTGCCCCGCGACCGAGGCCGCGGGGCACGTCCGTTCCGGCTTACTTGAAGGCGTCCTTCACGTTCTCGCCGGCCTGCTTGAGATCGGACTTGGCCTGTTCGGCCTTGCCCTCGGCCTCGAGCTTCTCGTTGCCCGTGACCTTGCCGGCGGCTTCCTTGGCCTTGCCGACGAGGTCCTCCGCAGCGTTCTTGATCTTGTCGTCGAGTCCCATGAGGGTCTCCTTTCTCTTCTTTCGGATGACCCGCGCGCGGTGCGCGGTCACGTGAGGGTGCGCCGGTCCGAGGCGAGACGTGCCCGGAGCCCTGCGTGAAGTGAGATGTAGGTGCGCGTGGGGCGGTCCAGGAGGGTGTCGAGAC
Source organism: Microbacterium sp. KU4F (assembly GCF_056868075.1). Taxonomy (NCBI): domain Bacteria; kingdom Bacillati; phylum Actinomycetota; class Actinomycetes; order Micrococcales; family Microbacteriaceae; genus Microbacterium; species Microbacterium sp. KU4F. The sequence continues at coordinate 1,771,810 of NZ_CP200324.1, read as the reverse complement.
GGGCGCCGACGGTGGCGACGTGGTCGGCGATCTCGCGCGGCGACGCCTGGGGGTGCGGGGTGACGGCCACGTGGAGCACGGGAGCGTTCCGGACGTCGTCGGCCACGACGCGCGTCGACAGGATGTCGGCCCGCCGCGCCAGCGACGCAGTGACCGCGTCGGAGGCGAACCCCTCCCGGACGACGACGCGGCCGGGAGCCGCATCCGCCTCGGCGCTGCGCAGTACGGTGCGCGAGCGGCGGTGCGCCAGCAGTGCGACCGGGGTGAGCAGAAGCACGATGAGGATCACCGCGCCGGCCACCGCGCCCATGCCCGCCCAGGAGACGGGACCCGCGCCGACGAGGGTCGCTGCATGTGCGGCATCCACGGCCTCTGCGCCCATGGTCAGAGTCTGCTCCCACAACCGATGCGCGTCGGCGGACAGGGACGCCCATACGACCACCGCTCCCGAGGCGAGGGCGATGAGGCCGACGAGGAGGACGAGGGCCCGGTTGAGACCGCGGCGGGTGGTGTTCATCGCTCCTCCTTCCTGTCGAGACGGCGGTGCACGCTCAGCACGACCGACGGGCTCAGCCGGTATGTGGCCAGCTCCGCGTCGGCCGCGGCACGCACCTCATCGAGGTCGATGTTCAGACCCGTCTCGGGCCGGACGGTGACATCGACGCGGCGGTGGCCCACTCCGACGGTGAGCCGGCGCCGATCGATGCCGAGGGTGTCGCTCAGATGCTGAGCGAGGGCGGCGGCGACCACGCCGTTGTCCACGACGACGATCGTGCCGTCGCCGGCGGCCATCGTGTGCTTCGCGAGTCGGCCGGGGGTGACGGCGATCACCACGAGGACCGCCCCCAGAAGCGCCACGGCCGCACCGATCGCGGTCATGACCGTGCCGGATGCCGCGGCGAGGCCGCGCAGCAGATCGGCCGGGGCCGCGATGAGCGACGGTGCGTCCGCCATGACCAGCACGATCTCGGTCGCAAGGTAGGCGACCAGCGCGATCAGCAGGACCACGGCGACGACCATGGCCGTCGACCGGGGCGAGTGGGTCTCACGTCGCCGCACGCGCGCGAGGGCGCGGTCCGACGACGCGGTGGTACCGGTGGCGGTCATCTCACCCTCCTCTTCTTCTCGATGCGGGCGCCGGTGATCGTGAGGTCGATGCGGCGCACCTCGCGGCCCGTGAGCGCCGCGACGTCGGTGCGGATCTGCTCGCGGATGCGGTGCCCGCGGGCAGTGACGGTCTCGGACTGCGCGGACGGGAGCGCTTCCGACAGGTCCGGGACGGGAAGCGGTGCCTCCACCCGGACCGCCAGTGCGCCGGCGGTGGCGCCGAGCCGGACGCTGACCTCGCGCCGCGGCAGTCCCATGGCCCGGGCCGCCACCTGCTCGCAGACGGCGACCAGGGCGCGCTCGGCCACGAGCGTCCGGCCCGGCAGGACCGTCTCGGCGGCGGGCGTCATCCCGCCGCCGAGCGCGGACCAGGTCGCGGTGCTCATGATGTGCGGCGGCCGGAGAACACGTTGGCGAGCGCGCGAAGGTCGAGCGAACCCGACACGACGCGACCGACCAGCGCGCCGATGCCCATGAACAGGGCGACCAGGAGGAATCCCCAGAAGCCGAACAGCAGGGCGGACACGGCGAGCACCGCACCCACGAGCGCTCCGCTCACCGTGGCGCTCATGCGACGCGCGCTTCGGTGTCGTCGTCGGTGTCGTCACCGGGAAGGTGCACGTCGTTGACCTCCACGTTGACCTCGACGACCTCGAGGCCCACCAGCCGCGAGATCGCGCCGGCCACCGCGGCCCGGACGCCCGCGGCGACCTCCTGGATGGGGGCGGGGTACTCCACGACGATCGTGAGGTCGGCCGCGGCCTGCGTCTCGCCGACCTCGACCTTCACACCCTGTGTGAGGTCGGTCGCGTTGATCGCGTCGCGGATCATTCCGAGCGCGCGGGCGCCGCCGCCGCCGAGCGCGTACACGCCGGGGACCTCGCGTGCCGCGATGCCGGCGACCTTGGCGACCACGCCATCGGCGATGACGGTCCGGCCTGCGGCCGCGACCGTCGGGGCGGTTCCGGTCGTGCCGACGGCGCCGCGGTCGACGCGGGCGGGGGTCACGGCGGGGGTGGTCTTCTGCTCAGTGGCCATGATGTGCTCCTTTATCTCGTTGCCAGGGCGGTGACAAGAGCGCGAGACGGTTCTCGTCGTCGGCGCTAACTTCGCCCTACTGACATGAGGCACCTACCCGCCGGATCGTCACAAAAAAGTTCCGGTGGATTTCGGAGGGGCCGATGGCGGAGCCTGAATCGGCTGCGAAGGGCCTCGCAGCACTGTCCGACCGCATCCTGGTGCAGCGCGCGGTCGACGACGACGTCGCAGCCTTCGCGGAGATCGTGCGTCGGCACAGTCCGCTCATGCGCGCGTGCATCGCGCGCATGCTCCGCTCGCAAGCAGATGCCGACGACGTGGTGCAGGACGCCTTCGTCGTCGCGTGGCGACAGCTGCCGACCCTGCGCGACGGTTCGTCGGTCAAGGCGTGGCTGCTGCGCATCGCGTCGCGCGAAGCACTGCGGGTGCTGCGCCGCTCCGCGAAGGAGGAACCGTTCGAGGACTGGGAGCCGTCCACACCCGAGAGCACCAGGCCCGAGCACGTCGCCGAACGCAACGCTAGACTCGCGGCACTCTCGGCCGCGTTGGAGAGACTGCCGGAGGCGCAACGACGGACCTGGCTCCTCAGGGAAGCCGCGGGACTCGGCTACTCCGAGATCGCGGAGGAGTTGGACGTGCCGGTGAGTACGGTACGGGGAAACCTCGCCCGCGCCAGAGCGAGCATCATGATCGGGATGGAGGGATGGCGATGACCGCCTCGAACGCCTCACCCGACGTCCTCGACTGCGGGCGCACGGTCCAGGAGCTGAGCGAGTACCTGGAAGCGGGACGTTCGCCGCGCGACGCCGAGATCGAGCAGTGCCCGGAGTGCCTGAACGCCCTCGAGTCCCTCTCCCGCGTCGGAGACCTCTCCCGCGATCTGTTCGCCGCCGATGCGGCCTCGCTTCCCGAGCCGTCGGCGGGGTGGTTCGGCGGCATCCTCGACCAGGTCGCGGCAGAGCTGCGGTCCGGCCGCGATCTGCCGGTGCGCCATCCCGACCCGAGAGTGCGGATCACCGTCGCCGAAGGCGCGGTGCGTACCCTCCTGCGCTCGGCCGCCGACGAGCTGGACGGGGTGTTCATCGGGCGCACGCGCATCATCGGAGATGTCGAGGAGCTCGGCGCCCCGGTGACGATCGACATCACCGCATCCATCGCCTGGGATCTCGACGCGCACGCCGTGGCGGACGACGTCCGCCGCCGGGTCGCCGAGGTCGTCGAGCGGCACACCGATCTCGAGGTCGCAGCGATCGACGTCACGATCGAGGACATCCACGCCCCCCAGCCGCGAAAGGACGCGTCATGACCCTGCCCTCTGCGCCGCGGGACGCGGTGACCGAACTCGTGCTCGGCTCGCCCGGCGTCGCGGCGGTGTTCCCGCCGCGCGTCGCGGATGCGGTGGCCGGCGCGCTCGGCTCGGTCGCGCCGTTCGTGGCGGGTGGTGCGGCCTCGGAGGCGGTCCAGGTGCGGATCGCCGCGGACGCGTCGGCGGGAGCGGCCGACGCGGGCCGCGAGGTCGCGGATCTCCTCCTCGCGCGTTTCCCGGATGCGGGGCTCATCCGCGTGCAGGTCGACCGCATCCAGTGAGCCGGGCGGTGCAGAGGTGAAGGAGTACCGCGTCCAGTTCAAGAACTCCTGGTCCGAGAAGAACGGCGATGAGGTGACCGAGAGAGTGATGACGCTCGAGGATGCGCAGCGCTTCATCGCGGAGCATCCCGAGACCGAGTACGTCGTCCTGGAGCGCAGCGTAGGTGACCCGCCCTCGATCTGGTCGCTGCTGGCGCCGGAGGACGCGGGATGATCGAGCGGGTCAGAGCGCGACGAGCGTCGCGTCGATCCGGTTGCCGTCGATCGTGACCCTCATGCAGGTGTGGGCGGGCTGACGGCGGCGGTCGGTCGGCGAGCCGGGATTCAGCAGGCGCATCCCCGCGGGCGTGACGGTGTCCCACGGGATGTGGCTGTGTCCGAACACGAGAAGATCCGTCTCGGGGTACGCCGCATCCATCCGACGTTCCCTCGAGCGCGCGTCGCCCGTCTCGTGCACGACGCTCATGCGCACATCCTCGATCCGACGGTGCGCGACCAGCGGGAGCCGGGCGCGGAGGTCGGCGCCGTCGTTGTTGCCGTAGACGCCGACGAGCTCGCCGTGCCGAGCGAGGTCGTCCAGCACCCCCGCGACGACCCAGTCGCCGGCGTGCACGATGAGATCGGCGTCGTCCGCGAGCCGACGCACCGCATCCGGGAGGGTGCGTCGACGCGCCGGGATGTGGGTGTCGGAGATCAGCAGCAGCCGCGTCGTCACGCGCGGGCCGCCGAGAAGGGTCCGCGCAGCGCCGCCCACTGCAGCAGCATGATCGTCTTGGCGTCGACGATGTCGATGCCGATGCGCGCGAGCGCGTCGTCGACGTCGAGCTCGAGCACCTCGATGTCTTCGCCCTCGTCGGCGAGTCCCGCTCGCGCCCCCGATACGACGTCGCCGCGGCGGTAGGGCGCGGCGAAGAAGTGCAGCCGTTCGGTCACCGAGCCGGGGCTCATGTACACGTCGAAGACGTGCTCCACGTCGCCGACCGGGCGCCCGGTCTCCTCCTCTGCCTCGCGCCGGATGGCGGCTTCGGGAGCATCGTCGTCGAGAAGTCCCGCGGCTGCCTCGATCAGCATGCCGTCGGGATGCCGGTTGACGTAGACCGGGTAGCGGAACTGACGGGTCAGCAGCACGGTGCGCGCCTCGGCGTCGTAGAGCAGGATGCACGCTCCGTCGCCGCGGTCGTACGTCTCGCGGTGCTCGGTGGTCCAGGTGCCGTCCGAGTGCTGGAAGTCGAAGGTCGTGGTACGCGTCACGAACCAGTTCGAGGTGAGCACGCGGACCTCGCGCACCCTCACCCGGGGGTTGCCGTCCAGATCGCGCCCTACGCGATCGAGGCCCGTGCGGCCACGCGCATCGGGGACATCGACTCCGGGCTGACCCGTCATCGGCGTTCCAGACGGACCACGGGGATGGTGCGCGTCGTGCGTCGCTCGTAGTCGCCGAAACCGGGGCTGGCGGCGAGGAAGCGCTGCCACGCCGCATCCCGTTCGGACGGACCCAGCACCCAAGCCGTGACCTGGACCTCGCCCGCCGGCGTCTCGATCGTCACGTCGGGGTGGGCGCGGAGGTTGTGGAACCAGGCGGGGTTGTCCTCCGCCCCCGCCTTCGAGGCGGCGATCAGCCAGGCATCGGCTCCGTCCGGGAGGGCCATGAGCGGGGCGATGCGCTCGAGGCCGCTGCGGGCGCCGATGTGGTGCAGCAGGATCAGGGCGTCGCCGAAGTTCTCCACCCGGCCGCCGTTTCGCCGGAACTCCGCGATCACGTGATCGTTGTACGAGGTCATGCCTGTGCTCCGTCCGTCGGTGGGTCCGCCGTCTCGATCCTCGCACCCCGCGCGGGAGATCGGAGATGCCGCCTGCGAGCCGTCTGCGCACGCTACCGTCGTCGTGTGAGCGATGACCGTCGAGACGACGAGGTCGATCTGCTGATCGACGCGTGGGGCAGACGCCTGCCCGATGTCGACCTCACTCCGCTCGATGTGATGTCGCGGCTGCGTCGTGCGGCCATCCGGCTGGACCGGCTGCGTGCGGCCGCGTTCGCGACGGCGGGTCTGGCCTCGTGGGAGTTCGACGTGCTCGCGGCGCTGCGCCGGGCCGATCCTCCGCACCGGCTGAGCCCCGCACAGCTGATCGAACGGACGATGATCACGAGCGCGACGATGTCGCACCGGCTGGCGAACCTCTCGACGCGAGGGCTCGTGGTGCGAAAGCGCAACCCCTCCGACGGGCGCAGCGTCTACATCCTGCTGACCGAGGAGGGCATCAGAGTGGTGGATGCGGCCATGACGGAGCTGGTGCGGCGGGAGGCGGAGGTGCTGGCGGGGTCGGATCGCGCCGACATCGCGGCGCTGACGCGGGCCCTGCGCCCGCTCATGGGCCCCGAACGCGGGTGACGCGCCCGTCGAGTTGTGGCGGAGCCGGCCGACGAGGACAATCCCGCGTATGAGTCACGAGACCGTCGCCGTGCCGACTCGTCCCTCCGAGCTGACCGATGCGCAGTGGGAGCGGTTGTGCGCGTACGGCACCGCCGAGGAGGTGGACGCCGGGGACTACGTGTTCCGCTCCGGCGATCACGACTACGACATGATCCTCGTCGACACCGCCGAGATCGAGATCGTCCGCGACGGTCTGGGCTGGGTCGACGAGGTGGTGCTCACACGCATGGGTGCGCGCACGTTCGCGGGTGAGTTGAGTCTGCTGAACGGGCAAGGGGCGTTCCTCTCCGCCCGCGTGGCCGAGCCCGGCCGCATCCTGCGGGTGCCGCGGGGGCAGCTGCGTCGGCTGATGGCGGAGGACGACGAGCTCTGCGACCTGATCCTGCACGCCCTGTGGGAGAGGCGGGAGTCGTTGCGAACCGGCCCCGCCGCCCTCACTCTCAAGTTCGTCGGGCTGCGCGGATCGCGCGAGTTCCTCGCTCTGGACCGCTTCGCCGAGCGGCTCGACCTCGTGCACACCGCCGTCGAGGTGGATCCCGACGACATGGGCGTGCATGCCGATCACGGCGTGCGTATCGAGGACCTGCCGATCGCCTATCTGCAGGGCGAGCCGGTCGCGCGCGCGACGCCCGGCATCGTCGCGGACCGGCTGGGGCTGAGCTACCAGGCCGAGACGGATGCAGCCGTCGACCTCGTCGTGATCGGCGGCGGACCTGCCGGTCTCGCCGCCGCCATCTACGGCGCATCCGAGGGCCTGAACACGGTGCTCCTGGATGCGGTCGCGCCCGGTGGTCAGGCCGCCGCGACATCTCGCATCGAGAACTTCCTGGGCTTCCCGTTCGGCGTGAGCGGCGGTCAGCTCATCGGGCAGGCGACGCTCCAGGCGCTCAAGTTCGGGGTGCGCGTCTACGCCCCATGCGAGGCCGTCGCGATCGCCGAGGTTCCCGAGGGGCTCGAGGTCACCCTCGCCGACGGGCGCCTCATCCGCACCCGCACCGCCATCGTCACCTCGGGGGCCGCCTACCGCCGTCTCAACATCGAGGGCTGGTCGCGGTTCGAAGGCTCGAGCATCTACTACGCGGCGACGCCCCTCGAACTGCACCAGGTCGCCGGAGCACCTTCTGTCGTCGTCGGCGGTGCGAACTCCGCGGGGCAAGCCGCGCTGTACCTCTCCGGCAACGGCTGTCCCGTGCACCTCGTGGTGCGCGGAACCGATCTGCGCCAGCGCATGTCGAGTTACCTCGTGGACCGGCTGCTGGAGAGCCCGGGAGTCCGCATCCACACGGCCGCCAACGTCACGGCGCTGGGCGGCGACGGCATCCTCGAGAGCGTGCGCATCGACACGGTCGGCGACGTCGACGCCCGTGGACTGTTCTGTTTCATCGGTGCCGAGCCCGCCACATCCTGGCTCGGATCGCTCGACCGCGACGACCACGGTTTCCTGCGCACCGGCACGGACGTCACCGTGCAGTCGATCTCCCGCTGGCAGCAGCTGGGCCGCGAGCCGCTGCCGTTCGAGACCTCGCTGCCGCGGCTGTTCGCCGCAGGGGACGTGCGACGCGGATCCATGAAGCGGGTGGCGGCGGCGGTCGGGGAGGGATCCAGCGCCGTCGCATCCGTCCATCGGGCGCTCGCGCTCGCGTGAGCGCCGTCGCACTCATGGCCACGCCTACGCTGGTGCGATGATCAACGTCGCCACGATCGGCTCGAGCATCATCACCGAGGCCTTCGCGCGTGCCGTCGCCCAGGTCGACGGCATCGCGCTGCATACGGCGACCTCGCGCGACGCGGACCGCGCGGCCGAGATCGCCCTGCGCATCGGCGCGCCGCACGCGGCATCCGATCTGGATGCCGTGCTGGCCGACCCGGCGATCGATGCGGTGTACGTGGGCTCTCCCAACTCGGTGCACGCCGAGCAGATCCGCGCGGCGCTCGCCGCAGGCAGGCACGTCATCGTCGAGAAGCCGGCCGTCTCGTCCGAGCGGGAGTGGGTCGAGCTCACCCGGGAGGCGGCGCGGCGCGGCCTCATCCTCATGGAGGGGATGCGGATGGCCTACGACCCGGGGATCGGCGTCGTGCGCGACCTGCTGCCGACGCTCGGTGTCCTGCGGCGGGCGTCGCTGCACTACGGCAAACGGTCCTCGCGCTACGACGACGTGCTGGCGGGGCGACGCGTCAACATCTTCGACCCGGCGATGGGCGGCGGCGCGCTCGCGGATCTCGGCGTGTACAGCGTTCACGCGGCCGTGCTGCTCTTCGGCCGCCCCGACACGGTGCAGGCGCTGGACGTGCCGATCGCGAGCGGCGCCGACGGCGCCGGCGTTGCGCTGCTCGGCTATCCGGGCCTCGTCGTGGACGTGTCGTACTCGAAGATCACGAACGCCGGGCGTCCGAGCGAGATCGAGGGGGAGCGGGCGACCCTGTCGATCGACGACCTCGTCAGCCCGCGACGCGTGGTGCGTCACGCCGTCGGCGGCGATCGTGAGGCCGTCGAGGTGCCCGACGAGCGTCACTCGCTGCGCGGTGAGGTGGAGCGTTTCGTGGCCCTCGTCGAGGCGGGCGGGACCGCCGCCGCCGAGGACCAGGAGCGCACGCGCCTCACGCTGGAGACGATGGACCGCATCCGGGCCGCCCTCGCCCGCTGACACCGACTGCGTTGGCCCGCCGCGCTCGCCTGTCACAGATCGAGCCTCCGGCGTCGTTCTGTGACAGGCGAGCACCGAACCTCCACGCTCCCCTGTCACAGATCGACCGCGGCGCGTCGTTCTGTGACAGGGGAGCGTGGGTGGGAGACGGAACCGGCGGGGGTCAGTGGCGGCGGAGGGTGCGCAGCAGCGGCGATAGTGCGGCCAGGATGACGGCTGGCACGAGGAATGCGGGGCCGAGCGACGGCCCTGCGGCGATGAGTCCGAGCGCGACCGCTCCGGCGACGGCGCCCGCGTAGTTGAAGAGGTTCACGCGTGCGATCACCTCGTCGCTGCGTTCCGGAAGCAGCTCGCCGGCACGGCTGAACGCGATCGGCACGAGCGCCCCCGATGCCACGCCCATCGCCGCGAAGCCGAGGATCGCCGTCGGCACGAACGGCGCCGCCGCCACCAGCACGGTGCCGGCCACGGCCACGACGACCGCCGCGACACCCAGCCGCATCCGTCCGATCCGTCGCACGAGCGGGTCCGTGCCCAGTCGCGCCGCCAGCATCGCGACGAGGTACGCCCCGTAGCCGAGGGGCGTGACGCCCGGGTCGGCCCGGAGCCCGTCGGTGAGGTAGATCGTGCTCCAGCTCGCGACCGCGGAGTCCACCACGAACGCCGCGAACACGATCGCACCCACCGCCCAGATCGCTCGGCGCGGCAGGGCCGGGCGGGATGCGGCCGTGTCGTCGACCTCGTGCGCCGCGCGCGTGGGATCGAAGGCTGCGAGTCCCCATCCGGCGATCGCGATCTGCGCCGCCGCGGCGATGACCAGGGTCAGGCCCGCGGGGGCGCCGGTGGCCAGCACCGCCGCGGTGACGCCGGTGGCGACGATGGCAGCACCCGTGTATCCGGCGTACAGCCGGCCGAACACCGGCCGCTCGTGGTGACGCTGCAGGAGCGAGCCCTGCATGTTCGACGAGGCGTCGACGGCGCCGAGTCCCACGCCGTAGAGCACGATCGCGACGATCAGCACGGGAAGGGATGCGGTGAAGCTGACGAAGAGGAGTCCCACCGCCTGGGCGGCGAGCCCCGACGCGAGGGCGAGCCGGCTGCCCGCGCGCACGGCGATGACGTCGGCGAGCACGGAGCCGAGCGCCGCGGCGAGACACGTCGCGAGCAGAAGCATCGACACCGCGTCGTCGCCGATGTCGACGCGGTCCTTGATCGTCGGCAGAGCGGTTACGATCGTGGCGTAGCCGAGGCCCTGCGCAGCGTAGGCGCCACCGACGGCGGCACCGCGCGTGCGCAGTGCCGGCAGCGACGTCATGCCTCGATCGCGCGGAACGCCTCGTCGGCGATCTCGAGCGTCCGGGTGATGTCGGCGCTCGTGAGCGCCGCGTTGATGAAGTGGTTGTGGTGGGAGCTGAAGAAGGCTCCGCGCTGCACGCACTCGGCGATCCACCGCTGATGGAGCATGAGCGACTCGTCGTCGGCGAGTCGCAGGTAGAACAGGGCCGGCTCGCCGGAGGCGACGAGCGTCCGGCCGTGCGACGCGGCGACCTCGGTGAGTCCCGTCGTCAGTGTCGTGCCGAGCTCGCGGAACAGGGCGGGGGCGTCGATCGCCTTGAGCTTCTCGATCGTCGCGATGCCGGCGGCGAAGGGCACCGCGCTCATCCAGTAGCTCCCGGTGTAGGTGATGCTCGACACCGCTTCGCGCAGGCTGTCCTTCCCGCACAGCGCCGACATGTTGTAGCCGTTCGCGATGGCCTTGCAGAAGCAGATGAGGTCCGCCTCGAAGCCGTAGAAGTGGTCGCTGCCGGCGAGGTCCAGTCGCCAGCCTGCGCGCACGTCGTCGACGATGAGCACGACGCCGTGCTCGTCGCAGAGCCGCCTCACCGCCTGCCAGTAGCCCCTGGCGGGCAGGGCGTTGTCGAAGAAGTTGCCGTGCTTGTACGGCTGGGCGATGAGCGCGGCGATCTCGCCTCGGTGCTCGGTGAACACCCGCCGCATGGCCTCGATGTCGTTCCACGGGACCTCGATGTTGCCCTGCACGTCGGTGTCGAGCACGCCGGGGTAGTCGAGCTTCTGGGTCCACGGCGCGACGCCGTGGTAGTACCCCTCGATGAAGACGATGCGTCGGCGGCCCGTCGCGGCGCGGGCGGTCATGATGGCCAGCGTCGTCGTGTCGCCGCCGTTCTTCGCGAAGAACGCCCAATCGGCGCTCGCGACGGTGTCCACCAGCAGCTCCGCCAGGTCGATCATCGTCGTCGAGGGGAGCGAGACCACGTCCTCCTTGCGCGCCTGCGCCTGGGCGGCGGCGGCCACATCCGCGTCGCCGTAGCCGAGCACGTTGGGACCGTAGCCGCACATGTAGTCGATGTACTCGTTGCCGTCGACGTCCCAGAACCGGGTGCCTTCAGCACGCTCGGAGAACAGCGGGTATGCCGATCGGGGAATGAAGCAGCCCTCGGAGGGGCCGAGGTGGCCGGGGACGCCGCCGGGGATGACCTTCACGGCCCGGGCGAACGCCTCGTTGCTCTTCGTGTAGCTGTAGACGGGGGTCAGGGTGGGGGTACTCATGATCACGCTCCGAGGTAGGCGCCGACACGGTCGAGGATGCGGCTGGTGTTGTCGACGAGGGGGATGAAACCGCGCATGGCGAGCCTGCCGTCGCAGACGCAGGCCAGCGCACTGTCGCGGCCGCTGATCACACCACCGGCGACGTCGAGGTCGGCGAAGCGGAGGGCGGCGCGCGGCGGGTCGGACAGTTCGTCGTCGAGGCGGATGCGGTGGTTCTTCACCTCGAGGCGGTAGCGCAGCTCGTCGCCGATCTCGAGGTCGAGATCGCCGTCGGGCATGTGCGCGGCGGAGAAGCGCCCGCTGGTGTCCTCGTTTCCGACGACCGCGATCGCTCGTGCGGCGACCTCGAGGGTGAGTAGGGTGCTGCGGCGGCGGAACTCCGCATCCTCGAGGCGTTCGTCATCGGGCTTCAGGTAGACCCCGAGCAGATCCGTGAGCGGTGTGAACACACGCGTCAGGAACCGGATGCCGGCGGGGCCGGCGATCGGGATGGGCTGCGCGGTTCCGGCGATGACGGCGTTGAGGTGATCGACCGAACGGAACATCAGCGTCGGTCCGCGACCCTCGGACACCGGCGCGATGCCGTCCGGGGAGAATCGGTATCGCGTCACGGGGATCCCCGGTGCGACGAGCGACAGCGTCGTGGGCGCGGGCAGGGTTCCGAGGATGCGTCCGGCCTCGGGCACCAGCTCGACCAGGCGGGGAAGCGCCCCCAGCACGGCTCGCGCGTTGGTGAGCGCGAGCACGCGGGCATCGGTCTCAGTCAGCATCGGTGGTCTCCTTCACAGGGGTGGCGTAGGCGGCGAAGGCATCGGCGAGCAGGCGGATGTGGCGGCGTGCCGCATCCGAATCGCGCGTGCTGAGCCACGAGAGGGTGAGTCCGTCCAGGCAGCTCGCCAGCGACCACGCGAGATCGTCGAGCGGACGTGTCCAGGCGATGCCGGCGAGTTCGGCGGCGTACGAGAGGCTGGCGCGCGCTGCGGCGCGGTAGGTGGCCCACTGGCGCCCCACCGCCTCCGGATCGTGCCGCATGGCGTGCGTGGCGACGTCGAGCAGGGTCAGCTCGCGCTGGGGCTCCGACTCGAGCAGCCGCAGGTAGGCGTCCAGCCCGCGCGCCAGCACCTCGGCGCAGGTCGCGTCGGTGTCGGCGTCCATCCACGCCGCGAGGCGCTCCTGCTCGGTGATGTGCTCGACGATCGCGGCGATCAGGTCGTCGCGCGAGGCGAACACGTAGTGGAATGCCCCCAGCGGCATATCGGCCTCGGCGACGATCGCGCGCGTCGTGGCCGCCGCCAGTCCCTCGCGCCCGATGACCCGCACGGCCGCGTCGAGCAGCTCGCTGCGGCGCTCCTCGAAGGAGAGCCGGCGCATCAGGCGCCCCTCCCGGCGCGCTCGGTCGCGGCGCGGCCGACCCTGAGCGTGAGCCGGCGCGGAGCGAGCTTGGCACCGATCGACTGGATCCGGTTGCCCCAGCCGACCGTGACGACGGGTCCGCGGCGGGCGTCGAGGGCTGCGAACGTCGCGTCGAGCACCTCGTCGATCGTGCCGACGCGGCCGACCTTGAACTGCTCGGAGCCGGAGGCCTCGAAGAACTCGGTCGCCGTCGGGCCCGGGCACACGGCGAGTACCCGCATCCGGGACCCGCGATTCTCCTCCCAGATCGACGCCGTGAGCGAGGTGAGGAACGCCTTGCACGCGCCGTACACGGCGAGGTTCGGGGTGGGCTGGTGACCGGCGATGCTGGAGACCATGAGCAGGATGCCGCCGTCGGCGGCGAGGAGGTCGGGCAGCAGCAGCCGCGTGAGCACGGTGGGTGCGGTCACGTCGACCGCGATCTCCTGGGCGATCCGCGCGGGGTCCTCACCGGCGAAGGCCCCGGCGGTGCCGAATCCGGCGCAGTTCACCAGCACCTCGGCCGTGAGGGAGCGCTCCGCGAGCGCCGCCGCGATCCGCGCGGGAGCGGCGGGATCGGTGAGGTCGGCGGGGATCACATCGACGTCACGACCGTGCTGCGCGCGCAGCGCGGCGGCGAGCTCCTCGAGCCGGTCCGCTCGGCGGGCGATGAGCACGAGGTCGTGGCCGCGGGCGGCGAAGCGCTGCGCGTACCCGCGCCCGAGCCCCGAGCTCGCCCCCGTCACGACCGCCACGGGTCGTCGCGTCTCCTGCATGTGAGCCTCCTCCGCCACTGCGCCTTCGCAGTTGGACGTTTGACCAAGTTGGTTCATGAAAGCGCACGCACCCCGCGCAGGGCAAGCATTCGCCGCGATTCGCAGGTGGGCGAAACGCCGCCGTAATCTGCGGCGCGCGGGAGATACGCCAACCGCCCCGCAGAACGAACGGGAGAGATCGTCCTGCGGGGCGGAGTCGTGCGACGGCGGATGCGAGGCGTCCTCGCATCCGGCCGACGTCAGGCGCGGGGCTTGTCGGGGAAGGCGGCGGCGACGCCCGCGTTCGCGATCGAACCGCGGAGCGTGTTGAGCCCGAGCGCGAGGGCCGGATCGTCGGCGAGCGCCCGCTCCCAGCCCTTGTCGGCGAGGGCGAGAGCGTAGGGCAGCGTCGCATTGGTCAGGGCGGGCGTCGAGGTGCCCGCCGCGGCGCCGGGCATGTTGGCCACACACGAGAAGATCGTGGGGCCGACGCGGAACGTCGGGTCGTCGTGGGTCGTCGGGTGGGAGTCTTCGAAGCAGCCGCCCTGGTCGATGGCGATGTCCACGAGCACGCTGCCCGTCTTCATCCGTTCGACGATCTCGTGCGAGACGAGGTGCGGCGCCTTTGCGCCGGGGATGAGGACGGCGCCGATGACGAGGTCCGCATCCAGTACCGTGCGCTCGATCTCGTACGCGCTGGATGCGACCGTGCGCACCGCGCCGCGGTACAGATCGTCGAGCTGGCGCAGCCGCGGGATCGAGATGTCGAGCACGGTGACATCCGCTCCGAGCCCGACGGCCTGCGCGACCGCATTGCTGCCCGCGATGCCGCCGCCGATGACCGCGACCTTGGCGGGGCGTACGCCGGGCACCCCGGCCAGCAGGACGCCACGACCGCCCTGCGACCCGAGGAGGTGGTAGCCGCCGGTCAGCACGGACAGGCGTCCGGCGACCTCGCTCATGGGGGCCAGCAGCGGCAGGGAGCGGTCGGGCAGCTGCACGGTCTCGTAGGCGATCGCCGTCGTGCCGGCGGCCAGCAGCGCGTCGACCAGGTGCTCGTCGGCGGCCAGGTGCAGGTAGGTGAACAGCGTCAGGTCGTCGCGCAGGTAGCCGTACTCGGAGGCCACCGGTTCCTTGACCTTGAGCACGAGCTCCGCCGACCACGCCTCGGCGACGTCGACGAGCCGCGCGCCCGCGGCGGCGAACTCCTCGTCGGTGATCGAAGCTGCCGACGCCGGCACCGTTCTGCACGACGACCTCATGGCCGTGCCGCACCAGCTCGCGCACACCGGCGGGTGTGGCGGCGACGCGGTACTCGTGGTTCTTGACCTCGGCGGGGATTCCGATGCGCATGGGCGCCGTCCTTCGTGTCGATGTATCAGGATGTTCGTCTGGAGCGGGCCGAATCTAGAAGAAAACCGTGTCAGAATCACTAGCTGCCGAAGAGAATTCTCTGCTGGCGCGCAATTGCGGAGAATCTCCGGCTGAATGCGAGGTAGGGCATGGCGCAGGCGCAGAACCGACGGACGGATCCGGTCGATGAGAGCATCCTCTGGGAGCTGCGCCGCGATGCGTCGCAGACCAATGCGGCGCTCGCCGCGCGGGTCGGGCTCTCGCCCTCGGCGACGCACGCCCGCGTGCGCGCCCTGAGGGAGTCCGGCGCTCTCGGTTCGGCCCACGCCGACGTGGACTTCGCCGCTCTGGGGCTCCCGCTCCAGGCCATCGTGGCGGTCAAGCTCCGCGCGCAGGCACGTCCGGCGATCAAGACCTATGCCGAGAAGGTCTCGCGTCTGCCGAACGTCCTGAACCTGTTCTTCCTCGGCGGTCAGACCGACTTCCTCATCCATGTCGTGACGACCTCGCCCGAGCAGCTGCGCGACTTCGTCGCCACGCGCCTGAGCATGGATCCCGCGGTCGCCTCCACGGAGACCCAGATCGTGTTCGATTGGGTGCGCACCTCGGCGCGCGCCGCCGGGTTCGACGACATGCGCGGCCCCATCGGCTGACCCCGCATCCCACCCTTCTCCCCGGCATGCGACCCTCCCGCGTGCCACACGCCGCCCCTTCCCCCGCGAGACTGCACCTTTCGCACGAGATCACGGGTAATGACAGTGATCTCGTGCTCGAAATGCAGTCTCGCGGGAAATGGATGGGGGTGAGCCCGCGGGTCAGGGCTGGAGGTAGCGGCGCAGGAGCAGGCGCAACTCCTGCAGGGTCTGCTCCTGCGCGGCAGGCGGGGCGGCGAAGGCGTCGTGCAGCACGGCGTCGGCGGCGAGGAACGCGACGCGGGCGCGGGCCGTGGCATCCGTCTCGTCGCGGGTGAGTCCGCTGGCGTTCAGCAGGCGCGCGGCGGCCTCGGCCATCCGCTGCTTGTGGGCCGCGCGGTCGGCGTCGATGAGTCCGCCGGCCGACGCGGTGCCGAGGGTGCGCACGACGTCGCGGTCGCGGTAGACCTCGGCGACGGCGTCGATCACGTGGCCGACGGGATCGGCGGGCGGCGTGCTCTCACGCGTCAGGACGACCGCGTTCTCCAACAGGGCCTCGAGTCGTGCGTGGTATTCCGCCACGAGTGCGCGCACGATCGCGTCGCGATCGGGAAGGTACTGGTACAGCGCGCCCACGCTGACGCCCGCGGTCTCGGCGACGCGCGGGAGCGTCAGAGCGGCGACGCCCTCTCGAGCCACGAGCTCGGATGCGGCCGCCAGCGCACGCGCCACCTTCTCGCGCGAGCGTTGCTGACGCGGAGCGCGCTGCAGCGGGATGCGGTCCCAGTCGGGCTCTGTCGGGGCGAGAGGTGCCACGGTCGCCGCATCCTTCCCTCAGAAACCAAACTTGACTTTGGTTTGTCCTCGTGGTCATGCTAGCGCCATGACAACGACGTCAGATATCTCCGCCGCGCGCGTCGCGGTGGCAGACGCCTCCCGATCTCTGGCCGAAGCAGGCCTTCTCGTCGGCACGGCCGGCAACGTCAGCATGCGTGTCGGCGAGTTCGCCGCCGTGACGGCGACCGGTGCCGTGCTCGGCGAGCTCACCCCGGAACAGGTGACGATCGTCACGCTCGACGGTGAGGTCGTCCAGGGCGACTGGGCGCCCACATCCGAGACGGCTCTGCATCTGGGCGTGCTTCGGCATGCGCCAGCTGACCAGGTCGGCGCGGTGGTGCACACCCATGCACCGATGGCGACGAGCCTGTCGCTCGTGCTCGACGAGGTGCCGGTCGTGCACTACCAGCAGCTGCTTCTCGGCGGAGCGCTGCGCGTCGCGCCCTTCCACCCCTTCGGCAGCGTCGAACTCGCGGACGCCGTCGGGGCGGCGCTCGACGGGCGGCTCGCCGCGCTCATGGCCAACCACGGCGCCGTCGCCCTCGGGCGCGACCTCGTCCACGCCGTCGAGAACGCGCTGCTCACGGAGTGGATCTGCGGCCTGTACTGGCACGCGCGCGCCATCGGCGAGCCCCGCGCGCTGGACGCCGCCGCGCAGCAGGCGGTCGTCGAGGCCGCGACGCGCCGTGGATACGGACAGCCGCAGCGAGCCGAGCGATGAGCGCCGTGGGCTCCCGGCCGATCGCCCGCGGTCGGTCCGCCGAGGTGTTCGCCGACGGCGACGACCGCGTCGTCAAGCTCGCATTCGGCGGCATCGACGCCGGCGAGGTCGCGCAGGAGATCGCCGCCTCGCGCCTCGCCTACGAGCTCGGCATCACCCCGGTGCGCTGTCACGGCGGCGTCGAGATCGACGGACGCCACGGCATCGTGTTCGACCGCATCGACGGCATCCCGCTCACGGCCGTGGCAGAGCGCAACATCCTGCGCCTGCCTCAGGTCGGCAGCACGCTCGCGGCCGAGCACCTGTTCGTCCACCGCGCCCGCACCGACCGGCTGCCCGATGTGCGCGAGCTCGCCGTCGCTCAGCTCGACACCCCCGCGCTCTCGGCCCTCACACAGACCGAACGGGATGCCGTCGCCCGCCGCATCCGCGCCCTCCCGGCGGGAGATGCGGTGCTGCACCTCGACTTCCACCCGCAGAACGTGTTCGTGCTCGCCGAGCGCAACGTCGTCATCGACTGGCAGACCGCGGTCGCCGGTCAACCCGCCGCCGACGTCGCCCTCACGCGTCTGCTGTTTCGCGAGGCGGAGCTGTTCCCCGGTACCTCGGCGCCGATGCGCGTCGTCTACGGGGCGGTGCGCCGCATCCTCCTCCGCTTCTATCTGCGGTCGTACCTGCGGGCCGACACCGTCAGCGTCGCCGACCTCGATCGATGGGAGATCGCCGCGCGCGTGCTGCGTCTGGGGCTGCTCGACATCCCCTCCGAGCGTGAGCGCATGATCGCCGGCATCCGCGCCGACCTGGCGGCGGCATGAGTCTGCGGCGCGCCCTCCCGACCGGAGCGGTCGACGTGCTGATCGTCGGCGGCGGCATCACCGGCGTCGCCGCGGCCTACGAGGTGGCGAGCCGGGGCTCTCTGTCGCGCTCGTGGAGGCGGACGATCTCGGCGGCGCAACGAGCGCGGCCACCGGCAAGCTCATCCACGGCGGCCTGCGCTACCTCAAGAACCTCGAGGTGCGGCTCGTGCGCGAGTCCCTCGCCGAGCGGCGCACCCTGCTCGCCATCGCGCCGCACCTCGTCCGCCCGATCGGCATGGTGCTGCCCGAGCCGGGACTCATCGAGCACCTCGGTCTGACCGCGTACGACGTGCTGTCGTTCGATCGCAACCGGCTCCCGGATGCGGCCGCGCACATCCCCCGGCACCGGTCGTTGTCGGCATCCGAACTCGTCGACCGCGGACTCGGATGGATGCGGCACGGCATCCTCTACTACGACGCGATGATGCTCTCGCCGGAACGCCTGACGCTCGCGTTCGCGGAGGCGGCCGCATCCCACCGCGCGACCATCTCGACCTACACCCGTGCGACCCGGCTGCTGGTGCGCTCCGGGCGCGTGGTCGGGGCCGAGGTGCACGATCTCGTCGCGGACGAGACGTCGGAGATCGCCGCCACGGTGACGATCGATGCGACCGGCTCGTTCTCGCACGACTTCCTCGCCCAGACCCCGCTGCTGCGCGAAGCCATCGGCCCGGCGCCGGCCGTGCGTTCGGAGGGCATCTATCTCGTCACCCGACGACTCGGCGAGACGATGGTGCTCACGGTCTCCTCCGGCGGGCACTTCAGCGTCGCGCCGTGGCGGGATCGGAGCCTCATCGGGCCCACGGAGACGCCGTACACGGGCCCTGTCGATCAGTGGCGACTCACGCTGGGCGCGATCGAGCGCTTCATCGCCGAGATCAACGCCGGCGCGAAGCTGCCGGAGCCGCTGACGCTCGACGATGTCACGGCCGCGTACGGCGGTCTGCGTCCGCTTGCCGAGTCGGCGGGCACCGACACGTACCGGGCATCCCGCGCATCCGATCTCGTCGATCATGCGCGGCACGGTGCCGCGGGTCTTCTCTCGGCGCTCGGCGGGAAGTACACGACCTCCCGCGCGTTCGCCCAGCAGATCGTCGACGGGCTTCCCGCGCACGGCCTGCACCCCGCGCCGTCGACCACCGCGACGACGCCCCTTCCCGGTGGCGATGTCGACGACGTTACCGCCGCGCAGGCCGTCCTGCGCCGGGATGCCGCGGGGCTCGGTTTCGCGGCGGACACAGCCGACGTGCTCTTCGCCCATTACGGCAGCAGGGCGCGATCCGTGCTGGCGCTCGCCGCATCCGACCCGCGTCTCGCCGAGCGGGCCACCTCTGACGGCGAACCGCTCGCAGCGGTCGCGTGGGCCGTACGCGACGAGGCACCCGAGCACCTCACCGACGTGCTGCTGCGGCGCACCGGTATCGGACGCCTCCAGGACCCCGGGGAGCGCATCCTCGGTCTCGCCGCCGACATCATGGCCGAGGCCCGCGGCTGGAGCCCGGAGCGCACCGCCGCGGAACTCGCCACGGCGCGCACCGCCGTCCGCCTGCCCGTGGACTGACCGCCCGGGCCGAGTTCCGCGACATCTGCACGACCCGTGGTGCAGAAGGGGTTCGGTGGGAAGGAGGGGACGCCCGCCCGGCGATCGATCGTGCACATGTCGCCGCACGGCCGGCCCCGCACCGGCCCGGATCAGAGGGCGCGGAGCTTCTCCAGCAGGGGAGCGGCGACCTCTGCGACGAAACGCTCCTGCTGCGCGTCACCGATCTGGACGACGGCGACATCGGTGAAGCCCGCATCCAGGAACGGTCGCACGCTCTCGGCCAGTTCGTCGAGGTCCGGTCCGCACGCGATCGAGTCCGCGACGTCCTCCGGACGAACGAACTGGGATGCGGCCGCGAACCCGGCGGGAGTCGGCAGGTCGGCGTTGACGCCCCAGCCGCCGCCGAACCAGCGGAACTCGTCGTGCGCCCGGGCGATCGCCGCCTCGCGGTCCGGATCCCAGCTGATCGGGATCTGCCCGATCTTGCGCGACTCGCCCGATTCCGAGCCCCCCGTCGGGTGTTTGCCGTCCCACGTCTGCACGAGATCCGCATCCGGCTCGACGGCGATGAGGTGATCGGCGAGGTCGACGAACCTCTCGATCGAGCTGTCGCCCGACACCGCGACGCCGATGGGCACGCCGCCCTCCGGGTTGTCCCAGATGCGGGCCGAGTCGACCCGGAAGTACTGGCCGTCGTAGGTGACGAGCTCGCCCGTGTGCAGCGCCCGGATGATCTCGATCGCCTCGACGAGCATGTCCTGGCGCATCTGCACGGCCGGCCAGCCTTCGCCGACGACGTGCTCGTTGAGGTTCTCACCGGAGCCGAGACCCAGCGTGAAGCGCCCCTCGGAGAGTAACTGCAGCGTGGCCGCCTTCTGGGCGACGATCGTGGGGTGGTAGCGCATCGTGGGGCAGGTGACGTAGGTCATCAGCTCGACGCGGCTCGTCGCCTGCGCGACGGCTCCCAGCACGGTCCACGCGTGCGGAGCGTGTCCCTGGCTCGTCAACCACGGGGAGAAGTGGTCGCTGGAGACGAGGAAGTCGAATCCCGCTTCTTCTGCGCCGGCGGCATAGCGCACGAGCTCGCGCGGCCCGCTCTGCTCGGTCATGAGGGTGTAGCCGAAACGTGTCATCGCGTCGTCCTTCCGTGAGGGGTGCCAGCGACGCTATGCCCCGCACAGCCGGGCACCCCGGGCCTTGCGCCGAGCCCGCGGATGCGGCAGGCGACGCTCGCTGTCAAGCCGCTGCGGCGGGCGGGAGGTGCGGGTAGCGTCCGCGATGTGCAAGCGGACGGAGGCGACATGAGACCGCGGATCGCATCGGCGCTTGCCGTGGCGGCGACGCTCGCACTGGCGCTCACCGGATGCGGCATCCCCGCCGATCCGGACGGATCGCTCGATCGCATCACGGGTGGCGTGCTCCGCGCCGGCGCATCGCCGAGCGGGAACCTCGTGATCGTGGACGGCGACGAGGTGTCGGGCGTCCTCCCGGAGGTGATCGAGGACTTCGCCGCGACGCGGGATGCCCGCGTCGAATGGACGGTCGACAGTGAAGAGGATCTCGTCGACGATCTGGCTTCGGGGCGTCTCGACGTCGCCGTGGGAGGCATGACCGCTCAGACGCCGTGGGCCGAGCGGGTCTCGGTCACCCGCGCGTATCCGGAGCTCCCCGGGTCGAACGGGGCGGATGTGGTCATCCTCCTTCCGATGGGCGAGAACGGGCTCCAGGCGGCGATCGAGCGTTACCTCGACGAGGAGGTCGGCTGATGCGGATCGACTCGGTCGGGCGCACCGATCTTCCCGACGAGCAGCGGGATGCGCTGCGCTCGGCTGTGCGCTGGGAGTGGTTCACGATCGGATACACGACGGTCACGATCGTGCTGATCGCCCTGGTCGTGGGCGGATCACAGGCGATGAAGACGGCGTGGATCGAGGACATGCTCTCCCTCATCCCGCAGGTCTCGTTCTTGATCGCGCTCCTGTTCATCCGTCGCCGGCCCACGCGCGCATTCCCGTTCGGGCTGCACCGTGTGATGGGCGTCGGGCACCTCGTGGCCGGTGTCGCTCTGCTGGCGATCGGCGGCAGTCTCGCCATCGAGTCGGTCATCGGACTCGTGAACGCCGAGCATCCGGCGATCGGGACGGTGCGCGTGTTCGGTACGACCGTGTGGCTCGGATGGTTCATGGTCGCCGTCATGGCGCTCGTGGTGGTGGGGCCGTTCTTCTACGGCCATGCGAAGGCGAAGCTCGCGCCGGTCCTGCACAACAAGGTGCTCTACGCGGATGCCGACATGGCCAAGGCCGACTGGACCACGACGGTCGCCTCGATCGTCGGAGTCCTCGGCGTGGGAATCGGCCTCTGGTGGCTCGACGGCGTCGCCGCACTTTTCATCTCGGTCGGCATCGTCTGGGACGGCATCAAGAACGCACGCACGGCCATCCTCGATCTGATCGATCAGCGCGCACGAACAGAGGACGACAGCGGCATCCATCCGCTCATCGGCCGCATCGTCCAGCGTCTCGAGGAGCTGCCGTGGGTGGATGCGGCCGCGGTGCGCATGCGCGACATGGGCCAGGTCTTCCACGTCGAGGCGTATGTCGTGCCCCGACGCCGGAAGGTGCGCGTGCGCGAGCTCGACGAGGCGCGCCGCGCCGTGGCGGAGATCGACTGGAAGATGCAGGACGTGTCGATCGTGGTGGTGCCGGCCTTTCCAGAGGAGGCGACGCCGGCGACGGTCGTGGCCTGATCAGCGCAGGCCGAGCACCGCATCCCAGACCGCGTCGGCCACCTCGCGCTTCGAGCCGGAGGCCTCGGTCTCGGTATGCTCCGTCAGCAGCAGCGCGGCGTTCTCCTCGGACTCGAACCCCTCGCTCCAGCCGACGCGGTTGACCACCAGCAGGTCGGCGCCCTTGCGCTCGCGCTTGCGGCGCCCGCGCTCGCGCAGTTCGTCGCCGGATGCGGTCTCGGCGGCGAATCCGACGATCGTCTGGCCGGGTCGGCGCGTGCGGGCGAGTCCCGCCAGCACGTCGGGGTTCTCGACGAGCCGCAGGGTCAGCGTGCCGTCGCCGCCCTCCTTCGTGAGCTTCGTGTCGGCGACCTCGCTGACGCGGTAGTCCGACACCGCGGCGGCCATCACGACGACGTCTGCGACGGATGCGGCGGCCACCACCGCATCCTGCAGCTCGGCGGTCGTGCCCACGTGCGAGATGTGGATACGGGGGTGGGAGGCGGCCGCGAGGACGGCGGCTTCCACGTGCGCGGCGACGAGATCGACCTCGGCCCCGCGATCGGCAGCGGCGAGCGCGAGGGCGATGCCTTGCCTCCCGCTGGAACGGTTGCCGATGAAGCGCACCGGGTCGAGCGGCTCCCGCGTGCCGCCCGCGCTCACGAGCACCCGCAGGCCCGCGAGGTCGGGAGTGGAGACGGCGCCGAGGGCCGTGCGCAAGATGTCCGCCGGCTCACTCATCCGGCCGGGCCCGCTGTCGCCGCCGGTGAGCAGTCCGTCGTCGGGGCCGACGACGATCACGCCGCGGCTGCGCAGGGTGGCCATGTTCGCGGTCGTGGCGGGGTGGCGCCACATCTCGGTGTGCATCGCCGGGGCGATGACGACGGGTGCGGTCGTGGCGAGCAGTGTCGTGCCGAGCAGGTCGTCGGCGATGCCTGCCGCCATCTTGGCGATCGTGTTCGCGGTGGCGGGCGCGACGATGATGAGATCCGCCTGTTGCCCGAGGGAGACGTGGCGCACGCGCGCGACGTCGTCATGCACCGAGGTGGTGACCGGGTTGCGGCTGAGCGCCTCCCACGTCGGCAGGCCCACGAACCGGAGGGCATCGGCCGTGGGGACGACGTGGACCTCGTGGCCGGCGCGAACGAGGTCGCGCACCAGATGTACCGTCTTGTATGCGGCGATGCCGCCCGTGACTGCGACGACGACGAACATGTCTCGATTGTCGCATCCGGTCCCGTCGCCCGAAGGAGACCGTCCCGCCGATGTGCACCGTGATCGTCCGCGTGCCCGAGGATGCCAGCGAGCCCACACGGATCGTGGCCATCCGCGACGAGGACCCGAACCGTCCCTGGAATCGTCTGGGCCCCTGGTGGCCGGACGCCTACCCCGGGGTCATCGGGGTGCACGACGTCCGCGCCGGGGGCGCGTGGCTCGCGGCGGACCCTGCCGCCTCCCGGCTGGCGGTGCTGTTGAACCGCGCCGACAGCTCACCCCTCGCGGACGACGCGGTCACCTCGCGCGGTGTGCTGCCGCTGGAGGCGGTGGCGGGCCGGGCTCCCGAGGGAGCGCCGCCGACGCGCGGCTTCAACCTGCTCGACGTCTCGCCGGCCGGCGCCCGGGTGATATCGTGGGACGGTGAGGCGCTGCGCGAGAGCGTCCTGAGCCCCGGCACGCACATGATCGCCCACGACGACCTCGACGATCCGCGCACGGCGCGCATCACCCACTGGCTGCCGCAGTTCGCCGCGGTGGCCGACGAGGAATCCGGCGACGGCTGGTGGCGCACCTGGCTCGAGGTCATCGAGCGCAGCGCGGAACTCGAGGCGACGGACGACCGCGCCCTCATCCGGGATCACCGCCATCTCGGCATCCCGACGCTGTCGTTGCTCGTGTGCGTGGCGAGTGTCGGGGGAGCCGGCGGCGTGGACGTGCGCTACGCGGACCTTCCCGCCCCGGGGCACTGGGGCCCGCTCACCCCGACCGCCTGAGTCAGGAGGCCGTCGGGGCGGGGTGGGAGTCGAAGTGCTCGGCGACGAGCATGATGCCACCGGAGGAGTTGGCCGAGTTCGCCAGCTCCTCGACCCATTCGCGGCTGAGCATGGCCGGCTCCGGGTCGTCGAAGACGAAGCGCAGCGGGATCGAGGGATGCAGCCAGAGCGTGCTGCGCCCGCGCGGCTGATCGTCGGGGTGCCGCCACGACAGAGTGAAACTCTCACCGCGGCGGAGCTTGGTCGCGATGACGACCTTGAGATGCGCGAGAGCACGATCCTCGATGTGGATCGGCGTGCTGCCGCCGCCGTAGTAGATGGTTCCCATGCGCACACCCTAATCCCGACCCACCCGGAACGGGAGGTCACAGCATCCGGTGCCCGCCTGGTTATGCTCGTACCGTGGGCCGATTCATTTACGACACCGCCTCGAACGCCGTCGAGATCGAGGACAGGACTCTTGCGCATCTGCGCATCGTCGTGATGAACAAGCTGCGCCGCGGCGAGCCGTTCATGTTCGACGTCGAGGTGGGCGACGGCAGCGGCCGCCGCAGCTTCTGGGTGCATCCGTCGGTGCCGATGCAGTTCCACTTCTACGGCTCGCGTCAGCCGAAGATCAACCGTGCCTGGGTCGAGGACCTCATGCTCGCCGCATCCGGTCCGCACGGGCTCTCGATCGTGCCGGAGCCGGCCGACGAGCCCGTCGACCACGGCTGAGAAGCTCTACGGCGCCCGGTTCGCGCTGTCAAGAGCGCCCGGGCTCGTCCCGCGGATGAGGCAGGCTTGTCTTCCGCAGGAGGTGAGGCCGATGCGCCCCCGCGACGAGAACGCCCAACCCGATTCGCCCGAGGCGGGCGCGTTGTTCGACAGCATGCCCGGGATCGACGTGGTGGACGGCGAGCTCGCTGCCGCGAACGGACGGCCCCCTCAGCCCGGGGTCGTCGCGCTGACCCAGTCCAGTACGCGCTCGTGCACGAGCGTCCTCGCCAGCGGCTCGCAGTGGCCGTCCGCGCCTTCGGCTGCGGTGAAGCGCACCAGGTGCGAGACGGTCGTCGTCAGGGCGGCGAGTCTCTCCGACTGTCCCGGCCAGAACTGCTCGCCTTCCGGGGAGGTGATCAGCAACGGTGTGTCGATGCTCGCCGCCTGAGCATCCGTCAACGCGAACTCCCGGATGCGGCGGATCACCGCGGCGTATCCGCTGACACCCACCGGCCGGGCGCGGAACGCCCAGGTCGCCGAAAGATCGTGGGAGAACCGCATCCCGAGAGCCATGTCGCGATCGAACTGCGCATCCTTGCCCTCGTCGAGGAGCTTGCCGAGCGACGCCGGCAGGTGATCCGTCCACGACGTCGACACGTCGACGACGCCGGGATCGACGACCGCGGCCGCGAAGCGATGCTCGCCGGAGAGCGCCCGCGGCACCCAGTAACCCGCCTGACTGATGCCCCAGACGATGAGACGGTGCTCGTCGACGTAGCGGTGGCGCACGAGTTCGTCGAGGACAGGGGTCAGTACGTTCTCCCAGTCCGGGCGGAACGGCACGTGGTGCTGGAAGAGCATCGACTGCTGGCCGGGCCCGTCGAAGACGTACGCGTGGAAGCCCCGTGCGAGGGCAGCGGCGACGCCGGTGCCCCAGAGGGAGCTGATCGAGCCGTCGCTGCCGTTGACGAACACGATGGTCGGGCGGGGACCCGCCGCATCCGCGTGGAAGAGGTAGCCGGGCATCGTGGCGCCGTCGAGCGGCACATCGATCCGACTCATCCGCACACCGGCGTCGGCGGCGAACGCATCCCACGCGGCGCGATGCGCGGCGAACAGTGCCGCGGCCCGGTCCGTGTCGTCGGCGGCGGATGCGGCGTCCACCGCGACCGCCAGGTAGTTCGCCGCCCGCAGCGACGCCCAGCGTGCCGAGTCGGAACGCCCGCCGGCCGCCGCCTCCCCCGCCTGCCCCGCCACGCGCTCGCCGAGCGTCTGCCACGCCGAACGCCATGCGGCCGCGTCCTTCGGCTTCACCTCGCCGACCGCCGCGAGGACCTCGCCGATGTCCGCGCCGCCGGACGGCGCGAGACCGAGCACGCAGCGCACCACGAAGTCACGATCCGCCGACCGCGCGAACGGTGCGGCGAAGACACTGGTGTGCGACATGATTCCCCCGAATCGTCTCTGTGCCCGACAGCGTGTCAGAGGCGCTGCCAGGCCTCGGTGAGCACACCGCGCAGGATCTGCTCGATCTCGTCGAACTCCGCCGGCCCGATCGTGAGCGGAGGTGCGAGCTGGATGACGGGATCCCCTCGGTCGTCCGCGCGGCAGTAGAGCCCCGCGTCGTAGAGCGCCTTGGAGAGGAAACCCCGCAGCAGACGCTCGGACTCGGCCTCGTCGAACGTCTGCTTCGTCGCCTTGTCCTTGACGAGCTCGATACCGAAGAAGTACCCGGCGCCTCTGACGTCGCCCACGATCGGCAGATCGGTCAGCCGTTCGAGAGCCGCACGGAAGAGGGGAGAGTTCCCGCGGACGTGCGCGTTGAGCTGCTCCTCCTCGAAGATGTCGAGGTTCTCGAGGGCGACCGCGGCCGAGACGGGGTGCCCCGCGAAGGTGTAGCCGTGCGCGAAGCTCGTCGTCCCGGTCGCGAACGGTTCGTAGATGCGGTCGCTGACGATCGTGCCGCCGAGGGGGGAGTAGCCGCTGGTGACCGCCTTGGCGAAGGTGATCATGTCGGGCTGATAGCCGAAGGCGTCAGCGGCGAAGTACTCTCCGACGCGGCCGAAGGCGCAGATGACCTCGTCGCTGACCAGCAGGACGTCGTGTCTATCGCAGATCTCCCGCACCCGCGCGAAGTAGCCGGGTGGGGGAGGGAAGCACCCTCCGGAGTTCTGCACCGGTTCGAGGAAGACGGCGGCGACCGTGTCGGGACCCTCGAAGAGGATCATCTCCTCGATGCGATCCGCCGCCCACCGACCGAACTCCTCTTCCGAGGCGCCGGTGAAGCCCATCTCGGCGGCACGGTAGAAGTTCGTGTTCGGAACGCGGAAGCCGCCCGGCGTGAGCGGCTCGAACATCTGCTTCATGCCCGGAAGCCCCGTGATCGCGAGCGCTCCCTGCGGGGTGCCGTGATAGGCGATGGCGCGGGAGATCACCTTGTGCTTTCCTGGCCTGCCGACGAGCTTCCAGTAGTTCTTGGCGAGCTTGAACGCGGTCTCGACCGCCTCGCCGCCGCCCGTGGAGAAGAAGACGTGATTCAGATCACCGGGGGCGAGATCGGCCAGTCGGTCGGCGAGCTCGATCGCGGCCGGATGCGCATACGACCAGATCGGGAAGAAGGCGAGCTGTTCGGCCTGCCGGGCGGCGGCCTGGGCGAGACGGCGGCGGCCGTGACCCGCGTTGACGACGAACAGGCCGGCGAGTCCGTCGATGTAGCGGCGCCCCGCCGCATCCCAGATGTGATGGCCCTCGCCGCGGACGATGATGGGGACCCCGTCGGGCGAGTCCATCGTGGACTGCCGCGCGAAGTGCATCCAGAGGTGGTCGCGCGCCTTGCTCTGCAGGTCGGCGATGTCGAAGGACGGGGCGGGCTCAGCAGTCATGTCGGCGCCTTTCGTTGCGCCCGACGATACTCCCGCCCCCGGCGAAACTGTACCCGTCGGACGGTCCCCTCCTCCTCCGCCCGAGTTGCGTCGCATGTGCGCAGGTGCGCCACTTTTGCGCAGGCGCGGCAGTGGTTGTCTGTGGCGGTTGCGCAAAAGTGTGGCGGATGCGGGATGCCGCCGGATCCCGGATGCCGGCGGATGCGGGGTGCGGGCGGGTGCGGGGGTGCGGTGTCTTGCTGCGCTCGCTCGACGACCGGAGCGGAAGGCGGGAGGACGCGAAGAGGCCGGCGCGCGAGCTGTCCCCCCAGCGCGCGCCGGCCCGTCCCGCTCGACGCCTACGACGTGATGCTCACCACCGTGAGTCGCTCGTCGCGCGCCGTGATCTCGTGCACCCCTCCCGTAAGAGTGGTCCCGGTCATCGTCTCGCGCTCGTCGCAGGACGGTCCGACCCAGACCTCGAGGGCGCCGGGTTCCACCACCCGGCGATAGCCGCGGTCGGAGAATGCGAGTCGCGCGGCGGGGACGGCGAACTCCACCGTGGCCCGCTCGCCGGCGGCGAGCTCGACGCGGGCGTAGCCCACGAGCTGCGCGACCGGGCGGGTCACCGAGGCGACCGGGTCGTGCGTGTACAGCTGCACCACGTCGACGCCGGATCGGTCGCCGACGTTCTCGACCACGACGCGCGCCGTGAACCCGCCCGCCGTGCTCGCGTCCGCATCCACCTCGAGCTCGCGGTGCGCGAACCTCGTATAGGAGAGGCCGAAGCCGAACGGCCGCACCGGGGTGCTGTCCGCGCTCGTGATCTCGTTCGCCGCGCCCAGCAGCGGATGCAGGTAGCTGTACGGCTGCGCCCCCGCCGACCGCGGGAGGGAGACGGGCAGCCGCCCCGACGGTACCGAATCCCCGGCGAGAAGGGAGGCCAAGGCAGTGGCGCCCTCCTCGCCGGGGAAGAATGACTGCAGCACCGCGGCCGGCGCGGTCTCGCCCTCGAGCGCCCACTCGATCGCGTAGGGGCGGCCCGACAGCACGACCAGGACGACGGGCGTGCCGGTGGCGACGATGCGCTCGACCAGCTCGCGCTGCACGCCGGGCAGCTCGAGCGACTCCACGTCGTTGCCCTCGCCGACCGTTCCCCGACCGAAGAGCCCGGCGCGGTCGCCCACCGCGACGATCGCCACCTCGGCGCCGCGGGCGGCATCGATCGCGGCCGTGAAGCCGGAGCGGTCTCCGCCCTCGACGGCGCACCCTTCGGCGACGTCGAACGATGCGCGCGGGTAGCGCGCCGTCAGGGCCTCCCGCAGCGACGGGATCTCGAATCCCATCGGAACGCCGGGATGGTGCGCCAGCACGTGGTTGACGAACGAGTAGCAGCCCATCAGTGCCGAGGCCGCATCCGCGTTCGGTCCGATCAGCGCGATGCGCGTGGGCTCGGCGAGCGGCAGGACGCCGTCGTTGGAGAGCAGCACGATCGACTCGTCGGCCAGGCGGCGGGCGAGCTCGCGGTGGCGAGGGGTGTCGAGATCGACGGATGCGGGTGCCGGCTCCTCGAAGGTGGCATCCAGCAGACCGAGCTCCTCCTTCTGGGTGAGCACACGCAGCACCGCGCGGTCGACGTCGGCGATGGGCACCACTCCCTCGCGGACGCGCCGGGCGAGAGGCTCCGCGTACGCGTCGCCGGTGGGAAGCTCCACATCGATGCCCGCCGCGAGCGCGAGTGCCGCCGCCTCGCCGCGGTCCGCCGCGATCTTGTGCATCGTCTCGAGGAACGCCACGGAGAAGTAGTCCGAGACGACGACGCCGTCGAAGCCCCACTCCTCCCGGAGCAGCCCCGTCAGCAGTTCGCCGGATGCGGCCACCGGGACACCGTCGATGTCGGCGTAGGAGTTCATGACGCTGCGCGCGCCGCCGTCGCGGACGGCCATCTCGAACGGCGGCAGGAACACGTCCTGCAGCTCGCGCCGGCCGGCGTGCACGGGAGCATGGTTGCGGCCCGCCTGCGAGGCGGAGTACGCCGCGAAGTGCTTGAGCGTCGCGTGCACGCCCGCATCCTGCAGGCCCCGCACATATGCCGTGCCGACGGTTCCCACGAGGTACGGGTCCTCGCCGATGCACTCGTCGACGCGTCCCCAGCGCGGGTCGCGGATGACGTCGAGCACGGGGGCCAGACCCTGGTGGATGCCGAGTTCGCGCATCGATTCGCCGATCACCTCACCGACTTCGGCCACGAGCTCGGGATCGAACGCCGCGCCCCAGGCGAGGGGGGTCGGGAACGTCGCCGCCTGCCACGCGGCCAGGCCCGTGAGGCACTCCTCGTGCACGATCGCGGGGATGCCCAGCCGCGTCTGCTCCCGCAGCCGGCGCTGCTCCGACCACAGCCACTGGGCGCGCTCGACCGGGTCGACCGGACGTGTGCCGTAGACGCGGGTCAGGTGGCCGATGCCGTGCACCGACGCATCCGCGTACCGCGTGGAGCCGGCCATCTCGCCGGCCATCGGCGCCACGACTTCGTCGCCCTGGTCGATCCAGAATCCGACGAGCTGAGCGAGCTTCTCCTCGAGGGTCATCTGCCCGAGCAGGTCGACGACGCGGGAGCTGGGGGCCGCGGCCGACACGGCCGCATCCTGTTCGAGCGACATCAGCCCTTCACCGCCCCGGTCAGGCCGCCGACGATGCGGCGCTCGAAGAGGCTGAAGAACACGAGGGCGGGGATCATCGACAGGGAGGTGAACGCGAGCACCTTGGCCGTGTCGACCGAGTACTGCGACGCGAACGCCTGCGTGCCCAGCGGCAGCGTGAAGGACGCCTCGTTGTTGAGGATGAACAGCGGGAGCATGTAGGAGTTCCAACTCTGGACGAAGACGAGGATGCCGACGGTGATGATGCCGGGCACCGCGAGCGGGACGACCATGCGCCAGAAGAAGCCGAGGCGCGAGCATCCGTCGATGGATGCGGCCTCCTGGAGCTCATGGGGGATCGCGGCGAGGAAGGGGACGAGGATGATGATCGTCATCGGCAGGCCGAAGGCGATCTGCGGCACGATGACGCCCGCCAGGGAGTTCATGAGGCCGAGGTCGCGCACGAGGATGTACAGCGGTGTGATCGCGACGGTCATCGGGAACATGAGTCCGGCGGTGAACAGCGCGTAGAACGCACCGCGTCCGCGGAAGTTGTACCGCGCCAGAGCGAAGGCGGCCATGAGCCCGAGGACGACCACGAACAGCGTCGTGGCCACGGCGGCGATGAGCGAGTTGCCCACCTGTCGCCAGAAGACGCCGCTGGCCAGGACGTTGACGTAGTTCTCCCAGTTCCACGTGGTCGGAAGCCCGGACGGGTCGAGGGTGATCTCGGAGTTCGTGCGGAACCCGCCGAAGATGACGTACGCGACGGGCGCCAGCATCAGGGCGACGAGCACGAGAGCGACGAAGTAGACGGCGAGGTTGGACGACTTCCGCTGGCCGGGAAGGCCGCTCGAGTGTCGGCGGGTCGGCGTTCGCCGGCCCGGGGTGACGACGGCGGCGGTGGCGGTCATCGGGAACCTCCCGTGATGGCGCCGGCGGTGTCGCGGCGCAGGACGAAGCGCTGGTAGAGCAGTGCGACCGCCAGCGAGATGAGGAACATGACGACCGCGACCGCGCTGCCGTAGCCGTAGCTGCCGGCATTGCGCCCGTTGGCGACCATGTAGGTGGCCATGGTGGAGGTGCCCGCCGTCGAGGCGACGTACTGACCCCACACGATCCACACGAGATCGAACAGCTGGAGCGATCCGATCACCGAGAGGAAGGCCCAGATGCGGATCGTCGGTCCCATGAGCGGCAGCACGATGTGGCGCTGGATCTGCCAGTACGACGCGCCGTCGATCGCGGCCGCCTCCGACAGCTCCTCCGGGATGCCCTGGAGACCTGCGAGGAAGAGGATGACGGCGAAGCCGACGTACTTCCACGTGATGATGACCATGAGTGTCCAGATCGCGAGCGAGGGATTCGAGATCCAGTCGTTCGCGAGAGCGCCGAGGCCGATCTTCTCGAGCAGCCCGTTCAGTGCGCCGTTCGACTGCAGGAGCAGTCCCCAGCCGAGGCCGACGACGACCTCGGAGATGACGTACGGCACGAAGATGAGCACGCGGATGAGGGACTGGAACCGCATCTTGCGGTTCAGCAGCAGTGCGAGCCCCAGAGCGAGAGGTCCCTGCATCACGAGCGACATGACGACGATGAAGCCGTTGTGGCCCAGGGCCTCGTGGAAGGCCGGGTCGGTCAGGATCGTGACGTAGTTGCGGATGCCGACGAAGTCGGTGGGGGCGCCGTAGCCCGACCAGCTGAAGAAGCCGTAAAACGCCGCCATCGCGACCGGGAAGATCACGAACGAGACGAAGACGATCAGGGCGGGGCCGAGGAGCAGGAGCAGCTCGGCGCGCAGGCGCCACCTGCCCCCGCGTCGGCGGGGCCGGGTGGGCGATGCCGCGGATGCGGCACCGCCCACCGGCGGAAGGCTGTCCGCCGCGTCAGCGACGGTACTCGCGTGTTCGCGAACGGAAGCCATCGTCATCGACCTCTCAGGACTTCGCGGCCGCGGCGTTGACGGCGTCGACGATGCCCTGCGGCGTGCCCTTGCCCGCGAACAGGTCGACGACGGCGACGTTGAGCGCGTTGCCCACGTTCTGGCCGTACAGGGTGTCGAGCCACACGACCACGTAGGGGGCGCTGTTGTAGCTCTTGAGGATGTCGACCAGTGCGGGGTCGGTCACGACGCTCTGCGCTTCGGTGGATGCCGGAAGGGTCTGGAACGCCTTCGCGTAGCCCTCCTGGTTCTCCTTCTCGGCGATGAAGTTCAGGAAGTCGACGCACTGCTTGGGCGCGTTGACCCAGCAGCTGAAGCCGTCGACGCCGCCCATCATGGCGCCCGCCTCGCCCTTACCGCCCGAGACCTCGGGGAAGGGGAACCACTTGAGGTCGGCGAGAGGCTCCTCGTTCGGCGTCAGCGAGGCGATCACACCCGGGTCCCAGGCGCCCATGAGCTCCATCGCGGCCTGGTGGTTGGCCAGCAGGCCGGCCGACGAGCCGGCGCCCTGCTGCGCGGTCGTGGTGAGGAAGCCGTCGTTGAAGGGGTTGGTCTTGATGAAGGCCTCGAGGTTCTCGCCCGCCTCCAGCCAGCACGGGTCGTCGAAGGACCGGTCGGAGGCCGCCTTGTCGAGGGCGTCCTTCGAGCAGGCGCGGAGGGCAAAGTTGTAGTACCAGTGCGCGGCGGGCCACGCATCCTTCGCACCGACGGCGATCGGGTCGATGCCCGCCGCACGGAGCTTCTCGTTGGCCGCCTCGAGCTCGTCGATTGTGGTGGGGGTCTCGGTGACGCCGGCCTGGGTGAACAGATCGGACGCGTAGTAGATGCCGGAGGGCAGGACGGCGGTCGGAACGCCGTAGTTCTTGCCGTCGATCGCGAAGGCGGAGAGCGAGCCGCCCATCGCGTCCTTCGTCGCCTGCGTCAGGCCGTCGGTGAGGTCCATGGCCTGTCCCGCCTTGACCACATCGGCGAGCTTGCCGCCGCCGCGAGCCATGAAGATGTCGGGCGCATCGCCCGAGTTGAGGGCGGTCTGGAGCTTGCCGTCCATCTCCTCGTTCTGGATCGACTGGATCTCGATCTTCACGCCGGGGTTGGCCTTCTCGAAGGCGGCGGCCGTGTCGACCCAGTACTGCTTACCGTCACCCGTGGTCGAGTTGTGCCAGAAGGTCAGCGTGACATCGCCGCCGTTCTCGCCGGAGTCGCCGCCGCCGCTACAGCCGGCGAGCGCGAGGGCGCTCATGGCCAGCGCAGCAGCACCGACCAGCAACTTCTTGGTTCTCATGTGATCCACCTTTTCTCTTCATCGAGTCGCACCCCGAGGTGCTGCTGTGGGCACGAGCATCCGTGGCGTCGCTGCCTCGACGTGGCGTCGTGCGGGGGCTCGAAGGGTTCGAGCGGTGTCAGTGTGGCAACCACCCGAAAGGGTGTCAAACGTTTTCGAAAACCTTTTCCGGTGGTCTACGCTGAGGCGTCATGGTCCGAAGGGTCACGATTCACGACGTCGCCGCCGCCGCCGGCGTGTCCGTCGCGACCGTCTCGAAAGCCGTCAACGGCCGGTATGGCGTCGCGGAGGAGACGGTGGCGCGCGTGCTGTCGGCGGTTGATGAGCTGGGGTACGAGTCCAGCCTCGTCGCCTCGAGCATGCGCTCGCGGCGCACGGGCGTGATCGGTGTTCTCGTCGCCGATTTCGAGCCCTTCTCCGCCGAGGTGCTCAAGGGCGTGGGAAGCGCGCTGGCCGATTCCGGTCACGACGTGCTGGCCTACAGCGGTTCGCACCAGGAGGGGACGGGATGGGAGCGCCGCTCCCTGAGCCGGCTCAGCGGAACGCTCATCGACGGGGCGATCATGGTGACCCCCACGATCGTGAACGTCGCATCGGACGTGCCGATCGTCGCCGTCGATCCGCACACCGGCCGCGCCGATCTCCCGACCGTCGAGTCCGACAGCTTCACCGGCGCGCAGCAGGCGGTTCGCCATCTCGTCGAACTCGGGCACCGCCGCATCGGCTTCATCGCGGGCCGCCCGGACCTGCGCTCGTCCGCCGCGCGAGACGCGGGCTACCGGGTCGCGCTCTCCGAGGCCGGCATCCCGTTCGACCCGAACCTCGTCGGCGTCGGCCGGTATCACGGTGACATCGCTCGCGAGGCGGCCGTGCAGATGCTCTCGTCGCCGCACCGTCCCACGGCGATCTTCGCCGCCAACGACCTCTCCGCGCTCTCGATCATCGACGTCGCGCACGAGCTGGGGCTCTCGGTGCCGGAGGACCTGTCGGTCATCGGGTTCGATGACGTCCCCGAAGCCGCCCGCGCGGCGCTGCCCCTGTCGACCGTCCGCCAGCCCATGCAACGACTCGGCGCCGCCGCCGCGACGATGGTCCTCGCCCTCATGAACGGCGAAGAACTGGATGCGACGCACGTCCGGCTCGCGACCCGGCTCGTCCCGCGCGCCACCACCGCCCCGCCGCGCGCGGAGCGCTGAGACCACCGCCCGCACCGGGCGGCACCCGACCATCACGCGAAGGAGCATCCATGGGTCGTTACCGCAATCCCATCCTGCCGGGCTGCCATCCGGACCCGAGCATCTGCCGTTTCGGCGACCGCTACGTCCTCGTGACCTCGAGCTTCGAATACCTGCCGGGGCTCCCCGTCCACGTCTCCGACGATCTCGTGAACTGGACGCTGGCGGGACACGCGCTGCACCGCCCGGGACAGATCGACCTGTCGAATCTCACGTCGTCCTCGGGCACGTACGCGCCGACGGTGCGCGAGGTGGGCGGTCGGCTCGTCGTGGTGTGCACGGTCGTCGGGCCCGAGGAGGGCGAGTGGGGCGGGCGAACCGGCCACTTCCTGGTGACGGCGAGTGCTCCCGAGGGTCCCTGGTCCGACCCGGTGTGGATCGACGGCGTGGGCGGATTCGACCCCTCGATCACGGTCGACGGCGATCGCGTCTGGCTCTGCGGCACGCGGGAGGCGGTGGAGGGCTACTGGCCCGGCCGCACCGAGGTGTGGGTGGCGGAGCTGGATGTCGCCACGGGCGCTCTCGGCAGTGAACCGGTCGTGATCTGGACGGGAGCCGCCGTGGGGGCGGTCTGGGCCGAGGGCCCGCATCTTCTCCCGCATCCGGACGGCGGATGGATGCTGCTGGTCGCCGAGGGCGGGACCGACCTCGAGCACGCGGTGTGCGTCGCCTACGCCGATCGCATCGAGGGGCCCTACAGGCCGGACGCGGGAAACCCCCGCCTCTCGCACCGCGATCTCGGGCCCGTGGCGCCGATCGTCGCCGTGGGCCACGCCGATCTCGCCGAGGACGGCGATGGCCGCAGCTGGGCGACGGTGCTGGCGCTGCATCCGGTGGACGGGCGCCGCGGAATCCTCGGGCGCCGGACCTCCCTCGTGCCGGTCGCCTGGGCCGACGGTCGTCCGTTGTTCGCGCCGGGCGTCGGGCGGGTCGAGGAGGTCGTGACGGCGGAGGGCGTGCCGGACCAGCGCCCCTGGCCGACCCGCATCGAGGAGCATTTCACCGGCGAGCTGCTCGACCTCGAATGGAACGGCGCCGGACGCCTGCCGGAGGAGTTTGCGAGCTGGGGCGCCGACGGCCTGCTTCTTCCCGGCGGCGCCGAGCCGTCGAAGACGGCGGGGGTCTCGTTCCTCGGTCGGCGTCTGCCCGACGAGAACAGCGACGTGTCGCTGCGCGTACGGATCGCTGCGCAAGACGACGCGTTCCGCGCGGGCATCCTGCTGCGGGTCTCCGATGCTCAGCAGCTGGAGCTGTCGGTGACCGGCGCTGGCGAGGCGATCGCGGTGCTCGCCGGAGCCGAGATCGGACGGCTGTCGCTCGGACGCGACGCCATCGGCGACGAGCTCGAGCTCACCCTCCGTATCCGGGATCTCACCGCGCGGGCCTTCGCGGGCGAGGAAGAGCTGGCCTCCTGCGAGCTCGACGTGCTGGCCCCCCAGCCGCCGCGCGGGTTCATCGGCGCCTGGGTGGGGCCGGTGGCGGTCGGATCGGGTCAGGCGCGCATCACGCGTTTCACGCTCAGCGCGGGCTGAACTCAGAAGGGTCGGCGAGGAGGTCGGCGAAGGCGAGTTCGCCGGCCCCGATGAGCAGGCGGTCCTCCGCGAGTGAGGCGAGGCGCAGCTGGAGTGTCTCGGCGCACGCGGGCATCGCCTGGGCGCGCACTGCGTCGCCGAGTGCGCCCAGGTCGCTCGCGCACAGCGCCGCGAGGAACCCGCCGAGCACGACGACGCTCGGGTTGAGGACGTTCACCGCGTTCGCCAGCGCCGTCGCGAGGATGCGCTGCTGTCGCTCGATCTCGGCGCGGGCGTCTCCGGATGCGGCGGCGACCGCATCCGTGAGCTGCGCGTCGTCGGCATCCGTCAACCCGAGGGCGGCGAGCAGGAGCGAGCGGTTGACCTCGTCCTCCAGGACGCCGCCGGGTACCCGGCGATCGGCCGCGTCCTCGATCCCCGGCCGGTTCTGCCCGAACTCGCCCGCGTACCCGCCGGTGCCGGCCAGCGGGTGGCCCGCGACGATGCCGCCGCCGCCGATGCCGCTCGCGCCGCCGTTGAGGTAGACGACGTCGGCCGTGCCGCGCGCGGCGCCGAAGAGGTGCTCGGCGAGCACGCCGAGGCTCGCGTCGTTGCCGATGGCGGTGGGAAGTCCCGTGGCATCGCGGATGAGCTCGGCCAGGGGGACATCCCGCCACCCGAGGTGAGGGGCGTCGCGCACGAGGCCGTCGCCGGTGCGGACGAGGCCGGGGACGGCGAGTCCGACGCCCACGATGCGGTGATCGGCGAGCTCCGCGCGCCGCCAACGGTCGATGTGCTCGGCGACGAGCGTCGCGGTTCGGGTGGGCGTGGGGGACTCGGGCATCGTGACGCGAGCGCGGACGGGGATCGAGAGGTCGAGCCCGACGGCGGCGAGGGTGACCGCGTCGACTTCCGGGTTGACCGCGATCGCGACCGTGCGGGATTGCGGGGCCACCATCGGGGAGGGGCGCCCCGCCCGCCCGGCGGGGTCGGGCGCCTTCTCTGCGACGAGCTGCTGCGCCGCCAGCTCGGCGACGAGGGCCGCGACCGTCGAGCGGTTGAGTCCCGTCGCCTCGGTGAGGGCGGCGCGCGAGAGGGCGCCCTCGCGGTGCACGAGTTGAAGGATGCGGGAGAGGTTGCGCTGCCGCATGCCGATGGCGTCCATGGCTCCAGTGTAGTAAGTTGCGAATAACAACATATCCGCCTCGCATCGCGAAGGAGCGTCATGCCCGCCCCCACTCCCGCCGACAAGTTCTCGTTCGGCCTCTGGACCATCGGATACAACGGCACCGACCCGTTCGGCGGGCCCACCCGTCCCCCTCTCGACGTGGTCCACGCCGTCGAGAAGCTCGCCGAGCTCGGCGCCTACGGCCTCACCTTCCACGACGACGACCTCTTCGCCTTCGGCTCCACCGATGCTGAGCGCCAGAAGCAGATCGATCGCCTCAAGGGCGCACTCGCCGACACCGGGCTGATCATCCCGATGGTCACCACCAACCTCTTCTCGGCCCCCGTCTTCAAGGACGGCGGCTTCACCGCCAACGACCGCGACGTGCGCCGCTACGCGCTGCGCAAGGTGTTCCGCCAGCTCGACCTGGGCGCGGAGCTCGGCGCCAAGACCTTCGTCATGTGGGGCGGCCGTGAGGGCGCCGAGTACGACAGCGCGAAGGACATCCGCGCCGCCCTCGAGCGCTACCGCGAGGCCGTCAACCTGCTGGGCGACTACGTCACCGACAAGGGCTACGACATCAAGTTCGCCATCGAGCCGAAGCCGAACGAGCCCCGCGGCGACATCCTGCTGCCGACGCTCGGCCACGCGATCGCCTTCATCGACTCGCTCGAGCGTCCCGAGCTCGTCGGCCTGAACCCCGAGGTCGGGCACGAGCAGATGGCGGGCCTGAACTTCGCCGCCGGCATCGCGCAGGCGCTGTTCCACGGCAAGCTCTTCCACATCGACCTCAATGGTCAGCGCGGCATCAAGTACGACCAGGACCTCGTGTTCGGACACGGCGACCTGCACAACGCGTTCGCGCTCGTCGACCTGCTCGAGAACGGCGGCCCCGGCGGTGTTCCCGCGTACGACGGCCCCCGCCACTTCGACTACAAGCCGAGCCGCACCGAGGACGAGAAGGGTGTGTGGGAGTCGGCCGCGGCCAACATGCGCACCTACCTGCTCCTGAAGGAGCGCGCCGCGGCCTTCCGCGCCGACCCCGAGGTGCAGGAGGCGCTCGCCGCGGCCAAGGTTCCCGAGCTGTCGGTGCCGACCCTCAATGAGGGCGAGACGTACGAGCAGTTCCTCGCCGACCGCTCGGCCTATGAGGACTTCGACACCGACGCGTACCTGGGCGGCAAGGGCGGCGGCTTCGTGCGCCTGCAGCAGCTGGCGACCGAGCACCTGCTGGGCGCCCGCGGCTGACGCACCCGCATCCGGCCCGCCGCGGTCCGGCCCGCATCCGGTCCGGGCGCCCCGTGTCCCACTTGCCGCACTCCGTGTCCCACTTTCCGCAGGATTCGACCCCGAAAACTGCGGAAAGTGGGACATGGGTGCGCGGGGCGGATGCGGGAGGCACCCTCTGACGAAGCAGACGTCCTGAACAAGAAGGAGCAGCGATGACGCTGGTGTTGGGGGTCGACTCGTCGACCCAGTCGTGCAAGGTCGTCGTGATCGACGCGGAA
Organism: Microbacterium sp. KU4F; assembly: GCF_056868075.1. Taxonomy (NCBI): domain Bacteria; kingdom Bacillati; phylum Actinomycetota; class Actinomycetes; order Micrococcales; family Microbacteriaceae; genus Microbacterium; species Microbacterium sp. KU4F. Next base: position 1,732,782 of record NZ_CP200324.1, on the reverse strand, counting down.
TCGGGTGCCATCGTGCGCACCGGACGCGCCCCGCATCCGGACGGCACCGAGGTGGACCCGGCGGCCTGGTGGGAGGCGCTGCAGTCGGCCATCGCGGATGCGGGCGGCCTCGACGACATCGCCGCGTGGTCCATCGGCGGGCAGCAGCACGGGATGGTGGCGCTCGACGCCGACGGCCGAGTCATCCGCCCGGCGTTGCTGTGGAACGACACCCGGTCGGGCGGGGCTGCCGCCCAGCTGACCGCCGAGTTCGGCGCCGAAGCGCTCGCCGAGCGTACGGGTCTCGTTCCGGTCGCCTCCTTCACCATCACGAAGCTGCGGTGGCTGCGCGACAACGAGCCCGACAACGCGGCGCGCGTGGCCGCCGTCGCGCTGCCGCACGACTGGCTCACCTGGCGGCTGCGGGGGTACGGGCCGGCAGACGAGAGCGCCCTCGGTCCCGTGCTCGACGAGCTCGTCACCGACCGCTCCGATGCCTCCGGCACCGGTTACTGGTCGCCCGAGACGGGCGGATACGACCGTGGGCTGCTGGTCGCCGCTCTCGGCCACGACGCCCTGCTGCCGCGCGTGCTCGGCCCCGAGGAGTGGGTGACGGATGCGGCCGGCCGCCGCGTCGGCCCGGGCGCCGGCGACAACGCGGGTGCCGCCCTCGGCGTCGGCGCGGTCCCGGGCGATGCGATCGTGTCGATCGGCACCTCGGGCACGGTGTTCGCGGTCAGCGCCGAACGCACGATCGACGCCACCGGCACGGTCGCGGGGTTCGCCGACGCGTCCGGCAACTTCCTGCCCATCGTCGTGACGCTCAACGCCGCGCGCGTGCTCGACGCCATCGCGCGGCTGCTCGGCGTCGACCACGCCGAGCTCAGCGCGCTCGCGTTGACGGCGCAGCCGGGCGCTGGCGGCCTGCGGCTCATCCCGTACTTCGAGGGAGAGCGCACCCCCAACCTGCCGGACGCGACCGCATCCCTGGAGGGCATGACGCTCGCCTCGACGACGCGGGAGAACCTCGCTCGCGCGGCGGTGGAGGGCATGCTGTCCGGGCTCGGCGCGGGTCTCGACGCCCTCCGCGCGCTGGGTGTGCCGCTCGAGCGGGTGCTGCTGATCGGTGGTGCCGCGCAGTCCGAGGCGGTGCGCCGCGTGGCGCCCGAGGTCTTCGGACTGCCGGTGGAGGTTCCGGAGCCGGGCGAGTACGTGGCGCTCGGTGCCGCGCGCCAGGCCGCCCGCATCCTGGACTGAGCGTGAGGGTCGGCCGGGGCATGGCCGATCCGGTCGGTCCTCACAGCACCCACCGAGCGGGTGCCCGTACGGTCGGAGACATGAAGGTGCCGCTCGAGCAGCAACAGATCATGATGTCCCCCGCGCAACTGCGCGAGGTGCGTGACGAGCTCCAGCGGTTCCTGCTCGAGTACCGCTTCGGCATGCAGGAGATCGAGACCAAGATCTCGATCCTGCGAGACGAGTTCCTGCACATGCACGAGTACAACCCGATCGAGCACGTCACCAGCCGCTTGAAGTCGCCCGACAGCCTCGTCGACAAGGTCACGCGCAAGGGCATCCCGTCGGACTTCGCCTCGATCCGCGAGCACATCACCGACATCGCCGGCGTGCGCGTCACCTGCAGCTTCACGACGGATGCGTACCGCCTCTTCGACCTGCTCACGCAGCAGGACGACATCAGCGTGCGCACCGTCAAGGACTACATCGCGACCCCCAAGGAGAACGGCTACAAGAGCCTGCACGCGATCGTCGAGGTTCCCGTGTTCCTCTCGACCGGCCCCGTACGCGTGCCGGTCGAGGTGCAGTTCCGCACGATCGCCATGGATTTCTGGGCGAGTCTCGAGCACAAGATCTACTACAAGTACGACCGCCAGGTGCCGATGGGGCTCACCGAGAGCCTGCGCGAGGCGGCCGAGACCGCGGCCGCGCTCGACGAGCGCATGGAGCGGCTGCACCGCGAGGTGCACGGAGAGCGGGGGCAGGCGAGCAGCCCGCCGAACGTCATCCGCGTCTGAGGCCGCAGCGCGGTTAGGCTCGGCGCGTGGACGCCGTGGCCGAACTGCTGGATGCGGCCCGGCGCGAGCTGGGCGAGGTGCCGCGCGAGGCGCTGGGCGCGTGGCGCAGCCGCCGCATCCTCGGTATCCCCACGGCGCCGCGCATCGTGCCCGCAGGCTCCGCGTGGCACCTGGGCGTGCTGCTGCTGACGGAGGACGCCGTCCTCGCGACGGGTGAGATCATCCGGGCGCGGGAGGAGGTGCGGCGCGGGTTCGCGGCCGAGTCGCAGCGGGAGCGGGCCGCGATCGCCGCGGCCGCATTCCGCGGCGGATTCGCCGAGGGGCAGAGCGTGCACGTCGGCTGGCAGGCGATCGATCCGGATGCGGTGGATGCGGCATCCTCACCGCTGCGCCTGGGCGCCGACGGGCCTCTCGTGCGCTGGAGCGCGGCGGGCGGGTTCATGCCGCTGGGCGCCTACCTCGCCGAGCGTGTGGCTCTTGCCCGCACCCCGCCCGCGGGAGCGTGAGGGCCGAGCTCGAAGCGCTGTTCACAGGGCGTCCGCGACCGTGGCGACGGGGTGCCAAGATGATGCGGTGAGTGCACCCGCGACCGTCCTGCAGAACCATCCGGGCGAGGTCGAGTTCCCGGTGCGGACGCGCTGGCGGTACGTGCGTGTGATGGAGCGGCGTCGGCGGGCCGATCCGCGCCAGATGCGCCGTCGCGCGCTTCCCGTCACCGCGATCGCCGTCCCCTTCGGCATCGTGGCGGTCGTCGCGTCGGTGGGCTCGTGGGCTGGCGGGTCACCGACCTCGTTGTTCGTCATGTTCGCCCTCGGCCTGATGGTCGGGCTGCTGGTCGCCTCGACCGTGCTGTCCTTCTTCGACGCGTCGGCACCGCTGCGCGCGCAGCGCCGGTATCTCGCCCTCGCCGCTCGCGTGCCGCTGACCGAGCGGCAGCAGCAGATCCTCGCGCTCGATGCCGCCAGCGATTTCGCGATCCGAGGCTGGAACTCCTCGCTGGCGTTCACACCGACGTTCGCGGAGCTTCCACAGCAGGTGCGCGCGAAGCACCAGGACGGCCAGCGCGGCGCTCCGTGGTTCGCCCTCCCGCTGCCGCCGATCGCGCAGCTGCGGGCCTCCCTCGACGAGCAGTACAAGATCGTCTCCGGCTCGGACGCGGAGCTGCTGGTGGCCGACACCCTGTCGCAGGGTCTGCTGTCGAGTCGATTCGCGGAGATCGCGAACAGCGACGACGCCGAGCGGATGATGTCCCGGGTCGCCGCGCTCACCGGCCTGCCTGTGTTCGACGTCTACGATCTCGCGCGCGGCAGAGACGAGCAGCCGCCCCGCCTCCTGCTGGCAGCCGATATCGAGCGCGCGATCGGGGGCGTGCGCTACGCCTACGTCGCCGACTACCTGGATGCGGCGGATGCGTGGCGGCTGCTGGAACAGCTCGCCGCCAAGGCTTTCGCGGTGTACCGGAGCCCCGAGGTCTACTGGAGCGACGTCGTCATCGCGACGGCCTTCCGCTCCGACTCACTCGAAGCCGTGCAACGCCAGCGCACCGCGATCGCCGAGCTGCGCGGCTCCGCCTGGCCCGCCGCATCCGTCGCCTGGCCCGCCGCCTGACGCGGCGTCACCCGGCCGCCGGATCCGGAGTCCTCACGGTGGTCCCCGTCAAGCCCCGCATCCGCCTCATCCTGATGAGCCATGCTCCGGTGGTGACCGACGAATCCACGCCCCCCGCGTCCATTAGGGTGAAAGCCCCTGCATCCGATGCCTCGGGAGGCGACGACGTGCACACCTGGCCCGGATCGGCATATCCCCTGGGGGCGACGTACGACGGGAACGGTACGAACTTCGCCCTCTTCAGCGAAGGGGCCGAGCGGGTCGAACTGTGCCTGTTCGACGACGAGGGCCTCGAGACCCGTCTCGACATCATCGAGGTCGACGCGTTCGTCTGGCACGCCTACCTGCCCAACGTCGGCCCGGGGCAGCGCTACGGCTACCGCGTGCACGGCGAGTACGATCCCGCATCCGGCAAGCGGTACAACCCGAACAAGCTGCTGCTGGATCCCTACGCGAAGGCGGTCGACGGTCAGATCGATTGGGACCAGTCGCTCTTCGGCTACAACTTCGGCGACCCGGATTCGCGCAACGACGACGACTCCGCCGCCCACATGATGAAGGGCGTCGTCATCAACCCCTTCTTCGACTGGGGCGGAGACCGCCAGCCGAAGACGCCCTACTCGGAGACCTTCATCTACGAAGCTCACGTGAAGGGGCTCACCCAGCTCCACCCCGGGATCCCCGAGGAGATCCGGGGCACGTACAGCGCGATCGCGCATCCGGTCATCATCGAGCACCTCAAGAAGCTCGGCGTGACCGCGATCGAGCTCATGCCCGTGCATCAGTTCGTCGACGACGACACCTTGCAGCAGAAGGGACTGTCGAACTACTGGGGCTACAACACCATCGCGTTCCTCGCGCCGCAGAACACGTACTCCTCCACCGGCGGCAGCGGGCAGCAGGTGCAGGAGTTCAAAGGCATGGTGCGGGCGCTGCACGCCGCCGGCATCGAGGTGATCCTCGACGTGGTCTACAACCACACGGCCGAGGGCAATCACCTCGGGCCGACCCTGTCGATGAAGGGCATCGACAACGAGGCCTACTACCGGCTCGAGGCCGACGACAAGCGCTACTACACGGACTACACCGGCACCGGCAACAGCCTGAACGTCGGCAACCCGCACGCGCTGCAACTCATCATGGACTCGCTGCGCTACTGGGTGCTCGAGATGCACGTCGACGGGTTCCGGTTCGACCTGGCCGCCACGCTCGCGCGCGAGTTCTACGAGGTCGATCGCCTCGCAGCCTTCTTCGAGCTCGTGCAGCAGGATCCGATCGTCAGCCAGGTGAAGCTCATCGCCGAGCCGTGGGATGTGGGACCCGGCGGGTACCAGGTGGGCAACTTCCCGCCCCAGTGGACCGAATGGAACGGCAAGTACCGCGACACGGTGCGTGACTTCTGGCGAGGCGAGCCCGCCACGCTCGGCGAGTTCGCCTCGCGTCTGACCGGATCCGCGGACCTCTACGAGAACTCCGGGCGGCGGCCCGTGGCATCCGTCAACTTCGTGACAGCCCACGACGGTTTCACGCTGCGCGACCTCGTCTCGTACAACGAGAAGCACAACGAGGCGAACGGCGAGGACGGCAACGACGGCGAGTCCCACAACCGCTCCTACAACTTCGGCGTCGAGGGCCCGACCGACGACGTCGAGGTGCTGACGCTGCGCGCCCGTGCCCAGCGCAACTTCATCGCGACGCTGCTGCTGAGCCAGGGGATCCCCATGCTGCTGCACGGCGACGAGCTGGGTCGCACGCAGGGCGGCAACAACAACGGCTACGCGCAGGACAACGAGATCACCTGGGTCGACTGGGAGAACGTCGACCTGCCCCTGATCGAGTTCACCGCAGCGCTGTCCCGCCTCCGCCGCGATCATCCGACGTTCCGACGCAGCCGCTTCTTCGACGGTCGTCCGGTGCTGCAGGAGGAGGACGCACCCGTCCCCGACATCGTGTGGCTGCGTCCCGACGGCACGCCCATGCGGCCCGAGGACTGGGACTCCGGCTTCGGCCGTGCCGTGGGCGTGTTCCTCAACGGCAACGGCATCCGCGAACGCGATCGCCGCGGCGAGCAGATCATCGACAGTCACTTCATCGTGCTCTTCAACGCGGGCGACGAGCCTGTCGAGTTCACGCTGCCGAACGTCGACTTCTCCCCCGAGTGGGACGTGCTGGTCGACACGGCCGGCAACCGCGCCGACTCGGAGCCCGTCCGCCCGGGCGACGTGCTTCCGGTCGAGACGAAGTCGCTCATCGTGCTGCGCGAGCACCACGAGAGTGAGGCCGAGCCCGATCACTCGGTCGCCGCATCTCTGACGCAGAACCTCACAGTTCCCGTCGACGAGGTGCCCGGCGCTGCTCCCAAGTCCGAGCTCCCGCACTGACCCGGAGGACGCATGCTGCCCGCCTCGACCTACCGCCTGCAGATCCGTCCGAGCTTCGATCTGGATGCGGCCGCCGCTGTCGTGCCCTACCTCGCCGACCTCGGCGTGGGGTGGGTGTACCTGTCGCCGCTGCTGAAGGCGACGACCGGCTCCGATCACGGCTACGACGTCGTCGATCCCTCCCTCGTCGACCCCGCCCGCGGCGGGGGTGAGGCGCTCGATCGGTTCGTGACCGCCGCCCACGACGCGGGACTCGGCGTGCTCGTGGACATCGTTCCCAACCACATGGGCGTCTCGATTCCCCGCGAGAACCCGTGGTGGTGGGACTACCTGCGCCTCGGCGAGGCGTCCGAGCGCGCGGCCGCGTTCGACGTAGACCGCGCGCTCGACGATGGCCGGGTGCGGCTGCCGATCCTCGGCGCTCCGCTCGCGGAGGTGATCGGCGAGATCACGATCGACCCGACACCCGCCCCGGACGCTCCCGACGGACTCCTGCGGTACTACGATCACGAGCTGCCGCTTGCCCCGGGCTCGTTCGACGGGCTCGAGCCCGACGACGTCGCCGCGGTGCTCGACCGGCAGCACTACGAACTGCGCTTCTGGCGCGATGAGGCCGCGCTGCTGAACTACCGCCGGTTCTTCGCCGTGACGACGCTCGCCGCCGTCCGCGTCGAGGACCCGCACGTCTTCGACGACGCGCACGTCGAGATCCTGCGGTGGGTGCGCGAGGGGCTCGTGGACGGCCTGCGGGTCGACCACCCCGACGGCCTGCGCGACCCAGGCGGATACCTCGCGCGCTTGGCCGAGGTCACGAACGGTCTGCCGGTCTGGGTCGAGAAGATCCTCGAGCACGGGGAGGAGCTGCCCTCGTGGTGGCACACCGTCGGCACGACAGGCTATGACGCCCTCGGCGAGATCGAGCGCGTGCTCGTCGACCCCGCGGGGCGTGCCGGCCTCGACGCGCTGGATGCGCAGCTGCGCATCGAGACCGGTCTCCCCTCGGCGCCGTCGTGGGCCGAGCTCATCCACGGCACGAAGCGTCAGATCGCCGACACGATCCAGGCATCCGAGGTCGCGCGGCTGGTGCGCCTGCTGCCGATCCCCGTTCCCGGTGCCCGAGAGGCGCTGGCCGAACTCCTCGCGCTGTTCCCGACCTACCGCAGCTACCTGCCGGCGGGGCGCGCGTGGCTCGACGAGGCGGCGGAGGCCGCATCCGCCGCTCGTCCGGATCTCGCCGAGGCGATCGCCGCGCTCGTGCCGCTGCTCGCCGACGGCTCGAGCGAGCTCGCACAGCGCTTCCAGCAGACGACCGGACCGGTCATGGCGAAGGGCGTCGAAGACACCGCGTTCTATCGCTTCACCCGTCTCGGGTCGCTGACCGAGGTCGGGGGAGACCCCTCCGAGTTCTCGCTCGATGTCGCGGGGTTTCACGACGCCTTCGCGCGGCGGCAGGCGTCGTGGCCGCATTCGCTCACCACGCTGTCGACGCACGACACGAAACGGGGCGAGGATGTGCGGGCGCGCCTCGATGTGCTCGCGGAGATCCCCGAGCGGTGGGCGGAGACGCTCGACGCGCTGCGCGAGATCGCGACGACCGGCCACGGCCCGTTCGACGCGCTGCTGTGGCAGGCCATCGTCGGCGCCTGGCCCGCGAGCGCCGAGCGGCTCCACGCCTACGCCGAGAAGGCCGCGCGCGAGGCCGGCGACGCGACCAGCTGGCTCGACGTGAACGAGGACTTCGAGCGGCAAATGCATGCCGTCGTCGACGCCGCCTTCGGCGAGGCGCGCCCGCTCGTCGAGTCGTTCGTCGCAGAGATCGCTGCGGCCGGGTACTCGAACGGCCTGTCCGCCAAGATCCTCCAGCTCGCCGGACCCGGCATCCCCGACGTGTACCAGGGGTCCGAGCTGTGGGAGCAGTCGCTGGTCGACCCGGACAACCGTCGCCACGTCGACTTCGCGGCCCGCGCCGCCACGCTCGCACGGCTGGATGAGGGACTCGTGCCGCCCGTGGACGACAGCGCGGCGGCCAAGCTGCTGGTGGTCTCCCGCGCGTTGCGCCTGCGCCGCGATCGCCCCCACCTGTTCACCCGCTACACGCCGGTGACCGTGACCGGCGCCGCCGCCGAGCACGCGGTGGCCTTCGACCGCGGCGGCGTGATCGCGGTCGCGACCCGGCTGCCGATGGGCCTCGCGGCTCGCGGCGGATGGGGTGACGCGACCCTCCTGCATCCCGCCGGCGCCGTGCAGGACGAGCTGACCGGCCGGATCTTCGACACCGAGCGGATCCCGCTCGCCGAGCTGCTGGCGACCTACTCGGTCGCGCTGCTCGCGCCGGTCGCGCTCGCGGCACCGCGCGGATGACGACCGACCCACGAGACGAGGACGAGACGATGATCGAGCTCTGGGCGCCCCAGGCGCGGCGGGTACGGATGCGCTCTGGTGCGGACCTGACACGCGAGAGGGAGCTGACGGCCGAAGCTGACGGATGGTGGCGTGCATCGGTGGATCTCACCGACGGCGAGCGCTACGGGTTCGTGCTCGACGACGGTGAACTGCGCCCCGACCCGCGGTCGCGCCGCCAGCCCGAGGGCGTGCACGCGGCATCCGCGTGGGTCGATACTGCTGCATTCGCGTGGACGGATGACGCATGGACCGGTCGCCAGCTGGCGGGGGGTCTGGTCTACGAGCTGCACCTCGGTACGTTCACGCCCGAGGGCACGCTGGATGCGGCGATCGAACGTCTTCCCCACCTGGTCGAGCTGGGAGTCAGTCACATCGAGCTGCTGCCGGTGAACGGCTTCAACGGCGTCTGGAACTGGGGATACGACGGGGTCGCCTGGTACACCGTGCACGAGGCCTACGGCGGACCCGCGGGATACGCGCGCTTCGTGGACGCCGCCCACGCTGCCGGCCTCGCCGTCGTGCAGGACGTCGTGTACAACCACCTCGGCCCGTCCGGGAACTACCTCCCGGAGTTCGGCCCGTACCTGCGGGAGGGCACCCGAAACACGTGGGGCGACTCCGTCAACCTCGACGAGCCGGCTGTGCGCGCCTTCATCGTCGAGAACGCGCTGATGTGGCTCCGTGACTACCACGTCGATGCGCTGCGACTGGATGCGGTGCACGCGCTGCACGACGAACGGCCCGTCCACATCCTGCGCGAGATGGCGGAGGCCGTCGACGCGCTGTCGGCGCACGTCGGCCGCCCGTTGACACTCATCGCCGAGAGCGACATGAACGACCCGACGCTGATCCTGCCGCGCGAGGCCGGAGGCTACGGGCTCGCCGCGCAGTGGAGCGACGACTGGCACCACGCCGTGCATGTCGCGCTCACCGGCGAGACGAGCGGCTACTACGCGGACTTCGCCGCATCCGACGCGCTCGAGAAGGTGTGGACGCGCGGGTTCTTCCACGACGGGACGTACTCGTCGTTCCGCGAGCGTCACCACGGACATCCGATCCCCGCGGAGGTTCCGACCTGGCGTCTCGTGACCTTCACTCAGGACCACGACCAGGTCGGCAATCGCGCCGCGGGCGACCGGCTGAGCGCGACGCTGTCGCCCGACCGGCTCGCGGTCGCCGCCGTGCTGACGCTGACCGCGCCGGGCACGCCCATGCTCTTCATGGGCGAGGAATGGGGTGCGTCGACGCCGTGGCCGTTCTTCACCTCGCATCCGGAGGAGTGGCTCGGTGAGGCGGTGCGGAAGGGGCGGGCGGAGGAGTTCGCGAAGACGGACTGGGACGATTCGGTCGTGCCCGACCCACAGGATCCGGCGACGTTCCAGAGCGCCAAGCTCGCGTGGGACGAGGCCGAGTCGGGCGATCACGCCCGCATCCTCGCGCTCTACCGTGAGCTGGCGGGGCTGCGGCGCGAGCGGCCCGAGCTCACCGACCCCGCGTCGGCGCACCTGTCGGCGGCGATCGAGCGACCGGATGCGGCGCCGTCCGCCAGGCGGTTCGTGCTGGGGCGCGGGGCGCTGCGGATCATCGTGAACCTCGCGGCCGATCCATGGGACGTGCCGCTCGCCGCGGCGGAGAGCGTGCTGCTGGCCACCGTGCCGGTCTCGCCCGCCGCCGGCACGGTCTCCGTCCCGGCGGATGCCGCCGTGGTGCTCGGTCCGCCCCTGCGCTGAGGCTCCCCTTTCTGCGTTCGGCGAACGGCGCGGGCTCTCAGCTTCCGTCGCGCACGTCCGCGAGCTGTTCGCGGAGCAGGGAGATGTTCCCGAAGCGCGCGGTCGCCGGCGGTCCCATGGGTGCTTGCGACATGAAGCCGATCCGAGGGCGCGTCGACGCGTTCAGCCGGAACTGACGCACGAAGTGCCAGGTGATGCCGTCCGTCGAGTAATGGAACGCGTACGCGCTGCCGGCAAGGCTCGATACGCGGAGCCAGACGGAGCCGTCCAGGATGACGGGGCCGTTCGCGTCGTCGGAGAACCGATCCGTCACGACGCTGACGACCATCTCCTCGCCCCGGGGCGAATACTCGAAGCACAGCTTCGCCCAGCAGTCCTCGTCCACCCACAGGGCGAGCACGGCGGCGTCGAAGGTCGTCCGCGGAGAGTTCACCGACACGCGGGCGGACAGCTGGAACGGTTCGTCGATGTCGAAGGCGAGACTGGTCGAGGTATGCGACGGCGGCGCGCCGGTCGCGTCGTTCGTCCAGTCGACCTCCGCGTCGGAGGTGATCACCAGCGCGTCGCCCTCCCGGCGGTGCTGACCCTCACTGTGAGTCCAGGTCACGGGCGGCAGCCCCGGCAGTTCAACCGTCATGGTGGTGATCCCCCTTCATCGCGAATCCCTCCGAATCTACAAGCGGAGCCGCGCCGTACCCCGGCCGAGAGGACCGTGGCAGATGTAACGCGGGGGAAACGCGGGCCGTCTAGCCTGGCGGCAGCGTTCATGTAAACACGCGCCGCGGCCCTCGCAGCCGCGGTGGGAAACCGTGAAGTGGCTACCTCGATACCCATCGGTCGCCCTTCCGAGGGCGATCCCCACCCAGGAGTCGCCATGACCTTCCACGTCCCCCTCGTCGACATCACCGCGTACGTCGCAGACGGCAGCCCCGAAGCGAAAGCCGCCGTCGCGCGCGCGATCGATGAGGCCTGTCGCACCGTCGGCTTCATCCAGATCACCGGACACGGCATCCCGGATGCGGTCACCGCCGGCCTGACCGACGCGATGGATCGCTTCTTCGCCCTCGATCTGGAGCAGAAGAAGACCTATCGCACGCCGCCGCAGATCAACCGCGGCTACAGCCCGCCCAAGTCCGAGTCGCTGAGCCTTTCCTTGGGAGTCGAGTCGGCGAACCGGATGAACGACTTCTTCGAGGCCTTCAACGTCGGAGCAGCGCAGGCGGACTACCCCGCATCCCCGGACCTTCCGCAGCCGGAGTACGCCGACAACCTCTGGCCCGACGTCGACGGGTTCGAGGTGCAGGTGCAGACGTACTTCGCCGAGGCGGCGCGGGTGGCGCGCACGATGACCCGCATCTTCGCCGATGCGCTCGGGCTGGAGCCCGACTTCTTCGACCGCCGCACCGGCCACTCCCTCGATGTCATGCGCATGAACAACTACGCCCTGCCGCCCGGGACCGACGTGACGCTCGACGGTGACCTAGTCGGCATGGGCGAGCACACCGACTACGGCATCGTGACGATCCTCTGGGCCGACCAGGTGAAGGGGCTGCAGGTGCTCGGCGCCGACGGTTCGTGGAACGACGTCGCTCCCGCCGACGGCGCGCTTCTGATCAATCTCGGCGACGTGACGGCGCGCTGGACGAACGAGCGATGGATGTCGACCCTGCACCGGGTGAAGCCGCCCGTGATCGACGGGACGATCGAGCGGCGGCGATCGGCCGCGTTCTTCCACGACGGCGACGTCGACGCGCTGATCGAGACGCTGCCGTCCTGCATCGACGCGGAGCACCCCGACCTGTACGAACCCATCACCGTGGGCGACCACATCCGTGCGAAGCTCGCGGGCTCGCGCGAAGGGAAGGCGAACGAGAAGGCGGAGCGGGAGTCGCAGCGGGTGCTCTCGAGCTACCGCTGAGCTCTGCGCATCGATCCGGCCGCCGAAGGAGTATCCGTTCGTCGAGCGAGTATGCGATGGAGTGCTCACTCGCCGAACGTGTGCTCGCTCGACGACGCGACCGCCGGCGGACGCTGTCAACCCCTGGCGCGGGTTAGCTAGATTATCTAGCGTTATGGGATGAACGTCGCCACATCGCGCTCATCCGACCTCACCCGGCAGATCGCCGTCCTCGCCGCGACCGGCTTCATGCTGGTCGCCGCCATGGTGGGCACGGGACTCTTCGGCGGCACGGCCGTGCAGGACCTGCAAGACGGTGCGCTCGACGCGGATGCGAGCTATCTCGCCCCCGCCAGGCAGGCCTTCTCGATCTGGTCGGCCGTGTACCTCGGCCTCATCGCGTACGCGATCTGGCAGGCGCTGCCCGGGCAGCGGGGCAGTGAACGCCAGCGACGCCTCGGGTGGCTGATCGCTGTGACCGAGGTGCTCAACGGGCTCTGGCTCGTTGCGGCGCAGTTCACCACGCTGCCGTTGACCGTGCTCGTCATCGTGCTCCTTCTCGTCGCCCTCGCGACCACGTGGCGCCGGGCCATCACGCAGCCGAGCGAGGGCGTCGTCTCCGCCGTGCTCATCGACGGCGTCACGGGGCTGCACCTCGGGTGGGTGACACTCGCGACGGTCGCGAACACCGCAGCCTGGCTCACCCGCATCCTGCCCGCCGGCGCCGAGGACGCGGCGGACGTCTGGGGCATCGTCGTGCTGATCGCCGTGGCGGCGATCGGATGCGGCATCGCCTGGTTCGGACGCATCGCTCCCTCGCTCGCGCTGTGCTGGGGACTGTCGTGGCTCGCCGTGGGCCGCCTCACCGATCAGCCGCACAGCGACGCGATCGGCACGGCGGCCGTCGGCGCCGCTGCTCTCATCGCCCTCGTCACCGTCGTGCGTGTCGCGCAGCGGTTGCGTCGCCGCTGAGCCGGCGCTCTCTCAGAGGCGCGCGAAGGCGTGCAGGATGCGCGCGGGCTCGGTGACTGGCGAGGCCAGCACCCGCGCCGCGACCGCGTCGAACTCGCTCGGATCGAAGTACCCGCCGTCGCGGTAGATCCGCATGCGGGCCGTGAAGTCCTGCGGTGTGAGCTCAGGGTGGAACTGCGTCGTGTACAGGCTTGCGCCGACACGATAGGCCTGCACGGGGCAGTCCTCGTTCGTGGCGAGCAGCACGGCATCCGGCGGCAGGATGTCGGTGCCCTCCTTGTGCGCCGTGAACGCCTCGAATCGCTCGGGCAGACCGCCGAACACCGGGTCGTGGCGTCCCGCATCCGTCAGGGTGACGGTCGTCGCTCCCGTGCCCTCGGGATACGTATCGGCCACGGTGCCGCCGAAGACGCGGGTGACGACGCCGATGCCGTAGCAGGTGAAAATCGCCCGCGTCGCGCCGGATGCGGCGGCCTCCGCCACACGGGCGAGGTCATCCTCTACTCGCGTCTGCACCGCGCCCTTGTCGGGCGTCGTCACGTTGAAGGGGCTGCCGCCGACGACGAAGCCCGCATAGCGATCGAGTGCGTCGGTCGGCAGGCGGTCTGCGACCAGATCCCACGCATGGAGCCCGTCCGCGTCGCACCCCATCGAGACGCGGAACGACGCCCACTCCGCCTGGGCCGCATCCCGCTGCGGGCGCGCGCAGAGGTACAGCAGCGGGCGGGGATCCATCCTGCGATTCTATGGCGCCGCTGTGGCGGCCTCCGCGGCTCGTGCTGTGCTGAGAATGCTCGCTAGTCGCGCGACGACTGCGCGGTGCGGCCTCTGAGGATGCCGATGAAGGTGTCGACGAGCGGCGACGCATCCTCGCGCGGCCACGCGAACCCGACGGGCGAGGGTATCGAGCCCGAGAGGACCCGGTACTCCACGTCCTTGCGGTGGTGCAGCCGCGCGAGCGACATCGGAACGATCACGATGCCCACACCGGATGCGACGATCTCGATGGCATCCGCCGTCGTCGCCGGTGCCGCGAAGGCGGGCGCGACGGTGCCGGCGACCCGCGGGTCCACGACGTCGTCGGCCGGGACGATCAGCACCTCGCCCTCGAGGTCCTCGACGGTGAGCTCCTCACCCGCGGCGAGGTGCGAGTCGGACGAGAACGCGACGACGACGGTCTCCTCGTAGAGGCGGATGAGGTGCCAGCGCTCGGTGTCGACGGGCGGGCGGACCAGCGCCGCATCCACCCGCCCGCTCTGCAACGCCCCCTCCTGCGCGGCGACCTCGAGCGGCACGAGTTCGAGCGGCGTACGCGGCATCCGCTCCTGCCAGATGTCGATCCACTTACCGGGTGTGGCTCCCGGGATCGCGCCGAGGCGGAACGGCCCCTCGGGGATCGGGGGAGCCGGGGCCGGCTCGGGCTTCTTGGCTGGGGGGCGGGGTGAGCCGCTCTTGGCGGGCCGGTGAGAGCCGCCGCTGCGGGTCGAAGCGGAGCGTGCGGGCTTCTTCCCGCCCCTCGGTGCCCCTCGACCAGCCATGCCCCCAGGCTATCCCGCCCCCGGTCCATGGCTCATGGTGTGGTCGTCGAGGGGCTCGGTCCTGAAACGGCAGTTCGCCTGTCACATATCGAGCCGGCGGGCGCGATCTGGGACAGGCGAACGGGTGGGAGTGACGGATGCGGTGCGCTCAGGCGGCGGAGCGAAGCCCCCGGCGGTCGGTGGCGACGCGCTCACCCTGCGCGATGGTCTGGTCGTCGCCGATCAGCGAACCGCCGGCGACACTCGCGCCGGGGCCGATCTGCGTGCGCACGCCGATCTGCGCTCCGGCGCCGACGCGTGCGCGGGAACCGATGTGCGCGTGCGGCGCGATCTTGACCTTCGGACCGATGACGACGTCGCTCTCGATCCACGCGCCGCGGCCGACATAGACGTCGGCGGCGATCTGCGCGCCGGGCTCCACATAGGCGCCCGCTTCGACGACGGCCGTCGGGTGGACCTTCGCGCCGTTCGCGATGAGCCCACGTCCGTTCACGTGCTTGCGGTAGCGCAGCATCTCACCGCGCTCGTTCTCGATATCGATGTAGTTCTTGCCCACGATCGCCTCCTCCGGACCTCGAGGTGCCAGCACTGATCGAAACGATCCGGTACGGGGTTTCATTCCCGACCCGGCACTCTTCCGGCCTTGCACCTTATTCGGAGCCGACGCGGGATCGGATGCGGGTTGCGCCGCACGCGTCGACGACCTAACCGCCGCGCAGAGCAGGCTCATCCAGGTGGCACGATGGACGACGTGAACGAGCCGCATCCGGAGTCCGCCGAGCCATCCGCCGACGCGATGGAACCGGAGCTCGGCGCACGCCCGAGCGCACCCGAGACCGCCTCGACCCTGGTCTTCGACGTCAAGCAGACGGCGCACAGCGTGCCCGAGGACATCCTCGGTATCCTCACCGGCACCTTCGCGGCCTCGCTCGGTCTCTATCTGCTGCAATCGGCGGGCTCGGTCACGGGCGGCACCGCGGGCGTCGCCCTGCTGTTCGACTACGCGACGTCGTGGCCGTTCTGGTTGATCTTCGCCGTCGTGAACCTTCCCTTCGCCGTGCTCGCGATCTGGAAGAAGGGATGGGACTTCACGCTGCGGACGGCCGTCTCGATCGCGCTCGTGTCGGGGTGGTCGGTCGTGCACCACGCTCTCCTGCGCATCGAGAGTCTGGACCCGATCTACGGGACGCTCGGTGGCAACCTCCTGGCCGGCGTCGGTCTGCTGATCCTGTTCCGACACAAGGCGAGCCTGGGCGGGATCAACATCGTCGCGCTCCTCATCCAGGAACGCACCGGCTTCCGCGCCGGATGGACCCAGCTCATCCTGGACCTCGTGATCATCCTGATCTCGCTGTTGGTCATCCCGGCCCCTGCCGTCCTGCTGAGCGCGATCGGCGCCGTACTGCTGAACCTGGTCCTCGCCATGAACCACCGCCCCGGCCGCTATATCGGCCACTGACATTCCGGGCCGTCAGCCGCCGGCATCTCCCGCATCCTGGGGCGCGGATGCCCGCGGCATGTCCCACTTGCTGCACTGCTGGGCTTGGATTCCCGCGGCATGTCCCAGTTGCTGCACTTTCGGGACGTGATTTCTGCGGAAAGTGGGACATGCCCTGCGGATAGTGGGACATGCCCGGGGCGTGACGAAGGGGCGACGACCGGCCGCGGAACTCAGCGGCCGGCAGCCGGCGGATCGGGATGAGGCGTTGAGGGAGCGAGAGCTCAGTCGGGCGCGGGTTGGCAGCGCGGGCACCAGAACACGTTGCGCTCCGCCGTGGGCGAGGCGCCCAGGGCCGTCTCCCGGATGAGGGTGCCGCACCGGCGGCACGGTTTGCCGGCGCGGCCGTACACCCAGGTGCGCTGCCCGGCGCGGTCCTGGCCGGTGAACGTGCGGGCCGGACGATCGCGGTTGGCGCGGATCATGCGCGCGCCGGTCTCGATCAGCCCGGCGGCATCGATTTCGTTCGCGGGCGTCTCGGGGTGGATGCCGCGCACGAACAGCAGCTCGTTCGCATAGACGTTGCCGAAGCCTGCCACGTTGCGCTGATCCAGGACGGCCACGTGGGCGGCTCGTGCGTCCGCGCCGATACGGCGCACCGCCTCGGCAGCATCCCAGTCGGCACTGAGAGGGTCGGGGCCGAGGTAGCCGACGAGCTCATCCTCCCGTGCCGTCGGCACTACCTCGATCATGGCCAGATCGAAACCCACCGCATCCGCTGCGGCGACGCCGACGATCGCGCGTGCCTTGAAGGCGGGTCTGCGCCACCGGGCTCCGGGCGCGTAGACGTGCCACTCGCCCTCCATCTTCAGATGCGAGTGGAGCGTCTGATCGCCGATGCGCGCCAGCAGGTGCTTGCCGCGCGGCACGACCGCGTGCACGGTCTGACCCTTGAGGTCGAGCGTCGCGAGCTGGGGTACACGCAGATCGAACCGTTCGACGACGCGCCCGGCCAGTGCGGCGTGCAAGCGGGCCGCCGCGCGATAGACGGTATCGCCCTCAGGCACGCGTCGACCGCTCCGCTCGCACCGCATCGCCCGCGGTGAGACGACGCAGCGTCAGGCCTCGGGTGGACTCGACGAAACCGGCGTCGCGCAGCAGCCGACCCAGCACCGTGCCGAAGACGAAGGCGCCGTCGACCTGCTCGATCGTGAGGGTCTCGAGCCTGCAGGCGCGCGCGGTCTGAGCCAGCGACGCCGCCGCGGCGGCCAGCGCGTCCTCGTCGTCGGTGAAGCTCAGCGCCGTCTTGCCGCCGCGCTCGAGATACAGCACGAGTTCGCCGTCGACGAGCACGACCAGCGCTCCCGCCTTGCGTCCGGGGCGATGCTTGACGCCGTCGCGCGCCGGCCAGCCGAGCGCCGCGCCATAGGGGTTGGCGGGATCGGTCGCCGCGAGAGTCACGCCGTGGCGAGGCGGTGGGTCGCCCACCGCGGCGAACTCGCGGAGCCGGTCGATCGTCGCCGAGGCGGCGAACTGCGCCGCTCCCAGCTTCTCGATGAGATACCCGCGTCGGCAGTGCCCTGTCTGCTCGAACTGGGCCAGCACGCGGTAGGCCTGGGCGAAGCCTCCCGGCAGACCCTCGTTCTGCACGGACCCGCGGGTCACGACGCCGTAGCGATCGAGCAGCAGCGATGCCGCGGCGGTGTGGCGCAGCGTGGGGTCGCTCTCCGGCGTCGGAAGCAGCGACCAGCGTCCGCCGACGGATGCGGGCCGCGCCGGAGCCGTCGGGCGCGGCATGCTCGTGCCTCGGAACATCCGCGCGCGGGGCGCCCGGCGGGCCACCCGATGCGCCTGGGATCCGCCCGAGAGCAGTCCGCGCACGGGGGTGAAGGTGTCGTTGGTCACGCGGCCTGCCCACGCCAGTCGCCAGAGCGCATCGACGACGGACTGCTCGTTCTCCGCCTGCGCGAGCTCGCGCACCTGTGCGGCGAAGTATGCGCCTCCGGCGGCGAGGACGTCGAGGATGCGGGCATCGAGCGAATCGGCCGCGACCTCGTCCTCGGGGACGGCGAGGGTGAGGGATGCGGCATCGGCGGGGTGCAGTGACACCCATCCGTCGCGACCGGGCAGTGCACCGTGGCCGGCCCAGACGACCTCGCCCGTGGCCGTCAGCTCGTCGAGCATCGACGGCGTGTAGTCCCTGACCCGCGAGGGGAGGACGAGGGCCTCCCAGGCGCTCGCCGGGATCGGGACCCCGGCGAGCTGTTCGATGACGGCGAGCGTGCCGTCGATCCCCTCCAGGGGCCGGGTCACGTGTTGCCACACCGGGAGGAAACGGGCGAAGGCGTCGGGGGAGACGGGCTCGACGCTGCCCCGGATGGCGGCCAGCGACCGCATCCGCAATCGTCGAAGCACCTCGCTGTCGCACCACTCGGTGTCGTCGCTGCGGCGCGCGGCAGACTCGGGAAGGAAGAAGCCGCTCGTGACCCGGCCCGACGACTCCAGGCGCTGAAGCGTGTGCCGTGCGACGGCGACCCCGACGCCGAAGCGGTCGGCGACCTGATCGGCGGTGAACGGACCGTGCGTGCGGGCGTGTCTTGCGACGAGGTCGCCGAGCGGATCCGCCACCGGTTCGAGGAACGCGACGGGCAGTCCCACCGGGAGTGCGGCACCGAGCGCGTCGCGCAGCCGGCCCGCATCCTCGATCGCGGCGATCCGCTCAGACCCGGCGATGCCGACCCGGATCGCGCGACGGCTCTCGACCAGGTCCGCGGCATACTGCGCCGCCTGCTCGCCGTCGGTCAGGCGCAGTGCCAGCTCGTCGACGGCGAGAGGGCCGAGCAGGCGCAGCAGATCGGCGACGCCCTCGGCGCCGTGCGCCTTGCGTTCGTCGTCGAGGCGCTGCGCCTCGCGTTCGAACTGCGCGATGACGTCGGGATCGAGCAGCTCGCGCATCTCGATCTTGCCGAGCAGCTCGCCCAGCAGCGCGGGATCGACCGAGAGCGCGGCGGCACGGCGCTCGGCCAGCGGCGAATCGCCCTCGTACATGAAGGCGCCGACGTAGCCGAACAGCAGGTCGCGCGCGAACGGGGAGGGCTGCGACGTCGTCGTCTCGACCAGGCGGATGCGGCGGTCCGCGATCTTGCGGGCGATCCCGGTCAGCGCCGGAAGGTCGTAGACGTCTTGCAGCACCTCGCGCAGCGTCTCGAGGATGATCGGGAACGTGGGGTGGCGGCGGGCGACCTCCAGCAGCTGCGCGGAACGCTGGCGCTGCTGCCAGAGCGGACTGCGGCGGTTGGGATTCGTGCGCGGCATGAGCAGGGCGCGGGCGGCGCACTCGCGGAATCGCGAAGCGAACAGGGCGGAGCCCCCGACCTCGTCCGTGACGATCTGCTCGAGCTCGTCCGGGTCGAACACGAACAGCTCGGCGCCCGGCGGCTCCGCCTCGGCATCGGGGACGCGGGCGATGATCCCGTCGTCGCTGGCCACGGCGGACCCCTCGACCCCCAGTCGCTCCCGGATGCGGGCGTTCACCGCCAGCGCCCACGGGGCGTGCACCTGCATGCCGTACGGGGAATGGAGGATGACGCGCCAGTCGCCGACCTCGTCGCGCCCGCGCTCCACAGTGAGGGAGCGATCCGTGGGGACCGAACCGGTGGCCTCGCGCTGCTCGGCGAGGTAGGCGAGCAGGTTGTCTTGCGCGAACGCATCCAGCCCGGCCTCCGACAGGCGCTCCCTGGCGCGAGCCGGCTCGGCCGCGGACACCTCGCGCGAGAAGGCGCCGAGTGCTTCGCCGAGCTCGGCCGGCCGACCCAGCCCGTCACCGTGCCAGAACGGAACCTTGCCGGGCTGGCCGAATGCGGGCACCACGTTGACGCGGTCGTGCGTGATCTCGACGATGCGCCAGCTGGTCGTGCCGAGGGTGAACACGTCGTTCACCCGCGACTCGTAGACCATCTCCTCGTCGAGCTCTCCGACGCGGGCGTTCTGGCTCTCGCCCGCGACGAACACGCCGAACAGCCCTCGGTCGGGGATCGTGCCGCCGCTGGTCACGGCGATCCGCTGCGCGCCCGGGCGACCGGTGAGCGTTCCGTGATCGCGGTCCCACACGAGCCGCGGTCTGAGCTCCGCGAACTCGTCGGACGGGTAGCGGCCCGCCAGGAGATCGAGCGTCGCCTCGTAGGCGGAGCGGGGGAGCGTCCGGAAGGGCGCGCTGCGTCTGACGGTCTCGAACCAGTCCTCGACCTCGATCGCGCCTCGCGCGGCGGCCGCGACGGTCTGCTGGGCGAGGATGTCGAGCGGGTTCTGGGGCACGCGGATCGACTCGATCCGACCCGCCAGCATCCGCTCGGTGACGATCGCGGTGTGCAGCACGTCACCGCGGTGCTTCGGAAACAGGGCTGCGCGGCTCACCTCGCCCACCTGGTGACCCGCGCGACCGATGCGCTGCAGTCCGGACGCGGCCGATGGGGGCGCCTCGACCTGGATCACCAGGTCGACCGCTCCCATGTCGATGCCGAGCTCGAGACTGCTCGTGGCCACGACACAGCGCAGTACGCCCGATTTCAGCTCGTCTTCGACGATGGCGCGCTGCTCTTTGGAGACCGAGCCGTGGTGTGCCTTGGCGAGCACCGGCTCCGCGCCGGCGGTGGCCCCCGCCTGCGCCATCACCGCGGCGGGCACAGCGGGGTCGGGCAGATCGAGCCCCAGCCGTTCGCTGTAGATCTCGTTCAGGCGTCCGGTGAGGCGCTCGGCGAGGCGGCGGGAGTTGGAGAAGACGATCGTCGAGCGGTGCTGAAGGATGCGGTCGACGATCGCCTCTTCGACGTGCGGCCACAGCGATCCCGTGACCTCGGTGCTCTCGGCCCCGTCGGAGGCGAACCAGTCCTCGCCCTCACCGTCGGCCTGTTGCCCCGGTGGTGGCGGCGGATGCAGCATGTCGTCGACCGGCACGACGACCGTCATGTCGAACGCCTTCGTGGCGCGCGGAGCGACGATGTCGACGGGGGCCGCACCCCCGAGGAAGCGCGCGACCTCATCGATCGGACGGACGGTCGCCGACAAGCCGATGCGCTGCGCCGGTTTCTCCAGCAGTGCATCGAGGCGCTCGAGGCTGACGGCCAGATGCGCTCCGCGCTTGGTGGCAGCCACCGCGTGCACCTCGTCGACGATGACGGTGTGCACACCGCGCAGGGTCTCGGACGCCTGGCTCGTGAGCATCAGATAGAGCGACTCGGGCGTCGTGATGAGGATGTCGGGCGGGTCGCTCACGAGCTTGCGTCGATCGGCGGATGTGGTGTCGCCCGAGCGCACGCCGACGCGCACATCGGGCGCGACCAGGCCCAGGCGTCGGGCCGACTGCCCGATTCCCACGAGCGGGGAGCGGAGGTTGCGCTCCACGTCGACGCCGAGCGCTTTCAACGGCGAGATGTACAGGATGCGGGTGCGCGGTGCATCCTTCGCCGGAGCGGGGGACGCCGTCCGCTCGCGGAAGACGCTGTCGATCGCCCAGAGGAAGGCGGACAGGGTCTTTCCGGAGCCGGTGGGAGCGACCACGAGCGCGTGGCGCCCCTGCGAGATCGCGTGCCAGGCTCCTGCCTGCGCGTCGGTGGGAGCGGCGAAGGCGCCCCGGAACCAGTCCTGCGTGGCAGGCGAGAACTGGCCGAGCACATCACTCACCCGATCATTGTGGCCGTAGCCGCCGACACCCGGGCGGGGATTGCGCTCAGAGCGCAGGCCTAGACGCCTGTCGCGCCCGGGTCAACGGGGTGCGCGATCGGAGCCCCCTGCCTAGGGTGTCGGGATGGACACGAACAACGAGAACGATCGCCCGATGCGCTCCTCGGCGTGGCGCATTGTGGCCTTCGCCGCCATCATGCTGGTCCTGGCCGGCATCATCGGCGGCTTCACCGCCGCCATCACCCAGAGCGTGGTCGCCGCGATCATCGCCGGCGCCGTCGTCGTCGTGCTCGGCGCGCTGTGGGTGCCCCGCGTTCTGCGCGATTCGCCGCCGCCGGAGCACCGACCCGGCGAGCGACCCGGATACGAGCAGTACGGACCTCTGGGTCAGCCGAACACGGTGGGGCTCGGCAACGCGGGCGGATCTTCGACGTCTGGAGGGACGAGCTGATGGTCGGCACCTCCGAGCCCTACGACGAGCAGCAGCCGCTCCGGCGGCCATCGATCGGCGCGATCCTCGGGGTGGTCCTCGGGATGCTGGCACTGGCGGCCGTGCTCGCCGTCATCCTCGGCATCGTCACGCAGAGCCTTGCGGTGATCTTGGCCGTCGTGGTGGTGATCGGGGCGCTCACCGCCGTGTGGGTGTGGCGCATGATGCGCGGGGTCGGCTCGTCGGTGCGTCCGATCCAAGACCACCGTGCGACCGGCGAGCACGGGCCCTATGGCCAGCCGGGCGCGCCCGGCATCGGAGGAGCGGGGCGCGACGGCGGCCGCTGATCAGCGTCGTCCGCCGGGCGCCTGGCCCGCGGACGGTGTGGTCGTCGTGTCGACGCGGACGGCGAGCGCGGCGGTATAGCCGCCGGTCGTATCGCCCGTGACGGTGGCGACCTGGAGCGCGCCGCCGTCGTCGCCGAAGACGTTGTCGCTGGCGAGCGTCACCTGCGACAGATTGCGCGCCGACCCGTCGTAGGCGGCCAGCGCGTACACCTCGGCGAGCGGTGCTTCCGGCACGGCGAGCTGGGAGGTGGCGATCGCGTTGCCGGCGTCCGTGATGTCGTCGACGCTCGGATACACCTCGAAGTGGATGTGGGGCCAGCGGCCGGTGTAGCAGCCGGGCACGATGGAGGTGAAGCTCACCTGCCCGTTCGCATCGGCCACCTGGACGCCCCGCAGCCACGTCTCGTTCTCGACGCCCTCCGAATACATCGAGTAGCGGCCCTGCGCGTCACAGTGCCACGCGTAGACGGCGACGCCGGCGAAGGGCACGTCGCCGTTCGCCATGTCAGTCACGCGCAGCGTGAAGGTCAGGGGGACGCCCTCGACCGCGGTCGAGGAGCCGATGCTCGTCCGCAGGTCGCTGCGCACGATGCCGCTCTGCTCGAGCACGTCCGGGCCGTTGGATCCGTCGCCGGGGTAGGGGCCGGCCGTCTCGTCGGGGATCTCGCCCGCGGGGAGTGTTCCCGAAGCCGACCGGGCTGTGGCGGAGCCCGAGGGGGTCGGCGTCGCGGTCGGTGTCGTACCCGCCGAGCTCACGGGGGCGCAGGCCGCGAGCGCCGCCGTTCCCAACCCCACTCCCACCAACCCGAGGATGCCACGGCGGCTGATGAGGGTACGGACGTCGAACGGGGCGCCCTGGTCGACGACCTCTTCGTCCGGTCGGTCCAACAGGCGGCCTTCGTAGGCGAGCCCTCGGGGGGTCTGTTCGGCACCGGGGATGCGTGTCACGGTCGTCTCCTGACATGTCGGGGAGGGTTCGTCGCTCGATGATGTCCGACGCGCTCAGGCGGCGACGGTGACGCTCCTATACGTCGGCTATGAACGGGTCCGTCTCCCGCATCCCGTCCTCGTCGATCTCGATGACCGTGTCGACGCCCAGGCGGGAGAGGAAGTCGTCATCATGGCTGACCACGATCAGCGCACCGCGATACGCGGAGAGCGCGTCGACGAGCTGGTCGACCGTCTCGAGGTCGAGGTTGTTGGTCGGCTCGTCGAGCAGGAGCAGTTGCGGCGGCGGGTCGGCGAGCAGCACGCGTGCCAAGCAGAGCCGGAACCGCTCGCCGCCGGAGAGGGTCGCGACGGCGCGGTCGACGGTCGCGCCCCGCAGGAGGAAGCGCGCCAGGCGGTTGCGCAGTTGCGCCGTCGGCGTCGTCGGTGCCGCATCGGCGACGACCGACAGCACGGTGGCGTCGTCGTCCAGCCCGTCCAGGCGCTGCGGAAGGTACCCCACCCGATCCGTGAGCGGCACCGCACGTGCAGAACTCAGCCAGGCAGGGCCGACCTGGCCTTCGGCGTCTTCGCCGCGACCGGTTCCGGCGGAGTCTTGCGCCGTCCCCGTCGCCAACCGCTCGAGGAGGGTCGACTTGCCGGCGCCGTTGGCTCCGACGATCGCGATCCGCTCGGGGCCCTGCACGATCCAGGTGCGCTCGCCGTCGCCGATCTCGGCGAGCCGCCTGCCCGCGGCGACCTGCGGATCGGGCAGATCCACGTGCACACTCTCGTCGTCACGCACGCGCCGCTCCGCCGTCTCGAGCGCGGCGCGCGCGGCTGTCTCGCGATCGGCGACCGTACCGCGGAGCTTGCCGGCCGACACCTGCGCCGCATTCTTTCGTCCGCCGGCGATGATCTTGGGCACACGCTTCTCGACCTGCGCCTTGTGGGCCGTCCTGGCGCGTCGTGCGAGCGTCGTCTCCGCTTCGATGCGCTGGCGCTTCTCGCGCCGGACGGCGGATGCGGCGGTGCGTTCGGCGGCGCGTGCCGCATCCTGCTCGTTCTCCAGATGCTCGCGCCACGCGCGGTAGCCCCCGCCGAAGCGGGTCAGTCGATTGCCGTACAGCTCCGCCGTCTCCGACATCCCGTCCAGCAGTGTCACGTCGTGGCTCACGACGATCAGGGCGCCCGGCCAGTCCGCGAGCAGATCGCGCAGGCGCGCCCGTGCCGCGCGGTCGAGATTGTTCGTCGGTTCGTCGAGAAGCGTCACCGCCGCCCGGCGCGCCCGCAATCCCGCCGTCGCGACGAGCACTGCTTCGCCGCCGGAGAGCTGTCCGACGCGCCGGTCGAGGGCGTCACCGGGGAGCCCTGCGGCGTCGAGCGCGGCGATGGCACGGGCTTCGGCGTCCCAGTCGTCGCCGATCGTGTCGAAGTGGCGGGCGTCGACGTCGCCCGCCTCGACGGCGCGGAGCGCGGCCAGCACCTCGCCGAGACCGAGCAGGTCCGCGACGGGGC
Organism: Microbacterium sp. KU4F; assembly: GCF_056868075.1. Lineage (NCBI taxonomy): Bacteria > Bacillati > Actinomycetota > Actinomycetes > Micrococcales > Microbacteriaceae > Microbacterium > Microbacterium sp. KU4F. The sequence continues at coordinate 1,707,902 of NZ_CP200324.1, read as the reverse complement.
GGTCGGCGTCGAGCGTCAGGCGCTGCGGCAGCACCGCCACGTCGCCGTCGACGCCGAGCTGACCGGATGTGGGATGCAGCTCTCCGGCGATCAGGCGCAGCAGGGTCGTCTTGCCGGAGCCGTTGCGTCCGACCAGGCCCGTGGTGCCGGTGCCGAACGTGCCGGAGACCTCGGTCAGAGCGGCCGTGCCGTCCGGCCACGAGAAGGAGAGGCGGTCGAGGACGACCGCGGCGGAGAGAGCGGGCATGATGCCTCCCGGGATGTCGGTGGAAGCACTGACACCCGGGTGCCCGCGGGCACGGTGATCGACGGGGTCAGCGCGTGGGCTGGAAGCCGTCGAGGAAGTACACCGGTTCGACCTTTCGGAAGGGGCAGGACTCGAAGACCCTACCGAGCGCGGAGGGCGATGTCCAGGCCGAGCGGAGGATCAGCCGAGCTGCCGTTCGAGGAACGCCCGGATGTCGACGAGCTCCTCCGCGCTGACGGAGTGGCCGAGACCGGGGTACAGGCGCCCCGTCAGATCGACGTGATCGGGCAGCCACTGCGCGGTATGGGTGATCAGAGGAGCGGGGATCACGTCGTCGGCGGAACCGCGCCCCCAGAACACCGGCGGGCGCAGCGCTGCGAGCGCCGCATCCGTGTCGAGCTCTCCCGGCGTGGCATAGCCGCTGAGGTTCACCGCGAACGCGAACCGGTCTGGTTGTCGTCGCAGGGCCTGCAGCGAGACGGCGCCGCCCTGCGAGAACCCCAGGAGCCCGACGGCCTCGGCCGTGCTCGTGCGATCCAGCCAGGCGATGAGAGCGTCCGACCCGGCGGTGATCGCTGCCGCGTCTCGGCCGTTGAGGCCCTCGATCGGGTACCACGAGTAGCCCGGCGACGGCCACGGCGGCGCGAGCGGCGCGCGCACCGCAGCCATGCGGTACTCGGCAGGCAGATGCGCCGCCAGCGAGAAGAGGTCGCGTTCGTCGCTCGCGTAGCCGTGCAGCAGCACCAGCAGGGGGCGGTCGGCAGCATCGTCGTCGTCGGAGAACAGCACGGCGTCGTCGTCGAGCATCGGGGTGGCATCCATCGCTCCATCCTCTTACCCACCACCCCCATCCGCCATGCGAGGCGGGCGTGTGGGGTATACAGGAGGCATGCCGGTCCGCACGCCCGATCCAGATCCCCACGAGCCCGGCGACGACTCGTCGCGCGATCCCCTGGGTCTCGGGGGGCTGCCCGGGAGCGCCGGCAATCCGGCGTGGCTGAGCGACGTCGAGCTCGCCGAGGCGCGCCGTCGCCTGCCGATGCTCTATGTCGAGGCGATTCCGGTGCGCACGGACGGCATGGGTGTGGTGACGCAGGTGGGCATCCTCCTGCGCGCGACGCCGCTGGGGGAGATGACCCGCACGATCGTGTCGGGGCGGGTGCGCTACGGCGAGACCGTGCGCGACGCGCTCTTCCGCCACCTCGAGAACGATCTGGGCCCGATGGCGTTCCCGCTGCTGCCGCCGAGCCCGACGCCGTTCACGATCGCAGAGTACTTCCCGCTGCCGGGCGTGAGCGCGTTCCACGACGACCGCCAGCACGCGGTCTCCCTCGCCTTCGTGGTGCCGGTGACCGGCACGTGCGAGCCGCGTCAGGACGCCCTCGAGGTGACGTGGATGGAGCCGGCGGAGGCCGCATCCGACGCGCTCGCGGCCGAGATGGAAGGCGGCCGGGGAACCCTCATCCGCCTGGGCCTGGCCAGCGTCGGCGCCCTGCGCTGACATGGTGCTCGCCGCATCCGCGTTCCCGGCGAGCCCCTCGCTCGTCGACTTCGCCGTCGCGCTGCCGGTGGTCCTCCTCGTCGCCTACGGCATCGCACTGTTGCTGCGACGGCTGTTCGGGGAGCGCCTGTCGCTCGGCACGGCGACGATGACCCTCATCGGCGTGCTCGGCGTCAGCGCCGGTGCGCTGATCTCGGGACTCTTCATCCCGGGCCAGCGGCTGTGGATGCCGAGCACCCTGCTGCTGGCGACGGGGGCGAGTCTCGGACTGTCCTTCCTGGTCGCGGGAGCGGTGGCGGCGGTGCGCGGGGCGAGTGCGATGCCGGATGCGGCCGCGGTGCTCGCCGCCGGCGAGTCGGAGCGCCGGGAGTTCAAGGAGACCGCCCGGTGGAACGTGCGCGAATCGCGCAAGGACGCGCGCATGGAGCTCGCCGTCGCGAAGACCGTGGCGGCGTTTCTCAACTCGCGAGGCGGTGTTCTCGTGATCGGCGCGAACGACGCGGGTGAGGCGGTCGGACTCGAGCGCGATCTGCAGACGTTGCGCACGCCCGACCACGACCGCTTCGAGCTGTGGCTGCGCGACATGCTCTCCACCTCCCTCGGCCGCAACGCCGCGGCGCTTCCCCGCATCCGTTTCGGGACCGCGGGCGACGGCGTCGTGGTGTGCCTCGTGCAGTGCCGGCCTGCGGGCAAGCCGGTCTTCGTCACGCAGCCCAAGGACGGCGGCTCGAGCCGTGAGCTCTGGGTGCGGGTCGGCAACTCGTCGCGCGCGCTCGGGGTGGATGAGGCCGTCGACTACGTGGCCCGCCACTGGCGTCCGTCGGTGGCGTCGTTCGTGCTCGGGCGTCCGTCCGGCGCCTGAGAGCGCGTCAGCGCGTGGTCTCGCGCGCGATCGCGGCGACGAACGCGTCGATGTCGTCCTCGGTCGTGTCGAACGAGCACATCCAGCGCACCTCGCGGCGCGCCTCGTCCCAGTCGTAGAACCGGAAGCACTCGCGCAGGCGCTCCGCCACGCCCTCGGGCAGGATCGCGAACAGGCCGTTGGCCTGGGTGGGATGCGTGAACGAGACGCCGCGGATCGTGCCGTCGGCGAGCCCCGCATCCACACCTCGGCGCAGGCGCTGGGCCATCGCGTTGGCGTGCGAGGCGTTGCGCAGCCACAGATCGCCCTCGTAGAGCGCCACGAGCTGCGCCGAGACGAAACGCATCTTCGAGGCCAGCTGCATGTTGAGCTTGCGGAGGTAGGTGAGACCGGTGGATGCGGCGGGGTCGAGCACAACGATCGCCTCCGCGCCCAGCGCGCCGTTCTTCGTGCCGCCCAGGCTCACCACGTCGACGCCGGCGTCGGTCGTGAAGGCGGCGAGCGGCACGCCGAGGGCGGCCGCCGCGTTGGAGATGCGGGCCCCGTCGAGGTGCAGCCGCATCCCGCGCTCGTGGGCGTGATCGGCGAGGGCGCGGATCTCGTCCGGCGTGTAGAGCGTGCCGAGCTCGCTCGTCTGGGTGATGGAGACCACGAGGGGCTGTGCGCGGTGCTCGTCGCCCCAGCCCCATGCCTCGCGGTCGACGAGCTCGGGGGTGAGTTTGCCGTCGGGCGAGGGGACGGTGAGCAGCTTCATGCCGCCCACGCGCTCCGGCGCACCGCCCTCGTCGACGTTGATGTGCGCGGTGGATGCGGCGATGACTGCACCCCAGCGGGGCAGCATCGACTGCAGGCCGGTGACGTTCGCGCCGGTGCCGTTGAAGACGGGGAACGCCTCCGCGCGGTCGCCGAAGTGGGAGGCGACGACCTCCTGCAGGCGGGCCGTGTAGACGTCCTCGCCGTAGGCGATCTGGTGCCCCTCGTTGGCGGCCGCGATCGCGGCCAGCACCTCGGGGTGCACGCCGGAGTAGTTGTCGGAGGCGAAGCCGCGCACGGCGGTGTCATGCAGAGTCGTCACAATCGTCCAATCTACGTCGGCTGCTGCCCGCATCCGTACGCCCGGTTCGTCGCACCATGTCCCACTTTCCGCAGAAATCGGTGCGTTGATCTGCAGAAAGTGGGACACGGGTTGCGGCAAGTGGGACATGCGCTGCGGCAAGTGGGACATGCCGGAGGGGCGGATGCGGCGGCGAACCGCTCGGGCGGGTCAGTCGGCCGCGCGGATGCCGGCGGTGGAGGCGATGACGTCGCGCATCTTCTTCTCCAGCGCCTCATAGAACATCGACAGCGGGAACTCGTCGGTCAGCACCTGGTCGGTGTAGCCCGACGGCGGGCCCGACAGCACCTCGTCCGGCAGGCCCCGCGCCCAGACCGAGGCCGGATGCGGGGTCACGACCGAGCTCACGAGCTCGTACGCCGCCAGCCAGTGCGCCGTCTTGGGGCGGTCGATCGAGCGCCAGTACAGCTCGTCGATGGCATCCGCCAACGCGACGACCGCATCCGGAACCTGTTCCCAGTCGATGCGCAGCCGGGTGTCGGTCCAGTGCAGCACGCCGCGGCGGTGCAACCACGCGAACAGCAGCTGACCGCCGAGCCCGTCGTAGTTGCGCACCCGGCTGCCCGTGATCGCGAAGCGGAAGATGCGGTCGAACAGCACGGCGTACAGTACGAGTCCGGCGTGCTCCCGCATCCGCTCGTCGACCTCGCTCAGCTGCTCGCCGGCCGCGATCCGCTCGTCGAGGCGCCGGCGGATCAGCACGCACTCGCGGAACGCGGTCAGATCGCACCGCAGCTCCTCCAGCGAGTACAGGAAGTACGGCATGCGCTGCTTGATCATGAACGGATCGAACGGCAGGTCGCCGCGCATGTGCGTGCGGTCGTGGATGAGATCCCACATCACGAACGTCTGCTCGGTGAGAGCTTGATCGGTCAGCATCCGGGCCGCGTCCTCGGGCAGTTCGAGCTTCGTGATCTCGGATGCGGCCGCGACCACCCTGCGGTAGCGCGCGGCCTCGCGGTCCTGGAAGATCGCGCCCCACGTGAACGCGGGGATCTCCCGCATCGACACGGTCTCGGGAAACAGCACGGCCGAGTTCGTGTCGTAGCCGGGGGTGAAGTCCACGAGGCGGAGCGAGACGAACAGGGCGTTCGTGTACTCGGTCTCGAGCTGCGCGATGAACTCGGGCCAGATGACCTCGACGAGCACCGCCTCGATGTACCGGTTCGGCGAGCCGTTCTGCGTGTACATCGGGAACACGACGAGGTGGCGCATCCCGTCGACGCGATGCCGCTGCGGCTGGAAGGCGACGAGTGCGTCGAAGAAGTCCGGCACGCCGAAGTCCTCCGCCGACCAGCGCAGGAAATCGCCCACGAGGGCCTGCAGGTACTCGGCGTCGTGCGGGAAGCGCGGCGCGAGCTCCTGCACGGCCGCCACGATCCGCTCGACCTCCACCCGGGCCGCCGCCCGGTCCTCCGCCTCGGGCACGGAGCCGTCCTTCGCCTGCATCCCCTGCAGTGCGACGGCGGCGTCCTTCAGCTCGAGCCAGGCCGGATCGTCCTCCACGCCGAGAGCGAGGTTCGCGGCGTCCTCGACGACCTCGGGCTCGCCGATGATCGCCTTGAGCTCACGGGAGGGGTGGGCGGCGTCGATGGACATGGGAACCTCCGATCGTCGAAGTCGGCCGCGGATGCGGCATGGTGATGGTGCGAACAGGCTACGCGGCCGGAGGGTGGGCGCGCTCAGGCGTTCTGCGGGAACCCCAGGTTGAGACCGCCGTGCGAGGGGTCGAGCCAACGACTCGTGATCGCCTTCTCCTGCGTGAAGAACGAGACGCCGTACGGGCCGTACGCCTTCGCGTCGCCGAAGAGGGAGGCCTTCCAGCCGCCGAACGAGTGGTAGGCGACCGGAACGGGGATCGGCACATTGACGCCGATCATCCCCACCTGCACCTCGCGCTGGAAGCGGCGGGCGGCGCCGCCGTCGTTCGTGAAGATCGCGGTGCCGTTGCCGTAGGGCGAGGCGTTGATGATGTCGATCGCCTCCTCGTATCCGCTCACGCGCACGATGGAGAGCACCGGACCGAAGATCTCGTCGCGGTAGACGGCGGAATCCAGCGGCACGCGGTCGATGAGCGAGGGGCCGAGCCAGAAGCCGTCCGCCTCACCGTCGACGTCGATCCCGCGCCCGTCGACGACGACCGTGGCGCCGTCGGATGCGGCCTGATCCAGGTACCCGGCGACCTTGTCGCGGTGCTCGCGCGTGATGAGCGGACCCATGTCGCACCCGCGCGTGCCGTCTCCGGTGCGCAGCGTCGACATCCGCTCGGTGATCTTCGCGACCAGCGCGTCGGCGACCGCATCCACCGCCAGGATCATCGAGACCGCCATGCAGCGCTCACCGGCCGAGCCGAACCCCGCGTTGACCGCGGCATCCGCGGCGAGGTCGAGGTCGGCGTCGGGCAGCACGAGCATGTGGTTCTTCGCGCCGCCGAGTGCCTGCACGCGCTTGCCGGCACCGGCGGCGGTCGCGTAGATGTACTGCGCGATGGGCGTGGAACCGACGAACGAGATCGAGCGGACGTCGGGGTGTACGAGCAGGGCGTCGACCGCCTCCTTGTCGCCGTTGACCACGGTGAGCACGCCCTCGGGCAGGCCTGCCTCGGCGAACAGGCGCGCGAGCCAGATCGAGGCGGAGGGGTCCTTCTCGCTGGGCTTGAGCACCACGGCGTTGCCGGCGGCGAGCGCGATCGGCAGGAACCAGAGCGGCACCATGGCGGGGAAGTTGAAGGGGCTGATGACGCCGACGACGCCCACCGGCTGACGCAGCGTGTACACGTCGACGTCGGTGGAGACGTTCTCGGAGTAGGTGCCCTTGAGCAGCTGGCCGACGCCGCAGGCGAAGTCGACGACCTCGAGGCCGCGGGCGATCTCGCCGAGGGCGTCGGAGAGCACCTTGCCGTGCTCGGCCGTGAGGATCTCCGCGAGCTCCTGCTTGCGGGCGTTCAGCAGCTCGCGGAACGCGAACAGCACGGAGGTGCGCTTGGCGATCGACGCATCGCGCCAGACGGGCCACGCGGCCGCGGTGGCGGCCACCGCCGCATCCACGTCGGCTGCGCTCGCCAGACGCACGTGCTTGGTCACCGTGCCGCGCGCGGGGTTGTAGACCGGCGCCGTGCGCTCGGATGCCCCATCCCAATCGCTTCCCGATACCCAGTGTCCGAGGGTGTGGGTCATGTCGTTTCTCCTGTCACGTCGTCGTGGGTGGGGGATCAGAGGGCCGCGAGGGCTTCGTCGTAGATGGCGATGGCCTCGCTCACATCCTCGTCGGTCACGACGCAGGGCGGCACGACGTGGATGCGGTTGTCCTGCACGAAGGGGAGAAGTCCGCGTCCGATGAGATCCTTCTTGAGCGCGCCCATCGCGGAGGCGGCGAGGGGCTCGCGCGTGCCGCGGTCGGCGACGAGCTCGAGCGCCCAGAAGACGCCCTCGCCGCGCACCTCGCCGATAACATCGTGCTTCTCGGCGAGCCCGTGCAGCGCGGGGCCCAGCACGTTGCGTCCGATCCGTGCCGCGTTCTCGACGATCCCCTCCGCCTCCATCGCGTCGAGGGTCGCGACGATGGAGGCCGCCGCCAGGGGGTGGCCGGAGTAGGTGAGACCGCCCGGGAAGACGCGCTCGTCGAAGGCCGCCGCGATCGGATCGGAGATGATGACACCGCCCACCGGGACGTATCCGGAGTTCACGCCCTTGGCGAAGGTGATGAGATCGGGCACGACGTCGTGGCCCTCGAAGGCGAACCAGCGCCCGGTGCGACCGAATCCGGCCATCACCTCGTCGAGGATCAGCATGATGCCGTAGCGGTCGCAGATCTCGCGCACGCCGGCGAGATAGCCGGGCGGCGGCACGAGGACGCCCGCGGTGCCGGGCACCGACTCCAGCAGGATGGCCGCGACCGTGGCCGCCCCCTCCGCCTGCACGACGCGTTCGAGGTGGTGGAGGGCGCGAGCGCACTCCTCCTCGGGCGTTGTGGCCCAGAACTCCGAGCGGTAGAGGTACGGCCCGAAGACGTGCACGTGTCCGCGGGCGTACTCGTTCGGGATGCGGCGCCAGTCGCCCGTGGCCACGATGGCCGCCCCGGTGTTGCCGTGGTACGAGCGGTAGCGCGAGAGCACCTTGTCGCGGCCGGTCACGAGACGCGCCATGCGGATGGCGTTCTCATTCGCGTCGGCGCCGCCGTTGGTGAAGAACACCTTGTGGAATCCCTCGGGGGCGCGCGCGATGATGCGCTCGGCCGCCTCGCCCCGCGTCAGGTTCGCCGTCGACGGCGCGATCGTCGTCAACAGCTCGGCCTGCTCTTTGATCGCGGCCACGACGGCCGGATGCTGGTGGCCGATGTTGACGTTCACGAGCTGGCTCGAGAAGTCGAGGTAGCGCGTGCCGGCGTGATCCCAGACACGTGTGCCCTCCCCGCCCGCGATGACGAGCGGATCGAGGGCCGCCTGCGCCGACCAGGAGTGGAACACGTGGGCGCGGTCGAGTTCCCAGGCTCGGCGGTCGAGGTCGGTGGTCATGCTCTTCTCCTTTGATGAGCGGTGGGGGCGACGCGTGCATCGCCCCCACCGCGGATCCTACTTACCGCCTTCGGTGAGCGTCACGTCGATGGGCGTGTAGGTGCCCTTGACCGCGACCCCCTCGGCTTCGAGCTCCTGCAGCGCCTTCTCGATGTACTCGTTGCTGTACGCCGTGTCCGAGGGCTCCTCGGTGATGAGGTTCAGACCGTCCTGGTTGACCGCCTTCAGCGCGCCGGCGACCGTCTTCTTCCACGCATCCTCGTTCACGACGCCGAAGTCGTCGTCGGTCCAGATCAGCTTGTTGACCTCGTTCATCTGCCACAGCTGGTGCACCGGGCCGACGGGGAAGGCCGCCTCGGCGTTGATCGCCGCATCGTAGGTGATGGATGCTGCTTCCTCCGGGTTGTCACGGGCGAAGATCCATCCCTTCGTGACGGCCTTCAGGAACCGCACGGCGGCGTCCGCGTAGGCGGGGTCGTCGGACAGGCGCGCCGTGTCGGCCCAGAGGGCGTCCTGGAGCATGGCGCCCTCGGTGTCCTCGTAGGAGATGACGTTGAAGTCCTCCGGCTGGTAGAGCTTGCCCGTCGCGGGGTTCACGACTTCGAGCACCTGCGCCCACTCGTTGTAGGTCATGGCCTGCGCCGCATCCACGTCGCCGTCCAGCAGCGCGTTCATGCTGAAGTCCTGCGTCGTGATCGAGACCGAGGTGGAGTCGAGGTCGTCCGCCGCCATGGCGGCGAAGATCTCCCACTCGTTGCCGAAGCCCCACGAGCCGATGCGCTTGCCCTCGAAGTCGGCGACGGACGTGATGCCGCTGTCGGCCCAGGAGACCTGGAGGGTCCCGGACTTCTGGAACACCTGCGCGATGTCGGTCAGCTCGGCACCCGTGGCCTCGAGAGTGCCGAGGACCTTGGGTACCCACGCGACGGCGAAGTCGACATCGCCGGCCACGAGCGCGTCCTGGGGGACGATGTCGCCGCCGGACGGGACGATCTCGACGTCGTCGAAGCCCTCTTCCTTGAAGTAACCCTGGTCGAGAGCGACGTAGTAACCGGCGAACTGGGCCTGGGGCAGCCATTGCAGCTGCAGCTTGACCGAGGTGAGCGGCTCGTAGTCGGGGTCGCCGGAGGCGGCCGGTGCGCCGGAGTCTCCGCCTGCGCAGGCAGCCAGCGCCATCGAGGCGATGCCGACGGCGGATACGGCGACGAGGGCGCGTCGAATGCTGTGTCTCATGCTGTTCCTTTCGGGTTCGGTGGTGCCGGGTGGTGCGATGGAACGCCTCCGGTCAGACCGGGGCCCGCCTCGTCGACAGTCGCTCCAGGAGACTCGTCACGAGGAAGAAGAGAAGGCCGATGAGGATGCCGCCGAGCACGAACGCCCACGCGAGAGAGGCGCGGCCCGACTTCGCGTAGCTGGCGATGGCGGTGCCGATGCCGTCGGCGGGCCCGCCGAAGTACTCGGCCACGAGGGCGGAGATGACCGCGAGGGATGCGGCGATGCGGATTCCGGACATCAGGTAGGGAAGGGCGGTGGGCAGGGTCAGGAAGCGGAACGTCTGCGCGCGGGATGCGGCGGACGCGCGCAGCAGGTCGCGCTGCACGGGGCGGGTCTGGCGCAGGCCCCGCAGCACGTTGACGAAGACGGGGACGAACGCCGCGATGGCGGCGACGGCCTGCCGGCCGAACTGGCTCGAGGCGCCGAACATCGTGTTCAGGATGGGGGTCAGAGCGACGATCGGGATGACGGCGAGCGCCGCCACGAGAGGCGCGAGCATCCCGTCGATCGGTTTGGCGGACGCCGCCAGTGCGGACAGGAGGATCGCCAGTACGGTTCCGGCGACGAGGCCCACGAGAGCGTTGGTCCCGGTGATCGCCATGTCGGGCGCGATGATCGACCAGCGGGTGAAGAACTCCTCGAGGATCGCGAAGGGGCTCGGAAGCATCCGCGGTGCCGCATCGGCGACATCGACGATGAGCACCCACACCACGAGCCCGATCAGGGCGACACCGGCAGGGGCGGCGACGCGCAGCCACGACGGCAGCCGACGCTCGACTCCGGTGGCGCTCATCGTTCGTTCGCCCGGGTCGCCGGCGTTCCGTGCAGGGCCTCGCGCACCTCGGTGACCTTCTCGAAGTACTCGGTCGACTCGCGCAGCGCCTCGTCGCGGATGCGGTCGAAACGTGTCGGGATCACCGTCGTGATGCGTCCGGGACGGGGACTCATCACGACGACCCGATCCGAGAGGAACACCGCCTCCGGGATCGAGTGCGTCACGAAGACGACGGCGGCACCGGTCTCTGCCGCGATGCGGGTGAGCTCCGCCTGCAGCCGCTCGCGGGTCATCTCGTCGAGCGCTCCGAACGGCTCGTCCATGAGCAGCAGCTTGGGCCGCGCGGCGAGCGAGCGGGCGATCGCGACGCGCTGCTGCATCCCGCCCGAGAGCTGGTCGGGGTACCGCTGCACGAAGTCGGTCAAGCCGACGAGTTCCGCGAGCTCGGCGACCCGTGCGACGCGCTCCGCCTTCGTCACCCGCTGGATCTCCAGGGGGAGGGCGATGTTCTCGGCGATCGTGCGCCAGGGGAGCAGCCCTGCCTGCTGGAAGGCCATGCCGTAGTCCTGGTCGAGTCGGGCGGTGGCGGCAGGCTTGCCGAAGATCTCGAGGGTGCCCGCAGTCGCGGCGTCGAGGTCCGCGATCAGGCGCAGCAGCGTCGACTTGCCGCATCCGGAGGGGCCGATCAGCGACACGAACTCGCCCGGCGCGACGTCGAGATCGACATCGGTGAGCGCGACGACATCGCCGGTCCGGGTCGGGAAGATCTTGCCCACGCCTGCGGCACGGACGGCGGGTGCGGTGCTCATGCGGTCTCCTCGCCTCTGCGGTAGTTCTTGAGCCCTGCGCCCACGAGGGCCACGGACGCGGCGGCCACGAGGCCGAGCGCGATCGTGCCGAAGGTGGGTCCCCAGGGGGCGGCGGGATCGGACGACGCTTGACCTGCGAGCTGGATGAGCATGCGTCCGATGCCCCCGCGCATGCCGATGGACACCTCCGCGACCACCGCTCCGACGACCGCCGCCGCGGCGGCCAGTCGCAGCGCCGGCAGCAGATACGGCACCGCCGCGGGCAGCCGCAACCGCCAGAGCGTCGTCCCGTAGCCCGCCGCGTACGTGCGGAGGAGGTCGACGTGGATGCTGTCGGGCGCCTGCAGACCGCGGAGCATGCCGATCGCGACGGGGAAGAAAGCCAGATAGGACGCGATGACGGCGACCGACAGCCACTGCGGCCAGGGGATCCCCTCGCGCGCCAACTGCCCGCCGAGGGCGTTCACGACAGGCGCGAACGCGATCAACGGCACGGTCTGGCTGACGACGATCCAGGGCAGCAGGCCCCACTCGATGAGCCGCCAGCGCTGCATCGCGATCGCGAGGATGCCGCCGACGAGGACGCCGATCACCCATCCCGCCGCGGCGATGCCGAGCGTGACGCCTCCCGCCGACAGGACCGACACCCACAGCGGCGGGGTGTCGCCGCCGCTCGTCGAGGCGAACAGCCGGGCGACCATCTCCCACACGCGCGGCATGGCGCGGTCGTGGGTGCGCGGGAGGATCATGACCCCGCTGCCGGTCGATCCGTCGCCTCCGATCGTCACGCCATCGGCGGGACCCAGGAACTTGTACAGCTCCCACAGCGCGATGACGGCCGCGACGCCCACCACACCCCAGATCGCGGCGGCCGCGCGGCGCGTGATCATCGCTTCGCCGTGATGTGCTCGGCCAGGGCGGGGATGACGCGCTCGCCGTACACGCGCATCGTCTCCTCCTTGTTGTCGTGCTGCAGATAGCCCGCGAACTGGGTGACCCCGATCTCGCGCAGCGCCTCGAGCTTGGCGATGTGCTCCTCGGCGGTGCCGAGGAGGCAGAACCGGTCGACGATCTCGTCCGGCACGAAGTCGACGTGGTCGTTGGCCGCTTTGCCGTGGCTGTTGTAGTCGTAGCCGGTGCGTCCCGCGATGTAGTCGGTGAGCGCCTGCGGCACCTCGCCCGAGGTTCCGTACTTCGCGACGATGTCGGCGACGTGATTGCCGACCATGCCGCCGAACCACCGGCACTGATCGCGCATGTGCTCCCGGTCGTCGCCGATGTACATGGGAGCCGCGACGCAGAACGCGATGCTGTCCGGGTCGCGGCCGGCAGCGGCGGCGGCATCCTTGACGACCTTGATCATCCACCGAGCGATGTCGAGGTCGGCCAGCTGCAGGATGAAGCCGTCGCCGACCTCTCCGGTCAGCTTCAGGGCGAGCGGGCCGTAGGCGGCCACCCAGACGTCGAGCTGGGACCCGCGACTCCAGGGGAACTGCAGCGTCGCGCCCTTGTACTCGACCGGGCGCGAGTTGGCGAGCTCGCGGATGACGTGGATCGACTCGCGGAGCTCCGACATCGAGACCGGCTTGCCGTTCGTGACCCGCACGGCGGAGTCCCCGCGTCCGATGCCGCAGATCGTCCGGTTGCCGTACATCTCGTTGAGCGTCGCGAACACGGATGCCGTCACGGTCCAGTCCCGGGTGGCGGGGTTCGTCACGAAGGGGCCCACGGTGATGCGCTTGGTCGCGTTCAGGATGGCGGAGTGCACCACGTAGGGCTCTTCCCACAGCAGGTGCGAGTCGAACGTCCAGACGTGGCTGAAGCCGTGCGCCTCCGCCAGCTGCGACAGCTGGACGGTGCGCGAGGCGGGCGGATTGGTCTGCAGGACGACACCGAAGTCCATGGGTCACACCTTCCGGTCGTTGAGCGAGCGCAGCGAGCTGAGCCCCCGGTCGTTGAGCGAGAGCCGCGAGACGAAACGCAGACGTGTCATCAGATGAGGTACTGGCTCAGGCCGCGCTTGACGAACCGGCCGTCGCCGGCCCGGCCGAGGTACTGGCCGGCATCGACGACGACCTTGCCGCGCGCGATGACCGTGTCGACGTGCCCGTCGATCTCGAAGCCCTCCCACGCCGAGTGGTCCATGTTCATGTGGTGGGTCTTGTCGACACCGATCGAGGTGTGCCCGTTGGGGTCGTAGATCACGATGTCCGCATCCGCGCCGGGTGCGATGACGCCCTTCTGCCCGTACATGCCGAACATGCGTGCCGGGGTCGTGCTGGTCAGCTCGACCCAGCGTTCGAGGGTGATCTCGCCGGTCACGACGCCCTGATACATGAGGTCCATCCGGTGCTCAACCGAGCCGATGCCGTTGGGGATCGCGCGGAAGTCGCCGAGACCGAGCTCCTTCTGCCCCTTCATGCAGAAGGGGCAGTGGTCGGTGGAGACCATCTGCAGGTCGTTCGTGCGCAGCGCCTGCCACATGTGGTCCTGGTGGCCCTCGGCCCGCGAGCGCAGCGGCGTGGAGCAGACCCACTTGGCGCCCTCGAACGCCCCCCACTGCTCGCTCGAGGCTCCCAGCTGTTCCTCCAGGGAGAGATACAGGTACTGCGGACACGTCTCGCCGAACACGTTCTGTCCCTTGTCCCGCGCGGTGGCGAGTTGCTCGACGGCCTGCTTCGCGCTCACGTGCACGACGTACAGCGGCGCGCCGGTCAGGTTCGCGAGCATGATCGCGCGGTGCGTCGCCTCCTCCTCGGCCTGCCACGCGCGGGCGATCCCGTGGAAGTACGGGTCGGTCTTGCCGGCTTCGACGAGCTGCTCGGCGAGCACATCGATCACGGGCCCGTTCTCGGCGTGCATCATCGTGAGCAGGCCCGTGTCGGCGGCGACCTGCATGGCGCGAAGGATCTGCGCGTCGTCGGCGTAGAACACGCCCGGATAGGCCATGAACATCTTGAAGCTCGTGATGCCCTCGTCGATGAGTCCGGGCAGGGCCGCCAGCGCATCCGCATCCACGCCGCCGACGATCTGGTGGAACCCGTAGTCGATCGCACAGTTGCCCGCGGCGAGTTCGTGCCAGTGCGCGAGGCCGTCCTGCACGCGCTCGCCGGTGCGCTGCACCGCGAAGTCGACGATCGTGGTCGTGCCGCCCCAGGCCGCGGCGCGCGTGCCCGTCTCGAAGGTGTCGGACGCGCTCGTGCCGCCGAACGGCAGCTGCATGTGCGTGTGGGCGTCGATGCCCCCGGGGATGACGTACTTGCCGGTCGCGTCGATGACGGCGTCGACGGATGCGGTGAGGTCGCTGCCCAACAGCTGGGAGCCGGGTGCGAGCACCGCGACGATCCGCTCGCCGTCGACCAGGACATCGGCCGTCACTCGGCCGGTGGCGGAGACGACGGTGCCGCCCGTGATGAGTGTGGTGGTCATGATCGCTCCGCCTCTCAGGGGGCCGTGATCTCGTCGTAGGTGTCGGGCCGGCGGTCGCGGAAGAACTGCCAGTCGTCGCGCATCTGCTGCACGATATCCATGTCGAGATCGCGGATGAGGATCTCCTCGTGCTCGCCCGAGCCGAGCTCGCCGACGTAGTTGCCGCGCGGGTCGACGATCTGGCTCTTGCCGTAGAAGGTGACAGCCTCGTCGCCGTACTCGTTGTCCTCGCGGCCCACGCGGTTCGGCGCGAGCACGAAGTATCCGTTCGCGACGGCCGCGGCCGGCTGCTCGACCTCCCACAGGCGGTTCGACAGGCCCGGCTTGGTCGCGTTGGGGTTGAAGGCGAGGTGCGCGCCGTTCAGGCCCAGCTCGCGCCATGCCTCGGGGAAGTGCCGGTCGTAGCAGATGATGACGCCGACCTTGCCGACCGCGGTATCGAAGACGGGGTAGCCGAGGTTTCCGGGACGGAAGTAGAACTTCTCCCAGAACTTCTCGACGTGCGGGATGTGGTTCTTGCGGTAGACGCCCGCGATCGAGCCGTCCGCATCCACCACGACGGCGGTGTTGTAGTAGACGCCGGTCTGCTGCTCCTCGTAGATCGGGAGCACCATCACGAGCGACAGCTCCTTCGCGAGAGCCGCGAACCGCTGCACGATGGGCCCGTCCACGGGTTCCGCGTAGCGGTAGTACTTCTTGTCCTGGGTGATGCCGAAGTAGGGGCCGTAGAACAGCTCCTGGAAGCAGATCACCTGGGCGCCGGCGGCTGCCGCATCCCGAGCGAACTGTTCGTGCTTGTCGAGCATGGACGCCTTGTCGCCCGTCCACGTCGTCTGCGTGATCGCTGCGCGTACCGTCGTCATCATCGCCTCCCGGTCGTTTCTCGTGGAGGACCCTCGCAGCGACGGGGACCGGAGTGGCTCCGGCGGGTCATCCCCGTTCTGTTATCTTTCTGACTGAACATTTCTCTTCGGTTTCAGCCTGTGACGTGATGGTTAATGGTGCACCCGTGACTGATTCGGCGAAAGACCCGGTCGCAGCACGGATCGCTGCGGCCGGTGAACGCAGTCCCGAAGGGATCGCCCGCGAACTGGGACGTCTGGTGACCGACGGCGTGCTCGCGCCCGGCGACCGTCTGCCCACCGTGCGCGAGGTCGCTGCGGCGCTCTCGGTGAGCCCGGCGACGGTCAGTGCGGCGTGGCAGGCGCTCGCGCGCGCCGGCGTCATCGTGTCGCGGGGGAGGGCGGGAAGCTTCGTGCGTGCGCCTCGTCGTGCGTGGCTCACCCCGCGCGTGAAGGGCCTGTCGGGGGCGGCGCCCGCCGGCTGGGATCTCGCATCCGGCATGCCCGACCCCGCCCTGCTGCCGCCGCTGGGCGCAGCCTTCGAGCGCGTCGACCTGCGAGCGGGAGCGGGGCGATACCACGATGTCCCGGTCCTTCCCGAGCTGGCCGACGTGCTGCGGGAGAGCTGGCCCTCGCGGGTGGAGACGCTGACGGTCGTCGACGGCGCGATGGACGGCATCGCGCGGGTGATGGAGCAGACCGTGCGCTTCGGCGACCGCGTGGCGATCGAGTCTCCCGGCTACCCCTACTTCTTCGACCTGTTGGATGCGCTCGGGGCCGAGGCGGTGCCGGTCGACGTCGACGACGAGGGGATGGTGCCCGCGTCCCTCACCCGGGCGCTCGCCCGGCATCCGTCGGCGGTGCTGCTGCAGCCGCGGGCGCAGAATCCGACCGGAGCCTCGATGACCTCGATGCGGGCACAGCAGCTCGCGGGCGCGATCCGCGCAGCGCGCGACGGCGACCGGGTGCTCGTGGTCGAAGACGATCATTCGGGCCTCATCGCGATGGCGCCCGCGGTGACGCTCGCCCGCTGGCTGCCCGATCAGGTCGTTCAGGTGCGCAGCTTCTCGAAGTCGCACGGGCCCGACCTCCGCATCGCCGCGATGGGGGGTCCTGCCCGGGTGCTGGACCGTGTGATCGCACGCCGGATGCTGGGGCCGGGGTGGACCTCGCGCCTGCTGCAGAGCGTGCTGCTGGACATGCTCACCCGACCGGACTCCGTCGCCGCCGTGAAGCGCGCCCGCCTCGCCTACCGGGACCGGCAGGAGGCGATGGTGGGGGCGCTTCGGCGAGAGGGGATCCCGCTCGTGCCGCCGGATGGGATCAATCTGTGGGTGCCCGTCGTCGACGAGCGAGCAGCCATGGTCGAACTCGCCGCCGCCGGGATCGTGGTCGCGGCGGGGGCGCCGTTCGTGGCGGGCGAGGCGCGCGCGCCCCACGTGCGCGTGACGGCGGGTCTCATCGCCGCCGGCGATGCCCAGGGCGCGGCGGCCGCCCTCGCCGCCGCCGCGCGCGCGAACGGACGCTGATCCGGATACATCGCTAGGCGGATGCGGGTGCCGGATCGTCCGCGTAGCGTGTCAGGGTGTTCCGCCGCCTCTCGCCCGTGCAACGGCTCGTCGATGCCGTTCTCGCGTTCGGGTTCTTCGGCATCACCGGCTTCGTGCTGTACATCCCCTCGACGGGGGACCAGGTGTGGGGCGTGCTGGTGTCGCTCGGTATGGCGGTGGCGCTGGGCCTGCGCCGATTCTCGCCGTTCCTGGCGTTGGCCGTCGCGTGGGTGTCCGCCCTCGCCCAGATGGCCATGGGACTGCCGCCCATGCTCAGCAACGTGGCGATCTTCGTCGTGCTGTACGCGACCGCCGCCTACGGGACGCGGCTGTTGTTCTGGCTCGGGTTCTCCTCCGCGGTCGCGGGCTCCGCGGCCATCGCGATCTACCTCGTCTTCGTCAACACCTATATGGCGACGTCCGGGCTCGATTGGCGGAGCCTGCCGATCGCCGTGTTCGTCATGCTGGCGGCGCTGTTCGCCCTCGGGCTCTCGTGGACCGCGGGCGCGCTGGTGCGCACCGCGGCACGCGCCAGAGAGACCCGGCAGGCGAGGGACGCGGCGCGTGCGCAGGTGGCGATCGAGTCCGAGCGGATGCGGATCGCCCGCGACATGCACGACATCGTGGCGCACTCCCTCGCGGTAGTGATCGCCCAGGCCGACGGCGCCCGATACGCGGCGGCGGCCGACCCGGCCGCTGCGACCACGGCGCTCGGGACGATCTCGTCCACGGCGCGTTCGGCGCTGACGGATGTGCGCCTGCTGCTGACGCAGCTGCGTCATCAGCAGGGTGCGGGGCCGCAGCCGACGCTCGCCGACCTCGACGCCCTGTTCGCCCAGGTGCACGCCACGGGGGTCGATCTGCGGGTGCAGATCGCTCCGGTGCCGCCACAGGATGTGCCGGCGGCCGTGCAGCTCGCCGTCTTCCGCATTCTGCAGGAGGCCCTCACCAATGCCCTGCGCCACGGCGACGGCCCGGTGGAGGTCTGGCTCGCGTGGCAGAGTGATCACGTGCGAGCAACCGTGCGCAATGCGCTGCGTTCCCCCTCTCGCGAGTCGCAGCGGATGCTGGAGGACGCCGGCGGGCACGGCCTCGTCGGCATGCGCGAGCGCGCGCAGCTCGTGGGCGGAACGCTCTTCGCCGGCGCCACCGACGATGGTTTCGTCGTCGATGCGTACCTGCCGATCGGGGTCGCGGTATGAGCGCCCCGGTGCGTGTCGTCCTCGTCGACGACCAGGCGCTCTTCCGCGCCGGCATCCGCATGCTGGTGGATTCTCAGCCCGACCTGAGCGTCGTGGGCGAGGCCGGCGACGGCGTCGAGGCGATCGAGGTGGTGCGCCGCGAACGCCCCGACGTCGTGCTGATGGACATCCGGATGCCCCGCCTCGACGGCCTGGCGGCCACGGCGGAGCTGCTGCGCGACGCCGATGCGCCCCGAATCGTGATGCTGACGACCTTCGATCTGGATGAGGCAGCGGCGCGCGCCATCCGTGAGGGGGCCAGCGGGTTCCTGCTCAAGGACGCCGATCCCGAGTTCCTCCTCGCAGCCATCCGCACGGTGCACGCGGGATCCGCCGTCATCGCCGCGAGCGCGACGCGCGACCTGTTCGCGCAGTTCTCGCCCCCGGCCGTCGCGGCGCCGCCGGCCTGGCAGGCGCTGACGGACCGCGAGCGGGAGATCTTCGCGCTCGCCGCCCGAGGCCTCTCCAACGCCGAGATCGCGGAGCGGGAGTTCCTGTCGGAGGCGACCGTGAAGACCCACATCAGCCGCATCCTCGCCAAGCTCGCCCTGCGCGATCGGGTGCAGCTCGTCGTCTTCGCCTTCGAGCACGGCCTCGTCTGACCCTCCCCGGTGCCCGCCTGTGGGCGCCCGCCCGTGGGTGCCCGAGTTGCGTCGCAGTTGCGCAGATGCGCCACTTTCCCGCATCCGCCACAGTCATTCACTGTCGCGGATGCGGAAAAGTGTGGCGCTCACGGCACCGGCCGCCTCGCCCCACCGCCCCGCGTCCCGGCCCCGCTGCCCCGCCCGGTGTCCCGGCCCCACCATCCGCGCGCTCCCGCGAATCATCCGCCAGAAGGATGCGGATACGCCCGGCGGGCGACGCGGCCGATCCCGCCCGATTCATAGCGTCGGAGACATGCACACCTCCTCCAGTGAACTCGGCCTCGCCGCGCGTGTCTCGCGGCTCACGAAGACCTATGGCAGCGGCGCCGGCGCCGTCCGCGCTCTCGACGACGTCGCGGTCGGCATCCGCCGCGGCGAGTTCACCGCCATCATGGGCGCCTCCGGCTCGGGCAAGTCGACGCTCATGCACATCATGGCCGGCCTCGACGCCCCGACGAGCGGATCGGTGTGGATCGGCGACACCGACATCACCGGCCTCGGCGATCGCGAGCTGACCATTCTCCGGCGCCGCCGGGTGGGCTTCGTGTTCCAGTCCTTCAACCTCGTACCGACGCTCGACGTCATCGGCAACATCACGCTGCCCTTCGACCTCGACGGCCGCCGCCCGTCGGCGATCGAGCGCGCGCGGATCGACATGCTCGTCGAGACGCTCGGGCTCCGCTCGCGTCTGACGCACCGACCCCACGAGCTCAGCGGAGGACAGCAGCAGCGTGTGGCGATCGCCCGTGCGCTCGCCACGGCGCCCGATCTGCTCTTCGCCGACGAGCCGACCGGCAACCTCGACTCCCGCACCGGGCGCGAGGTCCTGGCTCTGCTCGGCGCGGCGAGCCGCGAGCACGGGCAGTCGATCGCGATGGTCACGCACGACCCGATCGCCGCGAGTCACGCCGACCGCGTGATCTACCTCGGCGACGGCCGCGTCGTCGCCGACCACCGCGGGCAGAGCGCCGAGCAGATCGCCGCGTTCATGCTCGCCGCGGAGCAGGGAGCGGTCGCGTGAGCGGCGCCGTCCTCGCCGCAGGCCCGGCACGCACCGCTCCGCTGTCGTGGCTACGTGAGCGCGGGATGGGGGCGAGCATTCTCGTCTCCGCCATCTCCACGGCGTTCGGCGTCGTCCTCATCTCCGCCACCGGGTACATCGCGGCCCTCCTGCGCGCGGATCCCTACATCGGCGACAGCGGAACTCTGGCCTTCGTGCTCAGTTTCCTCACCGTCCTGTTGGTGGGCGTCGCGGTCTACGTCGCGGCGGTCGTCACGGCCAACACCTTCGCCACGGTCGTCGCCGGCCGCACGCGCCGGATCGCTCTCTTGCGCCTCATCGGCGCGTCTGCGCGTTCGCAGCGCACGGAGCTCGCGCGGCAGGGTCTCGTCGTGGGCGCGATCGGAGCGCTTCTGGGCCTCGTCGGCGGAACGTTGGTGGCGGTCATCGGGGTCGGAGCGGCCGATTGGATGCTGGGCCTCGACGTCTCGTTCACGCCCGTGGAGCCGATGCTCGTGGTGCCCGCGGTGATCGTCGCACTGACCACGTGGGTTGCCGCATGGGCGGGATCGCGGCGGGTGCTCACCGTCACGCCGCTCGAGGCCCTCGGCGGGTCAGTGGAGGCGCCCTACGCCCGCGCCGCACGGCGCACCGGACGCAACGTCTCGGCGCTCGTCCTACTGGTGCTGGGTGCGCTCCTGCTCGGCGGCGGAATCGCGTACGGCCTCGTCAGCCCCACCGGCGTGATCATCGCCTTCTTCGGCGGCGTGCTCTCCTTCACCGGACTGGCGCTCGGTGCGACGCTCGTGATGCCGCCCGTCCTGCGTCTGGTCGGCTCGGTCTTCGGTCGTTCGGCCATGTCGCGACTGGCGGCGCAGAACGCGCTGCGCTACCCCGAGCGCTCGAGCCGGATGGCGATCGGTGTCGTCATGGGCGTCACCCTCATCACGATGTTCGCCGTCGCGATCGCCTCGACGAAGGCCGTCTTGACCGCGGCCGGCGGCGGAGTCCTGGACGACGACATGTCGCGCGTGCTCGACACCTTCTCCGCCGTCATGATGGGGCTCGTGGCCGTGTCTGCCGTGATCGCGGGTGTGGGTCTGGTCAACCTGCTGACGCTGGGTGTGGTGCAGCGGCGCCGTGAACTCGGCCTGTTGCGCACCCTCGGGGTCTCGAACGCGCAGCTGCGCGCGATGGTGCTGCGCGAGGCCGCTCACATCACGATCGCGGCCACCGTCACCGGGCTGCTGCTCGGCATCGCCTACGGGTGGGCCGGGGCCCAGTCGTTGCTGGGCTCCGTTCCGATCGATCCGACCCGTCCGCCCGAGCCCACCTTCGTGCTGCCGGCCATCCCACCGATCCCCGTGCTCGTGATCGTCGCGGCGACGACCGTGCTGACCCTCGTCGCGGCCGTCGTGCCGACCCGGCTCGCCACACGCGTCGCCCCCATCGAGGCGCTCGCCGAGGCGTGAGCCGTGAGGCGGGCCCGTGCCGGAGCGTGCGGGCCCGCTCAGACCGCGGCGGCGGCTTCCGGATCGTGCGCCCAGGAGGGCGCGAGCGCGCGGATGCGGGAGGCCCGCCACTGCCACGTCGCCCACAGCACCGGCCAGAACAGCGGGGCGGTACGACCCTCGATCACGAGCCGCTCACGCCAGAGCGTGCGGCCGTATCCGGCGGGGCTCACCGCCATCTGGTGGTCCCACACGTCCAGCGACGCGAGGGGGCCGGTCAGCGGCGCCCCCGAGTCGCGGAAGATCCGCACCGGGCCGCGGAGCTCGTCGACCGCGCGGTCGCTGACCGAGATGAGCTGCGAACCGAGGGGCAGCAGTCCGCCGGCGAAGAGCCCTACGGCGACGTCCTGGCCGCTCTCCCAGCTGGTGGGCAGCGGACTGAGGGGCTGCATGTCGATCAGCGGACCGTAGAGCTCTGCGACGGCGCGCGGCGAATGCAGCGCTCGCCAGGCCGCATCCGGATCGCAGTCGATGACGAACTTCAGCAGGATGCGCATGGCCCCAGTCTGCCCCGCGCGTCTCGCGACGTCACGCGGCTCTGCGCCGGGCCGGGCTCGTCCTAGTCTGGATGGATGCCCGAGACCGCCGACCAGTCGCGTTACCAGATCCGCTTCGAGTGGGGGGCTTCTGGGGTGCGCCGACTCGCCGCATCCGACGTGGTCGTGATCGTGGATGTGCTTTCCGCCTCGACCGAGGTCGTGGATGCGGTCGCCGCCGGTCGCGCGGTCCCGCTGGCGGAGACGGGGGTCGCGGATCTCGCCGGCGCCGCGAACGATGCGGGTGCCCTCGTGCTGCTCGGCGCGTTGCGCAACGCGGCGTCCGTCGCCGCAGCGGTGCTGGCGGAGCAGCAGCGTCGCGGCGCGCGCACCTCGGTCGCGGTGATCGCCGCGGGAGATGCGGATGCGGCCGGCTGGCGCGCCGCGGTCGAGGACCAGCTCGGCGCGGGCGCCGTGATCGACGCGCTCGGCTCTCTCGGGCTCGACCACACCTCGCCCGAGGCGGCCGCAGCCTGCGAGTCGTTCCGTGGTCTGCGGGGCGCGGTGCGGCATCTGCTGACGGCGAGCGCGAGCGGACAGGCGCTGCTGGAGACGGGGGAGCGCGATGCGGTCCTGGCTGCCGCGACGCTCGATGCCGCATCCGTGGTCCCGGTGCTGCGGGACGGCGTCTTCGTCGCAGCCTGAGGCCTCAGCGCGGCGTGGACGCCGCCATCCGCGCCGCACGCGTGATCTCGCGCCGGGTCCAGGTGAACGCGAAGCGCGGGTCGTAGCGCGCGGCGCAGCTCGCGCAGGAGGTCGGACGGGTCGCCTTGCGGTGTCGGTAGACGACGTGTCCGTTGGGACACACGCCTACCCAGGGAGCGAGGTCGGTGGCCGTCTCGCCGTGGTGGGTCGCGCCGCCGACGTATCCGAGCTCGCGGGCGACGCGCTTCCACGCCGGCCCGTGCCCTGCGGCGGAGCCCGCCAGTGCGTGCGCGACCTCGTGCAGGAGCGTCTGGTGGTTGGTGTCGTCGTCGTAGCGGGCGCTCAGATAGCGCGACAGGCTGATGCGGCGCTTCGTGTAGTCGCAGAGACCGGCGCGACGTTTTGCGTTGTCGAAACCGAAGCTCCAGCCCTCATCGAGGTGCAGGGCGATCAGGGCCTCCGCCCAGACGCGCACGCGCTGCAGATCCGACATGGGACGAGCGTAGATCGAGCCGCGGACAGCGGGGCGGCTCAGCTGGCGACGCTCGCCGCGATGCGGCGGCGATCTACCGTGTCGATGGCGAGCAGCGTCGTCTCCAGCTGCTCTTCCGGCGCCCCGGCCTGCTGGCGCAGGAACAGTGTGCGCTTGAAGTCGGCGCGGGCCGCATCCAGGTCTTCGCCGTCCAGGTGCACCTTGCCGCGGTGCTGGTAGGCGAAGGCGGCGATGCCGGCCCAGCCCTGGCCCTCGGCCTCCTCGGCGCAGGTCGTGAGCTCGTGCGCCGCGGCGCCGAGCTGGCCTCGCTCCTGCTGCACCGTGGCGTGCAGGATGCGGGCGCGCAGCAGATCCTTGCGGGTGCCGGCCATGCGCGCGGTGCGCACCGTCTGTTCGGCCACGAGGAGCGCCTCGTCGAGCTGGCCGGTGACCTTCAACAGCCAGACGCGCTCCATCAGCGCGGCGAGGCTGCGCTGTGAGCCGATCTCCTCGAGCCGCTCCAGGCATTCCCGCTCGTCGACGATCTCACGCAGCGTCTCCGGGTGGTGCCCCCTGATATAGCTCACGTTGCTCCCTTCGTGCCGGCGCCGCATCCAGTGTCGCCGACCTCTGCCGCCGGGCGCTTCAGGCACGCCGCGTCGGCCCGCCCCCACCTTCCCGCCCCGCGCGCGCTTCGTCCCGTCGGCCCCTCACCCCGCTCCCATCCGCCCCCGCTTATCCCGCGAGACTGCATTTCCACGACGAGATCACGGGTGATGACAGTGATCTCGTGCTCGAAATGCAGTCTCGCGGCCGGAGAAGCCGCGGTCGGAGAAGCCGCGGTCGGAGCGAACCTCAGAGCTCGAAGAGGGAGGCGGCGGGTTTCGGCGAGGGGGTGGCGGTCGCATCCGTCGCGGGGACCGCGCCGCGCACGAACTCGTCGAGCTCCGCACCGATCGCGACCTTCGCCGGATGCGGTCCCGCCGCCATCAGGCGCGGCAGCCATGCCGTCGGCAGGGGCGCGGCGGATGCGGCGAGCACGAGGTTGCCGAAGCGTCGTCCCTTGAGCGTCTGCACCTCGGCGAGCAGCGCGATCTCCGGGAGCACCTCCCGCACGGTCGCCACCTGACGTCGAGCGAAGGCGAGGCCCGCGCCGTCGGCCACGTTGACGAGAAGCACGCCGTCCGCGGCGAGCAGGTGCGCGGCCTCGCGGTAGAACTCCACGGTGGTCAGGTGGGCGGGCGTCTGGGCCCCGGCGTAGACGTCGGACACGAGGAGGTCGACGTTGCCCGCCAGCGAGTCGGGCAGCCGTGCGAGCCCCGCCCTGGCGTCCCCGATGCGCACCCGGATCTGCGCGCCGCGCGGCAGCGGGAGGTTCGTGCGCACCAGGTCGACGAGCGCCTGCTCGAGCTCGATGACCTGTTGACGGGAACCGGGGCGCGTGTGGGCGATGTAGCGGGGGATCGTGAGGGCGCCCCCGCCGAGATGCACCGCGGTGAGCGGTTGACCGGGCAGCCGCAGCTGGTCGATGACGGCCGCCATCCGTCCGATGTACTCGAAGTGCAGGTGGGTCGGATCGTCGAGGTCGACGTGCGACTGGGGGGTGCCGGCGACATCGAGCTCGAATCCGCTCGTGAACGACGAGGGCGCGATGCGGGCGATCGAACCGTCCGACAGTCTCGCCTCCGGATGCGAGACGTGCTCGTAGCGCGCGCGGGCCATGACTCCACAGTACGGCGGCACTACCGTGTGCACATGCCCTCGATCGATCTGAACGCGGACCTCGGCGAGACCGTCGAGGGCGAGCCGACCGCGGACGACGCGGCGATGTTCGCGGTGGTCTCCAGCGCCAGCGTCGCGTGCGGCGGCCACGCGGGTGACCCTGACGCCATGCGCGCCGCGGTCGCGCTCGCCGCGGCGCGGGGCGTCGCCATCGGGGCGCACCCGTCGTATCCCGATCGTGCGGGATTCGGGCGACAGGCCCTGCAGATCGCGCCCGCCCGGCTCCGAGGCGAACTCGCCGCACAGCTGGGCGCGCTGCGCGCAGCCGGTGCCGACATCCGCTACGTGAAGCCGCACGGAGCGCTGTACCACGCGGCGGGTAGCGATCCGCAGACAGCGTCGGCGGTCGTCGCCGAAGTCGCCGCCCTCGCCGCCGAGCTCGGCCGGCTCGTGCCCGTGCTGGGACTCGGAGAACGCCTGCGCGACGCGGCGGCGGATGCGGGCGTCCCGTTCTTCGGCGAGGCGTTCCTCGACCGCGGGTACCTGCCGAACGGCACGCTCGTGCCCCGGGGCATGCCGGGGGCCCTGCTCCACGACCCACAGCAGGTCGCCCAGCGGGCGGTGCGCCTGGCGACCACGGGCGAGGTCGTCGCTGTCGACGGCTCCGTCGTGCGCACCGAGGCGGTCTCCCTGTGCCTGCACGGCGATACTCCTGAAGCGGTGGAGATGGCCGTGGCCGTGCGCACCGCACTGGCGGCGGCCGGGGTCGAGGTGCGGGCGCCGTGGTGACCGACGGGCGCCGCGTCCTGCCCTTCGGGGCGGGCGGCCTGCTCATCGAGCTCGACGACCTGGATGCGGTACTGGGCCTGCACGCGGCGCTTGCCGCATCCGCTCCGGACGGCGTCGAAGAGCTGATCCCCGCGGCGCGGACCGTGCTCGTCCGCTTCGACCCGTGCCGCGTTGCGGCGGCGACGCTGCGGGCGTGGATCACGGCGGCGGATGCGGTCGCACCCCGGACGGACGGCGACGCCCCGGAGGTGACGATTCCCACCGCCTACGACGGCATCGACCTGGTCGACGCGGAGCGCTGGGCGGGCATGTCGCCCACGGAGCTGGTCGAGCGGCATGTGCGCACGCCCTGGCGGGTCGCGTTCACGGGGTTCGCTCCCGGATTCGCCTATCTCGTGGGGAAAGGATGGAACCTCGACATCCCGCGCCTCGACGCCCCCCGCACGCGCGTGCCCGCCGGCGCCGTCGCGCTCGCCGCGGGATTCACGGGCACCTACCCGCGGGCGACGCCGGGGGGATGGCGGCTCATCGGCACGACGACAGCCCCGCTCTTCGATCCGGATGCGGCCGTCCCGGCCCTGCTGACCGCCGGGACGCGCGTGCGCTTCCGCCCCGAGCGGGCGCGCGTCGAGCTCCCCGTATCGCCGCCGGCGGCGGTCACGGGCGCGCCGGCGCTGCGTATCGAGGCTTCCGGTCCGCTCGCCACGATCCAGGACCTCGGGCGGCCCGGCGCCGGTGCGATGGGGATCGCCGTGTCCGGAGCGGCCGATCGGCGCGCGGCCGCCCTCGCCAATCGCCTCGTCGGCTCAGCGCACACGGCCGCGGTCGTCGAGATCCTGCTGGGGCCGTTCCGGGCGACGGCGCTCGCCGATCGGTGGATCGCGGTGACGGGCGGCCTGGGTGCGATACGCATTGACGGCAGGGATGCGGACCCGCACCGCGCGCTGTTCTGGCCCGCGGGCTCGGTGCTCGAGATCGGCCCCCTCGCCTCGGGCCTGCGCGCCTATCTCGCGGTGCGCGGCGGCATCGACGTGCCCCGCAGGGCGGGCTCCCGCGCGACCGACACCCTCGCCGGCCTCGGTCCCGCCCCGCTCCCGGCGGGCGACGAGCTGCCCGCCGGGGCGGAGGTCGCGGGCGAGGTGCCGCCGATCGACGCGGTCCCGTGGACGGCGCCCGCCCCCGGTGACGTGACCCTGGAGGTGGTGCCGGGGCCGCGTGTCGACTGGTTCGCGGCCGACGCCGGGCGGACGCTGTACGCCGGCCCGTGGCACGTGTCCGCGGCCGCCGATCGCATCGGCGTGCGCCTGGAAGGGCCCGGACTGACCCGCATCCGCGCGGGAGAGGCTGGCGAGCGAGGGCATGATTCCGGGCGCGCTGCAGGTGCCGCCGGACGGACGACCGGTCGTGCTCGGGGTGGACGGTCCGGTCACGGGCGGGTACCCGGTCATCGCCGTCGCCACGGCCGACTCCCTGGGCCGGCTCGCGCAGGCGAGGCCCGGTACCCGGGTGCGGATCAGGCCCGTCGGATGAGCGCTCACGGGTCGACGCGCGGTTATACCGCAGGTCGCGAAACTCGTCAAGAATTCCGCTGGACACGGCGCGTCATCTGACATATAGTTGGTCTTTGCGCTCCCTCCTCCCATGCCCTCATATGGTGGTCGGCCTGCGTACGTGCCCCCGCAGATAGCGGCGTGCGGTGCGAACGCGTCGGGAAGATCGAGCACTCCATCTGACATCAGAATCACGAGCCCCCGCCCGGGCCCATGGAGGTTATCCCTTGGCTGCCGCGCCCCACGCAAGCACCCCCACCACCAAGACCCCCAAGAACGGACGCGGCGCTTCGCGTCTGTCCTTCGCGAAGATCACCGACACGCTGACGGTCCCCGACCTTCTCGCGCTGCAGACGGAGTCCTTCGACTGGCTCGTCGGCAACGACGCCTGGAAGGCACGCGTCGCCGAGGCGCAGGCCGCCGGTCGCACCGATGTGCCGGCCACGAGCGGTCTCGAGGAGATCTTCGAGGAGATCTCCCCGATCGAAGACCTCAGCGAGACGATGCAGCTGAGCTTCACGAACCCCTACCTCGAGCCCGAGAAGTACTCCATCGAGGAGTGCAAGGAGCGCGGCAAGACGTACGCGGCCCCGCTCTACGTCGAGGCCGAGTTCATGAACCACCAGACCGGTGAGATCAAGACGCAGACGGTCTTCATGGGCGACTTCCCGCTCCAGACCGACAAGGGCACGTTCATCATCAACGGCACCGAGCGCGTCGTCGTGTCGCAGCTCGTGCGTTCGCCCGGTGTGTACTTCGACCGCGTCGCCGACAAGACGAGCGACAAGGACATCGTCTCGGCTCGCGTCATCCCCAGCCGCGGCGCCTGGCTCGAGTTCGAGATCGACAAGCGCGACCAGGTGGGCGTGCGCATCGACCGCAAGCGCAAGCAGTCGGTCACCGTCTTCCTGAAGGCGCTCGGCCTGTCCAGCGAAGACATCATGAACGAGTTCGCGGGCTTCAGCTCGATCGAGGAGACCCTCGAGAAGGACACGATCCTCACCAAGGAAGACGCGCTGCGCGACATCTACCGCAAGCTCCGTCCGGGTGAGCAGGTCGCCGCCGAGGCTGCGCGTGCGCTGCTGGACAACTTCTACTTCTCGTCCAAGCGCTACGACCTGGCCAAGGTGGGTCGCTACAAGATCAACCAGAAGCTGGGCCTCGACACCCCGCTGACCGACTCGGTGCTCACGGTCGACGACATCGTCGCGACCATCAAGTACCTCGTCCGCCTCCACCGCGGCGACACGACCTTCGAGGGCGTGCGCGCCGGCAAGAAGGCGGAGATCCGCATCGACGTCGACGACATCGACAACTTCGGCAACCGCCGCATCCGCGCGGTGGGCGAGCTCATCCAGAACCAGGTCCGCACGGGTCTGTCGCGCATGGAGCGCGTCGTCCGCGAGCGCATGACCACGCAGGACATCGAGGCGATCACGCCCCAGACCCTGATCAATGTGCGTCCTGTCGTCGCGGCGATCAAGGAGTTCTTCGGAACCTCGCAGCTGTCGCAGTTCATGGACCAGAACAACCCGCTCGCGGGTCTGACCCACAAGCGTCGCCTGTCCGCGCTGGGCCCCGGTGGTCTTTCGCGTGAGCGTGCCGGCGTCGAGGTCCGTGACGTCCACCCCTCGCACTACGGCCGCATGTGCCCGATCGAGACGCCGGAAGGCCCGAACATCGGTCTGATCGGTTCGCTCGCCTCCTTCGCGCGTATCAACGCGTTCGGGTTCATCGAGACCCCGTACCGCCGCGTCGTCAACGGTCGCGTCACCACCGACATCGACTACCTCACCGCCAGCGAGGAGAACGACTTCATCGTCGCCCAGGCCGGTGCCGAGCTCGACGCCGAAGGCTCCTTCACACAGGACCGCGTGCTGGCCCGTCGCGGTCAGGGTGGCGAGGTCGACCTGTTCCCGGTCGACGAGATCGGCTACATGGACGTCTCCCCGCGCCAGATGGTGTCGGTCGCGACCTCGCTGATCCCCTTCCTCGAGCACGACGACGCGAACCGCGCCCTCATGGGTGCGAACATGCAGCGCCAGGCCGTGCCGCTGGTTCGCAGCGAGTCCCCCGTGGTCGGAACCGGTATGGAGGGCTACGCCGCCGTCGACGCCGGTGACGTCGTCACCGCCAAGCGTTCCGGTGTGGTGGCCGAGGTCTCCGCCGACGTCGTCACCATCCAGACGGATGAGGGCGGCACCGACGACTACTTCCTGCGCAAGTTCGACCGCTCCAACCAGGGCACGTCGTACAACCAGCGCGTGGTCGTCTCCGCCGGTGAGCGCATCGAGGCCGGCGAGGTCATCGCCGACGGTCCCGCGACCGAGAACGGCGAGCTCGCCCTCGGCAAGAACCTGCTCGTCGGGTTCATGACGTGGGAGGGTCACAACTTCGAGGACGCGATCATCCTCAGCCAGGAGCTCGTGAAGGACGACACCCTCTCCTCGATCCACATCGAGGAGTACGAGGTCGACGCCCGCGACACGAAGCTCGGCAAGGAGGAGATCACGCGCGACCTGCCGAACGTGAGCCCCGACCTGCTGAAGGACCTCGACGAGCGCGGCATCATCCGCATCGGTGCCGAGGTCCGCCCCGGCGACATCCTCGTCGGCAAGGTCACGCCCAAGGGTGAGACCGAGCTTTCCGCCGAGGAGCGCCTGCTGCGCGCGATCTTCAACGAGAAGAGCCGCGAGGTCCGTGACACCTCCCTGAAGGTGCCCCACGGCGAGCAGGGCACGATCATCGCCGTCAAGGAGTTCAACGCCGAGGACGGCGACGACGAGCTCGGCTCGGGCGTCAACCGCCGCGTCGTGGTCTACATCGCCCAGAAGCGCAAGATCACCGAGGGCGACAAGCTCGCCGGCCGCCACGGCAACAAGGGTGTCATCGCGAAGATCCTCCCCGTCGAGGACATGCCCTTCCTCGCCGACGGCACGCCGCTCGACGTCATCCTCAACCCGCTCGGTATCCCCGGTCGAATGAACTTCGGCCAGGTCCTCGAGCTCCACCTCGGCTGGATCGCCCAGCAGGGTTGGAAGGTCGAGGGCAACCCGGAGTGGGCCGCGAACCTGCCGAAGGAGGCCTTCGAGGCCCCCGCCGGCACCAAGGTCGCCACCCCGGTGTTCGACGGTGCGTTCGAGTCGGAGATCGCGGGTCTGCTCGACTCGACGAACCCCACCCGTGACGGCGTGCGACTGATCGACTCCAGCGGTAAGACCACGCTGTTCGACGGTCGCAGCGGAGAGCCCTTCCCGGCACCGATCTCCGTCGGCTACATGTACATCCTGAAGCTGCACCACCTCGTGGACGACAAGATCCACGCGCGCTCGACCGGTCCGTACTCGATGATCACGCAGCAGCCGCTGGGTGGTAAGGCGCAGTTCGGCGGCCAGCGCTTCGGTGAGATGGAGGTGTGGGCCCTCGAGGCCTACGGCGCCGCCTACGCGCTGCAGGAGCTCCTCACGATCAAGTCCGACGACATCCTCGGCCGCGTCAAGGTGTACGAGGCGATCGTCAAGGGCGAGAACATCCAGGAGCCCGGTATCCCCGAGTCCTTCAAGGTGCTCATGAAGGAGATGCAGTCGCTCTGCCTGAACGTCGAGGTCCTCTCGGCCGACGGTACGGCTGTCAACCTGCGCGACACCGATGACGACGCCTTCCGCGCGGCGGAGGAGCTCGGCATCAACATCTCCAGCCGGTTCGAGTCCTCGTCCATCGACGAGATCTGACCCCGGCTCACTCACCGAGATTTATTAGGCACACAGGAGAACCAGTGCTCGAATCCACCACTTTCGACCAGATCCGCATCGGGCTGGCCACGGCCGACGACATCCGTCGTTGGTCCTTCGGCGAGGTCAAGAAGCCCGAGACGATCAACTACCGCACCCTGAAGCCCGAGAAGGACGGTCTGTTCGGCGAGCAGATCTTCGGACCCTCGCGCGACTGGGAGTGCGCCTGCGGCAAGTACAAGCGCGTCCGCTTCAAGGGCATCGTCTGCGAGCGCTGTGGCGTGGAGGTCACCAAGAGCTCCGTCCGTCGCGAGCGCATGGGCCACATCGAGCTCGCCGCGCCCGTCACCCACATCTGGTACTTCAAGGGCGTCCCCTCGCGCTTGGGCTACCTGCTGGACATGGCGCCGAAGGACCTCGAGAAGGTCATCTACTTCGCCGCGTACATGGTGATCTCCGTCGATGAGGAAGGCCGCCACCGCGACCTCCCCACCCACGAGAACAACCTGCGTCTCGAGATCAAGAACCTCGGCGACCGCCGCGACGCCCGTGTGGCCGCTCGTCTGGCCGCCCTCGAGGAGGAGCTCGCGACTCTCGAGGCCGAGGACGCCAAGGCCGACGCCAAGAAGAAGGCCAAGGATGCGGCCGAGAAGGAGATGGCTCTCATCCGCAAGCGCGGTGACGAGCAGATCGCCAAGCTCGAGCGCGTCTGGGAGGAGTTCCGCTCCCTCGAGGTCGGTGCCCTGAAGCCCGAGGACGAGATCTTCAACGAGCTCGTCGACCGCTTCGGCCAGTATTTCGAGGCCCACATGGGTGCGGAGTCGATCAAGCGCCGTCTGGAGAGCTTCGACCTGGCCGCCGAGGCCGAGAGCCTGCGTCTGCAGATCTCGGAGGGCAAGGGCCAGCGTAAGATCCGCGCGATCAAGCGCCTCAAGGTCGTCAACTCGTTCCTGTCGACCGGCATGTCGCCGGCGTCGATGGTCCTGGACGTCGTCCCGGTCATCCCGCCGGAGCTGCGCCCGATGGTCCAGCTCGACGGTGGCCGCTTCGCCACCAGCGACCTGAACGACC
This sequence comes from Microbacterium sp. KU4F, assembly GCF_056868075.1. Lineage (NCBI taxonomy): Bacteria > Bacillati > Actinomycetota > Actinomycetes > Micrococcales > Microbacteriaceae > Microbacterium > Microbacterium sp. KU4F. Next base: position 1,676,073 of record NZ_CP200324.1, on the reverse strand, counting down.
TCTACCGTCGCGTGATCAACCGCAACAACCGTCTTCGTCGTCTGATCGACCTCGGTGCTCCCGAGATCATCGTCAACAACGAGAAGCGGATGCTGCAGGAGGCCGTCGACGCGCTGTTCGACAACGGTCGTCGCGGTCGCCCCGTCACGGGTACCGGCAACCGCGCCCTCAAGTCCCTCAGCGACATGCTGAAGGGTAAGCAGGGTCGGTTCCGTCAGAACCTGCTCGGTAAGCGCGTCGACTACTCGGGCCGTTCGGTCATCATCGTCGGCCCGCAGCTGAAGCTGCACCAGTGTGGTCTGCCGAAGCAGATGGCGCTGGAGCTGTTCAAGCCGTTCGTGATCAAGCGCCTGATCGACCTCGGTCACTCGCAGAACATCAAGGCCGCCAAGCGCGCCGTCGAGCGCACGCGTCCCGAGGTCTGGGACGTGCTCGAGGAGATCATCCGCGAGCGTCCGGTGCTGCTCAACCGCGCCCCCACGCTGCACCGCTTGGGCATCCAGGCGTTCGAGCCGCAGCTCGTCGAGGGCAAGGCCATCCAGCTCCACCCGCTCGTGTGTGCCGCCTTCAACGCAGACTTCGACGGTGACCAGATGGCTGTGCACCTGCCGCTGTCGGTCGAGGCGCAGGCCGAGGCCCGCATCCTGATGCTCGCGTCGAACAACATCCTGAAGCCGTCGGACGGCCGTCCGGTCACCCTGCCCTCGCAGGACATGATCATCGGCCTGCACCACCTGACCACGGTCAAGGAGGGTGCCGTCGGTGAGGGCCGCGTGTTCGGTTCGGTCGGCGAGGCGATCCTGGCCAAGGACGAGGGCACCCTCGACCTGCAGGCCAAGGTCCGCATCCGCGTTCCCGGTCTGACCTTCCTCGAGGGCGAAGCCCCCGAGGGCTACGAGCGTCACGGTCTCGTCGACGCCTCGCTCGGTCAGGCGATCTTCAACGACACGCTCCCCAAGGGCTACCCGTTCGTCCGCGAGCAGGCCGACAAGGGCAAGCTGTCGCAGATCGTCAACAAGCTGGCCGAGGAGTACCCCAAGGTCGAGGTCGCTGCATCCCTGGACCGCATCAAGGACGCCGGTTTCTACTGGGCCACGCGTTCGGGTGTGACGGTCGCGCTCAGCGACGTGCTGACCCCGCCGAACAAGGCGGAGATCATCGCGGGCTACGAGAAGCAGGCCGCGAAGGTCCAGTCCCAGTACGAGAAGGGTCTCACCACCGACGCCGAGCGTCGCCAGGAGCTCATCAAGATCTGGACGGCTGCGACCGATGAGGTCCAGGCGGCCATGAAGAGCCACTTCCCGGCCGACAACACCATCAACCGGATGGTGAGCTCGGGTGCCCGTGGTAACTGGCTGCAGATCCGCAACATCGCGGGTATGCGTGGTCTGGTGAACAACCCGAAGGGTGAGATTATCGCCCGCCCGATCATCTCCTCGTACCGCGAGGGTCTGAGCGTGGCGGAGTACTTCATCGCGACCCACGGTGCCCGTAAGGGTCTCGCCGACACCGCTCTGCGTACTGCCGACTCGGGTTACCTCACGCGTCGACTCGTCGACGTGTCGCAGGACGTCATCATCCGCGAGGAGGACTGCGCCACGACCAAGGGTCTGGAGCTGCCCATCGCCGCCGCGGGTGCCGACGGGGTGCTCATCAAGGACGCCAACGTCGAGAACTCGGTGTTCGCCCGTACGCTCGCCGCGGACGTGGTCAGCCCGAGCGGCGAGGTGCTCGCCGAGGCCGGTTCGGATGTGGGCGACGTGCTCATCAACCGCCTGGTCGAGGGTGGCGTGACCTCCATCAAGGTGCGCTCGGTCCTGACCTGCGACTCCGCCGTCGGTGTGTGCGCGAAGTGCTACGGCCGTTCGCTCGCGACCGGCAAGGTCGTCGACATCGGCGAGGCCGTCGGCATCATCGCGGCCCAGTCGATCGGTGAGCCCGGTACCCAGCTGACGATGCGTACCTTCCACACCGGTGGCTCGGCCTCGGCCGAAGACATCACGCAGGGTCTGCCCCGCGTGCAGGAGCTCTTCGAGGCGCGTACCCCCAAGGGGTCCTCGCCCATCGCAGAGGCCGACGGACGCATCACGATCGAAGAGACCGAGAAGCAGAAGAAGGTCATCCTCACGCCCGACAACGGTGACGAGCCGCACGTCTACCCCGTGCTCAAGCGCGCCACCCTGCTCGTCGAGGACGGCCAGCGCGTCGAGGTCGGTCAGCCCCTTCAGGTCGGCACGCTCGACCCGAAGGAGATCATGCGCGTCATGGGCGCCCGTGAGGTGCAGAAGTACCTCGTCGGCGGTGTCCAGGGTGTGTACCGGTCGCAGGGTGTCCCGATCCACGACAAGCACATCGAGGTCATCGTCCGCCAGATGCTGCGCAAGGTCACCGTGGTCGACCACGGCGACACCACGCTGCTGCCCGGCGAGATGGTCGACTCGCGTCGCTTCATCGACATCAACCGCGCGTCCGTGGCCGAGGGCAAGCGCCCCGCTTCCGGCCGCCCGGAGCTGATGGGTATCACGAAGGCCTCGCTCGCGACCGAGTCGTGGCTGTCGGCCGCTTCCTTCCAGGAGACGACCCGCGTTCTGACGCAGGCCGCCATGGAGGGCAAGAGCGACCCGCTCGTGGGCCTGAAGGAGAACGTGATCATCGGAAAGCTGATCCCCGCGGGGACCGGCCTGTCGAAGTACCGCAACGTCACGGTCGAGGCGACCGAAGAGGCCAAGAGCGAGCGGTACCCCAACCGCATCTTCGCCTCGGACGGTGCGTACAGCGATTCCGACCTGAGCTACGTCGACTTCGACAGCTTCTCGACGGATGACTTCACCCCCGGGACCTACAACTGATTGAGGCGAGAGGGGAACGAGTGAGCTCGTTCCCCCGAGCCGATTGAGGTTGTCGAGCGGCACAGCCGCGAAGACGACTGATTGAGGTTGTCGAGCGGCACAGCCGCGAAGACGACTGATCGAGTCGGTCCCGACTGACGACGAAGGCCCCCGAGCTCCGGCTCGGGGGCCTTCGTCGTTCCCCGTCCGCATAGCGAGCGTTCGGCTCGCGCCAAGGCCGGCCGGTTACCGTGTCGGCATGCAGCTCGCCGTCCGCTCCTCAGGCTCCGGTGCGCGCACCGCGATCCTCATCCACGGCATCATGTCCGACTCGCGGGCGTGGCACCGTGTGAGCGACGACCTCGAGGATGCGGGCTTCCGCGTGCTGGCCGTAGACCTCGCCGGACACGGCCGGAGCCCCCGGGCTCGGAGCTACTCGCCCGCCGCCTGGGCCGAGGATGTCGTCGAGACGTTGGAACCCGTGCTCGCGCACGCGCCGGATCTGATCGTCGGGCACTCCCTCGGAGCGCTCGTCGCGAGCATCGTGGCCGAGCGCCTGGCACCCCGTGCCGCCGTCTACGTCGACCCCGCCTTCGCCTTCCCGAGCGGCGTGCGCGGGCTCGCGTACAAGCTGGCGTTCGCCATCGCACCCAAGCCGCGTCGGCGGATGCTGCGCCGGATGAACCCCGGCTGGAGCACGCAGGACATCGACCTCGAGCTGTCATCGCTGCAGGCCTGGGACAAGCGCACGATCCTCGGACTCGCCGACACCCGCGCGCTCGTCGCGCCGCGTCGACCCCGGCAGCCGAGTCTGGTCGTGCTGGCGGAGAAGAGCCTGCTGATCACCCGTACCGTCGCCGCGGCGATGCGCGGTGACGGGCTCACGGTCACGGTGCTGCCGGGGTCGGGCCACACCGTCTTCCGCGATGACCATGCGGGATTCATGGGACTCGTCCACGGCTGGATTGCCGATCACGTTCCCGCCCGCGCCTGACGCCGCGTGCCGCTGCCGCGCTTCGCCGGATGCGACGCGTAGCGTGGATCGGGGAGGTCGGGGTGGCACGGATCGGCGGGCGCAACAGCTTCATGGCATGGGTCGTGGGGCTCGGAAGTGCTGCCGTGGTGGCGGCGCTCGTGGTGCTTGCCGTTCCCGCGATCCCGGCGGGTGTCCAGATGGTCGGCGACACTCTGCGGTCCTCGACATCCGCCCCCATCGCCCAGGGGGAGGCGCCCGCCCCCGCCCCCACCTCGTCGACCCCGCTGTGCCAGGCCCTCTACACGGACGCGCTGTGGGCGCAACTGACCCAGCGCGCGGGCGGAGTGCCGGTACAGGACACGAGCGCGCCGCGCGTGTCCGCGACCACGCTGGTGGCCTCGCTGTCGCCTGAGGTGTCGGTCTCGTGCACGTTCACCGGCATCAACGCCGGCTCCATCGTGACGACGGTGTCCAAGGTGGATGCGGACGCCGCCCGCGTCGCGCGCGCGACCCTGGAGAGCGCAGGCTACGCGTGCAGTGACTTCGGCGACGGCGTGCGCTGTCGGTTGACGACCGCGGACAGCTCCGAGGACCAGGTCATCCGCGACGGCACCTGGCTGGCGAGCGTGTTCACCGGATGGCACCCCGATCGCTACACCGAACGGGTCGCGCTGCAGCTCTGGCCGAGCTGAGCGCGCTCAGCCGAAGACGCGCGAGATGACCGCATCCGTGTAGCCGGAAGGGGCGAGGCCGACGTATTGGGTGTCGATGAGCACATCGTCGCGCCAGAACAGCGTCCGTCCGTCGTTGACCGGGTACTGCGGGTCGACCCACACCTTCTCGCACCGTGTGCCGTTGTTCGGCGTGTAGCACGTGAAGCCCTCGCCGACGAGAGCGTTGAGCATGTCGAGGGCGGGTCCGCGCGACTTCTTGGAGATGGTGGTCGTGAGCCGGCCGGTGTCGGTCGCGGGGCTTCCCCAGATGCAGGTGAGGCTTCCGTCGGCCTGGGCGCCGGCCGTTCCGAACGCCGGATCGTTGAGCGGTACGTCGGCGAGCTGGGCGAGCACCGCGTCGGAGAGGATCTCGCGGCAGTCCGTCGGAATGGCGACAGGAGTCGTCGTGGGCGTCGCCGTCGCCGTGGGAGTGGGCGAGCTCGAAGGCGGTGCATCGAGCGTCGAACCTGTCGGTGCGGGTGCAGGATCCGGAGCGCAGGCTGCGAGGGCGAACAGCGCGAGAAGAGCCGACGAGGTCGTGAGCAGGGTGGTCTTCGTCCGCCGGCGCAGGGTCATGGGGTCAGGTTAGCCGCGGCGCGCGCCGCGCGCCTGACGCGGCCCGACGCGACCCGGCGTTACCCTCGGGAAGCGGATGTGCACCCCCGCTGAAGGAGCGACAGCGATGACCGAGCAGAAGACGCCCTCGGCCGGCGAACCCGTCGAGGAGCCGACTGTCGTCGTGGACGACGTCGTGGGCAACGCGAACGAGGCGCTGGCCGACGCGGAGGCCGCTCAGCGCACGGCGACCGGAGAGCAGGAAGTCGCCGCGGAGCGCGTCGTCGAGGAGGACGTGGTGGTCGTCGAGACCCCGACCTCCGACGGCGAGCGTGTCGTCGAGGAGGTCGTGGTCACCGAGGCCGCGGCCGACCAGACCCGCGCCGACGACGACGTGCCCTGGTACGACCGCCCGGAGACCGTCCCCATGGACCCCGAGCCGGCTGCCACGACCGCGATCCCGTCCGCTGCCGCGCCGGTCGCCGCACCCGAGCCGACCTACGCGGCCGCTGCGGCTCAGCCCATCTTCGTGCAGGCGCCCGAGGCGCCCCGCCCCGGGGCAACCGCGGTGCCGCGGGTGCGATCGGCCTGCTCGCGGCCCTCGCGTTCGCCGTGCTGTCGTTCGGTGTGCTCTTCGCCTACGGCTACTTCTACGGCGGCTTCGGCGGCGCAGACGCAGACGCCGCCGACTACGCGCTCGCTCTAATCCGCTCGTGGACGTTCTGGATGCCGGTGGTGGTCTTCTACCTCGGTTTCTGGATCCTCGGCGCCATCCTCAATCGTGCGCGCTGGGCGCACTGGGTCATCTGGGGTCTGCTCGTCGGCGTCGCCGCCTATGCGGGGTCGCTTCTCGGCATCCTGTTCCAGGCGCCGTTCTGGGATCTGACCGCGCGTCAGGGCGCTGATCTGCTGCAGGGTTCGTTGTTCTCCCCGCTGCCGATCCTCGCCTTCGTGCTGGGCCGTGAGCTGACGGTGTGGTTCGGCGCGTGGGTCGCCGCCCGCGGACGCCGTGTCACCGCGCTCAACGACGAGGCGCAGCGCGAGTACGAGCGCACCCTCGAGGCGGGCCCGCAGCTCCACCAGGTGTGATGTTGCCGCCGGACGCGCCTCGGACTCCGCCGGTGCGCCCGGCGGTCGCCATCGCTCTGACGCTCGCGGCGTTCTTCGCCCTGATCGTCGCCGCTTTCGGTGTGGTGAGCCTGCTCGCCGACGTCGAGGTCGTTCCGGTGGCGGGCGTCGGGCAGGCGCCCGGAATCGTCGGCGTCGTCGTCGCATGCGCGGTCTACGCCGCGGGCGCGGCTCTCGTGCTCCGACCGGGAAACCCCGCCTACACGGGCGCCCTGTTCATCGCGGTCGCCGTGTGGCTCTGCTACAGCCTTGGCGCGGGCATCGTCGGCGCCGTGACCTCGGAGGATGTGGCGGTGGGGCTCGCGCTCATGGCCCGTCTGCTGACGGGTTGGCAGGGGGCTGTGGTGGCTCTTGGCGCAGCGGTCGCCGCATGGTGCGCGATCGCGCTGGTTCGCACGCACGCGGGCCGTCCCCGATGGCCCTGGGAGGGCCCGGACGAGGTCTGATCGCGGACGCGACCGACCGGATGCGCGGATTTCCCGCGGAACGACGCGGGTGGCGGCTACCTTTAGAGCGTGGAGCGCTCGCTCGAGACGCAGGTGAGTCAGGCCGTCGACGCCTGGCTGCGTTGGCTGCCCCGTTGGGAGCCGGCCACGCACCGCGGACGTCTCGCGGTGTGCCGCCGCTGCCTCGGCTCGCCGATCCTCTCGGCCGCGGGCCTGGGCGGTGACGTCCCCCACGCGGTGCAGCACGGGCTCTCCACCCGCCTGAAGACCGTCGTGGACCACGCGGTCGCGGAGTACACGGCGCGCAACCTCCCTCTTCTGCAGTCCGAGCTCGACCAGCAGGCCACGCGCAACAGGGCACGCAGCTATCGGCCCACGGAGGACCTCGAGCCCGAGTACGACGGTCTGCCGCTGGATCCGGAGCCGATCCCGGGTGCGCCGTTCCTCTTCACCCTGGCGGGCATGGCCGCCGACGCGGATGCGGGCATCCCCGCACTGCCGCCGCTGTCCGATGAGGCCAAGGCAGCGCTGCGCCACGAAGTGGCGCTGGCCGACGACTACGCGAACCTGATCGGTCGCGAAGTATGCCAGGTTCTGCTGCACCACCGCATCCGTATCCAAGCAGCGGTCGCGAAGTATGTAGAACCGCAGATCACCGCCATGCTGGAAGAGTTGACGCGTTCGCTCGACGTTCCTTTCGACCCCCGAGACCTCGACGGTCCCACTCCCTGAGGCAGTTCATCCATGCTCAACGCACTTGTCGCCGCTTACTCCTCGCCGTTGGTCCCCGACGCGGGAACGGTCGTGGTCCTCGTTCTCGTGTCGCTCGTGCCCTCGCTCCTGGTCTACGTCTGGGGCGCACTCGCGCTGTCGCGGGTGTATGCGAAGCTCGGCATCGAGGGCTGGAAGGCGTGGGTCCCGGTCTACAACGTCGCGGTCCTGTTCATGCTGGGCGGCCTCAGCCCCTGGCTGCTCCTGCTCTACCTCATCCCGTTCTTCGGGCAGATCTTCGTCTACGTCGCCTTCATCACCGCCGCGCACCGCGTGAACGTCATGTTCGGGCAGGGGGTGGGGATGACGGTTCTGGCCGCGCTGCTCTTCCCCGTCTGGGCGAGCGTGCTGGGATTCGGCTCCGCCAGGCCGATCGAGCAGGCCCCTGCGCGTCAGGCCGCAGGGGGCGTCGACGACCTCCTGGGATTCGCGCCGCAGTATGCTCCTGCCGCCGACGAGTTCGGCGCCCGCCGCGACGTCCCGGCCCCGTCGGCATGGATCCCCCCGGCGCCCCCGGCGCCCGGTGCACCCGCCGCTCCGGCCACCGCGGCGATGCCGATCGCCGGAGCCTGGGGAGAACCGCCGCTGCCGCCCGCCCCTGCGGCGCCCGCCGTCGATCCCTACGCACCGGCGGATCCCTACGCCGCAGCGCCGGCGGATCCGTACGCCGCACCGGCGCCCGACGCGTACGCCGCACCGGCGTTCCCCGCGCCCGCGGTGGACTCCTATGCTCCGCCGTCTCCGGCAGCCCCCGCGTACGACGCGTACCCGGCGCCGACCGCGGATCCCTACGCGCCCCCCGCCTCCGGTGGGCTCCCCGCCCCCGTCGACGACCCCTACGTCGCGCCGGCAACGCCCGAGCCCGCCCCTGTGATGTCGTGGTGGCAGCCGGCCATCGTCGAGGAGGAGGCGCCACCCGCGGCCGCCACGCCTGCGTGGGTGGAGCCGGAGACGCCGCAGGCTCCCGCCGCGGCAGAACCCGCGCCGACCGACTCTTTCGTTCCTCCTGCGGCGCCTCCCGTGCTGCGGGAGTCCTTCGTCGCCGAGCCCGATGCGTTCCCCGAGGCCTCGGGTGAGGTGTCGGCCGTGGCCGGAGCGCCGATCGCGGGGATGCCGCGGTCGGCGGCTGCATCCGTCGCCGCCTCGCGCCCCGGCGTCGGCGACATCGTCGAGGACACCGTCATCGCCTCGCGTCGTCGGCCGAAGTGGGCGCTGCTGCTGCCCGACGGATCGCCCATGGAGCTCACCGGCGACGCCGTCGTGCTCGGGCGCCGGCCGGTCCCGGTGCATGCCGCCCCCGGTGCCCAGCTGGTGACCGTCGTCGACGACACGCGCACGGTCTCCAAGACCCATGCGCTGCTTCGCCGGCGTGCGGATGCCTGGATGGTGAGCGACCTGGACTCCACGAACGGCGTGGTCGTCTTCGTCGCCCAGGATGAGATCGACGTGGCCCCGGGTACCGAGCACGAGGTCACGGAGCGTTTCCTGCTGGGAGATGCGGAGCTGCGCATCGTCCGGGCCGACGGATGATCGCGATCGTTTGACCGCATCCCGATTCGGCGCGTATCATTGAGTGGGTGTGCGCTCTCGCGCGCCCTGCGTCGTGCCCGGCACGAACAGGGTGAACAGGAGCACACCATCTCAGGGAACGGCCTGCGAACAGGCCACCCCCACGGCATATCCACCAGCGAAACGGGCGTCAGTCATTCTGTCGCCCCGGTGGGTCCGCGTGAGCCCTCTCCGACATGAATCGAAAGAATCCCGTCGGAGCGGGGGAGACCACGACGCTGTCACCGTGCAGCACTGACAAGGAGAGAACGTGCCAACTATTCAGCAGTTGGTTCGCAAGGGGCGCACGCCGAAGGTCACCAAGACCAAGGCTCCCGCGCTGAAGTCGAACCCGCAGCAGGCCGGTGTCTGCACCCGTGTGTACACCACCACCCCGAAGAAGCCGAACTCGGCGATGCGCAAGGTCGCTCGTGTGAAGCTCCGCAACGGCACCGAGGTCACCGCCTACATCCCCGGCGAGGGCCACAACCTGCAGGAGCACTCGCTCGTGCTGGTGCGCGGCGGTCGTGTGAAGGACCTCCCCGGCGTGCGTTACAAGATCGTTCGTGGCGCCCTGGACACCCAGGCCGTCAAGAACCGCAAGCAGGCCCGTAGCCGCTACGGCGCGAAGAAGGGTTGAGTTAGATGCCTCGTAAGGGTCCCGCCCCGAAGCGTCCGGTCGTCAACGACCCGGTCTACGGCGCACCGATCGTCAGCCAGCTCGTCAACAAGATCCTCGTCGACGGCAAGAAGTCGCTCGCCGAGTCGATCGTCTACACGGCGCTCCGCGGCGTCGAGGCCAAGAACGGCCAGGACGCGGTCGCGACGCTGAAGAAGGCGCTCGACAACGTCCGTCCCACCCTCGAGGTCAAGAGCCGCCGCGTCGGCGGTTCGACCTACCAGGTGCCGGTCGAGGTCAAGCCGCACCGCGCCAACACCCTGGCGCTGCGCTGGCTCGTCAGCTACGCGAAGGGTCGTCGTGAGAAGACGATGACCGAGCGTCTGCAGAACGAGATCCTCGACGCATCGAACGGCCTCGGTGCCGCGGTCAAGCGCCGCGAAGACACCCACAAGATGGCCGAGTCGAACCGCGCCTTCGCGCACTACCGCTGGTAATCAGCAGCTCGGCGCCGGCCGGGGCCACCGCCCCGGCCGGCGCACCCGACAACACGTAAGGACATCCCCGTGGCACAAGAAGTGCTCACCGACCTCAACAAGGTCCGCAACATCGGCATCATGGCGCACATCGATGCCGGCAAGACGACGACGACCGAGCGCATCCTCTTCTACACGGGCGTCAACCACAAGATCGGTGAGACGCACGACGGCGCTGCGACCACCGACTGGATGGAGCAGGAGCAGGAGCGTGGCATCACGATCACCTCCGCCGCCGTCACCTGCTTCTGGAACAAGAACCAGATCAACATCATCGACACCCCCGGCCACGTGGACTTCACGGTCGAGGTCGAGCGTTCGCTGCGCGTGCTCGACGGTGCCGTCGCCGTCTTCGACGGCAAGGAGGGCGTCGAGCCCCAGTCCGAGACGGTGTGGCGTCAGGCCGACAAGTACGACGTGCCGCGCATCTGCTTCGTCAACAAGATGGACAAGCTGGGCGCCGACTTCTACTTCACCGTCGACACGATCGTGAACCGCCTGAAGGCCAAGCCGCTCGTCCTGCAGCTGCCCATCGGTGCCGAGAACGACTTCGTCGGCGTCATCGACCTCGTCGAGATGCGCGCTCTGGTGTGGCCCGGCGATGCCAAGGGTGACGTCACCATGGGCGCGAAGTACGAGATCCAGGAGATCCCGGCCGACCTCGCCGACCGTGCCGCCGAGTACCGCGAGAAGCTGCTCGAGACGGTCGCCGAGAGCGACGAGACGCTGCTCGAGAAGTACTTCGGTGGCGAGGAGCTCTCGCTGGCCGAGATCAAGGGCGCGATCCGCAAGCTCACGATCAACTCCGAGGTCTACCCGGTCCTGTGTGGATCGGCGTTCAAGAACCGCGGAGTGCAGCCGATGCTGGACGCTGTCGTCGACTACCTCCCCTCGCCCCTGGACGTGCCCGCCATCGAGGCGCACGACCCCAAGGACGAAGAGATCGTCATCGAGCGCCACGCCGACCGCGACGAGCCCTTCGCGGCCCTCGCGTTCAAGATCGTCACGCACCCCTTCTTCGGCCGTCTGACCTACATCCGCGTGTACTCGGGTCACCTCGACTCCGGCGCTCAGGTCGTCAACGCGACCAAGGGCAAGAAGGAGCGCATCGGAAAGATCTTCCAGATGCACGCCAACAAGGAGATGCCGGTCGACTCGGTCACCGCCGGTCACATCTACGCGGTCATCGGCCTGAAGGACACCACCACCGGTGACACCCTCTCCGACAGCACGAACCAGGTCGTCCTCGAGTCGATGACGTTCCCGGAGCCGGTCATCGAGGTGGCCATCGAGCCCAAGACCAAGGCCGACCAGGAGAAGCTGGGTCTCGCGATCCAGAAGCTCGCTGAAGAGGACCCGACGTTCCGCGTCGAGCAGAACGCCGAGACCGGCCAGACGGTCATCAAGGGCATGGGCGAGCTCCACCTCGACATCCTCGTCGACCGCATGAAGCGCGAGTTCAAGGTCGAGGCCAACGTCGGAAAGCCCCAGGTCGCGTATCGCGAGACGATCCGCAAGACCGTCGAGCGCCACGACTACACGCACAAGAAGCAGACCGGTGGTTCGGGTCAGTTCGCCAAGATCCAGTTCGCGCTGGAGCCCCTCGAGGTCACGGCGGACAAGACGTACGAGTTCGAGAACAAGGTCACCGGCGGCCGCATCCCGCGCGAGTACATCAGCCCGACCGACCAGGGCTTCCAGGACGCCATGAACGTCGGCGTGCTCGCCGGCTTCCCCATGGTGGGCGTGAAGGCGATCCTGCTCGACGGTGCCTCGCACGACGTCGACTCCTCGGAGATGGCGTTCAAGATCGCGGGCTCCATGGGCTTCAAGGAGGCCGTCCGCAAGGCGAACCCCGTCATCCTCGAGCCGATCATGGCCGTCGAGGTGCGTACTCCCGAGGAGTACATGGGTGACGTCATCGGCGACCTGAACTCCCGTCGCGGCCAGATCCAGTCGATGGAGGATGCGGCCGGCGTCAAGGTCGTCCGTGCCAACGTCCCGCTGTCCGAGATGTTCGGTTACATCGGTGACCTGCGTTCGAAGACCTCCGGTCGCGCTGTCTACTCCATGGAGTTCGACAGCTACGCCGAGGTCCCGCGCAACGTCATGGACGAGATCGTTCAGAAGACCAAGGGCGAGTAATCTCCTCGGAGGTCTCGTCTGCGGACGGGGCGGTTTCGTCCCGTCCGCACTTCTGGCTCACAACTTCACACGACCCCTCTCTATTACACTGAGAACAATCCCCGTAGCGAGCCGGTCGCAACCCAGCGACCGGAGTCTCTACACGACGTCCTGAGGAGGACCCAGTGGCTAAGGCCAAGTTCGAGCGGACCAAGCCGCACGTGAACATCGGAACGATCGGTCACGTCGACCACGGCAAGACCACGCTCACCGCCGCGATCTCGAAGGTGCTCGCCGACAAGTTCCCGTCGGCGACCAACGTGCAGCGCGACTTCGCGTCGATCGACTCCGCTCCCGAAGAGCGCCAGCGCGGCATCACGATCAACATCTCGCACGTCGAGTACGAGACGCCCAAGCGTCACTACGCTCACGTCGACGCTCCCGGTCACGCTGACTACATCAAGAACATGATCACCGGTGCCGCTCAGATGGACGGCGCGATCCTCGTGGTCGCCGCCACCGACGGTCCGATGGCTCAGACCCGCGAGCACGTGCTGCTGGCCAAGCAGGTCGGCGTGCCGTACCTGCTCGTCGCCCTGAACAAGAGCGACATGGTCGACGACGAGGAGATCCTGGAGCTCGTCGAGCTCGAGGTTCGCGAGCTGCTGTCGTCGCAGGACTTCGATGGCGACAACGCCCCCGTCGTCCGCGTCTCGGGCCTGAAGGCTCTCGAGGGTGACGAGAAGTGGGTCAACTCGATCGTCGAGCTCATGGAAGCCGTCGACGAGTCCATCCCGGACCCGGTGCGCGACAAGGACAAGCCGTTCCTGATGCCCATCGAGGACGTCTTCACGATCACCGGTCGTGGCACCGTCGTCACGGGCCGCGCCGAGCGTGGCACGCTGGCGATCAACTCCGAGGTCGAGATCGTCGGCATCCGCCCGACGCAGAAGACGATCGTCACCGGTATCGAGATGTTCCACAAGCAGCTCGACGAGGCGTGGGCCGGCGAGAACTGTGGTCTGCTCCTTCGCGGCACCAAGCGTGACGACGTCGAGCGCGGCCAGGTCGTCGTCAAGCCCGGTTCGGTCACCCCGCACACCAACTTCGAGGGCACGGCGTACATCCTGTCCAAGGAGGAGGGCGGCCGTCACAACCCGTTCTTCACGAACTACCGTCCGCAGTTCTACTTCCGCACCACGGACGTGACCGGCGTCATCACGCTGCCCGAGGGCACCGAGATGGTCATGCCCGGTGACACCACGGAGATGTCGGTCGAGCTCATCCAGCCGATCGCCATGGAAGAGGGCCTCGGCTTCGCGATCCGTGAGGGTGGCCGCACCGTCGGCGCCGGCACGGTGACCAAGATCCTCAAGTAAGTCCTTCGGACTTCGCCGACAGGGGTCGGGCCTTCGGGCCCGGCCCCTGTCGGCATTTCGGCTTGTGTCGTGCACTGACCGCGAGATTACGGAGACGTAAAGAAAGGCCGCATAACGCGCCCTCGACTTGTGAGCGGGCTGGGAGAAGAGCTAGCGTGGCCTGCGGGGGTAGGTTGGATGATTCACACCAACCCAACTCCCGGACCGTTCTGGTACCCATTGAGGCTGCGCCTCACACCCCCACGGAGTTGAAAATGAAGAGCCTTCGCACCAAGATCGCAGCGGTCATCCTGACCGCTGCCGCCCTCGTTGCCGCTCCCGCGGCAGCGCAGGCCTACGTCCCCACACCCGGAACGCCCGATGCGGGCACTTCGGGCGCCCCTGTTCCCGGCGGTACGCTGACGCTCGTCGCCACCGCGTTCGACGGCAACACCCCGATCAGCTTCGTCGTCACCGGTGAGAACGGTGCCGCCATCACGCAGGCCTCGGTCAAGCTGGTCGTCAGCTCGTCGCCGTCCTTCAACACCTCCACGAACGCTGCGGGAGACGCGTCGTTCAACGTCAAGCTGCCCTCCAATGCCTCCGGTTCCTACGAGGTCACGGCCTCCGGTCAGAAGGATGGTCAGCCCGCCCAGAAGACGACGAGCTTCTCCATCGGCACCGGAAGCGGCGGCACGGGCTCCGGCTCGGGTCTGCCGGCCACCGGTGTGGACAGCGGTTCGCTGATGGGCGTCTGGATCGGTGGCGGCGTGCTGCTGCTCGGCGGCCTCGCGGTCACCGTGTTCGCCGTCCGTCGTCAGCGTCAGGGCGCCTGACCCACGACAGTCAACGACAGAACCCCCGGGCCGTAGCCCGGGGGTTCTGTCGTTGTGCTCGACACGCCGCTGCGACACGCCCGAGTTTGCGACACGCCCGGGCGACACGTAGACTAGTCAGGTTCCACATTCCGGGTGCTTTGCTGCCCGGATCACTGCCAGGGCAGTGCATAGATCAGCGCTCCACGCGCGGGGTCTAGGCCGCGGGCAGCAGAACGACATCTCCCACACTTCTTCCCGGAAACGGGCGTGCATTGCGCGTGGAGTGCGGGGCCGGCCTCGGAAGGGGCCGGTTTGACACGAGAACAGTGGTGCAGCATCACCGCGAAAGCGGGAGAAGTGCCCGGCGCGCAAGCGTCACCGTGCGTCCGATGCCCTCAGAGGTATGACGCGAGAAAGAGAGTGAGCAGACTATGGCGGGACAGAAGATCCGCATTCGCCTGAAGTCGTACGATCACGCGGGGCTCGACAGCTCGGCGCGCAAGATCGTCGACACCGTGACCCGAGCCGGCGCCACCGTCGTCGGCCCCGTGCCGCTGCCGACCGAGAAGAACGTCGTGGTCGTCATCCGGTCGCCGCACAAGTACAAGGACAGCCGCGAGCACTTCGAGATGCGCACCCACAAGCGCCTCATCGACATCATCGACCCGACGCCCAAGGCCGTCGACTCGCTGATGCGTCTCGACCTTCCGGCCGACGTCAACATCGAGATCAAGCTCTGAGGTTCGACATGGCTGACATCAACTCCAAGATCTCCCAGGGCCTCCTGGGCACCAAGCTCGGTATGACCCAGGTCTGGAACGAGCAGGGCAAGCTCGTCCCCGTGACGGTCATCCAGATCACCCCGAACGTGGTCACGCAGATCCGCACCCCCGAGAAGGACGGCTACAACGCCGTTCAGATCGCCGCGGGTCAGATCGACCCCCGCAAGGTCACCAAGCCCCTCGAGGGCCACTTCGAGGCTGCCGGCGTCACGCCGCGCCGCCACGTCACCGAGATCCGCACCGCGAACGCCGCTGACTACTCACTCGGTCAGGAGCTCACGGTCGACGGTGTCTTCGAAGCGGGCAAGCTGGTCGACGTCGTCGGCACCAGCAAGGGCAAGGGCACCGCGGGTGTCATGAAGCGCCACAACTTCAAGGGTGTCTCCGCCTCGCACGGTGCGCACCGCAACCACCGCAAGCCCGGTTCCATCGGTGCCTCCTCGACGCCTAGCCGCGTCTTCAAGGGCATGCGCATGGCCGGCCGCATGGGTGGCGAGCGCGTGACCGTCCTCAACCTCACGGTGCACGCCGTCGACGCCGAGAAGGGTCTGCTGCTCGTCAAGGGCGCTGTGCCCGGCGCTCGTGGCCGCATCGTCTACGTCCGCAACGCAGTGAAGGGTGCCTGAGAACATGGCTGACTCGACTCTCGCGCTCGACGTCGTGAAGGCAGACGGCAAGAAGGCCGGCTCCGTGGAGCTGCCCGCCGCCCTGTTCGACGTCAAGACGAACATCCCCCTCATCCACCAGGTCGTCGTCGCGCAGCTCGCGGCGGCTCGCCAGGGCACGCACTCGACCAAGCGTCGCGGCGAGGTCTCCGGTGCCGGCCGCAAGCCCTTCAAGCAGAAGGGCACGGGTAACGCCCGTCAGGGCTCGATCCGCGCGCCGCACATGACCGGCGGTGGCATCGTCCACGGTCCGAAGCCGCGCAACTACTCGCAGCGCACGCCCAAGAAGATGATCGCGGCCGCCCTCCTGGGCGCGCTCAGCGATCGTGCTCGCGGCGAGCGTCTGCACATCGTCGACTCGTTCGGCGTCGAGGGCGCTCCCTCGACCAAGGCCGCTGCCGCGGTGCTGAACGCGCTGACTCCCGCGAAGAACGTCCTCGTCGTGATCGAGCGTGACGACGAGCTGAGCCTGCTGAGCGTGCGCAACCTCGCGTACGTCCACGTGCTCGCCTTCGACCAGCTGAACGCCTACGACGTGCTCGTCTCCGACGACATCGTCTTCACCAAGGCCGCCTACGACGCGTTCGTCGCGTCGCGGACCGCCACCGAGGAGGTCTCGGCATGACCGCCGTCAACAAGGACCCGCGCGACATCATCCTGAAGCCGGTCGTCTCCGAGAAGAGCTACGGACTGATCGACGAGGGCAAGTACACGTTCTACGTGGACACCCGCGCCAACAAGACCGAGATCAAGCTCGCCATCGAGAAGATCTTCGGCGTCAAGGTCGCTTCGGTCAACACGATCAACCGCGTCGGCAAGGCCCGTCGCACCCGCTTCGGCATCGGCAAGCGCAAGGACACCAAGCGCGCCATCGTCACCCTGAAGTCGGGCACCATCGACATCTTCACGGCAGTCGGCTGACGGTCGGGATAGAGGACACAGATTATGGCTATTCGCAAGTACAAGCCGACGACCCCCGGTCGTCGCGGCTCGTCGGTGGCGGACTTCGCCGAGATCACGCGATCGACGCCCGAGAAGTCCCTGCTGCGCCCGCTGAGCAAGACCGGTGGACGTAACAACCAGGGCCGCATCACGACGCGTCACATCGGTGGTGGCCACAAGCGCCAGTACCGCGTGATCGACTTCCGTCGCAACGACAAGGACGGAATCAACGCGAAGGTCGCTCACATCGAGTACGACCCCAACCGCACCGCGCGTATCGCGCTGCTGCACTACGTGGACGGCGAGAAGCGTTACATCCTCGCGCCCAACAAGCTGCAGCAGGGTGACATCGTGGAGTCGGGCGCCGGCGCCGACATCAAGCCCGGCAACAACCTGCCGCTGCGCAACATCCCCACGGGTACCGTCATCCACGCCATCGAGCTCCGCCCCGGCGGCGGCGCGAAGATGGCTCGCTCGGCCGGCGCCAGCGTGCGCCTGGTCGCGAAGGACGGTCCCTACGCGCAGCTGCGTCTGCCCTCCGGCGAGATCCGCAACGTCGACGCGCGCTGCCGCGCGACGATCGGCGAGGTCGGCAACGCCGAGCAGTCGAACATCAACTGGGGTAAGGCCGGCCGCAAGCGCTGGAAGGGCGTTCGCCCGACCGTCCGCGGTGTCGCGATGAACCCGGTCGACCACCCGCACGGTGGTGGCGAGGGCAAGACCAGCGGTGGACGCCACCCGGTCACGCCGTGGGGTAAGGCCGAGGGCCGCACCCGCCACGCCAACAAGGAAAGCGACAAGTACATCGTCCGCCGTCGCACCGCCGGCAAGAAGCGCAAGTAGGAGTCAAGAAGATGCCACGCAGTCTGAAGAAGGGCCCCTTCGTCGACGAGCACCTGCTTCGCAAGGTTGTCTCGCAGAACGAGGCGGGTTCCAAGAACGTCATCAAGACCTGGTCGCGCCGATCCATGATCGTGCCCGCGATGCTCGGTCACACGATCGCGGTCCACGACGGTCGCAAGCACATCCCTGTGTTCGTGAGCGAGACCATGGTCGGTCACAAGCTGGGCGAGTTCGCGCCCACCCGCACCTTCCGCGGCCACGTGAAGGACGACAAGAAGGGCCGTCGCCGCTGACGCGGTGACGCAGAGGAGAAGAAATGGTGGAGTCCATCGCACGCGTGCGACACATCCGCGTGACCCCTCAGAAGGCTCGTCGTGTCGTCGCTCTCATCAAGGGCAAGCAGGCTGAAGAAGCTCTCGCGATCCTCAAGTTCGCGCAGCAGAGCGCCAGCGAGCCCATCTATAAGCTGGTCGCCTCGGCGATCGCGAACGCCCGTGTGAAGGCGGATGCGGCAGGCGAGTTCTTCGACGAGCAGGACCTGTTCGTCAAGAACGCGTTCGTCGACGAGGGCACGACGCTCAAGCGTTTCCAGCCCCGCGCCCAGGGCCGCGCGTTCCAGATCAAGAAGCGCACCAGCCACATCACCGTCGTCCTGGCGACGCCCGAGGTGGCAGAGACCGCCCCGGCCCAGAGCAAGAAGGCGAGCAAGTAATGGGACAGAAAGTCAACCCGTACGGCTTCCGCCTCGGCATCACCACCGACCACGTGTCGCGGTGGTTCTCGGACTCGACGAAGCCCGGACAGCGCTACGCCGACTACGTGGCCGAGGACATCAAGATCCGTAAGCTCCTGCTGTCGAGCCTCGACCGTGCAGGCGTGAGCAACATCGAGATCGAGCGCACCCGCGACCGCGTGCGCGTCGACATCCACACCGCGCGTCCCGGCATCGTGATCGGCCGTCGTGGTGCGGAGGCCGAGCGCATCCGTGGCGACCTCGAGAAGCTCACCGGCAAGCAGATCCAGCTGAACATCCTCGAGGTCAAGAACCCTGAGGCCGACGCTCAGCTCGTCGCGCAGGGCATCGCCGAGCAGCTCTCCGCTCGCGTGGCGTTCCGCCGCGCGATGCGCAAGGGCCTGCAGGGCGCCCAGCGCGCCGGCGCCAAGGGCATCCGCATCCAGGTCTCCGGCCGCCTCGGCGGCGCCGAGATGAGCCGCTCGGAGTTCTACCGCGAAGGCCGTGTGCCCCTGCACACCCTGCGCGCGAACATCGACTACGGCTTCTACGAGGCCAAGACCACCTTCGGCCGCATCGGCGTGAAGGTCTGGATCTACAAGGGCGACCTCACCAACAAGGAACTCGCTCGCGAGCAGGCCAACGCGCCGAAGTCCCGCGGTCGTGACGACCGTGGTGGCGACCGCCGTCGTGGCCCCCGCAACGAGGCCCCCGTCGCAGAAGGAGCGTCTGCCTGATGCTTATTCCCCGCAAGGTCAAGTACCGCAAGCAGCACCACCCGAAGCGTGACGGCCAGGCCACCGGCGGCACCCAGGTGTCGTTCGGCGAGTTCGGCATCCAGGCGCTGACCCCCGCTTACGTGACCAACCGTCAGATCGAGTCCGCTCGTATCGCGATGACCCGTCACATCAAGCGTGGTGGAAAGGTGTGGATCAACATCTACCCCGACCGTCCGCTGACCAAGAAGCCCGCTGAAACCCGCATGGGTTCGGGTAAGGGCTCGCCCGAGTGGTGGGTCGCGAACGTCAAGCCGGGCCGCGTCCTCTTCGAGGTCGCGGGCGTCAACGAGCAGCTCGCTCGCGAGGCGCTGACCCGTGCCATCCACAAGCTGCCGCTGAAGGCACGCATCATCAAGCGCGAGGAGGGCGACGCGTAATGGCGATCGGCACCAAGCAAGCTCGCCCCGAGCGAGCTCGACACGTTCGAAGACCAGCGCCTCGTCGAGGAGCTGCGCAAGGCCAAGGAAGAGCTGTTCAACCTGCGCTTCCAGTCGGCCACCGGCCAGCTCGAGAGCCACGGCCGCATCCGTGCGGTCAAGCGCGACATCGCGCGGCTCTACACCGTGATCCGCGAGCGCGAGCTGGGCATCCGTGCCACGCCCGTCGCCGCTGAGCCGGCGAAGGCGAAGAAGACGAAGGCGAAGAAGACCGAGGACACCTCGGCCGCCGCCGAAGGAGAGGCTGAGTGATGGCCACCACGAAGAAGGCTGCAGAGGTCGAGCAGACCGCTGGGCACGAGAGCTCGGAGCACGACGTCCGTGACGCCGGTGCCCGTGGCTACCGCAAGGCGCGCCGCGGCTACGTCGTCAGCGACAAGATGGACAAGACCATCGTCGTCGAGGTCGAGGACCGCGTGAAGCACCCGCTCTACGGCAAGGTGATCCGCCGCACCTCCAAGGTCAAGGCGCACGACGAGGGCAACACCGCCGGCATCGGCGACCTGGTGCTCATCAACGAGACCCGCCCGCTGAGCGCCACCAAGCGCTGGCGCCTGGTCGAGATCCTCGAGAAGGCCAAGTAAGCCTCGGGCTTACTTGGAACCCAAGGAGTAACAAGTGATTCAGAACGAATCCCGCCTCAAGGTCGCCGACAACACCGGCGCCAAGGAGCTGCTCACGATCCGTGTGCTCGGCGGCTCCAACCGGCGCTACGCCGGCCTGGGCGACGTCATCGTCGCCACGGTCAAGGACGCGATCCCCGGCGGCAACGTCAAGAAGGGCGACGTGGTCAAGGCCGTCGTCGTCCGTACCGTCAAGCAGACCCGTCGTCCCGACGGTTCCTACATCAAGTTCGACGAGAACGCCGCCGTCATCCTGAAGAACGACGGGGAGCCCCGCGGCACCCGTATCTTCGGCCCGGTCGGTCGCGAGCTTCGTGACAAGAAGTTCATGAAGATCGTCTCGCTCGCTCCGGAGGTGATCTGACCCTCATGGCCAAGATCAAGGCAGGTGACCTGGTTCAGGTCATCACTGGTAAGAAGCAGGACAAGGGCGGCGACCGCGGCAAGCAGGGCAAGGTCCGCAAGGTCCTGACCGAGCAGAACCGCGTCATCGTCGAGGGCGTCAACTACGTCACCAAGCACACGCGGGTCGGTCAGACCCAGCGCGGCACCAAGACCGGTGGCATCGAGACGACCGAAGCCCCCATCCACATCTCCAACGTCGCCCTCGTCGACCCCTCGACCAAGAAGCCGACCCGTGTCGGCCGCCGTGTCGAGGAGCAGGTCAAGGACGGCGTCAAGCGCACCGTCCGCGTGCGCTACGCGAAGAAGTCAGGTAAGGACCTCTGATGAGCACCGCCACTGCCGTGGAGGCTGGCAAGACCCAGCCCCGCCTGAAGCAGAAGTACAACGCCGAGATCAAGAAGGCGATGCAGGACGAGTTCGGCTACGCGAACGTCATGCAGATCCCCGGCCTGGTCAAGGTCGTCGTGAACACCGGTGTCGGCGAGGCAACGCGCGACAGCAAGGTGATCGATGGTGCGGTCGACGACCTCACCAAGATCACCGGCCAGAAGCCGGTCGTCACCAAGGCACGCAAGTCCATCGCGCAGTTCAAGTTGCGTGAGGGCCAGGCCATCGGTGCGCACGTCACCCTGCGCGGCGACCGCGCCTGGGAGTTCATCGACCGTCTCGTGAACCTCGCGCTGCCCCGCATCCGCGACTTCCGTGGTCTGAACGACCGCCAGTTCGACGGCCACGGCAACTACACGTTCGGTCTGCAGGAGCAGTCGGTCTTCCACGAGATCGACCAGGACAAGATCGATCGCGTCCGCGGCTTCGACATCACGATCGTCACGACGGCGAACACGGACGACGAGGGTCGCGCTCTGCTGCGTCACCTCGGCTTCCCGTTCCGCCAGGCGGACGCTCAGGCGTAACACCCCGTGCCGACATCCGTCGGCATCCACCACAGGTCGGCCGTCGTGTAACGGCGGTCGAAACCTGGTGAACGAAGGAAAACCATCATGACGATGACAGACCCGGTCGCAGATCTGCTGACCCGTCTGCGCAACGCGAACTCGGCGCACCACGACTCCGTGTCGCTGCCGAGCTCCAAGCTCAAGACCCACATCGCCGAGATCCTCCAGCAGGAGGGCTACATCTCCGGCTGGGAGGTCACCGACGCGCGTGTCGGCCAGACGCTGACGCTCACGCTGAAGTACGGCCCCAACCGCGAGCGGTCGATCGCCGGCATCAAGCGCGTGTCGAAGCCCGGCCTTCGCGTGTACGCGAAGTCGACCGAGATCCCCAAGGTCCTCGGCGGCCTCGGCGTCGCGATCCTGTCCACCTCCTCTGGCCTCCTCACGGACCGTCAGGCCGAGTCGAAGGGCGTGGGTGGGGAAGTCCTCGCCTACGTGTGGTGACCTGATATGTCGCGTATCGGACGTCTTCCCATCGACATCCCCGCCGGCGTCACCGTCTCGGTGTCCGGTCAGGATGTCTCCGTCAAGGGCCCGAAGGGCGAGCTCACGCTCACCGCAGCCCACCCGATCGAGGTCAAGGTGGAGGAGAACCAGGTTCTCGTCACCCGCCCCGACGACGAGCGCGAGTCGCGGTCGCTTCACGGCCTGACCCGCACGCTCATCAACAACAACATCATCGGCGTCACCCAGGGCTACACCAAGGGCCTCGAGGTCGTCGGCACGGGTTACCGCGTCGCGCAGAAGGGCTCGTCCGTCGAGTTCGCGCTGGGCTTCTCGCACCCCGTCCTGGTCGACCCGCCTGCCGGCATCACGTTCACGGTCGAGGGCAACAACAAGCTCACCGTGAGCGGGATCGACAAGCAGGCCGTCGGTGAGGCCGCTGCCAACATCCGCAAGATCCGCAAGCCCGAGCCGTACAAGGGCAAGGGTGTGCGCTACGCCGGCGAGGTCGTCCGGCGCAAGGCCGGAAAGGCTGGTAAGTAACCATGGCCGTGACTTCCAAGTCCGAGGCCCGCGCTCGTCGCCACTCGCGTCTTCGCAAGAAGATCGTCGGCACCGCCGAGCGCCCCCGCCTCGTCGTGACCCGTTCGGCCCGCCACGTCTTCGTGCAGGTCGTCGACGACAGCAAGGGCCACACCGTGGCCAGTGCGTCCACCCTCGAGACCGACCTGCGCGGCTTCGACGGCGACAAGACCTCGAAGGCCCGCAAGGTCGGCGAGCTCGTCGCCGAGCGCGCGAAGGCAGCCGGCGTGGCCGACGTCGTCTTCGACCGTGGCGGCAACCGCTACGCCGGTCGTGTCGCCGCGATCGCCGAGGGCGCCCGTGAAGGAGGGCTGAACCTGTGAGCGATGCAACGAACACCAACCAGGAGACCGAAGTGACCGATGCCACTCAGGCGGCGGCGACGGAGACGGCGCCCGCCGAGCGTGAGCGGGAGCCGCGTCGCGGTGGCCGTGAGCGCAACGCCAACCAGCGTGACCGCGGGTCGCGCGACCGCTCGGAGAGCCAGTTCCTCGAGCGCGTCGTGACCATCAACCGTGTGTCGAAGGTCGTCAAGGGTGGCCGTCGCTTCAGCTTCACCGCTCTCGTTGTCGTCGGTGACGGCAACGGTGTGGTGGGTGTCGGCTACGGCAAGGCCCGCGAGGTCCCGCTCGCGATCTCGAAGGGTGTCGAGGAAGCCAAGCGCAACTTCTTCCGCGTCCCCCGCTCGGGATCGACCATTCCGCACCCGGTCCAGGGTGAGGCCGCCGCGGGCGTCGTCCTGCTGCGTCCCGCTGCTGCCGGTACCGGTGTTATCGCCGGTGGCCCCGTGCGTGCCGTGCTCGAGTGCGCCGGTATCCACGACGTCCTCTCGAAGTCCCTCGGCTCGTCGAACACGATCAACATCGTGCACGCGACCGTCGAGGCTCTGAAGCAGCTCGAGGAGCCGCGTCAGGTGGCCGCTCGTCGTGGCCTCGACTTCGACCAGGTCGCTCCGGCCCGTCTGGTTCGCGCCGAGGCTGAGGCCGCGGCCGCATCGAAGGTAGGTGCCTGATGGCTCAGCGTCTGAAGGTCACGCAGGTCAAGTCCAAGGTGAGCGAGAAGCAGAACCAGCGTGACACGCTGCGCAGCCTCGGCCTCAAGCGGATCGGCGACTCGGTCGTCCGCCCCGACGACGCGCAGACGCGCGGCTACGTCAAGGCCGTCGCTCACCTCGTGAAGGTTGAGGAGATCGACTAATGGCTGAGAACGAGAACGTCGAGCAGACGGCTGAGAAGCCCGCTGCCAAGACGACCCGTAAGCCCGCCGCCAAGAAGGCCGCAGCGCCGAAGGCGGAGAAGAAGGACGTCGCCGTGGCGCGTCCGGGCGTGCTGAAGGTGCACCACCTTCGTCCCGTCCCCGGATCCAACACCGCCAAGACCCGCGTCGGTCGTGGTGAGGGATCCAAGGGTAAGACCGCCGGCCGTGGCACCAAGGGTCAGAAGGCCCGCTACCAGGTCAAGGCCGGCTTCGAGGGTGGGCAGATGCCGCTGCACATGCGCACCCCGAAGCTGCGCGGGTTCAAGAACCCGTTCCGCGTCGAGTACCAGGTCGTGAACCTGGACAAGCTCGCGGAGCTGTACCCGTCCGGTGGCGACGTGACCGTCGTCGACCTGGTCGCCAAGGGTGCGGTTCGCAAGAACGAGAAGGTCAAGGTGCTCGGCACCGGCGAGATCTCGGTGAAGCTGAACGTCGAGGTCGACAAGGTCTCCGGCTCCGCTGAGCAGAAGATCGTCGCCGCGGGCGGCACCGTCAAGTAAGCCGCGTGCAGGGGCCGGAGGACATCTCCGGCCCCTGTCGCATACCCGGAGGATGCGGCCGCTCGGTCACGCGCGGGGTGGGATACCCTGGTGGTCTGTGCGCCTCCTGCGCCGGGAACCCTTTCTGGAGGAATCCACGTGTTCAGCGCCATCGCGCGCGTGTTCCGCACGCCTGACCTGCGTCGGAAGATCGCTTTCACCCTGGGCATCATCGTGCTGTACCGTCTCGGTGCGCACGTGCCGTCGCCGTTCGTCGACTTCCCGAACGTTCAGTCGTGTCTCGCCGACACGTCGAACACGCAGGGCGTGCTGTCGCTGGTCAACCTCTTCTCGGGCGGCGCGCTTCTGCAGCTGTCGATCTTCGCGCTGGGCGTCATGCCCTACATCACCGCGACGATCATCGTCCAGCTGCTGCGCGTGGTCATCCCGCACTTCGAGACCCTCTACAAGGAGGGCCAGTCGGGCCAGGCGCGTCTGACGCAGTACACGCGCTACCTGACCATCGCCCTCGCCCTGCTGCAGTCGACGACACTCGTGACGGTCGCGCGCAGCGGCCAGCTCTTCGGCAACACCGGTGTCGCCTCCTGCGAGCAGCTGCTGACCAACGACGCATGGTGGGCTCAGCTGCTCATGATCATCACCATGACCGCCGGCACCGGCCTCATCATGTGGTTCGCCGAGCTCGTCACCGAGCGCGGCATCGGCAACGGGATGTCGCTGCTGATCTTCACCTCGATCGCCGCGACCTTCCCGGCAGCGATGTGGTCGATCTGGCAGGCCCGCGGTTTCGAGGTGTTCCTGCTCGTGCTCGCGGTCGGCGTCGTGATCGTGGCGCTCGTGGTCTTCGTCGAACAGTCGCAACGTCGCATCCCGGTGCAGTACGCCAAGCGGATGGTGGGCCGTCGCACCTACGGCGGGACGAACACCTACATCCCCATCAAGGTCAACATGGCCGGTGTCGTGCCGGTCATCTTCGCCTCGTCGCTCCTGTACATCCCCGCGCTCATCTCGCAGTTCAACCAGACCCCGGATGCCGACGGCGCGCTGCCGGGCTGGGTCGTCTGGATCCAGAACTACCTCACGCGCGGCGATCACCCGCTGTACTGGCTGCTGTACTTCCTGCTGATCGTCGGGTTCACCTACTTCTACGTCGCGATTACCTTCAACCCGGTCGACGTCGCCGACAACATGAAGAAGTACGGCGGCTTCATCCCGGGCATCCGTGCCGGCCGTCCCACCGCGGAGTACCTCGACTACGTGCTCACCCGCATCACCCTGCCGGGCTCGATCTATCTGGGTCTGGTCGCACTCATCCCGCTGATCGCTCTGGCGACGGTCGGTGCCAACCAGAACTTCCCGTTCGGCGGCACCTCGATCCTCATCATGGTCGGCGTCGGACTCGAGACCGTGAAGCAGATCGACGCCCAGCTCCAGCAGCGTCACTACGAAGGGCTCCTGCGATGACCGCGCGCCTGTTGATCGTGGGGCCCCAGGGCTCCGGCAAGGGCACCCAGGGCGTGCGCATCGCCGAGGCGTTCGGTGTGCCGGCGGTGTCGACGGGCGACGTGTTCCGGGCGAACATCTCCGAGGGCACCGAGCTCGGCCAGCAGGTCCAGGCCATCATCGCGGCGGGAAACCTCGTTCCGGACGAGCTGACGAGCGCGGTCGTGCGCGACCGGCTGGCGCAGGACGACGCGGCTCCCGGCTTCCTCCTCGACGGATACCCCCGCAACCTCGGACAGGTGGGTGATCTCGATGCGTTCCTGGAAGAGCGCGGGGAGAGCCTCGACGCCGTGATCGAGCTGGACGTGCCCCGCGAGGAGAGCATCGCCCGCCTGACCAAGCGCGCCGAGGAACAGGGCCGCACGGACGACACGGCCGAGGTGATCGCGCACCGCCTGAGCATCTACGAGAACGAGACGGCGCCGATCCTCGATGTGTACCGCGAGCGCGGTCTCGTCGTCGCGATCGACGGCATCGGCTCCCTCGATGTCATCACCGAGCGCATCCTCACGGCCCTCATCGCCCGCGGGCTGACGCCGGCGTCCTGAGCCGTGCTGCGACGCTCCATCTACAAGACCCCGGCGCAGCTGCGCCAGATGATCGAGCCGGGGCTCATCACCGCCGCCGCCCTCCAGGCGGTGCGCGAGATGATCGCCCCCGGCGTGACGACGGCCGAGTTGGATGCGGCGGCCGCGGCCGTGATCACCGCGCGCGGCGCGGAATCGAACTTCCAGCTGGTGCGCGGCTACCGCCACACCACGTGCGTGTCGGTCAACGAGCAGGTCGTGCACGGGATCCCCGGTGACCGGGTGCTCGAGGCCGGCGACATCGTCTCGATCGACGCGGGGGCGCAGTTCCGGGGGTGGAACGGCGACTCGGCGATCACCATCGTCCTGCCCGACCCCGAGCGGCCGGAGCTCGTCGCAGCACGGCAGGAGCTGTCCCGGGTCACCGAAGGGTCCATGTGGGCCGGGATCGCCGCGATGGCGACCGGACGCCACATCGGTGAGATCGGCGCCGCGGTCGAGGACCACATCACGGCGGCGGGGGAGTACGGCATCCTGCGCGACTATGTCGGGCACGGCATCGGCCGCAAGATGCACGAGGCGCCCTCGGTGTTCAACTACCGCGTGCCGGATCCGGGCCCTCGCATCCAGCCCGGTCTGGTGCTCGCCATCGAGCCGATGGTGGTGGTGGGGTCCGAGGCGACCTTCGTCGAAGACGACGACTGGACCGTCTCCACGGTCGACGGCTCAGCCGGCTCCCACTGGGAACATAGCGTCGCCGTCCATGATGGAGGGATCTGGGTTCTCACGGCCCCCGACGGCGGAGCCGCGGGGCTGGCTCCGTATGGTGTGAAGCCGGTCGAAATCGAGTAGGAAAGAGCGTCATGGCAGCGGCAAAGGGCAAGACAAACTGGTTCGCGATCTGGATCAGCGTCATCGCTGTCGTCGCCATCGTGGTGGTCGGCGGTCTCGTGGTCGTCTTCAACAACGTGGCCTCCGACCCGGGCACGGCCCCCGAGGCATCCAACATCGACGCGTCCACCGGGGCGATCTCCTTCGGGACGGGCGAGCACACCGTCGACACGTACATCGACTTTATGTGCCCCTACTGCAACCAGTTCGAGCAGACGGAAGGCGAGACCA
Organism: Microbacterium sp. KU4F; assembly: GCF_056868075.1. Classification (NCBI taxonomy): domain Bacteria; kingdom Bacillati; phylum Actinomycetota; class Actinomycetes; order Micrococcales; family Microbacteriaceae; genus Microbacterium; species Microbacterium sp. KU4F. Next base: position 1,648,553 of record NZ_CP200324.1, on the reverse strand, counting down.
TCCAGGGCCTCGTCGCGTCGGGCGACATCACTCTGAACGTGTACCCGGTCGCGATCCTGGACCGCCTGTCGCAGGGAACCGAATACTCGAGCCGCGCCGCGAGCGCGATGTACGCCGTGGCCGCCGCCGACCCCGACAACGCATACGCCTTCCTGCAGGCGCTGTACGCGAACCAGCCCGCCGAGAACTCGACCGGCTTGACCGACGAGCAGCTGGTGGATCTCGCCCGCAGTGCCGGTGTGAATGTCACCTCCGACCTGGAGAACGCGATCACCTCGAACGAGTACATCAAGTTCGCGAAGTCGCGGTCCCTGCCGGACGGGGCGACGGGCACGCCCACGCTCCGCGTCAACGGCGACCTCGTCCAGATCACGTACAACCCGCAGACCGACATCCTCAGCAGGATCTCCTGAGCGGGGTGCGCCCTTCGCGCCACTCGCCGAGTGGCGCGAAGCGGCTCTATCACCTATAGTTGATCTTTGGTGCTTTGCGCCTTCGTTGGCGTGTCGCCGTCGAGGCGTTTCCGGCACCGAATCCCATCCACCGCAGATCGACCGGTCTGCACGAGGGTAGCGAGGCTATGGCTAAAAAAGACGGTGTCATCGAGATCGAAGGCGTGATCTCCGAGGCTCTGCCCAACGCGATGTTCCGCGTCGAGCTGAGCAACGGGCACAAGGTGCTCGCCACGATCTCCGGCAAGATGCGGCAGAACTACATCCGCATCATCCCCGAGGACCGCGTCGTCGTGGAGCTCTCGCCCTACGACCTCACCCGCGGCCGCATCGTCTATCGCTACCGCTGATCCGGTCGAGAAGTAACGGCTCCGCCTCGGAGCACGAAGACAGCGAACAGGAAGCATCATGAAGGTCAACCCCAGCGTCAAGCCGATCTGCGATCACTGCAAGGTGATCCGTCGTCACGGACGCGTCATGGTCATCTGCAAGTCCAACCCGCGCCACAAGCAGCGCCAGGGTTGACGTGAGGCGTGTCAATGCCGCACAGCGGCATTGACACGCGAACGTCAAGGTTGAGCGAGGCCGCGCAGCGGCCGAGTCGAAACCTCGGCACGAAGACACAACTCAATACGCATACAGGCAGGATCAGAACCCGCAAGGGGGACACCTCGGGCGGAGGCCCGGGCACCGATCCTGCTCCACACCTCCACTCACTCCTAGGAGAGCCGCATGGCACGTCTTGCCGGCGTCGACATTCCGCGCGACAAGCGCGTGGTGATCGCACTCACGTACATCTACGGCATCGGCCGTACCCGCTCCGTCGAGATCCTGAAGGCGACTTCGATCGACGAGAGCATCCGCGTCAAGGACCTGACCGACGACCAGCTCGTCGCGCTCCGTGACTACATCGAAGGCACCTACAAGGTCGAAGGTGATCTTCGTCGCGAGGTCGCCGCCGACATCCGCCGCAAGGTCGAGATCGGCTCCTACGAGGGCCTGCGTCACCGCCGCGGCCTGCCTGTGCGCGGTCAGCGCACGAAGACCAACGCCCGCACGCGCAAGGGTCCCAAGCGCACCGTCGCCGGCAAGAAGAAGGCGCGCTAAGGCGCGGCCCCCAGGGTTTAGGAGAACACGCACATGGCACAGGCCAAGTCCGCGGCGCGCAAGCCCCGCCGCAAGGAGAAGAAGAACATCGCCGTGGGTCACGCCCACATCAAGTCGACGTTCAACAACACGATCGTCTCGATCACCGACCCGTCCGGCGCTGTCATCAGCTGGGCGTCCTCGGGTGGAGTGGGCTTCAAGGGCTCGCGCAAGTCGACCCCGTACGCGGCCGGCATGGCCGCCGAGTCGGCAGCCCGTCAGGCCGCCGAGCACGGTGTCAAGAAGGTCGACGTCTTCGTGAAGGGTCCGGGTTCGGGTCGCGAGACGGCGATCCGTTCGCTGACCGCTGCCGGCCTCGAGGTGGGGTCGATCCAGGACGTCACGCCGCAGGCGCACAACGGCTGCCGCCCGCCCAAGCGTCGCCGCGTCTGACGTCTCACAGCTTCTGGATGCCTGGGCGCGCCGCCTGACGGTGCGCCCCGGCATCCGCGAGAAAAACTCAACACCTCATCCACGCAAGTGTCATATAGCGGGCACTTAGCCGAAAGGAACACATCGTGCTCATCGCACAGCGTCCCACTCTGACCGAGGAGAAGATCGGGGAGTTCCGCAGCCGCTTCGTCATCGAGCCGCTCGAGCCCGGCTTCGGTTACACCATCGGCAACGCGCTGCGTCGCAGCCTCCTCTCGTCCATCCCCGGTGCTGCTGTCACCAGCATCCGCATCGACGGCGTGCTGCACGAGTTCAGCACCATCCCCGGTGTGAAGGAGGATGTCACCGAGATCATCCTGAACATCAAGCAGCTGGTCGTCTCGAGCGAGCGCGACGAGCCCATCACGGCGTACCTGCGCAAGACGGGTGCGGGCGAAGTGACCGCCGCCGACATCTCGGCTCCGGCCGGTGTCGAGGTGCACAACCCCGAGCTGGTCATCGCGACCCTGAACGACACCGCTCGTTTCGAGCTCGAGCTGACGATCGAGCGCGGTCGCGGCTACGTGTCGGCCACGCAGAACCGCAACGAGTACGCCGAGGCGGGTCAGATCCCGATCGACTCGATCTACTCCCCGGTGCTCAAGGTGAGCTACCGCGTCGAGGCCACCCGTGCCGGTGAGCGCACCGACTTCGACAAGCTCGTGCTGGATGTCGAGACCAAGCCCTCGATCGCCCCGCGCGACGCCGTCGCGTCGGCCGGTCGCACCCTGACCGAGCTGTTCGGCCTCGCCCGCGAGCTGAACGTCGAGGCCGAGGGTATCGAGATCGGCCCCGCGCCGGTCGAGACCGTCCTCTCCAACGAGCTGTCGATGCCCATCGAGGATCTCGACCTCTCGGTGCGCTCGTACAACTGCCTCAAGCGCGAGGGCATCAACACGGTGTCCGAGCTGGTCGCCCTCTCGGAGACCCAGCTCATGAACATCCGCAACTTCGGTCAGAAGTCGGTCGACGAGGTGCGCGACAAGCTCGTCTCGCTCGGTCTGTCGCTGAAGGACTCGGTGCCCGGTTTCGACGGCGCCCACTTCTACGGCGGATACGAAGAAGACAACGCCTGATCCGGCTCACCCGCGAAATCCTGGAGTAACTGAGAATGCCCAAGCCCACGAAGGGACCCCGCCTCGGAGGCGGCCCCGCACACGAGCGTCTTCTGCTGGCGAACCTTGCCGCGGCACTGTTCACCCACAAGTCGATCACCACGACCGAGACCAAGGCCAAGCGCCTTCGTCCGCTCGCCGAGCGCCTGATCACGTTCGGCAAGCGCGGCGACCTGCACGCTCGCCGTCGCGTGCTCTCGGTCATCGGTGACAAGGAAGTCGTGCACGTCCTGTTCACCGAGATCGCGCCCCTGGTCGCCGAGCGTGAGGGTGGTTACACCCGTATCACGAAGATCGGCAACCGTAAGGGCGACAACGCTCCCATGGCCGTGATCGAGCTCGTGCTCGAGCCCGTCACCAAGAAGAAGGCCGCTCCTGCCCAGAAGGCCGCCAAGGCCGACAAGGCTCCCGTCGAGGCCGCTCCCGCCGAGGAGACGGTTGTCGAAGAGGCTCCGGTCGAGGAGACTGTCGTCGAGGAGGCGCCCGAGGCGCCCGAGGCCACCGCTGACGAGGCTCCGGCCGAGTCGGAGGAGAAGAAGTCCGAGTAATCGGACCCGCCGGGACCCGTCCCGGCCCCTTTGCACCGCGAACCCCGCGTGATCTTCGGATCCCGCGGGGTTCGCGCCGTTGCGGTGACGTTCTCCGCCGTGCGTGGCGCGCGGACGCTCAGCCTGCGCTGGGCGAGCCGGGCGCCTGGAACAGCTGCGACTGGCGCAGGCCTGCTCGAAGGCGCGCTGCTCGGCGAACGCGGAGAATCGCGCCTTCGCACGCTGCGCTTCGGCGAGTGCCGCGACGACGACGTCGGCGTAGATCCGGCCGCCCGCATCCCCCGGGTGCACCTCGTCGCCGGCGAGCAGATCCAGATGCGGCGCGATCGCCGTCTGCCAGTCGGCGATCTGCACACCGCGATGCGTGCGGGCGAAAGCGGCGAGGTCGGCATTCACCCCCGGGATCCAGGAGCGCGGTGCGGACGCTGTGACGAGCACGAGCTGACGGTCGGGGCCGATGACCTCCAGCACCTGCTCGAGCGTGCGCTGCGAGATCGACCCGTTGGTGCCGAGACCCAGGACGACGAACTCGCGCAGGCGACCCGAGTCCGTGAGGGAGCGCAGGATGTCGGGTGCCGCGTACATCTGACGCGATACGGCGGCGTCGACATCCGCTCCCGGCAGCGCGGTGAGCAGACTCGGGGCGGACGCGAGCATGACGGAGTCGCCGACGGCGGTGACCTCGTCGCCTGTGACGACGTCGTCGTCGGGATCCCCGCCCGTGTTCGTCGGCGCGGGCTGACTCTGCAGCGCGTCCACGCCGGCGGCGACCACGGCCTCGCCGCTCGAGACCGCAGGAGCCGAGGCGACCGCGCCGGCGGTGCCGGCAACGAGCAGGACAGCTGCGGCCGTGACGCCCACGGCTCTCGCACGGCGACGCGCGCTGGTCGCGAACGCCTGTCGGAGCTCGCCGGCGACCTGAGCTCCGCCGCGCCGACGCACCGGCATCTCGAGGAACCGGTACGACAGTGCGGACACGACCACCGTCACGGCCATTGCGGCGGCGCCGATGGTCGCAGGGAAGGCGCGATCGACGCTCGTGCCCTGCGAGGCCGCCACCAGCAGCACCAGCACGGGCCAATGCCAGAGGTACAAGCCGTACGAGCGTTCGCCGATCCACCGCAGGGGGAGGACATCCAGTGCGCGCCCCAGCAGCGACCCGGGCCACGCACCCGCCACGATCACGATCGCGGAGAGCGCGCTCGCCGCGACGAGCGCGCCGGGGAAGGTCGCGGTGCTCTGACTCTGAGCGATCGTGGCCAGCAGGACGAGACCCGCGAGAGCGGCCGTCCCCAGCGCCGACGCGCCACCGCGAACGACACGAGCGTGCATCCAGCCGCGCTCGACCCGCACGGCCGCCCACCAGGCGAACGCGACTGCTACTCCGAGCAGGAGACCGAAGGAGTGGGTGTCGGTGCCGAAGTAGGCGCGGGTGACGCGGGCTCCCAGTGTCAGCGGATCGGCGGCTCCGGAGGCGACGACCACCGCCATCCATACCGCGGATGCGGCCGCCGCGACCAGTGCCGCCCCGGCACGCATCCAGGCGCGGGGAAGCAGCAGGAGCACGAGGAGTAGCAGCGGCCAGACGAGGTAGAACTGCTCCTCGACGGCGAGCGACCAGAGGTTGCGGAAGAGCTCACCGCTGCCGGAGCCGAAGTAGTCCGCGCCGTCGACGACGGCCGTCCAGTTGTACCCGAACACCAGCGCGCCGATGAGCTGTCGCCGAAGCCCCACGAGCACGTCGCCGCCGATCAGCCATGCCGCGCTCGAGCACGCCAGCAGGACGAGCACGAGCGCGGGCAGCAACCGTCGGGCGCGCCGGCGCCAGAAGGGCCCCAGTGCGACGCGGCCGGTGTCATCGTGCTCCCGGAGCAGGAGCGAGGTGATGAGGAACCCGCTGATCACGAAGAAGACGTCGACGCCGATGAAGCCGCCCTGCATCCACCAGCCGGGAAACAGGTGATAGATCACGACGAGGGTCACAGCGACCGCACGGAGGCCGTCGAGACCTGCGAAGCGGGCGCGCGGGGCAGGAGGAGTGTCAGCGATCATGGGGGAGGATCCGGGAGGGGGAGCCCGGCCATTCTACGATCCGGGCATGGGCGCCCCGGTGGGATGCACCCGTAGGCTTGTGCGGTGCGGATCCGACTCGACATCGCTTATGACGGCACGCACTTCCGCGGCTGGGCGAGGCAGCCGGGCCTCCGCACCGTCCAGGGCACGCTGGAGGAGGCCTTGGCTCGGATCGTCGCCGGCTCGCCGCAGCTGACGGTCGCCGGGCGCACGGATGCGGGCGTGCACGCGAGCGGCCAGGTCGCCCACCTCGATCTCGACGAGGCGCAGCAGGCGAGGCTGGCGGCGTCGCGGCGGTCGGAGCCTGACCCCGTCGAGGCCCTGGCGCGCCGCATCCGCGGCGTCTTGAGCTCGTACTCGGATGTGACGGTGCGCCGCACCACGCTCGCTCCCGACGGCTTCGATGCGCGCTTCTCGGCCGTCTGGCGCCGCTACGCGTACCGGATCGCCGACGACGTCACCGGCTACGACCCGCTGCGGCGGGAGTTCACCACCACCGTTCGCGCCGCGCTGGATGTGGCGGCGATGGATGAGGCGGCGCGCTCGCTCCGGGGGCTGCACGACTTCGCGGCGTACTGCAAGCCGCGTGAGGAGGCGACGACCATCCGCACGCTCCTCGAGTTCGATTGGCGACGCGACGTCGAGGGGGCGATCGTCGCGAACGTGAAAGCCGATGCGTTCTGCCACTCGATGGTGCGCGCGCTCGTGGGAGCGTGTGTGGCGGTCGGCCAGGGGCGTCTGGGAATCGAGGACGTCGTGCGACTGCGCGAGCAGGCGACGCGGACGAGCGAGTTCGCGGTCCTCGCCGCGCGCGGGCTGGTGCTGACGGAGGTCGGCTATCCGGAACCGGAGCTCATGGCGGCGCGGGCCGAGCAGACGCGCGCGCGTCGCGTTCAGGAGTGAATTCGCTGGGCGTTGCGCAACCGGCATCCGCCGTTCACGTGCCGGGCATAGTGTGGATGGCCTGATGAAGGTCATCTCCTACAACCTGCGCAAACATCGCGCTGCGGGCGAGATCGCGGATCTGGCCGAGCAGCACGGCGTCGATGTGCTCTGTCTCCAGGAGGCGGACACGACCGACATCCCGGAGGTGAGCGGTGGCCTGCGCCTCGCGGATGCGACGAGCCGCAACCGGTTGGGACTGGCGGTCTACTACCGGGAGAGCAGCTTCCGGCTGCAGGAGGTGCGCGCGCTCTCGCTCAAGAAGTCGCTGCACGACCGGGTGCTCAAGCCCGCAGAGGAGCGGATGCTGGGCGTGCGTCTGCACGACATCGACGCGGGCCGCGAGATCATCGTCGCGTCCTTCCACGCCGCACCCCTCACGGCGCTCAACTCACTGCGTCGCCACCAGATCCGCACGGCACTGGCCGAGCTGCAGGATCTCGGACCGCAGCTTCCCGCCCTGATGGTGGGCGACTACAACTATCCCGTCTTCAAGGAACGACTCGGCGAGCGGGTGAGGGACCAGGGGTACGAGCTCACGCTCAGCGACACCCGCACGTACACGCGCTATCGCTTCTTCCGCGGGCACTACGACTTCGCGACATCCACCGGGTTCGACATCGAGCACATCCGAACGCTGCCGCAGGGGCTCAGCGACCACCTGCCGATCCTTGTGACCGCGACGCTCTCGTCGTCGCGCGCCCGCGTCGAGGTGGGCTGACCGCGCTCAGCCGCAGGAGGCGGCGAGAGCGGAGTCCGTCCCCGGCAGCACCGGCGTGACCTGCGCGCTCAGTTCGGGGGTCCAGGGTGTGCGCACGCGGATGCTGGCGCTGGCCTGCTCGCCCGGAGCGAGCAACGACGACCAGATGAGAACCGGTCGACCCTGGTCGGTTCCGGACTGGAAGCCCGTGCCGTCCGAGTTCTCCGAGGAGAGCACGGAGGCGCCCTCGGGAAGATACAGATACCCCGTCGTGCGGGTCAGCCCCGCCTCGGTGCCGAAGCTGCCCCCTCCCGTGATGTAGGCGGGCAGGCTGGCCGCATCGGCAGGCGCATCGTTGGTGAGCGATACGTCGAGCACGGCTTCGCTCTCCCCGCCCTGCGCGGTGCACCACTGCACTCCGGTGCCGACCTTCATGTAGTAGTCCATCTTCGAGCCGGTCGCGTCATTGAGATACACGCCGAAGCTCGTCCGCTCGCTGTCGGTCGCCGGCAGTAGACCCTGCAGGCTCGTGCCGTCGAGGATCGCCTGTTCCTCGGGTGCATTGCTCCAGATGAGCAGACGCTCCTCCTCGCCGGCCTTCGACAAGGCGGAGACGAGGGCCGATGGAGCGACGTCGCCCGCCGCCAGTTTGGCGAAGACGGATGCGGCGGCCACCTGGAAGAACGCGTCCTGGGTCTTCGGGTCGTAACGGAGATACACCTCGTTCAGCAGCAGCGGGATCGCGTTCTCGCTCGTGAGCTTGTCACCCGTCGGCAGCGCCACCGGCCCGGTTGCGGCCAGCATGTAAGACAGGGTGACGGGATCGAGCGAGATCACGCCATCGACGCGGACGCCATACTGTCGCTCCCACATCGCCTGCGCGATCTGCGCCGCCAGGGGAAAGGACGCCACCTGCGTGGCGTTCTGCATGAAGCGCGCCGGCCGTGTGTCCATGAAGCCGGTGATATCGGGACCGAGATCGATCACGGGGTCGCGATACCGAGTGATGTCACCGGAGGCGGATGCCTGGGCCGCGAGAGAGATCTGACCGTTCTCCGTGTGCACGAGAGCCATGGCGCCGACGATGCCGCCGAGCGAACGCCACTCGGCGTTGTTCTGGAAGACGACGAGGTAGTTGCGCGGACCGTCTGCGCCGAGGATGGCCGGCATCAGCGCCGTCGCGCGGCTGACCGCATCCGAGCCCGTCTCGACGGACGCGAGCAGCCCGGATACGTCCTCGACGGCCTTCGCCACCGGGGGGAGCAGGGCGGCGCGGTCGATGTCGTCGACGGCATCCGATGCGAGAGCCACCTGCGCGGTGGTGCTCTGGGCCCCCTCGTGCATCTCGCCGAACCCGCTGACATCGATGCGTCCGTCGACCGGCTTCAGCGCACCGGCCGAGAAATCCGACGCGACGCGCACGAGGGGAGTCAGCGCCTTCCCGGCCACGTCGTCGACGGCCGCGGTGACGGTGGCGACGGCCGAGGCTGGTCCCCGACCCACGGCAGGACCTCGGCCGCCCGCCACACGGGGTCCGAGGTCAAGGAGCGCGCGGCCGCCGTGTCCGCGGCGATGTCGGCCAACCGTGCGATAGCCGCATCCGTGTCGTCGAGGTTGCGGGTGACCTCTCCCGCGGCGCGCTGCGCCGCGGACAGATGGCCGTAAGCGAGGTACCCCCGCACTCCCAGCCAGGCTGCTGCCGCGACGAGGAGGACGAGCAGGGCGAGCAGCACCCAGATGAGAATCCGTCCGGCCGTTCTGGCGGGCGCCGGCAGCAGGGGATTGGTCACGCCTTCACCTTAAGCGGTCATGCCGCGCCGCTAGAGTGGGAAGTCCACCTCACCCCGGGAGTCGCCATGCGCCGCAGACACTGGACACCCGTCGCGGTCGTCGCTCCGCTGCTGGCCACGGCCCTGGTGACCGGATGCGGTCCGGCGCCGTGGAACACCGGCGGCCAGACGCCGAGTCCGACGGCGGCGTCGCGTTCGAGCACCCCCGTTCCGACACCCGTCACCAACGATCTGTCCAGCGGTTCGACGCAGCGCGTCGTGCCCGCCGGCGCGGTCAGTGCGACGATCAACTACTGGTCGACGCTGTCCATGGACCGCTGGACGGCCACAGCTCTGAAGCCCGTCAGCATCTCGATGGTGACCACCGTCACCCCCAACGACGGCCAGAAGGTCTTCCTCCAGAAGGCGACCATGGTCGCCGTCCCCGGCAACGCTTCGCGCTCCTTCGACCCCCTCCAGCCCCAGACCGACCAGTCGTCGGTGAGTCCCGGCTACCTGGTTCTCGACCCCTACAGTTACTCGCAGACCTTCAACATCGGTGACGTACCGGCCGAAGCGACGTTCGTGCAGGTGCAGTTCACCTACGACTTCCTCGTGCAGACCACGCCCACCTCGGCCGAATACGCCAAACAGACCGCCAGCGACACGCTGACGATCGCCATCGCAGGGGCATCGCAGGACTGACCGGGATTCCGTGCATGGCGCACGGGGGTGGATCGCGTATACTTTCGGCGCTGACCCTGGGGTTTTCTAGAAACGGGCCGGCACCGACCCGAAATCCTGTGAGCCTCGTGAGGCCACGTCTCCGAGGAGCGCCCTGTGAGAATCCCCTTCGCCGATCGCGGTATGCGTCGGCTCTGCGTGGGGGCCGCTCTCGCCCTCGCGAGCACCCTGGCTCTGACCGGGTGTTCGCAGATCGTCGATGGTTTCAACTCCCTGCAGGGCACCAACACTGCCGTGCAGCCGACGACCGTCGTGCCCTCGCCCGCCCCCTCGGCGAGCATGGCGTTCAACTCGCAGTTCACGTACGACGGGTCGGTCGAGCTGCGCAGCGACGTGGCGCAGGATCTCGAGCTCGTCCTCAATGTGTGGGCGGTCGACCCCAAGCGCACCCAGGAGTGGACCGCGAACAACGAGAAGGTCTTCGGCTTCGCGGTCAACGTCTACGACCACCGCGTCGATGAGAAGGCGGTGCTGACGGACAAGCGCCGGGTCTACATCTCCTCGGTGCAGATCAACTCCACCACGACGCAGACCTCGAACCAGATGCAGTCGCCCTACCAGTTCAGCGCCGACCCGCGCACGCTGGTTCCCAGCGACACCCTGCGCTCCGACCGGGGACTGCTGCTCAACAGCTTCCAGGGTGGGCTCTACGTTCCCCAGCAGAGCATCCACCAGCTGCCGGCGGACACGTTCGGTCTCACTCTCGAGTTCGCACTGACGATCTCGGTCGAGGGCACCGCCAACACGGACACCTCGTTCCAGCAGCAGACGGTGTACCAGTACCTGCCGATCGCGATCTTCCCCGGCTGAGCCGACGACCACCGGCGCTGATCTTGCGCCAATCTTGCGCTGAGCTTCTCGCCGGACCCTCCGTGATCTTGCGGTTGAGCGTGCAGTCTGGACTCATCGCACGAACAGCGTGCTGATCCCCGCCGCATCGCGGCCCATGAACGTCAGGAAGTGATCACTGTGTCGGACCCCCGCATGGCGTATCAGCAGGTGCCCTCACAGGAGCTGGAGCCCGTGTACCCGGCGATGGCGCCCGGCGCCGATCTCGAGACGCACTTCGAGCAGGACTTCATGTCCGTGCTCGAGAACTCGACCACGCACCGCTCCACGATCGGATGCGTCATCCCCGCCTACAACGAGGAGGAGTCGATCGCGGATGTGATCGAGGCCCTGCTCGCCCAGACGCGGGTGCCCGATGTCATCCACGTCGTGATCAACAACACGTCCGACAACACGGCGAAGATCGCGTCGGAGTATGCCGGCCCGCACGAGATCATGACCGACCTCGGCGAGCAGTTCACCGAGGTCTTCGTGCACGACATCGGCAAGAACCCCGACAAGAAGGTCGGCGCACTCAACTACGGCTACTCGCTCGTCGAGGGATGCGACTATCTCCTCGGTGTGGACGGCGACACGATCGCCGAACCGCGCGCCGTCGAGTACCTCGAGACCGAGGCCGTCAGCGACTCTCGCATCGGAGGCATCTCGGCGATCTACACGATCGACGATCGCCCCATCAAGGGGCTCACGGCCAAGTGGCTCATCGCCGGCCAGCGCACCCAGTTCGCGGCCTTCAACCTGCAGAACCTCCTCCGCGGCCGCAACATGGCCGTGCTCGGTGGCCAGTTCTCGATCTTCTCGACCAACGCCCTGCGTGACGCGATGAAGCAGAACCACCAGAACACCCCGTGGGTGAAGGACAGCGAGGTGGAGGACTCGCTGCTCTCGCTGCAGATCAAGAGCGCCGGTTACCTCACCAAGATCAGCCCCTACGCGCGCGCCGCGGTGGGCGGTATGACGACCCTCAAGGGATACGACGCGCAGCAGGTCAAGTGGACGTTCGGCGCGATCGAGCTCATGTGGCCCGGGCAGCGCGGCGACACCAAGGGACAGCCGTTCCACCCGAACCTGCGCCTGCGCTGGTTCGAGAACTTCGGCATGCTCACCAACCTCTTCGTCCGTGTCGCCTTCCTCGTGCTGCTCGCCGGTTCGCTGTCGATCAACGCCTTCGTCTTCTCGCCCCTGTGGCTGATCCCCGTGCTGACGGCCGTGCTGCTGAACCTGCGCATCGCGCGCACGATGAAGTACTGCAATCAGCGCGACATCCTCTTCGCCCTGCTGGTCTTCCCCGCGGAGATCTTCATGTGGATCCGCCTCAGCCACTTCCTCCGCTCGTGGACCCGCTTCCTCTCGCGGAAGAAGGTCGACAACTGGGCGATGCAAGCGAAGGCGGAGCGCGGCGGCGGGTCGATCGGCCACTGGACGCCCTTCATCCTGCTGGCCGCAGCACTGGTCGCCATGGCGATCATCTGGAACATGCTGGGCCCGGTCGTGCAGTCCTCCATCCTCTGGATCGGATGGCCCATCGTCGGCGTCGTGACGGTTCTGCAGACGCTGCTCATGTTCTCGAAGCTGCTGCGTCGGTACCAGGGCTACAAGGTCTGACCCGCACCAGATGAACGAAGAGGGCTCACGGTTTCCCGTGAGCCCTCTTCGTTCGTCACCTGCCTGATCAGGGGGCGAGCAGCTCGGTGGTCAGTCGGTACCCGACGCCGCGCACGGTCTCGATGTAGCGCGGGTTGCTCGGGTTGTCGCCGAGCTTGCGGCGGAGATTCGTCATATGGGCTTCGACGGCGCGCTTGTCGGCCTCGCCCACGTAGTAGGACGTGACGTACGACTCGCCGCGCAGCACGAGGGTCAGATCGGCCTTGCTGCGCACGCGCCGCTTGGACTCGAGGAGCGTCGCCAGCAGATCGAACTCGGTACGCGTCAGCTCGATCTGCTGACCGTTGACGAGCACGATGCGCGTCTCCGGGTTTAGCTGGAGGTCGCGGTGCGTTACCCAGAACCCGCCGCCGGGGACGAGAGCGCCAGAGGCCTGAGGGGAGAGCTCGACTCCCGCTCCGGGCGCGGCGGACGCAGGCTGCTGAGGCTGGAGATTCGGCGGCGTGGCGTAGGTCATGCGGTCGGCCGGCATCGCGGCCTCCGGCGGGTAGGAGCTCTCCTCGATGTGCACCGGCGCGGGGGGCTGTCGGACCTCGGGCTGCACGGGGATCGACTGCGTCTGCGGCCGCGCTCCGGGGAACGACGGACCGACGCTCTCCTGTCGACGGGTCTGGCCCGCGGGCTCCGGGCGGGGCCTGCGCAGCAGTGCTTCGACGCGGGCGCGGAACTCCCGAGGACGGAACGGCTTCACGATGTACTCGTCGGCGCCGGCACCGAGCCCCAGGACGACGTCGGCCTCATCGGCGAGCCCGGTCAGCATGATGATGAAGGTGTTCGACTTCTCGCGGATGCGCCGGGCGGCCTCGAAGCCGTCGATGCCGGGCATGTTGACGTCGAGGGTCGTGATGAGCGGCTGGTAGGCGAGCACGGCCCGCACGCCGTCGATGCCGTTTCCGACCGAGACGGTGGAGAAACCCGCCGCCTCGAGCACCTCGGCCAGGAGGTGGCGCACATCGGGATCGTCTTCGACGATGACCGCGGTCTTCTGCCCGTCAGAAGCGTCGCTCATGAGTCCGGCATCCTCGATTCTCGGTTCAAGGCCGCGGCTCGTGGCACCGCACGCGTCGCCATTGTTCCATATCCGCCGGATTACCCGCGATTCACCGCGGATACCATGGCGTGCGCGGTCAGAGCACGTTGCGCGTGAGCTGTACGGAACCGTCCGGCCACCACGAACCGGCGCGCGGACCGCCGTTGCACACGCCGTCGCTCTCTCCGGGCGGTTTGATCCACAGGTTCGTGTCGACGACGTCGTCGCCGTATGTTCCGCCGGCCTCGCCTACGAGCGCCGTGGGGTCGTTGCACCACTCGCTCGTGGAGGTGCCGGCGCCGTTGCGAGACGTGTCGATGAGGGCGTGGCTGCCGCCGAGGAGCTGCGACACTTCGTGCGCGTAGGCGAACTCGTCGGTGGTGGGGTTGTAGTTCGACACGTTGGTGGCGAAGCCTCGCACCTTGTCGGTGACCCCGACTCGCTGGATGAGAGAGGCCATCTCCGAGGCGGGACGCCAGTTGGAGTGGCCGCCGTCGAGGTACACCCACGTGTCGACACCGACCAGTCGCAGCGCGGCATCGTGGAGTGCGCTCATCCGCTGGTCGATGTTGGCATCGCAGTCCGGTGCCTGGGCGAGGCTGTCCGGCTCGAGGACGACGATCTTCTGCACGTCTTTCACACTCGCCAATGCCTGGCCGATCTCCGCCGTCCACGTGGCGTAGGAGGCGTCGTCCAGCCCGCCCGCGGACTGGCTGCCGCAGTCGCGCTCGGGCAGACCGTAGACGACCACGGCGAGCGCGGCATCCTGATCGCGGGCCTCGGCCGCGAGGTTCAGGATGCGGGGACCCGCGTCGCCGATCGGGTCGATCTCGGGAGTGAGCCAGTACGCGGTCGGCTGGGCGGCGAGGTAGTCGGCCGCCGCTTGCGCGTCGGAGTCCAGCCCGCCCTCGGTCGCGGCCTTGCTGGCCTTGGACTCCTCGGGCACGACGATGCGTGTGCCCACGCCCGGTGCCTGCGCGCCGAGGAACTGGAGCCCGGAGGTGATCGCCCATCCCACGACTCCGATGGCCGTGATCACGATCACCAGGCTCGCCGCCAGCACGGTGATCAGCAGCCAGCGGGGGAAGGTGCGCCGACGCCCACGGGCGGGCCTTGCTGGCGTGGAACTCACGCAAGGACTGTACCGTGCGACCGCGCTACCCTGACTGCAACGACCGGAAGGACACAGGATGTCGGACTCGATCATCGTGGGCGTGACGGATGCGGACAGCTCGCAGCGTGCGGTCGACTGGGCGGCGGCCCGTGCGCGCCGCGGCGGGGAGTCTCTCGTGCTCTTCTCCGTCGTGGGCGGTGCCACCGGAGCCGTGGGTGAGGACGACGTGCTGACGGCGGCTGTCACCGCGACGCGTGAGCGCCTCGAACAGCAGGCGGGCCTCTTGCGGTCGGCGGGTGTCTCGTGCGAGGTGCGCGTTTCTCACGGCAATCCGGTTGCGGAGCTCGTGGAGGCGTCGAAGGACGCGCGGCTGCTGGTGATCGGCGGAGAGAAGCGCGCACAGGGCCGTCGTGGTCAGCACGGCTACCGCATCGCGGCCGGATCGCACTCGCCGGTCGTCGTGGTGCCGCTGGATGCGCCCGCTGACGGCGCGGGCGTCGTGGTCGGTGTCGACGGCTCCGAGGTCTCCGATGCGGCCGTGGCGTTCGCGGCGTCCGAAGCGGAGCGTTTTGGTGAGACCCTCACGATCGTCTCGGCGTGGATGCCGGTCGCTGTTCCCGGCGACTTCGGCGTGTACCCCGACCTCTATCTCACCGACCTCAACGCGATCACCCAGTCCGCCGTCGACCGCGTCGCGGAAACCGTGGGCGAGGCGTATCCGGATCTCGACGTGCAGACCCGCGTCGTCGAGGGCGATCCCGCGGCGGCGATCGCGGATGCGGCGGGTGCGGCCCGCCTCGTCGTCGTCGGCTCCCACGGGCGCGGAGCCTTCGCCCGCTTCCTTCTCGGCTCGGTCAGCGAGGAGGTCGTGTCGCAGGTGACGACCGCGACAGCCGTCGTCCGCTGAGCGGATCTCCACAGTTCCGGCGCGTATGCGTCGCAGGCGCCCGCGCGGGACTACCTTTGTGCCACCACGGTAGGCGGACGAAGGAGTCCTCATGGATCGTGCAACACAAGTAGCTGTCACCGCTCTCGGCCTGCTCGCTCTCATCGCGGTCGCCGTCGGCATCTTCGCCGCGGGGGCCCTTCCCGGGCTCGAGCTCCACGCTCAGCGCGCCGCGAGCCTCGTCCCCTTCGTCGTCGCCACGCTGGCCGTGCTGGGCGCGCTCGCGCTGACGGTGTCACGGCGTCGCCTCCACCGCTGACCGGCCTCGCCGCGAAAAGCGGAGAGGCCCTCTGCGGCCTGGGGGAACCGGAGAGGACCTCTCATCACACGGGCGGAACGCTCCGTGCCTTCACGCGCCGTCGGTGACCCGAACACGTCCGGCGTGCGGTGTTGCCCCACCAGTATGGGAAGTGAGCCGCTCCGGGCGGAGGGGCTTGACAACGGCCCCGCAGTCCGTGCGTCATCCGACGCGCCGCGTCACACGATCGTCATCCTTTCTCAGTAGCATGGCGCTCATGGCGCGCGAGGGGCAACGCAATCCGGAGCCGGGCGGGTCCCGATGGCTCATCTACATCGGGGTGGCGCTGCTGGCGCTCGGGGTGGGAGCCCTCGTGTACGCCTCGATCATCAGTTACCTCAACGCCATCCTCTAGCGGCGGCTGCGTCCGTCCGTGCGTGCAGCAGTTCGCGCGGCAACGACGCGTCCTCCCGCCGCGAGCGTGCGCGCACGCGGGTGCTCGTCGGCCGAGTGGCCGTTGCACACCCGCTGTGTGACCGGTAACATTTATTTCGGCCGGCCGGGTATGGGACCCCGCGGGCCACGAGACCAATGGAGCACCCGTGACAGGCAGCGCAGCCACGCCCTTCCCCTCTGACGTCCAGACGGCCATCGACGCCGTTCGCGAGGATGTCGCGACTCTGCACGGCGAACTGGTGCGTTACGGACTGGTGGTGTGGACAGGTGGCAACGTCTCCGGTCGCGTGCCGGGTGCCGACCTATTCGTGATCAAGCCGTCCGGTGTCTCCTACGACGACCTGACGGCGGCGAACATGATCCTCTGCGATCTCGACGGCAATGTGATCGCCGGCACGCCCGGGAGCGAGCGTTCGCCGTCCAGCGACACCGCCGCGCACGCCTACGTCTACCGCAACATGCCGGACGTCGGCGGGGTCGTGCACACGCACTCCGACTACGCGGTCGCCTGGGCCGCCCGCGGCGAGGAGATCCCCTGTGTCATCACCGCGATGGCCGACGAGTTCGGCGGCCCCATCCCGGTCGGACCGTTCGCGATCATCGGCGACGACTCGATCGGTCGCGGGATCGTCGAGACGCTGCGCGGGCACCGCTCCCGCGCGGTGCTGATGCGCAACCACGGCCCGTTCACGATCGGAGTGAGCGCGAAGGATGCGGTCAAGGCGGCCGTCATGGTCGAGGACGTCGCGCGTACGGTGCACATCGCACGTCAGGGCGGAGAGCTCGTGCCCATCCCGCAGGAGGCGATCGACAGCCTCTACGCGCGGTATCAGAACGTCTACGGACAGAGCGGGGACGATCGGCGATGACCGCTGCAGACGCCATCACGGCGGGGCGCACCTGGCTCGGCATCGAGCTCGGCTCCACCCGCATCAAGGCATGCCTGATCGACGACGCGGGCGCGGTGATCGCCGTGGGCGCTCACGCGTGGGAGAACAGCTACGTCGATCGCCTCTGGACCTACTCCCTGGACGAGGTCGTCGCCGGCCTCCAGACCGCGTACGCCGCGCTCGTGGCCGATGCGATCCAGCGGCACGGCGTTCGCCCGGAGACCCACGCCGCCATCGGCGTCTCCGCCATGATGCACGGCTATCTCGCGTTCGACGCATCCGGTGAGCTGCTCGTGCCCTTCCGCACGTGGCGCAACACCAACACGGGCCCCGCAGCCAGCGCGCTGAGCGAACTCTTCGGCGTTAACATCCCGTTGCGCTGGTCGATCGCGCACCTGCATCAGGCGGCCATCGACGCCGAGCCGCATGTGCCGCACATCGCCTCCATCACCACCCTCGCGGGCTATGTGCACCGCCGCCTCACCGGGCGGTCGGTGCTCGGTGTGGGCGACGCGTCAGGCATGTTCCCGATCGACGCGGTCACGCGCGACTACGACGCGGACCTGCTCGCCCGCTACGACGCGCTCGGCGCCATCGATCGTCCGCTCGTCGACATCCTTCCGGAGGTCCTTCCCGCCGGTCACGAGGCAGGCGCGCTCACCCCCGAAGGTGCGGCGCTGCTCGATCCCTCCGGAGTGCTCCGTGCCGGCATCCCGCTCTGCCCGCCCGAGGGCGACGCCGGGACCGGCATGGTCGCCACCAACGCGGTGGCACCGCGCACCGGCAACGTGAGCGCCGGAACCAGCATCTTCGCCATGGTCGTCCTGGAGCGCCCCCTCGAGCGCGTGCATCACGAGCTCGACCTCGTCACCACACCCGCGGGAGATCCCGTGGCGATGGTGCACTGCAACAACGGCGCGAGCGAGCTCGCGGCATGGGTCGAGATGTTCTCCCGTTTCTCGGCCGCATCCGGCCAGTCGCTCGATGCGGACGCCGTGTTCGAGACGCTCTTCCGCGAGGCTGTCGGCGGCGAAGCGGATGCGGGTGGTCTTCTCGCCTACAACCACCTCGCGGGCGAGCCCATCGCCGGACTCGAGGAGGGGCGTCCACTCGTCGTGCGCACGCCCGACAGCCGTCTGACTCTCGCGAACTTCATGCGGGCCCAGCTGTACGGCGTGTTCGGCACCCTGGCGTTGGGCATGCGGGTGCTCGCCGAGGAGGGCGTCGCGCTCGATCTGATGTTCGCCCACGGCGGCATGTTCCGCACGGCCGGTGTCGCTCAGCGCTTCCTCGCCGGGGCGCTCGCGGCCCCTGTCGCGGTGGGGGAGACCGCATCCGAAGGCGGCGCCTGGGGAATCGCGGTGCTCGCCGCGTATCTCGGCGAATCCGACGAACTCGATCTGTCCACCTACCTCGAGCGCCGCGTGTTCGCCGGCGCCGCGACCTCGACCGCGGAGCCCGACGCCGACGACGTCGCCGGCTTCGCCGCCTACCTCGAGCGTTACCGGTCCGGCCTCGCCATCGAAGCCGCCGCCGTCGCCGCGCTCTGAAAAACCGAAAGAGAGAAATCCATGCCTCGTACCCCCTTGTCCAGCTCCCTCGACGGCTACGAGGTCTGGTTCGTCACCGGCAGCCAGAACCTCTACGGCGAGGAGACCCTCAAGCAGGTCGCCGAGCAGTCGCAGGCCGTCGTCGCGGGCTTGGGTGAGCTTCCCGTGAAGGTCGTCTGGAAGCCCGTGCTGAAGGACGCGGACTCGATCCGTCGGATGGCGTTGGAGATCAACAGCCGCGACGACGTCATCGGCGTGATTGCCTGGATGCACACCTTCAGCCCCGCCAAGATGTGGATCTCGGGCCTCGACGCCCTCCAGAAGCCGCTGCTGCACCTGCACACGCAGGCCAACGTCGAGCTGCCGTGGGCCGACATCGACTTCGACTTCATGAACCTGAACCAGGCCGCGCACGGCGACCGCGAGTTCGGTTACATTCAGACGCGACTCGGCGTTGCCCGCAAGACCGTCGTGGGTCACGTCTCGAACCCGGTCGTCCGCCAGCAGATCGAGGACTGGGAGCGCGCCGCCGCCGGCTGGGCTGCGGTTCGCACGCTGAAGCTCGCCCGTTTCGGCGACAACATGCGCTACGTCGCCGTCACCGAGGGGGACAAGACCGAGGCCGAGCTGCGCTTCGGCGTCCAGGTGAACACCTGGGGCGTCAACGAGCTGGCGGATGCGGTCGCCGCCGCATCCGAGTCCGACATCGACGCTCTCGTGGCCGAGTACGAGGAGCTGTACGACGTCGTCGACGAGCTGCGCGCGGGCGGCGGGCGGCACCAGTCGCTGCGTGACGGGGCCGCGATCGAGCTCGGTCTGCGCTCGTTCCTCGAGGAGGGTGGCTTCGGCGCCTTCACGACGAGTTTCGAGGACCTCGGCGCCCTGAAGCAGCTTCCGGGGCTGGCCGTCCAGCGCCTCATGGCCGAGGGATACGGCTTCGGCGCCGAGGGCGACTGGAAGACGGCGATCCTCGTGCGTGTGGCCAATGTCATGGGTGCGGGCCTGCCCGGCGGCGCGAGCCTCATGGAGGACTACACCTACGACCTCGTGGCCGGCGACGAGAAGATCCTCGGCGCGCACATGCTGGAGGTCGCCCCGTCGCTGACCACCGCCAAGCCGCGGCTGGAGATCCACCCGCTCGGCATCGGCGGCAAGGACGACCCGGTGCGCCTCGTCTTCACGGCCGACCCGGGCTCCGCCGTCGTCGTCGCCATGAGCGACATGCGCGACCGGTTCCGTCTGGTGGCCAACGTGGTCGAGAACGTGTCCGCGCCGGAGCTGCCGAAGCTGCCCGTGGGTCGCGCGGTGTGGAAGCCTGCTCCCGACTTCGCGACCTCCGCCGCCTGCTGGCTCGCGGCGGGAGCCGCCCACCACACGGTGATGTCGACCGCCGTCGGCATCGAGGTGTTCCGGGACTTCGCCGAGATCGCGAAGACCGAACTCGTCGTCATCGACGAGTCGACGACGGTGCGTGACTTCCAGCGTGAGCTGCGGTGGAACCAGGCGTACTACCGTCTCGCGCAGGGCCTGTGATGACGGGGTCGGTGCCGTTGTCGGGCACGCAGCACCTGCTGCGCTCGGGTGACGTCGAGGCGAGCATCGCGAGCGTCGGCGCATCCCTTCGCACCCTCACCTACGCCGGACGCGACCTCGTCGTCCCCTTCGGGGCGGACGAGGTCCGCCCCGCCTACCGTGGTGCGACGCTCGCCCCGTGGCCCAACCGGGTCGTGGACGGTCGCTACACCTTCGGGGGTGAGGAGTACCGGCTCGCCCTGACCGAGCCCGCACGCGGGCATGCGCTGCACGGACTCGCGGCATGGCTCGACTACACCGCGATCGACAAGGGCTCCGACCACGTCACCCTGTCCGCCGTGGTCGAGGCGCAGGACGGCTATCCGTGGCGTGTGCGCGTGGAGACGCGTTTCGCGTTGGATGCGGATGGCCTCAGGCAGACGGTGACCGCGGTCAACGAGTCCGACACGGCCGCGCCGTACGGCACAGGGCCGCATCCGTATCTGGTGGCAGGCGACGGCCTCGTCGACGACTGGACGTTCGAGCTGCCCGCCGCCGAGGTGCTGCACGTCACGGAGGATCGACTGGCGCCGACCGAGCTGCGAGCGGTCGAGGCGGATGATCCGTCGCGGTTCGACTACCGCACCGCACGACGGATCGCCGCGGCCGAGATCGATCACGCCTACACCGGACTCATCCGCGATGCGGACGGCTTCGCGACGGTACGCCTGACGGATGCGAACGGCTACGGCGTGGCCATGACGTGGGATGCGGCGTGCCCCTGGGTCCAGGTGCACACGGCCGATCGCCCGGGTCTCTCGGGACACCGCGTGGGGCTCGCGATCGAGCCCATGACGTGCGCGCCGGACGCGTTCAACGCGGACCGGTACCCGTACGACGCGGGCCTCCAGGTGCTCGAGCCCGGCGGTTCGCTCTCGGCGAGCTGGTCGATCCGCGCCATCTGACCGGTCACGCCCCGCCACCACGACACGTTCGCCTGTCACAGATCGCGCCTGCGGCGTCGATCTGTGACAGGCGAACGTTGCTTGCGGGGACGCGGAAGGCCCCGGAGAAGGACGAATCCTTCTCCGGGGCCTTCGACGACAGGGATGCGCGATGACGCCTGTGGGCGTCAGCTGTCGCGCAGGTTCTCCTTGACTTCGTTGCGGCGCTCGACCGACTCCTTCTCGGCCTCGGCCTTCCTGACGTTCGCGTCGGCCTTGGCCTCGTCGATCTTGTCGCCGATGCGGTCCGTGGTGTCGTCCCACTTGTCCTTGAGCTTGCGACCGGCGGTCTCCGCCGTCTCCTTCGCATCATCGATGAAACCCATGATGTGCTCCCTTCGTCGAGGTGTGCCGACAGGCTAATCCGCCCATCCGGCGGGCTCGGTGGGGTTGCACCGAATGGGTCTGGTTGCTAGCGGCGCTCGGGGTGCATACTCGGCTCATGCGCTTCGAGACGACCATGTCGCAGTTCGGGAACAACACGGGTATCGAGGTTCCCGGGGAAGTGATCGAGGAGCTCGGCGGCGGCCGTCGTCCCGCGCTGGTGGTGACCGTCAACGGGTACACGTATCGCTCGACCGTCGGGGTGATGGCCGGCAAACACCTGATCCCGTTCAGCGCGGACAAGCGGCGTGAGACGGGCATCGGCGGTGGCGATGCCCTCACTGTCGACGTCGAACTCGACACCGCTCCGCGCACCGTCGACGTGCCGGAGGATCTCGCCGCGGCGCTGGCGTCCGCGGCGCTCCGCCCCGCCTTCGACGCTCTGTCACCGAGTGCGCAGAAGGCCCATGTCACCGCGGTGACGGGCGCCAAGGCGGCCGAGACGCGTCAGCGCCGTATCGACCGCGTGCTCGAGTCCTTGAGTTGAGCCGCCGCGGGCGCTTTTCCCCGTTCTCGCCCCGTGAGTCGCCGAGACCCCTCCGATAGAATCGAGGGAGGGGGTGCTGTGGCATCACGAGCGGACGAACCGACGGATCACAAGGGACTCGGAGCCTTGTGGGCCGCACGCGCGTCGCGCCCGAAACTCGCCGATGTCGTGGCCGAGGGTGTCTACATCGCTGCGGCCGCGACACGTCTGTCGTTGAAGAACCACATCCTCGTGGACATCCTCTCCGCCGGAGAAGGATTCGACGCCGATCGGTTCGTGCCCGACGCGAAGGACGCGCTGCTGAAGCTCGCCGAGGAGGCGGAGGCGGACGCCGAGCGCGCGGAGCGGGAGCGCAAGCTGGCCCGTGGCCGCTTCAGCGACTCCGGGGGCACGCACGACTATCGCAGCCGTGATGTGCGCAACCTCCGGCGCCGGCGCAAGCAGTCCCTGCGCATCGCCCAGGAGCTCCGCGAGCGCGCGGAGGACCTCGACGGGCTCCGTGAACTGGTGGAGGCCGCGCGCGAGGCGGCCTGGGCAGAGGTCGCGCGCAACATCGACAGCTCCCTACGGATCGAGGCCGCCCGGCCCGACCTCGAGCCGGGCTACGACAAGATGCGGCAGGCGCGGATGCAGAGCCTGCGGCTCGTCGACCTCCCCCGTCTCGCCGCGCACCGGCGCAGGCTGAACGCGAAGGACGAGGATGCGGCGCCCGCGGTCTCCGCTGGCACCGAGCGGCGGGGCGGGATCGACGTCAGCGAGCTGGAGTAGCCGGCTCGATTCGCGAGCAACCCCGGTTGTGTTGTAGTCTCTCCTAGTGCCCGCGCGCAGGAATGCGACGGGAAACATGCGCCCGTAGCTCAATGGATAGAGCATCTGACTACGGATCAGAAGGTTAGGGGTTCGAGTCCCTTCGGGCGCACACTGTGTTGAGACAGTAGCGGCCCGGCCAGGAAGAGATTCCGGCCGGGCCCTTTTTCTCGCCCGCGCGCGGACGCGCTTGGCGTGCGATCACACGTCAGATCGTCGTCATGGAAGCGGGCCGGATGCTCGCAGCATCCTGAATCGAAACCTGATCGTTGCGCTTTCGCCCGTAGGGCAGGCGGTGTCCAGGCTACCGAGGGGCGCGTGTGCTCCTGCCCGACACATTCCCGGTACCGTCGTGCGCGTGGACTTCTTCCGATGGGTCAGTGAGCTTAGCTGGTCGGGCTTCATCCCGGATCTGATTGTCGGTCTCGGCACGGGCGTTGCAGTCGGTCTGGTGCTCGTGGGCTTCGAGCGTCGCCTGATCGATCAGCGTAAGCAGTCTGAAGACGGCAGATGGGCCGCAAGACTCGAACGAGTGGAAGTGGCGCTGACCTCCCCGATTCCGTTCACATCCAAGTCGTTTCGACCTGATGGCGACATTGTGGAGCACATCGAGCGGCTGTGTGACGACATCGCGTCGATCCACCCGAAGGTCGCCGCTGGCCTCCCTGAGCTGATGTTTCTGAGCCCGCTCCTCGAAAAGCTCGACGCGCTTCGCCTCGTCGCGGACCGGCTGGAACGGGCGATGGAGGAGATGCTCACGCGCCCACTACCGTCCACCGATCACGAGGGCTTCCTATTGAGGTTCGCGTCCGATTTTGCGCCGCAGCTGCGGGATCGGGTCCGCGAGGTTGATCCGTACGCGCCACGGGTAGACCTCACTCCCTCCGAGCCCAGTTGGAACGTAGTCAGAATCCGGATGCAGAAAGACACAACGTTTCACGTCGAGGCCGACCACTACCGGTCACTGCTCCGCCAGATCGAAGCTTTCAGATCCGGATTCGTCGGTTACCGCACATGTCTGCGGTGGGAGGGGCATAAGCGAACTTTGGAGCGGATTAAGGCTCCGAACTACACTCATCCCACGCCTCGACAGATCGACAAAGAGAACGAAGCGCTGCGGAAGTTGACGGAGCCTGTTCTTCACGAGATGTTGCAGAGCGCTTATGCCACCGTTCCAGGCGACTAGAGTCGCGAGCGGTCGGAACCTTGCTGCTCGACGGGAGCCCCCGTCACCGTGAGCTGCGACAGGTCAACGTGAACCATGAATACGTCGGAACTATTTAAGCTGACTGCTCATCGACCAGTGTCTCCCGGGCCGTGCGTCCAGCTGGCGTCCACTTGAGTACATCGCCGTTATCTAGGGCGACACGCCGGGGATGTCGGCGGGCGCACCGGTCGCGTTGTCGATCAGCACGATGTGACCGGCGGTATCGCGCGCGATCGTGAGGTCTGTGCCGACCGGCATGTAAAGGACGGGCAGAATCGCCGGTTCGATGTACACGACCGTGTTGAAACTTGCCACCGTCAAGTTCGCCGGATCGTTGATGTAGTCGTCGTCGTCGATCGCTGAGAGGAAGCGCCAGCCGGTATCGACGGCGTCCACCGCCTCCGCGCGGAATGCCCAGCGCAGCGGGGCGCGCTGCTCCAAGACGTTCTTCGAAACGATGGACCCGCCGGCGTCCTTCACGAACTCGGGGATGTTGTGCGACATGGTCGCCATTGTGTCTGACGCAGGATGGCGTCGCAGAGCGGAGTGGCTAGCATGTGCACCATGGACGCCCTCCAGCAGTTCGTCGATGAGTGGGGCCGCCGCTGGGAGGCGGCGCTCGTCGACGCCATCGGGTCCCTTCCCGGTGAGGTGGCCGCCGGACGTATCTACGCCGCGGCGATCACGGTGGCGGACGGCAACACCGTGCCCGCCCTGTTCGTGCACACCGAGAGCCGACTCGCCGAGGTCGCGGATGCCGGCGGCGATCCCGAGGATGCCGCGTACTACCGCTGGTGGCCCGACGAGTCCGGCATCGAGGTCGAGAGCGACGAGCTCCCGGCGCTGGCTGCGGAGCTGGACGAGTGGGCCGATGCGCATCCGGAGTTCAGCGCCGACCCCGACGACGACCTCGCGTGGAGCGACCGGTGGATCGCGGAGACCGATCGGATCCTCATCCGTGCGCTCGGCTCGGATGCGGTACGCCGGGCCTTCGCGGCGATCGGCGCCGATCCCGTGCTGGTCGTCACCGAGGCCGACGGTGAACAGGCCCGCGCGAGCGCCGCCTTCGACGTGCTCAACGCGCACCGCGACGACGCCGCCGCCCGTGACGCGCGGGCGTTCTGGCAGGCCGTCGACGGCTGAGGCGGTCACCGCGCGACCCCGTCACGGCGTGGGGGCGTACTCTGGCGATATGCCGATGAAGCCGCCGACGGCCAATATCGATGAGACCCGCGTACACGTGTCGCGACCGAAGAAGGTCGCGGTGGGCGTGCCGGCCGTGCTGCATGCGCTCCAGATCGCGAACGAGCAGATGGGCCTCAAGCGATCCGCCGAGACCCTGCTCCGCGTCAACCAGAAGGACGGGTTCGACTGCCCCGGCTGCGCGTGGCCGGAGGAGGACAAGCGGCACGTCGCCGAGTTCTGCGAGAACGGCGCCAAGGCGGTCGCCGAGGAGGCGACCGTGCGTCGCGTCGGGCCGGAGTTCTTCGCCGCTCACTCGATCGCCGACCTGCGCGGGGGCGACGACTGGTGGCTCGGCCAGCAGGGGCGGTTGACGCATCCGATGGTGCTCGACGAAGGTGCCACGCATTACCGTCCGATCTCGTGGGATGCGGCGCTCGAGATGATCGCGGACGAGCTCAAGACGCTGTCGCACCCCGACGAGGCGGTGTTCTACACGTCGGGACGCACCTCGAACGAGGCGGCGTTCCTGTACCAGCTGCTCGTGCGCGGTCTCGGCACGAACAACCTCCCCGACTGCTCCAACATGTGCCACGAGTCCAGCGGCTCGGCGCTGACGGAGACGATCGGCATCGGCAAGGGCACCGTCTCGATCGAGGACATCCACGAGGCGGACCTGCTGATCGTCGCCGGCCAGAACCCCGGCACGAATCATCCCCGCATGCTGTCGGCGCTCGAGAAAGCGAAGCAGCGCGGCGCGCGCATCATCGCCGTGAACCCGCTGCCCGAGGCGGGGCTCATGCGGTTCGAGAACCCGCAGACGCCGCGTGGAGTGGCCTTCGGCGGCACGAAGCTCGCGGACCGCTTCGTGCAGATCCGCTCCGGCGGCGATCAGGCGCTCTTCCACGCGATCGGCAAGCATCTGCTCGAGGCGCAGGACCGTGACGGCGACGTGCTGGACACGGCCTTCATCAGCGCCCACACGAGCGGGTTCGAGTCGTACCGCCGGCAGATGGCGGATGCGCAGTGGTCGCAGCTGGAGGAGGCCGCCGGCCTCGGCGAGCAGGAGCTGCGCGCGATCGGCGACGAGGTGCGCGCCTCGAAAGCGACGATCGTGTGCTGGGCGATGGGACTCACCCAGCACAAGCACTCCGTACCCACCCTCCGCGATGTCGTGAACGTGCTGCTGCTGCAGGGCAACATCGGTCGCCCCGGGGCGGGCGTCTGCCCCGTGCGCGGCCACTCGAACGTGCAGGGCGACCGCACGGTCGGCATCTACGAGAAACCAGCGGATGCGTTCCTCGACGCTCTCGATCGGGAGTTCTCGTTCGCAGCGCCTCGCGCGCACGGCTTCGACACCGTCGCCGCCATCCGCGCGATGCGCGACGGCAAGGTGCGCTTCTTCATGGGCATGGGCGGCAACTTCGTGTCGGCCACTCCCGACACGGCGGTCGTCGAGGCGGGAATGGCGGGCGTGGGCCTCACCGTGCACGTGTCGACAAAGCTCAACCGCTCCCACGTCATCACCGGCAGCCGCGCGCTCATCCTTCCCACACTCGGACGCACCGACCGCGATCGTCGCGGCGGCCGCGAACAGCGTGTCACGGTGGAGGATTCGATGGGTGCCGTGCACGCCTCGCGCGGCCGGCTCGCCCCGCCCTCCGAAGACATGCTCAGCGAGGTCGCGATCATCGCGCGGCTGTGCGCGCTCCTCTTCGACGGCGGGTCCTCGCCCCAGGATGCGCCGGCAGCCCATCACGGCGACCATGAACGTACCCTTCCCGAGCACGGGACGGTGGAGTCCGAAGGCCCGGATGCGGCCGGTCTTCACGACCCGGCCAATGTGCCGCAGGCGGACTGGGCCGCCCTCGAGGCGGACTATGCGCTCATCCGCTCGCACATCGAACGGGTGATCCCGGGGTTCGAGGACTACGAGAGCCGCATCCAGAAGGGACGCACGTTCTTCCTGCCGAACGGCCCGCGCGACGAGCGTCGGTTCGCGACGATCGATGGCAAGGCGCGCTTCACGGTCAATCCGCTGGAGTACCCGCACATCCCCGCCGGGCGCCTGCTGCTGCAGACGCTGCGCTCTCACGATCAGTACAACACCACCGTCTACGGCAAGGACGACCGGTACCGAGGGATCCACGGGGGCCGTCGCGTCGTGCTCGTCAACGCCGACGACACCCGCGAGCTCGGCTTCGCGGAGGGGGAGATCGTCGACCTCGTCTCCGAATGGACGGATGCGGACGGCAGCCTCCAGGAGCGCCGCGCCGAGAGCTTCCGCATCGTCTCCTACGACACGCCCCGTCAGAACGCGGCTGCCTACTACCCCGAGACGAACGTGCTCGTGCCGCTCGAATCGGTCGCCGATGTCAGCGGCACGCCCACCTCGAAGGCGGTCATCGTGCGCCTCGAGCACCGCTGAGCGCGGCATGGGACGACTCACCGAGCGCACCCCGGTCACGCGCATCGCCTTCACGGACGACGGCGTCGCGACGCGGCGTCGCGCCGACACGGTCGTGGTGGAGGAGCCGCTGGAGGTGCGCGTGGGCGGGGAGCCGCTCGTCGTCACGATGCGCACGCCCGGTCACGATCTCGAGCTGGCCGCCGGTTTCCTCACGGGGGAGGGGGTCATCGCCACCGGCGCCGACGTCCGCAGCGCGATCCACTGCGGGGGCCCGGGGAGCACCCCCGTGGGTGCGCCGCAGAGCGAGAACACCTACAACGTGCTCGACATGGCGCTCGCGCCCGGGCGTGAGATCCCCGCCAGGGATGCGGCCCGCGCCTTCTATACGACGAGCTCCTGCGGCGTCTGCGGTGCCGCATCCATCGAGCAGATCACCAAGGTCTCGCGATTCGACCTGGCCGCCGACGAGAGCCGCGCGTCCGCGCGGTGGCTCGCCTCGCTGCCGGACGCGCTGCGCCGTGGGCAGGCGCTCTTCGAGAAGACGGGTGGCCTGCACGCCGCGGCGCTCTTCGACATCGCGACGGGGGAGCTGCTGGTGCTGCGCGAGGATGTGGGGCGCCACAACGCGGTCGACAAGGTGATCGGCTGGGCGCTGCTCGCCGACCGGCTGCCCCTGTCCGGCACGGTGCTGCAGGTGTCGGGTCGCGCGAGCTTCGAGCTCGTGCAGAAGGCGATCATGGCGGGCATTCCCGTGCTGGCCGCGGTCTCGGCGCCCTCCTCGCTCGCGGTGGAGCTGGCGTCGTCGATGCACCTCACACTCGTGGGGTTCTCACGCGGCACCTCGCTCAACGTCTACGCGCACCCCGAGCGGGTCACCGTCGAGGAGTGACGCCACCGCATCCAGGCGCCCGAGCGTAGGCTGGAAGGGTGAGCGCATACGTTTCGGCGTTCGAGTTGTTCTCCATCGGTGTCGGACCCTCGAGCTCCCATACCGTCGGACCGATGCGTGCCGCCGGTGTCTTCGCCCGGCGGCTCGCGGATGCGGGGCTGCTCGAGCGCGTGCATCGTGTGGGATGCGAGCTGTTCGGTTCCCTGGGTGCGACGGGCATCGGACATGGCACCCCCGACGCGATCGTCGCGGGGCTGGCGGGCCACCGCCCCGAAACGGTGGATCCGGAGCTGGTGCGAGGAGCCTGGTCCACGCTGGGGGACGACGGGTCGCTCGCGCTCGTCGGCATCCATCCGATCCGCTTCCAGCTCGCGGACATCGTGCTCTCGCCCCGTGTGCGTCGTCCCGAGCACCCCAACGCCCTCACGCTGACGGCATGGGATGCGGCGGGAGAGATCGTCGCGAGCGAGACCTACTTCTCGATCGGCGGCGGGTTCATCCGCCGCGACGGCGAGGCGGCGCAGGCGCCCGCAGCCGTGCCCTACGCCTACACCAGCGCCGCCCAGCTGCTCGCGCTCTGCGCCGAGACCGGCCTCTCCATCGCCGAGATCGCCCGCCGCAACGAGCAGGCCTGGCGCAGCGAGGACGACGTGCGCACCGGACTCGACGCGATCTGGGGCGCGATGAGCGCCTGCATCACGGCCGGGCTCGCCCACGAGGGCGTGCTTCCCGGGCAGCTCGGCGTGAAGCGTCGCGCCGGCTCGTTGCGGGCGCAGCTCGAGAGCGCCCAGGCGATCGGCCACCGGGAGCTTCCCGGTGAATGGCTCGGCGCCTTCGCACTCGCCGTCAACGAGGAGAACGCCGCGGGTGGGCGGGTGGTGACGGCTCCCACGAACGGTGCCGCCGGCATCCTTCCCGCCGTCGCGATGTACTGGTGGCGCTTCCTCGCGGACGCGGGCGTCGGTCTCGACCGGGCGATCGCCGACGACGAGAGACCCCGCGGCATCCGACGTTTTCTGCTGACGGCCACCGCGCTCGGGTCCTTGTTCAAGGCGAACGCCTCCATCTCCGGGGCCGAGGGCGGATGCCAGGCGGAGGTCGGCTCGGCCTGCGCGATGGCGGCGGGCGGTCTCACCGCTGTCATGGGCGGTACCCCCGCGCAGATCGAGAACGCGGCCGAGATCGCCATGGAGCACCATCTCGGTCTCACCTGCGACCCCGTCGGAGGGCTCGTACAGATTCCGTGCATCGAACGCAATGCGATCGCCGCAGCCACCGCGGTCACCGCGGCCCGACTCGCGCTGCGCGGCGATGGGTCGCACTACGTCTCGCTCGACACGGTCGTCGAGACGATGCGTCAGACCGGGATCGACATGTCGACGAAGTACAAGGAGACGAGCGAGGGCGGTCTCGCCGTCAACGTCATCGAGTGCTGACCCGGCGCTCAGTCCCGACGTGGACGGAGCTTCTGTGTCAGCTCCAGCAGGGTTCGCAGCTCGTCGTCGTCCAAGCTCGACATGTGCTCGGCGATCGAGCGGCTGTGCACGGCCGCGATGGAGCGGAACAGCCGCGCGCCCGTCTCGGTGGCCCGCACGATGGCGCCGCGGCCGTCGTCGGGGTCGGTGCACTTCGACAGCAGCCCGCGCGCGACCATCCGGTCGACCAGGCGCGAGACGCTGGGCTGGCTGATGAGCATGTTGCGCGTCACATCCCGCAACCGCGCCGACATGTCGGGCGCGCGCGTGACGGTCAGGAGCACGTCGTACTCCCCCTGCTGCAGGCCGCTCTGCTCGAAGTCGGCACCCACCTCGGCGAAGATCTCGTGCTGGGCCCGGAACAGGCTCTCCCAGGCATCGATGGCCAGACGGCGGTCACTCATGCCCGATAGCGTACGCTGTGCCCGGCATAGGCTGGTGCCATGATCGCCGGGGCAATCACGCGCGCCATCGCCGCCGCATCCGCTCTCGCTCTCGCTTTCACCGTCGCGGGTTTCGCCGCCGTCCCCGAGGCTGTCGCGCCTCCGAAACCCGCGACCGTCGTCCAGGCCGGCGTCGACGACTTCGCGTTCCGGAGCCTCGACGTCGACTACACGCTGACCCGTGCGGACGACGGCACCTCCCGGCTCCACGTCGTCGAGCGCTTCGTCGCGGAGTTCCCCGAGACCGATCAGAACCACGGCATGCGCCGTGCCATCCCCGACACGTACAACGGGCAGCCGCTGCGTCCCGAACTGGTCTCCGTCACCGACGAGACGGGCGCGCCGCGCGATGCCGAGGTCGATAGTGACGACGGCACGTGGAGCGTGACGTCGCGCGTGGACGGTTTCGTGCACGGCGCACAGACCTACGTCTTCACCTACGACCTGAGCAACGTCGCCTGGTACTTCCCGAACACGGGGACCGAGGAGTTCTACTGGGATGTGAACGGCGTCGGGTGGGCGCAGAGCTTCGGCTCCGTCTCCGCCACGCTTCACGTGGATCCTGCGCTCGCCGATTCCCTCACCGGCCGGGCCGCCTGCTACGTGGGCGCGCAGGGGGATACGACCACGTGCCCGATCACTCTCGACACGGATGCGGCGGCCGCATCCGTGTCGGTGGCGAACGTCGCGCCCCGCCAGACGGTCACGCTGTCGGTGGGGTTCGCGCCGGGGACCTTCGCGATGTTCGACAGCAGCTACTTCGCCTCCGGGTGGGGCTGGGCCCAGAGCGGATCGTTCCTGGCACTGCTCGGGGCGTTCGCGTGGGCGATCGTCGTCTGGCGCCGCATCCTGCGCGACTCTCCCGGGCGCGGCGTCGTCATCGCGGAGTATGAGCCGCCGGCGGACGTCACGCCGTTGACCGCGGCCGTGCTGCTGTCGAAGCCGTCGAAGGCGGCGCCCGCGGCGCTCCTGGAACTCGCCGTGCGGGGAGCGATCCGTATCGAGGAAGTGCCGGGCGGCTCTCGGGCGCGGCCGAAACTGCGGGCCGTGCTGGTTGATCGCTCCCTCGCCGGCGAGGACGGCGCGGAGTTCATCGAGGGGCTGTTCGGTGAGAGCGCTCAGCCCGGTGCCGAGTTCGCGTTCGGTGAACGCAACACAGCGCTCGCTCAGGCCGCGGACGACATGCGCAGCTGGGCCGGTGCGGAACTGGTCGAGCGCGGCATCTACCGGACGGTGCGACGCGGGGTTCGTCCTCCGGTCGTCTGGGCGTTGGCCGCCGCGGCGGTGGCGACCGTCGTCACGGGAGCGTTGGCCTTGTCCGCACAGGTGTATCCGGCCGTCCCCCTCACCGTGCTGATCGTCGCCGTGGTGGTCGGGCTCGTCGGGCTGCTGCTGCTCTTTCACCGTCCGCTGAGCCCCAAGGGCGCCGAGACCCGAGAACGGCTCGCCGGTCTCCGGCTTTTCATCGGCTGGGCGGAGGCCGACCGCATCCGCATGCTGCAGTCACCCGAGACGGCCGAGCGGCTCCCGGTCGACACGACGGATGCGGCGGCGGTCCTCGCGATCTACGAACCGCTGCTGCCCTACGCGGTGGTGTTCGGTCTCGAGAAGCAGTGGGCCGCTCAGCTGGCCGTCTACTACGAGAGCACCAGCGCGCCGGTCTGGTACGCCGGGGCGGCCGCGTTCAACGTGAGCGCCTTCACGAGCGGCGTCAGTTCACTCTCGGCCGCGGCCACCTCCAGCTCGAGCAGCTCCGGCGGCTCGACCGGGGGCGGCTCCGCGGGCGGGGGCGGTGGCGGCGGCGGCGGAGGCGGCGTCTGAGCGCTCGGTAGAATGGGGTCGATGTCTTTCACTCGCGGAGTGCGCCCCTTCCTGGCTGCCCCGCACCCGAAATGACCGACTACGGAGCCTCGACCGGCACGATTCGCGTCCCGGGCCCGGCTCGCGGGGCCCTGCCCTGGATCATCTGGGTCGCCGGCGCGTTCACGTACCTCGTCGCGATCGTGGGTCGCAGCTCGCTCGCGGGCCTCGGCACCGACATGGCGGTGCGTTTCGATGCCGGCTCCAGCACGCTCGCCCTGTTCACGACGCTCCAGCTGATGGTCTACGGAGCCATGCAGATCCCGGCGGGTCTGCTGCTGGATCGCTGGGGCGCCCGCGTCATCGGGACGGTCGGGATGCTGACGATGGCCGGCGGCTCGCTGTGGCTGGCGTTCGCCCCCGACGTGCCCTCGGCGATCCTGGCGCGCCTTCTGACCGGTGCCGGCGACGCGCTCATCTTCCCCAGCGTGTTGCGCCTCATCGCTCTGTGGCTGCCCGCCAAGCGGGTGCCGGTGCTGCAGCAGATCACCGCGCAGTTCGGTCAGCTCGGCCAAGTGCTCAGCGTCGTGCTGCTCACCTCCCTCGCCCACGGCGTCGGCTGGGAGAGCGCCTTCGCCGCTGTCGCGGGAGTCTTCGTCGTCTTCGCCGTTCTCGATGCGTTGATCATCCGCGAGCGGGGTCGGCCCGTGGCCGCCGACGGCAGGCCGCGCCCACGCCAGCTCGCGCTCGTGGTCGCGGCGCTGCGCGAGCCCGGCACGCGCCTCGGGTTCTGGATCCACTTCGTGACGCCTTTCGCCGGCACGGCGTTCGCGCTGCTGTGGGGCATTCCCTTCCTCATGGCGGGTGAGGGGCTCTCGCGTGATGCGGCCGCAGGTCTCGTGACCGTGTTCGTGCTGAGCGGAGCGGTGTTCGCCCCGCTCATGGGCATGCTCTCGGCCGCGCATCCCGGTCGGCGCCCACTCATCGCGCTGGGCTCGGTCGCGGCGCAGGCGGCGGCTCTGCTCGCCGTGCTCATCACCCCGGGCGAGGCGCCGCTGTGGCTGCTCGTCGTGTGGGTCGTGACCCTCTCCAGCGGCGGCGCCGCATCCATGATCGCGTTCGACGTCGTGCGCCGGGACAACCCACTCTCGCGGCTGTCGACCGCGACCGGGGTGGTCAACATGGGCGGTTTCATCGCGGCGCTCGTGCTGGTGTACGTCATCGGCGTCGTGCTGGATCTGCAGGGTGCCGACCCTGCCGCGTACACGCGCGACCAGTTGCGGCTGGCCATGAGCGCGACCTTCGCTCTGTGGATCGTGGGCACCGTGGGAGTCGTCGTCGAGTCCCGCGCGCGCCGGCGCGCCCACGGCGCGTACTAGCGCGTCAGACGGGCCGTGCGCATCCCGGCGACCAGCGCATCGACGGCCTCGGCCAGGGCGGCGCTGCTCGTGCGGCCGACGCCGGTGGCGTTGACGAACGCGTGGATGTGGCCGGGCACGACCTGCAGCGTGGTGGGCACTCCCGCCTCGCGCAGGCGCCTCGCATATGCGATGCCCTCGTCGCGCAGCACGTCGAACCCCGAGACGGCGACGTGCGCGGGTGGCTGCCCCGCGAGCTCGCCCCGCAGCGGCGATGCGCGGGGATCCGTGCGGTCGGCGGGCCGCG
The DNA here is from genome assembly GCF_056868075.1 of Microbacterium sp. KU4F. Lineage (NCBI taxonomy): Bacteria > Bacillati > Actinomycetota > Actinomycetes > Micrococcales > Microbacteriaceae > Microbacterium > Microbacterium sp. KU4F. The sequence continues at coordinate 1,614,629 of NZ_CP200324.1, read as the reverse complement.
GCAGGTAGTGCTGGATGTACCAGTCCATCTGTCGTTCGGTGAGGAAGTAGCCCTCGCTGAAGAGGTCGTACGACGGGTGCTTCGTGCTCGTGTCGGTGACGGGGAAGAACAGCAGCTGGAAATCAGGTGGGGCATCGGCGGTCAGCTGGCAGACGACCGCACTCAGGTTGCCGCCGGCGCTGTCTCCCGCGACGGCGACCGTGGTGCCCCACTCCGGGTGATCGCGCACCCAGCGGTACGCGTCGACGGCGTCTTCGACGCCCGCCGGGAACGGATGCTCGGGGGCCAGCCGGTAGTCGACCGACACGACGCGCAGGTCGGTGTGCGCGGCGATGAAGCGGCACACGGAGTCGCACGAGGTGAGCCCGCCGACGACCCAGCCGCCGCCGTGGAAGTAGACGACCGTGCCGGTCGGTGCGCCTCGCGTCGAGCCCTGATAGAGCCGTGCGCCGACCTCGCCGGCACGCGTCGGGATGCGGATCTCCTCGACGAGTGCGACGGGATCGCTGCGCCCGAAGATCCGCGCCTCCGCATCCACCTGCGCGCGCGCCTGGGGGAGCGGCAGCTCCTCGAAGGCGGCGCCGGGAAGGGCGTTCAGCAGTCGGAGGGCCATCTGCACCTCGGTGAGCAGGCGTTGGCCGTCGACCTCGACCGGCCGGCCCGCGATCAGACGTTGGAGCGGCTCGGGCAGCGCTCCGAGGGTGCGGATGACGGCGCGCGTGACGCGCTCCTGTGCGGTGGAGCTCACGGGCGTCCTCCTTGTCGGTGGGGTGCGCAACACCCTAGGGGGCGCATCCCGCGCGGCTCGGGCCTCGACGGCCGTTCCCACGGACGCAGACGGCCAGACAGAATGACCGTATGAGCCTCCCCGCAGAGCGACCGTCGGTCCCCACCTGCTCCGACACCTCGTGCGGCTCGTGGACGAGCGTGGGGCGAGTGTCGACGACGCGCTGCGTCGGGCGGAGGTGGATCGCCGGTCGCTCGACGTGGACAGCACACGGGTGTCGCTGTCGCAGATGCGGCTGGTCGTGGCCGCGGCGGGCGCGGCCCTCGGCGATCCGGCGCTCGGCATCGAGCTCGGGCGGCGGCAACCGGTCACGGTCCTCGGCATGCTGGGTCTGGCGATGCTCTCCGCCGCCCGCATCCGCGGCGCGATCGAGGTCGCCGTACGGTTCCAGCTGCTGGCCGGGTCACCCGTGCGGTGGCGTCTCGAACGACATGAGCGCTCGCTGGCGGTCGTTGCGGAGACCTACACCGGAGACGCAGCCGTGGATCGGGTGCTGATCGACGCCGCCTTCGCGCACTTCACGCGCATGATCCACGACGTGTCGGCGGGCACTGCGCGACCGGAGCGGGTCGATCTCGCGCGGGCGCGTCCCACGGATACGGCGGTCTACGAACGCGGCCTGGGCGCGCCGGTGCGCTTCGCGGCTGCGCACGATGCCTGGTGGATCGGCCTGCGGGCCGCCGAGCTGGCGAATCCGTACGCGGACCGCTGGACGTTCGCCGCGACGTGCGCCGCGCTCGAGGTCGAGGCCGCATCTGCGGTGGACCGGCGTGAGCTGGTCGCCCGCATCTCGGCCCGGATCGCCGCCGAGCTGCCGGAGGTGCCTCCGCTCACGGCGCACGCCCGTGCGGCGGCGATGAGTGAACGCACGCTCCGGCGGCGCCTCGCCGAGGCCGGCACGTCGTACAACGCGCTCGTCGACGAGCAGCGTCGTCGGGTGACGGAGCGGCTGCTGGCCGCATCCGCTCCGTCGTTGGACGAGGTCGCCGCTGCGGCCGGGTTCGCGGATGCGCGGTCGCTCCGGCGCGCCACCCGGCGGTGGGTGGGGCTGTCGCCGACCGAGTGGCGTCGTGTCTCAGCCGGCCGGGCGGCGCAGCATCGCGACCGGCTGAGCTCCGGGCAGGCCGGTGATGGGAGTGAGCTCCTCGAAGCCGAGCCGGCGGTAGAGTCGCCGATTATCGGGAGTCGATGACTCGAGGTACGCGTTCTGGCGCATCGCGTCGAGCGCGCGCAGATGCGTCGAGAGCAGGGTCGCTCCCACGCCCCGTCCGCGGGCACGGGCGCTGACACCGATCTCGGCCAGATACCAGTGCGGCGCCTTCGGCCGGTACTGCTCCATCCGGTTCAGCAGTCCGAATGCGCGGGCGAGCCGCATCCAACCGATCGAGCGGACGAACAGGGGGAGTCGCTGTGTGAGACGGCCGAGCGCCCCTCGGCGTGCCTCGGGGCCCTCCCATGCGGCGACTCCCAGCAGCTCGCCGTCGCCGTCTCGCGCGAGGTCGACGGTGCCTGTCGCGTACGGACCGGCGCTCAGCGTGCCCTCGAACAGATCGGTCAGCCGTTCGCGACGGCGGTCGCGCTGCGGCACGATGACCCCGAGAACCGGGTCGTGTTCGAAGGCCTCGGCGAGGATCGCGGCCGCGGGGCGCAGTTCCTCGGCGCGAGCGGGAGCGACGGTGATGTTCGACATGGCGACTCCAATTGGTCCAAATGGATAAAACTAGTATGGAGGCAGGCGTAGACGATGGGCTCGGAGGATGCTGTGAACGATGAACCGCAGACGCGGCCATATCTGGCTGTGACCGAGCGCCGCCGACAGCTCCTCGATGCGGCCGTGGAGGTCATGCTCGAAGAGGGTGCCGGTGCGCTCTCGCTGCGCTCGGTTGCGCAGCGAGCGGGTGTGGCCCATCGCGTGGTGAACTATGCATTCGGGTCGAAGGCTGCTCTGGTCGCGGCGTTGCTCGAGCGGGAGTCGGAGCGACTCGCGTTTCGTGTGTGGGCGGAGCCGTTGCCCGTTGACACGCTCGAGGTGGCGGTGGCTGCGGCGCTCGGCTCCTTCCTGTCGGAGGTGCGCTCCGACCCGCGCAGATACGAGCGCCTGGCCGAACTGACCGCTCTCGCCCGTGCATCCGATGCCCTGGTGGATGCGGCGCGCACCGAGTCCGAGGCGTACCGGCGGATGATCGCGGAGCGCCTCGAGCTCTGGTGTGCGCAGCGAGGTGTCCGTCTGGCGTCGCCGCAGGTGGCGGTCTCGGCGATCCACGCGGCGGCGGACGGGCTCGCCGAGTGGTGGCTCACGACCAAGGATGACGCTCAGGTCGAAGCGGTGATCGCGGTGCTCGCGGGTGGTTTCGCCCGCGTGGCGGCGACGCAGTAAGGGCCGGTCGGAGAGGCTTCCGACCGGCCCTTGTCCCTTTGCACCAAGAGTGTCCTGCAATCACATGTCGGTAGCTGCCACAGCAAAACAACTACCGTGCGAGCACTCTATAACGGTGAGATAACGGAGGGGAAGAGGTTTCCGTTACCTTTTCGTGATTCTTTCCTCACGCATAGCTCGAGCCCAGGTTCGCGGGTCTTCCGGTCGGGTCCGGAGCGAATGACTCAGCCACTGACGACGTTCGCGGGACCGTCAGGCGCGCCGTCGAGCTGTTCTGGCTGACTTGTGCGGTGCGGGCTTGTGCACGCTGCGGCGTGCGCGCAACCCCCCTGTGTGAGCCGAGCGGGAGGAGTGGACTTGACGAGTCCCGAATCCGAAGGCATCGAACACGAGGGAGATCGTGATGAGCAACGCCGAGAACACCGGACGCGACGAGCACGACGAGAAAAAGCCCCACGACTCCGCCGCATCGGCCGGCTCCGAGTCGCACGAAGAGGGCGAGGCGGCGATGGATGCGGCCGAGGAGGCGGTCGTCGACCACGGTCGCGACTGACCGCACTCCGTATCGACGCGGCTGCAGCGCCGTCGCCGAAACAGCCGGCCGCTAGAGTTCGGCCATGATCCCGTTCGAGAACCTCATCGCCTTCGTCGTGACGTCGGTGGTGATCATCGTGATCCCGGGGCCGAGCGTGCTGTTCGTGATCGGGCGCTCGATCGCGCTCGGGCGTCGCGCGGGCGTTCTCAGCGTCGTCGGCAATGCCCTCGGCACGGTGCCCGCGGTCGTGGCGGTCGCCTTCGGCGTCGGAGCGATCGTCGCCTCATCCGTCGTGGCGTTCACGGTCATCAAGATCGCCGGCGCGGCGTACCTCGTGTGGCTCGGGATCCAGGCCATCCGTCACCGCCGCGCCCGCGTCGACGGCGTCGACCGCGCGCCGGTCTCGACCTTCACGCTGCTTCGCCAGGGCTTCGTCGTGGGGCTGACGAACCCCAAGACGATCGCGTTCTTCGTGGCGGTGCTGCCGCAGTTCGTCGACCCGGCGGCCGGGGCGGTGTGGCTGCAGCTGCTGCTCCTGGGGCTGATCTTCCAGACGCTCGCCCTGGTGTGCGACAGCGTGTGGGCGCTCGCCGCGGGGACGGCGCGCGCCTGGTTCGCCCGTTCGCCGCGCCGCATCTCCACTCTCTCCGGAGCCGGGGGCGTCATGATGATCGGCCTCGGCGGGGCGCTGGCGGTCAGCGGCTCGAAGAGCTGACCTTCGCTCAGCGCTCGCTCTCGAGCACCATGCCGACCGAGGTCGCGCAGGCGTCGCCACGCCACGCCTCGACACCCTCCCGCACCGCGAACGCGGCGATCACCAGGCCGGCGACCGCGTCCACCCACCACCATCCGAACGCGCTGTTGAGCACGAGTCCGACCAGCACGGCCGCCGAGAGATACGTGCACAGCAGGGTCTGGGCGGAGTCCGCGACAGCCGTGGCCGAGCTCACCTCGCGGCCCGCGCGTCGCTCGGCGAGGGAGAGGAACGGCATGATGACAACGCTCAACGCCGTGAGCACGATGCCGACCGGCGAGTGCTCCGCTTCGATGCGCGTCGTGAGCGCCCACACAGACGACGCGGTGACGTAGGCCGCGAGCGCGAAGAACGCGACGGCGATCACGCGGAGGGTCCCGCGCTCCCAGCGCTCAGGGTCCCGCCGGGTGAACTGCCAAGCGACCGCTGCCGCCGAGAGCACCTCGATCGTCGAGTCCAAACCGAACGCCACGAGCGCTGCGGAGGATGCGGCGGCGCCGGCCGCGAGAGCGACGGCTGCTTCGACGACGTTGTAGGCGATCGTCGCAGTCACGATCCAGCGGATCCGGCGCTGCAGCACACGGACGCGCTCTGCGCTCGGGGTGGCCGACGAGCTCATGCGCAGCGACAGGTCTCGCCGGCGCAGCAACCCGGTTCGACATAGAGGACGACCTTCAGCAGCTCGTCCAGGGCGGGAGCGAGGTGGCTGTCCGCGAGGCGGTACCAGGTGTGACGCCCTTCGGGGATGGCCTCCACCAGGCCGCATCCGCGAAGACACGCGAGCTGGTTCGACATCACCTGGCGCGATACCCCGAGGGCATCGGCGAGATCGGACGGGTATGCCGGGGCCTCGCGCAGGGCGAGGAGGACACCTGCGCGCGTCGGGTCGGAGAGGGCGTGTCCGAGTCGGGCCAGAGCAGCGGTGTGCGTCGCGGTGGCGCGGTTGAGCACGGTGGTCATGGATTGGATAGTACACGCAAGCGTGAACTATGACGAGGGTGTGCCTCGGCGTGATCAGCCGCGCGCAGCAAGCCAGGCGTCGAGCACGCGGCGGAACTCTGTGGGCTTCTCCACCCACGGGTAATGGCCGCAGTCCCTGATCATGGCGAGCTCCGCGCCGAGTACGGCGGCATACTCCTCGACAGGACGTCGGCCGGTGAGCAGGTCGACGTCCCCGCCGACGACGAGCGTGGGTGGCAGCGATGCAGCACGGATGAGCTCGACGGCGTCGGCCGGGATGTCGTGGAACCAGGCCTCGGCCGCGGCGAGACTCATGCGTCCGATGCCCGCGTGCGCCTGCTCGGTTGCCGTCCACCGGGCGTAGCTGGCGGGGGCCTGCCGGTGGAAGACCTCCTCGAAGGCCTCCTGCGTGTCGGGCTCGTCGTTCACGACGGATGTGTACCCGTCGATGCCCTCGGCGTCCTCTCGGAGCGCGACGAGGTCGTCACCGTCATGCGCGGTGCCGGTCAGCCAGGTCGCGGGCGGCGTCACGAGCGCCATGGAACGGACGCGGTCGGGAAAGCGGGTCGCGACCGCGAGCGAGAGGCGCGTGCCCGCCGAGTGGCCGATGATGTCGACCGCGTCGAGCTCGAGCGTGTCGATCGCTGCGACGACATCTTCGGCGTCGGTCCACCAGCCGCGGGAGAGGCCGCCGGATGCGGGAGTGCCGCGCGGGTGGAGGACGACGAGGGGGTGGATGTCGCCGATGCCGGCGAAGTCGGTGAGGTACTGGGGTGGGCGGCACGGTCCGCCGGGGATGACCAGGACGGGGCGACCCTCGGCCGATCCGAGCCGGGCGAGGACGACGGGCAGGGAGCCGGGGCGGAGTTCCACAGTGCCAGTTTCCCAGCTGCCATGCATCTGATCGCATACGACCTGGGGTTGAATCGAGGAGGGCGAGGCTGCTCGCCGCGACTGCCGGCGACACCCGCTCATCCGACCTCATCCGAGACGAGAGAAGCTCAGCGTGACCTACGGTTCGATCACCACCCTCCCGCAGGCCGCGGACGTCGCCGCCGAGGCGGCCCGTGACGCGGTCCGTACGCTCGGCGCCGCGATCGATGCGCATGGCAGCGCCGTGTGGGTGCTCGCCGGGGGCACTCGCCCATGGCGGCCTACGCGATCCTCGCGGCCCAGGATGCGGACGCGATCGACTGGTCGAAGGTCACGGTTCTCATCGGTGACGAGCGCTCGGTGCCGATCAGCGACCCGCAGTCGAACTGGGGCACGATCGCTCCCGCCCTGCTGGATCAGCCCGGCTTCGACAACATGGTGCAGCTGCGTCCGGACACCGACGTCGACGAGGCCGAGTCTGCGCGCCGGTACGCCGCGGCGATCGCGGCGCTGCCGAAGACGGATGCGGGCGCTCCGCGTTTGGACCTGGTCTGGCTCGGCGTCGGAGAAGACGGTCACACCCTGTCATTGTTCCCCGGCCACCCCGACTTCCGTCCGGTCGACGAGCTCGTGATCCCCGTCCACAACTCGCCCAAGCCGCCGCCCACCCGCATCACGCTCACGCTGAAGGCCCTTGACGGCGCGCAGCGCGTGGTCGTCTTCGCCACGGGCGCCGGCAAGAAGGATGCGCTGGCCGAGGCGCTCGCGGAGGGGAAGCTGCCGATCGCGGTCGTCGCGGCACACGTCACCGCGGCGGGCGGATCGGTGCAGTGGCTGTTCGACGAGGCTGCGGCCAGCTGAGCCGGTCGCTGCGCGCACGGGAGGAATAGACATGACCGCGGACACGATCTCCGGCTCTCCGCTGGAGGCACGCCCCTGGATCGCTTCCTACGCCGACGGCGTGCCGGCCGAGATCGAGCCCGTCGCCGAGACGCTCGTCGACCTTCTCGACGCATCCGTCGCGCGCTACGGCGAGCGGGTCGCGCTGGAGTTCTACGGCGCCGAGACGACCTACGACGAGTTGGGCGAGCAGGTCTCCCGCGCCGCCAACGCGCTGCGCAAGCTGGGTGTGCAGGCCGGGGACCGGGTCGCGCTCATCCTGCCGAACTGTCCGCAGCACGTCGTCGCGTTCTACGCGGCGCTGCGCATCGGGGCGATCGTCGTGGAGCACAACCCGCTCTACACCCCGCGTGAGCTGCGCCACCAGTTCGAGGTGCACGGCGCGGTCGTCGCCATCGTCTGGGACAAGGTCGCGGACACCGTCGCCGAGTTCCCCGAGGACGTCGCGCCCTCGGCCATCGTCTCCGTGCGGATGCCCGACGCGCTGCCGCTGGGCAAGCGCCTCGCGCTGCGCCTTCCGGTGGCCAAGGCTCGCGAGACGCGCGAGGCGATGACCACCCGCCCGCGCGCCCGCGGCCTGCTCGAATGGTCCGACTTCGTTCGTGTGCGCAAGCTCCCGCGCAAGTGGCCGAAGCCTCGTCTGGACGACACCGCACTGCTGCAGCTGACCAGCGGCACGACGGGCTCGCCCAAGGCGGCGATCCTCTCGCACCGCAACCTCCGCTCCAACGCCGCGCAGGGGCGCGCGTGGGTGCCGGGGCTCACCGAGGGCGGTGAGGTGTTCTACGCCGTGCTCCCGCTGTTCCACGCGTACGGACTCACCCTCTGCCTCACCTTCGCGATCTCTCTGGGGGCGCGTGTGGTGCTCTTCCCGAAGTTCGACGTGGATGCGGTCGTCGCCGCGACCGCGAAATCGAAACCCACGTTCCTGCCCGCCGTGCCGCCGATCTACGATGCGCTCTCGCGCGCCAGCACCCGCAAGGGCGTCGATCTGTCCAGCATCCGCTTCGCCATCTCCGGAGCGACGAGCCTGCCGGTGCCGACGGTGACGCGCTGGGAGGAGGCGACCGGCGGACTTCTCGTGGAGGGCTACGGCATGACCGAGACCTCGCCGGTCGCGCTCGGCAACCCGATCGGCCCCTCGCGGCGCCCCGGCACCGTGGGCGTTCCGTTCCCGAGCACCGAGATCCGGGTCGTCGATCCCGACGATCCGCGGGTCGATCGCCCGGCCGGAGAAGCGGGGAAGCTGCTCATCCGTGGCCCGCAGGTGTTCCAGGGCTACTGGCAGCAGCCGGACGAGACCGCGGCCGTGCTGCTTCCCGGAGGATGGCTGCGCACCGGCGACATCGTGACGGTGAGCGAGGACGGCTTCGTGACGGTCATCGACCGCGTCAAGGAGCTCATCATCACGGGCGGCTTCAATGTCAGCCCGACCGAGGTCGAGCAGGTGCTGCTGCTGCACCCGGATGTGGCCGAGGCGGCCGTCGTCGGCATCCCCCGTCCATCCGGCGGTGAGGATGTGGTGGCCGCGATCGTCACACGCGAGGGCGCCGTCTTCGACGCGTCCGCGTTGCGGGACTTCGCGCGCACGCACATCACCTCGTACAAGGTGCCCAAGCGGATCGTCGAGGTGCAGGATCTACCCCGCTCGCAGATCGGCAAGGTGCTGCGCCGCGTCGTCCGCGAGCGCCTCTCGGCCCGCTAGGGCGCGCATCGCCTGACCTACCGCATCGCCAGGCCGTCTGCTCAGTCGGTGAGCTGGCGGTAGGTCAGGTGGGGCTGATCGCTGAGAAGGTGCCCCTCGTGCGAGCGAAGCTCCACCTCGGCAGCGGGGATCGTCGCGCGGATGCGGCGGGCAGCCGCAACGGCGTCGAGCATCCGGTCCTTCGCGCCGAAGGTGGCGGTCACACGACCCCGGATGTTCCGCAACAACTCCGTCGGATGCTCGGGGAGCTTGTCGGTTCGAGGCGAGAAGTGTGCGAAGGTCTGCATCGCGTACCGGTCGAGCTGTCGCTGGAGTTCTGTTCGCGCTTCGTCGGTCCGGTGCGGCCCTGTGAGATAGGACAGAGCGCGCTTCCGGCCGGACTCCCCGAGCCCGGTGAGGAGGCCGGCCACAACGAGCGGGGCGATCTTGCGCGGACCGAAACCGCTGGACGAATGAAGGATCAGACGTTCCACCTGCTCGGGGCGGTGTGCCGCGAACGCCGTGGCGATCCACCCGCCGAGCGAGACTCCGACATAGGCGGCCGGAGCGCCGATGAGCTGTTGATGCGCTTCGAAGACCCAGCGGGCTTGATCCTCGGCGGCGAAGGGCACCCGGGTGGACGTGCTCCTACCGGGCTCGCCAGGCAGATCAAGCGCGTGGACGTGATGCGACTCGGCCAACTGCAGGATGGTCGGCGCCCAGGACAGCGCCGTCGAGCCCGAGCCGTGCAGAAGGACAACGGGCGGAGCTGTGGGAGATCCGGCGGTGATTGCGGTGATCTCGCCGATCGAGGTGAGGGCGACGCTCTGTCCGGCGTCGGGCAGGTAGCGGCGCAGAAGCCGCTCATATGTGTCGCGGATCTGGAGGGCACCAGTGCTGCTGCGATAGCGGAGGTCATTCATTCGTGATCTCCACGGCATTGTTGATGGTGACGAGGACGTCCAGAACGGCATCGAGCGGACCGGACGCGATGATCTGGAGCGCGAGATCATCTGGCATGCGCACGATCTGAAGTGCGACCCGGGGTGCCGCTCCATTCGCATTGAGCAGGTCTGAGACTCGCCGTTCCTGTTCCGCGCTCGCGGCGTCGACGCGAACGACGACGGAGGCTGCCGTCCGCGTCGACGCGCCTTCCTGGGTGGGCGCTGCCAGGGGCGCACCGCCTTCGATGAGCTTCAGATCCTTGATGTGAATGCGGTACTGCTTGCCTATGCGGGTCGCTTGCAGACGTCCACTGCGGATGTATTCGCGCACGGTACGGGGCCGAGCTGTAGACGGGCAGCGACGTCGTCGACACTCAGAAGTTCTTCCACGGCTACATACTGCCATAAACGTAGGTAAATGTATGTAAGGGAACTCTTCACTCGCGTGAGAGAGTGACCAAGCCGCGGCGCGAGGTGGTCTTCTCGAGGCCTTCGGTCTCGGCGAGACGCAGCGTTCGCGCCGGCAGCGGCGGGAGTTCGGGTGCCAGGCCGTCCGCCTGCTTCGCTATGCCGACCAGCAGGGCCAGGTCGACCCCCGGCGCCGTGACCTCGAGCCGCGCGTAGTCGCTGCCGGTGCCCCATCGCAGCCGCTCGATCTGGCTCAGGCGGAGCGCGTGCGTCGTCTCGCCGGCGGTGATCCAGACCCGGTCGCGCGAGACGCGTACGGTCGCATCGACAGAGCGCCTGCGCAGGAGCGCGGTGACGACGAGATAGGCCGGGAGGGCGAACAGCACCCCGAGCGCGAGGATCAGCAGGCGGGGGCCGAGCCGCTCGACGATGTCGCCGAAGATGATCAGTGCCGTCGCGACGATCGCTCCCGTCACGAGGATGGTGGCGACCATCCACGCGGTGAGTTCCCGCATCCGCATCGGGATCGCACGGAAGCGCACGATGACCGCATCGCCGTCGTTCTCCCATGCGAGTGGCACGCGGGGCCGCGCCCGGGCCTTTCCCGTGAGGAGCGAGGTGATGCGGCTGATGAGCGTGATCCAGACCCAGCCGGCCGCCGGCGGCAACGCGAAGAGGACGCCCGTGTAGACGGCGCGCGGTGTGCCCGGTGCCAGCAACTGCGGCACGAGTTCGATCGCGGCGAAGAGGGCCGGAGCGAGAGCGACCGCCATCACGAGATGCGCGATCGTGCCGGCGGGATGCGGCATGCGCACCGTGAGGTTCACGAACCAGATCCCGCACAGTGCGCCCGCCACGACCGACATCAGGTACGAGAAGAAGCCACCGTCGGTGAGGTACCCGGGGAGGGCCGCCAGCGCGCACGCGGCCGCCCAGATCAGCGGATTGAGGGCGATCCTCCGCAGCAGAGGCGGTCGTTTCGCCGCCTCGGCGGAGTCGTTCACGCGCCGATTCTATGAGGCCGCCGACGACGCTCCAGGAGTGGCTGTGAGAACTGGCACTCTCGGCATGAGAGTGCTAATCTGTGATTGTTGAGTCAAGAGGGCTCAACTTAGGGACTACGGGTCGGATCCGCATCCGATCCCGCTCGAGAGGAGACGACTATGGCTGCATACGACTCGCTCCGTGACCTGGAGCGCATGGCGAACACGTTCTTCGACACCGCACGGCGCGGCCCTCGGCAGATGCCGATGGACCTCTACCGCGACGGCGACCACTACGTCCTCACCGCCGACCTGCCCGGCATCGACCCCGGCTCGGTCGACGTCGACATCGACGGCCAGCTGCTCACCATCCGTGCTGAGCGCACGCTCTCGGCCGGCGACGGGGTCACCTGGATCACGCGCGAGCGGACGTCGGGCACCTTCCTGCGCCAGCTGAGCCTCGGGCAGGGACTCGACACCGAGAAGATCTCGGCGAGCTACCGCAACGGCGTGCTGAGCGTCACGATCCCCGTCAGCGAGAAGGCCAAGCCGCGCAAGGTCGAGATCACCACGGGTGACGACGCCCCGGCGCTGCAGGTCTCGGAGTCGCAGAGCTGACGCATCGCGGACAGCAGTAAGGGCCGGTCGGAGAGGCTTCCGACCGGCCCTTGTCCCTTTGCACCAAGAGTGTCCTGCAATCACATGTCGGTAGCTGCCACAGCAAAACAACTACCGTGCGAGCACTCTATAACGGTGAGATAACGGAGGGGAAGAGGTTTCCGTTACCTTTTCGTGATTCTTTGCTGACGCATCGATGACACCCAGGCGACGGCCGGGTCAGCGCTCGCGGACGGGGGTGATCAGCACCCCGCCGAAGCGCGCCTCGGAGTACTCCCACTCGCGTCCGTCGACCCACACCCGTGCCGAGGCGCACGGGAGGGACTCGTGTTCGCCGTCCGGCCAGTGCAAGACGAACCCGCCGCCGAAGGAGGCGTTCGATCCGGTGACGCGGGCGCCGTCCGCATCCACCGCGCGCGCTTCGCACTCGTCGCAGAGATACGCGGGATACCGGTCGGACTGCGCGACCTGGGCGCCGCAGTTGGGGCACGGTTGCGTGCCGCGGGAACCGGGGAGGAACGCACTCATGGCACGAGTGTAGGTCGGGTGCTCATGCCGCCGGTGGGAGCCAGATCGTGAGCCGCACGGCGTCGTCCGGCAGGTGGAGGATCTCGTAGCTCCGCTCGACGACGACACCGTCGAGTCCGCGGATGCGGGTGGTCGCCCCCCGACGCCGCTCCACGATGTGCCCGCTCCACCACGCCGCGAACTGCGCGCTCTGGGCCCCGAGCGCGCGTACGAGATCGCCCAGCCGAGGGTCGTCGAGGCGGTCGACGTTCGCCGCCCGCAGGTGGGCGACGGCGCCGCGGGCGAGCTCCTCCCAGTCGAGGAACGTCTCGCGGGCGCGCGGGTCGGTGAGCAGGTAACGGCAGGTGTTGCGCTGCTCCGGCGGAAGCTCGGCGAGTCCGGCGTACAGCGACATGCCCTCCTCGTTCGCTGCGACGATCGTGCTGAACCTGTCGAGCACGTACGCGGGCTGCGGGCCGACCGCTGCGACGAGAGCCGACATCCGCGGGACGAGATCCGCGTCGGAAGTCGGCTCCGCCGGAGCGGCGCCGGTATCGCGAAGCCGCACGAGGTGTCGCGCCGCATCCGGCGACAACGCGAGCGCGCGGGCGAGGGCGGTGATCACGGCGTCGCTCGGGTGGGACTCCCGTCCCTGCTCCAGACGGATGTAGTAGTCGACGCTGATCCCGGCGCGGGTCGCCACCTCTTCCCGGCGTAAGCCCGGAGTCCGCCGGGCGCCGGGGGCGTCGTGGCCGGGCGCGAGCTCCCTGTCCTGACGGCGAGCGCGGAGGAAGTCGCCGAGTTCGTTCGAGATGACCGGCTCCTCTCGGCTGGGTGGGTGGATCGCTCCTATGAACAGTACGGTCTTCCGCGGCAGCGCCTCGAAGCCGGAACGTGGAGGCATGTCCACGTACACGCACGGTCACCACGAATCCGTCCTGCGATCGCACCGCTGGCGCACCGCCGAGAACTCCGCCGCCTACCTCCTGCCGTTCCTCGGCCATGACGACCGGCTGCTGGATGTGGGGGCGGGGCCCGGCACGATCACGGTCGACCTCGCGGAGCGCGTGGCTCACGTCACTGCCACCGAGATCGGAGAAGACGAGGCGGCATTGACGCGCATGACCGTGGACGAACGCGGAGTGCCGAACGTCGACGTGCGGATCGCCGACGTGCACGCCCTGCCGTTCGACGACGACTCGTTCGACGTGACGCACGCACATCAGGTGTTGCAGCACATCGCTGATCCGGTGCAGGCCCTGCGGGAACTCGCGCGGGTGACCCGGCCCGGCGGGATCATCGCGGTGCGCGACGCCGACTTCGCCGGGTTCGCGTGGTGGCCGCAGTTGCCCGAGATGGACCGCTGGCTGGAGCTGTATCAGGCGGCGGCCCGCGCCAACGGCGGCGAGCCGAACGGCGGGAGACGGCTCCTGTCCTGGGCGCGAGAGGCGGGGCTCACCGACATCAGCGCGTCATCGAGCACATGGTGCTACGCGAGTGCCGACGAGCGGATGTGGTGGGGCAATCTGTGGGCGGACCGCATCCGTCAGTCCGCGCTCGCACGGCAGCTGGAGGCGAGGCCCGACACCGACGCCGAAGAGCTCGACCGGATCGCCGCGGCATGGCGGGAGTGGTCGCGCGCGGAGGACGGCTGGTTCTCCCTGCTCCACGGGGAGATCATCTGCCGCGTCCCCTGACCGCAACGAGGCCGGTACGGTGACAGTTCCGAGTCCACCGATGCCGAAAGACGACATGAGCTCCGAGTCGCGTCCCCGTCCCCGCCCGCCTCGTGCGCTGACTCTCGTTCTCGCATATCTCGGCCTCGTGCCGATGGCGCTCATCTGGGCGTCGTTCTCGTGGATCATGCTGACGACGACCGGTGCGAGCAGCATGGCGGCGTTGATGCCGATGGCCGCGTTCATGTTCACCTCATGGCTGTGGGCACTGCTGGCGATCTTCGCGCTGGCGCGCGCCGCGCGATACGGCCAGAACGCGCACGCCCTCGTGGTGTCCCTGGCAGCGCTTCTGCTCGTCGTGCTCGGGCTCTTCTTCATGCTGCCCCGCTAGGTGTGACGGCTAGGCTTTCGCGAGCTGCGGCGGAGGAGGCCACATGGCGGGCAAGACGATCGTGATCACCGGCGCGAGCGACGGCATCGGGCGGGAGGCGGCGCGGGTGCTGCACGCGCAGGGGCGCACCGTCATCCCCGTCGGGCGCAATCCGGAGCGCACGGCTCAGATCGCCCGGGAGATGGGTGCGCGAGTGCACCTCGCGGACTTCGCCGATCTCGCGAGCGTTCGGGAACTGGCCGACGACCTGCTCGCGCAGTACGACCGCATCGACGTGCTCGCCAACAACGCCGGTGGAATCTTCGGCAAGGTGCGCGAGAGCACGATCGACGGGCACGAGATGACGTTCCAGGTGAACTATCTCGCCCCGTTCCTCCTGACCCAACTGCTCATGGAGCGGCTGGTCGCCTCCACGGCCACGATCATCAACACCTCGAGCGTCGGCGCACGCCTGTTCGGCCAGCTGGACATCGACGACCTCGACAACGAACGCTCCTTCAGCGCGACGCGCGCCTACGGCACCGCCAAGCTCGAGCAGATCCTGCACGTGAAGGAGCTCGATCGCCGCTACCGCTCGCAGGGAATCGGGGCCGTCGCCTTCCACCCGGGAAACATCGCCACGAGCTTTTCGAACGCGCCGAGCTCGCCCATGCGCCTCATCTACCAGACGCCCCTCAAGAAGCTCTTCCTCACGAGCATCCCCAAGGGTGCCGACACCCTCGTGTACCTCGCGGAGGGTGCTCCGGGCCACGACTATGCGACGGGGGAGTACTACGTCAAGCGCAAGCCTGCGCGCACGAACCCGCAGGCGAACGATGCCGCTCTGGCCCGCGAGCTGTGGGAGCGCAGCGAGCGGATGCTGGAGCTCTGAGGCGGCGGGCTCGGCTACGCGTTCAGCGCCCCAGCCCAGGCACCCTCGTGCTCTCGCACGTAGCGGGATGCGGCGAGCCAGTGCTCGCCGTGACCCGACAGGAACATCGAGCCCCAGGGCTCACGGCCCTCGGCGTGCGACGACCGCAGAAGCTCGTGCATCGCGTCCGCCCGAGCGGCCATCGCCGCGGGCAGGGCCGCACGCAGCGCGGCGCCCGCCCCGTAGCCGTCGATGAATGCGGCCAGATCCGCCGCGGCGTCGGCGGGTGAGCGCGACGGATCGTTGAGCGTGAACGCCTGCGCGGCGTAGGCGAGATCCCAGAGCCGGGTGCTGGGAGCCGCCGCATCCCAGTCGATGAACATCCACCTCTCGCCCCTCACGAGGTTCCACGGGGCGAGGTCGTTGTGGCAGACGAGCTCGGCGCCGGGCGCCGGGATCGCAGAATCCCAGACCGCATCCGCCGGCACAGCGAATCCCACGCTCGCGTCGTGGATCGCCCGCACCATCGCGCCCACACGATGAAGCTCCGGCCGCGTCAGGCCCTCCGCCGCCAGCGTCCCGGGGATGAACTCCCATACCTGGCGGCCCTGCTCGTCGCGGCCGAGCGGGGCGGGCGCCTCGACTCCGGCCTCTCGTAGCGACGCGACGTAGGCGTGCACGTGCGGAGATGCCGGCGTCCACGGCTTGCGGACGGTGTCACCCGCGCGGAAGACGGCGCCCGCCGAGTTGCCTCCCGAAAGACCCTGCTCCTGCTGCATCCTTCGAGGCTATCGCCGGGATGCAGCTCCCCCGGTGGGGACGCTCGTCTCGCCGCCGCGCACCTCGCGGTGCCAGCTCTCGCCCTGCCGTTCGTACATGATGCGTGCGTGGCGTCGGTCGGGAGAGCCCTGCCAGAACTCCACGTGCGTGGGCGCGAGCCACCAGAGCATCCAGTCCGCTGACGTCAGTCCGACGCGTGCGGACTCCGGCTGTGCCTCGAAGTCCGCGGCGATCTCGTCCGCGGTGGCGGGCAGCATCCCGCCGCGCAGCCGCACCGCTCGGACGATCGGCTGCCACCAGAAGCTGAGGGCCGCCACCGGGTGCACGGCGAGTTGCTCGGCCTTCGCGGAGGACCGAGGACCGGCGACCGCCCATCCGCGGGGGCCGACATCCTTGAGGATCAGCGCGCGGGCGTCGGGGAGTCCGTCCGCATCGACGGTCGAGAGTGTCGCCACATGCGGCTCGGCGACGCCGGCGGCTTGTGCACCGCGCAGCCAGCGCTCGAACAGCGCGGGGGGTTCATCGGGAAGGTTCGCCGTGTCGAGAGCCGGTGCCGACCCGGCGAGCGACGGCTGCGCCCGCAGCCACGCAGAGAAGGAGGAGGACGTCACCCTCTCATCCTCCTCCTGCGCTCGCCGAGTGAGCATTGATTGAGCGAGCGAGCACCCGATCGGATGCTCGCTCGCTCGATGGATGCTCGTTCGCGCCTAGCCGTTGTCGCGGAGGGTCACGTCACCCGCGGAGACGCGGACCTCGACGGGGATCCGGGGGCCGCTGCCGGCGGAGAGGCGGTTGTCGACGCCGCCCGCCTCCACGTTGGAGCGGATGTCGTAGTTGCCGCGCGGCACGGTGACATCCGCGGATCCGGCGCTGACGCCGATGTCGATGCTGCGCGGCGCGCTGCCGGTCAACTCGGCGGTCAGGTCACCCGCCGAGAGCTCGAACTCGGCCTCGGTGACACCCGACAGGCGGATGTCGGAGCTTCCTGCGCTCATGGACGAGTCGATCGTGCGGGCCTCGCCGGAGACGATGAGACTGCCCGCGGAAAGGTGCGTCTCGAGCTCGCCGAAGGTGCCCGTGGCGCGAAGCTCTCCCGCGGAGAGCGTGAGCGACGCATCCACGCCCTCGAGCGACTGCGGGAGGGTCAACAGGACCCGCGGCTGCTGGCCGATCCAGCCGATGCCGAAGAATCCGTCGGGAGCGCTGATCCTCAGCTCGTCGCCGTCACGTTCCATCCGCCAGGCGGACCGGCCGGAGGTGACCTGGAGCGTGGCCTCGTCGACGTCGTCGAACCGCAGCTCGAACAGCGCCGCGCTCGCATCCACGTCGACCTCGGTGACGCCGGCGGTCGACGCGGTGAGCGTCTGCGAGGAGGTCGGCAGCGAGGAGGTGACGGCGTTGGCGGCGCCCGAGACCACGGTCCCGCCCAGGATGACGGCGCCGATGACGATCGCGGTGATCGCGACGGCCTTGCCGGCCGGATGCCGGGGCGGCGTCGCCGTGCTGGAGGGTGCGGCCTCGTCGGGGGTCGCGGGGGAGGGGTGAGCGTGCTCATCGTGTTGCTCCTGTCTGAGGTGTCTGAGGGCCGGCGTCGCCGGCGCCGTGCTCGACGTGCGCGAGGGCGGCGAGGACGCGGCGGTTGCCCGACTCGCCGGGCTCGAGCTCGAGCTTCTGGAAGATGGCGGTGATGTGCTTCTCGACCGAGGCCTCCGAGAGGAAGAGAGTGGCGGCGATCGACTGGTTCGACCGCCCCTCGGCGATGAGTGCCAGCACCGTCGACTCGCGCTCGGTGAGCCGCCGCATCCGCTCGTCGCGGGTGCGACGGTTCAGCAGCTGTGCGATGACCTCGGGATCGAGCACGGTCGCTCCGCCGCCGATGCGGCGCACCGTGTCGAGGAAGTCCGCCACATCCGCGACGCGATCCTTCAACAGGTAGCCCAGCGCCCCGCCGTTCGCGGCGATCAGCTCGCTCGCGTATCGCTCCTCGACGTACTGCGAGAGCACGAGCACGGGCAGCTGCGGGTGCGCCGCGCGCAGGCGCAGCGCCGCACGGATGCCCTCATCGGTGTAGGTCGGAGGAAGGCGCACATCGAGGATGCAGAGCTCCGGGTCGGTGGCGACGACGCTCTCATCGAGCTCGCTCGCGTCCGGGAGGGCGGCGACCACGTCGTGCCCGGCGTCCGCCAGGAGTCGGACGAGTCCTTCGCGCAGGAGGACCGAGTCCTCGCAGATCAGGATGCGCACGGCACACTCACCTCCAGAGCGGTCGGCCCGCCCTGCGGGCTGTCAAGGCGGACGTTGCCGCCGGCGGCGAGGATGCGGTTGGAGATCCCGTCGAGGCCGCCGCCGGGCAGCACCCGCGCTCCGCCGATGCCGTTGTCTTCGATGCGAGCCCAGAGTGTGCCGCCGTCGCGGACTCGCACGACCACGCGGCATTCGGCGGCGCGGGAGTGCTTGGCCGCGTTGGTGAGCGACTCGGCGATCGCGAAGTAGACCGCGGTCTCGGCTTCGCGGGAGCAGCGGCCATCCAGGCGCACGTCCAGCGCCACCGGCACGTGCGAGCGGGCTGCGAGGGCCGACAGCGCCGCATCCAGTCCACGGTCGTCGAGGACGGAGGCATGGATGCCGCGGGCCAGCTGACGCAGCTCAGTGATCGCCGCCTTCGTGGAGGTGTGCGCCTCCTCGAGCAGCGCCTTGGCCGTGGCCGGGTCGTCGTCGATCTTCTGCTGCGCGAGCCCCAGGGTCATGCCCACCGAGACGAGACGCGGTTGGACGCCGTCATGCAGATCCCGTTCGATGCGGGTGCGTTCGACGTCGGCGGCGCGGATGGCTCCGGCCCGCTGCGCGTCCGAGGTGCGGGCGGCCTGCGCCAGCATCGCAGCCCGGGAGCGCCCGAGGATGGCGCGGCTGATCACGCCGTGCAGCACGCCGAGGCCGATGGTGGCGGCCAGGGCGAGCAGCGCCGCCAGAATCCCCACCACCGGTGCCCAGCCGGCGGGGATCATGCCCACGCCGATCCACACCTCGTCGGCTCCCGAGAGGGGCGCGAAGGCGACACCGATCGCACCGGTGACGATCGAGACGAGACTGATGACCGTGATGCCCATGACGGTGGCGATCGCGGTGTTGGCCAGCGCACGCCACATCGAGGGGTCGATGAACTGGTGCCAGAGCGAGAGCAGGTAGCCGCCGAAGCCCGGGCGTGGGCGGGGGCTGAAGCGCGGTGCCGGGAGGCCGAGTCCGTAGAGCCCGTCGATGCGTGCGATTTCGAGCCAGCCGACCGCGTACATGACGTAGACGAGTCCGACGAGGACGACCAGGCCCACGCCGAGGGCGGGGACGAGCCCTAGTCCGGTGCCGAGGAGGCCGAGCAACGTGCTCAGGATGAAGGGGCCGATGAGGCCGAGCGCGGCGAGCTGGGCGATCGCCCCGGCGGTCTGCGCCGGAGCGAGGCGTCTCGCGCGTCGCACGGTGGGAGCTGCGGAAGTCATGTCTCCAAAGTAGGGGCGCACCGCGTGGGCCACATCGGAGCAATCCCGACGACCGGCTTCGGGAAAACCCGAACCCTCGCGGATGTCTGCGCCCGGCGTCATGATGGAGCCACCACCCAGCGAAGCGGAGCCCGTCATGCTCGAACGTCCCGCCACGGCCGAGCCCACCCCCGCCTCGCGCATGCGCAGCTTCTATCAGGTACTGGCGAACACGCTCGTGGCCAACGTGACCACCAGCTACCTCTGGTTCGCGCTCACGTTCTGGGCGTATCTCGAGACGCGGAACGTGCTCGCGACCTCCATCATCGGCGGCAGCTACATGCTGCTGGTGGCCGTCTTCGGCATCGTCTTCGGAGCGATCGTCGACCACATGAAGAAGAAGGCCGTGATGGTGCTCTCCAGCCTCATCACCCTGGCCACGTATCTGCTGGCGGGCGCCCTGTTCCTTGCGATCCCCTCATCCGCGCTCATCGACTGGGGCGGCCCCTGGTTCTGGCTGTTCGCGGGCGTGATCCTCGTCGGCGGCGTGGTGGAGAACCTCCGCAACATCGCCCTGTCGACGACGGTCACCCTCCTCGTACCCGCCGACCGCCGCGACCGCGCGAACGGACTGGTGGGCACCGTCCAAGGCGTCGCGTTCATGGTCACCAGCGTGTTCTCGGGGCTGTCGGTGGGCTTGCTCGGGATGGGGCCGACGGTCTTCATCGCCATCGCCGCGACGGCCGTCGCCTTCGTCCATCTGCTGTTCGTGCCGATCCCCGAACGAGGAGTCGCGCACGATCCGGACGCGCCGCCTCGCCGGCTCACCTTCCGCGGAGTGCTGCCCGCCATCGGGTCGGTGCCCGGGCTCATGCCGCTCCTGCTGTTCACGACGTTCAACAACCTCGTGGGCGGCGTCTTCATGGCGCTCATGGACCCGTACGGTCTGACGCTCTTCAGCGTCGAGGTGTGGGGCATCGTGCTCGGTGTCACCAGTATCGGTTTCATCATCGGCGGCGGTCTCGTCGCGAAGTTCGGCCTCGGCAAGAACCCTGTGCGGACGCTCCTGTGGGTGAACGTCGGCGTCTCAGTGCTGGGGCTCACCTTCGCCCTCCGCGAATGGTGGTGGCTGTATGCGGTGGGGATGCTGGTGTTCATGGCACTCATGCCGGTGGCAGAGGCCGCCGAGCAGACGATCATCCAGCGGGTGGTGCCCTACGAGACGCAGGGGCGCGTCTTCGGGTTCGCGGCGAGCATCGAGTCCGCGGCCGCTCCGATCTCCGCCTTCCTCATCGGCCCGCTCGCCGAGTTCTGGCTCATCCCGTACATGCGCACCGACGCGGGCCGCGACGGGTGGCGCTGGTTGCTGGGCGACGGTGAGGCGCGGGGGATCGCGCTCGTGTTCGTCGCGGCGAGCCTGGTGATGCTGCTGATCGTGGTCATCGCGTTCCTGTCGCCGCAGTACCGGCGTCTCTCGCGTAGTTACGCCGAGACGCCGGCCCCGCTCGCCGACCAGGCTGCGGCGACCGCCTGAGCGCGTGCGCCCCCACGGATCGGGGAGGATGGAGGGATGAGTGAGTCCGCATCCGACATCCGCCTGGTCGCCGTCGACATGGACGGGACGCTCCTCGACGGCCACGGCCGCGTCCCCGACGGGCTGTGGCCGATCCTGGAGCGGATGCGGCGTGTGGGAGCCCTCTTCGCGCCGGCCAGCGGCCGGCAGTATGCGACCCTGCGGCGGGAGTTCGAGGACCACGCCGAGGGGATGGTCTTCATCGCCGAGAACGGCACCTACGTCGTGCGCGACGGCGAGGAGCTGGCCTCCGATACCCTCGACCGCGATCTCGTGGCCGACGTCCTCCGACGTGCGCGGGGGATGAGCCAGGATGTCGGCGTCGTGCTGTGCGGCAAGCGCTCCGCCTACATTGAGCGCGACGACGATGCGTTCCGCACGGAGGCGGAGAAGTACTACGCCCTGCTCGAGCGCGTGCCCGACCTCGAGCAGGTCGACGACGACGTCCTCAAGATCGCCGTCTACGACTTCGGCGACGCCGAGACGGGCGCAGCCCCCGCGCTGGCGGACATCGCCCGCACCCACCAGGTCGTCGTCTCCGGGGCGCACTGGGTCGATGTCATGAACCGCGGTGTCAACAAGGGTGTCGCGCTGCGGCGGCTCCAAGAGGTGCTGGGCGTCTCGGCGGAGCAGACCGCGGTCTTCGGCGACTACCTGAACGACCTCGAGATGATGGATGCGGCGTACCACTCGTACGCGATGGCCAATGCGCACCCGGATGTGGCGGCCCGCGCACGCCTGCGTGCGCCCTCGCACCTGGAGCACGGCGTCATCCGGGTGCTGGAGGAGCTCTTCCCCGCCTGACGCCACCCCGCGATGAGGGCCCCGGGAGCGTGCGCTCCCGGGGCCCTCATGGTCGGCGCGGTCAGGCGCCCTTGAAGCTCTGCAGCTGCACGAGGAGCTCGGGTGCATTGCGATCGAAGACGCGCCCGCCCACGAGCACTCCGACGATCGAGAACACCGTGCCCAGAACGAGTCCCGCTGCCAGCGCCACGAATCCCCACATCGCATCGCCCGTCACCCCGGCGAGGATCGCCGGGATCAGCGAGGGCAGAGACAGTATCGCGACGCCGATCCAGATCAGGAACATCAGCAGCGCCGTCACGACGCTCGCTCCGGGTACCCGCTTGAACGGGCTGTCGCCCGGAGCCGGCACGGGCTGCACCACCGAGGCCGAGCTGATTGCGCACACCCCGTATCCGGTCAGCACCAGCCCGAGGCTCGCGCCGAGCACCGGAATCAGCAGCGACCACTGCGTCGACAGCCCCACGGTGACGATCGCGATCGCGATCGTGACCGGCACCCCGAGCGCGGCGGCGGCGAGCAGCCGTCCCGCGCGATCCTGTCGACCCCGCACGCCGGTGGCGAGCACCGTCGCGAACGCCGTGCCGTCGTACGACACGTCCGCGAACGAGACGATGCTCAGGATGAAGGCGACGAGCACGGCCGAGTAGGCGAACAACGGGCTGCGCACATCGCCACCCGAATAGAACAGCATGAGCACGGGGATGATCGGCACGACGAGGAGCTGGCGCAGGTAGCGAGGATCATGCAGCCAGTACGTCAGTGCCCGTGCCCAGGTCGCCCCGGTTCCGCCGGTCGGCATCCGGCCGAACCAGCCGATCTTGCCCGCCTTGACGGTCGCGGTGCGCGCCCGCGGCGGTGAGACGAGCGCTGCGGACAGCGATCTGCGCCACAGCCACCACAACACGACCAGGGTCGCAGCCCCGATCAACAGCTTCAGGATGCCCCCGAGGATGTCGCCCGAGGCGAGCGTCGCCGGCACCGCCCACGCGGCGGCGATCGGGGTCCACGAGGCCGCGGAGATGATGCCGCCGATGCGGTCGGCGGGATCGCCCGCGGCGCTGACTCCCGCATCCAGCAGGTTCATGATGCCGATCGTGATGGGGCCGGCGAGCATGATGAGAAGGAACGCGAGGCCGCCGAGGAGCTCTCGCGTGCGGCGGTTGCCGCCGGCGCTGCTGCTGAGCGCGGCGATGAGCCGCGACACGACGACGCACGTGAGAATGCCGAGCGGGATGCACACGAGCGCGGCGACGAGGGCGATCGGCCAGCGCCACAGGGCCAGAAAGAGGCCCAGTGCGCCCGCGATCGAGGCGATGCCAGGGATGCCGGTGAGCCCGGCCGCTGTGAGGGCGACCATCATCTTGTTGGTCGTCAGGGGGAACGGGGCGAGCTTGACGGGATCGAGCGTCGTGTCCACCCCGGCGATGAACAGCGGACCGAGCGCCCATCCGAGCACGAGGATGCCGCCGCCCGCCGTGACGACCATGGCGACCACGTCGAGGCCGGCGAAGCCCGCCGCGAACAGCCCGATCCACACGCCGATCAGGAGCCCGACGGCCCACAGTCCGCCGAGGATGAACCCGACGAGTTGCCAGGGGTTGGCGGCGAGGGTGTTGCCGAGGACGCGGAAGCGCAGCTTCAGGAGAGTCGCAACCACTGCGGTCCCTCCGAGTGATGGCGGCCGCCGACCAGATCGACGAAACGGTCCTGCAGGCTCTGACCGGCCCGCACCTCGTCGATCGTGCCCGCCGCGAGAACACGTCCGCTCGCGATGACCGCGACGTGGTCGCACATGCGCTGCACGAGGTCCATCGAGTGGCTCGAGACGATCACGGTGCCGCCGCTGCCCGCGTAGCTGCGCAACACGTCCTCGATGTTCGCGGCGGAAACGGGATCCACCGACTCGAACGGCTCGTCGAGTACGAGGATGCGGGGCGCATGCACCAGGGCGCAGGCGAGCGCGACCTTCTTGGTCATACCTGCGGAGTAGTCGACGACGGCGGTGCCGGCGGCTTCCGTGAGGTCCATGAGGGTCAGCAGATCAGCGGTGCGAGCGGCCACCTCGTCGCGCGCCAGGCCGAACATCATCCCCGTGTAGGTGATGAGCTGCTCACCGGTGAGTCGGTCGAACAGACGCACGCCGTCGGCGAGGTTGCCGATCATCGCCTTCGCGGCGACCGGGTCGCGCCACACGTCGACCCCGTGCAGGACGGCGGTTCCCGCATCCGGTCGCAGCAGACCCGTGGCCATCGACAGCGTGGTCGTCTTTCCCGCTCCATTGGGGCCGACGAGCCCGTAGAAGGAGCCGGTGGGCACATCGAGATCGATGCCCGCGACGGCCACCTTGTCACCGAAGCGCTTGGTCAGGCCGCGAAGCTGCAGAGCAGGTCCGGATGCGGCGGGCGGATCGATCGGTGGCAGGGCAGGATCTGTGGTGGTCACGCGCCCCATCCTAGGAGCGAGCTGTGCGCGCCCTCCAGGGGTGGCGCGCTATTCGGCCTGCGTCTTCATCGCAGCGATGCGATCCACTCGGAGAAGCTCTGTCGTCCGATCGTCGCGCCGGCGGCGGGCAGGAGGCGTCCGTCGCGCATCGCTCGTCCGAACGATCCCGGCAGCGACACCGCCGGGATCCACCCGCGATGGCCCGTGGCACGCGCATAGCGCCGGATCATGTCGACGAGGCTCTCTTCGTGCGGTCCCGCCAGATCCGGAACCCGCCCGAGCGCCGGAGCTTCGGCGAGATCGACCAGGCGCCGAGCGACCTCGTCAGCGGCGACGGGCTGGGTGCGCATCCGCGGGGCGAGGTGGATCGGGCCGCGAGCGGCGACCGTGAACATCTGCGCCGCGAACTCGTGGAACTGGGTCGCGCGGAGGATCGTCCACGGGATCGGGCCCTCCTGCACCGCGCGTTCCTGGGCCACCTTTCCTGCGTAGTACGCTGCCGGCGCCCGATCGACCCCGACGATGGAGAGGACGATGTGGTGACCCGCCCCCGCCTGCTCCTCTGCCGACAGCAGCGAGCGCGTCGTCGACTCGAAGAAGGCGATCGAAGCCGCCTCGTTCTGGGTGCCGATGCTGAGGACGTCGATGACGGCGTCGCAGCCCTCGACCCGAGCCGCGGTCTCGGCGATGCCGTCGGGTGCCGTGAGATCGATGCCGGTCGCGCGCGAGAGCAGCCGCACGTCGTGCCCGCGTCCCTTGGCCTCGTGCGCGAGCTTGCTGCCGAGCAGCCCGGTTCCTCCCGCGATCGCGATTCGCATGTGCGTCCTCTCCGCCCCGTCCGTCGGGTGCTTCTGTGTCTTCGACGACACAGCACCGCAGAACGTGAGGTCACAATCGGAGAGGCTGTGTCGTCGAACGGATGAGAGGGGTGCAGCCATGCGCGATGTCGAGGATGAGCGGGTGTCGTTGGTCGCTCTCGCCTACCGGATGCTCGGCGACGTGGGCGAGGCGGAGGACGCGGTGCAGGAGGCGTACCTGCGCTGGGTGGCGCTGACAGAGCAGGAGCGCGCCGCCATCGACAGGCCAGGTGCATGGCTCAATCGCGTCACCTCGCGCATCTGCCTCGACGTGCTCGGTTCGGCGAGAGCACGTCGCGAGCGCTATGTCGGGCCGTGGCTGCCCGAGCCGGTGCCCGCGGCCGGTTCCATAGGTGCGGTCCCCTCGGCCGCGGATCCGCTCGATGCGGTCACGCTGGATGACTCCGTGAGCCTCGCGCTGCAGATCGTCCTCGATGCGATGACGCCGGCCGAGCGAGTGGCTTTCGTGATGCACGACGTGTTCGGCGTTCCGTTCGCCGAGATCGCCGAGACGGTCGGGCGTTCGCCCGCAGCTGTGCGGCAAGCTCGCCGCATCCGCTCGGCGCAAAGTCGGCGAGGAACGCGGCCGACGCGCGTCGCGTGCTGTTCACGACCACGTGGTCGCGGCCTTCGCTGCCGCGTGCGCGAGCGGACGGCTCGAGGAGCTGGTGGTCGCGCTGGATCCGGCGGTCGTCCTGACCTCCGACGGCGGTGGTCTGGTGTCCGCTGCCCGTCGTCCCGTCATCGGCGCGGACAACGTCGCGAGGTTCGTGCTCGGGATCCTCGCCAAACAGCCGGATGCCAGCCTCGAGCCGGTCGAGACGGCGGACGGCCTCGGATACCTTCTTCGCCAGGGCAGCAGAGCGGTCGGGCTCGCCGCATTCGGCGTCGACGTCGCCGGGCGGATCGTGGACGTCTGGCTCGTGCGCAGCCCGGCGAAGCTCACGCAATGGGCATGAGCCTCAGAGCTGGGCGCCGTCGTCGTCCCGGTCGTAGATGCCGACGTTGCGACCCCGCCACGACTCGTAGGCGATGAGCCATCCGATCGAGACCACGAGGGCCAGCAGGAGTCCGATCCACACCGATCCGAGGGCGATGCCGACAATGACCCCCGCGGCGAACAGGGCCAGCGTGCCGAGGATCCACATGGTGCGACCGCGGGGCCAGCCCGTGCGCGAGTTCGTCATGGGCCCAGCGTAGGGGGCGGACGCTTCAGCGCGAGCGGTGATCCTCGGGCGCCAGACGCGCACCGCGGCGCTGCTCGTGGACGCCGCTGGCTGCCAGCAGCCGGATCACCCGCTGTCGCTGCCCCGCCCACGGGGCGAGCAACTCGAGCATGGCGTCGTCGTCGACACGGTGGCCGATGAGGGCATGCCCGACCTGGTGCGCGAGATGGTAGTCGCCGATGCTCACCGCGTCCGCATCGCCCCACGCGCGGATGCGCGTCTCGGCCGACGTCCAGGGGCCGATGCCCGCAAGGCTCGTCAGGATGCGGTCGCGCTCGGTGTTGTCGGAAGCCTCCGCCATGGCGCGCGCGATGCTGTCGCCATGGGACGCCGCCTTGACCACGGCGCGTGACTGCGGTGGTTCGAGTCCTGCGCGGTGCCACGCCCAAGAGGGGATGCGTCGCCATTCGTCGACGGTGGGAGGTGCGAACATCGGGCGCGGGGTGGGGCCGGGTGCGCGCTCGCCGAACCAGGTGACGATGCGTCGCCAGGCCCCGAATGCCTGCAGGCCCGTGACCTTCTGCTCGAAGATCGCGCTCGCGAGGGCGTCGAAGGCCAGGTCGGTGCGGCCCAGGCGCAGCCCCGGGTGGCGATGGTGCGTCGCGGCGATGAGCGGATGGTGGGATGCGTCGAAGTCGCCGCGGTCGTCATCCGCGCCGCAGAGGGCGGGTGCCTGGTCGAGTGCCCAGCCGGCGCCGGGGCCCCAAGCCGCTAGGCGGATCCCGACGCCGCTCGCGCGAAGAGCGAGGGTGGCGATCCCCTCGGGGGTCCTGCTCGCGCGCCAGACGACGTGGCCGTCCACGACGAGGGTGGGGTCGTGCGCCCCGCGCCGCTGGAAGACGACGGTTCGATGGAGATCCACCTCGTCGCGAGGGCGGTAGACGCTTTCGCGAGGTCGGGAATGCGTCGGCGCAGCGGACCGAGGCGGGCGTCGCCCGATCGTCGAGGCGCCCGCATCCATGTGCACACCCTACGTCGGCCCGCCGACAGCGGGCCGACCGACTCAGAACCGGTCGGGGGAGGGGGTGCCGTGGCCGTAGCGGATGGCGACGTCGGCGTGCCGGTCGAAGCGGTAGCCGACTCCGCGCACGGTGCGCACGATGTCCTCGAAGCGCCCCAGCTTGGCGCGCAGGCGACGCACGTGCACGTCGATCGTGCGCTCGCCCGGCGCGTCCGCGTCGCCCTGCTGCCAGAGGGAGCCGACCAGCTCGGCGCGCTCGATCGTGCGTCCCTCGCGCAGCACGAGGTACTGCAGCAGCTCGAACTCCTTGAACGTGAAGGCGGCGGACTCGCCGTCGATCAACACGCGCTTGCGGGAGATGTCGACGACGACGCCGGCCTCGGCGCGCTCCTCGACCTCGATCTCGGGCTTCGTGCGGGCCACAGCCGAGGGCTCGTGCAGTGCCAGGCGTACGACGTCGACGTCACGACCTCCGGCGCCGACGGGAGCGAGGGCGACGGTCGCGTAGGTCTCTGCGGCGGGAGCGAGATCGTGCAGTGTGCGGCGAAGGGCCTCGACGATCGTTCCGAGAGAGACGCCGGAGGCGGCCGCCTTCGCCTCGTCGAAGCCGACGTAGAGCGCGAAGCCGCGCGGCGCGGTGCCGGCGGGAAGACTGCGCTCGGCGGCGGGCGCCGGAGCGGGAGCTGCGGGAGCGTCGGTGACCAGACGCAGGGCGGGGCGGGCGGAGGTGCGGTTGTCGAGAGCAACGGGAGTGGACATGTGCGGATTCCTTGCCGGAAGAGGAACCGGGACTCGTGCCCGATTCAGGTGTTGTCAGTCGCGGCCCAGGGTCAGGGCCGGGTGCGCAGCATCACAGAGCGGATGCAGAGGACGCGCGGCGCTTCAGATGCGCGGCGGCGTCGGACGGGGTGACCGAGTCAGCGGCACATTCGACAACACATGACAATGCGGCCGGCCATCATGGAGCCAGCAGTCCCGTTCGCCTCCCAGGCGGACAGAGAACGTGCATTGTCAGTCATGTGGCCGATTATGACGTGCCGGGCGTGTCTGCGTCAAACGCACCGCAGGTCCCCGATTTGTTGTTTTCTCCGCGAAACATGTTGCGCTGGCATCCGATCGTGTTCTACAGTCCTGGACGAAGCAGCGTCGAAGCGCTTCGACCAACCCGGCGAAGAGGATGAGATGGTCACGATCAACGAGGTGGCGCAGGCCGCCGGCGTGTCGATCTCGACCGTGTCCTACGCGCTCAGCGGCAAGCGGCCCGTCGCCGTGGACACCCGTCGGCGTATCGAGAAGGCGGTCGCGGAGCTCGGCTACAGCCCGAACGCCGGCGCGCGGATGCTCGCCGGGAGGCGCACGCAGATCTTCGCGCTCACCGAGCCGTTGCGCATCGACACGCATGCGCCGACGCACATGGCGTTCGTGCTGGCCACGGCGGTCGCGGCCCGGCGCAACGACTACGACATCCTGCTCTTGACCGACGAGGACGCGCAGGCGGGGATGCGGCGGGTGGCCGCCAGTGGACTGGTCGACGCGATCCTGGTGCTCGACGTCGCCCCCGACGATGCCCGAGTGGCGCTGTCCCGGGAGATCGCCCTCCCGAGCATCTTCATCGGAGTGCCGAACGACCGGGACGGTCTCGTGTGCGTCGACCTCGACTTCGAGCGCGCGGCCGCCCTCGCCGCCGACCGGCTCATCGATCTGGGTCATCGTTCGATCGGCATGCTGGGCCATCCCGAGATCTCCTACGAGCGCTCGAACTTCCCGCCGCGCGTGCGTGCCGGCTTCGAGCGCGCGGCGGAACGCCGCGGTGTGCCCACCGCGTTCCGCTACGCCGGGCAGTCGCGGCCCACGACCGCGACGATCCGCGACGGGGTCCGGGGGCTGCTGGACGAGGGGGTGAGCGCGATCGTGTTGCACTGCGCGGAGGACGTCCACCAGGGCGTGCTCGACGCGCTCGCGGATGCGGGGCTCAGCGTTCCGGGGGACATCTCGATCGTCTCCGTCGGCTCCTCCTTCGACACCGCCGCCCTCAGCACGCCGCTCGATTCGATTCCTCTCGTTCCCGCCGAAAGCTGCGAGCTCGCCGTCGAGCTCGCCGTCGCCGCCCTGGCCGGATCCGCTCCCGAACCGGGCGTGCACCTCATCGCCCCCCACTACCTCGACGTCGGCTCCGTCGCCGCCCGGTCGAGATGACCCTCCTCCCCCGTCCCTCCTCCTGCGCGTTATCGAAGCGCTTCGATAAGCCGCTTCGCCCGTCCCGCAACACCCGACCACCGACGGTCACCATGAAAGGAGTGCCGAAGATGGCACGCATCACATCACGCACCACACACCGCTCCCTCATCCTGCTCGGCGGCGTCGCCGTGGCCGCCCTCGCCCTGAGCGCCTGCTCGGGCGGCGGCGGCAGCACGGAGGACTCCAACACCCTGACGCTCTGGCACTACGAGGGCGAAGACAGCGCCATGGGCAAGGCGTGGGACGAGGCGATCAAGGTCTTCGAGGAGGAGACCGGCGCGAAGGTGGACTTCGAGGCCAAGGGCTTCGAGCAGATCCGCTCCACCGCCAGCCAGGTCCTGAACTCCGACGAGGCGCCGGACATCATGGAGTACAACAAGGGCAACGCGACAGCGGGCCTGTTGGCCAGCCAGGGTCTGCTCACCGACATCACCTCGGCGGTCGAGGAGAACGGCTGGGCCGACAAGCTCGCCCCGTCGCTGCAGACGACCGCCCGCTACAGCGAGGACGGCGTCATGGGTGGAGACGCCTGGTACGGCATCCCCAACTACGGCGAGTTCGTCACGGTCTACTACAACAAGCAGGCCTTCGCGGATGCGGGCCTCGAAGTGCCGACGACCTACGACGAGTTCGTGAAGGTGCTCGACGCGTTCGTCGCCAAGGGCATCACACCGCTCGCCGAGGCGGGTGCGGAGTACCCGCTCGGCCAGCTCTGGTACCAGCTGGCACTGAGCAAGGCAGACCGCTCGTGGGTCGACGACTACCAGCTCTACAAGAACCCGGTGGACTGGAACGACGACCCCATCACCTACGCGACCGACACCCTCAAGGAGTACGTCGACGCCGGCTACATCTCCCCGGACGTGGCGGGCATGAAGGCGGAGGATGCGGGCACCGCGTTCATCGCCGGCAACTACCCGATCTTCGTGTCGGGCAGCTGGTGGTACGGCCGCTTCACCGAGGAGATCAGCGGGTACGACTGGGGCATCTTCAACTTCCCCGGCAGCAAGCTGAGCCTCGGCTCCTCGGGCAACCTGTGGGTCGTTCCGGAGAACGCGAAGAACAAGGATCTGGCCTACAAGTTCATCGACATCACGCTGCGCCCCGAGATCCAGGCGATCATCGGCAACAACGGCGGCGTTCCGGTGGCGGCGAACGAGTCCGACATCACGGATGAGAAGAGCAAGGAGCTCATCACCGCGTTCAACTCGATCCTCGACTCCGACGGCCTCTCGTTCTACCCGGACTGGCCCACGCCGACGTTCTACGACACCCTCGTCGCCCAGCTGCAGAACCTCGCCAACGGCAGCTCGACACCCGAGCAGGTGCAGACCGGACTCGGTGACGAGTACGAGTCGTACGTCTCGAGCCTGCGCGGCTGATCCCCGGTGGCGGAGAGGCGCCCGCCCCTCCGCCACCCCCATTCCTTCGACCAAGTGAGGAGACGGTCATGTCCGCCGTCCCGTTCGTGCGGCCGCCCAGAGCGCGGCGTGCCAAGCCCCTTCCCGAGGAGCCGCTGATCCCGCAGCGCGGGCGCGGATCCGCCGGCTACTGGCTCTACCTCATCCCCGGCCTGATCCTGCTGAGCGTCGTGATCCTGATCCCGCTCGTGTGGAACATCTATCTCTCCTTCACGAGCTGGCGCGGCATCAAGCCGCCGGAGTGGATCGGCGTCGAGAACTGGGTGCGCCTGTTCGGCGACACGAAGTTCTGGACGTCGTTCGGCAACAGCATCTGGATGATCGTCGCCATGGTGATCCTGCCCACGGTGCTGGGCCTCATCATCGCCGCGCTCCTCTTCGACGTCGTCGGCCGCAAGTACGGCGGGCGGCTCGCGAGCTTCCTGCGCGCGACCTACTACCTGCCGCAGATCCTTCCTGCGGCCATCGCCGGCATCGTCATCGGCTGGGTGCTGCGCCCCGATGACGGCGCCCTGAACACGATCCTCGAGAGCATCGGTCTCGGATCCCTCGCGCACAACTGGCTCGGCAGCCCCGATACGGCTCTCGGCGCGATCATGGTCGTCCTCGTCTGGGTGCAGCTCGGCTATCCGATCGTCGTCTTCATGGCGGCGCTGCAGCGCGTCGACCCCGAGCTCTACGAAGCCGCCGAACTCGACGGCGCGAACTGGTTCCAGCGCTTCCGCTCGATCACGATGAGCATCATCCGCCCGGAGATCTTCGTCGTCACCCTGACCTGCACGATCGCGGCCCTCAAGGTGTTCGGCCCCGTGTACGTGCTGACCCGCGGGGGCCCCGGGACGTCGACGATCGTGCCCGCCTACTACGCCTACAGCGAGTTCTTCCAGGCGCAGCAGGTCGGGTACGGAGCGACCATCGCCACCGCACTGACCATCGTCATCGCGATCGTCGCCGTGCTCTTCATCCGCGCGCAGAACGCAGCGGAGCGCAAGGAAAGGGAGGGCCGCTGATGGCCGCCACCATGGCTGTGACCACCACCAAGGACGGGCGGCGCCCGTCGCCGCGCGTGCCGCGGCGCGGTCGCGGGGGCATGACCCGCCCGCGCGGCATCGACTGGCTGATGCTCGCCTTCGTCATCGTCGGGGCGATCGTCGTGATCGCGCCCTTCTACCTGATCCTCGTGAACTCGTTCAAGTCGCCCGCCGACTACTCGAACGGGGGACCTCTCGCCCTGCCCAGCCAGATCGACTTCACGGGTCTCGCCGCGTTCTGGGAGCGTGTCAACTTCCCCGAGAAGGTGTGGAACTCGTTCTTCATCTCCGGAATGGTGGCGCTGCTGGCGGTGCTCATGTCGGTGCTGAACGCGTTCGCGATCGGCATCGGGCGGGTGCGAGGGCGCAGCTGGATCGTGCTGCTGTTCCTGCTGGCGAACCTCCTGCCGCAGGAGGCGCTGCTGTACCCGCTCTACTACCTCTCCAAGGCGGTCGGGCTCTACAACAACGTGTGGTCGGTGATCATCATCTTCACGGTGATCCAGGCCGCCTTCGGTACATATCTTCTCGCCTCGGTCTACGGCACCTTCCCGAAGGAGGTCCTGGAGGCCGCGGCGATGGACGGAGCCAGCCGCTGGCAGATCCTGTGGCGCGTCGTCTTCCCGATCAGCCGCCCGACGCTGTCGGTGCTCGTCATCTTCTTCTTCATCTGGACGTGGAACGAGTTCCTCATCCCGCTCACGTTCCTGGTGTCGAACGCCAACCAGACCGTGCCGGTCGCGATCAGCGTCCTGCAGGGCGACCGACTCATGGACGTCACCACCACCAGCGCCTCCGCCCTGCTGGGGCTCATCCCCACCCTTCTCTTCTTCCTCATCTTCCAGCGCACCCTCACGCGCGGCATCACCGCAGGAGCAGTCAAGTAATGAAGTTCACCGATGGTTTCTGGCAGCTGCGTCCCGGGGTCACCGCGCTGTACGCGCAGGAGGCGTACGACATCTGGGAGACCGACACGCTCGACGGTCCGGGGCTGGTGATCACCGCACCGACCAAGGTCATCGAGCGCCGGGGCGACACCCTGAACCGGGCGACGCTGACGGTGACGCTCTCCTCGCCCGCCGAGGGTGTGGTGCGCGTGCGCATCGTCCACCACGACGGCGGCACCGCGCCGCTCTCGTTCGGTGTCGCATCCGCGCCCGGCGCCACCGAGGTCGCGGCGGATGCGGCGGGCGCGCACCTGCGCACCGGATCGCTCACCGCGCGCATCGCCGCGGGGGCACCGTGGTCGCTGGAGTTCTTCTCCGGCGAGAGGCGGCTGACCGGCAGCGGACACAAGGCGCAGGGCTACATCACCCTCGCCCACGACGCCCAGGTCGACCCCGGCATCGTCGACAACGCCCGGGCGGGCGGCAGCGGCGTCCGCGCGCACACGTTCGTCCACGAGCAGCTCGACCTCGGTGTCGGAGAGCTGATCTACGGGCTCGGCGAGCGCTTCGGCCCCGTCATCAAGAACGGGCAGAGCGTCGAGATCTGGAACGCCGACGGCGGCACCTCCAGTGAGCAGGCCTACAAGAACGTCCCGTTCTACGTGTCGAGCCGCGGCTACGGCGTGCTGGTCAACGATCCCGGACACGTCTCCTACGAGATCGGCTCCGAGACCGTCGAGCGGGTGCAGTTCTCCGTGCCCGGCGAGGTGCTCGAGTACTTCGTGATCGACGGCCCGACCCCCAAGGACGTGCTGACCCGCTACACCGCGCTCACGGGCCGTCCGCCGATCGTGCCCGCCTGGTCGTACGGTCTGTGGCTGTCGACGAGCTTCACGACGGACTACGACGAGGCGACCGTCACCTCGTTCATCGACGAGATGGCCGCGCGCCAGCTGCCGGTGTCGGTCTTCCACTTCGACTGCTTCTGGATGCGCGAGTTCAACTGGTCCGACTTCGAGTGGGACCCGCGGGTGTTCCCCGATCCCGACGGGATGCTGCGGCGACTGCACGAGCGCGACCTCCGCGTGTGCGTGTGGATCAACCCCTACATCGCCCAACGCTCGCCGCTGTTCGCCGAGGCGGCGGCCCAGGGCTTCCTCGTGCGCCGCGCGGACGGTTCGGTCTGGCAGTGGGATCTCTGGCAGGCGGGCATGGGGCTCGTGGACTTCACGAACCCCGACGCGACCCGCTGGTACCAGGACAAGCTGCGCGCTCTCGTCGCCCAGGGCGTGGACTGCTTCAAGACCGACTTCGGCGAGCGCATCCCGCTCGAGGTCGTCTACGCCGACGGCAGCGCTCCCGACCGGATGCACAATCTCTACACGCACCTCTACAACAAGGCGGTGCACGAGGTGCTCGTCGAGGCGCGCGGAGCGGACGACGCGGTGCTGTTCGCGCGGTCGGCGACGGTCGGTGGGCAGAGCATGCCCGTGCACTGGGGCGGGGACAGCACGTCGACCTTCGTATCGATGGCGGAGACGCTCCGCGGCGGCCTCTCGCTCGCGTGGAGCGGATTCGCCCACTGGAGCCACGACATCGGCGGATTCGAGGGCACCCCCGATCCCGAGGTCTTCAAGCGCTGGACGGCCTTCGGTCTGCTGAGCTCCCACAGCCGCTTCCACGGCTCGGAGTCGTACCGCGTCCCGTGGAAGTTCGACGACGAGGCCGTCGAGGTCACCCGCATCTTCACCCGGCTGAAGATGCGGCTCATGCCGTACCTGTTCCAGCGCGGCGTGGAGGCCGCATCCGACGGTGTGCCGCTGCTTCGCCCGATGGCGATGGAGTTCCCCGACGACCCGACCTGCGCCCACCTCGATCGGCAGTACATGCTCGGCGGCGACCTGCTCGTCGCGCCGGTGTTCTCGGCGGACGGTGAGGTGGAGTTCTACCTGCCGGAGGGCGAATGGACCCACCTGTTGACCGGGGAGCGTGCGGTCGGCGGGTGGCACCGCGAGCGTCACGGCGTCGACTCGCTGCCGCTGTACGTGCGCCCCGGCGCCGTCCTGCCGTGGGGCGCCCGCGACGACCGGCCTGACTACGATTACCTGGAGGGGCTGACGCTGCGGGTGTTCCCCGGCGGAGAAGGCATCGCCGAGGTGATCGTGACCACGCCCGACGGACGCAGCGAAACGTTGCGCGCAGACCTTGCGGAGGTGACCCGATGAGCACGGGTAACGCGGATTTCCGAGACAGCGGGCTGGTGTTCCCTCCCGGATTCACGTTCGGGTCGGCGACGGCGTCGTATCAGGTGGAGGGGGCGGCCGCGGAAGACGGTCGCGGGCCGTCGATCTGGGACACCTTCAGCCACACGCCCGGACGGGTCTGGAACGGCGATACGGGCGACGTGGCGTGCGACCACTACCACCGTTGGGAGAGCGATCTCGACCTGATGGCCGAGCTGGGACTGGACGCCTACCGGTTCTCGATCGCGTGGCCGCGGATCATGCCCACCGGCACGGGCGAGGTCAACCGCGCCGGCATCGACTTCTACTCGCGTCTGGTCGACGGGCTGCTCGAGCGCGGCATCCGTCCCGTGGCGACCCTCTACCACTGGGATCTTCCGCAGCCGTTGGAGGATGCGGGCGGGTGGCCCGTGCGGGCGACCGCGGATGCCTTCGAGCGCTACGCCGAAGTCATGGGTGCAGCGCTCGGCGACCGGGTGCACACCTGGACGACGCTGAACGAGCCGTGGTGCTCGGCCTACCTCGGCTACGGCCAGGGCGGTCACGCCCCCGGCCGCCACGAGCCCGCGGCGGCGCTCGCGGCCGTGCACCATCTGAACCTCGCGCACGGCCGCGCCGTCCAGGCGCTGCGCGCCACCTCGACGGGCGATCCGCAGTACTCCGTCACCCTCAACTTCCATGTCCTGCGCGGCGTGGGAGACAACGCGGGTGAGGCGGTACGTCGCATCGACGCGCTCGCGAACCGTGCGTTCACGCATCCGATGCTGAAGGGCGAGTACCCCGCCGATCTGCTGGCGGACACCGCATCCGTCACGGACTGGTCGTTCGTCGAGGACGGCGACCTGGCTCAGATCAACCAGCCGATCGACGTGCTCGGCGTCAACTACTACTCGACGGCGACCGTTCGCCTCTGGGACGGCTCCTCGCCGCGCCAGCAGAACGACGGGCACAAGGCGAGCGCCGGAGGCACCGCCTGGCCCGGCAGCGACCAGCTCGTCGAGTTCGTCGAGCAGCCGGGGCCGTACACCGAGATGGGCTGGAACATCGCGCCGGAAGGACTCGAAGAGCTGCTGCTGGCGCTGCGCGACGAGTTCCCCGCACAGCCGCTCATGATCACGGAGAACGGCGCCGCCTTCGCGGACGATGTCGCGCCGGAGGGAGCGGTGCACGACGCCGAGCGCGTCGACTACCTGCAGCGCCACCTCACGGCCGCGCACCGTGCGCTGGAGCAGGGCGTGGACCTGCGCGGATACTTCGTGTGGTCGCTGCTGGACAATTTCGAGTGGGGCTACGGCTACGCCAAGCGTTTCGGCGTGGTGCGGGTCGACTTCGACACCCTCGAGCGCACCGTCAAGGACTCCGGACTCTGGTACCGGCGTCTCGCGCGCACCCGCGCGATCCCGGCCGCCGACGAGCTCGGTTGAGACGGCCTCGGTCGCCCCGCCGACGGCGTAGCCTGGCGGGGTGACCGAGTTCCGCTTCGAAGACCAGACGGATGCGTCCCGTTACGCCCTGTACCTCGGCGACGACCTCGTGAGCGTCCTGGACTACCGCGACGACGGACGAAGCGTCTCGATGACGCGCGCCTTCACCGTGCCCAGCTTCCGTGGCCACGGTTACGCGGGCGAGATCGTCGAGCGGGCGGTGAGCCTGCTCGAGAAGGCGGGCGATCGTCAGATCGTGCCGATGTGCTGGTACGTCGCCGACTGGTTCGCCGCTCATCCCGAGCGTGCGGGCATCCTCCAGCAGCGCGTCTGACCGCTCTACCGTCGCCGTTCACGGGCGTCAATCCCCTGAGCCTGCGCCTGCGCGTTCCGGGATGCTGGGACCCGAGGAAAGGGAGTGCGGCATGGACGATCGTGATCTGCCCGAGGGCGTGATCAACGCCGACCCGCCCGGCGGCTGGGAGGGCACCTCCGACGAGGAGGCCGCAGAGCAGAACGAGCGCGCCGAGGCATCGCCCGAACTCGTGGAGTCCGACGAGCCGTCGCAGGGCGCCGACCCCGACCTGACGAGCGGAGACAGCGAATGAGCACCGGATCGTTCCCCGAGGGCACGCAGGACGAGCCCGTGATGGACCAGCACATCGCCACGCGACAGGACAAGGTCGACGGGATCATCGCCCAGACGCGTGTCGATGTCAGGGGTCTGCCTCTCGAACGCGTCGCGGAGGTGCTGCGTCAGCGGTTCGCGGACGCAGCCATCGAGACCGATGACGACGAGCTCACGAGCCTCGCGGAGCAGGTCAACGCCTGACTCTCACGCGGCGGGCGTTCCCGGCGTCTCGGCCACGGGCTGCGCGACGAGAGAATCAGCGCAGTAGAGCGCGATCAGATCGAAGACCCCCTGGAGTCCCTGCTGCAGCAGGGCACTGGACAGCTCAGGGTCGTCGATGGCTCGAGAGAGCTGCAGCGTGCCGATCATGGATGCGAACAGCCCCGCGGCACGCACGCGGGCGTCCTCTGCGGGCAGGAATGCGGCGACGTCGTCGATCATCGCGAGCATGCCCGAGGTGTAGTGGTGCCGCGTCCGTGCGCTGCTGTGGACGACGTCCTCGAGCAGTGCTGCCGAGGGGCAGCCGCCTTCGTGGTCTGCGCGGTGCTCGGGCGACAGGTAGACGCGGGCGAACTGCTCGAAACGCTCCCGGGTGAAGGGCTCCCCGCCGTAGGACTCGCGCTGTCGCTGCAGCTGATCGCTGACCACCGCGCAGACGAGATCCTCCTTCGACTCGAAGTGGGCGTAGAACGCGCCGTTGGTCAGTGACGCGTCGGACATGAGTGCGGATATCCCCGCTCCGTCGACGCCTTCGCGTTTGAAGCGGCGGCCGGCGCGATCGATGATGCGCTGTCGCGTGGCTTCTTTGTGGGCGCTGTTGTACCGGGCCATCAGATCTCCAGGATCGCACGCTCGGTGTCAGAAGACGCTCGCGTCGAGCCCGCCGAAGGATGCGGAGCCGAAGCCGGGTGCGGGGTCCTTCAGCGTCAGGCCGAGTGCGGCGAGCTTGTCTGCGACCTCATCGGCGGACTTCTGTCCGAAGTTGCGGATGGTCATGAGCTGCGCTTCCGAGAGGGCGACGAGGTCGGCCACCGTGCGCACCCCGAACCGTCTGAGGCTGTTGTGCGAGCGGACCGACAGATTCAGATCATCGATGGGTATCGAGAGTTCGTCGGCGGGGCGTTCGATCGGTGGGGTGCCGAGCTCGATGCCTTCCGCCTCGACATTCAGGTCCCGAGCGAGGCCGAACAATTCGGTGAGCGTTCGTCCGGCGGATGCGACGGCGTCGCGGGGGAGGATGGATGGCTTGGTCTCGACGTCCAGGACGAGTTTGTCGAAGTCGGTGCGCGCGCCCGCGCGGGTCGCGTCGACGCGGTACGCGACCCTGAGGACCGGTGAGTAGATGGAGTCGATGGGGATGTGGCCGGCATCGGCGTACTCGTCGCGGTTCTGCGCGGCCGAGACATAGCCGCGACCGCGCTCGATCGTCAGCTCGAGTTCGAGTCTCGCGTTGTCACCCAGGGTCGCGATCACGAGTTCAGGGTTGTGTATCACGACCCCGGCGGGGGTGGAGATGTCGGCGGCGGTGACGTGGCCGACACCGATCTTGCGCAGGTGCGCGGTGACCGGTTCGTCGTGTTCGCTGGACAGCACCAATTGTTTGATGTTGTGGATGATCTCGGTGACATCCTCCTTCACTCCCGCGATGGTGCTGAACTCGTGGGGCACGCCGGGGATGCGGATGCCGGTCACCGCAGCACCCGGGATGGACGACAGGAGGCTGCGTCGCAGGGCGTTTCCAAGGGTGTAGCCGAAGCCGGGTTCGAGGGGATCGAGGAAGAACCGACTCCGGAAAGCCCCTCGGGCTTGCTCTGTCAGGGCCGGTCGCTGCGCGATGAGCACGATGGATTCCTTCCGGTGGGAGGTCCGCGGACGTCGTGCGGTCGCGGTGCCGCATGTGATTAAATTATGATCATAATTCAATTGGGTGGCAACGAGTGAGAGGCGCAAGCGGATGAGCGAGCGAATCGAGAAGGCGCGGCGTGTGGCAGTGGTCACCGGAGCGAGCGGAGGCATCGGGCAGGCGAGTGCACACGCCCTCCGCGAGGCCGGCTACACCGTCGTGGGCACCAGCCGCAATGGCGACTCGGATGCGGGCGCTGCCGGCAACGAGGGGCGCCTTGCCCGGCTGGACGTCGCCGACGACCGGTCGGTCGAGGCTCTCGTCGCCGACGTCTTCGCGACGTTCGGTCGAATCGACGTGCTGGTGAACAACGCCGGCGCGGGACTGGCGGGCGCTGCGGAGGAGGCGTCGATCGCCCAGGTTCAGCAGACGATCGACATCAACCTGACAGGGGTGATCCGGATGGCCAACGCAGTCCTGCCCCACATGCGTGACGCGGGCCGTGGACGCATCGTCAACATCTCCTCCGTGCTCGGCGTCATCCCCGCGCCGTTCATGGCTCTGTACGCAGCGACGAAGTTCGCCGTCGAGGGCTACTCGGAGTCTCTCGATCACGAGGTGCGCACGCACGGCATCCGGGTCTGCCTTGTCGAGCCCGGTTACACCAAGACCGGGTTCGAAGCGAACACGCGCTGGGGCGACACGCCGCTTCCCGCCTTCGCACAGCAGCGAGCATCCGTGCGCAAGGTTCTCGCAGAGGCGATGCGCACCGCCGACGCGCCGGAGGTGGTCGCCGACGTCGTCCTGACAGCGGCGACGGTCGCCAACCCCAAGGTGCGCTACACCGCCGGTCGGACCGCGAAAGCCGGCAGCCTCCTGCGACGCCTGGCGCCCGCATCCGTGTTCGACGCGCAGATCCGCAAGCTCAACGGGCTGACGGCGTAGGGCGAGGACGCCCGGCGCTCACGCGGCGGGCGTGCCCGGCGACTCGGCCACGACCGTCGCGAGGTCGTCACCGAACGTGTAGCCGCCGTACGCCGTGCCGCCGCGAAGCACCGCGGGCAGCCAGCGGCGAGCGTCGTCCCACATCCGCTCGTACGGCACCTCGTCGAGGCCGAACCAGGCCGGCACGATCTCGTCCGTCTCGACGGGCTCCGCCACCGGTGCTCGGTAGACGAAGACGTGCGAGCGCTGCGACCAGCTGTCGCGTGAGGGGAATCGGTAGACGAGTCGGCCCACCGGCTCCAGGAGCGCGGGGTCGATCTCGAGCCCC
Organism: Microbacterium sp. KU4F; assembly: GCF_056868075.1. NCBI lineage: Bacteria > Bacillati > Actinomycetota > Actinomycetes > Micrococcales > Microbacteriaceae > Microbacterium > Microbacterium sp. KU4F. The sequence continues at coordinate 1,574,275 of NZ_CP200324.1, read as the reverse complement.
GTCTCCTCCCGGACCTCCCGCACGGCCGCGTCGACGACGCTCTCGCCCGGTTCGGTGTTGCCGCCGATGCCCACAACACGACCCAGTCCCATGCCCGTGCGCTTGTAGCCGAGCAGCACCTGCGCATCCTGCGCATGACCGCGCAGGATGTAGACGACGCAGACGTCGCGGATGGCCATGTCCGTCACCTTACGGCGGCAATGTTTCGGAACTGTGGCGAGCATCCGACGCCGTGTCCGAGGCCGACCGTACCGTGAACACATGCGGATCCTGCACACCTCCGACTGGCACATCGGGCGTACCTTCCACGGCTACACCACGATCGACGCCCTGCGCGGTGTGCTGGCCGAGATGGTGTCGATCGTGCGAGACGAATCGGTCGACCTCGTCATCGTGGCCGGCGATGTCTTCGACTCGGCAGCCCCTGCGCCCGAGTGCTACACGGTGCTGACAGACGCCCTCGTCGGGCTGCGCGAGGCCGGGGCGCAGGTGATCGTCACCAGCGGCAACCACGACTCGGCCGCACGCCTCGGGTTCCAGGCCCGGCTGCTGCGCGACGGCATCCACGTTCTCACCGATCCCACCCGCCTGGCCGCGCCCATCACGGTGCACGACGAGCACGGCCCGGTGCACGTCTACGGCATCCCCTACCTCGCCCCCGCGCAGGTACGTCATCTGTGGCCGGAGGCCGAGCTGCGCACCCAGGCGCAGACCCTTCAGCACGCGATGGATCTGGTGCGCGCCGACCGCGGTGAGCGCGGGGGCCGCTCCGTCGTCATCTCACACTGCTTCGCGGCGGGGATCGAGGCGACGCCGGGGCTCGAACGCGAGATCCGGCAGGGCTCCCTCGATGTGGTGCCGCCGTCGGTGTTCGACGGGCCCGACTACGTCGCGCTCGGCCACATCCACGGGCGTCAGCAGCTCAGCGACCGGGTGCGCTACGCCGGGGCGCCGCTGCACTACGGCTTCGGCGAGAAGGGGCGCCGCCGGGGCGTCTGGATCGTCGACCTCGACGAGACGGGGCTCGCGTCGGTCGCCTGGCGCGATGTGAGCATCCCGCGCCGTCTCGAGGTGCTGCGTGCGCCGCTCGACGACCTGCTGACCGATCCGCGCTTCGTCGACGCCGAGTCGTCATGGGTGAGCGCCGAGTACACCGACGCGCTGCCGCAGCGCGACGTCATGCGCCGGCTGCAGCAGCGGTTCCCGTTCTGCGCGAATGTGGCGCACGTCCCCGACCGCGCGGATGTCGGAGTTCTCGCCAGCTACGCGCAGCGCGTTCGTCAGGCACGCAACGACCGCGAGCTCATCGACGCGTTCCTCGGGCACGTCCGCGAGGGCGAAGCCGCATCGCCCGCCGAAGCGGAGCTGCTGCGCACCACGCTCGCCGAGAAGCAGGACGCCCTCGCCGAGGCCGGGGCGTGAGGCTCCACCGGCTCGAACTGGCGGGTTTCGGTCCGTTCCGCGATCGGCAGATCGTCGACTTCGACGCGTTCGCCGACGACGGCATCTTCCTCATCACCGGCCGTACGGGTGCCGGGAAGTCGAGCGTCCTCGACGGTGTCGCATTCGCGCTCTACGGCAACGTCCCGCGTTACGACGGTCCCGACAAACGTCTGCGCAGCGACCATGCGTCGCCCGACGACCCCACCGAGGTGAGCCTCGAGTTCACGGTGGGTGAGATGCGCTGGAAGGTCGTCCGCTCGCCCGAGTATGCGCGCCCGAAGCTGCGCGGCGGCGGGATGACGACAGAGCCCGCGCGCGCCGAACTGTTCGAGCTCGTCGACGAGGCCTGGATCGGTCGCGCCTCCCGACCGCGGGATGTCGCCGAGATCCTCGATCGGGTGCTGGGACTGAATCTGCAGCAGTTCCAACAGGTCATCCTGCTGGCGCAGAACAAGTTCTCCCGTTTCCTGCTGGCACGAAACGACGAGCGCCAGGCACTGCTGCGCACCCTGTTCGGCACTCGGCGCTACGAGGACTACGCCCGCGAGCTCGACGACCGGCGGCGCGAGACGCAGCAGAAGCTGAGTGAGCGGGGCGTGCACGCCGAGGCGCTGCTGACCGAAGCCGAGCTGCTGATCGACGACGAGGCCGAGGTTCCCGCATCCGATGATCTCGCCGCGCGGCGAGAGGCGGTGCGCACCGCGGCGGAGCGGGCGCGCTACCGGGTCGAGACAGCCGAGATCGCGCGGGCGAAGGCCGACGAGGTGTGGACCGCGGCCGCCGCCGACCTCGCGCTGCGCGAGCGCCAGCTTCAGGCGCAACGCGCCCGTGACGAAGCGGATGCCCGGCTCGCGGCGCTCGAGTCCGAGGCCGACAGCGTCGCGCAAGCACGCCTCGAACGTGATCGCGCGGTCGCCGCCGAGGCGCTGCGCGGTGCCATCGAACGCGCTGCCCGGACGGGTCTCGTCGCCCGGGCCGCCGAGACCGAGGCCGCAGCAGCCGATGAAGAGTGGCTCGCTGCCGGTGAGGACGCGGACGCGGATCTCGACGCGGCCGAGGAAGAGCTCACTGGCGAGCTCGCCCGGGTCGACGCCGCGGCCGAGAACGAGCGTCAGCTCGAGACGCTGGATGCGGAGCTCGTGCTCGCACACGGTGCCCTCGCCGATGCCGGGGAGGCGCTGCAAAGCCTGACAGCCGAGACGACCGAAGCGCCGGTCCGCCGTGAGGCCCTGCTCGCCGCCCGCGCCGAAGCCGCCGCGCAGGCGAGCCGGATCGTCGAGGGGGAGAGGGCCGTCGAGGCCGCTCGGCTCCGGCAGGAGGCGGGCAAGCGGGCGTCGGCTACGGACGCACGACTCACCGCCGCCGAGGCCGCCTACACCGCCGCGCTCGACGCGTCGGCTGCGGCATCCGCGGCGCTCGCGCGTCTGATGCGTCGACGCGTCGCGGAGCGCGCGGGCGAACTCGCGGCGGCACTGGTGCCCGGCGAGCCCTGTGCCGTCTGCGGTTCCACGGAGCACCCGCATCCCGCGCCGCGCGCCCACGACGCCGTGACCGACGAGACGATCGCCGAGACCGAAGCGACCGTCATGCGAGCGCGCGCAGAGGAGACACGTGCGGCGGAGGAGGCCCGTGGTCTGCGCGACGAGCTCACCGACGCCCGCTCCGTGGCGGGAGGCGCCGACGCCGAAGAGCTCGACCGGGCACTCGCCGACGCCCAGGAGGCGTTGCAGCGGGCACGTGACGCCGAGACGCGTCTCGATGGGATCGAACGCGACCTCGCACTGATCGACACGCAGCAGGTCGAACTCGCCGCGGCGGTCGAGAGCGCGACGGCCGAGGAACGGGAAGCGGCCACGCGTGTCACCGCGCTGGCGGCGCGCCGGGAGGAGATCGCGCAGACCGTCGAGCGTGCGCGCGAAGAGTTCGAGAGCGTGGCCGACCGCCGCGCGGCGCTCATCGCACGACGAGAGCGGGTACGTCGTCGGCGCAGCGCGCGGGCGGCGCTCGGCATCGCCCAGGAAGCGGCGGATGTCGCGGTGGCCGAGGTCACCGAGGGAGCCGAGCGGGCAGGATTCGCCGACCCGTTGGACGCTGCCGATGCCCTGCGCTCGCGCGCCGACACGGCGGCGCTCGTCGACCGGGTCCAGACGCACGAGCGCGATCTCGCGCTGGTACGAGCGCGCCTGCTCGACCTGCAGCTCGAGCTGGCAGGCGTGCCGGAGGGGCTCGTCGAGGTCGATCTGGCGCGGCAAAAGGCTGAGGAGGCGGACCGGGCGCGCGGGCACGCGATCGCGGAACTCAGCCGGGCCCAATCGACGGCGGATCGGCTGTCCGATCTCGTCGGGCGCATCGACGACGCCTACGCGTCGGTGGCCGAACTCGCCCACGAGACGGCGGTGGTCACGCGTCTGGCCGACACCCTGCTCGGGCGCGCACCGAACACGCGGCGGATGACCCTCGAAACGTTCGTGCTCGCGGCCGAGCTGGAGGAGATCGTCATCGCGGCCAACGTTCGCCTGGCCGAGATGTCGGCGGGCCGGTACACCCTCCACCACTCCGATGCGCTGGCCGCTCGCGGCGCCGCATCCGGACTCGGGATCGAGGTCATGGACGCGTTCACCGGCCAGCTGCGCCCGCCGCAGTCGCTCTCGGGCGGCGAGACGTTCCTCGCATCGCTGTCGCTCGCGCTGGGGTTGGCCGAGGTCGTCACCGCTCGTGCCGGCGGAATGCGGCTCGACACCCTCTTCATCGACGAGGGATTCGGGTCGCTCGACGCCGAGACGCTCGAACTCGCGATGAGCGTCCTCGACGAGCTTCGCGCAGGGGGTCGGACGGTGGGAGTGATCAGCCACGTCGAGGCGATGAAGGACCAGCTGCCCGCTCAGCTGACGATCGAGGCGACGCCACAGGGACCGAGCGTCATCCGGCAGTGATGACGACGATCGACGAACCGTCGTGCGACGCAAGCCGGGGCCCCGAGTCGCCAAGCGCGCCTAAGGTGGACGGGTGAGCAAGAACACCCTGTGGACGGTGCTGGCCGTCATCGCATCGATCGTGATCGGCTGGTTCCTCGTCAACCTGCTCTTCTCGGTGATCGCCTTCGTCTTCAAGCTCGTCATCGTCGCCGCCGTCGCGCTCGTCGTCTTCCTCGTGCTGCGCTCGGCCCTCAGCCGCAGCGGGGACTGAGCGTGGCGGCCGACGGCACATCCGAGGCGCACCCGGTCACGACCGACATCCCGCTGAGCTCCGCCGCGCGCTGGCGCGCCTTCTGGGTGTGCGTCGCGGTCGCCGGTCTCACGATCCTCGATCTGTCCAAGGTCAATGTGGCGTTGCCCTCGATCGAGACGGCCTTCTCCGCCGGCGCGACCGAGCTGGCAGCTCATCGTCTCCGGCTACGTGCTCACCTTCGGGCTGTTCCTCGTGCCGATGGGACGCATCGGCGACCAGCGCTCCCGCCGTGCCCTGTTCCTGATCGGGCTCACGCTGTTCACGGCCATGAGCGTGATCTGCGCGCTCGCGCCGAACTCCACGGTGCTCCTGGTCGCACGCCTCCTGCAGGGCGCGGCCGCCGGCATCCAGATGCCGCAGGTGCTCGGTCTCATCCAGCAGCTCTTCCAGGGCAAGGAGCGCGGCCGCGCGTTCGGGCTGTTCGGCGCCACGATCGGTGTGGCGACCGCGTTCGGGCCGACGCTCGGCGGTCTGCTCATCGCCGTGGGCGGCGCTCAGGACGGGTGGCGGTGGATCTTCTGGATGAACCTGCCCCTCGGGCTGATCGCCATTCTGCTGGCGGCGCTCCTCCTCCCGGCCACCCGCACCCGCTCGCACCGCAAGCTCGCCCTCGACCCGGTCGGCGTGCTCCTGTTCGCCCTCACGGTGATCTCGCTCATGTGGCCGTTCCTGTTCACCACGGGGGCGCCCGGGGACGACCCGCGACGGTGGTGGCTGCTCGTGCTGTTCGTGCTCTTCGCCGCCGCGTTCGTGGCGTGGGAGCAGCGCTACACCCGCATCGGCAAGCAGCCGCTCATCCCGCTGAAGCTCTTCCGGATCGGCTCGTACCGCAACGGCACGCTCCTGCAGACGACGTACTTCGCCGCCGTGCCGTCGATGTTCCTCATGACCACGCTCTATCTACAGAGCGGTCTGCACATCGAACCCGTCTTCGCGGGAATGGTCACGATCGGATTCGCGCTCGCGAGCGCCGTCTCCTCCTACATCGGAGGGTCGCTCGTCGTGCGGTTCGGCAGGCCCGTCGTCGTCGTGGGGCTCGGCGTGATGCTGGCCTGCGTCGCGGGCCTCGTCGCCACCGCACTCTATGTGCCCGACGCCGTCACGCCGTTCGTCATGGCGGGCGCGATGCTTCTCGGAGGTATCGGCGGCGGCCTCGTGGTCTCGCCAAACCAGACCCTCACCCTCGCCGATATCCCCGTGCGCGAGGGCGGGCTCGCGGGCTCGGTCGGCCAGCTCGGCCAGCGGATCGGCACGGCAGTGGGCACGGCGGTGGCGCTCGCGCTCTTCTACGCGACGGTCTATCGCGAAGACGGCCACGCCGCCGAGGATGCGGTCGTGTTCCACGACGCGTACGGATTCGGGATGGTGACCGTCGCGCTGTTCCTCGCGGTGGCGTTCGTCATCGCCGTGGCAGACCTCGGTGCCAGGCGTCGCTCCCAGAAGGTGGCCGACGCCGCATCCTGATCCGGGATCAGACCCCGTAGTCGGAGCGGATGCGCTCGCGCAGGATGTGGCTGCAGGCGGTCACGGCCGCGTCCCAGTCGGTCATCGCATCGTCCTGGGCATTGTCGGAGACCGCCTTGAGCACACGGATCGGCACACCGAACTCGGCGGCGACCCAGAAGTACGCGTACGTCTCCATGTCGACGAGGCCGGCGCCCAGCGACCGGATGAGCTTCACGGTCTCGGCGTCGTCGACGAACGAATCGCCCGTCGCGATGACGACACCCTCACGATCGTGACCGACCCTCTCGGGGAGCGAGAGGTGCTGACCGACGACGCCGTCGGGGTCTGTCACGTCGTGCTGGATCGCGCCGGCGATCTCGTGCAGGTCGCCCTGCAGCAGCGGATCGATGCAGCCGGCAGTGCCGACGACGACGATCTCCTCGTAGTCGGCGGCGCTGAGCGCGCGCGTGAGGTTGACTGCGGCCGGCAGCTTGCCGGGCCCGGTGATGAGCCGGTCGAAGCCCTCGAGCTCTGCGGGGAAGGCGACGACCTCGCTCTCGAGCGCCGCGACGAGCAGGCGCATCAGTTGCCGCCTCCGCTGACGATGCCGATGATCCCCGAGATGAGGAAGAAGAGGCCGACGCCGGCGACGGCGATCCAGATGCCGATGCGGGTGGCGGAGGGCTTGCCCTGGTCGTCGCTGGGACCGGAACCGAAAAGACTCACCCTGCGAGCGTAGACGAGCCCGCGACGATCGTGGTCGTCGCGGGCTCGTCCGGCGTGCTCAGGAGGAGGGTTGCCAGGCGGAGAGGCGGTCGAGCTCCGCGATCTGCTCGCTGGTCAGCACGACGCCGACGCTCGTGAGCAGGTCAGGGACCTGCGATGCGCGGGAGGCGCTCGCGATGGGGGCCACGACAGTGGGCCGCTGGCGGAGCCAGGCCAATGCCGTCGCTGCGATCGACGTGCCGTGCTCGGCGCCGATGCGCTCGAGGGCGTCGATGATCGCGAGTCCCTGCGGCGTCGCGTACTTGGCGGCGCCCTCGGCGCGCGGGGAACCCGTCCCCGCCGCATCCGCCGACCGGTACTTGCCCGTCAGGAACCCCGAGGCCAGTCCGTAGTAGGGCACGAGCGCGAGGTCGAACTCCTCGGCGACGGGGATGATGTGCTCCTCCACGTCGTTGCGGTGCACGAGGTTGTAGTGCGGCTGCACGGCGATCGGGAGCGGCCCGCCGGCCGCCTGCGCGAGCTCGATCCACTCGCGGATGCGGTCGCCCGAGTAGTTCGAGACGGCGGTGTAGCGGACGAGGCCGTCGTTGACCAGGTCGGTGAAGGCGGCGACGGTCTCCTCGAGAGGCGTCTCGGGGTCGTCGAAGTGGGCGTAGTAGAGGTCGATCGTGTCGACGCCGAGTCGCTTCAGCGACGCCTCCGCGGCCGCACGGATGTTCTTCGCGGACAAGCCGCGGAACTCCGGGTGCTGGCTCACCTTGGTGGCGATGACGATGTCGCGGGGCTTGCGCGCGGCCAACCACTCGCCGATGAGCGTCTCGCTCTCTCCTCCGCTGTTGCCCGGCACCCACGCGCTGTAGGCGTCGGCGGTGTCGATGAAGTTGCCGCCGCCGTCGTGGAACGTGTCGAGGATCTCGAAGGAGGCGTCACGGTCGGCCGTCCAGCCGAACACGTTGCCGCCGAGGGAGAGTCCGAAGACGTCGAGGTCGCTGCGTCCGATGCGGGTCATGATGTCCTTTCGTCGCTGCTGCGCACGTTCAGTGTGCGCGCACTCCCTATGGACAAGAGGGGGATACCGCCGTCCATTCCCATTACTTCCGGGATCGGCCGATCGCCGCGTGGCGGGCCCGGGCTAGGGTCGAAGACAGGGCGCAGACGGCTGTGCCCGCGAACTCGGGAGGCAGCGATGGAATCGGTCGTTCTCGACACCCCGGCGGGAATCGACGCTCGACTCGGGTGGGACCCCTCGGTCACCGCGCACGACCGCAAACGTCTGCTCGCCCGGGCGATCATCGGTGCGCGACTCGGCGTCGACCCGGCCTCCGTGCGCATCGAACGCGAAGCGCCCACGACGTTCGGTCACCACACGCGACTCATCGCCTCGCTCGACGGCGAGGAGCTCGATCTCGTCGTGACGGTCGCCGAGTACCGCGCGGCCAACGTCGTCGCGGTCAGTGAACCCGGCGTCCGCGTGGGCATCGACCTGCGCGACCTGCACCCCGACACGCACACCCGCGCCGTGATGCGGGCGCAGAGCCAGATGTGGGAGGGCGCGACCGATCTCGACCTGCTCACCCACTGGAGCCGCGCGCAGGCGGTGCTGGCCGCGGACGGGCGCGGGCCGCGCCTGTCGGCCACTGCCGTGAAGCTCGACCAGGGCGGCCACCGCGGGTGGGTGCGGGATCGGCCGACGAGCTACACGATCCAGGATCTGTCCCGGAACGCCTTCGTGATCACGCTCGCCTGGGCTCCCGAAGAGGACTGATCCGCTTCAGGCCTCGAGGGCCGCGTCGAGCTCGCTGAGCCACGCGGCGGCGTTCCCGTCGCTCGGTGCCCGCCAGTCCCCGCGCGGCGACAGCGATCCCGCAGGGGAGACTTTCGGGCCGTTGGGGATCGCGGTGCGCTTGAACTGCGCGAAGCCGAAGTAGCGCGTGAGGAAGACCCGCAGCCACTGCACGATCGTCTCGCGGTCGTAGGCGTAGCGCTCGTCGTCGGGGAAGCCCGCCGGCCAGAGCCCCGCCTCCGCGTCGGCGAAGGCGACTTCGGCGAGATACGCGATCTTGGACGGCCGCATCCCGAAGCGCAGGATGTGGAACAGCGTGAAGTCGTGGAGGGCGTACGGGCCGATGGTGTCCTCGGTCGACTGCACCTTGCCGTCCTCGCCGGCGGGGACGAGCTCGGGGCTGATCTCGGTGTCCAGCACCGCCTGCAGCACGGTGGCCGTGCGCTCGTCGATCCCGACGCCGTCGGCGATGACCCAGCGGATGAGGTGCTGAATGAGCGTCTTGGGGACGCCCGCGTTGACGGCGTAGTGGCTCATCTGATCGCCGACGCCGTACGTGGCCCAGCCGAGCGCCAGCTCGGACAGGTCCGAAGTTCCGATCACGATGCCGCCGTGGCGGTTCGCGAGCCGGAACAGCAGGTCGGTGCGGACCCCCGCCTGCACGTTCTCGTAGGTGACGTCGTAGAGGGGCTCGCCGTCCGCGGCCGGGTGGCCGATCCCGCGCAGGATCTCGGTGGCGGCGGGACGGATGTCGATCGTCTCGATCGTCGCGCCGATCGCCTCGGCGAGCTCGATCGCATTGGATCTGGTGTCGTCTCCGGTCGCGAAGCCCGGCATCGTGTAGGCGAGGATCTCGCTGCGCGGACGCCCCATCCGGTCCATCGCGCGGGCGACGACCAGGAGTGCGTGGGTGGAGTCGAGGCCCCCCGAGACGCCGATGACGGGGCGCGGGGAGCCGATCGCCCGCATCCGCTGCTCGAGTCCGGAGACCTGGATGCTGAAGGCCTCGTAGCAGTCCTGTGCGAGGCGCGCGGGGTCGGCCGGCACGAACGGGAACCGTGCGACGGGCCGACGCAGCTCCGTGACGTCGGCGGGCGGGTCCAGGCGGAAGTGGATCGTGCGGAATGCTCCCACGCGCTCGGCGAGGGAGCGCCGGTTGTCGTCGAAGGTGCCCTGACGCAGGCGGTCCTGGCGCAGGCGGTCCAGATCGACGTCGGCGACGCTGCGTCGCGCCGCGTCCGGGAACCGATCCGTCTCGACGAGCAGCTGGCCGCCCTCGTAGATCATGGTCTGGCCGTCCCAGGAGACATCGTTCGTCGACTCGCCCTGGCCCGCCGCCGCGTAGGCGTATGCGGCCACGCAGCGCAGCGACTGGGACTGCGAGAGCAGCTTGCGGTCGTCGGCGCGGGCGATCGTGATCGGGCTGCCGCTGAGGTTCAGCAGCACCGTGGCACCCGCGAGGGCGGCCTCGGACGAGGGCGGCACGGGAACCCACATGTCCTCGCAGACCTCGGCGTGCACGACGAGCCCGTCGACATCCAGCGCCTCGAACAGCAGGTCGGGCCCGAAGGGTGCGTACAGATCGCCGACGCGGATGTCGCCACCGCGCTGGTCGTCGCCCGGGGCGTACCAGCGGCGCTCGTAGAACTCGCGGTAGGTCGGCAGCATCGACTTCGGGGCGACGCCGAGGATCTCGCCGCGGTGGATGACGACCGCGCAGTTGTACAGCCGGTTGCCGTGGACGAGCGGCGCGCCGACGACCAGGACGGGGCGCAGATCCACGGATGCGGCGACGAGCCGCTCGATGGCCACCACCACAGCATCCAGCAGCGGGTCCTGCAGGACGAGATCCTCGATCGCGTAGCCGCTCAGGCTCAGCTCGGGAAAGAGTGCGACCGCGACGCCGTCGTCGTGGCAGACGCGCGCCTGGGCGAGCACGGCCTCCGCGTTCGTCGCGGGATCGGCCACGCTGACCGGGATCGTGACGGCGGCGACGCGGGCGAAGCCGTGGCGGTAGGGGTTCGTGAAGGGCAGGTGCGTGCTCACGCCTCCAGTCTGGCACCCGCACCGCGGCGCGGAACGGGGTTGCGTCGCCGGGAGGCGCTGTCGGGGGCCGCAACTAGGGTCGATGAAGGAAAGGGAGCGAATGCGATACATCGAGCCTGCGGGGTCCGACAGCGGGCGCGTGGTGTGGAGCGCGAGCGACCTCAAGGCCGCGGCGGAGTGCGAGTTCGCGTGGTTGCGCCAGCTCGATGCGCGGCTGGGCCGCATCCCCGCCGTCATCGAACCCGAAGACGTCATGCTCGAGCGGGCCGCGCGACTCGGCACGCGGCACGAGCTGGCCGTGCTGCAGCGCTATCGCGACGAGTTCGGCGATGCGGTCGTCGAGATCCCCGAGACGCGTTCGGGTGATGAGGCGGCGATGACGGATGTGGTCGGCCAGACCGTCGCCGCCCTCGCCGATCCGGGCGTCCACGTCGTCTACCAGGCGGCGTTCCGCACCGACGAGTTCGTCGGCTTCGCCGACTTCCTGGTGCGCGCAGACGAGGGCGCGTGGATCGTGCAGGACACCAAACTGGCCCGCCACGCGCGCGTGACGGCCTTGATGCAGCTGGCGGCATATGTCGACCAGCTGGACGCGGCGGGCGTGGCCCGTGCCGATCGCGTGGAGCTGCTGCTGGGCGACGGCTCGGTCAGCACCCACAGGGTGCGCGACCTCATGCCGGTGTACCGGCAGCGTCGTGCACGACTGCGTGCGCTGATCGCCGACCGCGACCTTGCCGCGGGTGCCGCCGGCGCGCCGCTGGCGTGGGGAGACACCCGCGGGGCGCTGCGTGTCGTGGCGTGCGGGCGCTGTGCGACGTGCGAGACGGAGGTGGCAGCGCACCGCGACCTGCTGCTCGTCGCCGGGATGCGCCCCGTGCAGCGTGAGCGTCTGCGCGCCGCCGGCATCACGACGATCGACGAGCTGGCGGCAGCGGCGGGGGCGCCGGAGCGCATGAGCGACGAGGTCTTCACGTCGCTGCGGACGCAGGCCCGCCTCCAGTTGGAGAGTCCGGCGGGCGTTCCCGGACCCGACGGCACGGTGCCGGTCGACGCCGTGCCCCGCTACGAGGTCGTGCTGCCGCAGGCGCTCGCCGCCCTGCCGCGACGCGACGCGGGCGACCTCTTCTTCGATTTCGAGGGCGACCCGCTGTACACCGAGGGCGCCGGCGACTGGGGGATCGACTACCTCTTCGGATGGATCGATCCCGAGCAGCAGTACTCGGCGCTGTGGGCGCATTCGTTCGCCGATGAGAAGGCGGCGCTCGAGACGTTCATCGACTTCGTCGATCTGCGCCGGCGCGCCCATCCGGGCATGCACATCTACCACTACGCGCCCTACGAGCCGACGCACCTGCTGGCGATGGCCGCGCGCCACGGCACCCGCGAAGCCGAGGTCGATCGTCTGTTGCGCGACGGCGTCTTCGTCGACCTGTATCCGATCGTCCGCCGGGCGCTGCGGGTCGGGTCCCGGTCGTACTCCATCAAGAAGCTCGAGCCGCTGTACATGGGGGCCCAGCGCCGTACGAGCGACGTGCAGCGCGGCGACGACTCGATCGTGCGATACGTCGAGGCGCGCACGCTGCTCGAGGCGGGGCAGGACGACCAGGCGCAGGCCGTGCTCGACGATCTGGCCGAGTACAACCGCGACGACTGCGTCTCGACGCTGCGCCTGCGCGACTGGCTCGTCGACCGTGCACGCGAGGCCCGGCTCTTCCCGTCGGCCGATCCCGTCGTGGGCGAGGCCGTCTACGAGCCGTCCTTCCGCTCCGTCGCTCTCCAGCGCCGTGCGGCCGTCACCGACGACGAAGCGGATGCGGCCGCCCTCCGCCTCGGCGCCGCGGCGATCGACTACTACCCGCGCGAGGCGAAGACCTTCTGGGCCTCGCACTTCCTCCGGCTCCGCGAGCCGGTGTCGCTGTGGGAGGACACCCGCGACGTCGTCGTGCTCGACGGTGCGCGCACGCGTGTCGTCGACGACTGGCAGCCGGGTCAGGGGCGTCAGCGTGCGCTGCGTCGCCGCCTCGAGCTCCGGGGCGATCCCGCGCCGGGCACTCGGCTGAGCGTCGGCACCCAGCCCTTCCTCGTGTACGCGACGCCGGCGCCCTTCGGCGAGGCTTCCCCGCGGTGGATCCATGCGGCGCGTGCGGTGCGCATCGTCGAGGCGCTCGATGACGGCGCCGTCGTGGAAGAGCTCGCCGCCGACGGCGAGACCTGGTCGGATCTGCCGATCGCCCTCGCGCCCGCGGCCCCCCCCGCAGCAGGCAATCAGCAGGCGGCGATCGACGCCTGGGCGGACGCGCTGATCGACGCCGATCCGCACTTCCCGCTGGACGCGGCCACCGACATCCTGCGTCGCGTCGCTCCGCGCACCACGACGGACGCGCTCGCGCCCTCGGCCGGCGACGACATCGCGGCCATCGTGCGCAGCGTCGTCGACCTCGATGACAGCTATCTGGCGGTGCAGGGCCCTCCCGGCACGGGCAAGACCTACGTCGGCTCACACGTCGTCGCACGCCTCGTGGCCGAGCGCGGCTTCCGCGTGGGTGTCGTCGCGCAGTCCCACGCCGTCGTGGAACACATGCTGGATCGGATCGTGGCCGCGGGGCTCCCCTCGAACCTCGTCGGCAAGGCGCTGAAAGACCCGAGCCAGGCGGATGCCGTGTCGTTCACGGTGTTCGAGAAGAATGCACTCGCGGCGTTCACCGAGGACCGGCCGGGCGGCTTCGTCGTCGGTGGAACCGCGTGGGACTTCAGCCACGCCGGCCGCGTTCCCCGCCGCAGTCTCGATCTGCTCGTCATCGACGAGGCCGGCCAGTTCTCCCTCGCCTCCACGATCGCCGTGTCGCGGGCAGCGCGCCGTCTGCTGCTGCTGGGCGACCCGCAGCAGCTGCCGCAGGTCAGCCAGGGCACGCATCCCGAGCCCGTCGACGAGTCGGCGCTGGGGTGGGTCATGAACGGGCAGGCGGTACTGCCCGCATCCCACGGCTACTTCCTCTCCCATACGTGGCGGATGCATCCGGCGCTCGCGAGTGCCGTGTCGGAGCTCTCCTACGACGGCGAGCTCGCCTCCGCCCCGGAGACGGCCACTCGCTCGCTCGACGGCGTCGAACCGGGCGTGCACCCGGTGCCGGTGGTGCACGCGGGCAATGCGGTCGCCTCTCCCGAGGAGGCTGCGGAGGTGGTGCGCATCGTCCGCGACACGATCGGCCGCACCTGGACGTGCCATGACGACGGTGGGGCCGCCGCTCGGCCGCTCACCGCCGCAGACATCATCGTCGTGACGCCCTACAACGGTCAGCAGGTCGAGGTGGAGAGCGCGCTGGAGGCGGCGGGGCTCACCGGCATCCGGGTGGGGACCGTGGACAAGTTCCAGGGGCAGGAGGCGGTCGTCGCGATCGTGTCGCTCGCCGCGTCCTCGGGCCGCGAGGCCCCGCGCGGGCTGGAGTTCCTGCTGCTGCAGAACCGGCTGAATGTCGCCGTGTCCCGGGCGCAGTTCGCCGCATACGTCGTCTTCTCGCCCGATCTGCTCGATGACCTGCCGCGTACCCCCGAGGGCGTGGCGCGGCTGAGCGCGTTCGCCCGTCTGGTCGGCGAGGACGAGGCGTCACCGGCCCCGGCGACAGGGATGCGAACCGGTCACCCGAGAGAGGTATGATCGCCCGGGCCCGCTGAGCGGGCGGAGCGCGGGCACGTCCCGCGCGGGAGAGATCTCATCCGCGAAGCCCACCCGGGATGACAGAGAGGCGGTGATGGCCATGGCCGGCGATAGTTCGTGCGCCACGGCGCACTCCGCCGCATCCCTCCGGTAGAGACGGGATGCGGTGGCCGCGCCCTGGCGAGAGCGGAAACCCATCCTCTGGCGCCTCGCAGCGCCCGCACCACCGGAGAATCCGATGACTCTGATCGACAACGCCATCTACGTCCAGGGGCACCGCGTGGAGACCCCGCGCAGCCTCGACGAGACCTACGAACTGCTCGACGCCCACGACGGCTTCGCCTGGATCGGGATGTATCGGCCCGGGCCGGCAGAACTCGCGAGCGTCGCCGGCGAATTCGGTCTGCACCCTCTGGCGGTCGAGGACGCCCTCCAGGGGCACCAGCGCTCCAAGGTGGAACGGTACGGCGACACCCTGTTCGTGGTGCTGCGTCCGGCCCACTACGACGACGAGCTCGAGCACGTCGACTTCGGCGAGCTTCACCTGTTCGTGGGCCCCCGCTTCGTGGTGACCATCCGTCACGCGGAGTCGCCAAACCTTGCGGCCGTCCGGCAGCGGCTCGAGCGCCAGCCGGAGCTGCTGGAGCTGGGTCCGGAGGCCGTGCTCTACGCGATCCTCGACCGCGTGGTCGACGAGTACGAGCCCGTCGTCGCCGGTATCGAGAACGACATCGACGAGATCGAGGATCAGCTCTTCGGCGATAGCGACGACGACGCGCTCTCACGCCGCATCTACGAGCTCTTCGGCGAGGTCATCAGCTTCGGGCGTGCCGTGCAGCCGATGGCCGGGATGCTGGAGTGGCTGCGTCGCGGCTACGAGAAGTACGACGTCGACCTCGAGGTGCAGCGCAACCTCCGTGACGTGCTCGACCACGTCATCCGCATCGCGGACCGCATCGACGGATTCCGTGCGCTGCTCGACAAGGCGCTGACGGTGCACTCCGCCCTCGTCGCCCGCCGGCAGACCGAGGCCAACCTCGCGCAGAACGACGAGATCAAGAAGATCTCGTCGTGGGCGGCGATCATCTTCGCTCCCGGCCTCATCGCGGGCATCTACGGCATGAACTTCGAGAACATGCCCGAGCTGCACTGGGAGTACGGCTACCCGCTCGCCGTCGGCGGAATGGGGGTGTTCGCGGTCGCCCTGTGGGTGATCTTCCGGAAGAAGAAGTGGCTCTGAGCGGGGGTCAGACCGTGCCGTACAGGCGGTCGCCGGCGTCGCCGAGACCGGGCACGATGTAGCCCTTCTCGTTCAGGCGTTCGTCGAGAGCGCCGAGCACGAGGGTGACGTCGCGATCGCCGACGAGCTCCTCGATCTTGGCGACGCCCTCCGGCGCGCCGAGGATGCAGATCGCGGTGACGTCCTGCGCGCCGCGGGCGAAGAGGAAGTCGATCGCTGCGCCCAGCGACCCGCCGGTGGCGAGCATCGGGTCGAGCACGAAGCACTGGCGGTCGCTGAGGTCGTCGGGCAGACGCTCCGCGTAGGTGTACGGCTGCAGGGTCTCCTCGTTGCGTGCCATGCCGAGGAAGCCGATCTCGGCCGTGGGCAGCAGCTTCACCATGCCGTCGAGCATGCCGAGACCGGCGCGCAGGATCGGGACGACCAGAGGGCGCGGTTCGGAGATCCGCACGCCCGTGGTCGAGGTGACCGGCGTCTCGATCTCGAGCTCTTCGACCCGCACGTTGCGCGTCGCCTCGTATGCGAGGAGGGTCAGCAGCTCTTCCGTGAGCTGACGGAACACCGGGGAGGGGGTGTTCTTGTCGCGCAGCACCGTGAGCTTGTGCGTGATGAGCGGGTGGTCGGCGACGTGCAGGCGCATGGGTCCAGATTACGTCACGCGGATGCGGGCCGCGGAGCTAGTCTGGCCGGGTGAATCTGCCCACCCGACCCGCGGACGAGGCCGCCATGGCGCGTGCGCTGGAGCTGGCGCAGCACGCCTCGGCCGAGGGCGACGTCCCCGTCGGCGCAGTGGTTCTCGACGCCGACGGGCGGACGATCGCCGAGGGGCGGAACGAGCGCGAGCTCACAGGGGATCCCACGGGCCACGCCGAGGTCGTCGCATTGCGGCGGGCGGCCGCATCCACGGGGTCCTGGAATCTCAGCGGCTGCACGCTCGTGGTGACTCTCGAGCCGTGCGTCATGTGCGCGGGCGCGATCCTGCAGGCACGCATCGACCGCGTCGTGTTCGCCGCGTGGGACGACAAAGCGGGAGCCGCGGGATCCATGTACGACCTGCTGCGCGATCGTCGACTGCCCTATCGCGTCGAGGTCATCGGCGGAGTGGCCGAGCAGGCCGCATCCGCGCAGTTGCAGGCGTTCTTCACAGCCCGCCGCTGAAGCGCCCTCACTTCCCGCTACGCTCGAAGAGCCTCGCAGCAGAGGCACGGGTACGGGGTTGTTACCGCAAGGGCAAGACCTGGAGACCGACGATACGCATCGTCGTGCTCCGGGTCTTTTTTGTTGTCACCCCGGCCTCCGTCATCAGTGAAGAAGAGGGAGACTCCATGACCGAGTACCGCACGACGCTGCGCCGCGGCGCTGCACTGGCCGCCGTCGCGGTGGCCGCGCTCGCCGCCGCCGGATGCGCCGCCGATGCCGAACCGCACGCCGCGCCGACACCCTCCGCATCCTGCGCGCCGGCATGGGAGCCGGGACGCACGGATCTGGATTACACGTTCGAGGGCGCGGAGCGCCACGTCTCGGTGTTCATGCCGGAGGGGGCCGCCCCCGCTGCGGCCGTGTTCGCGCTCCACGGCTCCAACAACAACGTCGATCTGATCCTCGGCGTCAGCGAACTGCAGCAGACTGCCGCCGAGGAGGGCTTCGTCCTCGTCGTACCGCAGGGGTCGGTGCCGGGCAACGCCGACGGTCTCTGGGCGTGGAACGTCCCCGGTGTCGTGACGACCGCCGAAGTGGGCGCCCCGACCGAGAGCGCCGACGATGTGAACTTCCTGGCCGACCTCGTCGACCGGGTCAAGACCGAGGGATGCGTGGACGACGTGTTCGCGACCGGGTACTCGGGCGGCGGACGCATGATCTCGGCGACCGCGTGCGAGCGGCCTGGACTGTTCGAGGCCATCGCCCCCGTCGACGGCCTGCGCGCCGGGGTGCCGACAGAGCAGAGCGACGGCAGCTGGGCGCCGGACCCGGCGACGTGCGACCCCTCGTCGGGAACCCCCGTGCTGAGCTTCGCGGGAACCGCTGATCCGATCAACCCCTACGACGGAGGCGGTGCGGGCTACTGGCAGTACGGGGTGCAGACCGCCGTTGAGCGCTGGGCTGCGATCGACGGATGCGGCGAGTCGAGCATCGAGGAGCCCACCGCGGGGGTGAGCGTCACGACCTACGTCGACTGCGCCGCGGGTCCGGTGGTGTCGTACGTCGTCGACGGCATGGGGCACACCTGGCCCGGGCGCGCCCTGGAGACACAGGCCGCCTACGCCTCCGTGCTCGGCGCCACCACCGACCTCGTCGACGCGAACGCGGTCATGTGGGACTTCTTCTCCACGCAGCTGAGCTGAGACACGGTGAGGGCGGCGGCTCATACGCCCGCCGCCCTCACCGCGGCAGCGCCTCGGAACCCAGAAGGTCGAGGTGCTCGAGGTCGCGCATGTCCATGAGCTGGAAGTAGACGCGATCGGCGCCGAGGGCCTGCAGCCGCTTGACCCGCTCGAGCACGGCGGCCGGCCCGCCGATGATGTTGGCTCCGTTGTCGAAGCTCGCCGCATCCGTCCCGATGGCGGCCGCGCGTCGTTCACGCTCGGCGGCGGTGCGCCCGACGATGGTCGGCAGTGCCACCGAGAGCTTGAGGCTCCCGGGATCGCGTCCGATGCTCTCGCAGGCGGCTCGCACCCTGCGGAACTTCTCCGCGATCACCTCATCGGTCGCGAACCCGATGTTGAACTCGCTCGCGTACCGCGCGGCGATGGCCGGCGTGCGCCGCGGTCCGCCGCCGCCCACGATCACCGGCACGCGCTCCTGCACCGGCTTCGGGAGCGCAGGGCTCTCGTCGAGCCGGTAGTGCTCGCCCTGGAAGGAGAACGTCTCGCCGACGGGGCTCTGCCACATCCCGGTGAGGATCTCGAGCTGCTCCTCGAGCAGCCCGAACCGCTTCTCGGGGAACGGGATGCCGTACGCGGCATGTTCCTCTGCGAACCAGCCGGTGCCGAGGCCGAGCTCGACCCGGCCGCCGCTCATGTCGTCGACCTGCGCGACCTGGACGGCCAGGATGCCGGGCACGCGGTAGGTCACGGATGAGACCAACGTGCCGAGGCGGATGCGGGAGGTCTCCCGCGCGAGGCCCGCGAGGGTCGTCCAGGCGTCCGTCGGCCCGGGCAGCGGATCGCCGGGAGCCATCCGCAGATAGTGGTCGGAGCGGAAGAACCCGTCGAAACCGAGCTCCTCCGCGCGCTGGGCGAAGGCCAGTTGATCCCGGTAGCCGAACCCCTCTTGCGGTTCCGTGAAGACGCAGTACTCCATGCAGTCAGTCTGCCCCGTCGCGGCGCTCAGTCCGAGGACTTGAGCACGATCGTCTCGGTGGGAGGCGCCGGGTTCGGGGCGTGTCCGATGTACCCGATGACCTCCAGCAGTGCCTGTCGCACGGCGGCGGGACGCTCGAGGTGCACGAGGTGGCCGGCCCCCTCGACGACGAGTTCTCGCACGTCAGCCCCGGTCGCGGCATCCGCGTCCAGCACGGCACGCGTCTGCGACACCATGGGCTGGCTGGGCGCCTCATCCGCGCCAGGCCAGTCCGGCAGGATGCCGAGCGCGCCGAGGTGGGCCGGGTCCAGGAAGGAGGCGTCCGAGACGATCGCATCGAGCTCGCCGTGGATCCACAGCACCGGCGTGCGCGCTCCGAGGTGCGCGAGCGCGGACTGGTCGAAGTGGGTGGGGGCGAGTGCGTTGAGCACGCCGAGATTCCCGGATGCCGCGCCCGGCCAGTTCGGGCTCGGCACCGTGTCTCCCGGGTAGTTGCCGCCGGCGGTGGAGGTGGAGAGCATCGCGTCGACCCACACGTCCTCGCGAGCCGTCCGGTACGACTCCGAGACGAACTCGGCGCGGAAGACGCTCCGAGGCGATGCGGGCGACTCGTCGCTCTTGTCGCGGGCCGTCAGTCGGCGCACGAACTCCGCGTTCGCCGTGGCGGCGCCGGTACCCGCGCCGTCATCGGTGAGGCGGGTGCCGTCGAGGCGGGTGCCGCCCAGACCGTAGGGGGAGATGGGTGCCTGCAGCGTCAGCGACAGGGCACCGTGCCCGTCGAGCGCGTACTGCGCCGCGACGGATGCGCCGAGGTCGGTCCCGACGAGGTGCGCGGCGCGGATCTCTAGGGCGTCGAGCACGGCGTGCAGGTCGTCCGCGAAGTCCCCGACCCCGCGGGTGGCGTCGACCGGCAGCGATTCCGTTCCCCCGAACCCGCGCAGGTCGATCGCGACGACGCGCAGGTCGCTCGGCAGATCCTCCATGAACTCCTGCCAGATCAGCGACGACGACAGCAGACCGTGCAGGAGCACCACGGTGCGCTCGGCGGGGGTGTCGCTGCGATCCCCGTCGCGCAGCAGGGCGCGCGCAGAGATACGTGCGGTGTCCACCTGTCGGGCGGTGATGCCGTCGAACAGGGGGCTGGTGGGTTCGATCATGGACGCCTCCAGGAGGGGGCACGTCACGGCCCCGGCCGTTCCGATGATAGCCGGGGCACCTGGAGCGCCCCCGGGTCGTAGGGTGGAAAAATCGAGCCAGCCCCCTCTCGCGATCCTCGGCGCCGGCTCCATGGGCGGCGCCATCGCCCAGGGCGTCGCAGCCTCCGGGCGCGCCGGCCAGGTCGTCGTCACCAACCGCAGCCGCGCCAAGGCCCAGCTCCTGACCGATCCCGGTATCCGCTCGCTCTCGCTGGACGATGATGCCGCCGCGAACGCCGACGCTGCCGCATCCGCCGAGGTCGTGCTGATCGGCGTCAAGCCCGGAATGGTCCCGGATCTGCTCGCCGAGATCGGTCCGCATCTGCGCCCCGGCACCATCGTGGTGAGCCTTGCCGCAGGCGTGACGATCGCCACGTTCGAGCGGATCCTGAGACCCGACGCGATCGTGGTCCGTTCCATGCCGAACACGCCGGCCGTGGTCGGCAAGGCCGTGACGGGGATCGCTGCGGGCTCGCTCGCCGACGAGCGCGCGATGGGCGTCGTGCGGGCGGTGTTCGAGACCGTGGGCGCCGTCGTCGAGGTGGCGGAGGAGCAGATCGACGCCCTGTCGACCATCTCGGGGTCCGGTCCCGCCTACGTCTTCCTGCTCATCGAGAAGCTCACCGAGGCAGCGGTCGGAAAGGGGTTCGACTCGGCCACCGCGCGGTTGATGGCGGAGCAGACCTTCATCGGCGCCGCGGCGCTGCTCGATGCCACGGGCGAGGACCCCGCCGAGCTGCGCCGACGCGTCACGAGCCCGAAGGGGACGACGGAGCGCGCCGTCGCCGTGCTGCAGGATGCGCACCTCGAGCGCGTGTTCGCCGAGGCGACGGACGCTGCCCTCGCCCGCGCGAAGGAACTCGCTGCCGGCGGCTGAGCCTCAGCGGTCGAGGGAGGCGAAGCGCTCGATGTCGCTGTTGGTCCCCGAGACGATGATGAGGTCGTGGTTGGTCACGACCGTGTTGGCCTCCGCGTAGCGGAACGGCTTGCCGGGGCTTTTCACTCCGACGACCGTCACCTTGTATTTGGTGCGAACGCCCGACTCGTTGAGGCCGACGCCGCGGATGAAGCGGGGCGGGTACATCTTCGCGAGCACGAAGTCGTCGTCGAAGCGGATGAAGTCCAGCATCCGACCGCTCACGAGGTGCGCGACGCGCTCGCCGGCCTCGCGCTCGGGGTAGATGACGTGGTTCGCGCCGACGCGGGCGAGGATCTTGCCGTGCGACTGCGAGACCGCCTTCGCCCAGATCTGCGGGACCTTCAGGTCGACGAGGTTCGCGGTGATGAGCACGGACGCCTCGATCGACGAGCCGACGGCGACGACCGCCACCTGGAAGTCCGCTGCGCCCACCTGCGTGAGCGCCTCGATGTTGCGTGCATCCGCCTGCACCGTGTGGGTGACCCGCTCTGACCACTTCTGCACCAGATCGAGGTTGTCGTCGATCGCCAGCACCTCGCGATCCAGGCGGTCGAGTTCGCCCGCACAGGCGGCGCCGAAGCGACCGAGGCCGATCACGAGCACGGGGGCGTCGTTGCGGAGCTTCTCAACCATGGGCAACAGATTACGGCGATCGCTCAGCTCCCATCGACCGCGATCTCGATTCAGATCGCCCCGGGCCGGATGACACCTCGCTCGTAGGCGTAGACGATCAGCTCGCTCCGCGATGTCAGCCCGAGCTTTGAGAGTGCGGCGCTGAGGTGCGACTTCACCGTGGCTTCGGAGACCACGAGCTGTGCGGCCACGGCACTGTTGGAGAGCCCGCGGGCGACCAGGCGGAACACCTCGCGCTCGCGCGACGAGAGACCTCCGAAGCCCTCGTCGCGAATGTCGTCAGCCGCGGGTTGCGGCACCGACGCGCGGCGGTCGCGACGGCTTCCCGCACGCCAGAGCGCCGCGGTCGCACCGAGGACCAGCGCGGACCACCAACCCATGTGCTGCGCCGCCTCGACCGAGGGCCAGGACTTGCCGTGGATCGTCCCTTCCACGCCCGAGAACGACAGCGCGGGCACGGTCAGGAGTGCGACCACGATGAGAGCCCCGGCGATCAGGGCGCCCAGGAGCAGGCGGCGTCGTTCGACGGCGCGTGACGCCACCATGTACGTGACGGGAAGCAGCAGCAGGTACGCCGTCCATCCCGTCTGGCTGAAGCGTGCCGGCCAGAAGAAGAGCTGGGCGGCGAGCACGAGGCTGATCAGCGTCAGGCTCCACGCCGGGCGCCACCGGGTCAGCGCGAGCGCGAGGGCGAGGCCGATCGCGCACAGCAGTGCGTACGGGCTCGTCGTGAACGTCTCATCGCGCATCGGAACGGCAGAGGTGAGAAGCCTGGGGCTCTCCGCTGCGAGCCACGCGCCGAACGCCACGGCGGCGACGATCGGCATGAGCAGGTGCGCAAGCAGCTTCGTCATGCCCTCACGGTAGGCGACGGCGCGCGCGTGAAGACGGCGATCGGGGCGGTTTCGACCCTTCGTCGGGGCGGTTCATCCGAAGGGATGAGCCGCGCCGTTCAGCCGACGATGGGGCGCTCGACCGGCAGTGAATAGAGCTGGGACCGGGAGGATGCGGCCACCGCGGCCGCCAGGGTCACGGTGCCGACGCGACCCATGAACATCGTGGCCGCCAGGACGTACACCGCCGGGTCCGGCAGGTCGCTGGTGAGTCCCGTCGACAGTCCGACCGTGGCAAAGCCCGACACGACATCGAACAGGACCTTGTCCACATCCGCCTTCGTGATCTGCGCGATGGTGATCGTGGAGATCGCGACGATCGTCGCGCCCCACGCCACGACCGAGAGAGCCACGCGCTGCACGTCACTCGGGATGCGGCGGCCGAACGCCTGCACCGACGGGCGTCCCTTGGCCTCCGACCAGACGCTCAGCGCGAGCACCGCGAGCGTCGTGACCTTGATGCCGCCCGCCGTCGACGCCGACCCGCCGCCCACGAACATGAGCATGGAGCCGACCAGCAGCGAGGAGCCGTGCAGATCGCCGATCTCGACCACGGAGAAGCCGCCCGAGCGTGTCATCGCCGACAGGAAGAAGGACTGGAACGTCGTGTCCCACGCATCCATCCCGCCGAAGGTCAGCGGGTTGTCGTACTCCAGACTCACGAAGACGACGGCGCCGGCGAAGAACAGGATGACGGTCGTGATGAGGGTGAGCTTCGTGTGCAGCGACCAGTGGCGCACGTGCCACTGGTGCCGCCACAGGGTGAAGATCACCGGGAAGCCGATGGACCCGAGGAACACGCCGATCATCAGCACCGTCATGAACAGGTAGTCGTGCGAGAACGGTGCGAGACCGTCGGCGTTGGGGGTGAAGCCGGTGTTCGTGAACGACATCGCGGCGAAGTAGGGTGCCTCCCACAGGGCCGTGATCGGGTCCACTCCGCCGGCGAGCAGCGACGGGTACAGCAGGACGGCGAGCCCCGCCTCGATGACGAGCGTCGAGAGGGCGACGGTGCGAAGAAGCGCACCGACCTCGCCGAGGCGCACGGTCTGTCCCTCGTTGACGGGGCCGCCGTGCACGCGCATGGGGTTGCTGTCGCCGGCGGCGATGAGCTTCGCGCGCAGCCCCAGCCTGCGCGAGATGATGAGCCCGAGGATCGAGGCGAGGGTCAGCACACCCAGCGCGCCGACGTTGACGCCGATGTAGATGACGACCTGCCCCAGCGGTGACCAGTGCGATCCCATGTTGACCGTCGACAGGCCCGTGACGCAGATCGTGGACACCGCGGTGAACAGGGCGTCCGCGAGCGGGGTGACCCGGCCGTTCGCCGCCATGGCGGGCAGCGACAGGAGCGCCGTGAACAGCAGGATGAGGGCGGAGAAGATCAGAACCGCGAAGCGCGCCGGCGACGAGGTCGTGAAGGTCTTCGCCGCGTCGCTGATGCGCTCCCACAGGGCGCTGAGCCGACGCCGCGTCGCAGAGCTCGCCGAGTCGGACGTCATCCGTGGGACCCTTCGGAGATGCGGAGCGGTCAGCGACCGGAACGCGTGTCATGGTACTCCGCTCGGAGCCCGACTAACCTAAGGCGCATGGCGGACATCTTCGGCGTGATCGCGGACGCGACCCGGCGCGACATCCTGCGTCTTCTGCTGGATCGTTCGGCATCCGGCGAAGACGGCACGAGCGTCTCGCACATCGTGAGCGAGCTGGGCGTGAGCCAGCCGACGGTGTCGAAGCACCTCAAGGTGCTCCGTGAGAGCGACCTCGTCTCGGTGCGCGAAGAGGGACAGCACCGCTACTACAGCTTGTCACGCGAGCCTCTCGACGAGATCGACGCATGGCTCATGCCCTTCCTCACGGAGGACGAGGATGCGACGGCCGCGTTCGTCTCGACGCTGCCGGAGCCGGCCGCGAACGCGGCTGCAGCCGTCGGTCGCGCGGCCGCATCCGTCAACCGCGCGGTCGCGGCGGCGTTCGGCAAGCGCGGTCGCTGACCCCCACCGTGTTCGTCACACGCGTCACCCCGGTTTACACGCGTCTCTGCATCGCCCTAGAGTGTGCTGAACCGCGGGGGAGGATGGGACATGGCTGAGCTGCCCGATGTGCGCTTTCTCACCGTCGCCGAAGTCGCGCAGATCATGCGCGTATCGAAGATGACGGTGTACCGTCTCGTGCACGCGGGCGAATTGCCCGCCGTGCGCTTCGGGCGCAGCTATCGGGTGCCCGAATCCGCCGTCACAGAGGCCGTGCAGCGGCCGATCGCCGACGTCGGCTAGACTTATCCGAGGCATTTTTTCGGTGCCTCGTTCCCGGGAGCAGGTCATCCTGCGCCCAGACCGCCAACCAGTGAGGTTTTCCGTGGGTTCTGTCATCAAGAAGCGCCGCAAGCGCATGGCGAAGAAGAAGCACCGCAAGCTGCTTCGTAAGACTCGCCACCAGCGCCGCAACAAGAAGTAAGCGGCATCGACACAAGCGCCTGTCCCCTGGACGGGCGCTTCGTGTCTGCGGTCTAGCCTGGTGACATGAATTCGATCACGGTGCAGCAGCTGCGCGAGCGCGAGGGCGTTCCTCTCATCGATGTGCGCGAGGTGGAGGAGTTCGCCTCGGGCCACGTCCCCGGTGCGGTCAACGTTCCCATGTCGACCATCGGCGACAACCTGGATCGCCTCCCCGAGGGACCCTTCGACGTCATCTGCCAGATGGGCGGTCGCTCGGCCCGCGTCGTGCAGGCGCTCGAGGCCCGCGGGTACGAGGTCACGAATGTCGACGGCGGCACGGGCGAGTGGATCGCCGCGGGCTACCCGGTCGAGTCCTGAGGTCGTATACCCGATTTAGGATGTGAGCGTGAGAACGATCACGCTCATCGGCAAAGAAGGCTGTCACCTCTGCGACGTCGCGCGCGGGGTGATCGAGCACGTCCTCGCTGAGCTCCCCGACGAGGCGGCTGACCGGATCCAGCTCGAGGAGAAGTCCATCCTCGAAGACGCGGCGCTGCACCAGCAGTGGGCCGAGAAGATCCCCGTCGTCATGATCGATGACGACCTGCACGCGTACTGGCGTGTGAACCCCGAGCGGTTGCGTGCCGCCGTCGAGGACGCCACCCGCCCCGAAGGAGCAACACTGTGACCATCCGCCACATCGTCGCCTGGAAGCTCGCCGCCACCGACGCCGATCAGCGCGTCGAAGACGCCGCCGGCATCACCACGCGGCTTCTCGCCCTCGACGGCGTCGTGCCCAGCATCCGCGCGATCTCCGTGGGGGCGGACGTGCTCGGCGGCGAGAACTGGGATGTGGCCATCGTCGCCGACTTCGACGACCTCGACGGTCTGCGCGAGTACATCGACCACCCCGCGCACCAGGAGGTCGTCACCTACGTGCGCTCGGTGGTCTCTTCGCGCGTCGCGGTGGACTTCGAACTCTGATCCTGCTCGTCCCCGCTTGAGACGACGGGGATCGCCTGCGTGAAGGTGTCTGCGCGAGCCTCGGCCTCGGCGCTGCCGGTGAACAGTCCCGCATCCTGTGGGGTCGGCTCGTGCGTCTGCACGGCCGGACCGCCCGGCTCCGTCATGAGCACCCGCTGGACGGGCAGGGCCGTGGGCATGGCGGCCTGGGTCCAGGTGACCATCGCCTCCCGCACCAGGCAGCGCAGGTCGAACAGGGTCGGTGCGTCCCGCGCCGTGACCAGGATGCGCACGCGCACGTATCCACCGGTGGCCTCGGTCACCTGCAGGACGCTGGCGCGGCCGTCCCACAGGTCGGTGTGCGCGAGCACCTCGTCGAGGTGTTCCCGCATCCGCGTGGGCGACACGCGCCAGTCCAGGTCGAGCTCGACGGCGCCGAGCAGCTCGGAGCCGCGACGGGTCCAGTTCTGGAACGGCGTGGTCGTGAAGTACGTGCACGGCAGCACGAGTCTGCGCTCGTCCCACAGATCCAGCACGACGTAGCTGAGGGTGATCTCACCCACCCGACCCCACTCGCCCTCGACCACGACGACGTCATCGACGCGGAGGGCGTCGCTGAACACGATCTGCAGGCCCGCGAAGATGTTGGCGAGCACGGACTGCGCCGCGAGTCCGGCGACGATCGAGGCGATTCCCGCAGACGCCAGCACGCTCGCGCCCACCGCCCGGACGGCCGGGAAAGTGAGCAGCGCCGCTCCGATGGCGAGCACGACGATGAGGACGATCGCGAGACGCTTGACGATGAGCGTCTGGGTGCGGATGCGGCGAGCGAGCCGGTTGTCGGGGACGTCGATGCGGTAGCGGCCCAGGGTGAGGTCGGTGGTGAAGGCGACGAGGGCGCCCAGCAGCCACGCGGTCGCGCCGATGACGAGGATCGTGAACGCCTGGTCGAGCACCGGACGCCACTCCCGCAGCGGAAACGCGGCCGCCACCGAGATCCAGGTCGCGACGAGGAACGCGAGGGCTCGGAAAGGGGCTCGCGCACGGCGGACGAGGCCGGCGGGCCACGATTTCCGCCGTCCGGTGAGTCGGGTCGAGACGGTGGCCGCGACGGTCACCAACGCGGCGGCGACCAGGGCGATGGCCAGGATCAGGGCGAACTGGGCCCAGGGGTTGTCGAGCATGGTCCTCCTTCGGGTCCGACCACGCTAGAGGGTGAGCCCGAACCCGCCGCTCGACTCGACAGCCGGTGCCGCCTCCGTGATACTTCGCGGCCTCGGTGGTGGCTCTTCGTGGCGTGACACCTCTCCGCATCCGCCCGCCGCCTCATCCGCCGGGAGCGTGGCGCCACACTTTTCCGCATCCGCGCCAGAATTTCACTGTCGCGGATGCGGAAAGGTGTGGCAGGTGCGCAACTGCGTCGCAACTCGGGCGGGGCAGGGGCAGGGGCAGTGGGCAGGCGCAGGGGGCAGGGGGAAGGGGCTGTTCGCTCGGGCCGTGCGGTCGGGCCGTTCCGATCAGCCGCGCGGACGTGTCGCGACCGGGGCGGGGTCGAGGGTGATCCGCACGGTGTCGCCGTACTGCACGCGCTCACCCGCGTCGTGCTGCACGTTCAGCATCGTGCCGTCGGCCGTGCGCACCACCGAGCGCCGGAAGCTGCCGAGGAACGTGCTCTCCTGCACGGTCGCGTCGACCCCCGGGGCATCGGATGCGGTGAAGCGCACGTTCTCGGGCCGCACGAAGACCTCGACCGGGCCCGCATCCGCCGGCGTCTGCAGCGGGAGGCGCTGTCCCCAGACGTCGACGAACTCGCCGACGACGGTACCCGGCACCACGCTGGAGACACCGACGAAGGCAGCCACCTGCGCCGTGGCCGGCCGCAGGTACAGCTCCTCCGGCGTGCCGATCTGGTCGACGCGGCCCGCGTTCATCACCGCGATGCGATCGGACACCGCGAGCGCCTCCTCCTGGTCGTGGGTCACGAACACGGTCGTGATCCCGAGGCGCAGCTGGATGCGGCGGATCTCGTCGCGCAGCTGCACACGCACCTTCGCGTCGAGCGCGGACAGCGGCTCGTCGAGCAGCAGCACCCGCGGCTCGGTCACGAGTGCGCGCGCGAGGGCCACACGCTGCTGTTGTCCGCCCGAGAGCTGGTGCGGGAACCGGTCGGCGAGGTGGCCGAGGCCGACGAGGTCGAGCGCGTCCCCCGCGCGCCGAGCAGCCTCGGCCTTGCCGACGCCGCGACGCCGCAGCCCGAACGCGGTGTTCTCGAGCACCCGCAGGTGCGGGAAGAGCGAGTACGACTGGAACACCATGCCGATGTCGCGTTTGTTCGTGGGCACGCCCGACACGTCGCGGCCCGCGAGGAGCACGGCGCCGTCGGTGGCGCGCTCGAGGCCGGCGAGCACGCGCAACGCGGTGGTCTTGCCGCATCCCGACGGGCCCAGCAGCGACACGAACTCGCCCGGGGCGATGTCGAGGTCGACGCCGTGCAGCACGCGCGTGGCGCCGTAGTCCTTGACGACGCCGCGGAACTGCACGCGGGTGCCCGAGCCGGCCTCCGCCAGCAGCATGTTGTCGGAGGTGGAGGGGAGTCCCCGCAACGGGGTGTCTGCCGTGGTCATGAGTTCTTCCTTCCGGCGCCCAGGCGTCCGGCCCGGCCGATGATGAGCAGCAGCACGAACGCGAAGGCGAGTGCCAGCAGGGTGAAGATGGCGGCGGCCCACGCATCCTGTCGGTTGATGAGAACGAGCGCCGTCTGCAGCACCTGGCGGTTCAGCAGGGACGCGATCGTGAACTCGCCGAGCACGACGGCGACCGAGATGAGGGATGCGGCGAGCAGCCCCTGTCGGAGGTTGGGGACGATGACACGCACGAGGACGGCGAACCACCCCGCGCCGAGGGTGCGTGCGGCCTCCGAGAGCGTCTTGATGTCGATCGCGTCGATCGACGCCTGGATCGAGCGGTACGTGAACGGCAGCACCAACACGCCATATGCGAAGGCGAGCGTCCACGCGCCGGTGCCGAGGGTTCGACCGATCTGCAGGTAGATCGGCGCGAGGCCGACGACGAGCACGATCGCGGGGATCGAGATCGGCAGCAGGGCGAGGAACTCGAAGCCGCGCCGCAGCTGCGGGAACTTCAGCGCGACGAGCACCATCGTCGGCGTGAACAGGAACAGCACGAGGGCGACGGTGACGGCCGCGAGCGAGAGCGAGTTGCCGAGACCCGTCCAGATCGGAGCGTACTTCGCCGCGTTCGCGGGATCGAAGACCGCCAGCCAGCGCGTCGGTGTGAGCGTATCGGTGCCGGGCAGCGGCGCGAGCGTGAACAGCACCGTCGCTGCGAACGGCACGGCGAAGACGACTCCGACGACGATGCCGATGACCCAGCGGGTGAGGGGTGAGGGGGCGAAGGTCTTCACGCCTGCCACCTCGCCGTCCGGCGCTGGATGAGGGCATACACACCCATCACGACGGCGACGACCACGATCATGCCGAACGCGAGGGCGCCGGCGAGGTTCTCGCGTCCGAGCAGCGTCTCGCTCGTGAGCGCCGTGCGGATCTGCAGCGGCACGATCTGCGAGCCCTGGCTGGCGAGCGCCGCCGCAGTGGCGTACGACGAGAACGCGTTCGCGAACAGGAGCAAGAGGCTCGCGAGGAACGACGGGGCGAGCACCGGGATGCCGATGTGCAGCCAGAAGCTGCGCGGCGTGCCGCCGAGGGTGAGGTGCGCCTCGGCCCACTGGGGCTTCAGAGCCGCGAGGGCGGGCATGAAGGTGATGATCATGAGCGGCACCTGAAACACGATGTACGCGGGGATGAGGCCGGGAACGGAGTAGATCCACGCGCCATCCGCGTACGGGTCGATGCCGAGCACGTTCTTCAGCAGCAGGGTGACGACACCCTGGGTGCCGATGGCCGCGACCATGACGAAGGCGAGCATCACACCGCCGAACTGCGCGAGCACGCCGGATGCCGCATCCACCGTGCTGCGTACGAAACCGGTCTCGGAAAGGCCCAGCATCGCGTAGCAGACCAGGGCGCCCACGACCGCGCCGAGCAGCGCCGTGAGCAGCGACACCCAGGTGGAGTTCCAGAAGGTCAAGAGGATGACCGGGTCGCCCAGCGCCGCGATGTTGTCGAGCGTGAAGGCGCCGGGCTCGTCGAAGAGCCCGGAGCCGACGGCGAGAACGGTCGGCAGGGCGAGGAAGAGGGCGATGTACGCCGCGAACGGGGCAAGGCCGATCCAGGACAGGTCACGCCCGGCACCCCGCCGCCCGGGAGCCTGGGGCTCCCGGGCGGCGGGGCGCGCGTCCTGCGTGTCGCGGTCGGCCACGACGGATGCGGTCACGAGACGGCCGCGGCCCACTTCTCGCCGAGCAGGGTTCCGGCGTCGGTGCTCTGCTGCTCGGTCGGGACGACCGTCTTGTCGGGCGTGGCCGGCAGGGAGGCGGCGAGCTTCTCGTCGAGGGTGCCCGCGGTCTGCATGGCGTCCATGCGCGCCGGGCGGGCGCCGCCGGCGAGCCACAGGTTCTGAACTTCGTCGCTGTAGAGGAACTCCTGCCACAGGCGAGCCGCCGCGGGGTGCGGGGCGCTCTTGTTGATCGCCTGGTTGTAGTAGCCGGCGTAGCCGGTGCCGTCGAAGACGACGACCTTCCAGTTGGGGTTGCTCTGGCTGTGGGCCGCGTTGAGGTAGTCCCAGTCGAAGACGACGGGCGTCTCGCCGCTGGCGACGGTCGCGCTCGTCACGTCGAGCTTGAGCATGTTGCCGGCCGCGTTCAGCTTGCTGAAGAAGTCGATGCCGGGCTGGTAGTCATCCAGCGTGCCGCCGGACTGCACCGTGGCCATGCCCACCGCGGCGAAGGCGGCACCGGCCTGCGTCGGGTCGCCGTTGATGGCGACCGCGCCGCGGTACTCGTCGCCGAGGAGGTCGTCGAGGCTCTTCGGGGCGGGGAAGCGCGACGAGTCGTAGCCGACCGACATGTACCCGCCGTAGTCGCCGACGAACAGACCCGTCGGCTCCTTGAGTGCGTCGGGGATGTCGTCCCAGGTCTGCACCTTGTAGGGCGCGAACGAGTCCGTGTTCTGCAGGGCGACGGTGAGTCCGAGGTCGAAGACGTCGGGGGCGGTGTCGAGGCCCTCGTTGGTCTTCGCCGCCTGGATCTCCTCGGCGCTCGAGATGTCGGGCGACTGCTCCTCGATGGAGATCTCCGGGTAGCGCTGGGCGAACAGGTCGAGGATCGCGCCGTAGTTGGCCCAGTCGCGCGGCAGCGCGATCACGTTGAGCTTGCCCTCGGCCTTCGCCGCGGCCTCGAGGTCGGCGAAGGTGCCGAAGTCGGCGACGCTCGTGGCGGACTGCGCCTTCGCGGAGTCGTCGGAGGCTGCGTCGGCCGTGCCTGCGCAGCCGGCCAGGGCGACGGCGGCGATCGCCGCCAGAGCAATCCCGGCGGCGGCGCGGCCGCGGCGGGTGGAGCGGATGGTCATGCGGATTCCTCTCGGGTAGTTCGATGCGGCCGCGCGCGAGGGGCGCGACAGATCGGGACGAGAGGAAGGTATGAGGGGGCGGTGACGGGTGCCGACAGCAGTGGTGAACGGGCCGTGTACGCAGCGTGGCCAGTGCGGTCGGCCCGGGCGCGGGCTCGCCGCATCCGCAGGCTCCGCTGCAACGCAGGAGCGCCACTTCTGCGCACCTGCCACAGGATCAACCTGTCGCGGCTGCGCAAAAGTGGCGCATCTGCTCACCTGCGTCGCAACTCGGGCACCCCGGAGAGGGGCCGAGAACGGCGGATCAGGGGGCGAGGCGTGTGGGCCCGCGGAAGAGGAAGGTCACCTCGCGGATCGAGTCCTGCCCGAGCATGAGCATCAGCACGCGAGCGAGACCCATGCCGAAGCCGCCGTGCGGCGGGATGCCGTAACGGAAGAAGTCGAGGTAGTGCTCGAGGCCCTCGAGTGACAGGCCCTTCTCCAGCGCCTGCGCCTCGAGCACCTCGATGCGGTGCTCGCGCTGCGCGCCCGTGGTGATCTCGGTGCCGTTGAACAGGAGGTCGTAGCTGTTCGTGAGCCCGGTCTCGGCGTCGCGCATGTGGTAGAACGGCCGGATCTCGGGGTGGTAGTCCGTGATGAAGACGAACTGGTGGCCGTAGGTCTCGCGCACGTGGGCGGAGATCTGACGCTCGCCCTCGGGGTCGAGGTCGCCGTCGGTGCGCGGGATGTCGTAGCCGCGCGCCTTCACGATCTCGCGCGCCTCGGCGAGCGGGATGCGGGGAAGGGGAGCGTCGGCACGACGACGTCGATGTCGAACAGCTCCTTGATCTCGTCGCCGTGCTTCTCCTTGACCGCCGTGAAGGCGGCCGCGAGCAGTTCCTCCTGCATCGCGGCGACATCCTCATAGGAGTCGATCCAGGACAGCTCGGCGTCGACCGAGGTGAACTCCGTCGCGTGGCGGCTGGTGAAGCTGGGGTCGGCGCGGAACACGTCGCCGATCTCGAAGACCTTGCCGAAGCCGGCGGCCTGCGCCATCTGCTTGAAGTGCTGCGGACTCTGCGCCAGGTACGCCGTCTGGTCGCCGAAGTACTCCAGCGCGAACAGCTCCGCGTTGCCCTCGGCGGGCGTGGACATGAGCTTGGGGGAGTGGATCTCGACGTAGTCGCGCTCCACCCAGTACGTGCGCATGGCGTGCTCGAGCGTCGTCTGGATACGGAAGATCAGGTTGTTGCGGCGCTGACGCAGGTCGATGAAACGCCAGTCCATGCGCTTGTCCAGACCGCTGTCGGCGGCGATGGGCGTCTCCGGCAGCGCCGCAGCCGCGATCTCCAGCGACGCGATCTTGATCTCGACGCCGCCGAGTTTGACGCGCTCGTCGTGCTTCAACTCACCGGTCACCGTCAGGAACGTGCCGGTGGCGAGGTTCGAGATCGTCTCGGTCAGCGCGAGCGCTGCCGCCTGCTCGGCCGTCGCGTCCTCGCCGAGCTCGCGGGTCGCGGGGTTCACCAGCTGCACCGCGCCGGTCTCATCGCGCAGGATGACGAACTGCACCTTCTTCTGGTCGCGGACGGTCTCGACCCATCCGGACACCGAGACACCTCCCGCGGGGAGGGACTTCAGCTGCTTGACCAGAACGCGTTCACTCACGAGAGAGCAGTCTACGGGCCGTGCCCCGCGCCCGTACGATGGCGGCGTGAGCAGTGAACGCCCCGGCGAGGAGCCCGCGATCTTCCGGTTGCCGCCCGAGTCGTTCCGCGTCGGCTCCGACGAGGCTCCGCCCGCCCGCCCGGAGCCTGCTCCGCATCGCGAACCCGCCGAGCCGAGGCCGCAGCGCGACGCTGAGCCGACCACTCCGCGTCGGCGGCGGAAGGCATGGGACATCGTCCTGACGATCGTTCTGCTGGTCTCCACTGCGGCGGTCTCGACCGTCGCATCGACGTTGGCGCTCCTGCTTGCCTCCTCCTCCACCGGATGCGGCGCCGACGGCCGCGTCTGCCGCACGGAACTGCTCCAGGGCGGAGTGTGGACCATGCTGACCGTGCCGTGGATCGTCTTCGTGCTGACCGCGTTCTTCGCGGTGCTCTTGCTGGTCGTCCGGCGCCGTGCCTTCTGGGTGCCGCTGGCGGGAAGCGCTCTCATTGCGCTGGGGTGGCTCGTGGGCGCCGTCCTGCTCTGGGCCGCCGTCTAGTTCTGCGGCCAGACCGCCGGGTCTTTTCCCAGCCGCGGTTCACCGGGGACGGATACCGTGTGCGCGACGCACGACATCCTCCGCCCGATCACCGAGAGTCTCGAGGACCCCGATGACCCAGGTCGCCCTGCCTGTCCGCGCCTCGTCGAGCGGATCCTGGCTGAGCCAGCTGATGGACGCGTTGGTCGGACTGATGGAGTGGATCGGCCCCATCGGTGCCGGAATCGCGATCGCCCTGGAGAGTGTCTTCCCGCCGCTGCCGAGCGAGGCGATCCTTCCGATGGCGGGCGTCACGGCCAGTCGTGGCGGCTTCACCCTCGCCGAGGCGCTCCTGTGGACGACTGCGGGCTCCGTGGTCGGTGCCCTCGCCCTTTACGGCATCGGCGCGTGGCTCGGCATCGACCGGTTGCGTCGGGTCGCGGCGAAGGTCCCGCTGCTGCATCCGGAAGACATCGACCGCACGGTCGCCTGGTTCCACAAGCACGGCGGCAAGGCCGTGTTCTTCGGACGGATGGTGCCGCTGTTCCGCAGTTTCATCTCGATCCCCGCGGGTGTCACCCGCATGCCGCTGTGGCGCTTCGTGCTGCTGACGGCTGCTGGCAGTCTGTTGTGGAACACGATCTTCGTGCTGGCCGGCTACTTCCTCGGCGAGTCGTGGCACATCGTCGAGCAATATGCCGAGGTGTTCCAGGTCATCGTGATCGTGGGCGTCGCCGTCGGCATCGCCTGGTTCGTCTACGCGCGCGTGCGGTCCCTGCTCGCCCATCGGCGCCGCGTGGACGCCCGCGACTGACCGCTACCAGCTGACGCTCAGTCTCTTCATATCCGCCATCCACGTAAAATCGGGGGGTGCCCGCCGAACGCCTCCACCTCGTGCGCCATGGCGAGGTCCACAATCCCGGCCGTGTCCTCTACGGTCGGCTGCCCGAGTTCCGGCTGAGCGCGGCGGGCCTTCGGATGGCGCGCCAGGCCGCGGAGCACGTGCACGACGCGGGGCGACCCGTCACCGCGCTGGTCTGTTCGCCGCTGCAGCGCACGCGCGAGTCCGCCGAGCCGTTCACCGAGCTCTTCGGTTTCGAGCCCGTCGTCGAGCCCGACGTGATCGAGCCGTGGAACGTGTTCGAGGGCAAGCGGATGCGGCGGGCCCTCGCGAATCCCCTGAACTGGCGTCATGTGACGCGGCCCTCCATCCCGAGCTGGGGCGAGCCCTACGCCGAGGTCGTCGCGCGGATGCAGCGGGCGATGGCGAAGGCCTGGAACGCGGTGCCCGCGGGCGACGTCGTGATCGTCAGTCATCAGTTGCCCATCTGGGTCACCCACCTCGCGATCGCAGGCCACCCCCTGCGGCACGACCCCCGCGCCCGGCGCTGCGCCCTGTCGAGCGTGACGAGCTTCGAGGGCGGCCCGGGAGCCTGGCGCGAGGTCGCCTACGCGGAGCCCGCCTCCGCCGAAGGCGCCGTCGATGTAGGAGCAGTATGAGATTCCGTCCCCGCCGCCTCGCCGCAGCTCTGGTCGCCGGCGCGCTGGCCGTCACCCTCGCCGCCTGTTCGGCCAACGATTCCCTGGCCGACCAGTATCGAGAGGGCTCGAACAAGGGCTACATCGGTGCCGACGGCGTGCCGATCGTCGAGACCCCGCCGGCGGAGCGTTCGGATCCCATCGTGTTCACGGGCGTCAGCGAGACGGGCAAGACGGTGACGAACGAGGACTACGCCGGTCAGGTACTCGTCGTGAACTTCTGGTACGCCGCGTGCGGCCCCTGCATCGTCGAGGCGCCGCGGCTCGAGAAGTCGTACGAAGACCTGAAGGGCGAGGACGTGTCGTTCCTCGGCATCAACACCTACGATCAGGCGCCCACGGCCGCATCCTTCGCCAAGGACAACGGCATCAGCTACCCCAGCCTGCTGGCGGTCGACGACAGCAAGCTGAAGCTGTCGTTCGCCGACGCCACCCCGCTCACTGCCACACCGACGACTCTCGTGCTCGACAAGCAGGGCCGCGTCGCGGCACGCATCGTCGGCGAGCTCGGCGACGCCTCGATCCTCACCACCCTCGTGCGCGACGCCCTCAAGGAGGGTTCGTGACCGGCATCGTCGCCGAAGGAGCGCTCTGGGTCGCGATCCCGCTGGCGCTCGCCGCGGGCCTCGTCTCGTTCCTCTCGCCGTGCGTGCTGCCGCTCGTTCCCGGTTACCTCGGCTTCCTCGGAGGCGCGGCGGGCACCGCATCCGGTCGCAAGGGCCGCGGGCGGCTGCTGCTGAGCGTGCTCCTGTTCATCGCCGGGTTCACGGTGGTCTTCATGGCGATGACCGTGCTGGGCGGCTCGCTCGGTCGGTTCTTCCTGGAGTACTCCGACATCATCACGCGCGTGCTCGGCGCGGTCGTGATCGTCATGGGGCTCATCTTCATCGGTCTGTTCGGCTTCGCTCAGCGCACGTTCAAGCCCAACGTTCGGGGGAACCTGGGGCTGGTGGGCGCGCCGCTGCTCGGCCTCGCGCTCGGCATCGGCTGGGCGCCGTGCATCGGCCCGACGCTGGCGACGATCCTCGCGCTGTCGTGGAACATGGGTGACCCCGGCCGCGCGGCAGTCCTCGGACTCGCCTACTCGCTCGGCCTCGGCATCCCCTTCCTCCTGCTGGCGGCAGGCTTCGGCTGGGCCAGCAAGTCGGTGTCGTTCCTGCGCCGCCACATCCGTGCCATCAACATCTTCGGCGGCGTCCTGCTCATCGTTCTCGGTGTGCTGATGGTCACCGGCGTCTGGAGCTCACTCATGTCGCAGTTGCAGGGGGTGCTGGTCAATGTCCCGCTCCCCATCTGATCGAGCCGACGTCTCGGAGCCGCTGCGGCCATCGGACCACGTCGACGGCCGCCCCGCTCCAGCGCGCGACGACGGTGTGACGTCGCCGCGTCTCGGACCGATCGAGTGGCTCCGGTGGGGATGGCGGCAGCTGACGAGCATGCGCACGGCCCTCGTGCTGCTGCTGCTGCTGGCGATCGCCGCGGTTCCGGGCTCGATCTTCCCGCAGCGCTCGGCCGACCCGAACGGCGTGACGCAGTTCCGGTCCGACAACCCGGACCTCTTCTCGGTGCTCGACTGGTTCAAGCTGTTCGACGTCTACAGCTCGCCCTGGTTCTCGGCGATCTACATCCTGCTGTTCATCTCGCTCATCGGCTGCGTCATCCCGCGCACGCGGCACCACTGGAAGGCGCTGCGCGCACGCCCGCCCCGCACGCCCGCGCGCCTGTCGCGCCTCGACGACCACCGCGAGACGGTGGTGCGCCTGCCCGAGGGCACGGATGTCGCTGCCGCCGCGGAGGACGCGATCGCCTCGGCCGCAGCGCAGCTGCGCACCGCCCGTTACCGCGTCGAGCGCTACGACGGTCGCGGCGCGTTGTCGGTGTCGGCCGAGCGCGGATACCTCCGCGAGACGGGCAACCTGCTCTTCCACATCGCCCTCGTGGGCGTGCTCATCGCGGTGGGCGTCGGCGGCGCGCTGACGTACACCGGCCAGCGGGCCATGGTGCAGGGGACGAGCTTCGTGAACGCCCTGACGGACTACTCGTCGTTCAACCCCGGACGCTTCGTCGACGCCGACCGGCTCTCGCCGTACTCGATCACCCTCGACAAGTTCGACGTGACGTATCAGCCCTCCGGAACCGCGGCCGCGGGACAGGCCGGCGACTTCGTCGCGCACGTGACCACCCAGCTGCCGGGTCAGGATCCGCAGGACGGCGAGGTGCGCGTGAACCACCCGCTCGACATCGCGGGCGACCGCGTCTACCTGATGGGCAACGGATACGCGCCCATCGTCACGGTGCGCGACGCCGACGGCGACGTCGTCTTCCGCGACGCTGTGCCCTTCCTGCCCCAGAACAACAACATGACCTCGCTCGGCGTGGTCAAGATCGCCGACGGGATGCCGCAGCAGCTCGGTCTCGTCGGGTTCTTCTACCCGACCGCGCAGCCGCTGGACACCGGTGCGTACACCTCGGTCTACCCCGACCTGATCTATCCGGTGCTGAGCCTCGACGTCTACGAGGGCGACCTCGGTATCGACGACGGCACGCCCCGGTCGGTTTACACGCTGGATCCCACCGGGATGACCAAGCTCACCGGCATCGACACCGACAAGTCCTCCATCCAGCTGCTGCCCGGCCAGACGACCGACCTGCCGAACGGCCTCGGCACGATCACGTTCGAGAACGCGGCCGACCCGAGCCAGAACGAGATCACCGACGGAACCCTGGACTCGGGTTCGCCGGGCGCCGACTACTCGCAGGCCGTGCCGCGGTTCGTCTCGCTCTCCATCCACCACGACGTCGGAGCGCCCTGGGTGCTGCTGTTCGCGGTGATCGCGCTCGCCGCGCTCCTGCTGGCCCTGTTCGTGCCCCGTCGCCGGATGTGGGTGAAGGTCACTCCGCGCGAGGGAGCGCTGCTCATCGAGTACGCGGGTCTCGCGCGGGGAGAGGACCCGCAGATCGCGGTCACCGTCGACCAGCTCGCGGATCGGCATGCACGCGCCTTCGCCGACGCGGCGGAGGGTGAGATCATCGACGCGAATCGGCCGACCCCCGCCGCAGACCCGAAAGTAGACTGACCCCATGCCCGAACAGCTCTCGCTCGACGCGGTCTCGCTGCTCACCGTCTGGACGGCGGTCGCGATCTACGCCCTCGCGTTCATGGCGTACACGATCGACCTCGCCCGCCGCTCCGCCGACGCCGTCGACCGGCAGGACGCCCGCGTGCGCGAGCGCGAGCTCGTCGCCGCCGGCGGCGAGACGATCTCACAGGTGCGGGCGAGCGAAGAGCGCGCCGCCGCATCCCTCTCGGCGCGCGGACGCGAGCGCTCGCGTCCGGTGTGGGCGCGCATCGGCACGTCGCTGACGTGGCTCGCGTTCCTCTTCCACCTCACCGGCGCGGTGCTGCGAGGCATCGCCGCCGAGCGGGTGCCGTGGTCGAACATGTACGAGTTCGCCCTCACGGGCACCGTGCTGATCGTGGCCGTGTACCTGGCCGTGCTGTTCCGTTACGACCTGCGCTTCCTGGGCGCCTTCATCACGGGTCTCGTCGCCGTGCTCATGGGCTGGGCGACGCTCCTCCACGTCGACGTCGTTCCGCTGGCCGACCCGCTCAAGAGCGTGTGGCTCGTGGTGCACGTGTTCGTGGCGTCGCTGGCGACGGCGTTCTTCGCGCTCGCCTTCGCATTGTCGGTGACGCAGCTGCTGCAGGCGCGACGCGAGCGCAAGGCGGCTGCCGCCGACGCGAAGACGGGGCCGCGGTTCCTGCGCATCCTCCCCGGAGCCGACACGCTCGAGTCGCTCGCCTACCGGTTCGCGATCGTCGGCTTCATCTTCTGGACCTTCACCCTCATCGCCGGCTCCATCTGGGCCAACGACGCGTGGGGCCGTTACTGGGGCTTCGACACCAAAGAGGTCTGGACGTTCGTCATCTGGGTGCTCTACGCCGGCTACATCCACGCCCGGGCCACGCGCGGGTGGCGCGGCACACGGTCGGCGTGGCTGTCGATCATCGGCTTCAGCGCCGTCATGTTCAACTTCACGATCGTGAACCTGTTCTTCAAGGGTCTGCACGTCTACAGTGGCATCAGCTGACCCGCATCCCTGCGACATGCCCCGGCGCCTTCGAGCGGCCGGGGCATGCTGCTGCGTGGGTGCGGCGGGCGTCGCATCCGAGCGTCGGAGAATCGGCCGAATGTCGGAGGATGCGGCGTGGATCCTCCGACCGGAGTGCGTTTCTCCGACCGGGGCGCCGGCCCGCCCCGCCCCCGGACGGGCGGGCGGCGCCCCGCCACGCACACACACGCACGCGCCGGCGCGGCCCGGCCCCGGGGTCAGGCCAGCGCGGCGCGGGCCGAGACGGTGCGGCGTCGGGAGACGACGACCGTCGTCGCCACGAGCGACAGCAGCAGCCACACGACGAGGGTCGTGACTCCGGCTGTGACCCCGCCGGCGCTCGTGAGAGCGCCGAGCATCGCGGCGTAGGCGGGCTGCACCGGCAGCACGGAGGCGATCGAGGTCAGCACGCCCGGAACGGTTGAGACGACCCCCGTGGCGACGACGAAGGCGCCGATGATGGCTCCGATCCACCGACCCGCGCCGCCGAAGACGGCCACGAGAGCCTGATTCACGGCGGCGAAGGCGACGCCTGCGAGCACGCAGATGGCCGCGAAGATCGACCAGTCCGCCCAGTCGTAGCTCGCCGCGAGCTGCACGACGCCGGCCACGAGCAGACCCTGTACGGCGCCGAGGATGGCGCCGGGGACGAAGGCGCGCAGTGCGAGTGTCACCGAGGATCGGCGGCTCGTGAGCGCCCGCGCGGACACCGCCTGGAAGGCGACGTAGGAGCCGAGCCCGCCGAACCACAGCACCAGGGCGGTGAGCAGCGGGATGGCCGCCGCGCCGAAGAGGTTCGAGCCGATGCCCTGCGCCGAGACCGGTTCGGCGACGACGGATGCGGTCTGCTGCGCCTGCTCGTCGGTGTACGTCGGGACCTGGTCGACGGCCGTGTCCAGCCCGCTCGCGAGCGAACCCGCGCCGCTCGAGAGCTGCGTCACGCCGTCGGCGAGCGAGGCGGCGCCGGTGGATGCCTGGTTCGCGCCGCTCGCGAGGGAGCTCGCGCCTCCCGCAAGCTGTGTGACGCCGCTCGAGAGCTGGGCAGCGCCCGCCGCGAGCTGATCGGCACCGGTGGCGAGACCGCCCGCGCCGGACTGGAGGTCGCGTGCGCCGGCGGCGGCGTCCGACACTCCCGCGACGACGCCGGCGCCGTAGCCCGCGGCGGTTCCGGCCGCCGTGCCGATCGCCGTGATCGTGTTCGGCGCGGGGTTCGCCTTGTCGCCGATCGTGGTGAGCAAGTCGGCGCAGAGCGTCGCCGTGGGGCCGTAGGTGTTGTAACACTGCTGGACGAGGCTACCCAGCTTCGCGCCCAGGGCCTGCGTCTGTGTCAGTGCGCTGTTCGCGGCCGTCTCCGCCGCCTCCGCCGCCTTCTTCAGGTCGAGCTCATCGTTCGTGCCGTTGTTGAGGCCAGCGGCGAGCTTGCCGGCGCCGTCGGAGAGCTGACGCGCGCCGGAGGCGAGCTGCTGCGCGCCGCCGGGCAGGGCCGCGGCGCCCGAGGCCGCCTGCGAGGCGCCCGAGGCGAGCTGGTCGGCGCCCGTGGCAAGCTGACCGACGCCGCTGGACAGCTCGGTCGCGCCCTGCGCGGCGGTCGCGGAGCCGTCGGCCAGCTGCTGTGCACCGTTCGCCGCGTCGCCCAGCTGGTCGTGCAGCGTCGTGAAGCCCAGCAGCACGTTCGTCAGGTACTGCTGGGAGACGGCGCTGCCGAACACGGATGCGGCCGTCTGCGTGATCTGCGCGGTGATCGCCTGGTCGACCACGCGTCCGTCCGGCGCGCTCTCGACCGAGATCGTCGCCTGCTCCGGGGTCGAGCCGGGGGCGGTCGAGGTGGCGGCGGCGGAGAAGTTCTCGGGGATCGTGATGACGGCGCTGTAGGTGCCGTCGGCGAGGCCCGCGGCCGCATCCTCGTCGTTGGAGATCGTCCAGCCGATGTTGCTGGGAACATCCGACGAACCCTCGACGAGTCCCGCGGTGAGCTGGCGCCCGAGCGGTGCGAGCTGTCCGTTGATCTCGACCGGCTTGTCGTCGTTCACGATCGCGGCCGACATGTTCTCGAGTCGTTCCACGGGGTTGTAGAGGGCCGCCACGAGGAGCCCGCCGATGATGACGGGCAGCAGCACGATCCCGAGCACTGTCAGCCAGGTGACGGGACGTCGGGCGTGGGAGCGTTCGATGGGGACGGTCATGCGAGCACCTCCGCGGGGGACGTGGGAAGGGTGACGGGCTCGCCGGCGCGGTAGCCGGCGTCGGTGAGCAGGGTCCGTGCGGCGGCGATGTCGGATGCGGACCCCACGGCGGTGGCGACGAGGGTGAGTCCGCGTGCGGCGGCATCTCGGAGGACGGTGAGCGCCTCGTCGCGCTCGATGCGAGGCAGCCGTTCGAGGCGGTCGATGCCGTCGACCACGACGACCGCGGGGGAGCCCTCCACCGCGTGTCGGAGGTCGTCGACGGGGTCGGATGCGGTGGCCAGAAGAGCCATCCCGGCGCGCGCACGCACCCACGCGCCGCGCTCCGGCAGTAGGTGGCCCGCGACCCGGAGGCGCCCGTCGCTCGGGCCCAGCCTGCCCGCCAGCACGAGTGTCAGCGCGTGCGTCGCTGCGGGATCCTCCGCGGCCACCACCAGCGCCTCGCCCGGTTCGACGGTCGCATCCACCGGCCCGAACACGGGCCTCGCCTCGGTGCGCAGCGCGAGTCTCTCAGCGACGACGACGGTGGAGCCTTCGCTCGCCCACTCGCGCAGCGACAGCTCGCGTTCGACAGCCTCACCCTCGATGTCGAAGTGCGGCAGGATGCGCTCCAGCCACTTCGGCATCCACCAGGCCTTGTCTCCGAGCAGCGTCATGACGGCGGGCACGAGCGTCATGCGCACGAGGAACGCATCGATGGCGATTCCCGTCGCGAGTCCGAGCGCGATCGGCTTGAGATTCGAATCGCCCTCGGGGACGAAGGCCGCGAAGACGGCGAACATGATGATGGCTGCGGCGGTCACCACGCGGGCGGATGCGGTGTAGCCGCTGCGCACGGCCTCGAGCGCGATCTCTCGCGCCCGGCGGTGCGGGTTGTCGCGGCGAGCGTGCACGAAGTCCTCCCGCATTCGGGAGACGAGGAACACCTCGTAGTCCATGGCGAGGCCGAACAGCACGCCCATCAGCACGATCGGCATGAAGCTGATGACCGGGCCGACGCGTGCCACGTGCAACAGGTCGGCGAACCAGCCCCATTCGAACACGGCCGCGACGACGCCGAACGAGGCGGCGACCGAGAGCAGGTAGCCGAGTGCGGCCTTGACCGGCACCCAGATGGAGCGGAAGACGATCATCAGAAGGATGAGGGAGAGTCCGACGACGAAGATGCCGAAGGGCAGCAGCGCCGCCGACAGCCGGTCGGAGATGTCGATGGCCACGGCCGTGAAGCCGGTGACCTGGAGATCGACGCCGTACTCGTCGAGCAGGCGGTCGTGCTGGGCGCGGAGCTCGCGCACGAGCTCGGCCGTGGCCGGGTCGTCGGGGGCGGTCTCCGGCACGATCTGCACGATGCCGGTGTCGGCCGCCTGGTTCGGGGTCGCGAGGGCGACCTCCTTCACACCCGGGATGCGGGAGATCTCGTCGCCGAGGTCTTTCATGAGGGTGAGCGGGTCGGTGGAGGTGACGATCGTCCCGGTCATGATGAGCGGGCCGTTGGCGCCGGGACCGAAGTGCTCGCTCGTGAGGTCGTACGCGACGCGGGCCGGGTCGCCGTTGGGCAGCTGGCCGGCGTTGGGCAGGGCGAGCGCAAGGCTCGTCGCCGGGATCGCGGCCACGCCGAGTGCCGCGACCACCGCCACGGTCGTCACGACGGGGTGGCGCGTCACCATGCCCACCCATCGCGCCGAGAAGCCGCGCCGGGCGGACGTGGCCGCATCCTGGGCCACGCGGCGGTCGCGCCTGCTCCAGCCGCGCACGCGCCCCTTGACGAAGCCGAGCATCGCCGGGGTGAGGGTGACCGCGACGAGCACGGCGATCGCGACGGCGACGGCAGCCGCGATACCCATCGTCGTCAGGAACGGGATGCCGGCGAAGCCGAGGCCGATGAGCGCGATGAGCACCGTCATGCCCGCGAAGAGCACGGCGGAGCCCGCGGTGCCGGTCGCCCGGGCGGCGGACTCCTCGGGGTCCGCTCCGTCTCGCACCTGGTCCTGATGTCGGGAGATGATGAACAGCGCATAGTCGATGCCCACGGCGAGCCCGAGCATGAGCGCGAGCAGCGGGGTCGTCGACGACACCGAGGCGAACGCGGTGGCCACGAAGATGAGCGCCATCGACAGTCCGACCCCCAGGATCGCCGTCATCAGCGGGAGTCCCGCGACGACGAACGAGCGGAAGGTCACGATCAGCACGATCAGCGCGATGATCAGGCCGACGAGTTCGGTGACGGTCACACCGGGAAGCGAGACGGCGAAGAGGTCGCCGCCGAGCGCGACCTGCGAGCCCGCGGGGAGGTCTGGCTCCAGCGCGTCGACGGTGGACTGCAGATCGGTGCGCGTGGACTCCGGCACGTCGGTGGCCTGACCGTCGAACTGCATCCGCACGATCGCCGCACTGTCGTCGTCGGAGATGCTGCCGGTGATGGACGCGTCGTAGGGGTCGGTGACCGCGAGCACGCCGTCGAGCTTCTCGATCGTCGCGATCGTGTCCTCGATGTGCGTCCGGTAGTCGTCGTCCGTGATCTGCGTGCCGTCGGCGGCGACCACGACGAACTGCGCGTT
Source organism: Microbacterium sp. KU4F (assembly GCF_056868075.1). Classification (NCBI taxonomy): domain Bacteria; kingdom Bacillati; phylum Actinomycetota; class Actinomycetes; order Micrococcales; family Microbacteriaceae; genus Microbacterium; species Microbacterium sp. KU4F. Next base: position 1,530,320 of record NZ_CP200324.1, on the reverse strand, counting down.
GGTGCCACTGACCTGGGGGAAGGTGCGCGAGAGCTGCTCCAGGCCCGCCTGCGACTCAGTGCCCGGGATCGAGAAGCTGTTGTCGGTTCCCTGCGAGAACACCGCGGCGCCGCCGCCGGCCAGGGCGAGCATCAGCAGCCAAGCGATCAGGACGCGCCACGGGCGACGGTACGACCAGCGGCCGAGCGAGTACAGGAGCGTGGACACCGGTGCCTCCGTGGGTCGAGGTGATCGGGTGGGGGTTCGATACGGGAGTGTATCCGATACAACTGTGTATCCTAGAGTCGCCTCCGTGGTGAACCTGGGCGATCGATGAGAGCCACATGGATGTGGTGGAAGGAGAGATCGTGACGCAACCGGCCGTGCCCCGAAGCCGCGAGAACACCCGTGCGCGGCTGCTCGCCGCCGCATCCGAGGTCTTCGCCGAACTGGGCCTGGAAGGCGCATCCGTCGAGGCGATCTGCGAGCGCGCCGGCTTCACGCGCGGTGCCTTCTACTCCAACTTCGCCTCGAAGGAGGAACTGCTGCTCGGGCTGATGCAGCAGGTCGCCGATCAGAAGCTGGAGCAGGTGACCGAGCGGGTGCGCGAGCTCGGCGAGGACACCTCGATCGACCGCAGCGTCGCCGAGCTCGTCACGAGCATCCTCGACGTCGGAACCGACGTGCCATCGGGTGTCGTGCTCATGAGCGAGATCCGAACGAACGCGATGCGCGACGAGCGGCTCGCCGCGGCATACCTCGCCTGGGAGACCGCCATGGCGGAGCGGGTCGCGGAGATCATCGGGGATATCGCGGCTGCGTACCGGCTGCGGCTGCGCATCCCCGCGATCGAGTTCGCGCGGCTGATCCTCGACGTGTGGGACGCCACCTGCGCTTTCGCGGTGATCTCGGGCCTCGCGCCCCTCGCCGCCAAGGACCTGCTCACTCAGCGCACGGCGGCGCTGGCGGCGGCGGTCACGGACACGGCGTGAGCCCGGACTCGCTCACGAGCCGATAACACCGCTCGAGCCGGTCCTCCCACCAGCTGCGGCGGGCGGGGTCAGCGGCATGCCTGTGCAACAGGTCGGCGTCCGGCACCGCACGTCGCACCTCGATCGCACCGTCGGCGGCACGCAGCGGCGCGACGGTGACGTCGGCCGCCAGCAGCGACGCGGTCCCCAACCCGCAGTCGTAGTCGAGTTCGGGGAGCGCCGCCGCGAGCGCGAGTCCCATGCCGAGTCCCACCGACGTGTCCAGGGCGCTGGAGACGACGGCGGGAAGCCCCGCATCCGCGACGATCCGCAGCGCCCGGCGCACACCTCCGAGCGGCGCCGCCTTCACCACCAGCAGATCGGCCGCCTGCTCGCGGGCGACGAGCAGCGGATCCGCGGCCTTGCGAACGCTTTCGTCGGCGGCGATGTCGATGCCGGAGCGGTGCACGCGCCAGCGAAGCTCGGCGAGCTCCGCCACGCTCGCGCACGGCTGTTCCGCGTACTCGAGGTCGTATTCGGCGAGCGCGCGCAACGCGTGCTCCGCCTCGTCGACGTTCCATCCGCCGTTCGCGTCGATGCGGATGCGGCCGGCCGGCCCCATCGTCTGGCGCACCGCGGCGACCCGCGCGACGTCGTCGGCCAGGGTCTGTCCGGCTTCGGCGACCTTGACTTTCGCGGTGCGGCAGCCGTCGAAGTGGCTGAGCACCTCCGCCACGTCGGATGCGGCGACCGCGGGCACGGTGGCGTTGACCGGGATGCGGGTGCGCACCGCATCCGGCTGCGGATTCCAGGCGAAGTCGATCGCCGCGGCCAGCCAGGTCGCCGCCTCGTCGTCGCCGTACTCGGTGAAGGGCGAGAACTCCGCCCACCCGGCGGGGCCCTCGAACAGGAGCGCCTCGCGCACGTCGATGCCCCGGAAGCGGGTGCGCAGCGGAAGCGCGACCACGTGGAGGTTCGAGCGGATGTCGGCGAGTGCGGGAGTCACCGCTCCATTGTGCTGGCGGTCGTAGGCTGACGGCATGCCTCTTCTCGACACTCCGGTCCGCCTCGGGCTCCAGCTCCAGCCGCAGCACGCCACCTACTCCGACATCCGCGACGCCGTCGTGCGGTTCGAGGACATGGGCGTGGACATCCTCTTCAACTGGGATCACTTCTATCCGCTGTACGGAGAGCCAGACGGTGCGCACTTCGAGTCCTGGACCATGCTCGCCGCGTGGGCCGAGCAGACCGAGCGCGTTGAGTTCGGCGCGCTCGTGAACTGCAACAGCTACCGCAACCCCGACCTGCAGGCCGACATGGCCCGCACGATCGACCACATCAGCGCCAAGGGCGGCGAGGGACGATTCATCTTCGGCACGGGATCGGGCTGGTTCCAGCGCGACTACGACGAGTACGGCTACGAGTTCGGCACCGCGGGTTCGCGTCTGAACGACCTCGCCGACGGCCTCGCGCGCGTGACGACGCGCTGGGGCAAGCTCAACCCGGCGCCGACTCGCCGCATCCCCATCCTGATCGGCGGCGCGGGCGAGCAGAAGACGCTGCGTCTGGTCGCACGTCACGCCGACATCTGGCACAGCTTCGTCGCGCCCGAGGACATCGCGCACAAGGTCGGCGTGATCGAGAAGTGGGCGGAGACCGAGGGGCGAGACGTCTCGAACCTCGTGATCTCGAACGAGCTCAAGGATCGCGACGAGGAGTACGCCGACGCGCTGTTCGCGGCAGGAGTGCGCACCTTCACGCTGGGACTCAACGGCCCCGACTACGACCCGGAGATCGCTCGCCGCTGGCTGCGCTGGCGCGACGCGAAGAACGGCTGAGTGTGAGCGTCTCCGAACTCTTCGACCCGACCGAGTGGGAACTCGCTCCCGGGGCTGATTCCTACACCGACATCACGGCGCACGTCTCGCGCGACGGCCGCATCGCGCGCATCGCGTTCGACCGCCCCGAGGTGCGAAACGCCTTCCGCCCGCACACGGTGGACGAGCTCTACCGCGCGCTGGATGCGGCTCGCCAGAACCCGCGCATCGGCGTCGTCCTGCTCACGGGCAACGGCCCGAGTCCGAAGGACGGCGGCTGGGCCTTCTGCTCCGGCGGCGACCAGCGCATCCGCGGCCGCGACGGCTACAAGTACTCCGACGACCAGGCGACGGTGGCGGATCCCGCTCGGGCGGGGCGCCTGCACATCCTCGAGGTGCAGCGCCTCATCCGCTTCATGCCGAAGGTCGTCATCGCGGTGATCCCCGGCTGGGCTGCCGGCGGCGGCCATTCGCTGCACATCGTCGCCGACCTGTCGATCGCCTCGGCCGAGCACGGCCGGTTCAAGCAGACGGATGCGGATGTGGGCTCCTTCGACGCGGGCTACGGCTCGGCGTACATGGCCCGTCAGGTCGGTCAGAAGATCGCGCGCGAGGTGTTCTTCCTGGCTGAGGAGTACTCGGCTCAGCGCGCGTACGAGATCGGCGCGGTCAACCGTGTCGTCCCGCACGCCGACCTCGAGCGCGAGGCGATCGCGATGGCGCGCACCATCCTCACCAAGTCGCCGACGGCGATCCGGATGCTGAAGTTCGCCTTCAACGCCGTCGACGACGGGCTCGTGGGACAGCAGGTCTTCGCCGGCGAGGCGACACGTCTGGCGTACGGCACCGATGAGGCGGTCGAGGGGCGGGATGCGTTCCTGGAGAAGCGCGAGCCGGACTGGTCGCCCTACCCGTGGCACTACTGACCGCAGGGCCTCCATCGACGCCCGGCGCCCGCGGGGTGCTGGCAGCGGTGCGCGCGGCCCTCGATGGCGCGGGTCCCGCCGTGCACCTCGGCGGCACGTCCCCCGTACCGGTGCCGGCGGGGGTGGCCGCGGTCGTGACGACCTCGGGGTCGACGGGCTATCCGAAGGACGTGCTGCTCAGCCGCAGCGCGCTCATCGCGAGCGCGAGCTCCACGGCCGCGCGGATCGGAGAGGGCGCCTGGCTGCTGGCGGTTCCCGCGACGTACGTCGCGGGCCTGCAGGTACTCGTGCGCTCGCTGCTGGCCGGCCACGAACCGGCGATCCTCGAGGGCCACTTCTCGGTGGAGGGCTTCGTCGCCGCCGCGCGGGGCATGGCCTCCGCCGCGCACGGCACGCGCACGCCCACCTACACCTCTCTCGTCCCGGCGCAGATGAACCAGCTGATCGCCGCGGCCGACGCTCCCGAGGTGCGCGCGGCCCTCGCCTCGTTCGAAGCGATCCTCGTCGGCGGGCAGGCGCTTGCGGATACCGTGCGCGAGCGGGCCGCATCCCTCGGAGCACGCATCGTGCGCACCTACGGGGCGAGTGAGACGAGCGGCGGATGCGTGTACGACGGCGTGCCGCTGGACGGGGTGCGCGTGCGGGTCGCCGACGGCGAGGTGCAGCTGTCGGGGCCGATGCTCGCCGAGGGCTACCGCGACGACCCCGCCCGCACGGCCGCCGTCTTCGTGCACGACGACGCGGGGCGGCGCTGGTATCGCACGGGCGACGCGGGATCGTTCGAGGACGGTCGCCTGCGGATCACCGGTCGCCTCGACAACGTGATCGTCTCGGGCGGCATCAACGTGTCGCTCGATCGTGTCGAGCGCGTCGTGCGTTCTCTGCCCGGATTCGAGGACGCGGTCGTGGTGGGCGCCGCGCACGAGCGGTGGGGGGAGTCGCCCGTGGTGGTCGTGCCGGAAACGGATGCGGCCGCATCCGCGCGCCTGGACGAGGTGCGGGCTACGGTCGGTGCCGACCTCGGAGCACCGGCGCGACCCGATCGTATCGAGGTCGTTGCGAGCATCCCGCTGCTGTCCAGCGGCAAGCCGGATCGTCGAGCGCTCCGCGCGCTCGTCGAGCGCTGAGGTCGCCGCAATAAGATGACTGCTCGTGGCCAGTAAGACCAAGAAGAAGCGACCCGGCGTCTCGGGTAACCCCCAGAAGGCACGCGCACAGGTCGGTCCGCGTCCTGTTCGGCGCGCAGGCGTGGGGGATTGGATCGAGGGTGCGAGGCTGCGCACGCTCCCGCTCGCCGTCTCCCCGGTGCTGCTGGGCACGGGTGCGGCGCTCGTGATCGACAACGCCCTGCACTGGCTGCTCGCGCTCGGCTGCCTGGCCGTCGCGGTGCTCCTGCAGATCGGTGTGAACTTCGCCAACGACTACAGCGACGGCGTCCGCGGCACGGACGACTTCCGCGTCGGGCCCGCTCGTCTGACGGGCGCCGGCAAAGCGAAGCCGCGCACGGTGCTGATCGTCGCCCTCACCTTCTTCGCATTGGCCGCGCTCGCGGGACTCGCCCTCACCGTCCGCACGCAGCAGTGGTGGTTCCTGGCGGTGGGTGCCGTCTGCATCGTCGGGGCGTGGTTCTACACCGGCGGCAAGCGCCCCTACGGCTACGCCGGCCTCGGTGAGGTCGTCGTCTTCGTGTTCTTCGGGCTGGTGGCGACACTCGGGACGACCTGGGTGCAGGTGCAGGTGCTGCCGCAGGAGGCCTGGTTCGGCGCGGTCGCCGCGGGCCTGTTCGCCTGCGCCGTGCTGCTGGCCAACAATCTGCGCGACATCGAACCCGACAAGAAGGCCGGCAAGAAGACGCTGAGCGTGCGGATCGGCAAGCGGGCGACGCAGGTGCTGTTCACCGTCATCGTGCTCGTGCCGTTCGCGATCTCGATCTTCCTGGCGTTGTTCTACCCGCCCGCGTGGCTCACCCTGCTCGTGCTGCTGCTGGTGCTTCCCGCCATCCTCATCGTGTGGACGTACCGCGAGCCGAAGGAGCTGGTGGTCGCGCTGAGCTTCACCTCGCTCGGCTCCCTCGCCTACGCGGCGCTCGTGTTCTGGGCGCTCCGCGGCTGAGCGGCGGGCGATCATGGTCTTCGTCGCGGACACCGATCCGGCTCGTCTCGACCGCGCCTGGATCTGGCGGATGCTCTCGAGCGAGGTGTACTGGCATCGGTGGCGCTCACGGGAGCAGATCGACCAGCAGATCGATGGGGCCTGGCGTGTGGTGGGCGTGTACGACGACGCCACCGGGGCGCAGGTGGGTTTCGCGCGCGCGGTGTCGGACGGCGTCAACGACGCCTATCTCGCCGACGTCGTGGTGGATCCCTCCGCACGCGGCGCCGGCGCCGGCAAGCTCCTCGTGCGCACCATGATCGACGAGGGCCCCGGTGCCGAGTTCCGCTGGACCCTCTTCACCGCAGACGCGCACGACCTGTACCGGCAGTTCGGCTTCGACGCCCCGGATAAGACCGCCATGGTCCGACCCGGCTCGCGTCAGGTGCGCGAGAGTTGAGGGCTCAGTCGCCGGATGCGGCGTCTTCGGCTTCCGCGTCGTCGGCGCCGAGCGGGCGGCGGGGCTCGCGCGGTTTGCCGAGATCGGCGGTCGCCTCGGCCAGGGGCCGGCGCAGGAAGAGGATGGACAGGCTCAGTCCGATGAGGGCGGCGAAGACGGCCGCGAGCCAGTACAGCTCCTGGAAGACGGGCAAGAGCATGAGGATCGCGAACGGCACGAGGAACGCGAGAACGCGCAGCACGGAATAGACGATCGCGGGACGGGCCTTCACCCCCTCATCCTACGCGTCGACCGACTGCGCTCTCGGGGCCCGTGCAGGCCACGCGGCCTAGGATGGGGGAATGGTCCGGCTCCTGCTCATTCTGGCGCTGGTTGCCGTCGTCTTCTGGGTCTACACGGTCGTGGACTGCGCGGTGCAACCGGCCTCGCGCCACCGCGGCGTGAGCAAGGGCACCTGGATCGTCATCGTCATCCTGTTGCCGGTGGTCGGCGGCATCCTGTGGTTCGTGACGGGGCGCGCGCGCAAGAACGCGGTCCCGGTGCGACGGGCGCCCGACGATGACCCGGACTTCCTCCGCACGATCGGCTCGATCAGCGATCAGGACGAGCGCATCCGCCGGCTGGAAGAAGCTGGCCCAGCTCGACTCCGACGACGAGACGCCCCGCTCGCCGGAGCGGCCGGCGCCGCATCGGCCCGACGAGGACGAGCCGCGCTGAGATGACGACGCCCGAAGACGCCGGCCGCGCACCGGCGACGGATGCGGCTGCGGCGATGGTCGCGCGGCTGATCGAGCGCGGCGTCGCGCACATCGTGGTGAGCCCGGGCTCCCGGTCGCAGGCGCTCGCGCTCGTCGCCGCGGCCGCCGAGACCTCGGGCCGTGTGCGCGTGCACGTCCGCATCGACGAACGGGTCGCGGGGTTCACCGCGCTCGGGATCGGGCGGGAGTCCGGTGTCCCGGCCGCCGTCGTGTGCACGTCGGGGACCGCCGTCGCGAACCTCATGCCGGCAGCCCTCGAGGCGCATCACGCCGGCGTTCCACTCCTGCTGCTCACCGCGGACCGGCCGCCCGAGTTGCGCGGCGTCGGTGCGAACCAGACGACGCGGCAGCCTGGCCTGTTCCAGCCGGCGACGCGTCTCGACATCGATGCCCCCGTGCCCGACGCGATCGACGCCGACGGTTCGTCCGAGCAGAGCCGCATGTTCCGCCGGCTCGCCGATGAGGCGTTCGACGCCGCTCTCGGCGCCGGTACCCGCCCCGCCGGGCCCGTGCACGTCAATCTGCCCTTCCGCGAGCCGCTGGCGGGTGCGCTTCCTCCGTGGTTCGCGGTCGCCGATGCTGGTTCTTCGTTCGCCTCCGAGGAGGAGGAACCGGCATCCGGAGCGCTCTATCAGGGAGGCGGCGGGATCGGCGAGTCCGACGTCCCGGAGGAGCCGGGTGCGGCTCCGCTGCTGCTGGCCCAGGGTCCGCGCACGGTCGTGGTCGCGGGGGCGGATGCGGGAGCCGACGCCGAACGCGTGTCACACGAGGGCGGCTGGCCGCTCATCGCCGAGATCGTCAGCGGAGCCCGTTTCGGGCGCCTGCTCGTGCACGGCTACCGGCAGACGCTGTCGGATCCCGAGCTCGGGGGACGCGTCGAGCGCGCCGTCGTGTGGGGCCATCCGACGCTCAGCCGCGAGGTCACCGCTCTCCTCGGTCGCGATGATGTCGAGGTCATCGCGATCCGCGGCCCCGGCGAGCCGTTGAACCTCAACGGTCGCACGACCGCCGTCGACGCGGTCGCCGTGGCGCCCGGCGACGCCGACCGCGCGTGGCTGGGTGAGTGGATGCGCGCCTCCCGCGCCGCATCGGTCGATCTCTCTCCGCCCGCGCCCGACGCGGACGGGCTCGCCTCCACCGTCCCGCGCGAGCGGCTGTCGGCGGTCTCGGCCGAACTCGACGTGCTGCGCGCCCCTCTCGATCGGGCGGCGCTCGTCGATGCCGTGTGGCGCGCGAGCTGGCCCCACGATCGACTGGTCTTCGGCTCCTCCCGGCTCGTCCGCGTCGCCGATCAGGTGCTGGGCGGCAAGAAGGTGCCGGTGCATGCGAACCGCGGGCTTGCCGGCATCGACGGCACGGTCGCGACCGCGACGGGCGTGGCGATCGCGAGCCAGGACGAAGGGCGCCCGGGTGTGACCCGCGTGCTGCTGGGGGATCTCGCCCTCCTGCACGACGTCGGTGCCCTGCTGCTGCCCGCCGCCGAGGCGGAGCCGCGCATCCAGGTGATCGTGGGCAACGACGGCGGCGGAACGATCTTCGACGGGCTCGAAGTCGCGAGCGTGGCGGATGCGGCGACGATCGACCGCGTGCAGTACACGCCGCAGTCGGTGCGACTGGAGCATCTCGCCCTCGCGTACGGGTGGGAGTACCGCCGGATCACGACGCGGGCCGCGCTCGACCAGGCGCTCACCTCCCCCGCCGGCGGCTGTCAGCTCATCGAGGTGCCGCTGGAACGCTGAGCGCTCAGGCCAGAGCTTCGACGATCGGGCGGAACTTCACGCGCGTCTCGAGCAGCTCGGATTCGGGATCGCTCGCGGCCACGATGCCCGCACCGGCGTACGCGGTGAGGGCGACGTCGCCCTCCGAGTCCGGGGTGTCGAACTGTGCGCAGCGCAGCGCGATGGCCCACTCGCCGTCGCCGGCCTGGTCGATCCATCCCACGGGGCCCGCGTAGCGGCCGCGATCGAAGGGCTCCAAGCGGCGGATGACATCGAGCGCCGCCTGCGTCGGGGTGCCGGCGACGGCGGCCGTCGGATGCAGCGCCGCGACGAGATCCAGGGCGGACGCCGTGTCGGAGAGGGCGCCCTCGACGTCGGTCGCCAGGTGCCAGACGTTCGGCAGCTTGAGAGTGAACGGCTGCTCGCTCGAGCGCAGCGCGCGGGTGTGCGGATCGAGCGCCGCCAGGACGCTCCGCACCGCGAACTGATGCTCGTCCTGATCCTTGGTGCTCGTGGCGAGGGCGAGGGCGGCCGCCGCATCCGCATCCGGATCCGCGCCGCGTGCCGTGGTACCCGCGAGCACGCGTGCCGTCACGGTGCCCTGCTCGACGGTGACGAGGGTCTCGGGGCTGGCGCCGATCAGCCCGTCGACGGCGAAGGCCCACGTGTCGGGGTAGCCGGATGCGAGGGCGCGCACGAGGCGGCGGAGGTCGGAGCCGGCGGGCACGGTGCCCGCGAGGTCTCGCGCGAGGACGACCTTGCTGACCTCGCCCGCCGTGATCGCCTCGACGGCCTCGCGCACCGAGGCGATGTAGCCGGCGGGATGCTGCCGGCCGGGTCCCAGGGTGGCGGACCAGTGTGCACCGTAGGGCGTCGCCACGGGGGTGATGGCCGCCTCGTCGCTCCAACGGATGCGGGTGAGCCAGGAACGTCCGTCGCGGCGTCCGATCACGACGGGAGGAACGAGCAGGGCCCCCGGCCTCTCGGAACGGCGATCGAAGGGCAGCGCGCCGAAGGCGATGAGACCCGTGCCCGGGATCTCCAGCGGGTCGTCCACGACCGCGGCGGCGGCGAGCTCTCGCCAGCGGTCCGCGCGCGCGTCGGCATCGGAAGCGAAGGGGAGTGCGAGCGGCTCGCCGAGACCTACCATGCCCTCGCCCCGGCGCTGCCACACGAGAGGGCGCGCGGGGTCGGTGAAGGCCAGCAGATCGTCGATCGGGTCGATCTCGCGGGTCTCGACGAGCAGCCGAGGACGCGAGGCACGAATCACCCTGCCAGCCTAGACGCGCGCCGCGGGAGCAAGGCTCAGCGAGAGGGGTGCGAGCTCACGGCTTAGGCTGGGGGCGTGAGTGAGAGCCCCGACCAGCATCGCGCCGACCTCGGCAAGGATCCGGGCCGTGTCAGCGGCATGTTCGACGAGGTCGCCGCCGGCTACGACCGCACCAACACGGTGCTCAGCCTCGGCAACGACCGACTCTGGCGCGTCGCGGCGACGCGCGCGATCGCACCGCGTGCCGGGCAGCGCATCCTCGACCTCGCCGCCGGCACCGGCGCGAGCGCGGTGGCCCTGGCCCGCAGCGGCGCCGAGGTCGTCGCCGCAGACTTCTCACCGGGGATGATCGCCGAGGGCGTCAGGCGTCACGGGCACATCATGAACCTCACCTTCCAGGAGGCGGACGCCACCGCGCTCCCGTTCGAGGACGCCTCGTTCGACACCGTCACGATCTCCTTCGGACTGCGCAATGTGAACGACCCGCACGCGGCGCTCGCCGAGATGCGCCGCGTGACCAAGCCCGGTGGACGGCTCGTGGTCTGCGAGTTCTCGCACCCGCCGCACCCCCTGTTCGCCGGCCTCTATCGCTTCTACAACGACCGCGTCCTGCCGATCGTCGCCCGCCGCGTCAGCTCGAACGCGGACGCCTACGACTACCTCAACGAGTCGATCAAGGACTGGCCCGACCAGCGCACGCTCAGCGCCTGGATCCGGGACGCGGGATGGGTGGACGTCGCGCACCGCGACCTCACGTTCGGCATCGTTGCGCTGCATCGCGCGCGTGCGCCGTTCGCCGATCCTGCAGCGAACTGACGGTTCACAGCGGGTCGAGCGCCTGCGGCCCGCGGGTAGGCTAGAGGAGTGACACGGAGCCCCTCTGCGCCTGGCGCGCACCTCGCGAACAGACTCGGCCTCGCCGATCGTGTCTTCGCCGGTCCCGTCTCCCGCCGACTGCAGAAGACCGTCGAAGACGGTCTGGCCAAGGTCGAGGCACACCTCGCCGACGAGCTGCACGTGGCCGATGCGCTCGCCGACGCCACCAGCCGCTACCTCTACGAGGCCGGCGGCAAGCGTGTGCGTCCGATGCTGACGGTGCTCACCGCGCAGTTGGGCGACGGCGTCAACGAGCAGGTCATCGACGCCGCATCCGCGCTCGAGCTGACCCATCTCGGTTCGCTCTACCACGACGACGTCATGGACGGTGCGGACGTGCGCCGGGGCGTGCCCGCCGCGCACTCCGTCTGGGGCAACAGCGTCGCCATCCTCACCGGAGACCTGCTCTTCTCCCGCGCGAGCCAGATCATGTCTCGTCTGGGCGACAAGGCCATGAAGCTGCAGGCCGACACCTTCGAGCGGCTCGTTCTCGGGCAGATGCACGAGACCGTCGGTCTCCAGGCCGGCGACGATCCCGTCGACTTCTACCTGCAGGTGCTGAGCGACAAGACGGGCTCGCTCATCGCGGCTTCCGCGCAGGCCGGCGTGCTCTTCTCACACGCGCCGCTCGACTACGAGCAGCCGCTGCTGACCTTCGGCGAGAAGGTCGGCGTCGCCTTCCAGCTGCTCGACGACGTCATCGACCTCTCCGCGGATGCGGCCGAGACCGGCAAGGTCCCCGGCACGGATCTGCGCGCGGGCGTGCCCACCATGCCGTATCTGTTGCTGGGGCGCCTCGACGATGCGGCATCCGTCGACCTGCTCGCCCGCATCGACGCCGGCGTGGCCCAGATCGCCGACGGTGCCGACCCGGCGCTGCTGGACGACCCGCTGACCGAGTTGCGCGAGCACGCCGCCACGGAGCAGACCCTGGCGCTCGCGCACGAATGGTCGGACGCGGCGGTCGCGGCCCTCGAGCCGCTCCCGCGCGGTGCGGTGCGCGAGGCGCTGACGCGTTTCGCGGACGCGGTCGCCGATCGCAGCAGCTGATCTCCGCGCCTGCGAACCAGAGCGCTCGAGGCGTCGCCCCCGACGCCGCTGTACCCATCGAAAGGACTCCCATGACCAAGCTCCGGCTGGCCATCGTCGGCGCAGGGCCCGCGGGTATCTACGCGGCCGACATCCTGCTGAAGGCCGAGCGGGCGTTCGATGTGTCGATCGACCTGTTCGAGCACCTGCCCGCTCCCTACGGACTCGTGCGCTACGGCGTCGCCCCGGACCACCCCCGCATCAAGGGCGTGATCACCGCCCTGCGCGACGTGCTCGACCGCGGCGACATCCGGCTGTTCGGCAACGTGCGCTTCGGTGAGGACATCACGCTCGACGATCTGAAGAAGCACTACAACGCGGTGATCTTCGCGACCGGCGCGATCCGCGATGCGGACCTCGACATCCCCGGCATCGACGCGGAGGGCTCCTACGGCGCCGCCGACTTCGTGAGCTGGTTCGACGGACACCCCGACGTGCCGCGCACCTGGCCGCTCGACGCCTCGTCGGTCGCTGTCATCGGCAACGGCAACGTCGCCCTCGACATCACCCGGATGCTCGCCAAGCACGCCGTCGATCTGCTGCCGACCGAGATCCCGGACAACGTGCACGCCGGGCTCGAGGCCTCGACGATCACCGACGTCCACGTGTTCGGGCGCCGCGGCCCCGCGCAGGTGAAGTTCACGCCGCTCGAACTGCGGGAGCTCGGCGAGCTGCGCGACGTCGACATGGTCGTCTACGACGAGGACTTCGACTACGACGAGGCGTCGCTCGCCGCGATCGCGAGCAACAAGCAGGTCAAGGTCATCGACCGCGTGCTGCAGGAGTGGCGCACCCGTCCGGGTGCCAACGGTGCCGGCGGCGAGGCGTCCCGCAGACTGCACCTGCACTTCTGGGCCAAGCCCGTCGAGGTCAAGAAGGATGCGGCGGGCCGCGTGGCGGCGTTGGTCTACGAGCGCACGCGTCCCGACGGCGAGGGCGGAGTGGCCGGTACGGGCGAGCTGCGCGAGGTTCCGATCCAGCAGCTGTACCGCGCCGTCGGTTACTTCGGCTCACCGCTTCCCGGCGTCCCGTTCGACGAGCGCCACGGTGTCATCCCGAACCACGAGGGCCAGGTGCTGCATCCCGATTCGAACGAGGTCGTCCCCGGCGTCTACGCGACGGGCTGGATCAAGCGCGGGCCGGTCGGCCTGATCGGACACACGAAGTCCGACGCGATGGAGACGGTGCGCCACCTCATCAACGGCCAGGCCTCGTGGTGGCAGCCCGAGGATGCGTCCCCGGAGGCGATCCCCGCCCTGCTCGCCGAGCGCGGTGTGCGCTGGACCGACCTCGAGGGATGGCACCGGCTCGATGAGCACGAGATCGCCCTCGGCGCCCCCGCCGAGCGGGCACGCATCAAGGTCGTGCCGCGCGACGAGATGGTGGCGATCTCGCGCGGCGAGTGAGCTCCCCGCGGATCGGTCGCCTTCCGCACGCGCGTCGCTAGGCTGACGGCATGAGCGCCTGGGTCCCCGACATCCTCGGGCCCGGGTTCGCGCAGCAGACCCTGCCGCTGGATCTTCCCGCGGACGACGGCCCGCTGGTGGCGACGCTCGTGCGGCACCTGCCGCATCCGTTCGCACGGCTGGTCGCACCGCTGCGCGATGTCGACGTGTTGTACGTCCACGGCTGGTCGGACTACTTCTTCCAGACCGAGCTGGCCCAGTTCTGGACCCGGCTCGGGGCGCGCTTCTACGCCCTCGACCTGCACCGGTACGGCCGGAGCCTGCGTGAGGGGCAGGTGCCCGGCTACGCCGACAGCCTCGACGAGTACGACGCCGACATCGCCGCAGCGCTCGCCGCTATGGGTCCGCGCGGCAAGAGGCGTCTCGTGCTGCTCGGACACTCCACGGGCGGGCTCACGCTGTCGCTGTGGTCCGCGCGTCACCCGGGGACCGCATCCGCGCTCGTGCTCAACAGCCCCTGGCTGGAGTTCCAGATCGGCTCGTTCGGGCGCCAGGCGATCGCGCCCCTCATCCAGGCTCGAGCCCGCGTGCAGCCCCGCGGTGCGCAGCCGGTCGTCGACCTCGGGTTCTACACGCGCGCGCAGACCGAGCTCGGCGTGCTGCCGACCCGGGGCTACCGCGAGCAATGGCGCCCCGCACAGGGGTTCGCGACCCACCCCGGCTGGCTGCACGCCGTTCTGGCGGGGCACGCGCGCATCGCCGCGGGGGTGGATGTGGGAGCGCCCGCGTTCGTCCTGCTCTCCGCGCGGTCGTCGTCGCCGATCCGCTGGAGCGAGCAGATGACCTCGACGGACTCCGTGCTGGTGGTCGACGACATCGCGCGCGCCGCGCTCAAGCTCGGCCCGCTCGTGACGATCGCGCGCATCCAGGGGGCCGTGCACGACGTCTTCCTCTCCGCGCCCGAGCCTCGCCGTCGGGCGTACGCGGCGCTCGAACAGTGGGCGCGCGCACGCTTCCACTGATGTTTGGGAAGCCGAAAAGCTGACAATCGTGCGCTGGAGTTGAGTTCGGTTTTCCGAAATCGGCAGGCTGGATGACGCGGGCGATCGCCCCGCGCCCTCCCTCCATCCCACCAGGAGCATCATGTCGTTCTGGGCACTGCCTCTGCTCGCCGTCGGTGTCTCCGCCGACGCCTTCGCGGTCGCCCTCGGCAAGGGCCTTCAGCTGCGCTCGCAGATCGTGCGAAACGCCCTCGTGCTGGCGCTCGCCTTCGGGCTGGCGCAGGCGCTCATGCCGCTGCTCGGCTACCTGCTCGGAAGCGCGTTCGCCGCGTTCATCGAGCCGTTCGATCACTGGGTGGCCTTCGCGCTGCTCGCCGCGGTCGGGGTGAAGATGCTCTGGGAGGCGCTGACGCCCGACAAGGACGGAGCAGAAGCCGGAACCTCGCGCCTCTCGACGCGCGAGACGATCCTGCTCGCCGTGGCGACGTCCATCGACGCGCTCGCCGTGGGGCTGAGCTTCGCGTTCCTCAACTTCCCGGTGTGGATCGCTGTCATCGCGATCGGCGTCGTGACCTTCGTGCTCTCCTTCGCCGCCGTTCTCATCGGGCATCGGATCGGCACCCGTTTCCGTCGTCCTGCCGAGATCGTGGGCGGCCTCGTGCTCATCGGGATCGGGACGCAGATCCTGATCTCGCACCTCACCGCCTGACGGCTTCGCGAACGTCCCGTCATAGAAACGGGGCGACACGGTGCGCGCCGTCATCGTCGGCGGTTGGCTGGAGCACATGCAGCGTCGAACCTCCCTTTCCCTCGGGCTTGCCGCCGTCCTCCTCTCCGCCGGGGCGGTGCTCAGTGCATGTAGTGCCCCCGCGGCGCCCGTCGACCCTTCCGCGGCACTCTCGTTCGCCCAGGTCGAGGCGATGAGTGCCGCCGAGGCGATAGACGCGTTGGAGGCGGTCCCTGTCGCCGATCGGGCGACCGATTACTCGGCGTCGGTGCGCCCGGACAGGCTGCTGCTCACCGCAGGGGACGGCCGCGAGGTCGATAAGCCGTTGCCCGAGGATTCGTTCCACCTGTCGGTGGCCCCCTACGAGAGCTCGACGCACGAGTGCTTCTTCCACAACCTGACGAGCTGTCGCGGCGAGCTCGCGGGACGCACGTTCGAGGTGACGGTGGTCGATGGCGCGGGCGCCACGATCTTCGATGAGACTCTCGTGGCGGCGGACAACGGATTCGTCGGCTTCTGGCTGCCTCGCGGCATCGAGGCGACGCTGACCGTGCGCGCCGGAGATGAGGTCGCCGTCTCGTCCATCGCGACCGGACCCGAGGACCCGACCTGTCTCACCGACCTGAAACTGCAGGCCTGAGCGCACCACGAAGAAAGCCCCTCCCGCGAAGGGGAGGGGCTACACGACACGACATCGCGCTTCACACGACGACGATGACCCGAACATCCCCGGCGCGCGGTGTTGCTGAGGAACAGGCTTCCACCCCATGACGTTCCTCGGCGGAATGTGAAACGACTCTCATGACGTTCTCACGCGGGATGTCCGGGTCCCCCTCCGGTCTTCAGCGGCGACGGCTCAGCCCGCTTCCTCCATGCCCGCCTTGCGGCAGGCGCCGAGTGCCTTGCGGGCGCGGGCCACGCGCTGACGTGCAGCGGCTGCGCTCAGTCCCAGCCGCTCGGCGATCTCCGCGCTGGACAGGCCATCGACGACGCTCATCAGAAGCGGGCGGCGCAGGTCGTCAGGGAGGTCGTTGATGGCTGCCAGCGCGCCCGCCAGGAGGAACCGCGTCTCGACGTCGAGGGCGACGTCGGCGTCATCGCTGCCGTCGTCGACGAGGGGGACGAGAGGATGCCTGCGCCGCTGTCGTGCGAGGTCGTAGGCCGCGTTCCGGGCGATCGCGTCGAGCCAAGAGCACATCTGGCCGGGCTCGGGCGAGTGGATGCGCTCGACGGCGCGCCACGCGCGCATCACCGCATCCTGCGCGACGTCGTCTGCATCGGACGGATCGATGCCCAGCGAGATCGAGCGCCGGCGCAGTCGCTGCGGGTCGGAGTGGATCATCGCCTCGAGGGCGGCGTGAGTGCCGGACGAGGCGGGCGGTGCTGAGGGCATGAGGAGTTTCATTCGTTCGGGAGGTTCGCAGAATCCTACCGATGTCGCCGGCGAGCGGGGACGGAGACCGGGCGCCGTCCCCGCTCCCGGCGGGTCAGACGGTACCGAACGGGTTGTCGATCGCGTAGCGCCAGCCGTGCTGCTCGTCGAAGACGGCGACGTCGGCCGTGCTGCCGCCGAGGGACACCTGGTTGCCGTCGGCGGCGGTTCCCTCGAGCTTCCAGTCGGCGATCGCGAGGCCGACGGAGCCGTTGACGAACACGTTGCGCACGGTCATCGAGATCGGCAGGCCGATCGCGAGGAACTGCTCCAGGGCGCCCGCGACCGCCTCATCTCCCGTGACGGGCTGTCCCGGGGCGGGCACGAAGACGGCGCCGGGGGCGTTCAGGGCGGTGAGGGCGTCGAGGTCGCGCGCGTTGAAGCGACGTGCGAATTCGGCGGGCAGCTGCTCGAGCGAGGTGACGGGGGTGGTCATGGTCTTCCTTTCGATGTGATCGCGAGGTGCGGTCACAGAGGAAGACGCCGCAGCCGGCGAGCTGTGACGAGAAAGCTCGTCA
Organism: Microbacterium sp. KU4F; assembly: GCF_056868075.1. Taxonomy (NCBI): domain Bacteria; kingdom Bacillati; phylum Actinomycetota; class Actinomycetes; order Micrococcales; family Microbacteriaceae; genus Microbacterium; species Microbacterium sp. KU4F. Next base: position 1,513,281 of record NZ_CP200324.1, on the reverse strand, counting down.
GCCCTCGCCTACCGGTAGTTGGTGAACTGCAGGTCGACGTCGAGGTCCGCGGCCTTCAGCAGCCGCTGCACCTCCTGGAGGTCGTCGCGGGACTTCGACTGCACGCGCAGTTCATCGCCCTGGATCTGCGACTTGACGCTCTTGGGGCCCTCGTCGCGGATGATCTTGTTGATCTTCTTCGCGATCTCCTGCGAGATGCCTTCTTTCAGCGTCGAGACGATGCGGTACTCCTTGCCGCTGGCGGTGGGCTCGCCTGAATCCAGGCTCTTCAGCGAGATGCCGCGCTTGATGAGCTTCGTCTGGAACACATCCAGCACGGCGTTCGCGCGATCTTCGCTGTTGGCCTTGATGAGGATCGACTCGCCGCTCCACTCGATGGAGGCGTCCGTGCCCTTGAAGTCGTAGCGCTGCTCCACTTCCTTGCGGGCCTGGTTCAGAGCGTTGTCGGCCTCCTGCCGATCGATCTTGGAAACGATGTCGAACGAGGAATCTGCCATGCCGCGAGTGTAGCCAACGGATGCTGCCGCACTCGCGCTACCCGGCGGGAGGGGTTTCTCACAAGGGCCGAACGGCGATACGTGGGGTCTCATACGATGAAAGTCGGCTTCCGTTGAGGACGGAGATGGGGGAGATCATGGCCGACGATGACGCACGCGCCTCCGCGGCACCGCAGGGATGGCATCCGGATCCGTCCGGGGCTCGTCAGCTGAGATGGTGGGACGGCGCCGCATGGACACCGCACGTGGCACCGTTCCCGGGTGACACGGCCCCGCCGAATGCGCACGCCGGGGCCTTCGCGCCCGCGCCCATGGGGGTGGCCCCGCAGCCGAGGCCGAAGGGCCCGAAGATCATGACGGGTCTGACGTGGGGTGTGCTCGCCGCGACGGTGCTCGTGGTCGGCGGCGGCATCGCCGCTCTCGTCTGGGGCGCCTCCTCCGCCAGCGCCGAGCTCGCATCCGACGCGCCGGCGGTGCTCGACGACTTCCTCGCCGCGACCACGACGGGCGACCCAGCTGGACCGAGTATGTGACGCCGGGACTCGCAGCGCTGTCGCGCGACCCGTTGCTCTACGGCGACGTCGAGGCCGCGGAACTGATCGAGCTGTCGGTCGACTACGACGCGGGCGCCCTGATGTACGGCACCAACGGATACGGCGACTTCACCGATCCCGCCGACTCCGATGCCGCCGTCTCGATCGTCGACTTCACCTATTCGTTCCGTGTCGACGACGAGGTGCACACCGCGACCTATACGAGCGCCGTCTGGCTGACTCGCGCGTACTACTACGGCGACGACACTCCGTCGGAGTACCGCGAAGGCGCGATCGCGAGCGCCGCCGGCCCCTGGCGGGTCGCGGGAGTGGTCTGGCCGCGCGAGACCGATCTGGAGGGGCGCACGCCCCTGCACGAGACGACGTACGTCGCCGCTGTCCCGCAGCAGGGCTGCTTCAGTGGGACCGGGGTACTCCTCGAGATGTCGGAGAGCTCCCGCGTCGACGGAGTGATCCAAACGGCGTGCCTCAGCGGGGGCGCCTCGACACGAAGCGACGGTGTGGACGCCGAGGTCCTCGGAAGAGACTTCCCGATCCTCAACGAGAGCGAGTCGCTCGATGACGTCATGGGGTTCGCCCCCAGCGGTCCGCCAGGACCCCTCACAGAGCACCGCTTGCGGATCGGTGACGCCGACTACGTCTTCGTCTTCGCGTCGGAGGCCGTCGACGGGAAGCTCGAGCACGAGAGCCGAGTCCGGTTGATCGCGGTGCAGAAGGAGAGTGCAGAATGAGCGGCGGGGCTGCACCTGTTGCGGTTGTGAACGAGCCCTCCCGCGACGGAAAGAACCGTCGTGCGCGTGCGGCGCAGCTGACGATCGCCTCGGCGGGCGTCGCGGTGCTCGCGATCGCCGGGGTGTACGCCTTCGTCACGTGGCCGCGCGTGCCGGCGCTCGGGCCCGTGGCCGACCTCCCCTCCGCGTACGGGCCGTGGATCGACGGCGAGTTCGTCAGCCCGGGCGACCAGATGTGGGTCGACATGAACACGGCGCTGCGAGAGAAGGACCGCGAGGGCTTCCTCTCCTGGGCCACCGGCGACGCCGTCGATCAGCTGGGTCAGTGGTGGGACAACACCTCCTCGATCGGCTGGGATCTCGCCGCGATCACTCCCATGGACCTGCCCAGCGAAGAGGACGACGACGAGAACACGCAGCTCGTGTTCCTCGGGACGCAGTTCGCCTTCGCCGCCCAGCCGGCGCGCGGAAGCGGCGACGGGGATGCGGGGCTGCAGCTGCTGCAGGGCTTCGTGTATACGGTCACCTTCGAGCCGCGCGAGGAGGTCTCGTCGTTCGACCTCTACAGCGACGACGGCGCCACGGTGGACGCGCCGCCGCCGGAGCCGAAGATCGTCTCGATCACGCCCACGTTCGAGCCCAACCCATGGGATGAGGGGCCGCTCTACGCTGCGAAGCGGGATCACGTCGTCCTGTTCGGGATGGCGGATGAGAAGGATCTCGTCGATCGAGAAGCCGACATCGCCGAGCAGGGGGCCGTGATCGCGCTAGAAACGATCGAGCAGATGGGCGGCGCCGTTCCCCAGGAGGGATTCGTCTCCGCCATCACCGCGGACCCAGAGAGATTCACGCGGTGGCGGTACGGCACCCAGACGCCGTGGGAGATGGACGTCGCGGGCTACGCGCGGCCGACCTGGCGTCCGCAGTTCTCGGAACGTTGGTTGGACCCGACGATCGCGACCGGCCTCGACACGTCCGGCACGCTCGTCGTCATGGGGCCCGAGAGCGCCGATCAGCGCGAGCAGACCTTCGTGCACGAGTTCGCGCACGCCCTGCACCACACGGCGGCGCCGGGGTCGTTCACCAACCCGCCCGCTGCGGTGATGGAGGGCTTCGCCCGTTATGTGGAGTGGACGGCCGGGGTCTCCGAACCCCAGTACACCTATCCGCAGGTGAAGCAGCTCATCGCCGAGCGGGGCGCCGATGCGTTCAGCGACGAGATGCTTCGCGGTCAGGACGCGGGTCTCGCCTACGCCGCCGCGGGCTCCTACTACGCCTTCGCAGCAGCCAAGGGCGAGCCCGTGTGGGACATGGCGATCTACGGGCGTTCTGGTTACGGCGGGCTGGTCGGATGGTCGGAGCTTCGGCAGGGAGTGAGCATCCCGGAGTGGCAGGCGTGGGTCGCGGCGCAGTAGGCCGCGTCCAGGCGCTCGCGCCGATTCGTAGACTTGTCTCATGCGGGCTCTGACCGAGGAACAGGTGCGCGAGTCGTTCGTGAACGCCGCGCCGGAGGAAGTCCGGGTGGCCGCCATGCCGCACGACTTCCTGCTCACCGACTGGGATCACCTCGACTTCTTGGCATGGCGAGACCCGCGCTCGCGCGGCCGGGGGTACCTGGTGACCGAGTCCGATGGTCGGCCGGCAGGCGTCGTGCTCCGGGCCGCGGAGGGCAATGGCCGTGCGCGGTCGGCGATGTGCAACCTGTGTCACACGATGCAGCCCGGCGATCAGGTCGCGCTGTTCACCGCGCGCCGGGCGGGCGAAGCGGGGGAGAGTGGTGACAGTGTGGGCACGTACATGTGCGCCGATCTGTCGTGCCACGAGACCGTGCGGTTGGCGGCCCCTCTTGCACCGAGCGAGATCCGGGCGAGCGTCGATCGCCGTATCGATGGCACACGCGCACGGGCTGAAGCGTTCGTCGGGCGCGTGAAGGGGGAACGGGTATGACCGCAGCGGGACGGGTCGCGGTGATCGGAGACGCACTGATCGACGAGTTGCGCGACGACACCGGAGTGCGCGAGTTCGTCGGGGGAGCGGCGCTCAACGTGGCCGTCGGGTTGGCTCGGCTGGGCCTGCCCACGACGCTCATCGCGATGGTCGGCGACGACGAGCCCGGCGACCGCATCCGCGCCTACCTCGACGACTTCGGCGTCGAACTCGTCGCGACACCGTCGCCGCACGGCTCGTCGCGCGCGGTGAGCACCCGCAACGCCGGCGGGGAGCCGGTCTACGTGTTCAACGAGGCGGCCTGGAACCGCCGCATCCGTTTCGGCGACGACGAGCGTCGCGTGATTGCGGATGCGGCGATCACGGTCGTCAGCTGCTTCCCGTTCGACGACGCGGCGCAGGCGGCCGAGCTCGTGGACGCGGTGCGCGACGCCGACGGGCTGCTCGCGGTCGACCCGAATCCGCGCGAGGGGATGATGCACGACCGCGCCTCCTTCGTCGCGGGCTTCGAGAAGCTCGCCGCGCTCGCCGACCTCGTGAAGGTCGGCGACGACGATGCGGAGCTGCTGTACGCGGCGCCGCTGGAGACCGTGCGCGACCGGATGCGTGAGCTCGGCGCCGTGGCCGTGCTGGCCACGCGCGGTGCGCAGGGTGCGGGCGTCGTCACCGATGCGGTCGCCATCGAACGTCCGATCGCTTCCGTCCCCGGCGCCATCATCGACACGATGGGAGCGGGCGACGCGGTGCTCTCGTCCGCCGTCGCGTCGCTGTTGTCCGAGCATCCGAGCGACGAAGCCGCCTGGACGATGCTCGTCGACACGGCGATGGAAGTCGCCGCCGCCACCTGTCGTTTCGAGGGCGCGCTGCTGCGGCTGCCCTCCGCGTTGTCGGGGCTCGATCAGGGCTCCTGAGCCGCCGCGCGCGGGCCCGTCGCGGATTTCTGAGTACGTCGGCGAGGGGGTAGTATCGGAGATCGCGCCTCTGGTCGACTGTACAAGCTGGGCAGGTGCGCACTTGGCGAGTTACCCAAGCGGCCAAAGGGATCTGACTGTAAATCAGCCGGCGTAGCCTTCGGGGGTTCGAATCCCTCACTCGCCACCATCTGTGAGAAACGCCCCCCTCGTGGGGGCGTTTCTCACAGGTCGTCAGCCCCTTTCACGCTTCTGCCATCCGCGTAGAGTCACCGGTATGTTTGTCTCCGCGGCGGCCGAGAGCGCGCCCGCCCTGCACAGGCGATGGCTCGCCACTGCGCTCCCGAAGCTCCGGGGACGTGTCTTGGATGTGGGCGCCGGAACAGGGTTGACTGCGCGCTACCTCGATGAGTCCGTGCGGTGGGAGGCTCTCGAACCATCCGCGCGTGCTCGGCGCACGCTCGGCCCGGTCGTTGCCAGTCGTGAGCATTCGGTGCTGCTGACGGAGCCCGTGGAACAGCTCACGCTTCAGGACCAGTCCGTCGACGCCGTGATCTGCTCGACCGTGCTCTGCTCGGTCGCCGATCCCGCGCGTGCGCTGTCGGAGATTCGTCGCGTCCTGCGCCCTGCGGGGAGTCTCGTCTTCTTCGAGCACGTTGCGGCTCAGGATCGCACGGCCGCCCGGGTGGTGCAGGGGCTTCTCAGACCACTCACTCATCGCTTCGGCGGCGGGTGTGATCCGACGCGCGACACGGCCGCAGTGATTCGCGCCGCCGGATGGGGTGACCTCCATCTGGAATGGACGCGGCCGGGCGGGGCGTTCGGGTGGCTTGCGCCCGTGATCATCGGAACGGCGACCAGGGGATAGGTCGGTTCGACTCCGGCGGCGGCCCTCCTCGGAAGATGCTCCGCGCCGCCCACAACCCTCCTCGGCGAATCGGCGCGGCGTGCCAGGATGAGGGTGCGGGCGAGGGGCGCCCGCGAAGGGAGCCGTGATGTCCGCGCCGCAACCGCCCGTCGCACCGTCCGCTGCGCCGACCACCGAGTCGTCGAGCCCGAACCGTCTCGTGCGGGCCGGCATCTGGGTCGCCATCGGCGCCCTGATCGCCGCGGCGCTCGTCAGCGTCGTCTGGGTGCTCATCGGTTCTCAGAACGGCATCGTCGGGCGCGCGTTCCTCACGATCTTCCTGCTCGCCGCCTTCGCCGGCGTCTCGATCCTCGACGCGCACCTCGCCCCCAGGCGCCCCGGATGGTTCGTGCTGACCAGCATGATCGCGTGGGTGCTGATCCTCATCGTCGGCGCCTTCCTCATCTGGATGCCGGAGCGGCCCTCGCTCGACGCGTACCGCTACGGCGACGGGCTCACGAGCTTCACGCGCTTCTTGTCGTTCCTGTTGATCGTGCTGATCGTCCAGCTCGCGGTGCTTCACGTGCGTCTGTACACCAAGGCCATCGTGCGCGTGCCCACCCTGTTCAACCGCATCGTCGGATACGTGACCGTCGGCCTCGTGGCAGCCCTCGTCGTGCTGCTGGTGCTGCCTCTGACGATCCAGGAGTGGGTCGACTTCTACGACGTGTACTGGCGCATCGTCGTGGCTGTGACCATCCTGGCCGCCGTCGGCACCGCCCTGGTCCCGCTCGTCAACCTGCTGTTCGGCCCCAAGACGCCCCGCGCCCAGGCAGCGCCCCAAGCCTGGCCGGTCGCGGCTCCACAGGCCTGGCCGACCTACGCCGACCGCGTCACCCCGCTGCCGGTCCTCCCGGACGGCTCGCCCGACTGGCAGGCCTACTACACCGGCTACCCGACGGGCTGGCAGCAGCAGGCGCCCGTGGTGTCGCCCACGGCGGAGGCGGCATACGGTGCCCAGCCGCCCGCATCCGCGTCGCCTGTCACCCCGTCGGAGCCTCCCGCGGCTCCCGGCTACGAGGGCTTCCCGCCCCCGCCGCCGCTGCCCCCGCGCTGAGCAGCCGTACCCCCGCACCCCCCCGCGTCAGCCGCGAGGCAGCAGCGCGAGCGCGGCCATCGCCGCGTTGTGGCCGCCCAGCCCGCTGACGGCGCCGCCCCGCGCAGCGCTCGAACCGCAGCGGAGGATGCGGGAGTGCGCCGTGTCGACGCCCCACGCCTCGGCGGGGGAGGTCGCATCCGTCTCGTCCTCGCGCCACGGCCACGACAGCGGACCGTGGAAGATGTCGCCGCCGGTCATGCCCAGCGACTCCTCGAGGTCCCCGGTCGTGCGCGCTTCGATGCAGGGCGCCCCGGTCGGGGTCTCCCAGATGCAGTCGGCGAGAGGCTCGGCGAGCACGGACTCGAGTGAGCGTTCTGCTGCCGCCAGCAGCGTGGCGCGCATCGCGTCGGGGTCCGCGCCGTTCATGAGCCGGTGCGGTACCTGAAGGCCGAACAGAGTGAGAGTCTGCGCGCCCGCCTGCTGCAGTTCCGGTCCCAGGATCGAGGGATCGGTGAGCGAGTGGCAGTAGATCTCGGCCGGCAGCGGGGTGGGGATGCGACCGGCGACCGCCTCCGTGTATGCGGCGTTGAGCTGCGTCATCGTCTCGTTCACGTGGAACGTCCCCGCGAACGCCGCCGCCGGTGCGACGTGGTGATCGTGCAGTCGGGGGAGCCGGCGCAGAAGCATGTTGACCTTGACCTGCGCGCCCTCCGGCTCCGGCCGTTGCGGGACGTCGGCCCCCGCTGCGGCGAGCAGGTGATCGAGCACGGCCGGTCCGACTGCGGAGAGCACGAGTCGGCCGGTGACGACCCCCGCATCCTTCCCGCCGAAGCGCACCTCGCCGTCGGGGCTCACGCTCGAGACCGGAGCGCCGGTGCGGATCTCGGCGCCCGCGCTCCGTGCGGCGCGCTCCAGCTCCGCGCTGACGTGTCCCATCCCGCCGACCGGGACGTCCCAGTCCCCGGTTCCGCCGCCGATCACGTGGTACAGGTAGCAGCGGTTCTGTCGCAGGGAGGGATCGTCGGCGTGCGAGAACGTGCCGATGAGCCCGTCGGTGAGCGCGATGCCGCGCGCGAGATCGCTCTCCAGGCTCTCTCGCAGCAGTGTTCCCAGCGGCCGCGCGGTGACCGCATCCCACAGCACGTCGTCGCCGAGCGCCGTGCGCAGAGCGGATGCGGTGGGCAGCGGCTCGGTCATGGACGGGAAGACCGTGCGCGCGAGGGGTGCGACCCGCGCATTCAGCCTCCGGTAGCGATCCGACTCCGCGGCGCTGCCCGTCGCGCGGCGGAAGCTCGCATCCGTCGCCTGCGCGTCGCCGGTGTCGACGAGCACGCCGCGCGCCGGGTCGGCCGGGTCGGGTGTGTACGACGAGTAGCGTCTGCGCCGCAGGGTCAGGCGCAGCCCGAGGTCGTCGACGATGCGGGCGGGCAGGAGGCTCACCAGGTAGGAGTATCGCGACAGTCGTGCCGAGACGCCGGCCCACGGCGACTCGGAGACGGCTGCGCCCCCGGTGTGGTCGAGTCGCTCCAGCACGACGACCGAGCGGCCCGCGCGGGCGAGGTAGGCGGCGGCGACGAGGGCGTTGTGGCCCCCGCCGACGATCACGACGTCATGGGTCGGTGCGATGACGGTCATGCCGCCACGCTAACGGCCGAGCCTCGCCCCGCGCGACGGTAGCGTGGGAGCATGCCTTCCGCTCTCGATCTGCAATCGCTCGCCATCGAGGTCGCGAAGGAGGCGGGGGCGCTCGCCGCCCGGCGGCGCCGCGAGGGTGTGCAGATCGCCGCGACGAAGTCCGCGCTGGCGGACATCGTGACCGACGCCGATCGCGAGGTCGAGCAGCTGGTGCGCGAGCGTCTCGCGGCGGCGCGTCCCGACGACGGATTCCTCGGCGAGGAGGGCGGCGTGGCCGCATCCGCCTCCGGCATCACGTGGGTCGTGGACCCGATCGACGGCACCGTCAACTACGCCTACGGCATCCCGGCGTACGCCGTGAGCATCGCGGCCGTGTCGGGGGAGCCCGACCCGCAGAAGTGGGAGGCGCTGGCTGGTGCCGTCTACAACCCCGCCGTCGATGAGCTCTTCACCGCGGCGCGGGATGAAGGAGCGCGTCTCGTCTCGTCGATCGAGGGCGAGCGGGCCCTGCGCGTCGCCGAGCCGTCGGATGCCGGAGCGCTGCTGGCCACGGGATTCGGATACGACCCCGCGACCCACGCGCCGGCGCTCGAGCGCCTCGCCGGTGTGATGCCGCTCGCGCGCGACCTGCGCAGAATGGGGGCGGCCTCGCTGGATCTGACGGGCGTCGCGGCCGGCCGTCTCGACGGCTACTACGAGAAGGGTCTGTGGCCGTGGGACCACGCGGCGGGGGGCCTCATCGTCACCGAGGCCGGCGGCGTCGTGGCGGGACTCGGCGGCAAGCGTGCGGACCGCGAGATGACGATCGCGGCGGCACCGGGTCTCTTCGCCGCTCTGCTCGCCCGCCTCGAAGACTGATGCGCGCGCATGGCATTCTCAGGCTCCGGGTTGTAGTGTTTACCTATTCGTTATCTTCGTTGCCCGAACGAGGATGAGCATCTCCTTCCGTTTTCCCTGTCGCTTCCCGTGCGACCGAGACCGAGGCTGACTACGTTTTGACCCCCCTAGATCCCCAGGCGGAGACCGCTCCCACGCGACGCTCCGGCCGGAACCGCGCTGCTGAGGCGGCTTCTTCGGGGACCTCGGATGCGGTCGCTCCGCTCACCCGCGCACAGCTTCGCGCGCGCCAGGCGGCTGCGTACCCCGCGCCGGTCTGGTCGGCGCAGCGCGCCGAGACGCCTGTCGCCGAGCCTGAGCTGGTGCTTGAGGTCGTGCCGGAGCCGGTCCCTGCCGCCGATGTCACGCTGTCGGCGCCCGCTGCGCCGGTCGCTGCCGCCGAGGTGACTCTGTCGGTATCGGAGCCCGAGGCGCCCGTCGCCGAGGCGCCGCTGACCCGCCGCCGTGCGCGTTCGCTCGCCCAGGCCTCCGCCGCTTCGGCGACGCCCATCGACGTCGCCCTGGACGCCATCGACGATGAACCGGTCGCTCTGCCCGTCGTCGACACCGTCTCGGTCGCTTCCGAGACGGAGGCGGGCCCTGCCGAGTTGCCCGGCGCGGATGTCGTGACGGAACTCGACGACGAGGCGCGCGCGTTCGCGGAGGCCGTTCTCGCCGACGAGGCCGAAGCGCACGCGATCGCCGACGAGTTCGAGGCCGCTGCCCGACTCTTCTCCTTCACGGGCGAGACCCCGATCCAGGTCGCCGCGGCCGCGATCGCCGACGAGCCGGTTGCGGCGCAGAATGCCGCTGAGGCCGCTCCCGCGAAGCGTCGCCGTTTCAGCGGCGCAGCGTTCAAGCGTGCGACCGCCGCATCCGCCACCGTCGGTGCCATGGGAATCGTTGGACTGCTGGCGATCGGTATGACGACGCCCGCCGAGGCCGTCTCGGGTGCAGGCAACTCCGCCGCCGCATCCGTCTCGATCGCGACCGGCTCGAAAGCCGGCACCTCGAGCGCGCTGTCGAGCGACGAGATCCAGGCGTATGTGGCTCCCGCCGATGCGCAGGTCACCGCCCTGGACCGCAGCGACTACTCCACAGCGTCGACCGCGGAGCTCGCCGCCGAGTCGGGCATCACGCACTACTCGAACTTCTTCACCAACAACGCGAACAGCCCGATCCAGTGGCCGTTCAAGGTCGGCGTCTCGATCAGCTACGGCTTCGGGATGCGCGACGGCACCATGCACGAGGGACTGGACTTCACTCCGGGCGAGGGTGCCGAGATCCAGGCCGTGGCCGACGGCGTCGTGCGCACCGCGACGGAGAGCGGCGGCGGATACGGCGTGATGATCATCATCGATCACGTCATCGACGGCAAGCTCGTTTCGACCCGCTACGGCCACATGCAGTACGGCTCGCTGCAGGTGAAGACAGGCGACACCGTGAAGGTGGGCCAGTTCATCGGACGTGTGGGCGACACCGGCCACTCGTTCGGTGCGCACCTGCACTTCGAGGTTCTCGACAACGGCACGACGGCGATCGACCCGCTGCCGTGGCTGCGCCAGCACGCCGGCGGCTGACCGGTCGTGTTTCGTCGGGGCCCTCGGCTCTGATATTCTTTTCTGGTTGCCCGGATTGCTCCGGGCAGCGCCCCGATAGCTCAGTGGCAGAGCACTTCCATGGTAAGGAAGGGGTCGTCAGTTCAATCCTGACTCGGGGCTCGCAGCATCCGGTGGTCCGCCGCCGGAACGTCGCGGCAGGGTAGCTCAGTTGGTGAGAGCGCACGACTCATAATCGTGAGGTCGCGGGTTCAAGCCCCGCTCCTGCTACAGACAAAGCCCCCGGTTCCGCCGGGGGTTTTCTGCGTTCCGGGCTCAGCCGTGTGTCAACCGTGCTGCCTCTCGAAGAGCGCAGCCGCCTCCGCTGCGACGCGATCGTGGATGCGCCGCCGTGAAACGCCCGGCCTGTCCGCCACGAAGCGCCGGGCGATGAGCCGCCCGGCGAGGGTGCCTTCGCTGAGGAAGGTGTAGTGGCCGGCGCCGTCGATGAGGGTGAGTTCACCGCTCGGCAACGAGCGGACGAGCGGTCGCACGTCTGCGTCGAGGGTGCTCTGGTCGTCATCGGATGCGGCGAACAGGCGGACCGGGACCGTGACCGTCGCCAGCGATGTCTCGTCGAGCAGAGGAACGGCGACGGGCGCGATCGCCGCGACCGCGCTCACGCGTGCGTCCCGGTAGTCGAGGTCGGCTCGGGTCGAGGATTCGATCGCGAGCGGGTCGTTGTCCAGGAAATCCCATACCTCGTCGATACCGAACCCGGCCTCCGGCGGGACCCGGCACAACGAGGAGTCTGCGCCGTGGGCAGAGCAATACGGTCGCCACCGATCGATCTGCAAGCGGGCGCCGGCGACAGCGAGTGCGGTGTACGCGCCGATCGAGAATCCCGCCACGGAGACTCGTGACGGGTCGATGCGGACACCGAACGTGGGGTCGGCGAGGACCCTGTCGAGCACGCGTGAGAGGTCCGTGGCGCGTTCCCACCAGAGCACCGCTCCGGGGACCGTGAGGCCTCCGTGCTCGGCGGCCGTACCGCCGTGGTGATTGACGGCGGCGACGACGAATCCGGCTTCGGCGAGCCGCCGACAGAGCCATGCGATGCTGGCCGCGGAGCCCCCGGTGCCGTGCGAGACCACGACGAGTGGATGCAGCCCGTCCGCCACGCGTGGAGCATCGTGATCCGCGGCATACCGCCCGGTACGGAAGATCGCGATGCGTTGCGCCCTGACGTGCGCGTGATCGTGGGTCGGGTACCAGATCATCGTCTGGAGGGGACGTGTGGGCCTACCGTTCCATGCCGGCCGGGTCGGATCCGACCATTCCCGCACGATCGCTCCGACGGGCGCGACCTTGCTGGGCATCAAAACTCCCCCGTTCTGCCAGGCTCCCACCCGAACTCTCCCTACCCCAACACTTCCACACCGAAGCCGGACACCACCGCGCGCACCTCGTCGAGGTAGCGCTGCGCCTGCTCGGTGAGTCCGAGGGCGGCCTGGCCGATCCAGCCGATCTCGATCCTCTCGTCGACCTCGAGGGGGACAGCGACGATCTCGGGATCGAGGTCGTCGCTGATGATGCCGGTGGAGATCGTGTAGCCGCCGAGTCCGATCATGAGGTTGAAGATGGTCGCACGGTCGGACACCCGGATCTCCTGCTTCGCGGAGAGGGTGGAGAGGATCTCCTCGGCGAGGTAGAACGAGTTGTTCGCGCCCTGGTCGAAGGTGAGTCGCGGCAGATCGGCGAGGTCGTCGAGTGTCGCGCGACCCCGTGCGGCGAGCGGGTTCTTGCGCGAGATGAAGATGTGCGGCTCGGCGAAGAACAGCGGATGGAAGGCGAGGCCTGCGTCGCGGAGAAGCTTGTTGATCACGTTCCGGTTGACGTCGTCGCGGTACAGGATGCCGATCTCGCTGCGCAGGGTACGGACGTCCTCGATGATGTCCCACGTGCGCGTCTCACGGAGCGAGAACTCGTACTCGGCCGCGCCGAAACTCCTCACCATCCGCACGAACGCGTCCACGGCGAACGAGTAGTGCTGCGCCGAGACCCCGAGCAGGCGCCGGGCCGGCGGCCGGCCGAGGTAGCGCTGTTCGAGGAGCGCGACCTGCTCGACGACCTGCCGGGCGTAGCCGAGGAACTCGGTGCCGTCGGCGGTGAGCGTCACGCCTCGCGCCGACCGGATCAGGAGGGCGCGTCCGACGCGCGCTTCGAGGTCTTTCATCGCCGCTGACATCGTGGGCTGTGACACGTAGAGCAGATCGGCCGCAGCGGAGATCGACCCTTCCGCCGCCACCTCCACGAAGTAATGGAGTTGCTGCAGCGAGATGCCTGCGGTGGTCTTTGCCATAGCCGAAGACTATAGGAGCACATAGTCACCCCGAATTACCCGATGGGCGCAGATTCTCGGCACGATGGCACGACACCCGCGACCCACCCGCCGCGCGAGACCCAGATTGGCTGCGCATGACGAACGAGCTCACGTTCCGTATCTCGACGACACCGTTCGACGAGGACTACTCGCCCTCCGCCGAGTCCCGTGCCACGACGAACTTCGCCAACCTCGCGCGCGGCGAGAACCGGCAGCAGAATCTCCGCAGCGTGCTCACGATGATCGATCGCCGGTGCAACGACCTCGCGCGGTGGGACAACCCGAACGGTGACCGCTACACCCTCGAGCTCGAGATCGTGTCGGTGGATGCGGCACTGACCGCCGACGGTGAACAGCGCCACTTCCCGCTGCTCGAGGTGCTCGACGTCCACATCCGCGACTCGCACACCGGCCTCCGCCATCACGGGATCGTCGGCAACAACTTCTCGTCTTACGTCCGCGACTTCGACTTCAGCGTGCGCTTGCCCGCCGTCACCGCGGATGCCGGCGCCTTCACCGTCCCCGACGACTTCGGCGCCCTGCACGGTGCGCTGTTCCAGGCGTTCCTGGACTCGGACGCCTACCGTGAGCGCTTCGAGGCGCCGCCGGTGATCTGCATCAGCGTCTCGACGAGCAAGACATACCGTCGCACCGACAACACGCATCCGGTGCTCGGTGTCGAGTACCTCCAGAGCGAGTACTCGCTGACCGACGAGTACTTCTCCCGGATGGGGCTGCGGGTGCGCTACTTCATGCCCGCGGGCAGCGCGGCGCCGCTGGCGTTCTACTTCCGTGGCGACCTTGCCAACGATTACACCAATCTGCAGCTCATCGGCACGATCTGCACGATGGAGAGCTTCCAGAAGATCTACCGCCCGGAGATCTACAACGCGAACGCGGCGGCGGGCAGCGTCTACCGCCCGAGCCTGGAGCACGGCGACTTCTCGCGCACGCAGGTCGACTACGACCGCGTCGAGCGCGCGCAGCTGGCGATCACCCAGGGCACATACGCCGCCGAGCACTTCCTGACGCCCTACGGCGATGTGCTCGCACGATGGGCCGGTCTCGAGCCGGCGCTCGCGCGATGACCCGCGCAGACGCGCCCGCACTGCTGCCGACCGCGATCGTCGGAAGCCTCCCGAAGCCCTCGTGGCTCGCGAAGCCCGAGGTCCTCTGGTCGCCGTGGGAACTGACGGGCGAGGCCCTCGTCGAAGGCAAGCAGGATGCCTTGCGCATCGCCGTGCAGGAGCAGCAGCGACGCGGCATCGATATCGTCAGCGACGGTGAGCAGACGCGCCAGCACTTCGTGACAACGTTCATCGAGCACCTCGACGGGGTCGACTTCGCGCGCCGCGAGACGGTGCGCATCCGCGACCGTTACGACGCCAGTGTGCCGACCGTCGTCGGTGCCGTCGGCCGCACGAAGCCGGTGTTCGTCGAGGACGCGCGCTTCCTGCGCCAGCAGACCGATCGCCCCCTGAAATGGGCGCTTCCCGGCCCCATGACGATGATCGACACGCTCGCCGACCGCCACTACAGAAGCCGAGAGAGGCTGGCGTGGGAGTTCGCGGTCATCCTCAACGAGGAGGCGAAGGAGCTCGAAGCGGCGGGCGTCGACGTCATCCAGTTCGATGAGCCGGCCTTCAACGTCTTCTTCGACGAGATGCGCGACTGGGGAGTGGCGACGCTGGAGCGCGCGGCCGAGGGGCTGCGGGCCGACACCGTCGTGCATATCTGTTACGGCTACGGCATCGAGGCCAACACCCGATGGAAGCAGACGCTGGGCTCCGAGTGGCGCCAGTACGAGGAGTCCTTTCCGCTGCTCCGGCGCTCAGCGATCGACATCGTGTCGCTCGAGAGCCACGGCTCCCGCGTGCCGATGGAGCTCATCGAACTGCTGCGCGGCAAGAAGGTCATGCTCGGCGCCATCGACGTCGCCACCGACGAGATCGAGACGCCCGAGGAGGTCGCCGACACCCTCCGCGACGCGCTTCGCTACGTCGACGCCGACAAGCTGATGCCCAGCACCAACTGCGGCATGGCGCCGCTGCCACGCGACGTGGCGCTCGCGAAGCTCAGCGCGCTGACCGCTGGTGCCGCCATCGTGCGCGAGGAACAGGACTGACCCCACCGTCACGCGTTCGGGCTGCGCGCAGCGTCCTGCTTCGCCACGGCCGCAGCGGCAGCCTGCCGCCGCGCCCGCTCGAGGAACACCGCGGTGAGCACCGCCCCGATCCGGGCCGACCCCGGCTCGAGCGGCCCGAGGACGGCGGTGATGCGTTGGAATCGCTGGTAGAAGGTCTGCCGATGGATGCCGAGGGATGCGGCCGCATCCGTCTTGCTGCCGAGATTCTCGGCCAGCGCGCGCAGGGTGTCGAACAGCTCGCCGTGCGAGACGGCGTCCCGATCGAGGAGCGCGCCGATCTGTTCGTCGATGAATTCGGAGACCGGCTCGATCTGCGACAGCAGCGGCCAGAGCCGGGTCACGGCGATGCTCGCCGCATCGACCACCGGCTCCGCATCCGAGGCATACGGCACGCTCTCCCGTGCGGATCGTACGGCTCGCACCGCGCGGTCCACGCTCGCGCTGGTGGGCCCGACCGCAGCGCGCACGCCGCCGCGCGAAGCGAGGCGCCGCAGGGCGTCCGTCACCGCGTCGCGCACGTTCTGCGCGTCCCACGACGGGGCGAACCCCACGATGCCGACGTACTGTCCGTCGGCGAATTGCCCGGTCGATCGTGGCGAGATCGCAGCGATGGCGTCCTGCACCGCCGCGACGGTCGAGGGATCGCCCAGTTCGACGACGAACGGGATGAACCGGTCGTCGGGCTCGAATCCCAGCCGCACGGCTAGCGTCGTCAGCTCACGCGCATGCTCGGCGGCGGAGGTGCGCGGGCCGCTCGACGCGAGCAGCGAGATGAAACGGCTGCGTCGCCGGTCGTGGGGAGAGAGCGGATGCGTGCGCAGCAGTGCGATGGCGAGGATCTCGGGCGCCCGTGACAGCGCACCCGAGATGAGGTGGATGTCGGCGTCCGCCGCCGGCCGCAGCGTGAGCGTCGCGACGACCGTGCCGCCGAACGACACCGGTGCGGTGTACTCGATGCCGAGCGACGGCGTATCGGTGTCGACGAGCGCGACTCCCAATGTCTGACCGGACAGCGACGTGAGCTGCGCGGACGAGTTCGCCTGATCACGGATGAGGGCGAGCAACTGGTCGATGCTCGCCAGGTTCTCGATCGCCTCGGAGAGTGCCAGGGAGATCTGATCGGCGATGCGCAGGCGCCGAAGGCTCACATCGGCGAGCTGGCTGTTGATGCTCTCGCAGATCTGCACGAACGGCACGCGGCGCCGCAGGTGGATGACAGGCAGGCCGCTCGCCTCCGCGTGCTCGACGAGCGCCTCGGGGATGCGGGGGAGTCGGGGTGTCGTCTCGACAGCGAGGGCGGCGATGTCACGCGCGACGAGGGTGTCGACATACGTGCGCAGCTGCGCCGCATCCGCCGTGACGAGGTTGACCCCCTCCATGAGGATGAGCTCCCCGCCGCGCAGGAGCGGCGCGATGTCGAGCTGTTCGCTCGCGTGCACCCAGCGCACATCGACCTCGGATGCGGTGCCGCAGACGAGTTCGGGTTCGGTCTTCTGGACGACGGCGTCCGTGAGGATCTGATCGAGCAGGAGGGGCATACATTCTGTCCATTCGCCGTGACCGCGAGTTTACAGAGCGCCGCGGGCGCGGAAACACCGTCGCCGCATGCTGGGTGGCGACCCGCTCCACTGATCGCTCCACCTCGCGAGAAGGACACCGCCCATGTCTTCTGCCAGTCCGCACGACATCGAAGAGACGCTCCAGCCCATCCCCGAGTCGGCACGCACGACCCGCGTGTCCGGCCAGTTCTGGATCTGGATGGGGGCGAACATCGCCCCTATCAACTGGGTGCTGGGGGCGCTCGGCATCAGCATGGGCCTCAGCCTCCTCGACACGATGCTCGTGCTCGTGATCGGCAACCTGATCGGCATGGGGCTGTTCGGCATGTTCGTGCTGTTCGGCCAGAAGACCGGCGTCACCGGCATGCTCCTCGGCCGCGCGGTGTTCGGCCGCCGTGGCAACTACCTGCCCTCGGTGATCCAGGCCGTGGTGGTCATCGGATGGTGTGCCGTCAACACGTGGATCGTCCTCGACCTCGTGACGGCTCTGCTGGGTCAGCTCGGCTGGCTCGATCCGACACAGGCGAACATCGGCTGGAAGATCGGTATCGCCGCCCTCATCATGGCCATCCAGGTGGGCGTGGCGCTCGCCGGATACAAGGCGATCGCGGCGTTCGAGCGGTGGACGGTGCCGCCGACCGTGCTCGTTCTCGTGATCATGTCGATCGTCGCGTGGTTCTTCCTCGACATCGACTGGGGCTACGCAGGCCCCGCCGGGGCGGAGCTCTCCGGCGGTGAGCGCATCGTCGCGATGTCGGCCGTGATGACCGCCATCGGCATCGGCTGGGGCATCACCTGGCTGACCTACGCGGCGGACTACTCGCGCTTCATCAGCACGAGCGTGCCGCGCCGCAAGCTGTACCTGGCGAGCGCCCTGGGGCAGTTCATCCCCGTCATCTGGCTCGGTCTGCTCGGTGCCTCCCTCGCCACGAAGAACGGCACGGTGGACCCCGGCCAGCTCATCGTCGAGAACTTCGGTGCCCTCGCCATCCCGGTCCTGCTGCTCGTGCTGCACGGGCCCATCGCGACCAACGTGCTCAACATCTACAGCTTCAGCGTCGCGGCCCAGGCGCTCGATCTCAAGGTCGGTCGCAAGGCTCTGAACATCCTCGTCGGCGTGCTCTCGCTCGCCGCCGCCGTCTTCTTCATCTTCCAGGAGGACGCCGCCCAGACCCTCGATGCGTGGCTGGTCGGGGTCGTCGGCTGGGTCGCCACCTGGGGTGCGATCATGCTCGTGCACTACGGCATCTTCGAGCGCCGGTCGCGCCGGTTCGACCACCTGTTCGACGCCGTCGGCTCGAAGCGTCTGCCCGACGTCAACCCCCGCGCGATCATCGCCTTCTTCGTCGGAATCGTCTTCACCTGGCTGTTCCTGAACGGCATGGTGCCGGCGCTGCAGGGTCTCGGCTCACAGGCGCTCGGCGGCCTCGACATCTCCTGGCTCACGGGCGGCGTCGCCGCCGGACTCACCTACTGGCTGCTGGCCCGCACCAGCCACAAGCGCTGGATCGAGGCGCAGCAGTTGACCGATGCGGCCGAGCCCCGCGAGACCGTATCCGCCCGCTGAGGATCCCCGCCCCGCCTCGCCCCACCCCTCGACGGAGAACCACCATGAGCACCTTCATCCGCGACGCTCACGTCATCACCATGGACCCGATCTCGGGCAGCACCCCGCTGGTGCGCAGCATCCGCATCGCCGACGGCGTCATCGTCGCGATCGGCGAGCACCTGGAGCCCGAGCCCGGCGACGAGATCGTCGAGGGTCGAGACCGCCTGGTCGCACCCGGTTTCGTGAACGCGCACACCCACTCGTGGGAGATGCTCTACAAGGGGCGCTACGACAACCTGCCGCTGGAGATGTGGATGGCGATGTCGTATCCGATCCTCGGCGACAGCCGCGTCGCGCCGGACCTCGTGCGTCTTCGCACGACCCTGTTCGGGATCGAGTCGCTCAAGGCGGGCGTCACGACGCTCGTCGACGATGTGCTCGAAACTCCGGGGCAGGATCACGCGCAGCTCGCCGCGGTCTTCGACGCCTACGAGCAGTTGGGCGTGCGGGCGAACGTCTCGGGACACGTCATCAACCGGCCCTTCCTCGACACGGTGCCCTTCGCCGAGGAGTACCTGCCCGACGACGTGGTGCGCGAGATCCGCTCCGCGCACGTGCCGTCCACCGAGGAGTATCTGAGGTTCGCCCGCGAGGCCTTCGCCGCCCACCACGGCCGGGCGAACGGCCGGCTGCGGTTCATGGTCGCGCCCTCCGCCCCGCAGCGGTGCGAGCCCGCGCTGCTGACCGGGGCGACCGAGATGGCGCTCGAGTTCGCGGCGGAGTGCCACATCCACGTGCTCGAGACCAAGACGCAGCTGGTCACCGGGGACGAGTCGTACGGCGGGAGCCTCGTCTCCTACATGGCGTCGATCGGTGCCCTCTCGCCCCACACGACGCTCGCCCACGGGATCTGGCTCACGGATGCCGACATGCAGACGGTCGCTGCGGCGGGAACCTCGATCTCCCACAACCCCATCTCCAACCTCAAGCTCGGCTCGGGGATCGCCGCGTGGCGCATGCTGCAGAACGCGGGCGTCAACCTGGGCCTCGGCACGGACGGCTGCTCGAGCAGCGATTCGCCGCGGATGCTCGATGTGGTCAAGACCGCGGCTCTGCTGCACAAGGTGACCGGGCCGGACATCGACCAGTGGCCGACAGTCGCCGAGGTGCTGGCCGCGGCCACGATCGGGGGAGCGCGCAGCGCCGTGCTCGACGATGTGGTGGGCTCGCTCGAAGTCGGCAAGCAGGCGGACCTCGTGATCTACGACCTCGAGACCATGGCCTTCACGCCCCGTCAGAAGCTGGACCTGCAACTCGTCTACTCCGAGAACGGCTCCTCGATCGACATCGTCATGGTGCAGGGGCGCGTGGTCGTCGCCGGCGGCGAGGTGATCACGGTCGACGAGCGTGCCGCGCGTGCCGAGCTCGCCGAGCGCCTCGACGAGATCATCGAGCGCCAGGACCGCCTCGACGAGCGCAACCAGGCGGTGATGCCCGGCCTCGCGCGCATGTACGAGCGGGCGACGTCCATGCCGGGCGCCGTCAATCGCTTCAGCGGCGACGAGCGTGCCTGGCTCGTCTGATCGCGCGGCGGGTCGGGAGTGAGCGGTAGCCTGCCGGAATGGCCGCCCCCGTCCCGTACCTGCAGTTCGCCGGCATCGCCGCGGACGCGCTGAAGACCTACCGCGACGTGTTCGGCGGTGAGCTGGAGCTCCACACCTTCGCCGAGTTCGGCCGCCAGGACGGCGCGCCGTCGTGGATCGCGCACGGCGAACTGCGCGGTCCCGTCGACCTGTTCGGTTCGGATGCAGCCGACGGCGCCGCATCCGTCCAGGTGCACGGCGTGCTCTTCGCGCTGCTGGGCGCCGGCGACGCAGCCACGTCCCGACGATGGTTCGACGCGCTCGCCGCAACCGGAACCGTCATCGAGGCCATGGGGGAGCGACCGTGGGGTGACGTCGACGGGCAGGTGCGCGACGCCTTCGGGGTGACCTGGCTGATCGGCTACTCGCCCGCCGGCGCTTAGCCGGGGGCCGCCGATCGGACGGAGGCGCGCACGACGACCGGCATCTCCACGAGGTGGATGCCGGGTGGCGGGCCGCCCGGCTCGAGCAGCAGTTCGACAGCACGACGGCCCATCTCCTCGTGCGGCAACCCGATGGTGGTGAGGCCCGGTCGCAGGTAGGCCGCGAGCTCGTCGTTGTCGAAGGAGACAAGTGACACGTCGTCCGGGATGCCGAGACCGGCCTCGGCCAGCGCTTGCGAGGCGCCGAAGGCGAGCCGGTCGTTGAGGCAGATGATCGCCTTCGGTCGCTCGCCCTCGGCCAGCAGCCGTGCGATCACCTCGTAGCCGCTCGCGGGCTCCCACAGCCAGATGGACTCCGAACGCGCCAGGGTCATCCCTCGCTCGCGCAGGGCATCGGACATGCCGCGGATGCGGGACGCGACCGTCTCGGAGCGGAACACGTCGCGCTCCGCCTCGGCGTCGTAGCCGAGCAGCACGATGCCCTCGGTGATGCCGGCGTCGGCGAGCAGTTCGACCGCCCGCCGCCCGCCGGTCTCCTCGTCGGGGAGCACGCTGCAGGTGTGCACGTCGTTCGTCGCGTTGAGCATCACGATGCGCGTGCGGGAGGGCAAGGGTGGGACGAAGGTCTCCCGCGCCCGCATGGAGGCGAAGATGATGCCGTCGACCTGGCGATCCAGCAGCGCCGAGACCGCTTCGACCTCGCGCTCCGGCTCACCGCCGGTCTCGGCGACGAGCACGACGTGCCCCGCCGCCTCCGCCGCTTCGAGGGACCCCTTGATGAGGCCGCTCGCGAAGCGGGTCGTGGCGACGTGATCGGAGACGAAGCCGATCGTGTGGGTGGTGTCGGTGCGCAGCGCCCTCGCGGCGACGTTCGGCCGGTATCCGAGCTCGGATGCGGCGGCGTGCACGCGCTCATGGGCATCGGCCGACAAACGGGTGTCGGGGCGGCCGTTGAGGATCATCGATGCGGCGGACGGTGACAGCCCGGCTCTGCGCGCGACATCCGCAAGGGTGACTCGCTTACCCACGCACACCTCCTTGAATGCTCCCCCAGCGTACGCGGAGCGGACATTGACACTGGGGACCCAGTATGCGCACAATGTGCGTGCTAAATCCATTCAGCACCTGGATCGGCGAGAACACGACCCGATGTTCCCGCCATCCGGAGCCGTGTTTTGCACCACAGACAAAGGAGTCGCCCCATGACTACGACACCGCACCGCCGCCTGCGTCGCTCAGGGCCGGTCGCCCTGCTGGCGATCACCGGCCTCGCCGCAGCCGCTCTGACGGCCTGCGCGCCGGGAGCCGCCGCACCGGCCGCCCAGAACGACGTCACCGTCTCGACCGAGCTCACCTCCGACCCGGTCGAGCTGACGATCGCCGACGAGACGGGCTTCCCGGTCACCGACAAGCTGACCGAGGAGTTCACCAAGCAGCACCCGAACGTGACCTTCACCATCACTCGTGACACGTTCCAGAACCTGACGGCCAACGCCCCGAAACTGCTCGCGAGCGCGACACCGCCCGACCTCATCCGCCTCCCCACCCTGGGCGACACGGTGCGCGACGGTCTCGTGGCCAATCTCGACCCCTACTTCGACGCCTACGGCTGGGATGCGTGGCCCGCCTCGCAGCTCGCACCGCTGCGGATGAGCGAGGACGGCATCCGCGGCTCGGGCTCGCTGTACCAGCTCGGGCTCGGCTACAGCATCACCGGCATCTACATGAACGACAAGCTGGCCGCCCAGCTCGGGATCGATGCGCCGCCGCAGACACTCGCCGAGCTCGAGGACGACATGGCCAAGGCCAAGGCCGCCGGCATCCTGCCGATCATGGCCGGCGACAAGGACGGCGTCGTCAACTTCGTCGTGCAGGCGGCGATGAACCAGTACGTGGACAAGGACCAGTTCCTGTCGTGGATGTTCAATGAGCCGGGCGCCCGCTACGACGAGGAGGGCAACGTGAAGGGTGCCGAGCTCGTGCGCAAGTGGGCGGATGCGGGCTACTTCCCGTCCGACATCAACGCGATCGACTACTTTACCTTCACGAGCCGGTTCGGTGAGGGCGAGGGTCTGTTCACCTTCAACGGCAACTGGGAGGCGGCGAATTACCAGAAGGCACTCGGCTCCGACGTGTCGTTCTTCCTCGTCCCGCCGGCCGAGGCCGGAGGAGACCACGTCGCCATGGGCGCGGCGAACTCCTTCTCGGTGGCGGCCAAGTCGGCCCACCTCAACGAGATCGTGTACTTCCTGAACTGGGTTCACACCGACCCGACCGCACGCCAGATCATCGTGGACGTGACGGGTGCCTCGCCCGGCGGCGACCCGTCGCTCGAGATGCCGAAGGTCGAGTCCGGCTCGCTCATCGAGGATGCGCTCGCGATGTCCGCGCAGATCGGCGCCGAGAACGGCCAGGTCGACTTCATGGCCAACACGACCGCCGGCATCTACGCCGGATCGATCATCCCCGAGTCGCAGCTGTTGGTGACGAGCCAGATCACGGGCAAGGAGTTCGTGGACCGCGTGCAGGCGTTCTACGAGAAGGAGGTCGGCGGCAAATGACCGACCGTGCGGTCGCCGCTGTGGCGGCACCCCGACCCGACGGCACCGCCGCGGCGACGACCGCACCCCCGCGTCGGGCCGCTGCCAAGGCGGCCGCCCGGCGCGGGACGCTCGCCGGTTGGCTCCTGCTCGTGCCGGCGCTCGCGGCCTATGTGTCGTTCGTCGTCTGGCCCCTCATCCAGGGGGCGCAGTATTCGTTCTACGACTGGAACGGCATCGGCGTCGCCCGCTGGGTGGGGGTGGACAACTACTTGACCGTCTTCACCGACCCCGACCTGCTCGGCGCCATCCGCAACGCCTTCGTGCTGATCGCGTTCTTCACGATCATCCCCGTGGGGGCGGGTCTCGTGCTCGCAACCCTGATCCGCGGGCTTCGCTCGAAAGCGTTCGCTGCGTCGGCGCAGACGGTGCTCTTCCTGCCGCAGATCATCCCGCTCGCGGCGGCCGGTATCGCCTGGTCGTGGATGTACGCGCAGACCGGTGCGGTCAACCAGATCCTGGGATGGCTGGGACTCGGCTGGATCACCCGCCCCTGGCTCGCCGACTACGGCACCGCTCTTCCCGCCGTCGGGCTGATCGGATCGTGGGTGCTGACGGGGCTGTGCACCGTGCTGCTGCTCACCGGCCTCGGCAAGATCGACGTCTCGCTCTACGAGGCGGTCCGGCTTGACGGTGCAGGGTGGTGGCGCGAGTTCTTTACGATCACTCTCCCGGGTCTTCGCCAGGAGATCGCCGTCCTCGTGACCGTCACCGTGATCGCGGCACTCTCCAGCTTCGACATCATCTACACCTCGACGCAGGGCGGCCCTGGCCGGGCCACCCTCGTCCCCGGTCTGTCCATCTTCCGCATCGGGTTCACCCAGAGCGATGTCGGCCTCGCGTCCGCCTTCGGCATCGTGCTGATGGTGCTGGTGCTCGTCGTCGTCCTGCCCATCCAACGACTCTCGAGAGCGAGCGACGCGTGATCGCCAGCCGCACCGAGCGTGTGCTCGGCTACCTCCTGCTCAGCGTGGCGGTGATCGTCACCGTGCTGCCGCTGGTCAGCATGTTCTCCGCCGCCCTGCAGCCCGCCGATCGCAACCCGACCGGCCTCACCTGGCCGACCGACCCGCAGTGGGGCAACTTCGCCACCGCGTTCGAGACCGGCCACGTCTGGCAGCTCATGGGCTCCAGCATGCTCATCGTGCTCGGCGTCGTGCCGGCGAGCCTCATCGCGGCCACCCTCGCCGGGTTCGCGCTCGGATCACTCCAGGTGCGTTTCGGTCGCGGAGTGCTCGTGTTCTTCATCCTGGGCCTGACGATCCCGTTCGAGGCCCTCATCATCCCGCTCTACTACCAGGCGCAGTCGCTCGGCACCGTGAACACCCCGTGGGCGGTGATCTTCCCACTCATCGGGCTGTACATGCCGTTCGGCGTGTTCTGGATGCGGGCGCACTTCATCAACGTGCCCCGGGAGCTCTCCGAGGCGGCCCGCGTGGACGGAGCGTCGCTCTGGCGAGAGTTCCGCAGCATCCAGCTCCCGCTCGCGATGCCCGCACTGTCCGCCCTGGCGATCCTGTTGTTCATCTGGACCTGGAACCAGTTCCTGCTGCCGGTCGTGCTCATCGCCGACCCGCTGCAGCGAACGGTCGCGGGTGCGCTGACCTTCTTCCAGGGGCAGTACTCGCTCAGCATCCCGCTGCTGAACGCGGGTGCGTTGATCATCATCACGCCCGCGGTCGTGCTCTTCCTCATCTTCCAGCGGCAGTTCATCCGCGCGCTGGTGCAAGGCGCCGTCAAGGGCTGAGCGGCCCTTCCCCATTCACGAGGAGAACTCTGTGACGTTCACGCTGCCCGACCACTGGGTCTGGGACTTCTGGTTCGCCCGCGACGGCGACACCCATCACATGTACTTCCTGCAGGCGCCGACCTCGCTCGGAGACCCCGGTCTGCGCCACCGCAATGCGACGGTCGGTCACGCCACCTCGACCGACTTGCGCACGTGGACTGTGCACGGCACGGTGCTGCGACCGTCCGGCGGGGACGCGCCGGACGCGACGGCCACCTGGACGGGAAGCGTCGTCCGCGAGGCGCAGACGTGGCGGATGTTCTACACGGGCTCACGGTTCCTCGACCCCGTGGCGCAGACGAACGTGGAGACGGTGCTGGCCGCATCCGCATCGGAGCCGGGCGACTGGACGAAGGATGCCTCGGTCGTCGTCGCCGCAGACCCGCGATGGTACGAGACGCTCGGCAACGGCACCTGGCATGAACAGGCGTGGCGCGACCCGTGGGTCTTCGCCGACCCCGCGGGGGACGGGTGGCACATGCTCGTCACCGCGCGCGCCCTGGGCGATGGCGAGCGCGACACCGGGGTCATCGGCCACGCCCGCTCGGACGACCTGTCACGCTGGGAGGTGGGCCCACCGCTCAGCGTCGCCGGTGCGGGCTTCGCGCACCTCGAAGTCCCGCAGCTCGTGCTGATCGACGGCCGATGGGCGCTCATCTTCTCCTGCGATTCCGCGCATCTGGCCGGCGCACGGACCGGTGAGCGCGGCGGGATCTGGGCGGTGGCCCTCGACGATCCGCTCGGGCCCTACCCGGTGGACCGGGCAGTGCTCGTCGCGAGCGAGAACCTCTACAGCGGTCGCATCACGCAGGATGAGGCGGGGCGCTACGTGATGCTCGCGTTCGAGAACATCGGCACGGACGGCGTCTTCGTGGGCGCTCTGTCGGATCCGCTTCCGGTGCGCTGGGAGAACGACCGGCTCATCGTCGAGGAGAGCACATCATGATCGAGATCAACGGCCACATCGCCCCCGGCTTCCAAGCGATCGGCGACGCCTTCGCGGCGGCGTTCGACGGGCTTCCGCGGATGGGGGAGCTCTGGCGATCCGCGTCGATGGTCGCAGCGTCGTCGACCTCTGGGCCGGTTCCGCGGATGCACGCATCGACCGCCCGTGGGAACGTGACACCCCGTCGGTGGTCTTCTCCTGTTCGAAGGGGTTGATGTCGATCCTCGTCGCGCGGCTCGTCGCATCCGGACGCGTCGATCTGGACAGCCCCCTGGCCATGCTGTGGCCGGAATTCGGCCAGCACGGCAAGGATGCGGTGACGGTCGGTGACGCGCTGGCCCACCGCGCGGGGGTGCCTGCGCTGAGCGTCGACCTCACGGCCCAGGATCTGCTCGACTTCGACCACGTCGCCGCGCTGCTCGCGGCGCAGGAACCACTCTGGACGCCGGGGGAGGCGTGGACCTACCACGCGCTCACGCACGGTTGGATCTCGGGCGAGATCGTGCGCCGCGCGAGCGGTCTCGCCCCCGCCGTGGCATTCCGCGAGATGGCAGACCTGCTCGGCGCGGATGCGTGGCTCGGAGTGCCGCCCGAGCGCGCTGGCTCGGCCGCGCACCTGTTCGTCGGTCCTACGCTCCAGGCTCTCGTGGCACAGCAGGCGGCTCAGCGCGCGCCGGGAGTCGTCGACTGGGGCGACCGCGCCATGACCCTCGGCGGTGCCCTGCCGTCCACGCTCGTCGGGGAAGCGGAGGGCTTCAACACGCCGGCCGTGCAAGCCGCCGTCATCCCGGGTGCCGGGGTCGTCGCGACGGCGCGCGCCGTTGCAGCGATGTGGTCGGCGACCGTCGCCGAGACCGACGGGGTGCGTCTGCTCGACGACGACACCGTCGTCGCGGCCACACGCGAGCGTACGGCGGGGGCGCCGTTCTTCGACGCGCCGGCGCCGTGGCCGCGCTGGGGCGCCGGATTCCAGCTCGACTCCGAGGCGCGGCGGTACGTCGGGCCGTCGAGCTTCGGCCACGACGGCGCGGGCGGGCAGGTGGCGTTCGCCGATCTCGACGGCAGGGTCGGCTTCTCGTTCGTCACAAACTGGATGGAGGCCGTCGACGATCACCGGGCGACGCGGATCGTCGATGCCCTCCGGAAGATCGTGGCTTAATCACCGCCGAGCTGTCCCGGGTGGGTGAGCCGCCACCACTCGGTCGGCGGCTCGATGTCGCCCGAGACGACGACGTCCGCGGTGGTCGTGTTCGGCCCCGCCGTCCAGGTGATCGTGCCCACGACCTCGCCGTCGGTGTACGTCGTGGGCGCCGAGACATCCATGGCGACGGTGATCGCGGTGTCCGACCACGTCAGGATGCCGGGTGCCGAGGCGACGACGAGGGCCGCTCGGGAACCCCAGATCGTCGAGAGGGAGCCGATCTGCTGTCCCTCCTCGGCGAGCTGCACCGTATGGAACCCGTCGCGGATGCTCTGCAGCTGTGCGCGCACGACGCTGTCCACGGTGTCGCGGGAGTAGACCCCGAGCACCACGCCGGTGACGTGCAGAGGCTCGCCGATCCCCACATCCAGCGTCGAGGTGTACAGCAGGTTGTAGTTGTCGGGCCCCAGGTTCCCCGTCTTGAGACCGGTGATCCCGTCGATGCCCAAGAGGTTGTTCGTGTTGCTCACGGTGCCGAGATCTCCCAGCGACGCGGAGGGCATCGCGGCGATCGCAGCGATGGTCGGCTCGGATGCGGCCAGCTTGCCGAGTGTGATGAGGTCGGTGGGCGTGCCGGTGTTGCGTGCGCTGATCCCCGTGGGCTCCACGATCGTCGTGCCGGTCATCCCGTGCGCGTCGAGCCAGCTGCGTGCGGCCGAGAGGAACCCGCTGCGTGAGCCGAACGCCCAGGTGGAGACAGCGTCGGCGTAGTTGCTGGCGGAGGGGAGCAGCATCGCGGTCAGCGCATCGCGCAGCGACATCGAGCTGCCGGTCGGCATGGCGAGGATCGTCGCGCCCTGCACGTAGTACTCGTCGTACAGGTCGTGGTCGGCCTTCGAGAACGTGATCGTCGGCCCGGGGTCGTCGGGGCCGCTGAGCGGCGATGCATCGAGCACGACGAGGGCGGTGATGAGCTTGCTGATGCTGGCCAGCGGGCGCGCGTCGTCGCCGCCGCTCGAGGTCCAGATGCCGCTGGCTCCCGCGCCGAGATAGGCATCGCCGCCCGACACGCTCAGCGCCGACGCCCCCTCCGTGGGCATCGCGATGCCGGCCGCGCCGGGTGTCGATACCGACGGCTTCTCCGCGGTCATCACCGGCTCGGGCAGCGGGGCGTTCAACGCCCAGACCGTATAGCCGCCGCCGGCCGCAAGGGGGAGCACGACGAGAACCAACAGGACGATCGCCACGATCCAGCGGCGTCGGCGGCGCACGCGACGATCGACCGGCGGTGGGTCGTCCTCGCCGTCGTTCAGCAGGTCGGCGAACGAGACCAGTTGATCGGTCGGGTCGTCGTGCGTCGTCATCTCGGGGCCCCCATCCCTCGCGCGCAGCACCATCCTGCCGCATCCGCTGCGGGAGCGGTGCCGCGCTCTCAGTCCCGGACGGGGGCAAGCAACGGGTCCGTGACCCCGTCGACGCAGAGGTAGCGCGCGATGTCCCATCCGGCCAGCTCGGCACCGGCGAGATAGGCGGCCTCGAAGAAGTCGAGCGCCGCCTTTCGCGGGTCACCCGTCGCCTGGGCGCGAGCCAGCGTATAGACGGCGAGGTGGGAGGCTCCGCGATCCAGCCACTGCGCTCCCTCCGGAAGCGGGCGCTGCGCGATGCCCGCCGGCTCCGGCGAGGTATACGAGTAGAACGCCGGCTCCGGCACGCTCTTGTCGCCGAACCAGAATCCGGACGACACGACCTCCCGCGAGTATGCCTCGCGCGTGACGCTGTCGGCCCGGTCGGTGTGCGAAACGACCGTGTCGGAGAAGCGCGTCGCGGCGATGTCGAACGTGTGCCAGAAGTGGTGCACGGGACTCGTCTTGCCGCTGAAGCGACCGCAGAACTCCTCGAGAACGAGACCCGCATCCGACAGCAGCCGCCAGTACGACGTGACGGATGCGGCATCGTACGCGTCGTGCTCGGTGTCGTCGCGGAACGGGCGGGCTGCGTCGGGCAGGTCGAACGGCGTCGCCTCGAGGACCGGAGCAGGGTCGACGCCGGCGCCCTCCAGCGAGCGGACGAAGTGCGCGTGGAATTCTGCGACGGACAGCTCCTGCAGCGAGAACGACGTGCGGGCGCCCTCGTTCGTGACCACGCTCAGGCGGTGATCGATGAAGTCGAAGTCCACAGCGAAGGTCGGGTCGGATCCCATCGGACGCGTCGTGATCCCGGTGCCGGTGAGGTGGAACGGCACGTTCCACCAGTGATTGCGCCGCACGCTACGCGCGAGCCGCAGCTTGCCGACCACCTGCACGAAGCGGTGCAGGGTCTCCTTCGTCGGCTGCCAGGCCTCGTAGGGCAGACGCGTCTCGAGCATGCGGACCTCTTCTCGGCACGGATGCGGCCGCCGTGGCCGCGTCTTGTGATTCGAGCATGCCAGCCGCGGTGCGCAACGCGCGTGGAGGAGGACTCGACACCTGTCGCAGCAGTGCGGCCCGACGCGTTTCTATCGTCGTCGCACAAGACCTCGTCCCACGGACCTCGGGAAGGACGGAGGAGATGCAAGAGCGACTGCGGATCGGCATCGCGGGCGGATCGCTCGGCGGGCTCGGCGCCGCGGCGCTGCTCACCCGGGCCGGTCACGACGTCACCGTCTTCGAGCGTTCGGCGAGCGGACTCTCGGGCCGGGGCGCGGGACTCGTCGCGCAGGACGAACTCTTCGCGCTCCTGCGAGCGGCAGGTCGCCCGGATGCGGTGCGCGGCACCGTGACCTCCGAACGCATCGTTCTCGACCCCGTGGGACGCATCGTCTCCCGGGACCCCACGCCGCAGACGCAGCTCTCGTGGGACGTGCTCCACGACGCGCTGCGCTCCACGCTGGCGGACGCGGCGTACGTCACGGGGATGCGCGTCGCGGGCGCGGGCGGATCGCCGGGCGGTGCATATCTCGATCTGGGCTCGAGGGGCCGACGCGAGTTCGACGTCGTGATCGGAGCTGACGGCCTGCATTCGGCTACGTCACCTGGCGCGGACTCCTTCCCGAGACGGCGCTGCCGTCGGAGGCCGCCGAGGTGTTGATCGGACGGTTCGCCTTCTTCACGGGGCACGGCGGACACGCGCTCGGGTACCTCGTGCCCGGGCCGCGCGGCGAGACGGAGCCGGGTCGGCGGCGCTACAACTGGGTCTGGTACCGCACGCTCACCGCCGGCGCGTTGAGCGACATCCTGGACGCATCGGGCCGGCGCCGGGATGCGGGCTCACTGGCCCCGGGCGAGCTCCCGGCCGGCTTACGCGAGGGCTTGGTGGATGACGCGGCACGGCTGCTCCCGCCACCGTTCGCCGACGCGGTGGCGGCTGAGTCGCATCCCTTCCTGCAGGCCATCTACGACTATGTCCCGCCGCGGATGACCGCCGGCCGTGTTGCCCTGCTGGGCGACGCTGCCGTCGTCGTGCGGCCTCACACCGCGATGGGCGCGGCGAAGGCGGCCGCCGATGCGCTGGCGCTGGCAGGTTTACTCGCCGAGCGGGCGCCCGCCGAGGCGCTGCGTGCCTACGACGCGGCGCGGCTCCCCGTGGGGCGGTGGATCGCCGACTACGGGCGCAGACTGGCGGCCGCCCTGCCGTTGTGAGCGAGACGGCAGGCTCGGGCAGGGGGCGGTCAGAACGGCGGGTCGCCCGGCGGCGAGGCATCCGCGACGAACGTGGGTGTTCGCCGCTCCGGGACGACCGTGTAGATGCGCCCCGTCGGACTCGTCCACTCGGTGGACGCATCCGCGAACTGCCGCACCTTCCATCCGCCGTGGTGTTTGACCGTGTGGTGGCCCTTGCAGAGCGGGGTGAGGTTGTCGGCGGCGGTCGAGCCGCCGTGCTCCCAGGCGATCGTGTGGTCGATCTCGCACCGATTCGCCGGAACCATGCAGCCGGGAGCGCTGCACCTGGCGCTGCGCCACCGCGCGAGCCGTCGCAGGCTCGCCGGCGGGCGGTACTGCGTGCGCCCGACCGACAGGACGAGCCCGGTCTCGGGGTGGGTGAGCACGCGCATCCATCCGTCGGCCCCGCCGCACAGCTCGCGAGCCTTCGCGAGGGGGATGGGGCCCACTCCGTCGACGACGGCCGGGGCCTCGCTCTTGCCGAGGAGGGTGAGTGCGGGCACCGTGACCGCGACCGTGGCACGGATGCCGCGCGCCTGCTCGCCGTGCTGCGGCACTTCGCCGTCGATCAGGAGGTCGGCCGCGACGTCCGCGCGTGCCTGATCGAGCGTGCGCTGCCGGTTCGCCTCGGCGCCCACGGAGCTCTCCGGGAACTCGGATGCGGTCGGCGCTGCGGCGATCAGGGCGGCGGCGGTGCGTGTGAGGCGGTCGAAGATCGCCCTCGCCTCGACGGCCGGCAGATACACGGTGAGCCACGCCATCCCGTCGCGGTCGTCGTCGACCGCGACCCGGCGCGTCTCGAGAGCCTCGCGCTGCCGCTCGGCCAGCGTGACGGCACGGGCATCGTCGACGAGACGGCGCACGGCGTGCCGGAAGACACCGATGGGCAGGCGCATGGCGAGCTCGAGCGCGAGCGGGGCCAGCTCTTCTCGCAGCCACGGCTCGGCGCGATCGACGGCGTCGACGAGAGTCTCGGCGTGCCTCTGGGTGATCTGCGCACGGCTCAGCGCGGTGAGGGTCTCGGGGTATCGCTCGACGAGCGCCACGGCGTGGGCGATCAGTCGGTCGGCTACAGCCTCGGTGGCTCCGATCGCCTGCGCGAGCTCGAGGCGCAGCGACCGCTCGACGATGCCGCGATCGTGACGGCCCGCGCGCTTTGCGTCCGCGTGCGCATCGGCGCGCATCTGGGCGATCGCCCACACCTGCTCCGCGGCGAAGACGGACAGCATCGCGGAGACCTCCACGACACGATCGACCGCGTCCTCGGGCTCGACCGGCGCCCTCTCGACAGCGCGCGCGAACGCCGCGTCGGGGTCCTCTTCGAAGAGGGGCGCATCGTTGGACATACCTTCACCGTAGGGAGGGCCTCCGACATCGCCGCCGTGCTCGACGGCTCGGCAACGCGCCGGTCTGTCACGGCGTTCCGGGCAGCCGCAGCGGGGGTAGACGACCCGTCGCCGCCGCGAGTGCTCGGGCCACGATCAGCGGCGGGTCGACGACGAGACCCTCGGAGATCAGCCCATCGAGCTCCACGAGCGGCATCCGCGCCAGCCTCACCTGCTCGGCGGGATCCGACGCGTGCGGGAGTCCCACGGTGAATCCCGCTGTGGAGATGAAGAGGTGGGTCGGCCACGCGGCGCGGCCGGGGTTCATGAAGAACGTGTGCAGATGCCGAAGATCGTCGGGCACGATGCCGAGCTCTTCTTTGAGCTCGCGCTGCGCTGCCGCGAGGGGGTCCTCCTCAGGGCGGCCGCCTCCGCCGGGAAGGTCGTAGATCCAGCAGTCGATGGCGTAGCGGTACTGGCGAGCGATCAGAACGTCGGCTCCGTCGATGACGAGGGTGGCGACGGAGAACGGCACGCTCTCATCGACCTCGAAGGAGGTCTGGGAACCGTCCGGCAGGAGGACGGTGTGGTCGACCAGCATCACGCGCCCGTTGTAGGCGACGGAACGACCGATCCTCGCCCAGTGGGGTTCGGAGTGATCGTCCATCTGCCCACCCTACGAAGACCAGAGCGGCGATGATGGTGGCATGGACGACGTCACCTTCCGCCGCTTCTCGGACGACGAGTTCCCCGCGTGGATCGCCGTCCAGCATCGCGCGTACGCCGAGGAGCGCGTGCGCGCCGGCGATGACCGTGCCACCGCCGAGCGCATCGCTGCCGAGTCGTACACCGAGCTCTTCCCCGGTGGGCTTCCCGCGGCGGGACATGACGTGCTCCACATCGACGCGGCGGGACGCGCCGTCGGGGTGATGTGGCTGGGGGCGCATCCGCGCGGCAACGAGGGTGTGTGGTGGGTCTGGGACGTCGAGATCGACGAACCGTATCGAGGCCGCGGCTACGGGCGTGCTGCGATGCTCCTCGCCGAGCGTTATGTCGCCGAACGCGGCGCACGAGAACTCGCGCTCAACGTCTTCGGTTTCAACGAGCGCGCTCGACGGCTGTACGAATCGCTCGGCTTCGGCGTGACCGCGGTGCAGATGAGTAAGCCGGTGCAGCCGGAGTCCTGAGCCTCAGGCGTGATCGCGCCAGGAGTGCTGCGGCGCATATCCGAGCAGGCGCTGTGCCTTCGCCGTCGAGAACAGGCTGTCGTTGACGCCGAGCTCTCCTCGCACCTCCACCCCGGGGAACACCTCGGCGACGAGCTCGGCGTTGGGCCGCGTCATGACCGTGTCGGCCGCGGCGATGAGGAAGTGGTCGAAGCCGTTCGGCGCCGTCTCGAGCGCACGGAGCACGGCCTGCGCGCCGTCGCGGGCGTCGATGTAGCTCCACAGGTTCCACTTGCGCACTCGCGCGTCACCGTCGAAGGAGGGGAACTCGGCGTAGTCCTCGGGCACCATGACGTTCGAGAAGCGCAGCGCCGTGATCGACAGCTCCGGATGCCAGCGCACCAGCTCGATCGCCATCCGCTCCTCGAGGTGCTTGACGAGCGAGTACACCGACTCGGGGCGCGCAGGGTAGTCCTCGTCGACGGGGATGTAGGGCGGAGGCACGTCGAAGGGGAGCCCCTGAACGGTCTCGCTCGACGCCGTCACGACCCGCCGGATGCCGAGCCGCGTCGCCGCGTGCAGCACGTTGAACGACACCGTCATGTTGTTGTGGAAGACGGCCACATCCGCGCGCAGGCCCGGAGCCGGGACCGCGGCCAGGTGCACGAGCGCGTCGACGCCGTCGTGCTGGTCGTTCACCGATCCGAGCGCGTCGACGACCTGGCCGTAATCGGTGAGATCCACCTGCACGAAACCGGGCCCACGCTCACCGACGACGTCGAGGCCGATGACCTCGTGCCCCGCCGCGGCCAGTTCGCGAACGACCACGCGTCCGAGCTTTCCCGATGATCCCGTCACTGCGATCCGCATATCTCCAGCGTGCCACAGGCGTGGACGGCTAGCTGTACTCGGTCTGATCGTTGGTGACGCGGAGATAGGGAGAAGGCCTTCATCCTGAGTGGTGTCTAACGTCACTCGAAGGAAGGCCTTCTCTTGGTTCACCGTAACGCGCGATTGGCGGAAGCTGGTCGCCTGATCCTGGTTCAGCGGGTGTTGGCGGGGCGCCCGGTCTCGCATGTCGCCAAGGAACTCGGGGTGTCACGGCAGTGCGCGCATCGCTGGGTTACCCGGTTCCGTCTTCTCGGACGGGCGGGCTTGCGAGATCGCTCGTCCCGACACCGCACGCACCCCGCCACCACATCGCCGGCGGTGATCGCGCGGTTGCTCGAGCTGCGTCAGGCCGAACGGCTGGGCCGTGATGAATTGGCGCGCCTGGTTGGTGTCAGCCCCTCGACCGCATCTCGACTCATCGTCAGAGCGGGGCTACCCGCCCTGCACGAACTCGATCCGGTCACCGGGATCCGGATCCGCGCCTCGCGTCGCACACAGCTGCGTTACGAACGTGAGCAGCCAGGCGACCTGGTGCATATCGACGTGAAGAAGCTGGGCCGCATCCCCGCTGGCGGTGGCTGGCGACTCGATGGCCCGGACGTCATCGATCACCACAGCTCCCGACCACGACGGGTCGGGTTCGACTATGTCCATGTCGCCGTCGATGACCACTCGCGGCTCGCGTTCGCTCGGATCCTGCCCGACGAGAAGGGGCCCACCTGCGCCGCCTTCCTCGCTGAGGCAGCCGCGTTCTTCCTCGATCACGGCATCACCGTCCGCAGCGTGATGACCGACAACGCACTGAACTACCGACGCTCCCACGCCTTCCAGACCACACTGAACACCCTTGGCGCCACGCACATCCTCACCCGTCCGCACTCGCCTTGGCAGAACGGTAAGGCCGAACGCTTCAATCGGACCCTGCAGGAGAACTGGGCCTACCGGCATCCGTTCACCTCCAACGAAGATCGAGCCAGCGCGCTCGCGCCCTGGCTCGAGCACTACAACTACGCTCGACCCCACACCGCTTGCGCAGGCCAGGCACCCATCAGCCGAACGTCACCAACGAAGTGACCGAGTACAGCTAGCGGCCGCAGCGGCGGAGGGCAACCCCGTCGGGGCCCGCGGTCGGCGTGCTTAGCGTGACGCCACGACGATCGGAGGCCGCCCATGTCACGCAATGTCCGTCGCATGTCCTGCACGCCCGAAGAGGTCTTCGCCGTGATGGCGGACGGCTGGCTGTACCCCTCGTGGGTGGTCGGAGCCTCCCGGATGCGGTCGGTCGACAATGGCTGGCCGGCCGAAGAGGCGCAGCTGCACCACTCGTTCGGCGTCTGGCCCGTGCTGATCGACGACACCACCGAGGTGCGCGAGTACGACGCGCCGCGGCGGATCGTGCTCCGTGCGCGCGGCTGGCCCATGGGCGAGGCGCGCGTGCTGATCGAGGTGCGACCGAGCGAGGACGGATGCCTGGTTCGCATCACGGAGGACGCCGTCGCCGGCCCCGGAGCATGGATCCCGCGGTGGATCCTGAACCCCCCGCTGCACCTGCGTAACGCCGAGACCCTGCAACGATTGGCGTTCCTGGCGGAGGGTCGGGCCGCGAGAGGGGGATGATCGAAGAGTGAGCGATCTCGACGTCATCGTGGTCGGGTCGGGTCCGAACGGACTCGCCGCCGCCGTGACCCTCGCCAGAGCCGGACTCTCGGTCCGCGTCTACGAGCGCGCCGCGACCCTCGGCGGCGGCGCGTCCTCGGCGGGGCTGACGCTGCCGGGGTTCCTCCACGATGTGTGCTCGGCCGTGCATCCGCTCGCGTTCGAGTCCGCCTTCTTCCGGTCCTTCGGCCTCACCGAACGCGTCGACTTCGTCGTCCCCGAGCTCTCATTCGCGCATCCCCTCGACGGCGGGCGTGCGGCGCTCGCATACCGGGACCTCGACCGCACGGCTGAGGAGCTGGGGCGCGACGGCGCCGCCTACGCGCGGCTCATGCGCCCGCTCGCCGAGAACACCCGCCAGCTGGCCGAGCTGACCGGCGGACCGCTGCTGCGCGTCCCCGCCGACCCCGCGTTCGCCGCGCGATTCGGCGTGCGCGTGCTCGACCAGGGGTCACGGCTGTGGGGGTGGCGGTTCCGCGAGGACGCGGCGCCCGCGCTCGTCACCGGCGTGGCCTCGCACTCGATCCTGCCCCAGCCGAGCCTCGCCGCATCCGGGGCCGGGCTGGCACTGGGCGCCTACGCTCACGCACGCGGGTGGCCGATCCCGATCGGCGGCAGCCAGGCGATCGTCGACGCGATGGTGGCGGATCTGCGCGATCACGGCGTCGAGGTCGTGCGCGACCATGAGGTGCGCTCGCTGTCCGAACTGCCTGCGGCTCGTGCGGTCCTGCTGGATGTCACGCCCGCGGCTCTCCTGCGCATCGCCGGCGACGACCTGCCGCCCTCGTACCGGGCCGCGCTCGGCCGGTTCCGTTACGGCGCCGCCGTCGCGAAGGTCGACTTCGCGCTCTCCGCGCCCGTCCCGTGGGCGGATCCCGCGGTGGCGCAGGCGGGCACGGTGCACCTGGGCGGAACCCGTGCGGAGATCGCCGCCGCCGAGAACGACGTCGTGCACGGGCGGATGCCGGAGCGTCCGTATGTGCTCATCTCCCAGCCCTCGCTGTTCGACCGCACGCGCGCTCCCGACGGCGCACACACCCTGTGGGCCTACACCCACGTCCCCGCCGGCAGCGACGTCGACCGGGAGGAGGCGGTCGTCGCTCAGATCGAACGCTTCGCGCCCGGCTTCCGCGACACGATCCTCGCCGCGCGCTCACGCACCGCGGTGGACCTCGCCCGCCACAATCCGAACTATCCCGGCGGCGATATCGCCGCGGGCACTCCCGACGTCGCCCAGTTGCTCAAGCGCCCCGTGCTGCGCAGCGACCCCTGGCGCACACCGCTTCCGGGGGTCTACCTGTGCTCGGCGTCGACCTCGCCCGGCCCGGGAGTCCACGGCCTCGGCGGATGGTGGGCGGCGCGCAGCGCGCTCACGCACGTGTTCGGTATCCGAGAGGCGCCGTCGCTGTCACCGCGCTGAGCGCAGCCGTTCCCAGTCCACGTCGAGCGTGCGCGGAAGCGTGCGGGAGAAGCGCGCAGGCAGAACCGTGCCGGGCTCCGGCCAGTATCGGGTGTCGATCACGACCTCGGCCGACGCGGTCGCACCCTCGAAGCCCTCCGCCGCGAGGGCCAACTCGACCGTGCAGCTCTGGTAGCGCCGCCGAGACGACGGCGGCGTCGCCGACAGGATGCGGGCGGTGCCGGTCCACGGTGTGCCGAGCCCCGACTCGGTCAGCCGGTCCAGCGCCTCGGCTGCGCCCTCGGTCCAGTCGTCCATGCCACCGACGATAGCGACCGGCGCGGGTGCGCCGACGCATGCCGACACACGACTCGGGGCCGCGCCGAGCGGCCGGTAGGCTGCGGGAAACCCGCATCCCCCTTCGAAAGGGCCCTTCATGGCCGACCGCGAATACGGCTTCCGCACGCGCGCCATCCACGCCGGCAACATCCCCGACGCCGTCACCGGCGCCCGCGCGCTGCCGATCTACCAGTCCACGGCGTTCGTCTTCGACGACACGGAGGATGCGGCCGCGCGCTTCGCGCTGCAGAAGTACGGCAATATCTACAGCCGCCTGGCGAACCCCACGACCGCCTCTTTCGAGGAGCGCATCGCCTCGCTCGAGCAGGGCCTCGGAGCCGTGGCCACCTCGAGCGGGCTGTCGGCGCAGTTCATCACCTTCGCCTCGCTCGCGGGTGCGGGCGATCACATCGTGGCCAGCGCCAACCTCTACGGCGGCTCGATCACGCAGCTCGATGTGACGCTGCGCCGCTTCGGGGTGGAGACGACGTTCGTCGCCTCGGCGGATCCCGCCGACTACGCCGCCGCCATCACCGACCGCACCAAGGCGGTGTTCGCCGAGACCGTGGCGAACCCCTCGGGCGAGATCGCCGACATCGAAGGGCTCGCGGCGGTCGCTCACGCTGACGGCGTGCCGCTCGTGATCGACTCGACGGTCGCGACGCCGTATCTCTGCCGTCCGATCGAGTGGGGCGCCGACATCGTCGTGCACTCGGCCACCAAGTTCCTCGGCGGCCACGGCACCTCTCTCGGCGGCGTCGTCGTCGAGTCGGGTCGCTTCGACTGGTCGAGCGAGCGCTTCCCCCTGTTCACCGAGCCGGTGTCGAGCTACGGCGGGCTCGAGTGGTCGGGCAACTTCGGAGAGTACGCCTTCCTCACGCGCCTGCGCGCCGAACAACTGCGCGACATCGGCCCGGCGCTCGCCCCGCACTCGGCCTTTCTGCTCGCCCAGGGCGTCGAGACGCTGCCGTACCGCATGAAGGCGCACGTCGACAACGCGCGCGCCGTGGCCGAATGGCTCGACGCCGACCCGCGCGTGGAGTACGTCACCTGGGCGGGGCTTCCGGGCCACATCCACCACGACCGCGCCAAGAAGTACCTCCCGGAGGGCCCCGGCGCCGTCTTCAGCTTCGGGGTCAAGGGTGGCCGCGCGGCGGGTCGCACCTTCATCGAGTCGGTCGATCTCGCCAGTCATCTCGCCAACATCGGCGACGCGAAGACGCTCGTCATCCACCCCGCGTCCACGACCCACGCGCAGCTGACCGAGCAGCAGCTCATCGACGGCGGCGTGCTGCCGGGGCTCGTGCGCATCAGCGTCGGCATCGAGGACGTCGACGACATCATCTACGACCTCGACCAAGCCCTCGCCGCCGCGCAGGAGGCATGATGAACGACGTGACCGCCGCCGAGGAGACCGTCGAGACCCGCCTGCCGAACGGGCTGACGTGCGCCCTGCCCGCCAGCTCGCCCCTCGCCAAGCTGCTGCGCTCGCAGCGCACGTGGGAGGGGCCGGGCGCGAAGGAACGCCTCGCGATCCTCCGCGCCGCCAAGAGCATCGCGATCGTCGGCGCCTCCGCGAATCCGGCCCGATCGAGCTACTTCGTCGGCACGTACCTCCTGCAGTCCGGCGCCTACCGGGTGTACTTCGTGAACCCGAACGCCACCGAGATCCTCGGTCAGCCGGCCTACCCCGATCTCGCCTCGCTCCCGGAGGTGCCCGACATCGTCGACGTCTTCCGCCGGGCCGACGACATCCCCTCCGTCATCGACGACGCGATCGCGATCGGCGCGCCCACCGTCTGGGTGCAGCTCGGAATCTGGAACGAGGATGCGGCGCGGTACGGCGAGAGCAAGGGTCTGACCGTGGTCATGGACCGCTGCATCAAGATCGAGCACGCGCGCTTCCACGGCGGTCTGCACTTGATGGGCTTCGACACCGGTCAGGTCAGCTCCCGGCGTACGCTGCGGTGAACGCGACCCGGCTCCGCCCGGCCGTCGGCCACCTCACACGGATCGGTGCGGCGACCCTCCTCGCCGGAGTCGGCACGGGGCTCGCGGTGCTGCTGCTGGTCTGGGTCGTCCATTCGATCGAGCACCTCGTCTGGGGCGAGGGTCCGGGCCCCTTCCTCGATGGTCTCGCCGCGCCATCCGAGTTCTGGCTGCCGCTGGTCACGGTCAGTGCCGCCGGCGTCATCGCGGCCGTCGGCTGGTATCTCATCCGCCGCTTCGGCAGGCCCGTCGCGAGCGTCGAGCAGGGTGTCGAC
This sequence comes from Microbacterium sp. KU4F, assembly GCF_056868075.1. Taxonomy (NCBI): domain Bacteria; kingdom Bacillati; phylum Actinomycetota; class Actinomycetes; order Micrococcales; family Microbacteriaceae; genus Microbacterium; species Microbacterium sp. KU4F. Next base: position 1,473,829 of record NZ_CP200324.1, on the reverse strand, counting down.
GGGCGACGGATGCCGGTACTGGAGACCCTCGTCGACACCGTGCTGCAGGTCGTCTCCGTGGCGCTGGGCGCATCGATCGGCAAAGAGGTCGCCCCGCGCGAGCTCGCCGCGATGGCGTCGTCGAAGGTCGTCGGCTGGTTCCGCCTGACGCCGCGCTGGCGCCGCATCCTGATCGCCTCGGCCGCGGGCGCGGGTCTTGCGGCCGTCTACAACGTGCCGCTGGGTGGCGCGGTGTTCGCGGTGGAGATCCTCCTCGGCGAGTTCTCGATCGCCGCCGCCGTGACCGCCCTCGCGGTCAGCGCGATCGCGACCCTGGTCGCGCGGCCGCTCGTGGGCGACCAGTCGCTCTACGACCTGGGATCGATCGAGGTCAATGCGTCCCTGCTCGTCGCGGCACTCGTCGTCGGACCGCTGATGGGAGTCGTCGCGACCAGTTTCGTCGCCGCCACCAAACGTCTGAGCGCCTTCCGGCCGACCGGCTGGAAGCTGCTCGTCGTGCTCCCGCTCGTGTTCGCCGCCGTCGGCGCCGTGGGGATGTTCTTCCCGCTCATCCTCGGCAACGGACGCGCGCTGGCGACCGCCGGCTTCGAGCTGAGCGAGCCGGTCGTGTTCCTGCTCATCCTCGCGGTGCTCAAGTACGTCGCGACCACGCTCTCCCTCGGGGCGGGTGCCATCGGCGGCACGCTGCAGCCCTCCGTCGCGATCGGCGCGGCACTGGGAGCGGCAGCCGCGGCGGGGTGGGCGCTGCTCTGGCCGGGAGCGAGCGGCACGGGACTCGCGGTCGTCGCCGCGGCCGCCTTCCTCGCCGCGAACATGCGCGCCCCGTTCACCGCGATCGCCCTGATCATCGAGTTTACCAACACCGGCTTCTCGCTGCTGCTGCCGATCTTCCTCGCCGTGGCCGGCTCGCTCGCGGTCGTGGGCCTGCTGAAGCGCGGCGGCCTCGCGAGCTTCACACCCCTCGATCCCGCCCGCGAGTAGGGCGCGTCTCGCGCTGAGGCTCCGCGCGTCGCGGCGAGCGCGCATCCGTTTGTCGAGCGCGCATCCAATTGTGTCGCTCGGCAAACGGGTGCTCAGTCGGCGAGGCGGTTCTCGACCTCGGCCAGGCGGGTCTCGACGGCGGCGATGACGGCATCGACGTCGAAGGCGAACTGCGCGTCGCCGTAGGCGTCGAAGCCGCTTCCGTCGAGCCGGCGCAGCACGCTGAGCTCCGTGGCGCCCGTCTCGCGAAGCATCCCGCGGAACTGCGCGACCTGCGGGTGCCCGCCCGCTCCCGCGGCCGCGACCTCCTCTCGGGCGAAGCCCGTGGCGATGGTCGTCAGCAGGAGGAGAGTGCGCCCGGCGGTGACGTCGTCGACGCCGCCGGCGAGCAGACGTTCCAGCACCACCTCGGCCGGCCGGACCGCGCCGAGAGTCGCCCGAGACAGGGTGCGGAAGTGCTCGACGAGGGCGCCCGACGCCACGAGCGATTGGCGCATCCCCTCGGCGAAGGCGCGACAGGCATCCGGCCACGGCGCGTCGAAGGGGATCTCGAGCGCGGCGATGCGGGTCAGGAACACGTCTTCGGCGAGCAGCTCCATCAAGCCCTCCCGCCCGTGGACGTAGTGATGGAGCGCCTTGCGATCGACCCCGAGGGCGTCGGCGACGCCCTGCATCGTGAGCTCCTGCGCGGGCAGGCGCCGCGCGGCATCCAGGATGGCGGCGCGGTCGAGGCCCGCGCGTTCGCCGCGCCCCCGTCGCGCGGGGGGAGTGCCTGGAGTCACGTTCACTCCCTGTTCGTACTTCTCGACGGGCGGATCGTTCGACACGAGCGTAGTATTTCCCGTGCGGGATTTATCCGTCGAACGGCGACGGCCCGCTCGAGAGAAGGGCTCTGCAATGTCGGAGAGTGTGGTGTTGACCGCGAACAGCACGATCGCGCAATGGCTGGATCACCCTGTCGGAGGCGACCTCATCCGCGGACTGCTCGCATCCTCGGGGACGACGGAGGACGCGCTGGGCCCCGTCCGGTCGCAGCCGCTTCAGCAGCTCGTGGCGCTGAGTCAGGGTCAGCTGCCGCAGTCGGTCGTCGACGACCTCGTGCGTCAGGCCAACGGCGGCACGATGCCCGAGCAGACGGGCCCTGCGCCGTGGGTCGAGCGGGTGGTCGCGGGCCGCTTCGCCGGTCGCACCGTGATCGTCACGGGCGCCGCATCCGGGATCGGGCGCGCCGTGGCGTCGCGTGTGCTCCGGGAGGACGGCCGCGTCGTCGCCGTCGACATCTCCGCCGATCGTCTGGACGAGCTGGTGGCGGCGCACGGCGGGGAGAAGCTCGTGGCGGTCGCGGGCGACATCACCGACCAGGCGGCCGTCGACCGGATCGTCGCGGCCGCCGGCGAGCGGATCGACGCGCTCGCGAACGTCGCCGGCATCATGGACGACTTCTCGCCGCTGGGGGAGACGACGGATGCGGTGTGGGAGCGCGTCATGTCCGTCAACGTCACGGGCACGTTCAAGCTGTCGCGCGCGGTGATCCCCGCGATGACCGCGGCCGGAGGCGGCGCCATCGTGAACGTCGCCTCCGAAGCGGGCCTGCGCGGCAACGCCGCGGGGAACGCGTACACGGTCTCGAAGCACGCGGTGGTCGGGCTCACCAAGTCGGCCGCATTCATGTACGGCCCCGCCGGGATCCGGGTGAACGCGGTCGCCCCCGGAGCCGTCGCGACCGGCATCGCCCTTCCGCCGCACCTCTCCGAGCGCGGGCGCGCCCGGGTGGCGCCCTTCGAGCAGCTCATCCCGACCGTGGCCACGGCGGAGCAGCTCGCCGCATCCATCACGTTCCTGCTCTCGGATGACGCGGCCAACATCAACGGCGTGATCCTCGCGTCCGACGGAGGATGGTCGGTGCAGTGACGCCTCGGGGGCGGCGGTAGGCTCTCCCGGTGACCGACGCCCCCGCACGCGTGCTTGCGCCACGCACTCCCGCCTTCATCCTCACCTGCATCGCGACCGGGCTGCTGGCGGGCCTCCTGTCGGGACTGTTCGGCGTGGGCGGCGGCACCGTGATCGTTCCGCTGCTGGTCCTGTTCCTGAAGTTCGACCAGCGTCTCGCCGCAGGAACCTCCCTCGCGGCCATCGTGCCGACGGCCGCCGTCGGCGTGATCTCCTACGCCGTGCACGGGTCGGTCGCGTGGGTGCCGGCGATCCTGCTCGCAGTGGGTGCCGTCGTGGGCGCGCAGATCGGCACGTGGCTGCTCCCGCGGATCTCGCAGACCGCGCTGCGCTGGGGCTTCGTCGCCTTCATCGTCGTCGTGATCGCGAGCCTGTTCTTCGTCATCCCTTCCCGCGACGCGCACATCGAGGTGACGGTCGTCACCGGCATCGCCCTCGTCGTGGTGGGTGTGTTCACGGGCATCATGGCGGGCCTGATCGGTGTCGGCGGCGGCGTGATCGTCGTCCCGATCCTCGTGCTCATCTTCGGCGCGAGCGACCTGGAGGCGAAGGGCACGTCGCTGCTCTTCATGATCCCCACCGCCCTGTCGGGAACGATCGGCAACCTGCGGCGCAAGAACGTCGACCTCCTCGCGGCTGCCCTCGTCGGCGTCGCCGCGTGCACGACCACGGCGCTGGGAGCGTGGATCGCGACACTACTCGATCCCTTCGTCGCCAACATCCTGTTCGCCGCCTTCCTCGTCTTCATCGGCACGCAGATGGCGATGAAGGCCGTCCGCGGGCGCAAGCGCTGAGCGATTTCTGACGGCGGGCGCCGCCGGGCCGCTCGGTAGGATGGGGCTGTGCCCGTGAATCCCACCCTCGTCGAGCGCGCCTTCGAGCCGACACCGCCCTACCTCGTCGGTCGTGAGAAGGTGCGCGAGTTCGCCCGCGCGGTCTTCGCCACCGACCCGCAGCACACCGATCCGGCTGCAGCGCAGGCGCTCGGCTACGCCGACGTCGTGGCGCCGCCGACCTTCGCGATGGTGATCCAGGACCTCACGCTGCAGCAGCTGCTGGCCGAGCCCGACTCGGGGATCGCGCTCGAGCGCACGATCCACGCCGAACAGCGCTTCCGCTACTCGCGGCCCATCGTCGCCGGCGACGAGCTCACCGCGCAGTTGCGCGTGACGGGCGTGCGTGCCGTGGGCAAGGGCGCCATGGTCACGAGCGAGGCCGAGGTGACGGATGCGGCCGGCGCGCACGTCGTGACTGCCACATCCATCCTGCTGATCGGAGGCGAGGAATGACCGCGTACGAGATCGGCCAGGTCGTCGCCGAGCGCGACGTGCACCTGACCCGTGAGTCGCTCGTGCGGTATGCGGGCGCATCGGGCGACTTCAACCCCATCCACTTCCGCGATGACGTCGCCGCCCGCGTCGGCCTGCCCGGCGTCCTCGCCCATGGCATGCTCACCATGGGTCTGTCGGTCGAGACGATCGTGCCCTGGCTCGGGGACGCGGGCCGCATCCGCGAGTACGGCGTGCGCTTCACGCGGCCCGTGGTCGTCGATGCCGAGACGGGAGCCGATGTGCGCGTCGTCGCCACCGTGGGCCAGATCGACGACGAGACGCTGCGCATCGACCTGACGGTCACCCACGCCGACACGACCGTGCTGGGCAAGGCGCAGGTGCGGGTGGCCCGCGAGGCATGACCGCCGTAGAGCCGCTGCCGCTCGCGCAGCTGACCACGCTGGCCACGGGCGCCGCTCCCGCGCGGATGCGCGAGGCGCGGTCGCGGGACGAGCTGATCGGCGCGCTGCGCGAGGTCTGGGCCGACGGCGACGACTGGTTCGTGCTCGGCGGCGGGTCGAACCTCCTGGTGGGCGACGAGCCCTTCGACGGCACCGTGGTGCGGGTGCTGACCCGGGGCATCGAACGGCTGCCCTCGCCCCGCGAGGGCTTCGTGCGACTGCGCGTGCAGGCGGGACACGACTGGGACGCCCTGGTCGCCGACACCGTGACGGCGGGGCTCGCCGGCGTCGAGGCGATGAGCGGCATCCCCGGCACCGTGGGTGCGGCGCCCGTGCAGAACGTCGGGGCGTACGGGCAGGACATCTCGCAGACCCTCGTCGAGGTCGAGCTCATCGACGAATCCACCGGCGAGGTCTCCACGGTCGCCGCCACCGAACTCAACCTCGGTTTCCGCACCTCGGTGCTCAAGCACCACTACGGATCGGTGGCCGCTCGTCGTGCCGTCATCCTCTCGGTGACCCTCGAACTGCAGCAGGTCGGCCACGGCGCGGCTCCGGTGCGCGGCGAGCAGCTGCGCCGGGCTCTCGGACTCGCACCCGATGCGGTCGTCTCGCTCGCCGAGGTTCGCGATACCGTGCTCGCCACTCGCCGCAGCAAGGGCATGGTCCTCGACCCCGATGACGCCGACACGCGCTCCGCGGGTTCGTTCTTTCAGAACGCGGTGGTGTCGCAGGAGTTCGCGCGCACCCTTCCGGCGGAGTGTCCGAGGTGGCCGCTCGAACCCGAGATCGAGCCGGTGCGCGTCATCCCGCTCGACCAGTTCGACGGGTACGTCCCCCCGGCGCCGGTGCGCTCGATCGACGTGAAGGTCAGCGCCGCGTGGCTCATCGAGCATGCCGGGATCGGCAAGGGCTTCCGCATCGGCCGCTCCCGCGCTGCGGTGTCGAGCAAGCATGCCCTTGCATTGACGAACCGCGGCGGGGCGACGGCGGCGGAGATCGCCGAGCTCGCGCGCTTCATCCAGCAGCGGGTGCAGCAGGAGTTCGGGCTGATCCTCCAGCCCGAGCCCGTGCTCGTCGGCGTCGAGCTCTAGCCGATCGTCACCGCATCCCGCGCGGCGCGGCGGGCGATGACCACCACTCCCGCGGCCGCCGCGCCGAACATCACCGCGAGAATCGCCCATCCGGCCGTGCCGAGATTGATGGCCGTCATCGTCACGACGGCGGGCGCGATCATCGCCCCGAGGGCGTAGCCGGTGCCGTAGACGCCCTGGTAGCTGCCCATCCGCTCCTGCGACGCCAGGTCGAAGCTCAGGCTCCAGCCGGCGGCGCTCGAGGTGATCTCGGCGAGCGAGTGCACGAGAGCTGCCGCCAGCAGAATGACGGCGGCCAGGGCGATCGGCCCCCACCCGTCGCCGCCGATCCACTCGGCTCCCGCCCACAGCGCGCAGGCGAGCACCATCAGCACGCCCGCGTTGCGCATGGCGTGCCCGGCCCCCGCAAAAGTGCCGGTGCCGCGGCTCATGCGCACCTGCAGCAGCACCACGACGACCGTGTTCACGAGCAGCAGCGGGCTCACGAGGACGTCGGGGGCGACGGTGTGCGCGACCACCCAGAGCGGCACGCCGACCTCGAAGAGCCCGAACTGGATGCCGAACACGCCCATGAACGCGGTGAGCGACAGGAAGCGCGCGTCGCGGTAGGGGCTCGGGCCCTTCTCCGGTGCGGCGTCCGCATCCGTCTCGACCGGCGACGCGCGCCGCACGTCGACGCGCTCGGCGGACAGGCCCGTGACCAGCAGCGCGGATACGAGGAACAGGGCGCCCGAGACCGACATCGTGATCTGGAAGGCGAAGGCCGTGCCGAGGGCGAGCGGGATCGCGGCGACCGCGGTCCCCACGCCGATGCCGACGTTGGTGACGGTGCGCATCGTCGCGCGGATGCGGACGCGGTCCTCGCCAAGGAACGCGCGCCCGACGACGGCCGAGCGCACGCTGGCGTTGCCCTGCTGCGCGAGGGTCACCAGCGATGCGGCGATCACGAGGGTCAGCAGGTCGTGCACGAAGACGTATCCGATGAGGGCCGCCCCCTGCAGCAGGTGCAGCCAGAGGAGCATCCGGCGGGCGCTGAAGCGGTCTGCCAGGTGTCCGAAGGTGAGGGAGCTCGCGACGCCGACGGCGCCCGCGATCGTAAGCCCGATACCCACGGACAGCGGGGGCACTCCGACGATGAGCGTCAGATACAGCGTCGTCAGCGTGAAGAACGCGCCGCGGCCGAGGGTGTCGACCAGCGTGATCGTCAGCAGACGTCGGAGAGTCTGATCGTCGGAGATGAGGATGCGCAGGGGAACGGTGGGGGTGGTGCTCGTCACCGTTCCATTCCCGCAGGGGCGTCGCAGCGGGTGCAATCGATGTAGATTATGGCTTCATGATTCGATACGAGATGGAGGCGGCGGACGTGTCCGCCATCCGTTTCGGCGTCTCGCCGCTGTCCGAGCTGGGGCTCGCCCTGCGCGCCCTCTACGAGCCGGACTGGTTCCCGCTGCAGCGTCCCTGGCTCCAGCGCATCGCCGGTGTGCGGTCGCTGCTCGACGAGGAGATGCTGCTGGCGCTCGTGAACGACAAGCGGTGGGTCGCGGACTTCGTGAACCCCCGCCCCTCGTCGCCGTTGACGTCCCTGGAGGACGAGCTCGCCGATCTCGGCCGGATCAGCCGGGCGCACCTGTACGCGGATCTGGAGAAGGTGCACGGAAGCGTCCCGCACGTGTTCCAGGGGCGCCACGATGTCGTCGTCTCCCGGCTGCAGCGCGCGCTCGCGACGGCGTGGGATCTCTGCTTCGCCCCGCACTGGGCGCGCATGCACGCCGTCATGCAGGCCGACATCGCCTATCGCGGACGCATCGCCGCCCAGGCGGGGATCGGCGCCGTACTCAACGGCCTCTCGGATGCGGTGCGCTACGACGGCCGGCATCTGGATGTGCGGCTGTGGAACCCGCAGGTGCGTCATCGTCCCGTCCTCGGCGACGGCCTGACGCTCGTGCCGTCGATCTTCACCGCGCGCGTGTCCACGCCCATCGACGACCACCTGCCGCCGACCGTGATGTACCCCGCGCGCGGCCAGGGGGCGATGTGGTCCACCGCGATCGGACCGGATGCGGCGGCGGTCACCGACCTGCTCGGCCGCACGCGCGCGCTCCTGCTGACCGAGCTCGGCGAACCCGCATCGTCGACCGATCTCGCGCTGCGGCTCGGGGTGTCGACCTCCGCCGTCAACCAGCACCTGCGGGTGATGGCGCGGGCCGGGCTGCTCAACCGCGCCCGCTACGGTCGCGCCGTGCTCTACTACCGCAGCGCCGCCGGCGACGCCCTTTGTGCGGAGCCCTCCCGCCCGTAGCCGCCCCCGTCTGTGCCCGAGCCGGCAGGTGCCCGAGTTGCGTCGCTGTTGCGCGGATGCGACAGGTTTCCGCATCCGCGACAGCTCTTGTCTGTGGCGGGTGCGCATTTCTGTAGCCGTTCCGAGTGGGAGGGCCACGGGGGATGCGGATGCCGCAACTCCCTGTGCAGTCATACGCCCCGTGCGTAGGCTCGATGTCATGACCGATCTCACCCGCCCCCAGACGCCGGACCCGTATCCGCTTCTCCCCGCGGTGGCCTCGTTCACCGTTACCAGTGACGATGTCGCCGACGGCGCACCGCTGAAGGACGACCAGGTCGCCGCCCTCGGCAACACCTCGCCGCAGCTGTCGTGGTCAGGTGCGCCCGAGGGGACGCAGTCCTACGTCATCACCTGCTTCGACCCCGATGCCCCCACCCCGAGCGGCTTCTGGCACTGGGTGCTCGTGGACGTGCCCGCATCCGTCACCTCCCTCGACACCGGAGCCGCGTCGGCCGCTCTTCCCGCAGGAGCCTTCCACGTGCGCAACGACGGCGGGCAGCCCGGCTTCATGGGCGCCGCGCCGCCGGAGGGCGACCAGGTGCATCGGTACTACTTCGTCGTGCACGCCGTGTCCGAGCCGACGCTCGGAGTGGATGCGGACGCCTCACCCGCCGTGGTCTCGTTCAACCTCGCGTTCAAGACCCTCGGCCGAGCCATCATCCACGGCACCTACCAGCACTGACGCATCGACATGAGCGACGTGCTGGGGTGGGGGACCATCGTCCTCGTGCTGAGCGTCCCCGTGCTCTTCGTACTCGTGAGCGTCTCCACCCATCGCCGCCAGCGATCGGACGGTGCGGATGCGGGCTCGTCGGGCGGGCTGCTCGGATTCGACGAGCTCTTCCACCCGTCCGCGCACGAGGCGCGGCTCGTGTGGGAGGCGGAGCAGGAGATCCCGATCCCCGCGCCCACGCCCGACAAGGGGCACGGCGTGATCGAGGGTGGCTCACGCATCACGATCGAGGTACCGACGGACTCCTCGCCCGACGCCGCCCGGGTCAGCCGCGACTGATGCCTCAGGACCTCTGGGCGAAGCTGGGTTCGTTCGCCGGACGGCTGCGGACCGAGGGACTGCTCGGCTGGGCTGATGAGCTCGAGGACGTCACGCGCTACGCGAGCACCGGCTCGGAGGCTCTGATGGGCGCCCGATGGGTGCTCACGCGATCGATGCCCCCGAGGCCGAGATGACCGCATCCACCCGAGAGACCGCTCGCGGTCTGATCGCTGAGTTGACGGAAGCCCTCGGACGCAGCTGAGAACGCTCCGTCTGGGGCTCTGCGTCAGGCGAACAGGCGCTGCAGGCGCTGCACGCCCTCGAGCAGGGCGTCGTCGCCGAGCGCGTACGAGAGGCGCAGGTAGCCGGACGGGCCGAACGCTTCTCCGGGAACCACGGCGACCTCGGCCTTCTCGAGGATGAGGTCGGCGAGCTCCAACGTCGTGGTCGGGGTGACGCCGCCCCATTCGCGGTCCAGCAGGCCGCGCACGTCGGGGTAGACGTAGAACGCGCCGAGCGGGTTGGGAACCGTGACGCCGTCGATCTTCGACAGCTCGTCGACGATGAGGCGGCGGCGACGGTCGAACGCGACCCGCATCGCCTCGGCCTCGTCCTGCGGGCCCGTGAGGGCGGCGAGGGCGGCGCGCTGCGCGATGTTGTTCACGTTGCTCGTCAGGTGCGACTGCAGGTTCGCGGCGACCTTGATCGCGTCGGCCGGGCCCACCATCCAGCCCACACGCCAACCGGTCATCGCGTACGTCTTCGCGACGCCGTTGACGAGGATCGTCTGGCCGGCCAGCTCCGGCACGGCCTCGACGATGGACACCGCGCGGGCGCCTTCGTAGACGAGGTTCTGGTAGATCTCGTCGGTGATGACCCAGATGCCGTGCGCGAGGGCCCACTCGCCGATCGCGCGCGTCTCTTCCGGCGTGTAGACGCTGCCGGTGGGGTTGGACGGCGAGACGAACACGAGCACGGTGGTGCGTTCGGTACGGGCGGCCTCGAGCTGGTCGACCGTGACCTTGTAGTCCTGGTCGGCGCCGGCGAACACCTCGACGGGCACGCCGTCGGCGAGGCGGATGGTCTCGGGGTAGGTCGTCCAATACGGCGCCGGCAGCAGGACCTCGTCGCCCGGGTTCACGACGGCCTGGAACGCCTGATAGACCGACTGCTTGCCGCCGTTGGTCACGATGATCTGCGACGGCGAGACCTCGAGGCCGGAGTCGCGCAGCGTCTTCGCGGCGATCGCCTCGCGCAGCGCGGGAAGACCCACGGCGGGCGTGTAGCGGAAGTTCGCCGGGTCCTTCAGCGCCTCCGCGGCCGCATCCACGATGAACTGCGGCGTCGGGAAGTCGGGCTCGCCCGCGGCATAGGAGATGACGGGGCGTCCGGCGGCCTGCAGGGCCTTCGCCTTCGCATCGACCTTGAGGGTCGCGGATTCGGCGATGGCGGAGAGCTTGCGGGAGACGGGAGCGCGTTCGGTCACCCTCCGAGCCTAGCGGGGGAGCGCCTGCCGCAGCAGGGCCGAAGGCCCGGGCGGGTGTGGAAACATGATCGGGTGAGCGCACCCCGCATGCAGGTCTGGGCCCTCGACGGTATCGCTGAGGTGGTCGCAGGCGACGACCTCGCCACGATCATCGGAGACGCGCTCGCGGCGGATGCGGACGGCATCGCCGACGGTGACATCCTCGTCGTGACCTCCAAGATCGTCTCGAAGGCGGAGGGGCGCCAGCTGGCCGCATCCGATCGTGAGGACGCGATCACGGCGGAGACCGTGCGGGTCGTCGCGGTTCGCGGCACCACCCGGATCGTGGAGAACCGGCTCGGCGTCGTGGGAGCCGCGGCCGGCGTCGACGCCTCGAACACTCCCGAGGGCACGATCCTGCTGCTGCCGGTCGATCCGGACGCGTCGGCTCGCGCGCTCTGTGCCGCGCTGCGGGAGCGCTTCGGGGTGCGACTGGGCATCGTCGTGAGCGACACTCTGGGCCGCGCATGGCGCATCGGACAGACCGACATCGCGATCGGTGCGGCGGGGATGCGGGTCGTCGACGATCTGCGCGGCGGGACCGACGCGCAGGGGCGGCCGCTCGTGGTGACGGTGCCCGTCGTCGCCGATGAGATCGCGTCGGCGGGGGATCTCGTCAAGGGCAAGGCGACGGGACGTCCCGTGGCGGTGGTTCGCGGGCTGTCGCGCTACGTCACAGACGAGGTCGGCACTCCCGGCGCGCGGACCCTGCCCCGCACGGGCGAGCACGACATGTTCCGTCTCGGCACCGACGAGGCGATCGCGATGGGGCGCCAGGTCGGCTACGCCGACGGGTTCGCCGCCGGGCGCGCGTCACGCGACTGAGCCCGAACTCCTGCAGAACGGGCGTTCGCCGCGGGGCGGCCGGCTGATCGGGCGATGTGCAGGAGTTCAGGCGCCGATCGTTAGCGCTTCGTTGCGCGAGGCCGCGTGCCGCATCCGTAGCGTGGAGGGATGCGGAAGACGGGGGCCTTCATCGCGGTGCTGCTGGCGGCGGTGCTCACCGGGTGCGCGGGCGCGCTGCCGTTCGTGCCGGGCGAGCCGCGTGGCGACGCGGTGCCGATTGATGAGCTGCGCTGCGGCGACGGGTTCGGCGGAGTGGATCCGGATGTGGTCGCAGGCGCCGTACCCGACGGCTTCGAGCCCGTGGCGCTCCACCGCTGCGACGGGTTCACGACCCAGACGGATGCCGAGGGCACATGGTCGGGGTCGCGCGTCGAACGGTTCGAGGGTGATCTGAGCGAGCTGCTCGCGGCCCTCGCCGAGCCGAATGCGGCACCCGGCTTAGACTGCCCGGCGTCGATGTGGATCGGTCCGGAGCTGTGGCTGGAGGGTGCCGACGGCCGATTCATCCGCGTGCCGTATCCGTCGGACGGCTGCGCGCAGCCGCGACTGGACGTCCTGGAGCGCATCGAGGCCGCCGTGTCGCGGCTCAGCCTCGTCGAGGAGCGGTTCCAGCGCAGCAGCCTCATCGAGTCCGCCGAGGCGACGGCCGCCGGCTGCGCATCGACGGCGAGTCTCCTGGTGGTAGCCCAGACGCTTCCGCGCGCGGACATCGACCACGATCGGGTCCTTCCCGAGGCCGGCGCGACGGCCGTCCCCGTGCCGCTGCCCCCGCTACCCTCCGCCGACGAGGTGACCGGGATGCGGGTCTGTCGATACGCCCCGGCGTCGCTTCCCGCCGACGGCGCTGTGGTGAGCATCCAGGGGGTACTCCCGTACGCGGGTGTCGACGACCTCGACCGGGAGGGGGCCGCGCGAGCGCTCGCCCTCATCGGCGAGGCGGGTCCCGCGGGGACGTGCGAGGTGGAGGCCACATCCACGGTGGTCCTGCATCCGCTGCCGATGGCACCGGGAGGCCCGACGGCGACCGTGGAACTCGACGGGTGCGGGCGTCTCGTGGGTCCGGATCTGCGGGCCGCTGTCGCTCCGGACGAGCTGCTCGCCCTCCTCGCCCCCTGACGTCCGCGGCTCCCCGCGGGTGGTGCGGATGCTGCCGCGGTCCGAACTCCTGCAGAACACCGTGTTCGCCCGCAGCGAGGCGCATTTCGTGCGCCTTCTGCAGGAGTTCGGGCACGCAGAATCCCCGGCCGCCCCGCAGGGAGCGAAGCGACCGGGGATTGCGGGGCGGATCAGCGTTCCACGAGGAACCGGGAGTACGCGCCGAGCGTCAGGAACGACGGGAACTCCGCGCCCAGGGCGACGTCGCGGAACACCTCGGCCGCGTCGTCGAACCGGTCGCCGTCGCGCCGTTCCACCTCGCCGAGCACCTGTGCGATCAGACCCTCGATGTACTCGCGGGTGATGCGGGTGCCGTCCTCGGTCGAGCGGTCCTGGTGGATCCACTGCCAGACCTGAGAGCGGCTGATCTCGGCGGTCGCCGCATCCTCCATCAGGTTGTCGATCGCGACGGCGCCGAGTCCGCGGAGCCACGCCTCCATGTAACGGATGGCGACCGAGACGTTCCCGTGCACCCCCGCGGCCGTGATCGGGCGCCCGATGTGCACGTCGATCAGCTGGGCGGCGGTCACCTCGACGTCGTCACGCTGGCGGTCCAGCTGGTTCGGCCGGTCGCCGAGCACGGCGTCGAACTCCGCACGGGCCACGGGGATCAGGTCCGGATGTGCGACCCACGTGCCGTCGAAGCCGTCGCCGGCCTCGCGCTTCTTGTCGGCGGCGACCTTCTCGAAGGCGCGCTCGGTGACCTCGGGGTCGCGCCGGTTGGGGATGAAGGCGCTCATGCCGCCGATGGCGAAGGCTCCGCGCTTGTGGCACGTCTTCACCAGGAGCTCGGTGTAGGCGCGCATGAACGGCACCGTCATCGTGACCTCGCTGCGGTCGGGGAGCACGAAACGCGCCCCGCGGCCGCGGTAGTTCTTGATGATCGAGAAGATGTAGTCCCAGCGTCCGGCGTTGAGCCCCGCGCAGTGGTCGCGCAGTTCGTAGAGGATCTCCTCCATCTCGAACGCGGCGGGCAGCGTCTCGATCAGCACGGTCGCGCGGATCGTGCCGTGTGCGAGACCCAGCCGTCGCTCGGTGAAGCTGAAGACGTCGTCCCACAGCTTCGCCTCTTCGCTCGACTCGAGCTTCGCGATGTAGAAGTAGGGCCCGGCGCCGTTCTCGATCAGCCGGTGCGCGTTGTGGAACGCGTAGAGGCCGAAGTCGACGAGCGAGCCGGATGCTGCCAGCGTGCGGCCCGAGCGATCGGTGAACCCGAGGTGCTCCTCGACGAGGTGCCAGCCGCGCGGGCGCATCACGATCGTCGGGGTCTCGGTCGCCGTGACCTCGTAGCGCTTGCCCTCGCCGCTCGTGAACGACAGCTGCCCGCGGATCGCGTCGAACAGCGACAGCTGCCCCTCGATCACGTTGCGCCAGGTGGGGCTCGTGGCATCCTCCTGGTCGGCCAGCCACACCTTCGCGCCCGAGTTGAGGGCATTGATCGTCATCTTCGGGTCGGTCGGACCGGTGATCTCCACCCGGCGGTCCTCGAGTCCGGGGCCGGCGCCGGCGACGCGCCATGACGCATCGTCGCGGATGCGGGCCGTGTCGTCGCGGAAACGGGGGTCGTGCCCGTTGCCGATCTCGTAACGGCGCCGCATCCGGTCCGCGAGCCGGTCGTGCCGGCGCCCGGCGAAGCGGTCGTGCAGCTCGGCCAGGAAGCCGAGCGCGTCGGGGGTGAGGATCTCGTCGTACCGCGCGCGGAGCGGGCCGCGCACCTCGATCGTCGGTGTGTGGGGCCCGGTGGCGATCGGGCCGGTGCCGGGGTGGCGTTCGTCGCCGCGGATGCGGGTGCTTTCGGGCGCGAAGCCCGTTGCGGTGGGGGTCATGGCACTGCCTTTCGAAGGCGGGAGGAAACAGAAGAAGGGTCAGTGGAACTGGGCGGTCTCGGTGGAGCCGGCCAGTGCCAACGTCGCGCTGTCGGGGTTGAGCGCGGTCGAGACGTGGTCGAAGTAGCCGGTGCCCGCCTCGCGCTGGTGGCGGGTGGCGGTGTAGCCGCGCGCCTCGGCGGCGAACTCGGCCTCCTGCAGCTCGACGTAGGCGCTCATGGCGCGCTCGGCGTAGCCGGCGGCGAGGTCGAACATCGCGTAGTTGACGGCGTGGAATCCGGCCAGGGTGATGAACTGGAACTTGTAGCCGAGGTTCGCGAGGTCCTGCTGGAACGTCGCGATCTGCTCGTCGCTCAGGTGTCGCTTCCAGTTGAAGCTGGGCGAGCAGTTGTAGGCCAGGAGCTTGCCGGGGTAGCGCTCGTGGACGGCCGCGGCGAACGCGCGGGCGAGCTCGATGTCGGGCTCACCGGTCTCGACCCAGATGAGGTCGGCGTACGGCGCGAAGGCGAGGCCGCGGCTGATGACCGCGTCGATGCCGGGTCGCACCCGATAGAAGCCCTCGGACGTGCGCTCACCGGTCGTGAACTCCTGGTCGCGCGGGTCGACGTCGCTCGTGAGCAGGTCGGCGGCGAGAGCATCGGTGCGGGCGATGATGACCGTCGGCACGCCCGCCACATCCGCCGCCAGGCGCGCGGCGTTGAGGGTGCGGATGTGCTGCTGCGTGGGAACGAGCACCTTGCCCCCGAGGTGGCCGCACTTCTTCTCGCTGGCCAGCTGGTCCTCCCAGTGGATGCCGGCGGCACCGGCCGAGATGAGCGACTGCGCGAGCTCGTAGGCGTTGAGCGGGCCGCCGAAGCCGGCCTCGGCATCGGCGACGATGGGGGCGAGCCAGTCCTGCGTGATCTCGCCCTCGGCGTGCTCGATCTGGTCCTGGCGGATGAGCGCGTTGTTGATGCGGCGCACGACCGCGGGCACGGAGTTCGCGGGGTAGAGGCTCTGGTCGGGGTAGGTCTGGCCGGCGAGGTTGCCGTCGGCCGCGACCTGCCATCCCGACAGGTAGATGGCCTTCAGCCCCGCGCGCACCTGCTGCACGGCCTGTCCGCCGGTGTAGGCGCCGAGCGCGCGGATGTAGTCCTCCGTGTGCAGGAGGTTCCAGAGGTTCTCCGCACCGCGGCGGGCGAGCGTGTTCTCCTCGCGCACCGAGCCGCGCAGGCGAATGACGTCCTCGGCCGAGTAGGTGCGCTCGACGCCGTCCCAGCGGGGATCCGTGTTCCAGATCTCCTGCAGCTCGGCGGCGGTCTGCGTCATGTCACCCGCGCGCAGCGGGCCCTGGGCGAAGGGGGCGGTGCTGGTCATGTCGGTCTCCTGTGATCGAAGGGACGGTCGTCGTCCCGAGGCGTGTGACCACTGTGGGTGAAGATCAAGGCCGGAAACGGAGGTTTCCGGGGAGAAGATTGCTCGTTCTTCTGTTCTTGTGACACAATCCCGATCCATGACGATCGAAGAAGATCCGATGACCGACGACGCCGACGCCCTGACGATCGGGCGCCGCATCCGCCAGCTGCGCACCGCGCAGGGCATGACCCTCGACGCGCTCGCCGCCGCGGTCGACCGTGCGCCCAGCCAGCTGTCCATGATCGAGAACGGCAAGCGCGAGCCTCGGCTCACGATCCTGCGAGCGATCGCGAAGGCGCTCGGCACGACCGTCGATGCGCTGCTGGAGGCCGAGCCGCTCGATGAGCGCGCCGCGATGGAGATCGCGCTGCAGCGGGCGATGAAGGGTCAGACGTTCCAGGCGCTCGGGATCGACGCGTTCCGCATCGGCAAGACCGTGCCCGACGAGGCGCTCCGGGCGATGCTCGCCCTGCACGGCGAGATCGATCGCCTGCGCGACGAGCGCTCCGCCACGCCCGAAGAGGCGCGACGGGCGAACGTCGAACTGCGCGATCTCATGCGGGAGCAGAACAACTACTTCGCCGAGCTCGAGACCGAGGCCCGGGCGATCCTGGATGCGGTGGCCCACCCCGGCGGCCCGCTCACCCAGCGATCGGCGAGCGACATCGCCGCGCACCTGGGCTTCACGCTGCACTACGTGCCCGACCTGCCCCAGACGACCCGCAGCGTCGCCGACCTCAAACACGGGCGTCTCTACCTCTCGAGCCGGGTCGCCGCGAAGGGCGATGCGCGCACGGCGGTGCTGCAGGCGCTGTCCAGCCGCATCCTCGGGCACCGGGAGCCCACGAGCTACGCCGAGTTCCTGCGCCAGCGGGTCGAGACCAACTACCTCACGGGCGCCCTGCTCGTCCCCGAGTCCCACGTGGTGCCGGTGCTCACCGATGCCAAGGCCGACCGGGCGATCTCGATCGAGGATCTGCGCGATCTCTACTCCGTGTCCTACGAGACGGCCGCGCACCGCTTCACGAACCTCGCCACGGTGCACCTCGGCATCCCGGTGCACTTCCTCAAGGTGCACGAGTCGGGCACCATCACGAAGGCGTACGAGAACGACGACGTGAATTTCCCGGCCGACCGGCTGGGCGCGATCGAGGGGCAGATGTGCTGCCGGCGGTGGACGAGTCGCGTGGTCTTCGACGTCGACGACCGCTTCAACCCCTACTACCAGTACACCGACACCGGTAACGGCACCTACTGGTGCACCGCCCGCGTCGAGTACTCGAGCGAGGGCGCGCACTCGATCAGCGTGGGTGTCCGCTTCGAGGACACGAAGTGGTTCCTGGGGCGAGACACCGCCAACCGCGGGGTCTCGCGGCACTCGGTCGAGGTGTGCTGCCGACGCGCGCCGGCCGAGCTCGAGAGCGCGTGGCGGGAGAACTCCTGGCCGAACGTCCGCACGCCCCGCACCCTGCTCGCGACCCTGCCCACCGGGGCCTTCCCCGGGGTCGACACGACCGAGGTCTACGAGTTCCTCGAGGCGCACGCGCCCAGCTGAGCCACGCGGAGATCGCCGACCTGTCGCTCGTATTGGCGCCGGCGGGTGCGACGTTCCGCGATGAGCTCGAGCACACCTCACGGGCGGTGCACGCCGTGTTCGGCGAGGTGCTCGTGGATGCCGACGCCGCCGAGCTAGGGGAGCGGTCTCCCCGCATCCGGGCTCAGGTGCTCGAGATCCTCTCCGAGAACCTCGCCGACCGCGGCCGCCCTGCGCCAGCCGGGACCTTGAATGAAAACCGATCACGTGTAAGGGTTTGGGGACACGGTTCCCCCCGGAGCCGCTTTCGATGAGGAGAGCGACGATGAGAAAGACCACCCGTTTCGTGCTGGCCGCCGCATCCGCTGCGGTGCTGGCGGTGACGACCGCGACGCCCGCGCTGGCGGATGCGGTGCCCGCAGGCCACGGCCATGGCCACGGCCACGACAACAGCGAGACCCGCACGTTGGAGCGCTACGCCGCCGACACCTGGGCATCGCTGGTGGCGATGACCGACCCTGACACCGGTCTGCCGTCGGACAACATCGACGGCGCGCTGCAGACGGCGGGCGCCTACACCTCGCCGACGAACATCGGCGGCTACCTGTGGTCGACGGTGACCGCTCGCGACATCGGGCTGATCGATCGGCGGGAGGCCCGCGATCGGATGCGGACGACCCTCGACACGCTGGACCACCTCGAGCGCAACGATGCCAGCGGCATGTTCTACAACTGGTACGACCCGGCGACCGGCGCGAAGCTCACGACCTGGCCCGATTCGGGCGACCCCGTCGAGCCCTTCCTGTCGACGGTCGACAACGGCTGGCTCGCCGCATCCCTGCGCATCGTGCGCGAGGCGGAGCCGAGTCTGGCGCGCCAGGCGGACGCCCTCTACCGGTCGATGGACTTCGGCGCCTTCTTCGACCCGGCGGGAGCGGCGGGTCTGCCGGCGGGCACGAACCGCGGCGGCTTCTGGGACTCGGCACCCACGGGCTGCAGCGTCGAAGCGCCCATGTACAACGGCTCCGGTGAGACCGCGTACTACACCTGTCACCACTACGACACCACGGTGAGCGAGAGCCGCATCGCGACGTACCTGGGCATCGCGAACGGGCAGATTCCGCCGACCGCGCTCTACGGTACCCACCGCACGATGCCGCCGGGCTGCGACTGGGCCTGGCAGGAGCAGCTGCCCACCGGCACCACACGCACCTACTCCGGCGTCGACGTCTGGGAGGGCGTCTACTCCTACGACGGCATGAGCTTCGTGCCCAGCTGGGGCGGCAGCATGTTCGAGGCGCTCATGCCCGATCTGCTGATCCCCGAGACCGAGTGGGGCGAGCGCTCGTGGGCGCTGAACCACCCCATCACGGTCGCTGTCCAGGAGCGCCACGGTGAGGACGCGGGCTACGGCTACTGGGGCTTCTCGCCCGCTAGCGATCCGTTCGGCGGATACGCGGAGTACGGCGTAGACCTCGCGGGGATGCGTTCGGACGGCTACACCTCCGACCGCGAGAAGACGGACGTCGACGTCGACCGGCCCGGTTGCTCGATGGGCGCCAACCCCGCCCCGCAGTTCGGTGACGGCGTGGTCACCCCGCACGCCAGTTTCCTCGCCCTGCCCTACGATCGCGATGGGGCCCTGGAGAACCTCTCGCGCATCGAGAACGACCTCGGTGCCTACGGTCCCGGCGGCTTCTACGATGCGGTCGCGGTGCACAGCGGCACGATCGCCGAGCGCTACCTCTCGCTGGACCAGTCGATGATCATGGCCGCCATCGGCAACGAGTTGACCGGCGATAGCCTCAAGGACTACGTCGTGGATCGCGACATGGAGCGCACGCTCCGCCCCGCGATGCAGGCACAGGTGTTCAGCTCGAGCTGGGGCGAGTCGGGCGGTCGATGACGAGAGGGATGCGGTGAGCACACCCGATGAGGCGACCGGGGAGGAGGCGGTCCACGACGCCGTCTCCTCCCCGCCCCGCGGCAAGCGCGGCAGCTACGCGAAGGGGCAGGCTCGTCGTCAGCAGATCGTCGAGGAGGCCCTCGTCGTGTTCGCCCGCAGTGGCTTCGACGCGGGGTCGCTGCGGGCCATCGCCCGGGGCGTGGGGATGACCCCCGCAGGCGTGCTCCACCACTTCTCGAGCAAGGAGGAGCTGTTCGTCGAGGTCCTCCGCCAGCGCGACGAGCGCATCCGAGCGGCCGTCGGTGACCCCGCCGAGCACAGACTCATCGAGCAGAGCGCGGATGTGGTCGCCCACAACCAGGGCGCGCCGCGCGGCCTCTCCGCGCTCTACACGACCGTCGCCGCGGACGCGATCGATCCCGCCCACCCCGCGCACGGAGAGTTCGTCGAGCGCTATCGCGACTCGGCCGCATCCGCCGAGCGCATCATCGCCGCGGGGCAGGCCGCGGGCGAGATCCGCGCCGATGTCGATCCCGCTCGCGCCGGCAGGCTCATCAGCGCGGTGATGGACGGGCTCCAGCAGCAGTTCCTACTGGATGAGGAGGTCGACATGGTCGCCCTCTTCGACGAGTTCGTCCGCGGCTATCTCCGCCCGCTCTGACCTCGCCGTCCACAGGCCCCGTCGATGGGGGTTGCGCGTTCTTAAGCGCTTAAGTACCGTAGTTACGACGCCATCAGGTGTGTCTCGTTCAAGGAGGAACCATGAAACATGTTCGGCTCGGCGCCGTCGCGCTGCTCGCCGTCGCCGCCCTCAGCCTGGCGGGATGCGGACGAGCGGATGATGCGGGAACAGCGGCCCAGGAAGCGACGACCATCGGGAGCGAGCCCGCGGCGGGCAAGATCACGATGTGGGCGATGGGTACCGAAGGGGAGGCTCTTCCCGACTTCGTCAAGACGTTCGAAGAGGCCAACCCCGGCGTCGAGGTCGACGTCACAGCGATCCCGTGGGACTCCGCGTACAGCAAGTTCCAGACCGCGATCGCGAGCGGCAACACCCCCGACATCGCCATGATGGGCTCGACCTGGATGGCGGACTTCGCCGACGCGTTCCAGACCGTTCCCACCGATCTCGACACCTCCGGCGCCTTCGATGGCGCCGTCGAATCCACCAAGGTGGGCGATCGTGCCGCGGGTGTGCCGTGGTACGTCGACACGCGCGTGCTCTACTACCGCACCGACATGGCCGAGCAGGCGGGGTGGACGAGCGCGCCCACCACGTGGGACGAGCTCAGTCAGATGGCCGCTGACCTGAAGTCCAAGGCGGGAGCGGAGTACGGCATCCGCCTGCCCGCAGGTAACGACTCCTTCCAGGGCACACTCTGGATGCCCTGGTCCAACGGGGCCTCGCTCGAAGACGGCTCGACGTGGACGCTCGACACCCCCGAGATGGTCGAGGCGTACGAGTACTACCAGAGCTTCTTCACGGAGGGTCTCGCCAACCCGTCCGCCGATCGCTCCTCCGGCGCACAGGAGGCCGACTTCGTGGCCGGTCGCACGCCGATGCTCATCGACGGCCCCTTCATGATCGGCTCGCTCGAAAAGCTCGGCGGTGCGGACTTCTCGTCGAAGTTCACGACGGCGGTGCTTCCGACGAAGGAATCCTCCACCTCGTTCAGCGGCGGTTCGAACCTCGTCGTGTTCGACGGCTCCGACAACGCCGGCTCCGCCTGGAAGCTCGCGAAGTGGCTGACCGAGCCCGAGACGCAGGCCCGCTGGTACGACCAGACCGGTGACCTGCCCGCCGTCCAGGCGGCGTGGCAGGACGATGCGCTGGCCTCGCAGCCGACGCTCGCGGCCTTCGGTACCCAGCTCGAGACCGCGAAGTCCGTCCCGGCGACGACGACGTGGGTCAAGGTGGCCGCGGCAGGAGACGCCGTGCTCGAGAAGGTGCGTCTGGGAACCATGACCCCCGCCGACGCGATGAAGGAGCTTCAGAGCAAGGCCGACGCGGTGGGGCTGGACTGATCCCATGACGCAGACATCACTGGCCGCGACCGGGGCGGCGCTGGCCGGCTCCGGTCGCGCCGGCGGTGGCCGCCGCTCGAGCCGTCGCCGGCGTCAGGGCCTGATCGCGTGGGGCTTCGCTCTCCCGTTCGTCCTCGTCTTCGCCGCCTTCATGGTCGTGCCGATCGTCGGCTCGTTCGCGATGTCGTTCACCGACTTCCGCGCGCAGGACATCCGCTCGCCCTTCGCGGTCAACTTCGTCGGCCTCAACCAGTACCTGGCCGTGCTGGGAGACCTCACCTTCCTCAAGTCGGCGGGCGTCACCGCGACCTTCGTCGTGATCGGCATCCCCGTCACGATGGCGGTGGCGCTCGCGCTGGCTCTGGCACTCAACTCGGGCGGTGGGCGGATCGTCGCCTTCCTCCGGGTCGGGTTCTACGCGCCCGTGGTCACGAGCATCGTCGCGGTCTCGGTCGTGTGGCGGTACATCCTCCAGCCCGAGGGGCTGCTCAACGCCGCCCTCGCCGTGGTGGGCGTCCAGGGGCCCGACTGGCTCAACGACACCACCTGGGCCCTGCCCTCGCTCATCGCGATGGCGGTCTGGCGCAACGTCGGAACGCTCATGGTGATCTTCCTCGCCGGGCTCCAGGCCATCCCGACCGACGTCAAGGAGGCGGCTGTCATGGACGGGGCGTCCGCCTGGCGCCGCCTCACCGCGATCACCCTGCCGCTGCTGCGTCCGACGCTGCTGCTGGGCGCTGTTCTCATCTCGGTCGGCTTCCTGCAGTTCTTCGAGGAGGCCTTCGTGATGACGCAGGGCGGACCGCTCGACTCGACGCTGTCGGTCGCCTACTACACGTTCAAGCAGTTCGGCTTCGGCGAGTACGGCACCGCATCCGCCGCCAGCTACATCCTGTTCCTCGCGATCGCGCTCGTGAGCCTCGTGCAGTTCCGACTGCTGCGCTCGAAGGACTGAAGGAGGAGATCATGACATCGACGACGATGGCCTCCCGCCGCGCCCGTCGCGCGCTCACCGGGCGCGCGCTCACCTACACCGTGCTGATTGCGGGCCTGATCGTCTGGGTCCTCCCGTTCGTGTGGATGCTGCTGGGCTCGGTCAAGACGCAGAGCGAGATCCTGCAGCGCCCGCCGACCTGGCTGCCGCAGCAGGTCACGTGGGACAACTTCGCCCAGTGGTTCGGGCCCCTCGACATCGGCCGGTTCTTCACGAACAGCGTGGTCGTGGCGCTGCTGACCGTGCTCGGCAACCTCGTCTTCTGCTCGATGGTGGGCTACGCGCTGGCGAAGATGGACTTCCCCGGCAAGAAGGTGCTGTTCGCCGTCGTGCTCATCACGCTGATGGTGCCGGGCATCGTGACCTTCGTGCCGCTGTTCGTGATGGTGTCCTCGTTCGGGCTCACCAGCAGTTACGCCGCGCTGATCCTGCCGTTCGTCACGACACCCCTGGGCGTGTTCCTCATGCGGCAGTTCATGCTGGGCATCCCCGACGAGCTGCTCGAGGCGGCGCGGATCGACGGCGCGGGAGAAGCTGCGCATCTTCGCCCGCGTGGTGATGCCGCTGTGCGGGCCGCCGCTGGCGACGCTCGGCATCCTCACCTTCCTCGCATCCTGGAACAACTTCCTGTGGCCGCTCGTGGCCGCCCAGAGCGAGGACATGTACACCCTTCCCGTCGCCATCTCGCTCTATGCGACGGGGCAGAACGCGACCGACTACGGACTCCTGCTCGCGGGCTCCGTGCTGGTGATCGCCCCGATCATCCTCCTGTTCGTGTTCCTGCAGCGCTACTTCATCCAGGGCGTCGCGACGACGGGACTCAAGTGAGCACCGTCGACACGCACCCCAGAAAGGCCCCCATGTCCGCGACCTTCTCGACCGCCCCCGACGGCACCCGCTACCGCGACCTGAACGGCAACGGCGTGATGGACCCGTACGAGGATCCGCGCCTGTCGCCCGAGGAGCGCACCGAGGACCTGCTGGGCCGGCTGAGTCTCGAGGAGAAGTGCGGGCTCATGTTCCAGACCGTCATCGAGGTCGGTGAGAACGGCGAGCTGCTGGAGCACCCGGGACGCATCTCCAAGTCGCCGACCACGACCGTCGTGCGCGAGAAGCACATGACCCACTTCAACGTGCACGCCATCCGCACCGCGCGGCAGGCGGCCACGTGGAACAACGCGCTCCAGGCGCTCGCGGAGAAGACGCCGCACGGCATCCCCGTGACCATCAGCACCGATCCGCGGCACGCGTTCGTGGAGAATACGGGGGTGGCCTTCTCGGCCGGCCCGTTCTCGCAGTGGCCGGAGGGACTGGGCCTCGCCGCCATCGATGACGTCGAGACCGTGCGCGCCTTCGCCGACATCGCCCGCCAGGAGTACGTGGCCGTCGGCATCCGCGCCGCGCTGCATCCGCAGATCGACCTCGCGACAGAACCGCGGTGGGGCCGGCAGGCGCAGACGCTGGGTCAGGATGCGCAGCGCGTCGCCGAGTTCACCGCCGCCTACCTGGAGGGCTTCCAGGGCGAGCAGCTGGGGCCGGACAGCGTGGCGTGCACGACGAAGCACTTCCCGGGAGGCGGTCCGCAGAAGGACGGCGAGGACGCCCACTTCCCGTACGGCCGCGAGCAGGTCTACCCGGGCGGCATGTTCGAGTACCACCTCGAGCCGTTCCGTGAGGCGATCCGACGCGGGACGGCGGGGATGATGCCGTACTACGGGATGCCGGTGGGTCTCGAGCGCGACGGAGAGCCGATCGAGGAGGTCGGGTTCGGCTACAACCGGCAGATCGTGACCGACCTGCTGCGCGGCGAGCTCGGATACGACGGCGTCGTCGTGACCGACTGGGAGCTCGTGAACGACAACCACGTCGGCGACCAGGTGCTGCCCGCTCGGGCGTGGGGCGTCGAGACGCTCACCCCGATCGAGCGCATGGCGAAGATCCTGGATGCGGGCGCCGACCAGTTCGGCGGCGAGGAGTGCGTCGAGCTGCTGCTGGAGCTTGTGTACTCGGGTCGCGTCAGCGAGGAGCGGATCGACGAGTCGGCGCGGCGCCTGCTGCGGGTCAAGTTCGCGCTCGGCCTCTTCGACGACCCCTACGTCGACGTGGATGAGGCCGAGCGGATCGTCGGCAACGCCGAGTTCCGCGCGGCGGGCGAGCGCGCGCAGGCCCGCTCGCTGACCGTCCTGCTCAACCGCGACGGCGCCGCGGGCCCGGTCCTTCCGCTGAAACCGGTCGGGGCGCTGTACGTCGAGGGGTTCGCCGACACGGACGTCGCCGAGCTCGGTCCGACCGTCGCCGACCCCGCATCCGCCGATCTTGCGATCGTGCGGATCAAGGCGCCGTTCGATGCGCGCGACGACCTGTTCCTGGAGGCGTGGTTCCATCAGGGTTCGCTGGACTTCCCGCCGGGACTGGTCTACCGCCTCCAGCAGATCGGGCGGCAGTGCCCGCTGGTGCTGGTGGTCACGATCGACCGTCCCGCCATCCTCACGCCGCTCGTGGCGGATGCGGCGGCGATCGTGGTCGACTACGGCAGCTCGCCCGCGGCGGTGATCGACGCACTGACCGGCCGCGTCGCGCCCGAGGGGCGGCTTCCCGTCGAGCTTCCGCGTTCCATGGCCGCCGTTCGGGCGTCGAGGGAGGATGTACCGTCGGATACCGGGGATCCGCTGTTCCCGGTGCGTCACGGGCTGCGACTCGCCTAGGGCGCCCACGGCCTGTCGCAGGGAAGGATGTCGCACGCGTGAGTGAACGCCCGCGGACGCGCCGCACCACCGTCTACGACGTCGCCCAGGAGGCGGGTGTGTCCATCGCCTCCGTCTCGTTCGCGTTCCGCCGCCCCGAGCAGCTCAGCGAGGCGACGCGCGAGCGTGTCCTGGACGCGGCCAGGCGGCTCGGCTACGCGCCGAGCGCGTCGGCGCGAGGGCTTGCGCGCGGGCGCACCGGCATCCTGGGTCTGCATGCGTTCGACCTGATGCTCGAGCGGGCACACGAACCGGAGGCGCGGGCGCGGGCGCTGCGCGATCTGCACAGCCCCGACCTCGAAGGCCCGCGGATCATCCCGTGGGGCGAGACCGACGATGAGCTGCTCGCCGACCCGCGGGCGTTCCCTCTGTACGTCGACGAGGTGCAGCGTGGATTCGCCCTGGAGTGCTGGGTGATGGGCAGGCCCGTCATGCTCAGCAGCGGCTCCGACAGCGATGTGTCGGTGGCGGACACGGCGGGGCGGGTGGACGGGCTCGCGATCTTCCCGTCGGAGGGCTCCGCGGCGGTGCTCTCGCGGTTCTCCTCCTCGATACCGATCGTGCTCTTCTCCGCGGCGCCCGCTGCCGACGGGCACCACCGTGTGCGCGTCGACAACACGCAGGGGATGCGCGAGATGATGACGCATCTGCTCGTCGTGCACGGCGTGCGCTCGTTCGCGTTCGTCGGACGATTGGACTCCTGGGACGGCCAGGAGCGCTTCGCCCAGTACCGGGAGAGCCTCGTTCAGGCGGGGATCGCGCCCGAGAACGAGCCGGTCGACGCCACCGTGCGCGGTCCCGACCGGATGGCCGAGCACCTGCACGCGCTCGCCGCGGCGGGACGGATGCCGCGAGCGCTCGTGTGCTCCACGGACCAGAACGCGCTGGCGGCCATGGATGTGGTGCGCGAGCTGGGCCTGCACGTTCCGGAGGACGTCATCGTCACCGGGTTCGACGGCATTCTCGCAGGCCGCCTGAGCGCGCCGGCGCTCACCACCGTGCGTCAGCCGATGGAGGCGATGGGGCGGGCGGCCGCCCGCATCCTCGCGGGCACCGCTGGTCCGCTCCCCGAGGACGGTTCGCCCTTCGATGCCGTCTTCGCCCCGGCGCTCGTCGTGCGCGCCAGCTGCGGCTGCGGCTGAGCGGGCCGCCCCACCAGCTCGCCGAGGGATGCGGCCGGTCAGTCCAGGGCGCGGAGGGCGAGCCAGAGCTGGGCGCGCACCGCGAAGGAGGACAGGTCCACGCCGAGCACGCGCTCGGTGAGGGCGAGACGAGCCCGCACGGTGTGTCGATGCACCCCGAGCGCCCGAGCGGCGGCCTCGTGCGCCGTATCCGCGGCGAGCCATGCGTCGAGGGTGGCGACAAGCGCCGTCGCGTGTTGAGCGTCGTGGCGCAGCAGCGGCTCCAGCTCCGCGCGGGCGATCGCGCCGATGCGCTCGTCGTCGAGGACGGAGAGCAGACCCCCGCGCACCTCGGCGAAGGCTGCGACCGATCCCGCCGAAGCCCGCTCCCGGGCGACGCGCGCCTGCGAGAGGGCGGCGGGGACCGTGTCCAATGTCGCGGGAGCCGAGACGCCCACCCGCACGCCCTGCTTCGCGGCGAGTTCGGCGAACACGGCGTCTCCCACGAGCGCCGCCAGCAGCAGCCCGTCGTCGACGCGTCCGAAGAACAGGGAGCCGCCCCGGGCGGCGACGGCGCTCTCCAGCCACTGCAGGACGTCCTCGCGACGGGCGGCCTCGGCATCCGTCAGCGCGATCGCGATCGCGCCCGTGCCGAGCGGGCCCCACAGGGGCTTGGACACGCGCCGCACGAGGGTGCTCTCGCCGGCCAGCAACGCCTCCGCCAAGCCGGCCCGGAGCGCGGCCGTGGCCTGCGCGAGGGTCTGGCGCTGCTCGAGCGCGAGCCCCGCCATCGCGACGGCCGTCGTCACGACCCCGCGCGCCTCGCGGTCGAACACCTCGGCCGATACGGCGATCGCGCCGCGCAGACGCCCGCCGCGTCCGAGGGTCTGCACGTGGAACGGCGTGGAACCGATGTGCAGCGAGGATCCCGCCCGTGCGCCGCGGCGAAGCAGCGCGGACACCTCGGCGCTGAGGCCGTCGCGCGTGCCCGCATCCAGGGACGCGGCCGGATGCTCGTGCGTCAGCGCCCCGGCGGCGTCGAACATGCCGACCCAGCCGCCCAACTGCCGCGCGAGTTCGTCCAGGGTCGCGGCGAGTCCGTCCGCACGCAACGCCGCCAGCGAAAGCGCGCGTCCCGCGGCGAGCGCCCAACTGCGCCGCGCGTACTCCTCGGCGGCGATCGCCTGCGCGTTGGCGCGCGCGACGGCGATGAAGGGAGTGCGATAGGGCACCTCGAACAGCGGCAGCCCGTGGACGCGGCAGGCCGCATCCAATCCGCGGGGGATGCCCTCGCGCACCACCTCGGTGCCGAACCCGAGCGCGGTGATGCCGCGCCCCCGGAGCCTCGCGACGTAGGCGTCGAAGTCGGGCGAATCGTCGTCGGCGCCGAGGAACTGCGTGCCGGTCGTCAGCAGCACGAGCCCCTCCGCCAGGAAGGGGGTCGGATCGGCGAGATCGGAGCTTGTGCACGCCGTGCACCCGCGTCGCCAACGTCGCGGCATCGAGCTCGCCCGCCGCGCGCAGGTCCAGATCTCGACGGGCGAGAAGGGAGCCGAGGGTGGGGCTGTCGGACGGCGGCGCACTCATGTTGTACATCGTGGCGCATCTCGGGCGCGCACGTGTACGGGCAGGCGAGTGCAGCGCGCGTGGCGTTCGCCCTACGCTCGCCGCCATGAGCATCGCCGACGTCATCACCGCGCCTCTGGGCGGACCCTCGTTGCCGCAGGAGCGGCGCCTCGTCACGGCCATCCCCGGACCGCGCTCGCAGGAGCTCCTCGCACGCAAGGCCGCGGCGGTTCCGGCGGGGGTCGGCCACACCGTGCCCATCCAGGCGGTGGCCGCGGGCGGCGGCGTGGTCGTGGACGCCGACGGTAACTCGCTCATCGACCTCGGCTCCGGCATCGCCGTCACCTCGGTCGGCAATGCGCATCCCGGCGTCGTGGCGGCCGTGCAGGCGCAGGCCGCGCAGTTCACGCACACCTGCTTCATGATCTCGCCCTACGACTCGTACGTCGCCGTCGCCGAGGCCCTGAACCGGCTCACCCCGGGCGATCACGAGAAGCGCACCGCGCTGTTCAACTCCGGCGCCGAAGCCGTGGAGAACGCCGTCAAGATAGCCCGCAAGTACACCGGCAAGCCCGCCGTCGTCGCGTTCGACCACGGTTACCACGGCCGCACGAACCTCACGATGGCCCTCACCGCGAAGGCGATGCCGTACAAGAGCGGCTTCGGGCCCTTCGCCGGCGAGATCTACCGCGCCCCGCTGTCCTACCCCTTCCGTGACGGTCTGAGCGGAGCGGATGCGGCGGCGCGCGCGATCTCGATGATCGAGAAGCAGGTCGGCGCCGACAACCTCGCGGCGCTCGTCATCGAGCCCATCCAGGGCGAGGGCGGCTTCATCGTCCCGGCCGACGGTTTCCTCCCTGCCCTCGTCGACTGGTGTCGCCAGAACCGCGTGGTCTTCATCGCGGACGAGGTGCAGACGGGCTTTGCCCGCACGGGAGAGATGTTCGCGAGCGACGGGTTCGGCATCGTGCCCGACCTCGTCACGACCGCCAAGGGCCTCGCGGGCGGACTGCCGCTCGCCGCGGTCACGGGACGCGCGGAGATCATGGACGCCTCGCACCCCGGCGGGCTCGGCGGCACCTACGGCGGCAACCCGATCGCCTGTGCGGCGGCCCTCGCGGCGATCGACGCGTACGAGCACGAGGGCCTCGTCGAGCGAGCCCGCGAGATCGGTGCCCTTCTCACCGCCCGCCTCGAGGAGCTGCAGCAGGCCGACCCTCGCGTCGGCGACGTCCGCGGACGAGGCGCGATGGTCGCGGTCGAGTTCGTCGACCCGGCGACGGGAGCTCCGGATGCGGCGCTCGCCGCCGCGGTGGCGAAGGCCGCCATCGCCGAGGGCGTCATCCTGCTGACCTGCGGCACCTACGGCAACGTGATCCGGTTCCTGCCGCCCCTGTCGATCGACGACCGCCTGCTCGGCGAGGGACTCGACGTCCTCGCCGCATCCCTCGCCGCCGTCTGAGTCGCAACACCCGAGCACCACGAAGGAGTGAGATGAGCACCACCGAGATCATCAGAGACGTCGTCGTCATCGGCGCCGGAGCCGCGGGGCTCACCGCCGCGAACGACCTCCGCAAGGCCGGTCTGTCCGTCGCCGTCCTCGAGGCGCGCGATCGCGTCGGCGGGCGGCTGTGGACCGACACGATCGAGGGCGCGATGCTCGAGATCGGCGGCCAGTGGATCTCACCCGACCAGCAGGCGCTCATCGACACGGTCGCAGAGCTGGGCCTGTCCACCTTCTCGCGCTACCGCGAGGGAGACAGCGTCTACGTCGGCCCCGACGGCACGGTGACCCGCTTCACGGGAGACGTCTTCCCGGTGGCCCCGGCAACGGCCGCCGAGATCGAACGCATCACCGTCGACCTGGATGCGATGGTCGCCGAGATCGACCCCGACCGGCCGTGGGCGCACCCGAAGGCGGCCGAGTGGGACACCATCTCGTGGGACGGCTGGCTGCGTTCGCAGACCGACGACGACGAGGCGGTGCGCAACCTCGCCTTCGCCACCGGCTCGGCGATGCTCACCAAGCCGACGCACGCCTTCTCGCTCCTGCAGTCGCTCTTGATGGCAGCCAGCGCCGGCAGCTACTCGCACCTCGTCGACGCGGACTTCATCCTCGACAAGCGCGTCGTGGGCGGCCTCCAGCAGGTGCCGCTCCTGCTCGCGGAGCGCCTGGGGGAGGACGTCCTGCTGGACCAGCCGGTGCGCTCGCTCACTTGGGACCAGGACGGCGTCGTGGCAGAGGCCGCATCCGTCACGGTCCGCGCTCGGCGCGCCGTCCTCGCCCTCGCGCCCGTCCTGTACCCCCGCATCTCCTTCGTGCCGCCGCTGCCGCGCCTCCAGCAGCAGATGCACCAGCACATCTCGATGGGCTTCGTCATCAAGGTGCACGCCGTCTACGACCGTCCGTTCTGGCGGGAGCAGGGGCTGTCCGGGACGGCGTTCAGCCCCTACGAGCTCTCGCACGAGGCGTACGACAACACCAACCACGGCGACGAGCGCGGCACGCTGGTCGGATTCGTCTCCGACCGCAACGCCGACGATCTGTTCCGCCTGGACGCCGCCGAGCGCAAGGAACGCATCCTCGAGTCGCTCTCGCACTACTACGGCGCCGAGGCCAAGAACCCGATCGTGTACTACGAGAGCGACTGGGGCAGCGAGGAGTGGACGCGGGGCGCGTACGCCGCGAGCTTCGATCTGGGCGGCCTTCACCGCTACGGCGCCGATCTGCGCACGGCGGTCGGGCCCATCCACCTCGCCTGCAGCGACATGGCGGGCGCCGGCTACCAGCACGTCGACGGAGCGATCCGGATGGGGCACCGCGCCGCATCCGAGATCCTCGAGGAGCTGCGCTGATGACCGCGCCGGTGGTCGTCGGCTACACCGCGACGGATGCGGGCGCCGACGCGCTCGCCCTGGGGGCACGGCTCGCGGTCGCGACCGGGTCGGTGCTCGAGATCGTGATGGTCCTGCCGGGGGAGCGCTCCGTCATCACCCCGCCCGACGCGGGATACGACCGGCTCGTGCGCGAACGGGCGCGCCAGTGGTTGGCGCGGGCCTCCGAGACGCTGAAGGAGACCGTCGCCCACGGCCGTCACGTGCGCTACGGCGAGTCGTTCGCCGAGGGACTCATCGCGGCAGCCGCCGAGTTCGGCGCCGGCATGATCGTCGTCGGTGCCGCCAACGGCGGACTCCGCGGCCGCCACCGTCTCGGCACCGTCGCCAACGAACTCATGCACTCCTCCGATGTGCCGGTCGTGCTCGCGCCGGAGGGCGCGCGCGAGGTCGCCGCGTCCGTCGGCATTCAGCGGGTCACCGCGGCCATCGGCACCCGGCCGGGCGGTGATGTGCTCCTGGCCGAAGCGGCGAGCCTCGCCACCGCGTCGGGCGCGCCCCTGCGGCTGCTGTCGCTCGCGACGGTGGACCTCCCCGCCGGCGTCGACACCGGCGTCATCCGGCTCACCGAGGCGACGCACGCCGAAAAGGTGCTCGCCCAGGCGCGCGCGTCGCTCGGCGAAGGATCCGTCGCCGAGGTCGTCAGCGCGCAGGGCGCCGACATCGAGGATGCGGTGTCGCAGATCGAATGGCTCCCCGGCGAGATCGCCATGGTCGGCTCGAGCCGACTCGCGCAGCCGCGGCGGCTCTTCCTGGGCTCGACGGCGGCGAAGATGCTGCACGTGCTGCCCGTTCCCATGATCGTGGTGCCACGCACCCGCAACGCAGAAGGGGCTCGATGATGAGCGCACCCGAATCGCAGGCCGTCGCGGCCGAGACCGGCGGACTCTCCAAGAAGGGGCTCTCCGCGGGAACGGTGGGCCTGATCGGCGCGGTCGTCATCGGCATCTCCTGCATCGCGCCCGCCTACACGCTGACCGCAGCGCTCGGACCCACCGTCTCCGCGGTCGGTGTGCAGGTGCCGGCGATCATCCTGGTCGGCTTCATCCCGATGCTGCTGGTGGCGTTCGGCTACCGTGAGCTGAACCGGCGCATGCCCGACTCCGGCACGTCGTTCACCTGGGCCACGCGCGCCTTCGGCCCCTGGATCGGCTGGATGGCCGGATGGGGGCTGGTGGCCGCCACCATCCTCGTGCTCTCCAACCTCGCCGGAATCGCCGTCGACTTCCTGTTCCTGCTGATCGCCCAGGTCACCCAGAACCCCTCGATCGCCGACATCGCGGCGCAGCCGGGAGTCAACGTCCTCGTCTGCCTCGCGTTCATGGCGGCGGCCACCTTCGTCTCGTACCGCGATATGCAGACGACGCAGAAGCTGCAGTACGTGCTGGTCGGGTTCCAGGTGGTGGTCCTGGTCGTGTTCGCGGTCGCGGCGATCATCGAGACGATGAACGGCAACGGCTTCGATGCGACACCGTTCGACTGGTCATGGTTCGACCCGTTCGCCGTCTCGTCGTTCAGCTCCTTCGCTGCGGGTCTCTCCCTGTCGATCTTCATCTTCTGGGGGTGGGACGTCACCCTCACCATGAACGAGGAGACCAAGGATCCCGACAAGACGCCGGGTCGCGCGGCGACCATCACGGTCCTGGTGATCGTCGCGCTGTACCTGCTGCTCGCGGTCTCGCTCATCATGTTCGCCGGAGTCGGCACGGGGGAGTTCGGGCTCGGCAACCCCGACATCCAGGACAACGTGTTCTTCCACCTGTCAGGGCCGGTGCTGGGCCCGCTCGCGGCCCTCGTGTCGCTTGCGGTGCTCACCAGCTCCGCCTCGTCGCTGCAGTCGACGTTCGTGTCGCCGGCGCGCACGCTG
This sequence comes from Microbacterium sp. KU4F, assembly GCF_056868075.1. NCBI lineage: Bacteria > Bacillati > Actinomycetota > Actinomycetes > Micrococcales > Microbacteriaceae > Microbacterium > Microbacterium sp. KU4F. The sequence goes on along the minus strand of NZ_CP200324.1, from coordinate 1,441,338 downwards.
CTGGCCATGGGGCACTACGGCGCCCTGCCGGAGCGCTTCGCCAAGGTGAGCCCCCGCTTCTTCACCCCGGGCTTCGCGACGATCGTCGCCTCCGTCGTCGCATCGGTGTTCTACGCCGTCATGCGCTTCGTCAGCGAGAACGTCCTGTGGGACACCATCACCGCCCTCGGCATGATGATCTGCTTCTACTACGGGCTCACGGCCTTCGCGTGCGTCTGGTACTTCCGCAAGCAGTGGTTCGACTCGGTGCGCGCCTTCGTGTTCACGTTCCTCTTCCCGCTCGTGGGCGGAGCCATCCTCGCGGTGCTGTTCGTGACGACCCTGGTCGACTCCATGGATCCCGATTACGGCTCGGGCTCGCAGATCTTCGGTCTCGGACTCGTGTTCGTGCTGGGCGTGACCGTCATCCTGCTGGGCGTCGTGATCATGATCTGGCAGGCGGTCAAGCGTCCCGACTTCTTCCGTGGGCGCACGCTGAGCCTGGATGCGCCCGAGAGCCTGCGCCGCCGTCGGCGGTGACGGCAGACTGAGACCACAACCAAGGAGGACGAATGAGCAGCGAATACGCGGTCGTGAACCCGGCCACCGGTGAGCAGCTGGCCACCTACCCCGCCCTCAGCGACACCGACGTCGAGCAGAAGCTCACTGCATCCGAGAGCGCCTACCGGCGGTGGCGCGAGATGCCGGTGGCCGAACGCGCCGCGCTCGTGCGGCGCGCCGCCGAGCTGCACCGGGAACGCCGTGACGAGCTGGCGGCCATCGCGGTGCGCGAGATGGGCAAGCCCCTGGCCGCGGCCCTGGGCGAGGTCGACTTCGCCGCCGACATCACCGAGTTCTACGCCGACCACGCCGAGCAGATCACCTCGGACCGCCCGATCGACATCCTCGGCGAGGGGTCGGCCGTCATCCGCCCGACGCCGCTCGGGGTGCTCCTGGGCATCATGCCGTGGAACTTCCCGTACTACCAGGTCGCCCGCTTCGCGGCGCCGAACCTGGTGCTGGGAAACACCATCCTGCTCAAGCACGCGCCGCAGTGCCCGGAGTCGTCCGCGGCGATCGAGGCGATCTACCGGGATGCGGGTCTGCCGGAGGGGGCGTACCTGAACCTCTACGCGAGCAACGAGCAGGCAGCCGCGATCATCGCCGATCCGCGGGTGCAGGGGGTGTCGGTCACCGGGTCGGAGCGCGCCGGCGCCGCCGTCGCGGAGATCGCCGGTCGCAACCTCAAGAAGGTCGCGCTGGAGCTCGGCGGATCGGACCCGTTCATCGTGTTCTCGACGCCCGACCTGGACGCCACGGTCGCCGCCGCCGTCGAGGCGCGTATGGACAACAACGGGCAGTCCTGCAACGCACCCAAGCGCTTCATCGTGGTCGACGAACTGTACGACGCCTTCCTCGAGAAGTTCACCGCCGCGATGGCCGAGACTCCCTTGGGCGACCCCTTCGCCGAGGAGACCCTGCTCGGGCCCCTTTCGTCTCTCGCCGCCGCCGAGCGGCTGGAGGCGCAGGTCGACACGGCCGTCGCGCAGGGTGCTCGGCTGGTGACCGGCGGCACCCGTGACGGCGCGTTCTACGCGCCCACGGTGCTCACAGACGTCACGCCCGAGATGGACGTGTATCGCGAGGAGCTCTTCGGGCCCGCCGGCGTCGTCTACCGCGTCCGGGATGAGGAGGACGCGGTGCGCGTGGCGAACGACACGAGCTTCGGGCTCGGCTCCTACGTGTACACGACCGATCCCGCACAGGCCGAGCGCGTGGCGGATCGGATCGAGGCCGGCATGGTCTATGTCAACTGCGTGCTGGCCGATTCTCCGGAGTTGCCGTTCGGCGGCGTCAAGCGCTCCGGCACGGGCCGGGAGATGGGCCTGCTGGCGGCGGACGAGTTCGTCAACAAGAAGCTCATCCGCATCGCCGACTGAGCGGTGACGAAGGTGGGGGCGAGTATCTCGCCCCCACCTTCGTCACGCGGGAAGGGTCGCGCGGATCTCGGCCGCCTCGGCGGGCCGGCCGAGGCTCTCCAGCACGTCGCCGAGCTCGAGCGCGGCGGTCTGTCGCAGCGCCTCGTCGTCGCCGGCGTGCTCGAGCGCTGCGCGGTAGAGCGCGACCGCATCCGCGGGACGCTGGGCGCCCACCAGGATGCGCGCCGCGACGAACTCCGAACGGCCGGCGGCTGTCGCGTCGCCGGCCTGGACGAAGCCGTCGGCCGCCTGCAGGGCCGTGGCCACGGCCTCGTCGGTGCGCTCCGCGGCGGCGAGAGCGCGTGCGCGCGTGTCGAGCACGTCGGCGACGAACCATGCCGCCTCGTGTGCGCGGCCGAGCTCGACGGCCTCGTCCAGCAGGGCGAAGACCTGCTCGAGGTCCCCGCGCTGCTGGTGCGCCTGCGCGAGCGTGTGGAGCCCGTCGGCCAGCAGCCCCACCTGTTCTTCGTCGCCCCGAACGAGTTCCACAGCCTGCGTCAGCGAATCGATCGCGTCGTCGATCTCGCCGAACCGGCCCAGCAGCCGTCCGTGCTCCTTGAGGGCGTAGGCGCGCGCCGCGCGCTCTTCCGCCTCCTCGTGCAGCTGGGCGGCGAACTCCCAGCCGCCGAGAGCATTGCCGAACTGGCCGGCCTGCTCGAAGGCGCGAGTGAGCAGCCCGACGGTGATCGCGCGGGAGCCGGCCGGCTCCTCCGCTGCCGTCTCCTCCTGGAGAACCTGGTCGAGCACCTCGATGGCCTCCTCGCCGAGTCCCGCACCCAGGAGGGCGCGGCCGAGACGGAAGCGGAGGTCCGTCGCCGCGGCGCCCGTGGCCTCACGGCGTTCGGTGGCGACACGGTAGCGCGACACCGCCTCGCCCATGGCGCCCGCATCTTCGTGCAGCGCACCCGCGAGGAAGAACACGTTGCTCACGAGGCCGTCATCGGCCCCGGCCAGCAGGTGGATGCGGGTGGCTTCGTCGGCGTCGGCGGCGCCCTGGGCGTACTCGCCCCGACCACCGCGCGTGCGCGCGCGCAGCAGCAGTGCCCGCGCCCGGCGCGCGTCGCTGATGCCCTCCTGCGCGACGAGCGCGTCGAGGAGTTCCGCGGCCGCATCGAGGTCGCCCGAGGCCGCCGTCATGTCGGCCTGCAGCCAGCGCTGCGAGTAGGCGAATCCGGGCTCGCCGGCCTCGGCGAACAGCGCCGCAGCCTGACTGAACAGCTCGGCGGTGCCTCGCCGCTCGTCCGGTTCGGTCGCCGTCTGGTCCTTCAATCGAAGGAACGCGAGCGTCGCGATGACGTCGGCGCGCAGGCCCGCGGGTGCGTCCTCGAGTTCGTCGAGCGTGCGCTGCAGCGTCTCGGCGGCGCCCTTCGCATCGGCCCCGAACAGCAGCAGCCCGAGGCGCTCCTCGAGCTCCGCCTGCGCGGTGCGGCCGGTCTGGCGCAGAGCCTCGATGCGTGCGGGCAGCGCGGCCTGCGCTTCTTCGAGGCGATCCAGGGCCACGAGGATTCCGAGCTGTCCGTGCGTGAGCGCGACGCGCTGCTCGGCATCGGCATCGTCGAGGGCGTCGATGATCGCCTCGAGTGCGGCGATCGAGCCGAGCTGATCCAGGGCGAGCGCGCGCTCGACCCGCTCCGCGGGGGTCCGGGGCACGGAGGCGGTGGACCGGGCCGCGAAGTCGTGGGAGCTGATCGGCACCTCGTAGCGCTCGGCGCCGACGGCGCGCTGGCCGGCGAGCCAGGCGGTCTGGGCGTCGGTGCCGTTGCGAGCGTCGAAGGCCTGGGCGATGCTCTCGGCGGCCGCCCACATCCGCGCGGCGAGCTCGGCGGCCGGCCAGACGCCGTCGTGCGCGCCGATCAGGGGGACGAGCGCCTCGGCGTCGGAGCCGCGCACGGCGGCGTCGGGGTGACCGGCGGCGGCGACCGCATCCAGCGCGACGGCGAAGGCCGCAAGGGCCTCCAGGTGCGCGCTGGCGTTGAGCCCGTCGTGGGTGAGCCAGGGCAGGTGGCGCTCGACGAGGGCGAGCGCGCGCGCCTCGTTGCCGGTCACGGCGCAGAAGACGATGTTCTTCGCGACGATGGAGAGGTTGTCGGCGTTGTCCTTCGCGAGGCGATAGCTGCGCAGATGCGCGGTGCGCGCCTCATCCGGCCGGCCGGCGTGCAGGTAGGGGAGGAGGGAGCGTGCGAGGGCGTGCTCGGGCTCCTCGCCGCACGTGAAGCCGCCCTCCACGAGCTCCTCGACCAGGCGGATCGCCTCCGCCTCATCGCCGGTCTCCGCGAAGAACCCGGCGAACTGGCTGCGCGTGCAGGCGTCGCAGTGGCTGTACTCGTCGCGGGGCGTGGCCTCGAGCCGACGCCGAAGCTCGGCCGCCTCGTCGAGGCGTCCCGCCGACCACGCGTCCTCGAAGCGCGCCATCAGCACGCCGCTCATGCCGTGACCGGCCCGTTCGTAATGGGTCTGCATGTCATCGAGCACGGCGGTGATCTGCTCGGACGAGAACTCGGGCGAGCCACGGAGGGCTCCCGCCATCCACTTGTAGTGCCACATGAGGTCGCCCGCGGGCTCCAGCTCGGCGGGGAAGCGCTCGGGGTCTGCGTCGTGATGACCCAGGCACCACGCGAACGAGGTGAGCATCAGATCCGTGTCGCCGCCCATGTTGGCGCTGGCGGTCTGCCGCATCCGCGCCTCGTACTCCAGGCGTTCGTCACCGCTTTCCTGCGCCAGCGCGACCGCCTCTGCGACCAGTGACCTCTCGGCCGGCCCCCAGGGCGTGCGGTCGATCTCGTCGAACAGCGATCGGATGCGGGTCGCGTAACCGGTCATGATGCTCCTTCCGGGTCGGGGGTGGCGGCGAGCGCTCTCTCGAGCAGCTCCGCGAGCGAGGTGCTCATCACGGCGCGGTCGCGCGGGCTGAGCGGATGATGGCCGGCGAGCAACGACTGCACGTGCAGCAGTCGGATGCCGCTGTCGAAGACCGCCGTGTCGCCCGCCGCCGCGAGCGCGCGGACGGTCGGGTTGCCCCAGTTCAGGCACAGCCTCGCGACGGGCGGTGCCGCATCCGCGTCGGCGCCGGTGACGGCCTTCTCCGCGCGGTCGAGCACTCCCGACCACAGCGCGCCGGCGGCGCCGCGAGCGCGTCCCCGGTCGAGCGCCCGCAGGGCCTGCGGGTCCGCGACGAACAGGCCGGGCAGCTTCCCGGCGTTCGAACGAACGCACCGAGACGTCTATGTCGCCGAGCGCCGTGCGGGCGCGTCGTTCGAGCTCGAGGGCTGCATTGCGGTCGTCGAGGGGAGGGAGATCGAGCCGGTCCATCTCGGCGCCGACCTCGACGCGCTCCACGGAGACCTCGGGGAAGATCTCCGGCAGAAGCCGGATGAGCTCGGCGTCGTAGAGGTAACCGCCGTCGACCAGCAGCGTGCCCGGCGGCACGATGCTCGCGAGCTGGCGGAACTCGTCGACGGTCTCGGCGTAGCGGACCTCGGGCGAGCGGCGCACGAGCTCCTCGATCCGCACGCGCCCCGCGGTCGTCTCCACCGACAGCCAGCGCACGATGAAGCGGGCCAGCTCGTCGTCGTGGCGCACGAGGGACTTCAGAGCGACCTCGTGGACGGCGACGAACTGCGCGAGCCGCGCGGGCTCGCGCAACGCCAGCTCCAGGATCCAGCGCCGGATCGCGTCACCGATCTCGCCGCGGGTCTGCTCGAGCGCGTCGTCGTCGACGAGCGCCTCCCGGCTGGCGGTCGGATGCAGCCCGCCCGAGTCGATGACCGCGCGCGCGAAGAACGCCCAGTCGGGCAGCAGATCGTCGGCGCGCTCGGCCAACAGCATCCGGCGCAGGTACACGCGTGTGCTCTGGCGCGCCGAGGGCGGCGGCGCGAAGGGCAGCACGTAGGCGACGCCGCGGGTCTGCGTGGCGGCGACCGTCAGCTCGATCGCGTCCAGCGGCTCGACGCCGATGAGCTCGCGCCCGTACGCGAGCCGGGTCTCGAGGTCGCCGTCGAGGAAGGGGGCGGGCTCGGTCACGGTGGTCTCACCGCCGCCGGGCAGATCCACCACGACCGTCACCGGCAGGTAGCGGCCGAACGTCTCGGCCAGCTCCAGCACCGTCGCACCCGTGAGCAGAGACGCACTGTCGCTGCGCGGGGTGAGGTGCACGCTGGTTCCGACCGGGATGTCGTCGTCGCACGGCTGCACGGCGAACGTTCCGTCCGAGCGTCCGACCCATTCGACCGCAGGACCTCCGGCGGCGCTCCGCGAGCGGATCACGATCGTGTCGCACACCATGAAGCACGACAGCATCCCGATGCCGAACTGGCCGAGGAAGTCGCTGCGCGGAAGGTCGAAGATGTCACGCTTGGAGCTGCGCCCCACGGTCGCCAGCAGATCGGCGACCTCGCTCTCGGTGAGGCCGATGCCGTCGTCGCGGATGATGAACTCGGGGGCTTCGACGCCGGCCGGGGTGATGCGGATGCGGCCGCCGCCGCCATCCAGCGCGCGACGTGCGGCGATGGCGTCCACAGCATTCTGCAGGAGCTCGCGGAGGAAGACGCGGGGGCTCGAGTAGATGTGCCGACTGAGAAGATCGATCACCCCGCGTAGGTCGACCTGGAACTGCTGGGGGGCCGGCACCTCGTTCACCGTCGCTCCTCGAACCTCGTCGCAGCGCCGCCCATCGGGTGGTGGGCGGCGACCGATTCAGCGTACTCCGGGAGCGCGCGCGGACCTGAGCGCCTGGGGAGAGAACGACCCCGTGCGCCCCTGGCCCGGTTGGGCCAGGATGGGGTCATGAGCGACACGACGCAGACCGACGGGGTACGGGTGCTGGACGAGGAGGCCATGTGGCGCCTGCTCGCGACACAGGAGGTCGGTCGCCTGGTGACCAGCATCGGCGAGCGCATCGACGTGTTCCCCGTCGGCTACGCGCTCGACGGCCGCAGCATCCTGTTCCGCACTGCGCCCGGCACGAAGCTGCTCGAGCTCACCGCCCGCGACGAGGTGCTGTTCGAGGTCGACGACCACAGCGAGCGCGATGCATGGAGCGTCGTCGTGCGCGGGACGGCGGCGGCCGTCGACCATTCCGACGAGATCGCGGCCCTCGAGTCCCTCGCCTCGGCACCCTGGGCGCCCACCGTCAAGGACGTCCTCGTGCGCATCACGCCGTCGGTCACCACCGGACGCGCCTTCGAGCGGCGCAGCGCCGATCCCGCCGAAGGGGCGATGGCGTGACGCTGGATCCGGCGCCGGCTGCGGGGCCGCCGACTGCCGCACCGCGACGCCGCACTCGCGGGGCGGGCTGGATCATCGGCCTCTCACTGGGCCTCATCCTCATCCTTCTGCTCGCCGCCGGCACGGGCGGCGCGTGGCTCATCTGGCAGCAGCGCGAGCGACTGCTCGCTTCGCGGGTGATGAGCCCCGAGCAGGAGTCGGCGGTCGCCGATGCGTTTGCCGCCGCGTCAGAGAAGGTGGCCGCCACCCAGCAGGCGACGGCCGACTACGAGAGCGATCGTCGCGCCTGGGACGACGAGCACGCGCAGGTCGAGGAGTGGAAGACCGGGACCGACTCGCCGCTGCTGGCCGTGCCCAACCCCGGAGGGACAGCGATTCCCGGCCCGGATCCCGACGGGCGCGGGTTCCTCTCGTCGATCGGCGCGGACCGTGTTCAGGTCGCGTTCGATGCCGGGGACGAGAACTGCGGTTACCACCTCTCCGAGCGCACCGGGTACGAGATCGTCGTCGGCGGCTGCTACTCCACCCGGTATCCGCGCTGGTTGTTCCTCGCGTGGGATCCGGGCATGGAATCGTCCGTGTGGGCCGTGTTCGTGCACGAGGCGATGCACTGGTACCAGTACCAGAACTACTATCCGGCCTTCCTCGCAGCCGATCGGGCAGGCGTCACCGACGACCAGTACGGCCCGGAGCTGGAGGCGGATGCGAGCTGTCGTGCCGTGTACGTCTACGGCATCCCGGCATCCGACTACGTCGACACCTCCTCGCCGTGCGACATCGACGGCTGGTACGACGGCTGGCTGCTGGACCATCTCGCATCGCTCGGCGTCCAGGTCACGGAACCCGTCGCGACAGACTACGAGGTGCTCGAGGTGGTGCGACCGTGAGGGCGCGTTCCGGCCTGGCAGCCGCGTCGTTGTCGGCCGTGCTCGCGCTGACGGCGTGCTCGTCGGTGGATGCGGATGCGGCGGATCGCCGGATGAACGAGGTGTTCGACGATCTCGTCGCTCAGGCATCGGCGGTGGATCCCCAGGTGCTGCGCACTCTCGAGACCGCCGAGCCGCGCACGCAAGCGTGCTCCCGGCCCGCCGACACCGAGCAGGTCGTGCTCACGGCGACCGGAGTGCTCGCCGTCGCCGCCGACGTCTCGCAGGCGACCGGGGTGCGCGACGATCTCGGCGAGAGCCTGGATCCCGACGTGTGGCGAGCGCTCGCCGACGCCGATCCGGGCGCCGAAAGCCAGGGCTGGATCTCGGAGGACGGCGTCACCGTGACCCTGGCGGCGGAGGGTCCCGCGGTGGTGATCGCGGTCTTCTCGCCGTGCCTTCCCGCGTGAGCGCGTTCGCGCCCCCGTGTGCCATGCCGTACACTTGAGCGTGCAGTTGAAGTCTGCATTCTTTCGCCGTGCCCGTCATCGGGACGACACATCCCTTTGGATCAGGTCACGGCAGGAGTGCGGGCGCGAGACCTCCGGGTCTCTAGGGCGGTAGCTCAATTGGCAGAGCAGCGGTCTCCAAAACCGCAGGTTGCAGGTTCGATTCCTGTCCGCCCTGCGCGCCAGCGCATGCTGGCACGACGTAAGCGATTCAGGTGGGTGCATGGTCCAGGACGAGCCGAAGGGCGAGGTCGTCGCCGCTGGCGGTGCCATGCGCGAGAAGAAGCCCAACTTCTTCCTGCGCATCGTCATCTTCATCCGCCAGGTCTTCGCCGAGCTTCGCAAGGTCGTCACCCCGACGCGCAAGGAGCTGGTGAAGTTCACCGGCGTCGTCCTGGGCTTCGTCATCGTGATGATGGCGGTCGTCTACGGACTCGATGTCGTGTTCGTCTGGCTGACGACAGTCGTCTTCGGAGTTCCCGGAGCCTGACATCGCGAGGCGCGGGTGTCGCCACCCGCAGACCAGAACGAGAGAGTACGTAAGTGTCTGAGAAATACACCGACGACGCCGATTGGGCGACCGCCGCCGAGCAGTCCAGCGAGGACGACGAGGCGCAGGAGGGCAACACCCTCGCCGCCGAGGAGCGCTCCGTCGAGGCCGCCGAGCACGTCGCGCTGCACATCGAGGGTGACGACGACGACGAGGACTCCGACACGGGCTACGACGCGGATGCCGACGTGGAAGACCCCGAGGCCGACGCGATCGTGAACGACGCTCTCGAGATCGACGAAGCCGCCGAGGCGGAAGCGGCCGCCGAGGTGCTGAGCGAGTCGCTCGCCGAAGAAGAAGCAGAGCGCGCAGCCGAGGAGGCCGACGAAGTGACGCCCTACGACGGACCCGACATCAACGGTGAGCCCGACGCTCCCGTGCTCGACCCCGAGTTCGTGGCGGAGATCGACGACGCGGCCGCTGCGGTGGACGAGGTCGAAGAAGAGGTCGACGCGGACGCCGATCCTTACGAGGCGTTCCGCCAGGAGCTGCGCTCGCTCGAAGGCAAGTGGTACGTCATCCACTCCTACGCCGGCTTCGAGCGCAAGGTGAAGGCCAACATCGAGCAGCGCAAGTCGACGCTCGAGGTCGAGGACGACATCTATCAGGTCGAGGTCCCGATGGAGGACGTCGTCGAGATCAAGAACGGCCAGCGCAAGATGGTCACCCGCGTGCGCATCCCGGGCTACGTGCTCGTGCGCATGGAGCTCAACGAGGACACCTGGTCGGTCGTTCGTCACACGCCCGGTGTCACCGGCTTCGTCGGCAACGCCCACAACCCGACGCCGCTGCGCTTCGAAGAGGCGTTCAACATGCTCAAGAGCCTCGTCGAGATCAAGGACGTCGCTCCGGCCAAGTCCGGCGGCGGCAGCTCCGCCCCGGCGGCTGCCCGCGTCATCGCGGCAGAGGTCGACTACGAGATCGGCGAGACGATCACGATCAAGGAGGGCTCGTTCGCGGGTCTTCCCGGCTCGATCAGCGAGATCAAGCCCGAGAGCGGCAAGCTCACGGTCCTCGTCTCGCTCTTCGAGCGCGAGACCCCGGTCGAGCTGTCGTTCGACCAGGTCTCGAAGATGATCTGACGCACGGATTCCTCGAACGCCCCGCCCGGCCCAGCCGGCGGGGCGTTCGTCGTTCCACCGTTGCGCGGCGCGCATCGTGCATCACAGGGCGCGCATCCCCGCTCGGTGTCTCACTTATCCACGTTTGGGACGGGTTTCGGGTGAACGGCTGAGACACGGAGGCCCGTCAGGGCGAGGTGTGTGTCTCGGTGTCTCACTTGTGCACGGCTGGGATGCGTTTTGGGTGAACAAGTGAGACACGGAGGTGTGTCGGGGCGGGGTGCGCGGGAGGGGTGACGGATGCGGTGTCCCGTGGACGGGGCGCCGGTGGATGCAGCGACACGCCCGGTGATGCGGTAGAGTGTTGTGGTTTGCGTGCCGCTCCGGTGCGCTGCGACAACCGCTTCCCTCGACGGGATGCGGGAGAGCCGATGCATCCGGCATCCGCTCGATGAAAGGAAAGAAGAATGGCACCGAAGAAGAAGGTGACCGGCCTGATCAAGCTTCAGATCAACGCCGGTGCAGCCAACCCGGCGCCGCCGATCGGCCCCGCGCTCGGTCAGCATGGCGTCAACATCATGGAGTTCTGCAAGGCGTACAACGCCGCGACCGAGTCGCAGCGCGGCAACGTCATCCCCGTGGAGATCACCGTCTACGAGGACCGCAGCTTCACGTTCATCCTGAAGACCCCGCCCGCCGCGGAGCTCATCAAGAAGGCCGCCGGCGTCACCAAGGGTTCGAAGACCCCCCACACCGTCAAGGTCGCGAAGCTCACCAAGGACCAGGTGCGCCAGATCGCCGAGACGAAGATGCCCGACCTGAACGCGAACGACATCGAGGCTGCCTCGCTGATCATCGCCGGCACCGCCCGCTCCATGGGCATCACGGTCGAGGACTGAGGGAGATAACGAACATGGCTACCAAGTCCAAGGCATTCCGCGCGGCCGCCGAGAAGATCGAGGCCGACAAGTTCTACACCCCGACAGAGGCTGTGACCCTCGCGAAGGAGACCGGGTCGAAGAAGTTCGACTCCACCGTCGAGGTCGCCCTCAAGCTGTCGGTCGACCCCCGTAAGGCGGACCAGATGGTGCGCGGCACCGTCATCCTGCCGCACGGCACGGGCAAGACCGCCCGCGTCATCGTGTTCGCGACGGGCCCGGCCGCCGAGGCCGCTCTCGCAGCGGGCGCGGACGAGGTCGGCGGCGCCGAGCTGATCGAGAAGGTCGCGGGCGGCTACACGTCGTTCGACGCCGCCGTTTCCACCCCCGAGCTCATGGGTCAGGTCGGTCGCCTCGGTAAGGTCCTGGGTCCCCGTGGCCTCATGCCGAACCCGAAGACCGGCACGGTCACCCCGAACCCGGCCAAGGCCGTCGAGGAGATCAAGGGCGGCAAGATCGAGTTCCGCGTCGACAAGCACGCCAACGTGCACTTCGTCGTGGGCAAGGCCTCGTTCTCGGCCGACCAGCTCGACGAGAACCTGAAGGCCGCTCTCGAGGAGATCGTCCGTCTGAAGCCGTCCAGCTCCAAGGGCCGTTACATCCAGAAGGGCGCGGTGTCGACGACGTTCGGCCCCGGCATCCCGCTGGATGTCAACGCACTGGTCTGAGACACGTCTCACAGGAAGGGCCCCGTCTTCGGACGGGGCTCTTCCTGCATGTTCAGGCGTCTTCTCGGATGTCGAAACTGAGCGGCCCCGTGGGAGTGGCCTCCGAGACCTCCACGCGCTCGACGTGCGCGGCGGGCGGCCCCTTGCGAAGCCAATCGATCATCCGATCCACGCGCCCTTCCTCGCCGTGGAGCTCGGCCTCGACAGTGCCGTCATGGCGGTTCCTCACCCAGCCGGCGACGCCGAGGCGAGCGGCCGCATCATGGGTGGAATAGCGGAAACCGACGCCCTGCACGGCGCCGCTGACGATCACTCGGACATGACGCATGCGCACATTGTGCCGCGGATGCGCCGGCGATGCTGTGGGCTGTCGCGAACGACGAGCCGGTGGCAGGATGCCCTGCGCGTGTGCCCTCATCAGGCCCCGAGGATGAGGCTGAGCGCGATCAGCGTCATGACGACGGCGATGAGGCCATCGAGAACACGCCAAGCGATCGACGATGTGAACATCCGGCCGAGCAGTCGGGCGCCGTAGGCGAGGGAGAGGAACCAGGCCAGGCTCGCGAGCATCGCGCCGGCCGCGAACCACCATCGGGAGTCGCCATGCGTGCTCGCCACGGAACCGAGCAGGAAGACCGTGTCGAGGTACACGTGCGGATTGAGCCAGGTCAACGCCAGGCAGGTGAGCAGAGCCGCGGTGCGTGAGGTTCGTGTTGCCGCAGGAATGGATGTTACATCGACGGTCGGCACGTCGACGGGGCGCCAGGCCCTGCGCGCGGCGAGCAGTGCGTACCCGAGGAGGAACGCGGCGCCCGCCCATCGTGCCACCTGCACCGCCCACGGAGCGGACTCCAGGAGGAGCCCCAGCCCCGACACCCCGACTGCGATGAGCACCGCATCCGAGGCAGCGCAGACGAGTGCGACCGAGAGCACGTGCTCTCGCCGGATACCTTGGCGCAGCACGAAGAGATTCTGCGCGCCGATGGCGACGATGAGCGAGAGGCCGAGCCCGAGGCCCGCGGCCAGTGAGGGGAACACCCTCCGACGCTAGGTCGGCTGGAACATGAGCACCAGTTCTGATTCCTTCATCCACATAAGCTGGGCTCATGATCGACCTTCCCGCGGAACTCGCGGCGACCCTCGCCGCCGTCGTAGACACGGGCACGATGGATGCGGCGGCTCACCGCCTGCACATCACGCCCTCGGCGGTCAGTCAACGCATCCGCGTGCTCGAGGAGCGTCTGGGTCGTGTGCTTCTCGTGCGATCCAAACCCGCGCGGGCGACCGCGGACGGTGAGCGTGTCGTGCGTCTCGCCCGGCAGTACGCCCTGCTCTCGCACGACGTCCTGCGGGAGTTGGGCGAGCCCGTCGAGGGAGAGGGCGCGACACCGGTCAGCCTGTCGCTCGCCGTGAACGCGGACTCGTTGTCGACCTGGTTCGTCGCCGCGCTGTCGCAGGTCGTCGCGGTGCACGATGTGGTGTTCGATCTCCACCGGGACGATCAGGACTTCACCGCAGAGCTGCTCGCATCGGGGCGTGTGGTCGCCGCGGTCACCTCCCGGGCCACCCCAGTGGCCGGGTGCCGAGTGACTCCGCTCGGCGCGATGCGCTACCGCGCCGTGGCGACGCCGGCACTCGCGCGTGAGCTCGAACGTCGAGGCGCCGAGCATGTGCGAGTCGTCGACTACGACCGCCGCGACGAACTGCAGTCCAGGTGGCTACGAGAGCGGGGCGTCGATCCCGCGTCGCCGCCGCGCAGCTTCGTTCCCGGATCGCACGCCTTCGCCGATGCGGTGCGCGGCGGTCTCGGATGGGGGATGCTACCCGATCTTCAGACGGAGGCGGACCTCGCCGACGGCTCCCTCGTGCTGCTGCCCGGGTCGCCCGTCGACGTCCCCCTGCACTGGCAGCAGTGGAACCTCGCCTCCGGGCTGCTGGATGCGGTCGCGGATGCGGTGACGCGGACGGCGCGCACGGCGCTGCGGATCACGCCTCGCTGATGCGCAGTACCGACTTCCCCCGCGTGCGTCCCCGCTCCAGCGCGCGGTGCGCCTCAGCCGCATCCGCGAGGTCGTAGACGGTGTCGATGTAGACCTGGATCGATCCGGTGTCGAGAAGCCGGGCGAGGGTCGCGAGAACGTCACCGTCCGGGATGACCTTGTAGCCGGTGGCACGCACTCCCGCCTCGGCCGCCGCTTCGGCGAAGCCGGGCCAGCCGCCGCTGGGCACCATGACGTACAGGCCCCCGGGGCGGATGACACCGAGCGATCGTGTTCCGATCTCGTCCTCGGTGTTGGCCACGAGGTCGATCACGACGTCCATGTCCGCCACGACGTCCTCGAACCGCGTGGTGGCGTAGTCGATGACCACGGATGCGCCGAGCTCACGGAGCCACGCGGCGTTGCGGGCGGAGGAGGTGACCGTCACGTGCGCGCCGAAGTACGCCGCGAGCTGTACCGCGAAGTGGCCCACTCCGCCGCTCCCAGCGTGGATCAGCACGCGCTGACCCTCGTGGGCGTGCGCGGTCTCCACGACCACGCCCCAGGCGGTGAGGGCGGCGAGGGGGATGCCGGCCGCCTCCACGTGCGAGAGCGATGCGGGCTTTCGGGCGAGGGACTGGGACGGCACGACGACGTACTCGGCGTAGGTGCCGCCGGTGCGCGGGAAGGGCACCATTCCGAAGACCTCCGTGCCGGCGGGGAAGGGGTGCGCTTCGAACGGAGAGGTGACGACGACGCCGCTGAAATCGAAGCCCAGCGTGGTCGGGTAGCCCGCGATCGCGCCGCTCACCCCCTGGCCCGCACGCGTCTTCGCGTCGATGGGGTTCACTCCGGCGGCGACCACGCGCACGAGCAGCTCGCCGAGCACAGGCTGCGGAACCGGCAGCTGAGTCTCGTGGAGGAGCTCCGGTGCTCCGGTGGTGGTGATGACGGCGGCGCGCATCTGCGTCGGGACGTCCTCGGCCCGCATCGGTGCGGGGGAGGAAGCGTCGTGTCTCAGCGGTCGGGGGATCATCGGCCGCTCCTTTCGCTGCGGGAGGCATCGGCCATGCGATGCGGTGTCTGCCCTCAGTCAATCGCGGCTATGTCTCGCGGGCGTTACCCCGGTGTCACCGTGCGGAGAACCTCTTGCCCCGCAGAAGCGGAGAGCCCCCGCACCGGATGTCGGTGCGGGGGCTCTTCCTGGCCGTCAGGAGACGGTGTCGGGGCTGATGCCGGCCATGAGTGCTTGGAGCAGGCGGCGCAGGTTGTCGATGTCCGAGACGTCCCAGCTCTCGAGCGCGCGTACCAGCACGCCCTCCTGCGGAGCGCGGGCGGCGGCGAGCCGCTCGAGGCCGTACTCGGTGGGTGAGAGCAGGCTCGAGCGCCCGTCGGCCGGGTCCGGGGAGCGCGTGATGAGGCCGAGGGCCTCGAGTTCGCGCACGGTTCGGCTGAGCTGGCCCTTGTCCAGCAGCAGGTGATCGGCCAGCGTCGCCTGCGTCACGGTCTCGTGGCGCGCGATGGTCGTGAACACCTTGTACGCCCCGGGGAGGAGCCCTGGGCTGACGCGATGGGCGTTCTCGCTGATGACGCGTCGGAACTGTCCGATGAGGTCGCTGAACTGTGCCTCGAGTGCACGCACCGCCTCGGTGCGCTCCTCGTCGCTCGACTTCTCGGACATCGTGATCACTCTACTTGCGCTCGTCGCCCGCATCCGGCGTTCCCGACGGCGTCGTGATGGCGCCGGTCGCGGTGAGCGTGGCCATGGCCTCGGGCACCGACACGGTCGCCAGATCCGCCTCGGAGGCGTGTGCCCGCTCGGTCGTGGTCATCCGCGTCAGCGGTGTGTTCGGGAGGAACACGATCGCCAGAACGCTCAGCACGGCGACGGGCACCGCGATGAGGAACGCGTGTGAGATGCCGTTCGCGTACACATCCTCGAAGATGACGCGCAGCGGACCCGGCATGGCAGCGACCTGCGGCAGAGTGCCCGAGCTCAACTGCGTGGCCCACTCGGCGCCCTCCTTGCCGAGCCCGGCCAGCACCGTGCGGACCTCGTCTGCGCGATCGGTGAGCAGGTCCGTCACGCGGGTCGCCAGGGCAGCGCCCATCACGGAGACACCGATCGTGCCGCCGAGGCTGCGGAAGAACGTGACGCCCGAGCTCGCGGCGCCGATCTCGCTCGGGTGCGAGGTGTTCTGCACGACGAGCACGAGATTCTGCATGGTCATGCCGACGCCGGCGCCCAACAGGAACATGTACACGGACACGAGGGCGAACGGGGTGTCGTAGTGGATCTTCGACAGCAGGGCGGAACCCGCTGTCAGGAGCACGCCACCCGCGATGAGGTAGGGCTTCCAGTGGCCGAACCGGGTGATGAGCGCTCCGACGCCCATGGACGCGACGAGCAGTCCTGCGATCATCGGGATCGTCATGACACCGGCTTCGGTCGGCGTGGCGCCGCGGGCCGACTGCATGTACTGGCTCAGGTACACGGACGCGCCGAACATCGCGATGCCCGTGGCGATCGAGGCGATCACGGCCAGGGTGAACGTGCGGTTGCGGAAGAGCGTCAGCGGGATGAGGGGCTCGCGCACCCGCAGCTCCACGATGATGAACAGAATCGTTGCGAGGACCGCGCCGCCGACCATGAACAGCGTGTTCAGGCTCCACCACTCGAAGTCCTTGCCGGCGAGGGTGATCCAGATCAGCAGGAGCGAGACGGCGGTGCCCAGCAGGACGATGCCCATGTAGTCGATCGACACCTTGCGCGGTGTGCGCTGGGGCAGGTGGAGCGTGCGCTGCACGATGAGCAGCGCCGCGACGGCGAAGGGGAGCGCGACGAAGAAGTTCCATCGCCAGCCCCAGGCATCCGTGATCACGCCGCCGAGCAGCGGGCCGCCGACGGTCGCGACGGCCATCACGGCGCCGAACAGGCCCATGTAACGACCGCGCTCACGCGGGCTGATGATGTCCGACATGATGACCTGGCTGAGCGCGGCCAGGCCGCCGGCGCCGATGCCCTGCACCGCGCGGAACGCGATGAGCATCTCGGGGCTCTGCGAGAATCCCGCGGCCGCGGTGGCGAGAACGAAGATCGCGATCGCCAGCTGATACAGCACCTTCCGGTTCGTGAGGTCCGCGAGCTTGCCCCAGATGGGCGTCGTAATGGCGGTGGTCAGAAGGGTCGCGGTCACGACCCAGGTGAACGAACTCTGGTTCCCGGAGAGGTCGTGGATGATCACGGGGAGCGATGTCGAGACGACGGTCGAGGCGAGCATCGACACGAACATGCCCAGCAGCAGGCCGGACAGGGCTTCGAGGACGTGACGGCGCGCGGTCTTGCTCGACGCGTCCGTCGGTCGGGAGATGGTGGTGGTCACAGCGGCATCCTTCGGTGGGGTGCGGCGTCGTCGGCGCAGTAAGTTGATATATGTCAACGATTGAGTCGGGTCAACTATATTGTCAATCGTTGAGACGCGTCAACTATTCCCGACTGTTAGGAAGCGGGAGGCGAGCGACGGGTCAGTCGCTGAAGACGAGCGCGCGGTACTCGCGACGCGGCGGGGCTTCGGGAGCCGGCGCGGGAGTTCGGCCACGTGTGGTGCGCAGGTGCAGCTCGTCGATCAGGGCGGTCGCGAGGCGTACGAGCTTGCCGATCTCGACCTCGTCGCGCTCGACCCAGGCGCACCGCGGCTCGTCGTCGACCGGCACGAAGCCGTCGTGCTGCTCCCAGGCGACGAGAGTGCGCTCGGCTCCGAGCACGTGCTGCTGCCACCACACCTGGCGGAGGTAACCCCGGGGGATCGACCGCCATGATTTGTTGGTCGTCTTGATCTCCGCCAGCGTCACCCGGCCCTCGGCGTCGACCGCGATGCCGTCGGGGGTCGCGAGGTGCCGCTTCTCCACGACCGCGTGGAACAGGGCGGATGAGGGCTGGATGCCGTGGGTCGCCGCGACCCAGGCGGCGATCTCAGGCTCGCGTCGTCGACCGTGATCGGTGTAGGCGTTGCCGGAGAACCGCGAGCCGCCCAACTTCTGGTCGGCGGCCTTCGCGATCGCCCGCTCGCTCGTGAGGGAGGCCACATCCGTCGCCGTGATGCCGCGTGAGCGCGCCCGGATCCACGCCACTCGATCGCGGGAGTCCGCGACGATGCGGGCGGCGAGTTCGGGGGTCACCTCTCGAGCGTACGCCCGGCGCCGGACGCCTTCGAGAGCGACATGCGCCGCGGATGCGCCGGCCTGCCCCGATTTGGGGCAACGGGCGACGTGGCGTACTCTGGTGAACAAGCCAAAGACCGCTGGTCATCGCTGTGCGTGCAAACGCGATGCGATCGAAGCTCTGCCATGCAGGGGCCCGCGCAGGTGACACTGAACTTCCTCCTTCGGGAACCGAGCTCCGTGCGCTTGCGCCGGAGCTTTTGTCATGTGCGGGTGGTCGAGGCCGACGCTCCGCCACCGCGGGGTGTCACGTTCACATCAAGGAGTGACCATGGCGCAGAAGGATGCATCGGTCGCCGAGCTCACGAAGAACTTCGAGGACTCGACCGCCGTTCTGCTGACCGAGTACCGCGGTCTGACGGTTGCCCAGCTCAAGCAGCTGCGCAACAGCATCCGTCAGGACGCGAGCTACGCCGTGGTGAAGAACACGCTGACCAAGATCGCCGCGAACAATGCGGGGATCACGGCGCTGGACGAGGACCTCAAGGGTCCCTCGGCCGTGGCGTTCGTGCACGGTGACTTCGTCGCCACCGCCAAGGCTCTGCGTGACTTCGCCAAGGCCAACCCGCTTCTCGTGATCAAGGGCGGCATCTTCGAGGGCAACGCCCTGAGTGCCGACGAGGTCAACAAGTACGCCTCCCTGGAGAGCCGTGAGGTTCTGCTGGCGAAGGCCGCGGGCATGATGAAGGCGACGATGGGCAAGGCTGCGGCCACCATCGACGCGCTTCGCGAAAAGCTGGAGACCGCCGAGGCCGCGTAAGCATCCGGCGAGCTCTTTCCCACACACCCCCACCTATCTAGGAGATACATCATGGCGAAGCTCACCACTGAGGAGCTGCTCGAGCAGTTTGCCGGCCTGACCCTCGTCGAGCTCAGCGAGTTCGTGAAGGCGTTCGAGGAGAAGTTCGACGTCACCGCTGCCGCCCCCGTCGCCGTTGCCGGCGCTGCGGGTGCTGCTGGTGGCGCGGAAGAGGTCGAGGAGAAGGACTCCTTCGACGTCATCCTCGAGGCCGCTGGCGACAAGAAGATCCAGGTCATCAAGACGGTCCGCGAGCTCACCTCGCTCGGCCTCGGCGAGGCCAAGGCCGTCGTCGACGGTGCTCCCAAGGCCGTGCTCGAGGGCGCGAACAAGGAGACCGCCGAGAAGGCGAAGGCCGCTCTCGAAGAGGCCGGCGCGACGGTCACCCTCAAGTAAGGTTCCACACCTTCTTCACGAAGGCCCCGGATGCGGTTCGCCGCATTCGGGGCCTTCGTGCGTCTCGTCGCATAGCATCCGCGGATGAGAGCAATCTCATCGAACCGTCATCTTCTCGTAAGCCGCGGAGGGGTCCTCTCTTCGTAGTCTCCTGAATGTCCCCCCAGCAAAACCTCAGGAGATCCATGTCCCCCTCCCAGCCGAGGCGCCCTCTCGCGGCGCTCGCCTTCGGGATCGGAACCGCGGTCGTCGCAGGCATGTTCGTGCCCGCCGTCGCCGTCGAGCCCGCCGATGTCATCATCAACGAGGTGTACCTCAAGGGCGGAAGCGCCAACGCTCCGTTCCACAAGAAGTTCGTCGAGCTGTACAACGCCGGCGACACCGCGCAGAGCCTGGACGGCTGGTCGCTCCAGTACCGCTCAGCCGACGGAACCGGCGGACCCTCGGTCACCGAGCCGCTGAGCGGCGTCATCGAGCCCGACGACTACTACCTGATCGCGTGGAACGGCAACGGCGCCGTGGGTGCCGAGTTGCCCGTCACCCCGGACCTGTCCTTCGACAAGGGTTTCAACGCCTCCGGCACGACGGGCACGCTCTACCTCGCGGACACCACGCAGGCGCTGACGCTTCCCACCGGATCCGTCGTCGAGCAGCAGCACGTCGTCGATCTCCTCGGCTACGGCGCATCCAAGACGTTCGAGACGAGTGTGGCCCCGGTCACCGGCAACAACAGCGTCCCCAACTCTCTCGCCCGCACGAACTTCGTCGACACCGACAACAACGCGGCCGACTTCAGCCACCCCGTGCAGATCACACCGCAGGCATCCGCAACCTCCGGCACCGACCCGGGAACCGACCCCGATCCCGGCACGGACCCGGATCCCGGCACCGACCCGGATCCCGGCACGCCCGCACTCAGGACGATCGCCGAGATCCAGGGCTCCGGCAACGCGACACCGCTGCTGGGCCAGACGGTCACCACACGCGGCGTCGTCACCGGTGCTTACGCGGAGGGCGGCTTCAACGGCTTCACCATCCAGACTCCCGGCACCGGCGGCGCGGTGGATGCCTCGCACACCGCTTCCGACGCCGTCTTCGTCTATGGCGGAACAGGACAGGCCGGCGCAGCCCTCGCCGCGAAGGCCCCGATGGGCGCCTACGTCGAGGTGACCGGCGTGGCCGGTGAGTACTCGAGCGTCAAGGACGACGCCCAGACCCTCACCCAGCTCAACGTCTCGGCCGGCTCGGTCACCACGATCGACGAGCAGGTCGCGGCCGTGACGCCGGTGCCCCTTTCCTGGCCGATCGCGCCCGCGGACCGCGAGAAGTTCGAGAGCATGCTCGTGACGCCCCAGGGCCGGTTCACGGTGAGCAACACGTACACGACGAACCAGTTCGCCGAGATCGGGCTCGCCTCCGGCGACAAGCCGCTCATCACGCCGACGGATGTCGCGCGTGTGGGCACCCAGGAGTACACGGACGCCGTCGCCGACAACGCCGCGCGCGGTGTCGTGCTCGACGACGGCGCGTCGATCAACTTCCTCGGCGGCTCGACCAACAAGGCGATCCCGTTGCCGTACCTCACCGACGTCCCTGTCACGGTGGGCGGCGCAGTGTCGTTCACGCAGCCGGTGATCCTGGACTACCGCAACGGTGCCTGGAAGGTGCAGCCGACCACACAGCTCAAGGCCGGCGACCCTCTGCCCGTCACCATCGGATCGGCGCGCGCCGCATCCGCGCCCGACGCGGTCGGCGGCGACATCTCGATCGCCAGCTTCAACGTGCTGAACTACTTCACGACCACTGCCGCGGAGGTGGGCTGCACGTCGGTCTACACCGACCGTGACGGTACCCCCATCACGGCGAACCAGTGCCCGAACAACGGCCCGCGTGGCGCGGCGACCGACGTCAGCCTGAAGCGTCAGCAGGACAAGATCGTCGACGCGATCAACCACCTCGGCACCGAGGTCGTCTCGCTCGAGGAGATCGAGAACTCGGCGGCGTTCGGCAAGAACCGCGACACCGCCCTGTCGAGCCTCGTCGACGCGCTGAACGCCGATCTCGGCAAGGACGAGTGGGCCTATGTGCCCTCGCCCAGCCAGGTGCCCGCCGGTGAGGACGTCATCCGCACCGCGTTCATCTACAAGGCCGATGAGGTATCGCCGATCGGCGACTCCGTCATCGATCTCGATGCCGCCTTCGTCAACGCGCGACGCCCGCTCGCTCAGGCGTTCGCGCCCAAGGGTGAGACGGATGCCGCCTTCCTGGCGATCGTCAACCACTTCAAGTCGAAGGGGGACAACCGCGACAACCCGGCCACGGGCGACAACGCCAACGGGCCGCAGGGCGCCTACAACGGCGACCGGGTCCGCCAGGCGCACGCGCTCGTGGACTTCGCCGACGAGCGGAAGGCTGCGGCCGGAACAGACCGCGTGTTCCTGCTCGGAGACTTCAACTCGTACACGCAGGAAGACCCCATGCAGGTCTTCTACGCGTCCGGGTACACCGACCTCGGATCGCGCACGGGCAAGCACACGTACTCGTTCGACGGCGCGAGCGGTTCGCTCGACCACGTCCTCGCGTCGTCCGCCGCGGCCAAGATGGTCACCGGCGTCGATGTGTGGAACATCAACGCGGGGGAGTCGATCGCGCTCGAGTACAGCCGGTACAACTACAACGCGACGAACTTCTACGACGTCTCGCCCTACCGCTCCAGCGACCACGACCCCGTCGTGGTGGGCGTCGCGTGGAACCCGACCGTCCCGATCAACCTGCTGAACATCAACGACTTCCACGGTCGGATCGACGCCAACACGGTGAAGTTCGCCGGCACGGTCGAGCAGTTGCGCGCCGAGTACGGCGACGACAACACGCTGTTCCTCTCCAGCGGTGACAACATCGGCGCCTCGCTGTTCGCCTCCTCCTTCGAGGACGACCAGCCGACGATCGATGTGCTCAACGCCCTCGGTCTGAAGGCGTCGACCGTCGGCAACCATGAGTTCGACAAGGGCTTCGCCGATCTGAAGGATCGCGTGCAGCCCGCCGCCGACTTCACGTACCTGGGCGCGAACGTCTACAAGAAGGGCACCACGACGCCGGCGCTTCCCGAGTACGCGACCTTCGAGGTGGATGGGCTCACGGTCGCGGTCATCGGCGCCGTCACCGAGGAGACGCCGACGCTGGTCACGCCGGCAGGCATCACGGACATCGAGTTCGGAGACCCGGTGGATGCGGTCAACCGCGTTGCGGCGAAGCTCGAGGCCGAAGGCAACGTCGATGTGATCGTGGCCGAGTACCACGAGGGCGCCGCCTTCAGTCAGGCCGATGTCGCGACTCTGCCGGAGAAACTCGAGGAGGGGAAGGCGTTCACCGACATTGTGCAGAAGACCTCGGCATCCGTCGACGCGATCTTCACGGGTCACACGCACATGAAGTACGCGTGGAACGCACCGATTCCTGGGGAGCCCGGAAAGACCCGCCCCGTCGTCCAGACCGGAAGCTACGGCGAGAATATCGGGCGCGTCGTGCTCAACGTCGACGCGGACAGCGGCGACGTCATCTCGTACGAGGCGGAGAACGTCGAGCGCACGAAGACCGATGACGCGCAGCTCGTCGCCACCTACCCGCGGGTGGCGGAGGTCAAGAGGATCGTGGACGGCGCCCTCGCCCGCGCGAAGGCCGTCGGCGACAAGCCGATCGGTTCGGTGACCGCCGACATCACCAGCGCGTTCGCTGGCGGGGCGTACACGGGCGGCGTCTACGCCGGTGGCACGCGCGACAACCGCGCGGCGCAGTCGACGCTCGGGAACCTCGTCGCCGACTCGCTCGTGGCGACGCTGTCCGACCCGCTTCGGGGCGGCGCCGAGATCGGCGTGGTGAACCCCGGTGGTCTTCGTGCCGAGCTCCTGCGCGGCGACGACGGCGTGATCACGTTCGCCGAGGCGAACGCGGTGCTGCCCTTCGTGAACAACCTCTGGACGACGACCCTCACGGGGGCCCAGTTCACGCAGGTGCTCGAGGAGCAGTGGCAGATCGATGAGGAAGGCCAGGTCCCGTCGCGGCCTTACCTCGCCCTCGGTCTCTCGAAGAACGTGACCTACACCTACGACGCGGATGCGCCGCAGGGATCCCACATCACGGGCGTCTGGATCGACGGGAAGCCGATCGATCCGAAGGGTTCGTACCGGATCGGCTCGTTCAACTTCCTGCTGACCGGCGGCGACAACTTCCGCACCTTCAAGGAGGGCACCGATACGCGCGATTCGGGTCTCATCGACCGGGACGCCTGGATCTCGTACCTGACGGCGAACAGCCCGGTTTCGCCGAGCTACGCCAGCCGCAGTGCCGAGGTGACGGGGCTTCCCGCATCCGCCGCCCGCGGTGCGCAGGTCTCGTTCCAGGTGGGCGGGCTGAACCTCACCTCGCTCGGCAGCCCGGAGACGACCTCGCTGCTGGTGAGCATCGAGGGCAGCACGGCCGTCATCGATCCGGTGACCGTCACGAACGGAGCGGCAACGGTCGCCTTCACGGTGCCCGCCGACGCTCCGGCAGGCAGCACGATCGTCCTCCAGGCGCCGCAGACGGGCACGGAGCTCCGCCTGCCGCTGAAGGTGACCTCCGACACACCGCCGACGACGACGCCGCAGCCCGCGGACCTGAGCCAGCTCGTGTCCGCCCTGCAGGATCTCATCAAGGTCATCACGGGCGAGCTGCGCGCCGGAGCCACGATCACGATCCACGTCGGCACGCAGTACGCGGGCGACTGGGTGACGGTCTGGCTGTACTCGACGCCGCGGCAGCTGGGGGATGGCATCAGGTGGATGCGGCGGGCAACGTCACGGTCACCCTGCCCGCCGATCTCGCGGGCGATCACCGGCTCGTGGTGCTCGATGAGAACGGTCAGGTCATCGGCTGGCAGGCGGTCTCCATCGCTCCCAGGTCGGGCTCGTTGGCCGCGACCGGTGTTCAAACGCAGTGGATCGCGGGTGGGCTGCTCGCCGCATCGCTGCTGCTCGCGCTCGGCATCGTCGGACGCGCCCTCCCGATGCGTCGACGCAGCTGATCGACGACGGATGACGCGAGGGCGTCGGCGCTTCGGCGCCGGCGCCCTCGTTCACACCGTGGCGTCGGCCGCGGCGCGATCCGAACGCAGTGGGCCGGTGGAGCTGCGCACGACCAGTCTCGGCTTGAGGCGCTGGATGACGGGAGCGAGCGTCGGGTCCTGGATCTGGCGCATGAGCAGCTCGACGGCCGCGGCGCCCTGCTCGCGCGGAACTTGGCGGAAGGTTGTCAGCGCGAACATCTCGGCGAACTCGTGGTCGTCGATGCCGATGACGCTCAGTGCCGCCGGAACGTGCAGGCCGAGGCGCCTGGCCGCGATGATGGCACCGATGGCGACCTCGTCGCACGCGGCGACGATCGCGGTGGGGCGCGTGCGCGTATCGCTGAGCAGTTCGACCGCGGCGTCGTAACCGGCGGGCAGCGTCAGCTCCGACTCGGTGTGGGTCGCCTCGTCAGCCAACCCCGCGTCCGCCATCGACTGCATGTAGCCGTCGAGTCGCGACGATTCCACGTGCGGCCAGCGGGTGCGCGAGCCCGCGCCCAGGAAGGCGATGCGACGATGCCCGAGCTCGATCAGGTGCTCGGTGGCGCGCCGGGCGGTCAGCGCATCGTCGAGGGTCACGACACTGGTGCGTTCGTGGTTGCCGACCACGCTCACGACGGGCTTGCCGAGCGCGAGCATGCTGTCCAGCTCGTTCTCCTCGGGTTCGAGCCCGACCGCGATCAGGCCGTCGAACCGCTTGCGCGTCAGGAAGCTCTCGAAGATCCGCTCTCGCGTGTCGCTGCCGGGTTTGGCGTCGTAGAGGGTCAGATCGAGCCCGCGCTCAAGAAGGGCGGCCTGGATGCCCTCCAGTACCTCGGCGAAGAACCACCGGTTGACGTAGGGCATGACCACGCCGATGTTCTGGGTGCGCCCGGTCGACAGGCTCTGCGCGTTCGTCGACGGCACGTAGCCCAGCATCTCGGCTGCGCGCGTGACGCGGTCTCTCGTCTCGTCGGAGACGTAGCCGGAACCGCTGAGCGCGCGCGACGCCGTGGACTTGGAGACACCGGCCTGACGCGCGACGTCGGCGATTCCGCTCATGAGAGCCACCCTCTTCCTCGACGGGTGATGTGGGGACGTTCCACATGCTAGGCCAAACTCGCGTCGATAGGGAACCGGTTCCACACGGTCCCAAAGACGCGGGAGCGCTCCCATGACCGTCTCTGGTCATGGCGGGAGCGCTCCCATAGGCAGGTTATCGAGTTGTGATCGTTCGCTGTTGTGTCGGATGCGGGATTGGATTACGGTGGCCTGGAATCGGTTCCTGAGTGAAGCCGATACGCGGGGCAAGATGCTCCTGCGTGCTCAAAGAGGAGGAATCACATGACCAGGTCACAGCGACGTCGGGTGCTCGTCCCGATGGCTCTGTTGGGAGTCGCCGGCCTTGCACTCGCAGGCTGTGCCGAGACCAGCTCGTCCCAGGGCGGCGGCTCGGTCGAGGGCGCGACGGTCCAGATCGCCGGCGGCATCACCGGTGGGGAGGCGGATGCGCTCAACAAGTCCTTCGAGCAGTTCACCGCCGACACCGGCATCAAGGTCGTCTACACGGGCGACAAGAGCTTCGAGGGCAATATCGTGACGAAGGTGACGGGTGGCTCGGCCCCCGACATCGCGATCGTGCCGCAGCCCGGCCTGCTCAAGTCGCTCATCGATACGGGCGAGGTCAAGGAGGGCTCCGACGCGGTCTCCAAGAACGTCGACGAGTACTGGTCCGCGGACTGGAAGAACTACGGCTCGGCCGACGGCACCTTCTACGCCGCGCCGATGCTCGCGAATGTCAAGGGCTACGTCTGGTACTCGCCCGCGAGCTTCAAGGAGTGGGGTGTCGAGGTCCCCAAGACGTGGGACGATCTGCTGACTCTCACCCAGACGATCCGCGACAAGACGGGCGCCGCACCGTGGTGCGCGGGCTTCGCCTCCGACGCCGCATCCGGCTGGCCGGGTACGGACTGGATCGAGGACCTCGTGCTGCGTCAGTCGGGTGCCGACGTCTATGACCAGTGGGTTGCCAACGAGGTGAAGTTCACCGACCCGCAGATCAAGGAGGCCTTCGAGGCCGTCGGCAAGATTCTCCTGAACCCCGACTACGTCAACGCGGGCTACGGCGACGTCAAGAGCATCAACTCCACCGCCTTCGGCGATGTCGCGGCCGCGGTCGCCGACGGTCGCTGCGCGATGACGCACCAGGCGTCGTTCCTGTCGGCGAACTTCCTCGAGGCCAAGACCGCCTCGGGTGCCACCCCGACGGTCGCCCCCGACGGTGATGTCTACGCGTTCCTGCTGCCCGGCATCACCGCCGACGGCGAGCAGAACGTCGAGGCCGGTGGCGAGTTCGTCGCCGCCTTCAGCGACGACGAAGCCGTGCAGAAGGTCGTGGAGTACATGTCGACTCCCGAGTTCGCCGACGCGCGCGTCAAGCTCGGCGGCGTGATCTCCGCGAACAAGGGCGCCGACCCGTCGCTGGCTTCCAGCGAGTTCCTGACGGACGCGATGAAGACGCTGCAGGACCAGTCCACTGTCGTCCGCTTCGACGCCTCCGACCTGATGCCGGCCACGGTGGGCAACGGATCGTTCTGGAAGGGCATGGTCAACTGGATCGACGGCCGTCCGCTCGACCAGGTGCTCAGCGACATCCAGGCGGGATACGACAACTAATCCCGTCGGCTCGCTCGCGACCGCGGGGTCGCTCGGCACTTCTGCCGGGCGGCCCCGCGGCCCCGCCCGCGGGCGGCCGCCCGGACGACAAGGACCCAGATGTCCCAGACGAAAACGACGGAGCCGCTCGTCTTCCATGACGAGCTCCAGCCTCCGAAATCGCCCCGTGCGCGCAAGATCGCCACGATCATCGCCATCGCCGCCGCGGCTCTCGCCGTTGTGGCGGCCCTTCTTCTGTGGCTGAGCCCGAAGGTCGACGACGCACCGCCGACCTCGCTCGGCTTCTCCCTCAACAGCTTCTTCGTCTGGCTCGGTGGGCTGAACCCCATCGTGCAGATCCCGATCGTCCTGATCGTGTTCGGCGCCGTGGTCGGGCTCGTCCTGCTGCTCATCGAGTTCGCGCCGCGGCGCGGTCGCGGCTACATGTGGCTGCGAGTCGTCGCGTGCTTCGCGATTCCGCTGCTCGCCTTCATGCTGCTGCGTCCGTATCAGAACGCTCTCGTCTACGTGCTCGCCATCGCGCTGGGCGTGGGCGCCCTGCTCTTCTTCGCCGACTATCGTTCCCGCGAAGGTGCGGGATACGTGTTCCAGCTGGTCGTGTTCCTGGCCCCGGCGATGCTGCTGCTCCTGCTCGGCCTCATCTACCCGGCGATCTCGACCTTCTTCCAGTCGTTCTTCGACAAGACGGGTGACAACTTCGTCGGTCTCGAGAACTACATCTGGACGTTCACGAACCCCGAGGGCTTCTGGTCGGTCATCAACACGATCATCTGGGCGTTGTTCGCGCCGACGCTGTCGACCATCATCGGCCTCGCCTACGCCGCCTTCATCGACCGCGCCCGCGGTGAGAAGATCCTGAAGGTTCTCGTGTTCATGCCGGTCGCGATCTCGTTCGTCGGTGCCGGCATCATCTGGAAGTTCGTCTACGACTACCGGCAGGGCGAGCAGATCGGTCTGCTGAACGCGATCGTCACGATGTTCGGCGGCGACCCGGTCGGCTGGCTGGACGCGCAGCCGCTCATCAACACTTTCGCCCTGCTGGCCGTGTTCGTGTGGACGCAGACCGGCTTCGCGATGGTCATCCTCTCGGCGGCGATCAAGGCGATCCCGACCGAGCAGCTGGAGGCCGCGCAGCTCGACGGCGCGTCGGCCTGGCAGCGGTTCAGGAACGTGACCGTTCCCGGCATCCGCTCATCGCTGATCGTCGTGCTCACGACGATCACGATCGCCTCGCTGAAGGTCTACGACATCGTCGCCGTCATGACCGGCGGTCGGTCGAACACCTCGGTGCTGGGCTTCGAGATGGTCAACCAGCAGCAGCGGTTCCAGAGCTACGGGCACTCCTCGGCGCTGGCCGTCGTGCTCTTCCTGTTCGTGCTGCCGCTGATCATCTACAACGCGCGTCAGATGCGCAAGCAGAAGGAGATCCGATGAGCGCCGCCGCCCCGACCACGCCGGCGTTCGACGCCAAGGCTGCGCGCAAGGTCGCGCGCGACACGCGCCGCAACGAGAAGACGGCGCAGAAGCGGATGACGTCGAAGACGGCCACGCTGATCGCGATCATCATCGCGATCTTCTGGACCATCCCGACCTTCAGCCTCTTCGTCACCTCGTTCCGCCCCGGTGCCGACTCCCAGACGAGCGGATGGTGGACGGTCTTCGTCGACCCCGCCTTCACGCTCGACAACTACTTCGACGCACTCACCTCCGGTGGCACCGCGTTGACGCTGGGAGAGTCGTTCCTCAACTCGCTCGCCATCGCCATCCCTGCCACCGCCATCCCGATCGCGCTGGCATCGCTCGCGGCGTATGCGTTCGCCTGGATCGACTTCAAGGGCAAGAACGGCCTGTTCATCTTCGTGTTCGCGCTGCAGATCGTGCCGATCCAGATGGCCCTCGTGCCGCTGCTCAGCCTGTTCTCGCGCGGCCTCGAGATCAACGGCGTCGCCGTCTTCCCCGGCTTCGAGCTGCGCGGAGTGGAGCACAGCTTCGCGACGGTGTGGATCGCGCACGCGATCTTCGCCATGCCGCTGGCGATCTTCCTCCTGCACAACTTCATCTCGGAGATCCCGAGCGAGGTCATCGAGGCGGCGCGCGTCGACGGCGCCGGCCACGGGCAGATCTTCTTCCGTATGATCCTGCCCCTGGCGATGCCGGCGATCGCGTCGTTCGCCATCTTCCAGTTCCTGTGGGTGTGGAACGACCTGCTGGTGGCCACGATCTTCGCGCCGAGCTCATCGCTGCCGTTGACGCAGACGTTGAACTCGCTGTCCGGATCGTGGGGCGACCGCTGGTATCTCCAGTCGGCGGGCACGTTCATCTCGATCATCGTTCCGTTGATCGTGTTCTTCGCCCTGCAGCGGTTCTTCGTGCGCGGCCTGCTGGCCGGCGCGACGAAGGGCTGACACCCCGCGCGACACGCATCAGGGGGCCGTATCCGAGGGGATGCGGCCCCCTGATGCGTTCAGGCGGCAGGCGGATAGGGTGAGCGCATGCATCAGGGGGCGGGCCCATCCGAACAGGCACTGTCGATCGCCGATCCGGACACGGGCCTCGACGCGCAGGAGGCTGCCCGCCGTCTCGCCGCGGGTCTCGGCAACTCGGTCGACGCCGACACGTCGCGCAGCGTCTGGAACATCGTGCGCGCCAACGTGTTCACCCTCTTCAACGGCATCGTCGGCGCGTGCTTCCTCGTGCTGCTGCTGGTGGGCCGGTGGCAGGACGCCCTGTTCGGACTGGCTGCCTTCGCCAACGCGATCATCGGCACGGTGCAGGAGTTCCGCGCCAAGGTCGCCCTCGACCGTCTCGCCCTGCTGAACGCGCCGCGCGCCCGCGTGCGGCGCGAGGGTCGCGAGGCGGAGATCGCGCCGGCGGAGGTCGTGCTCGGCGACGTGCTCGTGCTGCGAGCGGGCGATCAGATCGCTGCGGACGCCGTGCTGGAGCGCTCCGTCGCGTTGCAGGTCGACGAGTCGATGCTCACCGGCGAATCGGATGCGGTCGACAAGCGTCCCGGTGATGAGGTGCTCTCGGGATCGATCGTCGTGGGCGGGGAGGGCGACGCGCGGGTCGACAAGGTCGGTGCGGACTCCTACGCGAATCGTTTCCAGTCCGAGGCCAAGCGCTTCTCGATGGTGCGCAGCGAGCTGCGCACGAGCATCGACCGCGTGCTGAGGTGGGTGAGCTGGGGGATCGGCCCGATCGGGTTGCTCGTGCTCAACGCGCAGGTCATGGTCGCGGGCGGCTGGTCGGTGATCTTCTCCGAGGGGCGCTGGGAGCAGGCGGTCGTCAACACCATCGCCTCGCTCACGGCGATGATCCCGTTGGGGCTTGTCCTGATGACCTCCATCGCGTTCGCTGTGGGGGCGGCGAAGCTCGCGGCCAAGCAGGTGCTGGTCAACGAGCTGCCGGCCGTGGAAGGACTCGCCAGGGTCGACGTCATCTGCCTCGACAAGACCGGCACGCTGACCGAGGGGGAGATCGCTTTCGACGCCGCGCATCCGCTGCCGGACGCGACAGGGGCCTGGGAGAGTGCGCTCGCCTGGTACGGGTCGGCGCCCGATGCCAACGCCACGGCGCGGTGTCTGCGGGAGCCGTACCCGGAGGCGCCCGCCACTGCGCCGACCGCGCGGATCGGCTTCTCGTCCGCCCGCAAGTGGAGCGCGGTCTCGCTGGCCGGCGAGACCTGGGTGCTCGGCGCTCCCGAGATGGTGTTCCCCGAAGAGGCGACCGATGCCGCATCCGTCCTCGGGGGACTCGTGACCGCGCTCGCCTCGCAGGGGTTGCGCACGCTCGTGCTGGCGCAGGCGCCGGTCGAACTCGACGAGAGCGACGTGGCTCAGGAGCGGCTTCCGGCGCGGCTCCGCCCCGTCGCGGTCGTCACGTTCCGGGAGCGCGTGCGCCCGGACGCGGCGCAGACCCTCTCCTACTTCCATGCACAGGGTGTCGGCGTGCGCATCATCTCCGGCGACAACCCGCGCACGGTCGCCGCCATCGCCCGTGACGTGGGGCTCGACGTCGCAGAGGGGTACGACGCGCGCACGCTTCCGGAGGACCCCGAAGCGCTGGCCGACGTGCTCGAGACGCACACGGTGTTCGGTCGGGTGACGCCCGAGCAGAAGAAGGCCATGGTGCTCGCGCTCCAGAGCCGCGGACACACCGTCGCGATGACGGGAGACGGCGTGAACGACGCGCTCGCCATCAAGAGCGCCGACATGGGGATCGCGATGAACTCCGGTGCTGCTGCGACCAAGGCGGTCGCGCGCCTCGTGCTGTTGGACGGCCGGTTCTCGCACCTGCCCGACGTCGTCGCCGAGGGGCGCCAGGTCATCGCGAACATCGAGCGCGTCTCGATGCTGTTTCTCACCAAGACCGCCTACGCGACGGCGTTGGCCGTCCTGTTCGGCACGCTGGTCCTGTCGTTCCCGTTCCTGCCGCGTCAGCTGTCCATCACCGACGGGCTGACCATCGGCATCCCCGCATTCTTCCTCGCGCTCATGCCGAACGCCCGGCGCTACATCCCGGGGTTCCTGCCGCGCTCACTCGCGTTCGCCCTACCCTCCGGGCTCATCGTCGCCCTCACGCTCACCGGATACGCCCTCGTCGCCCGTTCGATCGGCGTCGAAGAGGATCAACTGCGCACGGGCTCGACCATCATCCTGGCGGTCGTGGGCATCTGGATCCTGTCGATCCTGTCGCGTCCGCTGAACCGCTTCAAAGTGATCGTGATCGGGGTCATGTTCCTCGCGCTGATCACGCTGTTCACGGTGCCGTTGTCGATCGAGTTCTTCCAGCTGGTCGATCCCGGCCGCGAGGGAGCGTACGCCCTGACGCTGTTCGTGATCGTCGCGATCGGCGCGATCGAGATCGTGCGCCTGTTCCACGTACGGTTCGTGCGCGCCTCGCTCGCGCGTGCTCAGGGGGCGAAGGGGTCCGGCGCGGCATCCCGCGAGCGGAAGTAGCGCGAACCCAGCGGCGTCCAGAGGACGACGATCAGGGCGATCTGCAAGGCGATCTGCACGAACAGCAGGCCGTCCCAGGCATCGCTGGTGACGATGGTGATCACGTGCAGCGTGAGCTGGATGGCGACGTAGATGGTCACCAGCAGCCGGGAGAGCCGGCTGCCCCGCGCGACTCCGGAGGCGACGGCGAGCGTCAGGAGTCCGAACAGGATGATGCCGGCGCCGATGAGCGAGACGGCCAGCACGTCCTCGGCGGCGACGTCGTAGCGGCTCAGCAGCACGAGGATGCCGAGCACGACGTCGTACGCGCCGGTGAGGGAGACCAGCACGACCGCGAGGGTCACCGCCACGGGGCGGCGGACGTGATGCTGGTTCACGCGACCACCCTAGCGGCCGCCGTGTCAGCCGGCCG
Source organism: Microbacterium sp. KU4F (assembly GCF_056868075.1). Taxonomy (NCBI): domain Bacteria; kingdom Bacillati; phylum Actinomycetota; class Actinomycetes; order Micrococcales; family Microbacteriaceae; genus Microbacterium; species Microbacterium sp. KU4F. The sequence goes on along the minus strand of NZ_CP200324.1, from coordinate 1,409,041 downwards.
AGCAGCCCAGCCGCGCCTGCGAGGCGTGCATCGCATCGATCTCCGCCGTCTGGTTGACCTTCATGGTCTCGGCGACCTGGAGCACCCGGGGGATGCTGCCGCGCTCGAGCACGGCATCGGCCATGGGGATGGCACCCTCGTGGTGACGGATCATGAGCGTCAGGAACTGGCAGTCCAGCGCGGTGCCGGTCGCGTTGCGGAGCTCTGCCAGCTCGGCATCGGTCGCCATTCCCATGGCGGCGCGGAGCTCCGCCGGATCAGCGTCGGCTCCGGCGCCGTGGGCGCTGTGTTCGTCGGTGTCGCCCATCCAGCTCATCAGGGTGCCCTGCTGCGGTACGCCCCACTGCGTCAGCCATTCGAACATCATCCCGTTTTGGGCGGCCTGGCCCGTCGCGATGTCGTAGGAGAGCGCCTTGACCGTGTCGTCGCCGCTGCCCTGGTACGCGATCATCGCCATCTCGACGGCCTGGTCGTGATGCACCTGCATGTCGCGCGCGAAGCCGATGTCGGCCGCGTTGGGTACGGCGGGGCCGTTGCTGAAGAGCGAGAAGCGCCCGATCGCGAAGCCGACCGCGATCACGGCGAGCGTGACCAGCCCGATGGCGATCCATCGGGCCGGTCGGCGCTCAGTGCGTTCGGTCATCGGGTCACTGACGGCCGGGGGCGTCGACGCCGCCGCTGCACACGGCGGTCGGCTCGGGCGCGTTCTGGCTGCGCCAGTACTCCTCGAAGAACTCCGGGATGCGGGTGTCATCGGCCGTGTCGAGCTTGAGCTGCGCGTTCCACGCGCTGAGCACGATGGGGGAGTCGAGGCCCTCGTAGGGCGAGAGCAGCGTGTACGTCTGCGGGAAGTAGCTCTTCAGCGTCTTGAGTTCCGCGTCGCCCACACGTGCGGGGTCGTACGTCACCCAGACCGCACCGTGCTCCATCGAGTGCACGGCGTTCTCGTTGGGGACGGGCTCGGTGTAGATGCCGCAGTTGAGCCAGATCGGGTTGTGCTCGCCGCCGGCAGGCGGGGTCTGCGGATAGTCGACCGGCCCTTCGACGTGATTCGTGGTGTTGGAGAAGGTCTCCACGCCGTCGATCACGGCGCCCGTGGAGTCCTGGGCGCCGTACGTGACGGGCTTCGGGGTGAACACGATCGAGGCGACCACGAGGGCGACGACGACGACCGCCCCTCCGGAGCCGACGACCCACCAGACGAGCTTGCTGCGGCGACGCTTGGCGAGCTGGCGCTGGTACTCGGCGAGCTTCTCCTGACGGCGCTGCTCTCGCTCCTGCTTCTGGGAGCTGGCGATCTTCGCCTGCGTCGCGGGATTGCCGCTCTGGCGCTTGTCGGGCGTCGGGGTCATGTGATGTACGTCCTCGGGTGGGTGCGGGCACGGAAGGGCGGAACACGGGCCATGCTGTCGGCCCGCAAGGATTGTATGCGAACGCATTTTGTGCGGGCTGGGAAGTGGTCTCGGCCGGTGTCGGAGGAGCTCGGATAGAATCGATGTGCCGCTCGAATCGTTTCGAGCTCGGCCCGCCGCTCGGCGCCACCCTCTCCTGCGAACTGGTACTCCTTTGTCTGACGTCCCCGCTCCCGACCGCAACGAGACCACCGCCACCGGTTCGGTGCGCGTGCCGCGCCCGGCGACGGGCGCCATCCGCACGATCGGCTCGAACCCGGCGACCGCCCCCATCGTGCTGCACCCCGGCGATGCGATGCCGACGTGGCGTCGCGTGCTCTACATCGTGCTGCTGGGCGCCCTCACCGCGCTCGGCCCGTTCACGATCGACCTGTACCTGCCGGCGTTTCCGATCCTCGAGGCGGACTTCGACACGACGGCGGCGATGATCCAGCTGACCCTGACGGGGACGACCATCGGCTTCGCGCTGGGACAGCTCGTCGTGGGGCCCCTGAGCGACAAGCTCGGGCGCCGCATCCCACTGCTGATCGTGACGGGCCTGCACGTCGTGGCAAGCGCCGCCGCAGCCTTCGCCCCCGACCTCGTGAGCCTGGGTGTCACCCGCGTGCTCATGGGCGCGGGCGCCGCCGCCGGCGGTGTCGTCGCGGCCGCGATCGTGCGCGACCTGTTCGGCGGTCGCCGGCTCGTGGTCATGCTGTCGCGCCTGGCGCTCGTCTCCGGCGTGGCACCCGTGCTCGCGCCCCTCGTCGGCTCGTGGCTGCTGCAGGTCATGCCGTGGCGTGGGATCTTCGTCGTCCTCGCGATCTACGGCGTCGTCATGCTGGTGTCGGCCCTTGTGTTCATCCCCGAGACCCTGCCGCGCGCACGTCGGCAGGAGCGGGGCTCGACGACGATCTGGCAGCGCTACCGGAGCGTGTTCAGCGACCGCGTCTTCGTGGGCGTGCTGATCATCGGCGGTATGACCTTCAGCGGTCTGTTCTCCTACCTGTCGGCCTCGTCGTTCCTGTTCCAGCAGAGCTACGGCTTCGATGCGCAACAGTACGGTCTGCTGTTCGCCGCGAACTCGGTGGGTCTCGTGATCGGCGTGCAGACCGCATCCCGACTCGCCGCCCGATTCGGCCCGCAGTGGGTGATGGCGTTCTCGACCGCGGCCCTCGTGGTGACCAGTGCCGCCATCATCGTCGGCGATCAGCTGCACCTGGGCGTCTGGGGCACCGTCGTGCCGCTGTTCCTGTTCATGACCACGTGCGGATTCACCTTCCCGTGCGTGCAAGTGCTCGCGCTCGACCGGCACGGCAACGCCGCGGGAACCGCCCAGTCGATCATCGGGGCCACGAACTTCGGCGTCGCCGGCATCATCTCCCCGCTCGTGGGCGGGCTCTCGCACGGGGCGCCCATCTCGCCCACGACCATGGCATCGGTGATGGTCGGGTGCGGCGTGATCGCCGCGCTGTCGCTCTGGTTCATCGTGCGCCCGCGCACGGTCGCTCAGCTCGCGCCCTGATACACCATCGCGATCCACCCCGCGGATCCCGCATGCGGGTGCCAGACTGAGGCGATGAACCAGCCCAGCGCGCCCTCGCTTCGAGGCATCCTGTGGATCGGGGGAGGGCTCGTCGCGCTCGGGGTGGCGATCGGGGTGTGGATCGCGCTGAGCGGCGACGCCCCGTTCGCCATCGACACCGCCTGGAACGATCTGCTCGCCGCGGCTACCTGGCCGTTCCTCGCACAACTCTCGCTGTTCCTCAACGTCGCCGGAGGGACGCTGGTCGGCTCGCTCGTCGTGCCCGTCGTCGGCGTCACGCTCCTCATGTTGGCGCGACGCCCCTGGTGCGCCGCGACGCTCGTGATCGCGATCGCGGCGAGCGCTCTCGTCGTGCAGATCCTGAAGAACGTGTTCGCGCGCGGTCGCCCCGCGGACATGACCGTCATCAGCGATTTCGGCTCGTACCCCTCAGGCCACGTGGCGAACGCCGCGACGGTGGCGACGATGCTCGTCGTGCTGCTGCCGCGGTTGTGGACGATCATCGTCGCCGCTGCGTGGGTGCTGCTCATGGCGTTCAGTCGCACCTACCTGCACGCGCACTGGCTCACCGATGCGATCGGCGGCATGGCCGTCGGCGTGGGCGTCGCGCTGGTGTGCGTCGCGCTTCTCGGACGCCGCCTCGAGCCCGAGCGCCGCTGAGGCTGCTTTCACGCGGGGCCTGTCAAGAGCCGGTCCCGGCGGCGGTGAGCAGGCTTACCCTCGCAGCATGACGACGCTCTCCTCGCCCACTGGGCACGAGCCCGCCCTGCGTGCCCCGCACCGCGAGGACGGCACGACGCCGCTCGTTCTGGTGCTGGGCGCGACCGGGTACATCGGCGGCCGGCTCACCCCGCGCCTGCTCGCCGCGGGCTACCGCGTGCGCGTGCTCTCCCGGGACGGCGAACGCGTGCGGGCGCTGTCGTGGGGGAGCGACGTGGAGATCGTCGAGGGATCCGTCACCGACCCGGGTGCCATGGCAGAGGCGTGCGACGGTGTCGATGTCGTGTACTACCTCGTGCACTCGATGGGGCAGGGCAAGGGGTTCGAGGACACCGACCTCGCCGCCGCCCGGACGGTCGCGGATGCGGCGGCCGCCGCATCCGTCTCGCGTCTCGTGTACCTGGGGGCGCTTCACCCGGAGGACGTGGCGCTGTCGCCGCACCTCGCGAGCCGGGTCGAGGTGGGCGAGGTTCTCCTCGACAGCCCCGTGCCCACCGCGGTGCTCCAGGCGGGCATCGTCATCGGCTCGGGTTCCGCATCCTTCGAGATGATCCGCCACCTCACCGAGGTGCTGCCGTACATGCCGGCGCCGAAGTGGGTGCGCAATCGCGTACAGCCGATCGCGGTGCGCGACGTCCTATACTACCTGCTGGGAGCGGCCCGTCTCGCCCCCGAGGTGAACCGCGCGTTCGACATCGGTGGGCCGGATGCGCCGCGCTACGGCCAGATGATGAACGGCTACGCGGTCGAGGCTGGCCTCCCGCAGCGCCCCATCGCGCCGCTACCGGTGCTGACCCCCGGGCTCGCCTCGCACTGGGTCAACGTCGTCACACCGGTGCCCCGCTCCATCGCGCGACCGCTCATCGCCTCGCTGCAGAACGAGTGCGTCATCAAGGACCGCTCGATCGACGAGGTCATCCCGCCGCCCGAGGGTGGGCTGACGTCCTATCGGCGTGCGGTCCAGCTCGCGCTGGGACGCGTGGATGCCGACGACATCGAGACGAGCTGGCAGGACGCCGAGGTCTCCGGGGTTCCCAGCGATCCGCTGCCGAGCGACCCGGACTGGGCGGGACGCACGGTCTACACCGACGCGCGCAGCGCCGCGACCACCGCGTCCCCGGAGGACCTTTGGAGCGTCGTGGCGGGCATCGGCGGTGAGAACGGCTGGTACTCCACGCCGATCCTCTGGGCCGTGCGCGGCTGGATGGACCGCGTCGTCGGCGGCGTCGGCCTGCGTCGCGGTCGGCGCAGCCGCACCCGCGTCGCCGTCGGAGACGCGATCGACTTCTGGCGCGTCGAGGCGGTGGAACCCGGCCGGATGCTGCGCCTGCGCGCCGAGATGAAGGTGCCGGGCCTCGCATGGCTCGAACTGTCGGTGACGCCCGAGGGCACCGGATCGCGCTACGACCAGCGGGCGGTGTTCTTCCCGCGCGGGCTCAGCGGCCGACTCTACTGGCTCGCGGTGCTGCCGTTCCACGGTTTCGTCTTCCGCGGCATGGCCGAGCACATCATCGCTGCAGCCGAGGCCCGCGAGCTCTGACGCACGTCGTAGGCTGACCGGTATGCGTCTGGCGGCTGTCATCACCGTGTCCGATCGGTCCGCCGCGGGCGAGCGCGAGGACGCATCCGGGCCCGTCGCGGTCGAGCAGCTGCAGGCCGCGGGGTGGGAGTGCCCGCCGGCTCGTGTCGTGGCGGACGGCGTCGACAGCGTCGAGAGCGCACTGCGCGCGGCTCTCGCCGCGGGCGCTCGACTGATCGTCACCTCGGGCGGTACGGGCGTCTCGCCGAGGGATCAGACTCCGGAGGCGAGCGCGCGCGTCATCGAACGCGAGCTGCCCGGCATCGCGGAGGAGCTGCGTCGGCGCGGCGGCGAGAGCAAACCGGCGGCACTGCTCACCCGCGGCCTGGCCGGAACCGCGCAGGGCGCGTTCATCGTCAACCTGCCGGGCAAGCCCGCAGCGGTTGCGGAGGGGATGCCGCTCATCATCGCCGTCGCCGACCACGTCGTCGACCAGCTCGCCGGAGGAGACCACTGATGCCCGTCGTCATCGCACGCGTGAGCGCCGAGCCCCTCGATCTCGACGCGCACCTCGCCGCCGTGGACGACGCCGCATCCGGCGCGCTCACCACGTTCGTGGGTCGCGTGCGAGACAACGACCCCGATGCGCGCACCGCGGTCGTGGCCCTCGAGTACTCGGCCCACCCGGATGCGGAGCAGTTCCTGCACCGGATCGCCGAGCAGGCCATCGGCGACACCGGCGCGCTCGTGGCCGTCAGTCATCGCATCGGCCGACTGGAGGTGGGCGACGCCGCGGTCGTCATCGCTGTCGCATCCGGGCACCGCGACGCGGCCTTCACCGTGTGTCGCGAGGTGATCGAGCAGATCAAGAGAGAGCTGCCGGTGTGGAAGCGCCAGGTCGAGTCCGACGGCACGACAGCCTGGAAGGGCCTGGGCGGCTGAGCTCAGCCGCCCGCGAAGGGCGGCAGCACGTCGACCAGGGTGTCGGCGTCCAGCGGTGCATCGTCGTCGCGCCGCGCCCCGGCGACCAGCACGGCACATCGCGGCAGGATGCCGCCGAGCCCTGGGCGCTCCGCGGCCAGGGCACGACGGAGCTCTCCGACCGTCGCCTCTGTGCGGTGCTCCTCGGCGCGCCCGGCGAGCTCCTCGGCTGCAGCGAAGTAGCGGACGTGCGCCATCACGCCTCGCGCTCGGCGACGAGGTCGGCGATCTCGGCGATGGCCCGCCGCACGTCTTCGGCCGAGCCGCCGGCGCGTCCGGCCGCCAGTCCTGCCGCGAAAGTGCTCACCGGTGCGGCGGGACGCGCGACGCCGCGCGCGACCACACCCGCCAGATCCAGCACGGCCGAGATCGGGAGGTCGTCGGGCGTGAGTCCCAGACGCTCGGCGATCTGCGCCGCCCATTCGTCCAGCGCCTCCGGCGGAAGGTGCTCGCTCATCGGTCCTCCTCCTTCTCGATGCCGGGCGCGACGGCGCCCGCATCCTGCAGATCCTGCCACGTGTCGATGTCGGCCACGACCCCGTCCGGCGCGCGCACGACCGCGATCGCGAGGTCGGCCATGACCTGACGAACCGGTTGGTCCCTGCCTTCGTCGGCAAGGGATGCGGTTCCGCGTGCGAGTGCCGCGGTGCGGTAGAGCCCCGTCAGCCATTGCGGACGGGAGGAGGCATCGCCGAGGCAGACACCGTCGGTGTCGGCGGGCAGCAGTTCTCGATCCGCCATCAGACGGGGGACCGCCTCGGCTGGGCGGACGAGATCCACCGCCAGGACAAGCGTCCAGGGCACATCGGTCGCGACCGCCATCGCGGCGTGCAGCGCCGCCGCAGGTCCGGTGAACACCGGCTCCTCCCGGACCCACCGAACGTCGTCGGGTGCGGGCCGCACCTCGGGTCCGGCGACGATGACGGGCGCAGCGCCTGCAGAGCGTACGGCGCTGACCGCGCGCTCGAGCAGCGTGGCGCCCTCGAGGCGCACGAGCGGTTTCGGGATGCCGTCCAGTCGCGCGGCTCGTCCACCCGCCAGGATGATCGCCTGCAGGTCGGTCATGCCTCGCCCGGACGCTCCCAGGTGCCGGACTTGCCGCCCTCCTTGCGGACGATCCGCACGTTCTCGATCGACGGGGACTTGTCGATCGCCTTGACCATGTCGATCACGGTCAGCGCAGCCACACTCACCGCCGTGAGCGCCTCCATCTCCACGCCGGTGCGATCGGCCGTCCGCACCGTCGCCTCGATCTCGACGCCGGCCTCCACGACCGACAGGTCGACGACGGCGCCGTGCACGCCGATCACGTGCGCGAGCGGCAGCAGCTCGGGCGTGCGCTTGGCCGCCTGGATGCCGGCGATCCGGGCGACGGCGAGCACGTCACCCTTGGGGACGGAGCCGTCGCGCAGCGCCGCCACGATGTGGGCGGAGGTGCGCACGAAGCCGCGGGCCGTCGCCGAGCGGACGGTCGGCTGCTTGGCGGTGACGTCGACCATGCGGGCATGGCCCGCCGCATCCAGGTGGGTGAAGCTCATGAGATCAGCATGACATCGACGAGATCGCCCTCGCGGACCTCCTCGACCTCCGCGGGAACGACCGCGTAGGCCTCGGCGCGTGCGAGGCCGCCCGCGAGGTGCGAGCCGGAGCCGCCCGCGGTGGCGGGTCCCACGCGCCAGGCGGCGGGGTCGGAGCGGTCGATGGCGGCGGGCAGGTACTGGCGCCGGCCGGGCGGTGTGCGCCATCCGGTGGCCGCGGGCAGGCGGATGAGGTCGCGGTGCAGCCTGGTACGACCGAGCATCTGCAGGAGCGCCGGTCGCACGAACACCTCGAACGAGACAGCGGACGAGACCGGATTGCCCGGCAGCGCGAACAGGAGGGGTCCTGCGGCGAGACGTCCGAAACCCTGCGGCTTGCCCGGCTGCATGGCGATCTTGGGGAAGTCGATGTCGCCGCTGAGCGCGTTCTTGACGACCTCGTACGCCCCCGCGCTGACGCCGCCGGAGGTGATGACCACGTCCGCGCCGGCGTCCTGCGCGTCGCGAAGCACCGCGAGCAGCGACGCGTCCGTGTCGTCGACGCTCACGCGCAGGACGACGTCGGCGCCCGCGGCGGTCGCGAGGCCCGCCAGCAGGATGCTGTTGGACTCGGGGATCTGTCCGCGCCGGAGCGGAAGGCCCGGAGCGACGAGCTCGTCGCCGGTCGACACGACGGCGACGCGCGGGACCTGTGTCACCTCCACCTCGCCGACGCCGGCCGCCGCGGCCGCCGCGATCTGCAGTGGACCGAGGAGAACACCGGCGTCGATCACCACATCGCCGGCGGACAGGTCGGAGGCGCGTCGGCGCACGTGTGCGCCGGGGGCGGGTGGGGCGATGAGCACGGCGATCTCGTCCAGCGAATCGTCGAGGCCGCCTGCGGTGTGCTCGAAAGGCACGACGGTGTCGGCGGCGGTGGGCACGGGGGAGCCCGTCATGATGCGCGCGGCCTCACCGGGGCGCAGGTCGGGGTCGAGGGCGGTGCCGGCGGGAAGGTCGGCGACGACGCGCAACCGGCTCGGCTCGGCATCCGTCGCGGCTCGGACGTCGGCGAAGCGCACCGCGAAACCGTCCATCGCGGAGTTCTCGAAGACGGGGATGTCGATGCCGGCGCGTACGGGCGCGGCGGTCGTGCGGCCGGCCGCGGACGAGAGAGCGATCCGCTCGGCGGGCAGCGCCACCGCCTCGGCGAGCACGAGGGCGAGCTGATCCTCGACGGTACGGATACTCATGCGCGGCCTCTGCTCCACGCGTCCATGCCGCCGGAGAGCACCACCACGTCGGCCCCCGCCGCGGCGAGGGCGCGGGCGGCGCGGTGCGCCCGCATGCCGGCCTTGCAGACGACGGCGTAGGGGCCGGCGCCGAGCGCAGCGGGATTTTCGAGGACCGTCGCCAGCGGCACGAGCCGGGCGCCGGGAACCGTGCCCAGGTCCGTCTCTGCGGGCTCCCGCACATCCAGCACGGCGACGCCGGCGGCGCGGCGCGCATCGAACTCCGCGGTGTCGATCTCGGCGATCTCGGGAAGCGGATCGGGTGCCGGCGTCGGGCTCTGTCCGCTCGGGCGCAGCGGAACCTCGCGGACGCGGGCGGTGAGGGCGTCGACGAGCAGGATGCGGCCCAGCAGCGGCTCGCCGATGCCGGTGAGGAGCTTGACGGCCTCGATCGCCAGCATTCCGCCGACCTGTACGCACAGGGCCCCGAGGACGCCGACCTGGGAGCAGGAGGGCACCTCGCCCACCGTCTCCGGCGGGTACAGATCGGCCAGCACGACCGGGGCGACGCCGTTCGGCGGCGCCGACCAGAACACGGTCACCTGGCCCGCGAACTCCTGCACGGTTCCCCACACGAGCGGGATGCCGCGGCGTTCGCACGCGGCGGCGACGGCCGCACGGGTGGCGAAGGTGTCGCTGCCGTCGATGACCAGGTGGGCGCCCGCGAGCAGGTTGTCCGCGTTGGTGCCGTCGATGCGCGTCCGGATGCCGGTGACCACGGTGGCCGAGCCGAGGTCTTCGGCGGCGCGGCGGGCGCTGTCGACCTTCGGGGCGCCCACATCCTCGACGCGGTGAAGCACCTGACGCTGCAGGTTGGTGAGCTCCACCTCGTCGTCGTCGATGACGATGAGCTCGCCCACACCGGCGGCCGCCAGCGCGAGCACGACGGGGGAGCCGAGTCCCCCGACGCCGATGACGGCGACGCGGCCGGCGGCCAGGCGACGTTGACCGAGTTCACCGAACCCGGCGAGGACGGCATGACGCGCGGTGCGCGCGCGCTCGGACTCCGACAGCGCGGCAACCGGCTCGACGAGCGCGGGCAGGGGCATGTCCCCAGGGTAGTCGCGGCCGGCGGGCATCGGATCGAGCGGACACCGGGGTCGCCGCGCCACAGCTCAGGCCTCGACGGTCACCTTCGTGACGGCGTCGTCGGGACCGAAGTGAACGGCGGGCCAGTATCCGTCCAGGAAGTGCTGACCGCAGGTGTCGTTGAAGTGGACCGTGACGGCGGCGTCGGGAAAGACCACGATCTGCTCGGCCCTGAGGTCCACGGCTGCCTCATCGAGCTCGGTTTTCGTCGGGTCTTCGGAACTGAACTCGACGACCACCGCGTCGGTGGCTGCGCGCTCCCAGAGCGCCCGACGCGACAGGAACGCCTCGAGGCGGTTCAGAAGCCCCGCAGCGATCGCCGTGTCGCCGGTCTCGAGCGTGAGGTGCGGATCACCGGCGACCGAGAACCGCTCGAAGACCCTGACCTCGCCGTCGATCGACGTCACCGAATCGCGGGAGAAGACGCCCCACGGGGACGGGAGACTCGCTGACTCGTCGGGCATGTGCTCAGGATAATCGCGGCCCTCGTCCCCACGCGTCCTCAGGCAGAGCCCGCGCCCGGCCACGCCCCCATGGTGAGCTCCGGCTCGATTCCCGCTGGCACGGGGAACCAGGCGAGGAATGTGACACCCTCCTCGGTGGCATCGAAGCGTGTGATCGTTGTGTCTGCGGGCTCGAAGAAGGTGTCCCCCGCGTGCAGAACCTGCTGGGGGTGGTCCTGCACCTGGAAGAAAGCGGAGCCAGATTCGATCACGCCGAACACCGGGCCGTTGTGCCAGTGGACGCCCGGATGGATGTTCGGTGCCATGGTGATGCGTCGCACTTCCATCGAGGCGAAGCTCGCTGCATCGTCGATCACGAATGAGCTCACAACGGTGCGGGTGACAGGCGACTCGTCCATGTCTCGATCATGCCAGCGGCGAATCGGGAATCGAGCAGATCGCAGTGGACGCGGATGCGGAGTAATCGATGCTGATTGTCCGCGAATGCGGATAATGTTGCGGGCATGCACTCCTTCAAGGTGTCTCACGCCGCTCGACTGCTCGGTGTCAGCGACGACACCGTCCGGCGGTGGATCGACCAGGGCATCCTGCCGACGACCGATGCCACCCCCGTCGAGATCCCCGGCGACGCGCTCGCCGCGCGAGCGAGCGAGCTCGCCGCCGCATCCGACGATCCGAGCGACGTGCTCTCGAGCGCCCGCAACCGCTTCGTGGGCCTCGTGACCCGGGTGCAGATCGACGGGGTGATGGCCCAGGTCGACATCCAGGCCGGTCCGCACCGGGTCGTCTCGCTCATGACGGCGGAGTCGGCCCGGGACCTCGCGCTCGAGCCCGGGTCTCTCGCCGTCGCCGTCGTCAAGGCGACCACCGTGATCGTCGAAACCCCGAAGGACTGACATGACCGCTCGCCGCCTCTCGCTCATCGGCGTCGTCGCCGCCGGTGCCCTCCTGCTCGCCGGCTGCGCCGGAGCGGCCACGCCGACCTCCGACCCCAGCACATCTGCGACCGCGGAGCTGACCGGAACGCTCACGATCTCCGCCGCCGCCTCCCTGAGCGCCGCGTTCGACGAGATCGCCCAGAGCTTTCAGGAGCAGTACCCGGGCGTGCAGGTCCTGCCGATCTCGTACGACGGCTCGTCGACCCTCGCGACCCAGATCATCGGCGGCGCGCCTGTCGACGTGTTCGCCTCCGCGGACGAGAACAACATGAACAAGGTGGTGGACGCCGGCCTCGCCCAACACCCGCAGGTGTTCGCCACGAACACGCTCGTCATCGCCGTGCCCGCAGGAAACCCTGCCGACATCGAATCGCTCGCCGACCTCGCGAAGCCCGGCGCGAGCGTCGTCCTGTGCGCGCCGGAAGTGCCGTGCGGCGCCGCATCCCAGAAGCTGCTGAGCGCGGCGGATGTCAGTGTCACCCCGGTCAGCCAGGAGCAGAACGTGACCGCGGTGCTGACGAAGGTCGCTGCCGGCGAGGCCGACGCGGGCCTGGTCTACGCGACCGACGTCAAGGGCCGCGACGATGTGGACTCGCTCACGCCCGACGGAGCGGGATCCGTCGTCAACCGGTACCCGATCGTCGCGCTCACGGATGCTCCGGATGCGGCGGCCGCCGCAGCCTTCGTGGCCTATGTGCGTGGTGAGCGCGGCCAGCAGATCCTGGCCGTGCACGGTTTCGGCGCGCCGTGAGCGGAGCCCCACGCGGCCACCTGCCGCGCTCCCTCGCCATCCCGGCTGCGATCGGGCTCGCGTTCCTGCTCCTGCCCCTGCTCGCCCTCGTCGCCCGCGTCGAGTGGTCCACGTTCGCATCCGATATCACGTCGCCGGCCGCACTGAGCGCGCTCACCCTGTCGCTGGGCACGGGGGCCGTCGCGACGGCCGTCTGCGTCGTCGTCGGCGTGCCGCTCGCGCTGCTCATCGCCCGTGCGGCTGCCCGCCCCGCCGCCGTGCTGCGCGCTCTCGTGACCGTGCCGCTCGTGCTCCCGCCGATGGTCGGCGGTGTCGCGCTGCTGTACCTCTTCGGACGCAACGGGGTGCTCGGCGACGCCCTCGGCTTGGTCGGGGTGCGCGTGCCGTTCACGACGGCGGCCGTCGTCATGGCGCAGGTCTTCGTCGCGCTCCCGTTCCTCGTGCTCGCCGTGGAGGGGTCGCTCCGTGCCATCGGCACGGGCTACGAGCGTGCCGCCGCATCCCTCGGCGCCGGTCGGTGGACGGTGCTGCGCCGCGTCACCCTCCCGCTCGCCGCCCCCGGGCTCGTCGCGGGCGTCGTGCTGTGCTTCGCGCGGGCGATCGGCGAGTTCGGTGCCACCGCCTTGTTCGCCGGCAATGCGCCGGGTGTGACCCAGACCATGCCGCTCGCGATCTACACGGCGTTCAACGGGGCCGGTGTGTCACAGGGCACCGCCGTGGCGTTGTCGCTGCTGCTGCTGGCGACCGCGGTCCTGGTTCTGCTGCTCGTGCGTGCCTGGCGCCCGGGGGCCGTGCGATGACCGCGCTGCACGCCCGCATCCACGTCTCGCGCCCGGGGTTCGAGCTGGAGGTCCCCCTTTCGGTGGCATCCGGCGAGACGGTGGCGATCATGGGCCCGAGCGGCGCCGGGAAGTCCACGCTGCTGGATGCGCTCGCCGGTTTCGTGCCGCTCGGCGACGGGCGGATCCTCCTCGACGGGGAGGAGGTCTCGACCCCCCGGTTCCAGCTCGCTTCCGCCCGGCGCGGGACCGTGCTGCTCGGTCAGGACCCCCACCTGTTCCCGCACTTGAGCGCGCGCGAGAACGTGGCGTTCGGACTCCGCGCCGCGGGGACACCCGCTCGCGCCGCGCGGAGGCAGGCGGAGGACTGGCTGGCGCGGGTGGGACTGGCGGATGCGGGGGACCGGCGACCCGCGGAACTGTCCGGGGGGCAGCAGCAGCGCGTCGCGATCGCGCGGGCGCTCGCCGCATCCCCTCGGCTCGTGCTGCTCGACGAGCCGCTGACCTCGCTCGATCCGGTGACGGCGGACGGCATCCGGGCTCTTCTGGCGGAGCACCTCGGGGGGCGCACGTGCGTGCTGGTGACGCACGACGCGGTGGATGCGGTCGCCTTCGCCGATCGCGTCGCGGTGGTCGAGGCGGGCCGGCTCACACAGGAGGGGGCGGTGCGCGACGTGCTCGGTGCCCCGGCGACGGCGTTCGTCGCCTCGCTGGCCGGACTCAACCGCGTGGTCGGCGCCCCCGCATCCGGCGGAGTCCTGGTCGACGGGGTGCTGATCGAGGGGCGCGGAGACCTCGAGGGGACGCCGGTCGGGGCCGCGGTGTTCCATCCCATCGACGTGCGGATCGCCGCCGCAGGTGAGCCCGCGTCGTGGTCGACCCGCGTCGTGCGCGTCGAGCCCACGATCGCGGGCGCACGCGTGCACACCGCGACGGGCGGGATAGCGGTTGACGTGTCGCTCGACGAGCTCGCAGCGCGTGGCCTGCGTCCGGGGGCGGAGGTCATCCTCTCCGTGGCCCCTGAGTGCGTCCGACTGCTGCCCGCCTGATCTCCTCACCCCTTCGCCGAGCTCGCTCGGCCGGAAGGAAGGGAGGGGAGGGAGGGAGGGGAGGGATACGCTCGGTGCATGGGAGTCATCCGTCCGTTCCGACCGGGTGACGAAGACGCGCTGGCGGCGGTCTGTCTCGCGACGGCGGCCGCTGGCTCCGACGGCACAGGGATCCTGAGCGACGACGGCCTCTGGGCCGACCTCTACCTGTTGCCGTACCTCGAGCGGCATCCCGATCTCGCCTTCGTGGCGGAGGATGCAGAAGGTCGCCCGGCGGGCTACATCGTCGCCACCGACGACACGATCGCGTTCGACGCCTGGTTCGCACGGGACTGGTGGCCCGCCCACCGTGCGCGCTACGCGCTGCCGGACGCGAACGCCCGGCAGCGGGCGATCGTCGCCGAAGCGGATGCGCGCACGGAGAGCAGTGCGCTGCGCACCACCCACCCCGCGCACCTGCACATCGACCTGCTGCCCGTGCTGCAGGGGCAGGGTACCGGACGCCGCCTGGTCGAGACCCTCGTCGTCGCGCTACGCGAGCGCGGTGTGCGCGGCCTGCACCTGGGCGCGGACGCGCGCAACGTCGGAGCGCTGGCGTTCTACGACCGTCTCGGGTTCGTGCGCGCCGCCTCGCCCGAGGGCGCCCAGCTGTTCACCCTCGATCTCTGAGTCAGGCGGATGCCGCCAGCCGGCCGTTCTCGAGACGCACTTCCCGGTCCACGAGCCCTTCCGGCGGTGCGATGTGCGAGATGAGCACGACGGCGCGGTCCTCATCGACGGCGCTCAGCAGATCTCGCAGAAGCAGATCGGATGCGGCCGGATCCACGCCCGCGGTCGGCTCGTCGAGCACGAGCACGGGGAACCGCGCGAGCAGAGCGCGTGCGAGCGCGATCCGCTGCGCCTGCCCGCCGGACACGAGCGCACCGCGCTCGCCGAGGTCGGCGTCGAGCCCGCCACGCTCGCGCGCCCATTCGGCGAGCCCGACGCGCTCCAGCACGTCCCAGAGGTCTGCGTCGTGCGCGGTCTCGCGGGCGAAGAGCAGGTTCTGCCTGAGCGTCTCGTCGAACAGGTACGGGGACTGCTCGCAGAGGCCGATCGTGCGGCGTAGGTCATCCCCGGAGATCTCACGAACCTCCGTGCCGCCGATGAGGTAGGAGCCCTCGTAGTCGAGGAAGCGCACGAGGACGTGCGCGAGGGTCGTCTTGCCCGCACCGCTCGGGCCTGTCACCAGCACGCGCTCGCCGGGGCGTACGTGGAGGTCGATGTCCGCCAATCGGCCGGAATCGTCGACGGATGCGGACGCCGCGTCGTCGCGGGACGTGCGAGCGTCGAGGCGGTCGGGCCAGCGCGCCGACACGCCCGACAGGCGCAGTCCGTCACCGAGGGGCGGGGCATCTCCCGTCGCCGTCGGCTCGTCGCGGGGGAGTCCCGCGGGCACCTCGTCGGGCACGGTCTCGGCGACGCGCTCGGCGGCCGTGCGTACCTGGCGCCACGCCGCGAGGGCCAGCGGCACCGCCCCGAAGACCTCGAACACCGCCATCGGCAGGAGCACGACGACGGCCAGAGCGGGACCGTCGAAGCCGCCCTGGCCGAGTAGCGCGGCGCAGGCGAGGAGGGTGGCCAGCGAGGCGATCCCGGCGACGAGCGACACCGCGCCGGAGGTGAGCCCCTGCGCGCCCGCGCGGCGCACCGTGGCCCGGCGCAGCCGCTCGTCGGCCTGACGGATGCGGCTGCGAGCCGCATCCGTGGCGTCGAACGCGGTGAGCACATCGAGAGTCGTCAGCTGGTCGAGGAGGGCATCGGAAAGGTGCGAGCGCAGCGGCGTGATGCGGTTCTCGGCCCGCGCGCCGGCCCGCCAGCCCACCCACGCGGCCAGGGCGAACGCCGCCGCGAGGCACACCGCGAGCACGGTGGCCGCGATCGGCTGCAGGAAGGCGGTGAACACGACGCTCGCGACCGAGGCGAGGGTTGCGGTGGCGAGCGGCATGACGACGCGCAGCGGCAGGTTCTGCAGCTCGTCGACGTCGTCGACGAGGCGGGAGAGCAGCGCGCCGCGGCGGGTCGTACCCAGCCCGTCGGGAGCCAGCGGCACGATGCGGCGCACGAGGTCGGCGCGTACGGTCGCGAGGCGTCCGAGTGCGGCATCGTGGCCGCTGAGGCGCTCGAGGTAGCGGAAGACGCCGCGCCCGAGCGCGAAGGCGCGCACAGCCACCACGACCGCCGTGATGTACATGACGGCAGGCTGCTCGGCGGAACGCGTGATGAGCCAGGCGCTGGCCGCCAGCAGAGCGATCGCGCTGACGGCGGTTCCCGTTCCGGCGGCGAGGGCCCACCAGAAGCTGCGCAGCGGCGGCTGCGCCGACCTCAGGACGTCGGAGGTTCTCACGCCGCGCCCCCTTCCGCCGCGGAACCGAGAGCCGCGGCGGACGAGACGGCGATCACGCGGTCGGCGATCGTCCGCGCCGTCGGCCGGTGCGAGACGAGCAGGACCGCGGCGCCTTCGGTGTCGGCCGCGCGCCGCACCGTCTGCCAGAGCTCCGCCTCGGTGTGCGCGTCGAGGGCACTCGTCGGCTCGTCCAGTGCGAGCACGGGCGTACCGCGGTGCCGCATCCGGTACAGGGCGCGTGCCACTGCCACGCGCTGTGCCTGACCGCCCGACAGTCCCCCTCCGGACACGCCGAGCACGACGGCGCCGTCGACATCGGCGACCGCGTCCGCCAGGCACCGCGCCACGAGAGCCTCATCGGGTCGGTCGTCGCCGAGGGCGACGTTCTCCGCGACGGATCCGGTCACCAGTCCCGGCCGCTGCCCCGCCCACGCCAGGATGCCGCGCGCGGCCGCATCCGTCGCGGGGATACCGGCCACCTCGAGACGACCCGTGTAGTCGGCGAAGCCGAGGAGGGCGGCGAGGATGCTCGACTTGCCCGCGCCGCTGGGGCCCTCCAGCAGCACGATCTCTCCCGGTGACAGATCCAGGTCGATCGGGCCGATCACGCGGTCGTCGCGAGCCACGCGTAGCTCGCGCAGGCGCAGCAGAGGTGCATCGGTCGGCACCGGTGCCGCCGCGGAGTCGACGGGGGCGACCGGCGCCAGGGCGCGGGCGTCGTCCAGGGTCCGGAAGATCTCGTCGGTCGCGGCCACGCCCTCGGCCGCGGCGTGGAACTGCACGCCCACCTGTCGCAACGGCAGATACGCCTCGGGCGCGAGGAGCAGCACGAACAGGCCCACCAGCAGCGGCATCTGCCCGCCCAGCAGGCGGAAGCCGATCTCGACGGCGATGATCGCGACGGAGATGGACGCGAGGAACTCGAGCGCGAAACCGGACAGGAACGAGACGCGCAGCACCGCCATCGTCTCGCGCTTGTAGTCGCCGGTGACCTTCTCGATGCTGCGTGCAGCGCGGTGCTGGCGTCCGAAGACCTTGAGAGTTCCGAGACCGGCCACCGTGTCGGCGAAGCGCGACGCGAGATGTTGCAGGGTGTCGTACTGCCGGCGCTGCACGGTTTGTGTGGCCAAGCCGATCAGCACCATGAACAGCGGGATCAGGGGCATCGTGAGCACGACGATGAGGCCCGAGAGCGGGTCCGAGACGAGGATCGTCACGATCAGGATGGGCATCGTGATCGCGGTGGCGACCAGCTGCGGCAGGTAGCGGCCGAAGTAGGCGTCGAGCGCTTCCAGACCGTGGCCCGCCGTGACCGCGAGCGCGGCACTGTTGCGGCGGGAGAGCCACGCGGGGCCGAGCCGGTCGACCGCGGACACGAGCGCCGCGCGCAACTGCAGCGACGCGCGAGCCGCACCCACGGCCGAGGTGCGCTCGGATGCGGCGATCAGCAGTCCGCGCAGGAGCGCGAGCGCCGCGGCGCCCCCGAGCGCGGGAAGGAGGGTCTCGACGGGCTCGCCGGCGATGGCGCCGACCAGCGCCGTCGTCAACAGCCAGGCGAAGCCGATGATCACACCGGTCTGCGCGAGCACGGTCGCGGCGGTGATCAACAGGAAGTGGCGCGACGCGGAGCTGTATCGCAGCAGCCGCGGATCGATCGGGCGGTTACTGCCCGACGCGCGGGTGGCGGCGTCCGTATTCACTCTTCGATCCTGCCTCATATGCCGTCGGACCGGCCGATGCCCGGGAGCATCCGCCGGTCCGACGGGGTGTGCCCTCATCCGCTCCGAAGGGGAGGAGCGGATGGGAGCAGTCAGTGGACGACCGCCGCGGCCTTCTCGATCCGCGAGCGCATCACGCGCTTGCGGAAGACCCAGTACGTCCAGCCCTGGTAGAGCAGCACGAGCGGCAGGAAGACCACTGCGGCCCAGGTCATGATCGTGAGGGTGTAGTCGGTGCTCGAGGCGTTCTCGATCGTCAGGGTGCCCGCGGGGTCCGTCGAGGACGGCATGACGTTCGGGAAGAGCGCGAGCCACAGCGTCAGCACGGCGAAGGCGACGGTGCCCGCGCCGAACGCGAACGCCCATCCCTCGCGGTCGGTGGCGTTGGCCAATACGGATGCGATCAGCAGCACGGCCGCGACAACGGCGCACACGATCACGAGCGGCAGCGCGGGAGCCTGGGCGCCCATCGCGTTCACGACCGTCCAGCCCAAGAACGCGGCAGCGACCACGATCGTCAGCAGGCCCGAGGTGCGCGCGAGCTTGCGGGCATCGGTGCGCACCTGGCCGTCCGTCTTCAGGGCGACGAAGTACACGCCGTGCGTGAAGAACAGCAGCAGTGTCGTGACGCCGCCGAGCAGGCCGTAGGGATTCAGGAGCGTCAGCAGCGAACCGGTGAACTCGTGGTGAGCATCCAGCGGCACGCCCTGCACGATGTTCGCGACCGCCACACCCCACAGCAGCGCCGGAAGGGCGGAGCCGACGACGATCATCGTGTCGAATCCCTTCTTCCACCGCAGCGAATCACGCTGGTGGCGGTACTCGAACGAGACGCCGCGGGCGATCAGGGCGAGCAGGATGAGCAGCAGCGGCAGGTAGAACCCGCTGAACAGCGTGGCGTACCACTCCGGGAACGCCGCGAACAGGCACGCGCCGGCGACGATGACCCACGTCTCGTTGAGGTCCCAGACGGGGCCGATCGTGTTGATGATCTGCCGGCGGCCGATGTCGTCCTTGCCGAGGAACGGCAGCGACATCCCGACGCCGAAGTCGAAGCCGTCGAGCACGAAGTATCCGACGAACAGCACGCCGACGATGAAGAACCAGATGTATGCGAGATCCATGGCGAGCTCCTCAGTAGACCGTGGTCATGCGGTGGGCATCGTCGTCGGCACTCTCGCCGTCCCCGGGTTCGGGGATCGGCTCGGGCCCCTTCCTCGCGGCCTTCAGGATGAGGCCGAACTCCACGACGGCCAGCGCCGCGTAGGTGAGGGTGAAGGCGATCAGTGAGATCAGCACGTTCCACCCCGGAACACTGGGCGAGACGCCGTCCTGGGTCAGCATGAGACCGAACACGATCCAGGGCTGACGCCCCATCTCGGTGAAGAGCCACCCGACGAGGCTGCCGAACATGGGCAGCGGAGCCGACCAGATCGCCACACGCCACGCCCACTGCGGGACGGCGCGCTTCGCCTTCTTGCGGGTGAGCCACAGGCCGACCACGGAGATCACCGCGGCGAGGCCGCCGAAGCCGATCATCCAGCGGAAGGACCAGTAGGTGATCCAGATCGTGGGGGCGAAGGGCAGGTCGCCGCCGAGCTGGTCGGCGAACACGGGCCAGTTCTGGGTGTACTCGGCGTTCAGATTGTTGATGCCCTCCACGCAGCCGTCCAGCGTGTGGGTGGACAGGAACGACAGCAGGTACGGCACGCGCAACGACCAGATCTCGCTCGTTCCGTCGGGGGTGCCGAGCGAGAAGATCGAGAACGACGCATCCGCGCCGCACGCCGTGTTGTACAGCGCCTCCGCGGCCGCCATCTTCATCGGCTGAGTGGCCACCATCTGAAGGCCCAGCAGGTCGCCGGAGATGGCGGTGCCGGCGAAGGAGATGATGACCGTCCACATCCCGAAGCGCAGGGCGGGACGCATCGAGTCGAAGTGCTTTCCGCGGGCCAGATGCCAGGCGGCGACGGCGACCACGACGGCGGCGGCGAACATGATGGCCGCGAACATCGTGTGCGGGAAGGTCGCGAGCACGACGCGGTTGGTCAGCACCGCGAAGAAGTCGGTCATCTCCGCGCGGGTGCCGTCGGGCGACATGGTGTAGCCGACGGGGTTCTGCATGAAGGAGTTCGCGGCGAGGATGAAGTACGCAGACAGCGTCGCTCCGATCCAGGCGCACCAGATGGTGGCCAGGTGCACGCGCTTCGACAGGCGGTCCCAGCCGAAGATCCACAACCCGATGAAGGTCGCCTCGAAGAAGAAGGCGAGCAGGCCCTCGAAGGCGAGGGGAGCGCCGAACACGTCGCCGACGAAGCGCGAGTACGCCGACCAGTTCATGCCGAACTGGAACTCCTGCACGATGCCGGTCACCACGCCCATGGCGAAGTTGATCAGGAAGATCTTGCCGAACAGGCGCGTCAGCTGCAGCCACTTGGTCTCGCCGGTGCGCACCCACCAGGTCTGGAAGATCGCGACGATCAGACCCATGCCGAGCGTCAGCGGCACGAACAGGTAGTGGTACAGCGTGGTCAAGCCGAATTGCCAGCGCGCGAGCGCGAGCGGATCAAGAAAATCCATGAGCGTCCCCTTCAGAGCCCTCGCCTCGACTCCCGGCCGCAGGACCGGTCGGATCAGAGGTTGCGGCACAGTGTCGCAGTTCGAAATGAGATGGCCGCAGGGGGCGGCCGTGAATAATGGCGAGGGATTTCCGCGTCGATCCGCGCCGGGGGTCCGAGCGCGGCACGTACCCTCGTGTCATGGGCGATCGAGCGGCGGAGGTCAGAGGATGACGGCGATCCCGCTCCAGCTGCGCCGCACGCCGCCGGTGGATGCGGGGCAGCAGCGACAGGGCGATCCGCTCGTCGACGCGTTCGGCCGGGTGCATCGGGACCTCCGCATCTCGTTGACCGACCGCTGCTCGTTGCGCTGCACGTACTGCATGCCCGAGCAGGGCAACGAGTGGCTCGCGCGCAACAGCATCCTGACGACCGACGAGATCGAACGCGTCGCCCGCATCGCCGCCGCCGACGGGATCAGTACCTTCCGGCTGACCGGCGGTGAGCCCCTGCTGCGCCGCGACATCGTGGACGTCGTGGCGCGCCTGGCGCGCATCGAATCCCCCGAGGGACCGGTCGCGATCGCGATGACGACCAACGGGATCCGCCTGCCTGAGCTGCTGCCCGAGCTCGTCGCGGCGGGACTCAGCCGGCTGAACATCTCCATCGACACGCTGCAGCGCGACCGTTTCGCCGAGCTCACGCGGCGCGACCGCCTCGAAGAGGTGCGTGAGGCGATCGCCGCGGCTGCCGCATCCGGGCTCCGCCCGCTCAAACTCAACGCCGTCGCGATGCGCGGGGTGAACGACGACGAGCTGGTCGACCTGGTCGAGTTCGCCATCGCGCACGACGCGCAGATGCGCTTCATCGAGCAGATGCCGTTGGATGCGGGCCACACGTGGGACCGTTCGCAGATGGTCACCCGCGAGGAGATTCTCGAGGCGCTCGGCCGCCGGTGGAGCTGACCCCCGTGCCCGGCCGCGGCGGCGCGCCCGCCGAGCGCTGGACGCTCGATGGCGGCCCTCACACGGTGGGTGTCATCGCGTCGGTCACGGCGCCGTTCTGCGGTGACTGCGACCGGATGCGGCTGACCGCCGACGGGCAGCTGCGCAACTGCCTGTTCTCCACGACCGAGTACGACCTCGTTCCCGTGCTGCGCGGGGGTGCGTCGGACGCGCAGGTCGACGCCATGCTGCGCTCGTGCATCGCCGGAAAGCTCGCGGGACACGCCATCGATGACCCCTCGTTCCTGCAGCCGTCGCGGGGAATGAACGCGATCGGCGGCTGAGGGCCGTTCGCTCATGCCGGTAGCGGCACCCGCTGCGCGAGCATCAGCTTGACGACACAGTTGCGCGGGTCGCACGAGGCGGCCATCTTGTCCACGCGAAGCGGGCCGCCGGCCTCGGCGAGCACGCCGTCCATGAGTCCCAGATGCACGTCGCAGAGCGTCTCGCGGTGATCGGGGTCGGCGCCCGCGTTGGGGCAGGGGGAGATGTCGACGGTGAGCTCGGCCTCGTCGACGATCGGGTCGAACCCGGCGTCGCCGAGGTCCTCGACGAGGGCGTCGATCTGGTGAACGGCATCCGGGGTGAGCCCGGTGTCGGTCACGTTCGTCCACGGCATGATGCGGCGCATGAGGTCGCCGCGCTGTGCGGCCTCGCGCACCTTGCGCTGCGAGATGACGCTGATGCCCCGGCGGTCCGAGGTGGTGCTGTACAGCACCCGCGGGCGGCCGCGGGTGGTCCGGTGCTCGGTCTCGGCCACGATGTAGCCGCCGTCGAGCAGACGCTGCAGGTGCTCGCGAACCGTGTTCGGGTGGAGTTCGGTCGCCTCGCACAACTCGGCGACCGTGCGCTGTCCGCGCTTCTGCAGAACGTGGAGGATCTGGACGCGCGAGTAGCTGGAGATCGCGCTGTAGCCGGGGCGGGTCATGCCTTCATTGTTCATGTTTCCGGATGAAATTGAAAGGTCAGACCACAACATTTCCGAGGTTCCACAGTTCCGATCGCGCATTCGCGCGGAGGGTGTTGTGGATTATCCACGGCTCGCGTCGGGAGATCGTCATACCGTGCTCGCATCCGCAAGCGGAGCCGTGCGCCGCGCGGAGGGTGAGAGCATGTGTGCATGCCCGCATCCCGCACCGCCATCGTCTACAACCCGAGCAAGACGAAGCGCGAGGATCTCGCGCGCGCGTGGGCCGGTGTCAGCGCCGAGGCCGAGCCGGAGTGGTTCGAGACGACCCCCGAGGACCCGGGGCAGGGGCCCGCGCGCGCGGCCGTCGAAGCCGGGTGCGATCTGGTCATCGCCGCGGGCGGCGACGGCACCGTGCGGGCGGTGGCGGAGGGGCTCGCCGGAACGGATGTCGCCCTCGGCATCGTGCCGCGCGGCACCGGCAATCTCCTGGCGCGCAATCTCGGCGTGCCGCTGCTGAGTCTGCCTGCCGCGATGCGACGGGCCCTGACGTCGGAGTCGCGATCGATGGACATCGGCTGGGTCGATCTCACGCGGGAGCGCGGCACCGAGCGTCACGCCTTCGTCGTGATGGTGGGCTTCGGCCTGGACGCGCAGATGCTCGCCGAGACCGACGACGATCTGAAGTCGAAAGCGGGGTGGCTCGCCTATGTGGCCGCGATGGGACGCGCGCTTTCGTCGTCGAGCGTGATCGATGTCCGCCTCGCGCTCGACGACGAGCCGGCGCAGAGCGTCGAGGCCCACACGCTGCTCGTGGGCAACTGCGGCGCCATCCAGGGCGGGGTCACCCTCTTCCCGGACGCCCAGCTCGACGACGGACTGCTCGATGTGCTGATCATGAGCGCGGCCGGTGTCGGCGACTGGCTCGAGACGCTGCGCACCGCGATGTGGGACAACGGCATCCTCCGCCTGTTCGACCGCGAGCGTTCGGCGACGAGCACCGACTCTGCGCGGCATGCGCAGGCTCGGCAGCTGCGCGTCGAGTTGTCCGAGCCGTGCGCGTTCGAGATCGACGGCGAAGAGGTCGGCGAGGTGACCGGCTTCGCGGTCAGCGTCGAGCCTGGGGCGTTGCGCGTTCGCTGATCGGGCTCAGGCGATCTGCTCGCCGCACATGCCGCAGACGCCGTTGGCGTTTGCCTCGAGGAAGCACGTGGGACACACGGCGCGCACGCGCTCGGGAACCACAGGTTTCGGCGCGCTCGTGCGGGCGGGGGCTGCCTGACGTGCCGCGGTACGCTTCGGGCGCGCCGCCGGCGCTGCGGGCGCTGATGCGCGGGGCGGCTCCGGGCGGTGCTCGACGCAGTAGAAGCGCACGAACCCGTCGTGGTTGTTGGGATGGCGGTGCTTGACGGCCCACAGCTCCGTGCGCTCGCGCGCCGGTGCGTCGGCGGGGCAGGATGCGCAGCGCCCCGGCTCGCCGGGGGCGATGTCGGCGACCAGCAGCGGTGTCTCGAAGGGGATGTTCTGCCGCCAGTCCGATGACGATGCGATCCTCACGGGGTCCTTCCTGGCGGGCGCGCTTCGGGTGCGGATCCTGCCTCTACAACGGTAGATCACCTGGCGGGGGCCGGGCGCCTCGTCCCCCGCCAGGAGCGGATCAGTTCGGGAACTCTTGCGCGGGTGCCGCCGCGCGGGTCACGTGCAGTTCACTGATCCGGCGGCGATCGATCGCGCTCACGCGGATCGTCGCGCCGTCGATCTCCACGACGTCGCCCACGCGGGCCAGGCGCCCGAGCCTCTCGACCACGTAGCCGGCGACCGTGTCGGCGCTGCCGCGAGGGATCGCGATGCCTGTCGCCTCTTCGAAGTCCTGCAGATTCAGCCGGCCGTCGACCGTGCCGCCCTCCGCGCTCAGCGCTTCGGCGACCGCATCCGTGTCGTACTCGTCGAAGATCTCGCCGACGACCTCCTCGACGAGATCCTCGAGCGTGACGATGCCGTCCGTTCCGCCGTACTCGTCGACGACCACCGCGATGTGGTGGCCCTGCGCCCGCATCCCTGTGAGAGCCGGCAGCACGCGTGCGGAGGACGGGAGGTACGAGATCTCGCGGGCGATGGACGCCAGTTCGTCACGGCCGGATGCGGATGCGGCGTCGAAGATGTCGCGCACGTGCACGAACCCGACGATGTCGTCGATCGACGTGTCGATGACCGGGTAGCGCGAGTGCGGCAGGTCTTTGACCCGCGTGGCGGCCTCATCGATCGGTTCACGGGCGTCGAGTGCGATCACCTCGGGGCGGGGTCGCATGACCTCGCTGATCTGGCGGTCGCGCAACGACAGCACGTCGTCGAGGATGCGGCGCTCATCCTCCGGCAAGCCCTCATGGCTGGAGACGATGTCGCGCAGCTCCTCGTCGGTGAGCTCATCGGCGGTCTTGTTCGGATCGCCGCCGAGCAGTCGCACGAGGGCGTTCGTCGACACGGACAGCAGCCAGATGACGGGGCGCATGAACCACGCGAATCCGCCGAGCACTGGGGCGACGGCGTAGGCGAACTGCGCGTTGCGCTGGATCGCGAGGCGCTTGGGGACGAGCTCGCCGAGCACCAGCGAGAGGTAGGCGATCACGAGGGTCAGCACGATCGTCGCGACGGTCGCCGCAACGGAATCGGCGAGTCCGAGCGACACGAACAGCGGCGTCACCGACGGTGCGATGGATGAGGCGCCGTACGCGGCCGAGGCGAAACCGGCCACCGTCACGCCGATCTGGACGGCGGAGAGGAAGGTGTTGGGGTTGCGGGCGAGATCGGCGACCTTGCGACCGCGCTTGCCCCGCGCCGCGAGCGCGTTGACCTGGCTCTCGCGCAGGGTGACGAGGGCCATCTCCGTGGCGGCGAACACGCCGCCGATGAGGACGAAGACGATGACGAGGGAGATATTGAGAAGGAGGTCGCCGTTCACCGGCCGACCTCCTCGATGTGCAGGCAGACGCCCGGGGTCACCCGGGCGCGCGGACTATGACTGTCGGAGGAATCGGCAGAGTGCGTCATTGCACCAGCGTAGAGGGGCGGCCGTCAGCGATGCTCGATGTTCGCCGAGAGCGCGGCCGCAGTCGCGCTTGACAGACGATGCGTTCGCGCTAACATCGAGCACAAGTCATTGGTACCGCTAACACGCGATGTCGCGTATCCGCATCCCGCTCGACGCTCCCGCATCCCTTGTGCGCGTTGCGGCGTGCGCCGATGACGACCCATCAAGTCGAAGAACGAGTGAGTGACCCATCGTCGGGTCACAGCAAAGGTGCACGATGCTCGCTGCGCACGCAGGCCCTCGGCCCGACGTCGCGACCGCACGCGGCGAGAGCACCCCTTTCACCGAGAGGGATGCGGCCGCGATCGCCGCCCTGTCGGGCCATCCGACGGCCGGAGAGTCCGGCCGTCGTGGAACTCGGCGCAGCTGTGTCGCTTCGCCGGAGATCGGAGACACACCATGAAGAAGGGCCTTCTCGCCCGGACCGCCGTCGGCCTGGTCGGCGGCGCACTTCTCATCGGCGCCGCCGGAGCGGCCGTTGCGGACGAGATCGGCAACGACGAGGTCGATGTCACCGTCGACATCGCGGCGCTGCCCGATGCCGGCGCGCTGACGTTGAGCGTCGCCCCCGGCTCCGCCGTGCTGACGGAGGGAGAATCGGCCGACCCCGACCAGCGCGTCTTCGGCGGCACGCTTCCCACCGTGACCGTCACCGATGACCGTGACACCATCCCGGCCGGCTCCGCCTGGTACGTGACGGGCCAGGCCAGCGCGTTGACCTCCGGCGATGCCTCGATCGACCCCGGTCATCTGGGCTGGAAGCCGAAGCTGCTGACGCAGAGCGCCGATGTGGCGGAGGGCCCGGACGTCGACACCGTGCTCGACGGCGGGCCGAACAACGTCGGGCTCGTGGACGCCGAGTTCCTCGCGATCGCCTTCGATGCACAGAGCGCTGCCGGCACCTGGCAGGCCACCGCCGATCTGCTGCTGAAGACCCCGAAGAATGTCACGCCGGGCAGCTACTCCGGCACGATCACGCTCACCCTCTGGGAGGAGCTCTCCTAAGCTCGCGCCCCCGCCTCGCGCACGTCCGACGCGGAGGAGCCCGTGACGGCTCCTCCGCCCCTTCCCCCAGGATGACCGCTGTGTTCCGACCCCTTCGTGCTCTGCCGTCCGTGATCCGGGCGTCGGCGCTCTCCGTCGCCGCGCTCGCAGTGATACTCGCGTCTCTCGCTCCCGCGGCGGCTGCCGCTGCCGAGGACGATCCTGTCCGCTGGTCGATCGCGCCCGCCGATGCCGACGGTGCGGACGGGCGGCGGGCCGTCGAACACGAGCTCGGGCCGGGAGAACGGGTGGACGAGCACTTTGTGGTGCGCAACCTCGGTGAGCGGGAGATCACCTTCCGGATCACGGCCGCCGACGGCTTCTTCACGCAGACCGGCCGCTTCGACATCCTCGCGGATGCGGCGGCGTCGACCGCGGCCGGCACGTGGATCACGGCACCCGCCGCGGTCACCGTCGCCGCCGGTGAGAGCGTCGTCGTCCCCTTCTCGCTGGCCGTGCCCGAGCGGGCGGAGCCCGGCGACTATGCGGCGGGCGTGACCGCATCCATCCTCTCGGCGGGCAGCGCAGAGGGAGGGGCGAGTGTCGGCGTCGAGAGCAGGGTGGGCTTCCGGGTGCTGACGCGCGTGACGGGTGAGATCACCCCAGCGGCTTCGCTCGACGCGCTCGTCGGCGACTACCGCCTGTCGTGGAACCCGCTGCGCCCGGGCGAGGCGCAGGTCTCGTTCGACGTCGTGAACGACGGCAACACACGCCTGGCCGCGGCGGGCACCGTGTCGGTGGGTGGTCGCACCGTCCCCTTCCCCGCGGAGGGCCAACAGGCGCAGGAGCTGCTGCCCGGTGACCGTCGCGAGATCACGGTCACGATCGATGAGGTGTGGCCCTGGGTGCTGCTGACCACGACCGTGACCCTCGCTCCGGAGGTTCTCGCGATCTCCGACACGGACGCGACCATCGCGCCGATTTCCGCCGACGCAGCCATCTGGGCGGTACCGTGGCCGCAGTTGGCGATCTTGCTGGGGGCGGGGCTCGTCGTCTGGGCTATCCTGTGGCGACGATCACGCTCCCAGAGGCGGATCTCCGCCATGATCGACGATGCGCTCCAACGAGGGCGCGAAGAGGGACGCAACGAGATGACCGACCGGGTAGGAGCATCATGAAGCGCTGGGGCGCGGTGCTGGCCACGGTCATGAGCGCGCTTGCTGCTGCCGCGGTGGCGGTTCCCGCCCGTGCGGCCGACATCGACCCCGACGCGGGGAGCATCGGTGTGAGCGTCCAGATCACGCCGATCGAGTGCGTGAGCGGATGCGGCGTCGGGGCCGAGGGGGTCGGATCTCTGGCCGCCAGCGGTCTTCCGCCCGTGGAGCCCGTCCTGTGGGCCGCGGCCCTGGTGCTCGCTCTGGGAACCGCCCTGGTGCTGCGCGCCACCGTCTCCCGCCGCGCGAGGACGACGTCCGCATCCGATTCCGGAGACGGTGCGTGTCAGAGGCTGACGCGGGGCTGGCAGCGCCCCAGCATCTACGACGTCGCCAAACATGCGGGCGTGTCTCATATGACCGTCTCGCGGGTCCTCAACGACCATCCCAACATCCGTGACTCGACGCGGCAGCGTGTGCTGAAGGCGATCGAGGAGATGAACTACACCCGCAGCTCGATCGCGCGGGCGCTGGCGACGCGGCGGGCCATGCGGATCGGTGTGCTGGTCGACGGTCCGGTGCAATTCGGTCCGAACAGCACGCTGCGCGCCCTGGAAGCCGCGGCGCGTGACGTCGGTTACGCCATCAGCGCGTTCTCGATCGACGACGACGACGATGCGCAGCTGGATGCGGGGGTCGTGGAGCTGGTGACTCAGGGCGTGGACGCCCTCTGCGTCATCGCGCCCCGCGCATCCTCGCTCGAGCTGCTCCGGCAGAAGAGCACGGGGCTTCCCACGATCGTCATCAAGGCGGAGTCCGACGACGTGTGGCACACGGCGGCCGTGGATCAGCGCAGCGGCGCATGGCTCGCGGTCGACCATCTGCTCGAGCTCGGCCACCGCCGCATCGCGCACCTCGCGGGACCGCTGGACTGGTACGACGCGAGGGAGCGCGAGCAGGGCTGGCGCGAATCGCTGGCCGCCGCGGGGCTCGACGCGGGTGAGGCGATCATCGGCGACTGGACGTCGGACTACGGCTACGAGGTGGGCAAGGCGTTCGATTCCGGCAGTGCGACGGCCGTGTTCGCCGCGAACGACCAGATGGCGCTCGGCCTCGTGCACGGACTGGTCGATCAGGGCTTGCGCGTGCCCGAGGACATCAGCGTCGTCGGATTCGACGACGTTCCGGATGCGCGGCACTTCCTGCCGCCGCTGACGACCGTCCGCCAGGACTTCTCGGCCCTGGGGGAGCTCGCTCTGCAACTCGTGATCGCCGCCATCGACGGCGAGGATCACACGCGACACGATCGCATCGCGCCGCTGCTGGTCGTGCGTTCGTCCACGGCTCCCGCGCCGCGCGACTGAGCCACTGCCACGCGTTGTTGTGCGCAACAAATGTTCGCGGTAACGGAAAAGTAACGAATCGCCCCGAAATAGTTGCGAAGTCGCTTTGTTAGCGCGCACAATGTGGCTACCCGACGTTCCCACTGGGGGCACACGGACCACCTCTTCGACGATGAGCGTCGGGGAGTCTCAAGGAGGAGATCACATGGCACACAACAAGCGCGCTCTGGGCATGCTGGGATTCATCGGCGTGGGGGCTCTCGCGCTGGGTCTGGCCGGCTGCTCGAGCGGGGACGCAGAGGCCGGCGGCGAGGCGAGCGGCGGCAGCGGCGACCTCACCACGGTCGGCTTCGTCGCGGTGGGTCCTGAGGGCGGCTGGCGCAACGCGAACGAGCAGGCCATCAAGGACGCCTTCACCGAGGACGCCGGCTTCGACCTCAAGTACGCCCCGGCCGCCAGCCCGAGCGACCAGAAGTCGCAGCTGGACGCCTTCTCGACGTTCGTCAACGACGAGGTCGACGTCATCCTGCTCACCGCCACCGAGGCGTCGGGCTGGGAGGACTCGCTCAAGCTCGCCAAGGAGGCCGAGATCCCGGTCATCCTGCTCGACCGTGGCGTCGACGCTCCCGAGGACCTCTACGTCACCCGCATCGCGCCCGACAACGTGCAGGTCGCGAAGTCGGTCGGCGAGTGGGCGACCACCGCGTTCCCCGAGGGTGCCAACTACTTCGTGCTCGAGGGCGTTCCGGGCCTCTCGGTCGTCAACGAGCGCAACGAGGGCTTCGACGAGGCGCTCAGCGGCAAGTCGGGCTGGAACAAGGTCGGCGCGCAGACCGCCAACTGGAAGACGGACGAGGGCAAGTCGGTCATCGAGACCGTGCTGAAGGCCAACAACAACGACATCCAGTTCATCTTCGCCCAGAACGATGAGATGGGCATCGGCGCGGCGCAGGCCGTGACGGCGGCGGGCCTCAAGCCCGGCACCGACGTGAAGATCGCCACGATCGACGGCACCAAGGGTGCGCTCGAGGCGCTGTCCAAGGGCGACCTGAGCTTCGTCGCTCAGTACAACCCCTTCTTCGGCACCGACGCCGTCGACGCCGTCAAGAAGGCCCTCGCGGGCGACAAGGTCGACTCGACCATCATCGTCAAGAGCGCCACGTTCGACTCGCCCGAGGCGGCGGACAAGGCGCTGGCCGACGGCCTCGCGTTCTGAGCGCCGCACACCCGCACTAAACCGCGCCGGCAGGCAGAGCGGGGATCGCCCCGGGCGATCCCCGCTCTCTGTCCGGCCCCAAGGGCATCAGCCCCGTAGCGAGGAAGCTCGTCAGTGATGACCGAATCACCCCCGATCGTCGAAGTCCGCGGCGCATCGATCACCTTCCCCGGCGTCAAAGCGCTCGACGCCGTGAACTTCCGACTCCTCCCCGGAGAGGTCCACACCCTGATGGGTGAGAACGGCGCGGGAAAGTCCACGCTGATCAAGGCGCTGACCGGTGTGTACCAGATCGACTCCGGATCGATCCTCGTGGGCGGCGTCGAGCGGCGCCTGACCGGCACCAAGTCCGCGCAGGATGCGGGGATCTCCACGGTCTACCAAGAGGTCAACCTCTGCACGAACCTGACCATCGGTGAGAACGTCATGCTGGGCCACGAGGTACGCGGCCCGCTCGGCATCAACTGGCGCAAGACCCACGCCCGTGCCGCGGAGGCGCTGGCACGCATGGGCCTCGGCCATCTCGACACGCGCGCCCCGCTGGCCTCCATCTCGATCGCGCTTCAGCAGCTCGTTGCCATCAGCCGCGCCATGGTCACCGAATCGAAGGTGCTCATCCTCGACGAGCCGACCTCCAGCCTGGACTCGGCCGAGGTCGAGGTGCTGTTCGGCGTCATCCGCAACCTCCGCGACCAGGGCGTCGCCATCCTCTTCGTCTCCCACTTCCTCGACCAGGTGTAT
This sequence comes from Microbacterium sp. KU4F, assembly GCF_056868075.1. NCBI lineage: Bacteria > Bacillati > Actinomycetota > Actinomycetes > Micrococcales > Microbacteriaceae > Microbacterium > Microbacterium sp. KU4F. Next base: position 1,377,906 of record NZ_CP200324.1, on the reverse strand, counting down.
GCGATCAGCGACCGCATCACGGTTCTGCGCAACGGCGCGTTCGTGGGGGAGTACCTCACCCACGAACTCGATCGCACGCAGCTCATCTCGAAGATGATCGGCAAGGACCTCGACGCGCTGCGAGCCCTCGGCTCGAACCGCCAGGTCGACGAGCGCGACCGGACCGACACCCCCGTGTACAGCGCGGAGGGGCTGGGCCGCAAGGGCGCCCTGAACCCGACCGACATCGAGATCCACCGCGGCGAGGTCGTCGGCTTCGCGGGTCTTCTGGGTGCCGGCCGCACGGAGCTCGCCCGCCTCATCATGGGGGCCGACCGTGCCGATTCCGGCACCGTGCGCATCCGGGGCAAGAAGGCCAGCATCGCCTCGCCCGTCGCAGGCCTCGCCAACCGGATCGCCTACTCGACCGAGAACCGCCGCGACGACGGCATCATCGGCGACCTGAGCGTCCGCGAGAACATCATGCTCGCACTGCAGGCCAAGCGTGGCTGGCTGCGCCGTGTGCCCGCCCGCGAGGTCGACGCGTTGGTCAAGACCTACATGGAGCGCTTCAGCGTCCGACCGAACGACCCCGACCGGCCGATCCGGCTGCTCTCGGGCGGCAACCAGCAGAAGGTGCTCCTCGGCCGCTGGCTGGCCACGGAGCCCGAGCTGCTGCTGCTGGACGAGCCGACCCGCGGTATCGATGTCGGCGCAAAGGCCGACATCCAGGAGACGGTCGCCGAGCTCGCGGAGGGCGGAATGGGCGTCGTCTTCATCTCCTCCGAGCTGGAGGAGGTCGTCCGCCTGTCCGAGCGCATCGTCATCCTGAAGGACCACGACAAGATCGGCGAGGTCGTCAACGGGCCTGATGTGACGGCCGAGCGCATCGTCTCGATCATCGCCGCCGAAACGGAAGAGAAGGCGGAGGCCCAGACCGAGGCACTCGCCGAAGGAGAAGCTGTCATGACGTCCTTCCTGAAGACGCTCGTGCGCACGCCCTGGTTCTGGGGCATCGTCGGAATCGTCCTGCTGCTGACGCTCAACGTCATCAAGGACCCGACCTATCTGTCGGTCGGCATCAACCCGACGACGGGGATGCTGGCGGGCAACCTGCTCGACATCCTCCGCGTCTCGGCGCCGATCATCATGATCGCCCTCGGCATGACCTTCGTCATCGCGACCAAGGGCATCGACCTGTCGGTCGGGTCGATCATGGCCGTCGGCGGCGCCGCGGCCATGGAGAGCCTCTCCGCAGCCGGCGCGCCGACCTCGGTGGGCGCCATGCTGACGGCGATCGGCATCGCGCTCCTGCTGGGCGCCGTCCTCGGTCTCGTGAACGGTCTGCTCGTGTCCGTCATCGGACTGCAGCCCTTCATCAGCACGCTCGTGATGATGCTCGCCGGCCGCGGTATCGCCCGCGTCATCACGGGGGGCCAGAACACCAACGCCACCAACGAGCCCTTCCGACAGATCGCGAACGGGCAGATCCTCGGACTGCCGATCAGCTTCGTCGCGGCGATCGTGATCGTGGTCCTCGTCTCGGTGATCATGCGGCGCACGGCGCTGGGGCTCATGATCGAGTCCATCGGTGTGAACCCGGCCGCCAGCCGTCTCGCCGGCATCCGTCCGCGGCCGATCCTCATCGCGGTGTACATCCTCTCGGGTGTGCTCGCGGCCACGGGCGGCCTGTTCACCGTCTCGGAGGTCATGACCGTCGACGTCTCGGGCACCGGCTACCAGATGGAGCTCGATGCGATCCTCGCGGTCGTGATCGGGGGGACGTCGCTCGCGGGCGGCAAGTTCTCGATCCTCGGTTCCACCGTCGGCGCCCTGCTGATCGCGACGCTCAACAAGACGGTCCTCTTCCTCGGGATCTCGGCCGCTGCGACCCCCGCCTTCAAGGCGATCGTCATCGTGGTGCTGGTTCTCCTGCAGTCCGAGCGGGTGCGCGGCTACGTGCTCCGACTCGGGCGCACCCGTTCCCGAAAGGAGGCCGTCGCGTGAGCGCGTCCGTCTCGACCTCGTCCATCGACCTCGACAAGGCACCCTCCCGCGGATTCGCTCGCGTCTGGGGGCGCAGCCAGTCGGTGATCCCCTCGCTCGCGGCGGTGCTCCTGCTGATCGCCATGCTCGTCTACGCGGAGCTCGCCTACGGCCGCGTGTTCCACATGGGCACGATGTCGAGCCTGCTCGTCAGCTTCGCGCCGACGATCATCCTCGCCGTGGGGATGACGATCGTCATCCTCTCCGGTGGGATCGACCTCTCCGTGGGCGCCGTCGTGGCCTTCACCTCGGTCGCCGGCGTCATGCTGATGAACATCGGCGTGAACGGGTGGCTCGCGATCGTGCTGATGATCGTCTTCGGCGCGCTGTTCGGCCTCGTCTCCGGAGTGCTCATCCAGTACTTCAACGTGCAGCCGTTCATCGCCACGCTGGCGATGATGTTCCTGGCCCGCGGGCTCGCGTCGATCCTCTCGACGGTACCGGTCCAGGCGCCCGACGACTCGCCGATCCTGCTGCTGGCCACCGACTTCAAGCTCATCGACGGCCCCAAGGTCAACGACCTCGTGCTCACGCCGGGGTTCTTCATCGCCGTGCTCGTCGTGATCGGTGCGTTCTTCTTCCTGCACCGCACCCGCTCCGGACGCACCATCTACGGCATCGGCGGCGCCGAATCGTCGGCGCAGCTGATGGGCCTGCCGGTCGCCCGCACCCGGGTGTCGATCTATATCATCAGCGGGGCGCTCGCGGGTCTCGCGGCCGTCGTCTACACGGCGGAGGTGGGCGGCAAGGCGCAGAACGTCACGGCCATCGGTTGGGAGCTCGACGCGATCGCGGCCGTCGTCATCGGCGGCACGCTGCTGACCGGTGGCGCGGGCTACGTCCTCGGCTCGGTCGTCGGATCGCTGGTGCTCGCGACGCTCTGGATGATCATCACGAAGGACGGCTCCATCCGCCCCGAGTACCTCACGATCATCACCGGCGGCATCCTGCTCGTCTTCGTGCTCCTGCAGCGTGTGCTGACGGCCAGACGACGTAAATGAACCCCGGCACGGCGTCGGGACGGATGCGTTGTCCGTTCCGATGCCGTGCCATGCCCGCACGCGGGCGGATCCACAACTGAACACCGCATCCGATGCGACGTCGGCCGTCACACGGCCCGGTCGCTCGAGACGAACAGGACTCTCGATGACGAGAAATTCCCCGCCCGTATCCGTCAGCGCGACACGGCATCGCCGGCGCGCCCGCGCGTTCGCCGCATCCGTGCTCGGCGCAGCGCTCACCGTCACCGGTGTCGGCGTCCCCCTCGCCGCACAGGCCGCCGACATCCCGGCCCCCACGGCCCACTACGACATGTCCCACCAGGGTCAGTCCCTGATCGATGTGTCGGGCAACGGGCGCAACGCCACGCTCACCGGCTTCACCGATGCCTCGTTCGCGGATGCGGCCGGCGACGCCGTGCTGCGCTTCCGGGCCGACGGGTACGCGTCGCTCCCCAAGGGGCTCGTGACCGGCACCGACAACGACTTCACCGTCGAGTACACCGTGGCCACGCAGACCGCAGCCAACCACTTCGGCTGGGTCATCGGTGACGGCGTGGGCCCGTGGAACACGACCCTGCTCGGCAACCACATCTTCCTGAGCCCGCGTTCGTCGCAGGGCGGCTACGTCAACCAGGCGCTCGCCGCGATCCGCGTGAAGTCCGGCAGCGATAACGGCGAGACGCGGATGCCGGCCGGCGGCGGCCTGAACCCGGGGTTCACCACCCTCACCATGGTGGGTCAGGGGAACACGCTGACGCTGTACCGCGACGGGGCCGTGATCTCGACGCTCACCCACACCCGTGCCCTCAGCTCGATCATCCCGAGCGGCAACGTCCTCGGGTATCTCGGACGCTCCCTCTACCAGGGGGACGCGCTGCTGCGCGCCGACGTCTCGGACGTGAAGTTCTGGGACGCAGCCCTCACCGCGGACGACGTGCGCGCCAGCATGCCGACGGCTCAGGAGAAGAGCGCGGCCACCGCAGCGCTGCTGCGCGGCGACGTGCTCGCCACGATGCTGGGGGCCAACCCCTCGCTCGATCGGGTGTCGACGAACCTGACGCTCGCGGCCACGGCCAACGGCGTCGCGCTGACGTGGGCCTCCTCCTCGCCCCAGACCGTGTCCACGACCGGCGTCGTCTCGCGCTCCATCGCCCAGGACACCCCCGTCACCCTGACGGCCACGAGCTCGCTGGGCACGCTGACCTTCGAGGTCACCGTCGTCGCGCCGTCCGTGGCGAGCGACCTCGACGCGATCGTGCTGGCGACGCGCACGACAGAGAACCTGCCGCTGGCGACGAAGGGTGCCGTCAACGGCGCCTCCATCACCTGGAGCTCGTCCGACCCCGCTCTGGTGACCGGCACCGACCGGGCCTACACCGCTCCGGCCGCGGGCTCGGCGGATCCGTTCGCGGGCGGCGGGATCGTCTCGCGGCCGGCGTACGGTGCGGGCGATCGCAGTGTGACGCTCACCGCGACCGCCACGTTGAACGGCCGCTCCGCCGAACGCACCTTCCAGGTCACCGTCGCTGAGCACGGCCGCTGGGCACCGGACGCCGGCTACGCGGCCGCGTACTTCAAATCCGACAGCGACGAGAAGATTTACCAGGCGGCGACCAGCGGAAACGACTTCTTCACCTTCTCCGCCGTCAACGGCGGAAACCCGGTCATCACCTCGACGACCGACACGAAGGGCCTTCGCGACCCGTACGTGCTGCGCTCCAAGGACGGCGACAAGTACTACATGGTCGCGACCGATCTCTGCATCAGCTGCGGTACCGGATGGGGTCCCGCACAATCCGAGGGCAGCCTGAAGATCGAGGTGTGGGAGTCGACGGACATGGTGCACTGGAAGCGCACCAACGACGCGAACACGGGCATCACGATCAACCAGCCGGCGGCCGGCATGACGTGGGCGCCCGAGGCGTACTGGGACGACGCCCTGCAGTCCTATGTGGTGCACTTCTCGTCGCGGCTGTACTCGGACGCGTCGAAGACCAACAACGACAACCTCCACGCCCGGGTGTTCACCGTGCTGACCCGCGATTTCCGCACCTTCACCTACCCGCCCGCCGAGTGGCAGAACACCGGTTACGCGCGGATCGATTCGACGGTGCAGAAGATCGGGGACTACTACTACCGATTCACCAAGAACGAGGACGGCGGCGCCGCCGACGGCCTCGAACGCGGAAAGGACATCTTCCTGGAGCGCTCGAAGGTGCTCACCGCGAAGACCACCCGTTCGGACTGGAACGCGAACCCCGAGACGGGCTGGCAGCTGATCGACACCGCCATGACCAGCCTCGAGACCGGGCAAGCGGGTGAGGGGCCGCAGATCGTCAAGCTCAACGACGGCGACCCGAACAACACCGCGGACGACGACGGGTACGTCTTCCTCGTCGACAACTACGGCTCCGGCGGCTACCGCGCGTTCGTCACGACAGGCGACGAGATCGCGACCAGCAACCAGGGCGACCGCCTCTCGCGCCGGGCCGACTGGAACGTGCGCCCGGTGGGCGGTCTGCCCGCAAGCCCGCGTCACGGCTCCTTCGTCAACGTGTCGCAGGCTGTCCTGACGGCCCTGCACGGATGGACGGATGTGGCCGCCGTCGCCTCGACGACGACGCTCACCGCTTCCGGCCGCACCGCCACCGCGCACGTCGTCGCCGCGGATGCCGGTCAGGTCGCCGGCACGGTGACCTTCGCGGGCGGCGGGTGGAGCCAGAGCGCGATCCTCGCCGACGGGATCGCCTCGGTCTCGGTTCCCGCCCAGGTCGGTGCCGTCACCGCCACCTACGACGGCTACCGGGATGGACGCGTCAGCGTGTCGAGTTCGGCGGCGGTCACGCTCGGCGCCGCGTTCACGACCACCGTCGCCGCGAAGTGCCTGGCCGGGAAGGTCGTGCACTCCGTTGCGGTCGTCAACACCGATCCGTCGACCATCACGGCGACCATCGTCGGTTCCTACGGCAGCAAGGCGCTGACGCTGGCTCCCGGTGCCTCGGCATCGGCAGCCTTCACGACGCGGCTGGCGGTGACGCCCGCGCAGACGGTGACCGTGACGGCGAGAGCCGCCGACGGGCGCACGACGACGCAGAGCGCTGTCGTGCCCTCGACCACCTGCGGCTAGGGGCGGTCCTACACCACCGGGGTCGGGTCGGCGCACAACTGGCCCGGCCCCGGTGCGTGTGCGCAGGATGGTAGGGAGCCTCGACCGACAGGAGCACGCATGAGCGCCGACGACATCGCCATCCATCCGATCTCACCCGAGGATGCGGGCGAGGTGCTGACTCTCCAGCGCGCCGCTTTCGTGCAGGAGGCGCTCATCTATCGCGACATCGACATGCCGGTGTTCACGCAGACGCTCGAGGAGGTCGCCTACGAGCTGCGGGACAACCTGGGCCAGGTCGCGCGGCGCGGCGGGAGGATGATCGGCGCGATCCGCGCGCGCATCGACGGCGATGTGCTGCTCGTAGGACGGCTGGCCATCGCCCCCGATCAGCAGGGCGGTGGGATCGGCTCGGCTCTGCTGGATGCTGTCGAGGAGCGCGGCCGCCGCGCGGGCGCCCGCGCGGCGGAGCTGTTCACCGGCAGGTTGAGCGAAGCGAACATCTGCCTCTACGAGCGCCAGGGCTACGTCATCTCCGAGGCCGCCGGCGGTGCCGGGGGCGAGGACGAGGTCTTCCTGCGCAAGGACCTCGCCGGCCCCGCCACCGCCGACGACTGATCGTCAGATGGTGGCGACCGACCCCGAGTCCACGCGGTAGTTCGACCCGTTGACGAAGGAGGCGCGCGCCGAGCAGAGGAAGGCGATCACCGAGGCCACTTCTTCGGGCTCGCCGCGGCGGCCGAGCTCCATGTACGGCCGCTCCTCATCGAGGAACGACGCGATCGCCTCGTCGAAGGACTCGCCCCGTTCCTTCGAGCGCTTCTCCATCATCGCGTCGGTCATGGGCGTGTGGATGAAGGCGGGGGAGACGGCGTTGACGAGCAGCCCCTCGGAGGCGTAGCTGCGCGAGAGCCCCTTCGCGAGCGCCAGAATGCCGGCCTTCGCCGCGCAGTAGGGCAGCTCGTCGTCGTAGGGCTGCACGGCATCCTCCGAGGCCAGGAGCACGAGGCGCCCCCATCCGCCCGAGCGCAAGTCCGTCAGGAACTCCCGGATCACGCGGACCGGTCCGAGCAGATCGGTCTCGATCGTCGACGTCCAGCCCTCGTCGTCGATCTCGTGGAACAGTCCCTGCGCGCCCGTGATGCCCGCGGACTGTACCAGGATGTCGATGGCGCCCACCGCATCAGTCGTCTTGCGGTGCAGCTCGGCCACGGATGCGAGGTCGGTGATGTCGGCGGCGAACGCGTGGAGTCGGCCCTCGGGCGCGTCGAGGCGGGCAGCGGACTCCTCGAGCTTCTCCGCGTCGCGGTCGGTGAGCACGACGGTCACTCCCTCACCGAGGAGGAGCTTCGCGGTCTCGAAGCCGATGCCCGAGTCGCCACCGGTGATGAGGGCTTTCTTGCCTGCGATGCCGAGATCCATGTAGGTGTCCTTTCATTCGCCTTCGGACGGGATCGGTCCGAACGTGTGTGCCGGACGCCCTTGGGCGTCCGTGTCGATCACGAAGATCGACCCGCTGAGGGGTGCCGCAACCAGCTCCTGCTCGGTGAGCTGCTCGCGAGCGGTTCCGACGAACAGCAGATTCCGCGAGGCCCCGCCGAAGGCGACGGAGGTCACCTGCGGCGCCGGGATGCGGATGCGGGCATCGACGCGTCCGTCAGGCGTCCACCGCACGACCTGCCCGGCGCCGTAGACGCCGTTCCAGAATCGCCCGTCGGTGTCCAGGGCGAGTCCGTCCGAGTCTTCGCCGACCAGGAACGGCTCCAGCTCGCCGAGGGCCTCGGCCTCCGGCGAGTACTCGCCGCGATAGACGGTTCGCGTCGCCGTGTCGGTGACGTACATCGCCCGCGCATCGTCGGACCACTCGAAGCCGTTGGCGACGCCGAAACCGCCGCGGAGCGCCCGCACGGTGCCCGACGCGTCGACGAGGAACAGACTCGCGTCGGGTGCTCCGGTCGTCAGGTTCATGGCTCCGACCACGAAACGTCCGAAGGGGTCGACCTTGGCTTCGTTGCTGCGAATGCCCGGGTGCGCGTGGGGGAGAGCGGCGACCGTCCGCACGATCGTGCCGTCCGCATCCAGCAGGACGACGCGATCCTTCAAAGCCGCGACGAACCCGCCGGATGCGGCGGGCTGCACGGCGCTCACCGGTGCCGGCAGTCGCACGACCGTATCGCGGGAGCCGTCCTCCGGGCCGTCCAGTCGGGCGCGGTGCATGGTGCCTCGAGTGATGTCGACCCAGACGAGCTCGTCGCTGCGGTCGTCCCAGAAGATGCTCTCGACGAGGATCGCGTCGAGGCGCCGGAAGATGCGGGGTTCAGCGGCCATCGAGCACCTCCGCGGCGACGAGGTCGCGGATCGTGAGAGCGGCGCCGATGACGGCGAGATGACTGAGCGCCTGGGGGAGGTTGCCCCAGGATGCGCCGTCGTGCTCCGAGATCATCTCGGCGTAGATGCCGACGTCGTTGGCGCGCGCGACCAGGTCGTCCATGGCGGCGACGGCCTCCTCGTGCCGTCCTACGCACGCGAGGGCACCGGCCCGCCAGAACGCGGAGGCGACGAAGGTGTGCTCCTCCTGATCCATCCCCGTGTAGCGGTAGATCAGGTGCCCCGCGCCGAGCCGTTCGGTGAGCACGTCGATCGTCCGTGACATCCGTTCACCGCGGTCGAACCCGCTCTCCGCGTGCAGGAGCACCGAGGTGTCGACGTCCGTGGAGCCCGGATGCATGACGTACGCCCCGATCTTCTCCGACCAGCCGTGCTCGGCGATCCACGCTGCGATGCGGTCGCGCTCGGAGGCCCAGCGCTCGGCGCTTCCCGGGATGGCGCCCGCCTCGGCGAGCACGACCGCATCGCGCAGCGCCTGCCAGCAGCCCATCTTCGAGGAGGTGTAGTGGCGGATCTCGGGAAGCTCCCACATCCCGGAGTCCGGCTTGCGCCACTCGTCGCACGTGCGGTCGGCCATGGCGGCGAGCATGCGGCCGGTGGCGACATCCAGCACGTTGCCCGCATCCACGTAGGTGCGGCAGATGGCGAAGAGGTCGCCGTACACGCCCAGCTGGAGCTGTCCGTGCGCCGGGTTGCCGGTCACGACCGGGCCGATCCCGCGCCAGCCCGGCGCCTCGTGCTCGACGACGTCCTGGGCGAGCGTGCCTCGGAGGCTGTACAGCACGTGCAGATCGGGACCGTTGTCGCGGATGGTGCGCAGCAGCCACGAGATCGCGGCGTGCGTCTCCTCTCGTAAGCCGAAACGAACGAGCGCGTGCGCGGTGTAGGCGAGATCGCGCACCCACGCGAACCGGTAGTCCCAGTTCTTGCCACCCCGGGGTTCTCCGGCAGCGACGTGGTCGCGGCGGCGGCGATGGCTCCCGTGGGGGAGTAGACCAGCAGCTTCAGTGCGAGCGCGCTGCGCTGCACGGTGGCTTGCCACGGGCCCTCGTAGCCGAACTCCCGCGACCAGGCACGCCACCCCTCGATCGTGCGGTCGATGCTGCGGTCGACGTTCTCCGGATGCGGCAGGTGCAGCGGCTCGCCGTCGGTCGCGACGACCACGAGCAGGTGGCGAGAGTTGTTCGAGGTCGTGAACGACCCTTCGACGCGCGGGCCGGCGCCGTCATCGACGGTCTTCGCTCCGCCGTGGTCCTGACCCACGACCGCCAGCGAGGTCTCGCCGACGCGGAGGATCGTCGCGCCGTCGCGCTGCTCCGCCCAGGGCGCCGCGGTGTTGAGGCGGGTGCCCGGCTGCACGCGCCAGGTGAAGGCGACCTCGCCGTCGATGCCCTCCACGCGTCGGGCCAGCTCCGCCCACGGAAGGCGCCCGGCGACACCCGTCACCATCGCGTCCGTCAGGCGCGCGGTGCCCGTCGGGGTGATGAAGGTCGTCTGCAGCACGTTCGTGCGCGCCACGTATCGGCGACGCACCTCGAACTCGCCCACGGGTGTGATCTCCAGACATCCGCCGTTCTCGGCATCGAGGATGCGTGCGAACACCGGCACGGAGTCGAGGTTGGGCACCGGCAGCCAGTCGATGCTGCCGCGCCGATCCACGAGCGCGACCGTGCGGCCGTCGCCGATCGCCGCGTAGGACGAGAGGTCGGAGGAGGGGCGGGGCACGGCAGCCACGCTAGGCGGCCCGCCCCCGGGTCGGGGCAGGCTTGCGTCGCGCGCGCGGGCGGGTTACGTGGCTGCCCGCGCACGGGCGCTAGCAACCCGCGGCGGGGCGGACAACCCCCGCCGCCGCGCCCCGACCCGGGGTTAGCGTCGCACCCGTCAGACACCGAGCGACGGGCACGACCCGTCCTCGACGACGAAGGAGGACGACATGGCCGCCACGAACGCATCGAGCACGACGCGCAACCGCCGCCGCCCCGCGAAGGGCGGAGCCGGAGCCGGGCTTACCGAGGAGCAGAACGCGGAGAGCGGGTTCACCGCATCCCAGGAGCTCAGCGACAACCTGCAGAAGGTGCTTGTCGACCTGATCGAGCTCTCGCTGCAGGGTAAGCAGGCGCACTGGAACGTCGTCGGCCGCAACTTCCGTGACACGCACCTGCAGCTGGACGAGGTCATTGACGCCGCCCGCGAGTTCAGCGACACCGTCGCGGAGCGGATGCGGGCGCTGCACGCGCTTCCCGACGGCCGCAGCGACACTGTGGCCGAGACGACCACGCTGCCGGAGTTCCCGCAGGGCGAGATCGACACGAGCGAGGTCATCGACCTCATCACCGAGCGTCTCGAGGCCACGATCGGCACCTGCCGCGACGTGCACGACGAGGTCGACGACGAGGACCCGACGAGCGCCGACATCCTCCACGCGGTGCTCGAGCGCCTCGAGCAGCTCGCGTGGATGGTCAGCGCCGAGAACCGCGCGCCGGCGGCGCGCTGAGAGGGGTCGCACATGAGCATGTACGACGCCCAGGATCCGACCACCCAGTTCCCCCGGCCGCCCTTCCCGCCCCAGCAGCAGAGCGCCCCCGGCGACATCCACAAGATGGACCCCGCGCCCGACCACGGCGAGACCAGCTACATCGGCTTCGGCCGACTGCCGGGCCGCAAGGCGCTCGTGACCGGCGCCGACTCCGGCATCGGCCGGGCGGTCGCCATCGCCTACGCCCGTGAGGGCGCGGATGTGGCGCTCAGCTACCTGCCCGAGGAGCAGGCGCAGGCCGAGGAGGTCGCGGCGCTCATCGAGAAGGATGGGCGCAAGGCCGTGCTCCTTCCCGGCGACCTGCAGCAGGAGCAGACCAACGTCGATGTCGTCGAGCGCGCCGTCGAAGAGCTCGGCGGCCTGGACATCCTGGTGATCAACGCCGGCACGATGCCGACGGTCGACAGCATCGACGACTTCGAGACGCACACGCTCGATCACGTCGTGAAGGCCAACATCTACCCGCTGTTCTGGCTGACCAAGGCGGCATCCGCTCACCTGAAGCCTGGCGCGGCGATCATCACGACCTCGAGCGTGCAGGGATTCCAGCCGTCGCCCTCGCTGGCCGAGTACGCGGTCTCGAAGGCGGGTATCGCCAACTGGACCCGTGCGATGTCGCAGCAGCTGATCGAGCGCGGCATCCGGGTCAACGGCGTGGCTCCGGGCCCCATCTGGACCCCGCTGCAGCCCCCTTTCGTGCCGAACGAGAAGATCGAGGAGTTCGGCTCGCAGACGCCGATCGGGCGGGCGGGTCAGCCCGTCGAGCTCGCTCCGGCGTTCGTGTTCCTCGCCTCCCAGGAGTCCAGCTACGTGGTCGGCGAGACGATCGCCGTCACGGGCGGGATGCCGGTGCACTGACCTTCGCGGGGGAGACGGCCGTCCGGACACCGGCGGCCGTCTCCGCGCGTGCGCTTAGCATGGGCGGATGGATCCGCGGGTGCGTCGCACGCAGGAACGCCTGCGCGCAACCGTGTTCGAGCTGGCATCGACCACGCCGTTGTCGCAGATCAGTGTGACGGATCTCTGCCGCGCCGCGGGCGTCACGCGCGACACCTTCTATCGGCACGCCGTTGGGGTGACCGAGCTGGTGGCCGACGCTCTCGAGGCGGAGCTGCGCGAGGTGACCGCCGCCCTCGGGGCGGATGCTGCGATCGGTGACGGCGAGCGGATGCTGCTGGAGCACGTCCGCATACGGGCCGCCGTCTACCGCTCGGCGATGGAGCCGCTGCTCGCAGCCCCCGTGCGGGCGGGACTCGAGCGGAGCCTCCGTCAAGGGCTGGAGCAGTGGATGCAGCGGCGCCCCGCCATCGTCCCCGCGGCGGTTGCCGGTGATCCCGTCGCCGTCTCGCTCGCCGTCGCCTACGCCGCAGCGGGGACGGTGGGGGCGATCGAGCAGTGGCTGCGCACCGACATGGCGGACCTTGACCGTGCGGTCGCCGTCATTCTGGCCGCATCCGCCGAGTGGTGGCAGCTCTGAACGGCCTCTGACATTTATAAGACAGGTGTCAGATAGATTGCCTAGACTGCTGTCGAGCAGCGACGCCGCCCGGTCGTCGCGGGAAGGCAGTCATGGCACGTTTCGACGGCAAGGTCGCGATCGTCACGGGAGGCGTCTCCGGGATCGGAGCGGCGATCACGCGTCGTTTGGTGGATGAGGGTGCTCGGGTCTTCGTCGCCGACATCAACGCCGAAGCGGTCGCCGCCGCGGGTGCGACCTTCGGTGACAACGTCGCGGGACTCGCGACCGACGTCACCGACGAGGGTGAGATGACGGCGCTCTTCGACGGCGCGCGGGAGAGATTCGGGCGTATCGACGCGGTCTACAACGTCGCGGGCGGATCGCGGCCCGGTCGCGTCGTGGACATGGACCTCGCGACGTGGGACTTCAACATTCGTCTCAACCTCTACGGCGCCTTCCTCGGCACCAAGCTCGGCGCCGCGCACTTCCTCGCCGAGGGCCAGGCGGGCGCGATCGTGAACATCGCATCGCTCAACTCGCTCGTTCCGATGCACTTCGGCGCGGGGTACTCGGCCGCCAAGGCCGGTGTCGTGATGCTCACGAAGAACGCGGCACTCGAGCTCGCCGGCGACGGCATCCGCGTCAACGCGGTCTCGCCGGGTCTCGTGGCGACCCCGCTCACCGACGGCCTCATGAGCATGCCCGGTGTTCCCGACGCGTACATGGCCCGCATCCCGGCCGGCCGTCCGGCCGAACCCGAGGAGATCGCCGGCGTGGCGCTGTTCCTTGCGTCGGATGACGCCGCGTATGTGAACGGGGAGAACGTCGTCGTCGACGGCGCCTGGCAGACCAGCGGCTACCCCGACCTGCGCCCCTTCCTCGGCTGAGGCCGTGCACGGGCGACTCCGAGGGTCGCCCGTGCACGCGTAGGCGAGCAGCAGACGATAAGTCAAGCCTCAGCTGTTTGCTACCGGCCGAGCGCACAGTGGAGGAAACCCCACGGAGCAGGAGGCGACGATGACGCTGCAGATGATGCCAGAGAATCGTACGCCCGCAGCCGATACCGCCCCCGAGGTCGCGCTCGCCGTGCCCGAGGCGCCGGTTCTGCGCTGGGAGCGCATCGCCCCCGAACGCTACCGGGCCCTGCGCGGCGACGAGTGCGTCGGATTCGTGGACGTCGTCGGCGCGGTCTTCGTCGTGCTCGCCGGATCCCGCTACGACCGCGCAGAGGAGATCGCCCAGACGCTCGACTTCGACAGGGTGACGGAGCTTCTGGAGGATTCGTCGGCCTGAGTGCGCCCGACGCTCCCGTGCCTCGCCGTCGGCGGTGGGACGCGGATATGCCAGATCGCGTATCCGGTGTCAACCCTCTTTGTTCGTGCACGAACGACCTCGATTCTCGTTGCTGTCACGCGGCTGCGTGTGGCGGATACTTCCCGCGTGGATCGGATCGATACCGAGCCGGCGGGCGGGTGATCGCACAGGGTGGGGATGCGCCGTGATCGGCGCGCGAGGAGGGCAGTTGGGCAGGTTGGATTCCACGGTCGTCGTTTCAGGTGACGGGGCGTGAACCAGGGAGCACCCTCCCGCCGTGGACTGCAGACGGATGACCCGCAACGCGCGCAGGAATCGGTGAGCGAGCTCTTCAACACCTCGATGGTTCTGACGGCCGACCCGCCGGCCGGATTCCGCTACCAGATGGCGGCCGTGAGTGACAGCACCCTCATGGCCACGGCGCTCCGCTTCGGCGGATCGAACCGCACGGACGCCGAGGAGTTCCCCCAGTTCATCGTCGCCCACGCGGTCGCCGGCCGTCATCGGTGGTCGGTGGGCCAGGAGAGCGGCGACGGCCGCATCCCGTTCCTCGTACCGCCGGCGACCGCGTTCTCGGCACGTTTCACCCAGCTTCAGCTGCGGGCGGTCAGCCTCGACGCCGACACGTTCCATCGGGTGCTGCGCGGGATGCTGGGGGAGGAGCCGCCGCGGCTTCGGACCGACCGGGTCAACGGCAGCGCGCAGCGCCACTCGATCGTCGCCGAGACGCTGCGCTTCATCGAGGCGACCCTGCTCGCCGACGAGACTGTGGCCACGTCGCCGCTCCTGCGCGCCCAGTTCACGCACCAGCTCGTGGCGACCATCGCGACTTCCTTCCCACTGTTGGGCGAGCACTCGCACACGCGCGCACAGAGCTCGCCGCGCACCGTGCGCCGGGCGATCGCGTTCATGGAGGAGCATGTCGCCGAACCCATCACCATCGGCGACGTCGCGCTCGCCGCGGGGACGTCGGTGCGCGGTCTGCAGCTCGCCTTCCGGCGCTCGTACGAGATGTCGCCGTCGGCGTTCCTGCGCCGCATCCGGCTCGAGGGGGCGCACGCGGATCTGATGGCGGCGGATGCGGGCGCTCGTACGGTGCGAGAGATCGCGGCCCGCTGGGGGTTCGCCCACACGGGCCGCTTCGCACATCTCTACGCCGAGGCGTACGGCGAGCCGCCGTCGCACACTCTGCGTCGCTGAGCGCGCGTCGGGGACATTTCGTGCGCGCCGGGAGCGGGTCGTTCCGGCCATCGCCCGGACTCGCATACCGTGAACGGCATGGGACAGATCTTCTACGGGACGGGCGAGACCGCGGTCGAGATCGAGGATCGCGCCCTCGCGCACCTGAAAGTCGTCATCGCCACGAAGCTGCGCCGCGGCGAGAGCTTCACGGTCTCTCTCACGCATCCGGACAGCGAGGAGGGCGGGCGCAGCACCCTCTGGTTCGCCCCCTCCATCCCGCTGAGATTCGTGTTCGACGACCCGGAGCCCGCCGAGATCAGCCGGGACTGGATCGAGGAGCTCGCGCGTTCGGCCCACTCCTCGGGTGGGATCGTGCTCCTTCCGGAGCACGATGAGCCCGGGGGCGGCGCGGGGTGAGCGGCGGCCGCGCGCGGGTGACGGCGACCGCCCGTGTTAGGATCGCTCCTTGGAAGTGTGTCCGAGCGGCCTAAGGAGCATGGCTGGAATCCATGTAGGCGGGGTAACTCGCCTCGCAGGTTCAAATCCTGTCACTTCCGCCACAAGATGAGCGTCACCCCCTCCGCGGGGTGGCGCTCATCTTCCTTCTGTGGACTGCCCGGGAGAGCTTCAGTGCAGCGATCTCGGCTTACGTCTCGTGTGGCCGTATCGCCAGACGCTTGATCTCGTCGGCTGACCAGTCCCCGCGCGCCTGCGCATCCGACGCCGTCACGACTTTGTCGAACATGCGGACCAACGGTCCGAGGTCTTGTTGGTCGGACCCAGCCCGTGCGGCGAGATGGTTCTCCTCGCCGTGGACGGGGCGCCAGTCGAGTTGCCATCCAGCGGCCGATGCGACGCGATTCCAGTAGATGCGCTGCATCCGTCCGTTTCCCTCGCGGAAGGGGTGGACGTAGTTGATCTTCTCGTAGTGATAGGCGAGTTGCTCGACGAACTCCTCACGGCTGAGGCCGACGAGGTGGTCGGCCTCGGCCAGCTCACTGAAACAGTTGCTAGCTGCTAGCTCGATGAAACCTACGGGGAGGAAGAACTCGGCGCCGGGCACGTTCTTTCGGACGTCGATCGTCCTCAGCTGCCCCGCCCAATCGTAGACATCTTGGAACAGGTGAAAATGGATCCGCATCAGCTCCTGCAGATCATTCGTCCCCGGAACCGGCTCGTCGAGCAGTTGAAGTGCTCGCACAAAGGAGAGGTCGGCTTCGGCGGCGCTGAGATCCTCGGCGGAGGTTAACCCGAGACGGTTCCGCAGGACATTCGTTCCCGGGAGCAGATAGGGATCAATAACCTCAGGAGAGGCCATATCGGGTGCGAACCCGGTCGACGAGCTCGCTCGAGTCGATCGTCCCGGCAACGTATGCGTCGGCGTCAGTGCGGGTTGCTTTGCTGATGCGCAGCCCTTCGATCTCGGCGCTGTGGATTGCCGCCTCGACATTCTTCGCCCGCACTGCGGTGGTCTTCATTTCCACTCCCGTCCGTTCTATCCAGTCTACGAGCCACGGCGGACTCTCAGGGGAACCGCGGGCACCTACCGTGTGATCATTGACGCGTCGCGAGCCAGCCCAGGAGCCGTTCCGTCTCTCTGCTCAGTCGAGAGCCCCGTCGACGCGAAGGCCTGGGCGGGGTTCTTGCATGTGCACTGTTCCGACGTGTCTAGACGCTCACCAGGGTGGCCTCGGGGTTCCAGCGTCGCCGGGACGGTTGCTCCACTTTTCGGCGGGAACGAGGCTACATCGTTGCCGGACTGGGGAATCCTCCCCATCGCATATCGCCGCTGCCCGAAGTTACCGTCGCTTGTAGTTCTGTAGCTCATCGCGTTCCGCACCTTCCCTGGGGGAATCCGCACCATGACCCGACCTCGCCGCCGTTTCTGCCGTACGTCTGTCCTTCTCGCTGCCGTTCTCCTCTCCGAAGCAGGACTGCTCACAGCCTGTGCAAGCTCGTATGGAGGCGATTCGGCCGCATCGCAGCAGGGCGATGTGGCCGAATCGCCTGCCGGAGGGTCTAGTGGGGGCGGCGCAGACACCGCGCCTGACCTCAACTCCCGCGATGGGTGGTGCAAAGCTGCCTTCGCAGCCAGCGGGCTCGAGAGCATCTACGCGATGGACACTGCCTCGGAACGCAACCGGGGGAACATCGGCAACGACGCGCTCGGGTTCGCGTGGAACTGCGTGTTCTATAACGCGGACAACACCTGGGGCTTCGCTGCGAGTTGGACGCCGTCGACGATGAAAGACACGTCGGAATCGCTCTCCGACGCGCTCGAAGTGTTCAACCCTCTGGTGGTGCCCAAGGCGACCCAGTGGAACGGTGCCGAGGGAGTCTTCGCCTACGGCGTCGACGGCCTCAAAGCCATGCAAGTTCAGGCTGGCGCAGTAATGCCCGGAGCCGACGGCTCGCCCGGATTCCTGTTCATCGCGACGAACGCAAACGAAGGCGCCATGACTGAGAGCCAGGCCCACGCGGCCGCCAGCAGCGTCCTCGCTTTCGCGACGGCCAACCCGCCGGGGAACTTCGCCAACTGAGGGGCGCAGTGACCCCAAGCCATCCTTGGGCCAGCGTGCTGACAACGCACTCGTGACAGCGTTCGTCCTCAAGCGCAGCAGCCGCTTCGTCCCCCTGCCCAGTTCGAAAGTAATCGCGTGGCCTTCGCCTCGCACGGAGCGGGTGGTTACTCGTTCCGGCGACGCTCGACCAGGACCGTGTCACGCCATTGTCCGACCCACGGCCCGTAGGTCATGAAAATGATCCGCTCTCTGCCCGCCGCACCGTTCCTCTCGCTCACCACGACCACGCCCAACCGCTCCTGACCGGAACCGAGGAACGTCATGACCGACTCCACCAAGCCCGCCGTCCTCTTCGTCTGCGTGCACAACGCCGGCCGCTCACAGATGGCCGCGGGCTACCTCCGAGCCCTCGCCGGCGATCGTATCGATGTCTTCTCCGCCGGGAGCGAGCCCGGCAACGCCATCAACCCCGCGGCCGTCGCGGTCATGGCCGAAGAGGGGATCGATCTCTCCGGCGCCACCCCGCAGATCCTCACTACAGATGCCGTTCGCCAGGCGGATGTCGTCATCACCATGGGATGCGGGGACGCATGCCCGATCTTCCCCGGCAAGCGCTACGAGGACTGGCAGCTCACGGATCCGGCGGGCCAGCCTGTTGAGGTCGTGCGCGAGGTCCGCGACGACATCAAGGGCCGCGTCGAGAAACTCATCGCCAGCCTCGGCTAGGAAGCCCCTGGTCTACAGAGGTGTGCGGGCGTGCTCGTGCCAGCCCACACCGGCCGCTGTTGTGCCGGGACGGATGACGAGAGAGCGCGGTGCGACGACGGCGAGGATGCGGCGCGGGCCGGTCGCCGCATCCATCAGTCCTCGGCGCACGCGCGAGGCCCCCGCGGCGAGGCTGTCTCCGTCATCGCCGGACGACGCGGATGCGGGCGCGTAGCTGGCGTGCTCGATGGCGTTCACGAGCAGCCGCAGATCGTCCGCCGGAGCCCCCGTAGCGACGAGGCGCTCCGCCAGTGCTCGCGGGGACGCGCTCGCAGGCACCGGCAGGCCCAGATCGATCGCGGACTCTTCGACGAGCAGCCACGCGGCGCGCGCATCGCCCCGCGCGGCGAGGACCAGGCGCCGGCGACGTCGCAGGCCATGCGCGAGCGCGGGAGCGGCGAGCACCAGGATCGCGGCGACCGTCACCCACACGGCGGGAACGATGGCGCCGGTTCCGGCGCTGCCGTTGACGGCGCCCGCCTGCGGGCTGTCGGGCGTGTCCGGGCGCTCGGTCGCGGCCGTGGTGGGCGTCGCCGCAGCCGTCGGCTCGGGGGATGCCGAGTCGACCTGATCGGGCGAGGTGCCCACGCCGCTGGAGAACACGGTCGGCACGCCCAGGCTGTTGGTCGGCTCGAACGGCACCCACCCGATGCCCTCGAAGTACACCTCGGGCCAGGAGTGCAGCAGGTCGCTCGAGACCGAGTAGACGAGGTCGCCGTCGATGCGATCCGTCGTGGGGGTGCCGGGCAGGTAGCCGATCACGATGCGCGTCGGCATGCCCAGCGACCTCGTCATGGCGGCGAAGGCGGATGCGAAGTGCACGCAGTATCCACTGCGCACCTCGAGGAACTGTCCGATCGCGTCGACGCCCGCCCCGTCGAATCCCTCCTGGACGGGCGCGTCGAGCGAGTAGGTGAATTCGCTCGAACGGAACCAGCGCTGCAGGGCGAATGCCGCGTCGTAATCGTTGCTCGTGTCCGTGGTCACGGCTCGGGCGAGCTCGGAGACGTTGGCGGGGGTGTCGTCGGGGATCTCACGCAGCTCCGGGTCGACATCCGCTCCGCGCGAGGTCGCGGCGCGGATCTGCTCCAGCGTCGGAGTGGGCGTCTCGGTGATGACCTCGTAGCTCTGACCGCGTGAGTCGCCGTCCTCACTGACGACTGTGCGGTTGTCGGCCACGATGCCCCAATCGCCCGTGAGCCCGCCGATCGCCGTCGCGGGGAAGGGGATGGGCAGGTACGGGGTGTTCAGCTTCACGATGTCGATCTTCGTGTCGGCGCTGACGCGAGGGATGTCGGGGTCGGTGCGCACCGGGCCGAACCCCGGCCCTTCGCCCACGGGAGTCGCATCGCGCTCGTCCGGCCGCCAGACCTCGCCCGCGAAACTCGACAGCGTGACCGCGCGCAGGTACGGCGCGCGGGACTCCGACGAACGCACCCGCAGCACCTCCACCGGGTTCGGCCGGCGCAGGTCATCGCCGAGACGCAGTGTGGGGTTGATGCCGCTGCTTCCAGCGCCGCTGACTGCCGCATCGCCGTCGGGGGCGGGGAGCAGCGGTGTGACGATCACGGCCACCGCGATGGATGCGACCGCGATGACGGCGGCGGACGCGGCGGCGGGTGCGCCGCGCGGGCCGGTCCTGCCGCGGCGGGTGCGCGTATCGGTCGCAAGCAGGAACAGGATGCTGGCGGCCAGCAGCACGAAGGCGAACATATCCATCGGCGCCGGAACCGCGATCGTGGGCACGACCGCTACCGCGACGAGGGCGATGGCGGCAAGCAGCGGCATCCGCGTCGTGAGCACGACATGGTCGAGGACGATGGCGAGCGCGCCGATCGCGGCGACCACGAAGAACGACAGCGCGGGTGTGGCGGTCAGCGGCGCCGCTCCCACCGCCATCTCCTGAATCGCGGAGGTGACCAGCGCGCCCACCGCATCGAACGACGCGGGGGAGGGGACGAGCCCGCCCCAGGCGCTGTCGCGCAAGTAGAGGAGCGTCAGGGTGAGCGCCCACACGACGATGTCGATGCCGGTGACCACCAGCCCCGCCACGCCGACGCGGCGCAGCACGGCGCCCAGGGCGAGGATGACCGCGGCGAGCCCGAGTCCCGCCGCCACCCAGGCATCGGGGGCGATGACGCGCATCACCGGAAGCGTCGTGGCGACGAGCGCGACGAACACGCCGACGGCGAGCGCCGCCTGCCCCTGGGCGCGCGTGGTCTTCTCAGCCGGCATGGGGGAGCCTCTCCGATACCGCGTCACGCCACGCATCTGCGACATCGCGACCGAGCGCGGCCGCCGTCCACCCTGTCGCCGCATCGAACGCCCCCGGAGCGGGAGCAGTGCTGAGCAGCACGGGGAACGCGCTGTGGTGGCCCACGGCGGCGAGCATCGCCGCATCCGTCTGCGACAGCGCGCCGGTCACGAGCACGAGCGGACCCGTCGTCTCGCCCGCGAACAGACCCGCGAGCGCACCGAGACGGTCATCCAGTCGTGCCTGCACCGTCGCCAGCATCAGCATCGCCGCCTCGAGCGCCGGCGCATCCGCCGGCTCCACGTGATCGCACAGCGGGGTGCCGTCGGGCTCGATGAGCGCGACCGTGTAGCCGTCGGCGACGAGTCGTGCCAGCGCGGAGGCGACCGCGCCGACAGCCGCCTCAAAGGCGGGATCGGAGCCGGTGGCCTCTGTGGCCTCGGGGGAGAACCGCCCCAGCGCGCGATCGAAGACGATGGTCGCCTCGGGCGAGCTCTCCTGCTCCTCCTGCCGCACCATGAGCTCGTCTCGGTGGGCGGACGCGCGCCAGTGGATGCGCCGCATGGAATCCCCGGGCGCCCACGGGCGGGCGATCACGTCGTCGGTGCCCTGCCCCAGCCGGTTCGTCGCGCGCGAGAGGCTGCCGCCGGAGGCTCCGGCCACACCCGCCAGCGAGATGAGTTCCTGGACCTCGGGGGTCACCACCAGCCGGGTCAGCTCACCCTGGGCGACCGTGCGACGGGCGATGCCGAACGGGTCGAGCGAACTGAGCTCGAAAGGGCCGATCCAATGGATGCCGCGACGGAGCACCCGGGCCCGGTAGCCCACGACGACCTCGCGATCGTCACGACTGAATCCGGAGGAGACGGCGGGGAAGGTGCCGGGGCCACCGCCCTCGATGCCGTCCGGCATCGTGTCGTGCCAGCGTCCACCGGAGGTGGGAAGCGCCGTGCGAGCCCCGACCCGCACGGTCACCTCGACCTCGTCGCCCGCATCCGGGACGGCGGGCACGACGGTGCGGGTGACGTCGGCGCGGCCGCGCGCGGCGAACACGGCCACCAGCGCCGCGACCACCAGCGAGACGAGGAGCAGACCCACGAAGACCAACTCGACGAGTCCCAGCTGGTTCGCGGCGGCGAAGCAGGCGAGAGCGAGCACGAGGGCGCCGGTTCCCCGCGCCGTGAGCGGCCAGCTGCGTCTCATGCGCTCACGTGCGCGCGGCGAGCGGAACGCGGACGCTGTCGATGATCCGCTCCAGGATCTTGGGCACCGAGTGCGAATCCGCGCCTCGGGTGCTGGACGAGCGCGTCGCGATGAGCCGGTGCGCGAAGACGGGCACGACGAGCGCCGCGATGTCGTCGGGGATGACGAACGCCCGTCCGTCGAGCGCCGCCCACACCTTCGCGGCCCGCACCAGCTGGAGGGTCGCCCGGGGGCTTGCGCCCAGGCGCACCTCCGGGTGGGTGCGCGTCGCGTGGGCCAGGGCCACCGCATACTCCTCGATGGCGGGCGCGACGTGGATGCGCCGGGCCCACGCGATGAGCTCCAGCACCTCACGCGCGTGCACGACGGGGCGGATGTGGGACAGCGGGTTCTCGGTCTCGCGCTGTCGGAGCATGAGGGCCTCGGCCGCCGCATCCGGATACCCCATCGAGATGCGCATCATGAAGCGGTCGCGCTGCGCCTCGGGCAGTGCGTACGTCCCCTCCATATCGAGAGGGTTCTGGGTCGCGACCACGAGGAACGGATCCGGGAGGTGATGCGCCTCGCCGTCGACGGTCACCTGACGTTCCTCCATCGCCTCCAGCAGTGCCGACTGCGTCTTGGGGGAGGAACGGTTGATCTCGTCGGCGATGACGATGTGCGCGAAGACCGCGCCGCGCTTGAACTCGAACTCGCGGGCCACGGGGTCGAACACCGACACGCCCGTCACATCGCCCGGAAGCAGATCCGGCGTGAACTGGATGCGGCGCACGGTCGCGTCCACGGACGCCGCCAGCGCACGGGCGAGCATCGTCTTGCCGACGCCGGGGACGTCTTCGATGAGCAGGTGTCCCTCGGCGAGGAGTGCCACGAGGGCGCTGCGCACCGCATCCGGTTTGCCGTCGATGACGGTGGCGACGCTCTTGCCGATCGCGCGCGTCAGGCGCATGAAGCGCTCGGCGTCCATCGCGGAATCGACCTCGTCGGTGAGGACTCGTGCGGTATCGGTCATGCCGGATGCCTTCCCGTCGGCGCGATCGTGTCCCGATCGTAACGTGCGCGGCGCAGTACGAGGCGGCGTATTCGCCGTGAGCGACGGCGTGCGGGCTGGGTTAGACTTGTGGCAGCTCTCCGCGAGGCGGCATCCAGGCCAACTCCCCCAGGACGGAAACGTAGCAAGGGTAACCAGGCTCTGCCGGGTTCGCGGAGAGTCTTTCTTTTCCCGCCGGCGGTGCGACGAGCGTAGGGTGGCGCCGTGCACCCGGAGACCGAGCGGGACGACCTCCGGGTCATCCTCGACGTCAGAGGCGACGTCCAGGTGAGCGGGGCGGCCGGTCTCGACGGTGCTCTGCCGGTGTCGACCCTGGCCACCATGGCCATGAGCGCGCTCGCTTCTGCTGTCGACGCTCTGCTTCGGAGCGCAGATCTTGCGCCCGGCGCCGAGGTGCGGGTCGAGCGGCCCCTCGTCGACGCGTGGCTCGGCCGCCACATCCGCCCCGCGCAGGGGTCGTTCCCCTCGCCGTGGGATCCCTTCTCGGGCGCCTTCGCCACGGCCGACGGCTCATGGATCCGCACGCACGCCAACGCGCCCCGCCATCGGGCGGCCCTGCTGGCCGCACTGGCGCTGCCCGACGCGCAGACCGTCGAGGAACTGTCCGCCGCGATCGCCGACCGCGGCGCCGAAGAGCTCGAGTCGGCCATCGTCGCCGCGGGCGGCGCGGCGGCGGCGCTGCGCACCCGGGCCGAGTGGATGCGGTCCGCGCCCGGCTCCGCTGTCACCGCGGAACCTCTCATCGCCCGCACCGAAACCGCACCCGCGCGCGCGGGCTCGACCTGGCATCCCGAGTCGGCGAGACCCCTCGCGGGTCTGCGCGTGCTCGATCTGACGCGCGTCATCGCGGGGCCCGCCGCCACACAGGTGCTGGCAGGTCTCGGCGCCGACGTTCTGCGCGTCGACCCCGACACCTGGGACGAGCCCGCTGTGCTCCCGTATGTGATGGCCGGCAAGCGCTCCGCCCGCCTGGATGCGACCACGCCCGCCGGGCGCCGTGCGCTCGCCGACCTGCTGGCTGAGGCCGACGTGCTCGTGCACGGCTACCGCGCGGGCGCCGTCGACCGGCTGGGGCTGGGGGAGAGCGAACGGCAGCGCCTGCGCCCCGGACTCGTGGAGGTCGGCGTCCGCGCGTACGGCTGGAGCGGACCCTGGGCCGGCCGGCGGGGATTCGATTCGCTCGTGCAGTTCTCCACCGGAATCGCGGAGATCGGCATGCGGCACGCGGACGCGTCGGCGCCCGTGTCGCTGCCCGTGCAAGCTCTCGACTGGACGACGGGATACCTCGCGGCGGCCGCAGCCGTGACCGGTCTCACCCGCCGCCACGTCACCGGCCGCGGCAGCACGTGGCGACTGTCGCTCGCCCGCACCGCGCACGCGCTCACCGCCCTGGCGCCGGAGGCCTCCGCATCCGCATCCGGCGGCGCCGGTTCCGTGTTCGGTGCGGAACAGCGGATCGAGACGCCCGACGGTGCGCTCCTGCTCGCACCGCCTCCTTTCCGCGTGGGCGAGGCGACCCTGCGCTTCGACCGCGCGGCGACCCGCCTCGGCGGCGACTCGCCCGCCTGGCTCTGACCCGCCCCGCATTCCCGCCCCGGCATCCGCCTCACCGCGAGACTGTCCCCACGCCCTCTCCACGCCCGCTGCGCGGACGCGGAGCCTCTGGGCGCGTGGGCCCACCTCGAGCACGAGATCACTGTCATCACCCGTGATCTCGTGCGAAAGATGCAGTCTCGCGAGAAGTGAGGGCCGAGGGGGCGGATACGTGAGGGGGATGCGGGCAGGGGAGAGGGGCTGCCGGGGGAGCGGATTTTATTCACGGACGCCTCATCTGGCTCCTCGCATAAGGCGCGCCTAGGCTGATCGGGTGGCTCAGAGCATCCTCATCACGTCCGCGGAAGGTCATTCGGGAAAGTCCACGATCGCATTGGGAGTGCTCGAAGCACTCAGCCATGCGACCGCGCGCGTCGGCGTCTTCCGCCCCATCGCCCGTTCGACGACGGAGCGCGACTACGTGCTCGAGATGCTGCTCGACCACGACGGCGTTGACCTCGCCTACGACGACTGCATCGGCGTCGGCTACGACGACATGCACGCCGACCCGGATGCGGCCCTCGCGCGCATTGTGGAGCGATACAAGACGGTCGAGGCGCAGTGCGACGCGGTCGTCATCCTCGGCAGCGACTACACGGATGTCGGCAGCCCCGCCGAACTCGGATACAACGCCCGCATCGCTGCGAACCTCGGCGCCCCGGTGCTGTTGGTCGTGGGAGGCCGCGCCCAGCAGGGCCAGGCCGAACAGCTCGGTGCGAGCGACCCGCGCACGCCCGCCGACATCGCCCAGATCGCGAAGCTCTCGGTCGGCGAGCTGCGCCAGGCCCGCGCGGAGCTCTTCGCCGTGGTCGCCACCCGCGTCGACCCCACGATGCTGGACGAGACCGTCGAGGCCGTCCGCGAGATCGTCCCCGCCGGCATCGAGGTGCCGGTCTGGGCGCTTCCCGAGGACCGCTTCCTTGTGGCACCGACGGTGCGCGGGGTCATGCGCTCCGTCGACGGAACGCTCGTCAAGGGCGACGAAGAGCTGCTCACGCGCGAGGTGCTCGGCGTGATCGTGGCCGCCATGAGCCCCGCCAACGTGCTCCCGAGGCTCAGCGACGGGGCCGTCGTGGTGATCCCCGCCGACCGCACCGAGGTGCTTCTGGCGACGCTGCTCGCGCACGCCTCGGGCACGTTCCCGTCGCTGTCGGCCATCGTCCTCAACGGCCCGTTCCCGCTGCCGGCCGACATCGACCGCCTGATCGACGGCCTGGGTTCGCGGCTGCCGATCATCGCGACCGACCGCGACACCTACGACACCTCCGTGCGCATCATGAACACGCGCGGTCGCCTGGCCGCCGACTCGCAGCGCTCCTACGACACCGCGCTCTCGCTGTTCGAACGGCACGTCGACGGCGTCGAGCTGACGCGTCTGTTGGGACTTGCCAAGCCCACTGTCGTCACGCCCCTCATGTTCGAGTACGGCCTCGTCGAGCGGGCGCGCTCGAACCGCCGCCGCATCGTGCTGCCGGAGGGAGACGACGACCGCGTGCTGCGCGCCGCCGCCACCGTCCTCGCCCGCGGCATCGCCGACCTCATCATCCTGGGCGAGGAGGTCGAGGTCCGCTCACGCGCGCTCGAGCTCGGCATCGACATCGCCGCGGCGCAGGTCATCAGCCCCTTCGATCCGGTGCTGGTGCAGAAGTTCGCCGAGGAGTACACGCGCCTTCGCGAGCACAAGGGCATGACCATGGCCCGCGCGGCCGACACCGTCACCGACGTCTCCTACTTCGGCACGCTCATGGTGCACCTCGGCCTCGCCGACGGCATGGTCTCGGGTGCCGCCCACACGACAGCCCACACCATCCGCCCGGCGTTCGAGATCATCAAGACGCGTCCGGGCGTCGGCGTCGTCTCCAGCGTGTTCCTCATGGCGCTCGCCGACCGCGTGCTGGTCTACGGCGACTGCGCCGTCATCCCCGACCCCACCGCGCCGCAGCTGGCCGACATCGCGGTCTCCTCCGCGGAGACCGCCGACCGCTTCGGCATCGAGCCGCGGGTCGCGATGCTCTCCTACTCGACCGGCGAGTCGGGTTCGGGAGCGGATGTGGAGAAGGTGCGCGAGGCCACCGTCATCGTGCGCGAGCGGGCGCCGGAGCTTCCCGTCGAAGGCCCCATCCAGTACGACGCGGCCGCGGACGCCGCCGTCGCCTCGAAGAAGATGCCCGGCTCGCCCGTCGCCGGTCGCGCCACGGTCTTCGTCTTCCCCGACCTCAACACCGGCAACAACACCTATAAGGCCGTGCAGCGCTCGGCCGGGGCGATCGCGATCGGCCCCGTCCTGCAGGGTCTGAACAAGCCGATCAACGACCTGTCGCGCGGTGCGCTGGTCGAAGACATCGTCAACACCATCGCGATCACCGCGATCCAGGCTCAGGGCGATGCGCCCGCATCCGAAGGGAAGGCATGAACGTGAGCGTCGTTCTCGTCATCAACAGTGGCTCGTCCTCGTTCAAGTACCAGCTGCTGGACGTCGAGACCGAGACGGCGCTGGCGTCCGGGCTCGTCGAGCGCATCGGCGAGGGCATGGGAGCGGCCAGCCACAAGGTGCACTTCACGGGTGTGGGGGCGGCGGCGGTCGATGCGACCTACACACAGGAGCTGCCGATCCCCGACCACGCCGTCGGTTTCCAGGTGATGCTCGACGCCTTCGCCGAGCACGGTCCGTCGCTCACCGAGAACGCCCCGGTCGCCGTCGGTCACCGCGTCGTCCAGGGCGGCGCGCGCTTCTTCCAGCCCACGCTCATCACCGACCTCGTCGAGATCAACATCGATGAGCTCTCGGTGCTGGCCCCGTTGCACAACCCCGGCGCGGTGCAGGGGATCCGCGCGGCGCGTGCGGCCTTCGGCGACCTGCCCCACGTCGCGGTCTTCGACACGGCGTTCCACCAGACGCTGCCGCCGGCGGCCTACACCTACGCCATCGATCGCGCCATCGCCCGCAAGCACCGCATCCGCCGATACGGGTTCCACGGCACGAGCCACAAGTTCGTCTCGGAGTCCGTCGCCGAATACCTCAGCCGCCCGCTGCGCAGCCTCAAGCAGATCGTGCTCCACCTCGGTAACGGCGCATCCATCACCGCCATCGACGGCGGACATTCGGTCGAGACGTCGATGGGGCTCACCCCGCTCGAGGGGCTCGTGATGGGTACCCGCTCGGGAGATCTGGACCCGTCGATCCTGCTCGTGCTGGCGCGACGCGAAGAGATGTCCCCGGCGGAGCTCGATGCATTCCTGAACAAGAGCAGCGGGATGCTGGGGCTCGCCGGAGTGTCTGACATGCGCGACATCGAGGACCGCCGCGAGGCCGGCGACGGTCCCGCGTCGCTCGCCTTCGACGTGTACATCCATCGCCTTCGCGCCTACATCGGTTCCTACATCGCCCAGCTCGGCGGCGTCGACGTGATCTCCTTCACGGCAGGCGTCGGCGAGAACTCGCCCCTCATCCGCGCCGCGGCCCTGGAGACGCTCGGATTCCTCGGCATCAAGCTGGATGCGGCCGCCAACGAGGAGCGGCGCAAGGGCATCCGGACGATCTCCACCCCGGACTCGTCGGTGACCGTGCTCGTGGTGCCCACGAACGAGGAGCTGGAGATCGCGCGGCAGGCACTTGCCGTCGCCCGCGTCGCCTGAGCGCGCGCGACACCGACGCGTAACCTGCCGCGACTACGCTGGGTGCGCCCGATCGAGCGCAACTTTGGAGGCTTCGTGACCGACCTGCCCGATCTGTCGTCCTACGACGCCGTGCTCTTCGACCTCGACGGGGTGCTCACCCCGACCGCCGAGGTGCACATGCACGCCTGGCAGACGATGTTCGAGGAACTGTTCGCCGCGTGGGGCATCACCCCGCCCTACACGGAGCAGGACTACTTCCTTCACCTGGACGGCAAGAAGCGCTACGACGGCGTCGCGAGCCTGCTGCGCTCGCGCGACGTCGAGGTGCCCTGGGGCGAGCCGGACGACGATCCGTCCGCTGACACCGTCTGCGGCATCGGCAACCGGAAGAACGAGGTCTTCGCGCGGGTCCTGCGCAGCGAGGGGATCGCACCGTACCCCGGCTCGCTCGCTCTGGTCGACCGGCTTCGCGAGAAGGGCGTTCCCGTCGCCGTCGTCTCCAGCTCGAAGAACGCCGAAGAGGTGCTCGCCGCCGCCGGCATCCGTGATCGGTTCGCGGTCGTGATGGACGGCGTCGTCGCCGAGCGGGAGAATCTCGCGTCCAAGCCCGCGCCCGACGTGTTCCTGGGCGGCGCCCGGATGCTGGGCGTCGACCCCGCTCGCAGCGCCGCCGTCGAGGATGCGCTGAGCGGAGCCGAATCCGCCGCCACGGCCGGGTTCGCCCTCGTGGTGGGCGTCGACCGCGGCGTCGGTGCCGAGGCGCTTCGCGCCGCCGGCGCGGACGTGGTCGTCGACGACCTCGCCGCCTTCGTAGACTGAGCCGGTTCTGTCGCGATACCCGATCGCATCTGCTTCACCCGTATCCCCTGGCCGTGTCATCGGCGGAAGGCATGTTCATGATCGATAGAGACCGTTTCCCGGTCGACCCGTGGCGACTCGTCGAGCGTTCGTTCGACATCGACGAGGCGGGCGTCACCGAGACGCTGTTCACCGTGGGCAACGGATACCTGGGGCTCAGGGGCAACCAGCCCGAAGGGCGCTTCGGCCACGAGCAGGGCACCTTCATCAACGGCTTCCACGAGGTGTTCCCGATCCGTCACGCCGAGCAGGCCTACGGGTTCGCCGAGGTCGGCCAGACGATCATCAACGCCCCCGATGCCAAGGTCATGCGCGTCTACGTCGACGACGAGCCGCTCTCGTTCGACGTCGCCGAGATCCTCGAGTACGAGCGCAGCCTCGACCTGCGCGACGGTGTGCTGCGGCGCCACCTCCTGTGGCGCACGCCCTCCGGCAAGGAGGTGCGCATCGACTTCGAGCGCATGGTGTCGTTCGAGGAGAAGCACCTCGCGCTGATGAGCATCGAGGTGACGGTGCTCAACGCCGACGCCCCCGTGACGATCAGCTGCCAGCTCGTGAACCGCCAGGACGGCGAGGACGTGTACGGCGGCCGGCCCGCGAGCAAGCTCAAGGCCGGCTTCGACCCCCGCCGCGCCGAGCGCATCGAGGAGCGGGTTCTGCAGCCGCAGGAGTTCTGGCAGGACGGCGCGCGCTCGGTGCTCAGCTACAAGGTGACGCACTCGGAGATGACGCTCGCCGTCGCCGCCGACCACATCGTCGAGACCGCGAACGAGTACACGGCGCGCACCCTCATCCAGCCCGACATCGCCAAGAACGTGTTCCGCGTGCAGGCGAAGGCCGGGATCCCCGTCAAGGTGACGAAGCTCGTGAGCTACCACACCTCGCGCGGGGTGCCGGCGGCGGAGCTCGTCGACCGGTGTCGCCGCACGCTCGACCGCGCCGGCCAGGAAGGTGTGGCGACGCAGTACGCCGTGCAGCGCGCCTGGCTCGACGCCTTCTGGGACCGCTCGGACGTGCGCATCGCCGGTCACGACGACCTGCAGCAGGCCACCCGCTGGTGCCTCTTCCAGCTCGCGCAGGCGGCGGCGCGCGCCGACGGACTGGGCGTGCCCGCCAAGGGTGTGTCGGGTTCGGGATACAGCGGGCACTACTTCTGGGACACCGAGGTGTACGTGCTGCCCTTCCTCACGTACACGAGCCCGCACTGGGCGCGCAACGCCCTGCGGATGCGGGTGCACATGCTCCCCGACGCGCGTCGTCGCGCCTTCCAGCTCAACGAGGCGGGCGCGCTGTTCCCGTGGCGCACGATCAACGGCGAGGAGGCCTCGGCCTACTACGCCGCCGGCACCGCGCAGTACCACATCAACGCCGACGTGAGCTTCGCGCTCGCCAAGTACGTGCGCGCCACCGGCGACGTCGACTTCCTCTACCGCGAGGCGGTCGACATCGCGGTCGAGACCGCGCGGCTGTGGAACTCCCTCGGCTTCTGGCGCGACGAGGTCGACGGGGCGGACTCGTTCCACATCCACGGCGTCACCGGTCCCGACGAGTACACGACGGTCGTCAACGACAACCTCTTCACGAACGTCATGGCGCGCTTCAACCTGCGCTTCGCCGCCCGCACGGTGCGCGAGATGGAGCTGGCCGCTCCCGAGGCGTACCGCCTCATGGCCGACCGCCTGGGACTGGACCCGGAGGAGCCGGAGATCTGGGAGAAGGCGGCGGATGCGATGCACATCCCCTTCAGCCCGGCGCTCGGCATCCACCCGCAGGACGCCGTGTTCCTCGAGCGCGAGGTGTGGGACCTGGAGAACACCCCGGACGAACAGCGTCCGCTGCTGCTGCACTTCCACCCGCTCGTGATCTACCGCTACCAGGTGCTGAAGCAGGCGGATGTGGTGCTCGCGCTGTTCCTGCAGGGCAACCACTTCACCGAGGCGGAGAAGCTCGCCGACTTCCAGTACTACGACCCGCTGACCACCGGCGACTCGACCCTGTCGGGCGTCGTGCAGTCGATCCTGGCGGCGGAGGTCGGCTACCAGGACCTCGCGCTGGAGTACTTCCTGGACTCGATCTTCGTGGACCTCGCCGACCTCCACAACAACGCGGCGGACGGTGTGCACGTCGCCTCCGCGGGCGGCGTGTGGGCGTCGCTGGTCTCCGGCTTCGGCGGGATGCGCGACCACTACGGCGAGCTCACGTTCGACCCGCGGCTGCCCGCCGCGTGGCCCGAGCTCTCCTACGCGCTCACGTGGCACGCGTCGCACCTGGACATCACGCTGCGCCGTGAGGAGATGATCGTGCGCAACCGCGCTGGGGGAGAGGACGTCGCCTTCTCCGTGCGCGGTACCGCCTACACGATCTCCCCCGACGAGGAGCTCGTCGTGCCGCTGGCCACGCAGGGTCCCGTGCGCGCAGGGCGGCCGACGCTGCAGATGTTCGCGGATGTGAGGCTCGAGGACGGCACGCTGCTGTCGGCATCCGTGCCCACGCTCACCGCTTCGCTGCCCGTCGTGACCGGGCCCACGCTCATCGGCGACGACCAGGCGCACTTCGATGCCTGACCCGACGTCGCGGCGGGCGAACGCACCCGCCGCGACGTCGGTGGCACGCCGTAGGCTACTGGGGTGACCACAGCCCTCTACCGCCGGTACCGTCCCGAGGCGTTCGGTGAGATGATCGGGCAGTCCCAGGTGACCGACCCGCTCATGACGGCCCTGCGCGGCGACCGCATCGGCCACGCCTACCTCTTCTCCGGCCCCCGCGGATGCGGCAAGACGACGAGCGCCCGCATCCTCGCGCGCTGCCTGAACTGCGCCGAGGGTCCCACCGACACCCCGTGCGGCACGTGCGACAGCTGTGTCGAGCTCGGCCGCGGCGGCGGCGGGTCCCTCGACGTCGTCGAGATCGACGCGGCCAGCCACAACGGTGTCGACGACGCGCGCGATCTGCGCGAGCGGGCGATCTTCGCCCCGGCTCGCGACCGGTTCAAGATCTTCATCCTCGACGAGGCGCACATGGTCACCCCGCAGGGGTTCAACGCGCTGCTGAAGCTCGTCGAGGAGCCGCCCGCGCACGTCAAGTTCATCTTCGCCACGACCGAGCCCGAGAAGGTCATCGGCACCATCCGCTCGCGCACCCACCACTATCCGTTCCGGCTGGTTCCGCCCGCGGCGATGCTCGAGTACGTGCAGCACATGTGCGAGACCGAGGGTGTCTCGGTCGAGCCCGGGGTGCTGCCGCTGGTCGTCCGCGCGGGCGGCGGGTCGCCGCGAGACACGCTGTCGCTGCTCGACCAGCTCATCGCCGGATCCGAGAATGCGGCGATCGGCTACGAGCGTGCGGTCGCCCTCCTGGGCTACACGCACGCCGAACTGCTCGACGAGGTCGTCACCGCCTTCGGCGACCTCGACGCCGCCTCCGCGTTCGCCGCCGTCGACCGGGTCGTTCAGACCGGGCAGGACCCGCGGCGTTTCGTCGAAGACCTGCTCGAGCGTCTTCGCGATCTCATCGTCATCGCCGCCACCGGTGCGGGTGCGTCCGCCGTGCTGCGCGGCATCCCGTCCGACGAGCTCGAGCGCATGTCGCGTCAGGCCGAGATCATCGGCACCGCGCGCCTCTCGCGCACCGCCGACATCGTCGTGGCCGCCCTCGACGAGATGTCGGGAGCCACCTCGCCGCGCCTCCAGCTGGAGCTCATGGTCGCCCGGGTTCTCGCGAACGCTCCCACCGTCGGCGCGCCTCCCGCCGCCCCCGCGGCGGCGCGTCCCGCCTCGGCTGCCCCGGCCGTCGCCCCCCGCGCGGCCGAGCCCGCGGCCGTGCCGGTCCCGCCGGCGCCCGTGCCGGTCGCAGAGCCCGCCCCCGCCCCGTCCGCGCCTGAGACGCCTGCCCCGTCCGCCCCCGTCGCCGAGTCGGCGCCGCAGGCCGCGCCCGCGGTCGACGTTCCTGCGGGCCCCGTCACGGTGCAACGACTGCGTGACGCGTGGCCCGAGGTCCTCGGCCGCCTCGAGACCATCAGCCGCAGCTCGTGGCTGATCGCGACGGCGGCTCGCGTCGCGGCGCTCGAGGGCGACATCCTCACCCTCAGCTTCCGAAGCCAGAGCGACATCGCTGCGTTCAAGAAGCGCACGGCGGGTGCCGGACCCAGCGAAGATCTCCGCCAGGCGATCCAGGGCGTGCTGGGCATCCGGGTCAAGTACATCGCGCGCCACGACCAGGACACCGACCCCGCCCCGTCCTCGGATGCGGCTCCCGCCGCGCCGTCCGCGCCGCCGCGCGCGGAACCGCCCGCTGCGCCGGCCGAGCGTCCGGGTCCTGCTCGTGCGTCCTCCGTGGCTCCGGTCACCGAGTGGGCCGTGGCGCCGATCCCCGCCTCGGATGCGGGGGAGTCGCCCGCGGCGCCCGTCGCCCAGCTGGCCGTCGACGAGGAGCCCGAAGACGCCCAGGCGTCTGCGACGCGCACGCTGACGGTGGCGCCGCCCGCGGGGGCCGTGCTGCCCGCCGCCGAGGTCGCGACCTCGTTCGAGCCGGAAGAGCCGGTCGATCCGGCGGACGAAGAGATGTACCCGACGGATGTGGCGGCCATCCCGCCCGTCGTCCCGCCGCCCGCGCCCGTGCGCTCCGCGCCGGCCGACGGCATCCAGCGCTACGGCGAGGCCGTGGTGCGCCAGGTGCTCGACGCCCGCTTCGTGCGTGAAGAGCCCTACCAGCAGCCGACGAGGTTCTCCTGATGTACGACGGCATCGTCCAGAACCTGATCGACGAGTTCGGCCGTCTGCCGGGGATCGGCCCGAAGTCCGCGCAGCGGATCACGTTCCACATCCTGCAGACGCCGAACTTCGACGTCTCCCAGCTCGCGCAGCTCCTCGTCGAGGTGCGCGAGAAGGTGCGCTTCTGCGAGATCTGCGGCAACGTGTCCGAGCAGGACCGCTGCGCGATCTGTCGGGATCCGCGACGCAACGAGACGCTCATCTGCGTCGTCGAAGACGCGAAGGACGTGGCGGCGATCGAACGTACCCGCGAGTTCCGCGGGCTCTACCACGTGCTCGGCGGTGCCATCAGCCCGATCGCGGGCGTCGGGCCCGACGACCTGCGCATCACGCAGCTCATGCAGCGCCTCGCCGACGGCACGGTGCAGGAGGTGATCCTCGCCACCAACCCGAACCTGGAGGGCGAGGCGACGGCGACCTACCTGAGCCGTCTGCTGACGACACTGTCGATCCGCGTGACCCGCCTCGCCTCCGGCCTGCCCGTCGGCGGTGACCTGGAGTACGCCGACGAGGTGACGCTCGGACGGGCCTTCGAGGGCCGCCGCGCCATTTGAGCGACCGGCGTCAGCCGCTGCGTCCCGGCCCGTCGTAGCGTCGCAGCCTCGCGCGCGAGCGGGTCACACCCGACAGCGACGCCCGCACGGGCTGCCCGAGGTACAGGCCCAGTGACGCGCCGACGGCGAGGCTGATCCCGATGACGGCCGCGTTCACGAGCGTCGCGAACCCGGTCATCATCACCGCGGTGTCGCCCGCGGACTCGACGACACCGAGAAGCCCGCGGAACACCGCGGCGCCCGGCACCATCGGCAGGATCGCCGCCGTCGTCACCGCCACCGACGGAACGTGGAGACGGAAGGCGATCACGATGCCCACGAAGCTCGCCACGAAGGCTCCGATGCCGCTCGCCGCGGCGACCTCCAGTCCCGCTGCGGAAGCGGCCGTGTAGCCGCCCCACGCGACCAGGCTCAGCAGCGCGCTCACGGCGACCACGCGTCCGCCGGCGCCGTTGAAGACGGCGACCGCGATCGCGATGATCGACGCGCCGACGAACTGCATGACCGGCGGCCCGAGCGGCAGGGCCGTGTCGGGCGGCTCCATCGCGAGTCCCATCACCCGCACGGTCTCGAGCCCCGCGAGGATGCCGATCACGACGCCGATCGTCTGCGTGACGAGCTCCAGGATGCGGCCGGTGGCCGTCAGGGCGAAGCCGTCGATCGCGTCCTGCGCCGCTCCGACCACGGTGAGGCCCGCGAGCATGAGCACGATCCCGGCGGCCACGATGACAGAGGGGCGGATGTCGTCGGCGCCGGGGACGCCCAGCACCGCGAGAAAGCGGCTCATCGCCGCGATGACCGTGAGTACGAAGGCGCCGGCGACCTGGCTGAAGAAGTACGGCACGCGCGCCTTCGCGAGCGCGAACTGCGTGAGGGCGGCGCAGGCCGCCCCGGTGAACGCGAGTGCGATGAGCAGCCAGTTGGCGCCGAACATGACCGCGACACCGACCGCCAGTGCGCCCTGGGCCGTGATGACGGCGGCGGGCGGATAGCGGAACGGCGCGCGTCGGATGCGGCGCGCAGCCGTCTGCGCGTCATCCAGGCCCATTCCGGCGGAGATGTCGGCAAGGAGCGCCTGGAGCCGCATCAGTCGATCGTGGTCGGGGGTGCTGCCGCGCACGACGCGCAGGAGTGTGACGGGGCGGGCGGCGCCCGAGCGGTGGTAGGCCGCGGTGATCGAGTTGTACGTGACGTCCACGTGCACCGGTGTCAGGCCGTACACCTCGCACACGCGCACGATCGTCAGGGTGACCTCGCTCGCGGGAGCGCCGGCGACGAGCATCGTCTCGCCCATCCGTACCGCGAGATCCAGGATGCGGACGCTGAGGGCGTCGTCGACGACGGGGAGGAGATCCGTCGTGTCCGCGGGCGGTTCCACGCGTCGGCGGGCGGGCCTGAAGAACCTCGGCAGGGCGGGGCGGGGGGACATCGAGTGCGTCGGCCTCCGTGTCAGCGGTGTCCTCTCGAGCGTAACCGGCGAGCTCTGAGCCCGCCGTCACATGGCGGGGATGGAATGCCGGGCTGCCTAAGATGGAGCGTTGGACGCCGCATCCGAGCGTTCCATCGTCGTCGCGCCGGACACGGCGCATCCCCGGGAGCAGCACAGTGGCGTTGATCGTCCAGAAGTACGGCGGGTCGTCGGTCGCCGACGCCGAGAGCATCAAGCGCGTCGCGAAGCGCATCGTCGACACCCGTCGCGCCGGCCACGACGTCGTCGTGGCCGTCAGCGCGATGGGCGACACGACCGACGAGCTCCTCGACCTGGCGAACGAGGTGGCACCGATCCCCGCCCCCCGCGAGCTCGACATGCTGCTCTCCTCGGGCGAGCGCATCTCGATGGCGCTGCTGGCCATGGCGATCCACTCGATGGGCTTCGAGGCGCGCTCGTTCACCGGCAGCCAGGCCGGAATGATCACCGATGCCAAGCACGGTGCGGCCCGCATCGTCGATGTGACCCCGGTGCGCCTGCGCGAAGCGCTGGACGAGGGGGCGATCGTCATCGTCGCCGGATTCCAGGGCTTCAACCGCGACACCCGCGACATCACGACCCTCGGCCGCGGCGGCTCCGACACCACGGCCGTCGCGCTGGCCGCAGCCCTGGGCGCCGACGTCTGCGAGATCTACAGCGACGTCGACGGCATCTTCACCGCAGACCCCCGTGTCGTCCCGCGCGCGAGGAAGCTTCCCGTCGTCTCGACGGAGGAGATGCTGGAACTCGCCGCCAACGGCGCGAAGGTGCTGTACATCCGCGCGGTCGAGTACGCGCGCCGTCACGGCGTCGTCATCCATGCGCGGTCGACCTTCAGTTCGAGCGAGGGCACCTACGTGCTCGACGCGCAGCAGCGTTCCGCCTACATCCCCGAGGGAGAAGCCATGGAAGAGCCGATCGTCGCCGGCGTCGCCACCGACCTCAGCCAGGCCAAGATCACCGTCATCGGTGTTCCGGACGTGCCCGGCAAGGCCGCGGAGATCTTCAAGATCGTCGCCAAGTCCGGTGCCAACGTCGACATGATCGTGCAGAACGTGTCGGCTGCAGCGACCGCCCGCACCGACATCTCCTTCACTCTGCCCAAATCGGATGCGGCCGCCGCGCTGAAGGCCCTGGCGGCCGACCAGCTGGATGTCGGCTTTGAGGCGCTCGTGCACGACGACCAGATCGGCAAACTGTCTGTCGTGGGTGCGGGTATGCGCACGAACTCGGGAGTCAGCGCGACCCTGTTCGAAGCGCTGAGCACGGCGGGCATCAACATCGAGATGATCTCCACCTCGGAGATCCGCATCTCGGTCGTGCTGCGTGCCGACGACATCGCGGAGGCTGCGCGGGTCGTGCACACGGCCTACGGTCTCGACGGCGAGGGCGACGCGGTCGTCTACGCCGGCAGTGGGCGCTGATCGGGCTTACGCCCGTTGCGACGACGGCGCCTGGCGCCGTCGGTCCGGCAGCCGGTTCCAGAACGGCTCCGGCAGCCGCTGTCCCGACAGCCCCCACGCGATGATGTAGAGCACCGCCCCCGCCAGGAACAGTGCGAGCAGCACGACGCCGACCACAGCGCCCGGTGCCAGTGCGAGATAGAGCAGCGGCGCGAGCGCGCGGCCACGGCGGTAGGTCACTCTCGCCACGAGCGCGAGGGCCGCCACGAGGACCGCTGCCGTGTACGCGCTCAGGGCGCCTCCCAGCACGATGATCGTGCCCGCCGGATCGCCCGCGAGCGCGCCCATCAGGATGCCGATGCCGCTCAGCACGAGGGCTCCTGCGAGGTAGATCGAGGAGAAGAGCACGATCGGCCCCTCGGTCAGTCGCGAGCGCACGATCGGCTCGAACAGCGAGCCCAGCCGTCGGCGCAGGCGGCTCGTCCACAGCGCGAGAAGTCCCAACGACGCCACCCACACGCAGATCTGCGCCACGACGCCGGCGACGGCGGGAGTGGTGGTCTCGATGCGCCAGCCAAACAGGCCCGCTCCGAGCGCGCAGAGCGCGAGGATCAGGGCGCTCGCGACCGCGATGATCGCCAGCGGCGGCACGAGCAGGCGCGTGCTCGCCATCTCGAACGCCGCCTCCGTGTCGGTGTCCTGCGGCGACTCGCCCAGCATCCGGGCGAGCTGGATCGCTGCATCCGCGTCATCCGATCCGCGGTTGAGGGCGGGCCAGAGGCGCCGGCCCCACGGATGCGTCGGATCGATCGCCAATGCCGCGCGCACGTGCGTCTCGGCCTCTCGGCGTCGCCCCGCGCGCACGAGGGCGTCGGCCAGCTGCGCGTGGAGGTCGGGGTCATCGGGTTGCTGGCGCAGCGCCGCCTCGAGCGCCTCGATCGCGTCGTTCGCCCGACCACATCCGAGCATGACCTCGGCGTACACCGAGAGCGCCCAGGGAGTCTCGCCGGACAGTCGCCGCACGGCGTCGGCGCCCTCCGCGGCGTCATCCCAGCGGTGCAGGTCCAGCGCTGTGAGCGCCGCCAGACGCCAGGCCCAGGACTCGTCCGGGTAGAGGGCCACGGCCTGACGGGCGAGGTCGTCCGCCTCGTCGACCCGCTGGAGCAGCCGCAGGCACTCGGCGCTGATCCGCAGGGCCGGCGCCGATTCCGGCTGCTGGGCGAGCTCGCGCCCCGCCTCGCGGAGCGCCTGATCGTGACGGCCGAGGTCGAGGAGCGTCTGCGCGCGCGCCAGCGCCGTGTCGGACGCCTCGCTCATCGCCGCCCGCTCTGACGCAGATACTCGCGTAGCTGGGCGAACGTTCCGTCGTCCTCCCCGAAACGGACCACGTTGCGTGCCGACTCGAGCCAGGGCCCCGTGGACGGCGTGATCTGCGCGACGCTCTGCCGGAGGTCTGACATCCCGATCAGGCGCGGCACACCGCTCCTACTGCTCTCCAGCAGCGCGTTCTCGCTCGCCAGCTCGCAGACGTAGGCCAGATCGGCGCCGCTGAAGCCCTCGGTGCCGGCGGCGAGGGAGGCGAGGTCGACGCCCTCGACAGGGCGCCCCGCGAGGTGGTGTCGCAGGATCGCCTGGCGCGCCTCGGCGTCCGGCGGCAGGACGAGCAGCGTGCGGTCGAGCCTGCCCGGGCGGCGAAGCGCCGGGTCCACATCCCACGGCTGGTTGGTCGCGGCGAGCACGAACACGCCTTCGTTGTCGTTTCCGAGACCGTCCAGCTCTTCCAGGAGCGAGACGACGACCCCGCGCATCCCGCTCTGGCGGGCGAGAGATCGGCGCTGTCCGAT
This sequence comes from Microbacterium sp. KU4F, assembly GCF_056868075.1. NCBI lineage: Bacteria > Bacillati > Actinomycetota > Actinomycetes > Micrococcales > Microbacteriaceae > Microbacterium > Microbacterium sp. KU4F. Next base: position 1,338,993 of record NZ_CP200324.1, on the reverse strand, counting down.
CGCATCGATTTCGTCGATGAAGAGCACGGTGGGCGCCTGCCTGCGGGCGAGCCGGAACAGCTCCGCACGTTGCGCTCGCTGTCGCCCATGAACTGACCGAGGATGTCGCTGAGCCCGACGCTCACGAACGCGGCGCCGAGCTCGCCGGCCACGGCGCGGGCCAGGAACGTCTTTCCGCAGCCCGGTGGGCCGTACATCAGAAGCCCGCCGCGCAGGCTCTTGCCGTACAGGGCGCGCAGTTCGGGGTTGCGCAGCGGGGCCAGGAAGGCGGACTCGAGGCGCTCCTTGACCTCCCGCATCCCCCCGACGTCGGACAGCGTCACCGTCGGCCGCTGCACGTCGTGCTCGTCGAATGCGGGTGCGCCGTCGCCGACGAACATCGGCTGGGCGATGTGGTCGAGCTCGGCCTCCGCCGCCGACCAGTCGAATCCGGTGCCGCTCGTCGTCGGGATCCGGGCCTGCGAGTCGGATGCGGCGGACACCGGCGCGGTCGCCTCGGGAGCTGCAGGGGTCTGAAGGATGCGGGCGAGCATCTCGCGCGCGCGTGCGTTGCCCGGATCGGCGGCGAGAACCGTGCTCGCCTCGGCCAGCGCGCGCTCGGTGTGCCCCCGATCCAGCAGCACCGTCGCCAGGTGCAGCCGCAGCTCCGCGTCCGCGGGCGCCGCCGCGACCGCACGTGCGAGAGCGTCGATGACCGGATCCTCCACGGCATCCCCTTCCGTCCCTCGCCATTGTCTGCCACGGTGCGCCGTCACGCAGCGCTTTCCCCAGGGATTCTTAGCCCCTGCCGCACGGTAGAATCGGGCAACCCTGCGCCCGTCTCCGTTCGATGCGGCGCGCCCCGCGACCTCCCGAGGAACAGACATGACCCGCATCTCCGAATCCGGACTCTCCGTCGCCGTCGTCGGCGCCACCGGTCAGGTCGGCACCGTCATGCGGGAGATTCTCGCGGAACGCTCCTTCCCGATCGGCGAGCTGCGCCTGTTCTCCACGGCGCGCTCGGCCGGCACCGCCGTCGAGTTCGGTGGTCAGACGGTCATCGTCGAGGACGTCGCCACGGCCGACCCCGCCGGCATCGACATCGCCCTCTTCTCCGCGGGCGCCACCGGCAGCCGTGCGCACGCGCCGCGGTTCGCCGCGGCTGGCGCCGTCGTCATCGACAACTCGAGCGCCTGGCGCAACGACCCCGAGGTCCCGCTCGTGGTCAGCGAGGTCAACCCGCACGCGATCGACGAGCGCCCCAAGGGCATCATCGCCAACCCGAACTGCACCACGATGGCCGCCATGCCCGTGCTGAAGGTCCTCGACGCCGAGGCAGGCCTCGAGCGGCTCATCGTCAGCACGTATCAGGCCGTGTCCGGGTCGGGGCTGGCCGGCGCCCAGGAGCTGCTCGGACAGGTCGAGGGCGTCCTCGCCCAGGGCGACACCCTGCGTCTCGTGCACGACGGGTCGGCGGTCGACTTCCCGCAGCCGGAGAAGTACATCGCGCCCATCGCGTTCGACGTGATCCCTTTCGCCGGCAACCTGGTCGACGACGGTGACAACGAGACCGACGAGGAGAAGAAGCTCCGCAACGAGAGCCGCAAGATCCTGAGCTGCCCGAGCTGCGGGTCGCGGGCACCTGCGTGCGCGTCCCCGTCTTCACGGGGCACTCGTTGTCGATCAACGTCGAGTTCGCTCGTGACATCACCCCCGAGCGTGCCCGCGAGCTGCTCGCCGCAGCCCCCGGCGTCGCGCTGGAGGAGGTCCCCACGCCGCTGCAGGCCGCAGGCAGCGACCCCAGCTACGTCGGTCGTATCCGGCGCGACCAGTCGGCGCCCGAGGGCAAGGGTCTCGTGCTGTTCATCAGCAACGACAACCTCCGCAAGGGTGCCGCGCTCAACGCGGTGCAGATCGCCGAGATCGTCGCCGCCCGCCTGGGCGTCACCGCCTGAGTCGCCCCTGCGGCAAGAACCGCGAAAGTTCCCGCGCGCGGCCCCTCCCACTGGCGGAGGGGCCGCGCGCGCCGCTCTAGACTTGTCGGGTGACAGGAAACGTCGACGTCCTCCTGATCGGTGGCGGCATCATGAGCGCCACACTCGGGACTTTTTTGCAGCAGCTCCAGCCGGACTGGAAGATCGCGGTGTTCGAGCGCCTGGGCGAGGTCGCCCAGGAGAGCTCCAACGCGTGGAACAACGCCGGAACCGGACATGCCGCCCTGTGCGAGCTGAACTACATGCCCGCCGCCCCCGACGGCTCGGTCGATCCCGCCAAGGCCGTGGCGATCAACGAGCAGTTCCAGCAGAGTCGGCAGTTCTGGTCGACGCTCGTCGAGCGCGGTGTTCTCGCCGCGCCGGAGACCTTCATCAACCGCACGCCGCACATGACGTTCGTGCGGGGTGAGAAGGATGTGGCCTACCTCAAGCGCCGGTACGAGTCGTTGAAGCAGCAGCCGCTGTTCGAGGGAATCGAGTACAGCGAGGACTCCCGCGTCATCAATCAGTGGGCACCTCTGCTGATGCAGCAGCGTCGCAAGGGCGAGCCGTTCGCCGCGACGCGGGTGCCCAGCGGCACCGACGTCGACTTCGGTTCGCTCACGCGTCAGCTGCTGGATTCGATGCAGCGGGGCGGCGCCGAGGTCCTCACGGGCCGCGAGGTGCGTTCCCTCAAGCGGCAGAAGGACGGCTCGTGGCAGGTCGGTTACCGTCACACGGTGGGCCGGACTCCGGGGCGCATCAACGCGCGCTTCGTGTTCATCGGCGCGGGCGGTTGGGCGATCAAGCTGCTGCAGCGCTCGCGCATCCCCGAGGCGAAGGGCTACGGCGTCTTCCCCATCGGCGGACAGTGGCTGAAGACCAGCAACCCCGCCCTCGTCGCGCAGCACAAGGCGAAGGTCTACTCGCAGGCATCCGTCGGAGCACCGCCCATGTCGGTGCCGCACCTGGACACCCGTGTCGTCGACGGTGAGACCTCGCTGCTGTTCGGTCCGTTCGCGACCTTCAGCCCGAAGTTCCTCAAGAACGGCTCGCCCTGGGACATCGTCACCCAGGTACGCCTCTCGAACCTCGGCAGCATGCTGACAGCCGGCGCCACCAACCTCAACCTGGTCAAGTACCTGGTCAGCGAGCTGCTGAAGACGCACAAGAAGAAGGTCGACAGCCTCCGGGAGTTCATGCCGTCGGCCGACGGCGCGGACTGGGAGCTTCTGAACGCCGGTCAGCGCGCTCAGGTCATGAAGGGCGGCAAGCTGCAGTTCGGCACCGAGGTCGTCGCCTCGGCCGACGGCTCGATCGCGGGTCTGCTGGGCGCCTCCCCGGGTGCGTCCACGGCCGTGTCGATCATGCTGGGCCTGCTGAAGTCCTGCTTCCCCGACCGCATCGACGAGTGGGAGCCGCAGCTGCGGGAGCTCATCCCCAGCTACGGCACGACGCTGAACCCTGATCCCGCCGCGGCCGAGGCCTCCCTCGCGGCGACGGCCGAGGAGCTGCACCTCACGGTCTGAGCTGCGCTGCTCTCAGCCCCGGTCGCCGCGCCACTCCTTCTCCTTCTGCACGTACTCGTTGTCGGAGTAGTCGGCGAAGTCGGTCTCGTCGGTGATCCGGCGCACCTCGATCTTGTTGCCGCTGCCCAACGGTGCGCGCGTGGCCCACTCGACCGCCTCCGCCTGCGTGGCGACCTCGATGATCCAGAAGCCGTTGAACAGTGCGTGGGGCTCTCCGTAGGGCCCCTCGCTGATGCGGGGATCGTCATCGGTGAACTCGACCACGACGCCCTGCGCCGCATCCGTCAGGCCGTCACCGCCCGCGAGGACACCGGCGTCGATCATCGACTCGTTGTAGGCGCCCATCGCGTTGATGATCGCCTCGAAGTCCAGGTCCTGCGACGGTGGCACCGCCCCGCTGTCTCGCATGATGAGCATGTACTTGGACATCGGTCCCTCTTCCGTCGGCGGATGCGGTGGCCCGCTCTCCGGCATCGAGCGACGCGGAGGAGGGGATCCGTCGGCAGCCTAGACTCTCTAGGTGGCCAAGCTCTACTTCCGCTACGGGGCGATGAACTCCGGCAAGTCGACCGCCCTGCTGCAGGCCGCGTACAACTACGAGGAACGCGGACAGCATGTCCTGCTGGCCAAGCCCGAGATCGACACGAAGGGCGCAGACCGCATCTCGAGCCGGCTCGGCGTCTCGCGCGGAGTCGACTTCCTCATCCGACCCGACGATGATCTGCGTGAACTGTTCGCGACGCACCGCGCGCGGGTACGCGAGCGGGACGGCGTGGATGTGGCGTGTCTGCTGATCGACGAGGCGCAGTTCCTGACGCCCGCCCAGGTCGACGATCTGCTGCGCATCGTGGTGCTGGACGGCGTGCCGATCCTCGCCTACGGCATCCGCACCGACTTCCAGACGCAGGCGTTCCCCGGCTCACGCCGCCTCATGGAGCTCGCCCACAGCCTGGAGGAGCTCAAGACGATCTGCCGCTGCGGTCGCAAGGCCCTCTTCAACGCGCGGCTGGTCGGAGGCCGCTTCGTCTTCGAGGGCGACCAGGTCGCGATCGACGAGCTCAGCCACGAGAAGGTGACGTACGAGTCGATGTGCGCGCAGTGCTACCTGACCGCATCCGGCGGACGCCTCAGCTGAGCGCCTCGGCGCTCCGGCGGCTGCGCGGCGGCCACGGCACCAACATCGAGGTCGTTCGGCGGTACTCGGCGTAGGCGGGGTACTTTCCGGCGGAGATCGATTCGGTGAACACCGTCGAGCCGATGAACAGCAATGTCAGCAGGATCGGCCCCGCGATCGTCACGTTGATCGCTCCGCCGAGGATGCCGGCTCCGGCGCTCAGCGCTGCATTGGCGCCGATCAGGTACAGCACCCACCACTGCGCCTGTTCGAAGAAGAAGTTGGGGTGGCGGCTGTAGCGGAAGAGTCCCGTGGTCACGAAGCCGGGCGCGAGCTCGCCGCCCGCCGCGGCCTTCGCCCGATGGAAGTTCCACTGCTGCTGGTCGGCGAGCCACTCGCCGGCGAGGAAAGCGAGGAACAGCAGCGCCCACACCGCATCCCAGCCGTTCAACGGCGTCGCATTCAGTAGTGCGGCCGCCGCGGGCAGGGTGATCAGCACGAGCAGCGCGTTCTGGTACAGCACGATGAAGAAGAGGTTGAAGACCTGGAACTGCCAGGGCCGCATCCGGGCGCGCAGGATCGCCCAGCGATAGTCCTCCATGCCGCTGTAGCCGCCCTTGCGGGCGAAGTTGAAGGTGAGCCGGGCTCCCCAGAGCGTCACGAGCACGGCCATCAGGACGAGCCGTGCGGCGTCGATACCACCCGCGATCGCGACGCCCGCGAAGATCCAGACGTACGCGACCGGCACGATCGACCAGATCCGGTCGACCCACGAGGTGTCCTTCGTGATCAGCGAGAGGACCCAGCACAGCGCGCAGACCGCGCCGGCGAGCACGATGACCATCCCCAGAGCGCCCATGACGTCACCGTAGCGCTCGCACCGCGGCGCGGGGAAGGGTCAGCGGGTGGGGAGTGTGGGGATGAGGGTGTCGAGGTAGTCGGCGGTGTCTTGCCATCCGTGGACGGCGTGGCAGGTGACTCCGAGGGCGAGGACGGGGTAGTCGTTGCCGTCGGGGTCGAGGCGGTCGCCGATGAAGAGCATGTCGTCGAGGCTGATGCCGGTGTGTTCGGCGAGGCGCTGCATGCCGTAGGCCTTGTCGATGCCGCGGTGGGTGATGTCGACGCTGGTGGATCCGCCGGAGCGGACTTCGAGGTCGGGGATGCGGGCGGCGACCGCTTCGCGGAGGGTGTTCTTCTTCTCCCCGGTGGGATCCCACGCGGTCTTCGCGTCGAGGGGTGCGGATTGGCCGAGGGCGGAGAAGGTGATCTGCGAGCCGCGGTCTTCGAGGATGGGGCCCCAGGTCTGCTCTGCCCAGAGTCCGAGGCGTTTGGCTTCTTCTTCGACGGCGGCAAGGGCGCGGGTCTTCTCGTCGTCGGTGAGGCTGTGGGCGTAGACGGTGGTGATGCCTGCGGGGGTGAGGCGGTAGTACTGGGTGCCGCACGTGGGCAGCAGGTGCATCCGGTCGAGGACGTCGTCGGTGGTCTCGGGCAGCTGCTCGACGACCTGCGCACGGAACTGCGCGAGCTGGCCGCCGGAGATGATCGCGACCTCGACGCGGGAGGCCAGAGCGAGCAGCAGGTCCGCGATCCGCGGGTCGACCGCGCTCTTGGACGGGGCGAGCGTGTCGTCAAGATCGAACGCAACGAGCTTCGGCGGCTGAGTCATGACGGCTCTCCAGCGGGTGTCGGGTTCTGCCGGCGGCGCGGCGGAAGGATCTGAGCGCGGCGGCGCGGCTTCTCCCATCCTATCGGGGCGCGCCGCATCCGCCGTGCGCCCGCCGGCCCTCGCCGCGCGAACGCCCCTCACACCGGTCACACCCCTCACCCTCCACCGCGAGACTGCACTTTGAGCACGAGATCACGGTCATTACCCGTGATCTCGTGACGAAGATGCAGTTTCGCGGGAGCCCAGGTGGAGCCGGCGTGGAAGGGGCCGGGCGGGGATGTACATGAGAATGCTCTGGCAAGTCGTTCGTAGTAGGCGTCCGCTCGCGCGAGTGCGCAAGGTACCTATCGTCGACCGGGTGTCGGCGAGCCGAACGCGCGATGTATGAAGCGAGTTGATCATCTGCGCCGAAACTGGCTCTCTCCGACTCATGAGCCACGTGTTGCGACTGAGGAGGTGTCCGACCCAAAGTGGAGGTCGTCGCAGACGAGCTGTGACGGTGAGGGTAGGGCTAGAGGATGACCACGGTGCGCACTCCGGGTTCGTCTTTCGCCGTCCAGGCGGTCTCGATGTCGGAGAGGGGGATGGTGCGTGTGCTGATCTGGATGCGGCCGTCGCTGATCGCCTCTGCGAGGGAGGGGAGTTCGGAGAGGTACTCGCGGGCGCCGATGGATCCTTGGCCGCTGCCGATCAGGCGGAGGTGGGCGGAGCGCAGAGCGGCCGACGGCAGCTGGATGCTGGGGCCTGCGACCGAACCGATCTCGATCCAGTCGATGGGATGTGATCGGTCGCTGCGTGCGGTGAGCAGGGCCGGGAGAGCGCTTTCGGTGGGTGCGCCCCACAGGTAGTCGAGGACGATGTCGACGTCGGCGGCGGAGGCGGCCAGCGCGGCGGCGTCCGCATCCGGATCGTCGGACAGGGCGACGAGCGCGTCCGCTCCGACCGAGGTCAGTTGTGCGAGGCGGAGCGGGTCGCGGCCAGCGCCGATGACCGTTCCGGCGCCGAGGAGCTTTGCTATCTGGACGGCCATCGCGCCGGCGTTGCCGGTCGCGCCGAGCACGAGGACCGACGCCCCCTGCGGAAGGCTCGCGCGGCGGCGCAGTGCGACCCAGGACGACATGGCGGGGTTCATCGCCGCAGCGATGCGAATCGGATCCGCGTCGTGCGCGAGCGTGATGATTCGGCGAGTGTCGACGATCGTTCTCGTCGCCATCGATCCGATCTGGTCGTCATCGAGCGCGAAGTAGACCAGGGAGCCGTCGGTTCGGCGGCCGACTCCGTCGATGCCGGGGATGAGGGGGAGTCTCCCCGTGCTCGTGTAGTGGGCGCCGCTCGCGCCCGACCGTACGCAGGGATGAAGCCCCGCGGCGAGCACCTCGACGATCTCTTCGGTGTCAGTGGGCGTGGGGAGAGCGGACTGCTCGTAGCGCGGCGGTCGAGCGAAATCCGTGACGACTGCAGCCTTGATGGTCGACATGATCCGTCTCCTAACTAGTTCGTGTCACGTACCAATATAGTACGTGACGCGAACCATGTCGATAGGATCAGAGGATGACGATGGATATCTCGCCGGCGGACGCCTTGGCACAGCTGTCCTTCCTGGTCAACGCCCGCGTGGAGCGGCGTGCCCGCGCGCGGGGCATGTCCGTTGTTCAAGGCCGGATGCTCGGCATCCTTCGTGATCGAACCCCGCTGATCAGCGAGCTGGGGGCGCGACTCGGACTCGACAAGTCGAGTGCCAGTGGACTGGTCGACCGGGCCGTGAAACGCGAACTCATCGAGCGCGTGCCGTCGACCGAGGACCTGCGCGCCGTGCACGTGCGTCTCACCCCGGCAGGGCGCCGTCTGATCGCTGAGCTGGAAGCGGAGTTCGACGACGACATCGCCGCACTCCTCACGCCGCTCTGCGCCGACGACCAGGAGGTGCTCACCGAGCTCGCGGGCCGAATCATCGCGGCCCAGGCAGCCGCAGCGGGCATCGACCAGTCCTAGCGACGAGTGCGGCCGTTTCGTCTCTTACGCCTCGCCAGTGAAGAGTCGCTCCGAAGCCTGGCTACAGTGAGAAGTCCACGCCTTGTTCCCCTGCGATCTTTCGAAGGTCCGTCATTGTCTGCGCCGGAAGTCGTAGCCCGCCGTCCTGCCTGACTCGAGCCGCGGATCGGTCCTCGAGCTCGCCCGGGTAGTAGATCTCTTCCGAGTCCAAAGCGAGGGGGGTGGACTTCACTTCATCGACCAACTGCTTGACGCGTTCCGCGTACCCGTCTGGGTCACCTGTCGCTTGCACATCGATCGCCAGGAACAGATGGCCCGCGCCGCTGCGCTTGTCTGCTTCGTAAGGGCCGTGCACGCTGGCGCCGACAGCACTGCCCGTGAGTGCCCCTGACAGCACATCCATCATGAACGTAATGGCGTACCCCTTGTGTCCGGCCATCGGGAGAATGACGCCGTGCACTGCCTCGGCGGCGTCCGTGGTTCGTCCGCCCCCGGACGTGAGTGCCCATGTGTCGGGGATTGGCTCACCCTTCTGGCGCGCGAGGTAGATCTTGCCGCGCGCGACCGCTGTATTGGCGATGTCGACGGCAACGACCTTGTCTCCGTAGGGCGCGGCGATTGACCACGGGTTGGTCCCGAGCATTTTCTTCCGGCCACCCCACGGGGCCATCGCCGGCGAGGCGTTTGTAGTGAGGATGGCTGCGCAGCCGTCAGACGCTGCGCGGCGGGTGAAGTACATTGCGGTGCCGAAATGGTTCGAGTTGCGAACCCCAACCGCCCCGATGCCGTACTCTCGAGCGCGGCGCACCGCTTCGACGCGCGCGCGCTCAGTCAGCACCTGCCCGATCCCGTCATTGCCGTCAAGGATCGCGAGAGCGCCAGAGTCCATGGCCATGGTGGGTTCGGTAACAGACTTCATTGCTCCGGTGCGCAGCCGTTCCAAGTACCACGGCAGGCGAAGAACGCCGTGGGACTGGTGACCCCATTCGTCCGCGGCGACGAGACTGTCCGCGACCAGGGCGGCGTCGTCAGCGGGTACGCCCTGCGAGATGAGGATCTGCGATGAAAGCTGGCGGAGAGATGCCGGGGAGACCAGCTCGCGTGTTGCTGTCTCAGTGGAAGGCTGAGCGGCCATTGGTCTGCCCGTCCGATCTGTTAGTGAACCTCAGTACACCTACAGGTATACACTAATCCCAACACTCGAGCATCAGGACCCCCGAGGAGACGTCATGCATTCAGTGTGGGTAGAGGTCCGGGTTGTTCCCGGCAAGCGCGAGGAGTTCCTTAACGCCATTCGAGCCAACGCTGCCGCATCGTTGGCGGATGAGCCTGGATGCTACTTCTTCGACGTGATTGAACTCGAGGCCGCGGAGTTGCGGTACGCGTTCTATGAGATCTACCGAGACCGCGAGGCCTTCACCGTCGAACATCGTGGTGCCGCGCACTACGGCACATGGAAGCAAGCTGTCGTTGAGACGATCGTCCCCGGAAGTCAGACCATCACAGAAGGCAGTCGGCTCTTCGGGTCGTCCGCAGAAGTGCCGATCAAGTAATCAGCAGCTCGCCCGCCTCGCCAGTGATCAGCTGCTGGAAAATGGCCTGGTCGACATGATTGAGGTGGGCCGTCATTGCCGCGGCGGCCGCATCGCCATTCCCATCGACGATCGCATGGCACATGTCCACGTGCTCTTCGACTGACTCTTGAAGCCTTGACACGTCGCCATGAGCGATGTGGCGCAATCGAGCGCTGTGGGGGCGCAGGTCAACGATGGATCGTCCCAGGTACTCATTGGGTGTGTTGGCGGCGATGAGTCGATCGAACTCCGCGGCCGCATCGCGAAAGCGTTCGGCGAACTCTGTCGAGTACGGGACTCCGCGGATTGCCGCGAACGAGTCGAGGACCTGAAGAAAAGACTCGCGCAGCGAGGCGTTGTCCGCGGCCTTCTGTGCGACCATGCGGATCGCGAGGGGCTCGAGGATGCGGCGAAAGTCGAACAGGGCGCGTGCGCTGCGCAGCGAGATGCGCGACACGGTTGGCGCGCGCCGGGGCGCTAGGTCGACGAGCCCCTCTGCGGCGAGTCGACGGATTGCTTCGCGGACGGGCGTACGGGAAGCACCGGTGTACGCAACCAGCTCAATCTCCGAGAGGGTCTGGCCGGGAGCAAGGACACCCGTCTCTATATCGGTGCGCAGCTGCGCGTATGCCCGCTCGGCCTTCCCGCGCCACGCTCTGTCGACGGTGCTCATGACATCATCCTAGTTGGCAATCAGGTATACCTGCGTGTATAACTGTTTCCACGCATGGTGCCTGCTCGGTGCCCGACCTCACAAAGGAGCAACGATGCTCGTGATTCTTGGCTTCCTGATGATCGCCGTCTTCATGTATTTGGTGATGGCGAAGAAGGCCACTCCGGTGGCGACTCTGATCCTCGTTCCGATCATCTTCGGGCTGTTCGCCGGCGCGGGGCTCGGCCTGAGTGACATGATCGTCGAGTCGTTTCTGAAGCTCGCTCCGACGGCAGGGTTGCTGTTCTTTGCGATCATCTTCTTCGGCACGATGATCGACGTAGGTCTCTTCGACCCGCTCATCAGACTCATCCTCAGATTCGTGGGTAACCATCCAACTCGTCTCGTGGTCGGGACGGCGCTACTCACCTCGATCGTCTCGCTCGACGGGGACGGGTCGACGACGTTCATCATCGTGACCTCGGCGTTCCTGCCGATCTACCTGCGCCTGGGGATGAGCCCGGTCATCCTCACCGTCGTGGCAGCCATGTCGAACGGGGTGCTGAACACGGTTCCGTGGGGTGGCTCGACTGCGCGGGCAGCGGCGGCACTCAATGTTTCACCCATTGACATCTTCGTGCCGATGATTCCATCGATCGCCGCGGGGCTCCTCTCTGTCTTGGTGATCGCGTACTTCCTCGGCCGGCGCGAGACTCGTCGGATTGGCAAGCTCGAGCTCACTGAGTCGCCTGGTTTCCTCGTGAGGAAGGCCGATATTGTCGGCGCGCAGCTGAAGCACTCTGCCAGCCACTTGCGTGAGCACCGTGCCGACGCCGGCGAAACGTGGGACTCGTCCGTTGTGGTCACGAACAACTTCGCGGTTCCTGTCGCGGATGACGGTCAGCACCTGCTCGAGCGCCCGAATGCGCGGCCCCGCCTCATCTGGTTCAACCTGGTTCTCGCGCTTTCCGTGATGACGATCCTCGTCATGGACGTCACAGAGCCGGTCGTGATCTTCATGGTCGCCGCGGCTATCGCTCTTGTCGTCAATTTCCCGCGTGTGCAGGAGCAGTCCGCCCAGCTCAAGGCTCACGCGTCGTCTGTCATCTCCGTCGTCGGCATGGTGTTCGCTGCATCGGTGCTCACCGGTGTCATGAGCGGCACGGGGATGGTCGAAGCGATGGCGGCATGGCTGGTCAGCATCATCCCGCCGGCGCTGGGGCCGTTCATGGCTACCATCGCGGGCGTTCTGAGCATCCCGCTGACATTCATCATGACGAACGATGCGTTCTACTTCGGGGTACTGCCCATCCTCGCCGAGACCGCGACCCACTTTGGAATCGAGCCTGTCGAGATGGCTCGCGCGTCGCTGGTTGGTCAGGCGCTTCACCAGTCCAGCCCGCTCGTCGCGTCGTTCCTTCTCCTCATCGGCCTCGCAAATGTCAACCTCGGAGAGCACTTCAAGAAGGTCATCTGGCGCGGTGCGATTGTCGCTGTCGTGATGCTCGCCGTCGGCGGACTGTTCGCTTACCCCCTGTTCTGATCCACCGAAAGGCATCGTCGTGATCTCCTCCATCAATCCCGCAACCGAAGAGACGGTCGCTACCTTCACCGCGCACACCGCTGAGGAGGTCGAGCGGAAGCTGGCGGCCGCGGACGCGGCTCAGCGCGCTTGGCGTTTCACCCCCATTGAAGAACGCGTCACGCTCCTGCGTCGCATCGCGGACGTTCTCCGTGAGGGCAAGGAAGTGTACGCGCGGACGATCACGATTGAGATGGGCAAGCCCATCGTCGAGGCCCGCGCCGAGATCGAGAAGTGCGCCGTGACGCTCGAGTACTACGCCGAGAACGCCCCGCGTTTCCTGGCAAACGAGCGCATCTCGTCTTCCGCGACGGACAGCGGCGTCGTCTTCGAGCCGCTCGGTATCGTGCTCGCGATCATGCCGTGGAACTACCCGTTCTGGCAGTTCTTCCGTTTTGCCGCGCCAGCTCTGGCTGCAGGAAACGCTCCGCTGCTCAAGCACGCGAACAATGTTCCGCAGTCCGCGCTCGCAGTCGAAGAGATTGTCCGTAGAGCGGGGGCGCCTGACGGACTGTGCACCACGCTCCTCATCGAATCAGACCGTGTCGCGGCGCTGATCGAGGACGATCGGGTGGCTGCGGTCACTCTGACTGGCTCCACTCAGGTCGGCCGGATCGTTGCGAGCCAGGCAGGTAAGGCGCTCAAGAAGCAGGTGCTGGAGCTCGGTGGTTCCGACCCCTTCATCGTTCTCGCTGACGCCGACGTCGAAGCAGCCGCGAAGGTCGCCGTGAAGGCCCGCTTCACCAATGTGGGACAGCAGCTGCGTAAACGCAAAACGATTCATCGTGGAGGATGCGATCGCCGACCGGTTCGTCGACGCGTTCGTCGCTGGTGTAGAAGCTCTGAAACTCGGCGACCCGCTCGAAGACGGCGTCGACATCGGCCCGATGGCGCGGGGGAATCTGCGCGACGAACTGCACGAGCAAGTCCAGCGCACCTTGCAGAACGAGAAGACTACTCTCCGCACTGGTGGAGCCCCCGTCGATGGGCCCGGATACTGGTACCAGCCGACAGTCATCGACAATGTCGAGCCGGGAGATGTCGCGTTCGACGAGGAGACCTTCGGGCCTGTTGCCGCGATCATTCGGGCCCGGAATGCCGAGCATGCCGTCGAACTCGCGAATGACACAGAGTACGGTCTTGGAGCCGCCTTGTGGACCGCGGACCTCAGCCGAGCCCGTGCGATCACGCGACGCATTGATGCGGGTGCGGTGTTCGTCAATGGGATGGTCGCGTCGGACGCTCGCCTGCCCTTCGGCGGCATCAAAGCCTCCGGGTACGGGCGTGAGCTCGGCGACTATGGCCTGCGGGAGTTCGTGAACGTCAAGACCTACTGGATCGGGGCCACGCAGTGACGAACGAACACCCAGAGATCACTTCCCAACGCGCACACGTCTTTCGCCCCGACGAGCTTCCGTCGAAGAAACGTGGCGGAGGGGCGAGAACAATCCCGTTGGTGACCGCCGCGCGCGGTGCCACCACCTACCTCAACGGGATAACGCTCTTCGAAGCGGGCGCCCAGATCGCTCACCACACGCACAATGTCGCGGAGTCGGTCATGGTCATCGCGGGCGACGCGATCGTGGACATCAATGGCCAACGGACGCGGCTTCGCACCTACGACACCACCTTCGTGCCCGCCAACATTCCGCATCACTTCGAGAACGTGTCCGATACCGAAGAGATGCGGATCTTCTGGACCTATGGTTCGCTGGACTCGACCCGCACCATTGTCGAGACGGGCGAGTACGGTCGCGTGGACAGCGAGTCCTCCGAAGCCGCCGCCTCGCTCCGCCTCGTCCGTGAGGTCGCAACGATCACAGTTCATGCTGGACACGAGGAAGCCTTCGAGGCGGCAGTCACTCGGGCGATCCCTCTTTTCCAGCGGGCGCATGGCGCCCGCTCGCTAACACTCGATGTGTCAGAGGAAAAGCCGCAGACCTACAGGTTGAACGTCGTATGGGAGAGTGTGGACGACCACATGGTGACCTTCCGCAAGTCCGATGCGTTCCCGATTTGGCGCGCTCTGATCGCGGACCACGTTGACGGCGCCCCTCAGGTAGAACACCTGCGGAACGTCGTGACTGGCTTCTGACCCTGCGAAGCCGGTGAGCGGCGACGCCTCGGGCGTGTTGCTAGAGGGCGGGGTCAACGCGGAGACCGTTGAGGTGGATGCTCAGGAAGCGCTGCCACTGGCCGCTGCTTTCGCTGGCAGGGTCAGTGATGATCCCGCGTAGTGCGACGATGAGGGTTTTGATGTCTTCCGCGGTGACGGTAGAGGCAAGTGCCCCTGCGGACACTGCGCGAGCTGTAAGCTCGCGAACCTTTTCGGCGGTTCTCGCAGCGACGTCGCCGCTGGGTACACGGTCGACGAGGGCGGCGGCGTAGCGGTGTTTTTCAGCGTTGAACTCGCCGACGAATCGGAGAAACTCCTCGAGGGCGGCGGCAGGATCGGGGTTCTGTAGCGCTGTGGCGGCGGCGTCGTCGAGTTCGTCGACGAGCAGCCGCGAGATCGCGTCGAGGAGGGCGTCTTTGCCTGCGAAGCGCCGGTAGATCGTTCCCACGCCGAGGCCCGCCCTCGACGCAATAGATTCCATACTCGCCCCTGTGCCCTGCTCGGAAAAAACCTCTCGGGCTGCGGCGAGAACGAGCGCGTCGTTGCGTACGGCGTCGCGACGAGGTGCGCGGGCGACGGAGGTGGTCGGGGTCGGGGGCATACACCCATCATAACAAAACGGAAGAGAGATTCACTTTAGGGTGTATGGTGAATGAACATTCCGTTTTGGAGAGGATGCTCCCATGAGCGCCACCACCGGTTGGCAGAGCACTGGCCAGGGCAGTAATGCGATGAGTCGAGTCGTGATAGAGCGGCGCGAGCTGCGTTCGGACGACGTTGAGGTCCGTATCGACTACTGCGGGGTGTGTCACAGCGACCTGCATCGCATCCACGGGATGCTCGGCGAGAGTGACCTCGTCCCGGGCCACGAGTTCACCGGGGTCGTCACAGCGATCGGTGCTGACGTCACCCGTTTGGCTGTGGGTGATGCGGTCGCCGTGGGCACGATCATCGACTCGTGCGGCGAGTGCTCCATGTGTCAGATCGGGCAGGAGAACTTCTGCCTGAAGGGCGCGACGACCACCTATGGTGGCAGGGAGAATCTCAAGGGCGGTTACAGCCGCGCTTACGTCCTGAAGGAGAAGTTCGCCTTTCTCCTCCCGGAAGGCCTCGACCCGGTGTCGGCGGGTCCGCTGATGTGCGCAGGTGTCTCGGTGTGGGAGCCGATGGTCGCCGCCGGCGTCGGCCCGGGGACACGGATGGCGGTGGCGGGCCTGGGTGGGCTCGGTCACCTCGCCGTCAAGCTCGGTGTCACCCTCGGTGCGGAGGTCACGGTCCTCAGTCGCACTGCGGACAAGGCCGCGGACGCCATCGCCCTGGGCGCGAAAGGCCTGATCGTGACGACCGATGGCGTATCCATGGTGCAGGCGATGGGGCGGTTCGATTTCATCATCGACACGATCGCCGCTGACCACGACCTCTCTCCACTGCTGCGCCTGCTCTGGGTCGATGGCACCCTCTGCGTGCTCGGCAACCCACTGATGACCGGCCCTCGCCTGCTCGAGCTCGGCTACGGCCGCAAGAGACTGACCTCTTCCGGTACCGGTGGCATCCCGCAGACCGCGCAGCTGCTCCAGTTCTGCGCCGACCACGACATCGCCGCTCAGGTGGAGGTCCTGCCCTCGGCGCAGGTGGAGAACGCCCTAGACCGCCTCGCGGTCGGTGACGTTCGCTACCGGTTCGTCCTGGACATGTCCGACCTCGACCAGGCACCTGCGAGCGCCTGAGTTACCCGCATCGCCGACACAGGTCGGGATCCCGCGAAAGGCGCCGACCGGCGCGTTCCGCTCCGCGACATGAGGCGACGCCGCGGTCGCGTAACCGGCCGGGGTCCGTCGGCTCACCTAAGGAGTCCGTGCCACGCATCAAGAGTCACTCACGCGCCGTGTTGCTTCTTGCGCACTCGCCCAAACCCCACCGGAAGCCACGGTTTCGTAGACGAAACCGTGGCTTCTCAGTTCTGGACTCTCCTGGAGTCCCCAAAATCACGGCATACCGCGGTGTGCTGGAGACGGGTGGTATACGAACCGGGTTTTCTGTGCTAACTTCCTCGTGCGGAGCGTTTTGCTCGGCGAGCACGACGGATTGTTACTGCGACAGCAGGCAAAACCTGAACTCTCATCGCTGTTTGGCGATGTCGGAGTTCAGGTTTTTTTGTTGCCCGAAACCGTCCTGAGGGTTCACAGGTCCATGACTGCAGTGATGCGGTCGATTGATTGCCGCACAGGTGCGGCAGAGAGCGGTGTTCCATGGATTACTCCAAGACCGCGGCCGACATTCTGCGGGGTGTCGGCGGCGAGGCGAACGTGCGATCGCTTGTCCACTGCGCAACTCGGTTGCGCTTCGTGCTGGCGGACGAGTCGAAGGCCGACACGCCTGCAATCAAATCCACCAAGGGCGTTGTCACGGTTGCTCAGGCGGGCGGGCAGTATCAGGTCGTCATCGGCAACGACGTGCCTGAGGTGTATGCCGAGATCGGAAAGATCTCGAGTCTCGGTGTCAGCACGCCGGAGGGCAGCGGGTCTCGCGCAGACGGACCGAAACCCACCCTCTTCAACCGCTTCATCGCCATGATCGCCGCCATCTTCACGCCCCTGCTGTGGGCCTTGGCGGGAACCGGACTCCTTAAGGCGTTCCTCGCTGCCGCGGTGACGTTCGAGTGGCTCTCCACCGACACGACGACGTACGTCGTCCTCAACGCGCTGTCTGACGCCTTCATCCACTTCCTGCCTCTGGCGTTGGCATTCACCGCCGCGCGCTACTTCAAGGCGAACGAGTTCACATCCTTTGCCATTGCTGCAGCCCTGCTTTATCCGGCCCTCTCGACACTTGAGGGCGCACCCGACCTGACGTTCTTCGGCATTCCGTTCACCATGGTCAGTTACGTCACGAGCGTCATTCCGGTCATTGTCATCGTGTGGCTGCAGAGCTACGCGGAGCGATTCCTCTACGCAAAGCTTCCGGGGATCCTCCGTCGATTCGTGACCCCCATGATCGTTGTGCTCGTCGGTGTGCCGATCGTCCTCGTCGTCGTCGGCCCGCTCTCTGCTGTCGTCAGCGGCTGGCTCGGCGCCGGCATCAGCTGGGTGTTCGAGGTGGCGCCCTGGGCTGGAGGCGCACTCATGGGTGGGCTCTGGCAGGTGTTTGTCATGTTCGGACTCCACTGGGGGCTGGCCCCGCTGGCCGCTCTCGAACTCCAGAGCGGCCGTTCGCTGATCATCGCTCCGCTCTTCGCAGCGGTCCTCGCTCAGGGCGCGGCCACAGCTGCAGTCCTTCTGCGTGCGCGGAACAAGAACCTCAAGTCGCTGGCTGCGCCCGCAACGCTTTCCGCCCTTCTGGCGGGAATCACCGAGCCTGCGATCTATGGCGTGAATTTGCCCCTCAAGCGGCCCTTCGCCTTCGGCATCGTCGGCGGGGCCGTGGGTGGGGCGATCATCTCGTTGGGCGGCGGCTTCACCACGGCGTTCGTCACGCCGTCCGGGCTCGCGCTGCCCGCTCTTATCGGCAACGGCAACGCCCTTGCCATCGTGGCCGGTCTCGTGGCGTCGGTCGTCATTCCATTCGTTCTGACACTGATCGTCGGATTCAAGGAACCGAGCGAACCTGATGCGCAAGGAGCCGACGGCACGGACCTGGATGTTCTCAGCCCTCTCGACGGCACCGTCATTCCGCTCAGCGAGACTCCTGATGCGGCATTCGCTGATGGCTCGTTCGGGCAGGGCGTGGCGATCATTCCGCGCAGCGGCGCCCTGTACTCGCCCGTCGACGCGACCGTCGTCGCGGCGTTCCCGACCGGGCACGCGATCGGCCTGCGCCACGCCGACGGAGCGGAGATCCTGATCCATGTCGGCATCGACACGGTTCAACTGGGTGGGCAGCACTTCGCCCTCAAGGTCCAGAGCGGGGAGGTTGTCGCCAAGGGAGATCTGCTGATCGAGTTCGACCTCGAAGCGATTGCCGCGGCCGGGTACAACCTCACCACGCCTGTCATCGTGACAAACGGCGACCTGTACCCGTCTATCACCTCGATCGCTTCCGGCCCGATCGCTCACGGAGACCAGCTCTTCCGTGCAGTGGCTGTCGAGCACGCCGTCGCCGCGAAGTGAAACCCGGATCAGAAAAGAAAGGCAGGCTATGACCACGACACCTTTCCCTCAGGGCTTCCTGTGGGGCGGAGCCACGGCAGCCAATCAGATCGAAGGTGCTTACGCCGAGGACGGGAAGGGGCTTTCTGTCCAGGACGTCCTCCCGAACGGACTGCGGACTCCTCGGACGTCACAGCCCACGGCCGATAACCTCAAGCTCGAAGCGATCGACTTCTACCACCGCTATGCACAGGACATCGCGCTCTTTGCAGAGATGGGGTTCAAGGTCTTCCGGTTCTCGATCGCCTGGAGCCGCATCTTCCCGAACGGCGACGATGCGGAGCCCAACGAAGCCGGACTTGCGTTTTACGACCGCGTGCTCGACGAGCTTGAGAAGCATGGTATCGAGGCTCTCGTCACCATCTCTCACTACGAGACGCCGCTGCATCTCGCGGACACGTACGGAGGATGGACTGACCGCCGCCTCATCGGGTTCTACGAACGCTACGCACAGACCTTGTTCGAGCGCTACGGAAGCCGTGTCAAGTACTGGCTGACCTTCAACGAGGTCAACTCGCTCCTGCATGAGCCGTTCATGTCGGCGGGCATCCCGGTGACTGACCAGTTGACGGAACAGCAGCTCTATCAGGCGATGCACCACGAGCTCGTCGCGTCGGCACGAGCAACCCGAATCGCTCACGAGATCGCTCCGAACGCCAAGGTCGGCTGCATGATCATCGCCATGCCGATCTACCCGCTTAGTCCGTCGCCGGCCGACGCGCTGGCGGTGATGGACTTGGATCACTCAAACCTCGCCTTCGGCGACGTGCACACCCGCGGGGTTTACCCCGGGTACTTCTTGCGGACGCTCCGCGAGAAGGGCATCGAGCTGGAGATCACCGACCAGGACCGCGAGGACCTGACCAACACGGTCGACTTCGTCTCGTTCAGCTACTACCAGTCGGTGGCGCACACCTCGGATCCTGAGAAGCTGATTCGGGGTGAAGGCAACATCATCGGTGGTGTTCCGAACCCGACGCTCGAGGCGAGCGAGTGGGGCTGGCAGATCGACCCCGTGGGTCTTCGCCTCGTGCTCAACCAGTTCTGGGACCGCTGGCAGAAGCCGCTGTTCATCGTCGAGAACGGCCTGGGCGCCAGGGACGAACTGGTCGAGGTCGACGGCGTCAAGACCGTCATCGACGACTACCGCATCGCCTACCTCAACGACCACCTCGTGCAGGTCGGCGAAGCCATCACCGACGGCGTGAACGTGCTCGGCTACACCTCGTGGGGCTGCATCGACATCGTCAGCGCCACGACGGCGCAGATGAGCAAGCGATACGGGTACATCTACGTCGACCGCAACGACGACGGCAGCGGCACACTCGAGCGCTTCAAGAAGAAGTCGTTCGGCTGGTACGCCGAGGTCATCCGCACCAACGGGGCTTCCCTCGAGAGCTGACGCATCTGAGTGAGGTGGTCGCCGACTCTTCTGTCGGCGACCACCTCACTTCGCATTCAGGGCGCGGCAAGCACGTCTGCGTGGACCGTGCGCCGAAGGTAGCCGATAACGGCATCGCGGCTCTTCTCGAGGCACACGATTCTGTTCTCGACGACGCGAAGCTCCCGCACGAGCTCTTCAGCGAGTGCGCGGCTGCAGGAATCTGAGTGCTCGGGGAGCCCCGGCGCTTCGATGTCGAGCACGATCTTGATCATTCGGGAGGACAAGCCGGCTTCCACAAGCGCCCGGACATGTCGAGCGTGCTCTACTTGCTCAGCCGAGTACTCGCGGTATCCGTTGGATGAGCGCGAAGACGCAATGAGGCCCTGCTGCTCGTAGTAGCGAAGCATCCGGGTTGGAGCTCCGACGGCCTTCGCGGCCTCGCCAATCTTCATCGTGGGTCCTCCCGACGGCATCAACTTGACCTTGACACTGGTGTCAAAGTTTACCGTCGGACTGGCGCGCATGGACGTGAGGTACGAAACGTCCGCCGACCGCGCACCGAGAAGATCAACAAGAACCTGCAGGGACGTAGCAATGACTCATGAAAGCTCGACTGAGCGCTCACGGAACATCCTCATCATCGGAGCGGGGAGCTGGGCATGCCCGTGCTGCGCAACGTCGCTCGCCGTGCCCGCGATGTAGACGGTGCGTCGGTGAGCGTACTTCTTCGGCCCAGTGCACTGGTGTCAACCTCCGCCGAGAAGCAGCGTGATCTAGCCGAGATCCGGGCTCTTGGCATCACGATCGTGCAGGGCGATTTGGTCACAAACTCGATCGAGCAACTTGCCGAGACCTTCGCCGGCTACGACACGGTCATCGGCTGCACGGGCATCACGGCCGGGCTCGAAACTCCCATGAAGGTCGCGAAGGCCGCGCTGCAGGCAAAGCTGCCGCGGTACTTCCCGTGGCAGTTCGGGGTCGACTTCGACGTCATTGGTCGAGGGAGCCCCCAGGACATCTTCGATTCGCAGCTCGACGTTCGCGACTTGCTCAGGTCCCAGTCGGAGACGGAGTGGGTCATCATTTCCACTGGCATGTTCATGAACTACCTCTTCGATGCAGGATCGGGCATGGTAGACCTGGATGGTGACACGGTGAATGCGCTGGGGAGCGCGGACACGGCAGTGACAGTGACGACGCCCGAGGACATCGGTGTGCTCACGGCGGAGATCCTGTTTGCCGAGCCGCGGATCAGCAACGAAATCGTCTACGTTGCTGGCGACACCATCACGTATCGTGAGCTGGCGGCCACGTTGGAGTCAGAGCTTCGGCGTCCCTTCCAGCTTGTGGAGTGGACGGCACCGTTCCTGCTTGACGAGCTTGCTAAGGATCCCGACAACATGACGCGCAAGTATCGCGCTGTTTTCGCACAGGGGCGGGGCGTGGCGTGGCCGAAGGAGGACACTTTCAACGCGCTTCGAGGACTCCCCGTCACTTCGCTGCGCGAGTGGGTGGGGGAGAATCTCGCCGCCCAAGGTCGGCCGTGAGCGTGAGTTGGTCTGGGCGATGATCCGGCAGCCCAGGCCAACTCGCGGGGAGCGGAGCGGCGAGTGAGACAGGCGGCTAGGCGCTTGCGTTCACGCCTACGCAGGAGGGGTGCTCGAGGTTGCGCGTCGAATGTGCGCAGACATGAGCGCCTCGGCGAGGAGGGCGTCACCCCCGGCGATAGCGGCGCGGATCTCGTGGTGATCTTCCCAAAGATGGTCGTTGTCTGCCGAGATCGACGCGCTGTTGATCCACTCCGACCGGCTACTGAGCACGTGCACGAAGGATGCGAGTACTTCATTGCCGCAGGCCGACGCTACAGCATCGTGAAAGCGGGAGTTCAGACGGTGCAGCTTCGTGGCCTTGCGTTCTTCGAGTGCTTGGTCCCCTTCCTGGAGGATCGCGTCGATCAGCGCCAGGTCGGCATCGGTGCGGTTGAGCGCTGCCTCGCGAGCGGTGGCGGGTTCAAGGACGTTTCTTGCGAGATGAACCTCCTTCACGACATGTTCCGTGAGCTGTCGCACGGTAGGTGATCCGTAGAGTTTGAGATCTATCAGCCCCTCCGTAGCGAGGACTCTGATCGCTTCCCGAACAGGGACGCGGGAGACGCCGAATCGGCTCGCGAGCAATGGCTCCGTGACGCGCGATCCGGGCGCGAGCTCGCCCGCGATGATGAGATCACGGATGGCGTCCACAAGCGCAACACCGCTCACGGAGGACTTCTCCACAGGTGCTCTCCTATCCACAGGCCGTTCTCACTGTATTGCCACCAGCGGGCAGGCTCACACTTCGAAGTCCGCTATTCGTATCCGAGCATGCACGCCTTTAACCAGGTCTACGACCTGCGAGATGTTGAAATCTGTGGCGGCGCTGAGGTATGCGTACGCGTGACGAGGATCCATGCCGTACCTTGCGCCGAGGAGCGCGATCGCCGCGCGCGTGCATTTCTGTACGGCGGTATCGAGATCCTCATCCAGACCGGTGGGCACCAGGAAGTCGTGGGTCTGGCCTAGGGGAGACGTGACATGGCCGAACGAAGAGAGCGCCTCAGACTGCGATACCACTTCGAGGCGCACGCGAACTCTTAGGCTCGCCTCTACCGCGGTCAGCGCCACCTCGCCGTCACCCTGGGCGAAGTGGGGGTCACCCACGTAGGCGAGAGCGCCGGCTACCTGGACCGGAAGGTAGATGCTGGTGCCCGCTGTGAGCAGTGCGATATCGATGTTGCCGCCGTGAACGCCCGGCGGGACCGAATGAGGTCGCTCAGTCGCTGCGACGGCAACCCCCATGATGCCGAGGAATGGCCGCAGCGGGAACCTCGCGACCCTGTCATCGCTCGGGCTGAGGGGCATGATGCCGTGGGGGGCTTCGTTGGCGTCGTATTCCACCCTCGTGAACACACTGAACGCGGTGTCGTGGAGCGGGTACTCGCCAGGGAGTGCGCCACGACCATGCCGGTTCGACACCACGCCGTATGGCACGCGGGGCTCGGCATCGACCAACGTCATCCGAAGAAGATCGCCAGGCTGAGCGCCGCGTACGGCGACCGGTCCGGTGACGACGTGCGGGCCATCCGCGTCGCTTCTGCGAAAGGGGCCGCCCTCTGCCAGAGCGATCGCGTCGCGGAGCACGCCCTCGGGGGGACCCCGTGCTGAGCGAAGAACGCGACCGGGTCGCGCCCCTGATCTTCCAGGATGCCCTCATGGCTGATGGTGTCGAAGATGACCTCGGTCCCGGAATCGACGGTGAGTACCGGAACGTCTGTCGCGCAGGGAAGACGCCCCCACATCACCGTGTCAGGTCGAGCCGGTAGGTAAGGCACCCCACGGGCCACACCCTCACCGGGCTGGATCGCCCAATCCGAGCCTCGCACGTCCATTGCCTCCTTCGCGGCCTGTCGTGCCCTCACGCTAGCGCGAAGGTGTTTCCGGAATGTATACGACATCGAGTGCCGTGCGAGGCGATAGATGTACGTCAGATCGACTCGCGGTCATCACGCGGGCTGGAATTACCGAGTTAGAGCGCCGCTGGCCTCAGGATCGGTTGATCCAGTGCCGCTGACGCGCGCCGATAGCCTGACGGGATTCGTATACGCTCGATGAAGTGTCGAGCGTGACCGAAGAGATGCGAACCAATCTAGTGACAGACCCCGCACGCTGGTCGAAGGATGCTTCGGCGGTATCGGACACGGGCCGACCAGTGCTTCGTGGACGGGCCCTCGTCGACGCCATTCGAACCGAGATCGTCGAAGGTCGGCTGGCCCCGGGAGAGCGGCTTGCCGAGCCCTTTCTCGCCGAGCGCTACGAGGTTTCGCGAGTTCCCGTTCGTGAGGCGCTTCGCGTTCTCGCCGCGGAGGGCTTCGTGACGCTGAGGCCCCACGGAGGCGCGGCGGTCCAACTTCTGACGAAGGACACTGCTGACGAAGTTATGGCTGTGAGGCAAATGCTCGAGCCGTTCGCGTCGAGGACGGCCGCCGCGCACCGCGTCCGGGATGACTTAGTGCAGCTGCGGGACATTCTCGAGGCTGGGCGTCGTTCACTTCACGCATCTGACCTCAGCCCGATCCCGCGCTTGAACACGGAGTTTCACGTTAGCGTGGGGCGGGCGACCGGCAACTCGATCATCGCGAGCATGGTCCAACAGATCGCGCACAAGACGGAGTGGGTCTACTCCGCGGTGGTGCAGACGCGCGCCTGCTTCTCCTGGGACGAGCACTGGGCAATCTATGACGCGATTGTCGCGCAGGATGCCGAACGTGCGGAGCGGCTCATGGCACTTCATGTCGATTACACCAAGGACGCGCTCCCGGCCGCGCTTGAGCGCGTCGCTACCGCCGCGGTCACGGTACCGGGTGCTCGACGACAGGATTGACAATGGTGCCTAGGCCCTCCACCGTGATCTCTACCTGTGCGCCGACCTGGACGGGCACGATCGTGTTGGGCGCACCGGTGAGGACGACGTCTCCTGGGCCCAGCTGCAGCGCGTCCGACAGGTAGACGAGTAGATCCGCAACGTCTCGTTTGAGAAGAGCCGTCGTCGAGTCTGCCTTCACCTCCCCGTCGACACGAACGACGATTCGCGCGTCGCTCGGATCGAAGTCCGTCTCGATCCAGGGGCCCGCTGGCGCGTACCCGTCGCCGTTCTTTGCCGGCACGAGGAGTTCGTGATCGTTGATGTGGTCGAAGCTCGTGAAATCGTTGATGACGGTGTAGCCGAGGATGACCTCGGGCACTTGAGCCCGGGTGAGGTGGCGCGCCGGCGCCTTGAGCACGACGGCCACCTCACCCTCTGCGACGAGACGCCCGACACCTGCAGCCGGCGAGATCGGGTCACCGCTGGCGACAATGGATCGCACGGACTTAAAAGTGCCTCGTGGAGGCCTCGTCAGCGCGTCATCGGCGGCGTTACCGATGAACCCGACCATCACGCGTGGTTCGATGGGCGGCAGAAGCCTTGCGGTGTCTCGTGGCCACCGATGACCTGTGTACTCGAGCTCATCGGCGTAGGGCGTGCGGATGGAGACCCAGTCGTCGCCCTCTTGGACGGCATACCCAGGGCCAGCAGGCGTGTCTATCCGTGCGATGCGCATGATGGTCTCGTCAGGCCGCGGACAGCCGCGACCAGAGCTTCTCTTCGGCTGCTCGGCGAAGATCGTAGCCGTACATCTCCTGTACGTCGCGGGGAATACCAATCCCGATTCCGCTGACGCTCGGATCGCCGGGCGCAACAAGGTCCGGGGAGAGCATGGCGAGATTGCCGTCGTTGGTCGCGGCAGTACGGGCCAGATGACGAGAGCCAATCTGAACCTCGCGGGTGCGCGGAATACGTAGAGACTCGTAGAACGAGAGTGCCTCCGAAACGTCGTCCGCAAATGATGACAACGCGAGCGCGAGCGCGAACGCGGATTCGATCGACATCGATGCACCCTGGCCGTAGGTTGGCAGCGTGCCATGCGCGGCGTCGCCGACGAGGGTTACGCGACCTTCGCTCCAGTGGTGCAGAGGTTCGATGTCGTACATGGGCCACCGCATGAAGTGCTCGGGGTGTGCGAACACTTCCTGCATCCGCGGGTCCCAGTCCTCGATGAGAGGCAGGATCGCGTCGCGCGGGACAACGTCATGCGTTCGTCCATCGGGAAGCTGAAGATCCGTGCCCTCGGTGCCCAAGATGAGGTTGAGATAGCCCGGCCCGGCAAAGGAGATGAGGCCGTCGTTCGCGGCGCGGGCAAGGACGAGGAGGTGCTCATCATCGGCGATCTTGGATGC
Source organism: Microbacterium sp. KU4F (assembly GCF_056868075.1). Taxonomy (NCBI): domain Bacteria; kingdom Bacillati; phylum Actinomycetota; class Actinomycetes; order Micrococcales; family Microbacteriaceae; genus Microbacterium; species Microbacterium sp. KU4F. Next base: position 1,313,477 of record NZ_CP200324.1, on the reverse strand, counting down.
GAGAGGTGTGGCATCCCGCGGCACGAGCGCGCGGTGCGCCCACCCACCGCGGAACACTCGCGGTGACGCGGGGAAGAGGGCGTTGCGAAGCGCCGAGCGGTTGCCGTCCGCTGCGATGAGCAGGTCTCCATCGACGGTTGATCCGTCCGCCAGGGTGAGGTGCACGCCCTTGGTATCTTGCTGGAATCCGGTGACCTTCGCCTGAAGCTTGAGCACCCCTGCGGGGAGTGCGTCAGACAGCGTCGAGAGAAGGTCTCCACGGTGGATGTGAAGAAGGGGCGCTCCGAAAGTCGCTTCGGCTTCGAGACCCAAGCGCATCCCGTACATCACGGATAGGTCGCGCACGTCCATGCGTACTGCTGCGCGTGTCTGCACTGCACGCTCGCGCAGCTTTGCGAGTAGTCCGCTCGGCTCGAACAGGCGGGTCGAGTTGGGCGACAGCATCACGGCTGCGCCCGCCTCGCGGTTCCCGCCGCTCTTCTCGTAGACCTCGACGTCGATGCCCTCGGTGAGCAGTGCGTGCGCAGCGCTCACTCCGGCGATACCACCGCCGGCGATCAGTACCTTCATGTTCGTGTCCTTCTGGGTTGATCTCGGGCGCCGTCGTGGACGACGCCGTGGCTAAGCTGATGGAAGAGAACGCCGTTCGCGTAGAAGTACTTGCTGTTGCGTTTCGTATACGAAACTGTGTCGCTTCGACGTTTCGTATACGTTTCTGCGCAGTTCCGTGCCTGTGAAGACTCGCTCTCGCCCCAGATTGCGCGGAATTTGGAGCTTGATTCTCCGATGGTCTCGATGAGAAGAATGCAGCATGATCCGTAATCGCATACGAACTGTGAGCGGGTGACGGTTTGCGACACATTGGTCGGACCGTCGAACATCGGCGACTTACTTGAGGAAGAATCCCTCGGGAGCCAGCACATCGTCGGGAGTGAGCTCGTGGATCGAGCCCTTGCCCAATCCGATCAGCGCGCGCTCGATGCCGATGCGGAACGTCTCGAGCACCTCGTAGACGCCACGTTCTCCGTCGACTGCCAGTCCGTAGAACCAGGGCCGCCCGATCAGCACGGACTTGGCGCCCAGTGCGAGTGCCTTGACAACGTCGGTGCCTCGGCGGACACCGCTATCGAAGGTGACATCAACCTGGCTGCCGACAGCCTCGACAACGGCAGGGAGGAAGCGCAGCGGCGACGGTGTCGTGTCGAGGTTGTTGCCCCCGTGGTTCGAGACGCCGACCGCTGTCGCCCCGGCGTCCACGGCTCGTCGTGCATCATCGGCTCGCACGATTCCCTTCACAAGCAGCGGGCCACCCCACACCTCGGCGAGCCACTCGATGTCTTTCCACGTGGGTTCCGGGTGCGTCAGCCACTCCATGAGGGCGCCGACCAAGGTCGGCTCTGTACCGTCCTTGCTCGCCATATTCGGTGCGTTCAAGCCGGGGATCGCACCTCGCCTGATGTAGCGCGAGATCCACCGCGGGTTGCCGATCGCCATCGGCGCGTACTTCACCAAGGACATGAGGTTCAGCCCATCGGGGTAGACGACGGACCCCCAGTCCCGCGGCTGCTGGGCGACTCGGAAGGCGGATAGGTCCATGCTGAAGATCAGACCCTTGACCCCCGCCTGTCGAAAACGTTCCACGCGCGCCGCGATGGTGTCGCGGTCTCCCGCGAGGTAGACATGAGCGAACGTGTCGGCGTTTTCCCTGGTGATGTCCTCGATCGGCATTGACGCGAAGTTGGCCACTCCGATCGCTGTCCCGGCGCGCCGCGCGGCGCGCGCTACTCCTACCTCGCCGTCCGGGTGCATTGCCTGGGCAGCAGCCGGTGCGATAACCACCGGAAGATCGACCTTGCGCTCGAGGAAGGACGTTGAGAGCTCGAACTTCGAGGGAAGATCCTCTCCGACGTGAGGAATGAGACCAACCGTTTCGAATGCATCACGGTTTGCTCGCAGCGTCGCACCGCCATCGCTTCCGGCCCACAGGGCTTTGAACACATCGGTGGGGAGGAGCTTGCGCGCGCGACGCTCCGCCTCAGCAACGGACTCGAGAGGTTTGTGTGAGAACAGTGCCATGCCGGCTCCCGTCGTTTGTAGCGCCAGAGTGTGGGCGCGTAGAGGGCGAGTAGGGGGGGTGGAGGTGGGGTGTAACGGATTCAGTTACCGACAGCGATGAGAGCGCGCGTCGACTTCCGGAGTGCGAAGGGGCTTCGAGGGCGGAATGGCCATCGAGCTTCCCGCCCTCCGGTCAGCCCTTGCGGCCGCATGATGATGATGAGCACCATCACCACCGCGACGACCACCAGGCGGCTTCCCGATGGAAGGGACACGATGGCTCCTCCGATCTGGACGCCGTGTTCGAGTAGTCCAAGGACATGATTCAGGGTCGAGATCACCAACGTGCCGACTACCGCACCCCAGAGCGACAGCATTCCGCCGACCACCAGCATCGCGATAGTCGTGAAGGTGAAGTCGAAGGAGAACTGGCTCGCCTGAACGACACGGTTGGTCTGCGCCCAGACGGCACCACCCACACCTGCGAGCGCCCCGGAAACAGTGAAGGCGACGATCCGATGAAGGATCACATTGATCCCGGAACCGGGGGCAGCCTGGATGTTCTCTCGCGAGGCGCGCAGCATGCGTGCGCTGCGACTCTGCCCGTATCCCCATGCCAGTGTGATGACGATAAGTGCGATGAGAAGCACCGTGGAGAGTTCGAAGCTCTTCGGTACTCCTGTCATCGACTGCCCCGACTTGGGGGCGACACCGCTCCAGTAGGTAAGGACTTGACCGACGAGCATCAACAAGGCGAAAGTGGCGATGCCTGCCTCGAGCCCGTGCAGACGCATGATGGCAGCACCACTGATCAGAGCGGTCAGGCCTCCCACCACGGCCGCGCAGAGGAGTGCCACAAGCGGGGAGGCTGATGCGTCCGCTAGTGCCGGGATGATGTCCGGCATGATCGAGCCCTTTACGGCGGGGGAGATGGTGAGGAGAGACATCGTCCACGCCCCCACCGCGACGAAGGCGATGTGCCCGAAGGAGAGCACGCCACTGTTGCCGATGAACGTCCACATGGCAACGACGATGATCAGATTGGACAGTGCGTAGCCGAGGTCGATGGCGGCCGCTGCTGAGAACGAGCTCGCGGCCACGGCGAAGAGCCAAACCACCACGAGCGGAACCGCGAGACCCCACAGCGATACGACCGGCTCGGGGACGCTGATCTTCGGGACAGTAGTGCGGGAGGTGCGGGTGGAGGTCACGTGCGCTCCTTGACGGTGCGGGCGGCGAAGATGCCGTTGGGGACGATGACGAGAACGACGATGACGAGCAGGTAGACGAAGGCGACTCGGAAGTCGCTGAGCCCGCCTGGCAACCACGAGGTCAACAGCGACAGGACGAATCCGACGCCGAATCCGCCGATGACGGCGCCGCCGACCTTGTCGAGCCCGCCGATGACGGCACCGATCAGCCCGAACACGGTGACCTGGACGCCGAAGGTTGGACTTACTGCCCCGGACTGCGCGGTGAGGACGAAGGCGACTGCAGCCGCGAGGATGCCGCTCATCGCGAGGGTGATCGCGATGACGACGCCCGAGCGTATGCCCAGGATGCGAGCCACACGGAAGTCCGCGGCGGCAGCCTGCACCTGGAGCCCGAGACGGGTACGGGAGAGGAACAGACGCAGAGCCAGCAGCAGTGCTGCCGCTAGCACGATGGAGACGAGCGCCAGCAAGTTGATGCGTAGGTCCCCGATCGTGACGGACTGCGTGAGCGCCGGGGCCACGGACCCGGTGCGCACGCTCGTGCCGAAGAAGCCCTCGTACGCGCGCTGGAGCAGAATGCTCGCGCCGAAACTGGCAATGAGAAGCGCAGCTGGTGACTGCGAACGCATCCAGCGGAACACGGCGAGGTCAAGGAACAGCGACAGTGCCACCGCGACGAGCGCCGAGCCGAGGAGCGCCAGCGGCCATGCGATGGGCCATAAGAAGAGCAGCGTGTAGGCCGCGCCGGTGATGATCTCACCGTTCGCGAAGTTGGCCAGACGCAGCACACCGAAGACGAGTCCGATGCCCAGCGCAGCCAGGGCGTAAACGGCGCCCGCCGAGGTCGCATCAATGAGTGATTGGAGAATCGGGATCATGAGCCGAGGTACGCCTTCATGAGGAGCGCGGAATCATCCGCGTCGGTGGGAGACAGAGTCATTGTGATCCGCCCTTCACCGAGCACATGTGTTCGGTCGGCAGTCATCACTGTCTGTTGAGCGCGCTGCTCGACCAGCAGGACTGCAGTGCCGCGGTCGCGGATGCTTTGGATGGCAGCGAAGACAGTCTCCACGGCTGTCGGTGACAGCCCCAGTGAAGGCTCGTCGAGTGCCAGCAGGGTCGGAGCTGCCAACAGCGCACGACCGATCGCGAGCTGCTGTTGTTGCCCGCCGGAGAGCAACCCCGCCGGACGATCAGCGAACTCACTGAGGATGGGAAACAGCTCGTGCACCCAAAGCAGATCCTCCGCTAGCCCGTCGCGGCTTCGACGCGCGACGGATCCGAGCCGGAGGTTCTCGCGCACGGTGAGCTTGCCGAAGATATGGTGTCCTTCAGGCACGAGCGCGAACCCGTGCCGCGCGACTCTCTCGGGAGAGAGGCGGCGAAGATCGACTCCCTGCAAGCTTGTCGAGACCGACTCCGATCGCACGGCATTCACCAGGCCCAGAAGCGTCGACGACTTACCGGCGCCGTTCGGACCGATGATGCCGACCAGTTCGCCCGCATCGACATGGAAGGTCAGATCGGAGACGGCTGGAACGCCGCGGTAGGACACACGGAGGCGCTCGACCGTCAGCACGCGCTGCGCCGCCGCGGTCACGCTGCGTTTCCCTTCACCACGAGCTGCGTGCTCGTACCGAGGTAAGTCGTGGCCAGACGGGAGTCGTTACGAATGGCTTCCGGGTGACCGTCGACGACGTTTCGTCCAGCTCCGAGGACGAAAATGTGGTCGCAGCTTCCAAAGACCAATGGCATGTTGTGGTCAATCAGCAACACGCCGATTCCTCGCGAGGCGAGACCGCGCATCGTCTCTCGGAAATGTTCGGCCTCGCCGTCATTCAAGCCTGCGGCGGGCTCGTCGAACAGCACCCACGAGGGTCGCGTGGCAAGGGCACGCGCCACGCCCAGCCGTCGCTCGACACCGTGCGGCAGGTGGTCGGCCTCATGTAGCGCCCACTCCTCGAGCTGAAGCTCTGTCAGGAGCGAGAGTGCGAGTGCACGCGCCGCTCGTCGCCGCAACCCGCATGCCATTGCGGCGATCTCGACGTTCTCAAGAACGGACAAGCGTGGGTAGAGGTGACCATGCTGGAAGGTGCGCGCGATTCCGCGCCTGGCTCGTCGGTCGGCCCGGTCGTGCGGAAGCTGTTGTTCGTCGATTGCAACGGCGCCGGCGTTGGGGCGGTCATAGCCACTGAGAATGTTCACGAGTGTCGACTTTCCGGCGCCGTTCGCGCCGATCAGTCCCGTCACGCGGCCGCGCGGGACGTCGATGTCAACGGTGTCGAGGGCCTGCACGCCCCGGTACGACCGCGAGATGCCGCGGGCCTGGAGCCGATCGCCGAAGCGACCGGCCCCGTCGTTGAGTCGAGTGTCATCCATCGAGGTTGACCTTCTGAGGGGCGCGCCGCTCGACGAACTTGAGCGTCCCGTCAGCGACGACCAGAACTGCCTGCGGACGGTCGACACCAACGTGCACATCACTGGTGAAGGTGGTCGGCCCGATGGGCAGATCGACATCCTTGAACGTGAGCATCGCGTCTGCAAGGGCTTTCCCATCCCAGCTCTGCGCAATCTCGTGCGCCTTCACGATCGCATCCAGGGTCGAGGGCCCCGCGATGAAGCTGGAAGTGGTCGGGGGCTCGCCGTATGCCGTTTCGAAGCGATCGACCAAGTCGTTGACGGTCGGATTCGGGTCGTCTCCGGTGATCGAGGCGTACGTGACGATGTAGTAGTCGCTGAGCCCGGGGTTGGAGCCGAGCCAGAACGTCCCGTCCATTCCGAAGCCGGAGATGATGGGTGCCGAGATCCCGCCGTCGCGTAGGTCCTTGGCGACCTGAGCCCCGCCGGGGTTGTATCCGCAGTTGAAGATGACGTCGGGGGTGGGGCCGCCGGAGATCTTGGAGACGATCTCGCGTATTGAGTCGCCTTGGACGTAGTCGTAGTCCCCCACGGAGGTCCCGCCGAGTTCCGCGAAGCGCTCCTTCGCGAACCGGCACTCGCTCTGGGTGTACTTGAGGGTGGTGTCTGTGAGGAATACTGCGTTACGCCAGCCCTTGTCGTAGGAGAACTCCGACATGACGGCGCCTTCGCCTGGGGTGGCGTTTCCGAGCGAGAACCCGAGGTTCAGCCCGCCCTTCGGACCCCAGATCGTGTCGCCGACACAGGGCGATAGGTTCAGAACCCCGGCTTGATCTGCCACGAGCGCTCCGGGGCTTGAGACGTCGTAGTCGCAGGTGAGGATGATCGCCTTGGCCCCGGCGTCCACCAGCTGCTGTGCGGCGGGTGCGTACTTGTCGAGGTCGGACCCCGTGTCGATCACGCGCAGATCGACCGGCTTCCCGTCGATACCGCCGGAGGCGTTGAGATCGTCAACGGCGAGCCGCAGCGCGTTGAGCGCCGGCGTATCCGCGATGGACATGAACCCGGTCTCGGCGACAGCAGCCCCGATCAGGATGCTGTCCGAGTCTGAGGCGGATGCTGTTCCGCCTTGAGGGGCGCTGGAGATGCATCCGGCGAGGCTGAGCGCCGCGATCGCGACGCCGGCTACGAGCACGGCGCGGGGGAGAGTTCTCATCGATGTGTTCCTTTGGTGGGAAGGACGGAGCAGGGCGGAGAGAGCAGATCAGAAGGGAAGCAGCTTTGATTTCGATCCGAGTTACGTCCTCAGGAAGAGTTCACAACGACCTTGGTCGTATACGACCCGGATGCTGGGGACGTGAGTCATACCCAAGACCCTGAGCCTTACGATCTCGATTCGGATGTGTTTCCGGCAGGAAAATTCGCTGTTTATCGGAGCGCAGGGCCTCAAGAGGCTCGGCTGGGCATCTTCTCCGTGCCGGCTGGTGTTACCGGGATGTATACGATCGGAGACGGATGTGTATACGATCTGGCTCACAGCGTCTCCTGAGAGCTACGCTCGCTCTATGAGGCTTACTAAGTACGACCACGCCACGATGCGCATTGAGAAGGACGGCGTTTCGGTCGTCACGGACCCCGGTACGGTCGCCCCTGAGACCGCTGCCCTCTTGGATGAGGCCACGGCTGCGCTCGTGACCCACGAACACTTCGATCACTTCGATGTCGAGGTCGTGCGCCTGGCACTGGCGAAGAATCCGCGCCTGCATGTCTACGGGCCAGCAGGTCTGGCGGAACTCGTGGATGGTGATCTGACCAACCGATTCACGGTTGTCGGCCCGGGCGAGACATTCGCCGTCGGAACGCTCGAGATCTCGACGTTCGGTGGCGCTCACGCTGTACTTCATCCCGATCTGCCCCCGCTGCCGAATGTGGGATACCTCTTCGATGGCAGGGTCTTCCACCCCGGTGACTCTATGCAGCTGCCGGGGGTTCACATCGAAACGCTCCTGATGCCGACGAGCGGGCCGTGGACATCGATGGAGAAAGCCATCGACTACATTCGTGCGGTCGCGCCAACTCGAGCGTTCCAGATCCACGAGGTCGAACTCAGCGAGGTGGGGCGTGAGTACGCGCTGTACTTCCTCGGCCCGGACGGGCCCGGCGGCGCGCAGATCTCGTCCCTCGCCGTTGGCGAGACGATCGAGGTCTGAATCGAGAGCCCGCGCTCGGGCGCTCGTGCTGTAGCGAAACCACCGCCCCCTCCTTCCCAACGCTGAGCGCTACGGGAGAAGGGGGCGGTGGTTTATTGCACCTATCGCTCTTCGCGCGACGAGCGCCGGGGTGCTGGCGCCCCTCTCGATGGACTCGCCCCATGGAACGGGCTCGAGCTAATACTCTCGGCGTTGCCCACCGGACCAGCCGAACCAGCGGTCAATCGCGACGCGCACGGTGACGAGGGGGCTGTCCTTGGCGGGGTAGTCGTTGCCGAGGTAGTGGCGGGAGAGTCGGTCGATGTCCGCGAATTCCTCGTCCGGTTCGATGGACACGACGTGCCCTTGAATCGACAGGTGGGATCCAAAGTCGTCGGCCGCGAACGCAGTGAGTGCGACATGGCCATTACTCTGCAGGTGCTTGAGTCGGGCGCGATCCGCGTTCATGCACAAGAGGACATGGCCGTCGTCATCAATGAGGTACCACGTGGCGACGGAAGCGGGGACTCCTCTCTTTGACACCGTGGCCATGACGGCGGGGTTCGGCTTGCGGAGGAAAGCGAGCGCGGCCTCCGGCAGCGGCAGATCAGACATGGATGGACCTTTCGAGAATCACGAGGGTTATCGAGACAGTAGTTCGTCTACGGTGTCGTCCGGGAGTGCGATCGTCACGGTGGTGTCCCATGGGTCGGTCAGGGATATGGAACGTCCATCTGCAACGAACGGGATCGACCTGTCCCGTAAGCGGTCACCAAGCGCCTGAAGCTCTCCAGCTGTCGGTACCGTGACTGCTACCTCTCCCAGCCCAAGGGCCGCGGCGCGAGGCCCCGCGCCGGCGCTGTTCCACACATTCATTGCCACGTGATGGTGGTATCCGCCGGCAGAGGCGAAAACGGCGCCTGGAACGCCGGATTGGGTCAAGCCGAATCCCAACGCATCCACATAGAAAGCTTGGGCGCGTCCGACGTCGCCAACCTGGAGATGGACGTGGCCGACTCGCGTTGCCGGGAGGGCGCCTGCATCTGAGCCCGCTCGACCGAGGTGGGTGCGGAGATACTCGTTTGGGTCGAGGTACTCCGTCGTCATCCAGATCTCGTCTCCGTGCCGTATCCATCGAGAGCGGTCACGGTCGGTGTACAGCTCGAGGCCGTTTCCTTCGGGATCGGTGAAGTAGAACGCCTCACTGACATGGTGGTCACTCGAGCCCGTGAAGCGGCTCAGCGGATGCTGGGCGGCACGATACACCGTCCCCGCCAGGCTGCTGGGATCCTCGAGGAGGAAGGCGGTGTGGAACAGACCCGCCTCGCCTCGATGAGGGACGGGTAGGTCTGGTGTGTGAATGAGCCGCACCAGCGGGGTGAGGTCTCGCCCGAGCACGCGATGAACTTCGCGGCCCCGAGAGCGTTCGTCGATCGGTTCCATCGACAGGGCTGTGGAGTAGTAGCCGGACATCACTTCGAGGTCGGCAACGCGAAGTGTCACCGCGCCCATCGTCGTATCAGGATGGAGGACGCGGCCGTCGGTCTCGACTGTCATGAAGGCTCTCCCGTGCTCGGGCGTGGGGAAATCAGCGGATAACCGCGAACCCGCCCGTCCAGGACACCTTCTCGCCGATGGCGAGGGTGAGCTGCAGGAAGCCGATAGCTTCGAGCTCGCGCGCACGACCGAGAGTGCCTGCGTCAATGGCCGTGGCTCCGCCGTCGGAGATGGCAGCGGACAGCATCGTCTTCGCGTCGGAATCATCACCGGCGATCAGTACGGTAGTCGGCACGCTGCCCACCTGCTTGGTGGCGAGGGTCGCCGCGAAGTTGGTGTTGAACGCCTTGACGACGGAGCTGTTGGGGAGCTTCGTCTGCAGCTCTGCGGCGGCCGAGCTGTCGGCCGGCACCAGGAGAGAGTCGAAGGTCTCAAAGTTCAGCGGGTTGCTGATGTCCACGACGATCTTGCCGGCGAACTGATTGCCAGCCTTCGCGATGATGTCGTCGATGGCGCTGTACGGCACGGCCAAGATCACCACCTCGGCATCGATGGCCGCGGACGCGAGCTTTTCGTGCGTCACGTGCGTCACGTCGTGTCCGCCAGCTGCCAGCAGACCGCCAATAGCGTTGCCCATGCTGCCGGTTCCGATGATGGTGAAGGTCGACATGACTCGTGCTCTCTTTCGATCGAGGTACTCAGGCGGATGATCGCCTGAGTTCGTTGTAGGTACAACCTTACAACATTCGCTTGTATCTACAACCTGTACGATCGAGTGCTATGGAGGCTCTGACACATGACGAACGTGTGGCCGTCGCGCGTCTGCGAGCGCTGCTGGAGCTTCTTCCCACCGCCTTGGACAGATACCTCGCTGATGCCGGACTCACATCGTTCGAGTTCTCGTTGTTGGAAGCGCTTCACGAGGCAGACAGCAATCGACTTCGGCTCACAGCGCTGGCCGCTCGAACTAATGCAACGCTCCCTCGGCTGTCGCGCGTCGTAACTGGGCTCGAAAAGAAGGGCCTGGTGAAGCGGGCTCCGTGTGAAGAGGACGGACGTGCCACCAATGCTCTGCTGACGGAAGCGGGGGAGCGCGCTTACATGAGTAGCCGCCCGAGCTTCGAGAGCGCGGTCAGGGAGATGATCCTCAGCGCCCTCGAACCTGGCGGTGTGCAACGGTTGGCCGACATCTCGTACGCCATCTTGGGCAATCTCGACCCGGATCGACGACTGGCGGTCACTGCTATCGCGGCGACCGAGTCGTGCGACGCCGACCCACTCGCCTGCCCTGCGGATCCTGCAAACGAAGCAGCCACATCCTCTCAACCAATCGTTCCGGCAAACCGAGGCAAGACCAGGATGCTCTGATCCCAACGAAGAGAACCCTCCGCGATTCTGCGGAGGGTTCTCTTGCCTTGGTTCTTCAGACGACTTCTTCGTTCAGAGCTGTGAACATCCTTCAAATGGTCGGGGTGACAGGATTTGAACCTGCGGCCTCTTCGTCCCGAACGAAGCGCGCTACCAAGCTGCGCCACACCCCGTGGCAACCGTTCGAGTCTACCCCAGCCCGACCGATTCCCCGAATCGCAGGCGCGTCATCGACGCTGCTCGCGGTGTCGTCGCCACGCGAGGATGGATGCGGCCGCGAATCCGAGTGCGAGCGCGCCCACGCCGAGTCCCGCGACCGTGCGCATCGAGGGTCCGCCGCTCAGCGCCAGCATGTCGACGAAGGTCGTCTCGCCCTCCTCCCCGCAGGCACCCGTGTGCAGCACGACGAGCTCCGCGCCCGGCGTGGGCCGGTAGGCGAGCTCGGCGATCCAGAGCTTGGTCCCGGCCTCATCCGAGACGACGTCGGGAGAGACGTACTCGCCGGATCCGGAGACCGTCACCGGAGCCGTCCGATGCTCGAGCGTCTCCGCATCGCAGCGCGGCTCGATGCCGGGCTCGTTGTGGAACACCGAGAACACCAGCTGTGCGTCCACGCCCTCGCCCAGCCCCGTGACGGTGGCCCGGTCGACGAACGGATCACCGACGCCCACGTGTTCGGTCGCGCGGGTGGTGACGGCAGGCCGCTCGACCACCGTGGTCTCCTCGGCCAACCCACACGATCCGCGAGCGAGCAGACGAGCCTCGCCACCCTCCGGCGTGTGCCAGAGCGATTCGATCCAGTAGTGAACGCCGGCACCGTGGAGGCGCACCGCGGGCGAGGCGTACTCGCCTGCGGCGGTCACGGCGACGGGAGAAGCGGCGGTGTCTGCGACACGCGTCTCGGTCGTGCACGCTTCTGCGGGAGCGACGCCCTCGGGAGCCTGGAAGACCTCGAAGCTCACCCACGTGGTGCCCGAGGTGGGGACGAGGCCCTCGACCACAGCCGTGTCGACCGCCGCGCCGCCGAGTCCCACGGTGCTGACCGCTCGCGTCGACACCGTGGGCAGGGGAGCACGCGTCGTCTCACTCTCGATGCCGCACGCGCCCTCGTGAATGAGCCGGCCCTCCATGTCGGTGGCGCGTTCACGCCACACGTACGTGCCGAAGTCGGGGACGACGGGCCCGGTGACGCGCACCGAGCCGGGCTCCGCCACGCGCACCGGATCCTCGGGTCCCTGCCAGATGAGATTCTCCGCCGTGCAGGCATCCGTCGCCGCAATGCCGTCGGGAACGCGGAACACGGATGCGGTCACGAGAACACCCGACGCGGGTAGGGGCGCCGCCACGATGACCTCGTCGGACATCCGGTCGCCGACCGCCACGAGGGCATCGGCTTTCGATGACACCTGCGGAACCATCGTGATCTGGCTCTGCACCCCGAAGTGTTCCTGCCAGGTGTAGTCCGCGGTGAGCGCCGCGGCGGTCTCGTCGCTCTGCCGGGACCGTTCGATGCGCCAGACGGCGGTGTAGAAGCCGGGACCGGGCAGCGGCTCGGCGGACTCGACTCGGTACGGGGCCGTCGGTCCGATGGCGGGATCGGTCGTCGCCTCGAGCGCGGCGACCTCCTCCGCGTCCGCGGGGGGAGTGTCCGTGAGCTGCGGCTCCGTCTCGGTCCGGTACAGCGTCGCGGTCGCCGTGACCGGAAGGTAGCCGCCGTCCCCTGTACGTCCCCACGCTCCGCGGGCGCTGGCGAACGTCACGTCGTCGACGTAGGAGCCGCCGGGGACGTACCGCGACACCACCTGTGTCGTGACGACCGGGTCGAACGTCGTGTCGCGCTCGTGCTCGTCGGCGCCCGCGAGCGGGAACTCGAGACGGCCGCCCGGACCTGCCGTGTCCTGGCCGCCCGGCGTGGTGAAGTGTCGAACGAGGGGCAGGAACCCGCCGACGAACTGTCCCTCGCCGGAAACGCGGAAGCGGGTCCCACCGGCGGGAGCGGCCGCGACGATGTCGTACGCCACACCGATTGCGGCATCATCGCGTGTGGCCGCGCCGGTGTCGGCGAACACGGCGTTCTGCAGCGTGATCCGCCCCCGCGCGCCCGGGGCGTCGGCGACCGCGGTGACGGTGCCCCGCAGGGGAGAGGCAGCATCCGTCGCGAACTGCAGCGACCCCGTGGCCGTCATCTGTCCGGCGGGCAGCGCCATCGCCTCGGCGTAGTACGCGGCTGCGAGGTTCTGCACCGCGCCGTTGTGCTCGGGCGCGACATGGCGGAACACCCAGTCGATCGCGCCCTGCAAGGTGTCACCGGGGTAGCCGAAGTGGTGCAGTGATTCGTTCCAGTTGGCGATCGCCTTGACCGCCCAGGCGACGGCAGCGGCCTGCACCGGGTCGCCGGTCTGCCCGTAGGTCGAGACGAGCATGTTGATGGCCGTGAGTCGCTGCGGATCGAGGCCCGCGGCACTCGGGCTCAGCCCGTTGTCGACGCTGTCACCGGTGGGCAGCGGACGCCCCGGGAAGATGCAGTAGGTGTGCATGCCGTTGATCGCCATCGACCCGTGCCACCCGTAGCGGGTGGAGCTCGCCCACTCTCCGAACCCGGTTCCGGGCGATGCGGCGGACGCAGGCATGATCGACACGACAGCGGCGACGACAGCAGCGGCGAGGACGAGAAGGGCGGCGAGCACGCGTTTCATGTCCCGATGCTCGGACGGTGCCGGCTCCTGGCATCGGCGGAAGCCGGTGAATGGGGACGGCGCGCGCGCCGCATCCGGATGTGGAGAACCGGATCCGCTCCGTCAGGACGCGGGGACCAGGGTCAACAGCGATGCCTCGGGGCGGCAGCCGAAGCGCACCGGCGCGAAGATCGAGTGGCCGATGCCGGCGCTGACGTTCAGGGGGACACGGCGTCCGCCGTCGGCCCAGGTGCTCAGTCCTCGTGCCTGATCGAGCGGGATATCGCAATTGGCGACGAGCGCCTTGGGGGAGAAGGGGACGCGGACCTGACCGCCGTGGGTGTGCCCGGCCAGCAACAGATCGGCGTCGAGATCGATGAAGGAATCGAGCACCCGCCGGTACGGCGCGTGTGTCACGCCCAGCACGAGGTCGGCCTCGCCCGTGGCGCGCTGTTCGGCGCGCTTCGGGATGAGGGCGGCGGTGTCGTCCCAGTGCCGATGGGCGTCGTTCACGCCGAAGGCATCGACGCGCAGACCCGCCACTTCCAGGGTCGCCGCGGTGTTGTCGAGCGCGTGCCAGCCCAGTTCGTCGGTGAGGAAGCGGTCGAGGGCGCCCGTGTCGAGCGCCTCGGCCGACCGGTGCGCCTTCGACGGCCCCGTGAAGTAGCGCAGCGGGTTACGGGGAGACGGCGCGTACAGATCGTTGGAGCCGTGCACGTACACGCCGGGCACGCCCCGCAGGCCGGCGAAGGCGTGACGGATGCCGGCGAGTCCCTCCGCATGACCGAGGTTGTCGCCCGTGTTCACGACGAGGTCGGGTGCGAGTTCGGCCAGACGTGCGATCCACTCCTGCTTGCGCTGCTGCCACGGCGCCATGTGGGCGTCCGACAGATGCAGCACGCGCAGCTCTCGGGAGCCCGCGGGCAGGATCGGCAGGGTGTGCTCGCGCAGCGTGAACAGGTACCGCTCGACGCCGATGCCCCAGATCGCAGCGCCCACGCCGACCGCCCCCACCGCTGCGACAGCGGTGAGGGCGGTGCGGCTCGGACTGCCGGTCGACGAGCTTCTTGGAGTAGTTGATCAGAATCTGCGAACCGCGGTTGACGGCGGTGCCGGCGGCAGGATTGGTGCCCGTCGCGCGACTCTCGTTGTCGGGCAGCTTGTCATCTGGGGTACAGGTTCCCAGCGCGATGGAGGTGAATCCCGCATCCTGGAGCGTCTTCTGCGCGTCCTGCACCTTGCCGCTGACGGCTGGGACGGTCGCCCCCTGACCGTTGCTGGGGCTGATCGTGACGGTCGTGCCGCCCGCGACCTGCCCGGCACCGGGGCTCTGCGCAGCGACGATGTTCGTCGGCTGGTCGGAGTCGACCGGGTCGCCCACGGTCACCTGGAAGCCGGCCGCCTCCAGCGTCGCCTGGGCCTGTTCGACGGTCTGGCCCACCACGTTGGGCAGATCCTTCAGCACGCGCTTGGTCAGGTTGGGATCCGGCGCCGGGAACCCGTCGGCCGGATAGAGCTGGTCCGCGGCGCGCTGCAGGTTCTTCGCGAGGGTGTAGCGGATGTTCTGCAGGCCGCGACCGAACATGTCGTTCTCGCCGGAGACCGTACCGACCAGTGCGGCGTTCACGACGCGGGTGCTTCCCTCGATCATCCAGGTCTGCAGCGCCTCGTGCGTACCGGTCTTACCGATCAGCTGCGTGCCGTCGTTCGGGTTCGCGGCCCCACCGGTGCCGCCGTTCATGACGCCTCGGAGCGCGTAGGCTGCCGTCGCGGCGACCTCGGGGGAGATCACCTGCTCACAGGTGCGCTCAGGAGCCTTGAGCTCATTGCCCGAGGTGTCGGTGACGCGATCGATGACGCGGGGCTGGCAGTAGACGCCGTTGTTCGCGATGGTGGCGTAGGCGCCCGCCATGGCCATGGGCGACACCTTGTCGACGCCGATGACCTCGGCGGGGTACTGCATCGTGATGTCCGACCCGTTGCCGAAGGTCACGCCCATCTTCTTGGCGGTCTTCGCGATGTCGCACATGTCCAGCTGCTCGGCCATCGCGAGGTAACCGGTGTTCAGCGACTGCGCGGTGAAGGCCATCGGCGTGTTCACGCTGCCGCCCACCTTGCCGAAGTTGTTGATCGGCGTGTTGTTGGCGATGTTGCCCGTGCACGAGTTCGTGAAGTTCTTGAACACCCGCATCCGGCCATCCAGCACCTCGTTCACGGACCGCCCCTGCTCGAGCCAGTCGACGAGGGTGAAGAGCTTGAACGTCGATCCCGCTTCGAAGCCCTCGGAGTTTCCGAACGTCGAGTCTCCCGCGTACACGAGCGAGCTGTAGCCCTCGCCGGCGTTGGCCTCTTCGGAGAAGTTCGTGTTCTGTCCGATCGCCAGCACGCGGCCGGACTGCGCCTCGATGCTCACCGTGGATGCGGCGAACTGGATGCCGGAGATCGATGCGGGCGCGTTGTCGCGCATGCTGACGTTCGCGGTGTTCTGCAGCGACGGGTCGAGCGTCGTGTAGATCTGCAGGCCGCCGCGGCGAAGCGCCATCGCGCGGTCTTCGGCGGTGGCGCCGAAGGCGGGGTCGTTCTTCACGACGGAGACGACGTACTGGCAGAAGTACGGTGCGCCGGTCGACGCGCAGCCCGAGGTGGGCTGCGTGATCTGCGGAGTGATGGGCTCCGCAACGGCGGCGTCGTGCTGCTCCTGCGTGATCTTGCCGTCGTCGAGCATACGGTCGAGTACGTACGTCTGTCGCTTCTTGGTCAGCGCGTAGCCGTCCGCCGCGCCGTTCGTCTCGCGATCGGGCTGATCGATGCGGTACGTGTTCGGATTCTGCACGATGCCCGCGAGGGTCGCCGCCTGGCTGAGGTTGAGGTTGGCGGCGGGAACACCGAAGTAGTAGCGGGCGGCGGCGTCGATGCCGTACGTGATTCCGCCGAAGTTGGCGATGTTCAGATACCCGAGCAGGATGTCGTTCTTCGAGTACTTCTGCTCGAGTCCGATGGCGTAGCGCATCTCCTGGAGCTTGCGCTCGATACCGCTCGAGCCCGAGGAGTCCGTCGCCTGCAGGAAGCACGACTGCCGCTCGTCCTCGCTCTGCGCGTTCCACTCGCAACGCTGGATGAGGATGTTCTTGACGTACTGCTGGCTGATCGTCGATCCGCCCTGCGTGTTGCCGCCGCCCTCCAGGTTGGAGAGCACGGCGCGTGTCGTGCCGATGAGATCCACCCCGCCGTGGTCGTAGTACCGCGGGTCTTCGCTCGAGAGGATCGCGTCGTACATGACGGTTGCGATCTGGTCGAACGTGACCGGCGAGCGGTTCTGGTCGTAGAAGGAGGTCTGCGGCGCGTAGTTGCCCGAGCCGTCCTTCCAGTAGATCGTCGACGGTTCCATGATGTCGTCGATCACGAGGTAGTTCGGCATGTTGTCGAACAGCTTGATGGCCTGCGAGGTTGCGGCGCCGGTGACGGCGATGGCGGGCGTGACCGTGGCGGTGATGAGAACACCGGCGACGACGCTCAGGCCGACGAGTCCGGCGAGGCCAGAGAGCACACCGGTGGCCGTGCGTTTCTTATCGGGCATAGGGTGATCGTAAGCCAGGATGCTGGGCGAACACTCGATGGCGCTGCATCCGGCTCTCGCTGTTTCCGGGGCTCAGACCCCGTCCCCATCCACGAACGGGAGACGCCGTGACCACCTGGGAGTACCTCACCACTCCGCTGTTGATCCACAACACCGCCGCCATCTTGAACAACTGGGGCAAGCAGGGCTGGGAGCTCGTCCAGGTCGTGCAGGGTCCCGAGGGCGGTCTCGTCGCCTATTTCAAGCGTCCGGTCGGCACGGATGCGGCCGCCAACACCGGCCTCGGTGCGGCGCAGGTCGCCGCGCGTCAGTTCGAAGGAGAGAACGTATGAGCACCGTGTCCGAACGACTCGCGGAGCTGGGAATCGACCTGCCGGAGGTCGTGCCGCCCGTCGCGTCCTACATCCCCGCCAAGGCCTTCGGTGACCTCGTGCACACGGCCGGCCAGCTCCCGTTCGTGGCGGGTCAGCTTCCCGCGACAGGCAAGGTCGGCGAGGGTGAGGGCCTCGTTGCGCCGGCGGATGCCGCGACCTACGCCCGCCAGTCGGCGCTGAACGCGGTGGCGGCGGCCGCGGCCGCCGTAGGAGGCGTCGACCGCCTGACCGGTGTGCTGAAGGTGACCGGCTTCGTGTCGTCGGTGCCCGAGTTCACCGGACAGCCCGGCGTCATCAACGGAGCCAGCAACGTGCTCGCCGAGATCTTCGGTGAGGCCGGCCGTCATGCCCGTTCCGCTGTGGGCGTGCCCGTTCTCCCGCTCGACAGCCCCGTCGAGGTCGAGGTCGTCTTCACGCTCGTCTGAGGCCCCACCCATGCAGGAGCCCCGCGCCCCCCAAGGTCGCGGGGCTCCTGCATGTGCCCGACCGGTGGTTCGCGCTCCGACAGCACGGTCGGCGTTCCACGGCTTCGTGACGACGCTATTGGGGGCAGCGCCGCGCATCCGGGATCGAGCGACGGATCCCAGACGATCCCGGACAGCCCTGGTCGTCTGTTGTCGCGTCGTGAGGCGGTGCGCCAGAATGAGCGTCTGGGAAAAGCGGGGGGCAGGATGAACGGCGACGACATCGGTCGTGTCGCGGGGAGCGGAGCGGTGATCTCCGTCGCGGAGGATCTCCAGCGGCTCCGCCATGAGGCGGGTGGGGTGAGCTACGCCGAGATCGCGGCGCGCGTCACGGGTCTCAGAGCGGATCGTTCCGGCCGTTCGTCGGTCGCCGTGTCGCGCTCGACGGTCTACGACGCGTTTCGGCCCGGTCGCACCCGACTCGACGCCGACCTCGTCGTCGACGTCGTGCGCAGTCTCGGCGTGACCGAGGCCGAGGCGGAGAGCTGGCGCGCGCGGTGCGTCGCGGCCAAGTCCGCCGCACCGCGGCCCTCGCAGCGCGCGGCGACAGCATCCGGCCTCGAGGCGCCGCCGGTCACGGCGGCCTCCGTGCTCCGCATCGAGGCGCCTCGGAGCGGCGGGCGTCGAATCGCCCTCGTCATCGGCGTCATGGTCGCAGCCGTGCTCCTCAACGTGGCGGGCGGCCGCGTCGTTCTCTGGCTTGATCTTCCGCTCTATCTGGACATGGCCGGCACGGCGGTGGTGGCCGTCGCTCTCGGCCCCTGGTACGCGGTCGCGACGGCCATCGTCACTCAACTGGGCGGCGCGTTGCTCAATCAGAGCACCTTGGGTCTTCCGTTCACACCCGTCGCAGTGGTGGGGGCCCTCCTCTGGGGCTATGGCGTGCACCGCTGGGGATGGGGGCGCTCGCTCTCGCGGTTTCTGCTGCTCAGCGTGGTCGTCGCCGTCGCCTGCACGGTCGTCGCCGCCCCGATCACGGATCTCGTGTACGGCGGCTTCAGCGCTCATGTCGCCGGAAACTCGTTGACCGCGCGGTTCCTGGACGCGGGGATGGTGCTCCCGATCGCGATCGGGACCGCCAATCTGATCACGTCGCTGCTGGACAAGCTGATCGCGAGCTTCGTGGCCCTCTCGCTGGCTACCACCATCCGACGCTGGATCACGCGGGATCGGACGCCGTCGCCGGATCTTCCTCCGATGGCTCTGTCCGCCGCGGTGCGCCCCTCGACGGCCCTGCACGCCGGCTTCACCGCGCGGCGCGCATCCGTCTGGTGAGCGACGCGACGCCGTACCCGGCGCCGGGGCCGGAACGCGGCTGGCGCAACGACCTCGTCGCGGCGCTCTTCTGGCTCCTCGCCGTCGTGGGCGTGCTCGTGATGACCGGCGCATGGTTCCTGCTCGCGCTCGCCTCTCTCGAGGAGGTCACGGAGCAGCCGAAAGCTCTCGCCGCGGGAACGACGATGGCGGGAACGACACTGCTGCTCGGCGTTGCGCCGCTGGTCGTCGCGCACCTCGCGGGCTTCGCGCTTCTGTGTCTGGTGGCGACCGCGGGCCGGTTCGACAGGGCGAGGGGAGTGCTCTGGGCTGGAGGGGCTGTGGTCGTCGCATCCCTCGTCGGACTCGCCGTCGTGCTGGCGCTCTCCGGCGGCGAGCTCATCGCTACGCAGCCCGGGTACGTTCCCTGAGGAGTCTCGCGCACGAGAGAGCCCCGCGTCCTCCGAGGGATGCGGGGCTCTCTCGTTCGCTCCTACTTCGTGGAGAGCTTGGCCTGGATGGTGGACATCACCATGGTGTCGGCGAGGGTGGTCGTGTCGCCGACCTCGCGTCCCTCTGCGACGTCGCGGAGCAAGCGACGCATGATCTTGCCGCTGCGGGTCTTGGGCAGCTCCGTGACGATGTAGACGTCGCGCGGCCGGGCGATAGGGCCGATCTGCTCGCCGACCCACGCCCGCAGGGTCTGGGCGAGGCCCTCGGGGGAGTGCTCGCGCAGGTAGCTCTCCTTGATGATCACGAACGACACGACGGCCTGGCCGGTGGTCTCGTCGCTGGCGCCGACGACGGCCGCCTCGGCGACCGCTTCGTTGCCCACGAGTGCCGATTCGATCTCGGCAGTGGACAGGCGGTGTCCGGAGACGTTCATGACGTCGTCCACACGGCCCAGCAGCCAGATGTCGCCGTCTTCATCGCGGCGGGCGCCGTCGCCGGCGAAGTAGTAGCCGCGGTCGGCGAACTTCTCCCAGTACGTCTCGACGAAGCGGTCCGGGTCGCCCCAGATGCCGCGCAGCATGCTGGGCCAGGGCTCGGTGACCACGAGCAGTCCGCCCGCATCGTTGCCGACTTCCTCGCCCGACTCGTCCACGACATCCACCGAGATGCCGGGGAGTGGTACCTGCGCCGACCCGGGCTTGGTCTCGGTGACGCCGGGGAGGGCCGAGATCATGATGGCGCCGGTCTCGGTCTGCCACCAGGTGTCCACGATCGGAGTGCGCTCGGCGCCGATCACGTTGCGGTACCACATCCACGCCTCGGGGTTGATGGGTTCGCCGACCGAGCCGAGCAGCCGCAGCGACGAGAGGTCGAACTCCTGCGGCACCTGGCGTCCGATCTTCATGAACGACCGGATGGCGGTGGGCGCCGTGTAGAGGATCGTGACGCCGTACTTCTCGACGATCTCCCACCAGCGGCCGGGATGCGGCGCATCCGGTGTTCCCTCGTATATCACCTGCGTGGCGCCGTTCGCGAGCGGGCCGTACGTGACGTAGCTGTGGCCGGTGATCCAGCCGATGTCGGCCGTGCACCAGTAGACGTCGCGCTCGGGGTGCAGATCGAAGACGTTGCGGTGCGTGTAGGCGGCCTGCGTGAGGTAGCCGCCGGAGGTGTGCAGGATGCCCTTGGGTTTTCCGGTGGTGCCGGAGGTGTACAGGATGAACAGCGGATTCTCGGCGTCGAAGGGCTTCGCCTCGTGCTCGGCGGATGCGGCCGCCACCGCGTCGTGCCACCAGATGTCGCGGCCCGGCTTCCAGTCCACGTCGTTGCCGCCGCGGCGCACGACGAGCACGTGCTCGACGGTCTCCTGCGCGCCCGAACCCCGGTCGGCGAGGGCCTGATCCACGGCGGGCTTCAGGGGTGAGACCTTTCCCTTGCGGTAGCCGCCGTCCGCCGTGATCACGAGCTTCGCACCGGCGTCGTCGATGCGTGCGCGCAGGCTGTCCGCGGAGAATCCGCCGAAGACGACGGAGTGGATGGCGCCGACTCGCGCCACTGCGAGCATCGCTGCCACCGCCTCGGGGATCATCGGCAGGTAGAGCGCAACGCGGTCGCCTTCGCCGATTCCCAGCTCCGTGAGCACATTGGCCGTGCGCTTGACCTCCTCGGTCAGCTCCGCGTAGGTGACGCGGCGCTCGTCGCCGGGTTCGCCCTCCCACAGCAGCGCGACGCGGTCGCCGTTGCCGGCGAGCACATGGCGGTCGAGGCAGTTGTAGGCGACGTTGAGCTCGCCGTCACCGAACCACCGGGCGAAGGGAGGGTTCGACCAGTCGAGCACCTCGGAGAACGGGGTGTGCCAGTGCAGGAGCTCGCGTGCCTGGTCCGCCCAGAAGCCTTCTCGGTCGGAGGCCGCCCGCTCGTAGAGCTCGGCGGTGGCGACTGCGCCCGTTGCGAACTCGGCGCTGGGGGCGAAACGACGGGTCTCGTTCAGCAGGTGGTCGATCTGGCTGCTCATGGCTCGCTCCTTTGCGCGCTGTTCGGGATGACGTGCGGGACGTCTCGCACATCATCACCCGCCCCGGTCGCGGGCGGATACCTCCATTAGAAGGTGGACGGCGGACACCGATATATCAATGCGATTGGTCCGGCATGCCGTTTGGCCGCCGGTGTGAGGTTGCGTATGCTCGTGTGCGCCCGCCCTCGCGGCGGGGAGCACGGCCCTCATCACCCCCAATTTGCGGGGCTGTGCTCGGCGGCATCCCAACCCCCCAATGGGATGCCGCCTTTTCTTTTGCCCGGAGTGCGTCGCGCCTCCGCCGGCCGCTCGGATCTCCCCAGCCGCTGCGCCGCCGCGGTTCGTCAACCGGGCATTGCTGCACGCCGGTTCAGCGGCGGGCGCGCGCCTAGCGTCGTCTCCATGCCGCAGCCCTTCGTCGTCGCGCCACGGGGTGCGTCTGCATCCGGCGGGGCTGAGGCGCAGGCGGTCGCCCGCGACGCCGATGCGTCGCGCCCGATACTGGGCGGGCTGTCGGTCGCGGCGTGGGATCCGGTGCGGGTGCATCTGAGTGACCCGGAGGTCACCGACATCTTCATCAACGGCGAGCGCGGCCTCTTCGTGGATCGCGGCCGCGGCGCCGAATCGGTGCCGCACTGGCAGGCGACCGAGAGCGAGGTCCGCGAGATCGCGACGGGCCTCATCGCGCAGGGCGGTCGACACATCGACGATGCGACGCCGTGCGTCGATGTGCGCCTCGACGGCGGCGTCCGGGTTCACGCCGTGCTGCCGCCCGTCAGCGCGGACGGCACGACGATCTCCATCCGCGTGCCGCGGCGTCAGCTGGGATCCTTGGCGGCCCTGCGCGAGGCGGGGATGCTCGATGCTCGGAGTGAGCGGGCGCTGCAACAGCTCGTCGTCGCCCGCGAGAACCTGTTGGTGACGGGAGCAGCCGGCAGCGGCAAGACCACTCTCCTGGCGGCGTTGCTCTCGTCCGCACCCGAGCGCGAGCGGATCGTGACCATCGAGGACGTGGCGGAGCTCCGCATCCGTCATCCGCATCACGTCCGTCTCGAGGCGCGCCAGGCCAACCTCGAGGGTGCGGGTGGCATCGATCTCACCCGCCTGGTGCGCGAGGCGCTGCGGATGCGGCCGGACCGACTCGTGGTCGGCGAGTGCCGCGGCGCCGAGGTGCGCGAGTTGCTGACGGCGTTGAACACCGGGCACGACGGCGGAGCGGGCACTCTGCACGCCAACGGCATCGATGACGTGCCGGCGCGGCTGGAGGCGCTGGGCGCGCTCGCGGGGCTCGACGACACCGCGCTCGCGCGCCAGGTGGTCAGCGCGATCGGTGTGGTCGTCCACGTCGCCCGCGACGCAGACGGCGCGCGGGGCGTCGCAGGCATGGCGCGTCCGGTCCTGGTCGACGGGCGGCTGGGGATGGAGGAGGTCCCATGGGGCTGATCGCACGTCGTCGACCCGCTCCCGACGGTGTGGGGGACGCGGCCCAGCGCCTGTCGGTGCTGCTGCGCACGGGTATCTCGCCGGCGTCCGCCTGGGGGTTCCTGGCTTCCGCGGGGGATGCGGACGCGGTCGCGATCCACGCGGCGCACACGCAGGGGCAGCCGCTCCCGGGTGCGATCGCCGCCCGCGGTGACCGGTGGCGGCCACTGGCCGCGACCTGGCGGGTGGCCACCGCCGTCGGCGCTCCGCTCGCCGAGAGCCTCCGGGCGGTCGCCGCCGCCGTCCGCGACGCGCAGGAGTGCCGCGACGAGGTGCGCGTCGCCCTCGCCGAGCCGGCGGCCACCGCCCGGCTCATGGCCTGGTTGCCGCTCGTCTCCATCGGTCTGGGCGTGGCGCTGGGGTTCGACACGATCGGCGTCCTCACCGGCAGTCCCATCGGAATCGGATGCCTCATCGCGGGCATCTCCTTGATGATCGTGGCGCGCGTCTGGACCGGTGCGCTCACCCGCCGCGCGACACCCGCTCCCGCGATGCCGGGGCTGCACGCCGAGCTCGTCGCGATCGCGCTCTCCGGCGGAGTGTCGATCGAGCGCGCCCGGGCGCTGGCCGATCCGGAGGTCGACGCACCGGACCCGGGGCTCGACGCGCTGCTGCAGCTCTCGCGCTCCGCCGGGGTCCCCGCCGTCGAGCTCCTGCGTGCGGGCGCGTCCCTCGCCCGCCACCGCGCTCGCACGGACGGCCGGATGCGGGCGGCCGGGCTCGGCGCCGCCCTCCTGCTGCCGCTGGGGGTCTGCATCCTGCCCGCCTTCCTGCTGCTGGGGGTCGCGCCGATGCTCATGAGCGTGCTCGGCGCATCCGCACTCCCGCTGTGACCGCGTGCCCACCCGCCGGTGCCCATAAGAGAGGAGCAACACATGACCCCCACCACCGACGCCCGACGGCGCCTGCCGACGCTCACCCGCCGCCGTGCGGCCGAGCTGTTCGGCGACGACTCGGGAGCGGCGACGGCCGAGTACGCGATCGCGACGATGGCCGCCGTCGCCTTCGCGGGACTTCTCGTCATCATCATGAGATCCGATGAGGTGCGGGGGATCCTGGAGGATCTCGTGCGCCGCGCTCTCACGGTCGAATGAGATCCCGGCTCGGCGATCGCGGCTCGGCCGCGGCGGAGTTCGCGGTCGCCGTGCCGGCGGTGCTGCTCGTGCTGGCCCTCGGTGTCGGCGGGCTCGCCACCGCAGCCGCTCAGGTGCGCCTGCAGGATGCTGCGGCGGATGCGGCGCGGCTCGCGGCGCGGGGTGAGGACGCCGCGCGGGCGCTCGGGGTCCTCGCCCACGCCGCGCCGGGCGCGAGCGGCACGATCGGGGAGGAGGGCGACCTCGTGTGCGTGACCGCATCGGTTCCTGCGCCGCTGCCCGCGATCTCGCTCAGCGCCCGCTCGTGCGCCCTGTCGGGCGGACGCTGATGCCCGGCACGGCGGCGACGGTGGGCACGATCGGCGCGCTCGCAGCTCTCGTCGCGGGCCTCAGCGTCGTCGGCGCGGCGAGCGTGCATGCGCAACGACTGTCGGCGGCGACGGATGCGGCGGCGCTCGCCGCGGCGGACGCCGCATCCGGTGCCGTGACGGGCGTTCCGTGCGAGCGCGCCGCCCAGCTGGCAGCCACCGCATCCGCGGAGGTCGTATCCTGCGAGGTGGAGGGTCTCATCGCGACCGTGCGCCTCAGCAGCGCCTTCGGTCCGTTCCCCGCCCAGGCCGCAGCCCGCGCGGGTCCCGCGCCCGAGCCGCGCGACGACGGGTGAACCGGCCCTCCAGCCGACCACCGTCCCGAGGTGTGTATGGTGACAGCGACGAAAGGACCACCGTTGGCAAAGGGTTCTCAGACCACGACGAAGAGCGGCAAGACGCTCGTGATCGTCGAGTCGCCGACCAAGATGACCTCGATCCAGGGCTACCTGGGTGATGACTACGAGGTGCTCAGCTCCGTGGGGCACATCCGCGACCTCGCGAGCAAGAAGGACATTCCGGCCGAGAAGAAGGCCGCGTACGGCAAGTACTCGATCGACGTCGACAACGGCTTCGACCCCTTCTACGTGGTCAACGACCGCAAGACCAAGACCGTCGCCGAACTCAAGCGGGCGGTGAAGGATGCGAGCCAGGTCCTGCTCGCCACCGATGAAGACCGCGAAGGCGAGGCCATCGCGTGGCACTTGCTCGAGGTGCTCAAGCCCAAGGTCCCCGTCAAGCGCATGGTGTTCCACGAGATCACCAAGGACGCCATCCGCGCGGCCGCTGAGAACACGCGCGAGCTCGATCTGGCCCTCGTGGACGCCCAGGAGACGCGTCGCGTGCTCGACCGGCTCTACGGCTGGGACGTCTCGCCCGTGCTGTGGCGCAAGGTCGGCAGCGGTCGTGAGGGCGCTGCCCTGAGCGCCGGTCGCGTGCAGTCGGCGGCCACGCGTCTCGTCGTCGACCGCGAGCGCGAGCGCATGTCGTTCGTCTCGGCGAGCTACTGGGACATCGAGACGCTCGCCGTCAAGGGCGACCAGTCCTTCACCGCGCGCCTTGCCCGCATCGACGGCGCACCGCTCGCGCGCGGCACCGACTTCGACGACAAAGGCCAGCTGAAGAAGGCGGTCGTCGTCCTCACCGAGGACGACGTGCGCGCACTGGCTGCGGCCATCGAGGGCGTCGGCACGGCGCACGTCTCCGCACTCGAATCGAAGCCGGGGACCCGCAGTCCCCGCGCGCCCTTCACGACCTCGACCCTGCAGCAGGAGGCCGGCCGCAAGCTCTCGATGAGCGCGAAGCACACGATGAGTGTCGCTCAGCGCCTCTACGAGAAGGGGTACATCACCTATATGCGCACCGACTCGACCTCGCTCTCGAAGCAGGCGGTCGAAGCGGCGCGCGAGCAGGCCGTGAGCCTGTACGGCGATCGCGCCGTGCCCGCCAACCCGCGCGTCTACGCGAGCAAGAGCAAGAACGCGCAGGAGGCGCACGAGGCCATCCGCCCCTCCGGCGAACACTTCCGCACCCCCGCATCCGTCGCCTCCCACCTCGACCGCGACGAGCAGCGCGTGTACGACCTGATCTGGAAGCGCACCGTCGCGAGCCAGATGGCCGACGCCAAGTACGAGACCACCACGGTGACCCTGTCGCTGACGGCGGATCAGAAGGCGCTCGAGTTCACCGCATCCGGCACCGTCTACACCTTCAAGGGCTTCCTGGAGGCCTACGAGGAGGGCCGCGACGAGAAGCGCGCCGACGCCGACAAGGCCGACGACCAGTCGCTGCCGGCGATGAGCGTCGGCGACGAGCTGGCCACGCGCGAGGTGGAGCCCAAGGGCCACGCGACCTCGCCGAAGCCGCGCTACACCGAGGCGAGCCTCGTGAAGGCGCTGGAGGAGAAGGGCATCGGCCGTCCCTCCACCTTCGCCAGCATCATCGACGTGATCCTCGACCGCGGATACGTCTCCAAGCGCGGTCAGGCGCTCGTGCCGAGCTGGCTGGCCTTCAGCGTCGTGCGCCTGCTCGAGCAGCACTTCTCCGACCTCGTCGACTACGACTTCACGGCGGCCCTCGAGGACGACCTCGACGCGATCGCCCGCGGCGAGCAGCGGCGCGAACAGTGGCTGCGGGAGTTCTACTTCGGTTCCGAGAATCACGTCGGACTCCGCCACATCGTCGACAACCTCGGTGACATCGATGCACGTGAGCTCAATGCGACCCGGATCACCGACACCGCGACGCTCCGCTTCGGCAAGTACGGTCCCTACCTCGAGGTGGTCGACCCGGCAGACCCCGAGGCCAAGCCCCGGATCATCAACATCCCCGAGGATCTGGCGCCCGACGAGCTGACCGCCCAGAAGGCGCAGGAACTCGTCGACGCCCCGATCGCCGGCGACCGTGTGCTGGGCGAGAATCCCGACAACGGCAAGCTCATCGTGGTCAAGGACGGTCGCTTCGGTCCCTACGTGCAGGAGGTCGACCCCGTCGACCCGGATGCGGTGGACGAGGCGACGGGCGAGGTCGCCGAAGCGCCCAAGAAGCGCGGCGCCAAGAAGGAGCCCGCGCCCAAGCCCCGCACCGCCTCGCTCTTCAAGAGCATGTCGGTCGACACCGTCGATCTCGACACGGCTCTCAAACTGCTCGAGCTGCCCCGTGTCGTGGGCGTCGACCCGGCGACCGAGGAGGAGATCACCGCCCAGAACGGCCGCTACGGTCCGTACCTGAAGAAGGGCACCGATTCCCGTTCGCTCGACTCCGAACAGCAGATCTTCGACATCACGCTCGAGGAGGCGCTCGAGCGCTACGCGCAGCCCAAGTACGGTGCCCGTCGCGCATCCAGCGCCCTCAAGGAGTTCGACGCGGACCCGGTCAGCGGCAAGCCGATCAAGATCAAGGACGGTCGCTTCGGCGCCTACGTCACTGACGGCGAGACCAACGCGACCATCCCGCGCGGCGAGACGGTCGACGACGTCGACTTCGAGCGGGCCAAGCAGCTGCTCGCCGACAAGCGCGCCAAGGGCCCCGCACCCAAGCGCACGTCGGCGCGCAAGACGACCACCCGCAAGACGCCCGCGAAGAAGTGACCGTCACGACGCCGTCGGGTCTGTGGATCACCTTCGAGGGTGGCGACGGCTCGGGAAAGACCACGCAGGCGAGCCTGCTCGAGCAGTGGCTGCGTGAGTCCGGCCGCACGGTCGTGCGCACGCGCGAGCCCGGCGGCACCGAGGTCGGTGTCCTGGTGCGTGACATCGTGCTGCATCACCGAGGCGACGTGGCGGCGCGGGCCGAGGCGCTGCTCTACGCGGCGGATCGCGCGCAGCACGTCGAGACGCTCGTGCGGCCCGCGCTGGCCCGGGGCGAGATCGTCGTGCAGGACCGCTACCTCGACTCGTCGGTCGCCTACCAGGGCGCCGGGCGCGTGCTGGATGCGGGGGAGATTCGTCAGCTGTCGCTGTGGGCCACCGGAGGCGCTCTCCCGGACGTGACCGTGCTGTTGGATCTCGACCCCGCATCCGCGCGCTCCCGCCTCGATGCGGCCGACAAGCCGTTCGATCGCTTGGAGGCGGAGAAGGACGAGTTCCACGCGCGGGTGCGCGCCGCCTTCCTCGATCTGGCCGCGGGCGAGCCGCAGCGTTTCCTCGTGATCGATGCGACCGCGGGCGTCGATGAGATCGCCGCCGTCATCCGCGAGCGCGTCGCAAGCCTGCTGCCTCCTGTGGACGCTGACGGGAGCGTCGACGGCCGCGGATAGGCTGGGCGCATGCACACCGCCGCGTCCTCTCTCCCCTGGGAAGACGTGTGGGGGCAGGACGACGCGGTGCAGCTGCTGCAGGCGGCCGCATCCGATCCCGCGCAGCTCACGCACGCGTGGTTGATCACGGGCCCTCCCGGCTCCGGCCGTTCGACGCTGGCCTACGGGTTCGCGGCGGCGCTCATCGCCGAGCCGGGCGACGACGCGGCCGTGCGCCAGGTTCTCGCTCGCAGCCATCCCGACCTCACGGCGCTTCGCACGGAGCAGGTCGTCATCCGCATCGAGGAGGCGCGTCAGCTCGTCGAGCGCGCGTATTACTCGCCCTCGCTGGGCCGGTATCGCGTGATCGTCGTCGAAGACGCCGACCGCATGGCCGAGCGCACCTCCAACGTGCTGCTCAAGGCGCTCGAGGAGCCGCCCGAGCGCACGATCTGGGTGCTGTGCGCGCCGAGCGACGCCGATCTGCTGCCCACCATCCGTTCGCGCGTGCGCACGGTGCGGCTGCGCGAGCCGGACGTGTCGGACGTCGCCCGTCTGATCGCCCAGCGCACCGGCGTCGACGAGGCGGTCGCCGAGCAGGCCGCCCGGCACGCGCAGCGCCACATCGGCATGGCTCAGCGTCTGGCGACGGACGCCGACGCCCGCCGTCGACGCGACGAGACGCTGCGCAGCGCCCTGGCCGTGCGGGGGGTCGGCGACGCGGTCGATGCGGCCGCCCGCATCGTGCAGGTCGCCACCGATGACGCGAAGGCCCTCACGGTCGAGCGCGACGAGGCGGAACGGGCGTCGCTGCTGCGCACCGTCGGGCTCGCCGAGGGTGCCGCAGTGCCGCCCGCCGTGCGATCTCAGCTCAACGCCCTGGCCGACGAGCAGAAGCGCCGCGCGACGCGCAGCCTCCGCGACGGCATCGACCGCGTCCTCACCGATCTGCAGTCGCTGTTCCGCGACGTCGTGATGGTGCAGTTCGGCCGCACCGATGGCCTCATCAACACCGAGATGTCCGACGACCTGCACGCCCTCGCGGCGGCGTGGGAGCCGGACCGCACTCTCCTCGTCCTCGACGAGATCGCCCTGACCCGCCGGAACCTCGAGCGCAACGCGGCCCCCGCGCTGGCACTCGAGAGTCTGCTGGTCGCCGTCGCCACCGGAAGGAGCTCGTCGTGAGCGCCGCCCCCCGCATCCGTCGCCTGATCGCCGTGACAGGTGTCGTCGTCACCCTCGCCGCCCTCGCCGGGTGCGCATTCAAGGTCGACGTCGCTCCCTCGCCGACTCGCAGCGCAGAGCCCGACACGACCGGCATCTCCGAGGAACTGCTGCCGTTCTACGGGCAGGAGCTCTCGTGGAACTCCTGCGGCACCGGACTCGACTGCACCACGGTCACGGCGCCGCTGGACTGGAACGACCCGTCGGCCGGCGAGATCGACCTCGCTGTCGTGCGTCACCTCGCCACCGACGGAGAGCCCCTCGGCTCGCTGCTGACGAACCCCGGCGGCCCCGGCGCCAGCGGTGTCGCCCTCATCCGCGACTCGCTCTCGTTCGCCGTGGGCGACGCCCTCCAAAGCGACTACGACGTCATCGGCTTCGACCCGCGCGGTGTCGGCGAGTCGAGTGCGGTGCGCTGCTTCGACGCCCCCGACATGGACCGCTATCTGTTCGACATCCCCACCGGCACCCGCGGGTCCGCGGAGTGGAACAGTCAGCTCGAGGCCCGCAACGCGACCTTCGCCCAGGCGTGCGAGGCGAACAGCGACGGCATCCTGCAGTTCATCACCACGGAGCAGTCCGCACGTGACATGGATCTGCTGCGCGGCGTGCTGGGCGACGAGAAGCTCAACTACCTCGGCTACTCGTACGGCACGTTCCTCGGCGCGACGTATGCGCAGCTGTTCCCGGAGCGTGTGGGCCGCCTCGTCCTCGACGGCGCGATCGATCCTCAGACCTCCCAGCTGGATGTGTCGACGACGCAGGGCATCGGGTTCGAGTCGGCGCTGCGCGCGTATATGGCGTCGTGCCTCCAGGGTTCGGACTGTCCCTTCACCGGGACGGTCGACGACGGCATGGCGGATCTGAGCACGTTGCTCGCGAGCGCCGATCGCAATCCGCTTTCCAACGCGGACGGCCGCCGCATGGGCGCCGACTCGATGATGACCGCGATCATCGCTGCGCTGTACTCGCAGGACAGCTGGTCGTACCTGACGACGGCGCTCTCCGACGCGCTGCAGGGCGACCCGTCGGTTGCGTTCCAGCTCGCCGACTTCTACTACAACCGCAGCGGTGGCGCCTACAGTGACAACTCCACCGAAGCCTTCATCGCCTACAACTGCATGGACTACCCGGACGACGCCACACCGGAGCAGGAGGCCGCGTCGAAGGCCCTGCTCGCGGAGCGTGCGCCGACCGTGGCCCCGTACTGGTCGAGCGACGTCGACTCGTGCGCCGCGTGGCCGTTCCCGCCGAGCGGTGAGCGCAAGGCGCTGACCGCTCAGGGGGCCGCTCCCATCGTGGTCATCGGGACGACGAACGACCCCGCCACCCCCTACGACTGGTCGGTCGCGCTGGCCGATCAGCTCGCCTCCGGCGTGCTGATCACCCGGGTCGGCGAGGGGCACACCGGCTACAACAAGGGCAACACCTGCGTCGACGACGCGGTGGAGGCGTACTTCGTCGACGGCACGGTGCCGCAGGACGGCCTGCGCTGCGAGTGAGCGGCTCCCGAGCGTTCGCGGCGGCCCGTTCGAGCATGTAAGATCGTTGCTTGTGCATCGCGGAAGCGACGCGCGCCGCCTTAGCTCAGACGGCAGAGCGATTCACTCGTAATGAATAGGTCAAGGGTTCGATTCCCTTAGGCGGCTCAGCACGAGAAGAGGGGTCCCGGAAGGGGCCCCTCTTTTGTTTTCTCCGCCCGTCCTGCATCCGCCGGCCCACCCGCATCCGCTCCGGGACCGCATCCGCCCCGCGAGACTGCACTTACGGCACGAGATCACTGTGTTTACCCGTGATCTCGTGCGAAGATGGGCCCACGCGCCCCGAGGCTCCGCGTCCGCGCAGCGGGCGTGGAGGGGGCGTGGGGACAGTTTCGCGGGATTGGAGCGGGCGGGGATGGGGAGCGTGGCGGGAGGGGGTGGGATGATCGGATGGTGGGTCACACCGTCGATGTGCTGCTGGAGACGTTCACCTGGGTCGGCTTCCTCGGTGCGATGGCCATCGGAGTCGTCTGGCTGATCCTGCTGCTGGTCGACGGCACGTGGACAGCCGCGCACGCGGTCATCGAGCCCGGCGAGAGCGGACGCGTCGCGCACTGGTTCACGGCTGAGGGCGGGGTCGGGCGTGCCGCTCTCAGCGACGCAGATGAAGCGCACGTCGCGGGCGCAGACGAGGCGGACATCTACTACCGCCCCGGCTCGGACGATCGGATGCGGTTCGTCGCGCGGTCTCCGCTCGTACGGCTCACCGGATGGTTCACCGTGGGCTTCCTCGCCGTCGGCACCCTCGCGCTCGCCCTGTCGCTGGTGAGCATGTTCCTGGAGTGAGCGGTTGCGGCGCGAGAAGACGGACTGGCGCAGAGGCCATATAGCTAGATAAGCTAGCGACATGGCCGCATCCTCGACTCCGACCCGACCCTCGCGCTGGCTCCGGGTGGGAATCCCCGCGCTGCTCGTACTCATCTGGCTCGTGGTGGGCTCGATCGGCGGTCCGTACTTCGGCAAGGTCGACGAGGTCTCCACCAACGACCAGTCGACGTTTCTGCCGCAGAGCGCGGCCTCCACGCAGGTCAACGAGCGGCTTCCCGATTTCCTCGCCGGCGACAGCATCCCCGCCGTCGTGGTGTTCTCGGCAGACCAGAAGCTCAGCGACGGGCAGCTCGCCGAGCTGCAGACGGTGGCCGACGACATCGCGCAGACGCCGGGGGTCCTCGACGGCATCTCGCCGCCGATCGTGTCCGACGACGGTCTCGCGGCCCAGATCTTCGTGCCCATCGACGCCTCGGGCGAGGTGCCCGAGGCTGTCGAGGCGGTCCGCGACGTCGTCGCGTCGCAGGCGCCCTCCGGCGTCGAAGGATGGGTGACCGGTCCCGCCGGATTCACCGCGGACCTCGTCGAGGGCTTCCTCGGCATCGACGGGCTGCTGCTGGGCGTCGCGCTCATCGCCGTGTTCGTGATCCTCGTCATCGTCTACCGCTCGCCCCTTCTGCCCGTTCTCGTGCTGCTCACGAGCGTCTTCGCGTTGTGTGTGGCACTGCTGACGGTGTGGTGGCTCGCCAAAGCCGGAATCTTCGTGCTGAACGGCCAGGTGCAGGGCATCCTGTTCATCCTCGTCATCGGCGCCGCCACCGACTACGCCCTGCTCTTCGTCGCGAGATATCGCGAGGCGGTGGCCGAGGGGCAGAAGAGATGGCCGGCGACCCTCCAGGCCTGGCGCGGCGCGTTCGAGCCCATCCTCGCCTCCGGCGGAACCGTCGTCGCGGGACTGCTCTGCCTGCTGCTCTCGGACCTCGCCAGCAACCGCGCTCTCGGCCCGATCGCGGCCATCGGCATCGCATTCGCGATGCTCTCCGCACTCACGTTCCTGCCCGCGCTGCTCGCGCTCGTGGGGCGTGCCGCCTTCTGGCCCTTCATTCCGAAGCACCCTGCCGCGGTGCCGTCGGACGACCCGAACGCGCCCGTGTCAGGCCTGTGGCCGCGAGTCGCGCGATTCGTCACGCGGCGTGCTCGTCCGGTGTGGATCATCAGCACCGTCGTCCTCCTCGTGGGCGCCGCGGGCGTCACGCAGCTCAAGGCCGACGGCGTGCCCTCCAGCGACCTCGTGCTCGGGTACTCGCAGGCGCGTGACGGCCAGGACGTGCTCGCGGAGCACTTCCCGGCCGGCTCCGGCAGCCCGGTCTACGTCGTGGTCTCCGAGGCGGATGCGGCCGCCGCCGTCACGGCGACGTCGGATGCCGAGGGCATCGACAGCGTGGCGATCGCCGCTGCAGACTCGCCGACGGGTCAGGCTTCGGTGAGCGTCTCGCAAGGCGCGCTCGAGCTCGCCGCGGTCGGCCCGCCCGGGACTCCCGCGCCTTCGGCCACCACGGTCGACGGCGACGTGCTGCTGATCGCGACGCTCGCGGATGCGGCCGACTCCGCCGCGGCCGACGATGCCGTCGTGGCGCTGCGCGACACCCTCGACAACGATCTCGGGGAAGGTGCGGCGCTCGTCGGCGGGCAGACCGCCATCGACGTCGACACGAACGCCACCTCGATCCGCGACCGCACGGTCATCATCCCGGTCATCCTCGCGGTCGTCTTCGTGATCCTCATGCTTCTGCTGCGGTCCGTGCTGGCACCCGTCCTGCTGATCGCGAGCACGGTGATCTCGTTCGGGACGGCGATGGGAGTGAGCGCGCTCGTGTTCAATCACGTGTTCGACTTCCCCGGAGCAGACCCCGCGGTGCCGCTGTACGGCTTCGTGTTCCTCGTCGCGCTCGGCATCGACTACAACATCTTCCTCATGTCGCGCGTGCGGGAGGAATCGCTGCGCCACGGCACCCGCGCGGGCATCGTGCGCGGCCTCGTATCGACCGGAGGGGTGATCACCTCGGCCGGCCTCGTGCTCGCGGCGACGTTCGCCGCCCTCGGCGTCATCCCGATCCTGTTCCTCGCGCAGTTGGCGTTCATCGTCGCGTTCGGCGTGCTGCTGGACACCTTCGTCGTCCGCTCGCTCCTGGTGCCCGCGCTCGCCTCCGACATCGGACGCGCGGTGTGGTGGCCGTCCAAGCTGTGGCGTGCGGGGCCTGAGACGAAGGACGCGGCACCGATGACGCGCGCCGAGTACCGGCGTACGCTCGGATCATGACCAAGGCGCTGTTCATCGTCGACGTCCAGAACGACTTCACCGAGCGCGGTGCGCTCGGGGTGGCTGGGGGTGACGCGGTCGCCGAGCGGATCTCCGCCTACCTCGCGGAGCACGCGGGTGACTACGGCCTCATCGTCGCGTCCCGGGACTGGCACGATGCCGAGGGCGACAACGGCGGGCACTTCGCCGCAGAGCCCGACTTCATCGACACGTGGCCGCCGCACTGCGTGGCGGGCACGTTCGGCGCCGAGTACGACGAGGTCTTCGACACGTCCGCCGTGACACACCACCTCAAGAAGGGGCAGGGAGAGCCCGCCTACTCGCTTTTCGAGGGACGCACCGACGACGGTCGTACGGCGACCGAGCTGCTCGAGGATCACGGCATCCTCGACATCGACGTGGTCGGTCTCGCCACCGACTACTGCGTGCGCGCGTCGGCCCTGGACGCCATCGCCGCCGGCCGGCACGTGCGTGTGTTCACCGACCTCGTCGCCGGCGTGCACGCCGAGTCGAGTGAGAGGGCCCTCGCGGAGATCGCGCACGCCGGCGCAGAGGTCACTGCGTCGCGCTGAGCCCCCACGGAGCTCAGGAGATCCAGAGGACGACTCCGGTCATTCCTGTCAGCACGGCTGCGACGCCCGCACGGATGGCGTCGTCGCAGCGCTCGGGGGTGAACGACGCCTCGTCGAAGTGGGTGGCCGATCCCATGCCCTCGCCGCGGAATCCCGCACCGGTCCAGTCGACGGCGGTCACGTTCTCGGTGGGCTCGGCGAGTTCTGCTCCGAGGACGAGGAAGGGGACGTCGAGGTGGTTCGGCGTCACCATCGCCATTGCGTCGATGAGGCCCTCGCCCGCCGCGACGATGAGCTCGGGGCTCATGTCCATCGCGTGCACGATGCCCGTGATCGCGTCGCCGCCGGCATCCACCGTCCGCAGGTCGACGTCCTCGTCGGCCGCCCATGCGGCTACGGCGTCGCGGAGCGCCTGCGTCGTCGTGTCGTCGCCGCTTGTCAGGAGCACGACGCGGTAGCCCGGTGCGGGGTGCACGTCGTCCCATGATCCCAGGCGCGGGTCCACCGTCGCCTCCGGCGTCGGCGCGACCTCGGGAGTGAAGCCCGGCGCGGGCGAGCCCAGCACTCCGATCGCCTCGCGCGGCACGTCCCAGCCGGCGCCGGCGCATCCGGCGAGCACGAGCGCCAGCGCGAGGCCGGTCGCGCCGAGGGCGAGGGATGCGGAGCGTTGCGGCACAGAGAGTCCTTGCAGAAGAGAGGGAGGGACGACACCAGAATGCCGGTTGCCGAGGCCGCCACTTCGCCCTCGCGCCCCGGTTCGCGCATTGTTCCTCGGATCTGCCGCCGTCGTTCACCGTCTGAGCGCACCGGCGGGACACGTCGTGATCCTCATCTGTTCGCCCGACAGCTGATTCGTACGCCATCGATCGTTCACTCTCAGGAAAGCTCGGCGGGCCAGCTTGCTTCCAGGCGCCGGGATCCGTGCGCCTGCCTGGTTGACCCACATCCACTTCCTCTCCAGAAACGGAAGACTCATGCTCCTTGCAGCACCCTCGCGACCCACGGGTCGCGCGGCCCTGTGGGCCTCGGCGGCGGCGGTCGGCGCCGCGCTGATGCTCAGCGGCGCCCTCGTCGCCCCTGCGGCGCACGCCGACGACCCGGCGGGCTACACCGGCATCGTGCTGGGCGTCGCCTCCAACGAGACGCAGCGCACGGTGTCCTGGTACACCTCTGCCGACACGTCGCAGGTCGTGCAGTTGGCGCCCACCTCCGCCGTCGTGAACGGTCAGTTCGTCGCCTCCGTGACGACCTTCGCCGCCACGGGGGCGGCCAACATCTCGACCACGGGCTACAACCGCCACGCCGTGCTGTCGGGACTGCAGGAGAACACGCAGTACTCGTACCGCGTGGGCTCCGACGGCAACTGGTCGCCGACCTACTCGTTCAAGACGCAGTCCTTCGAGGGCGACTTCGACTTCCTGTTCTTCGGCGACCCCCAGATCGGTTCCTCGGGCAACGTCGCGAAGGACGGCGCCGGCTGGGCCGACACCATGAACGTCGCGCTGACCGCCAACCCGAACGCGGAGCTGCTGGTCTCCGGCGGTGACCAGGTCGAGACGGCCAACACCGAGCCGCAATGGGACGCGTTCCTCGCTCCCGACCAGCTGCGCCAGTACCCCTGGGCCGCGACGATCGGCAACCACGACGTCGGCGGCAAGGCGTACGAGCAGCACTTCTACACGCCCAACACCGATTACTCCTCGGCGTACTACAAGGATCCGACGAAGACGGCGACCACGTCCGGCGGCGACTACTGGTACATCTACAAGGACGTGCTGTTCATCGACCTGAACAGCAACAGCTACGACTCGGCGAACGGCGGCGGTGACGCGGCCCACGTGCAGTACGTGACGGATGTGGTGAACCAGCACGGCGCCGACGCGAAGTACACCGTGCTCGTGTACCACCACTCGATCTACTCCGCCGCCGATCACGCGAAGGACGCCGACAACAAGGTGCGCCGCGTGGACTTCCCGACCACCTTCTCCAAGCTCGGCGTCGACCTCGTGCTCCAGGGTCACGACCACGTCTACACGCGCAGCTACGAGATCAAGAACGGCGAGAAGGCCAACCCGGCCGAGCAGCCCGGACAGAACGACGTCTTCGTCGGGGAGGGCGGCGTCATCTACATGACAGCGAACTCGGCATCGGGCTCGAAGTACTACGACATCACCGCGCCCGACAACAGCGGCACCACCGGAGCAGGCAACGGCCCCGACCCGCTGAAGCCGAGCGATTACTGGTACAACTCCGTGCAGAACCAGGAGCACGTGCGCAGCTACGTCAAGGTGCAGGTGCGCGCCGACCAGCTCGTCGTCGAGGGCATCCGCTCGGGCACCTGCGACGCTCCCAATGCCGCGGTGGAGCAGGGCAAGGTCAGCTGGTGCGGTACGCCGGGGTCGAGCACGGCGGTCGACAGCGTCGGGTCCCTGATCGACTCGGTCACCATCCACCCCTTCCACGGTGACGGGCAGGACATCCAGGTCGATGTTCCCAACCAGGCTCCCGGCGAGTTCGGCTGGACGATCGACGGACAGAACGGTCTCGTAGACCTCGGTACCGCCCAGGAGAAGGGCGACTACTTCGAGGCGACGGGTGAGATCAACCCGATCAGCGTCACCGACACGCGCTCCTCGCTGGCGCCGTGGTCGCTCACCTCGGTGCTCGGCGACTTCACGGACGGCGACAAGACGTTCTCCGGCCGCTACCTGGGCTGGACGCCGAAGGTCGTCACCGACGGCGCCGGGGCCACTGCCGGTGCAACCGTCTCCTCGGGCTACGACACCGGTGACGGTCTGGCCGTCAGCCGCGTGCTCGGCTCTGCCGCGCAGGGACACACGAAGGGATCGGCTCTGCTGGGTGCAGCGCTCGACCTCAAACTCCCGACCGACACGGCAAAGGGCAGCTACCGCGCGACTCTGACCCTCACCGCGCTCGCCGGCTGACACCCGCGGCACCTTCCGTCCGTGGGAGGGGGCGCCTGCCCCCTCCCACGGACATCCCCGTTGCGCCCCACGACCCGAAGGATCTCCGTGAACCCTCGCTCCACCCCTCCGCATCCTCGACTCATCGCGCTGAGCTCCGCGGTGCTCGCCGCGCTCACCGTCCTCGCCTTCGCGGCACCCGTTCAGGCCGCCGAGGGCGATGACGTCACCTGGACCGTCCGGACCGCCTCCAACAACCTGGGCTCGGAGCGGACGAACTACAGCTACACGGTCGATCCGGGCGGGTCGGTCTCGGACGCCGTCACGATCGCGAACCACGGTGACGAGGCGCTGGATCTCAAGGTCTACGCCGCCGACGGCTCGACTTCCGACGAGGGCCAGCTGTCCCTGCTCGTCGCGGGGGAGTCTTCCCATGCGATCGGCGCGTGGATCGCGCCCCAGCAGGCGACCGTGACGGTGGCGGCCGGTGAGACGGTCACCGTCCCGTTCACCCTCTCCGTCCCCGAGAACGCCACGCCCGGCGACTATGCCGGCGGCGTGGTCACCTCGCTCAGTGCGCCGGACGCGCAGAACGGCGTCACGGTCGATCGGAGACTGGGAATCCGCGTCAACCTGCGGGTGGGTGGCGAGCTCGTGCCCTCCCTGGCGGTCGAGAACATGTCTGTGGCCTGGAACGGCGGGCTCAACCCCTTCGCCGGCGGTGACGCCACCGTGACGTACACCCTGCACAACACCGGCAACGCGACGATCGCCGCGCAGCCGACGGCGCGCGTCAGCGGGATCTTCGACCTCTTCGGAATGGACGCCGCGGCGGCACAGGACGTGCCCGCGCTCCTTCCCGGGGAGTCATGGACCCAGACCCTTTCCGTTCCTGGTGTCCCTCCCGTGCTCGCGCTCATCGCCGGTGTGCACGTGGTGCCCGTCGTGACCGATGCGTCGGGCTCGACGACTCCGCTCGAGACGGTGACGGGCCAGACGATCGGCGCCGCCATCCCGTGGACGCTGCTCGTGATCGTGCTGCTCGTGGCGGCCGCGGTCTTCCTGCTGCTGCGCTCGCGGCGCCGGCGCAGCGAAGCCGCGCAGCAGCGTGCCGATGCGCG
This sequence comes from Microbacterium sp. KU4F, assembly GCF_056868075.1. Classification (NCBI taxonomy): domain Bacteria; kingdom Bacillati; phylum Actinomycetota; class Actinomycetes; order Micrococcales; family Microbacteriaceae; genus Microbacterium; species Microbacterium sp. KU4F. Next base: position 1,274,835 of record NZ_CP200324.1, on the reverse strand, counting down.
CGTGGAGGATGCGGTCGCCCGCGCTCTCGCAGAAGAGCGCGCCAAGGCCGCAGCCGGCGCCGCATCGGTTGACTGAGCGCGACACGACGAGACGCCCCCGGAAGGATCCGGGGGCGTCTCGTCGTGTCGCGGCGCTCAGGCGCGGCGGCGGTGGCGAGCGACCAGGGCTGTACCCACGCCCGTGACGGTCAACCCGCCGAACAGCCACGGAAGAAGCTCCTGCAGATCGCCGCCGGTCGCCGGCAGCGCGTCGGTGGGCTGCTGCGGCGGCGTAGGAGTGGGCGACGGGGACGCGGCCCCGGCATGCTCGGGGATCTCGACGGTGATCACCATCGACCCGCTGGGAGCGTCCGCGGCATCCGGGTCGTCCTCGGCGGCGTGCGCGGCCCATGCGCCCGTTGCCACGAGGAGGGTTGAGACGGTCAGGGCGACGAAGCCTCGGCCCAGCGCCGCCCGTCGGCACTGCCGCGGCGAGGTCATCGTTCCACCTCGATCCGTCGCGAGGATGCGGTGGTGCGCGTGAAGTACCAGAGCGCCGCGACGAGAGCCACTAGCAGCAGGTACGACACGACGGGGGAACTGGCGATCCCGGTGAACACCGGCTGCAGCACCGAGTCCTGGTCGGTCAGAATCCCGCCGATCCATGCGGCGGCGGCCACGATCGCGGCGATCGCGACGGCGGTGCGGAAGCCGGCGAACGCGCGCGCGTGGGAGAGCCAGATGAGCAGGGGGAGCACGAGCACGGCGGCGATGAGCTGCGCGAGTTCCACACCGACGTTGAAGCCGACGATGGCGGCGAGGGTCTCGCCGAATCCGAGGTTGAGCTCGAGGATCGTCGTGGCGAACGCCGTGCCGTGCACGAGCCCGAACACTCCCGCGATGAGCAGCTCCCCTCGTGGGAGCAGCGGCTTCATCGCGTGCGTGGCAGCGACGGCGATGGAGACGGCGACGAGGATCTCCACCGGCTTCTCGGGGAAGGAGATGAGCCCGAGCGAGACGAGAGCGAGGGTGATCAGGTGTCCGACGGTGAACGCCGTGATCGTCAGCGCCGCCCTGCCCACGGTCTTCTTGACGGGGATCGGCTGCTGCCAGCGCCACCCCCGCCGAGCCCGTGTCGCGAGCGAGGGGGCGACGATCAGCAATGTCGTGAGGAACAGCAGGTGATCGGTCCCCTCGGCGATGTGCAGCATCCCGAGACGGATCACCGCGAGCAGTCCGTGCAGCGGGTCGGTGTCGCTGCGCTCCCACGTGAGGTGGGTGACGCCGCCGCCCAGCACGCCGATCACCTGCGGGTCGCCCTCGTTGATCTGGCCGTCGTCCCAGTCACTGATCAACGCGACGTAGACCTGATGTGAGGGGACGACGTCGATGATGAAGTCGTCGGTGAACTCCAGCGCACCCTGCAGCGTGCGGTCCGCGGTGAAGCGCAACGTCGTCTCGATCGCATCCTCGTCGTTCACCGTCGCGAAGGTCGGTTCCTCGAGCACGGAGGCGGTCAGAGCGCCCTGCTCGTCGGAGATATGCACGCGGTGGAGCAGGAACGTCATGAGGTTGTCGGAGATCGCGTCGAGCTCCGACTGCTCGGTGGCGATGTCATAGCCCGTGGCCGCCACGAAGCCGGCCTTCTGGATCTGCATCTTCACATCCACCGCATCCTGCCGGACCGTGAGGAACACGCCCGTCGACCCCGTGGGATGCGCTGCCGCGCGCTGCGTCGGCAGGAGGACGAGAACGAGAACCAGCAGGATGGCCGCGAGCGCGATGATCGTCAGGCGGGTCTCCGCCGCACGACGGACGACGGTAGTAGGCACACGCGCACCCTAGGGGCGGCGGGCAAACGGCTGTCGAACGGGTGGCAACCGCTCGGAGCGGGAGCTCGAGTTACGGGTGTGGCTCGATGACACGACCGCGGGAGGCCTCCAGCGCCCGGATGAGGGAGGCAGAGTCCCACGGGCCGACATGGCGGATCCCGCCGATGAAGAACGTGGGCGTCGAGTGCAGGTCCATGAGCTCCGCGTCCAGGCGGTCGTCCTGGATGTGGCGCAGGACGGCGGGAGAGCGCAGGTCGTCGGCGAAGCGATCAGTGTCCAGACCCAGCTCGTCGGCGTAGCGGATCAGATCCGAGAGCTCCAGCTGATCCTGATGGGCGAACATCTTGCGCGTCATCTCGTAGAAGTGGCCCTGCGCCGCCGCGGCCTCCGATGCCTGCGCCGCCTGCTGGGCGTGCGGATGCGGGGCGTCGAGCGGCAGGTGCCGCCAGACCCACCGCACCTGGTCGCCCAGCGCGGCGAAGACCTCGTCGATGGAGCCGGTCGCGCGGCCGCAGAACGGGCACTCGAAGTCGCCGTACTCGACGATCGTCAGCGGTGCGTCCTTCGGTCCCTTGATGTGATCGCGCGCGGGGTCGACGGGGCGGTTCAGGTACTTGCCGACGGCGACGGGCGGACGCACGCGGTCGCCGATCGAGATGATCGCCCATCCGGCGAGGAACGCGAGGACGGATGCGGTGAGCACTCCGACGCGGGCGAGATCCTGCGTGTGCGGGTCGTCGATCGCGATGGGCACGAGGAAGAGCGCGATCGTGAATCCGATGCCCGAAAGGGCCCCGCCGCCGGCGATCCGTGTCATCCCGAGACCGGGGGCGAGAACGCCCTTGCCCGTCGCGCGTAGCAGCCAGGTCGCGCCCGTGATGCCGACGAACTTGCCGGCGACGAGCGCGACGATGATGCCCCAGGTCAACGGCGAGGTGAAGGCTTCCTTCAGCGTCGCAGGGTCGAGGTGGACGCCCGCGTTCGCCAGCGCGAACAGGGGCAGCACTCCGAAGGAGATGTAGGGGCGCCATCCCGCATCCACGCGTTCGTTGATCGAGAGCGAGTCGCGGAGGCTGCGCTGCACCGCGGCCGCGTACACGGTGTTGGGGGACTCGCGGAAGGCGCGGGTGAGCTCAGCCGTGCGTTCGACATCGCTGCGCCGGGGTGGGAAGACCGGGATGAGCAGGGCGATGGCGACGCCGGCGAGGGTCGCGTGCACGCCCGACAGCAGCACGATGATCCAGAGGGCGATGCCGAGGGCGGCGTAGGAGAAACCGCGACCGTAGGGCAGGAAGCGCACCAGGGCGATCAGCCCCATGAGGACTGTGGCCACCACGAGAGCTGCGAGGTTGAGGCTGTCGGAGTAGAAGACGCCGATGACCAGCAGCGCCCCAATGTCGTCGACGACGGCGAGGGTCAGCAGGAACGCCCGCAGGCGTGCGGGGAACTTCGGGCCGATGATGGCGAGGGCCCCGAGCAGAAACGCCGTGTCGGTGGAGATCACGACGCCCCACGCGTGTGTCTCGTCGGTGCCGAGGGTGAAGAGGATGAAGATCCCCGCGGGTACCACGAGCCCCGCGACCGCCGCCGCGATCGGCAGCGTGGCGCGAGCGCGGTCAGTGAGTTCGCCGATGGTCAGTTCGCGCTTGACCTCGAGTCCGACGAGGAAGAAGAACAGCGTCATCAGCCCGTCGTTGACGAGCGCGTGGAGGTTCGAGTCGATCTGCACATCGCCCACGGCGATCGTGATGGGCGTCTCCCAGAAGTGCTCGTAGCCGGCACCCCAGGGGCTGTTCGCCCAGATGATGGCCAGAGCGGTGGCGATCAGCATCAGGGCGGCCGACAGGCGGTCCGGGGCGATCGGTCGGCGCTTCTTCTTGGTGGGGCCGCTGCGCTGCAGTTCGACGCTGGTCATCGGGCTCCTCCCGGGCGCGGATGCGGGATCACGGGCGAACGCCCAGGAGGAAGTCTGCCGCATCCGGGGCCGGGCGGGGCGAGCGAGAGTGGCCCCGCCCGACCCACCCTGACGGATCGTCTCCGTCAGCGCTGCATCGGACGCCAGGACTCCAGGAACGCCGAGACCGTGAGCGTCTCCAGCTCCAGCTCGATCTTGCCGAACAGATGCGACGCCAGATTGGCGTCGGTGGGGATGCGGAGCACGAGCGCTTGGGTGTCGAGTCGGCGGACCTCGACGTCGTACATGTTGAGCACACCGGAACCGAGCAGGGCGTCGACTCCCGCACGTACCCAGTTCGAGGGGCGCGGCACGAGCGCGGCGCTCAGGTAGTCGGCGGCGACCTCGTCGTCGGATGCGGTGTCCATACACCCCATCTTCTCGTGACGGGCACCGTCATCACTCGTCCGTGTGGAAGCCCGCTGCCTTGTGCGTGCCGTCGCAGAACGGTTTGATGCTCGACAGGCCGCACCGACACAAGGCGACGGTGCGGCGGCGGCGCTCGACCGGGTTGCCCGCCGCGTCCACGATCCGCGCTTCGCCGCGCACGAGTAGCGGTCCGTCGGGATAGGCGGTGATCGTCACGGGTTCGTCGCTCATGCGGCACCGCCACGCAGTGAGGAGACGCCGCTGGTGAACGCGTCGTACATGTGCTGCGCGACCCAGCCGTCGACGGCCAGGCACGCGGCGGCGCCGAACATGATGTCGGCGAGCAGATCGGGTCGATCCTCCGCGAGGGCTCCCGCGAGATCCCGGCCGGCGATCTGCTCGTGCACGGCGTCGGCTTCGACGTGCTCGTCGAAGTAGTCCGTCACGTCATCCCCGTAGCCGAGTCGGCGCAGACCGTCGCCGTAGAGGTGATTGGGGATGGAGGACGTCATCTCGAAGGCGGCCAGGTGGCCCACGATGGCGCCGAGCAGGCGACGGTTCAACCCGAACATCGACATCGTGTTGTGCGAGGCCAGGGTCACAGCGGGCACATCGTCGACGTAGGCGCCGTAGCGATCGTCGAGCCCGGCGGCGCGGATGGTGCGCGCGAAGATCTCGGCGTGCACACGATCGGCTCGGCCCCCGCCGTACTCGTCGGACTGGATCTCGACGAGCGCCGCTTTCGCACGGCCGCGCAGCCGGGGGATCGCCCACGAGTGAGGGTCGGCTTCGCGCAGCGTGTAGATCGTGCGCTGGATAAGGAACTCCCGCGCCTGCTCCTCGGTCGCCTTGCGAGCGAGGTAGCGGGACAAGCTCGGGCCGCTGTCATCGGAGGTCAGCGCGAAGAGCGCCTGTGCGACATCGGCGGCGTGGGGAGCCGGGAGGGCGGGCACGGCGACCTCCCGACGTAAGGCGGCTTCGAACGCGGATTCGAGCAGCTGCCGCACGGTGAGCAGCTCCGCATCCCACTCCAGTGCGGCGTCGAGGCCGTCGAGCGAGCCGTAGGCGTTCGCGTAGAGGCAGAAGAGCGTGAGTTGGATGTCGTCGTCCCGGGCGATGTCCGGCGTCATCGCCAGGGCACGCTCGGCCAGCCCGGTCAGATCGTCGTCTGCCGCAGCGGTCGACAGGCGCAGCGCGACGGCCTCGCTCAGCGGGCCGCGAGCGGCGAAAGGCAGACCGGGCAGCATCGCCCGGGGGATGGCGGTCAGTGACACGAGTGCTCCGATCGTTCGGGGGAACGTCTGCATCTCACCCGTTCCCGCGCCGGGGCGAAGGGGGCTTGACACATCGGAGCGTGCGGCGCGGTTAGTCCCTCTGATGCCGGCTGCGCACCCGGAACCACAGAGTGAGCTCGCCGATCGCGCGCAGCACATTGTCGGGGTCGTCCCGGTCGCCGAGGTCGTCGAACGTGTCGCGGAAGCCCTCCGGAGCCGGATGCGAGGGCGGCGAGATGGGCTCGTATCCCATGCTCCACTCCGAGAACCGCCGCTCGCCGATCTCCTCGTCCCGCACGATCCGCACGTCGGCATGCCGCGGGTCGGCCTGGATGACCCGCATCAGGTCGCGCACCGCGGTATCTGGGCCCTCGAGGATCTGGATGAAATGTCCGGCCCGATACAGGAGCATGCCGGTGATCCCGCGGCGATCGTTCGAGTCCCGGCTGGTGGCGAGCAGCTGTTCCAGGTCGGGATCGGTGAAGGGGGCGCGCGCGTGACTGGTATAGACGACGGAGATCAATGGGTCGGTCACGGTGGTGGACTCCTTCAGCGCCGGACAGGATGCGGGCGCGGCGGTTGCGCGATGAGGGCGTTCATCGCGTGCGTGATCACGGCGAAGCGCCCCGCAGGGCGCGAATGCATGTCGAAGGCTGCGAAGGCGCCGTCGCTCTGTCGCTCGATGTAGCCCAGGAACTCGCCCCGCCTGCTGCCGACGTGGAAGCCGTCTTCGACACGCGCCCAGACGACGCCCGCCGCGTTCGGGTCCGTCGTCATGATGCGGCCGCGCCGTCCTGGCGGTGTGCCGCCCAGATCGCCTCGACGGCGTCCCGGTGCGAGCTGTGGAGGTACAGCGAACGGTAGCTCAGCGAGAAGCTGTCGGGGGTGATGGCGTCGGTGTAGTGCACGACGATGGCGCTGTCGAGTCCGAGCAGTCGCTCCACCTCCGCGTTCACGCGCTCAGGCACGTTCGTGCCGCTCTCGCATCGAGGCGGCGGACGTCGGGATACGTGCCGTCATGCCACGAACGTACGGGATGTGACCTGGCGATCGGCGGGGGTTGCGCGAAAGGAAGAGATCGCCTCGCCGACGCGGGGTCAGGCGGTGAGGCTCGTTCCGCATTCCGCGCAGAAGCGGGACGTGCCGGGGTTCTCCGCGCGGCAACCGGTGCACACACGGACACTCACCAGTGAGGCCCCGCACTCGCCGCAGAACTTGCCGCCGTGCGACTGCGCGCCGCACGAGGGGCAGCGTGGCTGAGCCTGGCGGCCGAGGTCTACCCCGCCGACCAGATCCACAGTCTCCAGCCGCTGGCGCATCTGCTGACGTCGAGCCTCCGCCTGCAGCTGCGCGAGTTCCTCGGTGAGGGCGGGGGAGCAGCGCACGCACTGCCCGACCTGATCGTTCCAGCACACGTCGCCGCACACCCAGTCGCTGCAGCCGCGGCACTGGTGGAACCGCGGGCCGATCTCTGCCGTGGCGGCGCGCAGCGCCTCATCCTTGGCGGGGGAGTTCGTGCTGCGATCGAGCAAGTTCTCGGCCATGGAGGTGAATTGCGACAGCTGCCCGCCGAACAGATTGCCGAGCCCGCGGGCGATCTTCTGGCCGGCCGCTCGAGGGTCGCGCCGGAACGCGGAATGGTAGCCGTTGCCGCAGCGCTCGCAGCGGAACTCGAACTGGTAGCCGTCGGCGTTGGAAAGGTCACTGAAGTTGTCGGTGAACGGCACGTGTTCAGACATGTCACTCCTGAGGAGAGTCGGTCGGGTCCGAGGGGGAATCGGATGCCTCGTGCCGGTGCGCCCGGGCGCGATCTGCGTCCTGATCAGACGATAACACCGTGGATTCGGGGTCTAGAACGGCTGTGGATCACCGCATCCGCTCGGTCAGTGGGCGAGGCTGGAGACGAGGTTGATGGTCGCGGCGACGACCACGACGCCCAGCAGGAACGACAGGAGCGCGTGACGAAGCGCCTCGCGTCGGATGGTGCTGCTGGTGATGGTCGTGTCCGATACCTGGTACGTCATGCCGAGCGTGAAGGCGAGATAGGCGAAGTCGCGGTAGGCAGGGGGATCCTGCTGGTTGAAGTCGATGCCGCCGTGCTGCGCGTAGTACAGCGCGGCGTAACGGAGGCTGAAGAGCACGTGGATGAGGAACCACGACGCTGCCACGGTGACCACCGCGATGCCGGCCAACTCGAGCCGGGCGGAGTTCGAAGTCACGGTGCCGGCCTCGACCAGCACGAGCGCGATAGCGCCGAAGCTTGCGAGGCTGGCCAGCACGAGCAGGGTCTGCGCGGTCGTCTGGGTCGGATCCTCGCGGGTCGCGTGCTGCTCGGTCTGGGCGGCATCCAGACGCAGAATGCCGAGCCACACCCACAGAGAGAAGGTGCCGGCCCCCGCGATCCAGCCGATGGCGGGTGCGTAGATCCATGAGGCCGTCAGCCCCACGGCGACGGTGACGATGACGAACACGCCGAACAGGACCGTCACCCGCCAGCCGGCGCGGTGGCGGCGCGAGGAGAAGTCCGTGGCCGGGGTGCTCACACGCGGGCCGTTCGCTCTTGCATACCCGGATCGTACGGCGTGCGCGGGGTGGGTTGCCCTGGATGCGCGTCCAGGGCGTGATGCGGGTCGCGTCTGCTCGCTTGCGATGGAAGCGGGCGCACGACACACTGGTGCCGATCCGCCGTGTCGGCTGAGGGGGCAGTGTGCACGATGTGGGTATGAGGGCACGCCTGGCCGCGATGGTGCCTTATCTCGTCACGGTCGCGTGCGTCGCTGCGGGCGCAACGGTCGCGTGTCTGGCGATGGTTCTGTTCCTGCAGTCGGTCTTCGGAGCCACTCTCGGTCTCGACGCCTTGCTGAGCGCCCTCCCCACTGCGGCCATCGGGGGCGCGCTGACCGCGCTCTTCGTGACGCTGTTCACTGTGCCGTTGTGTCTGTCGATGCGGCGTCGGAGGGTGCTGTTCGTCGTGCTGAGCGGCGCCGGTCCGCTCGTGGGCTGGCCGGTCGTCGGCGCCATCGCGGCGCGTGACGCGGGTCTGCCGTACTCGACTGTGGCGGAGACGGTGGGTGGGGTATCGTCGGCCGTCGCCGTGTTGGTTGCGGTGATTGCGGTCCTCGCGCTCGGCGAGCGCGAACGAGCCGAATCCGGGTCGGCGCAGACGGCCCCCGCTGCGCAGGACGTCTTCGACGAGCTCGCGCATCTGCAGGGTGACGAAGTGCCGCCGCCGACGACCGCGCGCCCCCGGCCGGTCGTGCGCGTTGTGCTCACCGTCGTCGGTGTCGCGAGCGCGACCGGGGGTCTCGTCCTTGCAGCGCACGGTGCCGCGTACCTTCTCGGGCAGACCGCGTTTCTTCCGTGGGGGATCCGCATCGTCGGGCTGGACTACGCCCGGCTGATGGTCCCTTCGGTACTGAGTCTGGTCGGCGGGGTGCTGCTCGCGTTCGTCGGGTGCGGGGTGCTGGTGGCCTCGTTCAACCTGGGGCGGATTCGCCGCCGCTGACGCCGTCCTCGGGTCACGCCCAGCGCGGAGTGTGTGCTCTCGCTCGCGCATCTGCGACGGCTCGCGCATCTACGGGGAGCTCTACGTGGACGCCGAACTCCGGCCAGCGAAACACGAGCCCATCGACGACCGCGCCTGTGGCGACGGGCGTGTACAGAAGCAGGTCGCATTTGTGTTCGCTGCCCCCGCCGCTCACCGTTGTGAACGGCTCTGCCTGCGCCGTCTCGCTCAGCGCGAGTGTCGGGATGCGGCCGTCGCGTGGCGCATTCGGGGCGGCGAGAAGCCTGTCTCGGAGATCGATGCCCGGAGCGCTGCACACCATGAGCCGCGCTTCGAGTCCTTCCGGGAATGCTCGGATGCTGACCACGACGAGAAGCCTGTCGTCGTCGACGAGCACGATGTCGTCGGCTCCGGGCACACGTGCGCTGATCAGCCCTGTCGGAGGGTAGAGGCGTTGCTGCATGCGAACCACTCAATCATCCGCGGCGCGGCGCGTCCTCGGAATTCGCGCGAGCGCGGAGAGGGAACCGAGGCGCAGGCTCAGCGGAAGAGACGCTTGTTGTCTTCGACCCATCGACGGAAGGTGCGGGACGGCTTACCGGTGATGCGTGTGTACTCGTCGGACACACTGGGGCGGGCGCCGACCGCCTCGCGCCAGTCCTTGATGATCTGGCGCACCCAGACCACCGGAACATGATGTGAGAGCATCGCAGCCGACTCCGCTTCCGTCTGCTCGGTCACCGAGAGCGGCCGTCCGATGACGTCGCCGATGGTCTCGATCTGCTCGCGCAGCGTGAGGCGCTCGGGGCCGCTGAGCGACGGCGCCTGCCCGATTAGAGTGTCTGAGGTCATGGCGATCACAGCGACATCGGCGATGTCCTGTTCGTGGATGGGGGCCTGCACCGCATCCGGGTAGGGGAGCGGGACCGCGCCGTCGCTCTTGATGCTCCAGCTCCACCGCGCCGCATTGCTGGCGAAGCCGCCGGGTCGGAGGAACGTGTAGGCGAGTCCCGACTCTTCCACCGCTCGCTCGACACGAAGGAAGCGGCCGCCATTGAAGTCCTCCGCCGCGCCCGGCAGCGTTACGGCGCTGGAGGACAGCAGCACCACGTGTCGCACGCCGGCGGCGGCAAGCGTGTCCAGCAGCGGCGTCGGCGCAGCGAGGTCTGCGTAGAGGAACACCCGATCGACGTTCACGAGAGCGTCTGCGAAGGATGCGGGGTCATCGAGATCTGCGGCGAAGGTCTGCACGGATGTCGGCAGAGCGAGCTTCTCGGGCGAACGACTGGTTGCGCGGACCTCCGTCCCGCGCTCGAGGAGTCCTTCGACCACCGCGCCGCCGACCGCGCCGCTCGCGCCCACCACCAGAACCGACATCGCCCACTCCTCTCGATTACGAACGCTGTTCGCGAACAGTATTCGTTACGAACGGCGTTCGTGTCAACTGCTACTCTTGGCGTATGGCTTCGACAGAGGACGCGCCGTCCCGCCGCGGGAGATCCGCTAAGCCTCCGCTATCGCGGCAGGCGATTCTGGATGCGGCGAAGGATCTTGTGCAGGCCGGTGGCGTAGATGCGCTGACTCTTCGACAGGTCGCGGATCGCGTCGAGACGGGCCCCGCATCTCTGTATGCATACTTCGCCAACCGTGACGTGCTGCTCGAGCACCTTCTCGACGCGGCATACGGCGAGGTGGCACTCGTCGAGATCGCGACAGGTGGATGGAAGCAGGCGCTCGCCGCCACGATCGGCAACACCATCGATGCGCTTGGCCGCTATCCGGGACTCGGGGCCGTCGCGCTCGGGACCATTCCGACGCTGCCGGGTGCGCTCCGGCTCGCCGAGCACGAGCTGGCTCTGATGGAGGTGGGAGGTGTGCCCGGCGATCGTGCCGCGCTGGCGGTGGACCTCATTGCCCAGTTCGCGGCATCCACCGCGGTCGAGCGTGCCGTGCGTCGCGAGGATGCTGGTGGTGCCGCGCAGCGGGGGCGCGTCCGGGCTGCATACGAGGAAGCCGATCCCGACCGGTTCCCCCGCGTGACGCGATCCGCGGCGCTGCTGACCGGTCCGGGGAAGAGTCTCGACGCGCCTTCGCGATCGACCTCATCGTGAACGGGATCGAGCGCTCCGACTGAGGGCTTGCGTGCCGTGTGTGCACCCGTGGTGACAGCCGTCGCAGTGGGGCGTGCTCACTCGCTGTCGAGCAGTCGCTCCGTCTCGGCCCAGAGCCGTGCCTGCCATTGCGGATCGTCGCCAGGTGCCGTCGGCGGGATGGTTCTCCTTCCCGGACCGTGTAGTAGCCGCCGGTCTTCCCATCGAAGGCCGGGTCGATCGCCAGCGCGGTGATGAGCGCGGCGCCCCGGCGGGGATCGCCCACGCGGAGCGTCTTCAGGAGTCTCGCCAGAGCTGGAGCGAAGGCGAGCTCGCGGCCGAGTCCCGTCACATTGAAGCCGGGGTCGACCACGTTCGCCGTCACGCCCGAGCCTTCGAGGCGGCGGGCCAGCTCGAGGGTGAACATGATGTCCAGAAGCTTGCTCTTGCCGTAGAGGGGGGAGGAGCCGCGGGCGGTGAAGGTCCTGGTGTCGGTGAGATCGTCGGGCAGGACGAGCCTGCCGTGCCGTCGAGAAGCCTCGGACCCGACGTTCACGATCCGGGCCCCCGGCGTCGCGCGAAGCCGCGGAAGCAGCGCCCGGGTCAGCACCCAGGGCGCCAAGTAGTTCACTGCGACCATCTCGGGGTACCCCTCATCCGTGACGCGCTGTTCGAATGCGTGGATGCCCGCGTTGTTGATGAGGATGTCGACGCGGTCATGACGTCGAGCGATCTCGGTGCCTGCGCGCGCGACATCGTCGGTACGGGCAAGGTCGACGAGAACGACGTCGACGACGGCGTCGGGGGCGGCCTCGATGATCATCGATCGGGTCTGCTCGGCGCGAGTGGCGCTTCTGGCGGTCATCACGATATGAGCGCCGTGTGAGGCGAGCTGGACGGCGGTCAGTTGACCGAGCCCGCTTGTTGCTCCGGTGATGACGGCGACGGGGGTTCTCGAGGGTGAGGACATGACGGGCTGCTCATTCTTCTGTGCGCGCGAGGCGGATATCGTGGGGATATACCAACCGTATCTGAAATGATGGAAATATGCCCACTAATCAACGAGCTGTCGATGCTGGCGGCGACCGCGGTGCCGTCGAGTTGCAGTTGGGGGCGGAGCTCAACGCTCTCCTGAGTGCGTCTCGGGCCTTGACGGAGCGGTCGGCAGCGGCGTTTCATCCCGACCTGCAGCCGGCCGCCTTCCATGTGGCTCGTTGGCTCTACGCCTACGGCCCCGCCAAGCCGAGCGCGGTCGCGGAGGCGGTGGCGATGGACAGAAGTTCCACAAGCTCGCTCATCGGCCGGATGAAGGCGCTCGGGCTCGTGGACAGCGCGCCCGACCCCGATGATCGCCGGGCCGTTCGCGTCTCACTCACCCCGGATGGCAGGGCTCAGGTCGCCCGTGCGCTGGAGGTGCGCGGTGAGGACTTCTTCGCGCGGACGGCGAGCTGGTCGCTCGAGGATCTCTGCACCTTCGTCTCATTGCTCCACAGCTTCAATCGCCCCGCCGACGAATAGCGAGGATCGGCGGTCGCCCTTCAACATACCCCAGGGGGGTATTCTGTCTCCGCGGACATCATTCGTCGAGGGAGGGCAGGATGTCACACGATCACATGGCGCACCACGCCGATGAGGCGGGCCACCACAACCACGACCAGCACGCCGGTATGGCTCAAGACGGGCACGCCGGTCACGCCGGTCACGCCGGTCACGGCGACCATGTCGCTCGTTTCCGTCGGCTCTTCTGGATCATGCTCGTGATCGCGGTGCCGGTCGTGGCCTTCTCGAGCATGTTCTCGATGCTGCTGGGCTACCCCCTTCCCGATGGCGCGTGGGTCGGATGGGTCTCGCCGCTGCTGGGCGCGGTCATGTACTTCTGGGGAGGATGGCCGTTCCTCACCGGCGCGGTCTCCGAACTGCGAATGCTTCGACCCGGGATGATGCTGCTGATCGCACTCGCCATCACGGTCGCGTTCGTCGCGTCGTTGGGCGCGAGCGTCGGGTTGCTCGATCACGAGCTCGACTTCTGGTGGAGCTGGCGCTTCTGATCGTCATCATGCTGCTCGGTCACTGGATCGAGATGCGCTCGCTCGCGCAGACCACGTCGGCACTCGACTCGCTGGCAGCGCTGCTTCCGGACGAAGCCGAGATCGTCGATGCGAGCGGCACGCGAACGGTCGCCGCCTCCGATGTCGTGGTCGGCGACGTCGTGCTGGTTCGCCCGGGCGGACGTGTCCCGGCCGATGGCCGCGTCATCACCGGTTCGGCCAGCATGGACGAGTCGATGATCACGGGGGAGTCTCGGGCGGTGACCCGAGCCGAAGGCGCGGCGGTCGTGGCGGGAACCATTGCGACCGACTCATCCATCCGGGTCGAGATCACCGCGGTCGGCGACGGTACGACTCTTGCCGGCATCCAGCGTCTCGTCTCCGAAGCGCAGAACTCGTCGTCGCGGGCGCAGCGGATCGCGGATCGAGCCGCGGCCTGGTTGTTCTGGTTCGCACTCGGTGCTGCGGTCATCACGGCTGCGGTGTGGACCCTGGTCGGACTGCCCGATGAGGCGGTGGTACGCACGATCACCGTCCTTGTCATCGCCTGCCCGCACGCGCTCGGACTCGCCATTCCGCTCGTCGTCTCGATCGCGACGGAGCGCGCGGCCCGCGGTGGCGTCCTGATCAAAGATCGGCTCGCACTCGAGCGGATGCGCACCGTCGACACCGTGCTGTTCGACAAGACCGGCACGCTCACGAAGGGGGAGCCGACCGTCACCGGCATCGAGGCCGCAGGTCAACTGACGCCGGACGACGTGCTCGCCCTCGCGGCCGCCGCGGAGGTCGAATCCGAGCATCCGCTCGCCCGTGCCATCGTCGCCTCTGCTCGCGAGCGTGGCGCACGCATCCCGAGCGCGTCGGATGTCACGTCATCTCCCGCGGTCGGCGTCACGGCCACGGTCGACGGCAGGACGATCCGGGTGGGCGGGCCGAATCTCCTCAGCGAAGAGGACGCGCGGGAGCTGCCCGTCGCCGATGTCTGGCGCGAGGAGGGGGCCATCATCCTGCACGTGCTCGCCGACGGGGAGGTCGTTGGGGCGTTGCGTCTCGCTGATGCCGTGCGTGAGGAGTCCCGTCAGGCGATCGAGGCGCTGCATGCGCTGCGGCGCGAGGTCGTGATGATCACCGGCGATGCGGAGGCGGTGGCGAATTCCGTGGCCCGGGAGCTCGGTATCGATCGCGTCTTCGCGGGGGTCCGTCCCGAGGACAAGGCCGACAGGGTGAGAGATCTCCAGGCAGAAGGGCGGATCGTCGCGATGGTCGGCGATGGCGTCAATGACGCACCGGCGCTCGCGCAGGCCGACGTCGGCATCGCGATCGGCGCCGGAACCGACGTGGCGATCGCTTCGGCGGGCGTCATCCTCGCCGGCTCGGATCCGCGTTCGGTGCTGTCGGTCATCCAGCTCTCGCGCGCGACGTACCGGAAGATGACGCAGAATCTCTGGTGGGCGGCGGGGTACAACCTGCTGTCGGTGCCGTTGGCGGCGGGGGTGCTGGCACCACTCGGATTCGTGCTGCCGATGTCGGTCGGGGCCATCCTGATGTCGGCGTCGACCGTGGTGGTCGCGGTCAACGCCCAGCTTCTGCGTCGTCTGGATCTGCGGCCGGAGACGAGCACCCGCGAGGCGCTCGGTGAGGTCGCTCGGGCGTAGGCGCGGTGGGATCCCCGCCGATCAGTCCTCGGCTACCCGCACAGGGGTGCCGCGGGTGAGCACCGTCAGCTGTTCGAACGTCAGCGGCATGACCGTGTGGGGCGTGCCGCCCGCGGCCCAGATCGTCTCGTAGCTGGCCAAGGCGGTGTCGATCACGGTTCGGATCGGAGCGGGATGCCCCACCGGTGCCACGCCACCGATGGCCTGCCCGGTGATCGCGCGCACCTGCTTCGCCGAGGCCATGACGATCGTCGCCGCTGCCAGCTGAGCCGCCAGGATGTCGGTGTCGACGCGATGGCGACCGCTGGTCATCACCAGTACCGGTTCGTCGTCGGCCAGGAACAGGAGGCTGCTCGCGATCGCTCCGACCTCGCATCCGAGTGCTGCGGCCGCGTCGGCGGCCGTGCGAGTGGAGTCGGGCAGTTCGCGCACCTGCGAGGCGATTCCCGCATCTCTGAGATGCTGCTGAACGATCCGGCTCCGTTCGGGCAGGTGCTGGTCATCGGTCATGGGGGAGGTGTCCTTCCTCGGAGGCGGTGTGCGGTGGGTAGTGCATGAGCAGGATGACGTCGGCGGCGTCGTCGAGCGCCTGGAATCGATGCGGCGCATCCCCCGGGTAGCGGATGCTCTCGCCGGCACCCACCTCCTGCTCGCTGCCCGTGGGCCCGACGAGGACCCGGCCCCGGATGACGGTGACCGTCTCCTCGACGCCGTGAGCGTGAGCGCGGGACTCCTGGCGGTCGGTCGTGAGGGTTGCGCGGTAGGCCTCGATCAGGGTCGAGCCGACCGTCCATCTGTCGAGCAGGGTGGCGGACACGGAGGCCCCGGTGACCGGTTGGGCGTGCGCGCCGCCGGTGAGGAGGGCGCCCAGGGGTGCGTCGAGCGCGGTCATCAGTGCGAACAGCGTGTCGAGACGTGCACCTCGGCGCTCATTCTCCAGCTCGGAGATCGTGCCCTTGCCGATCCCGCTCACGCGAGCGAGCTCGGAGAGCGACATGCCGCGCTCCTCGCGGAGTCGTCGCAGTCGCACGCCGACCGAGTCGTCCATGTCACACCCCCGTTCTGAAAACAGAACGATACGGATGCGGGAGTGTGTGCGCAAGCCCGAGGCCCAGGCCTGGCCGTGGATGGCTGCTCGCGGCCATCCCGGCAACGAGACTGCACTTCCGCCACGAGATCACGGGTGAACACCGTGATCTCGTGCGCGGAATGCAGTCTCGCGGTGAGGGGCGGGCTCAGGTGAGGTTGTCGCGGCGCCAGAGCGAGGCGGATGCGGTGAGGTCCTCCGCGTAGGTGGTGAGACGAAGGGCCCGCGTGGTGAACGAGGACGCCCGCTCCGGCTCACTCGTCTCGTGATCATCGGCGAGCTGCACCGCCCCCGCGGCCGTCACGCGGCAGAACGCCGCGGCGCGCTCGAGTGCGACGGCGAAGTCGCCCTCGAAGAGCCCGCGCAGGATCATGTCGATCAGCGCCACCAACTCCTCGGGGCCTGCCGGTGCCGGCGCGCCCGCGACCAGGTCATCGATCGATGAGAGCGCAGTGCGGCCACGCTCGTACAGGAGCGCCGCGGTGCGCGGGTCGTCGTGGATCATCGCCTGGAGCAGGTAGAGACGCCAGAGCGCGCCCGGCAGCGAGCGCGCAGGCGCACGCGACCACAACTCGGCGACGTCGTCGATGCCGTGCTCGGTCGCGAAGGACACCAACCGGTCGACGACCTCCGCATCCGGATCCGCACGCACACGGGCGAGGAGAGCGGCAGCCGTCGAGTGCGCGATGCGCGACACTTCGGCGGGATCGTCGCCCGAGAACAGGCGGTCGAACAGTTCGGCAGGACGCCGAATGGGCTTGTGGAAGGGCCGCTGCTCGTCAGTCATCCCCTCAAGGGTACCCGCGCCCTCCCACCCGTCCATGGGCAGCGGATGCGGCGAACGCAGGGCTCGCGAAACAGTAGGCTGGAGGTCACGGGCCTCTAGCTCAGTCGGTAGAGCATCGGACTTTTAATCCGCGGGTCGAGGGTTCGAGCCCCTCGGGGCCCACTCCATGCCCCCGCCGGGACCATCCGGACGGGGGCTTTCGTCTGCCCACCCGAGAAACCATGTCCGCGGGACGCCGGACATGTGCTCGAGCTTGACGGCGACGGCCGGCAGATCCGCCGGCTGGTTCCGGCCGCTCTCCCACGCGGCGTACGCCGGCGAGCCGACGCCGAGCTGCGCAGCCATGTCGCCCTGCGTGAGGCCAAGCTCACGACGGACCTTGCGGAGGCGCTCGCCAAAGGTCCACTGCGGGATGCGGCGAGCCATGTGGATGACGTTGGTCGACATGGCACCAGACACTATCTGCACGCATCAATACCTGTCAACGGCTATTAATACCTGCACGCTGAGTTGACAGGTTTAGATACCTATGCGTACCGTCAAGCCTCATGGAGAGTACGGATACTTACCTCGCGATCGGCGAAGTCGCTGCCGCGTTCGGTGTCACCGTCCCCACTGTGCGCAACTGGGAGAGCGCCGGCAAGCTCCGCGCAATCCGAACCCCTGGCAATCAGCGCAGATTCGCCGCCTCGCAGATAGAAGCTCTGCTCGCGGGTGAGCCCTGGGAGCCGGCGCAGTGATGCCGCCGTGGGCGCTCGCGACGCCGATCGGCCTCGAGAGGTTCCGCGAGGCGTCGTCGATCGGGTTCTCGGCCGCGTGGGACTTCCTGTCGCCGAAGCTCGCACGGGCGCAAGCGGATGCCGACTGGTGGTTCTACGTCGCGAACAACCCCGAGCAGGCACGCGCTGAGCACCAGGCGCAGATCGCCGGCATCCTCGCGCAGATGGACGACGCGCGCGCTCAAGCGCGCAGCGACGTCGAGCGTCGAGTGCTCGACCGCCTCGAGCGGACCGACCCGATGGAGTATCGCCGGCTGGCGTGGCTCCGACTGACCGATCGGGCCGCGTTCCGCGCGGTCCTCAACACCCACCTGGGGGCATGATGACTGATCCCGAGATCCGCGCGGCCGTCTACCGCGAGCTGACCGGCGCGCTCGACACGCTCAACCGCGTTCCCGAGCAGCTCCGACAAGGCGACGTCGCGGCGGCGAACCTGCTGTTGGACGACGTGCGCGCCTACCTCGGCGCGATCGCGCTGCTGTGCTCAGACGAGCCCGACGCGGCCGGCTATGCCGAGCTGCTCAAGCGCACGCTGACCGGCCCGACCGCCGCGGCCGAGGCTGCGTTCATCGAGAGGCACGGCGATGCGTCCTGACCTGAATCCCGACTACATCGACCCCGCGATCGGTATCCCGTTCGCGCTGGCGTTGTTCGCCTACTGGGGGTATCTGATCCTCCGCGATCGTCGACGTGGCTAAGGGCAAGCCGAAGCCGCCGAAGCTCTCGCAGTTCCTCGACGGCGGCGATCCTCCGCGCCTCGACGCGACCCTGCTCGCCGACTACGTTGCGCACGAGCCCACGCAGCTCGGCCGCGGCGCTGACGGCGAGATGTACGAGTACCGCGACGGGATCTTCGTACGCGACAGCGACGTGATTACCAGGCGCACGGCTTTCGCCCTCGGCAAGCGCTGGTCCTCGAGCGTCAATGGCCAGGTCACGGCCCACATGCTCAACGTCGACATGCCGGTGGTCGGTCTGCCTGATCTCCCGCACGGCTACCTCGATTACATCGTGCTCGAGAACGGGATCTACTGGTGGGCGGTCGACCAGCTCGACGCGCACTCGGCCGCGCTCGGCGCTACCACCAAGCTCCCGATCGTCTATGACCCGATCGCGATCCCGCACGCCTTCAATGAGTGGCTGCACCAGGTGCTCGGCGACGACCTCGAGATGCATCGGCACGTGTGGGAGCTGCTCGGCTACCTGCTCATGACGGGCAACCCGTTGCAGAAGATCTTCCTGCTGTTCGGTGAGGGCGGTAACGGCAAGGGCACGCTGCTGCGCCTGATCCGCACCATGCTCGGCCGAGAGAATTACTCGAGCATGAGCATGCACCAGCTCGTCGACGACCGATTCGCGACGTCGGGCCTGTACGGCAAGGTCGCGAATATCTCGGGAGATCTCTCGAGCAAGTTCCTGTCCGACCCGCAGATCCTCAAGGAGATCACGGGTGGCGACTCGATCGCCGCATCCCGCAAGTTCGGCCACTCGTTCGAGTTCGTGCCCTACGCGGTCCCGATCTTCGCGAGCAACGAGTACTTCCGCACCTCCGACAACTCGATCGGCTGGCGCCGGCGGTGGGAGGTCATCGAGTTCACGCGTCGCGTCGACACGCTCGGCGGGTTCGATGAGCGCCTGCTGTTCGATGACATTCCGGGGATCTTCAACCTCGCGATGGACGGCCTGCGCCGCCTCATGACGCGCGGCAAGTTCGCGCCGCCCGGTGAGGCCGTCGAGGCCACGAACCGCCTGCACGACGCCGCCGACCCGTTCATGCTGTGGCTCGACGACGACGAGGGCGTGTTCCGCGACGACCCGCAGGCCATGGCCGCGTGTGCAGACGTCTACCGCAAGTACGCCAACTGGTGCCGCCGCAACGGCTACAGCGCGCTCGCATCCGGCCCGTTCGGGCAGCGCCTCAAGCAGATCGGCGTCACCCGCACCCGCACCCGTCACGGCGCCTCCCGCACCTGGTGCTACGTCGGCATCGACGTGCAGCTCGGCCTCAGCGATGCATGAGGTCCAGGTGGTCCAGGCGGCGCCGCTCGAGGCGGCGATCGCGTGCCCCGCACCCCCGCACCCCCGGAAGAACGACCCTCCGGGGCGGTCCCTGGCGGGGTGGTCCAGGCATAGGTCCAGGCAAGGTCCACCCTGTGGTCCAGCCTCGATCCCAGTCGAGAGAAGGGAAGGTCCAGGAGGTCCACCCACTCTCTCAACCTTTACGCACAAGAGAGAGAAGAGAAAGAGAGTAGCAATGAGCCTGGACCACCTGGACCAACCCATGAAGCTCAGGGACTTGGACAACCGCGACGAGGACGGCTCGCCGTTCGTGGTCATCGGTGACCTGGTGACCATAGTGACCTACCTCGACGGACCGGTGCGCGGCGACCTGACCGACCCGAATGTCGGCGGCGACGACCTCGACTCTGCGATCAACCGTCTCGCAGACCACGACCTCGACGGAGCCAACGCGATCCTCAACGGACGGTTCTGCGTCTATGTCGAGGCACTGGATCGGTATGAAGACTTCTGCCCGACGTGCGACGCGCCTAACCCGACCCACACGCCCGAGTGCGCGGTCGTGCACAGCACCATCACGGGTGAGCTGCTGGACAGTTCGACCGATTCGGTCGCGTCGTGACGGCGAAGCACTCCGACTCCGAGTACCGGCGTAACGCTCGGCTGGTCCGCCAACAGGTGCAGCTCGCGCACCGCCGCGGCGAGGACGTCGCGTGCGGTCGCTGCCCTCGTCCGATCGAACCGGGCGAGCGCTTCGACGTCGGCCACGTCGACGAGCACGGCGGGCATGGCATCGACAACCTGCGGGCCGAGCACATCGGATGCAACCGCCGCCACGGTGGCCGGCTCGGCGCCGCGATCACGAACGCGGGCCGCGGCGCGCGCCGTTCCGATCGGCTGCTGCGGTGGTGATCCGCGAGGGGGAGCGGCTTCTTTTGGTGGCGCTGTCGCACCCCCGCCTTCGGCTCCAACAGCGACCCCTCCCCCTGAACCGAGAGGCCCACGGCCATGACTGACCCGACTCTGACCGACCTGCAAGACGAGGCCACGTGGCTCGAGTGGCGCGAGGGGGTGTTGGGGGATCGGCCTTTCATCCGTCTTGACCGGCTCGCGACGACCGAGCAGTCGCGGGCCGAGTTCCTCGAGGGGGCGCGGCTGCTGCGCCTGGACAAGCTCACCCGTGCCGGCGACGGCGGGCACGGTCCGACGCCGATCCAGCTCGTGATCGCGGACCTGCTCGAGGCCGCGGGGCAGGACGGCAAGCTGTTCGTGGGGATCGGGGAACCGCGCCGCACGACCAAGACGACGAGCGTGCAGTGCGTGCTCGTTGGGCGGTGCCGACTGCGCGAGGACTACCAGGTGGGCTGGACGATGCTCACGACCGGCGCGAAGGCGGGCGAGCGGTTCCGCAAGGACATCGTGAACCCGGTGGTTCGGATCTACCCCGACCCGCGTACGCGCCCGTTCCTGATCAACGTTGGCAAGGGCACCGAGCACATCGACTTCCGCAACGGCTCGTTCCTCAACGTCTACACGCCGAACGGCGCCGGGTTCCGATCTGGCGGGTTCGATGTGGCGTTCGTCGACGAAGGGGCGGAGGGCGACCCCGAGCTGGTGGCCGACATCAACTCGGCAGTGATCCCCACGATGGACACCAAGATCGGCGCGCAGTTCATCGTCGCCGGGACGGGCGGGAAGTACCGCACCGGGAACCTGCTGCACTCCACGCTCACCGACCCTGAGGCCGCAGTGGCGTGGCATGGCATCCCGGAGACGACTCCGCCCGAGCAGGTGTCGACGTGGGAGCCGACCGAGGAAAACCCCGGCGGGCGGATGCGCGAGCTGATCGAGCTCACGCACCCCGGCGTCGGCTACACGACGCCGCTCGAGTCTGTGCGGCGCTCGTTCAACAAGCAGTCGCTCGAGGAGTTCCTGCGCGAGTACGGCCTACAGTTCGGGCTCGAGGGCGCGACCGATCGCGCCGTCCCGGCCGCGTGGTGGGAGCGCGCGGGCGTGCACGATGACCTGCCCGAGCCGCCGCCGCGGTTCTGCGCGTTCCTCAAGGTCCACCACGACGGCACATACGCGTCGCTCGGCGTCGCGTTCGAGTACTCGGGCGCGACGGATCTCGTCACCGACGCGTTCGCGCTCGACGGCGAGGAGCCGCCGACGCGTCGCGCGATCGCGCTGTGGCACCACCAGGAGGGGACGCGCGGGCTCGAGCGGGAGGTGCTGCAACGCATCCGCCGCCGCCGCATCCCGCTCGTCGTCGACAACCATGGCCACACCGCGGCGATCGCCGACAAGCTCGAGAAGACGATCCCTAAGCCGAAGATCATCCGCACTCGCCCCGCCGACGTCCCGCGCGCCGCGGTCGAACTCATGCAGGCACTCGAGCAGGGCACCGTCGTGCAGTTCAACCAGCCGATCCTCACGGCGTCCGTCGATCTCGTGGTGAAGCAGGCGTTCGGCCAGTTCGGGACGTGGCGTTTCGGGGCGCCCAAGACGAAGCCCGACCACGATACGACACCGGTCGAGGCCGTGGCCGGCGCGCTGCGATTCCTCGACGATCTGCCTCGCGCTATCTCGCCGAGCGACGTCACCGATTGGGGTACCGAGTGAGCAAGAAAGACGCGCTGCTGTTCCTGGACGCGACGACGATCAGCGTCGTCGTCGGGTGCCGGGACTGCGGGCACTGGCGAGCGTTCGCGTGGTCAAAGCTCGAGGGGTGGGCAGTCGCCGCGGCGCACGAGGCGCGCGTCCACCCCGACGAACGCGCGGCGCAGAAAGCCCTTCACATGGCCCTGAAACGACACCGGGACACGCCGACTCCTCCCGAATGATTTTCGGCTGTGGACGACCCCCGAGAAGGTCGTCCACGTGGGGATCTTCGGACGCAACATAGCCAAGGCTTACGGCCCGTCGTCGGCGCCGATCGCGATCTCGTCGCCCTACTCGCCGCAGGATCAGCTCGTCACGTTCGCGATCAACGATGAGCTGGGCGGGCTGCTGAAAGACAGGGCGCTCATGACCCGCGACATCGCGCTGCGGGTGCCGGGTGTGAAGCGCGCGCACGGCGTGCACGTGACGCAGTTCGCCGAGATCCCTTTCTTCCAGATGGACAACGCCGCCCGAACCGCGGACCAGCCACGGTGGCTGACGACGAGCGACACCAGCGAGGCGCCCTACCAGCGGATGTTCGGTCTCGGTTCGGACCTGTTCTTCAACGGGTGGGGATGCCTCGGGTTCACCGCCGACATGTCGGACTGCATGCGGATCCCGTTCGGCATGTGGTCGCTCAACGATGAGGGCGTCGCCGTCGCCGACGAGCGGTTCATCCCCGCCGCGTACCGTGCCCGCGTCGTGTCGTTCCAGGCTGGCGCGGGCGAGAACGGGCTGCTCAACGACGGCGCCGACACCCTGCGCGAGGCCCGGTCGATCGAGGAGGCCTACATGGACCGCCTCGCGAATCCCGTCCCGCTGACCGTGCTCGGCATCCCCCGCGACGTCTGGGAGTCCTGGACGGTCGACGAACGCAAGTCATACCGGCAGCAGTGGATCGACGGGCGCCAATCGAAGAACGGCGCCGTCGCCACGAAGGTGTCCGAGTGGCCGGTGGAAATGCCCGGCGCCGCTCCCGTCGACCTGTACGAGACGGGCCGAAACGCGGTGCGGCTCGACATTGCGAACCACACGAGCACACCGGCCGCGCTGCTCGAGGGATCGAAGCAGGGCGGCAGCGGCACCGAGATGAACTACAACGGCGTCGAGAACGGCGCCACCCGTAGCGACCTGTGGGACTTCGGCCTCGCCAAGCGCTGGGTGCTCGCGTTCGAGGCGCGCATGTCCCTCGACGACGTGAGCCCGCCCGGCCTGTCGATCCGCGGCGATCGCTCGTTCGCAGTCGCCACCCCGACCCCACCGACCAACCCCACGAGCGAGGACTGATCCACATGGACCTGATCGAATACGAAGGTGGCGAGATCCTCGCCAGCCTCGAGGACCGCACCATCACCGGCCTGCTGCTGCCGTACAACGAGCTGGGCCAGACCAACGCCGGCCGCTTCATGGTCGAGGCCGGCACCTTCCCCGAACTGCCCGCCGATCCTGCCGTCATCGGCATTAACACCGACCACGAACGCTCGCAGCCTGTCGGTCGCGCGACGCGCGTCTGGGAGGAGCCCACCGCCGGGATCATGGCGACGTTCGCGATCGCCCGCACCCCCGAAGGGGACGCGGCTCTCGCCGACGCGATCAGCCCGACCGGAAAGCGCAAGCGTCTGTCGGCGGAGTTCCACACCGCGATCAAGGCGGGCAAGGCCGTCCCCGGCACCGGACGCCTGTGGGGTGCGGCGCTCGTCGGGATGGGCGCGTTCCCGTCCGCGATGGTGCTCGCCGCTGATCGCAGCAGCGAGTACTCGAGCGAGTTCACCGACGAGGACGGCGTGACGTGGATCCGCAAGGAGACGAGCGAGACGACCACGACCGAGACCGAGAACGGCACCGAGACCACCACCGTGACGACCGTCACGGAGGAAAGCACCCAGCAGGAAGAACAGGAAGAACCCATGGGCGACACCACAGCCACCGTCGAGGCGCAGGTGCGCCCCGCTACCCCCACCGCATCCGGCGCGCCTGCTGCGCGCACCGCCGCGGTCAACCTCACGCACCAGGTGCTCGCCGCCGTGCACGCGCTTAAGACGAACCCGCTCGACGGCGCCGCGCAGCAGGTGCTTGCCGCGATCGCCGACGTCAAGATGAGCGGCACGGGTGCGCTGCCCGGGACCGGCGTGCTGCGCGAGAACTGGCTCGGTCAGCTCTACCAGGGCATCGAGTACGTGCGGCAGTTCCTGCCGCTCGGCAACACCGGCACCGACATCAGCGCCGCCGGCAAGCGCGGGTTCCGCGTGTTCCGCGGCACCGCGGCGTCGCCGCTCGGCCCGCAGGACGGATCGTGGGCGGGCAACAAGACCGCGATCAACGGCTACCCGGGCGGTTCCGACACCATCGGTTCGCTGCTCTACCGGTTCGCGGTCGGCAACGACATCGACCGGTCGCTGTTTGACCTGCCTGGTGGCGTCGAGGTCGTCGAGGCGTTCCTGCGCCTCATCATCGAGGATCACCTGTTCTGGTCCGACCGGATCGCCCGTGAGGCATGGGTGTCGGCGGCTGGTAACCCGGTCAACCCGAACACCGCCGCGTACCCGACGAACTACCCGCCCGCGCTCGGCCAGCTCATCCAGGGCATCCTCGCCGTCAAGAAGCGCAAGGGCGACCAGCGCTCCGACGTCCCCACGTTCGCGATCGCGAACGACCGCGCGTTCGAGCAGCTCGCGTACGCCGCGGGCGGCGAGCAGAACCTGCCTGCATTCGTCAGCATCGCCATGTCGACCAACCGTGAAGGCACGGTCGACGGCACGGTCCAGATCGTCAACGGCGACACCGGCACGTCCGGCTCGCCGTCCGTGATCGTCGGCACCGGCAACGCGATCGACTTCGACGAGCTCGCGGGCGGGCCGCTCGTCATCGACGCGGTCGACCTCGCCAAGGGTGGCATCGACAAGGCCGCGCACGGATACCTCCAGGTGTTCTCCAAGCGCCCCGAAGCCGTCGTGCACGTCGGCGCGAAGGATGCCTGGACCGCGACAACCCCCGAGCCCGTCGGCTCGATCGTGTCGCTCGGCGTGGGTGTGGTGCAGGCGATCCTCCCGACCACGCAGATCGCGGGTGCCGCGTTCGTCGGTACCACGGGCTCCGCGGCCCCGACTCTGCCCAGCGCTGTCGGCGGCACCGTCACGGACGGCACCGTCAACTGGCGACGCATCGCCTGACCCCCGCCCCTCACGGCATCGAACAAAGGAACCGAACGGGAGCGTAGACGATGATCACCACGTGGTACATCGCCGCCGAAAGCGGCGACGAGTACGACCGCCTGCTGAACGCATGGGAGGACGCGCCGTTCGAGCAGCTCGAGCTGCTCGACATGCTGCTCGAGGTCGCCAAGGAACAGGTCATCGCCTACGCTCCCGCCCTCGCCGAGGGAGAGCCTCTCCCCGCTCGCTACGTGCTCGGGCAGCTCGAGCAGGCCAAGAACCTGTGGGCTGCCGGAACCGTGTCCAGCGACGGCAACATCGGCGACGGCGGATACTCGTTCACCCCCCGACCAATGGACAAGACCGTGCGCGGCATCATCCGCCCGCGGGACGGGAGACCCAGTGTCCTCTAGCCGCGATCGCCTCTCCGGGATCATCACGCCCCTGCTGCCCGAGGCGTGGCGAAAGGTCGAGAAGTTCACGGTCAAGAACCTCGGCACGCTCGCTGGGCCGCGCGTGTTCATCGACTACACCTCGATCAGCCACGAGGGCATGCCCGAGGGGCAGCTCGTCGACGGATTCGAGGTCGCGCTGATCTCGCATCTCAAGGACTACGCGAAGGCCGAGGATGCCCTCGACGAGGCCGTGCGGGCGTTCGTCCGCAACCTCGACGTCTCCAACGACGTCGCGTGGTCGACCGCGACGAAGCGCGCGTTCGGCGACGCCGAATATCTGGGCTGGACGGTCATCGTCCAGCTACTCACCCCGAGCACTGAGGAGTAATCACCATGGCCGAAATCGCGAACGCCGCGTTCTTCCCCAAGGGGACGATCATGATTGGCACAGACGGCTACAAGGCCGCGATCGAATCCGCGGTACTCACCCCCACCACGGCCACGACCGTCATCCGCGACGTCGGCGGCGGCATCACGGCTGTTGCCGACGATCCGGTGTGGAGTCTTGCCCTGGGCGTGGTGCAGGATCTCAAGACCACCGGCTCGCTCTCGCAGTTCTTGATCGCCAACGCGGGTACCAAGAAGCCGATCGTGTACACCCCGGCGGCGGGCGGCAAGGGCTTCACCATCACCGCACTGATCCTCGCCGCTGCGGTCGGCGGCGCCGGCGGCCAGGTCGCGAAGTCCACGATCACGCTGCCCTGCGACGGCCAGCCCGTCATCGCCTGACGCCCGTGCGGATCTCGCTGCTGATCGACTCCCCGCTGAGCGTGCTCATGCACGCGATGCGGGGGCTCGACAGCGCCGTGCGTCGCGAGATCGCCAGTCGCACGAAGGGCGTTGCAGAGCCGGTGTGGCTCGAGGAGCTGCGAGGCCGCGCGGCCACACGTCGACAGTCGCGCCTCGCGGACTCGGGTCGCGTCGGCGTGACGCAGCAGAACGTGTTCCTGCGGGCAGGCCTGGTCGGCAAGCTCTCGAGCGGCACTCCGGTATCGGCGATCGCGAAGGCCACCGAGTTCGGTGTGAACGCCGAGAAGCTCATCGACACCCGCTCCCGCAAGGGCAACCGCTACAAGCGCCGCATCGGCCCGACGTTCGGCCCGACCCGCCGTTCGGGGTATGTCGCCTATCCCGCCGCGCGATCCGTCATCCGTCGCATCGCGTCGCTTTGGGTGCAGACCGCGCGCCGCACCATCCACGAAGAGATAGAGAGGATCTGACGTGGCGCGTAACCCCGTCGAGATCGCGATCGCATCCGAGACAGGCGCATTCCGCAAGGGCATGCAATCCGGCGTGATCGAACCGCTCGAGGACGCGATCAAGAAACTCCGCGACCTCGGCGACGCTGACGGCGCCGAGCAACTCGAGCGCGCGCTCAAAGACGCGCAGCGCCAGACCGAGAAGTTTCAGACCAGCATCGAGCGCACCTCTCGCACCATCGAGCAAGAGTTCCGCGACAGCTACCGCAGAGCAAAGAAATCGAGCGACGACGCCACCGACGCCATGCGCAAGGGCATGGACGAGGTTGGCGACGAAGCCGCATCCACTGCGAAAGAATCGGCGGCATCGTTCGATGGATCAGCCGACTCGATCGTTGATGCTTTTCAGGAGATCGCAGCGAATGCGTTCGCCGGATTCGGCCCCGCGGGCATGCTCGCGGGGCTCGCAGCGGCGGCGGGTATCGGTCTCGCGGTCGCCGGGTTTGAGCAGGTAGGTGAGGCCGAAGAGGAGTCGCGGTCGCGGGCGGCGGCGTGGGCCTCGGCCTTCGTCGAGGCGGGGCAGGACATCGTTTCCTCGGCGTACATCGTCGGCGAGGTGCAGTCGATCATCACTGACCCTGAAAAGTACAAGCGCGCCGAGGAAAACCAACGCAACTGGGGCGTCTCGATGTCGACCGTGATGCTCGCGATGGCCGGCGACGCCGTTGCGCTAGAGCTCGCGCAGGACGGCGTGAATCGGAAGATGGATGACTATGCCGCTCAGGAGAGCAAGGTGAGCGAGGCGGCACTGAATCTGCGCAACCAGTGGGAGGCCGGCAAGCAGTCCCTCGCCACCCTGAACGGCGAAATGGAGACCGGGCGTCAACAGTTCCGGTACCAATCCGATGCTCTGCTCGATCTGATCGGACGCAGCGACGATGCCGCCGTGTCGATCGACGAGGTGGGTAACAAGGTCGTCGAGTTGCCAGGCGGTGCCGAGATCTTCATCGACGCCAAGACGGGGCAGGCCACGCAGGATCTGAGTCGATTCAAGGGCGACTTCGACGGTGCTGTCGATCACATGAACGGGCGCGAGGCCGTGCTGCGTGTGCGCGTCGATACCTCGAGCTGGGACAACTGGAAACCCGGCGATAAGGTCGGCGGCGTCAAGACGGCGATCCGCCCCGGCAGTGGCGGGGGTACCGCATGGTTCTGATCACGAGCGCGTCAGGCTCGAGCATGCCGCACGCGCTTCAGCGCTACGACTCGTCTCGGGCGTCCGGGAATATCGTGCACAAGATCCTCGGCCGCGAGGATCCCGACGTGACCATGCGGCCGGCGCAGCTCCGACGCGGCACGCTCGAGCTGGTCTATCTCGACGGGGCCTCCGCCATCGCGGCGGAGGAACTGCACTCGCAAGGCGAGATCCTTGTGCTTGCCCACGACGTCGACGGGATCTCAATGAGCTACGTCGTCGACGAGGACAGCGAGATTCGTCGCCGCCAGGACGAAACGGCCCGCTCGGTGTGGATCGTGACGGTTCCTTTCCAGCAGGTGTCGGCATGACGATCTCGGCTCACGTCTACGCGGTGACGCTGCAGCCGGGAACGCTGCTCGGTTTCAAGGGCGGGCAGATCGTGCTTGACGTGTCGACGGCACCGCATGTCCAGGGCGAGGTGCGTGTGTCGGTGCCGTCGTTGTCGGTGCTCGCGGCGCTGGACCCGCGCTTGTCGCCCGCGCCGCGCGTGACGGTGCAGGCGACGGTGACAACGCCCTGGGGTGTGGTGTCGCGGACGTTCGACCTCACGCTCCGGGATCGTGCGGTGCGTCACGTGGCGGGCGAAGTGGTGCTGTCGCTATCGAGCGATGAGGGACTGTTGGAGGACTACGCGCCTCTCGCTGACGACCTGGCCCCCTACGCTCTCGCGTCGTCGCTTCGCGCCGTGGTGAACTACGCCCTGGGTAAGGCGATCCCCGGCGCGGCGTTGGAGGCGAGCCCCGCCGCCGATGCGGACGTGACGCCGTATGCCGATTCGGTGAACCTGATCACCGACCCGTCGAACCAGGGCGACGGATCGATCTTCACCGCCCAGAACGCGGTCCTCGACAAGAACGACACGTCGTGGGCGGCGCACGGCACCCGCAGCATCAACGTCTACAACCCGTCCTCGACGGACTCGAGTATCCGTGTGGGGCCGCAGGCGGCGGGAACGCTCGCGTTCGGTGTGCAGCCGGGGCGTAGCTACGTGTTCTCGGCGACGGGCCGCGTCAAGCAGGCGCTCTCGGGTGCGACCGATGCGCACGCACGGGAGTTGACGGTATCGAACGCGGGCGGCGTGTTCGCGAACTCCGCGAAGCTGCCCACGACGGTCGGTGTCGCAACGCGCGTGTTCGTGCGGTTCACGGTTCCCGAGGGCGAGAGCACGGTCTACTTCCGTTCCTGGCACGGCCACGCCGTCGGTCAGATCCAGTGGGATGCGTGGCGGCTGTCTGAGGACACGGGCGACCCCGCCGACGCGGCCTTCTACGACGGCTCCATCCCCGCGACGACCGGCTACAGCTACGCGTGGACGGGTGCCGCGAACGCGAGCACGAGCAAGCGCACCGCGCTCGTAGAGCGGTCGATCGACCTCATGCGGTGGAAGGCGGGAACTGACGCGCTCGCGTTCCTCGCGCCGATCGTGCAGGCCGCGGGACGACGGCTCGTGTGTGACGAGCAGCGGCGCTGGACGCTGCGCGATGAGGACTACGAAGCATCCGGCGCGCTGTCGATCATGCACGCGATCAACCTCATCGACGCCGCGGACACCATGACCCGCGAGAGCGACCTGTGGTTCGACGCGTGCATCGTCGTCTACACCTGGACGGCGCAAGACGGCTCCACGCAGACCGCGGCCGACAGCTACGCCCTGACGGCCACCCCGACGCGCGTGGTGCGGTTCGAGCGGGCCGCGCCCTACCCCGGCCCCGGATTCGCTCAGTACGCCGTCAGGCGGGCGCAGGGCCGCGGACGCGAGGTGTCGGCCACGACCGTCGCGGACTGGAACGCGCGCGCTGAGCAGCCGATCCAGATCGTGCTGGACGGCGCGCCGACGCAGATCGGCAGGACCAGTCGCGTCGTGTTCGACCTCGACCGCGACGAAATGACCGTCACGACCCGCACGACCGACACCCCGCCCTCAGCGTGGGCGCTCATCCCGACCGGACAACGCTGGATCGACTCGCCCGCGGGCGCGTCCTGGACCTCGGAGGCAATCTGACATGGCAAACGGAGACGACGCCGTAGCGGCAGGCATGGACAAGGTGCTCAGCACCTCCGACCGCCGACTCGGCTACGACGAGATCAACAAGACCCGCGACTACATCGCCCAACGCACCAACGCCGTTACCCCCGTCGCAAAGGGCGGCACCGGGGCGAACAATGCCGGTGCCGCGCGCACGAACCTCGACGTGCCCAAAGTGAGCGATGTGCTCGCGTGGCTGCTGAACAAGGTGAACAACCCCAACGGCGGCACCAACGCGGTCGCGATCTACTGGGAGAGCGGGCGGCTACGCATGGCCGTGGACGGCGTCTATCAGGGCGCGATCGCCAACACCGACGACCTCGCGAGTGCGGGCGCGGACAAGGTGAGCAAGGCGGGCGACACCATGACCGGCCCGCTCGTGCTCCAAAGCGCCGCCGCCGTCACCAGCGGATACGTCGCCCTCTACCGCAACGGGGACGGTCGGCTCGGCGTGAGCCCGTCCGCGGCCCGGTTCAAGAAGAACATCCGCGATCACGGCTACACGCTCGATGACCTTCTCCGCATCCGCGTCGTGGACTACCAGCTCCGCGCGGCGATGTTCGCCGACGACGACCCGCGCCGCGCCGACCCGCCTACCGAGGTCGGAGTGATCGCCGAAGACCTCATCGACGCGGGCCTGCCCGAGTTCGTCGTGTTCGACACCGACAACCAGCCTCTCAGCGTCCACTACGAGCGCCTCGCGCTCGTCGCGATCGGAGCGCTGCAAGACCTCGCCCACCAACTTGACGGACTCGCCGCCCGTATCGACCGACTGGAGGCCCGCGATGCAGATCACTGACATCGGCCACGGGCAATGGCTCGACGCGCCCGCAGCCGCCGCGCTCGGACGCGCACGGCGACAACTCGGCTGGGAGTTCATCCCGAGCAGCGCAGGACGGTACGGGTGGGAACAGCAGGACCTCATCGACAGGTTCCTCGCGGGTGACCCGAACATCTTCCGCCCCGCCGCCGTCGGCACCAGCCCCCACGAAGCGGGCAACGCGATCGACTACGGCGCCTGGTGGCGCGTCGAAGCGGTGCTCAACGAGCACGGCTTCTACAGGCCCCTGCCGAAGACCGACCCCGTCCACTTCGTTTACTACCCCAAACGCGACACGCACGCCAACGACCCCGAACCCACGACCGAGAAGGAGAACGAAATGAAGTACGTCCAGGTGAAGGACGACCGCGGCAACTTCGCCATGGTCGGCCCCGATGGCGTCGGTCGCATCCTCAACGGCGCCGCACTCCGCGGCGCGCAGAAGATCGCCAAAGCCGCCAACGGCGGCGATCTGCCCGAGGTCGAACTCTCCGGCGAAGAGTGGGACGCCGCCTCGCTCAGCGCGTTCCAGAAATGACCACCACCACACGCCGCGCACTCCGCGCCGCACGAGAGGAACCCATGTCCAACAACAACGACAGCTCCGGTCTGTCCAAGAACCTCGCCTTCGCGGCCGTCGCGATCATCGTCGTGCTCGGCGTCATCGGCGTGGTGCTGCTGCACCTGTTCCGGCCCGACGCATCGGCGACGTTCATCCAGACGATCGCCACCTTCGCCGGCATCCTCACGACCACGATCACGTTGCTCTACGGCCTCGGCAAGGTGCAGGAACGCGTCGAGGTCGTGCAGAAGCAGACGAACGGAACGCTCTCCGAGCTGCGTGCGCAACTCGCAGAGAAGGACGCCGAGATCGCGCAGCACCAGGCCGAAAAGGTCGAGCTCGCGCGCCAGGTGCCGCCCGCGATTTAGTCGGTCGCGGCCGGCGGCTTCGGGCGGCCGGCCGCGACCTTGGCCTGGAACAGGCGGTCCTCGTGCAGCGCGTTCTTGATCGCGGACTTGATGACGAAGTAGAGGAGCGTCAACCCAACGATGCTGGCGATGATCCATCCGATGATCGTGAATACGATCGCGTCCGTTTCCATGTCGCTGAGCTTACTCAGGCGGCGAGCTTGCGCCGTCCGCTCGAGCGCGGCACGTCGATGCTCGGTAGCTTCGCCGCGGCCGCCGCGAGTTGCTCCTCGTCGACGAGCGTGTAGATCTGCGTCGACTGGATCGTGGCGTGCCCGAGCAGCTCCTGCACCGAGCGGATATCGGCGCCGTTGCGCAGCAGCTGCGTCGCGTAGGAGTGCCGCAGCGAGTGGCCGGTGAGTCGATCGCCGCGGATGCCGGCGCGATCGCGCGCCTGGCGCAGTAGATCGGATACCGACCGCCAGTGGACGTACGGAGCCGGGTTCGTGCCTCGAGCGGGGAACCAATAGCCGGCGCGCGGCATCCGGTCCAGCTCGGGCACGAGCAGCTCCGGGATCGGCACGTGACGCACGACGTCCCCTTTGCCGTCGACGCGGATCGTCATGGTGTCGCGGTCGACGTCGCGGCCGTGCATCTTCGCGATCTCGTGCGCACGCATGCCGGCGCCGTAGCCGAGCAGGATCATCACGCGCGTCCGGCGGTACGCGCCGGTCGACAGCATCCGTTCGATCTGCTCGAGCGTGAACGGCCGCGGCCGGCGCCGCGGGACCTTAACCTTCGGTAGTCGCAAGGAAGGGTCGTCGGTTCGGTGGCCGCGCTCGAGCATCCAGCCGAAGAACGCCCGGAAATCGGATCGCTCTCGCTGCATCGACGACGCTGCGACGCCGCGTGCGACGTACTCGAGCAGGGCCTGGTCTGTCACCTCGAGCGGCGATATGGTGCCCGTGGCGCGCTCGAGGCGCCGCAGCAGTTGCACCCGGTTATCGATCGTCCGCTCGGATCTCCGAGCGCCCCGCATCTCGATCGTGAACAGCGCGATCGCCGTCGTCCAGTTCATCGTGACCCCCTCACTCTCACGACGCTATGAACGACAGCGCGCGCGGATCGTCGACCGACCCGCCAGAGAATCACTCGCGAGTCTCGTGCGTGTCGTTCACGGCCGCTGTGGTGACGGCGAGCCAGAGGAGGATCGATCGCAGGTCGCTCACGCTGACGTCGCGGCCTCTCTCGAACTCCCGCAGCTTGTATGCGGAGACGCCGATCATCTGCTGCGAGGCAGACGTGATACTGAGGCCCGCAGCCGTGCGGGCAGCCCTGACCGTGGCGGGCGTGTCGGCAATCACATCGAGCAGCAAGACCCAGAAGTGGGCGCTCATGCCACGAGTCCGAGTGCGCTCAGGTGTCGTGAACCGGCGCCCCGATAATCCGCGGGTCGTGGGTTCGAGCCCCACGGGGCCCACCACATCCGCACTATTCGAACAAACGACCTGAAGATAAACGTCGCTTGCCGTTTCATCGAGAGCGTCAGCCGATTGGCTGGTGCTCTTCAGTGGGTCCGCCTTGTATTCCGCTGCGGCCTTCTCGAGTCGCGCGACGGGCTCGTGTAGTTCTCCGTGGCCACGACTCCGCGTTCTTCATCGTCGATGTGGAGCGATGGCCACATGGCATCCACGATCATGCGCTTCACTCGCTCACCAGCGACGAGATAGCAGGCGTGAGGGTTGGACAGCAGATCGAGATAGGCCAAGGCGACGTCGACTCGCTGGCTTGCTTCCTCGTCTGAACGCTGAAGCCTGTCGACCACGGCTCGACGCTCGACCGTGATGGCGCGAAGGCGCTCCTGGACGGCGTTCGCGGCGAGTTCTCCATCGGCGGCGACATCGATCAAGTTCGCCTCCTAACCTCGACTTTGCGCAGCCTCGTTGTCAGCCGAGACCGCGCTTCGCGCTCTGCGGTCTGCTGGACGTCACTCGCGCGCTTGATCTGCTTCGACGAATCCGAGCGGTAACTGGCGCGCTTTGACGGCCCTCACGACTGCCTGCTCCACGTCCTGCAGGGCAGGTCGCAGACCGAGTGTTGACGCCCTCGGCAGAAGTAGTAAAAATCTGGACGCACATCCGCCTGCAGCGAGCCGTCGCCAGGCGTCTACCGCTGC
Organism: Microbacterium sp. KU4F; assembly: GCF_056868075.1. Classification (NCBI taxonomy): domain Bacteria; kingdom Bacillati; phylum Actinomycetota; class Actinomycetes; order Micrococcales; family Microbacteriaceae; genus Microbacterium; species Microbacterium sp. KU4F. The sequence continues at coordinate 1,240,801 of NZ_CP200324.1, read as the reverse complement.
CTCTTCCCCTGATACTGCAAGAGGAGGTCCGCATGAGCGACGACGAACTGGCGCGCATCAGATCAATGACTCAGGACGAGTTGTGGTCTGCCAGTGGCAGATCCGACCTGACCGTCGAGGCCTGTGAGGCGATCATAGAGGTGGGCAATGAAGACGTCCTCGCCGGCCTCGCTGGAAACTTCGACGCGCCCGAAGCAGCGCTCGGAATACTCGCTGAACGCGACGACCACGTGGGCGTCATCGCGAGAGAGAACCCCAACGCGCCCGCGGATGCGAAGGACCACGCTCCCATCGGTAACCTCGGAAACTCGGCCATTGTGCGCTACATCGAACAGCGTGCCGCGTCTCCGACGCAAGCCCAGGCGCTGGCAGACGCATATGAGCGCGCGCCCCACCCGGGCGGACCTGCCCTCGGAGACGTCTGGAAAGAGATTGTCAGTCACCACAGGCAGATCTGATGGACGGCTGCCCGAAAGCTGCGGAGAGTCGCCGCATGGATAGGTTCATGGGCGTCGACCCGGAAGGGCCCAGCGCAGTCGGCTTGCTGCGTCGTCGAGGGCGTCAACCATCCGCCTTCTCGAAGGGCAGGTTGCGATGTGGCCTTTACATCCTCGTCATGGGGAGCCGACATCCACGCTATGGGTTTTGAACAGCGACGGACCTGGGGGGGCGAGTTGCGCGAGAGGAGCTCGACTCCAGCTGTCTCGTCGACTCGAAGGAGCGGTGGTTGCATCGTCCTGGTGCGCGTTTCTTCTCACCTCGACTACTGGTTCCGGCGCGGATCGCGGATCCCCGGAGTGCAGTCAGGGGACGACGATCAACGGTTGCGGTATCTCCTTCGAGGTGCCCTCGTGGCGCCTGCTGAGGTGGGTGGCTCTTCGTGTCTGCGCTCGACTGAACGCAGCTTTCGGTAGTGGTGGCGCCGTTCAAAGATCGAACCAAGGCGGTGTCAGCACTCAACGCTGTCACGCACGGCTCGTAGTTCCACTTCGTACGGGAAGTCCGGCAGTGGTGTGGTCGAGTGGGCCAGGGCCGTCCCAATCATGTGCTGTTGCCGCTCCCGTCCGCCTCCGCGACGCGAGGACGACATCGGAGGGGTGTTGACCCGGGAGACGCCGGGTAACGCACACTTGTGCTCCTGCGACGACACAAGTTGTGATAGACAGGTGGCACAAGAGAGATTGGATGCGTGATGCCCCCGACCAGCGCGAACATGTTCGACCCGACTCAGCTGATCGGGGCCGCTCTCGCAACCCCCGGTCTCCTTCATCCTGGCGCTGGTGCTCGCGGGAGGCGTCGGCCTCTTCGCAGGGGGTCGTGTTCGTGGAGTGAGCCGGCAGCCGGCAGCCGAACCGCGATCGGTTCGGGCGAGGTATGTTTCCGAGCAACGTGCAGTCGGGGTCGTCGCGGTCATGATGATCGCGTTGTTCTTCGCTGACTACGTGCTCCGCGGCTACATCCTCACCGGTGCCGATCGGCTTCACTGGTGGCGGTTCGCCACCCCGATCGCATGCGCCGCCATCGGCATCGGCGTCGTCATTGCCCTCATCGTGATTCGGGGGACGACGCCGGCGGAGGCTGCCGTCGTCTCCGCTGAGCGCCGCAGTTGGGAGAGCTTCAGCTCGCGGTTCGCGCTCATCGGCCTGGGGTTCATCGGCCTCATCCTCACCGCGACGACCGTCTCGGCCGGTCTCGCTTCGTCGCCCGACGGGCGGGGACAGTACACCTGGCTGGTCATCCCGGTTCCCAATGAAGGCACGATCGACCCGATTCGTCTGCCGTTCTACGGGTGGACCTACGGAGTCCCGGTTCTCGTCAGCTTGGGCGTCCTCCTCGTCGTTGCCTGGATTGCGCTCGATCGCAACGCGGCTCGTCCTTATCTGCGTGCGGAAACCGTCGTCGCCGAACGGTCAGCACGCCGCGAGAGCGCGCGCAACGTCACGCGCGTCACCGCGGCGGCGATGCTCCTCACGCTCGCCGGAGCCTGGCGATTCATCGCGAGGGCAGGATCCGGGTCCCAGCTCACCGTCATGGGCCAGAACGACGACAACCCCTACGATGCCACCTGGCGATACGCCGAGTTCGCGGTCGCCGCGGGCTGGGGCGCCCCGCTCCTGGAGGTCGTGGGCTTCACGCTGCTGCTCCTGGTCGCAGGCGCTGGCCTGCGACGACGGCGGGTGACCCGCGACCTGCCTGAAGCCGCCGTACTCGCCACGACGGCGGAGACAACACGATGACTGCTCGCTCGGCAGTCACGGCGACGGACGAGAACAGCTCAGCGATCGAGATCTACCGGCAGCTTCGCGGGCTCATCGTCTCGGGCCAGTTGGGCGCGAATGAGCGGCTTCCCACCGTTCGTCAAACCGCTGCAGACCTCAAGGTCGCGCAAGGAACCGCGGCGAAGGCCTACAAGATGCTCGAGCAGGACGGGCTCGTCGTCAGCCGGACCGCGGCCGGGACCCGCGTGGCAGATTCTGCGGCGGTGCTGCCGCGATCGGTGATCAAGAAGCTCCGCGAGCTCGTCGAGGAAGCTGCCGCGACGAACACGGATCCCCACGACGTCATCGACGTACTCCGGGTGGTCTTGCAGACCCGTTCCGAGGTAGCAGAGCGCCAGGGTGAGCCCGTGAAGCTGGACCAGAACGCATGACCCGTCGCCAGCCCGGCATCAGTTCAGGTCCTGGCGCCTACCGCGTGAGGAACGCCGCATGTGACGGCAGAGCTAGCTGCGGTGCGGGACGACCCACGTACGGAACTCATCCCACGCGAGACTGCGACCACCGGAGTGGTAACGGAAGAAGAACGCGTACTCTCCGGCGTCGTCCGCTCTGCCGTCGTCGCTGATCTGCCGCGGTAGTCCGGCCCACCAGAGCGACTGCACGGTCGCTCGGGGCGGCCGCGACACCCCGTCGATCTCGATCACGGCGAACAGTCGCCCCGTACTGTCTTCCAGGGTCCAGGCGACGCGGCCCGCGACAGACGCGAGGTAGAACTCCTCGACAGCACGGACGATCACTTCGCCGAGCGTTGCGTCGTCCGGCATCTGCCAGGTCTCGGCGTGGCTCTGGACATCGTCTCCCATCGCGACGGAGTCGCGGTCGACCTTGATCGTCAGCACGGGACCAGGCTAGCGATCCCGTCGGCTCGCTGGGCTGGCAGGAGCGCACCCGGAAAAAGTAAGTGCCAGGCCGCAGAAACGCCTCTCGGCGCAAGGCCGCTCGCAGCGGCAGAAGTTGGAGCCCGGGGTTACTGCGGCCCGGCTGTTCCAGTGTAACGGAGCCTCGCCGTGCAGTATTCCGCCCGCGTAGGCTCGGGGAATGGCCTGGCGATACGCACTCCTGCTCGCACCCGCCGCATCCGAGGACGCGCGCACCGACTTCTCCGGCACCTTCACGCCGATCGATCCGTCGGCACCGGCGCTGAGTGTGGGCGAGCTCAGCACGCAGCGCGGTGACGGCATCTTCGAGTCGATCGGGGTCGTGGACGGCCACGCTCAGGAGGTATCCGCGCACCTCGAGCGACTCGCGCACTCGGCGCGGCTGTGCGATCTTCCCGTGCCGAACCTCGTGCAGTGGGAGCAGGCCGTGGCGGCGGCCGCAGCCGAGTGCCCGGCGGGGGAGTGCGTCATCAAGCTCATCCTGAGCCGCGGGGTCGAGCACGGCCCGACGCCGACCGCGTGGGTCACGGTCGCCGAGGCGCCGGACAACACCCGTGCGCGCCGTGACGGCATCCGGGTCGTCCTGCTCGACCGCGGCTACGACAGCGGCGCTCCTGAGCGAGCGCCGTGGCTCCTGCTCGGCGCGAAGACCCTGTCGTACGCGACCAACATGGCGGCGATCCGCGAGGCCCACCGGCGCGACGCGGACGACGCGGTCTTCGTCACGAGCGACGGCGTGCTGCTCGAGGGCCCCACGTCCTCGCTCGTGCTGCGCCAGGGCGATCGCTTCGTGACCCCCGCGCCGGGCGCCGGCATCCTGCACGGCACGACGCAGCTCAGCCTCTTCGCACACCTCGCCGAGCGAGGTTTCGAGACCGACTACGCCACCCTCGGCGTCGATGCGCTGCGCGAAGCGGATGCGGCCTGGCTCGTCTCCAGCGTGCGTCTCGCCGCCGGCATCACCTCGGTCGACGCGGCGCCGCTGGCGTACGACGCGAGCTTCACCGCGGAGCTCAACGCTTACCTGCTCTCGCCGCGCGACTGACCCGCATCCGGAGCCCGGCGCTCGGTCCTGCCGGCGCGGGGGCCACACTTTTCCGCACCCGCGACAGTGATCAACTGTGGCGGATGCGGAGAAGTGGCGCATCTGCGCACATGCGACGCAACTCGGGCAGGCGGCGACGCAACTCGGGCAGGCGGCGGGGCACAGGCTCGGGCAGAGAAGGCGGGACTACACGCGGAAGGGGCGGTCACGCTGTAGCGCGACCGCCCCTCTCACGGGTGCCGTCGGATCAACCGAAGCGGCCGGAGACGTAGTCCTCCGTGGCCTGAACGCTCGGCGTCGTGAAGATCGTGGAGGTGTCGTCGTACTCGATGAGCTTTCCGGGCTTGCCGGTGCCGGCGATGTTGAAGAACGCGGTCTTGTCGCTCACGCGCGACGCCTGCTGCATGTTGTGCGTCACGATCACGATCGTGTACTCGCTCTTGAGCTCGTCGATCAGCTCCTCGATCGCGTACGTCGAGATGGGGTCGAGGGCCGAGCACGGCTCGTCCATCAGCAGCACGTCGGGGGATACCGCGATCGCCCGAGCGATGCACAGACGCTGCTGCTGACCACCGGAGAGGCCGGATCCCGGCTTGTCGAGGCGGTCCTTGACCTCATTCCAGAGGTTGGCGCCCTGCAGCGACTTCTCGACGAGCGCATCCGCGTCCGACTTCGAAATCCGCTTGTTGTTCAGCTTCACGCCGGCCAGCACGTTCTCGCGGATCGACATCGTCGGGAACGGATTGGGACGCTGGAAGACCATGCCGATCTGGCGACGCACCAGCACGGGGTCGACGCCCTGGCCGTAGAGGTTCTCGCCGTCCAGCAGCACCTCGCCCTCGACGCGCGCGCCGGGGATGACCTCGTGCATGCGGTTGAGGGTGCGAAGGAACGTGGACTTGCCGCATCCGGACGGACCGATGAAGGCCGTGACGCTGCGCGGCTGGATGTGCAGGCCGACGCCCTCGACGGCGAGGAAGTCGCCGTAGTAGACGTTGAGGTCGTTGACTTCGATGCTCTTTGACACGAAGGGGTTCTTTCTCTCGGGAGATCAGCGGCCGGTCTTCGGCGCGAAGACCTTCGCGACGATCCGGGCGACGAGGTTGAGGAGCATGACGATGAGGATCAGCGTGAGCGCCGCGGCCCAGGCACGATCCCAGTACGCCTCGGGCGGGATGCCCTGGTTCGCGTACTGCGTGTAGACGAAGACCGGCAGCGTCTGCATGCGGCCGTCGAAGAGGTTGTAGTTGAGCGAATCGGTGAAGCCGGCCGTGATCAGCAGCGGCGCGGTCTCGCCGATGACGCGGGAGATCGAGAGCATGACACCCGTCGTGATGCCCGCGATCGCGGTCGGCAGCACGACCTTCACGATGGTCAGCCACTTCGGCACTCCGAGGGCGTACGACGCCTCGCGCAGCTCGTTCGGCACGAGCCGCAGCATCTCCTCGCTCGAGCGCACGACGACCGGGATCATCAGCACGGCGAGCGCCACGGCGCCCATGATGCCCATACGGATGCCGGGCCCGAAGAACAGTGCGAACAGCGCATAGGCGAACAGGCCCGCGACGATCGAGGGGATACCGGTCATCACGTCGACGAGGAACGTGATCGCCTGGGCGAGTCGGCCGCGACCGTACTCGACGAGGTAGACCGAGGTGAGGAGCCCGATCGGGATCGAGATGATCGCCGCCGCGAGCGTGATCAGCACCGTTCCCCAGACGGCGTGGACGACACCGCCGCCCTCGCCGACGACGTTGCGCATCGAGGAGGAGAAGAACGTCGCATCGAAGCGGGCCACACCGTTGGCGATGACGGTGAACGCGACCGAGACGAGCGGCACCATCGCGATGAGGAAGGCGCTCGTGACGACGCCGGTGACGAGGCGGTCGACGGCCTTGCGGCTGCCTTCGACGATCGTGGAGATGACCGTGATGAGGGCGAGGTAGATCAGCGCCGCCGAGACGAGCCAGCCGGCGACGTTGATGCCGTCGCCCGTCGCGGTGCCGAGGATCGCGAAGACGGCGAACATCGCGGCGAGCGATGCGCCCAGCAGTACCCAGGGGAACCAACCGGCCAGGCGTCCGGCGCGCAGCTGTGCGCCGGAGGCCATGCGCGCGGGTGCAGCGGATTCGGTGATCGTCATGTCAGTTCGCCCCCGAGAATTCCTTGCGGCGGCTGACGATCCAGCGCGCGATGGCGTTGACCACGAAGGTCACGATGAAGAGGATGAGGCCGGTTGCGATCAGCACGTTGATGTTCGTGCCGTAGGCCTCGGGGAAGGTCAGCGCGATGTTCGCGGCGATCGTCGAGGGGTTCTGCGAGGTGAAGAGCTGCCAGGTGACCGCTCCCGTGGTCGAGAGCACCATGGCGACGGCCATGGTCTCGCCGAGGGCTCGGCCGAGACCCAGCATGGCGCCCGAGACGATGCCGGAGCGGCCGAAGGGCAGCACGGCCATCCGGATCATCTCCCAACGGGTCGCGCCGAGGGCGAGTGCGGCTTCTTCGTGCAGCTTCGGCGTCTGCAGGAACACCTCGCGGCAGATGGCGGTGATGATCGGCACCACCATGACGGCGAGCACGATGCCCGCGGTGAAGATCGTGCGGCCCGTGGCCGAGACATCGCCGGAGAAGAGCGGGAACCACCCGGCGTTGTCGCTCAGCCAGGAGTACACCGGCTGCACGGCGGGCGCGAGCACGAGGATGCCCCAGAGTCCGAACACGACGGAGGGCACCGCGGCCAGCAGATCGACGATGTAGCCGAGACCCTGCGCGAGTCGGCGCGGCGCGTAGTGGGTGATGAAAAGGGCGACGCCCAGCGACAGCGGAACGGCCATCAGCAGGGCGAGGAAGGCGGCCCAGACCGTGCCGAACAGCAGCGGCGCGACGTAGGCCCAGAAGTTGGAGGAGAGCAGCGATGCCTGGGAGGCGTCTGCTCCGAGAGCGGGGATCGACTGGATGATGAGGAAGATCGCCACGGCGGCGAGCGTCACCAGGATCATGCTGCCGGCGGCCAGAGCGGAGCCGGAGAACCAGATGTCTCCGGGGCGCCGCTTGGCAGCGGGGCGGGTGGGTCCCGCGGCGGTGGCTGTCATCTATCGCTTTCTCGTCGTGTTCGGGTCAGGACGGGCCAGAGCGGCCCCGGGGATGAACCCGGGGCCGCTCTGTGCGTGTCAGGAGATGGCGTCGATGGCCTTCTGAGCGCGCTCGCGCAGCGTGTCGGAGATGGGGGCGCTGCCGGCGTTCTTGGCGGCGGCCTCCTGGCCCTCCTCGCTGATCGCCGTCGTGAAGAAGCCCTGGACGAGCTTCGCCGCAGCGGCGTCGGTGTACTTCTCGCAACCGATCAGGTAGCTGATGAGAACGACGGGGTAGGCGCCGGCCTCGGTCGTGGTGCGGTCGATCGTGATGGCGAGGTCGTTGTCGCCGCGGCCGTCCTCGAACGGCGACGCGTCGACGGCCGTGGCCGCACCCTCGGCGGAGTGTGCGACGAAGTCATCGCCCACCTTGACGGCGACCGACGAGATGCCGGCGGCCTGCGACGAGTCGGCGTAACCGATCGTGCCGTTGCCGCCCTTGACGGCGTTGACGACACCCGAGGTGCCCTGGGCAGCCTCGCCGCCCGAGATCGGCCACTCCTCGACGGAGCCGTAGGTCCAGCCCGCGGCGTCGGTCTTGGAGAGGTAGTCGGTGAAGTTGCCCGTGGTGCCGGACTTGTCCGAGCGGTGGACGGGCGTGATCGCCAGGTCGGGCAGCTTCGCGTCCTTGTTGGTCGCGGCGATGGCCGGGTCGTTCCAGTTGGTGATCGTGCCGGCGAAGATGCCCGCGATCGTGGCGGGGTCGAGGTTGAGCTCCTTGACGCCCTCGACGTTGAAGATGATCGCGATCGGCGACACGTAGGCCGGGATCTCGACGAGGCCGGAGTCGGGCGCGCAGGCGCTGAACGGACCGGCGGTGATCTCGTCCTTCTTGAACGCGCGGTCGGAGCCGGCGAACTGCACGGCGCCCGACTGGAACGACTCGCGGCCGGTGCCCGAACCCTGCGGGTCGTAGTTGACGGTGAGGTCGGCGTTGGCCGTCTGCAGCAGCTGCGTCCAGGACTGGATGGCGACCTGCTGCGACGTGGCGCCGGAGCCGTTCAGGGTGCCGGAGAGACCGGTGGGCAGCGACGACTCGGAGCCGGCGGAGCTCTCGGTGCCGGCGGGTGCTTCGTTCGCGGCGCAGCCGGCGAGCGCGAGTGCCGCGATGGCGGCGATGGCGCCCACCTGGGCGATGCGGGTGATCTTCACTGTGAAATCCTTCACGTGTCAGGGTTAACGGGCCCGGTGCAGGGCTCGCCGAAGACGCTAAGCAGGTGCGTTTACCAGCGTCCGCTGTGCGGGTGAACGGAAGGTGAACGAAGCGAGGCGGATGCGGTCGCGCGAGCGCGTGGCGACACCATCCGTTCACCCGCCCTCCCTACTTTCGGCGCATGCCCTCCGATTCACAGGCCGTTCTGGACCGATCCGCCCAGGCGCCGGCGCCTCGCACCCTGGTGGACATCCTGCGCGCGAGCGCCAGACGTCATCCGGAGGCGTCGGCGATCGACGACGGTTCGGGAGCCTTGAGTTATGCCGAGCTTTTGGCGCACGTCAGTCGTACGGCAGCCCGCCTGATCGCCGCGGGCGTGCGCCGGGGCGACCGGGTGGGTGTGCGCATGCCGTCGGGGTCGAAGGATCTGTACATCGCGATCCTCGGTGTGCTCGTCGCCGGAGCTGCATACGTGCCCGTGGATGCGGACGACCCCGACGAGCGTGCGCGTCTCGTGTTCGGTGAGGCGCGTGTCGTCGGTGTGATCGGCGCCGGTGGTGTGTACGTGTCTTCGGAGGGCTCGACACCCGCGGCCGAGCTCTACGACGGGGACGCACCGCATCCGTCGACGCGTGCTTTCGACGCGGTTCCTGACGTGACGGTCGACGACGATGCGTGGATCATCTTCACCTCCGGCTCGACGGGAGTGCCGAAGGGAGTGGCGGTGAGCCACCGGTCCGCTGCGGCGTTCGTGGATGCTGAGGCGCGCATGTTCCTCCAGGACGCGCCCCTCGGGCCGGGCGATCGGGTGCTGGCGGGTCTCTCGGTTGCCTTCGACGCGTCCTGTGAGGAGATGTGGCTGGCCTGGCGACACGGTGCCTGCCTCGTGCCCGCTCCTCGTTCGCTCGTGCGTTCGGGGGAGGACCTCGCGCCGTGGCTGATACGTCAGGGGATCACCGTCGTCTCGACGGTGCCGACGCTCGCGGCGATGTGGCCGGTGGAGGCCATCGAGAATGTGCGGCTGCTCATCTTCGGCGGGGAGGCCTGCCCTCCCGAACTCGCCGCACGCCTTCAGTCCGAGGGTCGTGAAGTGTGGAACACGTATGGCCCGACCGAGGCGACGGTGGTCGCCTGCGGTTCACTCATGGACGGCACGACCCCGGTTCGGATCGGCCTGCCGCTGGACGGGTGGACGCTCGCCGTGATCGACGCCGATGGCGCCCGCGTGGCCGATGGCGAGGTCGGTGAGCTGATCATCGGCGGCGTCGGTTTGGCGCGCTATCTCGATCCGCTCAAGGACGCGGAGAAGTACGCGCCCATGCCGTCCCTGGGGTGGGAGCGCGCGTACCGCTCGGGTGACCTCGTCCGCTTCGAGCGCGCGGGCCTCGTGTTCCAAGGGCGCGCCGACGATCAGGTGAAGGTCGGCGGGCGGCGGATCGAACTGGGCGAGGTCGAGTCCGCGCTGCAGGAGCTCCCGGGCGTGCACGCGGCGGCTGCGGCGGTGCGGCAGAGTGAGGCGGCTGTCTCGGTCCTGGTGGGCTACCTCGTTCTGGAGCCGGGCGTCGAGCTCGACCGCGCGGAAGCGAGGGCGCGTCTGGCGGAGAGCCTCCCGGCGGCGATCGTGCCGCTTCTCGCCGTCGTCGACGAGCTGCCCGTGCGCACGTCGGGGAAGGTCGACCGGGCCGGGTTGCCGTGGCCCCTGCCGGGCGTCGAGACACCGCCGTCGGGACTCGATCCCGCCGAGGCGTGGCTGGCCGAGCAATGGCAGGCGGTGCTGGGGGTTCCGGTGCCGGGCCCGAAGGCGGACTTCTTCGACCTCGGTGGCGGTTCGCTGGCAGCTGCGCAGCTCGTCTCCCGCATCCGTGCGCGCGTGCCGGAGTTCGCGGTCGCCGACATCTACGACATGCCGCGCCTGTCGGCGATGGCCAAGGCGCTCGGACCGTTCCTCCCGGATGCGAAGCTCGGGGAGTACCGACGCCCCGAGCCGACGCCGCGCGCGACACAGTGGTTGCAGACGCTGGCGGGAGCGCCCTTGTTCATCCTGTCCGGCGTGCGATGGCTGCTCTACATCGTCACCGCGGGCACGGTCCTCAACCTCCTCCCGGGCTTCGATGCCCTCCCGACGGCGCCGGTCTGGCTGCTCGTGGTCGGGTGGCTCCTGTTCGCGACACCGTTCGGTCGGATGGCGCTCGCTGCCGCATCCGCCCGCGTCCTGCTCGCGGGACTGCGCCCGGGCGATTACCCGCGCGGGGGAGCGGTGCATCTGCGCGTGTGGCTGGCAGAGCAGATCGCCGACCAGGTGGGTGCGGTGGGCCTCGCCGGTGCGCCCTGGATCACCTACTACGCCCGTGCGCTGGGGGCGCGGATCGGTCGTGACGTCGATCTGCACACGCTGCCTCCTGTCACCGGGATGCTCGAGGTGGGCGACGGCGCCTCGATCGAGCCCGAGGTGGATCTGCGCGGCTACTGGATCGACGGCGACCTGTTGCGCGTGGGCGCGATCCGCATCGGCGCCGCGGCGACCGTCGGCGCACGCAGCACTCTCGCTCCGGGCACCCGCATCGGCCAGCGCGCGGAGATCGCGCCCGGATCGGCCGTGTTCGGGCGGGTGCGTGCGGCGCAGACCTGGGCGGGCTCTCCCGCGGTCCGTGTGGGTGCGGTCGCGGAGGACTGGCCCGCAGAGCGGCCGCCGACTCCGCACCGATGGATGTGGGCCTACGGCGCGTCGGCGTTGGCGTTGGCCGTGCTCCCCGTGTTCGCCATCCTCTGCGGCGCGGTCGTTCTGGCGGCAGGGATGCATGGTGCCCCGTCGTTGTCGGCCGCCTTCGGTGCGGCGATGGTGTGGCTGGTGCCCGCCGTGCTCGCATGCGGCCTCGTGCTCGCCGGCGTCGTCGTGGCCGCGGTGCGTCTGCTCTCGATCGGACTCGTGGCGGGCACGTACCCTGTCCGCAGCCGGGTGGCCTGGCAGGCGTGGACGATCGAGCGCCTCCTGGATGCGTCCCGCACCATCCTCTTCCCGCTCTACTCGAGCCTGTTCACACCCGTCTGGCTCCGGATGCTGGGTGCCCGCGTCGGGCGCGACGTCGAGGCGTCGACGGTGCTCCTGCTGCCGTCGCTCACCCGGATCGAGGACGGCGCGTTCCTGGCCGACGACACGATGGTGGCCTCCTACGAACTGCACGCCGGGTGGATGCGGTTGGGCGCCGTGCGCATCGGGAAGCGCGCCTTCCTGGGCAACTCCGGGATGGCGGCGCCGGGCCACCGCGTGCCGCGGGACGGGCTGGTGGCGGTGCTGTCATCGGCTCCACGCAAGGCGAAGCCGGGATCGTCGTGGCTGGGCTCGCCTGCGGTGCGCCTTCGCCGTGCCGTCACTGAAGCGGACGAGTCGCGCACGTACCGCCCGACGCCCGGTCTGCGCCTCGCGCGGGCGCTGTGGGAGCTGTGCCGGTTCGTCCCCGTGGTCGTGACCTGCGCGATCGGGCTGTCGGTGCTCTTCGCGCTCGCCGCACTCACGAGCTGGCTCGGCTGGCTGTGGGCACTGCTGCTGTCGGGGATCGTGCTGCTGGTTGCAGGCGCCGTGGCGGCTGCGGTCACCGTCGTTGCCAAGTGGACGATCGTCGGTCCCATCCGCGCCGGCGAGCAGCCGCTGTGGTCGAGCTTCGTGTGGCGCACGGAGGTCGTCGACACGTTCACCGAGATGGTGGCGGCGATGTGGTTCGCACGCGGGGCCGTCGGCACGCCCGCCCTGGCGGTGTGGCTGCGGGCGATGGGGGCGCGCATCGGCACCGGGGTCTGGTGCGATTCGTACTGGCTCCCGGAACCCGATCTGGTCACCCTCGGCGACGGGGCGACGGTCAACCGGGGATGCGTCGTGCAGACCCACCTGTTCCATGATCGAATCATGAGCATGGACACCGTAGAGCTCGAACCCGGCGCGACGCTGGGTCCGCACAGCGTGATCCTGCCTGCCGCCGTCATCGGTGCCGACGCGACGGTCGGCCCCGCATCCCTGGTGATGCGTGGCGAGACAGTGCCCGTCGGCACCCGCTGGAGCGGCAACCCCATCGGCCCGTGGCGCGCGGTCAAGGTGCGTGCATACCAGTCCACCTCGTGACCGGCGACGCCTACGCTCCGCGCAGCGGCGACGTCACGTACGACGTCGTCTCCTACGATCTCGACCTCGACTACCGCGTGCGCACGAACCGCCTGAGCGGCACCGCGACGATCGAGGCGACCGCGTCGATCGACCTGCGCGGCGTGAGCCTGGACCTCATCGGGATGCGTGCCACGAGGGTCCGCGTCGACGGCGCGACCCCGGCCGTACAGCGTCAGAGCGCGCAGCACCTGCAGATCGGGTTCGGTCGCGACGTCGCCACGGGGGAGACGTTCACCGTCGAGGTGCGCTACGAGGGATCACCCGCGCCGAGACGTTCGACGTGGGGCACCATCGGCTGGGAGGAACTGACCGACGGAGCGCTCGTCGCGAACCAGCCGACCGGGGCGGCGACGTGGTTCCCCTGCAACGACCGCCCCGACAATCGCGCCCGGATGCGGATGCGGATCGCCACCGACCGGGAGTACACGGCCGTCGCAGTGGGCACGCGCATCCTGGATCAGGTCCAGGGGCGGCGTCGGGTGGTGGAGTACGTCTGTGACGTTCCCACGGCCACGTACCTGGCGGCGGTGCAGATCGGTCGATACGCGCGCACCGAGATCCCCGCGTCCGTTCCCGTGGAGCTGTGGGCTCCCGTGGCGCTGCGGGCGTCCGCCGGTGAGGCCTTCTCCGATCTGCCGCGGATGATCGCGGCGTTCACCGAGCGGTTCGGGCCGTACCCGCAGAGCCAGTACCGCGTCGTGGTGACCGCCGACGATCTCGAGATCCCGCTCGAATCGCAGGGGATGGCGGTGTTCGGCGCGAATCATCTGGATGCGGCGAGCGAGCGACTCGTGGCGCACGAACTCGCCCACCAGTGGTTCGGAAACAGCGTCGGCATCGCACGCTGGCAGGACATCTGGCTCAACGAGGGCTTCGCGTGCTACGCCGAGTGGCTGTGGTCGGAGGCATCGGGCGGACCGGATGCCGATGCCTGCGCGCGCGCCCATCTGCGACAGCTGGCCGGCGAGCCGCAGGACCTCGTGATCGCCGATCCCGGCGCGGTTCGACTGTTCGATGATCGGGTGTACAAGCGCGGCGCCCTCGCCCTGCATGCCCTCCGGCTGCACCTGGACGACGCGGCGTTCTTCGAGCTGTTGCGCGCCTGGACCGCCGCCCATCGGCACGGTCTGGTCGTCACCGACGACTTCCGCGGCTTGTTGGACGACCGCTCGGCGGCAGTGCTCAGCTCCTGGATCGATCAGGCTCCGCTGCCCCGGCTCGCGCGACGCTGATCACGAATCCGGCGGGGGCGTCGGCCTCCCAGCCGTGCACCGCGCGATCGGCGACGACCGTCCGCCAGCCGTCTCCCTCGGCGACGGCCGGCAGCTGTACTCCGCCACGCAGATCCGCCCCCACCGCCTTGGCCGCCGCCTCGAACCTGGTCCAGTCGCGCAGCGTGGAGCCCGGAGCGAGCCGCTCGAGTCGCGTCGGTGCGGCCGCGGACCCTTCCTCGACGTCGACACCGATGTCGCCATCATCGGCCAGCGCCGCCACCACGAGATCGCCGGAATAGGCGAGAGACCGACCCGCCTCCCTCGAGGCCGGGTCGTCCGTGGTTCCCGCCGCACCTGCTGCACGGGCCGTGCCGGAGGGTGCGCCCGGTGGCTTCGAAGACGAGGCGGGCGGCCACCGCGCGACGGTCAGCGCCCTCTCGTGTCGTCCACACCACGCGGATCGCGTGCGACACGTGTCAGACCTTCGGCAGGTGCGTCTCGATCGCGGCGATGCCTGAACCGGGGTTCGTGCGCGACAGGTGCACCACGGAGAAGCCGCCGACCTCCAGCGCGGAGGCGCTGCCGAGATACGAGCCGCGCAGCGTGCCGGTCGCGAGGGCCAGCTCGTGCAGGATGTCGGGCAGCACGGGCCCGTGGCTGCACACCACGGCGGGCTTGCGCGAGCGCACCCGCTTGCCGACGACCGTGCGGGCGTCAGCGCGGCCCTCTTCCCACGCATCCTGGCTGATGAGCTCGCTCGTCTTGATCGAGCGTCCGAGGGCGGCAGCCAGGGGAGCGACGGTCTCGGTGCAGCGGACCGCATCCGACGACACGATCCGACGGATGCCGAACGAGGCCAGCGGTGCGACGATCGCCTCCGCCTGCTTGCGTCCGCGCGCGGTGAGGGGACGGGACGCATCGGATTTCGACCACTCGTCGCGCGGGGTGGCCTTCGCGTGGCGCAGCACGACGATCGGGAACGTCTCCAGCACGCCGTCGTCGACGAAGCGGAGGAAGTTCTCCACGATCTCCACGTCGACGGGGTAGCTCAGGTAGCTGAGCGCCTTCTTCGGGCTCACCCACTCGATGGCCGCGATCTCCTTGTTGGGCACGAACGCGGACGCGCGGATGGCGCTGTCGGTGGCCTCCGCCGACCAGTAGTGCACGACCTTCTCGCGCCGGCTGGGCAGCGTGTAGCGGGAGACGCCGACCGGGAGTCCGAGTGAGACGGCGATGCCGGTCTCCTCGAAGATCTCGCGCACGGCCGTCTCCACCAGCGCCTCGCCGGGGTCGACCTTTCCCTTCGGAAGGGTGACGTCGCGGTACCGGGTGCGATGGATGAGGAGGATCTTCAGCTTGTCCTCGACCCGGCGCCAGACGATTCCGCCCGCGGCATAGACGGCGGTGTGCGTCATCGCACCGCCCTCGAGCGCCGACGACGCTGCACCTGGAACATCGTCTTGTCTTGCAGGTCGACGAGCGCCTTGCCCTCGGCGTCTGTGGAATGCCGCGTCCAGGTGCCGTCGCCGGCGAGCCACCAGGAACTCGTGTTCTCGCTCATGGCGAGCGAGAACAGCTCGCTCAGCTCGGCGATCTGCGCGGGCGCCGTGATGCGCACGAGCGCTTCGACGCGACGGTCGAGGTTGCGGTGCATCATGTCGGCCGAGCCGATGTAGGTCTCGGGGTCGCCGTCGTTGTCGAACGCGAAGATCCGGGAGTGCTCGAGGTAGCGGCCGAGGATCGAGCGCACCGTGATGTTCTCGCTCAGTCCCTCGACGCCGGGACGGATGCTGCAGATGCCGCGCACCCAGATCTCGACCGGAACACCGGCGCGACTGGCTCGATAGAGCGCGTCGATGATCTGTTCGTCGACCATCGAGTTGACCTTGATGCGGATGCCGGAGCTCTTGCCGTCGAGCGCGTGCTTGCGCTCGCGCTCGATGAGACGGACGAGCCCCTTGCGCAGGTGCAACGGGGCGACGAGCAGCCGCTTGAACTTCTTCTCGATCGCGTATCCGCTCAGCTCGTTGAACAGGCGGGTGAGGTCGCGGCCGACCTCGTCGCTCGCGGTGAACAGGCCGAAGTCCTCGTAGATGCGGCTGGTCTTCGGGTTGTAGTTGCCGGTGCCGACGTGGCAGTAGCTGCGCAGCACGCCGTTCTCCTCGCGGATGACGAGGGCGAGCTTGCAGTGCGTCTTCAGCCCGACGAGGCCGTAGACCACGTGCACGCCGGCCTTCTCGAGCTTGCGAGCCCAGACGATGTTGTTCGCCTCGTCGAAGCGCGCCTTGACCTCGACGAGGGCCAGCACCTGTTTGCCGGCCTCGGCGGCGTCGATCAGCGCCTGCACGATCGGGCTGTCGCCCGAGGTGCGATACAGCGTCTGCTTGATCGCGAGCACGTGCGGGTCCTTCGCCGCCTGCTCGAGGAACGCCTGCACGCTGGTGGCGAAGGACTCGTACGGGTGGTGCACGAGCACGTCGCCCTTGCGGATCGCGGCGAAGATGTCGGCGCGCTCGTTGTTGTCGCCGGGCTGGAACGCCACCGCGGTCGTGGGAACGTGCGGCGGGTAGTGCAGGTCGGGACGGTCGATGCGCGACAGGTCGAACAGGCCCCGCAGATCCAGCGGGCCGGGGAGGCGATAGACCTCCTGCTCCGTGATGTCGAGCTCTTTGATCAGCAGATCGAGGGTGAGCTCGTCCATGTCGTCGGTGATCTCGAGGCGGATCGGCGGCCCGAAACGCCGACGCATGAGCTCGGCCTCGAGCGCCTGGATGAGGTTCTCGGTCTCGTCCTCTTCGATCACCATGTCTTCGTTGCGCGTGAGCCGGAACGCGTGGTGGTCGAGGATCTCCATGCCCGGGAAGAGGTCGGAGAGGTGGTTGGCGATCAGATCCTCGAGCGCGAGGTAGCGCACGCGCTCGCCGACGCGCGAGACCTCGACGAACCGCGGCAGCATGGGCGGCACTTTCAAGCGCGCGAACTCCTGGCGGCCCGTCTTCGCGTTGCGGATGCGGATCGCCAGGTTCAGCGAGAGACCCGAGATGTAGGGGAAGGGGTGTGCCGGATCCACCGCGAGCGGCATGAGCACCGGAAACACCTGCGACTGGAAGTAGTCGGACAGGCGCAGACGGTCGTCTTCGTCGAGATCGCCCCACCCGATCACCTCGATGCCGGAATCCGCCAGTGCGGGTCGCACGAGGCGCTGCCAGGCCTCGGCGTGACGCAGCTGGAGCGCGTGGGCCTCCCGGGAGATGTCGGCGAGGACGTCCTGGGCTGCGCGGCCGATGTTCGTCGGCACGGCGAGGCCCGTGATGATGCGGCGCTTGAGTCCCGCGACACGCACCATGAAGAACTCGTCGAGGTTGCTGCCGAAGATGGCGAGGAAGTTCGCGCGCTCGAGCGTCGGCACGGCCGGGTCCTCCGCGAGCTCCAGCACGCGCTGGTTGAACGCCAGCCAGCTCAGCTCACGATCCAGATACCGCGCCTCGGGCAGCTCGGTGTCACCGCCGTCGGTGACGTCGAAGTCGTCGTCGTCGGCATCGCCCAGGCCCGCATCGAGCATCACGTCGGAGATCATTCCCACATCCTTGCAGCCAGAGGTGACACGAGTGTGAACTCCGCAGGGGTCAGGATCCGGCGCGCTCCCCGGCAGCCGGGATCTGATCCTCTTCGTACACGTTGAAGCGGTAACCGACGTTGCGCACCGTGCCGATGAGCTGCTCGAGATCGCCGAGCTTGGCGCGCAGGCGCCGCACGTGCACATCGACCGTGCGTGTGCCGCCGAAGTAGTCGTAGCCCCAGACCTCGCTGAGCAGCTGTTCGCGGGTGAACACCCGCGACGGATGCGTCGCGAAGAAGTGCAGCAGCTGGAACTCCTTGTAGGTCAGATCCAGCGGCTTGCCGTGCACCTTGGCGGAGTACGAGGACTCGTCGATAGTGATGCCGGAGGTCTGGATGCGGGTCGAGACCTGCTCCTTCGACAGGCGCCCGACGGCGAGTCGGATGCGGGCGTCGACCTCGGCGGGCCCGGCTCCCACCAGGATCACGTCGTCGACGCCCCAATCGGTGGACACCGCGGTCAGACCGCCCTCGGTGACGATGAGCACGAGTGGTGCATCGAGTCCCGTCGTGGTCAGGATCTTGCACAGCGACTTGGCGCCGACCAGATCGTGGCGTGCATCGACGAAGACGACGTCCGCGTTGGGGGCGTTCACCAGCTGCGCGGGTTCGGCGGGGATCTGGCGGACGCGATGGCTCAACAGCTCCAGCGCCGGGAGCGCGGGCGCGCTACCGGCGGAACTCAGAACGAGAAGCTGTGCCAAAGTCACCCTCCGGGCGGGGTCCGCGTCGTGCCTCATCTTATGCGCAGCCGCGAGGCACGCAGATCTCACCGGGACGCACGACGTGCAGCGCGCGCTCCCGTGCGTGAGAATGATCGTATGACGACACCGGAACTGGCGCCACGTCGGCCCTTCGGCGGCATCCTGGCCGTCTGGGTGTTCGCGGCCGTCGCGGGGCTCGCCGTCGCCTTGTTCGTCCCGTCGCCGTGGCACGCGACACTGATGACGCTGGCGCTCGCCGCGTCCGTCATCCTCGCCTTCGCCATCCAGCTGGCGTACGGCCGGGTGCAGCGCTTCATCCAGCGCGTGGCGCTCAGCAGCCTCGGTGCCCTGCTCGTGCTGGGAGTGATCAGCGTGGCGGTCGCGCTCTCCTCGCTCATCGCCAGCACGCGCTGAGCCCATCGCCTTCGCGGACGGGCTACCATGGGGCGCATGGACCTGGTCGCGCTCGAAATGTTCTTCGTGGGCCTGCTCGTGCTCGCCTCCCTCGCCATCGCGTTCGTCTCGGGCGCCGTGGTCTGGAACCTCTACCGCGGCCAGCGCTGACGGAGCGGGCGATGATCGAGCTCCCCACCGATCTGCCCGCCGACCTCGCACCCCTCTCGTGGCTCCTGGGAGTCTGGGAGGGGACCGGAGTGATCGACTACGAGGCAGACGGTCACCACTTCTCGGGTGAGTTCACGCACCGCGTGAGCTTCAGCCACGACGGCGGAGATGCCGTCAACTACTCCGCCACCGCGTGGGTCGGCGACGGCGAATCGCGCCGTCTGCTGGTCTCCGAGGTCGGCTTCTGGCGTGTCGTGCGACCGCAGGGCCCCGGAGATCCGGGGCCGGGACTGCTCCCGGCTGTTTCGGACGAGCCGGCACGCACGGCCGATGACGTCGAGGCGCTGCGCACCCCCGAGGGCGGCTTCGAGATCGCCGCGAACATCGTGCACGCCGACGGGGTGAGCGAGCTCTATCTCGGTCAGATCCGCGGCCCGCGCATCGACATCGCGACCGACGCGGTGATCGCCGCGCCCGGAACCAAGGCCTACACGGCGGCCACCCGGCTGTATGGCCTGGTCGACGGGCATCTGCTCTGGGCGTGGGATATCGCCGCCCTCGGATCCGAGCTCGGCTCGCACGCATCCGCCCGCCTGGCGAAGGTGGACTGATGATCGCTTCGCCCGCCGGCGCGATCACCGACGGCGATGTGCTGCTGCACGTCGGAGATCCGATGCGTGAACAGCGTGCGCTGGAGCGCGGCACGGCCATCGCGCCGCGCGGGGGCCGCGGCGTCATCGCCGTCACGGGCGTCGACCGGCTGAGCTGGCTCGATTCGATCACGACCCAGGCGCTCGCGCAGCTGCAGCCCGGGGTGTCGACGGAACTCCTGGTGCTCGACCCGCAGGGCCGCGTCGAGCATGCGGCAGCCGTGCTGGACGACGGTGAGACGACCTGGCTCATCGCGGATGCGGGTGATGCCCCCGCCCTCGCGGCCTGGCTGGGCCGCATGCGCTTCCGTCTTCGGGTCCAGGTCCGCGACGCCTCGACCGAGGTCGCCGTGGTGGGCGCGACGGATGCGGGGCTCGCCCTCATCCGTCCTCTCACCGTCGGCGAGACGCCGCTCGTCTGGCACGACCCGTGGCCGGGGGTCGCCGTCGGCGGCGCCGCGTACGGTCCCGTCGAAGAGCACCCGGGCAGTCAGCGCAGCTGGAACGAGGCACTCGTGGATGCCTCCGAGGCCGCGCGGCTGGCGCAGCGGGCCGTATCCGGCGAGATCGGTTTCGCCGGCGAGCTCGCGGTCGAGGCGTTGCGCGTCGCCGCGTGGCGTCCCCGTTTCGCGGACGAGGTCGACGAGCGCACGATCCCGCATGAGCTCGACTGGCTCCGCACCGCGGTGCACCTCGACAAGGGCTGCTACCGCGGGCAGGAGACGGTGGCGAAGGTGCACAACCTCGGTCACCCGCCGCGTCGTCTGGTCAGCCTGCACCTGGACGGCAGTGCCGAATCCCTGCCCGCGCGCGGCGACGTGGTCGCCGTCGGCGATATGGAGATCGGCCGCATCACCTCGGCCGCCCGCCACTTCGAGGACGGCCCCATCGCTCTGGCCGTCATCAAACGCACAGCCGACACCGAGGCCGATGTCGTCGTGCGCACGGCAGACGGCGACGTCGCCGCATCCGTCACCACGGTCGTGCCGCCGGATGCGGGCGCCAGCGCCGGCGTGCCGCGCTTGCCTCGACTCTCGCGCCGGCGGTGACCGTTCCCCCGGGCGGCGCCGACACCACGAGCGTGTCGACGCGGCTGCGAGAGCGCTTCGATCCGAGACCCGGCCTGTCGCGGGCGGTCACCGATCTGCCCGCCATCGCCCAGCTGACGGCGGCGGCGATGGGCGCGTACGTCTTCTCGCTGTTCGTGCTCGGACACTCCGCTCCCGTGCTCGCCGGCACCGTGGCGGTGTCGAGCCTCGGGCTGGTGCGCGACGCGCGACCGCGGCGCGTGGCCGAGACGGTGGCCGGGATGCTGCTCGGCATCGTCATCTCCGAGGTCCTGCTGCGCCTGGTGGGTCCCGGCTGGTGGCAGCTCGGCATCACCCTCGCTGTGGTCGTGTTCGTCGCCAGGGCGCTGTCACCGCAGCCCGGCTTCGCCATCGCCGCGGCGATCCAGGGCCTCATCGTCCTGCTGTTCCCGATGGCACCGACCGAGGCGTCGTGGAGCCGGTTGGCGGACGGTGCGGTCGGCGGCGTTGCCGCACTGCTGGTGACGGCCCTCGTTCCCCGCAATCCTCGCGCGGAGGTGCTGCGCGAGGCGCGTGCGCTCTTCGCCGCGATCGACGACGCGACCGTGACCCTCATCCGTGCGCTGGAGGACGGGGACCGTTCGCGTGCGGAGCGTGCACTGGAGAAGGCCCGAGCGCTCGATCCGCTCGTACGGGCCTGGCAGGAATCTCTCGACTCCGCCGTCGCGGTCGCGCGCATCTCCCCGTTCCTGCGCAGGCGCCGCGCAGAGCTCGATCGGTACCGCCGCGTCATGGCGGCCACGGATCTCGCGGTACGCAATCTCCGCGTCGTGGCGCGCCGATCCGGCTATCTCATCGACGACGGCGCTCCGCGCCCCATCCCCGCCGACCTGCTGCGGTCCCTGGCGCGGGCCCTCGCCCTCGTGGGGGAGTCGCTCGACGACATCGCACAGCAGATTCCCGCACGCGAAGCAGCGCGGGCCGTCGCCCGCCACCTGGATCCGGCGCAGCTCGCACCCGGCGCCTCCGCCGGCGAGCACAGCGTCATCTCCGCCCTGCGCCCGTTCACGGTCGATCTGCTGGTCGCGACCGGACTCAGCGAAGACGAGGCGCGGGCCGCCATGCCCCGCATCTAGGCCTCCCGCGGCGACGGAGCGAGCCGGGAGGACGGAATACGGTGGATGTATGCCTCATCGCAGCACGACGGATCCGGTTCAGGCGCAGCTTGAGGCCTACAACGCCCGCGACATCGACGACTTCATGCGGTGGTGGGCGCCGGACTGCGAGTACTACCTTTTCCCCGATGTCTTGGTGGCACGTGGACTTCAGGAGGTTCGCGAACGGCACCTCGAGCGGTTCGCCGAACTGGATCTGAATGGTGTGCTGCTGCACCGCTCTGTCGTCGGGTCCATGGTCGTCGATCACGAGCTCGTACAACGAACCTTCCCCGAAGGCCCTGGCCACGTCGAGGTGCTGTGCGTCTACGAGGTGCAGGACGGGCTCATCCGGAAGGCGTGGTTCTCCGTGGGGGAGCGGACTCTGCATCCTGTGGGTTGACACGGCCTTCCCCAGGCCGCGGCCCCGTCAGGTGAGACGCTTCTCAGCGAGGCGCCACCTGCTCCCACGGCACCGTGAGCTCGCCCAGGCGCCACCGCGAACGCTGCCGGAGGGGCCAGCCGTCCGCTTCCAGCGCCGCCAGCGCCGCCTGCCACCGCTGCGCCGGGGAGAACGTCGCCAGGGGCGCCGCGCGCGTCCACTCGGCATCCAGCGCGCGCAGCAGCTCGTGCACACGCTCTCCCGGCACATTGCGGTGGATCAGCGCCTTCGGTAGACGCTCGGCCGCGATCGAGGGGAACTCCAGACCGGTCAGCCGCAGCGAGATCGTCAGCGTGCGCGGCAGCGCATCGGGGCCGATCTCGACCCACGTGCTGATGCGCCCGAGCTCGTCGCACGTGCCTTCGACGAGGAAGCCGCCCGCATCCAGACGCGACGCCATGCGCTCCCAGGCCGCCGGAACCTCGTCCTCGTCGTACTGACGCAGCACATTGAACGCACGGATGACGCGTGGCCGCTCCGATACAGGGACCTCGAAGCCGCCGCGGGCGAACGAGACCCGCGCGTCGGGGCGGAAGATCGTCGTGCCCTCGCGGACGCTCTCGAGCTGCGCACGAGCACGTGCCACGCGCGCGGGATCGATCTCCAGTCCCCACACGCGCACATCCGGGCGGATGCGGTGCAGCCTTGCCTCCAGCTCCAGGGCGGTGACGCCGCTCGCCCCGAAGCCGAGATCCACCACGAGTGGCTCCGACTCCGCCGTCCGAAGCGCGCGGTGGCGCGCGATCCACCTGTCCACGCGGCGGAGGCGGTTCGTGCCCGTCGTGCCTCGGGTGATGCGACCCGAAGGCGTAGGACTCATGGCCCCATGATGCCAGCGTCGCGGTCGATATCATGGGCTCATGACCACCCCTCATACCCTGATCCTGCTGCGCCACGGCCAAAGCCAGTGGAACGAGCTCAACCTCTTCACCGGATGGGTCGACGTGCGCCTGACCGACCAGGGCAAGGCCGAGGCCGCCCGCGGCGGCGAGCTGCTCGCCGAGGCGGGCCTGCTGCCCGACGTCGTCCACACGTCGCTGCTGAGTCGCGCGATCCAGACCGCGAACCTCGCGCTCGACGCCGCTGACCGTCTGTGGATCCCCGTCAAGCGCACCTGGCGTCTCAACGAGCGCCACTACGGCGCGCTGCAGGGCAAGGACAAGGCCGAGACCCTCGCCGAGTTCGGTCAGGAGCAGTTCATGCTGTGGCGTCGTTCCTTCGACGTTCCGCCGCCCCCGCTCGATGACGCATCCGAGTTCAGCCAGGTGAACGACCCTCGTTACGCCGGGATCGACGGCGAGGTGCCGCGCACCGAGTCGCTCAAGCTCGTGATCGACCGGCTCCTGCCGTACTGGAGCGAAGCCATCGTCCCCGACCTCACCGCAGGTAAGACGGTGCTCGTCGCCGCCCACGGCAACTCGCTGCGCGGCCTCGTGAAGCACCTCGAGGGCATCAGCGACGACGACATCGCCGAGCTGAACATCCCCACCGGCATCCCGCTGGTGTACCGCCTCGACGAGAACCTGCAGGCGCTGGGCAAGGGCGAGTACCTCGACCCCGAGGCCGCCGCGGCGGGCGCTGCCGCCGTCGCCAACCAGGGCAAGTAAGCCGACACGGGAAGGGCCCGGATGCGTGATGCATCCGGGCCCTTCCCGTATGTCTGCAAGGTCAGATCTGGGGCTCGACCTCGGACTGCGGCGCCCAGTCGCCGGTCGCGAGGTAGACGATCTTCTTCGCGACCGACACCGCGTGGTCGCCGAAGCGCTCGTGGTAACGGCTCGCCAGGGTCGCGTCGACCGTCGCCGCCGCCTCGCCCTGCCAGGACTCGCTGAGGACCTTCTCGAAGACGCTGACGTGCAGCTCGTCGAGCTTGTCGTCCTCGTTGCGCAGCTGCTCGGCGAGGTCCAGGTCGCGCGTGCGCAGCAACTCGGTGAGCTTGCGGGCCACGTCGACGTCGATCTCGCCCATCTTCGTGAAAGTGCCCTTGAGGCCCTTCGGGATGGCGCGGTCGGGGAAGCGCATACGGGTCAACTGCGCGATGTGCTCGGCGATGTCGCCCATCCGCTCGAGCGATGCGCTGATGCGCAGTGCCGAGACGACCGTGCGCAGGTCGCTCGCGACGGGCTGCTGCCGGGCGAGGATGTCGATCGCCAGCTCGTCGAGCTCGATCGCCTTGTCATCGATCACGGAGTCGTTGTCGATGACCTCTTCGGCGAGCGCGACATCGCTCGTGCCGAAGGCCCTCGTCGCCTTCTCGATGGCCTCGGTGACGAGCTCGGAGATCTCGACGAGCCGGACACGGACCTCGTCGAGGGACTGCTGGAAAACCTCGCGCATGAAACAGGCACCTTCCTGGGGTGATCGTGGGCGGCACGGGACGGGCCCGGGCGATTCTCGCCGTCGAAGGTTAACGAACGGTGCCGCGGGAGTGAATGTTACCTGCGCTGCCGCCCCCGGAGGCGTCTGAGACGGGGTGCGGGTTCAGCTTCCATTTACGCTGGAGCCATGAACTCGTCGCAGCTCGCGCTGCTGGCCCTGGTCATGGGCGTCGTCCTCGGGGCGTCGATCACCCTCCTGATCATCGGTGCGATGCGGGCCAGGGCGCGCGTCGAGGCGCGCAACTCGACGGCCGTTCCCGAGGGCGTCCCGGATGTCCTGGCCGCCATGGACGACAGCGCGATCGTGGTGGACGGTTCCGGGACGGTGCGTGCCGCATCCGCCTCGGCCGAGGCTTTCGGCATCCACGTCGACGAGGTCGTGCCGGACGATCGTATCCGCGAGCTCGCGCGCGCGGTGCGCTCGGGAGGGATCAGCACGGCGAGCCTGACGTTGCGACGCTCCTCCTCTCCCGCGGAGCCCCGGCTGGTCTCGGCCCGCGCGACGACCATCTCGCCGAAGCTTGTGCTCATCGTCATCCGCGACATCACCGAGCGTGAACGGGTCGAGCAGATGCGCCGCGACTTCGTCGCGAACACCTCGCACGAGCTGAAGACGCCCGTGGGCGCGGTGAGCCTGCTTGCGGAGGCGATCGAGTCGGCCGCGGACGATCCCGCGCAGGTACGGATCTTCGCCGGTCGCCTCAGCGCAGAGGCGCAGCGGCTCGCCTCCCTGACGTCGCGCGTCATGAATCTCTCACGGCTGCAGTCGGCGGACGAGCTCGCCGAGGTCGGCGACGTGTCGGTGGACTCCGTCGTCACGGCCGCCTGCGAGGCGCACGCGCTCGCCGCAGGCTCTGCCGGGGTGACGGTCGTGCGCGGCGGGACGCGAGGCCTGTATGTGCGCGGCGACACGCAGATCCTCACCGAGGCGCTCGGCAACCTGGTGGCCAACGCGATCGCGTACTCGCCCAGCGGCTCCAGCGTCGGCATCGGGGTCAAGCAGGTGCACAACTCCGTGGAGATCGCGGTCACCGACCGAGGCATCGGCATCTCCGAAGCGGACCAGCAGCGCGTGTTCGAGCGCTTCTTCCGCTCGGATCAGGCGCGCTCTCGCCGCACGGGCGGCACGGGGCTGGGACTGTCGATCGTGAAGCATGCCGTCCAGCGCCACGGCGGTGAGGTGCGTGTCTGGTCGCGCGTCGGGCGTGGCTCGACCTTCACCATCCAGCTTCCGATCGCATCGCCGCCGGACGACCTCGAGGCACCGGCCGCCCGCGGCCGCCGTCGACCCAAGAAGGCCAAGAAGACCCCCGTCGCGTCTCCGACCGCGGCACCGAACCCGAACGGAGTCACCGAATGACCCGCGTCCTGATCGTCGAGGACGAGCCCGACCTCGCCGACCCGCTCGCCTACCTGCTTCGCAGGGAGGGGTTCGAGGTCGAGATCGCCGAAGACGGCGCCATCGCGCTCTCCGCGTTCCGTGAACGCGGCGCCGACATCGTGCTGCTCGACCTGATGCTGCCGGGCATGCCCGGCACCGAGGTGTGCCGTCAGATCCGCACCGTCTCGTCTGTGCCGATCATCATGCTGACCGCCAAGGACAGCGAGGTGGACATCGTCGTGGGGCTGGAGCTCGGCGCCGACGACTACGTCACCAAGCCCTACTCGGCCAGGGAGCTGCTGGCGCGGATGCGGGCGGTCCTGCGCCGCTTCGCTCAGGTGGAGGCCGACCTCGACGAGCGCGTTCTGCAGGGCGGCCGGGTGACGCTCGACATCGACCGTCACACCGTGACCGTCGGCGGTGAAGAGATCAACATGCCGCTCAAGGAGTTCGAGCTGCTCGAGGTCCTGATGCGCAACGCCGGTCGAGTGCTGACCCGCGGGCAGCTCATCGACCGCGTGTGGGGCACCGACTACTTCGGCGATACGAAGACCCTGGACGTGCACATCAAGCGCATCCGCTCGCGCATCGAAGAGAACCCGAGCGATCCGGTCATGCTGGTGACCGTCCGCGGACTCGGCTACCGGTTCGAGGCCTGAGGCCTGCGGACGGAGGTCTGCGGCCGGAGGTCAAAGCGAAAGGGCGGGCACCCGGAGGTGTCCCGCCCTTTCGCGTGCGCTGCGCTCAGGGAACGAGCGGCGTCAGGTAGTCGAGGTCGCCGTTGAGGACCGGGATCTCCACCCGGGCACCCTCGCCGTCGCCGGACTGGAAGAAGATCGGCACGGTCGAGCCGGGGCGGGCGCCGAGGTCCTCGATGAGCAGGGGATCGGTGTCCTCGGTGCCGAGGCTCACCGTGTCGCCGGCCGGAACACGCACGGTCAGCTTGACGGCGTTCTCGCCGACCTCGAGGTTGAGCACCTGCGAGGAGTCGCTCTCGTTCACGATCGCGGCCACGAAGTTGCCCTCGGTGCCCTCGTCGTTGGCGACCACGAGCGCGTTGCGCACGGCGAGCGGTCCGCTCGACGCCGGCACGTTCAGTCCGTCGGCGGGGGAGTAGGGGATCGTCGTGCTCTGCGGCGAGAGCATGGCGCAGCCGCTCGTTCCCAGTGCGACAGCAGCCGCCACGACGACGGACGCGATCAGGCGCGTTTTCACGGTTCCTCCCGGTTGCAGACGGCTTCTCCAGCATTCTACGGGGTCCCACCCCTCGCTCCCGTTCGTCGCGCGGGTCGCTCCCGTTCCTGGACTCCGCTCGCGGACTCCGCTCGTGCCGCTCGCCATATCCGCCTCGATGGGGCTACACCTTTCCGCATCCGCGCCAGGAAACCTCAGGCGCAGGTGCGCAAATGTGTGGCATGTGCGCATATGCGACGCAACTCGGGCATTCGGACGCAACTCGGCATTCGAGGGGCGGGCGGGCGGCGATGCCGCGCGGGCGGGTGCGCGGGGATGGGGGATGTGATGCGAGGGCGCGAACCCTAGCGCATTGGGCCCTGTGGTATCCTGGTCGTTGCCGAAAGGACATAACTCCATGCTTTTTGAGGTTGGCGAAACGGTCGTCTATCCGCACCACGGTGCCGCGACCATCATCGAGGTCAAGGAACGCGTCATCAAGGGCGAGACCAAGAAGTACTTGAAGCTCAACGTCACCCAAGGCGATCTGGTCATCGAGGTTCCGGCCGACAACGTCGACCTCGTGGGTGTGCGCGACGTGATCGGCAAGGACGGTCTCGAGCGCGTTTTCGAGGTGCTGCGCGCTCCCTTCACCGAGGAGCCGACCAACTGGTCGCGCCGCTACAAGGCGAACCTCGAGAAGCTCGCTTCGGGCGATGTGATCAAGGTCAGCGAGGTCGTGCGCGACCTGTGGCGCCGCGATCAGGACCGTGGTCTGTCCGCGGGTGAGAAGCGCATGCTCGCCAAGGCCAAGCAGATCCTCGTCTCCGAGCTCGCGCTCGCTGAGAAGACGGACGAGGAGAAGGCCAGCGTGCTGCTCGAAGAGGTTCTCGCCAGCTGACGAAAGGCGCCTTTGTGCCTCAGCCCGTGCCGCGTATCGCGGTCGTGGTCGTCGCCGGCGGGTCGGGTACCCGGCTCGGTGAGGACGTCCCCAAGGCTTTCGTCGGGATCGACGAGCACACGATGCTGCGTCATGCCCTTGACGGTGTGTTCCGCAGTGCACTCGACGCTCAGGTGGTCGTCGTCGCACCCGTGGACCGTACCGGCGAGGCCCTGACGGAGGCGCTCGCCGCGGCGGGCGATGCGCGTGAGCGCGTGAGCGTCGTCGCCGGTGGGGATACTCGTCAGAAGTCGGTCGCCGCGGGTCTCGCGGCGCTCTGGGGTGACATCGAGATCGTGCTCGTGCACGACGCGGCCCGCGCCCTGACCCCGCCCGAGGTCTTCACCCGGATCGTGGAGGCCGTCGAGCGGACCGGATGGGGTGCTGTCCCCGTTCTTCCCGTGGTCGACACGATCAAGCGCGTCGACGGCGACGAGATCATCGGCGTGGTCGATCGTTCCGAGCTGGGTTCCGCGCAGACCCCGCAGGGATTCCGGCGCGACGTCCTGAGTGCGGCCTACGCCGTCGCCGATGCCGAGTTCACGGACGATGCGGCGCTCGTCGCCGCAGCGGGTCACCGTATCGCGGCCGTCGCGGGCGACGCGCTCGGCTTCAAGATCACGCATCCCGCCGACCTCGAGCGCGCACGCGCACTTCTGACGCCGGCCATCGAGCACCCGGTTCATCTGCAGCAGCCGGCACCCGCGCCGCGCGTGGGCGTCGGCACGGACGTCCACGCGTTCGCCGGAGACGGGGAGCTGTGGCTCGCGGGACTGCACTGGCCGGGCGAACCGGCCCTGTCCGGGCATTCGGACGGGGATGCGGTCGCTCACGCCGTCGTCGACGCCGTGCTGGCGGCGGCGGGTCTCGGCGACATCGGCACGCACTTCGGGGTCGACCGCCCCGAGTACGCGGACGCGCACGCCGACGCGTTCCTTGCTCGCACCCGCGCCCTGGTCGGCGAGGCGGGGTGGGTGATCGGCAACGTGTCGGTGCAGGTGCAGACCACGCGTCCGCGGTTCGCCCCTCGGCGTCGCGAAGCGGAGGCTGCGTTGAGCGAAGCGCTGGGCGCTCCCGTATCCGTGTCGGCCACGACGACCGACGGCCTCGGTTTCGAGGGGCGTGGTGAGGGCGTCTTCGCGGTCGCCGTCGCGATGCTGCTGCCCGCGCAGTGACCGATCAGATCGCGCGCGTGAAGTAGAGCGACAGCGGATCGTCGCGGTAGTTCGCGAACGGCCCGCAGCGGACGAAGCCCTCGCTCTCGTAGAGGCGCACCGCGGGCACGAACTCCGGTGTGCTGCCGGTCTCGAGCCACACGCTCGTCAGTCCCATCGCTGCCGCTTCGCCGAGGATGTGGCGAAGGATGCCGCGCCCGACGCCCGTTCCGCGGAAGGCGTCGGCGACCCGCATCGACTTCAGCTCGCCGCGGTCGCCGCCCCACCGCTTGAGAGCGCCGATGCCCGCGAGCTCACCGTCGGACCACGCAGACCAGAAGGTGACCCCGGGTGCGCTCAGCCCCGCGGCGTCGAGCGCGTGCACGCTCTCGGCGGGGGTGCCGGCGTGCATGGCCGCGAGGTGGGAGACGACGAGCTCGTGCGCCGGGCCGCGGGTGGGGTCGTCGATGCGGTAGTCGTGCATGCTCATCCTTCCAGGGGGAACGGCTCGGGATCCCGCCGGCGGGAGCCCCAGGCCAGTACGACGAGACCGACGCTCAGCACGGCGATGCCGACGACGGATGCGGCGTCGAGGTGCTCGCCGAGAACGATGAGGCCCAGCAGGGTGGCGGTGATGGGCTCGGCGAGGGTCAGTGTCGCCGCGGTCGCGGCGGTGAGGCGTTGCAAGCCCCAGGTGAACAGCGTGTACGCGACCGCGATCGTCGCAAGCCCCAGCCAGAGCGCGACGGCGACGCCGCTGGGCTCACCGAGCCACGAGAACGACGCGAACGGGAGCATGAACAGGGCGCTGGCGGCGGAGCCGGCGCCCATGGCACCGGCGACCGTGAAGGGATCCCACCCCGTCGACATCAGCCGGCGCTGCGCGTTGGCGAAGACGGCGAACGCCGCGCCCGCACCCAGCGACCCGAGGACGCCGAGAGGATCCGCTGAACCGGAGCCGCCGCCGGCGAAGGCCAGGAGGGCGACGCCGATCGTAGCCAATGCCGTCGCCGCGAGCCACGTGGGCCGGGGGAGGCGCCGGGTGATCGCCCATTCGATGAGCCCCGCCATCACCGGCGCGGACCCGAGCGCGACGACGGTGCCCACCGCGACGCCGCTGCGGGCTGTGCCGAGGAAGAACAGCGGCTGGTAGGCCGCCAGACAGATGCCCGTCAGCGCCATGAGGGCGAGCGCGCGCGCCGACAGTGGGGGAGACGCGGATGCCGTCGCACGTCGGTGTCGGCGGGCGAGGGCGAAGCCGATCACCGCCAGCGCCGTGCCGCCGATGAGCAGACGCACCGCCCCGACTCCGAGGGGCGTCGTACCGTCCGGACCCAGTGCCTGCGAGGTACCGGTCGTGCCGAACAGCACCGCCGCCGCGAGGACGGCGAACACGGGCAGCATGAGTCCTTTCTATCGCTGTCATGTGTCGGGGTGGTGACACAGCCCCGCCGGTAGGCTGGGGGAGTGACGGTCCGGCTCTATGACACCCAGGCGCAGGCGCTGCGCGACTTCGCGCCCCTGGAGGACGGCAACGTCACGATGTACGTCTGCGGCCCGACGGTGCAGTCCGGCCCGCACATCGGCCACGTGCGTGCGGCGCTCAGCTTCGATCTGCTGCGACGCTGGCTCGCGCACCGGTTCGGTCGGGTGACATTCGTGCGCAACGTCACCGACATCGACGACAAGGTGCTCGCGAACGCGACGCCCACCGAGCCCTGGTGGGCGCTCGCCTACCGCATGGAACTCGCGTTCAGCCAGGCCTATGCCGCCGTCGGCATCCTCGCACCGACCTACGAGCCGCGAGCCACCGCATCCATCCCGCAGATGATCGAGCTCATCGCGCTGCTCATCGAGCGCGGCCACGCGTACCCGGCGCCCGACGGATCCGGCGACGTCTACTTCGACGTGCGGTCCTGGCCCGCCTACGGTGCCCTCACGCACCAGGACGTCGACGCGATGGAAGCGGCCGCGGATGCGGACCCTCGCGGCAAGCGGGACCCGCACGACTTCGCCCTGTGGAAGGGGGCGAAGGACGGCGAGCCGACAGATGCGCGGTGGGCGTCGCCCTGGGGCGAGGGGCGCCCGGGGTGGCACATCGAGTGCTCGGCGATGTCGCGCCGGTACCTCGGACCGCGCTTCGACATCCACGGGGGCGGCCTCGACCTGCGGTTCCCTCACCACGAGAACGAGCTCGCGCAGTCCACGGCGGCAGGCGATGCGTTCGCCCAGTACTGGGTGCACAACGGCCTCGTCACCGTCGACGGCCAGAAGATGTCGAAGTCGCTCGGCAACTTCACCCTCGCGGCCGACGTGCTCGCCGAGCGCGACCCGCTCGTCGTGCGCTACGCGCTCGCCGCCGCGCATTACCGCTCGAGCCTCGATGTCTCCGGCAAGGCCTTCGACGAGGCGGAGGCGGCGCTCGATCGCGTCCGCACCTTCCTCGAACGCGCCGAGCGCGTGGGTGCGGGGGCGGAGACGGCGGTGGTTCCCGAAGCGTTCGCCGCGGCGCTGGATGACGACCTCGGCGTCCCGCAGGCTCTCGGCGTCCTTCATGAGACGGTGCGTGCAGGAAACGCGGCACTGGATGAGGGAGACTCGGAGAACGCGCGTCGCCGCGCGGCCGAGGTCATCGCCATGACCGACATCCTCGGCATCAACCCGCTCGACGAGCGGTGGCGCAAGAGCGCGGCGGGTCCCGAAGCGGGAGCCCTGGACGCGCTCGTGCGCGTCATGATCGACCAACGCGCCCAGGCGCGAGCAGACAAGGACTGGGCGAGCGCCGACCGGGTGCGCGATGCGATCGCGGCCGCCGGCATCGTCCTCGAAGACGGTCCCGAGGGGACCCATTGGAGTGTGAAACGTGGCTAAGCCGGGAAACCCGTCAGCCGGACGCGGCAAGAAGAAGGGCCCCACGAAGGGCACCGGCGGCAAGAACCGCCGTTCGCTCGAGGGCCGCGGCCCGACACCGAAGGCGGAGGACCGCGCCTGGCACCCCGCGGGTAAGCGCAAGGCCGCGCAGGAGCGCTTCGTCGCGGCCGGGGGCAAGGCCGCCCCGCGCATCGCAGGCCAGAACCGCACACCGCGCTCTAAGCAGAACGACGACACGGAGACGGTCACCGGCCGCAACTCGGTGCTGGAAGCGTTGCGCGCCCGCATCCCCGCGACCGCGTTCTACATCGCGCAGCGCGTCGAGATGGACGACCGCGTCAAGGAGATGCTCTCGATCGCGACGCATCGTGAGATCCCCGTGCTGGAGGTCACGCGCCAGGAGCTGGACCGCATGGCCGGCTTCGACGGCGTGCACCAGGGTGTCGCGCTGAAGGTGCCTCCGTATGAGTACGCGCACCCTCAGGACCTGCTCGAGCAGATCATCGACCGCGACGAGCTGCCGTTGATCGTGGCACTCGACGGTGTGACGGACCCCCGCAACCTGGGTGCCATCATCCGCTCCACGGCCGCGTTCGGCGGTCAGGGCCTGATCATTCCGCAGCGTCGCAGCGCGGGTGTCAACTCCGCCGCATGGAAGACGAGCGCGGGAGCGGCAGCGCGCCTCCCCGTCGCCATGGCGGCGAACCTCACGACGACGCTCAAGGAGTTCAAGAAGCAGGGCGTGTTCGTACTCGGCCTCGACGGCGGCGGTGATGTGGCGCTTCCGGCCCTGCAGCTGGCAGACCGTCCCGTCGTGATCGTCGTCGGCTCCGAGGGCAAGGGGCTCTCGCGCCTGGTGACCGAGACATGCGACCAGATCGTGTCGATCCCGATCTCCGCCGCGACCGAGTCCCTGAACGCGGGGATCGCCGCATCCGTCGCGCTCTACCAGGTCGCCACGCTACGGTCGGCCTGACAGCCACCCCCGACCGAAGGAGCATCCATGTCTCGCATCGCCGTTCTCGGAGGAACCGGCTACGCCGGTAGCCACATCGTCGCAGAGGCGGTCCGACGCGGGCATACGGTGCTCTCGGTCGCGCGCACCGTCCCCGCCGAACGCGTCGAGGGCGCGGTCTACGTCGAGGCCACGCTGCTGGATGTCCCCACCCTCGTGAACGAGCTGCTCGGTGTGGATGTCGTCGTCTCGGCCGTGGCCGCGCGTGGCGACATGCTCGGCGCGCTCCGCCCGGGGATCGAGCAGCTGCTCTCGGTGCTGCCCGAGGACGTGCGCATCGGCGTCATCGGCGGCGCGGGCGGCAGTCTCGTCGCCGAGGGCGGCCCGCGTCTCGTCGACACCGAGGGCTTCGCGGAGGAGTACAAGCCCGAAGCGCTCGAGGCGATCGGCATCCTCGAAGACCTCCAGACGCGCGCGGGCGACCGCGACTGGTTCTACATCCACCCCGCGGGCGGTTTCGGCGCGTGGGCGCCGGGGGAGCGCACGGGCTCGTATCGTGACGGCGGGGACGTGCTCGTCGTCGATGACAACGGCGACTCGTCCATCTCGGGCGCCGACCTCGCCGTGGCTGTGCTCGACGAGATCGAGACGCCGCGTCACTCGCGGGAGCGCTTCACCGTCGGCTACTGAACCGACGTGATCGGATGCGGCGAGCCGCCGACCGTGATCAGACCAGGTCTCGCCAGTCGATCGCCTCATCCTCATCGTCGTCCGCGTCGCGAGGCACGTAGTCGTCGCGCAGCACGGGGATGATCGACGTCGCCTCGGTGGGCGGACCCACCACGGTGGCCTCGTCACGGCGGTGACGCAGGACGTCGTCGATGTAGCTCGTGAGCACCTCCGCGAGCGGCACGGAGCGGCCCCGAGCCTGCGACATGTACCAGCTGTGCTCCAGAACCTGGTGGTAGACCTCCGCGGGCTCCAGCTTGGAGCGCAGATCGAAGGGGATGGCTTTGACGACCGGCTCGAACTTCCGCGTGAGCCATTCGTGGGCGACCATCTCCTCGTCGGAGCCCACGCGGGAGATGCGTGCACGGAACTCGTCGAGGTCGTTGAGGAGTCGCCGCGCCTGGTTCTCCTCGACGTCGAGACCGGTCAGGCGCAGCAGACGGCGTTGATGGTGTCCGGCGTCGACGACCTTGGGCTGGATGGAGACGAGGGCGCCGTCAGTCGCCGTGTCGATCGACATCTCCCCGATGTCGAACCCGAGCGCGTTCAGCCGCTGCACCCGCTCCGTGATCCGCCACGACTCCGCTGCGGAGAAGCTCTCCTTGTCGGTCAGCGCCGCCCAGAGCGACCGGTACGAGGAGACGATGCCGTCGGCGATGTCGAGCGCGTCGACGTCACCGGCCAGACGACCGCCGGCGGCGAGATCCATGATCTCGCCGGCGATGTTCGTGCGCGCCACATCCAGGTCGTGCTCGCGCTGACCGCGCGTCAGGCCGCCTTCGTGAAGCTCGCCCGTCTCGGCATCCACGAGATACGCGGCGAAGGCGCCCGCATCCCGTCGGAAGAGGGTGTTGGAGAGCGAGACGTCGCCCCAGAAGAACCCCACGTTGTGCAGACGCACGAGGAGGACCGCGAGGGCGTCGACGAGGCGCGAGGCGGTGTTCGGGCGCAGCACCTGGGTGAACAGGGCGCGGTACGGCAGTGAGAACTTGAGGTGGGCGGTCACCAGGGCCGCCGGCAGCGGGTGGCCGGCCGCATCCGTCCGCCCGTCGATCACAGCGAAACGGTCGACGCACGGGACGTCGAGGCGGGCGAGGTTGCCGAGCATGTCGTACTCGCGCCGCGCCATCTCACCGGTGGTCTCCTTGACGGCGATGACCTTGCCGCTGAGGGTCGAGAAGCGCACCAGGTGGCGTGAGAGGCCCTTGGGGAGCTGCACGATGTCGTTGCTGGACCAGTCCGCGAGCGGCGTGCTCCATGGCAGCGTCAGCAGCGCGGGATCGATCGCACTGGCCGTGATGGTCAGCGAATCCGCCATGGTGTCCCTCCACATATGTCGCGGCGCGACGGATCCGGGTGGATCCGCCGCGCCGCGGGGGTCGTTCCGATCAGACCGAAGCGATCGCCTTGTCGTTCAGGCGCTCGCCGCTCTCGAGGTCGAACACGTGCACGTGGCCGGGAACGGGCGCGAGGATGACCGTCTCGCCGGCGCTCGGGTGACGACGACCGTCGACGCGCGCCACGATGTCGGTGCGCTTGCCGTTGATCTCGGAGTGGCCGTACAGGTAGCCGTCGGCGCCGAGCTCTTCGATCAGGTCGACGACGACCGAGAGGCCCTTGCCGTCGGCCGGAGCCACCTGGATGTCCTCGGGACGCACACCGATCGTGACCTCGGTGCCGTGCGCCTTGCCGATGGTGTCGGCCTCGACGGGGACCACGAGGTCACCGAAGCGAACGCCGCCCTCGGCCAGGTCAGCCGGGAAGAGGTTCATGGCGGGGGAGCCGATGAAGCCGGCGACGAAGACGTTCTTCGGCTTCTCGTACAGGTCGCGCGGGGTGCCGACCTGCTGCAGCAGGCCGTCCTTCAGCACGGCGATGCGGTCACCCATGGTGAGCGCCTCGGTCTGATCGTGCGTGACGTAGACCGTGGTGACGCCGAGGCGGCGAACCAGCGACGCGATCTGCGTACGCGTCTGCACGCGGAGCTTGGCGTCGAGGTTCGACAGCGGCTCGTCCATGAGGAAGACCTGAGGCTGACGCACGATGGCGCGACCCATGGCGACACGCTGACGCTGACCACCCGAGAGGGCCTTCGGCTTGCGGGTCAGGTACTCCTCGAGGTCGAGGAGCTTGGCTGCCTCGAGCACACGCTGGGCGCGCTCCTCCTTGCCGACGCCGGCGATCTTGAGCGCGAAGCCCATGTTCTCGGCGACCGTCATGTGGGGGTAGAGGGCGTAGTTCTGGAACACCATCGCGATGTCGCGGTCCTTCGGCGGGACGTCGGTGACGTCGCGGTCGCCGATGCGGATGCTGCCCGAGTTGACCTCTTCGAGGCCGGCGAGCATGCGCAGCGAGGTGGACTTACCGCAACCGGAGGGGCCGACCAGGACGAGGAACTCGCCGTCTCCGACCTCGAGGTTGAGCTTGTCGACGGCCGGGCGGGTTCCCCCCGGGTACAGACGCGTTGCGTTGTCGAACGTGACAGTTGCCACTGTTTCTTCTCCTTCACCGGCAGGTACGTGCCGGACGATCCGTAGTGATGGATGCGCGGGGGTGACCCGCAACGCCCGCCATCGGGCGCACCTCTCAGTATGGCACGAGCGTCTGGGCATTTCTCAGGCTGTCTGGCTAGCATCGGATCGGCTGTTTCCCGTGCGGCCCGACCGGACTCCGCCGGTCCCTACGTTTTCTTCAGAGGTCCTATGTCGAGCGACGACTCATCGAACGTCCCGGCGCCGAGCGATCGCCGCGAGGCGGTGCGCGAGAAGGCGCAGCGAGTGCGGCAGCGCCACGCGCGAGTCGGTCGACTTCGCCTGGCCGCGCTCTCGATCAGCGGCGTGGCGGTCGTCGGTGCCGTGGTCGCGGCGGTGGTGTTCGCTGTGAGCTCGTCGACCTCCTCCCCGCAGCTGCAGCCGAGCGGCGCGGTCGACGGCGGCTTCGCCGTCGCATCCGTCGCCGGTGTGTCGGTGCTCGGCGGTTCGGTGGACGAGTCCGCGCCGACAGAGTCTGCGGCGCCGCAGGGTGACACGACCCCCACGCCGGTACCCACGAACCGGTCCTCCGTCGACATCCGCGTCTACGTGGATTACCTCGCGCCCGGCGCGAAGCAGTTCGAGACGGCGAACGCTCCCCAGCTTTCCTCGTGGGTGACGGAGGGGGCTGCGACGCTCTCGTACCACCCCGTCGCCATGCTCACGGCCAAGTCGAACGGCACGAAGTACTCGCTGCGTGCCGCGGGTGCAGCGGCCTGTGTCGCGACCTATTCGCCCGACACGGTGTTCGCGTTCAACCACCAACTGCTGCTGCAGCAGCCCGAGGCCACATCCGACGGGCTGAGCGACGAGACGCTCGCCGACATGGCCCAGGCAGCGGGGGCGGCCGAACCCCGTCAGGTGCGTTCCTGCATCGAGAACGGCGAGTTCATGGCATGGGCCAAGAGCGCGACCGACGCGGCCGTCGCGGGCATCCCCGGCACGGACGGGCTGACACTCACCAGCACGCCGATGATCTTCGTCAACGGCGAGCTGTACCAGGGCGCACTCGACGACCCGAAGGAGTTCGCGCAGTTCGTGCTCACCACAGCGAGCGACGCGTACTACCGCACGGCCAGCCCCACGCCCACGCCGACCCCGTCGTCGTGATCCGCCCGCGCTGAGCGCATAGACTCGTCCCTGCGCTCGCGAGGGCGTGAGACCGCCAGGCGGTCACGCCGGCTTGGCGCAATTGGTAGCGCACCGTACTTGTAATACGGGGGTTGCAGGTTCAAGTCCTGTAGCCGGCACGGGAACACTGGGAATGCGGGGGAGCGAGAGTCAGAAACAGGGCTCCGACCCAACGGAAACCCAGCGCTTTGCGCGGTGGTGCGCCCACCGCGGGGGAAGTCCAGAGCGGTCATCGTGTGCGCAGAGCTCGTCGCTGCTTTCTCGGTTTACGGGTGCGCACTGCCTGCCCCGAGCCGAGTCCATCGCAGGCTATGTTTCCGTCTTGCTCGCGGTCGTGTACTTGGTGCTCTATGAAGTCGTCGGATTCTCTGTCGCACCCATCGTGACCTTCGCGGGTGAGCCGGGGACCGCTTCGTACGTTCTCGTCTTCTTCGCCGGTCCGGTGCTTCTCGGCTGCCTTCTGTTGGCGATCTTCGGTGCGTCGGTGGGATGGTTGCGCGGTCTGTTTGCGCGACAGCCGATCGTCGGCAGGGGTTGGATGTGGATCGCTGTCGCTGTCGCTCTGCTTTTCAACGTGCTGCACATGTTCAGCATCGATTACGACGCCGCTGGCTTGGACTACGTGTTCACCTAACCTTCTCGTCGGTCAGGCGATCGTGCCGACCCTGCTGCAACTCGTGTACACGTTCTTCTTCGGCATCCTTATGTACCTGGCAATGCGGGTTACGCGCACGCTGCTAGCTCCCGTGCTTTTGCACGCGAGCACGGATCCCGCGATCTTCATGCAAGCTCAGTACCCCGCCGAAGGACCCCTTGCTGCCGTCGCTAGCCTTGGCAACTTTGCGGTCATCGCTGTGGGCCTCGTGCTCGTCTTCCTCATCCGAGGCAGGGTAGGCGCTCAGGTCGATCGTGAGGGACAACTGTCCTAGCGCCCGAAGGGTGCGTTGCATCCCCGGCCACAAACCAGATCGTCACGAAGGGTTCCACAACCACGGGGAACCTCACTCGCGAACGCTGGTGAAGGCTCGGAGATGAGCTCGTGGGTGAACTTCTGGGTGAGTCCGCGCGCGACACCCGCTTCTCCGGGAATCCGAACCCGTATAAAGACCTAAGCAAGCGAAGCGACCGAGCGCGACACGCAATCTGCTCCCAGCCCGAATGGGCAGACAACCGGTCGCCGCATCCCGCGCGTCGGGGGAGACAGAGTAATTGGATTGATCGTTGTTCGATGTGAGTCAGGCCGAGCGGGCAGCGCAGATAGGGCTTCGCGGCGCTGATCACCTCGGGGCTTCCGTCCTGCATCGAGTGGCCGCGATCCCGTCTCTGTCGCTTGCTGAGGTTGATGGCGCGGTCCGGTTGCGCGCAAGTACCGGCGTCATCCTTGCTCGGCTGCAGATCGGTGCATACGCCGAAGCTCTCGAACTGGCCGAGCGGATCGCCGAGTTGATGCCGGCCTCGGTCGGCGCGTTTCTCTCTCCGTTGGAGTGCAGCGTGATGTGGTCCGCGGTGGCCGAAGCGTTCGTGACATCGGGGCAGGCGCGCGAAGGCGCAACCTTCTCTTACCGCGCCGCGCAGGCGGCCGAAGCCGCGGAGAGCGAAGAGGCGCTCTTCCGAGCCCATTCTCTGGTCTGTGTCTGCTCGGCGCTGTTCGGCGATTACGCGGCTGCAACAGACGCCGCCGCGACGGCCCGTGCAATCGCTCGAAGGTCGGGGTGGTCGCCCGACGTGAGCGGCTTTCCACTCATCCTGGGCGAGATCCTCATCCACTCCGCGGAGCTCGACCCGGACAGACTCTCCGCATTGGCCAGCGCCTTGAGGACGTTCCCGTCGAATCCGCGATATGCAGCCGCCGCCACGGCTGTGGACTCCATGGTCGCCCTCGTCAACGGTGACCCTGGTGCGGCGGTCACAATCGCGACGAACGTGGTCGCGAGCACGCGCGACGAGAGGGTGCTCCCCATGATCCGTGGCTTCGCAACGGGAATTCTCGCCGATGCCCTTCTGACACGCGGTGAGCCGGACCGTGCGCTCACCGTGCTGGATCAGATCCCCTCTCCTGCGGGGCACGCCCTCTGTTTCGACATGCAGCGAGCGTCGGCGTACTTGATGCGGGAAGACTATGCGGCGGTCCTTCGCGTCACGAGCGGATGCGTGTCTCTGGGTACGGAGCACAGTCTGCGGACTCTGACGCCGATACTCCTTCGCCGTGCTCTCGCGCACCTGGCGCTCGGAGACCAGCGCATTGCGGACATCGAAGTCGAGGACGCCCTGAGAATGATGACGGAGTCGGGGTCGGCGACGCCGCTGCTGACGCTGTCGATCACGCAGCTGCAGACTCTTCTCACCAAGTTCGCGGCGCGCAACGAGGCGTGGGAATCGCTTGTGTCCTCGCTGTCGAACCGGCTGAAGAAGCTGCCCCAGCCGTCCGGGTTACGTGTGCGAGCGTTGCCGCTGCTCACGCCACGCGAGACGGAGCTGGCGTGGCAGATGAGGGAGGACCTCACCCTCGATCAGATTGCTCGCGAACGTTTCGTCTCCAGGAACACGGTGAAGTCGCAAGTGCGATCGCTCTACGTCAAACTCGGAGTCTCTTCACGTCAGAGTGCAGTGCAGCTTCTGGAGCGAGGCGGGTTCTATGAGCGTCAGCCACCTCGCCGCAACTGACACCGGCATGCTCCCGGCTCACCCCGCGAAGCCGTACGTCGCGGCGAGCGAACGCAGTTCTTCCACGGATGAGATACCGAGTTTGCGATATGCGCTCCGGATCTGAGACTTGACGGTGTTGATCGAGAGGTAGTGCTCCGTCGCGATCTCCTCGAGCGTCGCGTCATTGAGGCGAACGCCGAGTACCGCCCGCTCGCGTGGTGTCAGTTTCTGGAACGGGTCGCCCGCATCGACTCTGGCGGCGCGGACGATCGCGTCGGCGACATCCGGTGAGAGCGTGTTGCTGTCAGCGGTGAGTTCGCGCACGTCGGTACGGGGGAGCAGCGCGAACGGCGAGTACAACTCCTGCTCCGACGCGATGGATGCGGCCAGGCGGAACTCGTCCGCGCCCGTGCCCATCGCGAGATGGCGAGAGGCAGCCGCGCGCAGCGCGAGCGCTGCGACCAGCGCACGCGGCGCGTGCGAGCTGCTCGCGCTCATGAGCGAAGCCGCATGCATCACTCTCTCGTCGAGCCCCGCGTGCGCGTCTGCTGCGATGCGCTGAACACGCACGAGCGCGGAGATGACCTCGCCGCCGAGATCGTCATCGACTCCCAGAGCCTCGCGGGCGGCGGTGTGCATTCCCAGCTTCGTGAGAAGAGCATGCTTCGAGAGAGCCACAAATGCGGCGCTCTGCCCCCGCGAGGCGGAGTCCGCGATGGTCATCGCGGGCGCGTCCACGCCCACCAGCAGGCGCATGGCTTCGCCGGGTGATTCCGCGAGGAGCGCGCTGACGTACATATGCGCATGAGTGCGTTCGCTCGCCGCCTGGAGATCGACGAGCGCGAGGCGCGCTCTCGCCTCATCGAAGGAGAGCCGGTCAGACAGAAGCAGCGCCTCCGCGAGGAGGACCACCGCGCGGCTGCGAGGTGCCCACCAGTCGTCCCCCATTTCGGGTACGCGCTCGAGCCACCGTCGCGCCTCCGAGTTCCGCCCGGCCAGTGCGTGGCACCATGCGATGGCGGCGGCGCTTCTGGACTGACCCATGAGGTCTCCCAGGAGAAGAGCCAAGTCGTAGCTGTAGGAGTACTCGCGGAACGCAGACCGGAGATCGCCGGCGTGCTCCCACACGTAGCCCCATGCATACGTCATCTCCGGGAGAGCGGGCCGCATGTTCTCGCGTTCATCCACTGCGCTCTCATCCACCACCCGGCGCGCGAGCAGGGCATGCTGCGTAGCTTCGTTCAGGTCGCCGCCGGCGCGTGCTGCCGCGGCCCGGATGGTCAGTTGGGTGACGCGGTCGAAGGCCGACTGCGCTTCGCTGGCGGACGTGCCGCCCCGGAACTTGGTCGTATGAGAGGCCGGATCGTCGATGATCCTGTCCAGGTACACCTTGCCCTGGATGATGCGTGAGTTGCGTCGGGCGAAATCATCCGGGAATCGGAACAGCCATGTCCGCAGTCGGCGGGGCTCCGTAAGGAGGGTTTCACCCCAGTGGGCCTCGATGAGACCGGCTGCGCGCTGCCAGTCGCGCGCCTCCAACAGCTGCTCGATCTGTCGGCCGATGGCATGCGTCAAAGTCATCACCCCCGACACGGCATCGACGCCGTTTCGGGTAGGCGCCCTGTCCGTGCTCCGACACCCCTATGTCGGTCTGTTCGACCATATCAGCGGCGTCGTCCGGGCCGCTGATGGACGGTCAGAACCCGGGGGCCAGAACTCCTGCGGTGACGGCCACGGCGATGGCAGCCAGCCCCGCCCAGGTCGCAGCCACGAAGGGCAGGCGTTTGCGAGTGCGCAACCGCTGCCGGTTGATCGGATCGGAGACGACCGTCGTCAGCGACGCCTTCGCGGCGGCGAGGGTCGCATAACGCCCCACGGGTGAGGAGAAGCGGTCGAAAGCGACGAAGCTGCCGTCGTCGTTGCGGTCGATGTAGCCGAAGAAGTCTCCGTCGCGCTGAGCGACGTACAGCCCGTCATCGGCCTGATTCCAGGTGGTCCGGGATGTGGCCGCGATGAACGGCGCGAGCGTCGACGTCATGCCGCCCGCCGACGCGGCTGCTGCTGCTGGGCGGCGGGAACCTCGTAGTCCATGTCGACCGTGAGCCCCGCCGTCGAACTGGCGGACTCGGCGAGCGACTGAAGGAAGACAGGGTTCAGCGATTCGGGCTCGGCGGAGGAGAAGACGAAGCGCAGCGGGATGGATGAATGGATCCACAGCGTCTCGCGCCCGTCTGCACCGCGGAGGTTGAGCGTGAAGGACTCCTGGCGACGCAACTTCGTGGTGGCGACCACTTTGACGTGCGCCAGCAGGCGATCGCTCATCTCGACCGGGTCAGTGGCGTTGGCGTAGTAGAGCTGTCCCATGAGGGTGCCTTTCGATCGAGAGAAGCTTGTTCGATGAGGACATTACTAGGTAGGCTAGCGATATGGCAAACAAACATTTCGCAAATCGTGGGGTCCGATGAGCGACCGCGCGATGTACTGGTACGACGCGAACGATGTGCGCCAGCAGGCCGGCCGGCGAGTCCTCGATGCCCTGCGTGCCTATCGCGCCTCCGAGATGGCGATGCGTCGTCGTACGCAGGAGTCCATGGGGATGGGCGAGAACGACCTCCTCGTGCTGCAGTACCTGATGCGGGCAGCGAAACAGGGCGGGGAGGTCTCGCCTGTCGACATCGGCCGCCACCTCGGGGTCTCCACGCCCTCGGTCACCGGCATCCTGGATCGCCTCGAGCGCAGCGGACATCTGCGACGTAAACCGCACCCGCAGGATCGACGGCGCCTCCTCGTCGAGACGACCGACCTCGCGCACGTCGAGGTGCGCCGCACCCTCGACGGCATGCACGCGCGGATGATGGCCGCGGTCCGGTCCCTCGACCCGGATGACGCGGATGCCATCGTCGGCTTCCTCCAGGCGATGACGGAGGCCGTGGATGCGGTCGAGCCGCCCCTCGTACAGGGCTCCGTCCCCGCCTGATCCCTCATACCGTCCGCGACGGGCGCGGCGTACACTCGCCCGCACGAGGGGGTAGGCGATGGGTAACACCACGTTCATCGGTGCCGCCGTGATCGCGGGCCTGGCGCTCATGCTGACGGGATGCGGTGGCACGACCGGATCTCCCGCGGCGACCAGCGCGGCGGCCACGCCGGTCGATACGCCGATGTCGACGCCAGCCGCCACGACCACTCCGCCCCCGGAGTCGAAGCCGGCGCAGATCCCCGCCGACTGCGGTGCGGTCGGCTCCGCCCAGACGCGCGCGGCGACCGTGGACCAGATGACGGAGTACGGCGACGCGGCCCAGTTCACGCGCCCGGCGCCGCCCGGCGCGACCCTCGCCCTCGGATGCAACTGGATCGTGGGGGATGCGACGGGATACCTCCTGCTGGTCAGCCGAGCGGATGCGGCGGCCGCGCAGTCGTACGCAGAGTCGACCCTGCCGGGACAGGGCTACTCGTGCCAGGTGGGCGATACGCCCGCGTACATCTGCACGCAGACGATCGCGGGTACCACGTACCCCGTCGACACCGTCGAGACGGTCTACGTGCGCGACGGCGTGTGGATCTATCAGTCGGCGACGAACACCGATGGCGAGGCGCTGCTGACCGACCTGGTCGCTGACATCTGGGGGTCGTGAACCGGGCGCCCGCGTAGGCTCGATCGGTGCCCCCGCTCCACCCGCGACGCCTGCCGCGACCGATCGCCGCGGCCGGCGCTGTTCTCGTCGGGGTGCTGACCGCCACCCAGACGCAGATCAACGGCGCACTGGGCGCAGCGATCGGAGATGCGCTGACGGCCGCCGCGATCTCCTTCGGATCGGGCTTCGTCGTCCTGCTCGCCCTCAGCTCGCTGCTGCCAGCCGGCCGCGCGGGAGTCGTCCGCCTCATCGGAGGCGTCCGCGAGCGCCGCATCCCGGTATGGATGATCCTCGGCGGCGGGGCGGGAGCGTTCACCGTCGTCACGCAGGGGCTGGCGGTCGCTGCGATCGGTGTCGCAGCCTTCACGGTCGGTGTGGTCGCCGGTCAGACGGTGAACGGTGTCATCCTCGACCGGATCGGCTACGGGCCCGCGGGCGTCGTCGGGGTCACGGTCGGGCGCTTGGTCGGCGCTCTGCTCGTCGTCGCGGCGGTGGCGGTCTCCATGTTCGGTGAGGGAGCGGCATCCGTCCCGGTCTGGTTGCTCGTGCTGCCCCTGCTCGCGGGAGCGGGAATCGCCTGGCAGCAGGCCACGAACGGGCGATTGCGCAACGAGGTGGGCAGTCCCTTGACGGCCACGCTCGTGAACTTCGCCGGGGGGACGGTGATCCTGGCGGCGGGAGCCGCCATCCATCTCGGGATCGCGGGCCCACCTCGGCTGCCGTCGGAGCCGTGGCTCTACACGGGTGGCGTCATCGGTGTCGTCTACATCTTCCTGTCGGCGGCGCTTGTCCGCCACACCGGCGTGCTGCAGCTGGGGCTCGGATCGGTGGTCGGCCTGCTCAGCGCTTCCGTCATCATCGACGCGCTCTTTCCCGGACATGCCGGACCGCCCCTCGAGGTGGCAGTGATCGCCGTGGTCGTCGCCGTCACCGGCATCGTCGTAGCGACCGTTCCACGGTGGCGACGCCGGTGATCAGCGCGGCATCCTGCTGAGGAACGCGGCGCCGTCGATCTGCTTGATCCGGGTCTCGCGGGAGCGGTCGGGCTTACCGCCGACGTAGAGCCAGCCCAGCAGTCGTTCGTTCTTGCGCAGCCCGTGCGCCTTGGCGACGGCCTTGCTGCGGGTGTAGCTCCCGGTGCGCCAGATGACGCCCCATCCCGCCTCGTCGAGCGCGAGGCTCAGCATGTGCGCGACGCCGGATGCGACCGCTTCCTGCTCCCAATCCGGGACTTTGTCCTTCTGGATGCGGGCGACGACCGCGATCAGCAGCGGGGCGCGCAACGGCTTGGTCGATGCGCCGTGCTTCTTCTCCGCCTTGTGGATGGCGCGTCCGAGGCGCTCGCGGTCCGCGCCGCGCAGCTCGATCAGCCGCCAGGGCCGCAGCGACGAGTGGTCGGCCACCCGTCCCGCGGCCGCGACCATGT
This sequence comes from Microbacterium sp. KU4F, assembly GCF_056868075.1. Lineage (NCBI taxonomy): Bacteria > Bacillati > Actinomycetota > Actinomycetes > Micrococcales > Microbacteriaceae > Microbacterium > Microbacterium sp. KU4F. Next base: position 1,195,835 of record NZ_CP200324.1, on the reverse strand, counting down.
CGACGAGCTCGTCATGCGTCGGCGCCTCGTCGGTCACTTTGGACCACGATCGGCGCACGCGCATCGCGTCGCGTGCGCCGGTGGTCATTCCCCGGCCTCCGGCGTGAACTCGAGCGCGATCGAGTTCATGCAGTAGCGGTCGCCGGTGGGGGTGCCGAAGCCATCGGGGAACACGTGGCCGAGGTGGGAGCCGCAGGAGGCGCAGCGCACCTCGGTGCGCACCATCCCGTGGCTGTTGTCCTCGATCAGTTCCACGGCCTCGGGACGGACCGACTCGTAGAAGCTCGGCCAGCCGCAGTGCGAGTCGAACTTCGTTCCGCTCTGGAACAGCTCGGCGCCGCACGCGGCGCACGCGTACAGACCCGCTCGCGACTCGTCGAGCAGCTCGCCCGTCCACGCGCGTTCCGTCGCCGCCTCACGCAAGACCGCGTACTTGTCTGCTCCGAGCTCCTCGCGCCACTGCTCCTCGGACTTGTTCACTGCGTAGCTCATTGGTCCTCCTTCTGCTCCATTCAACCCGACCCGCGAGGGCGCTGTTCCCGTGTGACCGAGAATGAGCGGGTGAGCGAACTCGAGGCCGTCATCGCGCGCTACCGGCGCTTCGCCGAAGAAGAAGCGCCGGGCCGCAGCAGTCTCTACGAGCAGTGGGCGTACTCGGTGTGGACCACGCCGGAACTCGCCGCAGTCCTGGCGCGGATTCCGGCAACCCATCGGCAGCCGCCCCTGGTGTTCGCCGTCAGCAGGCTTCTGGGGGCGCCGGAGACGGAGGGGGCCGACTGGGCGGCGTGGGTGCTCGCGCACGCCGACGCCCTGGTGGCGGAGTCCGCGGCGCGCTCCGTGCAGACCAACGAGCCGCTGCGCTGCGCGGCGCTGCTTCCGGCGCTGTCTCGGATCGAGGGGCCCATCGCGCTGCTCGAGATCGGCGCCAGTGCGGGCCTGTGCCTGTATCCGGATCGCTACTCCTATCGCTACGCCCTGGATTCCGGCCGAACGCGCGTGCTGGATCCGGCCGGCGGCCCCGCGCCCGTCGTGCTCTCATCCACGTGGAGCGGTCCCGAGGTGGACATGCGCCTCCCGACCGTGGTGTGGCGGGCGGGTATCGACCTGCATCCGCTCGACGCTCGCTCCGCCGAGGACCGCCGCTGGCTCACAGGACTCGTATGGCCGGGAGAGAGCGGGCGTCGGGAGCGCATCGACGCGGCACTCGCCATCGCGGCCGCGCAGCCGCCGATCCTGCGCGCAGCGGATGCGGCGGCGCCCGACGTGATCGCCGGACTCGCGCTGGATGCCCCGTCGGACGCGACCCTCGTGGTCACCACGCCCGGAGTCCTCGCCCACGTGCCTCGGGACGGGCGGCGGCGCATCATCGACGCTGCACGCACATCAGGACGCTGGATCACGATCGACGCCCCGGGGCTGCACGACGGGTGGAGGCGACCGATCGATGCGTCCGCCTGGCCGTGTGACCGGTTCGCGCTGGCGCTGGACGGCGAGGTGCTCGCCGCGGTGGACCCGTTGGGATCAGCCGTGGAGTGGCGTCCGGATGCGGCGGGAGGACTCGGTTAGCGTTGCCCCGTGCCTGTGCGCGACTCCGCATCCGACGCTCTGAGCGAGCGGGACTCCGAGCTGCTCGCCTTCGAGGCGCGCTGGCTCGGACACACCGGTGCCAAGGAGGAGGCGATCCGCGTCGAGCTGGCTTCGCCCCGGCGCGGTACTACCAACTGCTGGGGCGGCTGATCGACTCGCAGGCCGCCCTGGCCCACGACCCGCTCCTCGTCGGCCGCCTGCGGCGCATCCGCGACGAGCGTCGTCGCGAGCGATCGACGGTTCGACGCGGCGCCTGAGGCCTCGCTCCGTGGGTGGGGTGACGCGCTCCGGTAGCATCGTGGGGTGTCCCGAACCCCGCATCCCCGCGACCGCTTCGACGACCTGCCGAACACCTCGGGGCGTGTGGGAGCCCATCGTGCCGAGAACCCGCGCATGCGAGCGGGTGTCGTCACCCTCTGGGCGATCGTCGTCACGATCGTCCTCATCGCCGCGGGGATCTTCGGGAGCCTGGTGCTCTCCGGGCGGATCGTGCTGGTGCCCTCCCCGACGCCCACACCCACGCCGACCCCCGAGGTGACGCCGGTCGTCGACATGTCCTTCTCCGTTCTGGTGCTCAACGCGACGCCGGAGACAGGGCTGGCGACCAGCATGAAGGACGAGCTCATCGCGAAGGGCTGGAGCGCAGACCTCGTCAACGCGAGCAGCGCCAGCGCCACCGACTTCCCCCAGACGACGGTCTACTACGCGTTCCCGGGCGACGAGGCGGCGGCGAAGGGGCTCGCGGAGCTCATCGGCGGAGCGGATATCGCCCAGAGCACCCAGTATCAGCCGACGGATGACGCCGGCACCGCCGATGTGGACGAGTCGCAGGCGAAGCAGCTGACGGTCGTCATCGGACTCGACCGCACCGCTGCGGGGGCGCCCAGCCCCAGTCCGACCTCCTGACGCTGATCGCCGAGGGTCCCGTGTTTCCGCGGCGTAAATAGTTCGCTGCTGCTGTGTCAACTGTGCCGAATCCGTCGCTTCGGCGCTGTTTCGGCTGCATACGATGACTGCGTTCTACAGCATCAGGAGACTCGTATGGCCCAGGGCACCGTCAAATGGTTCAACGCCGAGAAGGGGTATGGATTCATCACCTCCGGCGACGGTGAGGACGTCTTCGTCCACTACTCGAACATCGACATGACCGGATTCCGCGTCCTCGAAGAAGGGCAGGCCGTGGAGTTCACGGTCGGCAGCGGACAGAAGGGTCCGCAGGCCGAGTCGGTTCGCATCGTCGCCTGAGACCCCGCTCACGAGACCCCCGAGCACCCGTCGGTGCCCGGGGGTCTCGTCGTGTGTGCCGCGCTCTCGCGGCACTGTCGCGGCGGCTTGCACTCCCCGGGGGCGAGTGCCAGAATGGATTAGCACTCGATATCACTGAGTGCTAAAGACACAAGCCAACGTCCGGGAGGGACGAGACACACATGGCAAAGATCATCGCTTTCGATGAGGAGGCCCGTCGTGGCCTCGAGCGCGGCCTGAACACCCTGGCCGACGCCGTCAAGGTGACCCTGGGTCCCCGTGGCCGCAACGTCGTCCTCGAGAAGAAGTGGGGCGCACCCACGATCACGAACGACGGTGTCTCCATCGCCAAGGAGATCGAGCTCGACGACCCGTACGAGAAGATCGGCGCGGAGCTCGTCAAGGAGGTCGCCAAGAAGACCGACGACGTCGCCGGTGACGGAACCACGACGGCCACGGTCCTCGCACAGGCACTCGTGCGCGAGGGTCTGCGCAACGTCGCCGCCGGTGCTGACCCCATCTCGCTCAAGAAGGGCATCGAGAAGGCTGTCGCGGCGGTGACCGAGGCGCTGCTGGCCGACGCCAAGGAGATCGAGTCCAAGGAGCAGATCGCCGCCACCGCGTCGATCTCCGCCGCCGACCCCGCGATCGGCGAGCTCATCGCCGAGGCGATCGACAAGGTCGGCAAGGAGGGCGTGGTTACGGTCGAGGAGTCCAACACCTTCGGCACCGAGCTCGAGCTCACCGAGGGTATGCGCTTCGACAAGGGCTACCTGAACCCCTACTTCGTGACCGACCCGGAGCGTCAGGAAGCGGTCTTCGAAGACCCCTACATCCTGATCGCCAACCAGAAGATCTCGAACATCAAGGACCTCCTGCCGATCGTCGACAAGGTGATCCAGGACGGCAAGGAGCTCCTCATCATCGCCGAGGACGTCGAGGGCGAAGCTCTCGCGACCCTGGTGCTGAACAAGATCCGTGGCATCTTCAAGTCGGCCGCCGTCAAGGCTCCCGGCTTCGGCGACCGCCGCAAGGCCCAGCTGCAGGACATCGCGATCCTCACGGGTGGACAGGTCATCACCGAGGAGGTCGGCCTCAAGCTCGAGAACGCCACCCTCGACCTGCTCGGCCGTGCCCGCAAGGTCATCATCACCAAGGACGAGACCACGATCGTCGAAGGTGCCGGCGACTCCGCTCAGATCGAGGGTCGCGTGACCCAGATCCGTCGCGAGATCGACAACACGGACAGCGACTACGACCGCGAGAAGCTCCAGGAGCGCCTCGCCAAGCTCGCCGGCGGCGTTGCCGTCATCAAGGCGGGCGCGGCCACCGAGGTCGAGCTCAAGGAGCGCAAGCACCGCATCGAGGACGCCGTCCGCAACGCGAAGGCTGCCGTTGAAGAGGGTGTCGTCGCCGGTGGTGGTGTCGCGCTCATCCAGGCCGGCAAGACCGCTTTCGGCGGTCTCCAGCTGACCGGTGACGAGGCGACCGGTGCGAACATCGTGCGCGTCGCCATTGAGGCTCCGCTCAAGCAGATCGCCCTCAACGCCGGCCTCGAGCCCGGTGTCGTCGCCAACAAGGTGGCGGACCTGCCCGTCGGTCACGGCCTGAACGCCGCGACCGGTGAGTACGGCGACCTCTTCGCGCAGGGCATCATCGACCCCGCCAAGGTCACCCGCTCGGCGCTGCAGAACGCCGCGTCGATCGCCGGTCTGTTCCTGACCACCGAGGCCGTCGTCGCCGACAAGCCGGAGAAGGCTGCTGCCGCTCCCGCTGACCCGTCGGGCGGCATGGACTTCTGAGTCCAGACCTCACGAAACGGATGCCCCGGCCCCGCAAGGGACCGGGGCATCCGCTGTTCCGGCGGGGGAACCGGAGACGTCAGCGGAACAGCGTCATGTTCGCCTGCTCCGCCTCGGTGTAGTGCTGCGCGGCCACGCCCAGCGCCACATGGATGCTCGCGAGGGCATCCTCCACGGTGCGCTGGGCGGCGCGCCACTGTTCGATCGTTCCTTGGAACATGCCGGATGCGGCGCCGGTCCACGAGCTCTGGAGTGCGCCGAGCTGCGCGAGCAGTGCCGTGGACTCTCCCTGCAGTCGGTCGATGGTTCCACGGATCGCGATGGTCGCTGCGGCCACTTGTTCGCTGTCTACGGCGAAGGTCGCCATGGGAGCCCCTCTCTATCGGAGCCTCCGACGTTAGGGGCCGCGTCCCTCGCGCCGCCGACCCTGCCGCGGGGACGGGGAGCACGCGCCGGATCGTGCCGGTTGGGGAGATCAGGACAGCGGCAGATCCGGTAGACGCTCCAAGGGCTGGGTGTCGATGAGCAGGTGCGCGGACGCATCCTGGTCCACGGCGAGGGGGAGCGAGACCCGGAAGGTCGCTCCGCCGCCCTCGCTGTCGCGCACCTCGACGGTTCCCTGCAACGATTCCACGATCGAGGCGACGATCGACAGGCCGAGCCCCGATCCGCCCGTCTCCCGGGCGCGCGAGGTGTCGGCGCGCCAGAACCGCTGGAAGATCTGGGTGCGGATCTGCTCGGGAATGCCTTCGCCGTGGTCGATCACGTCGATCCAGCCCATGCGGGTCTCGAGGTCCGTGCCCACGCGCAGCTCGATGGGGGAGTCCTCCGCGGAGAAGCGCTGCGCGTTGCCCAGAAGGTTCGCGACGACCTGACGGATGCGGTTCTCTTCGCCCATCACGACGGGCGGCATCATCGGGGTGCGCGGATGGAAGGCAACCGGCAGCGGATGCACCTCGCCGGTTTCGCCGCCCTCCCGTGTGCGTCGCCGCAGGCGGGCGGCGAGAGTGATCGCGGCCGTGGGAACGGCTCCGCGCCGACGCGGCGGCACCTCTGCGGGCGTGTGCGGCGAGGTCGACACCGGGGGTGTGCGCAGCGGCTCGGGAGCGGAGGAGGTCGTGTCGATCACGCTCACGCTGCGCTGCGGCGCCGAGGCGCCGACATCCAGCGCCGCGTCGCGGGCGATGGGGCGCAGATCGACGGGCGAGAGCACGAGGTCGCGCTTCTCGTCGAGGCGTGCGAGGGCCAGGAGATCCTCGACCATGGAGGTCATGCGCATGGCCTCCTTCTCGATGCGCTCCATGGCCTGCGCGGTGGCATCGGCATCCGGGATCGCACCCATCCGGTAGAGCTCCGCGTAACCGCGCACGGTCACGAGGGGTGTGCGCAGCTCGTGGCTCGCATCGCCGATGAACCGGCGCATCTGGCGCACGGTGGCGTCGCGCTGTGAGATGGCCGCATCGACGCGTCCGAGCATCGTGTTGATGGCGCGCTTGAGGCGGCCGACCTCGGTGGTGTCGGGCTCGATGTCGGTCATGCGCTGACTGAAGTCGCCGCCGGCGATCGCATCGGCCGTGCGCTCCACCTGTCCGAGGCTGCGGAAGGTGAGGGTCACGACCCACCGGATGAGGAAGGCGCTCGCGATCACGATGACCAGCGCCAGGATCGCGTAGATGCCGAGATAGGTCGCGACGATGCGCTCCGTCGGACCGGTGGGCACGGCCACCAGCTGCACGACGGTCGCGTTGGTGCCCTCGACGGGGGTCACGATCACCGTGGCGCGGAAGTTCGAGTTCTCACTGCCGTCGAGCGTCGTGACGGTGTCCTGGTCGATGTAGGCGCGGTCGCAGGGATAGGTGTCGGGAAGCACCGGCGTCGTGGACGCGTCCTGGCCTCCCGCGACCGCGAGCCGTGTGCCCTCCGCCGTGCACGCGTACAGCGCCACCGTGTAGGCGGTGCCACCGGCTTCCGCTCGCGGTGCGAACTCGAGGTTGCCGTCGGAGTCGATCGTGGCTTCCACCAGCGCACTCGCGATCGCGGACTGGGCGACCTGCTTGAGGTTCTGGTCGAGGTTCGTCAGCAGCGTCGTGCGCAGGAACACCATGGTGCCCAGCCCTGCCGCGAGCAGCCCGATGACGAGCACCGCCACCGTCACGCCGGTCACCTTCGCGCGCAGGCTGATCCCGCGCCACCAGCGTGTGACGCTGTCGCTCTCGGTGCCCAGGGCGCGCTCCGGTGTCAGGACTTGGTCTTCAGCATGTAGCCGAAGCCGCGCTTGGTCTGGATGAGGGGCTCGGAGGAGTGCGGATCGATCTTGCGACGCAGGTACGAGATGTAACTCTCGACGATGCCCGCGTCACCGTTGAAGTCGTACTCCCAGACATGGTCGAGGATCTGAGCCTTGGACAGCACCCGGTTCGGGTTGAGCATGAGGTAGCGCAGCAGCTTGAACTCGGTGGGACTCAGCTCGATCTGCGCGTCGCCCACGTACACGTCGTGGGTGTCCTGGTCCATGGTGATCTCGCCGGCGCGGATCACCGACTCCTCGTCCGCCTGCATCGTGCGGCGCAGGATCGCCTGGATGCGGGCGACGATCTCGTCGAGCGAGAACGGCTTGGTGACATAGTCGTCGCCACCGGCGTTCAGTCCGGTGATCTTGTCTTCGGTGTCGTCCTTCGCGGTGAGGAAGAGGATCGGAGCGGTGTATCCGGCCTCGCGGAGGCGCTTGGTCACGCTGAAGCCGTTCATGTCGGGCAGCATGACATCGAGCACGATGAGATCCGGCTCCTCCTCGAGGACGGCCGAGATCGTCTGTGCCCCGTTGGAGACGGCGCGAACCTGGAAACCGGCGAACTTCAGACTCGTGATGAGCAGGTCGCGGATGTTCGGTTCGTCGTCGACGACGAGGATGCGCGGTGCGGTCATAGGCCCATTATGGTGACCGATTCGGTGGGATGGCTGGATGCGGGCCTTCCCGGCGGGTCAGCGCGTTGCGGCCAAGAGGTCGTCCGCATCCAGGATCGTGTAGCTGTAGCCCTGCTCTGCCAGGAATCGCTGACGGTTCTGCGCGAAGTCCTGATCGACGGTGTCGCGGGCGATGAGCGTGTAGAAGCTGGCCGTGTGGCCGTTGCTCTTCGGCCGCAGGAGGCGTCCGAGACGCTGCGCCTCCTCCTGGCGGGACCCGAACGATCCGGAGACCTGGATCGCCACGGACGCATCCGGCAGGTCGACCGAGAAGTTGGCGACCTTCGACACCACGAGCAGCGGCACCGTTCCCTCACGGAAGGCCTGATAGAGCTGTTCGCGCTCGTCGACGGGGGTCGCGCCGGTGATCTTCGGGGCGCCGAGCGCCTCGGCGATGATGTCGATCTGGTCGAGGTACTGGCCGATCACGAGGATCTGCTCGTCGCTGTGCCGTGCGGCGAGGGCCCGCACGACGTCGATCTTCGCCGGGGCCGTGGCGGCCAGACGATAGCGGTCCTCGTCGACGGCTGCGGCGTATTCGAGCCGCTCGTCGGCGGGCAGGTCGACGCGCACCTCGAAGCAGGCGGCCGGGGAGATGAACCCCTGGGCTTCAATCTCCTTCCAGGGCGCGTCGAAGCGCTTGGGGCCGATGAGGCTGAAGACGTCGCCCTCGCGTCCGTCCTCGCGCACGAGCGTCGCCGTGAGGCCGAGGCGGCGTCGAGCCTGCAGATCGGCGGTCAGCTTGAACACGGGTGCCGGAAGCAGATGCACCTCGTCGTAGACCACGAGGCCCCAGTCCAGGGCATCGAGCAGCGCGAGGTGCGCGTACTCGCCCTTCCGCTTCGCGGTGAGGATCTGATAGGTCGCGATCGTGACGGGCTTGACCTCTTTGACCTGGCCCGAGTACTCGCCGATCTCCTCAGGGGTGAGGGTGGTGCGCTTGAGCAACTCGTCGCGCCACTGGCGCGCGCTCACGGCGTTGGTCACGAGGATGAGCGTCGTCGTCTTGGTGTCGGCCATGGCGGCCGCCCCCACGAGGGTCTTGCCCGCGCCACAGGGGAGCACGACGACGCCGGAGCCGCCCTCCGTGAAGATGTCCACGGCCTGACGCTGGTAGGGCCGCAGCGACCAGTCGGTCTCTTCGAGGTCGATCGGATGCGGGGTGCCGGGGGTGTAGCCGGCCAGGTCTTCGGCGGGCCAGCCGATCTTCAGCAACTCCTGTTTGATCTGACCCCGCGCCCAGGCGTCGATCACGTGAACGCCCGGGGAGGGGTGCGCGATGAGCAGGGGCTGGATGCGCTTGTTGCGGGAGACCTCGGCGAGCACGGCCGCATCCGTGGAGCGCAGCAAGAGGGCGGCCTCGTCGTCGCCGTACGGACCTCGCTCGATGACGAGGCGTCCGTAGCGGCCGACGGTCTCGCGGATGTCGGTGGCGACCGACGGCGGCACGGGGAAGCGCGACCAGCGGTCGAGGGTGTCGAGCATGTCCTGCGCGTCGTGTCCGGCAGCGCGGGCGTTCCACAGTCCGAGGCGCGTGATGCGGTAGGTGTGGATGTGCTCGGGAGCACGCTCGAGCTCGGCGAAGACGGCCAGCTCGTGCCGTGCGTTCTCGGACTCGGGGTGGGCGACTTCGAGCAGAACCGTGCGATCGCTCTGGACGATCAGGGGGCCGTCGGACATAACCGTCGAGTTTACCGGTGCGGCGGCGGATGAGGGTCGGCTCGCCGTCAGCGCGGGCTCACCGAGACGATGCTCGTCATCGGCAGCGTGCGCTCGACGTCGGCGGCACGGTCGAGGCCACGCAGGCGTCCGCCGCCGAGGCCCGTCGCCTCGAGCGCGAAGACCCTCGTCGAACCGTCCGGCAGGCTCACCGTGACGTCGATCGTCGCGCGAGCGCGCACCGCCTGTTCGAGTTCCCGCTCGAGCCAGGCGGCGTCCGCGTCCCCGGACTGCGCGCCGCGCAGGGCCGCGATGAGCTCCCGGTACTGTTCGCGCGGGGGCGGCTCGGACGCGGCCTGTCGCCTCGAGCGGCGCAAGACCCGCTCGAGGTGGTCGTTCTCGTCGACGGCGACCACGGGGTAGCGCGCATCCACGAGCGACCAGTACACGGCGTCCCGCCCGGCGCGCGAGACGAGGGCGCCCTCGTGCTCCACGAGACCGACGGGGCGCAGCGACTGATCGACGGCGATGGTCGCCAGCAGCTGCGGGGACGAGCTGCGCACCACCGTACGGCCCGTGGCGGCATCCGTGCCGACGCGGATCGCGCCGTGACGCGCCGCGGTCGCGTCGATGAGATACGCCAGCGGCTGGGGGATGCCGGTGAGCGAGATCTCGGACAGGAAGGCGTGCACGGACTCCGCGCTCTCGCCGCCGCTCATCGCGGCTGTCAACGACTCGGCGGTGAAACGATAGGTCGAGGCCTGCGCCCTGGTCTCGCGTGTCGCCATCCGACGCAGGCGCTGCTCGAGTCGCGGCGCGAGCGGGCCGGGAGAGATCGCGGAAAGATCGGCCTGCAGGTAGATCTTGTCGACTTCCGGCGGCAGGGCCGTCGTCAGGGTGCGGGTGTCCACTTCTCCCGTGCGGGACAGCTGCGCCGTCCAGGGCAGCAGCCCGTCGTCGGCGAGAACCCCCCACAGCACCCCCCGGCGCACCAGTGCCGCAGCCTGTTCCGGCCATTCGGGGTCGAGGCGGTAGACGCCCGGCCACGCGGGAGGCGGGAGGAAGCCTCCTTCGGGAGTGCGTAGAGCCTCGGGGAGAGCGCGCACGTACGCCGACGCCACTTCGCCCCACCGGTCGCTCGTGCCCTCGTCGAGCCACTCGGGTGCCGCATCCGTCGCCTGCCAGCTGCGATCCTCGTCGCTGAGCAGCCCCGCGTCGGCTCCGAGCACGATGAGATCCTCGAGCTGTTCCGCCGAGGCGACCGCGCCGTCGTCGATGAGTCGACGGCGTTCGGTCGCGCTGATCGCGCCGGCGCCCGTGCGCGACAGGGGAGCGGATGCGGCAGCGAGCAGGATGTCGGCGAGCGAGGCGACCTGCTCGAAAGCGCGCTCCGCGGCAGCCGCGACGCTCTGCGGATCCGCGGGGGCGAGAGGCGCCACCGCGGGGGAGGTGAAGGCCTCGGACCCGGCCCGTTCGGCCAGTCGCGACCGCACCGTCTGGAACGGGACACCGTCGGCATCGAGCAGGGCACGGGATGCGAGCGCTGAACGAAGGGGCGCAGCTACCGGCCCCGTCTGCGCGGCGGCCAGGGCGGCGAGTTCGGGTGCGGCGAGTCGCGTCAGGGCGCGATCGACGCTGGCGTCGGTGAGAAGCGTTGCCGCGACGTCGAAGAAATCCTGCGCGGGGGTCGACGGCGGGAGCTTTCGTGCGGCGAAGAGCTGGGCCAGTTCCTCGTCGCCGGACGCGGCAAGCAGCGACGCCAGCGCGCGTTCGTCCGAGGGGCCCGCCACCGTCACCTGGCTCGGTTCGCCCGAGCCCTTCTGATGAAGGCGCGGATGATGACGGTGAGCATGAGCACGAATGCCAGCGGGGGAGCGATGTAGACGACGGCGCTCACGGCGGGCCAGATGCCCGTGCCGTAGTCCTCGTGGGTGAGGCCCATCGCGGTGCTGATCATGATCGACAGGAACGACAGCACCGAGAGCGCGAGAAGCCCCAGCGCCATGAACGCGAGGATGCGGTCGAGGCGGCTGACCGGGAGGTCGCCGTCGGGCGTGGGCTTGCTCATCCGCATCAGCCTATCGCCTCGCCGGGGGTGTCGTAGGCTGGAACCAGGGGATCTTCCGATCCGCGTTCCGTCGCGCCCGCGAACGATTTCGGGTGCAGAGCAGCAGCGAGGTGTCCATGCCCACCGGCAAGGTCAGGTTCTACGACGAGGAGAAGGGGTTCGGCTTCATCTCCTCGGATGACGGTCAGGACGTCTTTCTTCACGCCACGGCTCTCCCGCAGGGCACGACCTCGGTCAAGCCCGGGACGCGGCTTGAGTTCGGTGTGGCCGACGGCAAGCGTGGTCTGCAGGCGCTGTCGGTGAGGGTGCTGGATGCCCCCGTCAGCCTCGCGAAGCGTGCGCGCAAGCCCGCCGACGACATGGCGATCATCCTCGAAGACCTCGTGAAGCTGCTCGACGGGATCGGCGGTGACCTGCGTCGTGGGCGCTACCCGTCGTCGTCGCACTCCAAGAAGATCGCTGCGGTGCTGCGCAAGGTAGCCGATGACCTCGACGCCTGAGTCCGGCGCAGAGCCGGTCTCCGACGAGGCCGTCGATGCGGAGCTCGTCGCGCAGGCCGACGAAGCCGTCGTGACGGAGGTGGCGGCGGAGGAAGCCGCCATCGGCGATGCCGACACCGTCGAGCCCGAGCCCGAGCTCGAGGTTGAGGCCGAGCCCGAGCCCGAGGTCGAGGCTGAAACCGAGCCTCGTGAGCCGGATGCCGAGCTTCTCGCCGCTCATGAGCTGGCGCTCTCCGCTCTCCACGAGATCACCAAGCCCCAGACCGTGGGGCCGGCGGCCGGGTACACGCTCGAGCCCGACGGTGTCGTCTCGCTCCGCTTCGAGAACCGCCTGGCCGGATACCCGGGCTGGTACTGGACGGTTTCGCTGGCGCGCGTCGAGGGAGCCGAGCCCACGGTCCTCGAGGTCGAAGCTGCTGCCGGGTGACGGTGCCCTCCTTGCGCCCGAGTGGGTGCCGTGGGCGACGCGCCTGGCGGAGTACCACGCCCAGCAGGCCGCGGCGGCAGAGGCGGCCGCGGAAGCCGAGGACGATGACGACGACGCCGAGGACGACGACTCCGACGAGGATGCGGACGACCTCGACGAGTCGGAAGACGAGGAAGACGACGCGGAGGACGGCGGCGAGTCGATCCTGCACGCGGGCGATGTCGACGGCGTCGACATCGACGAGCTCGACGACGACTACGACGAAGACGAGGATCCCGGCGATGACGACTCCGACGAGGACGACTCCGACGAGGATGACTCCGACGAGGACGAGTCCGAGGACTGAGTCCGCCACGGGCGACGCCCACTGAGCATCCGTTCGCCGGGTGAGCATCACATCGAATGCTCACCCGGCGAACGTGTACTCACCCGGCAGGGGTGCGGAGCCCCTCCGGTCAGAGGTGCTCGAGGGTGTAGTCGATGCTGCGCGTCAGCTGGCGCACGTCGTCGGGATCGATCGAGGTGAACGTCGCCACCCGCAGCTGATTGCGTCCGAGCTTGCGGTACGGCTCCGTGTCGACGATGCCGTTCTCGCGCAGGCTCGCGGCCACGGCCGCCGCATCCACGCTCTCGTCGAAGTCGATTGTGACGACCACGGGGGAGCGGTCGGCGACATCGGCGACGAAGGGCGTTGCCACACTCGACGCCTCGGCCCAGTCGTATAGCACCTTGGACGACTCGGCGGTGCGAGCAGCCGCCCAGGTCAGGCCGCCGCTGGTGTTGATCCAGCGCACCTGCTCGTCGAGCAGCACCAGCGTCGACAGCGCCGGAGTGTTGAGCGTCTGCTGCAGGCGGGAGTTGTCGAGCGCGTTCTTCAGGCTCAGGAACTCCGGGATATAGCGGCCGGATGCGGCGATGCGCTCGATCCGCTCGATCGCCGCGGGCGAGACGGCCGCGAAGAACAGGCCGCCGTCGGAGCCGAGGTTCTTCTGCGGGGCGAAGTAGTAGACGTCGGTCTCCGCGACGTCGAAGTCGATGCCGCCCGCCGCGCTCGTCGCGTCGATCACCGTCAGTGCGCCGGCATCCCCGGCGACGCGGGCGATGCGGGTGGCGACGCCGGTCGAGGTCTCGTTGTGCGGCCAGGCGTACACGTCGACGCCCTCCACGGCCTCGGGGGAGGCGCTCGTGCCGGGCGCGGCCTTACGGACGTCGGGCGCCTGCAGCCACGGTGCCGCCGCGGCTGCGGCGAACTTGCCGCCGAACTCCCCGAACACCAGGTTCTGCGCGCGGTTCTCGATGAGACCGAACGCGGCCGCATCCCAGAACGCGGTCGATCCGCCGTTGCCGACGACGATCTCGTAGCCCTCGGGCAGGCGCAGCAGCGCCGCGAGGCCCTCCCGCACGCTCGCGACGAGGTTCTTGACGGGAGCCTGGCGGTGCGAAGTGCCCAGCAGCGACGAACCGCGCTCGGCCAGAGCAGCGACCTGCTCCGGGCGGATCTTCGAGGGACCGCATCCGAAGCGGCCGTCGGCGGGCAGGATCTCGCGAGGGAGCACGACGTGGGACATGGCTCGATTCTAGGGGCGTGCTCGCCGCCGACCGCCGTGACCATCGTCACGTTGGATAGGCTCTCTTCGGGCCCCTATGACTTCGAGGACACGTTCATGACCGACCTGATCGACACGACAGAGATGTATCTGCGCACCATCCTCGAGCTCGAGGAGGAGAACATCGTTCCGCTGCGTGCACGCATCAGCGAACGCCTCGGTCACTCCGGCCCGACCGTCTCGCAGACCGTCGGTCGGATGGAGCGCGACGGTCTCGTCATCGTCTCCGACGACCGCTCGCTCGAGCTGACGGGTTCCGGTCGGCAGAAGGCCGTCGACGTCATGCGCAAGCACCGCCTCGCCGAGCGTCTGCTCAGCGACGTGATCGGGCTCGACTGGGCGTACGTCCACGAAGAGGCCTGCCGCTGGGAGCACGTCATGAGCGAGCAGGTGGAGCGTCGGCTCGTCGAGTTGCTCGGACACCCCACCGAGTCGCCCTACGGCAACCCCATTCCGGGTCTGGACCAGTTGGGGGATCTGCCCACCTCCACGTTCGAAGAGGGTGTCGTGGGTCTGGTCCGCAAGCTCGACGCCGAGGGCGGCCCGATCACCGGCACCGTGCGTCGACTCGCCGAGCCCGCGCAGGTCGATCCCGAACTCCTGCAGCAGCTGCGCGCCGCCGGCGTCGTCCCCGGTGCCGCCGGATCGTTCCAGTACAACGAGGGCTACGTCCTCGTGCAGATGGACGGATCCGACGAGGGGCTGGAGCTTCCCGTCGAGGTCGCCGGCCACATCTTCCTCGTCGCCGACGCCCGCTGAGAGCGGCTCTCCACAGCCCATCGGGGCATTGATCCGGCCCGCGCTGGCGTGACTTATTCGTTACCTTCCGGTAGCCTCGGACAGTCCGCAGGTGAGAAGCCCACCGATGGATCCCGCACGGATTGCCTCTCCGGCTCGTCGTCCGTGTGGTGCAACCCGCATATCGTGCCCCGACATCGAGTGCCGACGAGCCAGCGCCATGAGCGCGGAGGCGCCGGAGGATGATTTGGCTGAACAGAACGACGATTCGTCGGTAGGCGCGCCCGAGGCCGCCGCGAATCCCGTGACCAGTCGCCGCAGCATGCGCGAACTGGCTCGTACCGCCCAGGGTCAGGTGACCCGCACCAAGACCGCTGTCGCACGCGCCGCCCGCCCGGCCCGCACCGGCCGCAGCTTCCGCAAGCCCCTGCGCAGCGTCGTGATCCTGAGCATGGTCGGCGGTCTCGTCGCGACCGTCGCCCTTCCCGCCTACGCAGCCTTCAACGGCAATGCGGATGCAGCCACGATCGAGCAGGTCGCTGCAGAGAACCCGCAGTCGCTCGTCGTCGCCTCCACGGTGACCTCGGCAGATCTCGACCGCGGCAGCTACGGCGCGACCACGCCCGAAGAGGTCGAGAAGAAGAAGGCCGCCGAAGCCGCTGCCGCGCGCATCGCCGCCGCCGGTTCCGCCGCCTCCTTCTCCGCCGCCAACATCGACCTGAACATGGTCGCCCCCGGCAGCGGTGCCGTGCGCTGGCCTCTCGACATGTCGCAGATCCGCGTCGGCCGCGGATTCGGCGCCGACGGCTACCACCAGGGCGTCGACCTGCTCGGTGCGGCAGGCACCCCCGAGTTCGCCGCCGCCGCGGGCACCGTGCGCGTCGCGGGCTGGTACTACGGCTACGGGTACGCGGTCGTGCTCGACAGCGTGATCAACGGCCAGAGTGTCACGACCTTGTACGGCCACATGACGCAGACCCTGGTGAACCCCGGTGACTACGTCGAGGCCGGTCAGATCATCGGCCTGATGGGAAGCACGGGCTCCTCCACCGCCAACCACCTCCACTTCGAGGTGCGCATCGGCGGCGGCCTTGTCGACCCGTACGCATGGCTGCAGGCCAACGCGGGCTGACCCCGACACGATTCCGAGAGTTCATCAAGCACGCGTCCCGGGCGCGTCGCGGTGGGCTACCCTGAGGGCACGACGCTGAGAGAAGCGGAGGGCGCCGATGGGCAGTTCACCACGCATCCGAACCATGGATGCGCTCGGTCTGCTCGTCCTTCGGCATCACGTGACCGACACTCACGGGTTTCCCGTGTGTTCAAGGCGCTGTCCATGAGACAGCGCCTTTTTTCATGCCTCCGCACCCCCGATGCGTCCATCGAATCGAATATCCGCGAAGCCGTCCGGGCCATTCGAGAGGACAAGGAATGCGCACACTGGTGCTGAACGCCGGCTACGAGCCATTGGCCGTCGTCTCCTTCAAGCGAGCGCTCGTGCTCGTCATGAACGAGAAGGCGACCATCGTCGAACGCGTCGAGGACGTGCCGATCTGGGGCACGACGCAGATCTATGACCGGCCCGCGGTCATCATCCTCACCCGCTATGTGCGCATACCGAACGTGCGCAACGTGCCGGTGACCCGCCGGGGAGTGCTGCGCCGCGACGGACACCGCTGCGCGTACTGCGGGAAGGCCGCATCCACCATCGACCACGTGCTGCCGCGTTCGCGCGGCGGGCGCGACACCTGGCAGAACCTGGTGGCGTGCTGCCTGCGCTGCAACAACGTCAAGGGGGATCGCACGCCGCAGGAGATGTCGTGGACGCTGCGGCTCGTGCCCGACGTGCCGCACGGCTCGGGTTGGAGCGTGCGCGGAACCGAGCGTGCCGATCCCCGGTGGGAGCCGTACCTGGCGCTCGCCGCCTGAGCCCTGCTATCGCTCGAGCCGCTCGCTCCAGTGCTGCAGGATGCGGGCGAGCTGCTCCGCATCCGGTGCGTCCAGCATCCGGACCAGTCGGTGTTCGTTGGCGATGTGGGCGGTGAAGGCGTCATCGATCAGCGCGCGCCCGGCATCCGTCAGTCGGACCAGGCGGCGTCGGCCGTCGGCGTCCGATCCTGAGCGCGTGACGAGGCCGCGCTCGATGAGGCGGTCGACCCGCTTGGTGAGTCCGCCCGAGGTGACCATCGTGTGCTCTGCCAGCTCGCCGGCCGGCCGGCTGTAGGGCGCGCCCGCCCGCCGGAGTGAGGCGAGCAGGTCGAACTCCGCCTCGGTGAGCCCGAAGCGGGCGTAGACCGCGGTGAGCTCGCGGGTGAGGGCCATGCCCACCCGGTGGATGCGGCCGATGACGCCCTGGGGGGACGGGTCGAGATCGGGACGCTCCCGTCGCCAGTCGTCTTGGATGCGGCTGACGCGATCCTCGGTTCCGCTCATGCGACCACAATATCTTCCATGGAAGGTAGTATTTCCTTCCATGGAAGGTAAATGGCGACGATGGGTCCTCATCACTGCCATCGCGCCGATCGCGTGGGGAAGCACCTACGTCGTGACCCGGCATCTGCTGCCGCCCGACGTGCCGCTATGGGGTGCTGTCATCCGGTGTCTGCCCGCGGGGCTGCTCGTGCTGCTGTTCGCCCGCCGCCTCCCGCGCGGCTCCTGGTGGTGGCGGTCCCTGCTGCTGGGAGTGCTGAACGTCGGCGGCTTCAGTGTGCTGATCTACATCGTCGGGCAGCGGCTTCCGTCGAGCCTGGCGGCGACCCTCATGTCCACCTCGGCGGCATGCATCATGCTCTTCGCGTGGGTGCTGCTGGGGCAGCGGCCGCGCGTCGCCGCCGCGCTGGGCGCGGCGGTCGGGATCGCGGGCGTCGTGCTGATGCTCGGTGTCGGCGCGGGCTCGGTCGACCCGTGGGGTATCGCCGCCTCGCTGGGGGCCATGGTCGCCTCGTCCTTCGGCTTCGTCCTCACCTCGCGCTGGGGGCAGGAGGTGCCGGCCCTCGCGATGACGTCGTGGCAGCTGCTGGCGGGCTCCATCGTTCTCGTGCCCGTCGCGCTGGTCGTCGAGGGGCCGCCCCCGCACCTCACGCCCGAGGCTCTCATCGGGTTCGCTTACGTCATGCTCATCGGCACAGCGGTGGCATACGCGGCCTGGTTCGCCGGTCTCCAGCGGCTGCCCGCCGCCGCGGTCGGCCTCGTCGGGTTGCTGAATCCGGTCACCGGCGTCGTGCTGGGGGTCGTGCTCGCGGGAGAGTCGTTCGGTCCCGCGCAGGTGTTCGGGCTCGTCCTCGTGCTCGGCGGTGTGGTGTGGGGCGTGCTGCCGCATCGCCGCCGCATGCGGCGGCAGGAATCGGCCGCTGGTCGGCAGTCGGATGAGGCGCCGGTGCCGGTGCCGCGTGGTGGGATGAAGGCATGACGCGCGCGCTCGTGGTGATCGACATGCAGAAGGGGTTCGACGACCTGGAGTTCTGGGGGCCGACGGCGAATCCGCCGTGCGAGCAGAACGTCGCCGCGCTGTTGCGGTATGCCGAACTCGAGGGTATCCCGGTCGTCGTGGTCCGTCACGACTCGCGCAGCGAGACATCCGTGCTGCACCCGTCCGCCGCGGGCAACGCGCTCGTCGATGTCGTCGACCGCGCCCCGGCCGCGCTGCTGGTCACCAAGAGCGTGAACTCCGCGTTCTACGGCGACCCCGACCTGCATGCCTGGTTGCAGGAGCGGGGCATAGGGGAGCTGCTGATCTGCGGCATCCAGACCAACATGTGCGTCGAGACGACGGCGCGCATGGCGGGCAATCTCGGATACGACACCACGGTGGTGTGGGATGCGACCCGCACCTTCGATCTCGATGCCGAGATCAGCGGTATGGGGCGTGTGACGCGCACGGCGGCGGAGATCATGGCGACCACGGCCCTCGTTCTTCAGCAAGGCGGGTTCGCCCGCATCCGGACGACGGCCGAGATCGTCGGATCCGAGCGACGTGTGCACGATCGATCGCTGACCTGATGTCCCAGGCGGCACGTAGGGTGCCGCCTGCCCCACTCCTCGTGCAGACGTCGCGGGTCTGCGTGCGAAGAGGATGTCCGAACTCGTTCGTATCTTCGAATCTGACATTGAAGAACTAGAACATCCGTTCTAGCCTGTCGGAGTGAAGGTGATCGTGCGAGAAGACGCCGTGGGCGAGGTTCACCGCCTCCGCGCGCAGCTCGAGCGCGTTCAGGGGCGGCGGATGGATGCGGCCGTGCGGCCGGTGCATCCGGCGCTGGCGGAGCTCCTTCCGGGTGGAGGGCTTCGCGCCGGCTCCGCGTACACGGTCGCCCCCTCGACGTCGTTGCTGCTCTCGCTGCTCGCACGCCCCTCGCGCGAGGGGGCGTGGTGCGCGGCCGTGGGGATGCCGGAGCTGGGCGCCGAGGCCGCGGCGGGACTGGGGGTGGCGCTCGAGCGCCTCGTCCTCGTCCCCGAGCCCGGCCCGCGCTGGCTCGCCGTGGCCGCGACCCTCGCCGAGGTCATGCCGGTGGTCGCCGTGCGGCCTGCCGGAGCGGTGTCGGATGCCGAGGCCTCCCGCTTCATGGCGCGACTGCGCGATCGCGGAGCGAGCCTTCTGGTGCAGGGGGTGTGGCCGCAGGCGGAGGCCGCTCTGCAGATCGTCGATTCCCGGTGGGACGGCCTCGGCGACGGCTACGGCTACCTGTCGTCGCGCACGGTGACGATCGCCGTGCAGTCGCGCCGCTCGCCCGTGCCCCGGCGAGCGCGACTCATGCTCCCCGATCGCGACGGCGCCCTCACTCCCGTCGCTCCCGCAGCTCCCGTGCCCATGAGGGCGGTGGGCTAGATGCCCGTGCGCACTCTCGTGGTCTGGATCCCGGACTGGCCGGTGGTCGCCTTCGAACGCGAGAGCGGCGAGGAGGAGGCGGCGGTCGCCGTCATCGAGAAGAACGTCGTGGTCGCCTGTTCCGCCGCGGCCCGCGCCGAGGGGGTGCGCCGTGGCCAGCGTCGCCGCGACGCGCAGGGCGCCTGTCCTCGCCTGCGGATCGTGGCGATGGATGCGGCGCGAGACCACCGCGCCTTCGCGCCGCTCGTGGCGGCGATCGAACGCCTCGCGCCGCACGTGCAGATCATCCGCTCGGGGCTGTGCGCGTTGAAGGCACGGGGCCCCGCCCGGTACTACGGCGGCGAGGAGGAGGCCGCGCACGTGCTGCGTGCGGCGCTGCACGAGGCGGGGGTGAGCGACGTCCGTATCGGTGTGGCCGACGGTCCCTTCACCGCCGAGCAGGCTGCCCGCGCCGCAACGACCGCCGAGGCGCCGGTCCGGTGTGTACCGCCGGGGCTTTCGGGCCCGTTCCTCGCGCCCCTGCCCACCACACTGCTGCACGATGCCGGGGCCGAGACCTCGCTCGCCTCGCTGCTGGCGCGCCTGGGCATCCACACGCTGGGCGCGTTCGCCGAACTGCCGACCGACGGCATCCGCGATCGCCTCGGAGAGCAGGGAGTTCGGCTTCAGGCGCTCGCCGCGGGAGCGGACTCCCGTACGGTGACCCCCCGTGAGGTGCCGCCCGAACTCGATCGCGAGGTCGTGTTCGAGCCGCCGGTCGAGCTCGCCGAGCAGGCGGCGTTCGGGATGCGGGTGGCGGCTGAGGAGTTCATCGCGCGTCTCGACGCGCTGCGGCTGGTGTGCACCGAGCTGCGGGTGGAGCTCGAGTCGGAGCGGGCAGAGCGCAGCGAACGGGTCTGGCTGCATCCGGGCACCTTCGACGCCGCGGCGGTCGTGGACCGGGTGCGCTGGCAGCTTGCCGAGCAGCAGGAACTGCGCAGTCCTGTGGCCCGCGTGCGCATCTCTCCCGAGGCCGTCGACGACCAGGCTCACCACGTGCCGGGGCTGTTCGGGCGGGGGGAGCGCGAGAAGGTGCATCACGCGCTCTCGCGAGTGCAGGCGATGCTCGGGCATCGGAGCGTTCTGACGCCGGTCATCGCCGGCGGGCGCTGGCTCGACGAGCGACAGGTGATGGTGCCCTGGGGTGACCGCGCGGTCGCCTCGCGCGATGCGTCGCTGCCCTGGCCCGGTTCGCTGCCGGCGCCGCTGCCGACCACGGTGTTCCCCAAGCCCCGTCCGGCGGAGGTGCGTGATGCCGAAGGCGCCCGCATTCTCCTCGATGAGCGCGGGGCGCTGTCGGGAACGCCCGCCGACATCGCCGTCGGGGGAGCCCGTCGCGGGGTGCTCTCGTGGGCGGGACCGTGGACGGTCATCGAGCGGGAATGGGATGCGGCCCGCCGCCGGGTTGCGCACCGGTTCCAGATCGTCGACGCGGCCCAGGTCGCCTGGCTGCTCGTGCACGAGAGCGGCCGCTGGAGCGTCGAGGCGAGGTACGACTGATGGGCTGGCACAACCCGCCCGTCCCGTGGTCGGAGCTCGAGCGCGCCCTCAGCGACGCGCGTCGGCCGAGGCCCGTTCCCGCCGGGGCGGACGGCGGCGACAGTCCGGCGTGGTCGCACAAGCGCGGCCCCTATGTGCCACCGGCGATCGAGCGCCCCGAGCAGGTCGTGCCCTACGCCGAGTTGCACGCCCACTCGTCGTACTCGTTCCTCGACGGGGCGTCCTCGCCGGAAGAGCTCGTCGAGCAGGCGGAGCGACTGGGACTGCATGCGCTGGCCGTCACCGACCACGACGGCTTCTACGGCTCGGTGCGTTTCGCGGAGGCGGCGGAGCCCCGCCGGCTGCAGACCGTGTTCGGTGCCGAGCTGTCACTCGATCTGCCCGCGCCGCAGAAGGGGCGCCCCGATCCGGTCGGGCGCCACCTGCTGGTGCTCGCCCGTGGGCAGGAGGGATACCACCGTCTCGCCGGTGCACTCACCCGCGCCCAGCTGCGGGGAGCCGAGAAGGGCCGTCCGGTGTACGACGTGACCGAGCTCGCCGAGCAGTCCGGCGGCCCGAAGGATCCGCAGTGGGCCGTGTTCACCGGATGCCGCAAGGGCGCCGTGCGCCAAGCGCTCACGCTCGAGGGGCCGGCGGGGGCGGCGCGTGAGCTCGATCTGCTCATCGACCTGTTCGGACGGGATGCGGTGCAGGTCGAGCTCATCGATCACGGCGATCCCCGCGACACCCAGACCAACGACGTGCTCGCAGCCCTCGCCGCCGAGCGCCGGCTACCCGTCGTCGCGACCGGCAACGTGCACTACGCGGTGCCCGAGCGCAGGCTCCTGGCCGCGGCGATCGCCGCCGTGCGGGCCAACCGCAGCATGGACGAGCTTGACGGGTGGCTGCCCGCTCACGGGGGTGCGTTCCTGCGCTCGGGCGCCGAGATGGCGGCCCGCTTCGCCCGCTACCCCGGCGCGGTCGCGCGCAGTGTGGAACTCGCCGACGAACTGGCGTTCTCGCTGCGGAAGGCTTCGCCCGCGCTGCCCAAGCTCCCCGTTCCCGAGGGGCACACGCCCATGTCGTGGCTGCGTCAACTGGTGTGGGATGCGGTGCCGCGCAACTATCCCAACCTCACGGAGGATCAGCGCCGACGCATCGAGCGCGAGCTCGAGGTCATCGAGATGAAGGACTTCCCCGGTTACTTCCTGATCGTCCACGGCATCGTGCAGGAGGCCCGGGACCGCGGCATCCTCTGCCAGGGCCGTGGCTCGGCGGCGAACAGCGCCGTCTGCTACCTGCTCGACATCACGGCGGTCGACGCGATCGCCTACAACCTGCCCTTCGAGCGGTTCCTGTCGAGTCTGCGCGACGAGGAGCCCGATATCGACGTCGACTTCGACTCCGACCGTCGCGAGGAGATCATCCAGTGGGTCTACCAGCAGTACGGGCGTGAGCGTGCGGCGCAGGTGGCCAACGTCATCCAGTACCGCCCCAAGAACGCCGTGCGCGACATGGCACGGGCGCTCGGGTTCTCGCCCGGGCAGCAGGACGCCTGGTCGAAGCAGGTCGAGCGCTGGGGGGCGTCGCTCGAGAGCGCCCCTGACCACGACATCCCGGATCAGGTCGTGGCCTATGCGACCGAGCTGCTCAAGGCGCCGCGCCACCTCGGTATCCACTCCGGCGGCATGGTGCTCACCGAACGCCCGGTGGGCGAGGTCGTGCCGATCGAACACGCTCGGATGCCGGGGCGCACCGTCATCCAGTGGGACAAAGACGACGCCGCGTGGATGGGGCTGGTCAAGTTCGACCTGCTCGGACTCGGAATGCTCTCCGCCCTCCAGTACTGCTTCGATCTGATCCGCGCGGCGACGGGGGAGACGTGGGAGCTGCGCTCCCTGCCGAAGGAGGAGGCGGCGGTCTACGACATGCTGTGCCGCGCCGATTCCATCGGGGTGTTCCAGGTCGAATCGCGCGCGCAGATGGGGCTCTTGCCGCGCCTGCAGCCCCGGGCCTTCTACGACCTCGTGATCGAGATCGCCCTCGTCCGGCCCGGTCCGATCCAGGGCGGAGCGGTGCATCCGTTCGTGCGGCGCAAGCTCGGCCACGAGGAGGTGACGTACCCGCATCCCGACCTCATCCCGGTGCTCGAGCGCACCAAGGGGATCCCCGTCTTCCAGGAGCAGTTGATGCAGATGGCGATGGTGGTGGGCGATCTCTCCGGAGAGGACGCCGACCTCATGCGCCGGGCGATGGGCTCCAAACGCGGTCAGGAGCGGATCGACTCGCTGAAGGAGAAGCTCTACGCAGGAATGGCGCGTCACGGCCTCGTCGACGAGGACGCGGATGCGATCTACCGCAAGATCCAGGCGTTCGCGAACTTCGGGTTCGCCGAGTCGCACTCGCTCTCGTTCGGCCTTCTGGTCTACGCGAGCTCATGGATCAAATTGCACTACCCGGCGGCGTTCCTCGCGGGGCTGCTGCGGGCGCAACCCATGGGCTTCTACTCACCTGCCACGCTGACCGCGGATGCCCGGCGCCACGGCGTCGAGGTGCGTCGACCCGATGTGCAGCTTCTCGGGCGCCCAGGCCGGACTCGAACCGTTCGGAGACTGCACCGAGCCGACAGGGATGGACGCCTGCTGCGGCCCGCAGCCGCCCGTGGGGCCTTTCGACGCAGCGGCTCCCGACGAGTCCGCCGCGCATCGCCGCGACGGTGCGTTCGCGGTGCGGCTGGGGCTCGCAGCGGTGACCGGCATCGGTGAGAAGGTCGCCGCACGCATCGTCGCCGCGCGCGACGCGGAGGGGCCGTTTCGCGACATGCGCGATCTGGTGCGCCGGTGCGATCTCTCCGTGGCGCAGCTGGAGGCGCTGGCGACGGCCGGTGCCTTCGACTGCTTCGGGCTGACCCGCCGCGAGGCCATCTGGTCCGCCGGTACCGCCGCGCAGGATAGGGCGGAGTTCCTCCCCGACACCGTCATGGCGGTGCAGCCGCCGTTGTTCCCCGACCCGTCGAGCTACGAGACGCTCGCGGCCGATCTCTGGGCGACAGGCATCTCCACCGACGATCATCCGCTGACCCACTACCGTTCCGCGTTGGATGCGCGAGGAGTGCTGACCTCGCGCGAGATGCGCGCCCACGAGTCGGGGCGACGGATCCAGGTGGCGGGGCTGGTGACCCACCGGCAGCGGCCGGCGACCGCATCCGGCATCACCTTCCTGAACCTCGAAGACGAGCACGGGCTGGTGAACGTGATCTGCTCGACCGGCGTATGGAACCGATACCGACGCATCGTGCGCGACTCGCCGGCGCTGATCGTGCGCGGGATGCTGGAGCGTTCGGTGGAGGGGGTCACCAACCTCGTGGCGGATGCGTTCGAGGATCTCCGTGTGGGGGTCTCGCACCGTTCGCGTGACTTCCAATGACGCGGCAAAGGCCCCCGGGCGAACCCGGGGGCCTTTGGGCGGGGTCTCAGCCCCGGACGCCGAGGGCGAAACGGACGGAGCCGTCGTCGCCGACCTCGGCATCGAGCACCCTGTCATCGAGGGCATCCGTCGCACCGGAGTCCACGAAGACACGAGCACCCGACGTCTCCACCACCGCATCCTGCGGCTCGGGGGCGGCAGCGAGCGCGAGCTCGAATCCGGTCTCGGTGCCGGTGTCGCGAATGCGCAGCCCGCCACCTTCCGCCGGGATCTGGGACGAGATCGTCTTGACCGCCGAAGCAGCGTTCTCCGTCAGAGTGAGCATGGTGCTCCCTTCCATCGATGTCTGCGGACCGGCCACGATTCCGAGAATCGAGAGCGGAATCAACCCCTCCGCGCGGATCGGATCGAACTCACACGAGGTTCACCGGGAACTTTTCAGGACGTCAGCTGCTGGTCCGTGTTCGAGTAGCTGATCGAATCGGCGGTCGCACCCACGAGTCCGAGCGTCACCCGCAAGAGCGTCGGAGTGATCCCGTCGCGAGGTGGGGGTGTGTCGGCGCCGAGCGTGTACGACGTGCCGTCGGCGCCGGTGGCGGTGAGGGAGTTCAGGTACACCGACACGTTTCCCGAGAGCGTCATGGTGTCCGCCGTGGTGACCAGGGCGGGGCCCTCCGCGTGTCCTACGGTCAGAGCGAAGCCGGTGATCGTGATGCTGTCCGCGCTGATCTTGAGAGCGTGCGCCCGGGTGCCGTCGGCGAGTGGCACGGTCACGAGCGAGATGCCCCTGAGTCCGCTGATCGACAGGCCGTCCGAGCCGAGTTGTGCCGGCGGCTGGGTGAACACGGGCGCGGTCTCATCCGGCACCGCCTCGACGGGCGCCTCCGGCTCGGCGGGAGCCTGCGGGGTCGGCGACGCACCCGGGATGGGGCTCTGCCCGCCCAGGTCAGGGAGGCCGGGGAGGCCGGGCTCCGACGAAGCGCTCGGGGAGGGCGTGGGTGACGGCGTGGGCGACGGGTCGTCGCACGACATGAACAGCGGAATGCACCAGGCCGTGGGTCGCTCGGTCGGAGCGGCGGCGGCGCCCGTGGTTGCGAGCAGCACGCCCACCAGGGCGACGGGCAGCAGGCGGCGGATCATGCGGTCTCCTTCTCGCCGTCGGCTCGCACCCCCTGCTCCTCGCCCGATGCGAGCGCGGATGCGGCCTCACCGGACCGCGGCGCCCACGAGACGACCGTGATGCCGCCTACGCAGCCCAGCAGCATCCCGACGATGAAGCCTCCGAGGTTGACGCCGACGATCGAGTACACCGCGAGGCCGAGAGTGATCACGCCGTAGAAGATGCGGTGCGCCGGCATGAAGATCGACAGCGCGCCGAGCAGGACCAGCGCCAGTGGCACGATGGTCGCCTGCAGACCCTCGATGCCGAGTTGGATGTGCAGCTTGCCGAAGTCGAGCTGGCTGGACAGGAACATCACCAGACCCGCGACGATGACGAGCACACCGCCGACGAAAGGGCGCTGCCTGCGCCAGGCGCGCCAGCGCGACGGCTTCTTCTCGGTCTCGTCCTCGGTCACTTCACCCTCGGCGAGGGATCGGCGTGTGGCGTTCAGAAGCATGTCTTCGTTCCATCGGTCAGCTCCAGCTTCATCCCGGTCAGGGTGAAGGTCGACGCCTGCGTGCTCCACGAGTTCTGCTGGAGGTTCGCGATGCTCACCGTGTCGGCGTCCTGCGCGAAGTCGCCGGCGGATCCCTTCGCCGCGGTGTTGACCGTCGACGCATCCACGCCGATGCGGATGTTGCCGAAGGATGAGTCTCCGCGCAGGCCTGTCATGCCGATCTGCAGGTTGGTGGCGCTCGCCGGGTTTCCGCCGCCGCCGGCCGTGATGAGCACGCCGACCTTGCCGAGCGGGGTGTCCGACACGACGGACTGGCACAGATCCGCCAGTGTCGCCGAGGCGATGTTCGCGATCGCGACCGAGTGCTGGTTGCCCGCGGTGTCTTGCGTGACGCCGGCATACTGCGAGAATCCGGTGCCCTCGAGTTGCGAGGCGCTGATCTGGAACTCGCTGCCGGACACCGCGAACGAGACGGGGACGGCGCCCTGGGCGACGCCGCCGAACAGCAGACTGGACGCGGCCACGACGGGGATGGTGGCCAGGGCGACACGACCGGCGCGCGAGCGCACCATGTTGGGGAACTTCATCGATCCTCCGGGGGTGAGGGGACGGCGACGATGCCGTCGGTGAGTGAGCCTAGACCTCGTTGACGAACTGTCAATAGTGTGAGGGCGGGTATGAGAGGACTCTCACCCCGGGCGCGGTCGACGTCTCGCCTAGGCTCTGGCTATGGGCAGTGAGCGGCGCACCAGACTGAGCCCGGAGCAGCGCCGCGCGCAGCTGGTCGCCCTCGGCGTCGCGTTCCTGGCGGACAGGCCGCTGGACGACCTGACGATCGAGGAGCTGTCGGAGCGGGCGGAGGTCTCGCGCGCGCTGATCTTCCACTACTTCGGCTCGCGGCAGGGCCTTCATCAGGCGGTGGTCGCGCGTGCGGGTGACGCACTGTTGGAGGCGACCCATCCTCGTGAGGAGTTGGCCGCAGTGGAGCGGCTGCGCGACACCCTCCGCCGTATCGCACTGTTCGTACGCGAGAACCGTGGCACGTTCTTCTCGCTCGTGCGCGGCGTCGCCAGCGGAGACCCCGAGGTGCGGCTGGTCGTGGACCGTGCCAGGGATGCCAACGCCCAGCGCCTACGCGAGGTGTTCGCCGAGCTGGGGGTCCCCGCCAGTCCGTTGCTCGACGTCGCCCTGCGGTCCTGGGTCGCGTTCGCCGAAGAGGTGCTGATCGAGCTGGCTGTCGATGACGACGTCGACATCGACGACATCGTGGGCTTCCTCGAGCGCAGCGTGCAGGGCGTCGTGTCCGCCGTGACGCTCTGACACACGTCGGGCACCCGTTCGTCAATGGTCTTAGCCGGATCCGGCCGTCCGTTTTAGCGTGGAGCCATGGCCGGAAACGTCGCAGAACTCTTCGTCCGCACTCTTCGTCACGCGGGGATCACCCGCATCTGGGGGTTGCCCGGCGACTCCCTGAACGCCTTCACGGATGCCCTGCGCAAGGACGGCGGCATCGAATGGCTGCACGCCCGGCACGAGGAGTCCGCGGCGTTCGCGGCGGGTGCCGAGGCGGAGATCACGGGGGAGCTCGCCGTCGTCGCCGGCAGCTGCGGTCCCGGCAACCTGCACTTCATCAACGGCCTCTTCGATGCGCACCGGTCGCGCGTGCCGCTGCTGGCGATCGCCTCCCACATCCCGTCCGCCGAGATCGGCAGCGGCTACTTCCAGGAGACGCACCCGCAGGAGCTCTTCCGCGAGTGCAGCCACTACGCCGAACTCGTCTCGGACCCGGCGCAGCTGCCGTGGGTGCTGGAGACGGCGATGCGCACCGCGGTCGAGAAGCGCGGCGTGGCCGTCGTCGTCGTTCCGGGTGACGTCTTCTTCGCGGACGCGCCGCACCGTCGCCCGTCCGCTCCGATCCGCGCCACGCGGCCGGTTATGGTGCCGTCCGCATCCGAGCTGGAAGAGGCCGCCGCCGTGCTGAACGCGGCGGGCAAGGTCACGATCCTCGCGGGGGCCGGGGTGGCGGGCTCCCATGATGAGGTGCTCGCGCTCGCCGGGCGTCTGCAGGCGCCGATCGTGCACGCGTTCCGCGGCAAGGAGCACATCGAGTACGACAACCCCTACGACGTGGGGATGACGGGTCTGCTGGGCTTCTCGTCCGGCTATCGCGCCATGGAGAAGTGCGACGCGCTGCTGATGATCGGCACCGACTTCCCCTACCGGCAGTTCTTCCCCGAGAAGGCGAAGATCGTGCAGATCGACATCCGCGGCGAGCAGCTGGGACACCGCACGCCCATCGACGTCGGGCTCGTGGGGGATGCGGGTGCGACCGCATCCGCCCTGCTGCCGCTGATCGATCAGGACCGCAAGGACCACCACCTGAAGGAGTCGGTCGAGCACTACCGCAAGACGCGGCGCGAGCTCGACGGGCTCGCCAACGACGACGGCAAGAAGCCGATTCACCCGCAGTACGTCGCGCGCCTGGTGGACGAGCTGGCAGCGCCGGATGCGGTCTTCACGGCGGATGTGGGCACGCCCGTCATCTGGGCGGCGCGCTACCTGCACATGACGAAGCAGCGACGCCTGCTGGGCTCGTTCACGCACGGCTCGATGGCCAACGCCCTGCCCCAGGCGCTCGGCGCGCAGGCCGTCGACCGTTCCCGCCAGGTGATCGCGCTCGCCGGCGACGGCGGCTTGGCGATGCTCATGGGGGATCTTCTCTCCATCCGTCAGAACGATCTGCCGGTGAAGATCGTCGTGTTCGACAACTCCGCTCTGGGCTTCGTCGAGGTTGAGATGAAGGCGGCCGGCATCGTCAACTACGGTACGGACCTGCACAACCCGGACTTCGCGGCCGTGGCCGAGGCTGTCGGGATCACCGGTATCCGCGTCGAGAGCGCGGCGGATCTCGAGCCCGCGCTGCGGCGTGCGCTGGCCGACCCGGGTCCGGTGCTCGTGAGCGTCGTGGTCGCCCGTGAGGAGCTGTCGATGCCGCCGTCGATCACCGCCGCGCAGGCCAAGGGCTTCTCGCTGTGGGCGCTGCGCACCGTGCTCTCGGGCCGGGGTGACGAGCTGCTGGATCTGGCGGACACGAACCTCTGGCGTCGTCTGTTCGACTGACGGCCGGCGTCATCTGGCCGTGGTCGGCACGACGTCCCAATGCTCCCGGATGAGGCCGTCGTCGACACGGAAGATGTCGGCGGCGAGGAACGGGTCGTCGGATGCGGCACCCACGGGCTGGGAGAAGATCCAGACGAGGTCGCCGTCGGAGACCGAGATCACGGCCTGCTGCAGGGGGAAGCTCGCGCCGGCGAAGAAGGTCTTCAGGGCCGCGGTGCCGTTCGGTGCGACGCTGTTGTGCTGGAGGTAGTTGGGGTCGAACGCGCGGTCGAGGACGCTGACGTCGTGGTCGCGGAAGAGCGTGTTGTACGCGTCGACCACGAGCTTCTTGTTCGCGTCATCCTGCTCCGGCGTCGGCGCGGACTCCTGGTCGCCGGGTTCGTACAGGTCGCTGAACATCGTGTTCGTGTTGCCGCTGGCGGGTGTGCCTTGGGGAATGGGCTGGGCGAACGACCATCGCTCGGTGATCTTCCCGTCGGTCACGCGGAAGAGATCGGCGGCGGCCTCGCCTGTCCGCTCGTCGTCGGGGTCTTCTGCGATCTGCCAGTGCACCGCCACGAGGTCGCCGTCCGCCCCCTGGTGTTTGATGACGGCCTGCGCCCCCGGGACGCGGGCATGGTCTGCTCGGAACTGGGCGAGCAGCCCGTCGGGCCCCGCGGTGAGCCCGGCGCCGTGCGCGACCGCATCCGGTGCCACGGCCGCCTGGGCCGCGGCGGCCGCATCCGGCGAGTCGGGGTCGGGGAACGCGTCGGCGATGAGTTGGGTCACGAGCGTCTCGTTCGCCTGCTCGACGAGGGATGCGGCGCTGCCGGCGGCGTCGCCGTCGGCAGCCGTCGAGGTGGGGGTGGGTGCGCCGCCCGCCGACGCGGGTGACGCGGCGCAGCCGGTGAGGGCGATGCCGGCGGTGAGGAGGACGATGCTGCCGATGAGCAGCGGAGTGGGGCGGCGACGGGTGCTCATGCGTCCACGCTCACCGCGGATCTTCTGCGTGGTCGAGGCAGGGGATGCAAGCCCGCTGAAGGAAGTGTGAGCGAGAGCTATGCGCGCGCCCTCACCCGGCGCGTCGCTGCCGGTAGACTCGCAGGGCTAGCCTCTGTAGCTCAGTGGAAGAGCCACTCCGTCCTAAGGAGCGGGTCGGGGGTTCGAATCCCTCCAGGGGCACTGCCGTTAGCCCCACCCATGCCAGATTCATCAACCTCAGGCGTGGGTGGGGCAACGCTTCTCCGCCCTCCACCAGCAAGAGACCAGGTGACGGAGTTTCGCGGCGCCGCAGTCGCAGAGAGCATCGCTGAGGTTCGTGCATGGGCCGTCTTGCACCTACACGATCAAGTCGACAGCGATGACCAGCTGTACCCGTCGCTGTTGGTCTGGCGCACCGGATTCGGCCACGTCGGCCAACATCTCCCGATTCTTATCAGTAAATGGAGGGGCTATCAGAGCATGGCTGAACTCGTTGCCGTCAACACGTCGGCGTGTAGCGGCAAAGACGGACGTGACGTCATCACCGTCACCGCGGAGGGCGGGCGGGCGGCCGTGCTCGGCATACCACCGGCGGGATGACCTTCGGACGGCTGTGAGCGGCACGTACTTGCCATTGCAAATGGCGGCCGACTTGCTAGACCGTGGCGCCGGCTCGATACGCCATTACTAGATGCGCCACCTCATCCGCCGTCGCGCGACGAGCTCGCCCTGGTTCCCGTGCCTCCGGGCGAACAGCCCGTGCGAGCGTGCTCGTAACCTCACCGCTTTGCCATGGGGACTGCTGAAGGTTTGGGTGACTCCTGATCTGTGGTGATTCGTCACCGCTGGAAGGATGTCCTCATGCCTAAGCCGTTCCCCAAGGAGTTACGGGACGATGTCGTTGCGATCGCGTTGAAGCGGGAGCCCTCGTTCGCGCAGATCGTGAAGGACTTCGGGATCTCGGAGTCGTGCGTGCCGCGATGGGTGAGGATCGCCGAGGCCGACGGCGGTCGCCGGCCCGGTGTCAGCTCGAGCGATGTGGCCGAGAACCGTGAGTTGCGCAAGCGCGTGAAGCTGCTTGAGCAGGAGGTGGAGATCCTGCGGCGGACGGCGGCGTATCTGTCGCAGGCGAACCTGTCCGGCCCAAAGGGCTCTACCCGCGCGTAAGTGAACTCGCCGCCGACGGGATCCCTGTCGGGGTGACGTGTCGGGTGTTGAAGTTCGCGAAACAGCCGTACTACCGGTGGTTGCAGGATCCTGTCTCGCGGCGCGACTGGGACGATGCGCACCTGATCAACGCGGCGATCGATGTGCATGCCGACGATCCCGCGTTCGGATACCGGTTCATCGCCGACGAGCGCGCCGAGGCTGGGTTCACCGCATCGGAGAGACGGGTGTGGCGGGTGTGTTCGGAGAACGAGATCTTCAGTGCATTCGTCCGCAAACGCCGCGGCAAGGGGCGCCTTGTCGGTCCTCCGGTGCGAGATGATCTCGTCCGGCGCGAGTTCACCGCGGCTGGCCCTCACCGGCTCTGGCTCACCGAAATCTCCGAGCATCCGACCGGCGAGGGCAAGGTCTATCTCTGCGCCGTCAAGGACGTCTGGTCGAACCGGATCGTCGGGTACTCGGTCAACGAACGCATGACCTCCGAGCTGGCCGTCTCCGCTTTGCGGATGGCGATCCAGCGCCGCAGCCCGACCGGCACGAGTGTTCACAACGACAGAGGCAGCCAGTTTCGTTCGCGGCGCTTCCAAGCCGAACTCGACCGGCACGGCCTCGTCGGTTCAATGGGTCGGGTCGGTGCTGCCGGCGACAACGCCGCGATGGAATCGTTCTTCGCGCTCCTCCAGAAGAACGTCCTCAACAGCCGCCGCTGGACCACCCGCGACGACCTCCGCCTCGCGATCGTGACCTGGATCGAACGGACCTACCACCGCCGTCGCCGACAACGCGTCCTCGGCGAATTGACGCCCGTCGAGTTCGAAGCCATCATCACCACACATGCCGCATCAGCGGCCTAACAAGAAGAGTCACCAAGACCTTCAGCAGTCCCCGTTGCGCATCCGCAGGCGTATGGCGGCCTGGCTTTCGCCGCCGCCGCCTGCTATCTCGTATCGCTCGGTTGGCGCTGATCCCGACCCGGGGTCGCAGTACCCTGTCAGCATGGACTACTCCCTCTCCGTCCCCTCCGTGACTGAGTTCAAAGCGCTCTATGACGAGACTGGTTGGGGAGACTGGACCCTGGAGCGGTTCGAGCAAGCCCTGTCCGGGAAGCTGGATCGTCTGCACTGTCCGGGACGACGTGGGCCGCTTGGTCGGGATGGGCAGGCTCATCAGCGACGGGGCGCTCCACGCCTTCGTGACCGAGATGATCGTCACGGAACACGCTCGGGGCGCGGGTATCGGAGGGCAGATCCTCGCGCGTCTGGTAGATGAGGCACGTCGCCGTGGTGTCGACGACGTCCAGCTCTTTGCGGCCCGGGGACGAGTCGAGTTCTACGAACGCCACGGCTTCGAGCGCCGCCCCGAGAATGGTCCCGGCATGGACGTGGCCAGCCTTCGGTAAGGCATCCGCAGAAGAGACTATGAGCCGCCGGCTCGATCAGTCGGGGGAATGCGGCGTTCTACGTGTACGGCGGACCGGGTGGAGGGCACATAGACCGCTCCTGCTTTCGAGCTACGACGCGCTGAGCGGTTTACCGTTCCGGGGTGAATCGCGGCGATAGATGTCGCGCTTGTCGCATCGTTGAGTGTCCGATGAGCAGAGCTACTTGAGCATCCTTCGAAGAGCCCAGCAAGGGCGTTAGTTGGATACTGCGCAGCCATTAGCCGTCAGAGGGACGGGGCGTGCTCCGGGAAGATGATCGTCGCCATGGTGCCGTTGCCATCCGCGCGCCCGTCGAGTCGGACCGTCCCTCCGTTGGCTTGAATGAGCTTGCGTGCGAAGGTGAGTCCGAGCCCCACGCCCGGAATGGCGTGCTTCAGCGCGTAGGAGGCCCGGAAGAACAGATCGAACGCTTGATCGCGTTCCTGTTCTGTCATCGTGGCACCCCGATCGCTGACCTCGATCACGACATGTCCGTCGTCTCGCCGGACCGCAATCTCGACAGGGGAAGCGGGCGGCCCATAGATGACGGCGTTGGCGACGATGGCAGTCACTGCCTTGTCGAGATCGTCTGGATCGGCATGGATGCGAAGCTCTCCACCAGTGACGCGCGCGGGGATGATGCGCGCCGTCGGATATCGACTGGCGACCGACCGCAGTACCGACAGCACGTCGACGCGACGAGAGTGACGAGGGATGTGGGTGCGGTTCGCGCTCATGATCTGGTCGATGACGGCCAGCTGGCGCTCGCCAGCCTTCACGATGGTCATGACTGCGGCGAACAGATCCGGGGCCTGCTCCTCCAGGGCGTCGGCGAGCAGGTCGGCATATCCGAGCATGACCGTCAGCGGGGTCCTCAACTCGTGTCCGACGGTGTTGAGGAACTCGTCGCGTGCAGTGATTGCGCTGGTCAGCGCGGTCACATCATGGGCGATGATCAGGGCTCCGATCCGTTCCCCCTCGAGCGTGAAGATGTCTCGCGCCGAGAACTGAAGGGTCAGCTGTTCGGATGGTTCACCAACGTTGAGCGGGACTCCGTCCGCGTAGATCCCGGCATGGAGGGCATCGAGGAAGCTCCGATCGACGGGGAAGGGGCGCCCGTCGGTGAACCGTATCGCAGGCGCGGAACTCCGCGTCCAGCCTCGGACGCCGGCAAGCTGCATCAGTCGGTCGGCGCCGGCATTGCTGAGGGTGGCGACGTCGTCACGGTCGATGAGCATGATCGCATCGGAGGTCGCATCGGCGATTGCCTGAAGGATTGCACGACCGGCTACGTTTTCTCCGAAGAGCGTGTTGATGCGCGCCCGCGATTCGGCGAGGGCGGCTTCCTTCCGTCGTGTCCACGCCGCCGCGGTCGCACAAAAAGCGCATACCACGAGCGCCAGGACACAGAACGCCCCGACCTGCCAGTGAGCCTGGGCGGCACCCACATCGCCGGCGCGTCCGGCGAGCTGAGGGAGCAGTCCCATGAAGACAAACACGACGGCAACGGGCACGAACCACCAAAGCGGGAAGGCGAAGGCGATCCACATGAGCGGGAAGAAGACCGTGATGCCCGCAACAGGTAGGGAGGGAAGCAGGTCCATGCGCGCGTATCCCCAGAGCGCCAGATCCGCCAGAGGGAAGAAGACCCACCACTGACTGGTCGCCTTCAGCGCCTGGGTGAGTCGACAGGCGATAGCCGCCGCTGTTACGACGATGACCCCGACGACAGCGACACCCGCCCCGCCAGGCGTCACATAGTGGGGCGTGGCAGCGGCGACGACGGCAGTTAGCGCGAGCATCGTGCCGGCGAAGACGTATTGCGGGGTGAGGTTTCCTCGCACTCGGTCGACAATGCTGGATTTCATCGCAGAGGTCCGGCCGACGGGGTGATCATACGGGAATAGTAGGGCGGATGGGTTTCCGGATGGTGGATCGCGGATCTTGCGGAGGCTCGGGCCGAGTGGGGCTGGCTGCTTCGCGAGCTCGGCTTCGAGCGCGAGCGCGTGTGGCCCGAGGGGGAGTCGTGGGCCGCTGGTGGCGCGTATCTGACGCTCACGACCTCACCGAATCTGTCCGCGGTTGCGCACGATCGGAGGGCGCCAGGCGTGAACCACCTTGCATTCAGAGCGGGCGTGCCCGACCGGGTTGACGCGATCATGGCTCAGGCGGAGCAGCACGGGTGGCGGCCGTGGTATCAGGACCGGTATCCGCACGCGGGAGGCCCGGATCACTATGCCGGCTGGCTGCAGAACTCTGCCGGCTTCAAAGCGGAGGTCGTCGCCGACGAGTCGTGACGATCCTCACGTGGTGGCCCTGAGTCAGAGCGTGATCGCGCGGAGGACGACTACGTTGCGCCCCTTGTCGGCGTCGTGATCGTAGCCGATGGGGAGGCCGCCACGGGCACCGCGACGTACGCGGTGACTCTGCTCGTCGGCAGGCTCGCTCGTAGATTGTTCATCAGGGCGGGGAACATCGGGGAGTCGCCTGCTTATCCAGGACCGACCATGATCACCAGCGGCAGTCCGCGCCCGTCCACGAGCGGATAGATCTTCGTGCTCAACCCGCCCCGCGATCGACCTATGGCGGGATCAGCTGGCTCCTCACGCATTCGTCTCAGAACGAGCGACCCTGCCGACCAGCGGAAGAGGGCAACAATGGGCGGAGCCGCTCCCACTGTTGCTGGCCACGAGATTGTTGACGCTGGCTGATACGGCTCGCGAGCTTGCGAGGAACGATAGGAGGGTCGGCGGATACCCGCCGACCCTCCTATCGTGTCGGATCAGGGTTGGGCTCAGTGTTCGTCGTAGTGCTCACCGTGGGCGGCGTGCTTGTGTCCGTCGTGGACGTAGTCGATGTGGTCGTCGTGCACCACGGTCTCGTGGCCGCACTCGTTTCCGTGAGCATGCTCGGCGACGGTGTGCTCCGCGACGCTCTCGTGTTCGTCGTAGTGGTCGCCGTGGGCGGCGTGGTGGTGGGTTCCATGCACGTAATCGACGTGATCGTCGTGCGGAACGGCCTCGTGGCCGCAGCCGGCGTCGTGCTCGTGCTCGGCGATGGTGTGCTCGGCGTGGATCTCAGTCGTGCTCATCAATCTCTCCTTTGTCCAGGGTCTTCTCTTCGAGAACGTGGGTGACTGCGTCGTCGATGACGTGCGCGATGTGGTGGTCCGCGAGGTGGTACAGAGCCTCGCGTCCCGTCCGTACGACCGTCACGATGCCCGACTGTCGCAGCGTCCGAAGATGCTGTGACACAAGGGGCTGGGACATCTCGCTTCGCTCGACGAGCGCGCCGACCCCGCAGGGTTCGGATGCTAGTAAGTGCAGAAGAAGCAGGCGTGAGGATGACCCGAGGATCTTGAAGAGATCCGCTGCGGCATCCAATCCCTCTTCTCCTCGACTGGCAGAGGAACTCCGCGCGGAAGGAGTGACCATGGTGCGAGTGAGCAACAGTTGGGTCAACGCGGCCCTGCGAGCGTTGCGAGCGCAGCGGCCCCGACCGTACGCGGGACGAGATATATCGCTCCGGCGCTATCTCGAGAACGTGAATCAGCTCGGATTTCAAGAAGATATCGTTCGACGCAGCTCGGTTTGAAAGCTAATTCCGAGCCGCGGACTTCAAGCGGACCGGAGAGTTCTCGGCGATTGGATTGATATTTGTTCTTAGTACGTCAAGCTGAGCGGGCGGCCGATATAGGAGTTCATGGATCTGATCCACTTGGGCCCTCGCTCTTGCACCGAGTGGCGGCGATCTCGGCGTTATCGCTCGCTGACATCGACGGTGGTACTCGTCTGCGAGCCAGTACTGGTGTGATCCTCGCTCGCCTTCAGATTGGCGCTCACGAAGAAGCGCTTGAACTCGCCGAACGCATCGCGTGGATAATGCCTGCCTCGGCCGGCGCACTCCTCTCCTCAACAGAGTGCAGTGCTATGTGGGCCGCTGTCGCCGAGGCTTACGTGACACAGGGACATGCGCGGGAAGGCGCAACATTCGCGTACCGTGCAGTGCAGGCCGCCGCGGCGGCAGAGAGCGAGGCGGCTCTTTTCCGCGCCCATTCGCTGGTTTGCGTCTGCTCAGCGTTGTTCGGAGATTACGACGCGGCGATAAAGTCCGCCGGAGCGGCTAGATCGATCGCGCATCGATTCGGGTGGACCCCGGATGTGAGCGGCTTTCCTCTGATTCTGGGCGAGATTCTGATCTACTCCGCTGACCTTAATGTAGGAGCTCTCGGCGATCTAGCCAGTACCCTGCGGACGTTCTCGTCGAATCCGCGGTACTCCGTCACTGCCGCTGCTGTTGATGCAATGGTGGCACTTGCCAACGGTGACACCGGCGCGGCGGTGACTATCGCAACACGCATAGTAGCGAGCGCGACCGATGAGAGAGCGCTCCCCATGGTTCGCGGCTTCGCGACCGGCATATTGGCGGACGCCCTCTTGACTCGCGGCGAGCCGGACGGGGTGCTCATCCTGCTGGAGCACGTCCCGTCGACTCCCGGACACTCCCTCTGCTTCGACATGCAACGGGCATCGGCTCATCTCATGCGCGAAGACTACGCAGCAGTCCTTCGCGTCACCAGTGGGTGCGTGGCACTGGGAGCGGAACACAGCCTGCGAACTCTCGCGCCCATCCTGTTGCGCCGCGCGCTGGCACACCGCGCGCTTGGGGACTGCGGCATCGCGGACATCGAGGTGGAGGACGCGCTCAGAATGATGGGGGAGTCAGGATCGGCCACGCCTCTGCTGACACTCTCGACCCCCCAGCTGCAGACGCTCCTCACGAAGTTCGCTGCAAGTAACGAGGCACTGGCGTCTCTTGTGAGCGTGCTGTCAGATCGCTTGAAGAAGCTTCCCAAGTTGTCGGGTTTACGCGTTCGAACTCTGCCGCTACTCACGCCGCGCGAGACGGAGCTGGCATGGCAACTGAGAGATCAACTGACGCTCGATCAGATCGCTCGCGACCGTTTCGTATCTAGGAACACAGTTAAGACGCACGTGCGATCGCTCTACATCAAGCTCGGAGTGTCCTCACGTCAAGAAGCGGTTCAACTCCTTGAGCGAGGTGGCTTCTATGAGCGTCGATCACCTCGTCCGACCTAACCTACGGCTGGGCCCCGACCCGCTCTGAAATGGAAGGCTGCGCGGCGCGGCGCATCGAGTTCTGGCGTATTGCGGTGAGGGGACTACGCTCTTACCTGCTGGGGAAACCCCGCGAAGGCTCACCCGGCAACTGCGGCCCCGCGCATTAAGTGCGGGGCCGCAGTTGCCAGACGCCTCCGCAAGCGAATGTGCCCCACCTCCGTCGTGGTCTTCGTGGCCGCGGATGGTGCGCTCGCGTTCCGTGTGGTCCGGGGCAGCGTCGATCATCCCGATGAGCTGGCGCTCGCCCATCGCGCGTTGTGATGTCAATCACCTGCCCAGTGAAGGCGATCGCTGCGCGACGCGCCTGGACGTAGTCATTAACCATGGCGTCAACATGCCTCTGTGCTCCGAAGCTCGTGGTGCACGTCTTACCCCGAACGCACGCAGGAGCGCACGTCCGAGTCCGCCCTCCACTCGCTCTTGCGCCCCGACGTCCGGAGCGACCCGGCACAAACCGTGCCGGGCTTGGCGCTGGCAGAATCGTAGTCATGCCTGAAGCTCCACTCCCCGAAGCCGCTTTCACTTTCCTCCGCCAGCCGAATCCTGCAGTGATGGCGACGGTCACGTCGAAGGGCAAACCAGTATCGGTGGCCACTTGGTACCTGATCGAGGACGACGGCCGCATCATGCTATGCATGAACTCCGACCGTGCACGGCTGAAGCATCTGCGGAGCAACGGGTACGTTTCCTTGACTGTGCTGGATCCAACGAACTGGGGCACTCATCTGTCCGTTCAAGGGCATGTGGTGTCAATCGAGCCCGACGAAGGATTCGTCAACATCGATCGGCTTTCGCAGCACTTCCATGGCAAGGAGTACTCCGCGAAGGACAGCCCGCTCGTGACTGTCCACCTGGAGATTGACCGCTGGTTGGGTTGGGCCGGGGGACGCGCATCCCAGTTCTGAATCGGTGCGGCCCTGCTGTGCCGGCAGGACGCCCCCTCCCAGCCGAAGCCAGGAGGGGTGTTTCATTGAATCGGCCTGACTTCCGTTCCGTTCTTCAAGCAAGGATGGAAGACGATGAACAGGAACTAATCACCGGAGATGCGTGAGCGGGCGCTCAGGATGCTCGCGGAGACGCGGCCGTCGCACCCGACGATGATGAGCGCTGCTCGGCATGTCGCGGAGCTGTGGGGAACACGTCTTAGCAGTCAGAGGGTCGGCGCTGTGCTTGCCCGCTGCTGTCGCTCCCAGACGGACCGGATCGGATGCGTGTCGTAGATGATGTGCAGGTGCCGGATCCGCCCATCAGGGTCGAGCTCAGCAACATCGACGACGGAGAACGGGGCAGGGGTGCCGTCCGCGAGCGTCCAATTGAAGTCAAACCAGAACGCGATGGTCGCTGTCGCTGTCGCTGTCGGTGTCGATGTACTGACCAGCGTTTGGCGAAGCGTTAGCGCGGACGCAGCTGTGTCAGCGAATAAAATCGGGTAAAAATCTCGCGCCGACCGCTGGCCATATAGCGGGGAACTCACGACGCCATCCGTCGCGAACAAGTTGAGCACCGCGTCCACGTCAGCTAAGGAGAGCGCGTCTAGGTACGCCTCGACGAGGTTCGAGTGAGACAAAGGGAGCATTATGGTGGCTCACTTTCTGATCGCGACTTGAGTAACCCAAACCAGGCCTCATCTTTGGATCTTGCCCCAACGTGAGGCGCCGCGGGTCTGATGTATACTCGCGCTGTTTGATACCGACCAGCAGATCGCGGTCGTTGGGGACAGCACAGAAGTCGCTCTCGAACTCAGCGGGTGGGACGTCGCCGAGGTAACCGTGGAGGCGCTGGGTGTTGTGCCAGTGCCCCCCAGCCGAGCGTCGCGAGCTCGAGGTCCTCGATGCTCTTCCATGGCCCGGATCGAGCGGGTCGGCGGAGGAGTTCTGCCTTGTAGTGGTGATAGATGACCGAGGGCGACACCTCGAGGGCAGTCGCGAGATCGCGGATCGACCAGGTCAGCACGTGCGACGCGCGGGTGAGTGCGGCGGCCTCATCGATCACCCGGGCAGGGCTGAGGCCGACATGGAAAGCGCGTCCGGTGGTCGTGGGAGACATCGTCGCCTTTCGATACTGCGCGTGGATGGCATATGAGTTAGGTAACGCTTACTCGCTCTACTCTGGTCATAACGGACCGATTAGAACGCTGTTCACTTTACGCGATAATCGTTCTCGATAAGAGGCCGGCGCTCGGTCCATGCCACAAGGAGGCTCACGGATATGACTACCGATACGACGGTGGCGAGGACTCCCGCTGATCCCCCTGCGGCCGTGACCGTCGCAGTCAAGGGCGTCGACCCACGGATTGGGCTTCCGGGGGCGAGGCCACGGCTCCACCGCGGGGTCGTGGTCGGCTGATGCTCGTTTGAGGAACTCGTCGATGTTCCGCTGAACCTCAGCTTTGTCTCGTCCGGAGAGGCTCCCCTGGTAGACGTTGATTGGCTGCTGAGGTCTCTTCCACTCCACCTTCGCCAGTTCGCCGTTCTGGAGGCGGAGCAGTTTGAGTAGTGGACGCGGCTCACTGACGATGGCCAAGCGTGGCTGGTCGAGCAGGGGCGGCTGCCGCCGCGGACCTCGCTGCACCGCGTCACTGAGCCCGCCACGTAGGTCACGTTGGAACCCCTGTCAGTTGCAAAGCTGATGGGGGTTCTTTCGTCGCTATCCCTGATGATTCGTGCTCGGGGTTGGTGCGAGTCCGCCGACCGACCTCCACGACCGCTGCCACGGCCGCCGGGAGGGCGGTTCCTGCCTGGCAGATGGCGAGGGAGGGTCAATACGCCCCAAGCTGATATCAGCCGGTCGTTCCCGTTCCGAAGGCGCTCACGTAC
Source organism: Microbacterium sp. KU4F (assembly GCF_056868075.1). Classification (NCBI taxonomy): domain Bacteria; kingdom Bacillati; phylum Actinomycetota; class Actinomycetes; order Micrococcales; family Microbacteriaceae; genus Microbacterium; species Microbacterium sp. KU4F. The sequence continues at coordinate 1,155,226 of NZ_CP200324.1, read as the reverse complement.
GCCCTGCGGAGCTGGTCCGTCGCCGGCCCGGTCAGGCAGTCCGATGCGAAACCACCGGTCGAGGCGACGAGGTAGGCGTGGCCGACGGTGAACAGGTCGCCGCCCGTCGATGGGTCGGTCATCTGAGGGATCTCGGCGCTTGTGCCGGGGTCGCCCGCGTATGTCGTCGTCACCGTGAGGGTCACCACACCGTCGTTGACTCTCGTCACGGTGGCCTCGTAGGCGGTGTCGTTGGCGCGCAGGGCGGCGTCCGTGGGCGCGTCGCACGTGATGGCCCCGCCGGTGGGCTCGGGGGTCTGGACGGCCGGTGTCGCGACGAGACCGGCGATGAGGACTGCGGCGGCAGCTGTCGCGCCTGTGCCGAGAGAGGCTCCGGCGACGAGGAAGCGTGAGCGTCGGCGTCGTGCACGTGTGGCGTCGTCGCGCTCGGCCGCGGCGACGACGCGTCGGATGTGTGCGTCATCGAGCGGGGGGAAGCAGCGCTCGGATCAGCGCGGCGCATGAGCGCTTTCAGGTCATCATCTTCGGTCATCGTGCTCCTCCCTCCAGGGGTGCAGCGAGAACGGGCGGGCAGACCGCCTCCATCTGCTGCCGGAGCTTCTTCTTCGCGCGGTGCAGACGAATGGTGGCGGCGTTCACCGACGCCCCGATGATGATCGCGATTTCTTGGGGGCCGAGCTCTTCCCACGCCCACAGCCGGAGTACTTCAGCGTCTGTCTTCGAGAGGCGGGCGAGAGCAGCGCGGAGGCAGTTCTCGCGGGGGTCGGCGGTGGCGTCGGGGGCTGTTTCCGAGGGCGGATCCAGCGTGATGATCCGGGCGACAACGCGCTGCTGCCGTCGCGCAGAACGCTCTGCGTTCCGCAAGCAGTTGCGTGCGGTGACGTAGAGCCAGGGCAGTGCGTCTTCGGGTACCTCATCGAACCGGCGCCACACCACGAGCATCGTTTCGGAGAAGACGTCGTCCGCGGTCTGCGGGTCGGCGCGGCGGCGAAGAAATCGCAAGACGGCGTCGCCGTTCGCGCGGACGAAGGCCTCGTAGTCCCGAGACCGTTCGGCGGAGTAACGCTGCACATGACGATCATGTCCGATGGACCGCACTTCTTTCGTCCCAGCGGTCGAGAAGGAATCCACAGTTGTGGTGAAAGGAGGGGCTCGGTGCCGGCCATGAAACAAAAAGGTGCTGCGTTCACGGGCACCCGAGCCCGGAAGGATCTCCATGCGTCTACGCAGCATCACAGTCGTGGCCGGTGCCCTCATCGGCCTCGGTATCGCCGATGGGCGACGGTCACATCCGCCATCGCGCCGACGACGCGAGCGCACGCCACGTTCATCGTCAGCCCGTCGGGGATGCCGGTGACACGATAGCGTCCTCTCGCGCTCTTCAGCAGCCCGATCAGCGCACCTACCTGCCGCCGTCTCTCCTGAAAGTGATCCATGAAGAATCCCGTCACCCTGCCCGCGTTCGCCGCGTTCGCCCTGCTGAGTACCGTCCTTCTCTCGGGGTGCGCTGGACCGGCCGCGCCTGTCGATGTTTCCACCGCGTGCGCCTCGGTGTCGACCACGACGAGCCCGCCGACGTGCGAACGCTCGTACGACACGGGGGTAGCTGTTCGTCTTCCCGAGACGGCGACGGGGGTGGTCGGCGCCGTCGCGCGCGGGGGCGAGGAGTTCGTGACGAGCACGGGTGCCCGCCTCAAGATGAGCGACAGTGTGCGCGACCGCGTGCTCGAGGGCAACGCCTACGCGAGCAGCATCTACCAGGCGCAGGTCTCGGACGGCACGGTGACGTCGGTGACGCCGGTTCTGACCGTACCCTCCGGCGTCGCTCTGACACGCGTCCTCGGCGGAGCGGTGCTCGTGGGAGAGATCACCCCTTACGCGGGCGGTGATGTCTACGACACCGCAGGTTCCCTGCCGGTGGTCGTGACGCTGGATGCGGCAGCCACCGGTGACCTGTTGCACGGCACGATCGCCAATGCGACATCGGCTGTCGCGCTGAGCGATGGCACGTGCGTGCCCGCGCTGGCGGCCGCCGGATCCCGAAACCCTCTCCAAGGCACCTTCACGTCCTCGCTGCAGCTTCTCCCGCGATCCCTCGATGCACACCGCTTTCGACGACGAACTCGTCCTGCACTGGGCCGACTCCTCCAGCGGGATGGGTGCGGGGTTCTTCCTGTCAGTGGCGACCATGATGGATGCCGACCCCCTGGCCTCCACGTGGGAGGTCGGCCAACACGGTAACCCCGTCTCCGGGCCGGGCCTTGTGCTTCAGAGATCATCGGCCATGGTGGACACGGGGCGAGCCTGCTCCTGAGCCCGTCGAATGTGCACCCCGCAGAGTGCACATTCCGGTGGTCGAGCACCGTTTCAGAGAAGGGTGCTTTCGATGCACGTTCCCGCCTGGGTCACCAGCGGTCAGTATGTCCGGTTGGCATCGATGATCCTTGCCGCCGTCATCCTGGGCGTGAGCATCGTGGGGATGCACCTCGATGAATTCCGAGGTGAGGGGATCTACGACCTCCGCGCGTTGGCGTTGACGCTGGTCCGCGTGGACGACCCGGCGCTGGTAGCCGTCGTGATCATCGCCGCTCTGCTGGTGTGCGGCTGGGCCGAAAGGGTGATGGGCAGTGTACGGATGCTGTTCGCCTTCGTAGGTGGCGGACTGATCGCCTCGGTCATCGGTCTGCTGGTCGCGGAGCTCGAGAACACCTTCCTCATTGCATTGCCGCTCAACCTTGAACCGACCGGCGGGGCGAGCCCCATCGCGGCGCTGCTCGTCGTTGCCATGGCCGCCAGCTGCTTCACAGGCCCGCTGTGGCGTCGTCGGATCCGCCTGCTCGGGGTTCTGCTCGCCGTCACCTTGTTTCTCTACTCGGCCTCCTCGGGCGACCTCTACGCACTCGTCGCCCTCCCCGTGGGTATCGCCGTGGGCATGCTCACCGGAGGAGCGAGGAGCACATCGGGCGTGCAGCGAAGCTCGCACCACGAGACGCGAGTCCTGCTTGCAGCTGTCACGACAGTGGTCGCGGTGGGACCGGTGATCGCCACCGTTTGGGGCAGTGGTGCCGGATTGCTCTCCGCCTACGGATGGCTGTCGTATGACCCGCTGGTGCTCACCGACGGGACGGTGTGCGTCCCCGGTTCGATCGCCGTTCCCTGCCCGGACGGTGCCGCGTATGACGGGCTGCAACCGAACGCGGCGTGGGTTGCCGCCGTTCCGCTCGCGGTCCTGCTCGTCGCCGCCTGGGGCATCCTGCAGGGAAGGCGAAGCGGCCTGTGGATCGCCATCGGGATGAACATCCTCATGTCTGCCGGCCTGGCGTACGTCTTCATCGCCTCAGAACCCGACACGCTCGCCTTCTTGGCCCAGGCGCAAGGCATGGACTCCGCTTTCGTCTGGCAGACGCTCATCGGTCTCGTGGTGGGGGCCGTGGTTCCCCTCGGGGTTGCACTCACCCTCTTCGCGTGTCGCCGCGCGGTGACGGTGCCGTCATCCCGCAAGTCCGCACTCGTCTTCGTCTGCACGGTGGTCGTGGCTGCCGCAGCGGCCTCTCTCGCCACGCTCGCGGGTACCCTCGCGCTCTCGGGAGGCTTCACGCCTCGACCCAGCGTCGGACAGATCGTTGCCGATCTTCCGCTGCGGTTACTTCCCCCCTCACTGATACCCGCCGGCGCAGTCACATACGTCCCCACATCGGCAGCTGCGCGAGCCCTGTGGTACCTCCCGTCGTTGCTCTTTTGGGCAGCATGCGTGTGGGCCGCTTTCCGGTTGGTAGTGACGCCTCATGCTGTTCGCGGAGCCGAGGACAGAGCCCGCGCCTACGAGTTGGTGCGCCGAGGGTGCAGCTCTCTGGGATTCATGGCAACGTGGCCAAGCAACCTCTACTGGTTCGCCACAGACGCTGACGCGGGTATCGCGTATCGGGTACACGGGCGAGTTGCCGTGACGCTCGGCGGGGCGTTCGGAGCCGACCGCAACCGTCCCGACGTCGGACGCGCCTTCATCGAGTTCTGCGGCCGGAACGGATGGACCCCCGTCTTTTACAGCGTCGACCAGAGTTTCGCTGAAGCTCTCACCCCGCTCCAATGGCAGCGCGTTCGCGTCGCCGACGAGGCGACCATAGACCCCCAAACCTGGACTCCGGCGGGCAAGAAACGTCAGGACGTGCGAACGGCGACCAACCGCGCCCAACGAGAGGGCATGCACGCGCAATGGATCACGTGGAACGAGCTGAGCCTCGTCGACCGGCTGCAGATCCGCGAGATCTCCGAAGCTTGGGTTGCCGACAAGACCATTCCGGAGATGGGGTTCACCCTCGGCAGCGTCGATGAGGCTGCCGACCCGGCGACCCGCTTCATGGTCGCGCGCGATGCGACGGGTCACATCATCGCCGTCACCACATGGATCCCCATCTTCGACGCCGAGGTGATATCCGGATATGCGCTCGACGTCATGAGACGGCGGCACGACGCGATGAACGGTGTGATGGAGTTTCTCATCGGCGCCGCCGTCGACATCACCCGTGAAGAGGGCTACACGATCCTGAGCTTGTCCGGCTCCCCCTGGCCCCACACCGCGATCAGCAGACCGCAGCTCCCTCGGCCCTGGATCGCCTCCTGGAGATGCTCAGCGGACTGCTCGAGCCCGCGTACGGGTTCCGGTCGCTCGCAAACTTCAAGAAGAAGTTTCAGCCGGACTTCACCCCGCTGTGGATGGTCTATCCCGATGCCGTCTACCTCCCGGGCATCGGTCTGGCGCTCCTGCGCTGTTACGTCCCGGGGCTCAGACTGACGCAGGCAGCGCGCCTCGCTGCGCGAGCCCGCAGGTCGCAGGACTGACCCGTGCCCGTTCCCGGCGGCCGATGGGGGTGCCGCCGCTCTCAGGAGATCGAGAGGAAGAGTCGTCGACCTGACGAAATATCACTCGAGGTCGCGGTCATAAACCACACGTACGCCGCGATGCTCACTCGTTCATACGGAACGGGGCGCGGTACCGTGAAAGGTGCATTCCATGCGCAAGCGAATCTTCGCCACCGTGACCGCCTCGATCCTCACCGTCAGCCTGCTGACGGGCGGCGCAGCAGCCCTCGCCGCCACTCACGGCGACACCAGCGGCGGCGAGGATGCCCCCTTCATCCACGGCGTCCCCACCCCGCTCATCGTCACCCCGGCAGAGCTCGCGAGAGGACCCCTCAGCCTCGAGGTCGGACAGGCCCTGATCATCGTTCCGGATGCTGACCACGACGGTGTCTGGAGCGGCGGGGGCGGATCCGACGACGACACCGTCCTCCACTTCGAAGCCGCCGTCATTGGTGCAACAGATGACGACGCATCTTCCAACGCCGGTTTCTCCGCACAGAAGGCCGGCGCAACGAAGGGATGGATCGCCGGCGTCGACGGCCAGCGCACCACATTCGACGTCACCATCACCGCGCACTGATAACGCGCCCCGGGGGTGACCGAACATTCCGTCGCCCCCGGGCACTTATGCACCGTAAGCGACATCGACCACGAACGAGCCTGCCGCAAAGTCGCCAACCTGCGGGCCAGTCACCGCTGGGTCTGTGCCACAACCCTCGGCGGCGTTCTCACGGTCGAGACTCACGACCGTCGTCGTAGCGGAGTATCCGCCACAGCCTCCGCCAATACCTCTGCCCCTCCAAACCGGGTCTTCCCACCCGAACTGCAGGGGACACCAAGAACAACGAGACCACGGCGGCAAGACCGAAGACGGGACCCGAGCCCGGAGCATCCGGGCCCGAGTCGTGAAATGTTGCCTCGTGCGTCGTAGATGATGTCGGCTGCGGCGAGCCCGCAACTCTCGCGCTGATCCACTCGCCGCCGCCGGAGGGTGTGGGGGAAGCGTCGGACGGAGAGCGAGTGTGAACGAGTCGATCTCGTGACGGGCCCGACAAAAAAGTAGGTGCCCCGGGTCGTTGCCTGCCACAAGGCGGCCGCGTCGAGCCGCGACGGTCTGATGCGGGCCGAGCGTCAAATGTGGAGCGTGATCCCGGCTCAGCCGTCGATCATTTCTGTGGATGAGGCGGGCGCGGTTGGGTCTGGCTCATGAACCAGATAGAGACCTCGCGTTGAGTTCGCCACCGAAATCGGGGCTTCCAGCCAGAGGCGGTTGAGGGAGGGCGGTCGGCTACCGATGTAACAAACTCAAGATCAGCACCTGGGTGGACCCACACCGTCTGCCGTCCGCTGCCGACACTGGAGTCTTCCTTTCAAGTAAAACGAACGGCTCCCCGCGCCGGAGCTTGTTGCTGATCTACGGTGACTGAGAGGTTGCTCTCGCATTAGATCCTGGGGCCAATTCCGACAGGCTTCCGATCTGCGAGGTTCTGGGACTGAGCGTTGTACCGTCGCTGACATCGAGCAGGCTACCCGTGGTGCGCGCAGCGAGGTCCGAAACGAGAAAGCTCACAGCGTGCGCGACGTCGGCCGGCGAACCAACGTCACCGAGTGGGGCGGCGGAGGCCATGTATTTCAGGCTACTTGGATCGCTGAATGCCGCGTGGCCGTTGTTTGTATAGCCTGGAACGACTGCGTTCACGCGAATGCCGTGAATGGCGAGTGCTGCAGCGAAATTCTTCGTCATCGATTCGAGGGCTGCCTTACTCATGGCGTAAGTAATGTTCGCGGGACTCGAAATGTGAGTGGACGCGGATGAGATGTTGACGATGCTTCCCCCGCGCGGCATCGACTGCGCCAGCTCCCGAATGAGGAAGAAGGGCGCGCGCGTGTTCACAGCCAGGAAACGGTCGTAATCCTCGATTGTGATTGATTCTCAGCTCGGACCCACCATTACGCCTGCGTTATTTACAATGGCTTTGAGCGCGGATGCGGGGTGGCGGTCTAGGAACCGACGCACCTCTTTTGTCAATGAGGCCAATCCGCTTGGCTGGCTCAGGTCGGCGTGGATCGAGCGGTGAACCCCACCACTCGCCTTCAGCTGCGTACTCAGTTGGGCCGCCCCGTTCGCGTCGCGGTTGTAGTGGACCAAGATCACGTAGCCTTCATCGATGAGGCGCATGGCGATCGCTCGCCCGACTGCGCAGCCCACGCGGAGCAAGAGTCGGACTTCGGAACGTCCGACCCCATCTCCTCCGCATGGAGGAGACTGGAGTCAACAACAACTGCGTAGCCCGCACCAAGCGGCGAAAAGAGCCCGGCCTTCACGCCGAAGAGCCATTCGCCCGCTGAAGGTGCGGGCTCTTTTCGTTCCTCGGTTCAGCTGCCACTGCGACGTGGGGAAGTGATCCCTGCAGCCACGAGTGTGGCCCGCACGGTCTTCGGATCTCGTCCCACGCGCCGGCCCACTTCGTTCATCGAGAGTCCTTCGCCGAAGAGTTCCAGCATCTGCTCCCGCTCGCTCGAGAGCACTTCAGTGCGAAGCACGACACCCACCTCGGCAAGGCGAGCGGAAACCGTCGTGTCGTGAAGACCAAACTGCTGGGCGACTTGCTCGACCGTTGCCCCGGCTCGATATGCAGCCACGAGCTGCGCCACCTCATCCGCCGTCGCACGGCGAGCTCGTCCCGGTTCCCGTGTTTCTGGGCGAACGGCCCGCGTGAGCGTCCTCGCAACCTCGCCGCTCTGCCACGCACGAAGGAGGGCGCTCACCGGGGGTGAATTAAGTGCAAGCACCTCGGTTAGAGGCACCACACGTTACTTTGAAAGACTCCGACCGAGCTCGTCGAATCCACGCTGAGTACTTCGAGTCGTTCGGCCACGGTTGAAAGCTGCTGGCTCCTACAGCGGTGTGGGTCACCGATCGGACAAGAATCGCCAACATGACAGAGCTCGTGATCGTCCCCGACTTCGTGGGTCAACCGGTCCACATCGCTCGCGATATCGCCTCGAAAGCCGGGCTGAGCCTCGCAAGCGCGGACCCTGATGGTCCGGGACTTGGAACGCGGACGTGGCCGGGTCTGTTCTGGGTGACAGGCCAGCTCCCCGCTGCCGGGGCATCCATCGAACGTGGCACGCAGGTTCAGATCGAGTTTGTCGAGGACGGTCAACCCAGGAGCGGTGCGCCCGTACGGGCGGGCTCTTAGGCGCTGAACGGGTTGAACCGAGGGTAAGCCCGTCCAGCACGTCAGCGGAGCGAGCTCATGTTCGATCACCCGAACGAGAACGTGGGCCCGTCGGAGCAGCAGACCGTTCTCCTCCTTCGCGAGGATCCCGATGCCGTGACCCCTGGCGTCAACGACGCGACCGTTGCGTCCTATCGGGCGGGGGAGCCGCTCGCAGTCATTGGCAGGGGGGCTTCCGGATCTACGTCCGGGCCCGGAACGGAGAAGTCGGAGCGCTGCGGCATCCCTCTTACACATTCAGGCCCGACCGGAAACGTCACAATGATCACGAATGCGTCGCACGAGTCCCGCGGAGTCGCCCGCGAGCTCATCTCCGTCTCGCACCCGAAGAAGGACACCCGTGATCCACGACCCGACTGAACTCGACGAGCCATCCGACTCCGTTTCCGAATTCGCCGCCGACCTCCGAGCGCTCCGAATCGAACACGGAAACCTCACCCTGGCCACACTCGCTTCGCTGACGGGCATCTCGAAGAGCGTCATCTCCGACGCGTTCGTTGGACGCAAGCTCCCCACGGAGAACACCACCGCGCTCCTCGCCGAAGCAATGGGCGGTGACCGCGCCGCTTGGTTGGCCCGCCGTCGGAATCTTGTGCCGCGCAACGTCGCGCCCCCCACAGCGCCTGCCGAACAACCCCGGCGCCGCACCATACCGATGTGGGCTACCGTCCTGATCGCCCTCAGCACCGCGGCGCTCGCGTCCGTGGTGACGAGCGTGATCTGGTCGACCGCGATCCTTCCGCCCGCGTTAGCTGCCGCGACGCCCTCTCCGACGGATAGTTATCTCGCGTATGCGGATGGCGTTGATCCCATGCAGACCCTGTGCCGTGAGGATGCCGTGATCGCGGCGAGCGAGCAGCGACAAGACGGGCAGTTCCAGGTGCAGATGCTCTACTCCAAGAAGTGCATGGCAGTGTGGGGGCGCGTCACCCGCTACGACAACCAGTCGGCGGGCAACTCCCTCACCATGCTGATCTATCCGGCCGTCGACCCGTCCTCGTCACGGAATCAAGAGCGATCAGCCTTCGATGTCCAGTCGGTCTACACCACCCTCATGATCGAGCCCGACGTCAACGCCCGCGTCTGCGGTATCGCCACCGTTACTCAGGACGGGCAGGACCCCATCCAACTCGGTCCCCCCATGTGCATCTGAACCGGCCGAGGTTCACCGGCCATCCCCCTGCGCCGCGAGACCCTCTTTCTCCCGTGAGACTGCATCTGCGTCACGAGATCACGGGGTTTGCCCGTGATCTCGTGGAGAGGATGCAGTCTCGCGGGCAGCTCGAGAGCGCTCCGCGTCACCAGGAGTTGGGTTAGGCGCCAGTGGCGTTCGCCGCGCCGACCCCGCGCCCGTCACCGCGACCGCGAGGACCGCCGTCGCGTTCACCCTCGCCCATCGCTGACCTGTCTTGTCCGTTTCTCACCCTTCCTTTCGTGTGTAGTAGGCCGTCAGCCAGTACGTGCTTGCGTCCGGGACATCGATCCGCAGGGTCGTTGTGGTCGACGGGTCATCCAGCGGCACAGCCGCGATGGAGGTGCCCGCTGTGCCGCAGGTGGCGCCCACCGTATTGGGGTGGGCCTGCTCCACAGTCACCGAGTAGGTATCCGAGCCGGTGCAGGTCAGGAGCACGACGACTTCGACCGGAGCGGCCAGTTGTGCGGCGGGCAGCGTCACGGTCTCATCCGCGCTGCCTGACAGCTCACCCGCTGGGGCGGCGCTGCGGTATTGGGCCAAGACCAGGTCTCCCTGCATGGCGAACCGTTCTTGATCCGAAAGCCCGTCCGAGGAACTCATTGAGTCTGTGGGCCCGGGGGTCTGTGTGGGGGGCGGAGAGGGCGACGCGCATGCCGTCAGCATCGCCACAAGGGAGGCGGCTCCGACGGCGGTCAGCTTCCGATGACTCTTCATGTCACACTCCCGCCTCGTCTTGCCGGCTACGACCGTCGGCCACGTTCGTGCACAACGAACATAAAGGCAAGGGGCGGCAACTCTGCGGCAGTTCACAGACATGACGGGATGCGCCCCGTATCCGGGGTTTTCGTTCTCTCGCGCGCCCTCCGAGGCCACAGGCCCGTTGCGCCGGACGCCGTGAGGTGGCTAATGGGCGCCTGCGCAGCACGGGACCGCTCACAGCTCCCTCGCGAGATGGCGCGTGGCCGTCTACGGTGTGGGGATGGATCTGCGCATCCGGAGGGCCGTCGACGTCGATCTCACTCCGGTCGCCGAGCTGCGGTGGTCATCGATCGTCGATGAGAAGAACGCCGTGCCGGCGACGGAACGTGATGCTTTCGTCGCGGCGTTCGTCGAGTGGGCGCGCGCCGCGCGACACGAGTGTTACGTCGCGGAGGTTGAGGGCGACATCCGGGGAGCGGCGTGGGTGGTGTTCACCGAGCGGGTGCCGAGTCCCCGCGCTCTGACGCGCGTCACGGCCGACCTGCAGGGTGTCTACGTCGATCCGGATTACCGAGAGCGGGGGACCGGGCAGCGTTTGATCACGCACGTGGTCGATGAGGCGACCGCTCGCGGAGCAGAGCGAGTGGTCGTTCACAGCAGCGACCTCGCCGTTCCGTTGTACGAACGCGTCGGCTTCACGTCGTCCCGCACCCTGCTGCACCTCTGACGCACCGCACCGTCTCGGGCCGAATCCGTCGCGCCGCACCGTCTCGGGCTGAATCTGTCGCGCCGCCCCACGAGACCTGCGTGTCTCAACGGTTCACGCTCGGGGTCGCTCCGGCGTGCACCAGTGAGACACGGAGCCCCGGCCGCATCGTGCGTGTCTCACGTGTGCACGATCTGGGGTGCTGGGGCGTGCACATCTGAGACACGGAGTACCCGAGAACCGACACTGGCATATCGGGCCAGTATGCAATATATTGCAAAAGTCGACGATCGTCGGCGACACAGACGAAGGGGGGCGGTATTCATGGACAACGCGGGGATCACCAATGTCGTACTGGTGCACGGGGCGTTCGCAGACGGATCCGGATGGAGGGGCGTCTACGACGTGCTCACGGCATCGGGCCACCGGGTCTCGATCGCACAGATCCCATTGACGTCGTTCGACGACGACGTCGCTGCCACCCGACGCGTGCTCGACCGACAGGACGGGCCGACGATCCTCGTCGGACACTCCTGGGGCGGCACGGTCATCACCGAGGCCGGCGTCCACGAGAAGGTCGCTGGACTCGTCTACGTCTCCGCGCTCATTCCGGATGCAGGGCAGACCAGCGGCGAGCAGTACGAGGGCTTCGCGCCCACTCCCGAGTTCGTCATCGACGTCGGCGACGACGGTTTCGGCTTCCTCGACCCCGAGGCCTTCAAGCCCGGCTTCGCCGCGGATGCGAGCGACGCGGATGCGGCCTTCCTCCGCGACGCGCAGGTGCCCGTCAACATGGCGGTCTTCGCAGCAGCGGTCACCCAGGCGGCCTGGCGCGACAAGCCCACCTGGGCAGTAATCGCCACCGACGATCGCGCCTTCGATCAGGCGATGCTCCAGCACATGGCGACACGTGCCGGTGCCGCCATCACGAACGTGGCGGCGAGCCACGCGCTGTACTTCACGCAGGCCGAAGCAGTCGCGGAGGTCATTGCGACTGCGGCGCGCGAGGCGGCATTGTCAACCAGCGCCTAAGTTCGCCTCCTAACCTGAGCGGCGTGTACCGCCGACTCGCCGTCCTACCCCTGCTCGCCGTGCTGGCGCTGGCCGGATGCGCCTCCGCCTCCGCGCGCACCAGTGCGGAGGCCTGCCTCAACGTCATGAACTCGTGGCAGGAGTACGCGAACTTCGCCGAGACCCCTGGACGCGCCGACGGTGCGGTCGCCGGGGGACGGGCCGCGGTGCGGGATGCGGTGAGTCGCGCCTCGACCGGCGCGCCGGAATGGATGCTGGCCAAGATGAAGGACGCGGAGAAGGCTCTCGACGCCGTCACCGCCGCGCCCTCGAATCCCGAGGGCAAGGCGGCGTTCAAGACCGCATCCGACGCGTTCGAGACGATCCGCAACCAGTGCAAGGCGGATCGCAACCTGTGACGGCGAGCACGCGCTCGTGCGACTAACGTGTGCCGGGTGAGCGATGCACTAGACAACGGACCCTTCTTCCACGGCACCAGGGCGCACCTGTCGCCGGGAGACCTGCTGGTCGCGGGACACCGCTCGAACTACCGTCCCGAGGTCGTGATGAACCACATCTACTTCACGGCACTGGTCGACGGTGCGGGGCTTGCGGCAGAGATCGCGGCGCGAGGTGACGATGAGACCCCGCACGTCTACGAGGTGGAGCCGACCGGACCGTTCGACAACGATCCGAATGTGACGGACAAGAAGTTCCCCGGCAATCCCACGCGCTCCTACCGCAGCGCGGCGCCGCTGCGGATCGTTCGGGAGATGACCGATTGGACTCGCCTGACGCCCGAAGCGTTGCAGTCGTGGCGGGATCGCATCGACGCTCTCAACAGCAACCCTGAGGCGCAGATCATCAACTGACCGGGGCGGCGTCGGTCACAGCAGCACCGAGAGGCGCTTCTTCTTGCGGTTCTCCGCCACGATCCACGCGACATCGGCATCCGACGTATCGAGCCTCAGGAAGGTGGGCAACGCGGCAGGCGGATCGGCGGCGACCGCCACGCTCCAGCCGTAGCCGAGGGCTTGTCGCAACGTCCGGACATCCGCGTCTCGACGCGCGACGGCGGGTCGCCCAGCCAACAGTTCGGTCGCGCGGCGACAGACCTCGACGGCGACGGCGGCGGATGCGGGGGAGCGCAGCAGACGCGGCTCGCAGATCGCCGCCACCGCGGCGCGCTGCACGAGCGGGTCATCCGACTCGGCCCACGCGGTCACGATCTCCGTCAGCCGTGCGAAGTTGCGATCGCCCAAGGCTGCAGTCCCATGGCCACGCCTTCGCGTACGCGCCATCGCCCATCGGATGCGGCGCGCCACGCGGCGGCGGCGTACTCCGACTCATCGGCGCGAGCCCCGTAGGCCGTCGCGACGCACATGGCGGTGAACTCGTCGTCGCGGGAGCGGAGCGCGAGGAGAGCGGACTCGTCGGCGACGACGGCGAATGCCGTGGCCAACGCGGTGTTCGCTCGGGGGCCGGGCAGCCCGGAGTTCGCGTCGAGCAGCGTCGCCCACTCCTCGACGGGCAGCTGGCGCAATCGCGCCTGCCAGTCGGTCATACCGCTGACCGTATCCCGCCCGACACGACCTTGGAACGTCAGGCGCCGGGAGAATGCGTGGATGCGACGTGCGTGTCCATGCGCCGCAGCCAGTCGCGGATCAGCGCGGTCGTGATCTGCGGCTGCTCCAGGTGCACGTTGTGCCCCGCGAGGTCCAGGACCGCGTACGTGCCGCGCGGATAGTGGTCGCGAAAACGCCATCCGTCCTCGTAACCCACCACATCGTCCTGCCGCCCGAAAAGGTGCAGCGCCGGCAGGGTGAACGGCTCGGGGTGCGCCAGTTCGGGAACCGCGGGCAGCGTGTAGTCGGCCGCGATGCGGTCGATGACGGCCGGGTCGGAGCCGCGCAGGCCGGGAAGGACGTACTCGGTGAACGCGGCGAACGCCGCCGCATCCTGCACGACGCTCGCCTCCGCGAAGTCGCCGCGAGCATCACCCGCAGCGTCGAGTGCGGCCGCGTCGACACGGAGCACCTGCCGCGGCGGCACGATGCGCGCATCATGGCGGGGCTCGAAGACACCGGCGAGCGTGGCCAGCCCCAGCAGCTGTTCGCGCATCTCGTGCGCGACGTAGCGGGCGATCATCGCGCCGAAAGAGTTGCCGATGATCGCGAACGGCACCTTGCCGAGCGCCGAGCGTACATCGTCGATGACCGATGAGGCGACGTCGAGAGCGCTCGCAACATCAGACGGCGGTGAGCCCTCCGCCCATGGCAGATCGAGGTAGATGCGTCGCCAGGGCAGGTCGCCGATCGCTTCCTCCAGGGGAAGCATGATGCGGTGATCGACGCCGAAGCCGTGGATGATGACGATCGGGTGGCCGGATCCGGAGGTGCGTGCGATCACTCCTCGAGAGTATGTCGCGCCTGCGACATCGTGGCCGTTCGGTTCAAGACGCGGGAAGCGGCGCGCACCTACCGTGGTGTCCATGGCACTGAGACTCGGATTCATCGGCATCGTCACGCAGGACATGGCCGCCTCGCTCGCGTTCTACCGCTCGCTGGGAGTCGACATTCCCCCCGGGCAGGACGACGCCCCGCATGTCGATGCGCGGCTGGATGACGGGGTCGCCCTCGCCTGGGACACGGTCGACACGATCCGCAGCTTCGACCCGGCGTACGAGCCCGCATCCGGAGGTCATCGGATCGCACTCGCGTTCGATCAGGGGACGCCGGATCGGGTGGATGCGGTGTTCGCCGGGCTTGTGGATGCAGGCTACGCGGGTCACGTCGCACCGTGGGATGCGCCGTGGGGTCAGCGATACGCGACCCTCCTCGACCCCGACGGCAACTCGATCGATCTCTACGCGGCGCTCGACGCGAACTGAGCGGGGCTCGCGCCCGCCAGTCGTCGGAACTCTCGTGTGAAATGCGGCTGGTCGGCAAAGCCCGCGGCCGCGGCGACGTCCGCGAGGGGGAGGCCCGTCCGCAGGAGTTCCCGTGCGCGCCGCGCCCGCTCGATACGCACCAGGGTGGCGTACCCGTACCCGAAGCGCTCACGCATCCGACGGCGGAAGGTGCGCTCGGTCTCGTTCATCTCGGCAGCGACGTGGGCGGCGGGAATCCCGCGCTCCGCGCGCGTCTGGACGGCGCGCGACCACGGATTGTCCGCGGCGGCGCGGCCGGCGATCTCGACGAGCGCGGCGGTGGGATGCGGCCCGTCGCCGAAGCGGACCATCCGCTCGCGCAGGCGACGCGCCGCATCGGCGGTCACGGTGTCGGCGAGGGGAACGAGCCGATCCGCGAGTTGGGGGAGAGCCGCGGCGAGGAGTCCGTGCGCGCGGCCCGGCGACAGACGCAGCCCGAACGAGCCGTTCGCCGGGTCGGCGACGGCGGCGATCCACCGCGTCGACGGGCCGGCGACATAGACGTCGTCGTCCAGCAGGATGAGATCGACGCATCCGTCGGCGGGTACGGCGCCGCCCGCGCCGCCGTTCGAGCGCCAGAGCGCCGATCCATCGGGCAGTGCGAGCTCGGTGTACACGTTGCCATTGTGCCTGCGGGCCGCAACAGGCGTGCGGTCAGATTCCCGCCGCCCGCACCAGAACGTCGTTGCGTTGCCGGATGAGCCGCCGCAGATACGGGACCAGAACGAGTCGTTCGGCCAGTCGACCGAACACGGGAGACGCGATCGTGAGCACATCGGTCATGACCGTCTGCCCATCGTGCGTCTCGAATCGATGCTCATGACGGAAGACGCGAAACGGGCCGCGCACCTGCTCGTCGACGAAGCGGCGCGGACGATCGAGCGCGGTGATCTCGGACGTCATCCGAAAGCGCCAACCGAAGTGCCGCGCGCTCCAGGTGACGGTCTCGCCCAGACCGATGAGGCCGCTCGTGACTCCGGCGACGGCGCGTTCACCGGAACGTGCCATCGACTGGACGTGCGCGTCGATGCTCAGCGACTGATCGAACAGTCGCTCGACGGGCACCGGAGCGCGGGTGATGACGGTGAAACTCGAGACCATGCAGTGACTCCTCCTATCCGATGTGGTCCGGGCTGCGACCTCGCGTCAGATCGCATCCTCGAGATGCGGCCGTCGGAAGACGTAGCCGGCCGAGCCGAGCACGCCCGGGACGACCCAACGGCTCTTGAGGACGAGCTCCGGTTCGGTACGCAGCACCCACATCGCGGGCTCCAGCATCCATCGCCAGGCGGGCAGGCCGATCGGCATGCCCGTCTTCCGGCGCAGCGCGCGCATGAGCGTGCGGTTGTCGGTCGGCTCGGGGCTCGCGAGGTTGACGGCGCCTTCGATCTCCTCGTGCGCGCCCAGGAACCGGACGGCGCCGATCACGTCGTCGATGTGGATCCAGCTGAACTTCTGACGTCCCCGCGTGCGATGCCAGCTTGAGCGCGTGCGGCCGGTCGGGTGCGCTCCGATACCTCGGTAGCGGCGGTGGGGGAACCAGGGCGAGTCGATCTGCGGCCCGCCCAGTCCCCAACGGGCGAGCCTGCGCAGCATGTCGGGCGCTGGGCCGTCGCCGAGCACGATCGCCATCCGCAGCGCCACGCGCCGAGTACCGGGCAGCTCGCCCGCGAAGAACTCCCGTTCCCACTCCCGCGCGACATCCACGGAGAATCCCTCTCCGACGACGCCGGACGCCTCGTCGTTGGGACGCTGCTCCTCGTGCCGATAGATGGTCGCCGTGGACGCGTTCACCCACAGCGACGGCGGGTTCTCGGCGGCTGCCACGGCGTGGCGGAGGGCACGAGTGGTGTCGACGCGGGAGCGCAGGATCTCGTTCCGGTTGACGTCGGTGTACCGGCAGTCCACGGACTTGCCGGCGAGGTTGATGAGGAGCTCCGCGCCGTCGACGGCAGCCGCCAGGGCGGCCGGGCCGTCCCAGTTCACGTGCTCCGTGCGACCGATGCGTCGTATTTGGTATCCGTCGGCTCGCAGCGCCTCGACGATCTCGCGCCCCACGAACCCGCTCGCTCCCGCGACGACCGCCGCCCGCGTGTCCGCCATCTACTCCACCCTCTGTCGTCCGCCCGTGCCTCGACCGTACCGTCGTCTCGCGGCTCGGCCCCACGGAGCCCGCGATAATGGAGCCGATGGAGCCGTGGGAACTGCGCGAGTGGCATGCCGAGTACCTCGACGCCTGCAACCGTCACGACCTCGATGCGGTGCGCGGCCTCGTCGATCCGGAGGTGCGTCGCGCGCACCTGCCGGGCGGACGGGATGCGTGGATCGCCGATCTCGCGGATCTGTTCCACGCGTTCCCCGACTGGCAGTGGCGCCGCATCCAGCTCGT
Organism: Microbacterium sp. KU4F; assembly: GCF_056868075.1. NCBI lineage: Bacteria > Bacillati > Actinomycetota > Actinomycetes > Micrococcales > Microbacteriaceae > Microbacterium > Microbacterium sp. KU4F. The sequence continues at coordinate 1,138,195 of NZ_CP200324.1, read as the reverse complement.
GATCGAGGACGACCGGATCGCGGCGCACCTGCGCGGCAGCGGAACTCACGCCGGCGTCTACCGCGGCATCTCGGCCACACGTCGCCACGTGAACGTCGCGGAGTTCGCGATATACCGGGTGTCCGGTGGAAGCATCGCGGAGTTCACGGGAACCGGCGACGCGGAACTGCTCCGACAGCTCGGCGTATGACTCGTGTCAGTGCGCGGCGTCGTATGCGTCGATGACGGATGCGGCGACGCGTCCGCGCTCCGACACCTGGTGACCGTTGGCCTTCGCCCACTCACGGATCGCGGTGAGGTCGCGCGAGGAGGACGTCGATCGCGCGCGTGACCTGGCGGGCGCTGCTGACCGAGCGGACGAGATGCGACGGGCCGCCGACACGTAGGGCGCCATCGCGTCGCGCAGGGCGGCGGCGTTCGCATCCGAGAGGTCGATCTCGTAGGCGATGCCGTCGAGGGAGAAGAGCACGGTCTCACCCTCGCCCACCTCCAGAACGGAGTCGTCGAGGTCGTCTACGAGCTGGTGGACGATTCTGCGCGCCATGACGTCACCATACAGATCCGCGGCTGATCAGGGCAGCAGCCGCGCCCGGCGCGCCTTCGCCACCGCGGCGTGCCGCGTCGTGGCCTCCAGCTTCGACATCGCCGCAGCCAGATACGACTTGACGGTCGTCTCCTTCAACGCGAGCTCCTGAGCGATCTGTGCGTTGGTCGACCCGAGAGCGGCGCACGCGAGAACGTCCAACTCGCGTGGGGAGAGCTGCACCGCTGTCGACGACGCGGGACGATCGCCCGCCACCACCTCGGCGAGGCGGCGTTCCACGGCGGCGAGACGCTCGCGCAGGGCGGCGTCGCTGACCGTGGCGGAGATCGCCCGTAGCTGGGCGAAACTCTCCCGCACCTGCTCGCGCGCCGCCGCATCCCATGCGCTCTCCGGGGCCGCATCCTCTGCACGCTCGACACGGCGCGCGACCTCGTCGCGGATGCGGAGCTCCGAGGCGAGGGCGTCTGCGATCTTCAACGCCGGCGCCGCCGTCACATCATCGACGGCCGTCTGGCCCCAGGACCCGCAGTACAGCACTCCGCGGGTGCGGCCGGCCGCGATGACGGGGACCGCGAAGAGCGTCGCGATGCCTTCGCCGAGGATCGGACCGTCGTAGTCGTGGGTGATCCCGCGCGCGCTGCGGTAGTCCAACGCGAGGCGCGGCCGCTTCTCGGTGAGCGCCCGTCCGCCGAGCCCGCGTTGCTCACGGACGATGAGGCCCTCGATCGTCCTCCCGCGCGCGCCGACGATGCAACTCACGTGCACGGAGTGCTCGCGGACGAGCCCGCCGAAGGCGACGGGAAAGCGCGTGCGGGCGACCAGATCGTGGACGGCGCGCGTCATCAGTTGCAGATCGCTGGTGGTTCCGGGGGACATAGGTGCTACCTACTTCCGGGGGTGTCGGCCTCGTTGCCGATTTTCGTAGCGTCGACCCTACCATCGCCGCGAAGAGGCGACGACGGCTCGGATGGACACCCCGCATCGGCGGCATGAGGCAAGGAGGCCACATGACTGAATCGCACGACCGCGCCGCCGACGGCGCGGGAATCGACTACATCGAGGTGGAGGAATCACCCCCGTTCCAACGCCTGAAACGAGCGCAGCGCGCGTTCGTCTTCCCCCTCGCGATCGCGTTCCTGCTCTGGTATTTCGCCTACGTGCTGCTCTCTTCGTTCGCGGCGGACTTCATGGCCACGCGCGTCTCGGGCGACATCACCGTGGGGCTGCTGCTCGGGCTCGGTCAGTTCGTCTCGACGTTCGTCATCACGATGGCTTACGTCGCCTACGCCAACCGGCGCCTCGACCCGCAGTCGCGAGCGATCCGTGAGGACCTGGAGCGGCGAGAGGCGGGTGCGCGATGAACGAGGTCTTCGGAGCCATCCACGCAGCCGTTCAGACGGTCGAGAACGATCCTGTCCTGAACATCTCCATCTTCGCGGCGTTCGTCGCGGTGACGCTCTTCATCGTCATCCGCGCGTCGCGCAACAACAAGACCGCCGCCGACTACTACGCGGCCGGTCGCTCGTTCACCGGGCCTCAGAACGGCTTCGCGATCGCCGGCGACTATCTGTCGGCCGCATCCTTCCTCGGAATCTGCGGTGCCATCGCGATCAACGGCTACGACGGGTTCCTCTATTCGATCGGGTTCCTGGTGGCGTGGCTGGTCGCGCTGCTGCTCGTCGCAGAGCTCATGCGCAACACCGGACGCTTCACGATGGCCGACGTGCTGTCGTTCCGCCTGAAGGAACGACCGGTGCGGATGGCGGCGGCGATCACCACCCTCGCGGTGTGCTTCTTCTATCTGCTCGCGCAGATGGCGGGCGCCGGCGGTCTGGTCTCGCTGCTGCTGGGCATCGGCGACCAGATCGGGCAGTCGATCGTCGTCGCGGTGGTCGGTGTGCTGATGATCGTCTACGTGCTCATCGGCGGGATGAAGGGCACGACCTGGGTGCAGATCGTGAAGGCCTTCCTGCTCATCGGCGGCGCGCTCGTGATGACCGTCTGGGTGCTCGCGATCAACGGATTCAACCTGAACACGCTGCTCGAGAGCGCGGTCGCCGCCTCGCCCAAGGGTGAAGCGGTGCTGGGTCCGGGTCTGCAGTACGGCAAGAACCCGTGGGACTTCATCTCGCTCGCTCTCGCGCTCGTGCTCGGTACGGCGGGCCTGCCGCACGTGCTGATGCGCTTCTATACGGTGCCCACCGCGAAGGAGGCACGTCGTTCGGTGGTGTGGGCGATCTGGTTGATCGGCCTCTTCTATCTGCTCACGCTCGTGCTCGGCTACGGCGCGGGAGCACTGGTCGGGCCCGAGACGATCGCGGCGGCGCCGGGCGGCGTCAACTCCGCGGCCCCGCTTCTCGCCCTCTACCTGGGTGGCCCGGTCCTTCTCGGCTTCATCTCCGCGGTGGCGTTCGCGACGATCCTCGCGGTCGTCGCGGGCCTCACGATCACGGCGGCGGCCTCGTTCGCGCACGACATCTACGCCAGCGTCGTGAAGAAGGGCAACGTTCCGCCGGACGGTGAGGTGAAGGTCGCGCGGCGCACGGTGATCGTCATCGGCGTGTTGGCCATCCTCGGCGGCATCGGCGTTCAGGGTCAGAACGTGGCGTTCCTGGTCGCTCTGGCGTTCGCCGTCGCGGCCTCGGCGAACCTGCCCACCATCCTGTTCTCGCTGTTCTGGCGCAAGTTCACGACGCGCGGGGCGGTGTGGAGCATGTACGGCGGGCTCGGGGCGGCGATCGTGCTGATCGTGCTGTCGCCCGTGTTCTGGGGTACGCCCACAAGCGTGTTCAAGGACGTGGGTGTCGCGATCTGGCCGCTCAACAACCCGGGCATCATCTCGATCCCGTTGGGCTTCTTCCTCGGGTGGCTGGGGTCGGTGACCTCGCGCCGCGCTGAGGATCGGAAGAAGGCCGCGGAGATGGAGGTGCGCTCACTCACCGGGTTCGGCGCCGAGAAGGCCGTCGACCACTAGCGACATCGTCCGGCGGGCGGCCTACACGCCCGCCGGACGATGCGCGGCCTCGAGATCGAGCAGGTAGCGCTTGTGCTCGGGGCGCCCCCCGTACTCGCCGATCGAACCGTCGGAGCGGATCACGCGATGCGCGGGGATCACGAGCGAGATCGGCGTGTGAGCGCAGGCCGAGCCGACGGCGCGATGCGCCCGCGGCGAGCCGGCCTCCGCCGCGATCTCGCCGTAGCTCACGGTCTCGCCGTACGGGATGCGGGAGATCGCCTCCAACGCGTCGCGGGCGAAGCCGCCCACGAGACTCAGATCCAGGTCGATGTCGAACGCGGTGCGCGATCCCTCGAAGTACTCGTCCACCTGCGCCAGCAGAGCGTCCGCGTCGTCGTCGATCGGCACCGGCTCCCGACCCAGACGCTCGGTCCACGCTGCGAGGGCGGAGCCGAGCGGGACGGAGAGGAACTCGAAGCCGATGAGGCCGGCGTCGCTCGTGAGAACGAGCGCGTCGCCGAGGGGCGTGGGATGGATGCGGAAGCCGGTCGGAGTCATGAGTTCATCCTTCTCGTGCGCGCAGTCCGTCCCCGGTGAAAGCGTCCGACCGGCGCACAACGCGCGGGGCGGGTGATCGTGGGGAGGAACGGCCGGTCCGTCCGGCGTGTCGCGAATCCGGCGAAACTCGGCCGTGGTTGAGGCCCGCTCGCCCATCTCACGCCTATGGTGACACGTGTGTGGCGTGGAGAAGGCACCATGATCTCTGGTGCAGACGAGGCGACGAATCCGGTGCGCCCGAGTGATCTCGGCGTCGCAGAGCCGGGTGTCGTCGTCGCGCACGTGGCCGACCCGGAGCGTGCCCGGCTTCGCGCGCAGGCTGCTCTGCTCGGCGGACGCTCGACGCTCCTCTTCTATGAGGACTCGCCCGAGCGCGGTGTCGACATCAACAAGGCCCATCCGGGGAGCCTGCCGCAGTTCCTGACGGGCCGGTCGACGCTGCTGTCGAACCTCTACCGCGACGAGGTGGCTCTGCGCACCGCACGGATGGCGGCCGAGCGGATCACCGCCAAGAACGTGGAACTACGCACCGCACGGGGCCTTGAGACGGTGTCGCTCGCCGTGGGCATGGCATCCTGGCGCATCGGCGGGATCATGTGCACGGCCCCGGTGCTGCTGCGACCTCTCGCGATCCGCCGCCACCACACCGATTTCGAGCTCAAGCTCCACGGCTCCTTCATCGTGAACCCGGAGCTCGTGCGCGCGCTGGGGACCCACTTCGGCATCCATCTGGACTCGGCAGCCCTCGCAGGCCTCGCTCACGACGGCGCCGTGTTCCGCCCGCAGCCGGTGATCGACCACCTGCGGGCGCTGACGACCCACATCCCGACCTTCACGGTCGTCCCACGCCTGGTCGTCTCCAACTTCGTCGACGTCGGATCGGGCATGGCTCGCGACACGGCCGACCTCGACCACCCGGTGCTCAACGCGCTCGCGGGGCATCCCGACGAGCGCGCGCGCCTCGCTGTGCGTCCCGCGCTTCCCCGCGTCACGAGTCCCGATGAGCGCACACCCGCGGCGGACACGCTTCTGCTGGATGCGGATGAGGAGCAGGAGGCGGTGCTCGCGCGCATCGCCGCCGGTCACTCGCTCGCGGTGCACACCCTGCCCGGCACCGGAGGCACGCAGACGGTCATCAACGCGATCGGTGCCCTCGTTCAGAGCGGCCGTCGTGTGCTCGTCGTGAGCGCTCGCCGCTCGACCCTCGACGGCGTCCGCCATCGTCTCGCCGGCATCGGTCTGGACGCGCTCGCCGTCACGCCGCGACACCTGCACCGGGATCTCATCCGCGCCATCGGACGCAACGAGAAGGCCCAGCCGCCGAAGGTCGCCGAGATCGACGACGCGCTGCTGCGACTGCGTACCGTCCTGCGCGACTATCGGGGCGCGTTGACCGCCTCTCATCCCAGCCTCGGAACCTCGGCCCTGCAGGTCGTGCGCCGGTTGACCGAGCTGAGCGCGTTGTCGCCGGCGCCGTCCACCACCGCCCGTTTCGACATCGCCACGCTCGAGGCCCTGCGCGACGCGCGGCCGGAGGCGGCTGCGAAGCTCGTGGCCGCGGCGAAGCTGGGGGAGTTCCGCTTCGGTCCCGACGACTCGCCCTGGTACGGGGTGAGCTTCGACACCACCGAGTCCGCGCGCGCCGCACATGCGCTCGCCGGCAAGCTCAGCGGCCGCGAGGTCCCGAGTCTGCTCGAGCGCGGCTACGAGATGATCGCGCAGACGCGGATGCGTCCCTTCCGCACGATCGATGAGCTCGGCGACTATCTGCGCCTGCTGCAGGGCATCCGCGAGACCCTCGACAAGTTCAGCCCGAGCGTCTTCGAGCGTCCGCTCGTCGAGCTCATCCAGGCGCACGCGCCCAAACGAGACTCCGCCGACATGTCCAGCGCGAACCGACGCCGCCTCAAGCGCCTGTCGCGAGAGTACGTGCGTCCCGGGGTACACGTCGGCGACATGTACGAGTCGCTCGTGCGCATCCAGCAGCAGCGCGCCGACTGGCAGCGCCTGGTCGACGCAGGCGTCGTGCCCGAGGTGCCGGTCGGTCTCGCCGACGTGCACGTCGCCTGGCAGCGGGTGCACGCGCAGCTCGGCGAACTCGACCAGATCCTGCGCCGTCGCGAGTCGAACCGACTGGCCTCGCTGCCGGTGGCGCAGCTGATGCGCGTGCTGGCCGGTCTCGCCGCCGAGTCGGCGTACTTCGAGAACCTCGTCGAGCGTGCCACCCTGCGCACAGAACTCGACCGTATGGGTCTCGCCCCCCTGCTCACCGAGCTGTCGGTGCGTCACGCTCCCGAGGACCAGGTCGGGGCCGAACTCGAGTTCGCGTGGTGGCAGTCCGCCCTCGAGCATCTGCTGCGCACCGACCGTGCACTCCTCGGCGCGAACACCGCGGTCCTGGACCGCCTCGAACGCGATTTCCGGCTGGTGGACGAGGCGCACGCCGCCGCATCCGGACCCGTCCTCGCGGCGCAGCTCGCGACGCAGTGGAAGATCGGCTTGGTCGATCACGCCGACGAGGCCGCCGCCCTCAAGCAGGCGCTCAAGGGTGGTGTCTCGGCTCCCGAGCAGCTCGTGCGAGCGGCGCCCACGCTCATGCGCACTCTCGCGCCCGTGTGGCTCGCCTCGCCCTACGAGGTGCCCGAGATCCCCGATCACCCGCCGTTCGACGTCGTGATCATCGCGGATGCGGCAGCGCTCTGCCTCGCGGAGGCGGCGCCCGCGCTGCGCCGCGCGCGGCAGGTGGTGCTCTTCGGCGATCCCGTCACCCAGAAGCCGACCCCCTTCGCCGTCGGCGCGGGCGAGCGCGCGGTGGCTGATGAGTTCGACGAGCCGTTCGATGAGGTCTCGGTGTTCGAGCGGATGGCGGAGCTACTCGACGTCGCCACATTGACGCGCAGCTACCGCGCGGGCGGCGAGGATCTGGCACAGCTCGTGAACGACGCGTTCTACGGCGGTGAGTTGGTCTCGCTGCCCTGGGCCGGTGCCTACCTCGGCCGGGGGAGCCTCAGCGTCGACTACGTCGAGGGGGAACGGGAACCCCGGATCCGATCTCGGGCGCCGTCGAGAGCCCCGATGCCGAGGTCGCGCGCGTCGTGACCCTCGTGACCGAGCACGCGGTCAACCGCTCCGGTGAGAGCCTCATGGTCGTCACGGCCAGCAGGCGGCACGCGGAGCGCATCCGTGCGGCCGTGGACGTCGCCTTCGCGGGCCGCGCCGACGTGGCCGACTTCGTGTCGCGCGAGACGGCCGAGCCGTTCGCCGTGCTGACGCTCGAGGAGTCGGTCGCAGAGAGTCGCGACCGTGTCATCTTCTCGCTCGGATTCGGGCTGACCAAGCACGGCCGCGTCCTCAGCGACTTCGGTGACCTGTCCACGGCGGACGGCGAGCGACTGCTCACGGTGGGGATGACTCGTGCTCGTCGTTCCATGGTGATCGTCTCTTCCATCCGCCCCAGCGCCTTCGAGGACGGCCGGCTCGAACACGGTGCGGCGACGCTCATGAGCATCCTCGGCGGAGTGGCGGCGAGAGCGCGCGAGACGCGTCTCGAAGACCTGGCCGATCCGCTCACCCGAGCGCTCGCGCGTGAACTGCGCGCGAAGGGCATCAAGGTCGATCTCGACTACCGCGGGTTGCTGCCGCTCGTCGCGGGCCATGACGGCAAGGCCGTCGTCGTCGAGAGCGACCCGGAGACGCGTCCCGAGTCCCTGCGCGAGTCGCTGCGTCTGCGGCCGCAGATCCTTCGACGCCTGGGGTGGCACTACCTGCGGGTGCACGCCTTCGACCTCTACAGCGACCCCGCGGCGGTCGCGGCGCGCGTGGCGACGCTGCTCGGTGTCGAGGCGGGTGCGTCGCTGCAGGCGAGCACGCAGCCGATCGATGTCACCGAGTGACGACCGCCAGCACGTCGTCCGCGTGCAGGGAGCACGGCGCGCGCGGCTGACACCTGCTCCCGGTGCCGTCGAGGCACCCGAGGGCGCAGACGACGACGCCGCATCCGCCGCATCCGAGACGGGCCCGAACGATGAACGGATGCGGCGCGAGGTCCCGCCGCACTACTGACGCGTCAGGGCTGAGTCTTGTTCTGCTGCTCGAGCAGGTCGCGGATCTGCACCAGCAGCTCCTGCTCGGTGGGAGCCGGAGCAGCTTCGGGCTCGCGAACCCCGGCGCGCGCGGCCTGGCGCGCCTTCCACAGGTTCATCGGCATGACGAACGCGAAGTAGACGACGACCGCGACGGCGAGGAAGCTCACCACAGCGGTGATGAGCCCACCGATGGGGAACGTGACCGTGCCGCCGTAGATGTCGGGCACGGGGATGCCGGGAACCCCGTTCTCATCCGCCTTCCAGAAGATCTCGATGAGCGGCGTGATGATCGACGCGACGATCGCGTTGACCACGGCGGTGAACGCGGCGCCGATGACGACCGCGACCGCGAGGTCGATCACGTTGCCGCGGAGGATGAACTCCTTGAAACCTTTGATCATCGATTCTCTCCTCATGTTGTCGGCGTCCGGCCGGTCAGGATGCCGCGGGGGCGGCGGGAGCGGCGGCTCCCGTGCTCGATGATGCCCCGGACGAGCCGGAGTCTCCACCCGACGTGCCGGTGGCGCTCGAGCCTGACGTGCCGGCGCGCGAGTCGGTGCGGTAGAAGCCGGAGCCGTTGAACGTGACGCCGATCGAGCCGTACTCCTTGCGCAGTTCGCCGCCGCAGGCCGGGCACTCGGTCAGCGCGGGGTCGGAAAAGGACTGGACGGTGTCGAAGCGGTGCCCGCAGGACTTGCAGGCATAGGCGTAGGTGGGCATGGTGCCTCCGGGGTCAGGCGCTCAGCGAGCGCGCAGCGTCAGGGTGCGGGTGGGGGTGACGACGCCGTCGACGGGTTGGTCGTGCACATCGGTGGGGACGTCGTCGAGGATCTCGGAGTCGTAGACGACCGCGTACACCGGCGGGCACTTCTGCATCGATCCGATGGTCTTGTCGAAGTAGCCGCGCCCCCATCCCAGCCGCATCCCTCGACGGTCGACGGCGGCGGCGGGCACGATCATCAGGTCGACGTCGTTGACGGCGATCGGGCCCAGCAGCTCACCTACCGGCTCGGGGAGACCGAACAGGCCCTCCGCGATCTCGCCGTCCTCCGTGGCGACGGCCCAGTCGAGCAGGCCGTCCACCCGCGTGACGGGAAGGAGCACGCGGATGCCGCGCCGCACGGCCTCGCGCACGAACTCCCGCGTGTCAGGCTCGGCGTTGGTCGACAGGAAGCAGGAGAGCGATCTCACCTGGTGCGCCGTGGTGAGGGCGTCGAGCTGCTGGTGGACGCCCGCACCCGCGCTCTCCCGAGCGGCGGCCGACAGCGTCTGCCGCCGCTCCCGCAGGTCGGCGCGGAGTGCGCGCTTGACGTCGTCCACTGCATTGCGATCGTCACCGTCTGACATGCAGATGATTCTAAGGACCGCAACCGGCTCGGGCGTGCCGATAGGATCGCGGCATGAGTCACAAGCCCTTCAAGGCCGTCATTCCCGCTGCGGGTCTGGGAACACGATTCCTGCCCGCCACGAAGGCGATGCCGAAGGAGATGTTGCCCGTCGTCGACAAGCCCGCCATTCAGTACGTGGTCGAAGAGGCGGTCGAAGCGGGCATCCAGGACGTGCTGATCATCATCGGTCGCAACAAGAACAACATCGCGAATCACTTCGACGCGATGCCCGAGCTCGAGCAGAAGCTGCGGGAGAAGGGCGACACCGGAAAGCTCGCGAAGGTGGAGCACTCCTCCGACCTCGCCGACGTGCACATGGTGCGTCAGGGGGAGCCGAAGGGGCTCGGGCACGCGGTGCTGCGTGCGCAGGCCCACGTCGGAGATCACCCGTTCGCCGTGCTGCTGGGAGACGACCTGATCGACGAGCGCGACCCGCTGCTGTCGAAGATGCTCTCCGAGTACGACAAGCGCGGTGCCGCGGTGATCGCCCTCATGGAGGTCGACCCGGAGAACATCCACCTCTACGGTGTGGCGGCGGTCGAGGAGACCGACGAGGACGGCGTCGTGAAGGTGACGGGCCTGGTCGAGAAGCCCAAGAAGGAGGATGCGCCCTCCAACCTCGCCATCATCGGCCGCTACGTGCTCGGTCCCGAGGTGTTCGAGGTACTCGAGCACACCGAACCGGGTAAGGGTGGCGAGATCCAGCTCACCGACGCGCTGGAGGAGCTGGCCATGGATCCGGAGCGCGGCGTCTACGGCGTGGTCTTCCGCGGCCGGCGTTACGACACGGGTGACAAACTCGACTACATCAAGGCGATCGTCCAGCTCGCCAGTGATCGCGACGATCTCGGTCCGGACCTGCGGCCGTGGCTGAAGGACTTCGTCGCCGGACTCTGAACCGGGGAGGCTCGAGGTGGACCTTTCGGCACCGCGCGAGCACGGGCGGGTCGGCATCCGTCTGATCCGTGCGCGCGATGCGCGCGTGCTGCAGGATCATCTGATGTCGAACCGCACCTGGCTGCGTCCGTGGGAGGCGACGAGCCCCGACGGCGCCGTTCTGCTCGACATGAAGATCGGCATCCGCCGGCTTCTCCAGCAATACCGCGACGGTGCGGGCGTTCCGCTGGTCATGGAGTACGACGGCCGGGTCGCCGGCCAATTGAACGTGTGGGGGATCGCGCGGGGATCGCTCGCGTCGGCGACGATCGGCTACTGGGTGGCCCGCGAGTTCGCCGGCCGCGACATCACGCCGACGTCGGTGGCTCTCGCGACCGATCTCTGCTTCACGGAGCTGCGGCTGCACCGGATGGAGATCTGCATCCGACCGGAGAACGATGCGAGTCTGCGGGTGGTGCAGAAGCTCGGGTTCCGCTACGAGGGTCTGCGCCGTCGCTACATCCATATCGACGGCGACTGGCGCGACCACTATGCCTTCGCGCTCACACGCGAAGAGGTCCCCGAAGGTGTGCTGGCTCGATGGGTGGCCGGGCGTGCGCCGACTGATGCCGCGCACGTGCCCGAGCGCGACCGCATCGCCCCCTCCGACTGACGCCGACACGCCGACGCTTGCCGTGTCGGCCGGGATGCGTCGCCTACCGTTGACGGCATGGGTGGACAGGTGCTGGGCGGAGGAGTGATCTTCCTCGTCGCTGTGACGCTGTGGCTGCTCTATCTTCTGCCGTCATGGCACAGCCGGCACCAGTACAACGCCGCCGAGCGCAACGCCGTCCGACTCAATCAGGCCCTGCGCGTTCTCGCCGAGACCAGCGAGACCCCCGAAGAGGTGCGGCTCGAGCTGACGGCTCGCACCGCATCCGCGCAGCAGAAGCTCGCCCGTCAGACGCTCGCCGAGCGCGAGCGGGCTCAGCTCGAGGTCGCGCGCCAAGAGCTCGCCGCTGCCAAGCAGGAGGCCCGCGCGGTGCGCGAGCGCCCTGAAGTGCGCATGGCGCGGGCCCGCAGGCGCGCGCGGCTGACCGCCACCGTCCTCGCGCTCCTCTCGCTCGCCGGAGCGGGGCTGGGCATCTGGCTGCAGCTGACCATGGCGAGCGCCACCGTGCTCTGGGCGTCGGGTGCGGTCTTCGTCGTCTCGGTGATGATGCTGCAGCAGATGTCGCGTGTGGCGCGTCGGGCGGCTCGCCGAGTCGCTCCCGTTCCGCAGGTGGCGGTGGAGACCCGCCAGGTTGATGTGCAGGATGTCGCACTGCCGACACGGTCCGCGCCCGCCACGTGGGAGCCGCGTTCGTTGCCCCGTCCGCTGGCGGCGACCTCGGGGTCGCGCGCGTCCCTCGTTCAGGATGCGGCGGATGCCCGTGAGGCGCTTCGTCGTGCCGCCGTCGAGGAGGCCAAGCGCGAGCGTGCGGAGCAGGCTGCACCGCCGTCGATCGACACCGCGCGGGTCGCCAAGGTACCCGAGGAGTCGCCCTTCGCGCGGATGGGATACGTCGACGATGCGGAGATCGAGGATCACGTTCGCCGGCTGCTTTCCACCCGCCGCGCAGCGGGCTGACGAGGTTCATTCGCCTCTTCGGGCCGTGATAGGCTCGTTGAGTTCCGGGCCTGTGGCGCAGTTGGTAGCGCGCTTCGTTCGCAATGAAGAGGTCAGGGGTTCGAATCCCCTCAGGTCCACCGGAAAGGCCCCCGCTCAGCGGGGGCCTTCGTCGTTCTCGGCGTTGTCGAGAGGATGCGGGAGGAGCCTCAGCGGTCGGCGCCAACCGGGGCGGTGGGCAGGGCGCGGGAGGGCGTGGAGCGTGACGCATCCGTCGCACTCGCTCCGGGCCGCCGCAGCCGGTCGGCGAGAACGTACCCCGGCACCGCGCACCCGACCACGGCGAGGTGCATCAGCATCAGTGCGACGACCGCGGGCGTGTTCGTCCCGGGGATGACCGGGGCGATCAGCAGTAGCGCATCCGGAACGAGCGTCAGGACGGTGACGAGGGGCACGAGCAGCAGGAGGAGGCGGCGGGGGTCGCGGGCGCGGTGGGAGATCGCGCGCCAGCACAGCCACCCGACCACGATCCCAGCCACGGTGAAGATGCCTTGCGCCGGGAGGGACAGGGGACCGTAGCCGGCGGGCGCTCCCCAGGAGACGGCGGCCCAGGCGATGGCTGCGTTGATGGCGATGGAAACCGCCGCCGCCGCACCCAGCGCCAGGGTGATTCGGGCGATGTGCTGTCGTCGGGATTGCGTCTGTTCGGTCATGGTCACTGCTCCCATCGAAGACGTGAGCCAGCTTTTACGGTTCTAGCTGGTCCCGTTATTGGGGATACGGTACTGCCGAGACCCGATACATACAATGGCTGCATGCTCGAGGAAGCAGCCGCTGTCAGGTCGGGTCGACCGCGCGACCCCGAAGTGGAGCGGAGCATTCTCGCGGCGACCCAGGACCTGCTCATTGAGGGTGGCTACAGCGCGACGACGATCGCAGCCGTGGCGGCTCGCGCGCGCTGCGGAAAGTCGGCGATCTACCGGCGCTGGAGCACGAAGCCCGATCTCGTCGTCGCCGCGGTGCGCGCGGCGCAGCGCTCACACGATGCGCCCGACACGGGCAGTCTCCGAGGCGACTTCCTCGCTGCGGCCCTGCACTTCGCGGATGCGGGGGACCGGGCCGCCGACCTGCTCGCGCGCGTGCTGAGCGAGATCGGGCGGGATTCGGAGCTCTACCGCGCGGCGCGCGAGAGAATCGGCGCACCGCCGGTGGCGATGCTGGTAGAGGTCATCGAGCGCTGGATTCGCCGCGGTGTCGTGTCCGCGGATGTCCCGGTCGCACTGATCGCCGACATCGTGCCGACGGCGGCGTTCGGGAGCGTGGTGCTGCAACAGCGCGGGCTCCCGCGGCAGAGCGTCGTCGATCTCGTAGACCACGTGGTGCTTCCCGCGCTCATGGTCGGGGCGAAGCAGCGACCCATCTGACGCGATGCCGCACGTCGGTGCTCCTCGTTCTGGTCGTTCACCCTCCCCGCCACCCGCGAGACTGCATCTCTCGCACGAGATCACTGTCATTACCCGTGATCTCGTCACGCACATGCAGTCTCGTGGCCGTGGCCGTGGCCGTGGCCGTGGCCGTGGCCGTGGTGGTGGCGGCGGTGGGAGTGGCGGTGGGAGGCGCGGGGAGGGGCGGGGAGGAGCGGGACGTCATCGGCCGGAAACATGCGCGACACGCCCGGGGTGTGCGCTCGAGTTGGCAGACGCCCGGAACCCACGTAACTTATTACTTGTTCGCCCCACAGGGAAGAACGGAGAGGCTGAAGCCCCGTTCCCCTCAAGCGGAGAACACACTCCCACACAAGCGAGAAGATCTCGGATCCGACGTGCGTGTGGGGTGCCGATCGTTCCGTCGATCGCCGCCTCGGCGGTGAGAACGATCCGCCCCGGCGGATTTGACACGGCGAGCGAAATGGCTAAGATGGAGAAGTTGCCCTGCGGGCGAGGCTGAGAGGCCGAGCGGCAGGAGCATCCGTTCCTTGAGAACTCAACAGCGTGCACTTGTCAAATGCCAAATAACCTCGTTCCAGCTTCGGCTGGGTGAGATTCCTTTGGATCAAGTCCAACCCTTTGGGGTTGGCGTTATGGATTGTCAGTATTGACATCTTTTTGGTCAGTTCAAACTCGCTGCGCACTTCTTTTTCCGTTGTGTGTATGCATTTTTCTTTTACGGAGAGTTTGATCCTGGCTCAGGATGAACGCTGGCGGCGTGCTTAACACATGCAAGTCGAACGGTGAAGCAGAGCTTGCTCTGTGGATCAGTGGCGAACGGGTGAGTAACACGTGAGCAACCTGCCCTGGACTCTGGGATAAGCGCTGGAAACGGCGTCTAATACTGGATACGAGACGTGGCCGCATGGTCAACGTTTGGAAAGATTTTTTGGTTCAGGATGGGCTCGCGGCCTATCAGCTTGTTGGTGAGGTAATGGCTCACCAAGGCGTCGACGGGTAGCCGGCCTGAGAGGGTGACCGGCCACACTGGGACTGAGACACGGCCCAGACTCCTACGGGAGGCAGCAGTGGGGAATATTGCACAATGGGCGAAAGCCTGATGCAGCAACGCCGCGTGAGGGATGACGGCCTTCGGGTTGTAAACCTCTTTTAGCAAGGAAGAAGCGAAAGTGACGGTACTTGCAGAAAAAGCGCCGGCTAACTACGTGCCAGCAGCCGCGGTAATACGTAGGGCGCAAGCGTTATCCGGAATTATTGGGCGTAAAGAGCTCGTAGGCGGTTTGTCGCGTCTGCTGTGAAAACTGGAGGCTCAACCTCCAGCCTGCAGTGGGTACGGGCAGACTAGAGTGCGGTAGGGGAGATTGGAATTCCTGGTGTAGCGGTGGAATGCGCAGATATCAGGAGGAACACCGATGGCGAAGGCAGATCTCTGGGCCGTAACTGACGCTGAGGAGCGAAAGGGTGGGGAGCAAACAGGCTTAGATACCCTGGTAGTCCACCCCGTAAACGTTGGGAACTAGTTGTGGGGACCATTCCACGGTTTCCGTGACGCAGCTAACGCATTAAGTTCCCCGCCTGGGGAGTACGGCCGCAAGGCTAAAACTCAAAGGAATTGACGGGGACCCGCACAAGCGGCGGAGCATGCGGATTAATTCGATGCAACGCGAAGAACCTTACCAAGGCTTGACATATACGAGAACGCTGCAGAAATGTAGAACTCTTTGGACACTCGTATACAGGTGGTGCATGGTTGTCGTCAGCTCGTGTCGTGAGATGTTGGGTTAAGTCCCGCAACGAGCGCAACCCTCGTTCTATGTTGCCAGCACGTAATGGTGGGAACTCATGGGATACTGCCGGGGTCAACTCGGAGGAAGGTGGGGATGACGTCAAATCATCATGCCCCTTATGTCTTGGGCTTCACGCATGCTACAATGGCCGGTACAAAGGGCTGCAATACCGTGAGGTGGAGCGAATCCCAAAAAGCCGGTCCCAGTTCGGATTGAGGTCTGCAACTCGACCTCATGAAGTCGGAGTCGCTAGTAATCGCAGATCAGCAACGCTGCGGTGAATACGTTCCCGGGTCTTGTACACACCGCCCGTCAAGTCATGAAAGTCGGTAACACCTGAAGCCGGTGGCCTAACCCTTGTGGAGGGAGCCGTCGAAGGTGGGATCGGTAATTAGGACTAAGTCGTAACAAGGTAGCCGTACCGGAAGGTGCGGCTGGATCACCTCCTTTCTAAGGAGCATCTGGCACTTCGGTGTCCAGGCCCCTGATCAGAGCGAATGTCTCTGCAGGGTGCTCATGGGTGGAACATTTGACGAGGCATCAGGGTCTGAGGATTCTGCTGAGTACGCCGCTTACGGTTGGAAAGGTGGGGTTGGAGGGTTCTGGTGCATGCACGCTGTTGGGTCCTGAGGGACCGGGTGTGACTCCTTTGGGGGTTGCGGCTGTACCTCTGGGCCTTCTTCTGCTGCCTTTGGTGGTGGGGGTTGGTACCGCCCGTACTTTGAGAACTACACAGTGGACGCGAGCATCTTAGAGATGAATCTTCGGATTCATTTCACAGGTGATCTTTTTTTAGATCATTTAGTCAATTTTCGAGTTGACGATTCAAACTCATGTGATTTCAAGTCTTTAAGAGCAAACGGTGGATGCCTTGGCATCTGGAGCCGAAGAAGGACGTAGCAATCTGCGATAAGCCTCGGGGAGTGGATAAGCACACTTTGATCCGAGGGTCTCCGAATGGGGAAACCCCGCTGGGCGGCGTGCCGACCTAGTGACTCCCGCCTGAATATATAGGGCGGGTAGAGGGAACGTGGGGAAGTGAAACATCTCAGTACCCACAGGAAGAGAAAACAACCGTGATTCCGTGAGTAGTGGCGAGCGAAATCGGAAGAGGCTAAACCTAGCGTGTGTGATAGCCGGCAGGCGTTGCACGTTGGGGGTTGTGGGACTTTCTTGATCATCCTGCCGGGTGATCGACGTGACAGAAGCGTATAGACGAATGGTCTTGAAAGGCCAGCCATAGTGGGTGCCAGCCCCGTAGTCGAAATGCGTGTTCTGGCGTGGAGAGTATCCCAAGTAGCACGGGGCCCGAGAAATCCCGTGTGAATCTGTCAGGACCACCTGATAAGCCTAAATACTCCCAGATGACCGATAGCGGACAAGTACCGTGAGGGAAAGGTGAAAAGTACCCCGGGAGGGGAGTGAAATAGTACCTGAAACCGTTTGCTTACAAACCGTTGGAGCCTCCTTAGTAGGGGTGACAGCGTGCCTTTTGAAGAATGAGCCTGCGAGTTAGCGATACGTGGCGAGGTTAACCCGTGTGGGGTAGCCGTAGCGAAAGCGAGTCTGAATAGGGCGATTCAGTCGCGTGTCCTAGACCCGAAGCGAAGTGATCTATCCATGGCCAGGTTGAAGCGACGGTAAGACGTCGTGGAGGACCGAACCCACTTAGGTTGAAAACTGAGGGGATGAGCTGTGGATAGGGGTGAAAGGCCAATCAAACTTCGTGATAGCTGGTTCTCTCCGAAATGCATTTAGGTGCAGCGTTGCGTGTTTCTTGCCGGAGGTAGAGCTACTGGATGGCCGATGGGCCCTACAAGGTTACTGACGTCAGCCAAACTCCGAATGCCGGTAAGTGAGAGCGCAGCAGTGAGACTGTGGGGGATAAGCTTCATAGTCGAGAGGGAAACAACCCAGACCACCAACTAAGGTCCCTAAGCGCGTGCTAAGTGGGAAAGGATGTGGAGTTGCTGTGACAACCAGGAGGTTGGCTTAGAAGCAGCCACCCTTGAAAGAGTGCGTAATAGCTCACTGGTCAAGTGATTCCGCGCCGACAATGTAACGGGGCTCAAGCACGCCACCGAAGTTGTGGCATTGACATTATTGGTAGGCCTTCGTGGTCCAGCCGTGTTGATGGGTAGGAGAGCGTCGTGTGGCCAGCGAAGCGGCGGTGTGAACCAGCCGTGGAGGCTACACGAGTGAGAATGCAGGCATGAGTAGCGAAAGACGTGTGAGAAACACGTCCTCCGAAAGACCAAGGGTTCCAGGGTCAAGCTAATCTTCCCTGGGTAAGTCGGGACCTAAGGCGAGGCCGACAGGCGTAGTCGATGGACAACGGGTTGATATTCCCGTACCGGCGAAGAACCGCCCAAGCTAATCCAGTGGTGCTAAGAGTCCTAGCCAGGAATGTGTGGATCCCTTCGGGGTGATGCCGTCTTGGTGAACGCTCGACCCCATGCTGGTGCGGTTAGCGTATTAACAGGTGTGACGCAGGAAGGTAGCCCAACCCGGGCGATGGTTGTCCCGGGGCAAGTGCGTAGGCTGAGTCGTAGGCAAATCCGCGACTCGTTCGGCTGAGACACGATGCGGATAAAAAGTGGGTGATCCTATGCTGCCGAGAAAAGCATCGACGCGAGGTTCTAGCTGCCCGTACCCCAAACCGACTCAGGTGGTCAGGTAGAGAATACCAAGGAGATCGAGAGAATCGTGGTTAAGGAACTCGGCAAAATGCCCCCGTAACTTCGGGAGAAGGGGGGCCATCCGCTTATACCAGCTTGCCTGGAAAAGGGTGTGGTGGCCGCAGAGACTAGTGGGTAGCGACTGTTTACTAAAAACACAGGTCCGTGCCAAGTCGCAAGACGATGTATACGGACTGACGCCTGCCCGGTGCTGGAAGGTTAAGAGGAGCGGTTAGCGTAAGCGAAGCTGCGAATTTAAGCCCCAGTAAACGGCGGTGGTAACTATAACCATCCTAAGGTAGCGAAATTCCTTGTCGGGTAAGTTCCGACCTGCACGAATGGCGTAACGACTTCCCAACTGTCTCAACCGCGAACTCGGCGAAATTGCATTACGAGTAAAGATGCTCGTTACGCGCAGCAGGACGGAAAGACCCCGTGACCTTTACTACAGCTTGGTATTGGTGTTCGGTGTGGCTTGTGTAGGATAGGTGGGAGACTGTGAAGCAGACACGCCAGTGTTTGTGGAGTCATTGTTGAAATACCACTCTGGTCACTCTGGATATCTAACTTCGAACCGTAATCCGGTTCAGGGACAGTGCCTGGTGGGTAGTTTAACTGGGGCGGTTGCCTCCCAAAAAGTAACGGAGGCGCCCAAAGGTTCCCTCAACCTGGTTGGCAATCAGGTGGCGAGTGTAAGTGCACAAGGGAGCTTGACTGTGAGACTGACAGGTCGAGCAGGGACGAAAGTCGGGACTAGTGATCCGGCAGTGGCTTGTGGAAGCGCTGTCGCTCAACGGATAAAAGGTACCTCGGGGATAACAGGCTGATCTTGCCCAAGAGTCCATATCGACGGCATGGTTTGGCACCTCGATGTCGGCTCGTCGCATCCTGGGGCTGGAGTAGGTCCCAAGGGTTGGGCTGTTCGCCCATTAAAGCGGTACGCGAGCTGGGTTTAGAACGTCGTGAGACAGTTCGGTCCCTATCCGCTGCGCGCGTAGGAAGTTTGAGAGGATCTGACCCTAGTACGAGAGGACCGGGTTGGACGAACCTCTGGTGTGTCAGTTGTTCCGCCAGGAGCACCGCTGATTAGCTACGTTCGGGATGGATAACCGCTGAAAGCATCTAAGCGGGAAGCCGGCCTCAAGATGAGACTTCCATACCTTCGGGTGAGAGGCTCCCAGCCAGACTACTGGGTTGATAGGCCAGATGTGGAAGCGCAGTAATGCGTGTAGCTGACTGGTACTAATAAGCCGATGACTTGATAACACTTCGTTTGAACTGAAGCTGTTCGCGTCCACTGAGTGGTTCTCGATGTACGGTCGAGAACCGCAGACAACATTCTTTTGTTGTGTGCATGACTTGAAACATCAATAGTGTTTCGGCGGCCATAGCGAGAGGGAAACGCCCGGTCCCATTCCGAACCCGGAAGCTAAGCCTCTCAGCGCCGATGGTACTGCAGGGGGGACCCTGTGGGAGAGTAGGACACCGCCGGACTCCTTTTAGAAAGGGCCACCCAACGCTGGGTGGCCCTTTCGTGTTTCTGGAGCCAAGTGCCGTCGCCGAACGCGCCTCTGATCGTGACACACGGTGCGGTCGGGTTGCGAAGCTGGACATCTTCTAGCGAGGAGCGAGGAGTTCCCACTCGTCGACGACGGGCACGGCCGAGGGCCAGTGATCTCCTGCGATGGGGAACGTGGCCACGGCGCAGGTCGTCATCGTCACCTCGCGCCCGGCAAGCGTGGTCGCGAGGTCGCTCAGTCCTGGGTCGTGCGCGATGATGAGGACGTTCTGAGCCCCTGTCGTGGCAGCGGAACACCAGATGTCGCGGGCCGACGCGGCGTAGAGATCGCTCTCGGTCTCCAGCGGAACGTCGAGTGCGCGTGCGAACGCTTCCGCCGTCGTGCGTGCGCGGACCGCAGTGCTGCTGAGCAGGCGATCGGGGCGGAAGCCCGTGCGCGCGAGGACCCCGGCCATCAGGGGAGCGTCGCGTTGACCGCGGTCGTTCAGGGGGCGTTCGTGATCGCTGAGACCCGCTGCGGCCCAATCGGACTTGGCGTGGCGGACCAGGACGAGAGTGACCATGTCTTTCGCGTCCTATCCCACGTAGACCCAGGCGTCGCGCCCACTCTGCAGCACGACGGCCACCCGCGTGTACAGCGAGACTTCGTATTCGTCGGCCGCGTCGAGCTCGTCCAGTGTCAGCTCCAAGACCTGTCCGGAGACCTTGTCGCTCCTGCTCCCGGTACGTCGCAGCACAGGGTGCGTGGCGAGACCCGAGAGGGCTACGACACGGGTGTCCTCGATGTCGGCTTGCTGCACGTGGTAGCCCGCGAGCACGTCGTCCGTCGATTCGACACGGCGGCCGAAGACGTCCAGCTGTACTTGCGGCAGCAGGAGAGTCCCATAGGAGAACAGGCGCTCGGTCGTCGCCGTGCTGCTCATCCCGCCCCCTAGGCTCCGAAGATCGCGTGTGCGACCGCGAAGATCGTCAGCCCCGCGAGAGAGCCGACGATCGTGCCATTGAGGCGAATGTACTGCAGATCGCGGCCGACCATGAGTTCGATCTTCTCGGTGGTCTCCTCAGGATCCCAGCGCTCCACTGTGTCGGTGATGACGGAGGCGATGTCGTGCCGGTAACGCTCGATGACGAACACCGCCGCATCCGTCACCCAGCCATCGACGCGGGCGCGCAGGGTCTCATCGCGCTCGAGGCGCCGGCCGACGTCCGTCAACGTCTCGACCAGGCGTCGGCGCAGCCCGCTCTCCGGGTCGCGCAGACCGCGTGTCAGGCCGTTCTTGGCCGTGCGCCAGGCTTCACCTGCCAGCTCGCGGACCCGGGGCGAGTCGAACACCGTCGTCTTCGCGTCTTCGAATCGTCCGATGGTCGCGGGGTCGTGCTGCAGGTTGTCCGCGAGGCGTGCGAGGTAGCCGTCCACCGCGTGCCGCGCCGGGTGATCGGGATCCGCGCGGACGGCGGCGACGAACTTGACCGCCTCGTGGTAGGCGGCCTCATCGATCAGCGTGTGCACCATCGACGGAACCCACGAGGGGAGGCGCCGGGAGATGAGGCCCGTGAAAGCCGAGCGGTTCGCTCGCAGCCAGGCGGCCATACTGTCGGCTGCGAGATCCACGGCGCCATGGTGTGCGCCGGTGTCGACCATGCGCTCGAGCCAGCCGCCGAGCGGTGGGCCCCACTCGGGCATGACCAGGTGTTCGCGGGCCAAGTCGCCCAGCAGCTGTTGCACGTCGTCGTCGCTCAACGCCTCGATGACATTCGTCGCGATCGTCGCTCCCTCCGAAGCGACCCGCTCGGCATGGGTGGGCTGCGCCAGCCAGGCACCGAGGCGGGCAGAAAGCGAGAAGGATTCGAGTTTGCCGCGGATGACGGGAGCCGCGAGGAAGTTCGTCTCGACGAACTCGCCGAGGGTGCGTCCGATCTCGTCCTTGCGCGTCGGGATGATCGCGGTGTGCGGGATAGGGAGTCCGAGCGGGCGACGGAACAGTGCGGTCACCGCGAACCAATCCGCGAGCGCTCCGACCATGCCTCCCTCCGCCGCGGCACGCACGTACGAGAGCCACGGATAGCGGCTCTGCAGAGCGAACGCGATCACGAAGACGACGGCGAGCACGATGAGGGCGCCGAGCGCGATCCCCTTCATCAGTCGCAGCCCGCGCAACCGCTCTCGATCGGCGTCGCTCAGCAGTGCTGTCGGGGTGCGGGGCATGTCGTCATCCTTCCACGGCGTACTCTGTCAGCGTGATCGACGACATCAAGAAGCGCGCCCTGCACCGCACGAGCATCCTGGAAGGGCAGCTGCGCGGGGTGACCAAGATGATCGAGTCCGAGGAGTACTGCATGGACATCATCACGCAGTCTCGTGCGATCCAGCGCTCCCTGGAGTCGTTGAACCGTCTTCTTCTCGAGAACCATCTGCGCACTCATGTGGCCCACATGTTCGAGGAGGGCGGCGAGGACCGCGAGCGTGCCGTCGAGGAGCTGCTGCGCGCCTTCGATTTCTCCGGTAAATGATCCCGCCGGTCAGCTCGCAAGATCCTCGCGCTGACTCGTCCAACCGATATCGAAGCTCCGATTGCCGCTGATCGCCGTCGCGAACGGCTCGAGAGCGGCCATCGTGTCCGCGTCCAGCACGAGGCCGGATGCGGGCAGCCACTCGTCCACGTGCCGCGCGAAGCGCGAGCCGGGGATGGGAGCAGAGGCGATCCCCAACTGCGCGGCACGCGTGAACAGCCAGCCGAGCGCGAGCTGCGCACCCGTCAGGCCGCGCTGGTGCGCGAGGGCGAGGTAATCGGCGCGGAGACCGGCGTTGGCGGCCAGGTTCTCTGCGGAGAACCTCGGGAACCGCGGCCGACCGTCGCCGGCGCCGATGTGCGCGGGGGAGAACTCGTCCGTCAACCAGGCGCGGCTGAGCGGCGAGTACGGCACGAAGCCGATCCCGAGCTCGGCCGCCGTCGGCACCACGGCGCGCTCCACGTCACGGCTGACGACGCTCCACTCCGTCTGCACGGCGGCGATCGGATGCACCGCGTGCGCGCGACGGATCTCATCCGCGGTGGCCTCAGACAACCCGATGTGCCGCACTTTGCCCGCGGTCACGAGCTCTGACATCGCACCGACCGTCTCCTCGATGGGAACGTGCGGATCGACGCGGTGCTGGTAGTACAGGTCGACGTGATCGGTGCCCAGCCGGGACAGGCTCTCATCGATCTGCTCGCGCACGTAGGCGGCATCGCCGCGGATGCCGCGCGAGCCGATCGCGCCGCCGGAGATGCCGAACTTGGTCGCCAGCGTGATCTCGTCGCGCCGGGCGGCGAGCAGCCGTGCGATCGTGCGCTCACTGCGCCCCGCGCCGTAGATGTTGGCCGTGTCGACGAACGTGAGTCCCGCATCCACCGCGTGCGTCAACGTTGCCAGCGCCGCCTCGTCGTCAACCGGACCATACACGTCGCTGAGGCTCATCCCGCCGAAGCCGAGCGCGCTGACGTCGAGACCGTCGCCGAGGAGGACGCGACCCACGGCACTCATTCCGGCGCTCCCTGTTCGATGGGGCCGAGCCATGCGGAGGCGACGGTCGCGTGCGCGGACTCGGGGTCGGAAGGGTGGAACTGTCCGGCGAGCACGTCGCGATACAGCCGGCCCAGTTCGCTGGACGAGAAGTACGAAGAGCCGCCGGCCACGAGGATCGCCTCGTCGACGATCCGCTTGGCCCCCACGGCGGCGCGGTGCTTCAGCCCGGACAGCAAGGAGAACCACCGCGCGCCGTGATCGACTCCGGCGTCCACGTCGTGAGCGAGCGTGGCGATCTGGGGGACGAGCGCGTCGTAGGCCAGCGCCATCTCGGCCACGCGCCAGCGGATGTCAGGGTCCTGGCTGTAGGCCAGACCGGTCTTGCGCGAGCGTCGCCGTGCGGCCGTCGAGACGGCGACATCCAGGGCGCGTCGACCGATGCCGGTGTACACCGAGGCGAGCAGGATCTCGAAGACGCTGAAGATGCCGAACACGATCGGATCGGGCTGCGGGCCGGGGGCGACCCTGCGCACGATCCGGTCGGCCGGAGCGACGGCGCCGTGGAGTTCCGTGGTGCGAGACTGCGTCCCCCTCATGCCCACCGTGTCCCAGTCGTCTCGGGTGTGCACCGCATCCGAGCGGGGCACGAAGCCGTAGACGAGTCGGGGCGCGTCGGGGGAAGTGGTGTCGAGACCGTGCACGCCGAGGTGCGTCCACACCGGGGCGAGCGAGGTGAAGATCTTCGTGCCGGTGAACGTGTACCCGCCGTCCGGAAGCGGCACGGCCTCGGTCGCACTGTCGAAGAGCACGAGGTCGTTGCCGACCTCGCTGATCCCGAAGGCGAAGACCTCCCCGGACGCGGCACCGGTCTGAACGAACGCGAGGTCGTCGATACCCCGGTCGCGCAGCACTTTGGCGACACCCGTCCAGACGAGATGCATGTTGACGGCGAGGGCCGTCGCGGGCGCGGCGGTCGCAAGACGCTGCTGCAGGATCGAGGCCTCGGCGAGCGTCAGCCCCGCGCCTCCCCGATCTGCGGGCACGAGGATGCCGAGGTATCCGGCCGCACGCAGCTCGGTGAGATCCTCGTCCGGGAAGACGTTCTCGCGGTCGATGTCCGCTGCGCGCCCGCGGATGCGCTCGATCAGGTCATCGGGCAGATAGATGCTCGGATCGAAGGTCATGCCAGTGCCTCGCGCAGCGCCGCTACCGTGGCTTCCGGGCGATCGCGATGCGGCGAGTGCCCCGCTCCGGCCACGATCGAACGTGTGATGCGGGCGTTGCCGGCGAGCACCTCGTCGGCGCGAGGGCCGGTGAACAGGCTGTAGACGGCGGGGTCGGAGGCGATGACATGCGTGGGCACCGTGAGGCGTGCGGCCGCATCCGTCACATCCCAGTCGGGGTTCTGCTCCAGAGTCTGCTCGATGGCCCAGGGGCTCGCGAGCTGCGCCGCCTGCGCCTTCAGCTCGACGTCCTGCGGGTGCCAGTGGGGATGCGCGGCGCGCACCTCCTCGATCGTCGGCGAGTCGAACGCATCCTGCTGACTGCGTTCGACGACCGCGCGGTCGGCGGGCAGGAGGTACAGCGCGGGGTCGACGAGGACGAGCCGTTTCGCCCACTGCGGATGATCCGCGGAGGCGAGCGTGGCCGACGCACCGCCGAGCGAGTGGCCGATGACGAGGTCCCAGGCGCCGCCGGGGTCGGGAGTCGTCTGGCTCAGATCGGCGGCGTAGGCGGCGATCGTGTAGTCGAGCGCTCGCGGTGCCAGGCCGTGACCGCGCAGGTCGACGGCGACGGTTCGCCATCCCGCCTCGGCCAGGGCCGTCCCGAAGCGCCACATCAGAGCGCCGGACGATCCCAGCCCGTGCACAAGGAGGGCATGATGAGCGGATGCGGGGGAGCCCCACGCGAGGGTGGGAAGCGCGACGGATGCGGGCATGTGTACGAGCGTAGAACCCCTGCCGCTCACCTCGCCCGTCTGCGTCCGCTTATGGCGCTGTGCGAACGCCGAACGGCGCTCAGGTGATGATCGGCGTGGGCTCGGTGTCGGGGATGGGACTCGGGTCGCGGTGGCGCAGATCCGGGAAGGCGCGCACGCACACGATGGCGACGATCGCGCCGGCGGCGGCGAAGCCCGCGGCCGCGATGAAGGCGCCGGGCGCCTCGACCGCGTCGATGAGGAAGCCGGCGACGGCGGAGCCCGCAGCGGCGCCGATCAGCTGACCGGTCCCGATCCATCCGTAGGCCTCGGCGGTGTCGGAGAACTTGACGCTCACGGAGGTGATCGCGAACAGCACGGCGAGGGCGGGGGCGATGCCGATCCCGGCGAGGAACAGGGTGCCCGAGAGCCACCAGATGTTGAGGGAGAACATCGTCAGCACCAGGCCCACGGCGACGATGCCCATGCGTCGCGCCATCGCCCAGGGGCCCATGGGCACATGACCGAAGGAGAGGCCTCCGGTGAGGCTGCCGATCGAGAAGACGGCGAGCACGATGCCCGCCTCGAGCCCGCCGTGGTCGAAGGTCGCGACGACACCCGCCTCGACCGCCGCACAGGCGCCGATGAGCAGGAATCCGATGATCGTGGCCAGCAGCACGGTGGGGCGGGTCAGAACCTTGCCGAAGCGCCGCTTGCTGCGGGGGATGCGCACCCGGCCGACCTCGGGGGAGAGGATGAACCAGGTTCCACCGCCGACGAGGATGACCGCGATCAGCACGAGCGCTTCCCAGGTGCCGATCTGCGTCGCGATGAACGTGATGACCACGGGGGCGATGATCCAGATGATCTCCTGCAGCGATGCATCCAGCGAGTAGAGCGGGGTGAGCTGGCGGGAGTTGACCATCTTGGGATAGATCGTGCGCACCGCGGACTGCACCGGCGGGGTGGACAGGCCCGCGATGAGCCCGAACGCCATGAAGCCGGCGACCGGCAGATCCAGCAGGCCGATGGCGAGGATCGCCAGCGCACAGACGATCATCGTCAGGCTCAGCACGCGCCGCATCCCCCACCGACCCATCCACCGACTGGTGACGGGGCCCGAGACCGCCTGCCCCACGGATGCGGCCGCGAGAACGAGGCCCGCGTATCCGTAGGAGCCGGTCACGTGCTCGACGTGGAGCAGGATCGCCAGGCTCGTCATCCCGTTCGGGAAGCGCGCCGTGAGCTGTGCGGCGATGATGCGCGCCACCCCCGGGGTGCGCAGCAATTCCTGGTATCCGGCCATCCCTTCAGGATATCCCGGAGAGCGCTTCGGCCGCCGAGTGGATGCGGCGGCGCGACACGCCGCGACACGCCGAAGACGGTTATCCACCGAGCGGGATCGAGCGGACGACGCCCCGGTGTGGATGGTTGCGTCGTTCATCCAGGATTCGCCCGCGATTCAGGGTTTTTTCAGGTCCGGCGACGCGCCGCAGCTGTGGATGAAACGGTGGACAACCTGTGTTGTATCTGGGGAGAGCGGCACGAAAATCACACGGATGTAACTACTACCCCTTGTGGTGCTATCCGATGTCCGTACCCATATGTAGTATTGAGGTCCCGGCGACGAGAAGTGCTGGGAACAGGTCCGTCCGAGGGGAGAAAGAGGTCGAAATGGCGATCACCGTCTACACCAAGCCGTCGTGCGTGCAGTGCAATGCCACCTACCGTGCGCTGGATTCAAAGGGCATCGAGTACGAGGTCCTCGACGTCTCGCAGGACCCCGCGGCCCTCGAGCAGGTCAAGGCCCTCGGCTACCTGCAGGCTCCCGTCGTGATCACCGACGAGGACCACTGGTCGGGCTTCCGTCCCGACAAGATCGACGAGCTGGCCGCGCGCCTGGCTTGACCGATGGCAACCGCTGTCGCAGATCACGTCGGCGCGGTTGCCCACTCCCTCCGTGAGCCCGCCCCGTCGGCTCCGCTCCTCGTCTACTTCTCGAGCGTCTCAGGTAACACCGCGCGTTTCATCGAGAAGCTCGGGATGCGGGCCGTGCGGATTCCGCTGCGGCCCACGGACCCGACCCCCCTCGTCGACGAACCTTTCGTCCTGATCACCCCCACCTACGGGGGAGGCCAGGGAAGGGGCGAGGAGCGGGGCGCGGTTCCCAAGCAGGTGATCCGGTTCCTCAACGACGAGGCCAACCGTTCCCTGCTTCGCGGCGTGATCGCCGCGGGCAACACCAACTTCGGTGAGCACTACGGGCTCGCCGGAGAGATCATCAGCCGAAAGTGTCGTGTGCCGCACTTGGATCGGTTCGAATTGTTCGGCACGCCAGAGGACGTCGAGCGCATCGGCGAAGGATTGGAACGATGGTGGAAGCAGCACTGAAGGACTTGAGCTTCAAGACCGAGGCGCGTTTCGAGGGACTGGACTATCACGCCCTCAACGCGATGCTCAATCTGTACGACGCGAACGGGCAGATCCAGTTCGACGCCGACAAGCGTGCTGCGCGGGAGTACTTCCTGCAGCACGTGAACCAGAACACGGTGTTCTTCCACTCGCTCAAGGAGCGTCTCGACTATCTGGTCGAGAAGGAGTACTACGAGCCCGGTGTGCTCGCGAAGTACCCGCACGAGTTCATCCAGGAGCTCAACGACCGGGCCTACGGCAAGAAGTTCCGCTTCGAGACC
This sequence comes from Microbacterium sp. KU4F, assembly GCF_056868075.1. NCBI lineage: Bacteria > Bacillati > Actinomycetota > Actinomycetes > Micrococcales > Microbacteriaceae > Microbacterium > Microbacterium sp. KU4F. Next base: position 1,110,629 of record NZ_CP200324.1, on the reverse strand, counting down.
TTCCTCGGAGCCTTCAAGTACTACACGAGCTACACGCTGAAGACCTTCGACGGCAAGCGCTACCTCGAGCGCTTCGAGGACCGCGTCGTGATGACCGCCCTGGCACTCGCCGACGGCGACCAGAAGCTCGCCGTGCAGCTGGTCGACGAGATCATCTCCGGCCGCTTCCAGCCTGCGACTCCGACGTTCCTCAACGCAGGCAAGGCGCAGCGGGGCGAGCTCGTCTCGTGCTTCCTGCTGCGCATCGAAGACAACATGGAGTCGATCGCCCGTGGCATCAACTCCGCTCTTCAGCTGTCCAAGCGCGGCGGCGGCGTGGCGCTGCTGCTGTCCAACATCCGCGAGTCGGGTGCGCCGATCAAGCAGATCGAGAACCAGTCCAGCGGCATCATCCCCGTCATGAAGCTGCTCGAAGACAGCTTCAGCTACGCGAACCAGCTCGGTGCGCGTCAGGGCGCCGGTGCCGTCTACCTGTCGGCGCACCACCCCGACATCATGCGTTTCCTCGACACGAAGCGTGAGAACGCCGACGAGAAGATCCGCATCAAGACGCTCTCGCTCGGTGTCGTCGTTCCCGACATCACCTTCGAGCTCGCCAAGAACGGTGAGGACATGTACCTGTTCTCGCCGTACGACGTGGAGAAGGTCTACGGCGTGCCCTTCGGCGATATCTCGGTCACCGAGAAGTACCGCGAGATGGTCGACGACCCGCGCATCAAGAAGACGAAGATCAACGCGCGCGACTTCTTCCAGACCCTCGCCGAGATCCAGTTCGAGTCGGGTTATCCGTACATCATGTTCGAGGACACGGTGAACCGGGCGAACCCGATCAAGGGTCGCATCAACATGTCCAACCTCTGCAGCGAGATCCTGCAGGTGAATACGCCGACGACGTTCAACGAGGACCTCTCGTACGACCAGATCGGCAAGGACATCTCCTGCAACCTGGGCTCGATGAACATCGCTCTGGCGATGGACGGTGGCGACCTCGGTGAGACGGTCGAGGCCGCGATCCGTGCGCTGAGCGCGGTGAGCGACCAGAGCCACATCCGCTCGGTGCGCTCGATCGAGGACGGCAACGACCGCTCCCACGCGATCGGCCTCGGCCAGATGAACCTGCACGGATACCTGGCGCGCGAGCACGTGCACTACGGCTCCGAAGAGGGTCTCGACTTCACCAACATCTACTTCTACACGGTGCTGTTCCACGCGCTGCGCGCCTCCAACGCGCTCGCGATCGAGCGTGGTCACGCGTTCGACGGCTTCGAGGACTCGACGTACGCGTCGGGCGCGTTCTTCGACAAGTACCTCGAGCAGGAGTGGGTGCCGCAGACGGAGAAGGTCAAGGAGCTGTTCGCCGGGCACCACATCCCCACGCAGGGCGACTGGGCCGAGCTGAAGGCGTCGATCCAGAAGCACGGCATCTACAACCAGAACCTGCAGGCGGTTCCGCCGACCGGTTCGATTTCCTACATCAACAACTCGACGTCGTCGATCCACCCGATCGCGTCGAAGATCGAGATCCGCAAGGAAGGCAAGCTCGGCCGCGTCTACTACCCGGCGCCGTTCATGACGAACGACAACCTGGAGTACTACCAGGACGCGTACGAGATCGGCTACGAGAAGGTCATCGACACGTACGCCGCCGCGACCCAGCACGTCGACCAGGGCCTGTCGCTGACGCTGTTCTTCAAGGACACCGCCACCACGCGCGACATCAACAAGGCGCAGATCTACGCATGGCGCAAGGGCATCAAGACGATCTACTACATCCGCCTGCGGCAGATGGCGCTCGAGGGCACCGACATGTCCGAGTGCGTCAGTTGCATGCTCTGACGCCCAGCGCGTTTCGACTCGCTCCGCTCGCTCAACGACCGATCTCTGCAAGGACACTGATATGACTCCCGAGAAGCTGAAGCTGATCGACCACGTCCAGGCGATCAACTGGAACCGCATCCAGGACGACAAGGACCTCGAGGTCTGGAATCGCCTCGTGAACAACTTCTGGCTGCCCGAGAAGGTGCCGCTGTCCAACGACATCCAGTCGTGGAACACGCTGACGCCCGATGAGCAGACGCTCACGATGCGCGTGTTCACCGGCCTTACCCTGCTCGACACGATCCAAGGCACGGTCGGCGCGGTCTCGCTCATCCCGGACGCGCTGACCCCGCACGAGGAGGCGGTGTACACCAACATCGCGTTCATGGAGTCGGTTCACGCCAAGAGCTACTCGTCGATCTTCTCGACTCTCGCGTCGACGCCGGAGATCGACGACGCGTTCCGGTGGTCGGTGGAGAACGAGAACCTTCAGAAGAAGGCCCACATCGTCATGGACTACTACCGTGGCGACGAGCCCCTCAAGCGCAAGGTCGCCTCGACCCTGCTCGAGTCGTTCCTGTTCTACTCGGGCTTCTACCTGCCGCTGCACTGGTCGGCCAAGGCGAAGCTCACGAACACCGCCGACATCATCCGCCTCATCATCCGCGACGAGGCCGTGCACGGCTACTACATCGGCTACAAGTTCCAGAAGGGCATGGAGCTGATCACGCAGACCGAGCGCGACGAGATCAAGGACTACACGTTCTCGCTGCTCTACGAGCTCTACGACAACGAGGTGCAGTACACGCAGGACCTCTACGACGCCGTCGGCCTCACCGAGGACGTCAAAAAGTTCCTGCACTACAACGCGAACAAGGCGCTCATGAACCTCGGCTTCGAGGCCATGTTCCCCTCGACGGTCACGAACGTGAACCCGGCGATCCTGTCGGCGCTCTCGCCCAACGCGGACGAGAACCACGACTTCTTCTCGGGGTCTGGCTCCTCCTACGTCATCGGCAAGGCCGAGGCCACCGAGGACGAGGACTGGGACTTCTGATCTCTGCGTAACTCCGCGGATCTGCCGCACCGACAAGGCCCCGGCCGGTCGCCCTCTCGGGCGATGTGCCGGGGCCTTCTCGTTGTCGGGGCGCCGCTCCGCCGTCGTTGTCTCTGCAGAAAAAGTCCCGGCCAGCGATGATTTGACTTCCCTCAGAAGCGGGCTATGGTCGAAGGTCATCCGCCAGCCAGTCAGGGGAAGCGAGACCACATGTCCAAGAAGACGCCGAACACGCGAGGTGCCAAGAAAGCCCCGCAGCTTCTCGATCAAGCAGAAGCGAGCAGCGAAGCGTGAGAAGCGCGAGCCCGACCTGTTCCTCAAGCCGCGTAAGGATGCCGGCCGCTGATCGAAGGGCGCGTGAGAAAGGGGCGGGTGTTCATCATCCGCCCCTTTCGCGTCTCCCGCCTGGGTTCTACCGTGGTCGTGTGGACAGGGAAACGCTGGACGTCGTGTACTTCCTGGTCGGCATCATCAGCCTGTTCGTCTTCGCCTGCGCGGTGGGGGTGGCGGCGGCGCTGCGGCGGCGCTGAGCGGGGCTGCTGGGGTCCCGCCGCTGATCGACTGAGCGTGGGAAGGGGGCGGTGTTCGCGTCCGCCTCTTCTTCTTGCACAGGCGCTGAGCGACTGTGATCCAACGTCCCGCGGCGACCCGTCATCATGGATCGATGCGATCGCCCGCTCCTGCCGTCTTCGTCCACGGGCTGTTCGGTCCTTTCGCGGAACCTGCCGCATTCCGTCAGCTCAGCGAGAGGGAGTGCACGGCGCCGGATCTCGACCGCTACGGCGCATTCGCCGGACGCAGGGTGAGCCTCGAAGGACAGGTTCGAGCGCTTCGCGAACACGTCGTGACCCGCCATTCCGGGGCACCCGTGCACCTCGTCGCGCATTCGATCGGCGCCGTCTACGCCTTTGCAGTGGCCGATCGGGCGCCCGAGCTGGTCCAGTCGGTCACGACGGTCGGGGGGAACTTCTCGCTGGCGGATGCCTTCTGGTCCCGATCCATCGCGGCTCTCGGCGAGAGGGAGGCGCAGCGCGTGATCACGCAGAGACTCAGCGACCCCGAGGCCCTCCTCGCCGCCGACGGAGTACCCGTCACCGTCGGGAACCTCGCCAAAGCGGAGGAAGCGCTCGCTTACCAGCCCTGGCGGACGGTGTGGGACTCGGCGTCCGTGATCGTGGAGGTGACCGGCCGAGCTGACTACGACGCGCTACTGAAGCGGGTCTTCGCCAGCAAGCCGGTGCACTTGGTCGCGGGTGAGCGCAGCATCGGTGGATGGGATGTCCCCGACTGGGCTCGGCGCGAAGCCGCCTCATCCACGGTCATCCCGGAGGCCGGCCACATGATGACGCTGGAGCGACCCGAAGCGGTCGGTCTCGCGATCAGGGAGCTCCTGGCCGGTTGACTGGACGTTGCCGTCAGGCGCCCTACGACGCGCGGATCGGGCGCAGGATGCGGGCGGGGTTCCCCGCCGCGAGCACGCCGGCGGGGATGTCATGGGTGACGACGGAGCCCGCTCCGATGATGCTGTTGTCGCCGATCGTGACGCCCGGGGTGAGCGTCACCGACCCGCCCAGCCAGACGTTGGAGCCGATCGTCACGGGTTGGGGGAGCTCCCACCCGGCGAGGCGCCGTTCGATGTCCTCGGCGTGGTTCGGGGTGTAGATGCTGCAACGCGGTCCGATGAGGCAGTCCTCGCCGATCGTGACGGCGCCGCCGCCGATCACCATGAAGTCGGCGTTGATGAAGGTACGGTCGCCGATCGTCAGCCGCGCCCCGTAGTCGATCGTGACCGGCGGCCGCACGTCGACGCCGGCACCCGCACCGGGGACGAGCTGAGCGAACAGTGCGCGCGCTTCGTCGGGTGAGGTGTTGTACAGGAGGTTGAAGCGCGCGCAGGCGGCGTGCGCATCCCGCGTCAGCGTCTGGAGCGCGGGGGATGTGCGGTACCGCAGCCAGTCGTGCGCGAGAAGGGCGCGCAGATCGTCGTCGTCCTCCGCCAGCCGGGTGAGGTCGTCGAGCGCTTCCTGCAGGGCGGGGGTCATACCGTCTCCTCATTTGTTGTCAGTCACAACTTATCTGCTGAGGGAGGTCGCGTCAACGCGCACGGGCACGGCCCGCGGACGATGTTTCCGCGAACAGATGGAGCTAGCTTTGATGCCGATGGATGAATCATCGCGACACCAATCCGCCGCGCGCACGACGCTGGGCGGATTCTTGCGCGCGCGGCGGGAGGAGCGTCAGCCCGAGCAAGTCGGGCTGGTACGTCAGGTCGGCCGGCGCGTGCCGGGCCTGCGTCGCGACGAGGTCGCGACCCTCGCTGGCGTCAGCAGCGAGTACTACCTCCGACTCGAACAGGGCCGTGGCAGCGCGCCGTCCATGCAGGTGCTCGCGGGGCTCGCTCGCGCGCTGCGGCTGAGTGCCGCGGAGTCGGACTACCTCCACCGACTCGCGGGGCATGCGTCACCGCGTCGGGTCGCGTCGTTCGAACGCCCGCGCGCGGAGATCGAGGCGATCCTGCGCTGGTGGCCGGGCATCCCGGCCTACATCTCCGACGCGAACCTCGACGTCGTGGCCGCCAACGATCTCATGGTCGCGATCACCGACGGCCGCTTCAGGCCGGGTGCGAATGTGCTGGAGGAGACCTTCAACGCCTCGGGACGGGGAAGGCTCGAGACCTGGGAGTCGCAGGCCCGCGACGCCGTCGCGCTCTTTCGCTACTCGGGTGACGAGACGTCGGCGCGCTACGAGGCCATCCTGCGACGGCTGAGCGCGGATGCGGACTTCCGCCGCTTCTGGAACCTGCTGGAGGTCGCGCTGCCGGATCCGTCGGAGATCACCGCGACGATCGACGGCGTCGGGCAGCTCTCGATCTCGGTCCGGGACTTCTTCGTTCCCGAGCTCCACGGCTACATGGTCACCGTCTTCGACGCCTTGCCGGGCTCCACGGCGGACGTCTTCTTCCGCCGGCTCTCCGATACCCTCCGGGCATCAGCCGATGCGACTCACGCACCAAGCGATGACGAGCTGACGGACCCGCAGTGAACCACTCGGTACTCACTCGTCGAAGATGAACGACTCCCAGTTCGCAGGCACACGGGCGGAGGGGCCGGGAACGCTCTGCGCCTCGGGGTGGCTCGTCGGCTCAGGCAGCTGCCCGCCGTCGACCTCGCGCTCCTCGACGTAGTCCCACCACCAGCTTCTCCTGCGGCTCGAAGCTCTGCACGAATCGGTGCCCGGTGAGCTCGAAGTGCTGCGCCGCATGGTGGTGGGGAGAGACCTCGCAGCAGCCGATGTGCCCGCAGGTGATGCAACGGCGCAGATGCAGCCACCACGATCCCGAGGCGAGACAGTCCTCGCATCCGGCTGCGCTCGGCGGTGGTGCGAGAAGTGCGGCGGCGTGAGGTGCGTCCATCATGCCCTTCCGATCCGTGGTGTCTGATCCCTCGCCACGCTACGCCGTGCACCACCGGCCGATTCGGACGCCTGACGAGGATGTGTTCGTCTGCCGTTCTCCTCTCCGCTGCGTGTCGATGTGCGTTCCGACACGCAGACGAGTGCGGGCGGGCGCGCTGACCGTACGTTCGCCTCAATCCCGGAGGAGGCGGACATGGACGACACCCAGAGGACGGCGATGGCCGGCATCCACACACTCGAGCGCGAACTCATCGTGCGCGACTTCATCACGGTGGTGAACGAGGGGCAACTCTGCGACATGCAGGCGTTCCTCACCGAGAACGTGCGGTATCAGCCGTCGGCTCGCATGGTGGTCGAGGGGAGGGAGGCGGTGATGTCGATGCTCCGCGACCTCAAGGGCGCCTTCGAGTCCTGGAGCCTTTCGCTCGTGCACGTGGCGGTGTGCGGCGAGACCGTGCTGACCGAGCAACGCCTCGACGTCGCGCTGCCCGGAACGAGGGCTCGCTGTCTTACGGGCTTCGGGAGCTTTCGTCTCGACGAGTTCCGTATCGCCGCCTGGCATCAGGTGTTCGCCTGATCGCGTGCTCGCGTGCTCGCGTCAAGCCCTGCGCTCTCGCGCGCCACGGCTCATACAGTGCTCGCATGGAAATGAGCGACGAAGAGAAGCGGCGCGATCAGCTGACGAGTGCGCCCAACGCCACGGAAGAGGACGCGAAGCCTCGCATCGTCGTGTCGGAGCACGACGGCGTGACCCGCATCGACATCGCCGAGGATGCTCCCGTGCGCCCGAGCGATCCTCGCGACTGACGGGCGCGGTGTGATGGGTGTCAACCCCGTCGGTGACTCGGTCTGACACGCGTGTACTGGGACGCATGAACAACGACAAGCAGAACGCGCCTGGCGCGGACGACGCGGACACCGCATCCGGAGTCTCGCCCGTCGAGCAGGATGCCGGCGAGGACATCACGACCGACGAAGACGGCACCCCCGTCGACAACCCGTCGGGAGGCTGACGATGTCGATCCCTGAAGATCGCGCAGACGTGACCCCGGGACCTGAGCCCGACACGACCACCGCGGCTGAGCCCGACGATCCGCAATCGGACGGGGCGGAGTCGGTCATCGACGGCAGCGGCGAGGACTCCTGAGGCCGACTACTTCGCGAGCTCGGCCTTTGCGTAGGCGACGATCGCGTTCGCGTGACCGTGGCCCATCCCGTGGGCGCTCTTGAGCTCCGACACGACGGCCATGTGCGTCTCGCCCGCCGTCAGTCCCGCCACGGCAACATCCAGCCACTCCTGAATGGGGCGTCCATACGTCTTCTCGATGCTCGGGAAGTAGGAGGCCGGACCTTTGGGCTTGCTGTCCGGGTTCAGAGACGGGGCGACGACGCGCTTCGCGGGCATGCGCCCAGCGTAGGCCCGGGCCCACCGTGTCACGAAGCGTCACCCGAATTTGCCGGTCGCCGAGCGCGCGGGATGCTGGGAGCTCCACCGATCCGGAAGAGTCATGAGCACGCCCACCACCGCATCCGCGCACGACGACACCATCCGCAGTCTGCTCGAGGAGCACCGTACCTTCGCGCCGCGGGCCGCGTTCGCTGAGCGCGCGAACGTGACCGAGGAGTGGATCCGGCGCGAGTGGGTCGAGCGCGCGGGTCAGGATCCCGAGACCTTCTGGGCGCACCGGGCCGAGATCCTCGACTGGGCCGAGCCCTGGCACACCGCGCATCGCTGGCAGCCCACGGACGGTGAGAGCATCCCGTCTGCGGAGTGGTTCGTCGGCGGACGCCTGAACGCCTCGGTCAATGCCGTGGACCGGCACGTCTCCGCCGGGCACGGTGACCGGGTCGCCTTCCATTTCGAGGGCGAACCCGGCGATCGGCGGACGATCACGTATGCCGAACTGCAGCGCGAGGTCGCGAAAGCGGCGAACGCGCTGACCGCGATGGGGGTCGGCAAGGGAGATCGGGTCGTGGTCTATCTCCCGGTGCTGGTGGAGACGGTGATCATCCAGCTCGCCGTGGCGCGCATCGGCGCCATCCATTCGCTCGTGTTCGGCGGCTTCTCCGCGGAGGCCGTCCGTTTCCGCGTCGAGGACACGGGCGCCAAGCTCCTCGTCACGACCGACGGCCAGTATCGCCGCGGAGCCGCCGTGCCCGTCAAGCACCAGGCGGATGCGGCGGTCGCCGGCGTCGCCTCGATCGAGCACGTGCTCGTCATCCGCCGCACCGGCGACGAGGTCGCCTGGACCGAGGGGCGCGATCTCTGGTGGCATGAGACGGTCGACACCGCGCCGGACACGCACGAGCCGGAGTTCTTCGACGCCGAGACGCCGCTGTTCATCATCTACACGAGCGGAACCACCGGCAAGCCCAAGGGACTGGTGCACACGACCGGCGGCTGGCTGACGCACGTCGCGTGGACGTACTGGGCGGTGTTCGACGCGAAGCCCGAGACCGACGTCTACTGGTGCACCGCCGACCTCGCCTGGGTCACCGCGCACAGCTACGAGACGTACGGCCCCCTGCTCAACGGGGTCACGAGCATCCTCTACGAGGGCACGCCGAACACCCCCGACTGGGAGCGGCACTTCCAGATCCTGGAACGTTACGCGGTGACGACCTACTACACGGCGCCGACTCTCATCCGTTCGCTCATGAGCAGGTTCCCCGACGGCCCGCCGGCGCGTTACGAGCTCTCCGCGCTGCGGCTGCTGGGCACGGTGGGCGAGGCGATCAACCCGGAGGCGTGGATCTGGTTCCATCGCCACCTCGGCCGCGGCGAGACGCCCGTGGTCGACACGTGGTGGCAGTCGGAGACGGGCGGCGCGATCGCGGCCCCGCTGCCGGGCGTCTCCACCCTCAAGCCGGGTTCGGCGCTCACGGCGCTTCCGGGATTGCGCGTGCGTGTGGTCGACGCCGACGGCGTTGATGTGGGTCCCGGCGGCGGCGGGCTGCTCGTCGTGGACGGGACCTGGCCGGGGATGTCGCGCACCGTGTGGGGTAACCCCGAGCGGTACCGGGACTCCTACTGGAAGCGTTTCGCGGCGCACGGGTACTTCCTCGCCGGAGACGGCGCGAAGCTCGACGCCGACGGCGATCTGTGGGTGCTGGGTCGGGTGGACGACGTGATCAATGTCTCGGGACACCGGCTGTCGACGATCGAGATCGAGTCCGCACTCGTCGCGCACCCCGCCGTCGGGGAGGCCGCGGTCGTGGGCGTCGCCGACGAGCTCACCGGGCAGGCCATCGCCGCCTTCGTCACCAATGCGCAGGATGCGGCGGCGCTCCGCAAGCATGTGCGCACCGCGATCGGGCCGGTAGCGCAGCCGACCTACGTCTTCACGGTGCCCGATCTCCCCAAGACGCGCAGCGGAAAGATCATGCGTCGCCTGCTTGTGGACCTCGTCGACGGACGGCCGTTGGGCGACACGACGTCGCTGCAGGATGAGACGGTCCCGCCGCGGATCGAGGCGATCGTCCGCGAGGCACTCGGTCGCTGACCGGTTGCCGGTGCCGGTCCTGCGCAGCATCCTGCCGGGTTGCTGAGCGCGCCAGAACCCCGGTTCGCCTGTCACAGATCGGCGCTGGCGCTGCGATCTGTGACAGGCGAACCGAGAAGGCGACTATTCCCCTGTCACAGATCGGCGCTGGCGCTGCGATCTGTGACAGGCGAGCCGAGAAGGCGAAGAAGGCCGGGGCCGCCGAAGGCGGAGGTCAGGGGCGGGTGGAGACCGTGACGGTGAACTTCGTGTTGCGGGCGACTTGCCGCGTCGGGCCGACGAGGCGCTCGAGCGCCGGACGATAGCGCAGTGCCGAGTTCCACACGGTCCACAGCTCGCCGCCGGAGCGGAGGGTCCGCGCCGCATCCTGGAACAGGGGCGCGGCGAGGTCCGTCGTGACAGCGGCGCCCGAGTGGAAGGGCGGGTTCAGGGCGATGAAGGAGACGCTGGCGTCCGGGACGGCGCCGAGACGGTCATCCCGCACGACGCGGACGCGGTCCGAAACGCCGTTCGCCTCGGCCGTCGCCCGCGCCGAGGCGACGGCGGCCGCGGAGCGATCGGACGCGTAGACCTCGCGATCGGGATGCCGCAGCGCGAGGAATGCGGCGACCACGCCTGTTCCGCACGCGAGGTCGACGAGCGGGCCGCCCTCGGGGACGCGGGCGGGAAGGTGCGCGAGCAGGAACCGGGTGCCGATATCGATCGACGTTCCGGCGAACGCTCCTCCGTAGGCGCACACCGTGATGCCGTCGTGCACGGCGCGTCGAGGCTCGGGATCGTGGCCGTCGAGAGGGTCGCGGGCGATCAGGACACGCGATTTCTGGCGGGCGTGGGTCACATCGAGCGTGCCGAAGAAGCGGCGGAGTACCTCGTTCATCGCCGTCGACATGTGCTTGATGCGTCCACCGGCGAACACGACGACATCCGGTGCCGCGTGCGCGGCGATCAGGGCCGCAGCATCCTCCAAGGCGTCGAGCGAGCGGGGGAGTCGAAGAAGGACCACCCGCGCGCCCGCCACGAGCGCACCCGTCAGCTCCATCGACCGGTAGCGATCGGTGAGGCCCACTCGTGGCGCGTTGGCGGCGAGGGCCAGCTCGCCGGTGAGCGCGTCCTGATGCACCCGGACGACGCCGGAGGAGGCGGCCGCTGCGCCGAGCGTGAGCGCGCCGTACTCGTCGCCGATGACCGCGACGTCATCCGCGCTCAGTCCGGCGCGGCAGACGGCGGACTCGTCCAGCAGGAGCCGGTCGGCCGCATCGACCGCCACGAGATCGGGCGACTCGACATCGGGCCAGCGTCGCAGCGCGTCGAACCGGAACTCCACCCCCTTCACGCTACCGGCCGCGGTGGGGTGACGACGGATACGATGATCAGATGGCCGATAAGACGCACGGGGCGACGCAGCCCTCCGGGCAGCGCCCGCCGTTCAGTCCGGTCATCGCGCTTCTGACGGTCTCCGCCGTGTGGGACGCTCGCTTGAACGCGGCCCTGAAGGACCTCGGGCTCACGACCCGCAAGTACGGTCTTCTCGCCCACGTGCAGGCGACACCGGGCATCTCGTTCTCCGAACTCGCCCGCCGCTCCCAGATCACGGTGCAGACGGCGCACACCGCCGTCAAGACGCTCGCCGGCGAGGGACTGGTCGAGGACGCCACCGCGCACGCGGGCGCCGCATCCGATCTGCGTGTGACGACGAAGGGCGCGGCTGCGCTCGCCGAGGCGGATGCGCGTCTCGCGGCACTCGATGAGGTGTTCGGCGCGGGTGTTCCCGCGCTCTCATCCGCCCTGCACGGACTTCATGAGCAGCCGTTCGGAGAGATCCTTCAGCAAGACTGAAGATTTTCGGTCTAGGCTGCGGAGAGCGCCGACTCGAGCGCGCAGATCCACCTCCGGAGTCGCCCGTGTTCCGCACGCCCTACGCCCTGTTCCGCACTCTCGCCATCGCCGAGATGGTCTCGTGGACCCTGCTCATCGGAGGGCTCATCGTCCGCGCCGTCACGGGCTTCGCGCCCGCCGTGACGATCGGCGGCGGCATCCACGGGTTCATCTTCCTGTCGTACGGCGCGACGGTGATCCTGGTCGCGAAGAACCAGCGATGGAGCGGCGGGGTGACCATCCTGGCACTCGTCAGTGCGGTCGTGCCCTACGCGACGCTGCCGGTCGAGCTGTGGCTGTCGAGAACCGGTCGACTGCTCGGCGTATGGCGAATGCACGCGGGCTCCGACCCGCGTGATGCGGTATGGCACGACCGTCTGCTGCGTTCCGTGCTGCGTCGACCGGTGCTGTCGGCCGTGGTGATCGCCGCCGCCGTGGTGGTGACCTTCGCGGCGCTGCTCGTGATCGGCCCTCCCGGCGGTCGGGCCTGAGCGGACTTACTTCGCGCGAGCCCGCAGATGGATCGGCAGCGCCATCGCGGCCGAGATGAGCAGGATGCCGGCGACGAAGATGACGGCCTGGAAGCCGGGCACCGAGAACGAGATGCCGAACGCGAACATCCCGAGCAGGAACAGCAGCAGGGACACGATGTACATGGCACTCCTTCGGAAGACTCCCACCAGAGTACCGGGTCGCCTGCGCGCGGACCGACCGCATCCGCGCGGCTGAGCGGGTCTACGCCTCGGTCTCCCGCACGCTCGCGGCGAGGCGGGTCGCCCCCACGACGGCCGCGGGCATCGTGAACACCGCGCCGAGGGGGATCAGGAAGCACAGCTGCGTCATGATGCCGAAGCCCAATGCCCGGCCGCGGGCCGCTCGCAGCAGGCGGCGCCGGCTGCGGCGATCGATGCCGCGCGCGGTCAATGCGCGTCCCGAGAGCTCGTCCGCGAGGATCCAGCCCGATAGCAAGACGCCGGTCACCGTGCCGACCAGGCCGCCGATGAGAGGGATGAAGCCGAGTGCGAAAGCGAGCATGGCCGCGAGCGCGCCGCGCACGATGAGGCTCGTCGCATCTGCCAGGGCTGCTCGCCAGCCTGGGTCGTGTTCGGGCACGGTGCCCGTGTCGGCGATCTCGACGCTGCGCCAGATCCTGTCGTAGAACGGTTCGCCGACGATCAAGGTCAGTGCGGTGAAGGTCGTCGCTGCCAGCAGGAGTGCTCCGGTGAACACCGCCAGGCCGAGCGCGACGCGCAACACCACGGTCCAGACCGCCGGCCAGTCATCAGCGAACGGGGTGATGGCCTCCGTGAGCGGCGCCAGGACCGATGCGAGTGCCACAAGGGCCACCGTGAGGGCGGCGCTCACGATGAGTGCGGGCACGAGGCCGAGGAGCATCAGCCCCGGGCGTCGCGTGAACCACCCGAATCCGCCGAGCAGCAGACGCGCGCCGCGCAGCATCTCGTTCACCCGATCTCCTTCCCGCTCGCGCTGGGACGAGCGTAACGGGAATACCGTCGCCCTCCGGGTGTTGAAGTTGATGTGTCGCCGCTCAACTCCGTTTTGCAGAGCGGCACCCCGAACCCGATCAGGAGAACAGATGCCTGAAGATTTCACCCCCGACGAAGGCCGCGACGCCTTCGACGACTTCCTCTCGCGCTACCTCGCAGGTGAGCGCGGGCGTGCGGCGCGGTCGATCGACCTGTCGCGCTACCTCAGCGCGCGCACGCAGGAGACGCTGCAGGATGCCGGGCGCTTCGCGCTCGCGCGTGGACAGCACGAACTCGACGCGTTGCACGTGCTCCGCGAGATCGTACGCGTCGACCAGGTGCGCGATGCGATCGCGCGCCTCGGCGTCGACCCGGAGAACATCGTGCGCGAGTCCGAGCAGCGCCTGCCGGCCAGTGCCGACGTCGCCGACGTCGACAGCGCGGTGGTGACCACCTCCGTGCAGCGCGCGCTGTTCCACGCGTTCCAGGTGGCGCGCTCCTCCGGATCGACCTACATCGACCCGGAGCACCTGTTCTTCGCGCTCGTGCTCGCGCAGGACACGCCCGCCGGGCAGATCCTCGCCCGTGCCGGAGTCACGGCGGAGGCGCTCACGCAGAGCGTGCGCGAGACCGTCACCGGCACCGAGCGCTCTCCTGAGCAGGCGGCCGCATCCGAGCCCGCGACCATGCTGGAGCGGTACGGGCGTGACCTCACCTCGCTCGCCGAGGCGGGAGAGCTGGACCCGGTGATCGGCCGTGCGGACGAGATCGAGCAGACCATCGAGATCCTCAGCCGCCGCACGAAGAACAACCCCGTGCTGATCGGTGAAGCAGGCGTCGGAAAGACCGCCATCGTCGAGGGGCTCGCCCAGGCGATCGTGTCGGGTGAGGTGCCCGAGCAGCTGCGCGGCAGCCGCGTCGTGTCGCTGGATCTTCCGGCGATGCTCGCGGGCGCCCGCTACCGTGGCGATTTCGAGGAGCGGTTGACCGCGACCATGAGCGAGATCGCCGAGCGCAAGGGCGAGCTGATCGTCTTCATCGACGAGGTGCACACCGTCGTCGGCGCGGGCGCCGGCAGCGACGGCGCCATGGACGCCGGCAACATCCTGAAGCCGCGCCTGGCTCGTGGCGACCTGCACCTGGTGGGTGCGACGACGCTGGCCGAGTACCGCACCATCGAGAAGGACCCGGCGCTCGAGCGCCGGTTCCAGCCGGTGAAGGTGGGGGAGCCGTCGATCGAGGATGCGGTGCGGATCCTGCATGGGCTGCGTCCCGCCTACGAGCAGCACCACGCCATCACCTACACCGACGACGCGCTGCGCGCCGCGGTCGAGTTGAGCGATCGCTACCTGAGCGACCGTGTCCTTCCGGACAAGGCGATCGATCTCATCGACCAGGCCGGAGCACGACTCCGCCTGCGCTTGGGTGTCGCGGTCGACGTGTCCGACCTGATGGCTCAGCTGGCCACGCTCGAAGCCGACAAGAACGCCGCCGTGGCGGCCGAGCGCTACGAGGACGCGATGCGTCTGCGCGACGAGATCGCCGATGTGCAGCGTCGTATCGACGACGCGACGCGACGCGACGCGGTGCGGGGGGAGCAGGTCGTGGACGCCGAGCACATCGCCGCCGTCATCAGCCGCAGCACCGGCATCCCGGTGTCGCGTCTGACCGAGAGCGAGCGTGGACGCCTGGCGGGACTCGAGTCCGAGCTGCACGCCCGGGTGATCGGTCAGGATGCGGCGGTCACCGCCGTCGCGACGGCCGTCCGGCGTAACCGCACCGGGATGGGCGACAGTCGCCGACCGGTGGGGTCGTTCCTGTTCCTCGGCCCCACGGGCGTCGGTAAGACCGAGCTCGCGAAGACTCTGGCATCCTCCCTCTTCGAGGACGAGAACGCCGTGATCCGCTTCGACATGAGCGAGTTCGGCGAGCGTCACACCGTCTCGCGTCTCGTGGGTGCCCCTCCCGGGTACGTCGGATACGACGAGGCGGGGCAGCTGACCGAGCGGGTGCGTCGCGCACCGTACTCCGTGGTGCTGTTCGACGAGATCGAGAAGGCGCACCCCGACGTGTTCAACCTGCTGCTGCAGGTGCTCGACGACGGACGCCTGACCGACGGTCAGGGTCGCACGGTCGACTTCCGCAACACCGTCGTCATCATGACCTCGAACATCGGCAGCGAGTTCCTCGCATCGCGCTCCGGTGCGATCGGGTTCATCGCCGACGGCGGCGGAGCCACCGGCTTCGGCGACGAGAGCGAGCTGCGCGCCCGTGTCATGGGCAAGCTCCGCGAAGCGATGCGTCCCGAGTTCTTGAACCGCATCGACGAGATCGTCCTGTTCCGCAAGCTCGAGAAGGCCCAGCTGCGCAGCATCGTTTCGCTCCTGCTCGAGCAGAGCGCGTCCCGCCTGGCGCGGCGCGAGATCTCGTTCGAGGCGACGGATGCCGTCGTGGACTGGCTGGCCGAGCACGGGTACGAGCCCGAGTACGGAGCGCGCCCGCTGCGCCGGCTCATCCAGCGGGAGATCGATGACCGCATCGCCGACCTGCTCGTCTCCGGCGAACTGACCGACCAGGGTGGCGTGCGTATCGACGTCGTCGACGGTCGGCCGGTCGCCGCTGCCCTCAGCCGCAGCGCCGTCGCCGCCTGATTCGACCAGACCGCCACTCCCTGCCGTGCGCAGGGGGTGGCGGTCGTCGCATGCGCGGGGCAGGCTGGAGGGATGGTGGCTCCCGCTCGACTCTCCCTCGGACTGGCAGGGGCCCTCGGTCCCGATCTCATCGCTCGTCTGGCTCCCGCCGCAGAGCAGGCCGGCTTTGCGACGCTCTGGGTCAACGACACTCCGGGCGGCGACGCGGTGGCAGCGCTCGCGGCTGCGGCGAGGATGACCGAGCGGATCGCGCTGGCCACCGGGGTGGTGCCGCTGGATCGCCGGGGACCGGATACGCTCGTGTCCGCACTGCAGGCCGCGGACCTTCCCGTGGACAGGCTCACCGTGGGCATCGGCTCCGGGTCGGCGCGCGCGCATCAACTCGCACTCGTGGAGCGGGGGATCGCGGCGCTGCGCGTGGGCGTTCCCGGCGTACAGGTCGTGGTGGGCGCCCTCGGCCCGCGGATGCGGAGTCTCGCCGTCTCGGTCGGCGACGGTCAGCTGCTGAACTGGTTGACCCCCGCCGCCGCAGCCGCGCAACGCGAGTCGGATGCCCGCACCATCCTCTACGTGAGAACGGCGCTGGATGCGGCGGCGCAGCCACGGTTGTCGGCCGAGGCCGACGCGTATGCCGGTTACCCCGCGTACGCCGCGAACTTCGCCCGCCTCGGCTTCAGCGCGCCCGACACGGTGATCACGTCGCGCGACGACACGGCGCGCGTGACGGCGTACCGGGCCGCCGTCGACGAGGTCGTCCTGCGGGCGATCGTCGAAAAGGACGACCCGGAGCACTATCTCGACTTCATCCGGAACGCAGCGGGCTTCATCGACGCTGACGCGTGATGCGGGCGGTGCGCGATCGAGGATCCGGGCTGACCGGCAGGGGCTCGACAGGGGCTCCGGAGCGAGGTGGAATCAGATCATGAGGACATTCGCACGCTGGGCGCTGGGCGCCGCCATGGTGTTCGCCGGTATCAGCCACCTGTTCTGGGCGCGGAAGGAGTTCCGCGCGCAGGTGCCCGATTGGGTCGTGGACGCCACGCCCCTCGACGAGGACGCGGTCGTGCTCGCCTCGGGCGCCGTCGAGATCGCGCTCGGCACCGCACTGGTGGCACTGCCGTCCCAACGCCGGCGCATGGGGGCACTGCTGGCGGCGTTCTTCGTCGCCGTCCTTCCCGGCAACTGGGCTCAGTTCACGCACCGCCGCGACGGCTTCGGTCTCGACACCGACGTCAAGCGACTGGTCCGGCTCTTCTTCCAGCCGGCGCTCGTCGCCTGGGCGCTGTGGAGCACGCGCACCCCGCGCGACTGAACGCGGACCGGATGCGGCCGGTCAGCGCTTTGCTTCGACCAGCCGCATCCGCACGATGTTGTCGGTCTCGTCCATCTCGGCGATGTCGGGATGTGCGGCGACGAACTCGGTGAAGCTGCGGTGACCCAGCGCCTTCTCGCTGAACGAGGAGTCCAAGCGTGTGATCAGGCTCTTCACGGCAGACGCATGCTGCCACTGCGACGGATCCTTGTCGTTCTCCAGACGCAGGGCGCGCTCGAGCAGGTCGGCCGCGGGATCCACGGACCGCTTGCGGGAGCGCGGCGCGTTCGAGGCCGCATCCTTCTTCGCGGGCTCCGGCACCTGCACGCCGGGAAGCGAGTCGTAGGCGTCGAAACGGTCGCACGCCGCCGCGAGGGACTTGGCGGTGGAGCCGGCCACGCCCACACCGACGACGAATCGTCCGAGGCGCTTGCACCGCTGCGCGAGGGGGACGTAGTCCGAATCGCCCGCGACGATCACGACGTGCGTCAGATCCGGCAGGCGGAACATGTCTTCCACGGTGTCGACCGCGAGGCGGATGTCGGCGCCGTTCTTGGCGTAGGCGGCGGCGGGGAAGAGCTGCACGAGGTCGACCGCCCGCGCCACGAGCTGCGACCGGTACTCGGCGTTGACCGGCGACGACCAGTCGGCGTAGGCCCGCGTGAGCACGAGCGTGCCGAAGGACGCGGCGTAATCGATGATCGCGCCCACGTCGACCGTGGCACGTGCCAGCTTCTCTGTGATCTCCGCATCGTGCGGCTGCTCCGCGATGCGTGACCGATCGCGTGAATAGGCGTTGCGGCCGTGCACGCGGTCGTACCAGCTCATGACGATGTTGTCGAAGTCCAGATAGACGGCCACGCGGCTCGTAGACAGATCAGCCATGTCAGTGCTCGCTCGGGTAGCGCACGCCGATCTGCGCGCGGATGTCGTCGAGCTGGCGCATGATCGCGACCGTCTCGGCGATGGGCAGGCGGTCGCTGTCACGACGACCCTCCGCGATGATCTGCTCGGCGGCCAGCGCCTGGTACTGCATACCGCGACCGACATCCGGGCAATGGAACGTCTCGACGACATCGCCGGAACGGTCGGTCAGCGTGAAGCCCGTCGCGTTGTACCAGGTCGGGTCGATCTCGATGCGGGCATCCGTGCCGATGATGGCCGCACGGTTCGGACCGACCCCCTGGGCGGAGGACACCGTGGTCGCCAGCGCGCCGTTCGCATACGAGGCGACGGTGGCGACATCGATGTCGGCACCGGTCTCACCCAGCCGCGCGCTCGCCGTGAGCGAGACGGGCGCCCCCAGCACATCCCAGGCGAAGGACAGCGGGTAGATCCCGAGATCGAGCAGGGCGCCCCCGCCGAGCTCGAGCGCGTTCAGACGGTGCGTGGGATCGGTCGAGATGAACTGGGTGTGATCCGCGGTGACGGCGCGCACCTCGCCCAGCGCACCGGCGGCGAGCAGCTCCTGAATGCGCATCATGTGCGGCAGGTAGCGCGTCCACATGGCCTCCATGGCCAACAGCCCCGCCTCCTCGGCGGCGACCCGCACGCGTTCGGCCTCCTCGCCCGTCAGCGTGAACGGCTTCTCGACGAGCACGTGCTTGCCCGCGGCGAGGGCCTCGAGCGCGTTCTCGGCGTGCATCGGATGCGGCGTCGCGATGTAGACGATGTCGATGTCATCGTCGGCGAGCAGAGATGCGTAGTCACCGTGTGCGCGCGGGATGTCGAACTGCGTCGCGAAGCGCTGGGCGCTTTCGAGCGAGCGCGAACCGACGGCGCGGACGTCGAGCCCGGCGGTGCGCAGGTCGCTCGTGAACATGTGGGCGATACCGCCCGTGGCGAGGATGCCCCAACGCAGGCGAGAACTCGAGTCAGTGGTCATGCGACCACCGTACCCAAGGGGTGCCGCACTAGGCTCGGGGCGTGGCGACGGCACTGGACAGACTGCGTGAGCTCCTCAGAATCGCGACGGTCTCCTACGCGGACGAGTCACGAGTGGACACGTCGGCGTTCGACGAGTTCCACGCGGCACTCGAGCGCCTGTACCCGCTCGTCCACTCCCGGTTGGAGCGGGAAGTCGTCGTCGGTCACGCGCTCCTTCTCCGATGGCCGGGGCGTACCGCGGAGCGCCCGCTCGTCCTCATGGCGCATCAGGACGTGGTCCCCGTGGTCGAGGAGGACTGGGATCGCGATCCGTTCGGTGCCGAACTGGTCGGCGCGGGCGCCGACCAAGCCGTCTACGCGCGGGGCGCGATCGACGACAAGGGCGCGCTCGTGGCCATCTTGGAGGCCGTCGAAGAACTGCTGATGCGCGAGGTCGTGCCCGAGAACGACGTGTACCTGGCTTTCGGACACAACGAGGAGACGGCAGGCGACGGTGCACGCGCGATCGCGGAGGCGCTGCGCTCGCGCGGTGTTCGGCCGGCGCTCGTCGTCGACGAGGGCGGCGCCGTCGTCGACGGGGTGCTTCCGGGGATCGCGCGTCCGACGGCGATGATCGGCGTCGCCGAGCGGGGCACGATGACGGTCTGGCTCACGGCGCGCGAGCAGGGCGGCCACGCATCCACGCCGCCGGCGCGTCCGGCGACGGCGCGGCTGGCGCGCGCGGTGGACAGGCTGGCTCGGCATCCGTTCCCGGTACGGCTCGTGCCGCCGGTGCGCGCGATGCTCCGCACCCTGGCACCGCACGCCCCGAGGCCGCTCGGCGCCGCCCTGCGCTCCGTCGCGTTCACGCGGCCCCTGATCGCGAACGTGCTGGCGAGGCTCGGCCCCGAGACGAACGCGCTCGTGCGCACGACCGCCGTGGCGACCGAGCTGAAGGGGGCGCCGGGGGAGAACGTGCTGGCGGCGACCGCGCAGGCGGCGATCAACGTGCGCCTGCTCACCGGAGACACGGCCGCCTCCGCCGTCGCGCGGATCCGCCGCGTCATCGCCGACGAGACGATCGAGATCGAGGTGCGCGCGGCGAGCGAGCCCTCGCCCGTCTCGCCGTGGCGCGGCGAACCATGGCGCCGCATCGCACGCGCGATCGACTCGTCACTCGGCAGCGAGATCGTGGCCACGCCCTACATCCAGTTGGGCGCGAGCGACAGCCGCTGGTTCACGGGCATCTGCGACAACGTCTACCGCTTCACGCCCTTCCACCTCACCCGCGCCGAGCGCGAGGCGTTGCATGCGCACAACGAACGCATCCGCGTTCAGGTGTGGCTGCGGGGGATCGGCTTCTACCGCGACCTGATCACCGGGGACTGACGGGGCGCGGCGCCACGTCGTCGAGCGCCAGCACGAAGCGCAGGATGGCGCGACCCGTATCGGTGATCACGGGGCCGCGTCCGAACTCCCACTCCTCGTCGCTCGCGCGCACCGTGTGGCCGCGCAGAGCCGCGCGGCGGTCGAACGGCGCCGTGGTCGCGGCGTAGAGGGCTACGGCTCCCGACACTCCCGCCGCCACGTGCGGCGTGACCGCGAGCGCGTCACCGAGCACCAGAAGCGCCCGGATGACGCGGGTGAGCATCCGGATGCTGCGCTTGCGTCCCTGGCGGACCGCGGCCGCGAGAGCACGGAGCTCGTCCGGATTTCCCCCCGCGGCCCCCGTGCCGAGCCCTGCTTCCTCCAAGAACCGGCGCGCCTTGGCGCAGTGCTCCGCGTCGTCGGCTGTGGTCTCGCCCAGCAGGCGTGCGGCCTCGTCCAGCGCATCGCCGATGGCTGCACGCCGGTCACCGGTCACGGCGGACTCGTCCCGGCGCTCCCTGTTGCTCAGGGGGAGACGTCCGAGGAAATCCGCCATGCGTCCACAGTAGACCGTGCTCCTCGGCCCGTGTCGATGCGTCGTCCGATGGGGCGATGTGACTGTCACACGGCTGCAGAAAAGGGGTGGAACCGGGCGCGGCGTGCATAATGGCAACGGGCGTGTGACCGTGCGCACGGCCCAGGAGATCCAATGAGCGACGATGCGACGGGGCGACGGCCCAGTATCCGAGATGTGGCGCGCTTGGCCGAGGTCTCCCATCAGACCGTCTCCCGGGTGATCAACAACCACCCCAGCATCCGCCCGGAGACGCGCGAACGGGTGCTCGCCGTCATGGCGCAGGTGCAGTACCGGCCCAATCGGGCGGCGCGGGCGCTGGTGACCAGCCGTTCGCAGACCATCGGGATCCTGTCCGCCTCCAGCACGCAGTACGGGCCCGCCTCCAGCATCGCGGCCATCGAATCCGCCGCCCGTGAGCGCGGCTACTGGGTGAGCACCGCGAACATCTCGCCCCACGACCCCGATTCGATCCCCGACGGCATCGCGCACCTGATGGCCCAGTCGGTCGAGGGACTGGTCGTCATCGCGCCGCAGGTCCGCGTCTTCCGCGCGCTCGCCGAGCAGCAGCTCGACGTGCCCTACGTCACGCTGCAGTCGACCGAGCTCGACCCGCAGCACGCGCTGTCCGTCGACCAGATCGCGGGCGCCCGGCTCGCCACGCGGCATCTCATCCAGCTCGGCCATCGCTGGATCTACCACCTCGCGGGTCCGCAGGACTGGATCGAGGCGGAGGCGCGGATGCGAGGCTTCCTCGAGGAGATGAGTGCGAACGACGTGCCCACCACCGCCCCCATCCTGGGGGACTGGACTGCGGAGTTCGGCTATTACGCGGGTCGGGAGCTGCTCCGGGTGCGCGACTTCACCGCGGTCTTCGCCTCCAACGATCAGATGGCTCTGGGCCTGATGCACGCGATCCGCGACGAGGGCCTCGACGTCCCGGGTGACATCAGCGTGGTCGGCTTCGACGACATCCCCGAATCGGCGCACTTCTGGCCGCCGTTGACCACGGTTCGCCAGGACTTCGCCGATCTCGGACGGCGCTGCGTCGACATCCTGCTGGGCCCGGCAGACGGCTCGGATGCGGTCGTCGCGCCGATTGTGCCCGAGCTCATCGTCCGGGATTCCTCGGGGGCGGTCAGTCCCATCTGACGGGCGTTACCAACCCGAGATCTCTCAGCGGGTTGACAGGAAGCCGATCGGTGGCGTTACACTTGCGCAGCAATGTGAACGGTCACATCGATCGTCACAACGGGGTTTCGAGAGACGAAGGAGTCGAGGCGTGTCCGCAATCGATGCCGCTCGAGGCGAGGGCTATGCCACGGGGGTGAAGACCGAGGTCGTGATCGCACGCGTGCGTGCCGAGGTCGCAGCCCTTCACGGCGAGCTCGTTCGCAACGGGCTGGTCGTGTGGACCGGCGGCAACATCTCGGAGCGTGTACCCGGGGCGGATCTGTTCGTCATCAAGCCGTCGGGGGTCGCCTACGACGATCTGGCGCCCGAGAACATGATCCTCTGCCACCTCGACGGCACCGTCGTCGCCGACACCCCCGGCAGCGACCGGCAGCCCTCCAGCGACACCGCCGCGCACGCATACGTCTACCGGAACATGCCGGCGGTCGGCGGCATCGTGCACACGCACTCCGACTACGCGACGGCCTGGGCCGCACGCGGCGAAGAGATCCCGTGCGTCATCACGGCGATGGCAGATGAGTTCGGCGGTCCGATCCCTGTCGGGCCGTTCGCGATCATCGGCGACGACTCGATCGGCCGGGGCATCGTCGACACGCTCACCGATCATCGCTCGCCGGCGGTGCTGATGGCGGGCCACGGCCCGTTCACGATCGGAGCGACGGCGCGGGATGCGGTCAAGGCCGCCGTCATGCTCGAAGACGTCGCGCGCACCGTGCACATCGCCGGCCAGCGCGGTCCGCTCACGCCGCTGCCGCAACAGGCGATCGATCGCCTCTACGAGCGCTACCAGCACGTGTACGGCCAGCACGGCGATCCTCGCCGGACGCCTCGCTCGGCCGCCTGAAGACTTCCCCCTACGTACAACTGAACACAGCAGACAGAGACGTCTTACGAAAGGACACACTGTGAAGAGCACCAAGTTCCTGTTCGCCGCGGCAACCGTTGCCGCCGGCGCGCTCATGCTCTCGGGCTGCGGCAGCAGCGCGGGCGGCAGCGGCGGGGACAGCGGCGGAGACGGCGGACTCATCGGCGTCGCCATGCCCACCAAGAGCTCCGAGCGCTGGATTCAGGACGGCAACGCCGTCAAGAAGCAGCTCGAGGACCAGGGCTACACCGTCGACCTGCAGTACGCAGAGGACGACATCCCCACGCAGGTCTCGCAGATCGAGAACATGATCACCAAGGGTGCCAAGGCCCTGATCATCGCCTCGATCGACGGCACGACGCTCACCAGCGTCCTGCAGGAGGCCGCCGACGGCGACATCCCCGTCATCGCGTACGACCGCCTCATCCGCGACAGCGAGAACGTCAACTACTACGCGTCGTTCGACAACTACAAGGTCGGCGTGCAGCAGGCCAACTCGCTGCTGAACGGTCTGGGTCTCACCGACCTCGACGGCAAGGCCGCGGCGTCGGCTCCGGCCGGCCCGTTCAACATCGAACTGTTCGCCGGTTCGCCCGACGACAACAACGCGACGTTCTTCTGGAACGGCGCGATCGACACGCTCCAGCCGTACATCGACAAGAAGATCCTGGTCGTCAAGAGCGGCCAGACCGAGTTCCAGCAGGCGGCGACGCTGCGCTGGGACGGCGAGACGGCGCAGAAGCGCATGGAGAACATCCTGACCTCGACGTACTCCGACGGCTCGAAGGTCAACGCGGTGCTCTCGCCCTACGACGGCATCTCGCGCGGCATCATCTCGGCTCTCACCGACGCGGGCTACTCGGTCGGTGCCGAGTGGCCGATCATCTCGGGTCAGGACGCCGAGATCGACTCCGTGAAGGCCATCGTCGCCGGTGAGCAGTACGCGACCATCTTCAAGGACACCCGCAAGCTCGCCGAGGTCGCCGTCAAGATGGCCTCCGCTCTGCTGAAGGGCGAGGAGCCCGAGGTGAACAACACCGAGGACTACGACAACGGCAAGAAGGTCGTCCCGTCCTACCTGCTCGAATCGCAGATCGTGGTCAAGGACAACATCAAGGAGGTCCTGGTCGACAGCGGCTACTGGACCGAAGACGAGATCAACGGCTGACACCCGCGGATCCGTGCCGGGCGGCCCCGTGCCGCCCGGCACACTCCCGTCGGCGACAGGAAAGAGGAGCAACGATGTCCCAGAACATCCTCGAGATGCGTGGGATCACCAAGACATTCCCGGGAGTCAAGGCACTCTCGAACGTGAATCTCGCCGTTCAGCGCGGTGAGGTGCACGCCATCTGCGGTGAGAACGGCGCCGGTAAGTCGACGCTCATGAAGGTGCTGTCGGGTGTGTACCCCCACGGCACGTACGACGGACAGATCGTCTACAACGGCGAGGAGGTCGCGTTCCGCAACCTTCGCGACAGCGAGGCCAAGGGCATCGTGATCATCCACCAGGAGCTGGCCCTGAGCCCGTACCTGTCGATCGCCGAGAACATCTTCCTCAACAACGAGCAGCGCGGCCCGCTCGGTCTCATCGACTGGAACGCGACGAACTTCGAGGCGGGCAAGCTCCTCGCCCGGGTCGGTCTGCGGGAGAACCCCACGACGAAGATCAACCAGATCGGCGTGGGCAAGCAGCAGCTCGTCGAGATCGCGAAGGCGCTCTCGAAGGAGGTCAAGCTGCTGATCCTCGACGAGCCGACCGCCGCACTGAACGACGAGGACTCGGCCCACCTGCTGGATCTGATCCTGCACCTGAAGGGTCAGGGGATCACGTCGATCATCATCAGCCACAAGCTCAACGAGATCAAGAAGGTCGCCGACACCGTCACGGTCATCCGCGACGGCAAGACGATCGAGACGATCGCGAAGAACGACGTCACCGAGGACCGCATCATCAAGGACATGGTGGGTCGAGACCTCGAGCACCGCTACCCGGACCACGAGCCCCACATTGGCGAAGAGCTGCTACGGGTCGAGAACTGGACGGCTCACCATCCCGTCGACACCTCCCGCGTCGTCGTCGATGACGTGTCGATCACGGTGCGTGCGGGGGAGATCGTCGGAATCGCCGGCCTCATGGGAGCCGGTCGCACCGAGTTCGCGATGAGCCTGTTCGGCCACAGCTACGGGACGCGGATCTCGGGCCGGGTGTTCATGCGCGGCAAGGAGATCAAGACGCGCACCGTCTCGGAGGCCATCGACAACGGCCTCGCCTACGCGACCGAGGACCGCAAGACGTACGGTCTGAACCTCATCGAGGACATCAAGCGCAACGTCTCCATGGCGTCGCTCAAGAAGCTCGAGAAGGCCGGCCTCGTCAACGACAACGAGGAGTACCGGGTCGCGAACGAGTACCGCCGCGACATGAATATCAAGGCGCCGAGCGTGCTGGTCAAGACCGGGAAGCTCTCCGGCGGCAACCAGCAGAAGGTCGTGCTGTCGAAGTGGATCTACTCGGATCCCGAGGTGCTGATCCTCGACGAGCCGACCCGCGGCATCGACGTGGGGGCGAAGTACGAGATCTACACGATCATCAACAAGCTCGCCGCATCGGGCAAGGGCATCATCGTCATCTCGTCCGAGCTGCCCGAACTGCTCGGCATCTCCGACCGCGTCTACGCGCTGTCGGAGGGTCGCATCACGGGAGAGCTGCCGATCGCCGAGGCGAGCCCCGAATCCGTTCTCAAGCTCATGACCATGGAGAAGCCCCGCTGACGGGGCTCGCAGGAGACAACGACATGTCGAACAACGACACCGCTGCCGGGGCGACGATCAACCCGGTCGACAACAAGGCCACCCGCTGGATCACGCACGTGCTGACGGATCTCGGCAAGAACGGCATCTTCATCGCGCTGCTCGCGGTCGTGGTGCTGTTCGCCGTCCTGACCGACGGCATCCTGCTGCGTCCGCAGAACATCTCGAATCTGGTCGTGCAGAACGGCTACATCCTCGTCCTCGCGATCGGCATGGTGATGGTCATCATCGCCGGCCACATCGACCTGTCCGTCGGATCCGTGGCCGCCTTCATCGGCGCGGTCTCGGGCGTCTTCGCGGTGCAGGGGGGACTTCCCTGGTGGCTCGCGATCGTCCTGTCGCTCGCGATCGGCGCGCTCGTGGGCGCGTGGCAGGGCTTCTGGGTCGCCTTCGTCGGCATCCCCGCCTTCATCGTGACCCTCGCGGGCATGCTCATCTTCCGCGGACTCGCGCTCGTCGTGCTGGGCAACGCGAACATCGGCTCCTTCCCCGACGAGTACCGGGCCCTCGGCAACGGCTTCCTCGACGGCATCTTCGGGGGCGACCCCGACGTGTTCACGCTGCTCATCGGCGCGGTCGGCATCATCGCCCTCGTCGTTCAGCAGTGGCGCACCCGTGCCGGACGTCGCAAGTACGGACAGGATGTCGAGCCGATCGTCTGGTTCATCGCCAAGCTCGTGCTGATCTCCGCCGCGATCGCGTTCTTCACGTACTCCCTCGCCGCATACAAGGGCATCCCGGTCACGCTCATCGTGCTCGCCGTGCTCGTGCTGGTCTACGGCATCGTCATGAACCGTTCCGTGTTCGGCCGTCACATCTACGCGATCGGCGGCAACCGCCACGCGGCGGAGCTGTCGGGCATCAAGACGCGACGGGTCGATTTCTGGCTGTTCGTGAACATGGGACTGCTCGCCGCGCTGGCCGGCCTCATCTTCACCGCTCGCCTGAACCTCGCCGGGCCCAAGGCCGGTGACGGCTTCGAGCTCGAGGCCATCTCTGCCGCCTTCATCGGCGGAGCGGCGGTGCAGGGCGGCGTCGGAACCATCGGCGGCGCGATCATCGGTGGTCTGATCATCGGTGTGTTGAACAACGGTATGTCGATCATGGGTATCGGCATCGAGTGGCAGCAGGCCGTGAAGGGCCTCGTGCTTCTTCTCGCCGTCGCCTTCGATGTGTACAACAAGCGGCGCTCCGGCAACTGAGCGCAGCAGCAGAAGAAGGGCCTCGCCGATCGGCGGGGCCCTTCTTCGTGCGCTCGTCAGCGAACAGCGAGCCGCTCGGCGATGCGCGAGGGCAGGGTGCCGTCCGCGGCGCTCGCGCCGTCGGCGAACGCCCCGCGGTAACGCGCGGCCGGATGCGTGTCCGCGACCCGCGCGTGGCCGGCGCCGTAGAGCGACTCGCGCAGCGTCGAGCCCGCGTACTCGGTCTGCGCCCGCCCGCGGCGCTGGAGCTCGGGCACGACGAACTCCACCAGATCCTCGAAGGAGCCGGGGGTGATCGCGTAGGCGAAGTTGAAGCCGTCGATCTCACCCTCGTCGACCCATCGCTCCAGCTCGTCGGCGACGGTTTCGGGGCCGCCCACGATCACCGGCCCCATCCCGCCGATCGAACGCTGCGCGACGATGTCCGCCGGAGTCCACCGGCGTTCGGGATCGATCTTCGCAAGGGAGGAGAGCACCGAGCGCAGGCTGTCGTTCTCCACCTCTTCGAGCGGCTGATCCGGGTCCCACTGCCCGAAGTCGATGC
The DNA here is from genome assembly GCF_056868075.1 of Microbacterium sp. KU4F. Taxonomy (NCBI): domain Bacteria; kingdom Bacillati; phylum Actinomycetota; class Actinomycetes; order Micrococcales; family Microbacteriaceae; genus Microbacterium; species Microbacterium sp. KU4F. The sequence continues at coordinate 1,083,088 of NZ_CP200324.1, read as the reverse complement.
CGGTCCAGCCGCCGTAGAAGGCGAGCATCCCCTCACCCGAGGCGTAGGACAGATAGTCCTCGTACTTGGCATGAGCCGCCTCATCAGACTCGGCCGTGATGACGGTCACCAGCGCGAAGGTCTTCACGTCGTCGGGGTCACGCCCCTCCGCCGCGGCGCGAGAGCGGATGTCGCGGACGATCTCGCGAGCCTGCGCGGGGTTCGCGGGGCTGATGAAGACACCCTCGCCGTGCCGGGCGGCGAAGGCGCGCCCGCGCGGAGAGGCGCCGGCCTGGAAGATCACCGGAGTGCGCTGCGGCGAGGGCTCGCTCAGGTGGATGCCGGGGACGGAGTAGTACGTGCCCTGGTGGCCGATCGGATGCACCTTCGCGGCGTCGGTGTACACCCCGCGTTCCCGGTCGGCCACGACGGCGTCCTCCTCCCACGAACTCTCCCAGAGCTTGTAGGTGACGTCGACGAACTCCTCCGCGATCTCGTACCGGTCGTCGTGGGCGATCTGCTTGCTCAGGCCAAGGTTGATCGCGGCGCTGTTCAGGTAGCTCGTCACGACGTTCCAGGCGACGCGCCCCTTGGTCAGATGATCGAGCGTCGAGAACTTGCGCGCGAGCGCGTACGGCTGCTCGTACGTCAGCGCCGCCGTGACGCCGAAGCCGAGGTGCTCCGTGACGAGCGCCATCGCCGGCACCTGGAGGAACGGGTCGTTCACCGGTACCTGGTCGGCATCGCCGAGCGCCGTGGCCGCGGAGCCCCGGTACACGTCGTACGTGCCCAGCACGTCCGCGATGAACAACGAGTCGAACCGGCCGCGTTCCAGGAGCTTCGCGAGCTCGGTCCAGTACTCGAGGTCCTTGTAGGTCGTGGCCCGGCTGTCGGGGTGGCGCCAGGTGCCGGCGGATTGGTGACTGACGCACGTCATGTCGAAGGCGTTCAGGATGATGCGCTTTGCCATGCGGCGAGTCTCACACCGCGATCCGCCCGCATCCAGCACGCCGACATTCGGCGTCATGGACGCGGGGACGTCAGGGCACCAGTGTGATCTTGCCCGGCGAATGGGCCTCGACGAGACGGTGCGCCTGCGGTGCTTCGGCCAGCGGAAGCTGCGCGCCGAGCTCGACCGAGAAGTGACCCGTCGACAGCAGCGCCAGCACGACCGGCACGGCCTCGGCCCGCCACGCGAGTTGCTGGTCGGTGAGCGGCTCGGGGGAGCCGCCGGAGAACGCCCGGATGCCGAATCCCGCCGCATCCGCGCCGCGCACGATCGTGGCGATACGCGAACGATCGTCGACGAGAGCGAGCGAGGCGGCGATCGCCTCATCCGTGCCCGCCGCGTCGAACGCGGCCGTGTAGCCCTGGGGTGCAGCCTCGCGCAGGCGCTGTTCGAGTCCTTCGCCATAGGCCACAGGGATCGCGCCGAGTTCGCGGAGACGATCGAAGCGCGACGGCGACGAGGTGGCCACGACTGTGGCGCCCCACAGCACGGCGAACTGCACCGCGGCCTGGCCGACGGCGCCCGAGCCCGCGTGCACGACGAGGGTGCCACCGCTGCGCACGTCGAGCGAGCGCAGCACCTGGTACGCCGTGCCGACCGGGATGCCGAGGGCGGCTCCCGTCGCCGCGTCCACCTGCGGCGGTCGCGGCTGGATCGAGCCGACTTTGACGATCGCCTGCTCGGCGTAGAGACCACCGGCGGAGAAGATCACGACGGGGTCGCCGACGCGGAACCCGTCGACCCCTTCGCCAACGGCCGTCACCACACCGGCGCCGTCGCTGCCGATGCGGCGGGGATGGGTCATCGGGACGGGGCCGCGCAGACCCGCGCGCAGCTTCGCATCGATTGGATTGACGCCGGCCGCTTCGATCCGCACCGCCACCTGGCCCGCCTCCGGGGAGGGGACATCGATGTCGGTGAGCGTGAGGACGTCGGGGCCGCCGTGTTCGGAGTAGACGATCGCGTGTGTCATGGTGCTCGCCACTCTGCCCGGTGTCGCGGCCCGGCGCAATGCGCCCCGCGGCGGACGGGCGATCGACTCGCCGGTCCGCCACGGGGCGGGAGGTGACAACTCAGCCGCAGGCGAGCGATGCGTACGGTGCGGTGAGGCTCGCGCTCGCACCCGCCTGGGTCACCGAGACCGTGGCCGTTCCCGCGGGCATCGCGCCGAGCCGCGTCGTGAAGGCGGTCGACGCGCTCGCGCCCGCGGCGACCGTGACGGTCTTCGCGCCGTACACCGTCGTGATCGTCGCCACCGCGGGGCCGTCGCCCGTGTTGCTGAGAGCGACCGAGATCACGGCCTTGCCGGCCAGGCACCGTGCGCTGGTCGTGGCCTGCACGGACACCGCGGGGGTGACGGTGACGGTCGCCTCCACCGGCATGCGCGAGTCGTCCTGCGCGATGCCGGCAACCGTGAACTCTCCCGCGGTGGCGTAGGCGGCCGGAGGGACGGCGTCCCAGGCGACGTCGACGCTCTGCTGGGAACCGTCCGCCTTCGTCAGGTGCGCCTGAGGCAGCGTCGGAGCGACGCCCGCCCGCGTCGTCACCGCGATCTCATCGACCGAGGCGACCGCGATGTCCGCCGCGTAGGCCTCGAGCACGCGCTGGTACTCGGAGCGCGTGATCGGGATCACCGTGCCGTGGCGCGGCTTGCCGCCGTCGGCGTTCTGGGGGAGCGACTGGCGCAGTTTCGCGCCGAGCGGCTGCCACGCGTTCCCGTCCTCGAGGTTCGTCGTGCCGAACGGGACGTAGTGGTTGGGCCCGCCGTGGTAGTTGGGCTGGTCGATGAAGAGGAACCAGTCCAGCCCGTTCACATCGCCCGCGTTGGCGGGGAAGATGTTGGCGCCCTCGCCGCTGGTGAACGTGCCCCCGGGCTCACCGTTGGGCAGACCGCTGGCGACGCGCTCCTTCACGAGCGTCCACTCGTCCGCCGGCCCGGTGGCGCCGGGGAGCGTGCCCGTGACCGTGGCCAGCAGATCGGCCGACTTCTCGTGGCGGATCGTCATGCTCGCCTCGTCCTTCGTGAAGCGGTGGTAGACGCCGTCGACCTTCGCGACGGTGGAGTCGATGAGGCCGAGTCCCGCACCCCGGCGCACGTCGCTCCAGATCCGCGGTTCTGAGAAGGTCACGAAGTCATCGGTCGTCGCGTACATCATCCGGTTATAGGTGACGGCCGTACGGTCGGCGGCGTTCGTGGTCGGGTAGAGGTTGGACGCCCAGAAGACGACGAACGTGTCCAGCTCGTCATCCCAGTAGGCCTCGGGCGCCCACGTGTTCCCCGCGTAGTCGCTCGACACCTTCACGTGACGCTGCTCGGACCAGTTCACCAGGTCGTTCGACTCCCAGACCTCGATGTAGCGCGAGCCGGAGATCTGCGCGGTCGTGAATCCACCGGCCAGGCCGTCGATCTTCAGATCCGTGGCGATCATGTAGAACTTGTCGCCCTCGGGCGCGCGGATGATGAACGGATCGCGCAATCCCTCGGTGCCGACGGTGGAGGTGAACACCGGCTGTCCGTCGTTCAGGGTGTTCCAGCTCAGCGCGTCGTTGCCCTTCGATGCGGCGATGCTCACGCGCTCGGCGCCCTCGCCCTCGCCCGTGAAGAACGTCCAGAAGTACGCCTCGGTCTCCTCGTCGCCTGCCGGCAGCGGCTGGATGCGGGCGGAGAAGGTGCGGCTGGCGGTCGCCTGGCCGTGCGTGACGACCGCGGTCAGCTGCGCCACGATCTCGGGGGACCCGTGTGCGGGCCGCGTCACCTCGATGGTGCGCGAGTCGTCGCGCACGCCCGCCCGAAGCGCCGCGGACGCCGCGTGCGCCGCATCCACCGTCCACGTGATCGTGGATCCCTGCGCGCCGGCGGCGGGCACGGAGAAGTTGGTGCGGATGTCGTCGAGATTCGCGATCTGGATCGCCGCGAGGTCTGCTGCCACGCGTTCGGCGTCCGAGAGAAGCTGGGGCACCCGCGCCGAGTAGGTCTGGACGCGGGTCGCTCCGCCGACGGTGAAGGTGGCGGTCAGAGTGACGTTCGCGTCGCCCGCGCCCGCCGTGGGCCGGGTGACGGTTGCCGTGCCGTTGCTGACGGCGATCGCCGGGTTGTTCGATCCCCAGCTCACGGCGACGCCCGCGCTTGCGGTGGGTACGGCGAAGTCGGCATCCGCGGTCGCAGGGACCGACACGGAGGCGACGGCGCGATCGAGAGCCTCCGCGTGGTAGAGCGCCAGCACGTCGGCGTCACTGAGCGCCTGTCCGTAGATCGCGAAGTCGTCGACCAATCCACTCCAGCTCGCGTCGTTGTACGTCGAGCGGCCGAGGGCCGCCACGAGGTTCGAGCCGAACGCGGCGACGTCGCGGGCGATCGCGTTCTGCGAGATACGGGCGCCGTTCACGTAGACGCGCAACTGGCCCGTCGTTCCGTCGATGACCGTCGTGTAGTGACTGAGGCCGGCGGGCGTTCGGATGCCGGAGGCGGCGGCATTGGTGGCGCCGGGCCCGACCTCGGTGCTCCAGGGCGAGCCGGGGGAGACCGCGTTGGTGACGACCGACTTGACGTAGCCGTTGGGGTTGGCGGGGTTGAGCAGCCAGTACCCCGACGAATAGGAGGCGCCGGACGCGACAGGCGCTCCGATGAAGGCGGCGGCGGTGTTGCCTGCTCCCGAGCGCGGCGAGAGCCACGTGGAGATGGTCAGGTCCTTCTTGCCGACGAGGCCCGTCGTGGGGATGTCGAGGTAGGCGGCCGTGCCGCGGGCTCCTCCGGGCAGCGAGAGGCTGCCGTCGGCGACGGCACCGCCGCTCTGCTGCAGCGTCGCGTCGAACCCGTTGCCGCTCGTGTCCGGGATCGTCGTGCTCGTGGCGCTGTCGAAGGTGTAGTGCAAGAGAGGTGCAGGAGTCGCGGCCTGCGCCGCGGAGGGGACGACCGCTCCGGCGACGGCGAGCGCGAGAGCGGTCCATACCGCTCCGCCCCTGGTCAGCATTCGGGATCTGTGGCGCGTGCTCACGCGGAGGCTCCTCGCTCTCATCGATGGGCGAGACACGGCGGAGCGTGCGCGGGGACGTCACGGTCCCCGCGGCGATCGGTTGAGCGTCTTCGCGCAATCGTGTGCCGCGGATGCGGCGGTCGGCAGTCGTTGTTACCGAGAACATTCTCGGCCTTCGATCACCGTATTAGCTGCACGGAGACGTTGTCAACGTCGTGCTACGCACCGGGAGCATCGCGTACGGGCGGCCGCCCCCGGACGAGGATCAGCCGCGCAGCGTCTTCAGGATGCGCTGGGCGGAGACCGGCTCGGCGGTGCCCCACCGTTGTGCGAACAGGCTCACCCGGTACTCCTCCAGCAGCCATCGGGCATGCGCGAGGGACGCGGACGCGCCTTCGGCGAGAGGGATCGTGCCGCCGGCATCCGTGTACGCCGCGGCGGAGCGCTCGTACTCGGTGAGGCGTTGCCGATCGCGCCCGGGCTGATCGGCCAGCTGAGACAGCCGCTCGGCGACCGCAGCGAGGTAGCGCGGCAGATGTGCGAGGCGAGCCGGCCCGGTCCGCGAGATGAAACCGGGATAGACGAGGCCGGCCAGCTGGGCTCGGATGTCGCCGAGGGCGCCGAGCAGGGTCAGCGAGTTCTGCCGCTTCATGGCGCGTTCGATCTCCCGCAGCGACAGCAGGATCCGGGCGACGAGGCTCGTGGCGGCGAACAGCTCGTCCGTGACCGCCGCGCTGAACGCGTCCCTGAGGGCCTCGAAGCCGGCGCGGTCCCGCACGATGCCGTCCGGGGCCGTGCGCGCGATGACCGCATCTGCGACCGCGACCCGCGCGTCTTCGACGAGGGCCTTCGCCGAGGGATAGGGCGAGGCGGCGAGGGCGAGCTTTTCGTTCGGGGTCAGATGATCGAGCACGTAGGAGACGGGGGAGGGCACCGCCTGGAGCACCAGACGGCGGATACCCGCGCGCGTCGCGCGCGCTGCGGCCTCCGGCGTCGCCTCGATGCGCAGCGACACGCTCGCCCCGTCGTCGACGATCGCCGGGTAGCCGCGCACCACACCGCCCGCCACACGCGTGTCGACCTGCTCGGGGAGAGTCCCGAAATCCCAGTCGCTCACCCCGGTGCGTTCGGTGAAGCCCTCGGCGCTCGCCGCGACGCGCGGTCCGGGGGTGCCGGGAGCAGCGGTGACGCTGGATGCGGCCGGGCCCCGACGTAGCGAGCGAGCGACGGACGAGCGCGCGCGATCGGCGAAACGCTCCTGCAGGGCGACCAGGTCGCGTCCGGAACCGGCCGCACGGCCGCGCTCGTCGACCGCGCGGAACGAGATCAGCAGATGGTCGGGCACCCGATCCATTTCGAAGTCGGACGCGCTCACGGGCTGGTTCGCGACGCGTTGGATGCGGGAGGCGAGGGCGTCGCGCAGGGGAAGCGGTGGAAGCCCGGCATGATCCTCGGGACCTGCGCCGGCGAGCTCCTCGGCGAGGCGGGCCGCCCAATCCGCTGCCGGCACGACATGGCGCCGGATGGACTTGGGCAGCGCCCGCAGGAGTGCGGTGATGAGCTCGTCGCGCAGTCCCGGTACCTGCCAGTCGAACCCCTGGGGTGACAGCTGCGCCAGGAGTGCGAGCGGGACGACCGCGGTCACACCGTCATCCGCGGCCCCCGGTTCGAACCGGTACGCGAGTGAGAGCACCTGATCGCCCTGCCTCCAGCGGGTCGGGAAGGCGCGTTCGTCCGCGCGTTCCGCGCCCTCCAACAGATCCGCCTCGCTCAGATCGAGCAGACGCGGGGTGCGCCCGACCGTGTCCTTCCACCAGGCCTCGAACGAGCGGGCATCGAACACGTCCGCGGGGATGCGGGAGTCGTAGAAGGCGTAGACGGCCTCGTCTCCGGCCAGGATGTCGCGGCGACGCTCGCGCTCCTCGACCTTCTCCAGGCGTCGGCGCAGCTCGAGATTGCGCCTGGCGAAGGCGGTGAGCGGCTTCGCCAGGCGCGACAGATCCCACTCCTCGTCGACGAGGGCGTGGCGCACGAACATCTCGCGCGCGAGGGGACGATCGAATCGGGCCAGCTGCACGCGCCGACGCGGGATGATCTCGACGCCGAACAGGGTGACCTTCTCGTACGCGGTGGCGGCCCCGGCATCCTTCGACCAGTGCGGCTCGCTCAGTTGCCGTTTGGCGAGCTCGCCCGCGAGCGGCTCGGCCCAGGCGGGATCGATCGCCGCGACGGTGCGTGCGAAGAGGCGGCTCGTCTCGACGAGCTCCGCGGCCATGACCGCGGTCGGCCGCTTCTTGCGCAGGCCGGAGCCGGGAAACAGCGCGAAACGCGTGCCGCGGGCCCCGCGGTACTCCGGCCGCGTGCCTTTGCCCTCTCTGCCCTTCTCGCGCTCGTCGAGGATGCCGATGTGCGAGAGCAGCCCGGACAGCAGAGCGCGATGCACTGCAGCGGGGTCCGCCGCGCCCGGCGTGCGCTCGGCGTCGCGACGAAGACCCAGCAGCTGCGAGAGCTGCCGGTGCACGTCGAACCACTCGCGCACGCGCACGTAGTTGAGCATCTCCGCCCGGCACAACCGGCGAAACGCGCTCGAACCGAGCTCGTCCTGCTGTTCGCGCAGGTGGTTCCAGAGGTTCAGGAGGGTGAGGAAGTCGCTCGTGGGGTCGACGAAGCGTGCGTGCAGCCGGTCGGCTTCCTCGCGGCGTTCCTCGGGACGCTCGCGCACGTCCTGGATCGACATTCCGGCTACGATCGCGAGCACGTCGGGCAGCACGTCGGTGCGCCGCGCCTCGACGAGCATGCGTGCGAAGCGCGGGTCGATCGGCAGCCGGGAGATCTCCCGTCCGAGCTGCGTGAGCGAGGACCCCTGCCGACTCTGGCGCACGGCCTGCAGCTCGAGGAGCAGGTCGAACGCCGACTGGACGCCTCGGGAGTCGGGAGGGGTGAGGAACGGGAAGGCGGAGATGTCGCCGAATCCGAGCGCGAGCATCTGCAGGATGACGGCGGCGAGAGAAGTCCGCAGGATCTCCGGCTCCGTGAAGACGGGGCGCCGCTCGAAGTCGCCCTCCCCGTACAGGCGGATCGCGATGCCCGGCGCCGTTCGCCCGGCACGTCCGGAGCGCTGCTGCGCGGAGGCTTGCGAGATGGCCTCGATCGGCAGTCGCTGCACCTTCGACCGGTTGCTGTAGCGGGAGATGCGGGCGGTTCCGGTGTCGATCACGTAGCGGATGCCCGGAACCGTCAGACTCGTCTCGGCGACGTTGGTCGCGAGGATCACCCGGCGCCGCACTCCCGGGATGCGTGACCGCTCGAACACCCGATGCTGTTCCGCCGCGGACAGCCGACCGTAGAGAGGGAGCACCTCGGTGGGGGCCGCGGACGAGGTGTAGGCGGCGCGCACCGCATCCGTCGCATCGCGGATCTCGGCCTCGCCGGGCAGGAAGACGAGGACGTCGCCCGGCGCCTCGGCGTCGAGTTCCCGTAGCGCCTGAACGATGGCGGTCACCTCGTCCTCGGCTTCGAGGGCGGGGGCATCCTCGGCCTCATCGTCCGTCTCCGGGACGAGCGGTCGGTAGCGGATCTCGACGGGGTAGGTGCGTCCGGAGACTTCGATGACGGGGGCAGGGGCACCGTCGGCATCGGCGAAGTGGCGTGCGAAGCTCTCGGGATCGATCGTGGCGGAGGTCACGATGACCTTCAGATCCGGGCGCTCGGGGAGGATGCGGCGCAGGTACCCCAGCAGGAAGTCGATGTTGAGGGAACGCTCGTGCGCCTCGTCGATGATGATCGTGTCGTACCGGCGCAGGAGCCGGTCGCGGTGGATCTCGTTGAGCAGGATGCCGTCGGTCACGAGGGCGACGCGGGTGTCGGCGGACACCTTGTCGGTGAATCGCACCTTGTAGCCGACGGTCGAACCGAGGGGTACCTGCAGCTCTTCGGCGATGCGCTCGGCGATCGTCCGTGCGGCGATGCGGCGCGGCTGCGTGTGCGCGATGCGGGTGCGCCCCAACTCCAGGCAGATCTTCGGCAGCTGCGTCGTCTTGCCGGATCCCGTCGCACCCGCGACGATCACGACCTGGTGATCCTCGATGGCGCGCGCGATTTCCTCCCGGGCCGCGCTGACGGGCAGCTCGGGCGGGAAGGAGATGACGGGTTCGGGCGTTGACACAGCCTTCGATGCTAACCCGAGCCGGGACTCAGATGCTCAGCAGCGTCGCAAGACCCACGATCGATCCGAGGAACACGACCGCGGAGACGCTCGCGAGCACCGTCAGGCGGGTCCGTGTGGCACGTCGCCGGGCGATCCGCGCGGCGAGCCCGCCGTCGCCGATGTCGACGACCGGGGATGCGGAGGCGGTGCTCTTCGGCGCGGCGGTGATCGTGGGCGTGCGGATCGCGTACCGCTCGCGGGCGGGCGTGCGGTCGGTCTCGGCATCGGGCGCGAACGATGCGGTCTGAGCCGCGCCGCCTCGGCGTGCGCGCGTGAGGCGCGGCGATGCGGCCGCCTTCGTCCCCCGGGGTGACAGGCTCGTCGCGTCGTCGGCCACGGCGTCACGTGGACGCAGCACCGTGTCGTCCGCGTCCGCGTCCGCGTCCGCGTCCGCGTCCGCGTTCGCCGGTCGGTCGCGGCGGCGCAGCAGCGTCGCGTCCTGCGGCTCGTCCCGGGGACGCAGCACCGTGTCGTCCGTGTCGAGCGCATCGATCGCCGCGGGCGAGCGCGGTGTGAGGATCGTGTGCTCGTCCTCGTCATCGTCGTCGACCGCGGTCACTGGCGTCGCACGGGGGACGACCACCGTCGCATCCGTCGTCGGGGTAGCCCTGCGCACCAGCAGGGTGCCGTCCTCCGGTTCGTCAGCGGGCGGCGCCTTCTCGGGCGACGGTGCCGGGGCATCGACCGGACGCCGCACCAGCGCGGTGCGGTCGTCCACGTCCTCCGGTGCTACGGCCGGCGCGGCGGACGCGCGGTCGACGATCACGGTCTCGTCGACGGGCGCAGCCGGCGTCTCGCGGGACACGATGGCCGTCGCGTCGGTCGCCGCCGAGGCGGACGCATTGCGTCGATCGCGCCGACTCACGAGCTGGGTACTGTCCTCGGGCTGCTGGCCCTGATCCGGCCCTCGGCGCGAGAGGCGGGTGCTGTCGTCTGCGTCGGTCATGCGTCCCCCACGAAGCGGATGCGGGCGCCGCCGGCGAGCTCCGCGCTCGCACCCTCACGCACCTCTACCGCGCGGTCGGGGACGAGCAGTCTGGCGACACCGTCGGCGTCGATGACAGCCGTCCCGCCCGGCGTGGCGAGGTCTTCGATCTGCACCCGTGTGCCGTCGGTCCAGATTTTCACGTGCGCACGCGAGACATCGCGCGAGACGTCGCCGAGTGCCACCAGCGTCGGCAGGTCGTCGCCCTCGACGCGGGAGCTGCGCGGCCCCCGCCCGACCAGCAGCGTGCCGTGGATCGGCACGATGTCTCCTCCAGGCAGTTGGATGGCGCGCGGGGCCCGCGGGGTGCGAGGTGCGGGCTTGGGCGCGAGCGCGCTCGAACTCGTCACGACGGTCTCGTCATCGGCCGGCTCAGCGAGGGCCGAGCCCGCCGCAGCGACCGGCGCGGAGGTCGGAGCGGAGGTACGCGGGACGAGGGTGGGAACCGGAGGGCGCGACACGGCGGGCCGTCCGCGGAGCATGACGCCCGCAGCGGTCGTCGGCCCGACGCGCACAGGGCGCTCCGGGGTCGGGCCCAGATCGAACAGCTTCGGCTCCGCGTCGGGGGCGCCTGCCCAGGCCCGCACCACCGATGCCGCCTCCACCTCGCGCCACGTGTGCGCGCCGACGCCGTCGACGCGCCAGACCCGGCGGGAGCGGTCCTCGAAGCGAAGTACGAACTCGCCGCGGACGAAGGCGGTCAGACGGTCGTCGTCCAGCGCGACCACGGCGAATGCCGGCACCGCGGCGATGCCGTCGGCGAGCAGGGCGTCCAGGATCTCGGGTGTCCCGGGCATGCTGCCCGTGGACAGCACGCGTCGCGCGGCCGCCACCGCGGCCTCGCCTCCGACGATCACGGCGAGCGTATCGGTGGCGATGGCGGGCAGGGGCCCCTCGAACCAGGTCCGCTCAGCCACGGATCGGCCGCTCTCTTCGCGAGGTGATGGTGTCCACCTCGATCGGCTGCACCGCGGCCTGCTCGCTCGTCGCGAAGCCGCCCGTCACCTCGTCGGCGCGGGGAGCGAGGCCCCCGGAGCGTACGTCCACCACGACGGCGCTGATGTTGTCACGGCCGCCGCGGGCGAGAGCCTGATCCACCAGCGCGTACGCGGTCTGCTCGGCCGAGCCGCCGAGGCTGAGCCCGGCCAGTACCGCCTCGTCGCTCAGATCGTTCGACAGTCCGTCCGAGCACAGCAGCATGCGTTCCCCGGTGACGATGGGGGAGAGCCAGTAGTCGGCGGGGCTCTGACTGTCGCCCACGGCGCGTGTGATGACGTTGCGACCGGGATAGGTGGACATCTCGGAGCGGCTGATCTTGCCCGCGTCCACGAGCTCCTGCACGACCGAGTGATCGACCGTGAGCTGTTCGAGTGAGCTGCCCACGAGCCGATACACCCGGGAGTCGCCGATGTTCACCACGAGCCACGCGTGCGATCCGTTCTGCACCACGGCGACCAGGGCCGCGAGAGTGGAGCCTGCGCCCCGGGCATGACGCCCCGCGACCTGCGACACGGCGGCATGGGCCGACTCGACCGCGGTGACGACTTCCTCCGGCTGCACGTCGTCGCGACCGACGAGGTGACGGAAGGCGTCCACGACCGCGGCACTGGCAAGATCGCCCGCTGCGTGGCCTCCCATGCCGTCGGCGACGAGGAACACGGGGTACTGCGCGAGCACCGCATCCTCGTTCAGCTTGCGTACGCGGCCGACGTCGGAGCGCGCTCCGGCCATGACGACGATCCCGCTCATGGTCGTCCCCTTCCATCTCGCGACGCAGCCTCGCGCAATCCGCGTGCGAACGAGCGTAGCGACAGCCGAGCCTTCCAGCGCGCCCACAGGCCGCCTGTGGACGCGAAACGTCGCCGTTCCTCGTCGATGAGCTCCCAGAACCGTGCCGATTCCTCTTCGGTGGTGGTGCCCGGGGCGAACACCGCGCGGTCGGCGAGTGCCGCCAGCGTGGCCGGGTCGGCCGTCTCGGCGTCGCCGACGGCGGCCGCGGTCTCCGACCGGGTGGCGGCGGGCGGGATGCGGTGGCCGTGATCGACGGCGGTATCGAGGTATTCCTCCCAGCCGCCGACGACGCGGTCGACCGGATCAGCTGAGGAGCGCCGGGCCCGCCGCCGCATGACCTTCGCCCAGAGAACGGCGATCGCGGGCATCAGGAGGATGAGGAGCGCGAAGATCGCGATGCCGGAGATCCGCAGCGTGGCCCACAACCAGGCGAGATCGACCGGATCGCTCGGCTCGTCGCTCTGCGGCGGGCTGGCGTCGGCCGGGTCGGCTTCGGGCGGGAGGACCGTGTCCGCCTGCTCCGGCTCCACGGGGGTCATGTTCTGCGGGTCGCGACGCTGCTGGACGTCGGGCGAGAGCGGCACACGGTGCTGCGGGGTCGTATCGATCGCCGTCCAGGTGCCGTCCGCGTCGCGGACCTCGATCCACGCGGCCAGGTCACCGCTCGTGCACGTGCCGTCCTCGCAGACCGGTAGATCCGCGTCGTCGCTGCTCAGACGCGTGCCGAGCACCACCCGTGCGGGAAAGCCCAGGTGATCCGCGATGAGGGCGCCGGCGACGGCGAACTGCTCGTCGTCGCCGGCTGCGGACACGAGCAGCGAGTCGTCGGTGCCGCCCGTCTCGTTCTGCTTCTTCAGCAGCTCGCTGAACAGGTCGCCGATGCGGTCGGTGGAGTGTCCGCTGCGGCTGGGCTCGAACGTGTAGTCGCCGAGTTTCTGCGCCCACGCCGGGACGGTTCCGGGATCGAGCGTGAGCGCGTGCGAGAGGAGTCCCCGAGCACGCAGGCGCGAGATCAGCTCGACCAGACCCGCGCCGCCCGACGGTGCGTCCTGCGCGGTCACCCACTCCTCGAGGGATTCGGGGACGAAGGCCGGGTCGAAGGTGCCGGACCGGGACGGGGTCAGCGTCCCGGGGTCGCGCGGGGCGTCCGAGACCACCCCGGTCTGGGTGTAGCTGACGCCGGAGGCGAGCCCGGGGTCCGACAGCTCGACACCCGTGGCGGAGTCCGGGTTGTAGAAGAAGCCGTCCGACAGGGCCGCCCGTGTCGATCCCGAGAAGTCGATCGAGGTGAGATCGCCCACCGCCGGCACCCAGATGCCCGTGTAGTCGCCGATCGTGAACGTGGCGGATGCCCGGTTGCCCGTGTCGGCCGCCAGCGAGGCCGGCACCCGACGGAACTCCGTGCTGTCGGCGCGGCCGCCCGTCTGCGGGTCGGTCGCGCGCATGACCCGGCCGTCGTAGTAGCTCAGGGTCGCGAGACGCACGCGATCGACCCCCGAGTCGGCGGTGACCGTGAACAGCACGTCGTCGAACCTCTCGTCGGAGAACGCGGCACGGTAGTCGGCGAGCGGGCTCAGCGTCTGACGCACCTTCAGCACCGGGTCGACCGCGGTGCGCAGCACGTCGCGGGAGGAGCCCGCCACAGCCCAGGGTGCGAGCGCCAGGCCCAGGGCCAGGGCGATGACCAGCATCCCGGCGGCGAGGGCGATGCGACTGCCGAGCGTGCGCGCGACGCGGACGGAGGAGCGAACGCCGCTCGCCGTGCGGGCGACGCGCAGTGCGACCCGGCGCGTGTGGACGTTGCGCCAGACGTACCACGCGAAGCCGGTGAGCACAGCGCTGAGTCCGATCGCGGCTTCCCAGACGCCGTCCAGCTCCCAGAACCCGATGCGCCAGGAGCCGTCCACGGCGCTCGATCCGAAGAGCACGCCGAACGCGGTGATCACGAGTGCGAGCGGCGCCGCGAGCACCCAGAGTCTGGCCGCCCGCAGCGCCAGGATCAGGGCCAGCGTGCCGAGAGCGAGCATCAGGAAGAAGGGGAGCGCGAGGGTCGCCTGGTACACCCCGAGCGGCAGCTCGAGCGTCAGCAGGTTCTTCCACCCCGTGACCGGTGCGCTCACGACGCCCCAGACGCCCGGCAGGATCGTCGCGGGGTCGGTGATCATCGTCGGCGCGGCCACGGGAACACCCACGACGACGTAGGCGCCCGCGGTGATGAGCGCGAGCTGCCACCAGCGAAGCGGTCGCCAAACGGCGAGCAGAGCGATCGCGGTGGCGATCACGATCGCCACCGCGGCGGCGAGGACGAACCAGCCGCTGCGGTAGATCGCCCACGCGGATGCCGCGCCGATCGCGAGGAGGGCGTCGATGAAGACGATGTTGCCGACGAGGAACGCGATGTCGCGGTCGGCGCGGCGCGGTCGGCGCGTCCGCGCTCGTGCAGCGGGGGCGCTCATGACTGTGCGCTCCGCGCCAGGATGTGGCGCAGGTCTTCGAGCAGACCCACCGTCACGACCGAGGCTCCGCCGATCGTGCGGAAGCCGGGTTCCGCCGCGGGGTCGCACACGATGGCGGCGACGCCGGTGTCGGCGGGGAAGGCGAGTGCGGCGTGCTGCAGCATCCGCAGCGTCGGAGTGGATCCGCAGATGAGGAATCCCACCGAGACGTCGCGGTGCGCCTCCACCGCCAGGCTCGCCACGTCGCGGAGCCCCGTGATGCGTTCGCCCTTCTCGACGCCGGCGAGCTCGTCGAGAAGCGTCCGGGCGGTGATGGTCACGAGGTCACGGGAGGAGCGCACGGCCCGGCGCGCGAACTCGGGCACCTCGCCGCCGACCACGACGGAGACATCGCGTCCGTCACGGATGCCGCGCACGCCGAGCGAGGCGGCGGCGCTGACGGCGAGCTCGAACTCCTCGTCGTCCGCGTAGTCCTCTTCCCCGGTCGCCAGCACGATGACCATCCGCGAGCGGCGGGACTCCTCGTACTGGCGCACCATGAGCGTCCCGGTCTTCGCCGTGGATTTCCAGTGGATCTGTCGCTGCGAGTCGCCGGGGGCGTACTCGCGGATCGCGTGGAACGAGATGTCGGCATCGACGACGAGAGAGGAGGGGTTGCCCTCCAGATCCTTGATGAAGCCGGTCGCCGTGCTTGGGATCGCCGTCGTCACAGGGTGGACGTAGAGCGTGTGCATGTCGTCCCAGACGACCTCGCGGCGGAGGATGCCGAGGGGGTCGCCGCGCACGGCGCGGGCGGGGCCGATGTCCAGCACGCCGCGGCGCAGCCCAGGGATCGTGAGTTCCTCGTCGTGCGCGGCCTCGTGGCGCAGCAGCGGGATCGCGACGTCGACGAGCCCCTCGCCGACGGGCACGTCGACGCGGCCGGGGAGGGCGACGCCCTTCCCGACGTTGACGACGCGCAGCGACAGGGCCACCTCGCTGCCGGCGACGACACGATCGTTCGCAAGACCCAGACTCACGCGGTAGGCGCGCGCACCGAACAGGAACGGTGCCGCGCACAACACGAGCACGGCGGCGACGGCGCCGGCCAGGACGAACTCGATCCATCCGAACACGATGCCGAGACTCAGACCGATCGCGGCCGCTCCGATGAGCAGCCATCCTCCCGCGGTGACGGTGTCGCCGACGGCGCGGGCGCTGCGGGCGACCGCTCGTCGCACGCGCCGCCAGAAGCGGATGCCGCCGACGACGATGACGGTCGTGGAACGCGACGTGTCGTAGCGCGTGCGGGTGCTCCCGGCGGTCGACGTCGAGGTGGACGTCGAGCCGATCCGGGTGATGCGGGAGGAGGAGTCGGTCACGCCGACTCGCGCTGCGTCGGGGGAGCGACGTCGAGCATGACCTGACCGATCACCGCGCCGGCGGTCACGCCGTCGAACTCCGCCTCGGGGTCGAGGATGAGGCGGTGGGCCAGCACGGGCTCGGCGAGAGCCTTGACGTCGTCCGGGGTCACGTAGCCGCGGCCGTGGGCGAGAGCCCAGGTGCGGGAAGCGCGGGTGAGTGCGAGCGCACCGCGCACGCTGACGCCCAGACGCACCTGCGCGGCCTGACGCGTCGCCTCGATGACGCGCGCGATGTAGTCGAGCACGAGGGGGTTGAGGTACGCGTCCTGGGCGATCTGGCTGAGGGTCTGCACGGCCTCGGGCGTGATGACCGCGCCCACCTCGCGCTTGCCGGCGGCGCTGCCCTCCAGGATCCGCACGGTGGCGGCGTGATCGGGGTAGCCGAGCGATGTCTTCATCAGGAATCGGTCGAGCTGGGCCTCCGGCAGACGGTACGTGCCGGCCTGTTCGACGGGGTTCTGGGTCGCGACCACGAGGAAGGGGCTGCCCACCCGCCTCGAGACGCCGTCGACCGTGACCTGGCCCTCCTCCATGACCTCCAGCAGTGCCGACTGGGTCTTGGGACTGGCACGGTTGATCTCGTCCGCGAGGACGATGTTGGCGAAGATCGGGCCCGAGTGGAACTCGAACTCACCGCGCTTCTGGTCGTACACCGTGATGCCGGTGACGTCGCCCGGGAGCAGGTCGGGTGTGAACTGGATGCGGGAGCTCGTGCCCTGCACGCTCTCGCCCATCGCGCGCGCGAGGGAGGTCTTGCCCGTACCGGGGAAGTCCTCCAGCAGCAGGTGCCCCTGCGAAACGAGTGCGGTGAAGGCGAGCTCGATGACGTGCCGCTTGCCGAGCACCACCTGCTCGACGTTCTCCACGAGAGCGGAGAACGTCTCCTGGAACCAGGCGGTCTGTTCTGGGGTGACGGTCATCGGTTCAGCCTCCGGTGGTGGGGTCGTTGTTGGCGTTCGGATCGGTGCAGTCGGCGCGGACGTCGAATGATTCGGTCTGATACGTCGCGGCACCGTTGGACCACACGAACTCGATCGTCGCGGTCACACGACCCGTCTTCTTGGGCACCTTTAGCGGATCGCTGGGGTCGGGATCGATCTTCGTCGAGACGAGCCCGCCGCTGTAGTACGCCACCGAACCATCCTTGATCCGCGCGTTCCCGAGGCCGCCGACGCGTTGGTCGACCGCGACCGCGAGACGCTCTCCGACGACGCACTGGGTGATGCGGGCATTGGAGAGTCGCTCTTGGCGCGCCTTTGTCGGATCGGCCGGCCCCACGGTGGACTCGGGGCTGCATCGCTCTTGGTTCGATCCGTTCACACAGTACTTCGCGGTGATCTGGCCTTCTTGTCCGAAGTCCGGCTCGCGGTTGTTGATCACGGTCTCGTATCCGGACTTGCCAGGCACATCGACGTTGTTGACTCGGTAGGAGACGCTGCCGTCCCAGTCGGTCGAGCGACGGATCGAGTACGTGCCGCCGGTGGGAGCTTCCGGCTGCTGCCAGGCCCAGCCGTCCGCGGTGGCGCTCTTCGCGGCGCCGAAGCCGTTGCTCACGCACGCGCCGACCGTGTACTTCTGGTTCTCCTGCAGGCCGCTGATCGTGGTGGAAGTGGACGTCTGCCCATTGACCCTCGCCTGCAGATTCTGGCCATCGTTGTCCACGTCGCACGAGAAGTCGCCGAAGCCCGCACGGTAGGCGACATAGATGATCTGCCGGCCCCGGTTGCTCCCGTTCATGTCGACGTTGGGCCCGGTCACGACCAGCGCGTTCTTCTGCTCAGCCGCGATACCGACGCCGTCGGTGCGCGGCAGACCCGCGACCTGCACGCCCACGTTCTTGGTCTGCCCGACCGATCCGCTGCCGTCCGGCGCCGAGTTCGCGCTGTTGGCGGTGACGGTGACGGTGGCCTGCCCGACCGGCAACGTGACCGTCAGCTCGGTCGTGTCGCCGCCCGAGCGCGGCACATCGCCGTTCGCCCCCGTGACGGAGTAGGTGCGCACCTCGGGATCGACGTTCTGGATGCGGATCTTCACCGCGCCCGCGTCGTTGGTCGTGCGCTGCCGGTCGAAGATCGGATCCGCGGTGACGTTGCCGACGGCGGGCTGACGATACGCCCAGGCCTGCACGGTCACGCCCGTGCGGGACTCGCCGACGGTGTTGAACGCGCGCGCCTCGTACGTGCGGCGGTCGCCGTTGCTGGAGACCTGGAACGGTTCGCACGCTCCGGCGGCGGAGCACGTCGTGACCTGCTGGCCGCCCTGCAGGATGTGGAAGCCCTGGAGCGTGGGGTAGGCGTTGCTCGCGGCGCCGGGATCGACGCGTAGCGTGATCGTGCGGTCGCCGAAACCGACCTGCGTGACGCTGTTGGGCGCCTTAGGATATCCCTGCAGGTCGAGCGTCACCTGTCCGTTGCGGTCGCCCGCGGACTGGCGTCCCTGCGCGTCCTCGACCGTGAAGCCGACCGTGCAGCGTGTGCCGTCGGCATCCGGCGACCAGTTCGCCTGGATCGCGGTGGAGCTGGCGACGCCGAAGGAGACGCCCGCGCAGCTGCCGCCGGAGACGCCGCCGACGGCGACGAGCTTGAGCGGCGTGCCCGGGAGCGGGTTGATCTCGCCGCCCTGACCGATGACGTTGATCGTGCAGCCGTTGCCCGAGGACTGCAAGCAGGACTGGGTGAGCGTTGCGCCCTTCGGCAGCGTCGAGGGGGCCGGGCCCACCTGGAGGGCGAGGGTGGCGGGGCGCACGTCGCGGTGGCTGGGCAGGGTGACGGTCACCGGCTCCTGCCGGCCCGGGCGCGCGGCGTCACGGGCGGTGACGGTCACCTGCGAGCCGGAGGCTTCGACCGTGAACTGATCGCCGGCATAGGAGACGGCGTAGCGCAGCGCCCCCCAGTCCTCGGTTCCCGCCCACGTCGTCATGTCGCGCAGCTCGAACGTCGCGGAGGAGCCGGGGCTCACGGTGAGGGATGCGGCGCGCAGCTCGGGCTGCGGGTCCTCCGCGATGACGTCGACGCGAATCGTCAGGTAGGTGTAGGTGTCCTGGCCGACCAGGCGCACCGGGACGACGCAGCTGTCGGTCCAGGGCGCGCCGGCGCCGGCGGAGTAACGCACGGTCGTACCGGACACGAGTGCGCACGTGGCCTCCGCGCGCCCGCCGCCGGCGGCGACGCGGGATCCGTCGATCTCGATCTCCGCGTTCGGCGGCAGCGCGACGGCGCGGCTGAGGTCGACGTCGACCGTGCCGCGCTCGTCGACCTGCACCGACGTCGCGGACGAGCGCAGGCTCAGCTGCAGATCCTTCGTCCCGGGGACCTTGAGGAAGCCGTACGAGGTCACCTCGCTGCCGTCGAAGGCCGTGCCGGTCACCTGGAACGGGATGAGCTCGGTCTTGTCGGGCAGGCGTCCCGAGATCTTCCGGCCGTCGACCGCGACGCCGTCGGGGTTGCCCCACAGGGACAGCTTGAGCGTCCCGACGTCGCCCGCGTTCCAGGACACCTTGCCGCTGAGCACGTCGACGCCGTCGGGGAAGTCCTCGCGCGTCTCGACCGTGAGGGTCGTGTCGCGCACCGAGGGGTAGTCGGGGACGGGGTCTCGGACGACCTTGAGCACGATGAGGCCGATCGCGGTGTCGCCCTGTGCGTTGCGCACCGTGTACGCGAACGAGTAGGTGCCGAGCTGCGTGCCGGCCTTGAGTCGCACTTCGCTGTCCTTGACCCCCTGCATCATGGCGTCCATCGCGCGGTACTCCTCGGAGCCCACCTCCGCGTTCGGACGCACATCGATCACCTCGAGGGTCGTGCCGGAGGGATCGAGATCGTTGTCGGCGGGACGGACGACGGCTTCGGAGTCGGCGCCGGCCTGCACCTGCACGTAGTCGCTGTAAGTCACCGGGGCCGGGTTCGACTCCGCATCCAGCACACCGACGCGCACTTCGCCCACGCCGACCGCGCCGAGAGTGTCCCTGACCTGGTAGGTGAAGGAGACCTGGCCCTTGTCGCCGGGTGAGCTCGTGTAGAGGATGGCGTCGCCCTCGGGCGAGATCGCGGCCGAGCCACGATCCGGCTGCGTCGTGATGCGATCCAGCGTCACCGCGTCACCGTCGGGGTCGATCGCGTACCGGTCGAACGGGATCGACACGGTCGCACCGCTCAGCACGCGCCCGACGAGCGTGCGGGGGACCGGCGCAGCGTTCGAGTCCTCGGGCAGGACCGTGACGGTGACCTTGGCGGTGTCCGTCATGTCGGGGAAGCCCATGCGGTAGATCGTGTAGCCGAGCGTGTAGGTGCCGGGCTCGCTGGGCGCGAGGTAGCGCAGCAGGCGCCCCGTGGCGAACGCGAGACCCGTGTTCGACTCGTTCGTGATCGTCGAGGGGTCGATGGCGAACTGGGCGCCCGCGGGTGCCGTGTCGTTGTCCAGGACGGGGATGTCGATCTGCGCGCCGGCGCGCACGGTGACGGCGTCGTCGACGGCGATGGGCGGCTCCGCCGTCGGCGAGGGGAGCAGCACGACGGTCGTCTCGCCCGTCGTGGTGGTGATGCCGTTCCCTGTCCCGTCCGAGACCGTATAGGTCACCACGCCGAGCGTTCCCGGCTGCGCGTTGTCGGTGGAGCCGGCGACGCGCAGCATGCTCTGACCGACCAGATCCACGCTCAGCGACGCGCTCGGGTCGGGGGTGACCACGACGTCGCTGGCCAGGAGCACGAGACCTGCGGGGTTCGAGACGGGCGAGATGACGTCGATCGTCGCGTCCTCGCCGGGGCGGACGAAGGCCGTCAGAGGCGGAGTGGAGATCTGCGTGGCAGCGGGATCGACGATCGTCACCCTGACGGTGCCGGTCGCCTCGGCCAGCGTGTCGGCGACGGTGTACTGCACGAGATACGAGCCCGGATTCGCGGCGGTGAACACGAATGTGCTCGCGACGCCGTTCACGGAGATCTGCGCCGCCGCATCCGTGATGGAGTTCGCGCTGCGCATCGTGATGGCGCCGTTGATGCCGGTGACGTGCGGGCGCACGTCGATCGTGGTCGGCGCGCCGATGGTTCCCACCGCCGCGAACGACGCGGCCGTCAGCTGCGGGCTCGGGGTGATCGCGATCTCGAGCGGCTTCTCGGTCGACAGGCCCCTGGCGTCGGTGACGGTCACGAGGATCGTGACCGACTGGGCGTCGGTCTGGTTCGGATTGGGGTGCTGGAAGGTGATGGTGCCCTGCGGGTCGAGAGCCACAGAGCCGATGCCGCTCTGATTCACCGCGGAGGAGATGTAGATCGGGTCGCCGTCGGGGTCGACCCATCCCTCGAGGACGTTGACCGAGACGGTTCCGCCCGGCACGACCTGCGGGCTCGGCCAGGTGGCAAGACACGCCTGGACGCCGCACCAGACGGGGGCGGAGTTCTGGCCCGGGTCCGACACGGTGAGGGTGACGGTCGCCGGTTGCGAGGTGAGACCGTCGGTGGTCGTGCCGTCCGTGATGCGGTACCGGAAGGTCGCCGATCCGGTCGCCTCGGGGGAGATCCGAACGACGAGCTCCTGCTGCTCGTTCGAGACCGTGACCGTTCCGAACGCCGGATCGAGACCCTCGACGGATGCGGCGACGATGCTCAGCACGTCTTCGTTCGGATCGTGGTCGTTGAGCAGGACGGGCAGCACGGCGCTGCGGCCGGCGCGCACGCCGAACGCGTCGTCGACGGCGACGGGGGGCTTCGGATCGATCACGCGTTCGGCCTGGACGTCCTCCTGCTGCTGGGTGGGCACGTCCTGGTCGGAGTCCCACTGCTGCGAGGACGGCACGAGAGCGCCGTTCGGAAGCGTCCACACCCAGCCCGAGCGCGTCTCGTTCAGGATCATGCGCGAGCCGTTGCTCAGGAACTCCGGCGCGACTTCGTCGCCGAGCGAACCTCCGGCGTAGTCCAGGTCGCTCTGTCCCGCATCCGAGGTCCACAGCGTGCCCTGGGCCTGGCTGTTGGGCAGCCAGGCCGCGTACACCACGCCCTTCGCCTCCGCCGGAGCCGCGGGGGTGCCCTGTGCGGCGTCGACGACGCGCTCCGGTCCGGAGCCGTCGAGGGGGACGGAGACAAGTCCGGTGGTGTCGGCGATGTAGACCTGGTCCCGCGCCGAGCCCGACTTCTGGAGGACGCCGCCGATCGTCCCGGTGTCGAGGGGCTGATCGCGTCCGCGCAGCCAGAGGCGTCCCGAGTCCGGTTCGAGCAGAGCCCACGTCGTGCCGACGGCGCTCAGCGTCGCGGATGCGGGGGCGTCGGTCACCGCATCGGAGCCCTCGATCTTGCCGGTGCGCGCATCGGCGCGCAGAACGCGTTCCTCCTCGGACGAGTAGGCGTAGACGATGCCGTCGACCCCGACCGCCACGCTGTCGGCGACGAACACGGGCCGTTCCTCGCCCTCGGCGACCTGCGTCTGGGCGTACGGGTCGATGGGCACAGTGCTGCTCGGGGAGGCGAGCGAGCCGGCGAAGACAGCGCCGTTGTCGGTGCGGTAGGCGATGGTGTCACCGGTGGCGACGACGTCCACCGTGCCGGGCGGGGTGTTCTGGAACGCGTCCTCCGCGTCGGCGTTGAGATCGGCGGGCATCGCCATGTCGACGTCCGCGAAGCGGGTGTCGCCCTCGGCGTAGACGAGCAGGCGGTCCGCGTTCTGCACGAGTGCGCTGGGGTTCTCGACCTGCTTGACGGTGTCGATCTCGCCGACGGTCGTGTTCACCCGCGCATAGCGCCGACCCTCGCCGGACTGCATCGCCCAGATCGTGCCGTCGTCGGGCGGGGTCTGCTGCGCGTCGAAGCCCGGCCAGACGACCGCGAGCGTGGTCACGATGGCGAGCACGGCGGCGACGGAACCGCCGATGATCCAACCGCGGCGGTCGGCGAGGGGGGTGCGTGGGGCCTCTGCCATCTCAGGCTCCTCCGAGAACGAGGACGGTCACGAGCACGGCTGCCGCTGCGACCAGGGCAGCGCCGCCCACGAGCAGGGCGATCATCCCGCCGGATAGTCCACGCCCGCGCGGCGATGCTCCGGCGAGGACGGTGCCCTCGTCGGGACGCCGGCCACCGCGCTCGCGTGCGCGCACCGGCCGGCGCGATTCGTACTCCACGCGCGGGCGCACGGGGCCGCGAGCGCGATCATCGGCGAAGTTCACGGGGGTGCCGGCGGACGCCCATTCATCGACGGCCACCTCCATCGGGGTGTGCGGCAGGCCGAGCTCGTGCTGAATGAGCTGAAGTTCGTACGCGAATTGAGCGGCCGAGGGGTGACGGCCGGCGGGATCACGGTTCATCGAGCGCGACAGCACGGCCTCGAGGCTCGCAGGGACATCGGCCCGGCCGATCGGGGTGTAGGCGGCGCGGCGGATGCGGGCCTTGAGCTGGTCGCGACCGTTCTGGCCACTGCCGGGACGCTCGAACGGGCTGCGTCCTGCCAGCAGCGAGTACACGGTGGCGCCCAGCGCCCACACCTCGGCGGGCACGGAGCCGGCGATGCGCTCGTCGATGATCTCGGGCGCACTCCACGGCACGGACATGGCGAACACTTCGTCATCGCCGCGTCCGCCCACGGCGGTGGCGATGCCGAAGTCGGCGAGGACGGGAGCGCCGAAGGCCGTCACCAGAAGGTTCGAGGGCTTGATATCGCGGTGGAGCAGTCCCGAGCGGTGCGCCGTCTCCAACGCGGAGCCGATCCGGATGCCGGCCTGGAGCACCTCGGCCAGCGGGATCTCCTCCCGACGGTAGCGCGAGCCGAGCGATCCGGGGCAGTACTCCATGACCAGGTAGGGGCGTCCGTCGGAGGAGATGCTCGCCTGGTAGATCGTGAGGATCGACGGATGCGCACTCAGACGCGCCATGACATCGGCCTCTGCGTTGAACATGCGCAGCAGGCCCTCGTCGACGATGTCCTCGAGGAGGACTTTGACGGCGACCGGGCGGCGCGGCATGTCCTGTTCGAACAGGAAGACGTCGGCGAAACCACCCGTGCCGAGAGGGCGCACGTAGGTGAAGCCGGGAAGAACGGGCGGTGCCGCGGGCAATCTCTGCGCCACCGGGGTCCCCCTCTCCGCGTACGACGTGCACACCCGACGTACGCGCGGGACTCTGCCGAACCTTCCTATCACAGCGTCGTTACCGCATCCGATTCGGAAACCTACGCTTGACACATGTCCTCCGAACTATCGCGCGCGGCGAGCCCCTACCTCCGTCAGCACGCGGAGCAGCCGGTGGCGTGGCACGCGTGGGGTGAGGCCGCGTTCGCCGAGGCGCGCCGGCGCGACGTTCCGGTCATGGTCTCGATCGGCTACGCCACCTGCCACTGGTGCCATGTCATGGCGGCGGAGTCCTTCTCCGACCCCGATATCGCGGAGCGACTGAACCGGACCATGGTCTCGGTCAAGGTGGACCGCGAGGAGCATCCCGAGGTCGACGCGGTGTTTCTGGCTGCGGCGGCGGCGTTCACCCCGCATCTCGGCTGGCCGCTGACGGTGTTCACGACGCCGGAGGGCAAGCCCTTCTTCGCCGGGACGTACTGGCCGCCGACGGCGCGCGGCCGGCTGCCCGGATTCGTCGACGTCATCGACGCCGTCGACCAGGCGTGGCGTGAACGCCGTGAGGCGGTGACCGAGACCTCGGGCGCCGTGCAGCGGGCGCTCGAGGCGGCGGCGCGCGAGAGGGGCGAGGAAGCACTCGATCCCGCATGGCCCACCGCCGAGGTGCGCGCACAGCTCGCCGCGCGCATCGCGGCGCGCGAGGACCCCGAGTTCGGCGGGTTCGCTCCGGCGGGAGCGGATGCGGCGACTCCGAAGTTCCCGGTGTGGCCGGTGCTCCGCTTCCTGCAGACGGAACCCGATGAGACGGCGGCGCAGCTCGCCGCGCGAACCATCGACCGCATGGCCCGCTCGCCGCTGCGCGACGCGGACGGCGGGTTCTTCCGGTATGCCACACGACGCGACTGGAGCGTGCCCCACTACGAGCGCATGCTGACGGACAACGCCGGCCTCATCCAGGTCGCCCTCGCCGCGGGGCGTGCCGACATCGCGTCCGCCGCGGCGGGATTCCTCGTCGACACCCTTCAGCTGCCCTCCGGCGGATTCGCCGCCGCGCAGGACTCCGAGTCCTGGATCAACGGCGCGCGCAGCGAGGGAGGGTTCTATCTGCGCCCCCTCGACCAACGGAGCACGCTGGAGCCGCCGCGCATCGACGACAAGCTCGTCAGCGGCTGGAACGGTCTGGCCATCGGGGCGCTCGCCGCGACGGGGGCCCGCCTCGGGCGCGAGGAGTTCGTGAGCGCAGCGGTGCGCGCCGCCCTGGCGGTCGAGGAGTCGAACCTCGCCGACGACGGGACGCTGCGCCGAGCCTCGCTCGACGAGATCCTCTCCGGCGCGCCGGCGACCCTCGAGGACTACGGCGCTCTCGCCCAGGGGCTCGCGGTGCTCGCGATGGCGACGGGACGCGTCGCCTATGCCGTCGAGGCGCGCCGGCTCATCGACCTGTGCTGGCCGACGGAGGAGGCGACGGCCGTGCCCGGCGGACGCGACAGGGTGCTGGCGGCTCTCGGGGCGCCGGCGGTCGACGACGCCGACACCGACCGCCCGTCCGGGGCCGCGTCGCTCGCCGAAGCCGCCCTGACGCTCTGGCGTCTGGGGGCGGGCGAGCGGTACCGGCGTCGGGCCCGCACGATCGTGGCGGCGCGCGCGACACGCGCCGTCGAGGATCCGTTCTCGCACGCCGCGGTGCTGCGCGTCGCCGCACTCCTGGAGAGCGCTGGACGCCAGATCGTGGTGGTCGCCGACAGCGACGACGATCCGCTCGCGCGCGCCGCGCACGCGACCGGTGCCGACGTCGTCGTCAGGGTGAGCGAGGCGGATGCGGGGGCGTGGTCCGAGGCGGGCTTCTCGCTGTTCGCCGACCGCACTGCCCGCGAGGGGCGTCCGACGGCGTACGACTGTCGCGAGTTCGTGTGCCGCCTGCCCCTCCACGACGCGAGCGGTTTCGCCGACCCTGCGGCGTGAAGTCGTCCTATCATCGAGAGCATGCCAGAGCTGGAGGAGCCGCACAGCGGCTACTGGTACGCCGACGACGACGAGTCGCGCAAGCGTCGCGCCGTCGATCTGCTGCAGGCGTTCCGGGTGTACCGCGCGGCGGAGGTCGCGATGCGACGCCGCACGCGCGAGGCGATGTCGATGGGCGAGAACGATCTCCTCGTGCTGCGCTATCTGCTGCGCGCCCAGCAGCGCGGCGAGCGCGTCTCACCGGGTGAGCTGGCCCGCTACCTCGGCGTCTCCACCGCGTCCATGACGGCGATGGTGGACCGGCTGGAGAAGTCCGGGCACGTGCGGCGCGAGCGGCACGAGACCGATCGGCGCAGCATCTGGGTCGTTCCCACCGTCGACAGCGACGAGGAAGTGCGCCGCACTCTCGGCGACATGCACGAGCGGATGATGGATGCCGTCATCGACATGTCTCCGGACGACATGCGCATCGTCATGGAATGCCTGGGCCGGCTCCAGGCCGCGGTCGACCAGGTCGACGCCCACACCAGCGTCGGCTGAGCGGCACATGGCTCGCCGGGCGTCTTGCTCGTCAGGCTAGCTACCCGCCTCGACGGCCCACATCCGGTGCTGCGGTGACAGCATGGGCAGCATGACCCTTTCAGCCGACGCCGTCGGTGAGCACGACACGACGACCCACGTGGTCGACGGCTGGCTGCTCACCTCGTACGCCGGTGTGGTCGCGCGCCTGCAGGCCCGCTATCCGCTGCTGCGCCTCTCGGAGATCGAGGCGATCGTCGCGAGGGAGTACGACGCCTTCACCGGCGGGCGGCCGATCGCGGTGCCCGTCGACGTGGAGTCCGGGGCCGAGGAGATCCTGCAGATGTACGCCGACGAACAGCGCGCCTGAACTCAGATCCAGCTCGGCAGCCAGTTGTGCAGCCGCCAGAACTCGTAGGGCACCGGCATCGCCGTCCACACCGGGTACCAGAACGCCGACAGCGCGACGCAGGTCACCAGGAACACGGTGACCACCCGCTGGCCTGCGATACGGCGGTCGGCATCGGCCGAGCTCGCGATGCGCCGGGCAGCGAGGGCGATGGCGATCACGAGGAACGGCAGCATCACGACGGTGTAGAACTGGAAGATCGTGCGCTCGGGGTACAGCAGCCACGGCACGTAGGTCGCGGCGAGGGCAACGAGCACGAAAGCCGCCTGTGCGTCGCGGGTGCGGATGAACCGGTAGAGCAGGTACAGCGCCGCAGCGATCCCCGCCCACCAGATCAGCGGGTTCGGGATGCTCGAAACCGCCTGGACGGTGTCGCCGCTCTGGTGCCAGTACATCGACGTCGGGCGCACCAGCAGCGGCCACTGCCACGCAGGGCTCTGATAGCCGTGGGGAGTCGTGAGCCCGACGTGGAAGGCGTAGATCGCCTCGTGGTAGCGCCAGAGGCTCGCGAGCGCTCCGCCGAGGCCTTCGGATGCGATCGCGCGCCCGTATCCGCCGCTGCTGGCAAGCCAGCCCGTCCACGAGGCCAGGTAGACGATCATCGCGACCGGCACGAGCAGCACGAACGCCGCCGCGCCCTGGCGCACCGCATCCAGCGGCCACTGCACGATGCCGAGTCGGCGCCGTGCGAGGGTGTCGGTGACGACGACGTAGAGGCCCAGGGCCGCGAGCACGTACAGGCCCGACCACTTCACGGCCGTGGCGGCACCGACGGCCGCTCCTGCGGCGATGAGCCACGGCCGGTTCCAGAGCACCGGCCCCCACCCGGGACCGGCCGTCTCCGTATCGCGCGCAGGGACGGCCCGGCGCAGGCGCTCCAGATGCGCGCGGCGATCGAGTAGGACGAACCAGAAGCCCAGCGCCACGAACAGCGCGAGGATGCCGTCCAGGAGCGCGATGCGGCTGAGCACGATGGCGAGGCCGTCGATGGCCATCAGGCCGCCGGCGATCGCGGCGACGGTCGTCGAACCGGTCAGCGTGCGGGCGATCATGTAGACGACGAGGACGGTGAGGGTCCCCGCCGCGGCCACCGCCACCCGCCACCCGACCGAATCGCCGGGGCCGAAGAGCCACATTCCCAATCCGATCAGCCATTTGGCCAGCGGCGGATGTACGGAGAAGCTTCCCGTCACCAGCGGGGCGGGAACGTCGTCCTGCGCGAACAGGGCGTCGGCACCCTCGGGCCAGTTGGCCGTGTAGCCCAGCAGCCACTGCGACCACGCGTCCTTCACGTAGTACGTCTCGTCGAAGACCAACGACGACGGCGTACCCAGGTTCGCGAAGCGCAGGATCCCGGCGACGAGCGTCAGCAGGACGGGTGTCCACACCTGCACGCGCCGCTCCAGCACGCGAGAGCCGCGGATGCGGTCGGAGAACGCGTCGAACGCCGAGCGGCGCGGCGCGGGCGCAGTCGGCGGGGCGCTCGAGGTCACGCCCTCCACCTTATGCTGGGGCCGTGATCATCCTCGCGGCGACTCCGATCGGAAACCTCGGGGATGCCACCCGCCGGCTCGTCGAGGCGCTGGAAGCCGCCACCGTGATCGCGGCCGAGGACACCCGCACGACGCAGCGGCTGCTCGCGGGGCTCGGCGTCGCCAACCGCCCGCAGCTGATCGCCCTGCACGATCACAACGAGAAGCAGCGTGCCGCGGAGCTGGCGCGACGCGCGGCGACCGAGGACGTGCTCGTGCTCAGCGACGCCGGCATGCCCACGGTGAGCGACCCGGGGTACGGGCTCGTGGCGGAAGCCGTGGCACAGGGCGTCGAGGTGATCGCGCTGCCCGGCCCGTCCGCCGTGCTGACCGCTCTCGCGGTCTCGGGCCTTCCCACCGACCGCTTCGCCTTCGAGGGTTTCGTGCCGCGCAAGCAGGGGGAGCGGCGGGCGATGTTCGCCCGGTTGGCGGCCGAGGAGCGCACGCTGGTCTTCTTCGAGGCGCCCACCCGTCTCGCAGACACCCTCGCGGATCTGGCGGAGGCGTTCGGCGCCGATCGCCCCGCATCCGTCTCGCGAGAGCTGACCAAGCTCTACGAGCAGACCGTGCGCGGCCCGCTCTCTGAGCTCGTGGCCTGGGCCGCGGACGGCGTGCGCGGCGAGCTCGTCATCGTCGTCGGGGGAGCCGAGCGTGCCCGCGTCGCCTTTCCCGATGCCGTCACCCAGGTGCTCGAGATCGTCCGCACGGGCACGCGTCTGAAGGATGCGGCCGGCGAAGTCGCCGAGGCGACGGGTCATTCGTCGCGCGAGCTGTACCAGGCGGCGCTCGCCGTCCGCGGCTGACGCGCCCACCCGGCCGGACGCCGACTCCTCGCCGTGGGCGGGAGCCGGCGCCGCGGTCAGCGTCTGCGCACGCGGCGATGCCGTGCGAGCAGGGCGAGGCCGGCGCCGAGCACCAGCGTCGCCGCCACGAAGAGCGTGAGCGGGGCCTCCCGGCCGGTGGCGGCGAGCGCGGCGGATGAGGATGCCGTCTCGCGCTGCGGCTCGGTCGCGACGGGGTCTCCGGAGCCGGCCGCGGGGTCCGTCCCCGGCGTCTCGATCTCGGTGAGGGCGTCGAGCGCGGCGGAGAGCAGAGCCGCGGCCGCGTCCACCCGTTCCTGGGCGGGGGACTGCGCACCGCTCAGGAACCGGGCGACCTCCAGCGCGTCGTCGACCGCGGTGAGGGATGCGGGTGTGTACCGGGACTGCTCCAGCGCCTCGGCGCGGGCGACCAGCGCGCTCAGCTGCGTGAGATCGGCCGCCGCATCCAGCACGCGCTCCAGTTGCAGGTCGTCGACGGTTCCCCAGGACCCCTGCGCGAGCTCTCCGGCGACCCGCACGGTGATCGTCGCCCCGTCGGCCACGGTGAGGGTGTCCGTCGTCGGGGTCGACCAGTTGCGCCACCCGCCGAGGACGAACGGTCCGGACTCCTCCTGCGCCCCCGACGAGACCACGAGACGCACCGTGTCGCTGAGCTGGCCGCCGCCCTGAAGGGCCCCGGTGGCGCGGTAGGTGCCGGCAGGCACCGGTCCCACGGACTGCTCGAGCGTGAAGGAGAACCGATCCGCCGAGTAGAAGTGGGCGGATCGCGATCCGGTCCGCGGGTCGTCCCACGCGCCCACCGTCAGACCAATGCCCGCCGTTCTCCACATGGACGTGTCGTCGTCCTCGAAACCGGGGTTCGCGAGCAGGTTCGCCGAGGTCACGGTGACCGTCGCGCTGGTCGACAGGCCCGCCGAGGTCGTCCCGCGGAACACGTAGGTGCCCGGGCCCGACACCCACTCGGTGCCGGGTGTCCACGTGACGGCCTGTTCCTCGTTGCTCAGGTCGTTGTACGAGACCGTCACCGTGGTGGGCAGCGTGATCTCCTCGCCGTCGGCCACCGTCATCGCGGGGGAGGCGACGGCGGTGACCTCGCGAGGGGCGACGGCGCCGGTACGGGCGTACGAGAACACGTTCAGAGACTCCAGCGGCGTCCCGTCGTGGGCGAACAGGGCCTGGTTGTCCCAGGCGGAGCCTCCGTAGTGGACCCCCGCGTCGTTCGGGTCGTACTCGCCGGCGTAGCTCGCCGCCCAGCCGGAGCCGTCCCTTTCCCAGAGCGCGGCGTTCTGCGCCACCGCCTCCGGCGGGCCGACCGGCAACCAGGCGGGCTCCCAGTAGTACACGCCGAGCCCGGCCGCACCCACATCCGAGACGGCCTGGATGACGTCGCGCACCGCGAGCGCCTGCCCCTGCACGCTCACCGGGTAGTTCGTCGCCTCGCCGGGAAGGTCGATCACGTTGGTGTGGCCGTCGCCGTCATCCAGCGTGTACGCCCAGCTGGTCTCCGCGACGATGACGTCCTTGTCGTAGGTGTCTGCGACCTGCGTCAGGACACTCGTCAGGTTCTGCAGCGTGCCGTGCCAGAACGGGTAGTAGGACGAGGCGAAGACGTCGTAGTCGACGTCGCGGTCGTCGAGCTGCTTCGCGATGTTCGCATAGCTGCCGGGTCGCTCCGGATTGGTGAAGTGCAGCGCGACGAGCGCGTCGGGGAGGACCTCTCGCACGGCGGCGGAGCCGGCGGAGAAGATCTGCGCCATGTCGTCCCACCCGCTGACACCCGCGACACCGCTCGTGGTCTCGTTGCCGATCTGCACCATCCGCACGTCCACCCCGGCCGTCTCGAAGGCCGTGAGTGCGTCGGCGGTGAACGCGCGGGTCGCCGCCGCCTTGTCGGCGACGTTCAACGCCGCCCATGCCTTCGGGGCCTTCTGCTTCGCGGGGTCCGCCCAGAAGTCGGAGTAGTGGAAGTCCACGAGCACGCGGAGCCCCGCATCCGTCGCCCGCTCACCGATCTCGATCGCGCGGGCGACGTCGACGGTGCCGCCGCCGTAGCCGTTGCCGGCGGCGTCGAAGGGGTCGTTCCAGACGCGCACGCGCACGTCGGTGACGCCGGCGTCCGCCAACACGTCGAACAGGTCGGCCGGCTGGCCCGCCGTGTCACGGAAGACGACGCCGGAGTCCTCGAGGGCGATGACCGAGGACACGTCGACCCCGTTGATGAAATCGGGCGAGAGGTTGTCGACCCTCGGAACCGTGATGCCGGCCGAGACCGGCTCGTCCGCGGCCACTGCGGGGGTGGCGGCGAACGCGCTGACGGCGAGGACGCCGGCCGTGGCCGCGGCGGCGGATCGGCGGAGGGAACGACGGATGCGGCTGTGCATGAGTGTCCTTTCGTGCGGGCGGCTCAGCCCTTGACGGAGCCCTGGGTCAGCCCGCCCACGATGAATCGCTGCAGGGAGAGGAACAGGGCGAGCACGGGAACGGCGGCGATGACGGCGCCGGCGGCGAACAGGCCCCACCTGGAGGCGAGCTGGTTCGAGACCCACTGGTACATGCCGACGGCGAGCGTCCAGTTGTCTTCGCTGGTGAGCACGATCTTCGCGAGGATGTAGTCGCCGAACGCGGTGATGAACGCGAGCAGCGCCACCACGGCCAGGATCGGGGTGACGAGCGGGATGATGAGGCGCCAGAAGATCTGGGCGTGCGTCGCGCCGTCGATCTTCGCCGACTCGTCGATCTCGATCGGGATGGTGTTGAAGAAGCCGTACATGAGGAACGTGTTCGCTCCCAGCGCGCCGCCGAGATAGACGCAGATGAGCGCGAGTTTCGAGTTCAGCCCCAGCGCCGGCACGATCTCGCCGATCGCGAGAAGCATGAGGAAGATCGCGACGAACGCGAGCGCCTGCGGGAACATCTGCACGATGAGCAGCGACGTGAGGCTCACGCGGCGGCCGCGGAAGCGGAACCGGGAGAACGCGTAGGCGGCCGACGCGCCCATGATCACCGCGCCGACGGCCGAGACGCCGCCCACGAGCAGCGTGTTGCCGACCCACGTCCAGTAGCTGGTCGCGCCCAACGCCGCGAAGTTCGACAGATCGAACGCGCTGAACAGGTTGTTGGAGCCGGAGAGCGTGCCGCGCGGGTTGAGCGCCGCCGAGAGCACATAGACCAGCGGGAAGACCGCGTAGAAGACGACGATCGCGGCGAAGAAGTACTTCCAGCCGACCTCGAGCCACCAGCGGCGGCGACGGATGCGGGTGCGTGCCGTGGACATCACTGGAACTCCTCGAGCTTGCGGGTCTGGCGGAAGGCGACGGCGGAGATGACGCCCACGACGATGAACACGATGATCGACAGGGCACTGGCCAGGCCGTAGTCGGCGGCCCCGCCGGCGACGCCGGAGACGCGGTAGATCGCCGAGATGAGGATGTCGGTCGATCCGAGCGTGTAGGGCGCCCCGGGTATCGCTGGTCCGCCCGCGTTGAACATGTAGATGACGGTGAAGTTGTTGAAGCTGAAGGCGAAGGAGGAGATGGCGAGCGGCGCGGTCGACACGAGCAGCAGCGGCAGCACGATCGAGCGGAACTGGCGCCACCGGCCGGCGCCGTCGATCGAGGCCGCCTCCAGCGTGTCGGAGGGGAGCGCCTGGAGTGCGCCGGTGCACACGAGGAACCAGTACGGGAAACTGAGCCAGACGTTCACCCACAGCACGGCCGCCTTGGCCAGCCAGGGATCCCCGAGCCAATTGATCTGGCTGCCGAAGAAGAACAGGTCGTTGATGACACCGAACTCGGCGTTGAACATGCCGCGGAACAGCAGCGCGGACATGAAGGCGGGGAAGGCGTAGGGGAGGATGATGAGCGTGCGCAGGTACTTGCGGGCGCGCACGCGGGGGTCGTTGAAGACGAGCGCGAAGACGAGCCCGAGACCGAAGCTGATGACGACGGAGCCGGCCGCGAAGGCGAACGTCCAGCCGGTCACCGACAGCAGCGGGCCGGCGAGCGAGGGGTCCGTGAACACCCGCAGGAAGTTGTCGAAGCCGACGTTGACGTACCAGCCCGCGGGAAGTCGCGTGCCGTCGTCGGCGACGAAGCTGCCGGTCGCGTCATCCGCGGTGTAGACCGTGCCGTTCACGGTGTCGGTGATGGTGCCCGCGTCGGCATCCCACACCATCGTCGGCGTGTAGAGCACACCGGTGGAGCCGTCGCGGGTGCGGATGGAGCCGTCGTTGGGGTCGTCGGAGAAGGGCACGCGCAGGGCTTCGATCGTCGCCTGCAGCTGCTGGTCGGTGATCACCTGGGTACGCGGGATCACGGTCCACCCGTCGACGGATGCGGGCGCCTGGCCCGCGGGGGCGGCACCGGCATCCGTCAGCGGCGAATCGGCGCTGCCGACGCGGATGTCGCCGTCGTCGTTGATCGCCAGGCCGTACTCGCCGAAGCGCTCGACGACCGACAGCGGGTAGGTCTCGGAGCCCTCGATGCGCCGCTCGCCCTGGATGAGGGCGGCGTCCACGGCCTGCTCCTGGGACCCGGCGTGACCGGTGCCGTAGTTCGTGAAGGCGATGTAGGCGGTGTAGCCGAAGACGAACACCTGGAAGACGAGCAGGAAGACGAGCCCCGGCATCAGGTACTTCAGCGGCAGCGCGCGCTTAGTGAAGTAGACGATGTCCGCGGCGATCACGAGCGCCGCGGTGACGCCGAGCAGGATCCACGACTGGGCCGAGAAGGCGGAGAGGATCGCCATGACCCCGAGGGCGTTGATCAGGCCCATCACGATGAGCTTGACGATGAAGCCCCATCCGATGCCCCGCCACGATCGGGCATGGGACTCCCGTGGGGGCCTCGAGGGCGGGGTGAGAACCTGCGGCTGCGCCATGTGTGTCGTCTCCTGTTCGACGGCCACGAGCGGGGCGGGCCACAGGGCCCGCCCCGTCGCGGTCAACCCGCGAGGGTGCCCTGAAGGTCGGTGATCATCTTGTTCCAGGTGCCGGACGGGTCGGCGCCGCTGATGATCTGCGACTCTGCCGCGTTCCAGAAGTCCCAGACGGAGCCCATCTCGGGGATCGAGGGCATCGGCACGCCGTTCTGCGACGAGGCGAGGAAGCCCGCGATGATCGGGTCGCTCGCGACCTCCTCTGCCAGGCTGCTCCACGCCGGGATGCGGGGGTCCGCCTCGTAGAGCGCACGCTGCGCGTCCTCGGTGCCGAGGTAGTTCACGAGGAACTCCTGGGCCAGCAGTGCGTTCTTGCTCTGCGAGCTCAGGTAGAAGCCCTGCACGCCCACGAAGGGCGCGGCGGGCTGGCCGCCCGCGGAGGGAATCGGGTTCACGGCGACGTTGACGTCGGGGAAGGAGCTGATCGCCCAGGGGCCCTGCACCGTGTACGGCGCCTTGCCGGAGGCGAACAGCTCGTTGTTGATGTCGTAGTCGATCGTGGTCGAGAGGTATCCGGTGCCCGCCGAGCCGTTGGCGTGCAGCCACTGGGCGAACGCCTCGCCGGCCGCCCCGCCCATGCCGACCTCGTTCGTGTACGAGCCGCTGGAGTCCTGCACGAACACCGGGGCGCCGAACGAGGTCTGGAAGCCGTACATCGTGTAGCCGTCACCGGTCTCGCCGGCGGTGTTGATGACGAAGGGCCGCTCGGTGCCCGCGGCCAGACCCTTCTGGATCATCTCGTCCCACGTGGCGGGTGCGTCGGCGCCGACGAGGTCCACGTTCTGCACGAGAGCGACCGTCTCGAGCGAATAGGGCAATGCGTAGAGCTGACCGTCGTAGGTCATCGCCTCGATCGCGACCGGCTCGAACTCGGAGGCCTTCTCGCCCAGGTCGATCGTGTCCACGACACCCGCGGCGACGAGCGCCCCGAGCCAGTCGTGCGAGCCGACGGTGATGTCCGGACCTTCGCCGGTGGGCACCTGCGAGATGAAGTCGTTGCGGAGGTCCTCGAAGTTCTTCTGCACCAGGGTGACCTTCGCGCCCGTCTCCTCCTCGAACGCCTTCGCGGCCGCCGTGATGGCGGCTTCGCGTTCCTGGTCGGTCCAGATGACCAGCTCGGCCGACGAGTCGGCGGTCTGCTCGGCGGTCGAGCCGCCGGAGCAGCCGGCGAGCAGCAGCGCGGATGCGGCGGCAGCGACGCCGATTCCGATGATCTTGCGCATGTGACGTGTTCCTTTCAGAACGGTGGTCGAG
The DNA here is from genome assembly GCF_056868075.1 of Microbacterium sp. KU4F. Taxonomy (NCBI): domain Bacteria; kingdom Bacillati; phylum Actinomycetota; class Actinomycetes; order Micrococcales; family Microbacteriaceae; genus Microbacterium; species Microbacterium sp. KU4F. The sequence goes on along the minus strand of NZ_CP200324.1, from coordinate 1,047,808 downwards.
GATGCGCGCCTTCGTCGACGTCGCATCGTCACGACCGGATGGGGAAGCGTCCGCCCGTTGACGGACGCCGAGGTTCGGGGGAGTCGCCGGTCAGCGACCACCCCCGCGGGTCGATGGGGTGCGCACGACGGCGACACCGCCGGCGGCGACGACCGTCTCGTCGTCCGAGGCGGTGCCGGTGAGCAGGTCCGTGCCGGCGACCGGGGCCGCGACGGCCGCGTCGGAGTGGTTGACGAGCACGACGTAGTCGGCGTCGCGGCCGTGTCGGGTCACTCTCTCCAGGCCTGCGGGCAGACCTGCCGGCGTGAGGCCGGCGTCGGCGTACACCCGCGTGAGGATCGCGGCGAGGCCCGCCGCATCCGGCCTCGTGCTGACGTACCAGCCGAAGCCCGCGCCGTGCCCGTTCCGCGTGACGGCGGGAGCGCCGTCGGCGGGGCCGCCGACGTAGCGGGCGAGCACCTCGGCGCCGTCGACGCGCAGGTCTTCGCTCCACTGGTCGATCGTCAGCCGCTCGCCGTCGAGATCGATGGCGGCGACGTCTCCCTCGCGCAGCGGCAGGAACTCCTCGACCCGCACGCCGAGAGCCTCGCCGAGCGGTGCGAGGTACCCGCCCTCATGGACGGCGTCGTTCTCGTCGACGACCGCGGAGAAGTAGGAGACGACGAGCGTTCCGCCGCCGGCGACGTAGGCGGTGAGGTTCGCCGCATCCTTCGTCGTCAGCAGATACTGCGCGGGGGCGAGGACGAGCGAGTAGCCCGACAGGTCGTGGCCGGGCAGCGCGAAGTCCACCGTGATGCCGTCGCGCCAGAGCTGCGTGTAGTAGGCGCGCACCCGCTCGTCGTGGTCGAGGAGATCCGACGGTCGCCACTCGAGGTCCTGCGCCCAGAACGACTCGAAGTCCCAGAGGATGGCGACGTCGGCTCTCACGCGGGAGTCGCGCACCTCGGCGAGGGCGGCGAGATCGGAGCCGAGGGCGGTGACCTCGCGGAACACGCGGGAGTCGGTGCCGGCGTGCGGCAGCATCGCCGAGTGGAACTTCTCGGCGCCGGAGCGCGAGGCGCGCCACTGGAAGAAGAGGATCGCGTCGGCGCCGCGTCCGAGGTGCGTGAGCGAGTTGCGGGCCATCTCGCCCGGGCGCTTGGCGACGTTCTGCGGCTGCCAGTTGACGGCGGACGTCGAGTGCTCCATGAGGATCCACGGCTTGCCGCCGCCGACGGAGCGGCTGAGATCCGCGGCGATCGCAAGACCGATCTCGCCCTCGCGATCGGGGGCCCACAGATAGTGGTCGTCGGAGACGATGTCGACCTCGCGCCCCCACGCCCACAGGTCCGTCGTCTGGCTCTGATTCGCCATGAAGTTGGTCGTGATCGGCTGGTCGGCGTACTGCCGGATGGCGTCGCGCTCGGCGATGAAGCAGGCGCGCAGTTGGTGATCGGTGAAGCGTGCGAAGTCCAGTCGCTGCGCGGGGTTGACCACGGAGGGCGCCGCGGCGGGCGCGCCCACGTGCTCCCACTCGCCGTAGTGCTGGCCCCAGAAGGCGGTTCCCCACGCGGCGTTCACCGCATCGAGGCTGCCGTAGCGCTCGCGCAGCCAGAGCCGCCAGGCGGCGACCGCGTGCGGCGAGTAGTCCTCGCCGACGGGCACGCCGTACTCGTTGTGGACGTGCCACATCACGACCGCCGGATGCGTGGCGTACCGGCGGGCGAGTTCGGTCGCGATACGCACCGACGCCTCGCGGTAGGCAGGGGCGGAGTGCGACGCCATCCCGCGGGAGCCGAAGCCCATCGTGGTGCCGTCGCGGGTCACGACGCGGGCGTCCGGGTGGTTCGCGAAGAACCATGCGGGCGGGGAGGCGGTGGGAGTGCCGAGATCGACGTGGATGCCGTTCGCGTGGAGGAGGTCGAGCAGCTCGTCCATCCAGGAGAAGTCGAAGACGCCCTCCGCGGTCTCGATCAGACCCCACGAGAAGATGCCGACGCTCACGAGGTTGACCCCCGCCTCGCGCATGAGCGCGACGTCCTCGTGCCAGGTCTCGACGGGCCATTGCTCCGGGTTGTAATCGCCGCCGTAGGCGATTCCGTCCAGCTGCGGCCAGGGTGAGCTCTGGGTCATGACGCTCCGTCGGGTCGAGGGTGATCGGTCCTCATCGGGTGCGACTGGGACCGGTCACAGTCTGCGCAGCTGCGCACGGAACGATCAAGCCCGTGACCCGTTCGTTATCAAACTGTGACCGGTCACAGTTTGCGCGGCACGTCGACTCCCCGCCGCGCAGAGCAGGCGATAGAGTCCTCGCGTGGAAGACACGACCATCGCCCGGCGCCGCCCCACCATTCGGGACGTGGCCGCCGCCGCCGGCGTCTCGCGCGGCACGGTCTCCCGCGTGATCAACGGCGGGCACTGGGTGTCGCCCGACGCCCGCACGGCGGTCGAGGAGGCAATCCGGCGCACGGGCTACACGGCCAACCACGCCGCCCGCTCGCTCGCGACCGGGCGTGCCGGCTCGCTGGCGTTCCTGCTGACCGAGCCGCAGCATCTGCTGTTCGCCGACCCGAACTTCTCGCTCCTGCTCCGGGGGGCCGCCGAAGCCCTCGCCCAGCGGTCGATGACCCTCGTCCTGCTCGTCGCCGGTACCCCGGAAGAGCGTGCGAACGTGGCGCACTTCGTCAGCGCGGGTCACGTCGACGGCGTGCTGCTCATCTCATCGCACGAGGCCGACCCGCTGCTCGATTCCCTCCTGGACGCGGGTGTTCCCACCGTCTCGTGCGGACTCCCGCTCGGCCATCAAGGCGACCTCGCCGCGGTCGCGGTCGACGAGGAGGGGTCGGCGCGCGTGATGACCCGGCACCTGCTCGAGCGGGGACACCGGCGCATCGCGATGATCGCCGGGCCCGACGACACCCCGGGCGGACGCTACCGCCTCGTGGGCTTCCGCGAGGAGCTCGGCGAGGCGTTCGACCCCGACCTCGTCGAGCACGGCGACTACAGCCGCGAATCGGGAACGCTCGCGATGTCGCGACTGCTCGAGCGCACCCGTGACATCGACGCCGTGTTCGCCGCATCCGACATGATGGCCGCCGGCGCCGTCGTGGCACTCGGTCGCGCCGGTCTCCGCGTGCCCGAGGACGTCGCCGTGGCGGGCTTCGACGACTCCGGACTCGCCGCGGCGCACGAGCCGCCGCTGACCACCATGCGTCAGCCCTGGGACCGCATCAGCGCCGAGATGGTGACGCTGCTGCTCGAGGTGATCGACGGTGCACCGCGTCGCAGCGTCACGCTGCCGACAGAGCTGGTCGTGCGAGAGAGCGCCTGAGCCGGCTCGTCACAGGGAAGCGGCCCCCTCAGGCGCCGCCTAGAATCTACGGGTGAGCAACGGCCGTTCCTTCTACATCACGACGCCGATCTATTACCCGAGCGATGTTCCGCACATCGGTCACGGGTACACGACGGTCGCCGTCGACACGCTCGCGCGCTGGCACCGCCAGTCGGGGGACGACACCTGGATGCTGACGGGCACCGACGAGCACGGCCAGAAGATGCTGCGCGCGGCCGCCGCCAACGGCGTCACGCCGCAGGAATGGGTCGACAAGCTCGTCAGCGAGGCCTGGTTCCCGCTGCTCGAGAGCCTCGACGTCGCCAATGACGACTTCATCCGCACGACTCAGGAGCGCCATGAGGAGGGCGTGAAGCGCTTCGTGCAGGCCATCTACGACCGCGGGTACATCTACGCGGGCGAGTACGAGGCGCTGTACTGCGTGGGCTGTGAGGAGTTCAAGCCGGAATCCGAGATCCTCGACGGCACAGGAGCGTTCGAGGGCCTCAAAGTCTGCGCGATCCACTCGAAGCCGCTCGAGCTGCTGCAGGAGAAGAACTACTTCTTCAAGCTGAGCGAGTTCGCCGAGCCGCTGCTGAAGCTCTACAAGGACAACCCCGACTTCATCCGTCCCGAATCGGCGCGCAACGAGGTCGTCTCCTTCGTGCGCTCGGGCCTGAAGGACCTCTCGATCTCGCGTTCGGCGTTCGACTGGGGCATCCAGGTGCCGTGGGATGCGCAGCATGTGATCTACGTGTGGGTCGACGCACTGCTCAACTACGCGACCGCGGTCGGCTACGGCGTCGACGACGAGGACTTCGGCCGCCGCTGGCCGGCCTATCACGTGGTCGGCAAGGACATCCTGCGCTTCCACGCCGTCATCTGGCCGGCGATGCTGATGGCCGCGGGACTCGAGGTGCCGCGCGGCGTCTTCGCACACGGCTGGCTGCTCGTCGGCGGCGAGAAGATGTCGAAGTCAAAGCTCACCGGCATCGCGCCCACGGAGATCACCGACGTGTTCGGCTCGGACGCCTACCGCTTCTACTTCCTCTCCGCGATCGCCTTCGGGCAGGACGGCTCGTTCTCGTGGGAGGACCTGTCGGCGCGGTACCAGGCGGAGCTCGCGAACGGCTTCGGCAACCTCGCCTCGCGCACGGTCGCGATGATCGAGCGCTACTTCGAGGCGATCGTTCCGCCGCCGGCCACCTACACCGAGGCGGATCTGGCGATCCAGCAGATCGTGGCGGATGCGGCCGCATCCGCCGACGCGGCGATGGAGCGCTTCCGCATCGACGAGGCGATCACGGCCATCTGGACGATCGTCGACGCGCTCAACGGCTACATCACCGAGAACGAGCCGTGGGCTCTCGCCAAGGATCCGGAGCAGGCGGGGCGCCTCGGCACCGTGCTCTACACGGCGGCCGAGGGACTGCGCGCGCTCGCCGTGCTGCTGTCGCCGGTCATGCCCGTCGCGACCGAGAAGCTGTGGATCGCCCTGGGGGCGGCCGAGTCGCTCGGGCGGCTGCGGGACCAGCCCCTGCGCGAGGCCGGGGTGTGGGGCGCCCTGCGACCCGGCACGAGCGTCAACGGCCTCTCGCCGCTGTTCCCGCGCGTCGAGCAGACGGCCTGATGGTGCGCGTTCCCTCTCGCTTCGCTCGCTCAACGAGAGGGGCGAGTCGATGAGCGATCCCAGCCAGTACGTGCGCCAGCGCGAGAAGGGCAGCCGCGACGTCAGCTACCCGCCCTCGCCCCAGCCGTTGGGCGTCGCCCTCTACGACAACCACTGCCACCTGGAGATCCAGGACGGCGACGAGGCGATGTCGTTGGACGAACAGCTCGAGCGGGCCGCATCCGTCGGCATCGTCGGAGTCGTGCAGGCGGGCGGCGACGTCGAGTCGAGCCGCTGGTCGGCGTGGGCGGCGGCCTCGCACCCGCGGGTGCTCGCCGCCGTCGCGATCCACCCCAATGAGGCGCCCGCCTATGCGGCAGCAGGGCAGCTGGGCGAGGCGATCGAGGTCATCGACGAGCTCGCCGCCCAGCCGCGGGTGCGCGCCGTCGGAGAGACGGGTCTCGACTTCTTCCGCACCGAGCCCGAGGGCCTGGGTGCGCAGCACGAAAGCTTCGAGGCGCACATCGCGCTCGCGAAGAAGCACGACATCGCGATGCAGATCCACGACCGCGACGCGCACGAGGCCGTGCTCGAGACACTCGAGCGGGTGGGTGCTCCCGAGCGCACGGTGTTCCACTGCTTCTCGGGCGACGCCGACATGGCGCGGATCGCGTCCGAGCGCGGCTACTACCTGTCATTCGCGGGCAACATCACGTTCAAGAACGCGCAGAACCTGCGCGACGCGCTCGCCGTGACGCCGCTGGATCGCATCCTCGTCGAGACCGACGCACCGTTTCTCACACCCACCCCGTACCGAGGGCGTCCCAACGCGCCCTACCTGGTGCCGGTGACGGTGCGCTTCATGGCCGCGGAGCTGGACATGGACCCCGACGCGCTGGCCGCACAGCTGGCCGCCAACACGCTGGCCGTCTACGGCTCGTTCGACTGACGGCGCCCGTGTCCGTTCCGCCCGTCGGAGAAAACGGCGAAGGTCGGAGGATGCGGCGGCAATCCTCCGACCTTCAAGCGTTTCTCCGACGGGAGAGGCCCGGGATGCGGGCTCAGCGGTCCTCGTCGTCGAGGCGCTTCTCCTCCTGCGCCTCGAGGCGGTCCTTCTCCTTCTGCGCCTTCTCCCGCTCCTCGCGGATCTCCTCGTGCGACTTCGAGTTGTTGGTCATGTCGGCTCCTCTCACTTCTTCTGGCGGGGTTTCTTGACGAACAGCGTCTCGGTCTGTTCGAGCTCCATGCCCTTGGTCTCGGGGATCTTCCAGAGCACGAAGACGAACGACAGGGCCGCGAAGATCGCGTACATCAGGTAAGTCAGCGGAAGCGACCAGGACGACAGCTCCGGGAAGGTCCACGACACGAGGAAGTTCGCGATCCACTGCGCACCGGCGGCCACGCCGAGGGCCTTTCCGCGGATGCGGCTGGGGAAGATCTCGCCGAGGAGCACCCAGACCAGCGGTCCCCACGAGGCGCCGAAGCCGACCACGAACAGGTTCGCCGCGACGAGGGCGACCGGCCCCCACGCGCCCGGCAGGGAGATGTCCGTGCCTTCACCGGTGGCGAACGAGAACGCCAGGGCCATGGCGCCCAGCGAGAGGGCCATCAGCACGGAACCCGTGAGCAGGATGGGCTTACGGCCCACCCGGTCGACGAGGAAGATCGCGATGAGGGTCACGAGCACGTTGGTGACGCTGGTGATGACGCTCACCAGCAGCGCGTTGCTCTCGTCGAAACCGACCGCCTGCCACAGCGTCGTCGAGTAGTAGAAGATCACGTTGATGCCGACGAACTGCTGGAACACCGACAGGATGATGCCGATCCACACGATCGGATTCAGCCCGAGCGCGGGGCCGGCGAGGCTGGCCTTCGCGTTCTTGCGATCCGTCTCGATGGCCGTCGTGAGCTCGTTGACGGTCTTGTCGAGGTCGGCGGCGGGCACGAGACGGGCGAAGATCTCCTTCGCCTCCTGGGTCCGGCCCCGCGCGAGCAGGTAGCGGGGCGACTCGGGCATCGTGAACGAGAGGATGCCGTACACGGCGGCGGGCACGACGCCGATGAGGAACATCCAGCGCCAGGCCTCCAGCCCCCACCACAGCGTGTCGTCGGCGCCGCCGGCCGCGCCGGCGAGCACCGCGTTGCTCAGCAGCGCGGCGAAGATACCGAGCGTGATGGCGAGTTGCTGCAGCGACGCCAGCGACCCGCGGATCTGCCGGGGGGCGACTTCGGCGATGTAGGCCGGCGCGACCACCGAGGCGATACCGATGCCGAGACCGCCCAGGATGCGCCACACGATCAGGTCGGGGACGCTGAAGGTCAGCGCGGAGCCGACCGAGCTGACCAGGAACAGCACGGAGCCCAGCAGCATGACGCGCAGACGCCCGAAACGGTCGGACAGGGCGCCGGCGAGGATGGCGCCGACGGCGCAGCCGAGCAGGGCGACAGCGACGACGAAGCCGGTGAGGATCGGCTCCTTCGTGTAGTCCGCCTCGATGGATTTCACGGCGCCGTTGATGACGGAGGAGTCGAACCCGAAGAGGAACCCGCCCACGGCCGCGGCGACGGAGAGTCCGATCGCCCGGCGTCCGAACGGACTGCGCATCGAGAACGTCCCCGTGGGGAGTGCTTCGGTGGTCATTTCGTCACCCTAACCCTGACAGCGTTCTCTCAGGGTCGGACTTGGCTCGACGGTTGTCTAGGGTTATACACATGACCGTGCACCTGCTCGGCGCGGCCGAGATCCGCGCGCTGGCCGCCGAGCTCGATGTCACTCCGACGAAGAAACTGGGGCAGAACTTCGTCGTCGACGCCAACACGGTGCGCAAGATCGTGCAGGTCGCCGGTGTCGCCGCCGGTGAACACGTCGTGGAGGTCGGACCGGGGCTCGGCTCGCTGACCCTGGCGATCCTCGAGACCGGCGCGAGCGTGGTGGCGGTCGAGATCGATCACCGTCTCGCCGAGCGCCTCCCGGCCACGGCGCGAGCGCACGGGGTGCGCGACGGGATGCTGCGCGTGGTGGATGCGGATGCGCTCACCATCCGGGAGCTGCCGGGGGAGCCGACGGTGCTCGTGGCCAATCTGCCGTACAACGTCTCGGTCCCTGTGCTCCTGCACTTCCTCGAGCACTTCGGTCACCTCGAGCGCGGGGTGGTCATGGTGCAGGCCGAGGTCGGCGAGCGACTCGCTGCACCTCCCGGGTCCAAGATCTACGGTGCTCCGAGCGTCAAAGCCGCCTGGTACGGCGCCTGGCGGCTCGCGGGAACCGTGTCGCGCCAGGTGTTCTGGCCCGTGCCCAACGTCGACAGCGTGCTCGTCGGCTTTCGGCGCGACGCCGCGGCGCGCGGCGACGAGGCTGAGCGCGTGGCGACGTTCCGGGTCGTGGACGCGGCGTTCCAGCAGCGCCGCAAGATGCTGCGCCAGGCGCTGTCCGGGCTGTTCGGCGGCTCGGCCGCATCCGCCAGCGCCGTTCTCGAGGAGGCGGGCGTGGACCCGACCCTCCGGGGCGAGCAGCTGACGATCGACGACTTCCAGCGGATCGCGCGGGTGTCCGCATGAAGGTTCCCGTCGTCCTGTTCGTGTGCGTCCACAACGCGGGACGCTCGCAGATGGCCGCCGGCTTCGCCCGCGCGCTGGGCGGCGACGGCGTCGAGGTGCGCTCGGGCGGCTCCGAGCCCGCATCCGCGATCAACCCCGTCGCGGTCGAGGTCATGGCCGAGCGAGGCATCGACATCACCCGGAACGTGCCGCAGCTACTGGCGACTGACGATGTGCGCCAGGCCGATGCCGTGATCACGATGGGATGCGGCGACGCCTGCCCGATCTTCCCCGGCAAGCGCTACGAGGACTGGGAGTTGCGCGATCCCGCCGGGCAGGGCCCGGAGCTGGTCCGTGAGGTGCGCGACGACATCGAGGCCCGCGTGCGCCGACTCCTCGTGGAGCTCGACGTCATCTCCGCCTGAGCGTCCCGCCCCGGATCGTCACCGGCTGCAACTGAGGGATTTACCGTGTGTTCAGCCACCGGTACGAAACATGCCGGTAACGTTCGCGGGAACGATGGCCGCGCCCGAGCGGCCCGTGAAAGGGACGAACCGATGCGTGCTGGGGAGTATCCGGCGGCGGAACGCGTACTGCTGCACCTGAGCGACACCCATCTGCGAGCGCCGGGGCCGAAGTTGTTCGACCGCGTCGACGGACTCCGCCTGCTCGAGCGGGCCCTCGAGCGCATCGAGGCGAGCGGTATCCGCCCCGACGGCATCGTCTTCACGGGCGACCTCGTCGATCTGGGCGAGGCGGATGCCTACACGGCCCTGCGCGGCCTCGTCGAGCCGTTCGCCCGGCAGCTGGACGCGCCGGTGTTCTGGGTGATGGGCAACCACGACGAGCGCGGCGCGTTCCGCGCGCGCCTGCTGGATGCGGCCCCCGCCACGACGCCGTTCGACCGCGTCGACGAGATCGACGGGCTTCGGCTCATCACCCTGGACACCACCGTCCCCGGCGCGCACCACGGCGAACTGCGCCCCGCGCAGCTCGTGTGGCTCCGGGAGCAGCTGGCACAGCCGGCGCCGCTGGGCACGATCCTCGCCATGCACCACCCGCCCGTGCCTAGCGTGCTGCCGCTCGCGGCCAGCGTCGAGCTGCGCGATCAGCGCGCGCTCGCCGAGGTGCTGCGCGGGAGCGACGTGCGGGCGATCATCGCCGGCCATCTGCACTATTCGACCTTCGCGACGTTCGCCGGCATCCCGGTCTCGGTCGCATCCTCGACCTGCTACGCGCAGGACCTCACGGTCCCCGTCGGAGGCACCCGTCCGCAGGACGGCGCACAGTCGTACAACCTGGTGCACGTGTTCGCCGAGACCGTCGTGCATTCCGTCGTCACGGTCGACGCGCCGCATCCGCTCGAGTACATCGACCCGCTCGAGGCGCAGCGCCGCCTACACTCGGCGGGCATCGCCCAGGACGTCAGCGCAGGGCGGACGCCTCCGACCGCTCCCATCCCGATCCTTCGCTGACCGCGGGAAGCTCCCACGGGGCGCGCACCGGGAACATGCGCTCCAGGAGCTCTGTGACCACCCGCACGCGCACCTCTTCGGGAACCTCGGCCGAACCGCCGTCGTTGAGGCAGAACATGTCGATGTCGCGGCGCTCGCCCAGCCGGCTCATGCGTCGCAGCGACTCCGCCATGGTCGTCTGGTAGTAGCGGGTGCGCGGCGCGGTCGTGGCGACCGCGCGACCGGTGAAGGCGGCGTAGTAGTGGTACAGGCTGTTCGTCACCGAGATGTCGGTGGCAGAGCGGAACCGGGATGCGGCGGTGCGCGCGAAGTCCTCGGCGAACGTCTGCTCCAGCTCGGCCATGACGCTGCGTCGGAGCGGCGTGGCGCAGTGCTCGAGATCGTGTGTGATGGTGCGTCCGAAGCGCTCGCGCAGGAGCTCGCGGTTCACCCGCAGCGCGTTGTCGTGGCCGCTGCGGTGAGGCGCGTTCGGCCCCGTACCGATGCGCACGTCGCACTCCACGAACTGCGAGACGCCGGCGGGGGAGAAGAACAAGCCCGGCGCGACGGGCCGCCCGAAGAACATGTCGTCGTTCGAGTAGAGGAAGTGCTCGGCCAGACCGTCGATGCGGTGCAGCTGCGCCTCGACCGCGTGCGAGTTGTGGATCGGCAGCACCGAGGTGTCGGCGAAGAACTCCTCGCTGCGCACGACTGTCACCCGCGGGTGGTCGGCGAGCCAGGACGGCGTCGGCGAATCGGTGGCGATGAAGATGCGACGCACCCAGGGCGCGTACATGTACACGCTGCGCAGCGCGTAGCGCAGTTCGTCGACGTGCCGGTAGCGGGCCGGCCCGTCATCGCCTTCGCCGACCACGTAACCGGCCATCTGCGCCGCGCGCTGACGCTGGAACTCGCTCGACGAGCCGTCGACCCACGAGAAGACCATGTCGATGTCGTCGACCATCTCGTTCGGATGCGGGTCGAACATGCCTCGCAGGCTCTGCCAGGTGCGGCCATGACGCTGGATGTTGACGCGCTCGATGTCGGCGGCGGCGATGATGCGCCGGGTCAGCGCGTTGGCGTGCGGGGCCTCGACCGTCTCGGCGCCGAAGCGCCAGAACTCCAGGCGTACGCCGTGCGACGCGCCGTACCGCAGCGATCCGGCCAGGCGCGGGCGGAACACGCGCAGCGCGCTCGGGGCGCCGCGGCGCGGGGTGTGATCCGGCGCGGGCACCGCGCTCAGGCCCTTCGGCTTGACGTACACCGGTTCGCCGACGCACAGCCGCGTCACGGCGTCCCAGGCGCGGTCCTGATCGGCGACGTCCACCACGATCGCCTCGTCGCGCAGCCCGTGGCGCACGAGCAGCGGCTCGATGCCGGCATCCGTCAACGCGTCCGCGATCATCGCGAGATCTGCGAGGTGCGCGTCGTGCGGGGAGAGATCGTCGTGACGGAGGTGGAGCATGCCCGCTTCGAGCACGATGTCCTCACGCGTCAGAAGCGCCGCCCAGGGGTGAGGGTCGGCGGGAAGAGCAGACAGAGAGACCATCTCGTCAGCGTAGAGCGCGCGCATTACGGGGGAGTTTCGCAAGGGGCCGCGCTCCGCGGCCGCCCTGGATAGGCTGCAGTGGTGACTGCGCCGCGTTTCCGTCCGAACGTCCCCGAGATCCACCGCCCCTACACCGCCGCCGACGAGCGCTACGGTGCGATGGATTACCGCCAGGTCGGCCGATCGGGCCTGTATCTGCCGCCGATCTCGCTGGGGCTGTGGTGGAACTTCGGCGACAACGTCGCGTTCGACAAGCAGCGCGAGATCCTGCGTCACTCCTTCGACAGGGGCATCACGCACTTCGACCTCGCGGACAACTACGGGCCGCCCTACGGTGCCGCGGAGACGAACTTCGGGCGCATGATGCGCGAGGACTTCGGCCGCTACCGCGACGAGCTGATCATCTCGTCCAAGGCGGGTTGGGACATGTGGCCCGGCCCCTACGGCGATTACGCCTCGCGCAAGCACATCCTCGCCGGCGCCGAGCAGTCCCTGAAGCGGATGAACCTCGACTACGTCGACATCTTCTACTCGCACCGCGTGGACCCGGTGACCCCCATCGAGGAGACCATCGGCGCCCTCGACACCCTCGTGCGCCAGGGCAAGGCGCTCTACGTCGGCATCTCGTCGTACAGCGCCGAGCGCACCGCCGTCGCCTCGGCGGTGGCGCGCAGCCTCGGGACGCCGCTCGTGATCCACCAGCCCGCGTACTCGATCCTCAACCGCTGGGTCGAGGACGGTCTGACCGCAGTGCTGCGCCAGGAGGAGATGTCGGCCATCGCCTTCACGCCGCTCGCGCAGGGACTGCTGACCGGCAAGTATCTCGGCGACGGGCGCGGTCATCGCTCGCAGACCCGCAGCTCGCTTCCCGACAAGCCGCTCTCGCACGCCACGATCGCGGCGCTGCGCGGACTCAACGTCGTGGCGAAGGAGCGGGGTCAGACACTCGCTCAGATGGCGATCCAGTGGGTGCTGCGCGAGCCGACGGTCGCGTCCGCGCTCATCGGCGCGTCGAGTGTCGAGCAGATCGACGAGAACCTGGCAGCTCTGGCCGGCCCCGCGTTCGACACGGAGGAGCTCGAGCGCATCGACGCGCTCGCGGAGGGCATCGACGTCGACCTCTGGGCGGTGTCCTCGAAGCTGTGAGCATCTCGCGAGCGTCGTCGCGCGTCCATGTGCGCGCCCCGGGGAAGATCAACGTCTTCCTCGAGGTCGGTCAGGTGCAGGACGACGGCTATCACGACGTCGCGAGCGCGTACCAGGCCGTATCGGCGTTCGAGGATGTCTGGGCGACGCCGGCCGACGCGATCAGCGTCGAGGTGACGGGTTCCGTGGATGTGGCCGGCGTGCCGCTCGACGACCGCAACCTCGCCGTCCGCGCTGCGCGGCTCCTGGCTGCGGAGACCGGCTATCGGGGCGGGGTGCATCTCGAGATCCACAAGGGCGTCCCCGTGGCGGGCGGCATGGGAGGCGGGTCCGCGGATGCGGCGGCGACTCTTCTCGCCTGCGACGCCCTGTGGGACACCCGGCTGGGAACGGCGCAGCTCCACGCGCTCGCTGCGCGGCTGGGAGCCGACGTGCCCTTCGCGCTCATGGGGGGCACGGCGGTGGGCGTCGGGCGCGGCGACGAACTGAGTCCCGCTCTCGCCCGCGGACGCTTCGACTGGGTGATCGTCACGAGTCAGGACGGCCTGTCCACGCCGGAGGTGTACCGCGCGCTCGATGAGCATCGGGCCCGCCACGCGCTCGACATCTCGCCCGCTTCGCGTCGGCCGCTGGTCGACAACGACGTGCTCCACGCGCTGCGAGCGGGGGATGCCGCCATGCTCGCCTCATCCGCTCGCAATGATCTGCAGGTCGCGGCCCTGACGCTGCGTCCGAGGCTCGGCGACGTCCTCGAGGCGGGGGAGCGCGAGGGCGCGCTGGTGGGCCTCGTCTCAGGGTCGGGGCCTACGCTCGCCTTCCTCACAGCCGACGCCGAAGCGGCGATCGAGCTCCAGATCGTGCTCAGCGCGAGCGGGCACGTCGCCCACCACGTGCACGGGCCGGTGCCCGGCGCCCGGATCATCGACTGAGCGCGCCGCTCGTCAGGAGGATATGCATGTCTGCCCACGACGTCATCGCCCGTCAGCACGAGGGGCCGGTCGACGCCGCATCCGCTGCGCGTCTGGCGAGTGACGGCCTGCAACTCGTGCGTCTCTCCGACGACGACGACCGCTCGTTCGACGGCTGGCAGGCGGCCGTCGCGCGTGGGTTCCTCGACGACGAGCCCAGCGACGTGCAGCGCGAGACCGGTCGGGGGCTTCGCGGGCACCGCCGGATGGTCGCGGTGCTCGACGACACCGCCCCGCAGCCCGAGGTTCCGGTGGGAACCCTGGCCTCGTGGGTGGGGAGCTGTCCGTTCCCGGCGGTGTCGTCGACTCCTGCGCGATCAGCTCCGTCACGGTGGCACCCACGCACCGTCGGCGCGGCATCTGGCGCGCGATGATGGAGGGCGAGCTGCGCACGGCAGCGGCGCTCGGGCTGCCGGTCGCGAGTCTGACGGTGAGCGAATCGACGCTCTACGGTCGGTTCGGATTCGCGCAGGCGGTCGCCGTGGCGAGCATCGAGATCGACGTCAAGCGCGCGGCGTGGGCGGGGCCTGCGCCCTCCGGCCGGGTGGACTTCATCTCGCGCGAGCGTTGGCGCGAGCTCGCGCCCGAGCTGTTCGACCGTGTCCGGGTCACGCGACCGGGCGAGGTGGAGATGCCCCGCGGGCACTGGGGACGCTTCGCCGGCACCCGGGCCGATGCCGAGAAGCCCGGCCACACCCGTGCCGTCCAGTACCGGGACGCCTCCGGTGAGATCACGGGTCTCGCGCTGTACTCCGTCGAGGAGAACCACGACGACTTCACCCGTTCGAGCGTGACGGTCGCGAACCTCACGGCGGCGGATGCGGACGCGTACGCGGGCCTGTGGCGCTTCTTCGTCGAGATGGACCTGATCGGGACGGTACGTGCGAGCGAGCTGGCGGTCGACGAGCCGCTGCTGTGGATGATCTCGGATCGCCGCGCCGCCACCCTCATCCTTCGCGACCACCACTACCTGCGCGTGCTCGATACGCCCGCGCTGCTGGGGTCACGGCGGTACGAGGGGGCGGGCTCGGTCGTGCTCGACGTGCAGGATCCACTGGATCTCGCGGGCGGGAGGTTCCGCCTAACGGTCGGAGAGGACGGCGCCGCGTCGGTCACCGAGACCGACGACGATGCCGACGCGCGCCTGGGCGTCGCGGAGCTCGCCGCGATCTTCCTCGGTCAGGTCTCGGCGGTGACCCTCGCCGCGGCCGGTCGCATCGACGCCGACGATCCCGTGACGCTCGCCCGCCTGTTCGGCTGGCACCTGCCGGTCCGCTTGAGCTACTGGTACTGACGCAGCGCCAGCACATGACGCCCCATGACGCAACCTGCGGCGCCGGTGTCGCCGGGGGTCGGTAACGTTGGTGCTTCTCCGCTGTTCTGCGGGGGTGTGGCGCGGCTGGGAGGCGGCGATGAAGGCTCTTTTGGGTGACACGGTGCTCGCGGAGGCTCCGAAGGAAGATCTGATCCGCATCGAGGGCAATTGGTACTTCCCGCCGGCGAGCATCACCGACGGCGTCCTCGTCGACAGTCCGACGCCGTACACCTGTCCGTGGAAGGGTGCGGCGCACTACTTCACGGTCACCGCGGACGGCCGGGAGCTTGCCGATCGCGCATGGTCCTACCCCGAGCCCTACCCGGGTGCGATCGAGAAGGTCGGCGCGGATTTCTCGGGGTACGTGGCCTTCTGGAAAGAAGTCGAGGTCACCGAGTGAGCCTCGCCCGGGACCGAGCATGATCGAGTTCCGCGGCGTCGACAAGCAGTTCCCCGACGGCACGCGTGCGGTCACGGACTTCTCCCTGGTCATCCCGTCGCGCCAGACCACGGTGTTCGTGGGCTCGTCGGGATGCGGCAAGACGACGCTGCTGCGCATGATCAACCGCATGGTCGAGCCGACAGCGGGCGTCATCGAGATCGACGGTGAAGACGTGTCGACGGGCTCGCCCGTGGCGTTGCGCCGGCGGATCGGCTACGTCATGCAGAACTCCGGTCTGCTTCCGCACTTCACCGTCGCCGACAACATCGCCACCGTGCCGGTGCTGAACGGCACCTCTCGCCGTGACGCGCGGCGCCGGGCGCTTGAGCTCATGGAGACCGTCGGGCTCGACACGGCCCTCGCCGATCGCTACCCGAGCCAGCTCTCGGGCGGCCAGCAGCAGCGCGTGGGCGTGGCCCGCGGCCTCGCCGCAGATCCCAACATCCTTCTGATGGACGAGCCGTTCGGCGCGGTCGATCCGATCGTGCGCGCCGAGCTCCAGCAGGAGCTCATCCGCCTTCAACGCGACCTCGACAAGACGGTGGTGTTCGTCACGCACGACATCGACGAGGCGTTCCTGCTGGGCGATCAGGTCGTCATCCTCGCGAAGGGGGCGCAGAAGCTCCAGGTCGGCAGCCCGAGCGAGATCATGCAGGCGCCCGCCGATGACTTCGTGTCGGCCTTCATCGGCGCCGACAAGGGCAAGCGCGCGCTGCGACTCAAAGAGGTGGGCGGGCGCACGGTGGTCGTCGACGCCGAGGGGCGCACGCAGGGCGCGCTCGTCGAGAACGGCGACTGAGATGGCCTGGGTGCTCGCGAACCTCGGAATGATCGCGGAGTTGGCTCTCGATCACCTGCGCCAGAGCCTCATCGCGATCGTCGTCGGATTCGTACTGTCGATCCCGCTCGGCTGGGTGGCATGGCGGTACCGCCTGCTGCGCGGCTGGGTGATCACCGTCACCGGGCTGCTTTACACGATTCCGTCCCTCGCTCTGCTCATCCTGTTGCCGACGGCGCTCGGCTACCGCATCCCGACGGAGTTCAACCTCATCGTCGGTCTCACGATCTACGCGATCGCGATCCTCACGCGCGCCGTGACGGATGGCCTGGACTCGGTGGATGCGGGCGTGCGTCAGGCGGCGACGGCGATGGGCTACGGCGGCTTCCGACGCTTCTTCGCCGTCGATCTGCCGTTGGCAGGGCCCGTGATCCTGGCCGGGCTGCGGGTCGCCGCGGTGTCGACCATTTCGCTCGCCACGGTCGGCATCCTCGTCGGCGTCACCAATCTCGGTTATCTCTTCACGAACGGCCTGCAGCGCCGCATCCTCGAGGAGGTCTTCGCGGGTGTGGTCGCCGTCGTGATCCTCGCGCTCGTCGTCGACCTGCTGCTCGTGCTTCTCGGACGCCTGGCGATGCCGTGGAGCCGCACGGCCCGCCCGACCCGTCGGCGCGTGGCCGAACGAGCGGAGGCGGCCGCATGAACGTCTTCTGGGATGCGATCCTCTGGCTCTTCTCGCCCGAGCAGTACACCGGCCCGAGCGCACTGCCGGTGCTGCTGCTGCAGCAGCTGGGCTACACGGCGGTGGCGGTGGCGATCGCGGGCGTGATCGCGATTCCCGCCGGACTCGCCATCGGTCACACCGGTCGCGGCCGTGAGATCGCCGTGGCGGTCTCGGGTGCTGCCCGTGCCGTGCCGTCCTTCGGACTGCTGGTGCTGCTGGTGCTGCTCATGGGCGTGCTGCACAAGCCGGAGGCGGCGGTGGTGACCTTCGTCGTGCTGGCCATCCCGGCGCTGCTCGCCGGTGCCTATTCCGGCCTCGAGGCGATCGATCGCCGTGTCATCGACGCCGCCCGCGCGATGGGCATGACCGAGTGGCAGATCCTGTGGCGCGTCGAGATCCCGCTCGGCCTGCCGCTGCTGGTCGGCGGCATCCGCTCCGCCGTGCTGCAGGTCGTCGCCACCGTGACGATCGCCGCCTACGTCGGCCTCGGCGGCCTCGGCCTGCCGATCATCCAGGGCATTCCGCTGCGCAGGATCGACCAGGTGCTCGGCGGGGCGATCGTCGTCGCCCTTCTCGCGCTCGTGCTCGACGCGCTGCTCGCCCTCGCACAGCGCGCCGCCGTGCCCGCCGGCATCCGTGTCCAAGCACCGTCGCGCACGCCGCGGCGGCTGCGCTCCCGACCCGTGCAGGCCGCCTGAGCCTCCCGCACACGTCCCGAATCCACCAGGAAGGAACACCATGTCCACAGCATTCCGCCGCCGCGTCGCCCTCATCGGCGCCGTCGCACTCACCTCGGCGCTGGCCCTCGCCGGCTGCGCGTCCTCTTCCGACCCGCTCTCCGACGGCGACCAGACGAAGGCGCCGTCCGACACGATCGTCGTCGGCTCCCAGGACTACTACTCGAACGAGATCATCGCGGAGATCTACGCCCAGGCACTCGAGGGCGCCGGCTTCACGGTGCAGCGTGACTTCACGATCGGTCAGCGCGACGCCTACCTGCCCGAGCTCGAGAGCGGCGCCATCACGCTGTTCCCGGAGTACACCGGCAACCTGCTCCAGTTCTTCGAGCCCGACACCGAGGCGCGCTCCTCCGACGACGTCTACGCCGCGCTCAAGGACGCCCTGCCCGACAACCTCACGGTGCTCGACCAGTCGACCGCGAGCGACCAGGATTCCTACACGGTCACCGAGGCGTTCGCCGAGCAGTGGGGGCTGGAGACGATCGCCGACCTCTCGAAGGTCACGGAGCCGTTGACCCTGGGCGGCCCGCCCGAGCTCGCCGACCGTCCGTACGGGCCCACGGGTCTCAAGAGCACCTACGGCATCGACGTGACCTTCCAGGCGACGGGGGCGACCACGGTCGAGGACCTCGTGGCAGGCACGGTGAACGTCGCCAACGTGTTCACGGCCGACCCGCAGATCCAGACCCAGAAGCTGAAGGTTCTGGAGGACCCGAAGTCGCTGTTCCTCGCGTCGAACGTCGTCCCGCTCGTCAACAAGGACGTCGCCGGCGACATCGCCGACGTCATCAACAAGGTGAGCGCCGCGCTGACGCCCGAGGGCCTCGTCGCGCTGAACGTGGAGAGCACGGTCGACAAGTCGTCTTCCGCGGACATCGCGAAGAAGTGGCTGGCGGACAACGGGCTGAGCTGACCGCATCCGTCATCGAAGGGCCCCCGGCGTGCACCGCGTCGGGGGCCCTCCGCCGTCATGGGACCTTCGCCCCTGCTGCGTGCGGATGCGCGCGCCTAGCGTCGAAGACACAGGGCGCCGAGGGGATCGGCGCGGAAGGGCTCATCATGCAACGCGCACTCGTCGTCGGCGGCACCGGCCTC
Organism: Microbacterium sp. KU4F; assembly: GCF_056868075.1. NCBI lineage: Bacteria > Bacillati > Actinomycetota > Actinomycetes > Micrococcales > Microbacteriaceae > Microbacterium > Microbacterium sp. KU4F. Next base: position 1,029,141 of record NZ_CP200324.1, on the reverse strand, counting down.
CTCGGCTACCACACCACGCAGGAGCTGCTGCGTCGCGGCTATCCGGTCGCGACTCTCGCGCTTCCCGCCACCGACGCGCCGGAGCTGCCGGTGGAGGTCGACGCCCACTGGGGCGACCTGAACCTGATGACCGACGGCGAGCTCACTGACCTGCTCACCGGAACGGATGCGGTGTTCTTCGCGATGGGTGCCGATGAGCGCACGCTCCCGCCCGCTCCCGCATCCCGCTTCTACTACGAGGCCAACGTGGTGCCGACGCAGCGCCTCGCACGCCTCGCGCGCGCGGCCGGCGTCCGGCGCTTCATCGTCTTCGGCTCCGACACCGCCGAGTGGGGCGAGCGCTGGCCCGAACTCGGGTTCCGTACCCGCAACGCCTACCCGCGCTCCCGCTACGCGCAGGAGGAGGTCGCCGTCCTCGAGGGCGACGGCGCGATGGATGTCATGGTGCTGCGCCTGCCCTACATCTTCGGTGTCGTGGCCGGGCAGCGTCCGCGCTGGCAGGCCGTGCTGGATGCGGTCGCAGCCAGTGCCGGCCCGATCCCCGTGCTGGGCGGCTCCACGTCCGCCGTCACGGTACGCCAGGTCGCGCAGGCCGCCGTCGGTGCGATGGAGCGCGGCACGCACGGCAGCCGGTACACCCTGAGCGCGTACGAGCTGAGCCATTCTCAGTTCCTCGAACTATGCTGCGAGGCGGTCGGTCGTGACCCGCACGATGTCGCGGTGGTGCCGCTGGGCGACCTGCTTCCCGCCTCAGAGGCCCGCGAGGCCGAGGTGCAGGCGGTCGGACGCGAGTTCGGCCTGCACCCCGCCGACACGGCACTGCTCGGTGAGAAGCGCGCGGTGGGGGATGTGGCCGACACGATCGCCCTCGACGTCGAACCCGACGACGTGCTGGGCGAGATCCGCGCCTGCCTCGCCTGGTGCGTCGAGCACCCGCGCGAGGCTGTCCCCGCCTGACGGGCCTTCGGCGGGGCGCTCAGTCGTCGAGCGCCTCGCCGAGTTCCAGCCAGCGCTCTTCGAGCGTGGCGACCTCGGCGACGTGTGCATCACGCGTGCGCTGCAGCTCGAGCAGCCGGTCGTAGTCGTCGTGGGCGTCCGCGAACCGGGCGTCCAGGGCAGCAATTTCGGTCTGCAGCTTCGCGAGACGCCGGTCGATCGCCGACAGCTCCTTCTCGGCGGCGCGGCGCTCGGCGCCCGCCAGCGCGGGGGAGGCGGCGGTCGCGTTCGCAGGACCCCGTCGTTCCGCGCCCGTGCTCCGAGGCTGCGCGGCGCGCAGCTTCAGATACTCGTCGACGCCGCCGGGCAGGTGCCGGAAGCGGCCGTCGAGGATCGCATACTGCTGGTCGGTGACGCGCTCGAGGAAGTACCGGTCGTGCGAGACGACGACGAGGGTGCCCGGCCAGGAGTCGAGCAGATCCTCCATGGCGGCGAGCATGTCGGTGTCGAGGTCGTTGGTCGGCTCGTCGAGGATCAGCACGTTGGGCTGCGACAGCAGCACGAGCAGCAGCTGCAGCCGGCGCTTCTGACCTCCTGAGAGGTCCTTCACGGGCGTCGAGAGCTGCGCGCTGGAGAAGCCCAGGCGCTCGAGCAACTGGCCGGGGGTGAGCTCCTGCGCCTTCGATCCCGCCCCGAAGGAGTACGTCGTCCGCAGGCCCGCGAGCACGACGCGCACGGGGGAGTCGAGGTGCTCGTCGAGCTCGTCCATACGCTGCGAGAGCGTCGCGACCTGCACGGTCTTGCCGCGCTTCACCCGTCCCGCGGTCGGTGCGATCTCGCCCGAGACGAGCCCCAGCAGAGTGGACTTGCCGGCTCCGTTCACGCCGAGGATGCCGGTGCGCTCGCCCGGGGCGATGCGCCACTCGACCTCGTGCAGCACCTCGCGATCCCCGTAGGAGACGGAGGCGTCGAGCAGATCCACCACGTCTTTGCCGAGCCGGGCGACGGCGAGGGAGCGCAGCGAGACGCTGTCGCGGATCTCGGGCACGTCGGCGATGAGCTCGTTCGCCGCATCGATGCGGAACTTCGGCTTCGACGTGCGGGCCGGTGCGCCGCGCCGCAGCCACGCCAGCTCCTTGCGGGCCAGGTTCTGCCGCTTCGACTCGATCGCCGCGGCCTGCCGGTCGCGCTCGACGCGCTGCAGGATGTATGCGGCGTAGCCGCCTTCGAAGGGCTCGACGATGCGGTCGTGCACCTCCCAGGTCACGGTGCACACCTCGTCGAGGAACCACCGATCGTGGGTCACGACGAGTAATCCGCCGGCGTTCGCGGGCCACCGCTTCTTCAGGTGCGCAGCCAGCCAGCTGATTGCCTCGACGTCGAGGTGGTTGGTCGGCTCGTCGAGGGCGATGACGTCCCAGTCGCCGGCGAGGAGGGCGGCGAGTGCCACGCGTCGCCGCTGCCCTCCGGAGAGGGTCGCGACATCCGCATCCCAGTCGAGATCGCCGAGCAGCCCCGCGATGACGTCGCGGGCGCGGGCGTCGCCGGCCCACTCGTGTTCGGGGCGGTCGCCGACGACGCTCTCGCCGATCGTCCGCCCGTCGACGAGGGTGTCGGCCTGATCGAGCACGCCGATGCTGACGCCGCCGCGGACCGTGACGCGCCCGCTGTCGGGTTCGGTGCGGCCGGCGAGCATGCCGAGAAGGGTGGACTTGCCGTCGCCGTTGCGGCCGACGATGCCGATGCGGTCGCCCTCATTCACGCCGAGCGAGACGGAGTCGAAGACGACCTTCGTCGGATATTCGAGATGGAGCGCTTCGCCGCCGAGTAGATGAGCCATGTTGCTTCCAGGCTACGCAGTCTGGTCTGTATCAACGCATTGACACACGAGATCCCCTGCGTGTATCAGTTGATTGATACAGGTGGGAGGCGGGATGGTTGAGGCAGTCATCGTCGGATATGTCGCATGCGTGACCGCGGTGATCGCGGTCGTGTGGCGGCGGGGGCGCAGCGGCAGGGAAGACACGAGGTCGTTGTCGCCGATGGTGCGCCGGCTCCTGCAATCGGCCCGTCGGCGCGCGCTCGCCGCCATCGTGGTCGCAGGAGGGGTCGTCGTCTGCTTGTCCGCGGCATCATTCTTGGCTTCCCGGCTCGTCGGCCTGCCCATCCTGATCGCCCCGGCCATCGGGGCGATCTCAGGACTTCTCCTGTACGCGGCGATGCCGCCTCGCGTCGGGGACGCGGGGCCCGACATCCCCCGCGAGGCCTCGCTCACCCCGAGGACACCGCTTTCTCACCTCGGTCGACGCGGTGTCGGCCTCTTCGTGCTGCTCGTCGTCGCCCAGCTGCTCTTCGTCCTGTTCGCGGGCCTCACCGGCAGCGCCGACGAGAGGGGGCGAGAGAGAACGATCGCATTCGACACCGGGGAGTACACGACGGCGGCCACTCCGTATCCGGGGTGGTTCTATGGGGTCCCTCTCCTCGTTGCGACGTCGATGCTCGTCGCGTCGACGTTCCTCGCTCTGCGGCGAGTCAGCTCCACCCCGGCCCTCGGCGATCATCGGCTCGCCGACGTGGACGCGTCGTGGCGTCGCGAGACCGCGCAGATCATCCTGCTCGTCGCCCTCTCGGCGGTTCTGCTTCCCCTCGGCGGCGTGGTGTTGCAGGCCGGCCTCTCGATCGGCCGTGCGTATGTCGTCGGGGTCGGAGTGGCATGGATCGTCGCCGCGCCGATTCTCGCGGTCGTCGGCGTTCTGGCGTTGGCCTGCAGCGTCGTCGCGGTGATCATGGCGGCACGTCGGACGATCGTGCTTCCGGTGTCCGTCGCGGTGGAGGCGGGGAATCGTGCCGCGTCCGAGCGCCGGATGGCCGCGCGATGATCGTGCTCGATCCGGGCAGCGCCGTGCTCCCGTCGGAACAGATCCGTGGGCAGATCGCCGGCCTCATCCGGTCGGGGAGTGTCGCCGGTGGCCACCGGCTGCCGTCGGTGCGTCAACTGGCCGCTGATCTGCGCGTCGCACCGGGGACGGTGGCGAAGGCATACTCGGCCCTCGAGGCCGAGGGTCTGCTCGAGACCAGCCGAACCCGCGGCACACGAGTCGCGCTCCACCGCGCGCACCCCGAGGAGGTGCGACGCGCGGCCCGACGCTACGTGGATGCCGTCGCGGAGCTCGGCCTGGAGCAGGCGCTCGGTGCGGTCAGAGCCGCATGGCTGGCGCGCGCTTCGGGTTCGCCTCGCGGGTCTGCCGAGGGGGCCGCATCCGAATAGTCGAGCTCTCCGCCGCCGAGCGCGCTCGATGCGGTTGGTACGCTCGCAGCATGCAATGCCGGTGACCCGCCTTCTTCTCCCGCACACGCGCGCTCGCGCGCCCCGGAAAGGGTCCACCCATGCATGCAGATCTTCCCCTGAGCGGCCGCACCGCTCTCGTCACCGGCGTCTCCCGCCGTCGTGGCATCGGCTACGCCGTCGCCCGCTCACTCGCCGCCCGCGGCGCGCATCTCGTCATTCAGCACCACCGTCCACACGACGCCGACCAGCCGTGGGGCGCCGACGACCTCGACGCGGTCCGCGCCGGCATCCGTGCCGAGCTCGCCTCCGGTGCGACGCTGACCGACATCGGCGCGGATCTCGCCGACACCGAGGCGATCGGTCGGGTGATGGATGCAGCCGCCGCTGCGACCGGCACCGTCGACATCCTCGTCTGCAATCACGCGAAGAGCGGCGACGACGGCAGTATCCTCGATATGACACCCGAGCGTCTCGACGCGTTCTGGCAGGTGAACGCGCGCTCGACGCTGCTGCTGACGGCGGAGTTCGCCCGCCGCAAGGCTCCGAGTCGGGACGAGCAGCGGCGCCCCGGGGAGCGCGTGAGCGGAGCGAAGCCCTACGCTGCGCCGCAGGGCCACGTCATCTGGATGACCTCGGGTCAGATCCACGGGCCGATGCGGGGAGAGATCGCCTACGCCGCGAGCAAGGCCGCGCTCGCCGGCATCACCGCATCCGTTGCGGCGGAGCTGCTGGAGCTCGGCATCGTGCTGAACACGGTGAACCCGGGGCCGGTGAACACCGGCTACCTGGACGCCGAGACCGCGGACCGTCCGCTGGGCGGCGTCGAGGAGTACCTCCGGACGACCCCGTTCGGGCGCTTCGGCCGTCCCGAGGACGCGGCGGAACTGATCGCCTGGCTGACCAGCGCCGCGGGAAGTTGGGTGGTGGGTCAGGTGCTCACGGGCGACGGGGGCTTCTCGCTGGGCTGAGCACGGTCGTTCAGTGCAACAAGAACTCCAGCATCACAACGAGCAGGCCCAGGAACGCGGTGCCGACGGCGCCGAGCAGGCGCACCCAGAGCTTCGCACCGGTGCGGGCGTAGGCGGAGAACCCGAGGATGGCGAGCATCGCAATAGCCGCCCAGATGCCGGCATCCTGCACGTCGCCCGCGTCCGAGGTGAAGAACGCCGTGATGATCATGGCGATCGTGGACGGCGCGCACGCGTAGAGCATGCCGAGTGAGTGGATGAAGGCGAGTCGTGTTGCGGCACCGAGGCCGTGGCGACCGTGGTCCGAGAGGGTGTGCGCGAACACGTGCGCGAGGTAGAAGACGACCAGGCTGCTGATGGCTACCGAGAGCAGCTCGCTGACGGGGCCTTCCTCATCGGCGATCAGCACGACCGTCGTGTAGACGATGAGGCCGTAGACGGCGACGGGGGTGCGGAAGCGGTTGTCGAACCAGCGCTGCAGCTTGCGGTGCCGAGCCGCATCCGGGGCGGGGGCTGCGATCGTGTCGTCGCTCATGTGTCGAATCCCAGGGAGAGTTTGCGCAGGAGGGCGGCGAGGCGGTCCCGGTCGCTGCGCGAGAGTCGCTGCAGCAGCAGGGCCTCCGCATCGACCAGGCGGGTGATGGCCGCGTCGACGCGGGTACGGCCCTCGTCGGTGAGGATCACGTGGACGCTCCGGCCGTCGGCCGGATCCGCCTCGCGGCGCACGAGCCGGCGCCCCACGAGCCGGTCGATGCGATTGGTCATGGTGCCGCTGGAGACGAGCGTCTGCTGCAGCAGCTGCTTGGGGCTGAGCTGGTACGGCTCGCCGGAGCGCCGCAGCGCGGAGAGCACGTCCCACTCCCACGGCTCCAGGTCGCTGCGGCGGAACGCCTCGCGTCGGGCGCGGTCGAGGTGGCGCGAGAGGCGGTCGACGCGCGAGAGCACCTCGAGCGGCGAGAAGTCGAGGTCCGGGCGCTGGGTCATCCACGACCCGACGATGCGGTCGACCTCGTCGCTCTCTGTCGCCATGAGGCCATTATGGCGATCGGTGCTCGCTCGCGCGCACCCGCATCCGCTCGCCCCTTCTCACGCACTTCCTCCCCGCGAGACTGCATTTCCCGCACGAGATCACTGTCATTACCCGTGATCTCGTGCGAAAGATGCGGTCTCGCGGGGAAGGGGTGGGCGGATCCGGATGCGGCGGGCCGGGCGTGGGGAGTGGGATGCGGACGCGGTGAGGTCGGGAGCGGGAGCGGGAGCGGATGCGGGAGCGGGAGTGGGAGCGGATGCGGGCGGGTCGGGCCTCAGGTGGCAGACTGGGGGAGCCCGCCCGAGTGCGGGCGGTCCGCCGTGGTGTAATGGCAGCACGACAGCCTTTGGAGCTGTGAGGTCTAGGTTCGAGTCCTGGCGGCGGAGCATGTCGGAATCGCTCACGGCGCCCCTCGCCGTCATCGTCCTCGCCGCCGGTCAGGGAACGCGCATGCGTTCCCGCCTTCCCAAGGTGCTGCATCCGCTCGCCGGGCAGCCGCTCGTCGGTCACGTGCTGCGCACGGCGCGCGCCCTCGAACCGGCGCGCGTGGCGGTCGTGGTGCGGCACGAGCGCACCCTCGTCGCCGAGGCGGTCGCCGCCCTCGCGCCCGACGCGGTCGTCGTCGATCAGGATGAGATCCCCGGCACCGGACGCGCCGTCGAGCTCGGCCTTGCGGGCCTCGACGCCTTCGACGGCGACGTGCTCGTGCTGAGCGGCGACGTGCCGCTGCTCGAGGCCGAGACCCTGCAGGCGCTCGTCGAGACCCACCGGGCGCGCGAGGCGGCCGTGACGCTGCTCAGCGCGGTCCTGGCCGACCCCACCGGCTACGGCCGGGTGCTGCGCGACGCGTCGGGCGATGTGGAGCGCATCGTCGAGCAGAAGGATGCGACCGACCACGAGGCCGAGGTCGCCGAGATCAACGCGGGCGTCTACGTCTTCCGTGCCGCGGCGCTGCGCCGTCATCTCCCGGATGTCGGCCAGGCCAACGCGCAGGGCGAGAAGTACCTGACAGACGTCGTGGCGCTGGCCCGACGCGCCGGTGAGCGCATCGCCGTGGGTCAGTCGCCGGATCCGGCGGCCGCCCTCGGCGTGAACGACCGGGTGCAGCTCGCCGAGGCCGCCCGCATCCTCAACGCCCGCACGGTGCGTCGCTGGCAGCTGGCGGGCGCCAGCATCCTGGATCCCGCGACGACCTGGATCGACGTCGACGCGACCCTCGCCGAAGACGTGACGGTGCTCCCGGGCACGTATCTCCTCGGCGCGACGTCCGTCGCCGCGGGCGCGACGATCGGCCCCGACACGAGCCTCACCGACTGCGAGGTCGGCGAGGATGCGGTCGTCCGTCGCACGGATGCGACCCTGGCCGTCATCGGCCCGCGCGCGAACGTCGGGCCGTTCGCCTACCTCCGCCCCGGAACGACGCTCGCGGCCGACGGCAAGATCGGAACGTTCGTCGAGACGAAGAACTCGCAGATCGGCGAGGGCAGCAAGGTGCCCCACCTCTCCTACATCGGCGACACGACGATCGGCCGCGGGGTCAACCTCGGCGCCGGCGCCATCACCGCGAACTACGACGACGTCTCCAAGCACCGCACCGAGATCGGCGACGAGGTGCACAGCGGTTCGCACAATGTGTTCGTGGCGCCGGTTAAGATCGGAGACGGCGCGAAAACCGGTGCCGGAGCTGTCATCCGCAAGGATGTTCCGGCCGGTGCCCTGGCTCTCAGCGTCGCCCCTCAGCGCAACGTCGAGGGATGGGTCGAGAACAACAGGCCGGGCACGGCCGCAGCTGATGCGGCGAAGCGCGCACGGACCGCACAGGAAGCTGGCGATGGCACGCAAAGATAAGACGGTCGATCTGGATCGTGAGCGCGGAATCGCTCCGGGACTGGTCGCCAAGACCAAGAAGCGTCTCGTCGTGGCTTCGGGGCGTTCGCATCCCGAGCTGGCGACGGAGGTCGCCGCGCAGCTGGGCACGCAGCTCGTTCCCACCGAGTACCGCACCTTCGCCTCCGGCGAGATCCTGACCCGCTTCGAGGTCTCGATCCGCGGCTGCGACTTCTTCCTGCTGCAGAGCTTCGGCCCGCCGGTCAACGAGTGGCTCATGGAGACGCTCATCATGCTGGACGCGGCCAAGCGTGCATCCGCCAAGCGCATCACCGTCGTGGCGCCGTACTTCCCTTACTCCCGTCAGGACAAGAAGGGCCGCGGTCGCGAACCGATCAGCGCCCGCCTGGTCGCCGACCTGCTGAAGACCGCGGGCGCCGACCGCGTCATGAGCGTCGATCTGCACGCCGCTCAGATCCAGGGCTTCTTCGACGGTCCTGTCGACCACCTGTTCGCGAAGCCGGTGCTCCTCGAGTACTTCGAGCGCACCCTGACCCCCGAAGACCGCGCGAAGCTCACGGTCGTCTCCCCGGACACCGGTCGGGTGCGGGTGGCCGACACGTGGTCGGACAGCCTCGGCGCGCCGCTGGCCATCATCCACAAGCGTCGCGACCCCAACGTCGCCAACCAGGTCACCGTCAACGAGATCGTCGGCTCGGTCGCGGGTCGCGTGTGCCTGCTGGTCGACGACATGATCGACACCGGTGGCACGATCGTCAAGGCGGCGCAGGCACTCAAAGCCAGCGGCGCCGAGCGCGTCATCGTCGCGGCCACGCACGCCGTCTTCAGCGACCCCGCCACCGAGCGCCTGCAGGATGCGTCGATCGACGAGGTCGTGGTGACCGACACGATCCCGCTTCCCGAAGAGAAGCGTTTCCCCGCGCTGACCGTCCTGCCGATCGCTCCGCTTCTGGGCCGTGCGATCCGCGAGGTCTTCGAGGACGGCTCGGTCACGAGCATGTTCGACGGCGCCGCCTGACGGCTCGGTATCCACATTCCCCCGGGATTCATAGCGGTCGCAAAAGTCGGCTGCGCAGGATGGTCCATGCCGCCGCATGAAGCGGACGGTTACGACAGCGCGAGGGACGCGCACGGCATACGCCGCGCTCGTCTGTCGAGGCACCGCATCCAGGAGGACCGAAAATGATCCGCACGAACGCCGTACCCCGCCCCGTCCGCACTGCCGCCGCCGTCATCGGCGTCGCTGGGGCCTTCGCCCTTGCCGGCTGCTCCTCGCAGGCCGCAACCACCGACGCCGACACGAGCGATGCTCCGGCCACGTCGAGCACCCCGCTGAGCACCGGTTCCTCGGATGCGGGCTCGAGCTCGAGCTCTGGCACCTACAAGGACGGCACGTACACCGCCGAGGGTTCGTACCAGACACCTGAGACCGTCGAGAAAATCACCGTCGAGGTGACGCTGGCCGATGACACGGTCACTGCTGTCACCGTGACCGGCGACCCGCAGGCGCGCGAGTCGCAGCAGTACCAGGGCCAGTTCATCGGCGGTATCTCGGACGAGGTCGTCGGCAAGAAGATCGACGACATCAAGGTCAGTCGGGTGGCCGGCTCGTCGCTCACGAGCGGCGGCTTCAACCAGGCCATCGAGGAGATCAAGACCGAAGCCAAGGGCTGATGTCCGAGCTGTGGCGGTTCGACGCGATCGGCACCCGATGGGAGATCGAAACCGCTGAGCCCGTCGCGGACGAGACCCGCACCCTGATCGGCGCCGTCATCGACGGCTTCGATGAGGAGTGGTCTCGATTCCGCTCGGACTCGCTCGTGAGCCGCCTCGCCGCCGACGGCGGCGAGGCGGCCGCGCCGGCCGACGCCGTGGCGATGCTCGATGTGTACCGCGAGCTCGATGCGGCGACGGCGGGGGCGGTGAATCCATTGGTGGGGGACAGCCTCGCCCGTCGCGGATACGACGCCGTGTACTCGTTCGTCGATCACGGGGCCGCTCCCGCGCCCTCGTGGCGGCAGGTGCTCGAGTGGGACGCGCAGACGCTGCGTCTCGCGCAGCCGGCGCTGCTGGACGTGGGCGCGCTCGGCAAGGGACGCCTGGTCGACCTCGTCGCCGAGATCCTCGAGGGATCCGTGGCCGGCGGCTTCGTCGTCGACGCGAGCGGAGACATGGCCGTGCGCGGCGGACCCATCCGGGTGGGCCTCGAGCATCCCTTCGACCCCTCACGGGCGATCGGCGTGTTCGAGGTCGAGGATGCGGCGCTGTGCGCGTCCGCGATCAACCGCAGGGCGTGGGGCGAGGGCCTCCACCATGTGCTCGACGCCCGCACCGGGGTTCCGGTGCGCACGATCGTCGCCACCTGGGCGCTCGCATCCGATGCGATGCACGCCGACGCGGCGGCGACCGCACTCTTCTTCGACGGCGGCCCGGAGCTGGCCGCCGAATGGGGGGTGTCGTGGGTGAGAATGACCACCGACGGCACCGTCGAATGGTCCGCCGACCAGAAAGCCGAGTTGTTCCTGTGATCGCCTCCTTCACCGCCGGCGCGAATCGGGTCACCGCCCTGTTCGGGAGCCTGTCGATGTATCGGCTCGTCCAGCTCGCGCTGGGCGTGCTCGCCGCCATCGCGTTCGTCCTCTCATTTGCAGGCCTCGTCGTCCCCACGCCGTGGGAGCTGCTGGTCACCGCCGTCGTGCTGGCCGTCGTCGGCGTCCTCGCCGACACGACCGCGCAGCGGATACTGGGGCTCCCGCTGCGCACCGAGTCGACCCTCATCACCTCGGTGATCCTGCTGTTCGTGCTGCGTCCGACGATCGAGCCGATGGGGCTCGTGGGCATCGCGATCGCGGCTCTGGCCGCATCCGTCTCCAAGTACCTGCTGGCCTGGCGTGGCCGCCACATCTTCAACCCGGCGGCCGTGGGAGCGACGGTCGTGACGATCGTCTCCGCGCTGCTGCCGCTGGATTCGGGCATCGGCGGCTCGGCCTGGTGGGTGGGGACGCCCGTGCTGTTCGGGCCGGTGCTGCTGCTCGGGCTCATCGTGCTCTGGCGCACCGAGAAGATCCGCGTCGTCGGGCTCTTCTTCGTGGTCGCCGTCATCGTCAACCTGATCCGCGTCTTCGTGCAGTACCAGCAGTCGGGTCTCGCGATCGATGCGGGCACCGTGATCGGGCAGGTGCTGACCGCATCCCCGTTCCTGTTCCTGGGCGCGTTCATGCTCTCCGAACCGCTGACGCTGCCACCGCGTCGTTGGCAGCAGTACACGGTGGCCGCGGTCGTCGGCGTGCTGGCGGGCTGGCCGATCCCGGTCGGGTACATGACGCTGGGGCAGGAGCGGGCGCTGCTGATCGGCAACCTGATCGCGTTCCTGTTCTGCCTGCGTCAGGCTGTGCGTCTCACCCTCGTGGAGCGCCGGTCGCCCAGCGCCACGGTGCGCGAGCTCGTGTTCCGGGCCGAGCGTGGTCTCGCCTTCAGGGCGGGGCAGTACCTCGAGCTCGACGTGCCGCACCGCCGCGCCGACGCCCGAGGAACCCGACGGGAGTTCAGCATCGTCTCCGCGCCCGAGGACCTGCCCACCGTCCGTGTCGCGTACCGCGACGGGGTCGGGCCGCAGAGTTCCTACAAGAAGGCCCTCGGCGAGGTGGAGCTCGGCAAGAAGCTGGCCGTCACGGGGATCTGGGGTGACTTCGTGCTGCCGAAGGACACCTCGCGACCCGTGCTGCTGGTGGCTGCCGGCATCGGCGTGACACCGTTCGTGTCGCAGTTGCGTCATCTCACGGCGAGCGGCGTGCGCCGTGACATCGTGCTCGTGTTCGTGGCCTCGGATGCCGGTCAGCTCGTGTTCCGCGACGACCTCGCCGCGTCCGGGGTCCCGGTCGTCGTGTTCACGCCGGACGATCCGGGAACGCTGCCCGCGAACTGGACGTGGGCCGGTCCCGAGCGCATCGATGCCGGACATCTCGCCCGCGTCGTGCCCGACATCGGCCAGCGCCACGCGTACGTCTCGGGCCCGCCCCGGCTGATCGCCGACCTCGCGCCCGCGCTCGAGAAGGCCCGCGGCATCACGACCGACGCCTTCAGCGGCTACTGACCTCGCGTCGCGCGTGTGGGGTCGGGGCCCGGGGGCCCGGGGGCCTGGGGTCATGGGGCAGGGGCCCGGGGGAGGTCCGGCGTGAAGGTCGGTTCCGCCATCCGGGTGCCCGAGTTGCGTCGCAGTTGCGCAAATGCCACAGTTCTGCGCACCTGCGCCAGCGATGAGCTGGTGCAGGTGCGCATTTCTGTAGCGGCGAGCGGCGAGCGGCGGATGGCGGATGCGGGCGCGGAAGCCGCATCCGTTTCCTTCGCGGCTACTCGCCGCCAGCGCGAACGGATGCGGAACCGCCACACTTTTGCGCAGATGCGCCTGCGATCAGCTGGCGCATCTGCGCAAAAGTGGCGCATCTGCGCACATGCGACGCAACTCGGGCGATGGAGCGGGGGGCACACGGAGCACACGCCCGCCACAACGCCACGGCGCCGCACCCGAAGACGGATGCGGCGCCGTGGCGTGAAGCCCGGGACTCAGTGCGTGCGGTGGGCCCGGTAGTAGTCGAGCAGGGCGCGGGTCGACGCATCCTGCGCCGACGTGGCGTCCGCGTCGCCCTCGATCGCAGGGGCGATCTGCAGGGCGAGCTTGCTTGCCGAGCTCGACGCCCCACTGGTCGAACGAGTTGATGCCCCAGATCGCGCCCTGCGTGAAAGTGATGTGCTCGTACAGCGCGATGAGCTGGCCGAGCACCGCCGGGGTCAGCGCGGGCGCGAAGATCGACGTCGTCGGACGGTTGCCCGCGAACGTGCGTGCGGCGACGAGCGCACCGGTGGTGCCCTCGGCCTCGACCTCCGCGGCGGTCTTGCCGAACGCGAGCGCCTTGGTCTGGGCGAGGAAGTTCGCCAGGAACAGCCCGTGCACGTCCCGGTCGCCGTCGCGGAGCGGATAGGCGGGGTTCACGAACGCGATGAAGTCGGCCGGAATCAGTCGCGTGCCCTGGTGGATGAGCTGGTAGAAGGCGTGCTGTCCGTTCGTGCCCGGTTCGCCCCAGAAGATCTCGCCGGTGTCGGTGGTGACGGGGGAGCCGTCCCAGCGCACGGACTTGCCGTTGGATTCCATCGTCAGCTGCTGCAGATAGGCGGGGAACCGGCTCAGCTGCTGCGCGTAGGGGAGGGCGGCGTGCGACTGCGCACCGAGGAAGTTGTTGTACCAGATGTTCAACAGACCCATGAGCACGGGCACGTTGCGCTCGAGCGGCGTGGTGCGCACGTGCTCGTCGACCGCGTGGAAGCCGGCGAGCAGCTCGCGGAACACGTCGGGGCCGAGAGCGATCGCCAGTGACAGGCCGATCGCCGAGTCGACGGAATAGCGGCCGCCCACCCAATCCCAGAACCCGAACGCGTTGGTGGGGTCGATGCCGAAAGCGGCGACCTTGTCGAGCGCCGTCGAGACCGCGACGAAGTGGTGCGCGACCGCATCCGTCCGCGCCTCTTCGTCGTCGGCGATGGCGCCGGATGCGGTGAGCCCCGCCCACAGCCAGTCCCGCGCAAGGCGGGCGTTGGTCAGCGTCTCGAGCGTCGTGAACGTCTTGGACGCGACGATGAACAGAGTCGTTTCGGGGTCGAGGTCCGCCGTCTTCTGGGCGAGGTCGGTCGGGTCGATGTTAGACACGAACCGCGCCTGGATGCCGGCGTCCGCGTAGGGCTTGAGAGCCTCGTAGACCATGACGGGACCGAGATCGGATCCGCCGATGCCGATGTTGACGACGTGGGTGACCTTCTTGCCCGTGACACCCTGCCATTCACCCGAGCGCACCCGGTCGGCGAACGCGGAGACGAGCTCGAGCACCGACTGCACGTCCTCGTCGACCTGCTGGCCGTCCACGACGAGCGCGGGCTCGGCGCCCGCGGGTCGACGCAGGGCCGTGTGCAGCACGGCGCGGTCCTCGCTCGTGTTGATGTGCACGCCGGCCAGCATCTCGGCGAAGCGCTCCTCGACGCCGGTCTGGCGCGCGAGCTCCACGAGACGGGCGAGGATCTCGTCGGTGACGAGGTTCTTCGACAGGTCGACGTGCAGGTCGGCCAGCGGCAGGCTCAGGCGTGCGGCACGGTCGTCGTCTGCGGCGAACCAGCCCCGCAGGTCGGGAGAGAACCCGTCACGGAGAGCGGCGAGCTCCGTCCAGGCGGAGGTGGTGGTGGCATCGATCGGAGTGGTCACCACACCACGCTAGCGGCTCGGATCGGCCTCGGATGCGGTCGGTCCCGGATCAATGGGTTTGCCCGGCATACGCAGGGTGAACGTGGTGTCGCCGGGGACGGAATCCACCGTCAGCTCGCCGCCGTGCGCGTTCGCGATGGCGCGCGCGATCGACAGGCCGAGCCCCGTCCCGCCGGTCTTGCGGGCGCGGAGCTGTCGCCGCGGGCGAAGCGCTCGAACAGCTCGTCGCGCACCTGCGGGTCGACACCGGGGCCGTCGTCGTGCACGCGGAGCACCGCGTCCGCGTCTTCGCGTGTGACGCTGAGCGTCACCGTGGTGCCCGCCGGCGTGTGGGTGCGGGCGTTGGCGAGCAGGTTCGCCACGACCTGGGTGAGTCGGCCCGTGTCGCCCGCGACGATGACGGGCTCCTCGTCGAGTTCGAGCTCCCAGTGGTGATCCTGGCCCGCCGCCTGTGCGTCGCCGAGGGACTCGACGGCCAGCCGCGAGAGATCGACCGACCCGTACACGAGTTCGTGCCCCTCCTCGAGGCGGGCGAGCAGCAGCAGGTCTTCGACGAGTTCCGTCATCCGCAGCGACTGCGCCTGGATGCGCTCGAGCGAGGACTCCGTGGTCTCGCTGAGCGTGCGATCACGCAGCGAGAGCTCGGAGTATCCGCGGATGGAGGCGAGGGGCGTGCGCAGTTCGTGGCTCGCGTCGGCGACGAAGCGCCGCATCCGCTCCTCGTTGCGCTGACGTGCTTCGAGGGAGGTCTCGACATGGTCGAGGAGGGTGTTGAGCGCGACCCCGACGCGTCCGATCTCGGTGGCCTCGTCGGCCTCGGATGCGGGAACGCGTTCGGTGATGCGCACGGCGCCCTCGGAGAGGGGCTGGGCGGCGACCCGCTCGGCGGTGCTCGCCACGGCTCGGAGCGGGCGCAGGCTGCGTCGGATGATGATGGCCAGCACGACCCCCAGCAGCAGAAGACCTCCGATGGTCACCAGGGCGACGGTGGTCACGATCTGCCCGAGGGTCTCTGTCACTTCCGAGGTGGGCAGCCCGACCAGGAGGAAGGCGCCGGACGTGTTGCCGGTCAGGATGGCGCGATAGTCGCCCAGGCCGTCGACCGTGACGTCGACGCGGCCCGTGTCGTGGTCGGGGCGTCCGGTGATGCTCTCGATCTGCGACGACGAGAGCTCGACGATGTTGTTGTCGTCGGCCACGTACGCGCCGGTGGTGGGACCGTACTGTCCGCGCAGCACGAGAAGCGTGCCGACCTCCTGCCGACCGTTCTTGAGGATGTCCGCGGCGCTGTCGGTCGGGTTGCCGTACAGCTGCGACGCCTCGGTGACCTGCGTGTCCAGGCTCTCCCGCATGATCGAGGTCAGGATCGTGCCGGTCGCCAGTCCGACCGCGCCGAGGATGACGGCGACCATGCCGATGACGGCGACCATGAGCCGGGCCTGGAGCGTGAGTCGGCGCGCCACCCTTCGGTGGACGCCTGTCACTGCGGAGCTTTGATCATGTAGCCCACACCGCGCACGGTGTGGATCAGCGGCTCGCGTCCGGCATCGATCTTCTTGCGCAAGTACGAGATGTACAGCTCGACGACGCTCGAGCGACCGCCGAAGTCGTAGTTCCAGACGCGATCGAGGATCTGCGCCTTCGAGACCACGCGGCGCTGGTTGCGCATGAGGTAGCGCAGCAGTTCGAACTCGGTTGCGGTCAGTTCGATCTCCACGCCCTGACGCTCGACTTCGTGGCTGTCTTCATTGAGGCTGAGATCGCCGACGCGCAGGATGGGCTCGGAGTCGCCCGCCTGCGCTGTACCCGCCCGGCGCATGAGACCGCGGAGCCGGGCGACGACTTCTTCGAGGCTGAAGGGCTTCGTGACGTAGTCGTCTCCGCCGGCCGTGAGTCCCGCGACTCGGTCGGCGACGCCGTCCTTCGCGGTGAGGAAGAGCACCGGTACGTCGTTGCCCGACTGGCGCAGACGCTGCAGCACCGCCATGCCGTCGAGGTCCGGCATCATGATGTCGAGCACCATGGCGTCGGGTTCGAAGTCGCGGGCGGCCTGCAGCGCCTGGAATCCGCTGGCCGCGGCGCGCACGTCCCAGCCCTCCATGCGCAAAGCCATCGACAGCAGATCGGTGAGCATCTGCTCGTCGTCGACGACGAGGATGCGGGGAGCGGAGCCGTCCGCGCGCTGCAGAGCGGGAGAGGGTGCCATCGAAGTCATGCCCCGATTCTGAGGTCGTTTCTATGCCGTTCCTATGGAGCGGGTTATGAACCCGCTGTGAGTCGCGCAGCCGGCCGGGTACCGGATGAGAGACATGGTCGCATAGTCGCCTCATCAACGCGCCATGTGTCTTGCATCGCGAGCGTCTTTAGCGTCTCGGCACGGCCCCATAACCCGATGGGCCAGGAGGAGAACATGTACGCGACATATCTGCGGCGGGAACTGTCCGGCCGCAAGAAGCAGACGATCATCGTGGCGGCGGGGCTCGCCATCGCCATCGCTCTCGTCATCGTGGTGACGGCGCTGTCGGCCGGTGTGCGTGATGCGCAGACCCGCGCCCTGGAAGCCGTCTACGGCGTGGGCACCGACCTGACGGTTGCGGGTGCCGAGACCGAGCCTGGCCAAGGAGACAGGCCCCGCTTCGAGTTCGGTCAGGACGGCGGCTCGACCGACGACGACGGCACCACCTCGCTCAGCCAGTCGCGGCTGACGACCGACTTCATGCGCGGCACCCTGGCGGCATCCACCGTCGACACCATCGCGAACCTGGAGAACGTCTCGGCCGCATCCGGTGCGCTCGCGCTCACCAACTCGACGTTCACGGGGGAGCTCCCCGAGCGGCCGTCCACCGACGACGGCACGAGCGGGGAGGGACAGACCGGCCCGCCGGGCGGGGGCGGGGGCTTCGGCGGCGGATCCTTCGACCTCGACTCGTTCTCCGTGCTCGGCGTCGGCGCCGACGCATCCGTTGGACCGCTCTCGGCGGTGACGCTCTCCGAAGGGCGGATGCTGGAGGGCGCGGATGCGGGTCAGAACGTCGCCGTGCTCGACGCCACCTACGCCGCGTCGAAGTCGCTGGCGGTGGGGGGCACGATCGACGTGGGCGGCACCCAGATGCAGATCGTGGGCATCGTCGCCTCCGCGACCAATGACGCCGACACGGCGGCGAACGTCTACATCCCGCTCGATGTCGCTCAGACGCTCGCCGGAGTGGGCGACGTCGTCTCGACCGTCTACGTGCAGGCGAGTTCCGCCGACGCCATCGGCTCGGTGCAGACCGCGATCTCGGCCGCCTTCCCCGATGCGACCGTGAGCTCCCAATCGGATCTGGCCTCGACCGTCTCCGGCTCGCTCTCGAGCGCCTCGGCGCTGATCACCAGCCTCGGCACCTGGCTGTCGGTGCTTCTGCTGGTCGTGGCGGTCGCGCTGGCCGTGCTGTTCACGATCTCCGGCGTCTCCCGCCGCACTCGCGAGTTCGGAACGCTCAAGGCGATCGGCTGGTCCAACCGCCGGGTCGTCGGTCAGGTCGCCGGCGAGTCGGTCGTGCAGGGGCTCATCGGCGGTGTCGCGGGTGTGGTCCTGGGGCTCGGCGCGATCGGCATCATCAACCTGATCTCGCCCACGATCTCGGCGACTACGGAGCAGGCGACCGGCCCGGGCGGGATGACGGGACCGGGCGGGATGGGCGGGATGGGTGGAGCGCCGCAGCTGGCGACCGCCGCATCCGATGTGGTTCTGAACGCACCGGTCTCGATCGGCATCATCCTGCTGGCCGTCGCACTCTCGATCGCCGCGGGGCTGGTCGCGGGGGCCTTCGGCGGATGGCGCGCAGCCCGACTCAGCCCGGCCGAGGCTCTGCGGGCCGTGGCCTGAGCCGCACCGCAACGAAACGAGGAGAACACACATGATCAGCAACGACAGCGTCGACGCCGGCGCAGCAGCGGGGTTCGCCTACCGCGTGCGGGGCGTGAGCAAGACCTACCGGCAGAAGGGGAGGGTCGTGACGGCGCTCACCGGCGTCGACATCGACATCGCCCCCGGGGAGTTCGTGACGATTCAGGGGCCCACCGGAGGCGGCAAGTCCACGTTCCTGCAGCTGCTCGGGGCACTGGATCAGCCCACGAGCGGTCAGGTGATGCTGGGCGAGACCGACATCGCCCGCGCGACCAACCGAAAGCTCAGTGAGGTGCGCGCGCACGAGATCGGCTTCGTGTTCCAGGGGTTCAATCTCATTCCCACCCTGACAGCTGCAGAGAACGTCGACATGGGCTTGGAGCCCCTGGGCCTGCCGCATCCCGAGCGGGCCGACCGGGTCCGCGAGGCACTGCAGCGCGTCGGTCTCGACGAACGGGCCGACCACCGTCCCGGCGAGCTGTCGGGCGGGCAGCAGCAGCGCGTGGCGATCGCCAGAGCCATCGCGAAGAGACCCCGCGTGCTGCTCGCGGACGAGCCTACGGGCAACCTCGACGAGCACATGCGCGACGAGATCCTGGAGGTCCTGGAGGCGCTCAACCGCGAGGGGCTGACCCTCATCGTGGTGACGCACGACTCCGCCGTCGCCCGACGTGCGTCGCGGCGTCTGCGGCTCGAGAAGGGAACGGTGCGCGACATCACCCGGTGAGCCCGGCGCGCCGAATCCGTTCGTCAGCGGCGACGGATGCGGCGCATCGCCGCGATCGCCAGCGCGCCGAGCGCCGCGCCGGCGGTGTTCGAGACGAGGTCGCGCACGTCGGCGACGCGGCCCGCGATGGCCAGATGCTGCGTCGTCTCGATCGCGGCGCTGATCGCGAGGCCGAGGGGCACGGCCAGCCACCAGCGTCTGCCGAGCCACAGGGTTCCCAGAACACCCGCGGGCACGAACAGCGCGACGTTCGCGGTGAACTCCAGCAGATCGAACGTGATCCACCGGGTCGGCGGCGCCGCGGCGAAGGCCTCGGCCCACGCTCTCAGGATGCCGCCGGTGCCGGCCGCGTCATCGGGCACGAGCGTGAGGCGCGCCAGCACCACGAGATACGCCGCCGTGGCGACCGCCAGGAGGAGCGTCCTCCGGCGGCCGCGCACGGCGGCGTCCGTCATGACGGGGTCAGTGCGTGTCGACGGCCGCGACCTCGGAACGGTCGCCCGACCACAGCGTGTGGAAGGTGCCCTCCTTGTCGATGCGCTTGTAGGTGTGCGCTCCGAAGAAGTCGCGCTGGCCCTGGATGAGGGCGGCCGGCAGGCGGTCGGCGCGCAGGCCGTCGTAGTAGGCCAGCGACGACGAGAAGGCGGGGGTGGGAACACCGGTCTCGACGGCGCCGATGACGACGCGACGCCACGCATCCTGAGCCGTGGCGACGGCGTCGCGGAAGTAGGGCGCGAGCACGAGCGCCTGCAGCGACGGGTTCTCGGCGTAGGCCTCGGTGATGCGGTTGAGGAACTGTGCGCGGATGATGCAGCCGCCGCGCCAGATCTTGGCGATGTCGCCCTTCTTGATGTCCCAGCCGTACTGCTCGGCACCCGCGACGATGGCGTCGAAGCCCTGCGAGTAGGCGATGATCTTCGACGCGTACAGCGCCTGGCGCACGTCCTCGATGAACGCCTCGGGGTCGGCGACAGTTCCCGTCGACGAGGGGCCCGGAAGCGACGTCGCCTCGGCGCGCTGCGCCGGCTTCGAGGAGAGCGAGCGGGCGAAGACGGCCTCGGCGATGCCCGAGACGGGGATGCCGAGATCCAGCGCGGTCTGCACGGTCCACGCGCCCGTTCCCTTGGCGCCGGCCTGGTCGACGATGACGTCGACGAGCGGCTTGCCGGTGGCGGCGTCGACCTGCTTGAGCACCTCGGCGGTGATCTCGATGAGGTACGACTCGAGCTCGCCCCGGTTCCACTCGGCGAAGATCTCGGAGATCTCGGCGGGCGTCTTGCCGGTGCCGCGACGGATGAGGTCGTACGCCTCGCCGATGAGCTGCATGTCGACGTACTCGATGCCGTTGTGGATCATCTTGACGAAGTGGCCCGCGCCGTCGTGACCGACGTGCGTGACGCAGGGCTCGCCCTCGGCGACGGCCGCAATGCTCTTGAGGATGGGGCCGAGCGTCACCCAGGACTCGTCCGAGCCGCCGGGCATGATCGACGGGCCGTTGAGCGCACCCTCTTCGCCGCCCGAGATGCCGGCGCCGACGAAGTTGATGCCGGTCTCCCGCACCGCCTTCTCGCGGCGGATCGTGTCGGTGAAGAGGGCGTTGCCGCCGTCGACGATGATGTCGCCCGGCTCGAACACCTGCACGAGGTCGTTGATGACCGCATCCGTGGGGCCGCCGGCCTTGACCATGATGATCGCCGTGCGCGGCTTCTGCAGCGACGCGGCGAACTCGGCGTACGTCGAGGCGGGGACGAAGCCCGCCTCGGGGTGCTCCGTGACGAGGTGTTCGGTCTTGTCATAGCTGCGGTTGAACACGGCCACCGTGTTGCCCTCGCGCGAGGCGAGGTTGCGGGCCAGGTTGGACCCCATGACGGCGAGTCCGACGACTCCGATGTTGGCTGATGCCTCGGTCACGAAAAATACTCCTCGAACGAAGGGTGGGAACACGCCAATCGTAGTGTTCCCACGCGCTGCGAGGATTCCGTGCGACGCCTTTGGTCGCCGCGGAGTCAGGACTTGCGGTAGTTCTGACGTCCCATCGACCAGAAGGCGCCGATCACGCCGACGAGGGATCCGAGCGCGAGCAGACCGATCACACCGAGCAGGAGGTCGGAGGCGAGCTGAGCGTCCACGGGGGAGTCCTTTCGTCGGGGCTCGCGCCGGCGGGGGCGCATCTTTTCCATGCTACCGGGCGGCACTGGTAGACTCGACGCGAACTTCGGCGAGGGATGCGGCATCCGCATCCGTAATCGACGAGGGTGTGCAGGCCTACGGCTTCCTCACGCGCTCGCGTTCGAGTCGAACCCATCCCCAAACCCGGGGCCCGTGGGCCCGCAAGGAGAATCATCATGTCGGAAGACAACAAGGTCACCGCTGAGGTGCGCACGCAGTTCGGCAAGGGCTTCGCCCGTCGTCTGCGCGCCGCCGGTCAGATCCCCGCCGTTCTGTACGGCCACGGCACCGACCCCGTGCACCTCGCCCTGCCGGGCCACCAGGTCGCCCTGCTCATCCGCCGCGCCAACGCGCTGCTGGAGCTCACGGCCGACGGCAAGGACCACCTGGCCCTCGTCAAGGACGTCCAGAAGGACCCGGTGCGCCAGATCATCGAGCACATCGACCTGCTGGTCGTGAAGAAGGGCGAGAAGGTCGCCGTCGACGTCCCCGTCGTCGTCGTGGGCGAGCCCTTCGCCGGCACCATCGCGAACCTCGACGCGGCGACCGTGTCGCTCGAGGTGCTGGCCACCAACATCCCGCAGAACATCGAGGTCGACGTCGAGGGCCTCGAGGACGGCACGCACATCACGGCCGCCGACCTGAAGCTCCCCCAGGGTGCGACGCTGGTGACCGAGCCGGAGACGCTCGTCGTCGCCGTCTCGGTGCCCGCCGCGACCCTCGCCGCGGAGGACGAGATCGCCGAGGCCGACGCCGAGGTCGCTGCTGAGCAGTCCGAGGAGTCCGCGGAGTAATTCCGCCCCACTCGCACAGGAGAAATCCCGACGACAGGATCGATTCGCAAGAATCGTCCTGCGTTCGGGATTTCTCCTGTTTTACGTCCGTCTCAACACCGCATTCGCGCCGCCTCCGGAAAGGGATGACATGGCCGACACTTGGCTGATCGTGGGACTCGGGAACCCGGGGCCCCGCTACGAGGCGACGCGCCACAACGTGGGCCAGATGGTGATCGACGAGCTCGCCGACCGTCGCAACGAGGGTTTCAAGGTGCACAAGGCGGGTGCGCGCATCGCCGAGGGCTGGTTGCGCCCCGGCGGACCGAAGCTCGTGCTCGCCAAGCCCAACACGTTCATGAACGTGTCCGGCGGACCGGTCGCGAACCTCGCGAAGTTCTTCGACATCCCCGCTGAGCGTGTCGTGGTCGTGCACGACGAGCTCGACATCCCCTTCGACACCCTCAAGCTCAAGACCGGCGGCGGCCACGGCGGGCACAACGGCGTCCGCGACGTCGCCAAGGCGCTCGGCACCCCGGAGTTCCCCCGGGTGCGGGTCGGCATCGGGCGCCCTCCCGGCCGGCAGGACCCGGCAGACTGGGTGCTCGACGCCTTCGGTCAGACCGAGCGCAAGACCCTCCCCATCCTCGTCTCGGATGCGGCGGATGCGGTCGAGCTCCTCGTCGACGAGGGCCTCGTCGCCGCCCAGCAGCGCTGGCACGCCCCCCGCGCCTGACCCCCGCGCGGCCCTCACCTCCCCGGGTAACGCTCGCTTGACCCGCGAGACTGCATCTTTCGCACGACATCACGGGTAAACCCCGTGATCTCGTCACGGAAATGCAGTCTCGCCGCACCGGATGCGGCCCCTCATGGTCGAGGGACGCGTGTTGCGGTCCCGGGGCCTGATCGGGCGCGTTCGGGGTCCCTCGAACGGGTCGGTGGCGCGAGGCTCCGTGTTCGAGGGACGCGTGTTGCGGCCGCGGCGCCTGATCGGGCGCGTTTCGGGTCCCTCGAACATGACGGCGGCGCCCACCGGAGCGAGCAGCACCCCACCACCGGGGAGCACCCGCGGGGCGGGTGTCGGCGGGGCGCCGTAGACTCTTGTGGTGACAGTTCCCGGGATCGTCCGCGCCCTCGCGCGCTCAGAAACGTTCCGAGACGCAGCCGAGGCGGCCTCCGTCGACGGGGACTTCTCCCTCGTCGACGGCCTCGACGCCCCGCTGCTGGCGGCCCTGCTCGAGCGGCGCCGCGAGGCGGGCAAGCCCGCCGTGCTGCTGGCGGTCGCCCCCACCGGCCGCCGCGCCGAGGCGCTGGGCCCGGCGCTCGAGGCACTGCTCCCCGGTGCCGAGGTGCGCCACTTCCCGGCGTGGGAGACCCTGCCGCACGAGCGCCTCAGCCCGAGCGCCGAGACCGTCGGCCGCCGTCTCGCCGTGCTGCAGCGCATCGCCGAGTGGGAGGGCACCGCGCCGCTGGTGGTCACCGCGTCCGTGCGCGGCGCGATCCAGCCGATCGTTCCCGGACTCGGGGATGCGGGCACGATCCGCTTGAGCGTCGGCGGCCGCGGCCACGACCTCGCAGCCATCGTCGTGCGCCTCGTCGAGTTCGCGTACCACCGCGTCGACATGGTCTCGCGCCGCGGCGAGTTCGCGGTGCGCGGCGGCATCCTCGATGTCTTCCCGCCCGCCGCCGATCACCCCTATCGTGTGGAGTTCTTCGGCGACGAGGTCGATCAGATCCGCGCGTTCTCCGTCGCCGACCAGCGCTCGTTGCCCGGCGACATCGACCGGATCGACCTGCTGCCCAGCCGTGAACTGCTCCTCACCGACGAGGTGCGCGATCGCGCGCTCGGCCTCGCCGACGCGTTCCCGTCGCTCGCCGGCATGCTCACGAAGATGGCCGAGGGCATCCCCGTCGAGGGCATGGAGTCCCTCATCCCCGCGCTCGTCGACGGTCTCGTGACGATCGTCGATTACCTGCCGCGCGCGAGCGCCGTCGCCGTCGTCGACCCGGTGCGCGCCGCGACCCGAGCGACGACGCTCGCCGAGACCAACCAGGAGTTCCTGGATGCGGCGTGGAGCGCCGCAGTGGCCGGCGCCGACACCCCGGTCGACCTCGGCTCCGGGGACTTCCTGTCGCTGCCCGAACTGCACGAGGCCGCCCGTGCGCGCACCGACGTGTGGTGGGAGCTCTCCTCGTTCGACTCGGGCGCAGCGGATGCGGCCGCCGAGGGCCTCTCGGACGACGCCGGCGTCACGCGGATCGCCGCCGCATCCGTGCCGTCCTTCGCAGGCAGCGTCGAGGGCGCGATCGATCACGTCGCCCAGCTGCTCACCGAGCAGTGGGCGGTCGTGGTCACCGCATCCGGCGCAGGGCTCGCCGACCGTGCCCGCGACGTGCTCGCCGAGCGGGGGATCGCGGCCCGCCGTGTGGATTCGCTGAGCGAGCCGCCCGAGCCGGGCCTCGCCACGATCGTCGTGAGCACGCTCGAACGCGGCTTCCAGGTCGCGGACGCGCGGCTCGCGGTGCTGACCGAGTCGGAGTTCTACGGCCGCACGATCGGCAGCGACACCCGCGCCGTCAAGAAGCTCGCGTCGCGCCGACGCAACGTCGTCGACCCGCTGCAGCTCAAGCCCGGCGACTTCGTGGTGCACTCCACGCACGGCATCGGCAAGTTCGTCGAGCTCGTGCAGCGCGAGGTCTCCAGCGGTGGCCGCAACGCCGTCAAGAGCAAACGCGAGTACCTCGTGCTCGAGTACGCCGCCTCCAAGCGCGGTCATCCGGGCGACAAGCTGTACGTGCCCACCGACCAGCTCGACCTGCTCTCGCGCTACGTCGGCGGCGAGGCGCCCGCTCTGTCGAAGATGGGCGGCAGCGACTGGGCCGCCGCCAAGAGCAAGGCGCGCCGCGCCGTGCGCGACATCGCGGTCGAGCTCGTGAAGCTCTACTCCGCGCGGATGGCGGCCAAGGGCCACGCCTTCGGCCCGGACACTCCCTGGCAGCGCGAGCTGGAGGAGGCGTTCCCGTTCGCCGAGACCCCCGACCAGCTCCAGACGATCGATGAGATCAAGGCCGACATGGAGCGGCCGATCCCGATGGACCGGTTGCTGTCGGGTGATGTGGGCTTCGGCAAGACCGAGGTCGCGGTCCGTGCCGCCTTCAAGGCGATCCAAGATGGCAAGCAGGTCGCCATGCTCGTGCCGACCACCCTGCTCGTCAAACAGCACCTCGAGACGTTCTCCGAGCGCTTCGCCGGTTTCCCCGTGAAGGTGCGCGCGCTCTCGCGGTTCCAGACCGACAAGGAGGCGAAGGATGTGGTCGCCGGCCTCGCCGACGGCACCGTCGACATGGTCATCGGCACGCACCGCATCCTCACCGAGAAGGTCGTCTTCAAAGACCTCGGGCTGATGATCATCGACGAGGAGCAGCGTTTCGGCGTCGAGCACAAGGACGCCCTGAAGAAGCTCAAGACGAACGTCGACATCCTCGCGATGAGCGCCACACCCATCCCTCGGACGCTCGAGATGGCGGTCACCGGCATCCGGGAGATGTCGACGCTCGCCACCCCGCCCGAGGACCGGCACCCGATCCTCTCCTACGTCGGGCCGCGCAACGACAAGCAGATCGCGGCGGCGATCCGGCGCGAGCTGCTGCGCGAAGGGCAGGTCTTCTTCGTGCACAACCGGGTCTCGTCGATCCAGCGGGTGGCCGCGGATCTCGCCGAGCTCGTGCCGGAGGCACGCATCGCCGTCGCCCACGGGCAGATGGGGGAGCACCAGCTCGAGCAGGTCGTCGACGACTTCTGGGAGCGCCGGGCCGACGTGCTCGTCTCGACCACGATCGTCGAGACCGGCCTCGACATCTCCAACGCGAACACGATCATCATCGACCGTGCCGACAAGTACGGCCTCAGCCAGCTGCACCAGCTGCGCGGCCGCGTCGGGCGTGGGCGCGAGCGCGCGTACGCGTACTTCCTGTACGACGAGACCAAGCCGCTGAGCGAGACCGCCGCCGACCGTCTCGAGACCATCTCGGTCAACAACGACCTCGGTTCGGGCATGCAGGTGGCGCTGAAAGACCTGGAGCTGCGCGGGGCGGGCAACCTGCTCGGCGCCGAGCAGGCCGGGCACATCGCGGGCGTCGGCTTCGACCTGTACCTGCGCATGATCGGCGAGGCTGTGGCCACCTTCCGCGGCGAGGAGACCGAGGGGCAGACCGAGCTGCGCCTTCAGCTGCCCGTGCAGGCCCGCATCCCCGAGGACTACATCGACAGCGAGCGCCTGCGCCTGGAGGCATACCAGAAGCTGTCGGCGGCGGCGTCGGCGACCGCGAAGGACGACGCGATCGACCTCGTGATCGAAGAGCTCACCGACCGGTACGGGCAACCGCCCGCCGAGGTGGAGGGGCTCGTGGCCGTCGCGCGGCTCCGTCGTCGCGCGGCGCGTTCGTCGCTCGCCGACGTGGTCGCGATGGGGCCGAACCTCCGTGTCGCGCCCGCCCACCTGCCCGATTCGCTGCGCGTGCGGATGCAGCGGCTGTACCCGAAGGCGAAGCTCGTGGCCTCGGGTGAGGCCCTCGTCGTGCCGCTGCCCACCGCCGGCGGCGAGCCGCTGGGTGACGCGGAGCTCATCGCCTGGACGAGCCAGCTGCTCGACGCGCTGTTCCCCGTCCCCGAGCCGGCCCCCGCGGCCTGAGGTACCTCATGGAGAACGACCTGTTCATCCGCATCCTGCTCGCCGTCGTGATGGCGGCCTCGGGCTGTCTCATGATCTGGATGGCGCGCGCCGCCGCATCCGGTCGTCTGAAGCGCAACGCGATCGCCGGTATCCGCACGTCCGTCACCATGGCGAGCGACGAGGCATGGCTGGCCGCCCACATCCGCGCGAAGCAGGCGACGATCTGGGGTGGCGTCGCCGGCATCGTCAGCGGCCTGGGCGCGCTGCTGCCGGTGCCGTCCGCAGGGCTCGCGGCGATCGTGCTGGCCGGATGCGCCGCGATGCTGGGCTTCGTGCTCTACGGCGCGGCCGTCGGCACCCGCGCGGCGGCCGCCCGCACGCCCGACGCCTGAGGAACGGCCCGCGTCAGATGACGCCCTGCGCCGCCATGGCGTGGGCGACGCGCTCGAAGCCCGCGCTGTTGGCGCCGACGACGTAGTCGCCGGGGCGCCCGTAGCGCTCCGCCGCGTCGAACGCGGCGTCGTGCACGTCGCGCATGATCTGGCGCAGCTTCGCCTCGCTGTCGGCGAACGTCCAGCGCTGGCGCGAGGCGTTCTGGCTCATCTCCAGCGCCGAGGTGGCGACGCCGCCCGCGTTGGCCGCCTTGCCGGGCGCGAACAGCACGCCGGCGCTGCGGAACGCGGCGATCGCGCCGGGGGTGGAGGGCATGTTGGCGCCCTCGACGACCGCGCGCACGCCGTGGGCGATGAGGGTCCGGGCATCCGTCTCGTCGAGCTCGTTCTGCGTCGCGCAGGGGAGTGCGACGTCCACGGGCACCTCCCACGGCCGGGCGTCCGGTACGAAGCGGGCGCTGGGCCGGCGGGCCGCGTACTCCGCGATCCGCGCGCGCTCGGTCTCCTTCACCTGCCGCAGCAGACCCAGGTCGATGCCGGCGTCGTCGACGACGTAGCCGCTGGAATCGGATGCGGTCACCGGCACCGCACCGAGCTGTTGCGCCTTCGCGATGGCGTACACGGCGACGTTGCCCGAACCCGACACGCTCACGCGGCGTCCCTCGAGGCTCTCGCCCGCGACGCCGAGCATCGCCTCGGCGAAGAACACGGCGCCGTAGCCGGTGGCCTCGGTGCGCACCTCGGCGCCGCCCCACTGCACGCCCTTGCCGGTGAACATGCCCGACTCATGCCGGTTGGTGATGCGGCGGTACTGGCCGAAGAGGTAGCCGATCTCGCGGGCGCCCACGCCGATGTCGCCGGCGGGCACGTCGGTGTGCTCGCCGAGGTGCCGGTAGAGCTCGTTCATGAACGACTGGCAGAAGCGCATGATCTCGGCATCCGAGCGCCCATGCGGGTCGAAGTCGCTGCCGCCCTTCGCTCCGCCGATGCCCTGCCCCGTGAGGGCGTTCTTGAAGATCTGCTCGAACCCGAGGAACTTCACGATCGACGCATTCACGGTCGGGTGGAAGCGCAGTCCGCCCTTGTACGGGCCGAGCACGGAGGAGAATTGGATGCGGAAGCCACGGTTCACCCGAACGGTGCCGGCGTCGTCGACCCACGGCACGCGGAACATGATCTGCCGCTCGGGTTCGACGATGCGCTCGAGGATGCCGAGCTCGGCGAACGCGGGGTGGCGCTCGATGACGGGGGCCACCGAGTCGAGCACCTCGTGCACGGCCTGCTGGAACTCGGGCTCGTGGGGGTTGCGGGCGAGGACGGTGGCGAAGGTGGAGCGCACGGCTTCGGGCAGCGCGGCGAAGGTCTCGGTCAACGTGGTTCTCTCTGGCCGGGTATCGCGCGCGGCGCGATGTCCCAAATGGATGCGGACGCTCCCACCCTAGCGGCGCCGCACCTGTCGCCCTGACACGCGCTGCCCTAGGGTGACGGCATGCGCTACGAGCACCTCGGCGCCTCGCCGTCGGTCCATCCGTCGGCGAGCGTCGCACCCACGGCCGTGCTGAGCGGCGATGTCACCGTCGGGGCGGGATGCCGCATCCTGCACGGCGCGATCCTCACCTCGGAGGGTGGCCCGCTGACGCTCGGCGAGCACGTCATCGTCATGGAGAACGCGCTCGTGCGCGCGACGGCCGCGAACCCGGTGCACATCGGCGATCACACGCTGATCGGTCCTACCGCGAGCATCGCCGGGGCGACGATCGCGGAGGAGGTCTTCATCGCGACGGGCGCGCGGGTGTTCAACGGCGCGCGCATCGACCGTCGCAGCGAGGTGCGCATCGGCGCCACGGTGCACCTCCGTACCCATCTCAGTGAGGGCTCGGTCGTGCCGATCGGCTGGGTCGCCGTGGGGGATCCCGCGATCGTCGTCTCGCCCGACAAGCACGACGAGATCTGGGCGCGCCAGCAGGAGCTGGACTTCCCGGGCTACGTGTTCGGCCTCGTCCAGCTCACGGAGCGCTACGGCCGCAGCCTCGCGCGCCACGACGATGACCGCCTCCTCGACTGAGGCGCGGCTGCATCCGCGCGCGTTGTCTCAACAGGAAGAATCCCGCCGACAGGATGAATCCGGGTGGATCGTCCTGACGGCGGGATATCTCCTGCACAGGGATGGCGCCGAAAGGCGCCGGATGCGGCTCAGCCGGTGTTCTGCAGGCCGGCCGCGACGCCCGAGACCGACAGCAGCAGCAGACGCTGGTTGGCGGTGTCGGCGGGCGCGTCGGCCGGGGCGTCCCGGAGGGCCCGGAGCGCCCGCAGCTGCAGGAGCGACAGGGCGTCGACGTAGGGGCTGCGCAGCTTCACGGCGCGCTGCAACACGGCCTTGTTGGCGAGCGGGGCGTCGCCGCCCACGATGCGCACGACCCAGTCGCGGGTCAGCGACATCTCCTCCATGACGAGCTGTGCGAGGTCGTCGCGGTCGCCGAGGCTGAGGTACTCGCGGGCGATGCGGTCGTCGGCCTTCGCGAGGCTCATGGCGACGTTGTCGATCATCGCGCGGAACAGCGGCCACTCCGCGTAGGCGGTGCGCAGCAGCTGCTCGTCGCCGACGGTGTCGAGCGCCGTGCCGAGCCCGAACCAGCCGGCGAGGTTGATACGCGCCTGCGACCACGCGAACACCCACGGGATGGCGCGGAGGTCTTCGAGCGACTCGACCGACAGGCCGCGGCGGGCGGGACGCGAGCCGAGGGCGAGGAGTCCCACCTCCTCCATGGGGGTGACGGTGGCGAACCACGGCGCGAAGCCGGGAGCCTTCACGAGCGAGTAGAACCGCTCGCGCGAGGAGTCCTCGAGCACCTTGGCGATCTCGGCGAACATCTCGGCCCCGCGGCGGTTGCGCGCCTCGTTCGACGGAGCCGACGCCATGAGGATGGCGGCGGCCACCTGGTCGATGTGGCGCATCGCGATCTGCGGGTCGCCGTAGCGGGCGAAGATGACCTCGCCCTGCTCGGTGAGCTTGAAGCGGCCGTCGACCGAGTGCGGCGGCTGCGCGAGGATCGCGCTGTTGGCGGGCCCGCCGCCGCGGCCGAGAGCGCCGCCGCGGCCGTGGAAGAGGGTCAGCTCGATGTTGTTGGCCTGCGCCCATGCGGCGATCTCCGCCTGCGCCTCGTAGAGGGCGAGGTTCGCGGCGACCGGTCCGACGTCCTTCGAGGAGTCGGAGTAGCCGAGCATGACCTCCAGGCGCCGTCCCGTCGCCTCCAGACGCGCGGCGAACTCCGGGTGCTCGGCGATCTCGGCCAGGATGCCGGGGGCCGCCTGCAGGTCGGCGAACGTCTCGAACAGGGGGATCACGTCGAGCACGGGCGCCGTGCCGTCCGCGCCCACGGCGTACCGTGCGAGACGGTGCACGTTGGCGAGGTCTTCGGCGGACTGGGTGAACGACACGATGTAGCGGCCCGCGGCGCGCGGCCCGAAGCGCTCCTGGATGTAGGCGATCGCGCGGAAGACCTCGAGCACTTCCTCGGTCAGCTCGCTGCGCTCGCCGCCGGCCTCCAGCTCCGCGAGCACCTTCTTGTGCACGGCGGAGTGCTGGCGCACCTCGAGCTCGGCGAGGTGGAAGCCGTAGGTCTCGACCTGCCACACCAGCTGCTGCAGCGCGCCGTAGGCCTGGCGGGCGGCGCCCGCATCCGCGAGCGACTGCTGTACGGTGCGGAGGTCTGCGAGCAGGTGCTCGGGGTCGCGGTAGGCGAGGTCGGCGTTGCGGGTGCGGGTCGCGGCGATCCGGCGCGCGACCATCAGCAGGATGCGGCGGTGCGGCTCGTTGGGTGAGCGCTTGGCGATCTCGGCCGCGGCCTCCTCGTCGGCGCTGCGGAGGCGGTTCCAGAGGGCGATCAGTGCATCGCTCGGGGGAGTGGATGCGGCGTCGAGGGTGAGCGTGCGGCCGATCCGCAGCGCGGTGCGCTCGAGCCCGAGCAGCACATGCTCGCTCGCGATGCCGGCGGCCTTGCGCGTGACCTTCGCGGTGACGAACGGGTTGCCGTCGCGGTCGCCGCCGACCCAGGTGCCCACGCGCACGAAGGGGCGCACGAGCGGGGCACGGCTGCCGGCGCCCTCGCCGAGTGCGTCGTCGACGCGGCGGTAGACGCGGGGAACGGTCGTGAAGAGCGTGTCGTCGAAGACGGCCATGATGGCGCGCACCTCGTCGGTGGGCGACGGCTTCTCGGCGCGCAGCGGGGCCGTGCGCCAGAGGGTGTCGATCTCCTCCAGCATCCGCCGGCGTGCGCGACGCTGGTCGACGCCGCCCTCGGTGAGGGAGTCGTACTCGTCGAGCAGCTCGGACAGACGCCGGATGCCGGTCGAGATCGCACGGCGGCGCGCCTCGGTCGGATGCGCGGTGAACACCGGGTGGAACCGCAGCGACTGCAGGCGCTCGAGCGCCACGTCGTCGCCGACCTCGGACGCGAGCTGGCGCAGGGCCGAGCGGATCGAGTCGGTGCGACCCTCGGGTTCGGGCTGGCCGTCGCGCTCGCGCAGCACCCGCACGCGCTGGTGCTCCTCGGCGAGGTTCACGAGGTGGAAGTAGACGGTGAAGGCGCGGGCGACCTCGTCGGCACGCTCGATCGTGAACGAGTCGGCGATCTCGGCGGCGCGCTCGAAAGCCTCGTCGCTCGGGTCGGTATAGGCCTGGATGGTCGCGACGCGGAGGCGTTCGACGTCTTCGTACAGACCCGTCGAGCCGCTCTCCTGCAGCACCTGTCCGAGCAGTGAGCCCAGCACGCGCACGTCCGCGCGCATCTGATCCGGGATCTCCTGCCCCGCCTCGTGGCGTCCGACGACGCGAATGGCCTCGGTGGGGGTGGGTTCGAGCATGGGAATAACGGTACTGGGAGCCGGAGACCACAAATGACACGCGCAGCCTCCCGTTACGATGGATACCGGAGTGGCGGGAAGTCTGGTCGCCTCGTCGCCTGGCGACGGACACTGTTTCCCCACCCTGGAGGGCGTATGCGCCTGCTTCGTTCCGAACGTTTCCCCGCTGTCGTGCTGCTGATCGCGGCCGCTCTCGGCCTCGTGCTGGCCAACTCGCCGCTGGCTGCGGGCGTCGCCGCGGTCAAAGAGGCGTACGTCGGCATCCCCGGGGTGTTCTCGCTCTCGGTCGGTCACTGGATCCAGGACGGCCTGCTCGCGATCTTCTTCTTCGTCGCGGCCATCGAGCTGTGGCACGAACTGACCGCCGGGCAGCTGAGCTCGCCCCGCCGAGCCGTGCAGCCGGCGATCGCCGCCGCGGGCGGCGTGCTGGTGCCGATCGCGATCTTCCTCGCTTTCTCGCTGGGCACCTCGTCCGCTGCGGGCTGGCCGATCCCCACCGCCACCGACATCGCCTTCGCTCTCGGCGTGCTCGCCGTCTTCGGCCGCGGCCTGCCGACCGGCGTGCGGGCGTTCCTGCTGGCGCTGGCGATCCTCGACGACATCGTCGGCATCGTGTTCATCGCCGTGCTCTTCACCGACGGCGTCGACGTGTTCCTCCTGCTCGCCGCCCTCGTGGGCGTCGTGCTGTTCGCGCTGCTGAGCCGCCGGCTCACCGAGCGCAACCGGGTGCCGCTCGGCATCGTGCTGGTGCTGCTCGGCATCCTCGTCTGGGTGCTCGTCTACCTCTCCGGCGTGCACGCCACGATCGCGGGCGTCGCCCTGGGGCTCGCGATGGCCCCGCGCCCCGCGGCACGCGTGCGTCACGCGCTCGACCCGTGGGTGAACGGGCTGGTGCTGCCGCTGTTCGCGCTGTCGGCCGCATCCGTCGCCATCCCGTCAGTGGGAGTTGACGAGCTGCAGCCGGTGTTCTGGGGCGTGCTGATCGCGCTTCCGGTCGGCAAGATCGTCGGCATCACCGTGTTCGGCTGGCTCGCGCAGCGGCTCGAGGAGCCCGACGGTCGGTTGCGGTTCGCCGACCTGCTCGCGGCGGGCGCGCTCGGCGGCATCGGGTTCACCGTCTCGCTGCTGCTCTCGGAGCTCGCCTTCGCGGGCGACGGCCTGCTGCGCGACGAGGCGACGCTCGGCGTGCTCGGTGGGTCGTTGGTCTCGCTCGTGGTCGCCGCGGTGCTCGTAGCATGGCGGGCACGGCACTACCGACGCGAGGAGCGCAGGGTATGAACGACGCGGATGCGGCCTCCGACGGACTCCGGCGCGCGGCCGAGGTGATGCACGAGGTGCGCGAGAGATGCGTCTGGTCGCAGCAGATCGACCACGCCGCCCTCGTGCCCTACCTCGTCGAGGAGAGCGCCGAGGTCATCGACGCGGTCGAGAACGGCGACCGCGCGGAGCTGCGCGAGGAGTTGGGCGACCTCCTGTGGCAGGTGCTCTTCCACGCCGAGATCGCGTCGCGGGACCCGGACGACCCCTTCGACATCGACGACGTCGCCGGCGACCTCGCCGACAAGATGGTGCGCCGGCATCCGCACGTGTTCGCGGGCGAGACGGCGACGACGCCCGAAGAGGTGCTCGTGCACTGGAACGCGGCGAAGGCCGCCGAGAAGCGCGAGCGACGCAGCGTGCTCGACGGGATCCCCGCCGCGATGCCCGCGCTCGCCCGCGCGCAGAAGGTCGTCGGCCGGGCCCCGGGCGCCGCCATCCCAGCGCGTCCGCTCGAGATCACCTCGGAGGAGCAGCTGGGCGACGCCCTGCTCGCGCTCGTCGTGCGGGCGAAGGCCGAGGGCTGGGATGCGGAGCGTGCCCTGCGCACGCGTACGCGCGCGTTGGAGGAGGGTGTGCGCCGGGCCGAGGCCGGTTTGGGATGATGGTCTGGTGCCAGCAGTGAACCCCCCGCGCGGCATGCGCGACTTCCTCCCCGTCGACAAGGCCCGCCGCGAGCGCGTGCTCGCCGTCATCCGCGACCGCTACCGCGCGCACGGCTTCGACGAGATCGAGACGCCGGTCATGGAGGACTACGACCGTCTGCACGCCGGCATGGGCGGCGACAACGAGAAGCTCGCGTTCAACGTACTCAAGCGCGCGCTCTCTCCCGAGGCGATCGCCGCGGCAGCCGATGACCCGGCGGCCCTCAGCGACCTCGGGCTCCGGTTCGATCTCACCGTGCCGCTCGCGCGGTTCTACGCCTCGCATCGGGCCGAGCTGCCGGGCGTCTTCCGTTCCGTGCAGATCGCCCCCGTGTGGCGCGCGGAGCGCCCGCAGAAGGGGCGCTACCGCCAGTTCGTGCAGTGCGACATCGACATCATCGGCGACGCCGGGGCGCGTGCCGAGGCGGAGCTCATCGTTGCGACCCTCGACACGCTCGACGCGCTCGGCCTCGTCGGCGCGAGCGTGCGCATCAACGACCGCCGCGCCCTCGACGGGATGCTGGAGGTCTTCGGCTTCGAGGCGTCCGAGCGTGCGGGCGTGCTGATCACGATCGACAAGCTCGACAAGATCGGACCCGCGGGCGTCGAAGCCGAGCTGCGCGAGCGCGGAGCGACCGCATCCGCCGTCGACGCGTTCGCTGCCTTCCTCGCCCGCCCCGCGGCGGACGACACGGCGTTCGGCGAGGCGCACATCCGCGCGCAGCTGCCCGACGGCATCGCCGACGAGGTCGTCGCGCACCTCGCGGGCATCGGAGAGGCGGTCAGCGCCGCGGTGGGGCTCGACGAGGTGCCGCTCGTGTTCGATCCGTTCCTCGTGCGCGGCATGGGCTACTACACGGGCACGATCTTCGAGCTCGCGCACCCCTCCGTGCCCTACTCGCTGGGCGGCGGTGGACGCTACGACGGCATGATCGGCCGGTTCCTCGGGCAAGACGTGCCGGCGGTCGGCTTCTCGATCGGCTTCGAACGCATCGTCGACCTCGTCTCGGCGGGGGAGGATGCGGGACTCGACGCCGTCGTGCTCGTGCACGACCGCGACGTGCCGGTCGCCGAGCTCGTGCGCGTGAAGTCGGCGCTCGTCACCGCGGGCTCGCGCGTGCGGCTCGAGCAGCGCACGAAGAACCTGAAGGCGCTGCTGGAGCGCGCGGCCGCCGACGGTTACACGGCGTTCGCGACGGTCGCCGCCGGCGACGACCCGTCGGAGCTCGAGCTCAAGCCGCTCGCGTAGCCCCGCGGCGGCCGAACACGAGCCGTAGCACCACGCCGACGGCGAGCACACCCGCCCCGGCGATCGCGGCCTGCCACGGCAGCGTCACGGCGAGCACCGCGCAGCCGGCGGCGCCGAGGGCAGCGAGCGCGCGCGGGAAGCGGCGGTGCGCCGCATCCTGTCGCAGCGCCGCGAGGTTCGCGACGAGGTAGTACACGAGCACGCCGAGCGATGAGAAGCCGATCGCGCCGCGCAGATCGACGAGGGCGACGGCGATCATGACGATCGCCCCGACGGCGATCTCGGCGCGGTAGGGCGTGTGCCGCGACGGGTGCACGGCGGCGAAGAAACCCGGCAGGTCTCCGCCGCGCGACATCGCGAACGAGGTGCGCCCGATGCCGGCGATGAGGGCGAGGAGCGCCCCGAGCGATGCGGCGGCGGCCCCCACGCGCACGACCGGCTGCGCCCACTCCCAGCCCGCGGCCGAGACGAGTTCGGCCAGCGGAGCGGATGCGGCCGCCAGCCGTTCGGAGCCGAGGACCAGCAGGCACAGCAGGGCGAGGATCGCGTACACGGTGAGCGCGCCCGCGAAGGCGCCGAGGATCGCGCGGGGGATCGTGCGGGCGGGGTCGCGCACCTCCTCGCCCATCGTGGCGATGCGGGCGTACCCGGCGAAGGCGAAGAAGAGGAGCCCCGCCGACTGCAGCACCCCGTACGGGCTGACCTCGCCGCCGGTCCAGCCGGCGTCGGCAGGCAGCGACACAGCGCCCGCGGCCACGACGACGGCGAGACACAAGAGCACGATCGCGACCAGGATGCGGGTGAGCCGGGCCGTGCGGGTGACACCGAGCAGGTTCACGATCGTCAGTGCTGCGACCGCCGCGACGGCGACGGGGCGCTCGAAGCCGGCCGGAGCGGCGTAGGCCGCGAAGGTCATGGCCATGGCGGCGCAGCTCGCGAGTTTGCCAATCACGAACCCCCAGCCCGCCACGAACCCCGCCCACGGGCCGAGCTCGGCGCGACCGTAGGCCCACGCACCGCCGGCGACAGGATGCGCGGCGGCGAGCTGCGCGGTGGAGGTCGCGTTCGCGAAGGCGACGACCGCCGCGATCGCGAGCCCGACGAGCAGTCCCGCGCCGGCGGCCTGCGCGGCGGGGGCGAAGACGGCGAACACTCCGGCGCCGATCATCGAGCCCAGGCCGATCGCGATGGCATCGCCGAGTCCGAGGCGTCGCTGCAGGGTGGGGCCGGTCACGTCGGGCACCCTACTGCAGCGGTGTGAACCGCCGGGGCGCCGATCGGTCACCCAGCCGTCACGACCCGTTCACCGCGAGGGGTTCGGATGGGGGCGTGGCCCGCATCCGATTCCCCGCGCGCACGGTCGCAGCGTTCGCCGGAGTGATCGCATTCGCGCTCGCCGCCGCCCGGGAGGTGCTGCGGCGCCAGGCCGCGCACGCCCGCCGGCAGATCGGCAAGCCGCTCGGCGAACAGGCGCCCTCGGCCGACCGCGTGTGGCGTCCCGGCTACGACGGCACGCCCATCGAGCTCCTCGTGCTGGGGGACTCGATCGCCGCGGGGCTCGGCGCCGAGCGGCGCAAGGACACGCTGGGCGCGCGGCTCGCCCGCGCGCTCGCCCGCCGCACGCAGCGCCCCGTGCGCCTGCGCACCGCGGCCGTGGTGGGCTCCGAGTCCGCCGCGCTCGCCGGCCAGCTCGACGCCCTGCCCGACGACTACCGCGCGGACATCGCGGTGATCGTGGTCGGCGGCAACGATGTGACGCACCGCATCCCGGTCTCCCGCTCGGTGGCTTCGCTGGAGGCGGCGATCGAGCGGCTGAGACAGGACGGCACCGAGGTCGTCGTCGGCACCTGCCCGGATCTCGGCGCGCTGCGTCCGGTGCCGCAGCCGCTGCGCTCACTCGGCTCGCGCCTGTCGCGCCAGCTCGCTCAGGCGCAGGTGCGCGCCGCAACCTCCGCGGGAGCGTGGGCCGTGTCGTTGCGGCACGTCGTGGGGCCGTTCTTCATCTCGAACCCCGACGAGATGTTCAGCCTCGACCGGTTCCATCCGAGCGCGGTCGGCTACCGCCGGACCGCCGACGCGCTGCTGCCGTCGGTGCTCGCCGCGCTCGGTGAAGACGTGCGGCTGCCCTCCGGACACCAGCCTCCTGACACGCGGGACGCGCTCGCCGGCAGGGGTTGACCTGGTCGCACGCGCCCCGATTGGCTGGCGGCATGAGCGACACGAACCCGGCACCGACGCCGGACGGCTGGCGCGCCGTCGACGCGTACCTGACAAAGACGCTGGTCGAGAGCGACCCCGCGCTGGAGGATGCCCGCGCGGCTCAGGATGCGGCGGGCCTTCCCGCCATCGAAGTCGTGCCGCTGACCGGCAAGCTGCTGCACCTGCTGGCGCGGATGATCGGCGCACGCCGGGTGCTCGAGATCGGCACCCTCGGTGGATACTCCACGATCTGGCTCGCACGCGCCGTGGGGGAGCAGGGGAGGGTGACGACGATCGAGGCGGAGTCGCGCAACGCCGCGGTGGCGCGGCAGAGCATCGACGACGCGGGCGTGGGCGAGCGCGTCGAGATCCGGCAGGGGAGGGCGGCGGAGGTCCTCCCGCAGCTGGAGGGACCCTTCGACCTCGTGTTCATCGACGCCGACAAGGAGTCGAACACGATCTACCTCGACTGGGCCGCCCGCCTCGGGCGAACCGGAACCGTCGTGGTCGTCGACAACGTCGTGCGCGCCGGTCGCATCGTGGATGCGACGAACCACGAGAGTCAGGTCGAGGGCGTGCGGCGCTCGCTGGCGATGCTCGCGGACGACGACCGGTTCGACGCGACGGCCGTGCAGACCCTCGATGCGAAGGGCTGGGACGGCTTCGCGGTGGCTCTCATCACGCATCCGGGGGATTCTTCCGGTGGGGCCGACGCCCGGCGTCACTAGACTCGGAAGTGGACCGATGTCGCTCCGAGATCACACCCCCAAACTCAAGGAGTCCCCTGTGGCACTTATCGAGGCTGTAGGCGCGCGCGAAATCCTCGACTCGCGCGGTAACCCGACCGTCGAAGTGGAGGTGCTCCTCGATGACGGTGTCGTGCAGCGTGCGGCAGTGCCCTCCGGCGCATCCACCGGCGCGTTCGAGGCGTACGAGCTGCGCGACGGCGACAAGAGCCGTTATGGCGGCAAGGGCGTGCTGAAGGCCGTCAACGCCGTCATCGACGAGCTCGGCCCGGCGATCGAGGGTGTCGAGGCGAGCGAGCAGCGCGTCATCGACCAGATCCTCATCGAGACCGACGGCACCGAGAACAAGTCGCGCACCGGCGCGAACGCGATCCTCGGCGTCAGCCTGGCTGTCGCCAAGGCCGCCGCCGACTCGGCCGACCTTCCGCTGTTCCGCTACCTGGGCGGCCCGAACGCGCACCTGCTGCCCGTTCCGCTGTTCAACGTCATCAACGGTGGCGAGCACGCCGACAACGGCATCGACTTCCAGGAGTTCTTCCTCGCGCCCATCGGCGCCGAGACGTACGCCGAGTCGCTGCGCTGGGGCACCGAGGTGTACCACGTCCTCAAGGGCGAGCTGAAGGCCGCCGGCTACAACACGGGCCTGGGCGACGAGGGCGGCTTCGCCCCCGACCTCCCCAGCAACCGCGAGGGACTCGACTTCCTGCTCAAGGCCATCGAGAAGGCGGGCTTCACGCCCGGCTCCGACATCGCCGTGGGCCTCGACGTCGCCGCGACCGAGTTCTACAACGACGGCGTGTACACCGTCGAGGGCAAGCCGTGGAGCCCCGCGCAGCTCGTCGACTACTTCGCCGACCTGGTCGCCAACTACCCGATCGTCACGATCGAAGACGCCCTCGCCGAGGACGACTGGGACAACTGGAAGGCCCTCACCGACGCCATCGGCACCAAGGTGCAGCTCGTCGGCGACGACCTGTTCGTCACCAACCCGAAGCGCCTGCAGCAGGGCATCGACCTCGGTGTCGCCAACGCGCTGCTGGTGAAGTTCAACCAGATCGGCTCGCTCACCGAGACGCTGGATGCGGTGGCTCTGGCCACCAGCAACGGCTACCGCTCGATGTGGTCGCACCGCTCGGGTGAGACCGAGGACACCACGATCGCCGACCTCGCCGTCGCGACCAACGCGGGTCAGATCAAGACCGGTGCGCCCGCTCGGAGCGAGCGCGTCGCGAAGTACAATCAGCTTCTGCGCATCGAAGAGGAACTGGGCGAGGCGGCTGTGTTCGCCGGCCGTGCCGCGTTCCCGCGCTTCAAGGGCTGAGTGACGACCGAACGTCGTTGAACGAGAGGAGGAGCCGTGGCAGCACGAACGGCTCCTCCTTCTCGTTCCCGGCGTTCTTCGGATGCGCCCCGCCGCCGCGTCGACGTGCGCGACTGGCTCGGCGGCATCCGGCTCTCCGGCTTCATGATCATCATGCTGGGCCTCGTCGTGCTGGGCGTGCTCGTGCTCGTGCCGACCGTGGGCACCTACCTCGACCAGCAGCAGCGGATCGCGGCACTCCAGAACTCGGTGCAGCTGACCGAGTCGCAGATCGCCGACCTGCAGGCGCAGAGCGAGCGCTGGGACGACCCGGCCTACATCACGACGCAGGCGCGTGAGCGGCTGTACTACATGAACCCCGGCGAGATCGCCTACATCGTCGACAACGACCTGACGGCGGCGCAGCAGCCGCGCGAGCAGGATGCGGTCAGCGACGAGGTGCAGCAGACACGCACCGACTGGATGGCCCAGCTGGTCGGCTCCGTCATCACCGCCGGTGCCGCCAAGACCGCGGTCGCCGACCCCACGGCTCCCGCGGACGGCGGGACACCCGCCACTCCTGCGCCCTGAGCCCGGCCTCCCAGGCGGCTCGCGGTAGCCTGGGAGGGTGAGTTCCGCGCCTTTCCCCCGGTCACCGACGCCGAGCTCGCGGTGCTCCGCTCCCAGCTGGGGCGCCCGGCGCGCGATGTCGTCGGGATCGCCGCGCGCTGCGTGTGCGGCAACCCGACCGTGGTCGCCACCGCACCGCGACTGGCTGACGGCACCCCGTTCCCCACCTTCTACTACCTCACGCATCCGGCTGCGACCGCGGCGATGTCGACGCTCGAGGCCGAGCACGTGATGCCCGAGTTCGCGGCCATGCTCGAGGACGAGGACACCGCCGCCGCGTATCAGGCGGCGCACGAGGCGTACCTGGCCGACCGCGAGAGCTTCGGCGAGGTGCCCGAGATCGCCGGTATCTCCGCGGGTGGCATGCCCACCCGCGTGAAGTGCCTGCACGCCCTCGCCGGTCACTCCCTGGCGGCCGGCCCCGGAGTCAACCCGATCGGCGACGCGGCGCTCGAGCGCAGCACCTGGTCGCCGACTCGCTGCGTGTGCGCCGACCCCGGCGCGGCGCTGGCCGAGGGCACCCCGGGGTGAGAAAGCTCGCCCTGCGGGTCGCCGCCGTCGCGGTTCTCGTCGCGCTGACGGCGGGTGTCGCGCCCGCTGCGTACGCGCAGACGACGCCCGCGCCGGTGCCGCAGGAGAGCCCGGGTGTCGACCCGATGCGGGCGCAGGAGTACTGGCTCGACGCGTACGGCATCCGCAAGGCGTGGGAGACCACGCGCGGCAAGGGCGTGAAGATCGCGATCATCGACACGGGCATCGGCAAGGCGCCCGAGTTCGACGGCGCGGTCGTGGGAGGTACGGATGTGTCGGGTCTCGGCACGGCGGACGGTCGCACGCCGGTGGGGGCGGTCGACGCGAATCACGGCAGCTGGGTGGCGTCGCTCGCCGCATCCCGTGGGCTGCCGAACGAGACGGGCATGATCGGGGTGGCGCCGGAGGCGTCGCTGCTGTCGGTGTCGGTCGGGTTCGGCACGAGCTCGCCGGTGCCGTTCTCCGAGCAGATCGCCAACGCGATGCGGTGGTCGGTCGACAACGGCGCGAAGGTCATCAACCTGTCGTTCACGACGAACACGCTCGACTGGGATCCGAGCTGGGACGACGCGTTCCAGTACGCGTTCGAGCACGACGTGGTCGTGATCGTGGCGGCGGGAAACCGCGGTTCGGGCACCGCCCGTGTGGGTGCGCCGGCGACGATCCCCGGTGTGCTGCCGGTCGCGGGTGTGGACCCGCAGGGCAAGGCGAGTGTGGAGGCGTCGACGCAGGGCATCACGCTGGGCGTCTCGGCGCCCAGCGAGCAGCTGCTCGGGGTCTCGGCTGACGGCCAGGTGGTCGTGTGGAAGGGCACGAGCGGTGCGGCGCCGATCGTGGCGGGCATCGCCGCGCTCGTGCGGGCGGCGCATCCGGAGCTGGATGCGGCGAACGTGATCGAGCGGCTGATCGCGACGGCGAAGGCGCCCGCCGGGGTGGGCTCGCTGCCGGACGACCAGTACGGGTATGGCCTGGTGGATGCGGCTGCGGCGGTGTCCGCATCCGTTCCCGAGGTTTCGGCGAATCCGATGGGGGATCTGTCGGAGTGGATCCGCGTTCACCGTCGGGCCGAGGAGTCTCCGGCGCCGTTGCCGACGGTGGGGGAGGCGTCGGTGCCGCCGCTGCCGCCCGCCGAAGCGGGTTCCCGGCCAGCGTCTCCGCTGCTGCCGAGCATGGATACGCTTTTGTACGGATCGATACCGTTATTGGTGTTCTCGGTGGCCGCTATACTGATAGCGCTCGGCGTCAGTGCTGCTGTCCGTCGCATCCGATTGGCGCGTGTCGAACGCGCGCGCAGCCGTTGAATCGTCTAGGAGTTCGTTCCACCGTGACCAGCACCGTGCCCAGGATCCTCATTGTCGGCGGCGGCTACGCCGGCTTCTACACCGCCTGGAAGCTTGAGAAGCATCTGCGCAAGGGCGAAGCCGAGGTCACCATGGTCGACCCGCTTCCCTACATGACCTACCAGCCGTTCCTGCCCGAGGTCGCCGCGGGCGAGATCGAGCCGCGGCACGCCGTGGTGGGTCACCGTCGTCACCTCAAGCGCACGCGTGTCGTGGCCGCGAAGGTGACCGGCATCGACCACGCGAACAAGGTCGCCACGATCACGCCCGAGATGGGTGAGCCGTGGCAGGAGGAGTATGACCAGATCGTCGTGACCGCCGGTGCCGTCTCGCGCACGTTCCCGATTCCGGGTATCGCCGAGAACGCGATCGGCCTGAAGACGATCGAGGAGGCCGTCGCGATCCGCGACCGCCTGATCAAGAACTTCGAGCTGGCGTCGAACCTGCCCGCCGGCCCCGAGCGCGACCGCCTGCTGAGCGTCGTCGTCGTCGGTGGTGGCTTCGCGGGTATCGAGGTGTTCGCCGAGCTGCGCGCCCTGGCGTCGTCGCTCGTGAAGGACTACCCGACGCTGACGTTCGACGACACGCACTTCCACCTCATCGAGGCGATGGGGCGCATCATGCCCGAGGTGTCGCAGAAGACGAGCGAGTGGGTGCTGAAGAGCCTCGCCGAGCGCGCTGCGTTCGTGCACCTCGACACGCAGGTCAAGGGTGCCGTCGACGGCAACGTCGAGCTCTCGACCGGTGAGGTCATCCCCACCGACCTGATCGTGTGGACCGCCGGTGTCATGGCCAACCCGACCGTCGTGCGCGGGGGAGACCTGCCCGTCGAGGAGCGCGGCCGCATCCGTGCGCGCGCCGACCTCCGCGTGGGTACGCCCGAAGATGTCGTCGAGGGCGCCTGGGCTGCCGGTGACGTCGCGGCCGTTCCCGACCTGTCGGGTGGCGGCGTGGGCGGCTACTGCGTGCCGAACGCGCAGCACGCCGTGCGTCAGGCCAAGCTCATGGCAAAGAACATCACCGCCGTGATCCGTGGTGAGCTGCCGCGCGAGTACGTGCACAAGAACCTCGGCGCCGTCGCGGGCCTGGGTCTGTACAACGGTGTGTTCCAGTCGGGCAAGTTCGCGATGAAGGGCTTCTTCGCCTGGCTCGCGCACCGTGGCTACCACGGCCTGGCGATGCCGTCGTGGGAGCGCAAGTGGCGCGTGATCGGCGACTGGCTGCACAACTTCTTCCTGGGCCGCGACAACGTCACGCTCATCGCGGTGCAGAAGCCGCGCGAGACGTTCGAGGCCTTCGCCGCGCGTCCGCGTCCCGCGGCTGCCGAGGCTCCGGCCGAGAAGCCTGCCACCCCCGCGATCGACCCGAAGAGCGTCGCGAAGGATGAGGGCGAGGCCGCCGTGGCCCCCGCCGAGAAGGACAAGAAGGTCGCAGCCAAGGGCTGACCCTCTCCTGTTTGGATGATGCCCTCGTCGCTTCGGTGACGGGGGCATCGTCATGCGCGCTGCGCGCCCGACGGCGCGCTAGCGTGGAGGCGGGCCCCCATAGCCCAATGGCAGAGGCAGGCGACTTAAAATCGCTTCAGTCTGGGTTCGAGTCCCAGTGGGGGCACTGCCCGTAGCCCGCAGGTCTGTTGGCGCAGTTCGAGGGGCTGCGCTGTCTCCACTACACGTGATGAGACGACGGGCGACGGTGAGGACTCGCTGGGATCACCGAATGCGGTGTTGTGCGTCGCCGCTGCACTACGCTCGGCGAGTGGCACGAAGAGGCATCGGGTGGATTTGGCCCACCGTCAACTCCGCGCTGCCCATACTCGGGAGTTTTGGAGCTGCCCAGTTGCTGTCCTGGGCGGTTCGCGACACCACGGGGATCAGCGGATGGCTCTACCTGGCTAGTGGCGTTTGTCTGTTCGTCGCGGTAGGCGTCACCGTTGCCGGGAAGCTTGTAGAGCACCGCCGTGGTATCACGGCGGACAGGGCTAAGCGCGGTCTTCTCCTGAAGCTGCGTGACGAATACATGAAATGGGCCTCGACGACCGCGGACATGGCGAGGCAAGCCCACGATCAGCGACATGCCTACTTATCTCAAGTGGCAGATAGCGCTGCTACGTCGCTGCGGTCGGTCGTATCGGAGCACGTTCATCGCCCGAGGGCGGTCGTCTACCTCTTGAACACCGACGATGACCCCTACCGCATGCAGCCACTGGGGCGAAGTGGCCGCGGCGAGAAGCCGAAACCGTTCGTCGCTGGAACAGCCCGCGGTGACGCAGCCCTCGCGTTCATTGAGAAGCGTTCGACAGCACACTACCCAGACCTCGACAACCGCAAGAAGCCTAAGCCAGACGGCTATGACGGCAGTATGTCGGGCTACAAGACGTTTGTTGCGGCACCGATCTGGACTGACACTGGAGTGTACGGAATGGTGACTCTGGATGCACCGCGCCCAAAGTCCTT
This sequence comes from Microbacterium sp. KU4F, assembly GCF_056868075.1. NCBI lineage: Bacteria > Bacillati > Actinomycetota > Actinomycetes > Micrococcales > Microbacteriaceae > Microbacterium > Microbacterium sp. KU4F. The sequence goes on along the minus strand of NZ_CP200324.1, from coordinate 984,928 downwards.
TGACGACGGCGACGTTGCCCTTGTCGAGCTGACAGCGGAGATGATGGCAATCGCATTCGAGATCGGCCAGGACGATAATGCGCCAGATCCAAGGGAACAATCCGGCTGAATGTCACACAGTCGATCTACACTGAGCGCATGGCGAAGAACAACAAGTGGAACATCGTCAAGACATCCGGTGGGTACGGCGTGCTGAAGAGTAGCGCGGGGGCGAAGGTTGCGAAATCCACCGTGATTCGCCCGAGCGTGTCTGATGCCCAGCATTCTGGCAAGCTCCGTGCCAGCAACACACGCTGAAGCCCTCCGCTGCGCCCAGCTAGATGCAGTTAGTGGCTGCGCCGCAGGCCACGAACATCGAGTACCCAGATCGAACCTATGACCCCGTGGTGACGCGGCACTGACGGACTCTCCGCGAGGAATGGTCTAGTTGTACTCGGTCTGATCGTTGGTGACGCGGAGATAGGGAGAAGGCCTTCATCCTGAGTGGTGTCTAACGTCACTCGAAGGAAGGCCTTCTCTTGGTTCACCGTAACGCGCGATTGGCGGAAGCTGGTCGCCTGATCCTGGTTCAGCGGGTGTTGGCGGGGCGCCCGGTCTCGCATGTCGCCAAGGAACTCGGGGTGTCACGGCAGTGCGCGCATCGCTGGGTTACCCGGTTCCGTCTTCTCGGACGGGCGGGCTTGCGAGATCGCTCGTCCCGACACCGCACGCACCCCGCCACCACATCGCCGGCGGTGATCGCGCGGTTGCTCGAGCTGCGTCAGGCCGAACGGCTGGGCCGTGATGAATTGGCGCGCCTGGTTGGTGTCAGCCCCTCGACCGCATCTCGACTCATCGTCAGAGCGGGGCTACCCGCCCTGCACGAACTCGATCCGGTCACCGGGATCCGGATCCGCGCCTCGCGTCGCACACAGCTGCGTTACGAACGTGAGCAGCCAGGCGACCTGGTGCATATCGACGTGAAGAAGCTGGGCCGCATCCCCGCTGGCGGTGGCTGGCGACTCGATGGCCCGGACGTCATCGATCACCACAGCTCCCGACCACGACGGGTCGGGTTCGACTATGTCCATGTCGCCGTCGATGACCACTCGCGGCTCGCGTTCGCTCGGATCCTGCCCGACGAGAAGGGGCCCACCTGCGCCGCCTTCCTCGCTGAGGCAGCCGCGTTCTTCCTCGATTACGGCATCACCGTCCGCAGCGTGATGACCGACAACGCACTGAACTACCGACGCTCCCACGCCTTCCAGACCACACTGAACACCCTTGGCGCCACGCACATCCTCACCCGTCCGCACTCGCCTTGGCAGAACGGTAAGGCCGAACGCTTCAATCGGACCCTGCAGGAGAACTGGGCCTACCGGCATCCGTTCACCTCCAACGAAGATCGAGCCAGCGCGCTCGCGCCCTGGCTCGAGCACTACAACTACGCTCGACCCCACACCGCTTGCGCAGGCCAGGCACCCATCAGCCGAACGTCACCAACGAAGTGACCGAGTACATCTAGTCCAGCCTCGGCGCATGACGCAGATCTAGGACGACGCGGCCAGCGAAGCCCACGCATCGGCCACAATCGACTCATGATCGCAACCACCCGGGCGGGACTGCGCCGGATGCGGGCGCTCGATCCGCGTTCGCCTCACCGGGTGGCGAGTCCGCTCGAGCTGCTGTTCGACCTCGTGTTCGTGGTGGCGGTATCGCAGGCATCCAGCACGCTGCATCATCTGATCAGCGAAGGTGAGGCCGCCCACGGGCTCCTCTCCTACGCGATGGTGTTCTTCGCCGTGTGGTGGGCGTGGATGAACTTCACCTGGTTCGCCTCCGCGTTCGACACCGACGACTGGCTCTACCGCGTCATGACCATCGCCCAGATGGGCGGCGTACTCGTGCTCGCCGCGGGCGTGCAGCAGGCGATGGTGCACGAGGACTTCCTCATCGTCACCATCGGCTACGTCATCATGCGCCTGTCAATGGTCGCGCAGTGGCTGCGCGCCGCGATCTCGGATGCGGCATCCCGCCCCACCGCGCTCCGCTTCGCCATCGGGGTCGCCGGCGTCCAGGTGCTCTGGGTGCTGCGCCTCGCCCTGCCCGAAGGTGCGCCCCAGCTCGTCGGGTTCTTCGCGCTCATGGCCGTCGAGCTCGCCGTGCCGGTATGGGCGGAGCGGCACGGCCGCACCCAATGGCACCCGCACCACATCGCCGAACGCTACGGCCTGTTCACCCTCATCCTGCTCGGCGAGAGCCTGCTCGCGAGCGCCAACGCGATGATCGACGCCCTCAGCACGGGCGAGCACACTGGTCAGCTGATCGGGCTCGCCGCGGCCGGCGTCGTCATCACCGCATCCATCTGGTGGATCTACTTCGCCCGCGAACAGGCCGCTCGCCTGCGCACCACCTCCGACGGCTTCGTCTTCGGCTACCTGCACTACTTCCTGTTCGCCGCCGTCGGCGCCGTGTCCTCCGGCGTCGAGGTCGAGATCGACCACGTCACCGGCGCCACCGAGATCTCCGGATCCGCCGCGGGCCTCGCCCTCACCCTGCCCCTCGCGCTCTTCCTGCTCGCCACCTGGGCCGTGCTGCTGCGCGGCACCGTGCGGCGCACGATCTGGTGGGTCATCCTCGTCGGCATCGCCCTCGTCGCCGCATCGGGACTCCTACCGCTCGGCGAGTTCATCGCCGCCGCGGCGGTCATGATCGGCGTCGTGGTGCTCCTCGAGATCGATGCCTCCCGGCAAGGCGCGACCCAGCCCCACTGATGCCGCGGGTGGGCATGGGCTGAGAGTCCGCAACCTCCCGTCATCGCCGCGGATCGCGGCAGTAGGATGAGCCGGAGAGAACGGAGCGCTCGTCATATGTGGGAATGGCTGATCCCTGTCGCGGTCGTCGTACTGATCGTCCTGGTCGTCGGAATCTATCTGTGGGCGACGTACAACTCGCTCGTCCAGCTCAACGTCCGCGTCGACGAAGCCTGGAGCGACATCACGGTGCAACTCAAGCGCCGCGCCGACCTGCTCCCGAGCCTCATCGAGACCGTCAAGGGATACGCCGCCCACGAGAAGGCGGTCTTCGAGAACGTCACCCAGGCGCGCGCCGAAACCATCAACGCGCAGGGCCCCGCCGAAGCCGGCATCGCCGAAGGCCACCTGCAGCAGGCGCTCAAGTCGCTCTTCGCCGTCGCCGAGGCCTACCCGCAGCTCCAGGCCAGCCAGAACTTCCTGCACCTGCAGCAGTCCATCGTCGACACCGAAGACAAGATCCAGGCCTCGCGCCGGTTCTACAACGGGGGAGTGCGAGAGCTCAACACCAAGATCAAGGTGTTCCCCAACAACCTCTTCGCCCGCAACCTCGGCTTCCACGAGCGCGAGTTCTTCGAAGTCGTCGACGGCGCCGCCATCGCCGAGCCTCCCCGCATCCAGTTCTGAGACTCAGCCCGGTTCGTCGCCCTCCAGGGCGACGGGCTCGGGTCGCGAGTCATGGCGCTCGGCGCCCAGCACCCACGCGACCTCGTCCGTGGCATCGCCCCACCGCGACACACTGATGGTTTCCAGCTGCTGCCACGCCGCCGCATCCCGCAGCAGCTCGGCGACCCGCTCCACGTCGCCAGGCAGCCGGGAGGGCTCCCACCACGCCGACTGCACCCGCAGCACGGATGCGGCGCGATCCGCCTTCAGGTCGATCCGCGCCGCCACGCGGTCGCCGATCACCACCGGCAGCGAGTAGTAGCCGAACCGCCGCTGCGGCGCGGGCGTGTAGATCTCGATTCGGTACGAAAAGTCGAACAGCCGCTCCGCGCGATCGCGGAACCACACCACCGGATCGAACGGCGTGAGCAGCGCCGCCGCATCCATCGTGCGGGGGAGCGTCGCCTCGCGATGCACCCACGCCGGCGCCGGGCGCCCCGCCCGCGTCCACCCCTCCACCTGCACCGGCTGCAGCTCACCCGCATCCACCAGCTCGCCGATCGCCTGCAGCGTCGCGCGCTGATCTCCCAGCCGCCAGTAGTCGTCGAGGTCGCGCGCCGTCGCGACGCCGTACGCCCGCGCCGCACGACGTACCAGCTCATGCACCGCCTCGTCTTTCGGCGTCGCGACGCCGGCGACGGATGCGGGCAGCACCTGCTCCGCCAGCCCGTACACGCGCTCGAAGCCTCTCCGCCCGGCGATCGCCACCTCCCCGGTGAACCACAGCAGCTCGAGCGCGCTCTTCACGACGCTCCAGTCCCACCACGGACCCCGCGGCGCGCGCGACGCGTCGTCTTCGATCTGCGCCGGCCGCAGCGGCCCCCGCGCCGCCAGCTCGCCGCGCACCCAGTCGAGCGTCGCGGCGTCGATGCCGCGCCAGCCCTTGGCCTCGTGCCGCGCGCGATAGTGCTGCATCCGGAACCCGAACAGCGGCCAGTCCGCCGCGTCGATGAAGGACGCCTGGTGCGCCCAGTACTCCACGAACGGCGCGCGACGCTGGAATAGCAGCTTGTCGAGCCGCGCCGGGTCGTAGGGGCCGAGCCGCGAGAACAGCGGCATGTAGTGCGAGCGCGCGAACACGTTGACCGAATCGATCTGCAACACCGACATCCGCCGGATCTCGCGCCGCAGATGCACGCCCGTCACCTCGGCGGGCCGCGGAGCCCCCAGACCCTGCGCGCGCAGGGCGATACGTCGGGCTTCGGACCGGCTCAATCTGGCACGCACCGCGTCAGCGTAGCGTCAGCCTCCGACAACTAGACTGGCGAGATGACCGAGCCCGACGAGAAGCCTCGCGGATCGTTCTTCGACGCCCTCCGTCAGCGCACCGTCAGCTCCGACACCACGCACAGCGTGCCGCGCGGCGTCCGCATCGCCGCCGCATACTCGTGGCGCTTCCTGCTGATCGCCGCGGCCGTCGGTGTGGCGATCTGGATCATCATCCAGCTGAAGCTGCTGGTCATCCCGCTCCTCATCGCCATCCTCATCGCCGCCCTCGTGTGGCCGGCCTTCACGTGGATGCTGCGTCACCGCTGGCCGCGGTGGCTTGCGATCGTCGCCTCGGTGCTCGGTACCGTCGCCATCGTCTCGGGCCTGTTCTGGCTCGCGATCTGGCAGATCACCCGCGAATGGGGATCGGTGCGCGACCGCACCGTCGGCGCGATCGAAGACCTCCGCACCTACCTCATCGACGGCCCGCTGCACCTCACCGCCGACCAGATCGACGGGATGCTGCGCCAGGGCCTCGGCATGCTCGAACAGCAGGCCTCGCTCCTCTGGTCGGGCGCGCTCGCCATCGGTTCCACCGTCGGCCACGTCGCCACGGGCCTCCTGCTCACGATCTTCATCCTGCTCTGCGTGCTCGCCGACGGCGGCGGCATCTGGAAGTGGGTCATCCGCCTGTTCCCGAAGGCCGCCCGCCCCGCGGTCGACGGCGCCGGCAAGTCCGGCTGGCTGACCGTCGTCACCTACGCCCGCACCCAGCTGCTCGTCGCCACGATCGACGCGATCGGCATCGGCCTCGGCGCGTTCCTCCTGGGCGTGCCCCTCGCGATCCCCGTCGGCGTGCTCGTGTTCCTCGGCGCCTTCATCCCGTTCGTCGGAGCCGTCGTCACCGGCGCCCTCGCCGTGTTCCTCGCCCTCGTCTACAACGGTCCCTGGATCGCGCTGTGGATGCTGGTGGTCGTGCTCGGCGTGCAGCAGATCGAAGGCCACATCCTGCAGCCCATCCTCATGGGCACCGCCGTCAAGGTGCACCCGCTCGCCGTCGTGCTCGTGGTCGCCGGCGGCGCCATGATCGCCGGCATCCCGGGCGCCCTGTTCGCCGTGCCGCTGGCCGCCTTCGTCAACGTCTTCGTCCTCTACCTCTCCCGCCGCGCGTGGGAGACCGGTAGACCACCCGAACCGGACGAACTCATCTGGAGCACTGTGCCCCGCGAACGAAGGAGAACGACGCGGTGAGTCTTCCCACACTGGCCGACTTCGAGGATGCCGCCCGCACCCTCACCGGCCTGATCACCCGCACGCCCATGGACGAGTCGCAGGTGCTCAGCGAGATCGTGGGCGCCCCGGTGATCCTCAAGATGGAGAACCTCCAGCGCACCGGCTCGTTCAAGATCCGCGGCGCGATCTACCGGCTCTCCCGCCTCACCGAGGAGGAGCGCGCCCGCGGCGTGGTCGCCGCATCCGCCGGCAACCACGCACAGGGCGTCGCCCTCGCGGCACAGCGCCTCGGCATCCCGGCGACCATCTTCATGCCCCTCGGCGTCCCCGTGCCGAAGCTTCTCGCCACCCGCGGCTACGGCGCCGAGGTGATCCTCGAGGGCGACACCGTCGAGACGCCGCTGCGGCTCGCGGCGGAGTTCGCCGAGCGCACCGGCTCCGTGCTCATCCACCCCTTCGACCACCGCGACATCATCATCGGGCAGGGCACGCTCGGCCTCGAGGTCTACGACGACCTGCCCGCCGTCGACACCGTCGTGCTCGGCATCGGCGGCGGCGGCCTCACCGCCGGCGTGGCGGCCGCCATCAAGGCCCGCGCCGCCGCCGAGGGCCGCACCGTGCGCATCATCGGCGTGCAGGCCGCCAACTCGGCCGCCTACCCCGCATCCCTCGCCGCGGGCGTGCCGCTGGAGGTCGCCACGACGCCCACGATCGCCGACGGCATCGCCGTCGCCCGGCCCGGCGACGTGCCGTTCGAGATCATCCGACAGCTGGTCGACGAGGTCGTCACGGTCGACGAGAACGACATCGCCCGCGCGATCCTCATGCTGCTGGAGCGCGCGAAGCTCGTCGTGGAGCCCGCGGGCGCCGTCGGCGTCGCCGCCCTCATGACCGGCAAGATCTCGGCGTCGGGTCCCGTCGTCTCGGTGCTCTCGGGCGGAAACATCGACCCGCTGCTGCTGCAGCGCGTGATCTCGAACGGACTGAGCGCGGCGGGGCGCTACATGACGATGCGCATCCCGCTGCCCGATCGTCCCGGTCAGCTCGTGCAGGTGTCCGAAGTTATCGCGCGCGTCGGTGCGAACGTCACCGAGGTGCTGCACACCCGCCACGGCCAGGGCCTGCAGATCAGCCAGGTCATCCTGCAAGTGAGCGTGGAGACGCGGGGCGTCGAGCACCGCGCCGAAGTGATCGCAGCGCTGGAGGCTGCGGGGTTCGCGCCGGTCGTCGTCGCCGACTGACCGGCGCGTCCGCGCTCACTGACCCGTGTAGGTCTCGACCTTCACGACCTCGACCGCGATCTCGCGGCCGTTGGGGGCGGTGTACGAGGTCTTCTCACCCTCGCGCAGGCCCAGGATGGCGGCGCCCAGCGGCGACGCCTCGCTGTACACATCGAGCTCGCTGCCCGCCGCGATCTCGCGGTTGCCGAGCAGGAACACCTCTTCGCCGCCGGCGACGATCGCGGTCACCACAGTGCCGGACTCGACCACACCGGTCGACTCGGGAGCCTCGCCCACCTTGGCGTTCTTCAGCATCGCCTGCAGCGTGCGGATGCGCGCCTCCTGCTTGCCCTGCTCGTCCTTCGCGGCGTGGTAGCCGCCGTTCTCCTTGAGATCGCCCTCTTCACGAGCCGCCTCGATCCGCTTCGCGATCTCCTCGCGGCCGGTCGTGGACAGGTGCTCGAGCTCGGCGACCAGCCGGTCGTAGGCGTCCTGAGTGAGGAAGCTCACCGTTGCGTCAGAAGACACGGTCTCTCCTTCGTCGTGAGTCGCAGCGCAAGGCGCCGCAACTAAGCCAAGACGCCCCGGCGGTTGCCAGGGCGTCGTCGATCAGTTGCCGTTAGCCTACGGCACCCAGCATCCGTTGACCAATCCCGTGGTGGCCGCAGCGGTGATCGGAATCTGCTCGACGAAAGCCCGCGTGTGCTCGGAGGAGGGCGGGTACTCGACCACCCGCCAGCCCACGACGCCGTGCTCCTCGTCTTGCGCCTCGAGCACGCAGGCGACCGCCGTGTTCGGCGGCACGGTGACCTGGAACGAGACGCTCGTGGTGTGCTCACCGACCAGCTGATAGCCCGTCGTGACCGCATCCACCGACGACGAGCTGGCCGAGAACGCGTACCAGCCGGCGACGATCACGGCGGCCGCGATGCCGACGGATGCGAACACGGCCCAGAAACGGCCGGAACGGGCACCGCGGGTGCGGCCGTAACGCTCGTCGAGCAGTTGTTGCGTCGTCATGGACCCTCGGATCGGGAATTAGGCTTGAGTCCAGGCTAAGCGCTCGCGCGCGGAACGGAGACATCCATGCACCTGGCCGTGTGGCTCGCCGAGGTGACCCCGACCCCGACGCCGACCGATGTCGACCCGCTGCTCGTGACGCCCGGCCCCTGGGGCTTCGCCGTCATCGCGCTCGTGGGTATCGCGGTGATCGTTCTGGTCTGGGACATGCTGCGCCGCATCCGCCGTGGTCGCTACCGTTCCGAGATCCGTGAGCAGCTGGATGCGGAAGAGCTCGCCGCCCAGCAGGGCGATGCCGCTGAGCGCGACTCGGAGACCGACGACGAGGACATCGACCCCGCGCAGCGCTGAGTCTCAGCCGTTGTAGGCGGGGGCGAGGCAGATGAGCAGGCACGCCGCCCAGTGGCAGAGGAATGCCAGCACGGTGCAGACGTGGAAGATCTCGTGGAAACCGAATTTGCCGGGCCACGGGTTGGGCCGCTTGAGCGCGTAGACGACGGCGCCGCCGGTGTAGAGCAGACCGCCCACGATCACGAGCACCATCATGGCGACGTTCGCGTTGAGCAGGTCGACGATGTACATGACGGCGGCCCAGCCGAGCAGGATGTACAGCGCGACGTACAGCCAGCGCGGTGCGTGGATCCAGAACACCCGGAAGAGGATGCCGAGGATCGCGCCGCCCCACACGAGGCTGAGCAGCAGCACGGACTTCTCGGGAGGGAGTGCCAGCACTGCGAGCGGCGTGTAGGTGCCGGCGATCAGCAGCAGGATGTTGGCGTGGTCGATCCGCTTCAGCACGACCTTGGTGCGCGGCTTCCAGTCGAAGCGGTGGTACAGCGCGGAGTTGCCGAACAGCAGCAATGAGGTGGTCATGAACACGGCCGCCGACCACTTGGCCGCGGTGCCGTGCGCGAGAACGATGAGGACGATGCCGGCGGCGATCGCGACCGGGAAGGTGCCCGCGTGGATCCAGCCGCGCCAGGTGGGGCGGATCTCCGTGTTCGCGTCCTTCTCGGCGGCGTCGATCAGCGGCAGCGAGGGCACGTCGGGAACGCCGGAGCTCATGGCAACCAGAGTAATCGGGCGGATATGCCCGTGACCGCACGTAGCCATAGCGTTGGCTGAATGCGCGTGCCCGTCGCTCTGCGGGCGGTAGCGTAGGGGAGTGACCAGCGGTCGGGAGAGTGAGGGGCGGGGGCCCCTCTACCGTCTCTACAGCAATCGTCTGCGCCGGCAGATCCCGCCCGCATCCGTTCCTCGCCACGTCGCGATGATGATCGACGGCAACCGGCGGTGGGCGCGTCAGCTGGGCTACGACTCCGCCGCGCACGGGCACCGTGCGGGAGCCGCGAAGATGCGCGAGTTCCTGCGGTGGTGCGACGAGCTGGGCGTCAAGGTCGTCTCGCTCTACCTGCTCTCGATCGACAACCTCTCCAAGCGCGACTCGAAGGAGCTGGCCGATCTCATCGAGATCATCGCCGAGCTCGCCGACGAGCTGTCGCACGAGCGCGACTGGCGCGTGCAGCACGTCGGCCGCGCGGCTCCGCTGCCCCAGGAGCTCGCGCACGTGCTGGCCGACGTGCAGGAGCGCACGGCGGGCAACACCGGCATGCACGTCAACCTCGCCGTGGGCTACGGCGGCCGAGGCGAGATCGTGGATGCGGTGCGCAGCATCATCACGCAGTACGACCAGACGGGCGGCTCCCTGGAAGAGCTCGCCGAGAGCCTCACGCCGGAGCAGATCGGCGAACACCTCTACACGGGCGGTCAGCCCGACCCCGACCTCGTCATCCGCACGTCGGGCGAGCAGCGCCTCAGCGACTTCCTACTCTGGCAGTCGGCCCACAGCGAGTTCTACTTCGTCGAGGCCCTCGGTCCCGACCTCCGCGAGGTCGACCTGCTGCGCGCCATCCGTGACTACGCGCGCCGAGACCGCCGCTTCGGCAAGTGAGCGCCGCGGCGCCGTTCACGAACTCTTAACGCGACACGCGCGGATTTCGGCCCCACGGATCCCGCGGAGGTCGTACGGTCATCACAACGGGCACGGCGCCCGTTCGAGTCGGCCCCAGGAAGCGACTCGCTACCCACCGGTCGACTCGAGAGACCCCGGGCCACGGGCCCGGAAGGGGAGTGGGTTGTGACCACACGAGCACCACACCAGCAGCAGCGGGCGACCGTCCAGCAGAGCGCAGATCAGGAAACTGACCTGCGCTCTTATGTTTTGGACACCTCGGTGCTTCTGAGCGATCCCCGAGCGTTCTTCCGCTTCGCGGAGCACTCGGTCGTGATCCCCGTCGTCGTCATCACCGAACTGGAGGCCAAGAGACATGATCCGGAGCTGGGTTACTTCGCGCGCCAGGCGCTGCGGCACCTCGATGAGCTTCGCGTCGAGCACGGCCGCCTCGACTTCCCCGTCCCCGTCGGCGCCGGCGGATCGCTCCGCGTCGAACTGACCAACACCGACCCCTCGGTGCTCCCGAGCGGGATGCGACTCGGCGACAACGACACCCGCATCCTCGCCGTCGCCATGCACCTCCAGCAGGAGGGCCACGACGTCACGGTGGTCTCCAAGGACCTCCCGATGCGCGTCAAGGCCGCCTCTCTCGGCATCCTCGCGGAGGAGTACCTCGCCGAGCAGGCCGCGGACTCGGGCTGGACCGGCATCGCCGACATCGACGTCTCGGGCGACGAGATGAGCGACCTGTACGAGAGCGACGTCGCCGTGAGCGACGACGTGCGGGGCCTCCCCGTCAACACGGGCCTCATCGTGCACTCCGAGCGCGGTTCCGCCCTCGGACGGGTCACGGGCGACGGCGAGTTCCGGCTCGTCCGAGGCGACCGCGACGTGTTCGGGCTGCACGGCCGCTCGGCCGAGCAGCGCATCGCGATCGATCTGCTCTCGGACCCGGATGTGGGCATCGTCTCGCTCGGCGGTCGCGCGGGCACCGGCAAGTCGGCGCTCGCCCTGTGCGCGGCGCTGGAGGCGGTGCTGGAGCGCCAGCAGCAGCGGAAGATCATTGTCTTCCGCCCGCTGTTCGCCGTCGGCGGCCAGGAGCTCGGCTACCTGCCCGGTGACGCGCAGGAGAAGATGAACCCTTGGGGCCAGGCGGTGTTCGACACGCTGGGCTCTGTCGTCAGCTCGAACGTGCTCGAAGAGGTCGTCGCGCGCGGCATCCTCGAGGTGCTGCCGCTGACCCACATCCGGGGTCGCTCGCTGCACGACGCGTTTGTGATCGTGGACGAGGCGCAGTCGCTCGAGCGCAACGTGCTGTTGACCGTGCTCAGCCGCATCGGGCAGAACTCCCGCGTGGTGCTGACCCACGACGTGGCCCAGCGCGACAACCTGCGGGTCGGACGCCACGACGGCATCGCCTCGGTCATCGAGACCCTCAAGGGGCACTCGCTGTTCGGGCACGTCACCCTGACGCGGTCGGAGCGCTCTGCGATCGCGGCCCTGGTGACCGACCTGCTGGAGGCGGGGGAGCTTTCATGAGGTCGTATGAGAGCTTTCTCACCCGATCCTCCTTGTGCTCTCACGGCAGCCGCGGATGATGGAGAACACGGATGACGCGACACTGTCATTCACCGCTGGAATGAGTTCCCCCAGACTCTGACGGCGAAGAAAAACTGGAGAAGCAATCCGCCACCGATTCCCCCCGGTGAGGTGGCGGGCATCACGGGTTCGGGTCCCGTGGTCTCTCTGTGGCCCCCGGCGTCCCCCAGCGCCGGGGGCCTTCTCCGTGTTCGGGCGCGCCAAATCAGCCGCCGTCGGGCGGGTGTCGATGCGGAGTGCCTACTCCCAGCGGTAGCCGGCGCCGCGCACCGTGACGATGCGCTCGTGACCGAACTTGGCGCGCAGGTAGCGCACGTAGACGTCGACCACGTTGGAGCCCGGGTCGAAGTCGAGCCCCCAGACCCGGCTCAGCAGCTGCTCGCGGCTGAGCACCTGACCGGGGTGGCGCAGGAACTGCTCGGCGAGGGCGAACTCCCGCGCCGACAGATCGATCTCGCGCCCCTCGACACTCGCGCGCCGCGAGAGCACGTCGAGGATGACATCGCCGTGGACGATCGCGATGCTGCCGGTGGCGACGTTCTCCCGCAGGCGCGAGCGCACGCGGGCGAGGAGCTCGTCGAACTTGAAGGGCTTCGGCACGTAGTCGTTCGCGCCGGCGTTGAGGCCGTCGACCGTGTCTCGGGTGCTGCTGCGGGCGGTCAGCATGATGACCGGCAGGTGTGAGCCCTGACCGCGCACGTGCCGGAGCACCTCGAAGCCGTCCATGCCCGGCAGGCCCACATCCAGCAGGAGCAGGTCGACCTCGCCCGAGAGCGCGCGCTCCAGCGCGTCGTTGCCGTCCTCGACCACCTCGGTGGCGAATCCCGCCGACTCCAGTCCGCGCTTCACGAAAGCCGAGATGCGGGATTCATCCTCCGCGATCAGGATCAAGGTCATGTGGTTGCCTCTCGCTGCAGAACGACGTCGCCGGCGCGCACGGGCGTCGGGACCAGAGTGGACGGATGGCCGCTGGTCGGCACGCGCACCGTGAAGGTGGCGCCGCCGCCGGGGGTGTCGGTGACGTCGACGGAGCCGCCGTGGGCCTGTGCGATCGCCTCGACGATGGCAAGACCCAGGCCCGAGCCCTCGACGGAGCGGTTCGCATCGACACGCGCGAACCGCTGGAAGATGCGGCGCCGGGCCGCGGGCGGGATGCCGGCACCGTGGTCTCGGACCCACAGCCGTGCCTCGCCGTCCACGACGTCGCTGCCGACCTCGATGGGGCTGTCGGCCGGCGTGTACTTCGCGGCGTTGTCGGCGAGCTGCAGCCAGGCCTGGGTGAGCCGGTCGGCATCGGCCACCACCACACCACGGGCGCTTCGGGCGAGGGAGAACGGGTGACCGGAGATGGCGGAGACGAGCTCGCCGACGCGTTCGGTCAGCATCCCGAGGTCGACGGGGCGCATCTCGAACTGATCGCCCTGCGCCGACGACAGCAGGTCGATGTCGTCGACGAGGCGCGTCATCCGGTCGAGCTCCGAGATCCCCATGTCGCGGATGCTGACGACATCCTCGCGATCGTCGACGTTCATCATCTCGAGGTGCCCGCGCACGATCGTGATGGGTGTCTTCAGCTCGTGCCGGATGTCGTCGAGCAGCTGTCGCTGGCTGCTGACGGACGCCTCGAGGCGGTCGAGCATGGAGTTCATGGTGCGTGAGAGGTCGGCGATCTCGTGGTCACCCTCCTCGGGCACGCGCGTGCCGAGATCGTCGAGCGTCACCGCATCCGCCGCCTCGCGCAACTGCCGAAGAGGCGAGAGCAGTCGGCCGGTGAAGAACCAGCTCGCGAAGCCGAGCGCGGCCATGACGACCACGGCGGCGATCACGTACGTCATGATCGACGCCTGGAACGGCGCCATCTCGGCTTCCATGTCGACGCCGCGCAGGTAGATGCCCGTCTCGCCGCCGATCTGCACCGGCAGCGCCACGTAGCGCACCTCGCCCTGGTCGGTCGAGACCGTGCCCAGCACGATGTCGCTGCCGGTGACCGCCTTCGTCGCCGCGGTGACCACCCCCGGATCCTCGATCGCGTGGAACAGGTTGCCCGCCGAGGGGGAGACGACGATCTCGCCGTCGACGACCCCGACGACGCCTTCGGTCTGCGAGGGCAGGAAGCCGGTCACGGTGCGCGTGAGGTAGATGCCGGGGGACGGCGCATCGCCCACGGGCCGCAGGGCCTGCACCTTCTCGATCAGGCGGTCGTCCACGTCGTCGACGAGACGCGCCCGCTGGATCCAGAAGGAGACCCCACCCGCGACGATCAACCCGACGCACGCCACAAGGAGGATCGCCCCCAGAGTCTTCACGCGCGCCGAGAGCATTCTCGGCGTCTGCTTCACCTTCCGATTATGTCTCGTCGGGCGGTTTCGCGTGTAGCTCAGCCCGGGTGCGTCATCGAGAGCAGATCGAGCTTCTCGTCGAGCTGCGCCTCGGTGAGCTCGCCCCGCTCCACGTACCCGAGGGCGATGACCGCCTCGCGCACCGTGATGCCCTCGGCGACCGCGTGCTTGGCGATCTTGGCCGCGGCCTCGTAGCCGATGAGCTTGTTCAGCGGCGTGACGATCGAGGGCGACATGCCGGCGTAGGCCGCCGCGCGCTCGCGGTCGACCTCGAGGCCGCGGATCGTCTTGTCGGCCAGCACGCGCACCGAGTTGGCGAGCAGACGGATCGACTCGAGCAGCGCCGTGCCCATGACGGGGATCGCGACGTTGAGCTCGAACGAGCCGGATGCGCCCGCCCACGCGATCGTGGCGTCGTTGCCGATGACCCGGGCGCACACCATGAGCGTGGCCTCGGGAACGACCGGGTTGACCTTGCCGGGCATGATCGAGGATCCGGGCTGCAGGTCGGGGATATGCAGTTCGCCGAGACCCGTGTTCGGGCCCGAGCCCATCCAGCGCAGGTCGTTGTTGATCTTGGTGAGCGACACGGCGATCGTGCGGAGGGCTCCGGATGCCTCCACGAGGCCGTCGCGGTTCGCCTGCGCCTCGAAGTGGTCCTTGGCCTCGGTGATGGGCAGCTCGGTCTCGGCGACGATCAGCTCGATGACCTTCTGCGGGAAGCCGAGCGGGGTGTTGATGCCGGTGCCGACCGCCGTGCCGCCGAGGGGAACCTCTGCGACGCGGGGGATCGTGGCCTGCACGCGCTCGATGCCGAGGCGGATCTGGCGGGCGTAGCCGCCGAACTCCTGGCCGAGAGTGACGGGAGTCGCATCCATGAGGTGCGTGCGGCCCGACTTGACCACGTCGCTCCAGGCCTCCGCCTTCTCCTCCAGCGACACCGCGAGGTGGTCGAGGGCGGGGATCAGCGCGTCGATGATCTCCTGCGTCACCGCGATGTGCACCGAGGTGGGGAACACGTCGTTCGAGGACTGCGAGGCGTTGACGTGGTCGTTCGGGTGAACCGTCGAGCCGAGGTCGCGCGTCGCGAGGGTCGCGAGCACCTCGTTCATGTTCATGTTCGACGACGTGCCGCTGCCGGTCTGGTAGACGTCGATCGGGAACTGGTCGGCGTGCTGGCCGGCGATGATCTGATCGGCGGCACGGGCGATCGCGTCGGCGATCTGCGCGTCGAGGGTACGGAGCTGCTTGTTCGCGAGGGCGGCGGCCTTCTTGATCCGCGCGAGCGCCACGATCTGAGCCGGCGCCAGTGCGTCGCCCGAGATCGGGAAGTTCTCGACCGCGCGCTGGGTCTGCGCGCTGTAGAGAGCGGATGCGGGAACGCGGACCTCGCCCATCGTGTCGTGTTCGATGCGGTATTCGGTCTCAGCCACGGGTGTCTCCTCTGACGGTGTGCGGGCGGAAGGTGGTCAGGCGGCGGATTCGGTCGCCGCACCGACGATGAAGTCGGGCTCGGCGACGCCCTTCGCGAGGCGGTAGTTCACGCCGACGATCGCGAGCGAGCCGTCGGCCACGGCGGCGCTGATGAGCTCAGACGAGTGCAGCAGCTCGGTCACGGTGTCGCGCAGGTGCTCGCGGCCCACGTGCTCGGCGTCGACCGTCGCGGCGTTCGTGCCCTCGGCGACCTGCACGCGGCGCACGGCCGGCACGATGGGCGCGACCTGGCGCCAGATGCGCGGCGGGAGAGCGGGCGCGTCGGGCGAGGTGCTGTCGATGGCGGCGCGGACGGCACCGCACTCGTCGTGGCCGAGCACGACGATGAGCGGGGTGCCGAGCACCTCGACCGCGTACTCGAGGCTGCCGACGACCGAGTCGGAGATGACCTGACCGGCGTTGCGCACGACGAACAGGTCGCCCAGTCCCTCGTCGAAGATGATCTCGGCGGCCAGACGCGAGTCGGAGCAGCCGAACAGTGCCGCGCGCGGGCGCTGGCCTGACGCGAGCTCGTGGCGGCGCTCGACGTCCTGTCGCGGGTGGCGCGGCGTGCCGGAGACGAAGCGGGCGTTGCCCTCGAGCATCTCGGCCCAGACCTGAGCGGGGGTGGGGTTGGTGTCGGTCACGGTGTCTCCTCGCGCAGCTGAAGGATGGTGTCGGTGACGGTCATGGCCAGCTGCGCCGCGGTGTCGGGCTTGGCCGTGCCGTACACGAGGATCTGGTCGGGGCCCGCGGGGGTGGCGAGGGCGTAGGAGACGCCGCCGGCGGAGCGGGCGTCGGAGATCTCGTAGCGCTGCCACTCGATGCCGTCGATCGTCTCGGTGCCGGTCGGGGCGGCGCCGTTGAGGGTGCGGGCCACCCAGCCCGCATCCGCGTCGAAAGCCTGAGCGATGTTGATGTAGCTCTCGGCGTCGGGCACGTAGACGATCGTGAAGGCAGGAACACTGTTGCCCTCGAGCTGCGCCTGGTTGACGCGCCAGTTCTCCGGCACATCGGGGGAGATGACGGGACGTCCGTAGGCGTCCGCGAAGCCGTCCGCGATCTCGGCGACGTCCAGGGCGGGCGCGGGCGCGGGGTTGCCACGCGGAACGGCGAAGACGATGACGATCACGACGCCGAGGGTCGCGAGCAGCGCCGCGATGAGGTTTCGGAACGTCTGACTCGAGCGGTAGATGCGTGAGGACTCCGCCTTGCGGGCGGCGGTCTCGTCGGGAGTCTCGGGGCGGCCGAGCTCGGCGACGACGCGGGGACCTCGGGCCATCAGAGTTCGCCCTCGGCGCCGGAGCGCGCCGCATCCAGCCGACGCTTGGCGCCCAGCAGCCACTCCTCGCACCGGGCCGCGAGCGCCTCGCCGCGCTCCCACAGCGAGAGCGACTGCTCGAGCGTGGGAGACCCCTGCTCGAGCTCAGCGACGACGCGCACGAGCTCGTCGCGCGCCTGCTCGAACGACAGCGACGCGATCTCGGGAGCGGTCTCCTCGGGCGCGGACATGGCTTCCATCCTAGGCGTCCGTCGTCGTCGCAGACGTCTCGGGCACCTCGCCGCCGGAGGTGGCGGCGAAGGAACCGCGCGCCACGGTGACGGTCAGCTCGGTGCCCTCCGGAGCCTGCGCCGCATCCCGCACGATCACACCGCCGTCGATGTGCGCGATCGCGTAGCCGCGAGCGAGCGTGGCGCCGGGCGAGAGCGCGCGCAGCGACGCGCGCAGCTCGGCCGTCTGGCGTGCCGCATGGGTGTGCGCGCGGTCGATCGTGTCGCGACCGCGGGCCGCGAGCAGCTCGATCTCGTGGGCGCGCCGCTCGAGGAGCGCGTCGGGATCTCGGAGCACCGGGCGCGAGCGCAACTGTTCGAGCTGGGCGATGTCGTGCGAGACGCGCATGCTGAGCCGCGAGCCCAGCCGTGCGCGCAGCTGGCGCACGAGGGTGCGCTGCTCGCCCACATCCGGCACGACGCGCTTGGCGGCGTCCGTCGGCGTCGAGGCGCGGAGGTCGGCGACGTCATCGAGCAGGGGGTGGTCGTTCTCGTGACCGATCGCCGAGACGACGGGCGTCGTGGCCGCGGCGACCGCGCGCAGCAGCCGTTCGTCGCTGAAGCCCAGCAGGTGCTGCGGGTCGCCGCCGCCGCGGGCGATGATGATGACGTCGACGTCGGGGTCGGCATCCAGCTTCTGCAGCGCGGCGATCGTCTCGGGCACGCACCGATCGCCCTGCACCGCCGCGTACTCGGTGCGAAAGCTCACCTGCGGCCAGCGCAGCTCGGCGTTGCGGTGGACGTCCTTCTCCGCATCCGATCGCTCTCCCGTGATGAGCCCCACGAGGTGCGGGAGGAAGGGGAGCGGGCGCTTGCGCTCCGGGGAGAAGAGCCCCTCGGCGCGGAGCTTTGTGCGCAGCTGCTCGATCGCGGCGAGCTGGTCGCCGATGCCGGTGTGGCGCATCGCGGAGACCAGCACGCTGAAGTCGCCCGTGCGCACGAAGTAGTCGGACTTGACGCTCGCGACGACCCGATCGCCGACCTTCAGATCGTCGGGCAGGCGCTGCAGCGTCGACGACCAGATACGGAACGACACACTCGCGTCGCCCGTGAGGTCTTTCAGTCGGCCGTAGACGTTGCCGCCGCGCACGTTCCACGATGTGATCTCGCCCTCGACCCAGACCGAGCCCCAGGAGGAGACGAACGCCCGGATCGTCTCGTTGAACCGGGCGACGGATGTGGGCGCTTCGCGCGTGGCGTCGCGGGGATGGACGTCATCGCCGTGCGGGGCCTCCGCCGCATCCGGTGCGAACCTCGTCATGCATCCTCCGTCGCTCGGCCTCTGCCCAGCACGCGCCCGTAGAATCACGGGCGTGAGCTCACCCGCCGTGCACCTTCCCACCCCCCGGATGCCGGCGCGCAGCGGCCGGCTTCAGGATATCCCGGTCGTCGGACGCAAGAGGGTGCTGCTGGCAGCCCCCCGTGGCTACTGCGCCGGCGTCGACCGCGCGGTCATCGCCGTCGAGAAGGCGCTCGAGCGCTACGGCGCCCCCGTCTACGTGCGTAAGCAGATCGTGCACAACGTGCACGTCGTGACCGAGCTCGAGGCCAAAGGCGCGGTCTTCGTCGAGGAGGTCGACGAGGTGCCCGCCGGCGCGCACGTCGTCTTCAGCGCGCACGGCGTCTCGCCCGCCGTCGTCTCGGCCGCCGCCGACCGCGGCCTGCAGGCGATCGATGCGACCTGTCCGCTGGTGACCAAGGTGCATCGCGAGGCCGTCCGCTTCGCCCGCGACGACTTCGAGATCCTGCTCATCGGCCACCTCGGGCACGAGGAGGTCGAGGGCACCGCCGGTGAGGCGCCCGAACACGTCACGATCGTGAACTCGCCCGCCGACGCCGACACCGTCGAGGTGCGCGACCCCGACAAGGTCGTCTGGCTCTCCCAGACCACGCTCTCGGTCGACGAGACCATGGAGACGGTACGGCGTCTGCGCGAGCGGTTCCCCAACCTGCAGGACCCGCCGTCCGACGACATCTGCTACGCCACGCAGAACCGTCAGGTCGCGATCAAGAAGGTCGCGCGCGACGCGGATCTGGTGATCGTGGTCGGCTCCGCCAACTCGTCCAACAGCGTGCGCCTCGTCGAGGTCGCTCTGGAGCACGGCGCCAAGGCCGCCTACCGGGTCGACTACGCGGAAGAGGTTCGCCAGGAGTGGCTCGACGGTGTCGCCACGGTCGGTGTGACCAGCGGCGCCTCGGTGCCCGAGGTGCTCGTGCAGGAAGTACTCGACGTGCTCGCCGGCGCCGGCTACGCCGACGTCGCCGAGGTGCGCACGGCCGAGGAGGACCTCATCTTCTCGCTTCCGAAGGAGCTGCGCCGCGACGCATCCGGCGCCACCGACGCCCGCGCCCGCGGCGGACGGGGGCGCGCATGAGCGACGAGCGCCCTCGCCCCCAGTACGGCGAGTACGCGACGCCCGAAGAGCAGCGTGCCCGCATCCGTCAGCCCGACGCGACGTTCGACCTCGACGCGGGCAAGGCTCCGGATGCGGCCCCGCCCGCACCCGCCCCGGCTCCTGCCGCAGGCCCCGTGGCGCGCAACCCTCGGGCCATGGACCGCGTCGCCACGATCGCACTGCTCGCGATCGGGCTCATCGACGTCCTGCGCTCGATGCCGGGGTACGTCGACCCGAACGCGCTGCTCACACAGGCGCTGGCGCAGTTCGGGATCGAGGGCGGACTGTCGGATGCCGCCGGCGCCCGCGCCTGGGGAGCGGCAGCCGCCATCGTCGTCGTCGTCGGCTGGTTCACGACCGCCGCCATATCGGTCTGGAATCTTCGTGCGGGCCGCCTGAGCTTCTGGATTCCTCTCGTGGGCGGAGTGGTGTTCATGTTCATTGCGGGAGCTCTGATTCTGACTCCGGTGTTCATGGACCCCAGCCTCATGCAGCAGATCGGCGGCATCACGCCCGTCCCGACCCCGAGCGCGACATGACGGCGCGCGTCGTGGCCGTCTGCGCCGTGCATGCGCTGATCCCGGATGCGGGCACGATCGGCGTGACCGCGATCGACAAGCGCCCGCTCGACGGCGCCGTGCGCGTCGGCCCCTACGGTGTGCGCGGCGACGTGCAGGCCAATCGCAAGCACCATGGCGGGCTCGAGCAGGCCGTCTACGCCTACGCGCAGGAGGACGCCGAGTTCTGGGAGAGCGAGCTGGGCCGCGAGCTGGCACCCGGCTGGTTCGGTGAGAACCTGCGCACCGAGGGCATCGACGTCAACGCGGTCGTGATCGGGGAACGGTGGCGCATCGGCGACACGCTCGAGCTCGAGGTCACCCGGCACCGCAATCCCTGCCAGACCTTCGCCCGGCGTCTCGGCGGTCCTGAGGCGCGGGGCTGGGTCAAGCGCTTCGCCGACGAGCGGCGGCTCGGCCCCTACTTCCGGGTGGTGAAGTCCGGCGCGATCTCCGCCGGGGATGAGATCGTCGTGCTCTCGCGCCCCGCGGGTGCGCCCGGGCTGTTCGACGGCGTCTGAGCGCGCCGCGTCGCCCGCGCCATGGCGATCCGCCCGTGGGTGCGCAGCAGCCACGGCATGACGAGGTAGCTGGCCAGCGGTACGACGATCAGGGTGAGCACCAGTGAGCGCAGGACGGGGTGCCAGCTCTCCGTGAACGGCGCCAGTGCCAGCATCCCGATCGTCACGAGCGGGAAGATCGCGATCCACGTCAGCGCGGCGCGGACATGGGCGTTGGGCATCGGGGGGCGAGGGGCGGCGCTCGGTTCGGTCATCACACCTCCAACTGTTCGTTTGGTGATGAATGTAGACGTGTTCGCCGATTTTTGCAACCGAACGGTTGGAGTTGCGGGATAAGCTGGGTGACATGGCTTGGGACACCGAACGCACACGACGTCAGCTGCTCACCGCGGCGACGGCCGAGTTCGCGGCTCACGGACCCGCCGGTGCGCGGATCGACCGGATCGCCGAGGCGGCCGGTGTCAACAAGGAGCGGATCTACTCGTACTTCGGGAGTAAGGACGCACTGTTCGAGGCGGTGATCGTCCACGAGCTCTCCGAGGTGTTCGAAGAGGTGCCGCTCGAGGGCGAAGGCCCGCGTGCCATCGGCGACTACGCCGCCGGCCTGTTCGAGCGCATCGTCCGCAAGCCCGAGCTCGGCCGGCTCATGGCGTGGGAGGGCCTCGTCCGCGGGGGAGACGTGCCGGATCGCGCCGTCCGCGAGGAGCACTGCAGGTCGAAGGTCGCCGCGGTCCAGCGGGCGCTTCCTGGCGTCTCCAAGGCGGATGCGGGTCAGCTGCTGCTGACCGTGGTCACCCTCACCGACGGATGGGCGGTCTTCCCGCAGCTGGCCGAGATGTTCACCGCTGACCGTTTCGGCGATCGGCTGGACGCAGTGCGGCGGCTCGCCGAACGTGAGGCCGAGGCCGCGATGGAGCGCGCCGCATCCTGAAACGCGGAATGCCCCGGCCGGAGCCGGGGCATTCGCGGTGACTGCGTCGGATCAGGCGCCGAGCGACTTGCCGGCAGAGCCGAGCTGCTGCGTCGCCTCGACGACGCGGGCGGCCATGGCGGTCTCGGCGACCTTGCCCCAGGCGCGCGGGTCGTAGGCCTTCTTGTTGCCCACCTCGCCGTCGACCTTCAGCACGCCGTCGTAGTTCGAGAACATGAAGCCGGCGACCGAGCGCGTGAACGCGTACTGGGTGTCGGTGTCGATGTTCATCTTCACGACGCCGTTCGCGACCGCGAGGGCGATCT
Organism: Microbacterium sp. KU4F; assembly: GCF_056868075.1. Classification (NCBI taxonomy): domain Bacteria; kingdom Bacillati; phylum Actinomycetota; class Actinomycetes; order Micrococcales; family Microbacteriaceae; genus Microbacterium; species Microbacterium sp. KU4F. The sequence goes on along the minus strand of NZ_CP200324.1, from coordinate 963,162 downwards.
CTTCGGGGGTCGAGCCGCTGCCGCCGTGGAACACGAGGTCGAGGGGCTTCGGGCCGGTGCCGAACTGCGCGGCGATGCCCTCCTGGATCTCACCGAGCAGCTCCGGACGCAGCTTCACGTTGCCGGGCTTGTAGACGCCGTGCACGTTGCCGAAGGTCAGCGCCGCGATCCAGCGGCCGGCGTCACCGAGACCGAGGGCCTCGACGGCCTTGGCCACGTCCGCCGTGGTCGTGTAGAGCGCTTCGTTCGAGCCCTCGTGCTTCACGCCGTCCTCTTCGCCGCCGACGACGCCGATCTCGACCTCGAGGATCGCGTTGATCGCCTTGATGCGGGGCAGCAGCTCCTTGGCGATCGCGATGTTCTCGTCGAGGGGAACGGCCGAGCCGTCCCACATGTGCGACTGGAAGAGTGGGTTACGGCCGGCCTTGACCTCTTCTTCGGATGCGGCGATCAGCGGCAGCACGAAGTCCTCGAGGGCGGGCTTGGGGCAGTGGTCGGTGTGGAGGGCGACCGTGATCGGGTAGTTCTTGGCGACCTCGGTGGCGAACTTCGCGAAAGCGATCGCGCCGGTCGCCCGGCCCTTGACGGTGTGGCCGGCGAAGTAGTCGGCGCCACCGGTGGTGACCTGGATGATGCCGTCGGAACCGGCTTCCGTGAGGCCCTGCAGGATCGCGTTGATCGACTGCGAGCTCGCCGCGTTGATGGCCGGGTACGCGAAGCCGCCCGCCTTCGCGCGGTCGAGCATCTCGGCATACTGATCGGGTGTTGCGACGGGCATGTCCGCTCCTTGCTGTGTGCAGTGGTTACCCGTCACTCTATCGAAGGGGATGCGGGCGGCTGGGTGCCGCGGGCGCCAGGAATATCGCCGCGGGGGCGGTGGATTTCCTCATGATGAAAGAACGTCGAATTCTTCGCGTCTTCAGAGCCGAAAGTCGCGTCCGCTCTGCGGGATCCTGCTTAGGCTGGGCCGCATGGTGAGTCTTACCGCGGACATGAGCCCGCTGCATCCCGACCGGAACCTCGCTCTCGAGCTCGTGCGCGCGACGGAGGCGGCAGCCATCCGCTCCGTTCCCTTCATCGGGCGCGGTCAGAAGGAGATGGCCGACGGCGCGGCGGTCGACGCCATGCGCGCCTTCCTCACCACCGTCAACTTCGACGGCGTGATCGTGATCGGCGAGGGCGAGAAGGACAATGCGCCCATGCTTTTCAACGGCGAGCACGTCGGCACGGGGCGCGGCCCGCAGTGCGACATCGCGGTCGACCCGATCGACGGCACCTCGCTGACGGCCGCCGGCCGCAACAACGCCCTCTCGGTCATCGCGGTCGCCGACCACGGCGCCATGCTCGACGCATCCAGCGTCTTCTACATGGACAAGCTCGTCACCGGTCCCGCCGGCGTCGGCGTTGTCGACATCCGGCTGCCCATCGGCGAGAACATCCGCCTGCTCGCGAAGGCGCTCGGCAAGCCCGTCGACGAGATCGTGGTCTCGGTGTTGCACCGTCCTCGCCACGACCAGCTCATCGAGGAGATCCGCGAGGCCGGTGCCGGCACGCGACTCATGAGCGACGGCGACGTCGCCGGCGGCATCAACGCCGCCCGCCACAACGCCCGCACCGACATGTGCGTCGGGATCGGCGGGAGCCCCGAGGGCATCGTCACCGCCTGCGCCATCAAGGCGCTCGGCGGCCACATCCAGGGTCGTCTCGCGCCGCGCAACGACGAGGAGAAGCAGCGCGGCATCGACGCGGGGCTCAAGGTCGACGGCACCGTCTACGAGGCCGAGGATCTCGTCAAGGGCAAGAACACGATCTTCGTCGCCACGGGCGTGACCGACGGTCAGCTGGTCGCCGGTGTGCGCCGCGAGGGCGAGCACATCTACACCGAGAGCGTCGTGCTGCGCGGCGCCTCCGGCACCCTCCGCCGCATCTCGAGCGAGCACCTCACCTCGAAGTGGCTGTGACGCTCGCGACCTCGAAGTGGCTGTGATCCTCTCGGGCTGAGCCTGCGGGTTGAGTCTTTCGGCTGGTGAGCCCGGTCGGCATGTCCCACTTGCTGCAGGGGATGTCCCACTTGCCGCAGGGCGTGTCCCACTTGCCGCAGGGCGTGTCCCACTTGCTGCAGGGCGTGTCCCACTTGCTGCAGGTTCTGGGTCCGAATACTGCAGGAACTGGGACATGCTGGCCGTCGACAGGATGATGGGTCGATGACTGTTCGGCGGATGAGCCCTCGGCTCCCGATTCTCGACGGCCTTGAGGTGCCCGTGTTTCCGGGTGGGCGCAACCCGCGTCCGCTCGCGTGGGGCGTGGTGATGACCTCCGTCGTTGTCGGTCTCATCGCCGCGGTCAGTGACGAGCTGAGCCGGCACATCCTCTTCGGTGCCTTGGCGATCATGCTGATGGTGATCGGGATCGCGCTGCTCGTCACGTTCCGGGGCGTCGTGTCGCGTGCGCTGACCATCGACGATCGACCGGGTTCCCTGCGCTTCGTCCCCCTGCGGGTCGGATCCGTCCCGACACTCTTCATCGCCGTGTCGCTGCTGCTTCCGGCCGGCGCGCAGCTCTTCATCGACCTGAACGGACTGCCGATGCCATGGGGGCCGCGCCTGACGCGCAGCGGGCCCTACATCCTCGGCGTGATCGGGATCGCGATGCTCGTGATGCGGATCGTGCGGCTGCGCGTCCCTGCAGGGCTGACGCTCACCTCGCGCGGCGTGACGGGCATCCGCGGATGCGGCGCGCTGGACTGGTCATGGGAAGAGCTGGCGCAGGTCGCGGTCGTTGCGGCCCCCGCGGCCAAGCTCTCGCTGCTGCGCGCGGGCGGTGCGCCGCTGATCACGGCGCCCTCCCTCAGCCTGGGTTCGGACCCGAACCTCGTGGCTTCGCTCGTGGAGTTCTATCGGCAGCATCCGGAACACCGCGACGCTCTCGATGCGGGAGGTGTCGAGGCGGTGCGCCGCGCGGAGCAGGTCCTGCGGCCCGACTGATCGCCGCCGCGGTGCATCAAGGGGGGCGATAACTGCAAGAAGTGGGACATGCCGGACGCAGGCGTGCGCAGTACCCCCCTCGGTTGCGATTACTCCGGGTTCGTGTCTCAGTTGTTCACGGTTCGGGGGTGTATGGCGTGCACGAGTGAGACACGGATGCGGGGCGGGGTGCGTGGGTGGGGTTTGTGTCTCAGTTGTTGAGGGTTTGAGGGTGTGTGGCGTGCAGAAGTGAGACACGGATGCGGGGTGGGGCCCGAGGATGGGGTTTGTGTCTCAGTTGTTCACGGTTTGAGGGCGTTGCGCGTGCACAAGTGAGACACGGATGCGGGGGAGGAGCGCAAGCCTCCGGGGTGGCCACGTCGGCAGGTGGCAGAATGAACCACGTCGTATCACCGTCGATGTCGATCTCTGCACCGAGACGAAGGGACGAACGATGTCCGCAGCCCAGGAGAACGCGCATCCGCACACCGGAGCGCTCGCCGTCGTCGCCGACGCCGTGGCCGTCAACAACCCCGACCCCGCGCGCCGCCCCGACGTCCTCTTCCGCGTTCGCCGCGAAGAGGGACATCAGCCGAGCCCGTGGTGGGCGATCGGAGCCTTCGTCGGCGTCTCCGCGGTCGTGCTCCTCCTGCTGAGCTTCGTGCCCGGCGGCGCCTGACCTACGCCGGCAGCTGCGCGAGCAGCGCGCGTTCTTCCTCGTCGGTGAGCCCTGCTCCCGATACCACCGGCCCGTCGAGCACATCGGCGAGAGTCGATTCCAGCGAACGGCGTTCGAGCCCTGCCGCCACCGCACGCGCCGTGGACCGTGAGTTCATCCCGTACCAGTTCTTATCCCGCAGCCAGAGCGGCAGGGACCGCGGCCCCGCCCATTCGTTGACGTCGCGCTCGACCAGCCAGCCCTCTGCCATCGCCGCCACCGTGCCGCGATGCCCCGCGGCGGCCCTCGCCGCATTCAGGTGCGCGGGGAACGGATGCGGCTCGCCCTGCGCGTTGAACACGCCCGACCCCGCTCCCTCGGCGAGCCGGACGAGCCACTCGGCCAGATCGCGCACGTCGATCAGCGAGGTCGGCAGGCGGGGAGCGTCCGGTGCCAGCACGACACTGTCGGGGTTCGACGGCGCGGCGAAGCGGCGCGGCCAGTAGGTGCTGCGTCCCGTCGGGTCGCCCGGGCCGCCGATGAGGCCGGAACGGACGATGGCGGATCGGTCGGCGCCGAAGACCTCGCGCACCGCGTTCTCGCAGGCGACCTTGGCGCGCCCGTAGTCCTCGGGGTCGGTCATCACGTCGGCGTCGAGGGGTTCGAGCAGCGGCGCCGACTCGTCCGCGCCGATCTCTGCCTGGCTCGCGTACACGTTGCAGGTTGAGACGAAGACATACCGCTCGGCGCGTAAGTGCCGCGCGGCGCGGCGCACCTGGCCCGGCTGGCGCGAGACGTCGATCACCGCATCCCACCGGGTGTCGATCAAGGACGCGAGGCCGTCGGTGATGTCGCGGTCGACGCGAACGTGCTGCGCCCCGTGCGGAACGTCCGCGCTTCGGGCGGCGCAGGTCACGTCGTGGCCGGCGGCGATCGCGGATGCTGCCGTCGTGCGCCCGAGCCATGCCGTGCCGCCGAGAAGGAGGAGCTTCATAGCCTCATCGTCGTCGGGAACGCGCATCCGCGCAGGCGTATCCGCGAGGGGCGAACACGCGTGTCAGGCGGGGGATGTCGACAGCCGCGCCTCGTCGGCGGATGCGGTCCCGTCCTCGTCGGCGGATGCGGTCTCATCCGCAGAATCGGATGCGGCCCGTCGCACCTCGTCGAGCGCGGCGGTAAACTCCGGGGCGCTGAGCCGGCGCGGCGTGGACTCGAGGGCGGCGGGTGCGGCGACCGCATCCAGCTTGGTCTCATCGATTCCGGGGAAGCGCCGCGCGGTCACGAGAACGCGGCTCTCGAGGGACCCGACGAACCGGTTGTAGCCGTCGACCGTGCGCTCGATGCCGCGGCGCAGGTCGTCGATGTGCTTCGTGAGTCCGCCGAGGCGCTCATAGAGCTGCGTGCCGAGGGTGAAGAGTTCGCGGGCGTCATCGGAGACGGCCTCCTGCGTCCACGTGTAGGCGACCGTGCGCAGCACCGCCCAGAGGTTCACGGGTGAGGCGAGCGCGACGCGCTGGCGGAACGCGTAGTCGAGCAGGGTCGGATCCTCGTCGAGGGCGGTCGCGAGCAGCGCCTCGTTCGGCACGAAGCAGATGACGAACTCGGGGCTGGAGTCGATCCCTGCCCAGTACTGCTTCTTCGCGAGCGCGTCGATGTGGGCGCGCAGCGCCTTCACGTGCTTGTCGCGGAGCGCGCGGCGGCGCACCGCATCCTCTCCCTGCGCGGTGTCGGGGATCGCCTGGGACTCGATGAACGCGTCGAGCGGCACCTTGGCGTCGACGGCGATTGCCTTGCCGCCGGGCAGGCGCACGATCATGTCGGGGCGGCCCGAGCCCGCATCCGAGCTGATCGACGACTGCACGTCGAAGTCGACGTGGCGGGTGAGGCCTGCAGCTTCGACGACGCGGCGCAGTTGCACCTCGCCCCACACGCCGCGGGTGCTCGTCGAGCGCAGGGCGGAGGAGAGCGATGCCGTCGTGTCGCGCAGCAGGTCGTCGGTCTCCTGCGCGCGGCGCAGCTGTTCGGCCAGAGCCCCGTACTGGGCGTGGCGCTCCCGCTCGAGGTCGTCGACCTTGATCCGCACCTGGGCGAGGGTGTCGCGCACCGGGGCGAGAGCGGCGACCACGGCGTTCTCGCGACGGTCACGGTCGTCGCGTTCGCGCTGCTCTGCACGCTGCCGCTCCACGAACTCCCGGTACAGCCCGCCCTGCCGCTCGAGCTCGGCGCGCGCGGCAGCGGCGGCGGACTCCGCGGCCGCTGCGCGGGCCGACAGCGCACCCTGTTGCCCCGAGGCGCGCGAGTGCGCGGCGAACCAGCCGAGGGCGATGCCGGCGGCGAGGCACAGCGCGGCGACGAGGAGGATCACAGGGTCCATGAGCACAGCATGCCCCCGGCCCCCGACATGCCCCGGTCAGGCGGCCGCGGCGACCGCCGTGTCGATCTCGCAGATCCGGATGCGGGAGGCCGCGGCGAGGGCGTCGATGTCGGGGGCGTTCCAGCGCCGCGCCGCATCGATCATGATGGCGGCGGAGGCGGCCGCATCCGCTGTCGCGTCATGGTGGCGGAACTCCGCGAAGCCCGCCTCGGCCGCCACGATCGGCAGCCGGTAGCTCGGCAGGTCGTAGGTGCGGCGCGCGAGCTGCAGGCTGCAGGCGTAGCGGTAGGGCGGGCAGATGTCGCCCGCCGCGGCGCACGCGCGCCGCAGCACGGCCATGTCGAATCCGGCGTTGTGCGCGACGAGCACGTCCGCGCCGGCGAAGGCGGCGATATCGTCGAGCTGCTCGCTCCAGCCCTTCGCGTCGACGACGTGCTCGGGGCGGATGCCGTGGATGCCGATGTTCAGCTCGAAGAAGCGGTCGTGCCCTTCGGGTGGGCGGATCAGCCAACCGGCGGTCGCGACGATGCGCCCGTCGCGGACGCGGGCCAGACCCACCGCGCACGCCGAGGCGCTGGAGGAGTTCGCCGTCTCGAAGTCGATCGCGGTGAAATCCAGTGACACGCCCTCACCCTCACCCGGATGCACGCGGTGCGCGGTGAGGCGCGCCGGGGTGTCCGTGTCCGGGCTGCCGCATCCGGGGCGGTGTGCGGGCGGTGCGGGTGCGGCGCACGAGCCGGCGTCGGGGTCGTGGCCGCTTCCGGCGTGCGCGCGTTCGTCGGAGATTCGGCCTCCCGTCGGAGGTTTCGCTCCGCATCCTCCGACATCCGCGCGATTCTCCGACCGACGGATGCGGCCAGGGCCGATCGGCGGATGCGGCGAGCCCGACCGTGCGAGCCGGGCCGAGGCACAGGCTCCGGCGGGCGGCGAGCCGTGGGGCGCCTAGACTTGATGCCCGTGGCTCTTACCATCGGAATCGTCGGGCTGCCGAATGTCGGCAAGTCCACCCTGTTCAACGCCCTGACCAAGAATCAGGTGCTCGCGGCGAACTACCCGTTCGCGACGATCGAGCCGAACGTGGGTGTCGTCAACCTGCCCGATGCGCGCCTCGACAAGCTCGCCGAGATCTTCGGCAGCGAGCGCATCCTGCCGGCCGCCGTGTCGTTCGTCGACATCGCGGGCATCGTGCGCGGTGCGAGCGAGGGGGAGGGGCTCGGCAACAAGTTCCTCGCCAACATCCGTGAGGCCGACGCGATCGCGCAGGTCGTGCGCGGATTCGCCGACTCCGACGTCGTGCACGTCGACGGGAACGTCGACCCGAAGAACGACATGGAGACCATCAACGCGGAGCTGCAGCTCGCCGACCTCGACACCCTCGAGCGCGCGATCACGCGCTACGAGAAGGAAGTGCGCGGCAAGAAGCTCGAGCCGATCGTGCTCGAGACGGCGCAGGCCGCGAAGGACGCCCTCGAGCGCGGACAGCTGCTGTCGGCATCCGGCATCGATCTGGCTCCCATCAAGGAGCTCGGCCTGCTGACCGCCAAGCCGTTCATCTTCGTCTTCAACGTGGACGAGGACGTGCTCACGGATGCGGACCGCAAGGCGGAGCTCGCCGCGCTGGTCGCGCCCGCACAGGCGGTGTTCCTCGACGCGAAGATCGAGTCCGAGCTGATCGACCTCGACCCCGAAGAGGCCGCAGAGCTGCTCGCCTCGACGGGCCAGGACGAGTCGGGACTGGACCAGCTCGCGCGTATCGGGTTCGACACGCTGGGCCTGCAGACCTACCTCACCGCGGGTCCGAAGGAAGCGCGCGCCTGGACGATCGGTAAGGGCTGGAAGGCCCCGCAGGCTGCCGGTGTCATCCACACCGACTTCGAGAAGGGCTTCATCAAGGCCGAGGTCATCTCGTTCGACGACCTGGTCGCGACGGGCTCGGTCGTGGAGGCCCGCGCGAAGGGCAAGGCCCGCCTCGAGGGCAAGGACTACGTCATGCAGGACGGCGACGTCGTGGAGTTCCGCTTCAACAACTGAGCGGGTCGCCGGCGCGCCGGAGACGAGGAACGGGCATGCCTTCTCTGGAGCTCATCACGGTCACCGCAGACATGCGGGATCAGTTCGTCGCCCGCCTGCAGGCGTCGTTCGACGCGGGCGCAGAGGCCTACTCGCGACCCGATTCAGACGATCCGGACGATCCCGACGAGCCGGTCATCTCGGTCGGCGAGATCCTCGAGAGCATGAACAGAGCGGGAGCAGAGTCCTGGGAGGTGCGCTCCGGAGGTGATCCGGTCGGTGGTGCCGTCGTCTCCTCGACCGAAGGCGGGCGACGTCGATCTCTGGATCTTCTGTTCGTCGACGTCGAGACTCAGGGCACGGGGATCGGCGGCGAGATCTGGAGGACGATCGAGAACCGCTACCCCGACGCCGAGGTCTGGGAGACCATGACTCCCTACGAGGACACCCGGAACATCCACTTCTACGTGAACAAGTGCGGGTTCCGGATCGTCGAGTTCTTCCACCCCGGGCATCCCGACCCGCACGGCCCGGTCTCCGAAGGGCAGGGTCCGCCGGATCTCATGTTCGCCTTCGAGAAGCAGCGGATTGCCGTGTCCGGAGGGCTCGGGGCGGAGCGGCGGTGACACCCGACGCGACGCTGGTCGTGCGCTACGACGACACGGCGCGAGCTGCCGTCGAACAAACGCTGCGCAAGCTCGTGCGCAAGCAGGGTGCCGCGCTGGTGGCGCTCAGCGTCCTGTGGGGGATCATCACGCTGGTGCCGCTCATCGCCGCATCGACTGCCGTGGACGGAAACGCATTGCCCTTCATCCTCGTCTCGATTCTGCTCGTCTCGATTCCCGTCGCGCTCGGCGCGCTGGGGTCGCGGCAGCTTCGTCGGCAACCGCGTCTGCCGAAGATCGCAGTGACGATCACCCCCTGGGCTGTGCTCTTTCCGGCGATCGTGCGTCCTTCCGCCTTGGCACCCCGCATCCGTGCCGAAGAATGGCCTCGCGAGGGAACGAGCGCTGTGGTCATCCCGGCATCCGGCCTGCACGCCTCGCGCATCGAGTTCACCCGGCAGGATGCGGGCAAGCGGCGTAAGCGCTCGATCGCCGTCGGCAGCATCGACGTCGACCCCCAGGTCATCGTGGATGCGTTCCGCGGTCCCACCTCCGCCTAACGTTCGTCTCGCTCCCGGCCGCTCAACGCCCGGGCGTGCCCACTCCGCGAACCCGGGACGACAGAATCGGTCCGGAACGATCGGGCGCGCAGATTCGCTCCCGGCGAGAGTGGATTGCGAAGGGAGCCGCCGTGATCGAAGTACTCAATCGCCTGGTCGACGAGATCGAACACCGCATCGGCGACGAGATCGATGTCGAGGCGCTCGCCGCATCGGCCGGATTGACGGGTTACCACGTGCGTCGGGTGTTCTCGACGCTCGCGGGGATGCCCGTGTCGGAGTACGTGCGACGTCGACGGATGACGGTGGCTGCGGCCGACGTGATCGACGGCGACGAACTGCTCGCGATCGCGGTGCGCTTTGGTTACGGGTCCGTCGAAGCCTTCGGCAGAGCGTTCCGAGCAGTGCACGGCGTGAGCCACGGCGACGTCCGCCGCGACGGTGGGCCCCTTCGTCCGCAATCCATCCTCAGGTTCCGCCTGACCGTCGAAGGGAGCTCCGCCATGGACGCCCGACTCATCGAACGCCCCGCCTTCCGCCTCGTCGGACACGCCGCGCGCGTGCCACTGATCCACGAAGGCGTCAATCCGCACATCCAGGCGCACATCGCGTCGCTACCCGTCGAGGAGCATGCGCGCCTGAAGTCGCTCAGCAGCGCCGAGCCCGCGGGACTCCTGCAGGTCAGTGCGGATGTCGACCCCGACTACACCGAGGGGAGCGAGCTGACCTATCTGCACGGTGTCGCGCTTGCCGTCGATGCGGATGCTCCGGCCGACCTCGACGTCATCGAGGCGGATGCGGGAACCTGGGTCGTGTTCCGAACCTCTGGCCCGCACCCGGATGCCCTGCAGGAGGCGTATGCCGCATCCGCGACCGACTGGTTCCCGTCGAACCCATGGCAACTGTGCCCCGGCCCGTCGATCGTCGCGGTGCTCGAACGCAGCGAGGACTTCCGCACCGCGACCTGTGAGCTGTGGCTTCCGGTCGAACGAACGACGCCGGCCGTCTAGCTCAGGATGTGGCGTCGCGTGCCCACCGTTCGCGGGGCGGCACCTCTTCCCACCGCTCTCGCAACGGCGCGTCGGTATCGACGGCCCGGAAGATCGGAGCCCCACGGATGCAGAGCCCCCAGAACCAGGTTCGGCCGCACGCCAGGCACTCCAGGTAGCTGACGATCGTGAACTTGAGGTCGGATTCCGCCAGCGCGAGCATGTCGCCGAGCGGCACGTCACCGCGGATGAAGCGCATCCGGCCGTCGTTGACGCGACGTTCCAGCTCGTCACTCGTGAGCTGGATGGCGATGTCGTGCGGAGGCCTTCCGTCGTTGTGCACGAGCGCGGTCTCGCAGACGTCGCAGCTCACCTCCATACCGCCACGCTATCGACTCTCGCTTTTGTGCGCCGCATAGTCTTCACACATGATCCGTCGTGTGGTCGCGGTCGCGGTCGCCGTGCTCGGCGTCGCCGCTTTGGCGCTCAGCGGATGCACGCAGTCCTACGACGGCGTCCTCTGGCGACAAATGGATGCCACGGAGGGTGGCTTCGTGGGGCGCATCGGCGATCTTCGTGAGACCGGGGCGAGTCGGGCGGATGCGGTGGCCGCGCTCGAGGAGGGCACCTACTGGGCCGGGGGACCAGCGCCCGATTCGCTCGACGCGTCCGCGCCGGCCGTCCTCACCCACAACTATCGGTGGGAGCGCGGGGACGTGACCTACGCGGTCGAGGACGTGCTGGTCTTGGACGTCTTCGCTTCGTCCGGGCTCCGCGATCCCGCGCTGCCTCGTGAAGATGTCAACCGATCCTCCGGCGTGCCGTACGCGGGTCCTTCGGGTGTGTACACGTGCTTCACCGTCCGCATCCGGTTCCTCGACGACCGCCTCGTGGACTGGTACCGCCCGTGGGACGATCCGGAGCAGCCGTGCCCCGAGGCGCTCGTGGAACGGCTGGACGACGGCGCGCAGTACGTGCCGATCCACGAGTTCGACGGCTGACCCGTGCCATCGCGGGTGCTCCTCGTCTAGCTCCGAGCGCTGGAAGTCCGTAACGGGTTGATGCGCTCTGCCGAGTGGAGCTGCCACAGTGGGGGGCATGACGCCTCGCCGACGCTTCCTGACTCCGATCTCGCTCCTCGCGGCAGCGCTGGCGCTTGCCGGCTGCACGAGCGTCGGTAGCTACACGGATCTGGAAAGCACCGAGACGCGAGCCTTGCCGGATGCTGTCACCGAGGATGCGCGGGCGAACCTCGATCTGGACTCGATGAGATGGGTTGGGCAGTACGAGGGGACCGACGTCTGGTTGGCGCGGGGAAGTAACGCCGGGGAGATCTGCATCTTCACGTATCCCGGCGATGGAGCGTGGGCAAGCGTGTGCGGCGGAGAGGGTGGCGAGCTCGGAGTTTCCGGCCCCGATCAGCGTGTGTACATGGTCGTTCCCGACGGCGGCGACTCGCCGGAGGGGTCCATCGCCGTGTCGCACAACGTATACGTCAGGCCGCTTCTGAGTTGAGGGCAGCGTCTCGTCGCACTCGACCTGGGATCTTCAGGGCGACCTGGAGTATCAGCTCTCTTCGTGCCCCACGGACTTCGCTTCGAGGAACGCGCACAGCTCGGCCGCGACCGAGAGCTCGGCGGCGAGGCGCTGCATCTCGAAGCTCGTGAGTACCGTCATCTCGGCCTGCGGTTCGATCGTGACGCGCCACCGCGAGTCTCCGACCTCGATCGGCTCCAGGTAGAGCGAGATGTCCGCGTTGTGCAGCGGCACGATCACGAGGCCCGTGTCCCCGCCCTCGGACCCGTCCTGCACCGCGACGCGGATGAGGTCTCCCGCCTGGCGGAAGCGGTGGAACTCCTCGAGCCAGCTTTCGAGTGTCGCTTTGCTTCTAAAGGGCACCGGGGGTCCTCGCGTTCTGCATGGGCGCGGACCTGCAAAACCGCGCCGTTGCCGCGATCGTAACCCGACGGGCAGACAAAGCGGTCAACGGCGCGTCATCTCTGTACGCGCCCTGGGCGACGATGGCCTCGGTGACCAGAACGTCCGGCCTGGCCCTGCCCCGGAGGAAGACATCCGTGAGCCTACGGACGGTGATGGCAGCGGCGTCGTTGTTCACCCCTTCAGTCAACGCCATCGAGCCGTTGCCGCCCGCCGTGATTTCCGGCCCTCACCGTCGACACGCCACTCCGGCGCATCCCAATCAGTGGAAGGTCAGCACCTCGTCGCCCCACGCGGCTCGCAGTGACGCGTCCAGATCCGGCACCAGACGATCCTGGTGGTCGATCACCATCGTGCTGCGCCCCTGATCGATCGAATATGTCTCCCAGGGGGCCGAGCCGTCCGCATCCGGTGACTCTCCGTGCGCGAAGGCTGTCCACCGCTGTTGCATGCGAGCCGAGATGCTCTCGGCCACCCTGCGGCCGCCGAGGCGGAACGTCGGGTCCTTCGGTCCGCTCGTCAGGTTGCCCCAGAGGTACGGCAGCTCGGTGGCGTGCGTCGCTCCGAGTCCGATCAGGCGGAGGAAGGGGGCCGCGTGGTCGAAGCGGTACAGCCAGACATCCGCCACCTGCGAATGCCCCTCCGCGATCCACACGCTCGGCATGCGGAACCCGATGTCCCGGGCGATTCCGAGCCCGATCGCGCGCTGCCGCGCGTGCTCGTACGCGGTGCGCACGTCATCGAACGTCGGCAGCTCGAGCGCGGGATTGTCCGCGGCCATGTCGCCGAACATGTCGCGCAGTCGTTCGTCGGTGATGGGGATCAGCGGCGACTTCATGAACTTGAACAGGGACGCCTCGTCCTTGTTCGTCCCGATGAGCAGGGGAACGGCAAGTCCACGGCCCTCGCGCAGCACGACGGCGGGTGCCTCCGGCAGGAGGTCGCCGTCGATGACCGGTGCGAAGGCGAGCACGCCGGGGTCGGCGTCGGGCACCTGCGCGTAGACCTCCATGCCCGCGTCGACGATCTGCTGCGGCGTTGCGGCACGCAGCGCTCCCGCCGCATCCGGCTGCGTTTCATCGATGCGCAGTGCTGCGGTGAAACGCGCGGCGACCGCCCGGGCGCGCTCGGCGCCGTAGACGCTGGATGCGGGCGAGGACTCGGCGATGGCGCGGTGGAACAGCCCGCGCGCGGACGGTGTGGCCAGCAGCGTGGTCACGAGGCCGCCGCCGGCGGACTCGCCGAAGACGGTCACGCGGTCGGGGTCTCCGCCGAAGGCGCGGATGTTCTGCTGCACCCACTCGAGGGCGAGCAGCACGTCCTTGAGCGCGAGGTTGCGATCGAAACCCTGCTCGGGGAGCAGCGAAGCGAGATCGAGGAAGCCGAAAGCACCGAGGCGGTAGTTGACCGTGACCACCACGACGTCGCCGTGCGTCACGAGCGAGGTCGCGTCGAACAGGGGCTGGCTGGAGGCCCCGAACGTGTACGCGCCGCCGTGCACCCACACCATGACAGGGCGCGCGCGCTCGCTCTCGGATGCGGGTGCCCACACGTTGAGTCGGAGGCAGTCCTCGTCCATGACGGCGTCTTCGCCGAGCGGGACGGCGGGGTTCACGCTCTGCGGGCAGACCGGACCGTAGCGCGTCGCGTCCGTCTCGTCCTCGAGGGGCTTCGCCGCAACCGGATCGCGCCAGCGGGCGTCGCGCGTGGGCGGCTCGGCGAAGCGGATGCCGCGCCACGACAGAACCGGGCCGAGCTCGAGTCCGCGGAACGAACCGGCGGGCGCGTGGGCGAGTCGAGTGCCGGCGGGAGAGATGTCGTTGGGGTGGGACATGTTCGTTCCTTTCCGGGTCAGGAGAACAGCTGGTGGACGAGGTGAGCGGCCTCGTTCGCGGCGAGGACCGCGAACAGCACCGTCATGATCACGGCGTTGTGCGCGATCATCTCGCTCTTCAGCCGCTCCAAACCCTTGGCGACGGTGGCGGATCCGCTGGTGGCGAGCAGCGTCGGGATGATGAGAGCGAGTGAGCCGGCCACGGCGAAGGCGATACACAGGCCGATGGCCGCCAGGACCGGCAGGTGCGCGGCCCCGATGGTCGCCCCGGCCTTCAACTCGAGTGGGATGTTCTTCGAATTGGTCACGGCCATCAGCAGGCCGAGCCCGCCGGCGCGTGCGGGGGTGATCGAATCGATCGCCGAGAGCCAGCCCGGCGTGCGCGGCGCGGCTCCGCCTCGCGGCCGCGACAGCCAGCTGGTGACGGCCAAGACGGTGAATCCGACGGTCAACAGGATCGTCAGCACGAGCACGACGATCTTCGAGGCCGCCGATCCGCCCGACGACGACGCGCCGGCGGTCGTCGCGGCACCCAGTGCCGTGAACGCGAGAGTGATGGCCAGGAACGCGCCGGTGTACGCGAGAGAGGCGACTCTCCCGCGGGCCGACAGCAGGATCGCCACGATCGCCACGATCGGAAGCGGCGAGATCATCAGGCCCACAGCGGCGGGGATCAGCGAGGGAAGGTCGTGCGTGGTCATCGGATGCTCCATCTGCGTGCCGCGGGCCGGCGACTGCAGACGTTACGACGCGGATGTCTGCGCGTGAGGCGGATGTTCGGTGGACACGACTGGGGAGGCCGCGCCGACATCGATCACCGCCTCCAGGAGCGCCCCCGACCCATCGGCTCGCAACCGTGCGCCGCGCCCGCGAGCTACCGACGACCCGCGCAGCGTCGCTCCCGGCGGCAGGCTTCCGGGCGAGCGCACCTGCACCCGCAGGCGCGGGCCCGCGCCCGTCGCGACGACGTCCAGATCGATCGTGGCCGCGGCGGGAACGCTGTGCTTGACGGCGTTCAGTAACCCCTCCGCGACGATCTCGAACACATCGTCGCGCGCAGCGGCCGATGCGTCGAGAGCCGTCCGCGCGTCCGGGCTCATCCGCATGCGCACGTCGACCACAGGGCGCCACGTCTCGACGAGGTCGACCAGTGACTGGACGGACGCTCCGTCGCGCGGCCGCTCGAAGACCTCGGGGAGCCCAGCGAGCTGGGGATCGACGTCGTCGTGCAGCGCGCGGAGTGTCGTCGGCGTCCATCGATCCGGTGCGGCGAGCGCGCGAACGCACGCCCCCTGCACATCGCGGTGCAGTTCGCGCGCCGCGTCTTCCAGGGCCGCGCGTGCGGCCGAGGTCCCCACGCGTCCGATCCGCTGCGAGACGCGCACGGTCGCGGTCAGACGCCGCTCCTCGACCCTGAGCGCGGACGCCGTGCCGGCGCAGAGCGCGCAGGCCGCGGCGAGGGCGGGATAGGCCAGAACAGGCACGGCCGACAGTGCGAGGGGGATCCCCTGGGCCCACGCCAGCGCGCCCAGACCGAGTCCCACGACCGTTCCGATCGCGAGGAAGGCCGGGATGCGGCGTCGGCGGAGGGCGCGCAGTCGCGGCACGCCGTCGGCGAGGACCGCCCCTGCGCCGAGTAATGCCACTCCTGTCGTCACCTGCAGTGCCGGCACTGTGCGCAGTGCGTAAGGCAAGACGCAGAGGGCGTAGATGACGGCCACGATGCCGGGGGGAGGCAGTCGCAGCGCGGGTCGCATCCGCACGCGCTCGATCGGCACGGCGATGACGGGCTCCGCGGGTGTGGTGGCGAGATCGGCCAGGCGCCGGCTCCACCGCCGCACGCTGTCGTCGCTGAACGCGCGCAACGAGGCGGTGCCGGACTGCTCGGCAGCCAGCGCGCGGAGTTCGCCTCTCAGCTCGTGGCTCGCCGCCTGCACGAGGTCTCGGGCCGCGCTCTCGAAGGCAACGGCATCCTCTCGGGCGTGCGTGAGCGCGTGCTGTACCGAGAGCAGGCGGGCGTTGGTCTGTCGCAGCCGAGTGACATGCGTGGTCAGGATGGCGATGGTCGTCAGCGAGGCCATCCAGACCATCGCGTTCGTCAGCACGCGGAAGGGCAGCTGCCAGGCGGCCGGCGCGGAGGCGCCGAGCACATCGGCGACGGTGTCGTACGCGAGAGGACGGAGGAGCGCGGAAGCCAGAACGCCGGCCGTCACGATCCAGGGGCGCCAGCGGCGCGACACACGGCGCTCGCCGATCGCGGTGGCGAGGAGACCGGCGAGCAACACGGAGGTCGAAGCGGACACGGCACCGATCGCTCCGACGTCGATGCTCGTCGGAGCCGGGCTCATCACGGTGACGGACAGCAGGCCCGCGACGAGGAAGGTCCAGCGCGACACGAAGCGTCCGGAACGAAGCGCATCCCGCGCGGCGCGGGCGAGGCGGTTCACCGCACGGGGCCGAACGCGGCGACGTAGAGGGCGGCGGCGGCGACCCTCGGGCTCAGCGCCGGGTCGCCGGTCAGACCGAGACGCTCGAAGATGCGGCTGATCGATCGCTCGACCGCGCGTACGGATGTCTGCGATCGCGCGGCGATCTCGTCGTTGGACCAGCCGCGCGCCACCATCGAGAGCGTCTCGAGTTGATGCCGGGTCAGCCTGCTCAGCGAGTCCTCGCCGTCGCGGTTCGCGGGACCGACGGGAGATTGGGTCGACATGACCGCCTCGACGGCGTCGACGAGCTCGGCGGTGGAGGCGAGAGCGAGCTTGGAGACGAACACGGCTCCCGACACGCCCATCGCGGTCGCGCCCGCCGCGGCGCGCGGATAGCTGCTGAGGAAGACGACTCCGAGGTGGGGCGCGAGCGCCACGAGCCCGGCTGCCAGTTCGGCGCCGGACGGGCGGGAACCGAGGTCGATGTCGGCGAGGAGCACGTCGGGATCGAACTCGGCGAACAGGCGTGTCGCCTCGGCCGCGCTCTCGGCTCCGCGGGTCTCGAACCCGTGCTGGTTCAGCGTCTCGCAGACGAGGAGTCGCATAGCGGCCTGGTCCTCGACGACGAGCACGCGTCGCACCCATCTGCCGGTCACATCCACAAGATATGTGATCCCGGTCCGCACGGCGCGCCCACGTTTCACCCAACCTGTGAGGCGCACATGTGGCAGGCGTAACGTCCGGCTATGGAGACACAGACACGAACGGGCGGCGCAGACGCCACCACGCTGGGCTTGGAATCGGTGCTCGTGGGTTCGCTGCCTGCGGCTCTGATGACCGATGACGCCCCGGAGCGCTACACCGTGGAGACGGTGTTCACGCGGCGCCCCCAGAAGGACGAGGTGGCGGCGATCCTCGACGGGGAGACCCGGGACTTCCTCACGAGGGCCGGCTACCCGACGGTGGAGGTCACGGTCTCGGATCGGCGGCTCGAAATCGCCAACACGAACCTCCAGGAACTGCGTGACGGGCTCGCCACCGTCCTGATGGACCGGTTGGTCGAGATCAGCGAGCGTGTGCGTGCCGTGCGCGACGCGGCGGAAGTGCAGGTAAAGAACGCGGCCGACCACGAGCACACGCGAGCAGCCGCCGTGGTGGCTCTCGCCGAGTCGGTGCACTTCCAACCCTCCGGTCAGGCGGACGCAGGTGCGGCACAGCTGTCCGAGTGGGATGGCGAAGGAGGTCACGAGCGCATGCCGCGCTCGTGACGAGGGGGAGCGGCGAGGGCGATGAACGAGTTCCGCGCGACGACGTCCCGAACCGCTCGCGCTGCTCGCGGCGCGAGCGAGTTCACCGCCCTCGCGCAGATGGTGCGTGAACGCGGACTGCTCAGGCGACGATACGGGTACTACTGGACGAAGCTGATCGGGCTGCCCTTGTCGCTGGCCGCCAGCCTTCTGCTGTTCGTGTGGATCGGTGACACCTGGTGGCAACTGTTCACGGCGGCGTTCCTGGCGATACTGTTCACGCAGATCGCCTTCCTCGGTCATGACTCGGCGCATCGACAGATCTTCGCCTCGGGCAAATGGAACGACTGGGTGAGTCTCGTGCTCGGCGATCTTCTGGTCGGCATGAGCTACGGCTGGTGGCAGCACAAACACACCCGCCACCATGCGAACCCGAACAAGCTCGGGGCGGACCCCGACATCGAGCTGCCCGTGATCGTGGTCGCGCCGGAGAAGCGCGCTCCTCGAGGTGTCGTCCTGACCTGGCTCCGCGCGCACCAGGGCATGTTCTTCTTCCCGATCCTGCTCCTCGAAGGAGTGTCGCTGCATGCATCCGGCGTCGCGCGCGTCGCTCAGCGAGGGCGACTGCACCGGCGATGGGTGGAGATCGGCTTTCTCGCGGTACGCCTACTCGGGTTTCCCCTGCTCGTGTTTCTCGTGCTCTCGCCCGGTGTCGCGTTCGTCTTCCTCGCGGTGCAGCTCGGGCTCTTCGGGTTCTACATGGGCATCTCCTTCGCCCCGAACCACAAGGGGATGCCGATCGTCGCGCGTGACGCAACGATCGACTTCCTGCGCCGCCAAGCGATGATGAGTCGCAACATCCGCGGGAACCGCGTCCTCGATACAGCAATGGGTGGGCTGAACTATCAGATCGAGCACCATCTGTTCCCGTCGATGCCGCGTCCGCACCTGCGCAAAGCCGCGCCGCTGGTCGCCGAGTACTGCCGTGCGCACGGCGTGCCGTACGTGCAGACGGGACTGTTCGCGTCCTACGCGATCGTCGTGCGCTACATCAACCGCGTCGGGTTGGGCGAACGCGACGTGTTCAGCTGCCCGCTCATCGAGCAGCGCAGCCAGATCGCTCCGTCAGCCTGACGAGACGGGTCAGACGCGGTTACGACGCGAGCGTTGACGGATGATGCCGAAGATGAGCGTGCCGACGAAGAGCACGACTCCGATGACGCCGAGCCAGAGCAGCCCCTCGAATGCGAAACCCACGATCGACAGCACCACCCACACGACCAGCAAGATGAGAAGAACTGTCCACATGTCGCCCACCGTACGCGCCTTCTGGGCTCAGCGGGTCGATTCGGATACATCGGCAGAGAATCGTGCTTCCGGTCGACGCGCGATCTAGTCCGTCAGGGTGGTCCGGCGGTCAGGGCGTACCCAGCGGGACGTGACACAGTAGGGGAGTGCTCCGCCTTGGTGATGGCATGTCGAACCGAGGAGAGATCACATGCCCGCATGGTGGGAACAGCTGCTCCACGTCACTACAGGACGCGTAAGAGCGCACGGTGACCTGCCCGACCTGCGCCGACTGCCCTCCCGGCCGGTGGCTCTGGAGCGGACGCACTACATCGTCAACGACCGTGAGCGTCACGGCGACGAGCGACGCACCTATGTCCTGCGCCGCGCGCAGCAGTCCCGCCGCGACCGTGGCGGAGTCTCGGTCGCCTCGAACGGCCGGGGTGTGGGCTACCTTCCAGACGCGGTGGCGCGCGATGCGGGGCCGCTGATCGATCGTCTCGGTGGCGCCGCCGTGGTCAACGGCGCCGGCACCAAGGACGGGGGAATCCGGCTCTGGGTCGACCTGCCCGAACTCGATGAGCTCCGCGAGTTCGTCGAGTTCTTCGAACGCAGCGAATCCGAGGCGTCCGCCCCCTCCTGAGGGAGCCGAGCCGCATCCTGTCTCACGACCGGCCAAGCTCCGCCCGCGCGCGCTCCTTGATCGCCTCGATGACGGCGGTCTTCGCCGCTGCGTAGGCGTTCATGTCGTCCCAGCTGCGCTGCATCAGCTCGCGCTTGGTCGCCTCGTACAGCGCACGATCCGCCGCATCCGTTCGCAGCCGGTCGCGCAGCAGGAGGTACTCGTCCACGGCGCGTGCGTCGTGCTCGTAGACGTGCACGTGAACGTCCCGCTCGGGTGTGCGCACCAGGCGGTGGCCGGGCTCGCGGACGCGCAGCTCATATCCGGCGGCGAGAAGCGCGTCGAGGTAGTCCTCTTCCGAGGTGATGTCCGCGACGGTGACGACGATGTCGATGATGGGCTTCGCGGCGAGACCCGGCACGGATGTCGAGCCGATGTGAGTGATCTCGACGTGCTGGTCTGCGAGCGCGAGACGGATGCGGGCGCGGTGCTCCGCGAACGCTGCGGGCCAACTCGGGTCGTAGTCGTGGATACCGACGGTCACGGGTTCCGGCCCGCCGACCAGTTCGAGCGCTGTGACATCGGGATGGCGGCGTGCGGGCATGCTTCATCATCGCGCGTCGCAGGCCGCACCGCGTGGGATCTATGCGCGGGAGACGGCACCGAGCTCCGCGGCGTCGCCGCGCAGCGCGCGCTTCGACGTGAAGCGCCACCCGAGCGGAACTGCGATCGTTGTCGCGATCCACATCGCCACGGCGGGTACAGACACCGCGTTCATCCCATCGCCCGAAAGATCGGACCAGGGCGCCGTGAAGGCGACGGTGGTGGTACCGATGCCGATCACCGCGCCGAAGACGGTGAAAGCAACGAGGTGAAGGGGCACCGAGGCGGCGGTGCGCAGCATCCATCCCAGACCGTACGCCAGCGGTGAACCGACGAGGAGCGCGGCGAGCGACCACGGCACTGCGTAGATGAGCGCGATCAGCGCACCCGAGTACAATATCGCCGCCGATGCGAGCGTCGAGAGCAGGAGGAACCACAGCCACGCCATGCAGGCCCCTCGCGCGAACTCGCGGAACGTGAACGCCATCGGTGCGGCGTTCGTTCGCGGCGACGGTCTCGTGGGTGATGCGCTCACGGTCCGAACATAGCAACGCCTCACCTGACCCTGGCCTCACGCCCCCGCATCCGTGACACTGGGCAGATGCGCACCCTCCGCACCCAGGTCTGCATCGCCGGGGGAGGTCCGGCAGGCATCATGCTCGGGCTGCTCCTCGCCCGAGCCGGGGTCGCGGTCGTCGTCCTCGAGAAGCACGCCGACTTCTTCCGCGACTTCCGCGGCGACACCGTGCATCCCTCGACGCTCGACATCATCGATGCGCTCGGACTGCGCGAGAGCTTCGACGCCATCGAACACCGCCCGCTCGACACCCTCGACGCCGTGGTGAACGGCGTGCGGGTGCACGCGATCGACTTCCGCACCCTGCGCGGTGCCAACCGCATCCTGACGCTCATGCCGCAGTGGGATCTGCTCGACCTCCTCGCCGATGCCGCCCGCAGCGAGCCGAGCTTCACGCTGGTGATGGGCGCCGACGTCACGGACGTCCTACGCGCCGGCTCGCGCGTGAGCGGCGTGCAGGCCACGACAGACGCCGGCACCCTCCGCGTCGATGCGGCGCTCGTGGTCGCCGCCGACGGACGCGGCTCGACTCTGCGCGAGGCCGTCGGTGTGGTGCCGGCAGTGACGGGCGTCGGTATCGACGTGCTGTGGTTCCGCGTGCCCGAACCTGCGACACCCGTACCCGACACGCTCGCGTGGCTCTCCGGCAGCGGCATGCTCATCACGATTCCGCGGCCGGGGTACTTCCAGTGCGGGCTCGTGGTCGGCAAGGGCACGTTCGGTGCGATCCGCGAGGACGGCATCGATGCGTTCCGGATGCGGGTGGCACGGGCCGCGCCACCGATCGCGTCCGAGCTGGGTGCCGTCGCCTCCTTCGACGACGTCAAACTGCTCTCGGTCGAGATCAACCATCTGCGGCGCTGGTGGCAGCCCGGCCTGCTGTTCATCGGTGATGCGGCACACGCCATGTCGCCCGCGTTCGGCGTCGGCATCAACTATGCGATCCAGGATGCGGTCGCCGCCGCGCGCCTTCTCGTTCCCGCACTCGGCGACGGGCCCGCCGCCATCGATCGGGCATGTGCCGCGCTGCAGCGTCGCAGAGCCTTGCCTACTCGCGCGATGCAGCGGATCCAGCAGGTCGTGCACCGCGCGATCGGACGCCCGCGCGCCCGCATCCTGCACAATCCGCCGACGCGCTCGGAGCGGATCGTGCTGCGGGTCGCGATCCCGATCGCGCGGCGTCTGCTCCCGCGTCTGGTCGGCTACGGGTTCCGGCCCGAGCGCATCGAGTCAGGTGATCGTCCTACGCTGGCTGCGTGACTGACGAGTACCGTTCCCGGCTGCGCCCACTGCTCGCGGCCGAGTCCGAGCGCGCGGCCGACGTGTTGCAGCGGATGGCCGATGCGACCGAGAGCCGCCACGACATCGTGATCGAGGTGTTCCTCGAGCAGGATGCGGAGGGCCCCTTCACGATCATGGCCCGCTTCGACGGGCCGGATCACTTCGCTCTCGATCGGCGCTTCGACGACGAGCGCGGCGTGTTCGACGTCGTCTGGGGCGAGACGGGGTGGGAGCCCGATGTGCCCGAGCGGCCGGACGCGTGGACGTTCGACGACCTCGAAGAGGTGCTCGTGGAGCTGGCCGCCGAGTGGCTCGCCCCGCTCATCCCCGCGGAGCCTGCGCGCGTGCGCTGGGAGGTCGCCTCGCCCGACGGCGGAACCGACAGCATCCCGTTGGAACCGCGCCGAGCGAGGAGCTGACCGATGACGATCGACGCCCTCATCCCTCGCGTCCGCATCCCCTTGGCGGGCGCATACGAGATCGACACCGACCGCGAGCGCATCGACCTGGAGCGCGTGCACCGGTGGCTGTCGACCGACGCGTTCTGGGCGCTGGGACGCTCGTTCGATGTGGTGCAGCGCGCGGCGGCCGCATCCGTCAACTTCGGTGTCTACGACCCTGCGGGTGCGCAGGTGGGCTACGCCCGCGTGGTGACCGACGGAGTCACCTTCGGATGGCTGTGCGACGTGTACGTCGCACCCGAGGTGCGCGGACTCGGGCTGGGGAAGGCGTTGGCCGCAGCGGTGGTCGATGCGACGCGCCCGCTCGGTCTGAAACGCCTCATGCTCTCGACCCTCGACGCGCACGAGCTCTACGCCCGCGTGGGCTTCGCACCGTTCCCCGACCCCGACCGGCTCATGGTCATCGGCGCCTCATGACGGGGGAGGAGCTCACGCCGACCAGCCGCCGGAGTGCCGCGCACTACATCTGGGGCGAGGTGTCCGAGGGATGGCGCCTCGTCGACGGGCCCGACCTGTCGGTCATCGAGGAACGGGTGCCGGCGGGGGCGGGGGAGCAGTGGCACGTCCACGACACCGCGCGGCAGTTCTTCTACGTCCTCGAGGGCCGCGCGGAGCTGCACACAGCGAATGGAGTGGTCGAGTTCTCGGCGGGCGAGGGCGTCGAGGTTCCGGCCGGCATCCCGCATCGCTTCGCGAACCCGGGGCCGGTGGACGTTCGGTTCCTTGTGGTGAGTGCACCCTCGACGCGCGCGGACCGCCGCGCGGTCGACGTCCCCTGACGCGGTAATCCTAGGATGACGCGCGTGACCGTCGACACCGCCCCGTTGACCGCCCGGATCGATCGCCGACGGCTCCGGGACTACCGGCGCTTGCTTCCATCAGCCGTTCGTCCACGGTTGGCCGGCATCCTCGCGCGGGTCGTGGTTCTCATCGTCCTCCCGCTGGCGCTGCTGGTGATGTGGATGGTGATCATCGACGGGACATTCTTCGCCGACGGGGACTGGGCGCTGATCGCGATCCTCTTCCCGCTCGCGATACCGCCGGTGGTCGGCGTCGTACTGCTCGTGCGGGCGATCCGGCGCCGATCGGGCGTCCGTCCGTACCGACTGAACGGCTTCGCGATCGCCAACGGGTTCACCTATCAGCCGTACTCGCCGGCCCCACCCCTGCCGGGGATGATCTTCACACGCCCGGGTCAGTCATCCGCGTTCGTCACCGACATCCTTCGGCGGCGCGAGGGGTATGCGCTGGAGATCGGGAATCACACGTGCACGACGGGCTCGGGGAGAAGCACGACCACCTATCGATGGGGTTATGCAGCGATGCGGCTTCCCGTCGCGTTGCCGCATATCGTGCTCGACGCGCACGGCAACAACACGATCGGTCGGCCGAGGCTGCCCATCGCCTTCGCGAAGAACCAGCGATTGTCGCTCGAAGGCGACTTCGACCGCTACTTCACCCTCTACTGCCCGGAAGGATATGAGAGGGATGCGCTGTATCTCTTCTCACCCGACACGATGGCGGTCTTCGTCGACGAGGCCGCACGCCTCGATGTCGAACTCGTCGACGACTACCTGTTCCTCTACTTCCCGGGCCAACTGGCGACACTCGATTCGGCGATGTGGGAACGGCTCCTGGCCACCGTGGACGCCCTCTCGGAGCGGTTGCTGCGGTGGGAGCGCTGGCGGGACGATCGCCGACAGCGCTCGACCGACGTCTCGGGCGGGATCCTCATGGGGCCGGGAAGCGTCCTCGGCGTTGCGCGGCAGGGACGCCGACTGTCGGTGAAGGAGGACTGGTGGTGGGTCCTCGGCGCTGCACTAGCCGTCTTCGGGTTCGCCAATCTCGTCCATGATCTGATTACCGGGTGGTTCTCCTAGGCCGTGAGCCGACCTGCCGAATCACACGGCCACGGCACGCACGCCACATCCATCCGCCTGGGATGATGCACACGACCCTCTCCGTCGAAAGGACCCGCATGAGCACGCGCTCCGACCTCTCCTCCGTCCGTCGCGCAGGCGGCTTCGCCGTCGCCGCCGGCACGCTCTTCGCCGCCGTGGGCGCCGCGGCGTGGGCCACGGTCACGAGCCAGCTGCGCGCCGAGAAGATCACCGTGCCGGCGAACGCGCCCGCGCTCGCCGGAGCGCCCGTGCAGGGCCCGGTCAGCGCCTACATCGAGGCGCAGGTCATCAAGGGCAACGCGGAGCGCGGTGCCGGTGGTCGCACCTACGCCGACGTCAGCGCGGCCCTGCAGAAGGTCGAGAAGGGGAGTCAGGAGGAGGCGGACCTGCGCAAGCAGAGCGCCGCCCTGTCTACCGCATCCGCCCTGCGCACCTCGCTGTTCACATCCGTGCTCGCCTACGGCGTGGCAGCCTTCGCCGCGGGCATGGGCGCCCTGCTCGTGGTGGTCGGCGGGCAGCTTCGGCGCGCCGGGCGCTGAGGCGACCGCATCCGCGGCTGGTAAATTCTCCGAGGCGATCACCGCTCTGGCACGTGGTGCCCCGGTTCCCGATCGCCGTCTCGATCCCGCCTTCCGCGAGAGGACTTCCGCATGACGGACACCCAGATCTTCGAGCCCGACGGCCGCGCCATCCCGTTCGCGGTCGAGGGCGACGGCCCCGGCCTGGTCCTGCTGCCGGCGCAGGGCCTGAACATCGGCTACCTCGAGGCCCTCGGGCACTCCGTCGCACAGGAGGACTTCCGCGTCGTCCGCATCGGCACGCGTCGCCCCACGGATGCGGCCGTCTCGCTGCATGAGCTCGCACAGGACGTCGTCGACGTACTCGATCACCTCGGTATCGACCACGCGTGGATCGGCGGACACGCCTTCGGCGGCACCGTCGCGCGCCTCGTCGCGATCGACCACCACGATCGCGTGAACGGCGTCCTGCTGCTCGGGGTCGAGGGGGCGGCCGGCTCCGACGAGCTCGACCTCTCCGACGCCCCGGAGGAGCTTCGCGATGCCGAGGTCGACGGCCTGCAGCGAGCCGCCCGCGAGGCGCTCGGTGAGCTCCCCGCGCTGGCGGCCGGCGTTCCGGTGCTCGTGGTGCAGGGCGCGGACGACCGCATCACGCCCCCGGCGAATGGCGAAGACCTGCGCGCCTCGGCACCCGAGCTGGTGAGCGTCGTGAACGTCGACGGCGGCAAGCACCTCTTCCCGGCGACCCACACCGGTGCCGTGTCGTGGGCGATCGAGGACTACCTCGACTGGGACTGACCCCCGCATCCTTCGACGAAGGGCCGGCGCGTCTGCGGACGCCCGGCCCTTCGTCGTTCCCACCCTCCCCGTCCCGAGAGCAGTGCACTGCCACGCCCGAACTCCTGCACACCGGGCGCCTGCGGCGTCGCGGTGGCGGCAGCACCCGATTCTGCAGGAGTTCGGGCCGTGTGTCCGCTCCTCGCCCAATCCGTGCGTGAGGGGACGGAACCGCGGACGCAACTCGGTCGGCGCCGTCGCTATCGGCACCTGGGGGGCGTCCGCCCCGGTCCTGCCTGAGTTGTGCCGCGCACCCGGCGTCTCTCGCGCGCCCCGCGGCGCCCGCGCGCGGCGCCTTCCGGGCCCGAACTCCTGCAACACGCCCCGCCCGCCCGTTGTCGAGCCCCCCGCGAGCCGTTTTGCAGGAGTTCGGGCGATTCGGCCCCGCAACTAATCGACAGATGTAGCGTAAGTATGTCGAAAGGAGTTCCACATGGGACGTGTCAGTGGAAAGGTCGCGCTGATCAGCGGAGGCGCTCGAGGCATGGGAGCCTCGCACGCACGGCTGCTCGTGCAGGAGGGCGCGCAGGTGGTCATCGGCGACCTGCTGGATGCGGAAGGCGAGGCTCTGGCAGCAGAACTCGGCGAGGCCGCACGCTACGTGCATCTCGACGTCACGAAGTACGAGGACTGGGAGGCGGCCGTCGCCCTCGCCGAGAGCGCGTTCGGTCGCCTCGACATCGTCGTCAACAATGCGGGCATCGCGACCTTCGGATCCATCGAGACCTACGAGCTCGCGCAGTGGGATCAGATCATCGCGATCAACCTCACCGGTGTGTTCTACGGGATCAAGGCGGCGATCGAGGCACTCAAGCGCAGCGGCGCCGGTTCGATCATCAATGTGTCGTCGACGGCCGGACTCCAGGGGTACGAGGCGCTGCCCGGCTACAACGCCGCGAAGTTCGGCGTGCGCGGGCTCACGAAGAACGCGGCGCTCGATCTCGGTCGCTACAACATCCGGGTGAACTCCATCCACCCCGGTGTGATCCGCACGCCGATGACCGACGGTCTCGACACGGCGCAGAACCATGTCGCACTGCACCGCGTCGGTGAGCCCATCGAGCTGTCGAACCTCGTGCTGTTCCTGGCGAGCGACGAGTCGAGCTTCTCGACCGGCGCCGAGTTCGTCGCCGACGGTGGAGAGACCGCGGGGCTGGCACACTACGAGGCGTGACGATCGATCCTCGGCAAGCCCGTACCAGCGCCGCCTTGCGTGCGGCGCTGGTGCGCTTGCTCGCACACCGGCCTCTCGACACGATCTCGGTCTCCGAGCTCTGCCGTGAGGCCGGCGTGCACCGCACCACGTTCTACAAGCACGCCAAAGACGTCGACCGTTTCGCCGTCGCCACCTTCAGCGCGGATCTCGACGCGCTCGCCGCCGTGAGCCCGGAGAGCGACGATCCCGTCGAGACGGCGAGGGAGTACCTGGTGGCGATGCGCCGCCTGCTGGAGATGCTCGCGGAACAGCGTCCCGTCTACCGGGCCCTGTTCGCCTCCTCCGCCCGCGGTGCATTCCGCGCGGCGATCGGCGCGCGGCTGCTCTACCGGGTGCATCTCGCTCTCGAGCACTTCGCCGCATCCGGCGTCGTCGGAGCGCCGCGTATCGCGCGCGACCAGGACGAGGCCGCGGCCTTCATCGCCGGCGCGCTCGTGGGCGTCCTCGACGTCTGGACGCAGGAGGACGACACGGATGCGGACGCCGCCGCCTCCCGCGTGCTGCGTCTGATGCCCGGATGGTGGCCCGTCCGCGCGTGACCCCGGCCGTCGCGCCATGCAACAGTCCGGTGCGCGCCGGAGCCCGCGGCAGAATGAGCGCGTGGCCCCCGCGGCTGCGGCCGCGCCCGAACTCCTGCAATCCGGTGCCTTGCGTGCTCCTGGAGGCGCGAAGGATCCGGTTCTGCAGGAGTTCGGACGGCCTTCCCGGGGTGATCCGGGCCGGTCGACGGGGCGGCCTGCCGCGGTGACCCGCGGCAGAATGAGCCCATGGCCGCCGCATCCGGGAGCTCCGTCGACGAGGTCGCCGTCGCGCTGTACCGGCTGCCGCCCGACGCGTTCACCGCCGCCCGAGACGAGCGGGCTGCGACGGCGGATGCGGCCGACGCCGCACGCATCAAGGCTCTGCGCAAGCCGGTCGTCGCTGCATGGGCGGTGAATCTCCTCGTGGCCGACGGGCAACTGTCCGAGGCCGTCGAGCTCGCCGCAGCGCTGCGCGAGGCGCAGGACGATCTGGATGCGGCCGAGCTCCGCCGGCTCGGCACTCAGCGTCAGCAGCTCGTGGCCTCTCTCGCGAAACGCGCTGCCGCGCTCGCCGCGGAGGCGGGGCATCCGCTCGCCGCCTCGGCCCGTGAGGCCGTCGCCCAGACGATCAACGCGGCCGTCATGGATGCGCGCGCAGCCGCGGCCGTGCTCACGGGCCGCCTGCGCAAGCCGCTGGATGCCGGCGCGCTCGATGACGTCGACGCGGCGGATGTCGTGGCCGGCTCGCCTCCCGGCGGTACGGTCGAGCGCCCCGCATCCGATCCGGACGAGCTCGCTGTGCGTCGTGCGCGCAAGGCCGCGGAACGCGCGGCGCGGGACGCGGAGCGCGCCGCCACGGCTGCGGAACGGGAGCGGTCGGCTGCCGAGGCCGCCGAGCGGACAGCGCGCGAGCACGCCGATCTGTTACACGAGCGGATCGCGGAGCTCCGCGCGCAGCTCGAGCGGCTCCAGTCGGACGCGGACGCAGCGGATGCCGAGCTCGCCCGTCGCGAGCAACGGCTGCGAGAGGCCGCATCCGCCGCGGAGGCAGCCGCGAACCAGGCGCAGCGCGCCCGCGACGCCGTGCCGGAGTGACGCCTCCGCCTGGGAGAATCGAAGGATGACCGCAACGCTCGTCGCCCATCAGCTCGCCGGCGGCTACGGCCATCGCACACTGTTCGAGGGCGTCGAGCTGACCGTCGCCCCCGGCGATGTCGTCGGCGTGGTCGGCGCCAACGGCGCCGGCAAGTCGACGCTCCTGCGCCTGCTGGCGGGCGTCGACCAGCCGCAGGGCGGCAGCGTCTCGCTCGCCCCCGCGGATGCCTTCGTGGGGTGGTTGCCGCAGGAACACGAGCGCGTGGCCGGTGAAACCGTGTCGGCGTACATCGCGCGCCGCACGGGCTGCGCTCAGGCGACCGCGCAGATGGATGCGGCCGCCGCCGCCCTCGCCGACCCCGACGCCGTCGGAGCGGACGACGCGTACGCCACCGCTCTGGAGCGGTGGCTTGCGAGCGGCGCCGCCGATCTGGAGGAGCGTGTGCCGGCGGTGCTCGCCGACCTCGGACTCCGCCTCGACGCCGATGCGCAGATGACCTCGCTCTCGGGCGGACAGGCCGCGCGCGTCGGTCTCGCGGCCCTCCTGCTGAGCCGCTTCGACATCGTGCTGCTGGACGAGCCGACCAATGACCTCGACCTGGACGGCCTCGAGCGGCTCGAGACCTTCGTGCGGGGTCTCCGCGGCGGCGTGGTGCTCGTCAGTCACGATCGCGAGTTCCTCGCCCGCTGCGTCACGCGCGTGCTCGAGCTCGATCTCGCGCAGAACACGAACCGGCTCTACGGCGGCGGCTACGACGCATACCTGGAGGAGCGTGCCACGGTGCGTCGGCACGCACGCGAGAAGTACGACGAGTTCGCCGACAAGAAGGCAGACCTCGTCGCCCGCGCCCGCACGCAGCGGGAGTGGTCGAGCCAGGGCGTGCGCAATGCGATGAAGAAGTCGCCCGACAACGACAAGATCAAGCGCAAAGCGTCGATGGAGTCGAGCGAGAAGCAGGCGCAGAAGGTGCGCCAGATGGAGAGCCGCATCGCCCGGCTCGAGGAGGTCGAGGAGCCGCGCAAGGAGTGGCAGCTCGAGTTCACGATCGGCTCGGCGCCGCGCTCCAGCACGGTCGTCGCTACCCTCTCGGACGCCGAGTTCCACCAGGGCGACTTCGTTCTCGGCCCGATCTCGCTCCAGGTCAACGCGGGCGAGCGCATCGGCATCACCGGACCCAACGGTGCGGGCAAGTCGACTCTCCTACGGGGCCTGCTGGGGCGTCAGCAGCCGGACGCGGGACGCGCCGCCCTCGGCGCGAACGTGCAGATCGGGGAGATCGATCAGGCCCGGGCGCTTCTGTCCGGCGCCCGACCGCTCGCCGAGGCATTCGGCGATCTCGTGCCCGAGATGGCCGCCGCCGAGGTGCGCACACTGCTCGCGAAGTTCGGGTTGAAGGCCGACCACGTCACCCGGGCGGTCGACGAGCTCTCGCCGGGCGAGCGCACGCGCGCCGCAATGGCGCTGCTGCAGGCGCGGGGCGTGAACCTGCTGGTGCTCGATGAGCCGACGAACCATCTCGATCTGCCCGCGATCGAGCAGTTGGAGCAGGCGCTCGAGTCCTACGAGGGAACGCTCCTGCTCGTGACGCACGACCGTCGAATGCTCGCCGCCGTCGACACCGACCGCAATTGGCGCGTCGAGGCCGGGCGGCTCACCGAGCTGTAGCGCGGGGCACGTACCGCGACGCGACGGCTCCCGAGCCGTACTCGATCCGTTCGGTCAGCTCCAGATCGAGCGGTTCGCTCAGTCCGTCGAAGAGTCTCGGGCCGTGACCGGTGACGCGCGGATGCACGACGAATTCGTACTCGTCGATGAGGCCCAGCTCGGCGAGAGCCGTGGGGAGCATCACGCCGCCGGTCGCGATGTCCGCGTCTCGCTTCAGTGCGCGCACGGCGGTGGCCAGATCGCCGCGCACGAGCTCGGCGTTCCAGTCGACGTCGGGCAATGTGCGCGACACCACGTACTTACGGGCGGCGTCGATCGTGCGGCCGAACGGCTGCATCCAGTCGGGGAGAGCGTCGGATGCGGGCGGTCGCCACGCGTCCTGCATCATCTCGTACGTGACGCGACCGAACAGGAGCACGTCCGCCCGCGCGATGTACTCCGCCGCGCGCCGGTGCAGCTCCTCATCCGGAATCGCGGAACGATGATCGACGCACCCGTCGAGCGTGACGTTGATCGAGTAGCGAAGCAGGCCCATGGCGTCAGGGTAGGACCCTCGGACATTCGCGGCTAGCGTCCCTGGCGCTTCTTGTAGGGCTTCGGCTGCCCCTTCACGATGGGGGCGCGGCCCTTGCCCTTCGACGCCTTGGCCTTGCCGCCGCCGGCGACCTTCGGGCGCACCGCGGCGGGCGCCTCGGCGATGCGCGTGCGTGCCTCGTCGAGCAGCAGCGCGCCGGCGGGGGTGAGGCGGGTGGGTGCCTCGCGGATGACGAGGGGCTGGCCGACTTCCTCCTCGAGTTTGTCGAGGGCGCTGTAGAGCGCCGGGAGCGAGACGCCCAGCGCCTGCGCCGCGCGCGGGAAGTGAAGGTGCTCGGCGAGAGCGACGAACCTCACCAGGTGCTCGAGCTTCATAGGGGCCTTCCGATCGCCGAAGATCCATTGTCGCAGCAGGTCCTCGGTGTCGTGTCGGCGGATGCTGCCAGGATCGACGCATGCCGATCGTCGATCACCTGGGAATCACCGTCGAGGACGTACCGAGCGCGACTCGCCAATTCGATCCGATCATGGCCGCGCTCGGGTACACGCGGGAGGACGCCGAGACCTCGGTCGCCTGGTGGCGCGACGGTGAGACCGAACTCATCCTCATGCCGGCGCGGGAGAGCGGGTCCGGACCACACGTACATGGCCGCGTCGGATGGCAGCATCTGGCCTTCGCGGTCGATTCGCGCGACGAGGTCGAGCGCCTGCACGGGATCGCCGTCGCGGCGGGTTGGGTCCCGGTGCGTGATCCGAAGGAGTATCCGCGTTTCACCGAGCGGTACTACGCGTCGTTCCTCGAAGATGCGAACGGCATCCGCATCGAGTTCATGCACAACCCGCCCCGCGGCGAGGCCTAGTCGGTCGGGAACGCCGCTCCCGTGAGCTCCTGCGACACGGTCCAGATGCGGCGGGCGGCCTCGTCGTCACGCAGCGGCCGGTAGTGCCGTTGTTCGGCCGGAGCGCCGCCGACCCTTCCCAGACCCGACGGGCCGTAGAGATGGCCTCCGACCGCGTCCGCAGAGGTGGCCGCCAACAGGGCGGGAAGCGCCGCCGAGTCCGGGGTGCCGACGAAGAGCCCGTGTGCGGACATCCACCGGATCAGGCGCACGCCACGCGTGTCCGTGGCGCGTTCCAGTTCGGGACGGGCCGCCAGCAGACTCGTCGGCGCGAGGCCGGGGTGCGAGAGCACACTCGTCACGCCCCAGCCGTGGGCGACGCTCTGCCGCTGCAGTTCGCGGGCGAACAGTCCCAGCGCGATCTTCGACTGTCGGTACGAGGTCATCGCGTCGTAGCTGCGTTCGGCGTTCAGATCGTCCCAGCGGATGCGGCCGCTCGCCGCGGCCACGCTGATCTGCGAGACGATGCGCGCGTGCCCCTCGCGCAGGAGCGGAAGCAACTGCGCGACCAGGGCGACGTGACCGAGGTGATTCGTTCCCCACTGCGACTCGAAGCCGTCCGCCGTCAGCTGCCGTGACGGCGGCGACATCAGGCCGGCGTTGTTGATCAGCAGGTGTAGCGGCGCCCGGTCCGTCCTCAGCCGCTCGCCGAGCGCTGCCACGGATGCCAGTGACGCTAGATCCAGATCCTGCAGGATGACGCGGGCGCGCGGCGCGTCGGCGCGGATGCGGTCTGCGGCCGCATCCCCCTTGGCTCGGTTGCGCACGGGCAGGACGATCTCGGCGCCGGCGCGAGCGAGCCGGGCGGCGATGCGCAGCCCGATGCCGTCGCTGCCGCCCGTCACGAGGGCGCGCCGACCCGTGAGGTCGGGAAGGTCGAGATCGGGGACGGTGCGGGTCATGGATGCTCCTCGGTCGGGGTGATCCGAGCATCGCTGGCGCCGCCTCGGCCATCCAGGACCCGTCGATCCACGTCTCGTGCACACCGGGGGTGGATCGACGGTCCGTGGCTGGGAGCCGCGCAGCACGGTAGGAAGGGCGCATGGAGATCGATCGCGAGGCGCTCGCCGTGTTCCTGAGGCGGCGGCGCGAGGCGCTGCAGCCCGACGACGTGGGCCTCGCTCGCGGGAGCCGCAGGCGCACCGCCGGGCTCCGCCGGGAGGAGGTGGCGGGACTCTGTCACATGTCCACGGACTACTACGCACGCCTCGAGCGCGCGACGGGGCCGCATCCGTCGGCGCAGATGGTGGCGGCCATCGCGCAGGGCCTGCACCTCACCCTCGCCGAGCGCGACCATCTCTTCCTCCTGGCGGGCCACCACCCTCCCGTGACCGGCGTCTCGAGCGAACACGTGAGTCCGGGCATGCTGCGGATCCTCGACCGCCTCACCGACACGCCGGCCGAGATCGTCACAGAGCTCGGCGAGACCCTTCGCCAGACGCCCCTCGGCGTCGCCCTCACCGGGAACACGGCATCGCTGACCGGCCCGGCCCGCAGCATCGGCTACCGCTGGTTCACCGACTCGGCCAGTCGCGAGCTCTACGACCCCGACGAACACGACTTCCTCTCGCGGCTGTGGGTCTCCGGCCTGCGTGAGATCGCGACGCGACGTGGCCCGGGTTCCCGCGCGTCGCGGATGGTGGCGGAGCTGGATGCGCGGAGTCCGGAGTTCCGCGACATCTGGTCGCGGGGCGAGGTGGGCGTGCTCCCGCGGGCGACCAAGCGCTTCGTGCATCCCGAGCTGGGGGCGCTGGAGTTGGAATGCCAGACTCTGCTGGATCCGGCGCAGTCGCACTCGCTCCTCGTGTACACGGCGGCACCGGGCTCGGAGAGCGCCGAGAAGCTGCGGCTTCTGACGGTCATCGGCGCGGGGATCTGAGTCGGGGTGCGATGTCGGAGGTCCCGCCTAGCGTGGGGGTATGGACGAGGACGACACCTTCGACGACGACCGCCGCATCGCGCGGTCGTGGGAGGCGCCGCCGTCCGGGTTCGATGAGCCCGATCTGATCGACCAGGTCGTGGGCATGGCATCGCTCGTGTCGTCGTTCGCCGCGCAGCGGGCGGTCGCGATCGCGGAGGCGCGTGCCGCTGCGCTCGTCGAGTCGGCCGCGCGCGGGGGAGACCGCGGCATCGCGGAGCGTTCGTTCCGACTCGAGATCGCGCAGGCTCTGCGCGTGACCGAGTCGACGGCGGAGCGCCTGGTGTCGCAGGCGGTTGCGCTCACGGAGCGGTACGACGGCGTGCTCGATGCATTGGGGCGCGGTGCGATCACCGAGCAGCACGCCCGCATCCTCGTCGACGCGGTGGACGCGGCCGAGGGGCCGCTGCGCGGTGAGCTCGCGTCGCTTTCGCTCGAACTCGCCGAGCGGATGCCGGTCGGTCAGTTCCGCGCCGCGGTCCGCGCCCTCGTCGAACGCGCCAGGGCCGTCTCACTCGAGCAGCGCCACGACGACGCGGTGCGGATGCGGCGCGTCTCGGTCGAGGCCGACAGTGACGGCATGGCGTGGCTGTCCGCGTACCTGCCTGTGGTCGAGGCTCGGGCGATCTTCCACCGGCTGACGGCGATGGGCTCTGCCCTCCTGGCGGCGGAGAGGGACGACGTCGCCATCGGCGACCTCGCCGAGACCAGCGTCGGCGACGAGGTCGATGCAACCCTCGCGTCGCGAACGCTCGATCAGGTGCGCGCCGACCTGCTCGGCGATCTGCTCGTCGACGGAGAGGTGAGCGATCATCCCGAGACGGTGCGGGGCGTGCGCGCGACAGTCGCCGTCACCGTGCCGGTGCTCTCTTTGCTCGACGATGACGCCGCGGTGAGCGCGCCGGCCGAACTCGACGGCGTCGGGCCCATCCCGATCCGCACCGCGCGCACCCTTTGCGGATCCGCGGACGGATGGATGCGGGTGCTCACCCACCCCGAGACGGGCGTCGTGCTCTCCGTGGGGCGCACGCGATACCGTCCGCCCGCCGACCTGCAGCGCCTCGTGCGTTGGCGGGCCGCGCACTGCACCGCCCCCGGGTGTCGGATGGCTGCCGATCGCTGCGAGATCGACCACACGGTGGCGTGGGAGCACGGCGGCGAGACGCGCGCCGACAATCTCACCCCGCTGTGCAAGGGTCACCACACCGTCAAGCACCACGGCGGATGGCAGACCCGACAGCACCCCGATGGCGTGATCGTCTGGACATCACCCGCGGGTCGTCGCTACCGCGTCGAACCGGAGCGACGAACACCCCGCTTCGTCCCCGCATCCGCGGGGAGGGTGTTCGGGGCGCCCGAAGACGGCGAACCGCCCTTCTGAGCGGTCCGCTCGCGCGGGTCAGAGATCCGAGAAGTGGTTGCCCGGAGCCTGGAGCTTCGACACGACGTCGCCATCCATTCCGATCAGGACGTACTGCACACCCGTCGCTCCGGGAGTGGCGAGGGATTGCGTACCGGGAACCTCGACGGCGCCCAGATTCATCCAGTCCGGGATGCCGTCGCCGTCGTCGTCGTAGCTTTCCTTCGCGCCCGTGCCGAGCGCCTCGTTCCGCGTCGAACCGACGCCGATTCCTTCTGGGGTCCTGACCGGGATCCCGTGGAAGGCGGTCGTCACCACCTGGATGCCGGCCGGTCCGTCCTCATCGGTGACCAACAGGATCCCACCGTAGTCATACCGGGTCAGGGAGTGTTCGTACCCGGGGAAAGGCTCGACGGGGGTCTCCGTGGGAGTATCGCCCCCAATGGCGGAAAGGAGATCCTTCAGTGCGGCGGGATCGCTGAACGGGACGGACTGCGTGGCGCCTTCGTGGACGTAGGAGACTCCCGCCACGTCGATGATCAGTTCGTCCTCTTCCGCCGTCTCGGAGGCGGGCGCCGTGCTGGCGCCCGTCTGCACAGAGCTGGCTGATGTCTGCGGCAGTGGCTTTTCGGTGACAGGCGCCACCGCTGTGCAGGCGGTGAGTGTGACGACCATCAGGGCGAGCGAGGGGCCCACGAGAGCGCGCTTCATGCTCATGACGCTAGGGTTCGGATCGCCGACGCGCCCAGCATAGAAAGGACACAGTTTCGTATCCCTTCTGAGGTCTCTATGCGCCTCGCTGGGAGTCTTCTGAGGCACCTGTCACTGCCGGCGTGAACGATATATCGTGAAGTATCGTTCACGATCTGAGGAGGTCACGATGAGCAATCCATTCGCGGGTGCAGGATTCGGTGGCGGGCTGCCGGGAAGTCTCTGGGACGCCATGGAGCAGATGCGATCCTCAGTCGACAAGCGTGTCGGCTTCCGGGTCGGACGCGGCGACGTCCGCGCCGCCGTCCTGCTTCTGCTCGCCGAGCAGCCCATGCACGGCTACCAGATCATCAGTGAGATCGCCGAGCGCAGCGGCGGGGCGTGGAAGCCCAGCGCAGGCTCCGTGTATCCGACGCTGCAGCTGCTGGCCGACGAGGGACTGATCGTCGCCGAGGAGGCGGGCGGGCGGAAGACGTACTCGCTCACCGAGGCGGGGGCGGCCGAGGCGGAGGAGGCCGCCGAGTCCGACGCTCCCTGGGAGGCGCCGGGGATGCGTGACAGCGGGCGCATGACGGCGCTTCCGAAGGCAGGCATGGAACTCGCCCAGGTCGTCGCCCAGGTGGCCCGCACCGGTTCGCCCGAGCAGGTCCAGGCTGCGGTCGACGCGCTCGGCGAGACGCGCCGGCGCCTGTACGCGATCCTCGCCGAGGACTGAACCCGGTGCCGCCGGCAGGTGACGGCGGGGCGGACCCGGTCGTGACCGATACTCGGGCACGCTACAACCGGATCATCCGCTTCGCCGCACGCGCCCTCGTCCAGGTCTGGTGGTTCGAGCTCGTCCTGCCGCGCCTGGGGCTGACGCGCCTTGCGATGCGGCGCCAGCCGCAGCGGATGACGCGGCTGGCCCGCCGCTTCCACGCGCTCGCGCTCGAGCTCGGCGGTCTCATGATCAAGGTCGGGCAGTTCCTGTCGTCTCGACTGGACGTGCTGCCGCCCGAGATCACGAAGGAGCTCGAGGGGCTGCAGGACGAAGTGCCGCCCCTCCCGTTCGCGGCGATCCGCGCCGCCGCCGAAGCGGAGCTGGGTATGCCGCTCGAACGCGCCTACGCGCGCTTCGACGAGGCGCCGGTCGCCGCGGCCTCGCTCGGGCAGGCTCATCGGGCCCGCCTGCACGAGACCCTCGCGCAAGACGTCGGCTTCGCCGAGGTCATCGTGAAGGTGCAGCGCCCCGGCATCGACGACATCGTCGAGGTCGACCTCGCGGCGCTCCGTCGCGTGGGCGGCTGGCTGCGCCGCATCCGCGTGGTGTCCGAACGCGTCGACGCGCCGGCGCTGGTCGAGGAGTTCGCCGCCACGAGCCTCGCCGAGACCGACTACCTCCACGAGGCGGCCTGGGCGGAGCGTTTCGCCGCCGACGTCGCCGAGGAGCCGCGCGTCGACGCCCCCGTCGTGGTGTGGGAGCGCGTCACACGCCGCGTCCTCACCCTGGCGGACGTTACGGCCATCAAGATCTCGGATGCGGACGCCCTCCGGGCGACGGGCATCGATCCGGCGCAGGTGGCGAAGCTCTTCGCCCGCGTCATGTTCGATCAGCTGTTCCGCCGCGGGTTCTTCCACGCGGATCCCCACCCCGGGAACGTCTTCGTCACGCCGGATGCCGCCGTGGAGGGCGGGTTCCGGCTGACGTTCATCGACTTCGGGATGATGGGAGAGGTGCCCGACACTCTGCGCGACGGCCTCCGCGGCCTCCTGATCGCCGTCGCTGCCCGCGACAGCAAGCGCCTGGTCGAAGGGATCGGCAAGGTCGGCGTACTCCTGCCCGACGCCGACACGGTCGAACTCGAACGCGCGATGACGACACTGTTCGCGCGGTTCGGCGGCATGGGATTCGCCGAGCTGCGCGACGTCGACCCGAGGGAGTTCCGCGAGTTCGCCGAGCAGTTCGGCGACGTCACCCGTGAGATGCCGTTCCAGTTGCCAGAGAACTTCCTGCTCATCATCCGTGCGATGTCGATCACCTCGGGCGTGTGCAGCACGCTCGACCCCGCGTTCAACGTGTGGGACGCGGTCGAACCGTATGCATCCGAGCTGTTGCGGGCGGAGAGCGGCAATCTGATGCGCGACATGCTCGGTGAGGTGGCGTCGGTCGCCGCGATCACCGCGCGCCTGCCGCGGCGCGCGGATGCCCTCATCACGCGCCTCGAAGAGGGACGCCTCACGGTGGACTTCTCGCGTCTCGAGCGACGCTTCGCGCGCACAGAGAAGCTGGCGGCGCGTGCCATGAGCGGGGTCATCTTCTCCGGCACGCTCATCGCGGGCGTTCTGCTGCGGCCCTCCGACGAGGTCTTCGGATCTGTCCTCATGCTGCTGTCGCTCCTGCCGCTGGGACACGTCGTGCTGACCGGATGGTTCGGCAGGCGCTGACGCGGCCATCGTCACGCGCACGCTACGGTGGGGCCATGCCTCGCGCCCGATCCTTCGACGAAGAGCTCTTCCTCGACGCGGTCACCGAACAGTTCTGGACCCGCGGGTATCGGGGCTCCGCGCTGACCGATCTCTCCGCCGCGACCGGTGTGGCCAACGGGAGTCTGTATCAGGCGTACGGCAGCAAATGGGCGCTGTTCCTCGTGATCTTCCGGCGCTACTGCGCCGGACGCGTCGACTTCATCGACGCCACCCTCGCTCCCGGGCGGGACGTGGCCGACACCGTCCGCGCCTACCTCGCCGCCGTGCGCGCCGATTGCGCGGCGCACCCGGACCGTCGCGGCTGCCTCATGCTGAACACGATCGCCGAACTCGGCTCCGACGAGGAGGTCGCACGCATCGTCGCCGGCACGCTGACGCAGATGGAGCGGCGCATGGCCGATGCTCTGGCCGAGGCGGCCGGTCGCGACCGATCCGATGAGGAGGTGGTCGCCGCGGCGGCCAACGTCGTCGCTCTGTCGCAGTCCCTCATCCAGCTCTGGCGAATCGGCCGCGATGAGGCAGAACTCGCCCGCATGAGCGAGCAGGTCGCCCTCGCCGCGTCGGGAGTGCTCGCCGTCTGATCGGATCAGCGGATCGCGATCGCCGCCTCGGGCGTCGCGACGCGGAAGCTCAGGCTCTCGATGAGGTACAGCTCGACCGCATCGCGGCTGTGCGCCGTGTACCCGAGCGAGATGTCCTGGCCGGACTCCAGGATGAAGTCGCCGCCGCGAAGGCTCACCACGACGGCACCCGTGATGCCGGGCGTCCACGCGACCGGACCGCCGAGAATACGCTCCAGGTGCCGCAGCAGCACGGCTCCTCCCGCGTCGCTCCCGCCGGAGATCTCCGTCCACGTCGCGGTATCGACGGCGAGACCGTACGGTCCGCCGACGCCGGCGCCCGACAGTATCGCGATCGCCTCGGCGACCAGAGGAGCGAGCCGACCCGGCTCTCCGGCACCGTTGAGCGGTGCATGCGGCGACGACGGGACGATGCCGACGAACCCCGCAGCATCCCAGCCGTGGAAGACCGCGACGTTCTCCGCGCTCGCGAGCGCGACGGCCGCTTCGTCCAGTGGCGTCAGGTCGGTGTCGACGGCACCGCGGGCGTCGTCGTCGAGCTCGCTGCGCGACAGTGCGAAGTCCGCGCGCAGTTCGGCGAGCGGCAGGACCTGGCGCGAACGCCCCGTGACGCCCGGGAACGGTGTCGAGAAGCTCGTTCCGACGCGTCCGAGCGTCGTCGCCGAGTGCTGCCAGCCGAGCGGACCGACGAAGTCGACCAGGTGCCGGGCGCCGAGCGCCGGCTGCAGCCGTGTGCGTGCCTCGTCGTCCAGGGTGTCCCAGGTCGCGTCGGTGATGGGCGCGAGGTCGCGATAGAGGTGATCCATGAGAGTCCTTCCGATCGTCAGGAGCGCCCGCCGATGCCGAGCGAGGAGTCCGCGGCCCGCGGGGGAGGCGTCGTCGCGGCGGGGGTCTTCGGGGCTTCATCGTCGAGCCCGTCCAGCACGTCGGGGCGCGGCGCGAAGAACACGCTGCCCGTCACGGCGGATGAGAAGTCGAGCAGTCGATCGTAGAGCCCGGGCGGGTCGCCGATGAACATCCGCTCGAGCATCCGCTGGATCACCCAGAGGTCCCGGCAGCACCCGATGAAGTACGTGCCGAACTCGGCGGCGCCGGGGCGGCCGAACGGCATGTTGTCTCGAAGGATGTCGTGCTCGACGCCCTCGTCGTCGACGATCGTCGCCAGCGTCTTATGGGCCTTCTGCCCGCTTGTCGCATCGTCGAGCTCGATGTTGTCGGCCTTCGACCTGCCCATGATCGCCTCCTGCGCCTCGGTGGGCAGCGCGCGCCAGGCGGAGAGGGGATGCAGGTACTTCTGCGTCACGATGTACGTGCCGCCCGCGTGGTCGGGGTCCTCGTCGCCGACGAGCACGGTGTCGGCGATGTCGTCGCCGACCGGGTTGGCCGTCCCGTCGACGAATCCGAGCACGTCTCGTCGGTCGAAGTAGCGGAAACAGGCCGTCTCGTCCTCTGTGGTGACCGCGTCGCCGAGCGCGTCCATGAGCTGCCGCTCGAACTCGAAGCAGATGTAGGCGCGGTCGGCGCGGATGTGGAACAGCAGATCGCCCGCCGTTGCGGGTGCGGTGTGCGCTTCGCCGACGATGGGGACGAACGGCCGCAGCTGGGCGGGGCGCGGTGTGCCCACCAGGCGCGGCCAGATCTCACTTCCGATCCCGACGGTGCAGGTGAGCGTCGCCGAGGGATCGCGGAACGCGACGGCCTTGATGGTGCCCGACAGATCCGCAAGGACGCCGCGCACACGGGAGAGTGCATCCACTCCGGCAGTCACCCGCAGGACCAGGAACACGGCGTGCGTCGACAGCGGCGAGCCGAACTGCTGCACGGCTCCCGGCACGAACGAGGAGGGGTCGGCGCGGCGAACGCTCTCGGCCATCGGGTTCCCTTCCGACGGCCGCGGGAGCACCGTCGTCGCAAGTATGACGTGACCTGGCGTGGGAGCGCTCCGACACCCGACGAAGATCCGCCCGACACCTGGTGAGGGTTCGGCCGCATCCGGGGATGCGGACGGAATGC
This sequence comes from Microbacterium sp. KU4F, assembly GCF_056868075.1. Taxonomy (NCBI): domain Bacteria; kingdom Bacillati; phylum Actinomycetota; class Actinomycetes; order Micrococcales; family Microbacteriaceae; genus Microbacterium; species Microbacterium sp. KU4F. The sequence goes on along the minus strand of NZ_CP200324.1, from coordinate 922,488 downwards.
ACAGGGGATGTGGAGCGCCCGCTCCATCACGTACATTCGTCTCTGCGGGGAGGAGAGCCATGGAACGAGAACGCGTGGCGTTGGGCGACTATCTGCGTGCCCGACGCAATGTCCGCCAGCCCGAAGAGGTGGCGCTGGAGCGCGCTCCGGGCCGGCGCGTGCCGGGACTGCGTCGCGACGAGGTCGCGCAGCTGGCCGGCATCAGCGCCGAATATTACCTCCGCCTCGAGCAGGGGCGCGGCGCTCGTCCTTCCGACCAGGTGCTGCGCGCGCTGGCCGGCGTTCTCGGTCTGGATGCGGAATCCCGCGCCTACCTCGGACGCCTCGCCGCCGGGACCCCCGCGCTGGCGGCGCCGGAGGATGCGGCGGTCGCCGACCAGATCGCGCGCGTGCTGGCGCAGTGGACGCACACGCCCGCGTACATGTCGGACCGGCACCGCGACGTCGTCGTGGCCAATCCGTTGGCCACAGCATTCGGCTTCGGGGGATTGGCCGCGGGGCAGAACGTCGTCGTCAACCTCTTCAACGACCGCATGAAGCGCACTCTCGTTCAGTGGGAAGCCATGACCAGGGCCGCCGTGGCGACCCTCCGCCGCGATGCGGATCCGGACTCACCCCGGTTGAAGGAGATCATCGAGGAGCTTTCGCACGACGAGGACTTCGTGCGCATCTGGGAACGGCACGACGTCTCGGGGCCGGAAGACGCGCAGATCTCGATCATCGTCGAAGGGCTCGGTACGCTCGAGGTCGAGATTCAGAACTTCGGCGTGCGCTCCCTCCCCGGCTACATCATGACCGTCATGGCAGCGCCGCCGCAGTCGCTCGCGGCGTCCGTTTTCTCACGGCTCGTCGAGCGGCTGGCGGCGACGGAAAGTGGTACTACCCGGGCCTCCCAGCCGACTCCGCCTCCTCAGTAGCGTTCCCGGTGTCGATCCTCACGAAGGAGCACACCCATGACGTATTCCCCCCACCTCCTCCTCGCTCCGAGCGGCTCGTCCGCGATCACTCTTCAGGACGTCGTCGACGAACTCGCCGAAACACTCGGACGCTCCGTCGTCATCAACGATCTCGCCTACCGGCCGGTCGCCGCCTCTGCACAAGGCGACGAGATCGACGAGGTCCGGGCGCGAGCGCTCCTTCGACGTCAGACCGCGCCGAAGGAGCGGGCCTACCTCGAGAGCCTGCGGCTGTTGCAGTCGCGGCGCCCGCTCACGATCGACCTGACCCGCTTCAACGCCCGTGAGCGACTGGCCATCCCGATCTGGACGGACGACGAGCCGGTAGGCGTTCTGTGGCTCATCACCGGCGGGATGCCCGCCCTCACCGAGCACGACTACCGCGCGATCGACGCGGCCGTCGCGGTCTCGCGCGACCTGTTGATCACCCACTCGCGCACGGCCACGGTGTCGGTGCGCACGGCCGTCATGCGAGACCTGCTCGCCGCGGACGTGCTCGCCCGGCGGGATGCCCTCACGGCTGCGGTGCGTTCGTACGGCGTGGAACGCGGACCCGGCAGCGTCGTGCGCGCGGTGGCGGTGGGTTACGACACCGGCGTGGTGCAGCGGGCGGCGCTCGGGCGGGCGCTGGAGAGCCTTCCCGGGGTGCGCCTCACGTTCCTGGGGGAGGACGGCGCCTCATTGCTCTTTCTCGGGCAGGCGTCCGACACCGACGCGACGGATGCGGCGATCGCCGCCGAGACGGCCGCGGCGGATGTGCTTCTTCGCGCCATCGGCTCCGCCAGCCTCACGCGTGAGGACAACGACCTGCGCGAGGTCGCCGATCGCGCCATCGCCGCTGCGGCCGTCGCCGAGGTTCTTCCCTCGCTGGGCGGTCGGGCCGCCGCGGAAGAGATCGGACCCTGGTTGCTGATCTCCGACATCATCGCCGACCCGAGCCGGCTCGCCCGGTTCTCGCCCGCGGCGCACGTGCTGCTGAACGACACCGATCCGTTGCGCCGGCAGACGATCGAGGCGTTCCTGGACGGCGCGGGCCGCGTGCGCGAGGTCTGCGATGTGCTGCACATCCACCGCACCACGCTCTACTACCGGCTCGAGAACATGCCGGAACCGGTGCGCGAGGCGCTCGATGACGGTCTGTCGCGCAGCACCCTGCATCTCGCGCTGAAACTCGCCGCCTACTGGGAGCACTCGGGGAGGATCTGATGGTCGGCAGGGTGATCACGACCTCGGACGGCGTGCGGCTGCGGGTATCGGACACGGATGGGGGCGACATCCCTCTCGTCATGCTGCACGGCTGGGGGCAGACAGCGGCGCTCTTCGAGGGCCAGCTCGGCGGGCTCGCCGACTCGCGCAGGGTGATCGCGTACGACATGCGCGGTCACGGTCTCTCCGACAAGCCGGATCACGGCTACCGGATCGCGCGACTCGCTGCCGACCTCCGCGACGTGCTGGACGCGCTCCGGATCGAGCGGGCGGACCTTCTCGGGTGGTCCATGGGCGCCTCCGTCATCTGGTCGTACCTCGAGCTGTTCGGCTCCGCCCGCGTGCGCTCGCTCGTCCTGGTCGACCAGCCTGCCGCGGTCATCGCGTGGCCGTGGACCACGGCGGACCGCTCGGCCCAGACCGGAGCGATCCTGCCGATCGACGGGCTGACCCAGCTCGCCGCATCCATCGCCGTGGATGAGAACGGTGACGTCGTGCAGCGCTTCGTCAGGTCCATGTTCAGCGAACCGGTCGATGAGGGTGTGTGGCGCGTGGTGTCGGAGCAGATCCGGAATACGCCCGTGCACGCCGCCCTCCCGCTGCTGGTCGATCACGCCGCGCAGGACTGGACGGACGTGCTCGGACGTATCGACGTCCCGGTGCTCGTCATCGGCTGCGAGGGAAGCCATGTCGACGTCCGTTCGCAACGCGAGCTGGCCGCGCGCATCCCGGGCGCCCTCGTGCACGTGTTCGGGCGGGATGCGGCGTCGTCGCACTTCCCGTTCCTCGAGGCGACGGACGCCTTTAACGCTCTCGTGGACGCATTCCTGTGCGGTGTGGCGCGCGACGCTTCGACAGGCGTCGAGACAAGAGGGGACACCCGGTCGCAGCTTTCGCGGCCCGTACACGTCTAGCGTCGAAGCGATCAGATGCGAGACGAGGTGATCGTGGTGGCCGAGATGCCGGCGATCGTGCTGGTGCACGGTGCATTCGCGGACGGGGCGAGCTGGTCGCCCGTCGCGTTGCGGCTCCAGGGCGCCGGTTTCGAGGTGAGGGTGCCCGCCATCTCCAACCGGAGCCTCGCCGCCGACGCCGACTACGTCAGCGCGTTCGTCTCCCGCATCCCTGGTCCCGTCGTCCTCGTCGGACACTCCTACGGTGCAATCGTGGTCGGAGTGGCCGGTCGCAGCGAAAACGTCGCCGCCGTGGTCTTCGTGAGCGGGTACGTGCTGGACGAGGGCGAGAGCGCGGCGGAGATCCACGCGCGCTTCCCGGCGGCGCCGGCGGTCGAGTTCTTCCGCGAGGTCGCCTACCCGGAACTCGGCGACGGCACGCGCCGCGACATCTCGGTGGACGAGCGGGAGTTCGCCTTCCTCGCCGCCGCCGGCCTGCCCGACGACGAAGCCGACGTGCTCGCCGTGACCCAGCGCCCGCTCGATGCCGCGGTCCTCAGCGAGCCGGCTCAGGCGGCGGCGTGGCGGACGACACCCGCCTGGGGTGTGATCGGCCTCGCCGACCGCGTCGTGAACCCCGACGCCCTGCGGTGGGCTTACGAGCGCGCGGGAGCCCGCCAGATCCTCGAGCTGGACGGTCCGCACCTGCTGATGCACACCCACCCGGCCGAGGTCGCCGCGCTCATCGTGCGTGTGGCGGCGAACCTCGCCTGAACGCGGCGCGGGCCGGTCAGTCCCGGAGCAGCGACTGCCAGTCCACAGGGACCCGATCGGTGGGACCGGGCGCGGGCTGCGACATGGGGTGAGAGTGGGCTGGTGCCAGCTCGGGACCTGAGGCCATCGTCTCGGACTCGTAGTCCCAGAACCAGTCCTCGCCGGGCTCGAAGCTCTGAATGACGCGATGCCCGGTGGCGCGCCAGTGGGCTGTGGCGTGTTTGCCGAGCGAGTCGTCGCAGCACCCGACATGGCCGCAGGCGGCACAGCGGCGCAGATGCAGCCACCAGCTGCCGGTCTGCTCGCACTCCACGCATCCGGTGCCGCTGGGCGGCACATCCGTTCTGATCTGAGCCGAATCGTTCATGCCTGTGCCTTTCTCGCTCGCATCATCGTGGCCGCCACCACCGTAGCGATGAACACCAGCGCTGCGAAGATCAGAAGGACCACCGTCTGGTCGACGAAGGTCAAGAAGACGCCGACGGCGAGAACCGGGAGGGCCAGCCCGCAGTACGCGATCAGGAAGATGAGCGCGAGCGTCTCGCCACGCCGCGCCGGGTCCGCCAGGGCCGACGCCGTCGCGATCGAGGCCTTGAACAGCAACCCGACGCCCACACCCGACACCACACCGCCCACGAGGAAGAGGACGAGGTTCGGCAGAACGGCGCCCGCGGCGACGAGAACGAGTCCTACGGCGCACGCGAGCCGGGCGATGCCCAGCTGCACGCGCACGGGCACGCGTGCCAGCAGCACCTGCGCCGCGGCCGCCGCGCCGAAGACGGAGAACGTCGTCGCGCCGGCGACGAGGTGATCGTGCTGGTCGAAGGTGCCGGCGAGGAAGGTCGGGGCGAGAGAGGTGAACAGGCCGAACAGAGCGAAGCCGGCGAAGGCGCCGAAGCCCGCGGCGATGAAGATCCGGCGGGATGCGGGCGGTGCCGCCAGGCGCTGCGGACGATACGCGGGGCGCGGCTCGGGCGTCGCCACGGTCTCGGGGACGGCGAGCAGGGCGACCGCCGCGAGCAGCAGCACGACGAGGAAGACCGCGTGGGGGAGCACGAGCGGATCGGGCAGGAACTCGGCGAACAGCCCGCCGATGAGCGGCCCCAGCGCGAGGCCGCCGATGTTCGCGGCCCCCGCGACGGATGCCGCGATGATCGCGTTCTCGTCGGGCCGGGCCGCCTGACGAAGCTCACCGAGGTGCGCGGTCGCCGTCGCGGTCAGGATCCCGACGCTCACGCCGTTGACCAGCCGTGCGGCGATCAGCCCCGGCACGCTCATCATGGCGAGGAACATGACGGCGGAGACGGCGGATACGAGCACCGCGATCACGAGCATCCGTCGCCGTCCGGTCCAGTCGCTGATATGCCCGAGGAAGAAGAGGCTGAAGACGACACCGACGGCGTAGGCCGCGAAGATCACCGTCACGATCGACACGGGGAAGTGATCGAGCTCCTGGTACAGCGGATACAGCGGGGTCGGCACGGTCGAGTACGCCATCACCAGCAGGAAGGCGACCGCGACGATCCAGAATCCCGCCCCGTGGGACACCTTCCGACTGCTGCTGCGCACCTGCGACATGCTCCGCCTCCCCGGCCGTCGGTCTGCACGGCCGCATCCCTCACAGGCTAGAGCCGGGCGCGGGCGCGGGGTGCGACCCGTGTCGAGCATCGCCTCGACACGGGTGCCGTGCGCCCTCGGCGCAACGCGGCAGACTTCGATGGGAGCAGAGGGTTCTGCGCCGCCGGCGGCGGCGCTACCCTGAGCCAACGACGAGACGGAGACGGTCATGGCGGAGTTCACACGCGGATTCGGCGGGCGGCGGCGGGAGTCCGACCCGCGACTCCCACCCGGTCAGTACCTCACGACGGACTTTCCCGTCCTGTCGGCCGGACCCACCCCGCGCATCCCGGAGAGCGAGTGGTCGTTCTCGATCCGCGCCGAGTCGGGCCAGGTCACCTCGTGGAGCTGGTCCGAGTTCCTCGCCCTTCCCTCCGAGGACGTCCACACCGACATCCACTGCGTGACGCGCTGGTCCAAGCTCGACACCACGTGGCGCGGCGTCTCCGTCGACACGCTGTTCGCCGGCATCGACACCTCGTACGAGTACGCCATGGCGCACTCGTACGGCGGCTACACGACGAATGTGCCCATGGCGGATCTGCGCGGAGGAAAAGCGTGGATCGCCTACGCGTTCGACGGCAAGCCGCTCGACCCCGAGCACGGCGGCCCGGCGCGTCTGCTCGTGCCGCACCTGTACTTCTGGAAGAGCGCCAAATGGGTGCGCGGGCTCAGCATGCAGAAGCACGACGACCCGGGATTCTGGGAGCAGAACGGCTACAACCTGCACGGCGACCCGTGGACAGAGGAACGCTACTGGTGAGAACCAGTGACTGGCTCGCCGCACGCGTCGCCGCCGCCGTCCCCGACACCGCCCACGGTCGCGTGCTGACCCTCGCCGTCCCCGGATGGCCGGGCAACGCTCCCGGACAACATCTCGACATCCGCCTCACGGCGCCCGACGGCTACCAGGCCGAACGGTCGTACTCCATCGCCTCGTTCGGCCCGGGGAGAGCGTCGAGATCGCGGTCGACGAGATCCCCGAGGGAGAGGTGTCGCCGTACCTCGTGCGCGTCGCCGAGCCGGGCGACGCGCTCGAGGTCAAGGGTCCGCTCGGCGCCTACTTCGTCTGGGACGCCGCCGACCCGTCGCCCGTGCAGCTGATCGCGGGCGGCTCAGGCATCGTGCCGCTGCTCGCGATGGCGCGTGCACGTGCCGTGGCGAGCACCGGCGCGCCGTTCCGGCTGCTGTACTCGGTGCGCACGGCGGCCGATGCGCTCTATCGGGACGAGGTCCAACGGCTGGGAGCCGCCGGGCTGGATGTGACCTGGGCCTACACCCGCCAGGCACCCACCGGATGGCCCGGACGCGTGGGGCGGCTCGATGCCGAGCGCATCGCACAGTCCACCTGGATGCCGGCGCAGCATCCGCTGACCTTCATCTGCGGTCCGACGAGCTTCGTCGAGGCCGCCGCCGATGCGATGGTCGCGGCGGGACACGATCCCGCTCGCGTGAAGACCGAGAGGTTCGGAGGATCCTGATGGACAGCACGCCGCACGCCCGACCCGACCCGCGCCGCGTCGCGCAACGCGTCGACGGCAACGCGCTCGCCGGCATGCTGGACGCCTTCGCGGGTCTGGACCCGGCGCTTCTCCTGCTCACCTGCGGTCACTGCGGCCGCAGTGCCGCCCTCGCCGAATGGTCTGTGGAGATGGATGCGGCGGCAGCCATCGTGCGCTGTCGGGGCTGCACGCGTACGTTCGCGACGATCCTCCGCCGCGACGGCCGCGTCGAAGTGCGCGCCGCCGGCGGGTCGGTCTCCACCCTGTCGGCCGTCTGACGGTCCCTCGACTCCTGTCGGGGGACTGGCGTCGGATGCGGCCGGTAGCGTCGCACGCATCCGACGCCGAACGACGGCCGAGACGAGGGAGAGAGCATGCGACTCGAACGAACCGGAATGGTGTCCATCGACCTGACGGGCAAGACGGCACTGGTGACGGCGTCGTCGGCCGGCATCGGCTTCGCGATCGCGCTGCGCCTGGCGGAAGCGGGAGCGGAGGTCATCGTAAACGGTCGCAGCGAGGAGTCCGTCGCGCGCGCCGTCGCCGAGATCAACGCGCAGGTCGAAGACGCGGCGCGCGGCATCGTGGCCGATGCGGCCGATGAAGCCGGGGCGGCGACACTGGTGGCGGAGGCCGGGCGCGTCGACGTGCTCGTGAACAACCTGGGGATCTTCGAGGCCGCCGAGGCTCTGGAGATCGACGACGCCGCCTGGCGGCGCTTCTTCGAGACGAATGTGCTCTCCGGCGTGCGTCTCACGCGCGAGCTGCTGCCGCAGATGATCCAGCGGGGTTGGGGTCGTGTGCTGAACATCGCGAGCGATTCGGCCGTCGTCATCCCCGCCGAGATGATCCACTACGGCACCTCGAAGACCGCGGTGCTCGGAGCCTCGCGCGGGTTCGCGAAGGCCGCCGCGGGGACCGGCGTCACGGTGAACTCCGTGATCGCCGGGCCCACGCACACCCCCGGCGTGGAGGAGTTCGTGGCGCAGGTCGTCGGTCGAGATCTGCCGTGGGACGAGGCGCAGCGTGAGTTCATGCGCACGGCCAGGCCGCAGTCGCTGCTGGGGCGCCTCATCGAGCCGAACGAGATCGCCAACATGGTCGTCTACCTCGCCTCGCCCCTCGCGTCGGCGACGACGGGGGCGGCGGTCCGCGTCGACGGCGGTTACGTGGACTCGATCGTTCCCTGAGCGGGCAGGGCCTCGACGATCCGCGCGACCACCTCGGTCACGCTGTCGCGCGTCGAGACGGTCACACCCCACTCGTCGGCCTCGAGCGGCTCGAGCGTGTCGAGCTGCGAGGCGAGCAGGGCCACCGGCATGAAGTGATCGGTGCGTGCCGCCATCCGCCGCGCGAGGGTGGCCTCGTCGAGTTCGAGCGCGGCGAAGAAGATCGGCTGCGTGGCCTCGGCGCGGATGAGATCGCGATACCGGCGGCGCAGCGCCGAGCAGGCGATGACGACGGGGCCCGCCTCGCCCGCCGTCGTGAAGGCGAGCCCGACGCGACCGAGCCACGGCGCGCGATCTTCGTCGGTCAGCGGCACGCCGGCGGCCATCTTGGCCCGTGCCGCATCGTCGTGGAGGTCGTCGGCGTCGAGGTAGACGCCGCCGAGGCGCGCGGCGAGCGCGAGGGCGACCGTCGACTTTCCCGCGCCCGAGACGCCCATGACGACGATCCGCATCCGACCCGTGTCGCTCATACGCTCGAGCCTATGGCCGCCGAGTCGAGAGCCGGTCACCAGCCGTGGGCGTTGAACCACGCACTGCGCCGGTCGGCCTCCGCCGCATCCACGGCGCCGCGGAAGGCGTCGTGCGACGCGAGCAGGCCGTCGTCGAGCGGGACGAAGCCCCAACAGATCTCGCAGAGCGCCGCTCCGTGCGGAAACCCGTCGTCGGCCAGGCGCTGTGCGGGCTCCTGGGGCGTGCCCGAGCCGGGGCAGAACGGTGCGTCCGCCTCCCGGTCCGACCACATCTGCGACGTGCCGGCCCGATTGTGCAGACCCGCGTGACCGCGGGGCCTCGTGCAGACGGCGCCCCGGTGGCGGCTGAGGCACCACGATGCGACCGCGGTGTTCACGGCATCACAGGGGCGACAGGCGCGCCGAGCGGACGTAGCATGGTCGTCATGTCCACGAAGCCCTCGCCGATCCAGCTGCTGAACGTCCGTCCCGTCGAGGACGAGAACGGCCAGCCGAGCCCGGAGGAGTCCTTCGGCTGCTGCGGCGGCGGCTCCTGCAGCATCGACTGACCCCTCCCGGGCGCTTCGGCGTCAGTGACCCGCGGGCGGAGCGCCGATCGAATCGGCGGGCTTGCGGATGAGGAGCGAGCCGACGATGGTCGGGATCGCCACGATCGCGGCGAACAGGAAGGCGTTGCGCGCACCCGCCGCCCAGGCGGCCGCATCGCCCGACGCCTGGTTGGCGACGAAGCCCGCGTTCATGATCGTGATCATGACGGCCACGCCGGCAGCTCCGCCACCTGCTGGACGGTGCTCACGATCGCGCTGCCGTAGGAGTAGAAGCGGGGTGCGAGCGAGCCGAGCGACGCGGTGAACAGCGGCGTGAACGACATCGCCAGGCCGATCGAGAGCAGCGTCTGCGTTACGACCAGCTCCCAGACGGGCGTCGTCTCCGACAGTGTCGTGAACACCCACAGCAGCGACACCGTGAGGATCGAGCCGGGGATGAGGAGCACGCGCGTGCCCCAGCGGTCGTAGATGCGGCCGATGAGGGGACCGGCGAGGCCCATCGCGAGAGAGCCGGGCAGCACGATCAGGCCGGTCGTGAGCGGGTCGAGGTTCAGCGCGCTCTGCGCGAACAGCGGCAGGACCGTGATCGTGCCGAAAAAGGCGAGAGAGAGCACCGCGAAGTGCACGACCGAGATCGTGAAGTTCGTGAACCGGAAGACGCGCAGGTCCAGGAGCGCCCGATCCTCGCGCTGCAGAACGAACTGTCGCCACACGAACAACGAGAGCGCCACGACGCCGACGACCAGCGAGACGATGAGCGTCATCGACGACGCGGTGGCCGCCGCATCCGTCGTGCCGTCATGCGAGCCGCCGCCGATCTGGCTGAGGCCGAACACGACGCCGCCGAACCCGAACGCCGACAGCACGACCGAGAGCACGTCGATGCGAGAGTGCGTCTGCGTGCCGACGTTGGTGATCCATCGCGCGCCGATGGCGAGGGACACGAGGGCGATCGGGAGCACGATCGCGAAGATCCATCGCCAGCCGAAGTACTGCAGCACGAAGCCCGACATCGTCGGGCCGATCGCGGGGGCGAGTGCCATCACGATGCTGACGCGGCCCATCATCCGCCCGCGCGCGGCGGGCGCGACCACGGTCATGAGGGTCGTCATGAGCAGCGGCATCATGATGGCCGTACCGGAGGCCTGCACGACGCGCGCGACGAGCAGCACCTCGAACCCGGGGGCGAGCATGGCGATGAGCGTTCCGAACGAGAACAGTGACATCGCCAGCAGGAAGACCGCGCGGGTCGTCAGCCGCTGCAGCAGGAAGCCGGTGATCGGGATCACGACGGCCATGGTCAGCATGAAGGCGGTCGTCAGCCACTGCGCGAGCACGGCGGTGATGTCGAGATCGGTGATGAGGTGCTTGATCGCCACACCCATCGTCGTCTCGTTGAGGATCGCGACGAAGGCCGCCACGAGCAGCAGCCAGATGATGCGGTTCTCGCCGGAGCGGACGGCGGGGGTGGAGTCGGTGGTGGTGGCCACGGAACCGGTCTGGACGGATTCGGCGTGCATGGTCGTCTCCTCGGAATCGAAAAGGGATGGGGACGGCCGCCGGAAGTGGCGAGCGAATCAGACAACGCGGCGAGCGGGTGGCGCATTCCCGAGACGGCGGAATCCGGTCGGGCCTGGTCGTCGCCCGAGACCGGCACCGATGCGCGTCGGACAAGACTACCGGGTCGGATCCGGGCACGCGGGGGAGATCTAGGCTGAGCGCATGAGCATGGCCGGCCCGTCGCATCCGCCGGGGTTTCGCGGAGTGGATGCAGCCGCCCAGCGCCTGCGCAACGCCGAGGCTCCCCGCATCCCTCACCTCGCACGCCGGATCGCCGCGCTGTTTCGCCCGTATCGCGCGCGTCTGATCATCACGGCCCTGCTCGTCGTCGCCGGTGCCGCCGTCGCGGTCGTGCCGGCGCTCATCGTCGAGCGGGTCTTCGACGACGCGCTCTTCCCCGCCGACGGGTCGGGGGTGGACATGGGGCTTCTCGTGCGCCTGGTGGCGATCATGGTGGTGCTCTTCCTTGCGTCGGGGGGCCTTCAGGTCGCGCAGACCTGGTTCACCTCGACGGTCGGCAACAACGTCACGGGCGATCTGCGCGTGCGCCTGTTCGATCACCTGCAGTCCATGGAGCTCGGCTTCTTCACGCGCACGAAGACCGGGGTGATCCAGTCGCGGCTGCAGAACGACGTGGGCGCCGTGTCGGGCGTTCTGACCAACACCGTCACGAGTGTGCTGGGCAACACGGTCACCGTCGTCGCCTCCCTCGTGGCCATGGTGCTGATCGATGTGCGGCTCACCCTCATCGCCGTCTTCCTGATGCCGATCCTGGCGCTGATCCAGCGTCGCGTCGGACAGGTGCGCGCCCGCATCGCGGGACAGACGCAGGAGTCCCTCTCCGAGCTGTCGGCCATCACGCAGGAGAGTCTGAGCGTGTCGGGCATCCTGCTGGCGAAGTCGTTCAACCGGCAGGGCAGCGAGTCGGAGCGCTACGGAGCGCAGAACCGCATCCAGATCCGGCTGCAGGTGCGTCAGGCCATGAGCGGCCAGGGCTTCTTCGCGCTCGTGGGCGTCATCATGGCGAGCGTTCCCGCCGTGATCTATCTGGTGGCGGGCCTGTTCATGTCGGGCGGCGCGGATGCGGGGATCTCGGCCGGCACGATCGTGGCGTTCACGACCGTGCAGGCGCGCCTGCTGCAGCCGCTCATGGGCCTGATGCGCGTGGCCCTCGACGTGCAGACCTCCGCTGCCGTGTTCGCCCGCATCTTCGAGTACCTCGACCTGCGACCCGCCGTCCGTGACGCACCCGATGCGCTCGACGTGTCCGCTGCACCGGGCCCGGTCGGGCGCGTCGAACTGCGCGACGTCACCTTCCGATACCCGGAGTCGGCCGCCTCCTCACGCCCGCTGTTGGATGCGGTGTCCTTCGTCGCCGAGCCCGGGCAGCACGTCGCGCTGGTCGGGCCGAGCGGCGCGGGGAAGTCCACCGTCCTCTCGCTCATCCCGCGCTTCTACGACGTGGACGGGGGCGCGGTGCTGTTCGCGGGCGCCGATGTGCGCTCGCTGACTGCCGCATCCATCATCGACCGCATCGGGATCGTCTCGCAGGAGACGTACCTGTTCCACGCGACGATCGCCGAGAACCTGCGGTACGCGAAGCCCGACGCGACCGACGAGGAGCTCGCCGCCGCCTGCGAGGCCGCCAACGTGCACCACGTCATCACCGGCTTCGAGAAGGGCTACGACACCGTCGTGGGCGAGCGCGGCTACCGGCTCTCCGGCGGGGAGAAGCAGCGCATCGCGATCGCGCGCGTGCTGTTGAAGGACCCGCCGGTGCTGCTGCTCGACGAGGCCACCTCGGCGCTCGATACGCGCAGCGAGCGCGTCGTGCAGCAGGCGCTGGACACGGCGGCCCGTGGCCGCACCACGATCACCGTGGCGCACCGGCTGTCGACCGTGGTCGCCGCCGACGTGATCCTCGTCGTCGACGACGGCCGCATCGTCGAGCGCGGCACGCACGCCGAGCTCGTGGCGGCGCAGGGGCTCTACGCCACGCTCGCCGCCGAGCAGCTCACCGTCTGAGCGGCGCTCACCAGAGCAGGGCGGCGGAGATCAGCGGCTGCGCGTCCTCCGGGAGGGCGACGGCCGCCGCATCCTGTCGCTCGGCGACCGATCGGGCGAACGCGCCGACCAGCCGGCGGTACTCGTCGTCGGGGTGCGCCGCCGCCACACGTGCGAGCCGCGGGATGTCCATGCGCAGCAGCTGCCCCGCGCGGGCCCGTGCCGCGGCGGTGTGCCCGGTGCCGTCGAGCACCCGCATCCCCTCGCTCATCGCGTCGAGACAGTCGCGCAGCACATCCAGCCGTTCCTCGTGCTGCGTGATGGAGGAGCCGTCGGCGCGCTCCCGCCAGTGCACGACGACGTCCGACAACACGTCGAACCGGCGCGCTCTCGCATACATCTGCTGGGCGACGACCTGGTCCTCGTACAGCCGTCCCTCGGGGAATCGCAGGCCGGTGCGCTGCCAGAACTCGGTGCGGCTCAGCTTCGACCACGCGACGACGTTCGCCGTCACCTCGGGATGCTCCTCGAGGGTCGTCGCCGTCCGCGCGGGTGCCGTCGCGCGGCTCACCCACGGCTGCACGTCGCCGGCGGCGTAGCCGCCCGACCCGTCCGGACGCAGGCGTACATATGCGCCCACTGCGAAATCGCTCCCGCTCTGATCCAGGGTGGTGACGAAGCGCTCGAGAGTGGCGGGCAGCATGACGTCGTCGGCGTCGAGGAATCCGAGGTACGGAGTGTCGACCTCGTCCAGCGCGATGTTGCGCGCCGCGCCGAGGCCGCCGCGCTGCGACAGCCGGCGCACGCGGAAGCGCGGATCGGATCCGGCGGCCGCCTCGAACAGATCGCCGGTGCGATCGGAGGACGCGTCGTCGACGAGCACCGCCGTCCAGTCGGGAAGCGTCTGCGCGCGCAAAGAATCCAGGGCCGCCTGCGCCCACGGCTCGACCTGGTAGCCGGGGACGACGACCGTGACGAGGGGGCGCTGACTCACGTCGCCGATCGTACCGCCGCCACCGATGCGGCGACCGCCTCGGCGACGGGGCCGAGATCGACCGTCAGATCGTGGGGGAAGGTGAAGCGCACGGCGGTCTGCGCCACCTCCGGCGCGATGCCCATCGCCACGAGCACATGCGAGGGCTCATCGCTGCCCGCGGCGCACGCCGATCCGCTGGAGGAGACGATGCCGCGCCGTTCGAGCTCCAGCAGCACCGCTTCGCCGCTGGTACCCGCGAAGGTGAAACTCGCCGTCGCGGGGAGCCGCGCGGTGGGGTGTCCTGTCAGCGCAGCCGATGGAACCGCGTCGAGCACGCGCGCGACGAACGCGTCGCGTGCGGCACCGACGCGGGCGGCGGATGCAGCGCGTTCCGCCTCGGCGAGCTCGAGCGCGGTCGCCAGCCCCACCGCGCCGGCGACGTCCTCGGTGCCGCTGCGTCTGCCGCGTTCCTGTCCGCCGCCGTGGAGGATCGGCTCGACCGGGATGCGGCCGCGGATCGCCGCGGCACCGATGCCCTTCGGGGCGCCGAGCTTGTGGCCGGCGACGGTGATCGCGTCGGCCCCTGTGCCGGAGAGCGCCAGCCAGCCCGCCGCCTGCACCGCATCGAGGTGCAACGGCACCCGAGAGGCGGTCGTGACGGCGGCGATGGCCTTCACATCCTGCACGGTGCCGGTCTCGCTGTTCGCATAGCCGAGGGTGACGAGCGCGGTGTCCTCCCGGAGAAGCTGCGGCGACCGCATCCGGAGACACCCGGCCGGCGTCGTCGACCTCCAGGACCGTCGCCTCGAAACCGTGGAGGCGTTCGAGGGCGGCGACCGATTCGAGGATCGACTCGTGCTCGACCGTCGTCGTCACGACGTGGCGGCGGCCTCGGGCGAGCATGGCGCCCAGAGCGATCCCCTTGACGGCGAGGTTGTTGCCCTCCGTGCCGCCGGAGGTGAAGACCACGTCGCCCGTGCGCACGCCCAGCACCGCTGCCACGCGCGCCCGCGCGTCGGCGAGGGCGGACGCCGCCTGCTCGCCGACCTCGTGGTGGCTGGACGGGTTGCCGAACGTGCCGCGCCAGAACGGCATCATCGCCTCGAGCACCTCGGGACGCACGGGCGTCGTCGCGGCGTTGTCGAGGTACATCGGGCCGCTCACACCGGGTCGGCCAGGCGCAGGTCGATGTCGAGGCCGAGGTCGAGCCCGCGGGCCGCGTGTGTCAGCGCACCGACGGAGATCACGTCGACGCCCGTCTCCGCGATCTGGCGCACGGTGCTGAGCGTGACGCCGCCGGAGGCGTCCACGATCGCGCGACCGGCGATGTGCTCGACACCTCGTCGGAGGTCGTCGATCGAGAAGTTGTCGAGCATGATGGTGCCCACGCCCGCGGCGAGGACGTCGTCGATCTGGTCCAGACGGTCGACCTCGACCTCGACGTGTGTCGTGTGCGGGAGGCGTGCCAGTGCCTCCTGCAGCGCCTGCGTGACGGGGACGCCGGAGGCGGCCAGCACGGCGAGGTGGTTGTCCTTGGCCATGACCGCGTCCGACAGGCTGAAGCGGTGGTTGTGGCCGCCGCCGCTGACGACTGCGTGGCGTTCGAACGCGCGCAGCCCCGGCATGGTCTTGCGCGTGTCGGCGATCCGCGCACCGGTGTGCGCAACCTCGGCGACGTACGCCGCCGTGAGCGTCGCAATACCCGACATCCGCTGGACGAAGTTGAGTCCCACGCGTTCCGCCGTGAGCACGGAACGCGCCGGGCCGGTGACGGTGGCCAGCGCCGCGCCGGCCTCGAACTCCTCACCGTCGGCGAGGAGCAGCTCGACCCGCGTTCTGGGATCGACCAGTCGGAAGGCGGCGGCGAAGACCGCGCCGCCCGAGAACACGCCGGCTTCGCGGGCGACGAGGGATGCTGTGGCGACGGCATCCGCGGGGATCAGCGTCTCGCTCGTCACATCGCCCCAGGGGGCGTCCTCGTCGAGGGCCGCGGCGACGACCCGGTCGATGGTGGCGGATGTCAGCATGCCTCGGCCTCCTGGGCGATGGCGGCGGCGATCGGTGCGCCGCCGCGGCGAAAATGGGCACCGACCGAGACCGTGCGCCGCCGGGCGGCGGCAACGAGGTGCTCGGCGACCAGCAGCAGGTTGGCGTCCTCCTGCGCGGCGATGCTCTGCTCGGGCAGTCTCTGCGCGACGGGTGCGGCGCGGCGCCAGGCCGCGATGACGGATGCGGCGTGCGCCAGGCCCGCCTCGTCGCGCTCCAGCCCCGCGTGATCCCAGAGCAACTGCTGCAGTCGCGCCCGGCTGAACGCGGGTGCGTCGCTCGCGGGTGCGGCAGGCGTGGAACGCTCTGAGACCGGGAACATGGCCGCTCGCGCCGGTTCGGCGAGCAGCGCCGCCGCCGCGCGCGCGCCGAAGACGGCTCCCTCCAGCAGGGAGTTGGAGGCCAGGCGGTTCGCACCGTGCACGCCGGTGCGCGCCGTCTCGCCGACCGCGAACAGGCCGGGGACGCTGGTACGTCCGTCGAGATCGGTGAGGACCCCGCCCATCAGGTAGTGGGCCGCGGGGGTGACCGGCACGGGGGTGGTCGACCAGTCGATGCCGCGCGCACGCAGCGCACGGTCGATCGTGGGGAAGCGGGCGGCGAGAGCCTCGGCGCCGCCGAGGTCCGTCGCATCCAGCACGACGGGGATGCCGGGCTGGACGGCGGACTGCCGAGCGATCGCGCGGGCGACGACGTCGCGGGGCGCGAGCTCGCCGTCGGGATGCGCGTCGAACGCGAAGCGTCTCCCCGACGCGTCCCGCAGCACTGCGCCCTCGCCCCGGACGGCCTCGGAGACGAGGAACGGGTCCTCGCCGTCGAACGCCGTGGGATGGAACTGCACGAACTCCAGGTCGGCCACCGCGGCGCCCGCACGGATCGCCGCGGCGATGCCGTCGCCGGTCGCGACCGAGGGGTTCGTGGTGTGGGCGTAGAGCTGGCCCGCGCCGCCGGTGGCCAGCACGACGGCGTCCGCGTCGATCCGCTCGCGGCTCCCCGACGCGTCGACGACGTCGACGCCCGTCACCCGTCCCTCCCGCAGGGCGAGATCGGTGAGGAAGGTGTGCTCGCGCACGACCACGTCGCTGTCGGCGAGTCGCGCGAGCAGGGCGGCCTCGATGGCCGCACCTGTCGCATCGCCGCCCGCGTGCAGCACACGGGGAGCCGAGTGCGCGGCCTCCAGGCCCCGTCGCAGCTCACCCGCGTCGTCGCGGTCGAACGGGACGCCCGCCGCCACCAGTGCGCGGATCGTCTCGCCACCGGCATCGACGAGCACCCGCACCGCCGCGGGGTCGTTCAGACCCGCGCCGGCGGTCAGGGTGTCATCGAAGTGGGCGTCGGGGGAGTCGCTGGTCGCCGTGACGGCGGCGATCCCTCCCTGCGCGTGCGCGGTGCTGCCCGCATCCGCCGCCGCCTTCGTCACGAGCGTGACCTCGGCCCCGCCCTCGGCCGCCGCGAGCGCCGCCGTGAGCCCGGCGATGCCGCTGCCGACGACGACCGCCCTCATGCCGCGCTGCCCGAGGGCTTGGCCGCCAGCATCCGCTCGAGGGCGACACGCGCCGGGTCGGCGACGGAGGCGGGCACGGTGATGCGGTTGAGCGTCTCACCCGCGACGAGGCCCTCCAGCACCCAGGCGAGGTAGCCGGGGTGGATGCGGTACATCGTCGAGCACGGGCAGACCACGGGGTCGAGGCAGAAGATCTCGTGCTGCGGGTACTGCGCGGCGAGGCGCTGCACCAGGTTGATCTCGGTGCCGATCGCGAAGGTCGTGGGCTCGGTGGCCGCGGCGATCGCCTTGCGGATGTAGTCGGTGGAGCCCGCCTCGTCGGCCGCGTCCACGACGGCCATCGGGCACTCCGGGTGCACGATCACCCGGACGCCGGGGTGCTCGGCGCGCGCCTTGTCGATCTGGTCGACCGTGAACCGGCGGTGCACCGAGCAGAAGCCGTGCCAGAGGATGACGCGGGCGTCGGCGAGCGTCTGCTCGTCGCTGCCGCCGAGCGGCTTCGTCGGGTTCCACATCGGCATCTGCTCGAGCGGCACGCCCATGGCCTTCGCGGTGTTGCGCCCGAGGTGCTGGTCGGGGAAGAACAGCACCCGACGGCCCCGCGCGAACGCCCACTCGAGTACCGTGCGCGCGTTCGAGGAGGTGCAGACGATGCCGCCGTGGCGTCCGACGAAGCCTTTGATCGCCGCGGACGAGTTCATGTAGGTCACCGGCACGACCGGCACGAGGCCATCGGCGTCGGGGGTGTCCATGTCGCCGTAGAGCTCCTCCAGCTGCTCCCAGCATTCCTCGACCTGGTCGATGTCGGCCATGTCGGCCATGGAACATCCGGCGGCGAGGTTCGGCAGGATGACGGCCTGATCGGGCTGTGAGAGGAGGTCGGCGGTCTCGGCCATGAAGTGCACGCCGCAGAAGACGATCGCCTCGGCGTCGGGGTGCTCGAGCGCGGCGTTGGCGAGCTGGAACGAGTCGCCCACGTAGTCGGCGTGACGCACGACCTCCTCGCGCTGGTAGAAGTGCCCGAGCACGACCACGCGGTCGCCCAGGGTCTCCTTCGCGCGGCGGATGCGGGCGTCGAGTTCGTCGTCGCTCGCGTCGCGGTATGCCTGAGGGAGCATGCCCTGGCGCGGGGAGCCGGTGGGGATCACATCGCCCATCGAGGCGCCGGGCCCGTATCCGGGGCGCGTATCGAAATCCCACGGGCCCGCCGCGAGGTCGGTGTTGCAGGTGGACCCCGACCCGGCGCCCGCGACGATCGCCTGGATCTCGTGATCGACGGACGGATCGATGGGTCGCGGCTGGATGGTCAGCGTCGTGCTCATGTCGTGCTCGATTCGTGACTTCGCGGGCGGCCGAGGGGGCCGCGATCGGCCAGCTCGACGTCCTGGTTGTAGCGGTACAGCCGTGCCGGCCGGTGGCTTCCGGTGCGGAACGACTCGGTGGGGATCAGGGTGTTGCTGTTCTCGACCTGCCGCCGGAAGTTGGCCGGGTCGAGCTTGCGGTCCAGGATCGCCTCGTTGACCTCGCGCAGATCGGCGAGGGTGAAGGCGTCCGGGAGAAGGCCGTGTGCGATGCGGCTATAGCCGACCTTGTTGCGCAGTCGCCACAGGGCGTAATCGACGATCGCGTTGTGGTCGAAGGCGAGGCCCGGAAGATCGGTCGCCGTGAACCAGTCGACGTTCTCGGGCGCGTCTCCCGCTGCGGCGTGCGCGGCGCTCTGCGCATCGACCTCGTCGGAGCGCAGCAGCGCCCAGTACACGATCGAGACGACGCGACTCGGCGAGCGGCCGATGTCGCCGAACGCGTAGAGCTGCTCGAGGTAGCTCGCGCTGAGACCGGTCGTCTCGGCGAGTGTGCGCGAGGCCGCCTCATCGAGGTTCTCCGAAGCATCCAGCCAGCCGCCCGGCAAGGCCCAGAGACCCTCGTGCGGATCGCGGGTGCGTTTGACGAGGGGGAGGACGAGCCGCGGATCCTCGTCGCCGTCACGCCGCAGGCTGAAGATCACGGTCGAGACCGCCACGCGCGTCTCGGGGGACTCGGCGTCGGCGGTGTCGGGAGAGGGGTTAGTTCGTGTCATGGTGACCTTAACTCGCCACGATCTTAATGTCATCGCGACCAGAAGCCAAATCCGTCGCCGGCTCAGGCGTCTCGCGGCGCCCTGTCAGCGCGGCCGCCTACGCTGACCGCATGCCGCCGATCGTGATCGACATCCTGCTGGTCGTGGTGCTGCTGATCGTGCTGATCCAGGGATGGCGGCGGGGCCTGCTGGCGAGCATCGGGACGATCGCCGGACTCGTGGTCGGAGCGGTCGCCGCGTGGTGGCTCGTGCCGGTGGTGTCCCGCTGGGTCCCCGATCCCGCCTGGCGCGGCTGGGCGGCGCTGGCCGTGGGGGTGGGGCTGCTCGTGCTGGGTGCCTCGCTCGGCGGAGCCCTCGGTCGGGCGCTGCGCCGGGGGGCGACGCGCATCCGCCTGCGAGGAATCGATCGGGTGCTGGGAGCCGGGGCCATGACGGTCGTCGCGGCCCTCGTGCTCTCGCTGGTCGGGCAGAGCGTCGCCGCCCTCGGCATCCCCTTCGTGTCCTCCGCCCTCGCATCCTCCGCCGTCCTGCGCACGATCGACACGATCACGCCGCGGCCCGTCGACGAGGCGTTGGCGCAGGTGCGCTCGGCCGTGCTCGACGACGGGCTGCCGCAGCTGGGTGCGCTGTTCGGAGAGCTGACCGCACCCACCGACGTGGCGCCGCCCGTGGACCTCGACGATCCCGCCCTCAGCACCGCGGCACAGTCGGTGGCGCGCATCGCCGGAACGGCGTACTCCTGCGGACGCAACCTCACCGGGAGCGGCTTCGTGGTGGCTCCCGATCGCGTCGTGACCAACGCGCACGTGATCGCGGGCGTCGAGCGTCCGATGGTGGAACTGCCGGGGCGCGCGGCGCGCGAGGGACGTGTCGTGTACGTCGATGCCACGGCGGATCTCGCCCTGATCGCGGTGGACGATCTGGATGCGGCCGCGTTGCCGATCGGCGCCGATCTCGGCCCCGGCGCCGCCGCCGTCGTGCAGGGCTACCCCTACGGCGGACCGTTCACGATGGGAACCGCCACGGTGCAGACGGTCGGCGTCGTCTCGGTGCCCGACATCTACGACCAGGGACGCGATCAGCGCGACGTCTACGCGCTGGCGGCCACGGTCCGCCCCGGTAACTCCGGTGGCCCGGTGCTGAACGCCGCGGGGGAAGCCGTGGGCATCGTGTTCGCGCGCGCCGACGACGGCTCCGAGATCGGGTACGCGTCGACCGCGACCGAGCTCGCCCCGCTCGTGCAGGCAGCGCCCACCCTGACGGATGCCGTCGGCTCCGGCGCCTGCGTGCCCTGATCGCTCGCGCGGGTGCGGCGGGCTATGCTGGCCCGACAACGTGAATATCGGCCCCACGACCGGTGCGGGAGAGCCTCGGAGATCTTGTCCGAGCACCGAAGGAGCAAGCCTCCCCGCCAATCTCTCAGGTACGCGTACCGCCCCGGTCGGGCGACTCTGAAAAGCGATCCTCGCGGATCCGCCGACGGTGAAAGATCGCGCTCCGCGTGTTCGAAACTCTCAGGCCCATGACAGAGGGGGAGTTCTCAGGCCCTCGCCTACCCGCACCCACCCGGGAGAACTCATGACCGATCCACGCTCCACCCCCCTCCGAGACCGCCACGAGGCGGCCGGAGCCGCCTTCACCGACTTCGGCGGATGGCTCATGCCCGTGCGCTACGGGTCCGATCTCGCCGAGCACCGCGCCGTGCGCGAGGCCGCGGGGCTCTTCGACATCTCGCACATGGCGGAGTTCCTCGTGACGGGCGCGCACGCGGGAGCCTTCCTCGACTACGCGCTCGCCGCCCGCCACTCGGGCATGCGGCTCGGAAAGGCGAAGTACTCGCTCGTGCTCGCCCCCGACGGCGGCATCGTCGACGACGTCATCGTCTACCGCCTGGCCGACGACTGGTTCATCGTCATCGCCAACGCGGGCAACCACGATGCGGTGGCGGAGGCGCTCGCCGACGCGCGCGCATCATTCACGCCGCCCGCTCCCGCCGTGAGCGCGGACGGATCGTTCGGATTCATCGCCGGGGTCCACGTCACGGTCGAGGATGTGTCCGACGGCTCGGCGCTGCTGGCCCTGCAGGGCCCGGCGGCGATCGCGGTGCTCGAGGCGCTGCCCGGTCTGGAACTCGCAGAACCCGCGCGTCGTCAGGGCGATGCCCCGACGCCGTGGAGCTTCGACGACCTCGGCTACTACAGTGTGCGCGCCGCGGACTTCGCCGGGCAGTCGGTGCTGATCCTGCGCACCGGGTACACGGGGGAGGACGGCGTCGAGATTCTCGTGCGACCGGATGCGGCAGCCGAGCTGTGGGACGCCCTCTTGGCGGCGGGGGAGCCGTTCGGCCTCGTCCCCGCGGGTCTCGCGGCACGCGACACCCTGCGCCTCGAGGCGGGGATGCCTCTTTACGGGCACGAGCTGAACCGCGATGTGCGGCCGGCGCAGGCCGGGCTCGCACGCGTGGTCGCCGACGACAAGGACACCTTCATCGGCAAGGGGGCGACCGAGCCCGCATCCGATGCGCGCGTCCTGGTCGCCCTCGTCTCGGAGGGCAAGCGCGCAGGGCGTGCGGGCTATGCCGTCCTCGACGCCGAGGGCACCGTGGTCGGCGAGATCACGAGCGGTGCGCTCAGCCCCACCCTCGGACATCCGATCGCGTTCGCCTACGTCGACGGCGACCGAAGCCCGATCGGCACAGACCTGTTCATCGATGTACGCGGCTCGCGAATCCCCGCGACCGTGACCGAACCGCCCTTCTACCGGAGGAAGAAATGACCGTCGATCCGACCACGCTGTCCTACACCGCCGAGCACGAGTGGGTGCTCATCGAGGGCGGCGTCGCCACCTTCGGCATCACGGACTACGCCGCCGAACAGCTCGGCGACGTCGTGTTCGTCGACCTTCCCGCAATCGATGCCCCGGTCGTCGCCGGGCAGGTGTGCGGCGAGATCGAGTCGACGAAGTCGGTGGGCGAGCTCTACGCCCCGCTCAGCGGACGCGTCATCCAGGTCAACGGGGAGGTCGACTCCGACCCCTCGCTCGTGAACGCCGACCCGTACGGCGCGTGGCTCGTGCGCATCGAGCTCGACGGCGAGAGCGCGCCTCTGCTCGACCGCGCCGGGTACGAGGCGCTCATCGAGGGCGCCGCGTGAGCGTTCCGTTCACCGAGCGTCACATCGGCACGGATGCGGCCGCGCAGCGGCACATGCTCGACACGCTGGGGTACGCGAGCGTCGACGAGCTCGTGCGCACCGCGGTCCCCGCATCCATCCATGCCGCCGCGCGGGCCACGAGCAGCATCCCGGACGCCGCCACCGAGGCGGAGGCGCTGACGGAGCTGCGCGCGCTCGCCGACGCGAACCGTCCGGCACGGCCGATGATCGGCCTGGGGTACTACGACACGTTCACGCCCGCCGTGATCGCCCGCAACGTCTTCGAGAACCCGTCCTGGTACACCGCCTACACGCCCTACCAGCCCGAGATCTCGCAGGGCCGACTCGAGGCGCTCATCAACTTCCAGACGATGGTGACCGACCTCACGGGCCTGGCGACCGCGGGCGCCTCCATGCTGGACGAGGCGACGGCCGTCGTCGAAGGGATGCTGGTCGCCCGCCGCGCCTCGAAGTCCGCGTCCGACGTCTTCCTGGTCGACGCGGACGCCCTCCCGCAGACCAAGGCGCTGCTGCACCACCGCGCCGCCGCGGTCGGCATTCGGATCCGCGAGATCGACACGCGCACCTGGGAGCCGGGCACCGCATCCGACGCCGTGTTCGGAGCGCTCGTGCAGTACCCGGCGGCGAGTGGCCGCGTGTGGGATCCCACCGAGCTCGTCGCCGCCGTCCAGGCACAGGGCGGGCTCGTGGTGGTCGCCGCCGACCTGCTCGCGCTCACCCTCCTGCGCTCGCCCGGCTCGTTCGGCGCCGACATCGCCGCGGGGACCACGCAGCGCTTCGGCGTCCCGCTCGGCTTCGGCGGACCCCACGCCGGGTACCTCGCCGTGCGCGCGGGACTCGAGCGTCAGCTTCCCGGACGCCTCGTCGGCGTCTCGCAGGATGCGGCGGGCCACCCCGCCTACCGCCTCGCGCTGCAGACGCGCGAGCAGCACATCCGTCGCGAGAAGGCCACATCCAACATCTGCACCGCGCAGGTGCTGCTCGCCGTGATGGCCGCGATGTACGCCGTCTACCACGGTCCCGAAGGCCTGCGCGCGATCGCGACGGATGTGGCCCGCAAGGCGCAGGCGCTCGCGGAGACGCTGCGTGCCGGCGGGCTCGACGTCGTGCACGACGCGTTCTTCGACACGGTGCGCGTGGTCGTTCCCGGCACCGCCGAGCGCGTGATCGAGCGCGCACGGCGCCGGGGCTACCAGCTCTTCTTCGCGGATGAGGCGACGGTGGGGATCTCGGTCGACGAGACGACCACGGCCGTCGACCTCGCTGCCGTGGCGGCCGCCTTCGGACTGCCCGACGAGACGGCGATCGACGTCGAGGGCGCAGCGCCCCTGGCCGGCGTCGCGGCCGGTCTCCACCGCCGTGACGAGTTCCTCACGCATCCGGTCTTCCACGCGCACCGCTCGGAGACGGCCATGATGCGCTACCTGAAGACCCTGGCCGACCGCGACTACGCGCTCGATCGCGGGATGATCCCTCTCGGCTCGTGCACCATGAAGCTGAACGCCGCCACAGAGATGGCCGCGGTCTCGTGGCCCGAGTTCTCGCGTGTGCACCCCTTCGCGCCGGAGGCAGATGTGCGAGGGACCCTCGCGCTCATCGAGCAGCTGGAGACCTGGCTCGCCGAGGTCACCGGCTACGACGCGGTCTCGCTGCAGCCCAACGCCGGCTCACAGGGGAGCTGGCGGGGCTGCTCGCGATCCGGGGCTACCACCTCGCGAACGACGACGCCCAGCGCACCGTGTGCCTCATCCCGTCGTCCGCGCACGGCACGAACGCCGCATCCGCCGTGCTCGCGGGGATGCGGGTGGTCGTGGTCGCGTGCGACGAGGCGGGAAACGTCGACCTCGACGACCTGCACGCCAAGATCGCGCAGCACGCGGCGGAGCTCGGTGCCCTCATGATCACCTATCCATCCACGCACGGCGTGTACGAGCACGAGGTGCTCGCCATCACGCAGGCCGTGCACGACGCGGGCGGACAGGTCTACATCGACGGCGCGAACCTCAATGCGCTGCTCGGCTTCGCCCGTTTCGGCGACCTGGGTGGCGACGTCTCGCACCTGAACCTGCACAAGACGTTCGCGATCCCGCACGGCGGGGGAGGCCCGGGTGTCGGACCCGTCGCCGCCAAGGCGCACCTCGCGCCCTATCTCCCGTCGCATCCGTTGGCACAGCGCGCCGACCACGCGGGCGGCTTCGTTTTCGAGGGCGGTCCGGTCTCGGCCGCGCCGTACGGCTCGGCGTCCATCCTGCCGATCTCGTGGGCGTACGTGCGGATGATGGGCGCGGCGGGCCTGGGCGAGGCGACCGGTGCCGCCGTGCTCTCGGCGAACTACATCGCCCACCGCCTGAAGGCGCACTTCCCGGTGCTGTACACCGGCGAGGCGGGGCTGGTGGCGCACGAGTGCATCCTGGATCTCCGCCCGCTGCGCGAGCGGACCGGGATCACGGTCGACGACGTCGCCAAGCGGCTGATCGACTATGGTTTCCACGCCCCGACGATGTCGTTCCCCGTCGCGGGCACCCTCATGGTGGAGCCCACGGAGTCCGAGGACCTCGGCGAGATCGAGCGCTTCATCGAGGCGATGATCCGGATCGCCGCCGAAGCGGAGCAGGTCGGTGCCGGGCACTGGCCGGCGGCGGACAACCCGCTCGTCAATGCACCGCACACCGCGCAGTCGGTCATCGGCGGCGAGTGGACGCATCCGTACTCGCGCGAGGAGGCGGTCTATCCCGTTCCGGCTCTCGTGCGCACGAAGTACTGGCCGCCCGTGCGTCGTATCGATAACGCCTACGGCGACCGCAACCTCGTGTGCGCCTGCCCGCCGCCGGAGGCCTTCGCCTGACCCGCCGCCCCACACCCTCCTCTTGAACCGCGAGACTGCATTTCGAGCACGAGATCACTGGGTTTACCCGTGATCTCGTGATGAAGATGCAGTCTCGCGGTGCGGTGAGCGCAGGGCGCGGGCGAGGGCATGGAGCGCCAGCGCGTCGGGCGCGCGTTCGCGGCGCACACCTGCCGCATCCAGGATCGCGCCGAGGCGTTCCGGCTCGCGGACGTCTGCCCATCCCCACCGCGCGAAGCCGTGGACGCGACGACGGATGCGGTCCTCCCGCCGCTTCTCGTCCTGCAGCGCGCGCACCGGGTCGCCGAAGCGGCCGTCGTACTTCAGCAGGCCGTCGGCCTCTCCCACGGCGCCGACCTCCGGCCAGGCGAAGTCGGCGCGGTCAGCGGCGACACCGCCGCCGTGCACGAGCCACTGCAGTTCGGGCGTCGCGAAGCCCAGCCACTCGATGGCGGCCCGGCTGAGCGATTCGAGCGTCGTCTCGGCGCGCGGATCCGCGCGATGCAGTGCCCACCGCGCGAGCCGACGGCCACGGCTCGAGGGTGCGAGCTCGTTGTGCGCCACGAGGATCTCCGTCGTCAGGTCCGGATGCGCGCGCAGGGCGGCGTCGGCGACGTTGAGCGCGAGGGCGGGGTTACGCGCCCGCGCCAGTGCGACAGCGGTCTCGATGGGCCCGGTCGTGAGGATGCCGCCTTCATCCGTGACCTCGACGCCGCCCCGGCACGTGTGGACGCGCACCCCTTCGGCATGCCGTGACGTGCCGTCCGCCGGCCTGAGGATGTGCACCTCCGCGGCTTCGCCCACGAGCGGGATGCCGCGCAGCGCCGCCGCCGACTCGAGTGCGAACACCGCATCCGGGATCAGAAGCGCCACGGCGTGCACGCGGGCGAGGTAGCGATCCCAGGGTGCGAGGGTGCTCCACGCCAGCGCCGGGGCGTACACGCCGCGGTGCACGCGCACGATGTCACCGCGGCGCAGCGCGAGGTCGGGGCGGTGCATGTCGTGCGCGCGCAGCAACGGCGCGGGAGAGGGGAGCAGCTGCGCTCCGGTGCGCAAGGGAATGGGCTGGGTCATCGCCCCACGCTGCGCGCATCGGCTGCTCCCGCGCGGGGATGATCCCGCATCCGTGCGCGACACCCCGGCCCCGAGCGGCTGTGCAGGCCCGGTCCCGGGCCTCGGTCCGCGCCTGCAGCCGCGCCCCCACCGTCCTTTGACCCCGCGAGACTGCATCTTCGGCACGAGATCACTGTCATTACCCGTGATCTCGTGCGGGAGATGCAGTCTCGCGGGAGAGAGCTGGCGGGAGAGGGGAGGCGGGATGAGAAGGGAGGAAGGTGCGGGAAGAGGGGGGAGGGGAGGCGGCTAGAAGATGCCGGGCCAGAGGGATGCCACGAGGGGGTAGCCCACGAAGGCGAACACATCGATGAGGGTGTGAGCGATGACGAGCGGCATCACCCGGCCCCAGCGCCGGTAGCACCAGCCGAACACGACGCCCATCGCGAAGTTGCCGACGACGGATCCGACGCCCTGGTACGCGTGGTACGCCCCACGCAGCGCCGCCGTGGCGAGGATGATCGACCACCAGCCCCAACCGAGCCGGCGCAGTCGGTCGAAGAGGTAGCCGAGGAAGATGACCTCCTCGGTGAGGCCTGCGCGCGCGGCGGAGAGCAGCAGCAGCGGCACGGTGTACCAGGCCGCATCCAGCGGCGAGGCGACGACGCCGACCGTGATGCCCGCGAGGCGCCCGGCGACGTAGAGGGCGATCCCGGGGATTCCGATGATCGCGATCAGGGCGACACCGAGTCCGAGGTCGCCGCCGAAGCGGCGGAAGTCGAGGCCGATCCGCCTGAGCGCGCTCGTCCCCGGCTCCCAGAGCAGGTAGACCACGAGGGCGACGAGCGCGAGAGAGAAGAAGATGTCGAGCAGCTGATAGAGCGCGTCCCACAGCGCTTCGGCGTCGCGCGCGGGGTTCAGCTGCGTCTGCTGCGAGGAGATCGCCTGATTCTCCTGCAGCGAGCGCTGCAGCGTGCGGATGAAGGAGAGCACCGAGTACAGCGCGGATTTCCCGACGGTCACGGCGAGCACGAGCCAGATCTCCCACCGCACGCGCGAACGCTCGAACCCTGCGGCACGCGGCGGATCGAAGGCCCTCACGGTGCGCCAGAACGGTTCGCGCGCGGGCAGGGTCGTCATCCGCTCAGCTTGGCATAGCGGATGCGGACCGAGCTCGCTTTCGAAAGCGCTCAGATTGCGCGCATAGGGTGTGTGCGGCTTACGCACACGACCGCGGCGGGCTGCCCTGCCGCCGCGGAGAAGGAGGACGGATGCGGCGTCGCGCGCTCGTGACCACCCTGGCCGTGATCGCTCTGCTGGCGGGCGTGGTGGTCGGCTGCGCGCCCGAAGGTAACCGAGTCCGCCCCGGCTCGTCCCTGACCGTCGCCACAGCCGCGCCCGCGACCTCGCTCAACCCGCTCGTGCAGGGGCAGGACACCGCCGCGGATCGCGATCTCTCCGCGTTGACGTCGGGCAGCTTCTGGCAGCGGGAAGCCGACGGCACCCGCTCGGCGAACGAACGTTTCGGCACCGTCCGGGTGCTCTCCGGCGACCCGGTCACCGTCCGCTACACGCTCGACGGCTCGGCGAAATGGTCCGACGGAGCAGCGGTCGACGCCGCGGACCTGCTGCTCGTGTGGGCTGCGCGCACGACGCACCGCACGGATCCCGCGGGCGAGACGCACTGGGATGCGGGCGCCGGAGACGGTCAGGGTCTCGACCTCGTCTCCCAGGTACCCCGGATCGGCGACGGCGGACGCAGCCTGACCCTGGTCTACGACACGCCCTATGCGGACTGGCAGGTCGCCTTCGACGCGCCGCCGGTCGCCGCCCACGTGCTGGTCGAGCTCGCCTACCCGGGGCGCTACGAGGATGCGGCGGCAGCCAAGACGGCGTTCACGGATGCCGTCGAGGCAGGGGATATGGACTGGCTCGCGCCCGTCTCGCGCGCCTTCCGTGAGGACTTCCGCCTCGACGGCGACCTCCCGGATGCGGCCCGGGTCACGGCGGGCGCCTATGACATCGCGCGCATCGCCGATGATGGCGCAACGATCGATCTCGTCGCCACCGATCGGCCGAGTGCCGCGCGCATCGAACGCGTGCGGGTGCACGCGATCCCGGACCCTGCCGAACGCGTTGCGGCCGTCGCCGGCGGCGCGGCGGATCTGGCCGCGGCGGCGGCGGCGGCGGAGGAGGACCTCGTCCACGCGGCGGCCGCAGCAGACGGCTCGCGTGTGGCGCCGGGGGAGGCGTACGACCATCTCGATCTGCAGACCGCGGGAGGCGGAGCGTTCGACCCCGCCTCCTATGGCGGGGATGCGGAGCGCGCGCACCGTGCCCGCGCCGCGTTCCTGGCGACTGTTCCGCGCGAAGAGATGCTGGGGGAGCTCATCCACCCCTTGCTCGCCGACGAGCCGCTGCGGTGGGGCATGATCGAGGCCGCGGAGCCGGAGCCCGCCCCGACGCCCTCGTCGACTTCGGGCGGTGCGGACACGGAAGCGACGGATGCGGCCGGGCTGACCGTCCGCGTGCTGTACCCGGCGGGCGACGCGCGCCGCGCGGCGGAGTTCGCGCTCATGTCCCAGTCGGCCTCACAGGCGGGCGTCACCCTCGTCGACGTGTCCTCGCCGGACTGGGAACGGATCCTCCGTGAGCAGCCGGACGCCTATGACGCGGCCCTGTTCGCGTGGAGCCCCGACCCCGCGGCCACCGTGGCGGCGGCGACGGTGTTCCACACCGCGGCGGCGCAGAACGCGTACGGCTGGAGCGACGAGTCCATCGACGCGCTCGTCGTCGATGCCTCCTCCACCCTGGACGCCACACAGCGCGACCAGCTTCTGTCCCAGCTGGATGAGGCAGTATCCAGCGAGGCATGGGCATTGCCGCTGTTCGCCGTGCCGCAGCTCACGGTGTGGTCGCACGCACTCGAGGCTCCTCCGGCCGAGGTGTCGGCCAACCGCATCCTCTCCATGTTCGCGATGTGGCAACCCTCACCCGACCCGCCGACACCGAGGGCGGAGTAATTCCGGCCCGCGTGGCTGGCTGCGCTCGGCGGGCTTGAGCAATCTGCTCGGTTCGTGCGGGGGTTCGTTAAGGGTGTGTAACTATTCGCGCGGTCGTTTTGACCAAGCCGGGGGACGTGCTTAATGTTTCGGTATCCGCGGCTCGATGTTCACACAGCTCGTCGTGCCCGCATCATCCCTTTCACAGGAGGAACAGTGAAGCGCAGCAAGATCGCTCTCGCGAGCGTGGCGCTGGCCGGCATCGGGGCTCTCGCCCTGGCCGGCTGCGCGAGCGGCGGCGGCTCGACCGAGCCGACCGGCGGCTCGAGCGACGCCATCGTCAGCACCAACGGGTCCGAGCCGGAAAACCCGCTCTTCCCGGCGAACACGAACGAGACCGGTGGTGGCAAGATCATCGACTCGATCTTCGCCGGCCTGGTCTACTACGACGCCGACGGCAACCCGGTCAACGACATGGCCGACTCGATCACGGTCGATGACCCCCAGAACCTCACGGTGAAGATCAAGGAGGGTCAGAAGTTCACCAACGGTGAGGAGGTGAACGCCGACAGCTTCATCAACGCCTGGAACTACGGCGCCAAGCTCTCCAACAACCAGAAGAACTCGTACTTCTTCGAGGACAT
This sequence comes from Microbacterium sp. KU4F, assembly GCF_056868075.1. Taxonomy (NCBI): domain Bacteria; kingdom Bacillati; phylum Actinomycetota; class Actinomycetes; order Micrococcales; family Microbacteriaceae; genus Microbacterium; species Microbacterium sp. KU4F. The sequence goes on along the minus strand of NZ_CP200324.1, from coordinate 892,409 downwards.
CGAGGGCTTCAGCTACGACGAGGACACCGAGCTGACGGGTCTGAAGAAGGTCGACGACCTCACCTTCACGATCGCGCTCAACAAGCCGGCCTCCGACTTCGCGCTGCGCCTGGGCTACTCGGCGTACTTCCCGCTGCCCCAGGCCGCGTTCGACGACCCGACCGCCTTCGGTGAGAACCCGATCGGCAACGGCCCGTACAAGCTCGCCGGCGACGGCGCGTGGCAGCACGACGTCGAGATCAACCTCGTCAAGAACGACGACTACACCGGTGGCCGTCAGGCCCAGAACGGTGGCCTCGACATCGTCTTCTACGCTTCGCAGGATGCGGCCTACGCCGACCTCCTCGCGGGCAACCTCGACGTGCTCGATGCGATCCCGGCCGCCTCGCTGGCGACCTACGAGTCGGACCTGGGCGAGCGTGCGGTCAACCAGCCCGCCGCGATCTTCCAGTCCTTCACCATCCCGGAGAAGCTCGAGCACTTCTCGGGCGAAGAGGGCAAGCTGCGTCGTCAGGCGATCTCGATGGCGATCAACCGTCCCGAGATCACCAAGACGATCTTCCAGGACACCCGCACGCCGGCCAGCGACTTCACCTCGCCGGTCATCGCCGGCTGGTCGGACTCGCTCGAGGGCGCTGACGTGCTCGAGTACAACGCCGACAAGGCCAAGGAGCTGTGGGCCGAGGCCGACAAGATCTCGCCCTGGTCCGGCACGTTCCAGATCGCGTACAACTCGGACGGCGGCCACCAGGAGTGGGTCGACGCCGTGAGCAACTCGATCAAGAACACGCTCGGCATCGACGCGTCCGGCGCTCCGTTCGTCGACTTCGCCTCGCTGCGCACCGAGGTCACGAACCGCACCATCACCACCGCGTTCCGTACCGGTTGGCAGGCGGACTACCCGGGTCTGTACAACTTCCTGGGCCCGCTCTACGCGACCAACGCGTCGTCGAACGACGGAGACTACTCGAACCCCGAGTTCGACAAGCTCCTGCAGGACGGCATCTCCAACACCGACCCTGAGGCGGCGAACGAGGACTACCAGAAGGCACAGGAGATCCTGCTGCAGGACCTCCCGTCCGTTCCGCTCTGGTACTCGAACGTGAACGGCGGCTACGCTGACACGGTTCAGAACGTCCAGTTCGGTTGGAACTCGGTTCCGCTGTACTACGCGATCACCAAGGGCTGAGCCCGAAGGATCGCAACCGCGAGGCGGTGACGATCTCGTCACCGCCTCGCGGCCTGTCCAGACACCCACCCGCTCACACCCGCGGGGTGGTGGTCTCTACGGGCGAGCCGATCAGCGCACCGACCGTGCGAGGATCGTCTCGGCCATTTTTCGGAGGGAGAGGGATGCTCGCTTACATCCTCAGACGCATCCTGCAGGTGATCCCCGTGTTCATCGGATCCACCCTGCTCATCTATTTCCTGGTCTTCGCGATGCCGGGCAACCCGATCCTCGCGCTGTTCGGCGACAAGACGCCGAACCAGGCCGTCATCGACGCGCTCGAGGCTCAGTACCACCTGAACGAGCCGTTCATCGTCCAGTACTTCTACTACCTCCTGGGCATCTTCCAGGGGGATCTCGGCACCACGTTCTCGGGCCAATCGGTCAACGACGTCCTCGCCCGGACGCTGCCTGTCACCGGCCGCCTCGCGGTCATGGCGATCGCCATCGAGTTCTCTCTGGCCATCCTCATCGGCACGATCTCGGCACTGCGCAAGGGCAAGATCTTCGACAACGTCGCGCTGGTCATCTCGCTCATCTTCGTCGCCATCCCGATCTTCGTGCTGGCCTTCGTCGCGCAGTACTTCCTCGCGATCCAGCTCGGCTGGTTCAAGCCGACGGTCGGGTCGCAGAACGACTGGGGTGATCTGTGGCTCCCCGCCCTCGTGCTCGGCTTCAGCCTGTTCGCGACCAGCATGCGCCTGATGCGCGGCTCGGTCATCGACACGCTCAACCAGGACTGGGTGCGCACCGCCTACAGCAAGGGTCTTCCGCGCCGGCGCGTCATTCCTGTCCACGTGCTGCGCAACTCCCTCATCCCCGTCATCACCAACTCGGCGACCAACTTCGGCGTCCTGCTGGTGGGTGCCACCGTCACCGAGGCGATCTTCAACGTCCCCGGCGTCGGCAACACGCTCTTCCAGGCGACGCTGCGTCACGAGGGCCCCACGATCGTGTCGTTCGTGACGGTCTTCGTGATCATCTACGTCCTGGTCAACCTGGTGATCGACCTGTTGTACGGTCTGCTCGACCCGAGGATCCGCTATGTCAAGTAACTCCGATCTGCCGACGCACTTCGTCGCAGAGGTCAAGGAGACGGCCATCACCGTCGACGCCGTGCGCGTCGACGAGAAGCCGTCCAGTCTCTGGCGCGACGCCTGGCGCGACCTGCGCAAGCGTCCCACCTTCTGGATCTCGCTCCTGGTGGTCGCCGTGGTGCTGCTGATGGCCATCTGGCCGACGCTCTTCACCCAGACGCCGCCGAACGACAACTGCCAGCTTCTCCAACAGCAACGGCGGGCCGCAGGCCGGTCACCCGCTGGGCTTCACCTTCCAGGGCTGCGACATCTACGCACGCATCGTGTGGGGCTCGCGCACCTCGCTGTCGGTGGGTCTGATCTCGACCATCATCGGTTCGACCATCGGCCTCGTCATGGGCGCTCTCGCCGGCTTCTACGGCGGATGGCTCGACTCGCTGCTCTCGCGCGTGGGCGACATGTTCTTCGCGATCCCTTACATCCTGGCCGCTGTGGTCGTCATGAGCGTGTTCGCGGACTACCGCAACGTCTTCACCCTCTCGCTCGCCATCGGCGGTTTCGCCTGGGCCTCGACGGCGCGCGTGGTTCGCGCCGAGGTGCTCAGGGTGCGCCAGGCGGACTTCGTGACCGCCTCGAGAGCCCTCGGACAGAACCGGTTCCAGGTGCTCGTCTCGCATGTCGTGCCCAACGCCATCGCGCCGCTGCTGGTGATCTCCACCCTCAGCCTCGCCGCGGCCATCGTCGCCGAGGCGACCCTGTCGTTCCTCGGTGTCGGACTCGGCTCGAGCGTCATGTCGTGGGGCGCGGACATCAGCGGGGCGCAGTCCTCGCTGCGTGTCGCCCCGATGGCGCTCATCTACCCGTCGATCGCGCTGACGGTCACCGTTCTCGCGTTCATCCTGCTGGGCGAGCTCATCCGCGACGCCCTCGACCCGAGAGCGAGGGCCCGCCGATGAGCGACACCGCCGCCACCCCGTTGCTCAGCATCCGCAACCTCCGCGTCGCCTTCGACACGCAGTCGGGAAGCCGCGAGGTCCTGCACGACGTCAGCCTCGACGTCTTCCCCGGCGAGACCGTCGCCATCGTCGGCGAGTCCGGCTCGGGCAAGTCCACGACCGCCTCCGCCGTCGTGAACCTGCTGCCGGGCACGGGGCACGTCACCCAGGGCAGCATCACCCTGGACGGTCGCGAGCTCACCACGCTGAGCCGCACGCAGCTGGAGCGTCTGCGCGGTCGCGAGATCGGGTACGTCCCGCAGGACCCGATGTCGAACCTCAACCCGGTGTGGTCGATCGGCTTCCAGGTCAAGGAGGCGATCCGTGCGAACGGTATCGCGACCAGCCGCAAGGAGATCACCGAGCGCGCGATCGAGGTCCTCCAGCAGGCAGGACTGGCGGATGCGGCCAAGCGTCTGCATCAGTATCCGCACCAGTTCTCCGGCGGCATGCGTCAGCGCGCCCTCATCGGCATCGGTCTCGCCGCCGACCCGAAGCTGCTGATCGCCGACGAGCCCACCTCCGCGCTGGATGTGACCGTGCAGCGGGTGATTCTCGACCACATGGCCTCCCTCACGCGGGAGAAGGGCACGTCGGTGCTGCTGATCACGCACGACCTGGGCCTCGCGGCCGAGCGTGCGGAGAAGATCATCGTCATGCAGAACGGCGAGATCGTCGAGTCCGGTCCCAGCCGCGAGATCCTGCAGAACCCCATCCACCCGTACACGCAGCGCCTCGTCGCCGCCGCTCCCTCGCTCGCGTCGCAGCGCATCCAAGCCGTCGCCGAGCGACGCGGCATCGAGACGACCGAGGACATCCAGGACCTCACGCCCGCGATCCGGGTGACGGACCTGACCAAGGAGTACAAGATCCGCCAGGGCGGCTTCCGCAGCGAAGCCTTCCGTGCCGTCGACGGGGTCTCGTTCGAGATCCCGCGCGGCAAGACGCTGGCCCTGGTCGGCGAATCCGGCTCCGGCAAGTCGACCGTCGCGAAGATGGTGCTCAAGCTCGAAGAGCCCACCGCGGGATCGATCGAGATCGACGGCACCAACATCGAGAAGCTCTCGAACCGGCAGGCCTTCGCGCTGCGCCGCCGGATGCAGCCGGTGTTCCAGGACCCGTACGGCTCGCTCGACCCGCTGCGCAACATCGGCAACACGATCGCGGAGCCGATGGAGATCCACAAGGTCGGCGACAGCGCCTCCCGTCGCACGCGCGTCCGGGAGCTGCTCGACCAGGTCTCGCTCCCGCAGGAGCTGGCGACCCGGTATCCGAACGAGCTCTCCGGCGGTCAGCGTCAGCGCGTGGCCATCGCCCGTGCGCTCGCGCTGAAGCCCGACATCGTCGTCCTCGACGAGGCGGTCTCGGCCCTCGACGTGCTGGTGCAGGACCAGATCCTGCAGCTGCTCGCCGAGCTCCAGTCAGAGCTCGAGCTGACCTACCTCTTCATCACCCATGACCTCGCCGTCGTGCGCGTAGCCGCCGACATGGTCGCGGTCATGGAGAAGGGGCGGATCGTGGAGCAGGGCACGGTCGACGAGATCTTCGCCAACCCGGCCGAGGAGTACACCCGTCGCCTCCTGGATGCCATCCCCGGCGCGACCATCCCCCTCGGAGGCGGCAACTGAACCGCACCGTCTACCGGTCGACGTCGGCGACCGTCGGGATCATCATCTCGGCGGTCGCCGCCGCCTTCCTCCTCGGCGACGCTCTGATCCGCGCCGGAATCGTGAGCGCGCTCCTGCTCGCCCCGTGGATCCTGCTCGCGCTGTGGGCGATCTACGTCGGCGTCTTCGCGTCGAGCGTGACCAGCTCCGCCGACGGCTTGCGCGTACAGAACTTCCTGCGCATCACCCGCATCCCCTTCTCCGCTGTCGCCGACATCCGCATGCGCTATCAGCTCGTGATCGAGACGACCGAGGGGCGCACGATCACCTGCTACGGGGGACCGGTGTCCGCCCGCAGCGGCTCACGCCGTTCCTCGAGCGACGATCGTCCCGCAACCGGTTCGCGAGACGCCGAGCGCATCATCGACGACTGGCAATCGGCCCTCGAACCCACGGCGGTCCCCGCCCCAGTCCGGCGGATGTGGGACGTCCCGGCACTCGTCTCGTTCATCGCCCTCGTGGTCTGGGCGGGCATCGCCGTGGCGGTCGCGGGGGCCGGCTGACCGCGGTGCAGCCTCCTGCGGTAGACTGAAGGGCCCGGAGTCCCGGGTCACCCTCCCTCACTGCAAGGAAACCTGTATGGCGCGCGCCCTCCGCTCCGATCTGCGTAATGTCGCGATCGTCGCCCACGTCGACCACGGCAAGACGACTCTCGTCGATGCCATGCTCCGTCAGACGGGCTCGTTCGGTGAACACGCGCACGTCGAAGAGCGCGCGATGGACTCCAACGATCTGGAACGTGAGAAGGGCATCACGATCCTCGCCAAGAACACGGCGATCACGTACAACGGCATCCACACCGACACCCCGATCACGATCAACGTGATCGACACCCCGGGTCACGCCGACTTCGGCGGCGAGGTCGAGCGCGGCCTGTCGATGGTCGATGGCGTGGTGCTGCTCGTCGACGCGTCCGAGGGTCCGCTGCCCCAGACCCGCTTCGTGCTGCGCAAGGCGCTCGAGGCGAAGCTTCCGGTCATCCTGCTCGTGAACAAGACCGACCGCCCCGACGCGCGCATCGCCGAGGTCGAAGAAGAGGCTCACGACCTTCTGCTGGGTCTGGCCTCCGACCTGCAGGACGACGTGCCCGACCTCGACGTGGACGCTCTGCTGGACGTCCCCGTGGTCTACGCGTCCGGTCGGGCCGGTGCCGCGTCGCGCACGCGCCCCGAGAACGGGTCGCTTCCCGACAACGAAGACCTCGAGCCGCTGTTCGAGGCGATCCTCGAGCACGTGCCGGCGCCGTCCTACGACGACGAGGCGCCGCTGCAGGCGTGGGTCACCAACCTCGACTCCAGCCCGTTCCTCGGACGCCTGGCTCTCCTGCGCGTCTTCAACGGCACCCTCAAGAAGGGTCAGACCGTCGCCTGGGTCCGCCACGACGGTTCGCACTCGAACGCGCGCGTGACCGAGCTGCTCAAGACGAAGGCTCTCGAGCGCTTCCCGGCCGAGTCCGCCGGCCCCGGCGACATCGTCGCCATCGCCGGCTTCGAAGACATCACGATCGGTGAGACCATCGCCGACCCCGAGGACGTCCGCCCGCTGCCGGCCATCACGGTCGACGACCCGGCGATCTCGATGACGATCGGCACGAACACCTCGCCGCTCATGGGCAAGGTCAAGGGTCACAAGCTCACGGCTCGCATGGTGAAGGACCGTCTCGACCGGGAGCTCATCGGAAACGTCTCGCTCAAGGTCGTCGACATCGGCCGCCCCGACGCCTGGGAGGTGCAGGGGCGCGGCGAGCTGGCGCTGGCGATCCTGGTCGAGAACATGCGCCGCGAAGGCTTCGAGCTCACCGTCGGCAAGCCCCAGGTCGTCACCAAGCGCGGCGAGGACGGCAAGCTCAAGGAGCCGTTCGAGCACCTCACCATCGACGCCCCCGAGGAGCACCTCGGCGCGATCACGCAGCTCATGGCCGCTCGCAAGGGCCGCATGGACAACATGACGAACCACGGCACCGGCTGGGTGCGCATGGAGTTCGTCGTGCCCTCGCGCGGACTCATCGGCTTCCGCAGCGAGTTCCTCACCATCACGCGCGGCACGGGTATCGCCAACGCGATCTCCCACGGCTACGACGACTGGGCCGGCTCCATCACGACGCGTCAGAACGGCTCGATCGTCGCCGACCGCCAGGGTGTCGTCACCCCCTTCGCGATGATCGCGCTGCAGGAGCGGATGAGCTTCTTCGTGCAGCCGACCGAAGAGGTCTACGAGGGCATGGTCATCGGCGAGAACTCGCGCGCCGACGACATGGACGTCAACATCACGAAGGAGAAGAAGCTGACGAACATGCGTTCGTCGACCTCGGACTCCTTCGAGTCGATGACGCCGCCGCGTGTGCTGACCCTCGAGGAGTCGCTCGAGTTCGCCCGCGACGACGAATGCGTCGAGGTCACTCCTGAGAAGGTGCGTATCCGCAAGGTCGTGCTCGACGCGACCGAGCGCGGCCGCGCCGCATCGCGCCTGAAGCGCCAGGACGCCAACGCCTGAGCGTGACCTAGCGGACCTCGGAGACGAGGACCGCGCTGGTGTCGCGGGTGAGCGCCTCGAAGATGTGAGGCGCATCCCCGCGATACCGCAGGTAGTCGCCCGGCGAGAGCTCGACGGGGGAGTCCGCCGGTCCGGCGGCGGCGCGTCCGGTGATCAGCACGACGTGCTCGATGGTCCCTGCGGCATGCGGCAGCGACCGCCGCGGTTCTCCCGGATCGGCGCGCAGCAGGTAGAGGTCGCTGCGCGAATGCGGCGACCCGGCCGCGAGCAGCAGTGCACTGTACGGGGAGTCGGCCGCGCGGATGCCGTCGTCCGAACGCGCGCGGATGAGGCGCGGGGTGTCGTCGGGGTCTTCGACGAACACCGCGAACGGTACGCCGAGCGCGGTCGCGATGGCCCAGAGCGTCTCCACGCTGGGGTTGCCGGAGCCCGACTCGAGTTGTGAGATCGTGGCCTTTCCCACTCCCGCGCGGCGCGCGAGTTCGGAGATGCTCACGCCCGCGCGTTCCCGTTCGCGGCGGAGAGAGCGGGCGATGCGTGGACCTATGGTCTCCATGCGGTCAGTATGACGCACGATTGTTCGGTTTGACGAACATTCCCCCCGACGGACATTATGTGGTGATGGATGCGGAGAGCCTGCCCGACCCCGGCCGTCGCGCGGTGCGTCAGGGGCTCGCGGTCGCCGTGGCGACGAGCGCATACGGCATCTCCTTCGGCGCCCTCTCGGTCGCTGCGGGCCTGGATGTCTGGCAGACGTGCGTGCTGAGCCTGCTCATGTTCACCGGCGGTTCGCAGTTCGCCTTCGTCGGCGTGATCGCCGCCGGCGGGATCGCCGCGGCCCCCGCAGCGATCGCCTCAGCGGCACTGCTCGGGGTGCGAAACGTCGCGTACGGCATGCGGATGTCGCCGCAGTTCGACGGGGTCTGGCGCAAGATGGCCGCCGCCGGGTTCACGATCGACGAGTCGACGGCCGTCTCGCTCGCACAGACCGACACACGCGCCAAAGCGATCGGCTTCTGGGTCACGGGCATCGGCATCTACATCGGCTGGAACATCTCCACGCTCGCGGGTGCGTTGCTGGGCGACGTCCTGGGCGACCCGCGCGCGTACGGACTGGATGCGGCCGCCGCCGCGGCCTTCCTGGCGCTGCTGTGGCCGCGGCTGGCGGGACGGCAGGCGATCGCCGTCGGCATCGCCGCAGCCGTCGTGGCGACGGTGCTCACCCCCGCCCTCATGCCGGGTGTCCCCGTGCTGATCGCTGCCCTCGTGGCGATCGCGGTCGGATGGGCTGATCGCCCCGCTGCGAAGGCGGCATCGTGACGCTGTGGAACGCGGTCCTCCTCGCCGCGGTGATCTGTCTCTCCCTCAAGGCGGTGGGTTACGCCATCCCGACGCGCTTCGTCGAGGCGCCGAGGCCTGCGCGCATCGCCGACCTGCTCACCGTGGCGCTTCTGGGCGCGCTGGTCGCCGTGCAGGCACTGGGTGCGGGGCAGGCGATCGTGATCGATGCCCGCGTGCCCGCGCTCCTGGTCGCCGCAGGGCTCCTCGCGCTGCGCGCCCCGTTTCTCGTCGTCGTCGTGGCCGCGGCCGCCGTCGCGGCCCTCCTGCGTCTGGCCGGCTGGGCGGGCTGAGAACACTCCCGCCCGCGGCGACTAGGATCCCGGGGTGGGCTCGCTTGTATCTCGTATCGCCGGTTGGGCGATCGCTCTCGTCGTCGGGGTCGTCTACGGTGCCGCCGGGTCGTTCGCGCACGCGGCGATGATCGGCCCGGTTCCCATCGGGCTCTCGCTCGGGGTCATCGGAGCGGGCGCGCTGCTCATCGCCGTGCGGCTGCTGACAGGGGACAGATGGACGACTCTGGCGGCCGCACTGGGCATGATGGTCATCACGTACGTTTTCGCCCAGCCGTCCACAGGTGGGTCGGTGCTGTTCACCGTGCAGCACGAGACGCTGGCGCTGATCTGGATGGGAGCCGTCCCGTTGATCGCCGCCATCGTCGTGGCATGGCCGCGTGCGCCCCGACGAGCAGCCGAGGCGAACTAGACTGGTTCCGTGACGTATGTGATCGCCCTTCCGTGCGTCGATGTCAAGGATCGCGCCTGCATCGACGAATGCCCCGTCGACTGCATCTATGAGGGCGATCGTTCGCTCTACATCCACCCCGATGAGTGCGTGGACTGCGGAGCGTGCGAGCCGGCATGCCCCGTCGAGGCGATCTACTACGAGGACGACCTTCCCGAAGAGTGGCAGGACTACTACAAGGCCAACGTCGAGTTCTTCGACGACATCGGCTCGCCCGGCGGCGCGGCCAAGGTCGGCGTGATCCACAAGGACCACCCGGTCATCGCCGAGTTGCCGCCCCAGGGCGAGTGATCGCCTAGATGAGCGTCGCCGACCTCGCCGATTACCCCTGGGACGCCGTCGCACCGTACGCCGAGACCGCACGTCGGCATCCTGACGGCATCGTGGATCTCTCGATCGGCTCTCCCGTGGACCGCACTCCTGCGGTGGTCGAAGCCGCCCTCGCGGCAGCGACCGATGCGCACGCCTACCCGCAGACCGTGGGCACGCCCCCGCTGCGCGAGGCGATCGTCGACTGGTACGCCAGGCGCCGCGGTGTCGCGGGTCTGACGCCCTCTCACGTGCTGCCGACCGTCGGTTCGAAGGAGCTCGTCGCGCTGCTTCCGCTGCTGCTCGGGCTCGGCCCGGGCGACACCGTCGTGCATCCGGTTGCGGCGTACCCGACGTACGAGGTCGGCGCACGCCTGGTCGGTGCCACGGCGGTGGCGGCCGACGATCCCGCTTCCTGGCCGGAGGGCACCAAGCTCGTCTGGATCAACTCTCCCGGCAACCCGGACGGACGCGTGTGGAGCGTCGAGGAGCTGCGCCGCGCGCGAGAGCGCGCCCGGGAGCTCGGGGCGGTCCTGGCGTCCGATGAGTGCTACGCCGAACTGGGGTGGGATGCGCCGTGGGCTGATGCCCCCGTGCCGTCGGTCCTGGATCCCGCCGTGGTCGCCGCCGATCTCTCCGGCGTCCTGTCGGTCTACTCGCTGAGCAAGCAGTCCAACCTCGCGGGGTATCGTGCCGCCTTCCTCGCGGGCGATCCCGCGCTCGTGGCGCGACTGCTGACGGCGCGCAAGCATCTGGGTCTCATGCTGCCGGCTCCCGTGCAGGCGGCGATGGTCGCCGCGCTGACCGACGACGCGCACGTCGCCGCACAGAAGGCGCGCTACGGCGCCCGGCGCCAGGTGCTGAAGCCCGCCGTCGAGGCCGCCGGCTTCCGCGTCGACCGCAGCGAGGCCGGTCTCTATCTCTGGGTGACACGCGGTGAGGACGCATGGGACAGCATGGCGGCCCTGGCCGAACTCGGCATTCTCGCGGGTCCCGGGCACTTCTACGGGCCGCACCACACCCAGCACATCCGGCTGTCCCTCACGGCGTCGGACGAGCGGATCGCCGCGGCTGCGGGGCGCCTCGCTACTCTTGGCTCGTAGCTTTTCTCCTACGAATCTCTCGTTCCTTTGGCGCCAGTCACCGTAGGCTCCGGCCACGGCTAGGCTGTAATCGCAGGGGCGCGCCGACACGTAGCGTGCCCGGGCAGGTCGCCACCGGCGACCGAGGATCCCCACCTTTCGCCGACGATCCATCGCAAGGAGGCGCCGTGACCGAAGCCGGCTCGCAGCAGAAGACCGCACGTCTGACCGTCGCAGAGCACACCGCGGAGCTGCCTGTGCTGACGGGCACGGACGGTGCGCCCAGCATCGATGTGTCGTCGCTGACGCGTCAGACCGGGCACACGACCCTCGACTACGGGTTCGTGAACACCGCGGCGACGAAGTCCGCGGTGACCTTCATCGACGGCGACGAGGGCATCCTCCGTTACCGCGGGTATCCCATCGAGCAGCTCGCGAAGAACTCGACCTACCTCGAGGTCGCCTGGCTGCTCATCTACGGCGAGCTGCCCAGTGCGAGCGAGCTCGAGGACTTCGACAACCGCATCCGGCGTCACACGCTGCTGCACGAGGATCTGAAGCGCTTCTTCTCCGCGCTGCCGCACACCGCGCATCCGATGTCGGTGCTGTCGGCTGCCACGGCGGCACTCTCGACGTACTACGAGAACCAGTCGGATCCTCACAATCCCGAGTTCGTCGAGCTCAATACGATCCGGATGCTCGCGAAGCTTCCCGTCATCGCGGCCTACGCCCACAAGAAGAGCGTCGGTCAGGCGTTCCTGTACCCCGACAACTCGCTCAGCTTCGTCGACAACTTCCTGAAGCTCAACTTCGGCGTGCTCAGCGAGCAGTACGAGATCAGCCCGGTCATGTCGCGCGCGCTCGAGCGCCTGCTGATCCTGCACGAGGACCACGAGCAGAACGCCTCGACCTCGACCGTGCGCCTCGTGGGCTCCACCGGGGCGAACATCTTCTCCTCGGTCTCGGCGGGCATCAACGCCCTGTCCGGGCCGCTGCACGGCGGCGCGAACGAGGCCGTGCTCGACATGCTGGGCCGCATCCGCGACTCCGGCGAGAGCGTGCAGCGCTTCGTCGAGCGGGTCAAGAACAAGGAAGAGGGCGTGAAGCTCATGGGCTTCGGGCACCGCGTCTACAAGAACTACGACCCGCGCGCGAAGCTCGTCAAGGAGTCCGCCGACGAGGTGCTCGCCGAGCTCGGCGTCAGCGACCCGCTGCTGGATCTCGCCAAAGAGCTGGAGGAGATCGCCCTGCGCGACGACTACTTCATCTCCCGCCGGCTGTACCCCAACGTCGACTTCTACACCGGCGTCATCTACAAGGCGATGGGCTTTCCGACCCGCATGTTCACCGTGCTGTTCGCGATCGGCCGTCTTCCGGGGTGGCTCGCGCACTGGCGCGAGATGAACCAGGACCCGCAGACCAAGATCGGTCGCCCTCAGCAGCTGTACGTGGGCGCTCCCGAGCGCAACTACCCGGGCGTGAGCTGACGATGCCGCGGCTTCTCGTCCGGCCGCCGTCGTCGCGACTGGCCGAGGGGGAGCTCACCCACCTCGAGCGCGTACCGGTGGATCCGGCGCTCGCGCGAGAGCAGTGGGAGGCGTACGTCGACGTGTTCCGCTCCCGCGGGTGGGAGATCCTGACCGTCGCCGAGGCAGATGAGCAGGCGGACGGGGTGTTCGTCGAGGATGCTGTGGTCGTCTTCGGCGATCTGGCCGTGCTCTGCCGCGCCGGCGCGGACTCACGCCGGGGAGAGCGCCCCACGATCGAAGCCGCGACCGCCCGGACGGGGCTCGAGACCGCGGAGATCGTCGCGCCGGCGACACTCGACGGCGGCGACGTGCTCAAGATCGGCCGCACCGTCTACGTGGGGCTGTCGGCGCGAACGAACGAAGACGCCGTGGGGCAACTGCGCGCCTTGCTCGAACCGCGCGGCTGGGTGGTGCAGGGTGTCCCCGTGACACGGGTGCTGCACCTGAAGTCCGCGGTGACCGCGCTTCCGGACGGCACCGTCATCGGCTATCCGCCGCTGGTCGACGACCCCGAGGCTTTCCCGGCGTTCCTGCCGGTGCCCGAGGAGCATGGCACGGCCGTCGTCGTGCTCGACGAGAAGACCGTGCTCATGTCGGCGGACGCCCCCGCATCCGCCGCGCTCTTCCGGGAGAGGGGCCTGGAGGTCGTCACCACCCCCGTGACGGAGTTCGAGAAGCTCGAGGGCTGCGTCACCTGTCTGTCGGTGCGGCTGCGCGACTGACGCCGTCAGCGCTCCAGGGTGGCGGCGTAGTCGGGCACCATCGCGTCCGCGCTCCGCGGCGGACGCTCGTAGCCGCGTGAGGCGGGTCGTTCGGGGATCTCGACTCTCTCGTGGGGGACCGGCTGCCAGGGGATCCGCTCGAGCAGATGGTGGATCATGTTGATCCGCCCACGACGCTTGTCCTCGTTGTCGACCTCGTACCAGGGCGCCTCGGGGATGTCGGTGTGCACGAGCATCGCGTCCTTGGCCCGGGAGTAGTCCTCCCACTTCGTGATGGAGAGCACATCGTTCGGGCTCAGCTTCCAGCGCCGCATCGGGTCGCTCGCCCGGGAGCGGAAGCGTGCCTCCTGCTCGACGTCGGACACGCTGAACCAGTACTTCAGAAGGAGGATGCCGTCCTCGACCAGCATCCGCTCGAACAGCGGCGCCTGGTGCAGGAACCGCTGATACTCCGCTTCGGTGCAGTAGCCCATCACCCGCTCGACGCCCGCGCGGTTGTACCAGGAGCGGTCCATCAGCACGATTTCGCCCGCCGCGGGCAGATGCGCGATGTAGCGCTGGAAGTACCACTGAGACTTCTCACGATCCGTCGGCGTCGGCAGCGCCACGATGCGGCTGACGCGCGGATTCAGGTACTCCGACACCCGCTTGATCGTCGAGCCCTTGCCCGCCGCGTCGCGACCTTCGAAGATCACCACGACACGCGCGCCGGTCGTCTGCACCCACGCCTGCATGTCGACGAGCTGGGCCTGCAGGCGCGCCAGCTCGCGCTCGTAGAGCTTCTTCGGCAGCCGCGCCGCGCTCATGCGTGCAGCGCCTCGTTGAGGGTGACGCCGACGCCCGCGCGTCGCACGGCTTCGATGGCTCCCGTCACCGAGTTCCTCCGGAACAGGATACCGTCGCGTCCGGACAGCTCCGCGCCCTTCACGACCGGTCGGGAGCCGTCGGCGCCCGGCTGCTCGTCTGCGAGCACGATCTTGGACCCCGCCGTGACGTACAGTCCGGCCTCCACCACGCAGTCGTCGCCGAGCGAGATGCCGATCCCGGCGTTCGCGCCGAGCAGCGTGCGCGAGCCGATCGAGACGCGGTGCGTGCCGCCGCCCGAGAGGGTGCCCATGATCGATGCGCCGCCGCCGATATCGCTGCCGTCACCGACGACGACGCCCTGGGAGATCCGGCCCTCGACCATCGAGGCGCCCAGGGTTCCCGCGTTGAAGTTGACGAATCCCTCGTGCATCACCGTCGTGCCGGGGGAGAGGTAGGCGCCCAGGCGCACGCGCGAGGCGTCGGCGATGCGCACCCCGGGCGGCGTGACGTAGTCGAGCAGCCGCGGGAACTTGTCGAGGCTGTGCAGCTGGATGCCGGCGCGGGTCAGCGCCGGGCGCAGTCGCTCCGCGTCTCGGGGGTGCATGGGCCCCGCGGTCGTCCACGCGACGATCGGCAGATGGCCGAAGATGCCGTCGAGGTTGATCTCGTTCGGAGCCACGAGGCGATGGGAGAGCACGTGCAGGCGCAGGTAGGCGTCGATCGTGGACGCAGGAGCCGCATCCGCATCGATCGTCAGTTCGACGGGAGCGATCGTGACCCGGCGGCGGGCGTCTTCGCCGGCGTACTCCGCGAGCTCCGCCGCCGAACCGGTCTGGGCCTCCGCCGCCACGGTCGGGAACCACGCGTCGAGAACGGTACCGTCCTCGCTCGTCGTCGCCAGACCCGTGCCCCATACCGTGCGCATCATGCTCATCCCCTCAGGTTATCGGCCCGAACAGCCTCGTTAGACTGAGGCCATGCCCGAGCTGGATCTGTCCGCGTCCGCCGTCGAGCTCACGCAGGCGATCTGTGACATTCCGAGCGTTTCCGGGGACGAGGCGACGCTCGCGGATGCCATCGCCGCGGCTCTGGCGCCCCTGCCGCACCTCGAGGTCTTCCGCGACGGCGACACGATCGTCGCTCGCACCCGCCTCGGCAGAGCGCAGCGCGTCGTGATCGCCGGTCACATCGACACGGTCCCCATCAACGACAACCTCCCGACGCGCCTGATCGACGACGAGGGGCGGCCTGCCCTCTGGGGACGCGGCACGGTCGACATGAAGGCGGGCGTCGCCGTCCAGCTGAAGCTCGCCGCCGAGCTCACCGATCCTCGCGTCGACCTCACCTGGATGTGGTACGACCACGAGGAGGTGGAAGCCTCCCTCAACGGGCTCGGTCGGGTGGCGCGCCTGCGCCCGGACCTCTTCGAGGCGGACTTCGCGATTCTGGGCGAACCGTCGAACGGTCAGGTCGAGGGGGGCTGCAACGGGACGCTGCGCGTCGTGGCGCGCACGCACGGCGTCCGGGCCCACAGCGCTCGGGCCTGGGTGGGGGAGAACGCGATCCACGCCGCCGCCCCGATCCTCACCCGTCTGGCCGCGTACGAACCGGCGACGATCGAGGTCGAGGGACTCGCGTACCGCGAGGGTCTGAACGCCGTCCGCGTGACCGGCGGCGTGGCGGGCAACGTCATCCCCGATCTCTGCGAGGTCGAGATCAACTACCGCTTCGCGCCGAGCAGGTCGGTGGCGGAGGCGGAGGCCCACGTGCGCGAGGTGCTCGAAGGCTTCGAGGTCGAGCTGACGGACTCGTCCGCCGGCGCCCGACCGGGCCTGGATGCCCCCCTCGCGCAGGAGTTCGTGCGCGCGGTCGGTGCGCAGCCGCATCCGAAGTACGGCTGGACGGATGTCGCGCGTTTCTCGGCGCTCGGAGTCCCCGCGGTGAACTACGGCCCGGGAGACCCGAGCCTGGCGCACCACGATCAGGAGCGCGTTCCGATCGCGCAGATCGAGGACGTCGAGCGCGGGCTGCGCACGTGGCTCAGCAGCTGACCCGCATCGGCCGCTGGCCGGTCGCGGTCCGGATCGGGCTCATCTACCTCGCCGCGCGTCTGGTGACGCTCGGGTTCTTCGCCGTCGCCTCTTCGCTGTCGACCCCGGCATCCCGGTTCGGCGTGGACCCCGGCATCGGCAAGCTGCTCATGGGCTGGGACGCGCAGTGGTACTGGGTCGTCGCCGCCAACGGATATCCCTCGCCCCTGCCGCTGACCGAAGCGGGACAGGTGGCCGAGAACGCGTGGGCCTTCCTGCCGCTGTATCCCTGGGTGTCGCAGGGAGTCGGGTTCTTCGTCGGCGGGTGGCAGGTGGCGGGGCCGGTTGTCGCGCTCGTCGCCGGCTACTTCGCAGCGCTCGCGTTCTATCGCCTGATGCGTCGACGTCTGGACCGCTCGACCTCGACCTGGGCGGTCGTCTTCTTCGTGGCGGGACCGCTCGCCGCCCTCTTCCAGATCGCGTACGCGGAGTCGCTGTTCCTCCTGTGGCTGATGCTGGCTTTGGACGCCCTGCTCCGGCGGCGTTACGTGTGGCTGTACCTGCTCATCCCGCTCATGGGATTCACGCGCCCCGGCATCCTCGCCTTCGCCCTCACGCTCGGTCTCGTGGGCATCTGGCGATGGATCCGCCGGCGCGTGGACCCCCTCCCTGTGAGGGAGGTCGTGCATCTGGTGGCCCTCGCCGCTCTGGCGAGCCTCATCGGCTTCTCCTGGCAGGTGATCGCGGCGGTCGCGACGGGCGATCCTGCCGCATATCTCGCCACCGAACTCGCGTGGCGACGCAACTGGATCCCGGATGCGGCCGCACATTTCTTCCCCTTCGACGGCTTCCTCGCCGGCACGGCCTTCTGGGCGCGGCTGTGGGGGTGGCCGCTGTGGCTCGGGTTCGCGCTGCTCGCCGTGATCGTGGTCGTGGTGGCCGCCGTGCTGGTGTTCGCGCCGGGCGTGCGACGGCTCGGGATGGAGATCCGCCTCTGGTCGGCGAGCTACCTGCTGTACCTTCTCGCCGTCTTCTTCCCGCAGTCGAGCACCTTCCGGCTGCTCGTTCCGCTGTCGCCTCTCTGGGGTGCGGTCGCCGTCGGGCGACATCCGGCCTGGCGCATCGGCATGCTCGTCGCGGGACTGGCGGGACAGTGGTGGTGGATCTACAACATGTACGCGCTCGGGAACACGCTCTGGCAGATCCCCTGAGGACAAGCGTCGGGCGCGCTCTCACGCACGATAAACTGGGAACTCACCATTGACGAAGAGGAGCCACGATGGCAGCCATGAAGCCGAGAACCGGAGACGGGCCGATGGAGGCTGTGAAGGAGGGGCGCCTGATCATCGTTCGTGTTCCGCTCGAGGGCGGCGGGCGTCTTGTGGTGTCGGTCAACGACGCCGAGGCCAAGGAATTGCACGACGTGCTCGCGGGGGTCGTCGGCGCCTGCGCTGTTCACTTCCTACTTCACTGCGGCCGGTCCTTCGGGATCGGCCGCAGTGGCGTGTCAGCGGCTCTCGTCGATGGTCGTGAGCTGCAGGAGTCCTTCGCCGACGATCGACAGCGCGCCGATGACGGCAGGAGAGGACTGCGTCTCCTGGATGAGCGACCGGTAGGCGGTCGTCACGGGATCGCGGCGCACCGGATCGGCGACGGCGCCGCCGGCGAGGATGCGGGGCACGAGCACGAGCCCTCCCGGCCGCACCAGGCGCAGGCCGTGCTCCACGTACTCGATCACGCCGTCCGCATCCGCGTCGACGAGCACGATGTCGTAGGAGGCTTCGTTCATGCGCGGCAGGACATCGGAGGCGCGGCCGGTGATGAATCTGGCGCGAGCCGGAGCGATGCGCGCGTCCGAGAACGCGCGACGGGCGGCCTGCAGATGCTCGGGCTCCTTGTCGATGGTCGTGAGGATGGCCCGCGGCGCCCCGTGCATGAGCCACAGCCCCGACACACCCGCGCCCGTGCCGATCTCGACGATGTTGAGGGCGCGTGAGACCTGGGCGAGCAGTGCGAGCTGCGCCCCGATCGGCGGGCTCACCGGGTCGGCGCCCAGTTCGAGGGCATGCGTGCGTGCGCGGGCGATCGCGTCGGGTTCGACGGTCGCCTCGCGGGCGAATCGATCGCTCGCGTCGTGTCCGGCCATGGTGTTCCTCCTCGGCAAGCCTACGGTCGCCGATGGGCGGCGGCGGTCAGGCGCGGCGGTAATCTGAAGGCATGGTGTTCGGGCTCACGATCGAGAAGCTGCTGGTGATCGCCGTGATCGCCGCGTTCCTCATCGGACCCGAACGTCTGCCCCGGTACGCGGAGGCCCTGGCGCGGTTCACGAACCGCTCGCGCGAGTTCCTGCGGGGTGCGCGCAGCCGCGTGAAGGAGGAGATGGGCCCCGAGTTCGACGAGGTGGACTGGCGCAAGCTGGATCCGCGTCAGTACGACCCGCGGCGCATCATCCGCGAGGCGTTGCTGGACGACCCGCCCACGGCGACCGTGCGTGCGGCCGGTGCCGCCGCAGCGGCGACCATGTCGACGACACGTGCCGCGGAGAGCTTCGACCTGGAGTCCGGGGAGCAGCCCCCGTTCGACGACGAGGCGACCTGACGTCTTCGGCGCTCAGCTCGGGGTGACGGGCAGCGGTCTGCCGGAAAGCGAACGTCCGGATCGCAGGATGCGCTCGGCGACCTGCTGGATGGCGGCCGAGGCTGCGTCCTCCGGAGCGCGGCGTACGACCGGCTCGCCCGCGTCCCCGCCGCTGCGCAGTGCGGGGCTCAGCGGAACACGCGCGATCACCTCTACCGTCTCAGCGTCGGTGCTCAGCTTCCCCGCGATGCGGTCACCGCCGCCTGACCCGAACAGGTCGAACGTCGTGCCGTCGGGGAGGGTCATGGCGGTCATGTTCTCGACGACCCCCAGAACGCTCTGTCCCGTCTGCCTGGCGACCAGCCCGCTGCGTGCCGCCACCTCGGACGCGGCCGCCTGCGGAGTGGTGACGACCAGGACGTCGGCGTGCGGGAGCAACTGCCCGATCGAGATGGCGATATCGCCGGTGCCCGGCGGCATGTCGATGAGCAGCACGTCGAGGTCGCCGAAATACACCTCCGTGAGGAACTGCTGGATCGTGCGGTGGAGCATCGGCCCTCGCCACGCGACGGCGCTGCGGGCGGCGCCCTCGGGCAGGAACATGCCGATGGAGACGACCTTCACGTCGAAGGCGACCGGAGGGACGATGAGATCGTCGATCCTGGTGGGTCGCACACTCGCGCCGTCGGCGTCGACGAGTCCCAGCAGCGCCGGGATCGAGAAGCCGTGCACGTCCGCATCCACGACGCCCACGCGTCTGCCGCGATCCGCCAGCGCGACGGCGAGATTGGCGGTGAGCGTCGACTTGCCGACGCCCCCCTTGCCGCTCGTCACGGCGATCACACGCGTCAGCGACTCAGGGGTGAAGGGGTTGCCGCGCCGGCGGCCGCCGCGCAGACGGGTCGTGAGCGCCTCACGCTCCTCGGGGCTCATGACGCCCAGGACGACCTCGACCGGGGCGTCGCCGACGATGCGCTCGGCGGCGTCGCGCACGTCGCGTTCGATGCGATCGGATGCGGGGCAGCCGACGATCGTGAGGGCCACAGCGACGCGCACGCCGCCGTCAGCGCTCTCGCTGACCTCGCGCAGCATGTCGAGGTCGGCGAGGCTGCGTCTCAGCTCGGGATCGGTGACGGCGCCGACCGCCTCCCGTACCCGGGCGACGCGGTCGGTCTCAGAGTTCACGGGCTTCGCGCTCCGCCTTCTCGCGGCGTTCGGCCCGACGGCGCTTCTCCTCGCGCTCCGCGCGGACCTGCTCCGGCTCCTCACCGGCGCCGTGCGCCTGCAGATCCTCCAGCAGCGCGCGTAGCTCGTCGCGGAGCACCTCGCGCGTCACCGACTCGCTCGAGACGTCGGTCAGCGCCATCCGCAACGCGACGATCTCGCGGGCGAGGTACTCGGTGTCGGCGAGGTTGCGCTCCGCGCGCTGACGGTCCTGCTCGATCTGCACCCTGTCTCGGTCGTCCTGTCGGTTCTGCGCGAGCAGGATGAGCGGGGCGGCGTAGGAGGCCTGCAGCGAGAGCACGAGGGTCAGAGCCGTGAAGCCGTTGTCCGAGGAGTCGAAGCGCAGCTCCGGCGGCAGGATGGTGTTCCAGGCGAGCCAGGCGGCGCAGAACGCACTCAGGCCCACGAGGAACCACGGGGTTCCCATGCCGCGGGCGATCACCTCGGTGAAGCGGCCGAACCGGTCGCGTGAGGGCTGCGGGGACCGCGACAGCATCCCACCCCGCCCGCGGGGTGCATCCAGCGCCCCCTTGCGAGGCGATCGGGCCATCATTGCGGCCGTCCTTCCGAGTCACCGGTGCGCCAGTCTTCAGGAAGCAGATAGTCGAGCACATCGTCGACGCTGACGGCGCCGACGAGGCGCTGTGCGGAGTCGACGACGGGAACCGAGACGAGGTTGTAGGTCGCCAGCAGACGCGCGACGACGGCAGCGGAGGCGGTGGCGGGCACGGGCTCGAGCGAATCGTCGAGCAGCGCGCCGAGCCGCTCGTGCGGGGGATAGCGCAGCATCCGCTGGAAGTGCACCGTGCCGAGCAGTCGGCCGGTGGGCGTCTCGTAGGGAGGGAGCGTCACGAACACGGCGGCAGCGAGGGCCGGGTGCGTCTCGTGGCGGCGGATGAGCGCGAGCGCCTCGGCGATCGTGTTGTCCGCGGACAGCACGATCGGCTCGGGCGTCATGAGTCCGCCCGCGGTGTCCGGCCCGTACTGCAGGAGGGCGCGCACGTCCTCCGCCTCATCGGGCTCCATGAGCTCGAGCAGCTCCTCGCGCTGCTCGGCCGGCAGCTGGGCGAGCACGTCGGCGGCGTCGTCGGGCTCCATCGCGTCGAGGATGTCGGCCGCGCGCTCGTCGCCGAGAGCCTCGAGGATGTGCACCTGCTCCTCTTCCGGCATCTCTTCCAGGGCGTCGGCGAGGCGGTCGTCGGGAAGCTCCTCCGCGACCTCGAGGAGGCGGTCTTCGGGGAGATCCAGCAGGGTGTTGGCGAGGTCGGCGGCCTTGAGTTCGGCGTAGCTGGCGACCAGCCGTTCCGCGGACTGCGCCTCGCCGCGGGTCTGGCCGTCGTTGACGTCGTGCCAGGAGGCGAAGGTGGTCGCGCCCTTCGCGAAGGGCGACGGGCTCGTCTTGGGCTTGCGCAGGAAGAGCTGGGACACGTCCCATTCGCCGAGGCGGTTGCGTTCGATCGCGACATCCTCGATGACGGCCTGCCCCGAGCCGTCGCGCAGTGACACCTTGCGCCCGACGAGTTCCGCCAGAACCCGCACCTCGCCGCCGCGCTGCTGGAAGCGGCGCACGTTGATGAGGCCGGTGGTGATCACCTGGCCGGTCTCGATCGAGGTGACCCTCCCGATCGAGACGAAGACATGGCGTCGTCCGGGGATCTCGATGACGAGGCCGATCACGCGGGGAGCGTCGTCGGCGCGGTAGATCACGACGACGTCGCGCACACGGCCGAGTCGGTCACCGGCGGGATCGAAGACCGCGCATCCGGCCAGACGCGCGACGAAAACCCGCTGTGTGCTCACTCGTCCAGCCTAGCCCCGGGCTCGATGAGCACGCCGGGAGCGCTCCGGTTCGGCGTGGGAAGATGGGGTGATGAGCAACCAGGGTGCACCGTTCTCGCAAGGCTCCGCCGAGACGGGCGAGACCGTCGCCTCGTTCACGCATTACGAGGGGGCGCAGAAGGCCGTGTCCGCTCTCATCGCCGCCGAGGTGCCGGCCAAGGAGATCGCGATCGTGGGTGCGGGTCTGCGCTCGATCGAACGCATCACCGGCCGGCTCGGCTACGCCACGGCCGCCAGGTCGGGCGCGATCAACGGCCTCATGCTCGGCGTGCTCTTCTCGTTCATCTTCGTGCTCGGCTCGCCCACGGTGCAGATCCAGGCGTTCGTGGGCGTGCTGCTGGTCGGCATCGCGATCGGCATGCTGCTGAACATCCTGATGTTCTCGATCGTGCGCCGTCGGCGCGACTACGCCTCCGTCATGCAGGTCGTCGCGGACCACTACGAGGTGAAGGTGGCGCCCACGAGCGTGCACAAGGCGCGTACCGCGCTCGGCACCGCGCCGACCGCGGCGCGTCCGGCCTCGGCAGCGCCGCGCAGCGACACTCCACCGCGTTACGGCGAGCGGATCACGCCCGGTTCTCCGTCGCCCCAGACGCCGCCCGTCGAGCGGCCCGCCACGCCAGGGGCGCAGCCGGGCCAGGACGACGACCGCGCCTGAGCGCGCCGCATCCGGCCCGACCGCCCTCCGTCAGCTCGACAGGCGAGCGATCCACGCCTCGATCTCATCGGCGGTGCGAGGGATGCCCGCGGACAGGTTGACGGGGCCCTCGGCCGTCATGAGGATGTCGTCCTCGATGCGCACCCCGATGCCGCGCAGTTCCTCGGGGACGGTGAGGTCGTCGGCCTGGAAGTAGAGGCCGGGCTCGATCGTGAAGACCATCCCCGGTGCCAGCTCGCCCTCGTAGTACATGTCACGGCGCGCCTGTGCGCAGTCGTGCACGTCGAGGCCGAGGTGGTGGCTCGTGCCGTGCACCATGTATCGCCGATGCTGGCCGCCGTGATCGGCGTCCAACGCCTCCTGGGCCGTGACCGGGATGAGGCCCCACTCGGCAACACGGGCGGCGATGACCGACATGGCCGCCTCGTGGATCTCGCGGAACTTCACGCCGGGGCGAGCGGCGGCGAACGCGACGTCGGCGGCCTCGCGCACGGTCTCGTACACGCGGCGCTGCACCTCGGTGAAGCGCCCGTTCACCGGCAGCGTGCGGGTGATGTCGGCGGTGTAGAGGCTGTCCACCTCGACACCGGCGTCGATCAGGATCAGATCGCCCGGCAGAACGCGGCCGTCGTTGCGGGTCCAGTGTAGGTAGCAGGCGTGTGCCCCGGAAGCGGCGATCGTGTCGTAGCCCTCCCCGTTGCCGTCACTCCGAGCTCGCTGGTGGAAGACACCCTCCACGACGCGTTCGCCGCGAGGGTGGGTGACGATGCGGGGAAGCTCTCGGACGATGTCGTCGAAGCCGGCGCCGGTGACATCCACCGCCAGCTGCAACTGGGCGATCTCGTGTTCGTCCTTGATGAGGCGCAGCTCCGACACGATGCGGCTGAGCTCGGCGTCCTCGTCGACCACGCGGTCAGCGTCGCTCGCGGTGAAGGCATCGAGATGAGCCGTCGCGATCGCGAGATCCGCCGCGACCTGCGCCAGCGAGGGGCGCGGACCGATCCAGAACTCGCCCACACTCGCATCGGCGTAGAACTCGCTCGTGGTGCGGTCGGCGCGCTCGCGGAAGTAGAGCATCACGTCGTGGCCCTCGTCGCCACGGGGCTCGAAGACGAGCACGGAACCCGGTTCGCTGTCCGCGCCCCATCCGGTCAGGTGGGCGAACGCGGAATGCGCACGGAACGGGTAGTCGGTGTCGTTGCTGCGCTGCTTCAGCTCGCCCGCGGGGATCACGAGGCGCGAGCCCGGGAACAGCGCGGAGAGTGCGACGCGACGTGCGGCGGCGTAGGCCGCTTCGATGCGCGGCGGAGCGATCGTCTCCGGGGGCTCGGCCCATCCGGTCGAGATCGTCGACAGGAATCCCTGGGGGAAAGGCTGCTTGCGGTTCGAGACGACCGGCTCTTCAGCGGTCGAGGGTGAGGTGTCCGTGGATTCCGACATGGCTCCAGTCTCCCACCCTCCTCGACGGCTCGCTCAGCCGGTGCGCTCGTACTGCACGACGAGCGGCCGATGGTCGCTGCCGGCGTCGTCCATCCCGCTCAGCACGACAGAGCCGGTGGGGGTCCACTGGGGCGTGGCGAGCACGTGGTCGATCGGCGCGCCCGCCAGGGCGGGGAGGTCGGTGGGCCAGGTGCCGACCGAGCCGTTGCCCGTCTGCGATGCCGCATCCCGGCAGGCGCCGAGCGTTCCGCCGTCGGTTCCGAGTCCGGCCATGTGATCGAGGGTCGCGTTGAAGTCGCCCGCCATGATGACGTCCCCGCCCGCGCACTGGTCGGCGAGCCACTGCAGGTCGTGGCGCCAGTGCTCCATCTGATCCTCGCGAGGCGCGACCGCGTGGGCGGCGACGACGGTGGGACCGTTGCCGTCTGTCGGCATCGCGACGGCGCTGGGCACCGTGCTCGTGCCCTCCTGCGAGGAGGCGATGACGGAGTAGGTGCCGAGCGACGGGCTGATGAGCAGCGTCGTCGAATCCGCCGCCCACCCGTCGGTGCCGTACTCGGTGTGGTGCGCCCACATGGGGCTGCCGAGATCCCGCATCGCGACCGCGACTTCGGCGCCCGTCTCGATCGTGGTCTCGGGAAGGCTCACGATGTCCGCGCCCATGGCGATGGCGGTCTGCGCGATCGTCTGCGGCGAGGTGGCATCTCCGGCGGTGTTCCAGGTCATGACCCGGATGCTGTTCTCGGTCTTCGCGGGCAGCGCCGTCGTGCCCGTGCCGCGCGAGACGATGATCGTCGCGTTGGCGCCGACGGCGAGCACCGCGACCAGAGCGACGGGGAGCACGACGCGACGCACCGGACGAGCGGCCGACAGCAGCAGCGCGACGACGGCGAGAGCCGCGAACGCCAGCGCGACGAGGGATCGGAACGACACGATCTGGGTGAGCGGAAAGGTCCGCGAGAGGCGGAAGAACTCCGGCCAGGTGAGGACGGCCGCCGCGATCGCGCAGAGCAGGCTCAGCAGGATTCCCAGCAGACGTGACACCCTCCGAGCCTAGGCAGCCGACCTGAGCGTCGGCCGCACGCAGCAGGGCGCACCAGCGTGCGCGGTACGCTCGGGGGATGAGTGCAGACGGCCGCGTATCGACGCCTGCCGACCTGCATCTGCACTCCACCCGCTCGGACGGCACGGAGTCGCCGGCCGAGGTCATGCGCCAGGCGCGTGCGGCGGGGCTGGCCACGGTGTCGCTCACCGACCACGACACGACGGCGGGGTGGGCCGAGGCGGCAGACGAAGCCGTGCGACTGGGTATGACGTTCCTGCCGGGGATGGAGATGAGCGCACGGCAGGGCTGGCGCAGCGTCCACGTCCTCGCGTACCTGTTCGACCCCACGGACACGGCGTTGACGGCGGAGCTCGCCCGCATCCGGGACGATCGCATCGGCCGCGCGGAACGGATCGTGGCGAGCCTCGCGCGCGACTACGACCTCACCTGGGCGGACGTACTCGCCCAGACGGGCGCCGGGGCCACCGTGGGGCGCCCGCACATCGCGGATGCACTCGTCGCGCGCGGGATCGTCTCCGATCGCGGTGCCGCGTTCGACGGCGTGCTGCACCCGCGCGCGGGTTACTACGAGCCGCACTACGCGCCCGACCCGCTGACCGCCGTCGACCTCGTGGTGGCCGCGGGCGGTGTGCCGATCATCGCTCACCCGACGCCGCACGGTCGCGACCGGATGCTGCCGATGCCCGTGATCGACGAGCTCATCGCGCACGGGCTGGGCGGTTTCGAGATCGAGCACCGCGAGAACACCTCCGACGGCAAGGCGGTGCTGCGCCGCGTCGCGGAAGAGAACGGGCTCATCGTCACCGGTTCCAGCGACTATCACGGCGCGGGCAAACCCAATCGACCGGGCGAGAACACCACGTCGGCCGAGATGCTCGCGCGGATCATCGCCCGCGCAAGCGGCAGCGCGCCGATCCACCCCTGAGGGGGACCGGCGCGCTGCGAAGCGTCAGGCGGACGGGGCCGATGCGTCGGGGCGGGGGCCGCGGCGACGCCGGCGACGCCGTGCGGCCGGCTTTCCGTCGTGGTGCTCGGCACCGCCACCGTCGTGCGTGCCGCCGCCGTCGGTGCGGGGGCTCTCGGAGCCGGATGCGGCGGGGGCGGCGGACGCATCGGAGTTCGCGCCCGTGCGCCGGCGACGGCGCGTGCGGGGAGCCGCGTCCGCGGCGGGCGCATCGCCCGACACGGTCGTGACGGTCGCCGTGGCGGGAGCCTTGCGCAGACGTCCCTTCGTTCCCTCGGGGATGTCGAGGTCGGCGAACAGGTGCGGGCTCGACGAGTAGGTCTCGACGGGCTCGGGCTGTCCGAACTCGAGTGCGCGGTTGATGAGGGCCCACTTGTGCAGGTCCTCCCAGTCCACGAAGGTCACCGCGATGCCGGTGCGGCCGGCGCGTCCGGTGCGGCCGGCGCGGTGCAGGTAGGTCTTTTCGTCGTCCGGGATGGTGTGGTTGATCACGTGGGTGACGTCGTCGACGTCGATGCCGCGCGCGGCCACATCCGTCGCGATGAGGACGTCCTTCTTGCCCGCCTTGAACGCCGCCATCGACCGCTCGCGCGATTCCTGGCTCATGTCGCCGTGCACAGCGCCGGCGTTGAAGCCGCGGTCGTTGAGCTCGTCCACCAGTCGCTGCGCCGCGCGCTTCGTGCGCGTGAACACGACGGTCTTGCCGCGGCCTTCGGCCTGCAGGATGCGGGCGATGATCTCGTCTTTGTCCAGGCTGTGCGCGCGGTAGACCAGGTGGCGGATGTTCGCCTGTGTCAGCCCCTCATCGGGGTCGTTGGCCCGGATGTGGATGGGGTTGGACATGAAGCGTCGCGCGAGCGCGACGATCGGCCCGGGCATCGTCGCAGAGAACAGCTGCGTGTGCCGCACGGCGGGAACCTTGGAGAAGATCTTGTCGATGTCGGGCAGGAAGCCGAGATCGAGCATCTTGTCGGCCTCGTCCAGGACGACCTCTGTCGCGTGGGAGAGATCGAGCAGACGCTGGTTCGCGAGGTCGATGAGCCGGCCCGGCGTGCCGACGACGATCTGTGCGCCGGCCTTGAGCTGGTCGATCTGGCCCTCGTAGGCCTTGCCGCCGTAGATGGCGACGACGCTGGTGCTGCGGCCGGAGGTCAACAGGTCCATGTCCTCGTAGACCTGCACCGCGAGCTCGCGGGTGGGAACCACGATGAGAGCCTTCACGCCGGGCTCCGGCGAGGCGCCGAGGCGCTGCACGACGGGGATGCCGAAGCCGAAGGTCTTGCCGGTGCCGGTCTTGGCCTGGCCGATGATGTCCTGCCCGGGCAGGGAGAGCGGAATGGTCTGCTCCTGGATGGGGAACGCGTCGGCGATGCCGCGAGCGGCGAGAACGTCGACGATGTCCTGGTCGACGCCGAGCTCGGCGAAAGTCGTCACAATATGCACCTGTCTGGTTGTGGGCGCGGAAGGCGCCGCCGGATGTCCGCGCCCTTGTCAGCCCCAGGCGCGCAGGTCCCGATCCGATGCCGGGACCCCACCAGGATACCGGAGCGCGCCCTCGGCTCCGCCTGGCGCTCCGGCGCGCGGGCGAGGAACCTTCTAGGCTGGTCGTGTGTGGGAATGGTTCCGACGTCGTTCGAGGCCCGCGGGCCGCACGCTGCGCCTGCGCTCGCGCGGGGAGTACGACGGCATCACACGCGTCGACTTCGCCGAGCTCGCCCCCGACACCGACACGTTCCTCGGGCAGGCCGCTTATCTTCAGCTCGGCTTCTTCGAGACCCTGACCGAACTCATTGCGCTGACTCCCGAACTCGCTCGCAAGGAGGCGATCTCGCGTGCTGCGGGCGCGGCGTTGCGCAAGCACGAGGAGCTCGTCGCCGTCATCCGTGATCGTGACGAGGATCCGACGGCCCTGATGCTGCCCTTCCGCGAGCCGCTCGACGCGTTCCGCGCCGAGGTGCACGGCGTGCGCTGGCCTGAGACGATGCTCTCGGTTCATCTGACCGCGGGCATGCTCGACGACTTCTACCTTGCGCTCTCGGCGAGCTACGGCGAAACGGGGCTCCGCGTCGCCCGCGCGCTGGAGGCGGACGATGCTCGCAGTGCGCTCGTCGACATCCTGCTCGAGACCCTCGGCGAGAGCGAGGAGTGGCCGTCGCTGCTCGCACTGTGGGGACGCCGTCTCGTCGGCGACACTCTGCTGATCGCACGCGCAGCGCTCAAGGGCACCGAGAACACGACGGCGATCCAGGAAACGGTCGAGCCCGTGTTCACCGAGCTGATGGCGGCGCACGCGCGCCGTATGGAGTCGCTGGGCCTGTCCTCCTGACCGGCGGCGCGGCCGGCCTCAGTCCGTGACGGCGGCGACCGCCTCGATCTCGACGAGCTGATCGTCGTAGCCGAGAACCGTCACTCCCATCAAGGTGCTCGGCGCATCGTGATCACCGAACGCGTCCCGGACGACCTCCCACGCCGTGACGAGGTCGCTCTGGCGTGCCGAGGCGACCAGCACGCGGGTGCTGACGACGTCGTGCAGTCCGGCGCCGGCGGCCGCGAGGGCCTCGGTGAGCGTCTGGATGCATCGAGACGCCTGACCGGCGTAGTCGCCCACCGCGACGGTGGAACCGTCGTCGGCGAGCGGGCACGCTCCCGCCAGGAAGATGAAGCGGGTGCCGGCGGGCGCGGTGGCGGCGTAGGCGTACTCGGCCACATCACTCAACTGCTGCGCGCGGATGAGGCGCACGGCGGAAGCGCTCATCGGTTCAGCCGATGTGCAGGCGCTGACGCTCGCGGGCGTCGTGCGCCGAGCGGACGCGCTCCAGCACCACGAGCACGGGCACGACGACGACCGGTGCGGCGACCAGCGTCGCCAGCCACAGCCAGGGCTCCGCCGTGGTGACCCCGGCCCAGGTCAGCGCGAGCCACACGGCCCCGCCGACGAACGCGCCGATCATCGGTGCGAGAGCGACGCCGCGCAGCTCACGACCGCGGAGGGCGAAGTGCGCCGCGGTACCCACGGCCGCGCCGTAGATCAGCGCGAGCAGGATCTCCATCGCTCAGGCGACGAAGCCGACCCGACGGGCCTCTTCGGTGCCGAGCTCGACATAGGCCAGGCTCGCGGCGGGGACGATGTAGGAGTTGCCCTTGGTGTCGGCGAACGACACGAACGGAGCTCCGGAGCCGAGCGCGTCGGCGAGCGACTTCTTCACGTCGTCGGCTGCCTGGTCGGTCTCGAAGTTGAGCTCGCGGCCGGTGTTCGCGATGCCGATGCGGATCTCCACGGATGTCGCCTCTCTCGTCTGTCTTCGGGGACGTTCCGACTCTACGGCACCGCAGAATGCCGACGCCCGGCGGGGCCGGTGCCGGTGCACGCTGTGGGCGAACGCGTCGCACCGGGCCGGTGTCGCCGGGGCGCGTTAGCGTTTTGCCGATGCCTCTTCTCTCCGCTTCCGCGAGCGCCGCGGCCGACGCCGAGCCGGTGTTCGAGGCGCCCGATTGGGACGCCTCGCAGCGAGCGGTGCTGGATGCGGACCCGGACCAGTCGCTGGTGGTCGTCGGTGCGCCGGGGTCGGGCAAGACCGCCCTGCTGATCGCCCGCGTGGCGCAGCTCACGGCTCGGGGGCTCGCCCCGGACGAGGTGCTGGCGCTCACCTCGACGCGCCAGAGCGCGACCGCGCTGCGCGACCGCCTCTCGCTGGCGATGACGGGCGCCCGATCGGGCGCGCCCGCGCGGTCGGTGGCCTCTCTCTCATTCGAGATCGTGCGCGCCCACGAGGTGCTCCGCCAGCGACCGGCTCCGCGTCTTCTGACGGGAGCGGACGACGATCAGATCGTGCACGACCTGCTGCGCGGCGACGAGCTCGACGAGCAGGACGGCGTCGCATCGCGCTGGCCGGAGGGCTTCGGTGCCGCGGTGCGCTCGTCGCGCGCCTTTCGCAGCGAGCTGCGGGCCTTCCTCGCCGAGTGCACGACCTGGGGCGTCGACGCGGCGGAGCTCGCCGCGTTGTCCGCATCCGAGGGCATACCGGTGTGGACAGCGCTCAGTTCGTTCCTCGTCGAGTACGACGATGCTCGCGGCCATCTGCGTTCCTCGCACCGTGACGCGGCGGGGTTGGTCGCCGAGGCCGTGGGACTGCTGGGTCGGCTCGATGCGACGGACCCGGCGCTCGCGGTGGTGCGGCGCCTGCGGGCCGTGCTGGTCGACGACGCGCAGGAGCTCACCCCGGGGGCTGTCGCCCTGCTGGAGGCTCTGCGCGAGCGGGGGATCGCGGTCACGGCCTTCGGTGATCCCGACATCGGCTCGGGCGCCTTCCGCGGCGCGCGTCCCGAGCACTTCTCGCGTCTGGCCGCATCCCTCGGACGCACGGCGGTGCTTGAGCGGGCTCATCGCGGAACCGTACTGCAGACGGATGCCGTGCGGCGGGTCACGAGCAGGATCGGCGCCGCGGGGGTCGTCGCCCACCGGCGGGCGCCGGAGGGCGCGCCCGCGGACGACAGTCTGCGCGTCTATCTCGCACGCTCCGCTCCCGAGGAGCACGATCTCATCGCGCGTGTGCTGCGCGAACGGCACCTGCGTGACGGGGTGGCGTGGGCGGACTGCGCCGTGATCGCACACGATTCGCGGCAGGTCGCCGCCCTGGAGGCGGAGCTTGGCGCGCGGGAGGTGCCTGCCCGCGCGCCGGGTCTCGTCGAACCGTTGGGAACGCGGGGGAGTGTGAGGCGCCTGCTCACGGTCGTCCGCGCGGCGGCGGAGGACATCGATCCGGCAGAGACCCTGCTGGCCGCCGGCTTCGACCCCGTCGATCTCCGAAGGCTCCGTGCGGCACTTCGTCGCGCCGAGGTGCTCGTGGCAGGCACGAGATCCGCCGCTCAGCTGCTCGCGGACGCACTGCGCGAGCCCGCGCGCCTGGAGGCGCTGGGAACGCGCGAGGGATCACGTGCGGCAGCGATCGCCGCGACGCTCGCGCAGCTGCGAGACGAGCTCCGCCGCGGGGCCGCCGCGCACGAGCTGCTGTGGACCGCCTGGTCGCGCAGCGGACTCGAGGCCGCGTGGTCGGCGCTCGCGCGCGGATCGGGTCCGCTCGCCGAGCAGGCCGACCGTGACCTGGATGCGGTCGTGGCACTCTTCCAAGCCGCCAAACGCTTCGGCGAGCGTGCCGAGGAGGGGGGTCCCCGCGACCCGATGGTCTTCGTGCGCGGTGTCCTCGACAGCGACGTGGCGGAGGACCTCTTCGCCCCGCCGAGCCGCCGGGAGCGGGTGCAGGTGCTCACACCGGCGGCGGCGTTGGGCACCGAGTTCGACACCGTCGTGATCGCCGGGATGCAGGAGGGCGTCTGGCCCAACACGCGTCTGCGCGGCACCCTGCTGCAGGCGTGGCGGCTCGCGGAGGCGCGTATGGGCGCGGCGGCCGCGAGTACGCGCGATCGGCGGCGAGAGGTGCTGCACGACGAGTTGCGTCTGTTCGCCCGGGCGCTGTCCCGCGCACGCAGTCGCGTGGTGGTGACCGCGGTCTCGGACGACGCATCGGTGCCGAGCCCTCTCCTGGAACTGCTGCCCGACGCCCAGCCGGCGCCTACCCGTCATCCACTCTCTCTGCGCGGACTCGTCGCCGCGCATCGACGCACGCTCACCACGGCGACCGCTCCGGCGGTCCGCTCGCACGCCGCCGGGCAACTCGTCCTGTTGGCCGACGCCCGGGTCGCCGGCGCTGCGCCCGCGCAGTGGTACGGCATGGCTGCGGCAACCTCCCAGGCGCCGCTGCACGACGCCTCCGAGACGTCCGTGCGACTCTCGCCCTCGCGGCTCGAGGCGCTGGAGACGTGTCAACTCGACTGGGTCATCGCGGATCTCGGCGGAGCGCGCACCCAGACGACGGCCGGCCTCGGGACGCTCCTGCACCACGCGATGGAGACCGCGGGACCGGACGAGGACTCTCTCTGGCGGGCTGTCGAAGAGCGCTGGGACGAACTGGAGTTCGATGCGCCGTGGCGCGAGTGCGTCGAACGCGACCGCGCGCGCGACCTCGTGCGGCGGCTCTCGGCCTACCTCCGGGACTTCGAGGCCCGCGGCGGGACGCTCCTCGGAGCGGAGTCGCGGTTCGAGGTGCCGCTGCCGCACCCGGCGGGCGACGACGCGCAGCCCATGGTGCTGTCGGGAACCATCGACCGCGTCGAGCTCCTGCCCGACGGCCGTGTGGAGATCGTGGACCTCAAGACCGGGCGCTCCGTGCCGAGCACGGACGAGAAGGTGGCCGACAATGCGCAGTTGGCGGCCTACCAGCTCGCGGTGGATGCGGGCATGGTGCCCGACGCGCAAGGGCGTGACAGTGCGGGCGCCAAGCTGCTGGTGCTGCAGCCGACGTCGTCGCGGTCGATCTTCGCGACGCCCACACAGCCGCCCCTCGACGACGCGGCGCGTGCTGCGTTCCTCGGCCGCCTGAACGCCGCGGCGACGGTGATGAGTGCGCGCTCCTTCGAGGCGCACTATGAGACGCACTGTCGCGATGACTTCTCGCACGGCGTGTGCCGCATCCACACCGTCGCGCCGGTGAGCGCGCCGTGACCGCGTTGATCAGTGCGGCGGCGATCGCCGCCGCACTCGGGCAGTTCCCGCCCACGGACGAACAGGCGGCCGTGATCGAGTCCGATCTCGAACCGGCGCTCGTGGTCGCGGGAGCCGGCAGCGGCAAGACCGAGACGATGGCGGGACGCGTCGTGTGGCTCGTCGCGAACGGTCTCGTCCGCCGCGACCAGATCCTGGGGCTCACCTTCACGCGCAAAGCGGCGGGGAAGCTGGCCGAGCGCATCCAGCGCCGGCTGGCGCGTCTCGCGGAGTTCGAGCGGCGCGGCCTGCTCGGCAGTCTCGAGGATCTCCACCGCCGCGGCGAGCTCGCGGGATTCGGTGAGATCGAGCGGTCCGGCGGATCCGACGACGATCGACGAAGACTGCTGGATCGTCTCGCCGAGGAGCGGATGACCGCCGCCGCGTCCGCCGACGACGCCGACGATCTGCTCGACCGGCCCACGGTCTCGACGTACAACAGCTTCGCCGACGGCATCGTCCGCGAACACGCGGCCCGCATCGGGCGCGATGCGGAAGCCGTCGTGCTGTCCGAGTCCGCCGCGTGGCTGCTGATGCGGAGCACGGTGCTCGCCTCGGACGATCCGGAGCTCGAGACGACGGAGGAGTCGCTGCGGACCCTCGTCGATCGTGCGCTGCGCATCGCGCGCGACGCCGTCGACAACCTCGTCGATCTCGATGACCTCGAGCGATTCCCCGAGACGTTCGCGCGCGTCGTGGACATCCCCTCGGAGAACGCGCGCACCACGGTCTACAAGGACGTGCTGGACGACGTCGCCGCCGTCGGCAAGCTCTCGCTCTACGCACGCCTCGCCCGCGAGTACGACCAGAACAAGCGCCGGACCGGGGTGATCGAC
Source organism: Microbacterium sp. KU4F (assembly GCF_056868075.1). Lineage (NCBI taxonomy): Bacteria > Bacillati > Actinomycetota > Actinomycetes > Micrococcales > Microbacteriaceae > Microbacterium > Microbacterium sp. KU4F. Next base: position 859,226 of record NZ_CP200324.1, on the reverse strand, counting down.
TTCGCGGATCAGGTGGCCGGCGCTTACGAGATCGTGCGAGGCGATCCGCGACTGGTCGAAGAGCTGCGTGACCAGTACCGCGTGGTGCTGCTGGATGAGTATCAGGACACCTCGGTGGTGCAGAGCCTTCTGCTGTCGACGCTGTTCGCCGACTCGGCGGTCATGGCGGTGGGAGATCCTCACCAGGCGATCTACGGGTGGCGCGGTGCGAGCGCCGGCAACCTGGCGGGGTTCGGCGCGTCGTTCTTGGCGCACGGCACGTGCGCCCGTTTCGACCTGCTCACGAGCTGGCGCAACTCCCCGGCCGTGCTGAACGCGGCCACCGCCGTTCTGGCGCCGCTCGCCGAACGCAGTGCCGTCGCCGTGGGCACCCTGCGCGCGAGGCTCGGGGCAGACGACGGACGGGTCGAGATCGTGACCGAGCCCGACCTGGAGAGCGAGGCGGATGCGGTCGCACGCTGGTTCGCCGAGGTCATCCGAGAGCGCGGGGCCCAGGGACGTTCCACGACCGGAGCCGTGCTCTTCCGTGCCAAGAAGCACATGCCGCGATTCGCCGAGGCGCTGGCCCGCCACGGCATCCCGCATCGCGTTCTCGGCCTCGGCGGACTGCTGAGCACCCCCGAGATCGTCGACATCGTCAGCGCGTTGCGCGTCGTCAGCGATCCGACGCAGGGCTCCGCCCTCATCCGTCTGCTGAGCGGTCCGCGATGGGCGATCGGGTTGGCGGACCTGTCCGCACTGAACGATCTCGCCCGACGGCAAGTGCGCCAGCAGGCCGCCGGCGAGGGCGAGCCGGACCTGCTGGCGCGGCTGCGTCAGAGCGCGCGCGCCGAGACCGGATCTCTCATCGACGCCCTCGATCTGTTCACGAGACTCCGTCCGGACCACGCCTGGTTCCAGACGTTCACTCCCACCGCACGCGACCGACTGCGAGAGGCGGCGGCGGTGTTCGCCGGGCTCCGGCAGGTGGCGGCGACCCTGCCCCTGACGGAGCTGGTGCGGGCGATCGAGGTGGAGCTGCGACTGGACGTCGAACTCGCCGCCAACGAGAGCCGCGGACCGGCGCGGACGGCCACCGCCCAGGTGCGGGCGTTCGTCGACGAGGTCAACGCATTCCTCGCGGCCGACGAGCACGGTTCTTTGACGAGTCTGCTGGCTTGGCTCGAGCACGCCGAGCGCAGCGACGACCTGGCCCCCCGGAGCGATCCGCCGGAGTCCGACGTGGTTCAGTTGCTGACGATCCACGGTTCGAAGGGGCTCGAGTGGGATGCGGTCGCGGTCGTCCGGCTCGTGGAGGGCGAGCTGCCCTCCACGCCGAAAGAGATCAAGGGCTGGCTCGGCGCGGGGGTCTTGCCCTACGCCTTCCGGGGAGACTCCGCCTGGCTGCCCGTGTATTCATGGCAGGGTGCCGAGAGCCAGCAGCAGCTGCGCGATCGCCGCACCGCGTTCGTCGGGGCCCACCGTGAGCGCGCGCTCGAGGAGGACCGGCGTCTCGCATACGTGGCGGTCACACGTGCCCGCGACCACCTGCTGCTGAGCGGATCGCCGTGGGCCGGCACGACGCGGCCGCGGAGCTGCAGCCGGTTCACGATCGAGATCGCGCAGGCGCTCGGCCAAGACGATCCGCGCATCGATCCAGGGGAGAACCCGCTGGCGGATGCGGCTCGCACGATGCACTGGCCAATGGACGCGCTGGGGTCGCGCCGAGCGCGAGTGGCCGCCGCCGCCGCGGCGGTGGAGGCAGCCCGCGAGGATCCGGGTGAGGCCGACGACGAGCTCGCGCTGCTGCTGGCCGAGCGCACCGAACGCCAACGGTCCGCCCGTTCGGGGGCGCCGGTGCGCATTCCGGCATCCGCGTACAAGGACTTCGTCACGGATTACGACGCGGCTGTCGCCGCCCTCGAGCGCCCCATGCCGGAGCGGCCCTATCGACAGACCTCGCTCGGCACGCGGTTCCATGCGTGGGTGGAACGTCGTTCCGGAGTGAGCGCCTCCGCCTCGCTCGACGACCCGCTCTGGACGCCCGACACCGAGCAGAGCGGGGACGACGCGGACTTCGAGCGGCTCATCGAGATTTTCGAGGCGAGCGAGTGGGCGCCGCTCCAGCCGATCGAGGTCGAGACGGAGATCGACTTCCGCTACATCGGCATCGACGACCGCCCCCACGTCGTGGTGTGCAAGCTGGACGCGGTCTACCGCCGGGGCGATCGCATCGAGATCGTCGACTGGAAGACCGGTCGTGCCCCGCGGTCGGAGTCCGAGCGACGCGAGCGTCTGGTGCAGCTCGAGTTGTATCGTCAGGCCTACCACGCCCGGCACGGTGTTCCGATCGAGCAGATCGACGTGGCGCTCTACTACGTCGCCGACGATCTCGTCATTCGCGACTGAGCCGATGCTCGCGTCTGCTCAGCCCTCGGTCCATCGGCGCAGCGCCTCCCGGGATGCGCGTGCGGTCTCTTCGCGGCTCTCGTCGTCGTCCTCCGCCGTGTCGGCGGTATCGTCGTGCGCCGGCTGCGGCCTGGCCGTCCAATCGGACAGATCCACTGGCAGCGTCGGCATGCCCTCCGCGGACGCCGGTCCCTGACGATCCTCCTCCTCGGCGAGGTAGGCGCCCAGCTCGACCGGGTCGTATGCGTCGGTCTGCATCGATGTCTGCCCGCCCGCGGGCTCGGTCTCCGGTACCCGCCCGAGAAGCGCGATGGCATCCTCGACGTCGGCGGAGACGCCGCGCACGAGCTCGGTGCCCGCGGTCGCATCGGCGAGGGACGCCAGGAGCTTCGCGGCGTCCTGGACCACGAACTCATCACCCTGGTCGACGCCGTGCACCAACCACTTCGCGAACTCGAGCTCGGCGAACAACCGCGCCCGGGCGATCAGGGCAGGGTCCTGCGAACGGTGCGACGCCGCCGTGTAGCCGTCGTGAACACCCTCGACGGATTCCGGCGCGGAGCCCAGCCATCGAAGGTCCACGGCGGGATCCCCGATCGACAAGCCCTGCCAGTCCAGAAGGGCGACCACCTCGGGAGTCCCGTCGACGTCGTCGAAGACGAAGGAGGACACCTCGAGCCCGTCCAGGACGACGGTGGGCTCGTACCGCCACGCCGCGTCGTCGTCGATCAGACTCAGCCAGCGCTCCCGGAGCTCGGGAACGAGGCGGCCCGTGTCGTCGGCGCGCTCGACGAGGCGCCGTGCGTCGGTACGCACCTGCTGCGCAGAGCGCACCGGATACCCCTCGGCGCGGATCACGGTCACGGGGAGATCGTGTACCGCGGCGATGGCCCGTCCGACCAGCCCGGTGAACCCGGGGCCGGGCGGCAGATCGGCCGCATCGACGCGGTAGCCGACGAGGTAATCGGTGACGATGACCTGCTCGGAGCCCATCGTGGTCTCGCCCAGCACCGTGGGCGCCTGGAAGGGGAGCAGGCTTCGCACACCGGCACTCAGTGATGACAGCACGCGGGCATCCGCGCGCGCCGTGCGGCCGGCCTCGTCGTCGCCCGCGACGCGTACCACGACGTGGCGGCCGTCGGCGAGCTCCACCAGTGCCGCGGCGGTGCCGGTCTCGTCCGCGCTTCCCAACCGTCCCGCGCTCACGACGACGGCCTCCGGAAGAGCCGCCGTCACCGACGCGGCTAGAGTGAGAGGTGAGCGTGGCATGCACCCAGGGTAGGCGTCCACCCCCGGCCCGAGCCCGTCGCCACGCCCGTCGAGGAGGTATCGGTGAGCGTTTCCGACACCGGTGCACAGGCTCTGTTCCCGCTCCGGCGCGCCGCGGAAGAGCGGCAGGAACCGGCGCTGGTCGACAGACTGCGCGCCGACGAGACCACCCTCGCCCTCGCTGTGGCGGGCGACCTCGTCTCGATCTCCGGCAGTGCGGAGGAGCCTCGTCTGCGCCTGGTCGCCGCGGCCGGAGTGGCCGCATCCGAGTGGGCCTTCCTCGGGCGTACGGTCGACGGGCGGGGCGTCCTTGCAGCGGTGACCGAGACCGTCGCCGAGCCCTTCGCCCGGCTGCGGGAGATCGGCGGGCTTCTGCCGGAGGCGGAATCGGATGCGGCGACCACCGCCGTGGCGCTGAGCAGCTGGCTGCGCGAGCAGGCGTACTGCCCGTACTGCGGAACACGTACCGAACTGCGACAGGCGGGCTGGGCGCGTCACTGCCCGCGGTGCGGACGCGAGCACTTTCCGCGAACGGATCCCGCGATCATCGTCGCCGTGCACGACGCCGACGACCCGGACCGGCTGCTCCTGGGCAGCAATGCCGCCTGGCCCGCCGGCCGGTACTCGTGCTTCGCCGGGTTCGCGGAGGCGGGCGAGTCGCTGGAGGACGCGGTGGCCCGCGAGGTGGCGGAGGAGGCGGGGGTCGAGCTCGTCCGGGTTCGCTACCGCGGATCCCAGGCCTGGCCGTATCCTCGGTCGCTCATGCTCGGCTTCCACGCTGCCGCGCGGGTCGCCGATGCGGCCCGCCCGGACGGTGACGAGATCGTCGAGGTCCGCTGGTTCACCCGCGAGGAGATCGGGGACGCGCTCGAGGGCAGGGGAGAGGTCGTGCTGCCGGGTTCCGCATCCATCTCCTGGCGTCTGATCCGCGACTGGTACGAGGAGCGCGCATGAGCGTCGACATCCTTGCCGATCTCGACGAGCAGCAGCACGCCGCGGTCATGGCTGTGCGCGGCCCGGTTCGGGTGCTGGCGGGAGCGGGCACGGGCAAGACCCGCGTGATCACACGCCGCATCGCCTACGGCGTCGACAGCGGCACGTACTCACCGGGCCGCGTGATGGCACTGACCTTCACGGCCAAGGCGGCGGGCGAGATGCGCGGACGTCTGCGCGCGCTCGGGATCGTGGGTGTCGCCGCGCGCACGTTCCACGCCGCGGCACTGTCGCAGCTGAACTACTTCTGGCCGCAGGTGGCGGGTGCCCCCGCACCGCGCATCATCGACAACAAGGTGCGGCTGCTGGCGCAGGCGGCCGAGCAGCAGCGGCTGCACCTCGACACCGCGACCCTGCGCGACGTCGCCTCCCACATCGAGCAGCGCAAGGTCGCGATGCAGCGGATCGAAGAGATCGGAAGCACCCGTCCGGTCACCATCGGCAGCCTCGACACCGGTCAGATCCGCGATCTGCACGCCGCCTACGAGAAGCTGAAGGACGAGCGTCACCAGCTCGACTTCGAGGACGTGCTGCTCGCCTGCGCCGGCATGATCGAGGCGGAGCCGCGCGTCGCCCAATCGGTGCGCGAGCAGTACCGGCACTTCACGGTCGACGAGTTCCAGGACGTCTCGCCGCTGCAGAACCGGCTGCTCGAACTGTGGCTCGGAGAGCGACGCGACCTGTGCGTCGTGGGCGACGCGAGCCAGACGATCTACTCCTTCGCCGGGGCGCGCGCCGATTACCTCCTGGACTTCCCAAGACATCATCCCGACGCGCGCAGCTTCACGCTCGAGCACAACTACCGCAGCGACCAGCCCGTGCTCCGCGTGGCCAACGCCCTCATGCGCGGTCGTCCGGGCGCGCTGCAGCTCGTCACCGAACGCGGCGCGGACTCCCCGGTGCCCACGGTGACCCGCTTCGACGACGACGCCCACGAGGCGGCAGGTGTGGCCGCCCGCATCCGGGCGCAGCTCGACGACGGCGTGGATCCCCGTCAGATCGCCGTGCTCTACCGGGCACACGCCCAGTCGGCGGAGCTGGTGACGGCGCTCGCGGATGCGGGTGTTCCCACCAGCGTGATGGGCGGCAAGCGCTTCTTCGACCTGCCGGAGGTGCGTCAGGCCGTCATGGCGCTGCGCGCTGCGACGGTCGCCCCGATGCAAGGGGGCTTCCGTGACACGGTGCGCGACGTGCTCCGCGGATGCGGGTACACCGACGAGCCGCCCGCCGTCGGTGGCGCACTGCGCGATGCGTGGGAAGCGCGCGCCGCACTGTTGGCGCTCGCCGAAGAACAGCCGGAGGACACCACGCTGCGCGCATTCACGGACGACCTGATGGCCAGGGCGCGCGACCAGCACGAGCCCTCGCTGGCGACGGTAACTCTCGCGACGCTGCACGCCGCGAAGGGTCTCGAGTGGGACCACGTGCATCTCGTGGGACTGTCGGAGGGATTGCTGCCGATCTCCTACGCGCAGGGATTCGAGCAGATCGATGAGGAGCGGCGGCTGGCGTACGTCGGCATCACGCGGGCCGCGCGAACGCTGTCGCTCTCGTGGGCATCGCAGTCGGCGCGGCAGACTCGGCAGCCGTCGCGCTTTCTGCAAGAGATCGGCACGCGCACGCTGGATGAACGACCGGCCAGGCCGACTGCCGGTGGGGCGAGGAAGCAGCGAACGTCATCCGGCGCCGCGCGGCCGACGGGCGCAGCTGACCGGTGAGCAGGCGCGCGGTGTAGGCGACCGCCTCGGCAATCAGCGCCGCCGCGACCGGCGGGGCTGGTTGGGACATGCGCTGCGCCGCGATGCCCGGCCAGGCCGCATCCTCGTCACGACGGTGCGCCGCATCACAGGCGAGGCACGGCCCGTCGCCGGGAGTGATCAGCGGCCCCACGTGCACCTGGTCGCCAGCGAGGGTGATCGGTAGATGCGATCGCTCGTCGCGCAGGTGCCCGAGATAGCGTCCGGGGTCGGCGACGAACGACTCCAGCATGACGACCGTGCAGTCCTCGTCAGGGTCGGTCACGAGCTCCACCGAGGTGTCGAGCAGCCGGATCACGGCGACGGCTGTGGCCCCGTCGATCGCGTCGGAGACCTCGAATCCCACGCGCGTGCGGGGAGCGTCCGAGCACAGCACGGGCGCGAGCTGCTCCAGCATGCCCGCGACCGCGGCCCGGTCCGCCCCGAGCGAGGCGGCGAGCGTGATCGCGTCGTTGGAGCTGATACCCGTGCGAAGCGCATGCACGAGCCATTCGTGCCACGGCTCGGCCCGGGCGATCACGGCGCGCGCCTGGTCTCCGAACTGCAGCGTGCGCTCGTCGCGCCAGACCGGCGGATAGGCGGGATCGAGTCGGAGCATGCCCCGATTCTGTTCCCGTCGACACGGACGCCGTGGTTGTCCACACCGCCCGACCCGCATCGGGGTCGGTTGGGGAGGAGAGATCAGACGGGCCGGGGGCCTTCGGGCCCCTCACCGCCCTCCTCCTCGGCGAGCAGTTGCTCGAGGGCCTCGTCCATCGCATCCCGCTGCGGGGCCTCGCCCCGCGCGCGTGCCGACAGCCGCTCGATCAGCACGGTCGGGTCGTCGATGTCGGCCGCGCCCGGAAGCAGGTCCGGGTAGTCCCAGAGGGCGTCGCGACCGGCGACACCGACGGCGTCGGTGACCTGACGCCACATCGCGGCGGCCTCCCGCATCCGTCGCGGACGCAGCTCGAGGCCGACGAGGGAGCCCAGTGCCTTCTCGGCGGGACCGCCGACCGCGCGACGGCGCCGGACGACCTCCGCGATGCGGTCGGCGCTGGGCAACCGGTGGGTCGCGTCGGCCGTCACGATGTCCACCCAGCCTTCGATGAGAGCCAGGAGTGTCTCGAGGCGAGTGAGGGCAAGGTCCTGCTGCTCCGTGCGCTCGGGAAGCAGCGCGCCGCTCTCGAGGGCCTGGCGCAGTTCCTCGGGCTGGCTGGGATCGAAGCGCTCCGCGAGCTCTTCGAGTCGGCTCGTGTCGACGTGGATGCCGCGCGCGAACTCGGTCACCTGAGCGATGACGTCCAGGCGCAGCCAGCGGGCGTGGCGGAAGAGACGGGCATGGGCCAGCTTCCCGGGTTGCGACGTACAGTGCGAGCTGGTCCTCCGGGATCTCCAGGCCCTGGCCGAAATCGGCGAAGTTCTGCGGCAGGATCGCCGCGGCACCGGCGGGCATGACGGGAAGTCCCACGTCGCCGCCGCTGACGACCTCCATGGACAGACGCCCCACCACCTGGCCCAGTTGGGTCGCGAACAGCGAGCCGCCGATCGAGCGCATCATGCGTCCAGCCCCCTGGAGCATGGACTGCATCTCTTCGGGCGCCTGCTCGGCCAGCGTGGCGGTGAGAGCATCGGCGATGCTCGTGGCGACCGGCTCGGCGAGCTCGCGCCAGACCGGCATCGTCGCCTCGACCCAGGCGCCGCGGGTCAGAGCGCGCGGCGCCTCGGCGAGCTCGGAGATCGTGGTGGCCTCGCCCAGCCACAGCGTGGCGAGCGAGAAGGCCTGGTCGAGATCGCTGCGCGAGCCTGCGGCCACGCCGAGGTCGCTCTGGTTCGCGATGTGCAGAGCCTGTCGCTCCGCCGCATCCCACGCGATCGAACCGTCCGAGCTCGTGAAGGCGCGCTGCATCTGGCCCATCATCTGCTGCATCATCGCGGGGTCGATGCCCATCTGCTGGAGCTGTCCCAGTTGTTCCGGGTCGAGACCGTCTGCTCCGAACAGCTGGCGCAGCAGTTCCTGGAACTGGTCTTCGGGGTTCCGGTCGTCCTCGTCTGCCACGTCAGGCGCCTTTCAGCCGGGGGATAACGTCCCGTTCTACGCTAGTCGTAGGGATACATCGCACAGCCGGGCGAGCACGACTTCGCCGTACGCCGGCCGCGAACGGCCGACGGAAGAGGCACAGTGACATTGTTCGAGACCCCGGGCGTCATCGCGCCCGAGCCGCCGCGTCGACGCATGCCGCGGGGCGCGGTAGCCGGTATCTGGGCGCTGGTCGTCGCCCTGCTGGCGCTGCTGGCGATGTCGTTCCTGCCGAGCCCGTACGTGATCGAGCGTCCCGGTCCCGTCTACAACACGCTCGGGGAGGTCACCGACGCCGACGGCAAGGACGTGCCGTTGATCGCCATCGACGGTGCCGAGACCTATCCGACGGACGGATCGCTGGACCTGCTCACCGTGCAGGTCGTCGGCTCACCCGAGCAGCGGCTGTCCTGGCTGGACGCGGCCGTCGCCTGGTTCGACCCCACCAAGGCGGTGGTCCCGATCGAGCAGATCTTCCCGACGGGGCAGACCAGCGAGCAGCGATCGGAACAGAACACCGCGATGATGGTGGACTCGCAGGCGGATGCCACCGCCGCTGCGCTCACGCATCTCGGCTACGACGTGAGCCCTCAGCTGCAGGTCACCGCCGTCGCCGACGGATCGCCCGCGAGCGGTCAACTCCAGGCGGGCGATCGCGTCCTCCAGGCGAACGGCACGGCCGTCACGACGGCCGACGGCCTGCGCCGCATCATCAACGACGGTGCGGGCGCGCCTGTCCAGATCCTCGTCGACCGCGGCGGCGCCCAGGAGAGCGTCACGGTCACGCCGCAGGAGGGAACCGGTGACGCGGCGGGCATCTGGCAGATCGGGATCACCCTGACCGTGTCCTACACGTTCCCCTTCGACGTCCAGGTGCAGCTCAACAACGTCGGCGGGCCGTCGGCGGGCATGATGTTCGCGCTGGGAATGATCGATCAGCTCACTCCGGGCGAGCTCAACGGAGGCGCGCAGGTCGCCGGCACCGGCACCATCACGGCCGACGGCGAGGTGGGCCCCATCGGCGGCATCCGCCAGAAGCTCTGGGGTGCGCACGACGCCGGCGCGCAGTACTTCCTCGCGCCCGAGAGCAACTGCGACGAGGTGGTCGGCCACGTTCCCGACGGTCTCCGCGTCTTCTCGGTGTCGACGCTCGACGACGCGGTCGACGTGCTCGATGCGATCTCGTCCGACGCCGATCTCGACGCGCTTCCCACCTGCAGCTGACCGATCGCCGTGCATAGCGGGCTCACGGCGACCGCCGGCGTATGCCCCTCGTAGGATGAAGGGGTGACTTCGACCGCAGCGCCGACGCCCGTCCCTGTCAACCGATCCCGGCGGGTGATCGCGATCTCGCTTGCCGTCATCGCGGCGCTCGCGGTGGGGTTCTTCCTCTTCGCGAGCCTCTACGCGGACTGGCTCTGGTACGACCAGCTCGGCTACTCGACGGTTCTGACCACGCAGTGGCTCTGGCGCGCCGCGATGTTCGTCGTCGGTTTCCTCGGGATGGCCATCCCGATCTGGATCACGATCCAGCTCGCCTATCGGCTCCGACCGGTCTACGTGCGACTGAGCTCCCAGCTCGACCGTTACCAGGAGGTCGTCGAGCCGCTGCGTCGCCTCGCCATGTGGGGGATCCCGGTCTTCTTCGGCTTCTTCGCCGGTTTCGCGACCTCGGCGCAGTGGGAGACCGCGGCGCTCTGGCTGGGCGGCGTCCACACCGACACCGCAGACCCGCAGTTCGGCATGGACACCGGCTTCTACCTGTTCGCGCTGCCGTTCTACCAGGGCGCCGTCGGCTTCGCCTCGGCGGTCGTCCTGGTGGCACTGCTGGTCACCGCGCTCGTGTCCTACCTCTACGGTTCGGTGCGCATCGGCCAGCGTGAGCTGCGCATCTCCAAGCCCGCCCGCATCCAGCTCGCGATCATCGCGGGCCTCTACCTGCTGCTGCAGGGAGCGAGCCTGTTCCTCGACCGCTTCGGCACCTTGACGCAGGCGGGCGACCGCATCACGGGTGCGAGCTACACGACCGTCAACGCGACGATCCCCGGCCTCACGATCCTCTCGATCGTCGCCGCCTTCGTCGCCGTGCTCTTCTTCGTCACGGCCGTCATCGGACGCTGGCGCTACCCGCTGATCGCGACCGCCCTGCTGGTGGTCACCTCCCTCGTGGTGGGGGTGGCGTACCCGTGGATCCTCAACACGGTCCAGGTGCGGCCCAACCAGCGCACGCTCGAGATGCCGTACTTCGAGCGGAACCTCGAGGCGACCAAGACGGCGTTCAACATCGAGGGTCTCGACACGACGTCGTACGACGCGAAGACCGATGCCGAGCCCGGCCAGCTGCGCTCGGACGCCGAGACCACCGCATCCATCCGCATCATGGACCCGGCCATCATCCAGCCGACCGTGCGTCAGCTGCAGCAGTACCGCCCGTACTACCGCTTCGAAGACCCGCTCGATGTGGACCGGTACAAGATCGACGGTCAGACGCAGGACACCGTGGTCTCGGTCCGCGAGGTGAACACCGCGGGCCTCGGCGATGCGGCTTCCTGGCAGAACTCCACCCTCGTCTACACCCACGGTTACGGTCTCGTTGTCGCCAAGGGCAACGAGCGGACGACCGACGGCGACCCCGTCTTCATCGAGGGCAGCATCCCCGCATCCGGGTTCCTCACCGACGAGAAGTACGAACCGCGGATCTACTTCGGCGAGAACTCGCCCGCGTACTCCATCGTAGGTGCGCCCGAGGGCACGACGCCGATCGAGCTCGACTACCCGTCGGCGAGCGACGGCGGCAACGACACCCGCACGACCTTCGACGGCGACGGCGGCCCGACCATCGGCAACATGTTCAACCGTCTCATCTACGCACTGAAGTTCCAGTCGGAGCAGATCGTGTTCTCCGACTCGATCAACGAGAACTCGCAGATCCTCTACGACCGTGACCCCGCCGTGCGCGTGCAGAAGGCGGCGCCGTACCTCACGCTCGACTCCGACCCGTATCCGAGCGTCGTGGACGGCCGCGTGGTGTGGATCGTCGACGGCTACACGACGAGCGACCAGTACCCGTACTCGACGGCGACGAGCATGTCGCAGGCCATCGAGGATGCGAACAACCCCACTCCGCGCGTCGCGCTCGACAACGTCAACTACATCCGCAACTCGGTGAAAGCGACCGTGGACGCGTACGACGGCAAGGTCACGCTCTACGCCTGGGACGACACCGATCCGCTGCTGCAGGCGTGGCAGAACGTCTTCCCGACGACGATCAAGCCGGTCTCGGACATGTCCGCCGACCTGATGAGCCACGTGCGCTACCCGACCGACCTGTTCAAGGTGCAGCGCGCGATGCTCGGCGAGTACCACGTCGACACGGCGCAGTCGCTCTACGAGCGCGACAACGCGTGGTCCACGCCGGCCGACCCGCAGAACCCCGACGTCAACCAGCCGCCGTACTACCTGAGCATGAAGATGCCCGGTCAGGACGAGCCGAGCTACTCGATGTTCACGAGCTTCATCCCACAGTCGACGGGCACGGAGTCGCGCAACGTCCTCATGGGATACCTCTCGGTGGACTCGGATGCGGGCAGCCAGGCGGGCGTGAAGAGCCCGGACTACGGCAAGCTCAGGCTCTTGGAGATCACGGCGGGCGCCACCATCCCCGGTCCCGGCCAGGTGCAGAACACGTTCAACTCGGATCCCGGGATCTCGGCGCAGATCAACATCCTGAAACAGGGGCAGTCGAACGTCATCAACGGCAATCTGCTGACCCTCCCCGTCGGCGGGGGACTGCTGTACGTGCAGCCGGTGTTCGTGCAGGCCTCCAGCGGTACGCAGCTGCCGCAGCTGCAGAAGGTGCTCGTCGCCTTCGGCACCGAGGTCGCGTTCGAGGACACGCTCAACGAGGCGCTCAACGCCCTGTTCGGCGGCGACTCCGGCGCCAACGCGGGTGACCAGGACGTCGCACCGGACCCGGGGGCGACGCCCTCGCCCGACCAGACCGGTGGTACGGACGGTACGTCCACGGGAAACACCGGAAGCCCGGACTACCAGGCCGCGCTGCAGGACGCCCGTCAGGCGCTGATCGACCGGGACGCCGCCCTCAAGGCCGGCGACTGGACGAAGTACGGCGAGGCCGACAGTCGGCTCACGGCCGCGGTCGACAAGCTGATCGAGCTGGGCGGCTGACCCGCATCCGCTCCTCTTCGCGCCGGTCCCGCATTCCGCGGGGCCGGCGCGCTTGTCTTCACCAGCCCGCGAGACTGCATTCGCCGCACGAGATCACGGGTAAATACCGTGATCTCGTCACGGAGATGCAGTCTCGATGGTTCGAGTCGAAGGGATGCGGGCGAGCCGCGTCAGGCGGTGAGCAGCGCGTACCAGATGAGCAGCAGGGTCGTGCCGAAGCCACCCAGCTGATTGAGCCACAGGAACCGTCCCCAGCCGACCGTGGCCCGCTCGCACGTCTCATCGGTGATCGAGCGGTAGGGCCAGAGGGTGAGCAGGTACGGGATGACGAGCAAGCCTCCGAGCGGTCCCGGCCAGGCCGACGCGAGCATCACGAGACCCGCCGCGAGATAGCATCCGAGCGCGAACCACACGGTCCACCGCGCGCCGCGCACCGTCGCGATCGAGGAGATGCCGGCCTCGCGGTCCGCGGTGACGTCCTGCACGGCGCCGAACGCGTGGGAAGCGACGCCCCACAGGGCGAAGGCGACGAGGACGGCGATGAGCCCCGGCGTGAAGGTCGCGCCCGCGAGGACGAGCCCGTACACGGCGGGCGAGAAGAAGTGGATGCTGCTCGTCATCGAATCGGCGAACGGCACCTCTTTGAGGCGCAGCGGCGGCGCCGAGTAGAACACCACGAAGAACAGGCTGAGCGCGAGCACGACCCAGGATGCGGGCGAGCCGACCGCGACGAGGTACACGACGAACGGCAGGCACGACAGCGCCGCCGCCCACAGGGTGATCCGGTGCATCCGCCGATCGAGGACCGCGCCGTGCGTTCCGCCCTTGCGCGGATTGCGAAGATCCGACTCGTAGTCGAAGACGTCGTTCACACCGTACATCGCGAGGTTGTAGGGGACGAGGAAGAACAGCGTGCCGACGATGAGGGTGAGATCCACCGTGCGTGTGGTCATCACGACGGCCGCCGCGAACGGGAACGCCGTGTTGATCCAGCTCACGGGGCGCGACGAGACGAACAGCGTGCGCAGGATGTCGGCGGGGCGGAGGTCGGTCATTCGGTCTTCCGAGTCGGGAGCAGTGAGAGCACGGCGGGAACGCCGAACGCTGCGCACAGCGGATAGGAGAAGTCCTCGATCGGGGCGAGTCCGATCCGGATGCCGCTGAGATGCTCGGCGGGATAGGTGAACAGATCGAGGGCGATCATCACGTTATCGAAGACCGCGGTCAGCGCGAATAGCGCGATGGCGCAGGCGACGCTGGCCCGCATCCGTCGGGCGAAGCCCGGCCGGCGGGCGCTGACCGCGGTGACGATGGCGGTCACCAGCACGAACGGCAGCACGATGAGCGGGTAGGTCACGCCGCATCCCGTCTGCGTTTGGTGATCCGCAGGGATGCGGCGTGCACTACGAGCGCGAGGTAGCACAGGAACGCGAGGAACACCGGCTCCTCCAGCGGCAGGTGCGGGGCGAGATCGATGCCGACGAGCAGGGGGCTGCCGCCCTTGACGAAGACGCCCGTGGCGATGCCCACCGCATCCCAGAGGAGGAAGAAAGCGGTTCCGATCCCGACGGCTGCCGTGGTGCGCCCCGGCCGGGCCCACAGCGCCAGCCGGAACCGGGCATCGAGTGCGCCCACTCCGACGATGCTGACCAGCAGCGCCAGCAGGTAGAGCCCCGGCATCACACCGCCTCGGCCACCGGCTCGGGGAGAGGGCCCGCCGAGCGGTCGCCGCGCAGCCGCTTGACCACGAGCTCGGCGGAGATCAGGCACATGGGAAGTCCGATGCCCGGCAGCACGGACGCGCCCGCGTAGTACAGTCCCTCGACCTTGGCGGAGGCGTTGCGGGGCCGGAACAGGGCGCTCTGGGTGAGAGGATGCGCGAGACCCAGTGCGTTGCCGCGCCAGGCGTGCAAGTCGCTCTCGAAGTCGCCGGGGGCGATCGTGCGGCGCACGACGACGCGATCACGCAGGTCGGGAACACCGCACCATGCGGCGATCTGATCGATGGCCGCATCCGCCGCGCGCTCGATGACGACGTCACCGGCCCCGTCGACACCGCCGTGGCCGAGGCTCGGATCCGCGGGGATGGGCACCAGGACGAAGAGGTTCTCGTGGCCCTCGGGCGCGACGGAGGGGTCGGTCGCGCTGGGGCGGCAGACATAGAGCGACGCCGGATCCGGGATGCGGGTCGCGTCGCCGAAGATGGCCGCGAAGTTCGTACGCCAGTCCTCCGTGAACAGGAGCGTGTGGTGGGCGAGTTCGGGGAGCTCGCCCGTCACGCCGAGCAGCACGAGCAGCGCGCCGTAGCTCGGCGTCTTCGACTGCCACCAGGACTCCGGGTAGGTGCGGTACCGCTCGGGGACGAGGCGGGTCTCCGTATGGTGCAGATCGGCGGTGGAGACCACGACGTCGGCGTCGAAGCGGCGCCCGTCGGCGGTGACGACGCCGCGCGCGACGCCGTCGGCGACGAGGATGCGATCGACGTTCACGCCGGTCTCGATCACGACGCCGCGCTCGGTCGCGACGCGCGCGATGGCGTCGATCAGCGCGGTGAAGCCCCCCTGCGGATAGCGCACCCGATCATCGAGATCGAGGTGGCTCATGAGGTGGTAGAGGCTCGGCAGCTGGTACGGCGAGCCGCCCAGGAAGACGCCGGCGTAACCGAGGATCTGGCGGAGGCGCGTGTCGGTGAAGCGCTTGTCGATCCTGGACTGCAGCGGCTGGGTCAGCAGGCGCGTCAGGTGGCCCAGCCGACGCAGGATCGAACGGTCCGTGAGGTTGCCGAGCGACTCGTAGGTGTCGTACAGGAAGCGGGAGACGGCGAGGTCGTACGCCTCGCCGGCCGAGTCCAGGTACGCATCCAGACGCGCACCGGCTCCCGGCTCGATCGACTCGAACAGGGCGGTCGCTTCTTCACGACCAGATACGACGTCGACGGGTGCCTCATCGAGGTGGGATTCGGCATAGACGCGGTACGCGGGCACGAGATCGACGAGATCGAGCTGTTCTGCGGTCGTCGTGCCGAGCAGGCGGAAGAAGTGGTCGAACACCTCCGGCATCAGATACCAGCTGGGACCCGTGTCGAAGCGGAAGCCGTCGCGCTCCCACGAGCCCGCCCGGCCGCCCACCGCGTCACGCCCCTCGAGGAGGGCCACCTCGTGCCCGTCGTTCGCGAGCAGGGCGGCCGTGGCGAGCCCCGCGATCCCGCCTCCGATGACGACGGTGCGAATCATGAGCGTTCCTTCAGGGGTGCGGCGCCCAGCCAGGCGCGGGCGGCGAGAACCGCCTTCTGCGATGTGGGAACACGCACGCGCCCTTCGTCGGACGCCTGGCGTAGGCGCGCGGAGAGTGCGGCGAAGAGATCGTGGGCCGCCGTGACGGCCCTGCGGCAGTCCGAAGGCAGGAGCGGGACGGTGGCGGCTGCCGTTGCGAGGTCTCGATCGATCCGGTCGAGCACGTCGTCCCGCGTGCGCGCGACGCCGTCGACGGCGAGGTAGTCCCGTCCGAGGGCTCCCGCATCGTGCTCCAGGTCTCGAAGGAAGTTGACGTCCTGGAAGGCGCGCCCGAGCGCGCGTGCGCCCATCACGAGCTCGGCCGGGGGCGCGGAAGGGGACCGGCGTCCGGCGTTCTCGAAGACGGCGAGACACATCAGCCCCACCACTTCGGCCGATCCGTACACGTACGCGTCGTGCGACAGGTCGTCGTGTTCACGCACGCCGAGATCCGTCCGCATCGAGGCGAAGAACGGGGCCGTCAGGTCCTCGCCGATTCCGCACTCGCGGGCGGTCAGGGCGAAGGCATGCACGACGAGGTTCGCGCTGAATCCTCGCTCGACGGCTGCACGGGTCTCGCGCTCGAACGCGTCCAGCACTTCTTGCTGCCGCTCGCGGTCGAGCCCGGCCTCTCCGGCCGGTCCGTCCACGATCTCGTCCGCGACGCGAACGAGCGCATAGACATTGCGGATGTGGGGGCGTGTGCGCGGGCTGAGGAGCCCGGTCGCGAGGGCGAACGAGGTGGAGTACGCGCGGATGACGGATGCGGCGGCCGCCACCGCCGTGCGGTCGTAGAGGGAGAGCCCGCTCGGCTGATCGCGCGCGCTCACGGCATCCTCTCCGCGATGCGGGTCGCGAGCTCGTCGACGAGGGCGACAGCTGCGGGGGAGAGTGTGGCGGCATCGGCTCGCGCGGAGCGGAGCGTTTCGTCGATGAGCACCGCGAGACGCTCGCGGGCGCCTGTCGCATCCAGCGCGCGCTGCGCGGCGAGCACAGCCACGGGCCCCGTGTGTGCGACCGCGAGCGCCTCCGCGACTGCATCGCGGCCCGCCCCCTGCTGCGCCAGGACCACGAGCGGAGTGCGCTTGGCCTCGCGAAGATCGCTGCCCGCATCCCGCCCGGCCTGGTCGGCCGTGCCGAACGCGCCGATCAGGTCATCGACGAGCTGGAAGGCGAGTCCCAGCGCACCGCCGGCGCGGCGCAGCGCCTCGAGCTCGGGCTCGCTCGCGCCGGCGAGCAGAGCACCTGCGCGCAGCGGCGCGTCGAAGGAGTACACGGCGGTCTTGTCGTGTGCGGTCGTCAGCACGGACGCGGCCTCCGCCGCGTGCAGTCCCAGCGCGTTCTCGACGTCGGCGAGCTCGCCAGCAGCCGAGACCGACACGGCGTCGTCGAAGAGTTCCACGAGTGCCGTCCGGGTGGCGGCGGGCACGTCGACGAGCGCGAGGATGCGGGTGGCTTCGTACAACAGCAGATCGCCCCCGAGGATCGCCGCGGCGTCGCCGAGATCGTTCGCGCCCGAGCGGGACGCTCCTGCCGCGGTGGCGCGCGTTCGGAACTCCCCGGAGATGTTCAGTACGCCACGACGCTGGACGTCGTGGTCGATGACGTCGTCATGGACGACGAACGCCGCGTGCAGTAGCTCGAAGGCGGCAGCGACCTCGTAGACCGCCGGCAGCGCCTGGTCTGCGCCGTCGAATGCGAGATACGCGCCCACGACGTTGGCCGGCCGGAAGCGCTTTCCTCCGGTCGCCGCGCGCGTGACCGCGGCGGTGAGCGCGGCGTAGGCGTCTGCGCCGTCGGTCGCGCGGCGACGGATGCGGGCGAGAGCCGCATCGACCGCCGCGTCGATCCCCGCGCGGTTGTCCGCGCTGAGCCAGGAGATCATCGCGTCGCCGCCTGTATTCGCCGCTGGGTGACGAACAGATCGAGCTGACGTGCTTGCAGCACGAGCCAGGGGCTGAACGCCCACTCGGCGGCATCCAGCGCGGTCACGAGATCGGCGGGGTGCACCCACTGCGTCTCGAGCACCTCGAGCGGATTGGGCTGCGGCACGTTCTCGGCGCGGGCGACGTAGACGGGGCAGATCTCGTTCTCCACGATCCCGCTCGCGTCGGTGGCGCGGTACCGGAAGAGGGGGAGGGCCAGTTCGATGTCGGTCAGGCGCAGTCCGAGTTCGGAGTCGGCGTGACGCTTCACCGCGTTCAGGACGGGCTCGGCGGGCCGCGGGTGTCCACAGAAGGAGTTCGTCCACACGCCGGGCCAGGTGCGCTTGTGCAGGGCTCGACGGGTGACGAGGACGCGACCTTCGTCATCCAGAACATGGCAGGAGAAGGCGAGATGCAGCGCGGTGTCTGTACCGTGGACACTGCTCTTGGGCGCAGTCCCGATCTGGTTGCCCTCGTCATCCACAAGAATGACCTGTTCGATCTCGTCCATGCGCCCTTCCATTTTGCTAGTTTTACTAGCTAACCGAGTTCGATCGAGCATACATACGACCTGAGGGGGTGTCCACATGGCGAGTCCCGCTGACTCCGACGATACGTCGCGTGATATGGATCGCGCAGTATGGCGCGTCCTGTCGGCCGTGCGCGCCTTCAGCGACGCCATGGATCGCATGTACAGCGGCATGAAGGGCGACATGGACATGAACGCCACGGACCTCGCCGCTCTGCGCATGCTCATCATCCGCGAGCAGCGGGGACAGGACGTCAGCCCGCACGACATCGCGCGGCACCTACGGATCTCCACCGCCTCCACGACGAAGCTCGTCGACCGTCTCGAGGACTCGGGGCATGTTGTGCGCAAGCCGCATCCGGTGGATCGCCGGGCGAGGCTCATCTCGTTGACGGAGAAGTCCCGCACCGACTTCACGCACCACTTCCGCGACAGCATCGACGCGATGAGGGATGTCGCGTTCGACTACTCGCCGACGGAGCTCGCCGTGATCGCCGACTTCCTCGAACGGATGTCGATCGGCATCGACCCCGACGCTTGAGGAGCGAGAATCCGGTGTGACCAGGGCTTCCTGAGCAAAGCAGAAGGCCCGGATCCGAGGATCCGGGCCTTCTTTTTGTTGCGGGGACAGGATTTGAACCTGCGACCTCTGGGTTATGAGCCCAGCGAGCTACCGAACTGCTCCACCCCGCGGCACAAGAGATAACACTAGCACGCGTTCGAGCAGTGCGCGAATCGAGGCGGTTGCCGAGGTCCCTCCGGGCCGGGAGGATGGGGGAGTGCCCGCCGTTCTCTCCCTCGCCGTCGCGCAGTTCGCGCCGATCGCCGACCGCTCCGCCAACCTCGATCGCATCTGTCTGCTCGCGGCGCAGGCCGCCGCCCGCGGAGCCCGCGTGCTGGTGCTTCCGGAGTACAGCAGCTTCTTCGTCGACCCCTTCGACGCGTCGCTGCGCCAGAACGCAGAGCCCGGGATCGACGGGCCGTTCGTGCGGGGTCTGCGCGAGATCGCTGTGCGGGAAGACCTCACCCTGGTGGCGGGTCTGGTCGAGGCGGCGGATGCGGACCGCGTTCACAACACCGTCGTCGCGGTCGACGCCTCGGGTGTCGTCGCGAGCTACCGCAAGCAGCACCTCTACGACGCCTTCGGGCAGCAGGAGTCGGACTGGGTCGCGCCGGGAGACCTTGACAAGCCCCAGACCTTCACCGTCGACGGCGTCGTCTTCGGCATCATGACCTGCTACGACCTGCGCTTCCCCGAGGCCGCGCGCCGCATCGTCGATGCCGACGCGCACGTCATCCTCGTGCCGGCCGAATGGGTCCGCGGCCCGTTGAAGGAGCAGCAGTGGCAGACGCTGCTCGCTGCGCGCGCGATCGAGAGCACGGCGTTCGTCGCGGCGGCGGATCATCCCGCCCCGATCGGCGTCGGCCACTCCGTCATCCTCGATCCGCAGGGTGTGACCCTTGCCGGGCTCGCCGTAGGAGAAGGGCTTGCCGTGGCGCCGATCGACCTCGACGAGCTCGCCCGCATCCGTGCGGTGAACCCGGCGTTGCAGCTGCGGCGCTACCGCGTGGTGCCGCGCTGACTCAGGTCAGCGCCGTCAGACGGTGCATGGCCTCGGCGATGACCTCCGGGCGCTTGCAGGCCGCGAACCGCACGAGGCTCGCGTACTCGTGCTGTCTTTCCCGCGCGGCGAAGGCCGTCAGCGGGATCGCCACGACCCCGGCTTCGTGCGGAAGGCGGCGGCAGAACTCGTGCGCGTCGCTCACGCCGAGCGGGGCCGCATCCGCCACCGTGAAGTAGGAGCCACCGGCGCGGAAGGGGACGAACCTGGCGGAGCCGAGGCCCTCGCGCAGTACGTCGCGCTTGCGTTGCAGCGCGGTGCCGACGCCGGTGAAGAAGGCATCGTCCAGGCGAAGCCCTGCGGCGACGGCCGGCTGGAACGGCGCACCGTTGACATACGTCAGGAACTGCTTGACCGTGAGCACAGCGTCGATGAGGGATGCGGGCCCCGTGGCCCAACCGATCTTCCATCCCGTCACCGAGAACGTCTTGCCCGCGGACGAGATCGAGATCGTGCGCTCGGCAGCGCCCGGCAGCGTCGCGATAGGCACATGGCGGCGGCCGTCGAACACCAGATGCTCGTACACCTCGTCGGTCACGATGATCGCGTCGTGCCGATGCGCGAGGCGCACGATCTTCGCATGCACCTCATCGGCGAACACGACACCCGTGGGGTTGTGGGGATCGTTGAGCAGGATGACGCGGGTGCGGTCCGTGACGGCGGCGGCGAGCTGATCGAGGTCCGGCTGGAAATCGGGCCATCGAAGCGGCACGGTCACGAGCGTCGCGCCGGCCAGCGCCACATCCGCCGCATAAGCGTCGTAGTGGGGTTCGAAGACGACGACTTCGTCGCCCGGACCGACGAGCGCGAGGAGGGTCGCGGCAAGCGCTTCGGTGGCCCCCGCGGTGACGAGCACCTCGCGATCCGGATCGATGCGCAGCCCGTAGAACCGCGCCTGGTGTTCGGCGATCGCGAGGCGAAGATCCGCCGTGCCGCGACCAGGCGGGTACTGGTTGACACCCGTCGCGATCGCCTCACGCGCGATGTCGAGGAGTTCGGCTGGGCCGTCCTCATCAGGGAAGCCCTGGCCGAGGTTGATGGCAGCCGTTTCGGCCGCCAGCGCGCTCATCTCTGCGAAGATCGTAGGTGCAGGGGTGCCGTCCGAGCCCAGGAGTCCGGCGCCCGCGGCCACCCGGTGCCAGGGTGCGTTCTGGTTTCGCATTCAGCACACGTTAGTCCCATAGGGCTGTCCCAAGGCTGGCATAGGAAAACCACAGAGACGACGGTCACAGTGAAGATCGCCCGTCCAGAAGGAGCAACCATGAGTGACAACCAGGGCTCCCGCCCCGAATCCGAAGACTCTGTGTCCGAACCCGTCGCGCCCGCCGCATCGCCGCAGCCGGCTCCCGCGTCCGACGTGCCGACCACCCCGCCGGCCGCGGCTGCACCTGCTGCGCCGGCCATGCCGCCGCGCCCGCCCTACCCCGCCTCGTACCCGAAGGCGCCCGCCGGATACGGCGTCCCCGCAGCCGGTGCAGCCGCATCGGGCCAGGCGTTCGGCCCCGGCGCCCAGACCGCTCCGACGCTGCCGCTCGGCGGCCCGGCGCCGTCCGCGCCGGTGCGCAAGAAGTCGACCGCCGGTCGCACGGTGGGTCTGCTCGTTGCCGCGGCCCTCGTCGGCGGCGCCGCGGGCGTCGGTGGGACCTACGCCGGCATCAGCATGTGGGGTCAGACACAGACGACGGCGGCCAGCAGCCCCACCGTCGTGACGGTCAACGACACGCAGAAGGTCAACAACGTCACCGCCGTGGCCGCCAAGGTCCTGCCCAGCGTGGTCACGATCTCGGCCACCGCGAGCAACGGCGGCGGCACCGGCAGCGGTGTGGTGCTCTCCGAGGACGGCTACGTGCTCACCAACACGCACGTGGTGACGCTCGACGGCGCCACGGCCGATCCCACGCTGTCGGTCACGACCTCCGACGGCAAGGTCTACCAGGCCACGGTCGTAGGCACCGACCCGACGTACGACCTCGCAGTCATCAAGCTGACGGACGCATCAGGGCTGGCCCCGATCGACTTCGCCGACTCGAGCAAGCTCAACGTCGGAGACCAGGCGATCGCGCTCGGCGCCCCCCTCGGTCTCGACAACACGGTCACGACCGGCATCGTCAGTGCCCTGAACCGTTCCATCGAGATCGCCTCGTCGGCGGCGCCCGACGACTCCTCCACCAAGGAGGACGGCGGTCAGGGCCAGCAGGAGAGCCCGTTCCAGTTCGACTTCGGGCAGGGGCAGCAGCAACAGCAGCAGTCCCCGAACGCCACGATCAAGATCGCGGTCATCCAGACGGATGCGGCGATCAACCCGGGCAACTCGGGTGGCGCGCTGGTGGACTCCGACGGCAGGCTCATCGGCATCAACGTGGCCATCGCGTCCTCCGGCGGCAAGCTCGTCGGGCGGGCAGTCGGGCAACATCGGCGTCGGCTTCTCCATCCCCGCGAACATCGCCCAGCGCGTGGCAGACGAGATCATCAAGGACGGCAGTGCCACGCACGGCCTGCTCGGAGCGACCGTCGCCGACGCGGCGTCGCAGAAGAACGCCACGATCCAGGGCGCCTACATCCAGGACGTGTCCTCGGGCGGCGCGGCCGCCGGCGCGGGGCTGCGCTCCGGAGACATCGTCACCGAGTTCAACGGCGTTCCCGTCACCAACGCGATCGATCTCACCGCTCAGGTGCGTGCGGCCGCCGGCGGCTCCGAGGCCACGCTGAGCTACGTCCGCGACGGCAGGACCGAGACGGCCAAGCTCACGCTGGGCACGCTGCAGTAACCACACCGCTCCGACGGTTCGGACGCCACCTCGCGATAGGCTCGCGAGGTGGCGTCCTTCTCGTTCGGCGACGGCAATGCGAAGAAGCTCCTCGCCATCCCTCTCTATGCCGCCGGACGCGCCCTCACGCTGCTCGTGCCACGGGCGCGTGGGAGTTGGGTGTTCGGATCGGCGGCGGGAATCGCCGACGGCGGCCTCGCTGTCTGGAACGAGACGGTCGCGCGCGGCCACCGCGCCGTCTGGCTGATCCGCACCGATGCGCAGGCGCGGGATGCGGCATCTCGAGGCATCCCGCACGTTCGGGCTGATTCGCTGCGCGGACTCTGGCTCACGGCGCGCGCCGAGGTCGTCGTCGTCACGCATGGCTTCGGCGACGTCAACCGCTACACCGTGTCCGGGTCCTACCTCGTCCAGCTGTGGCACGGCATCCCGCTCAAGCGCATCGGCATCGACTCTCCCGAAACACTGCGCAGTCCTTCCTCCCGTCATCCCGACTGGTACGTCGTCTGCTCGCGCTCATGTACCGCAGCGCGACACGCCGGATCCGCCTCCTGCCGGCCGCATCCCACCTCGTGCGGGGCCGCCTCGAGTCGGCGTTCTCGCTCGACGACTCGCGCGTGCCCGTCGTCGGAGAGCCGCGCGTCGACGTGCTGTCGCGGGGGACTGCGGATGAGCGCCGGGAGAGCGCCCGCCGCCAGCTCGACGCACTGCTCGGTCCGCTCGCGGACGACCGGCTCGTGCTCTACGCCCCGACCTGGCGCGACGGAGACGAGGACCCGGCGATCCCGACGGCCGCCGACTGGGAGCGGATCACGTCCCTGCTCGACGAGCACAGCGCACGACTGATCGTGCGCCCGCATCCGTTGGGTGCCGGAGAGTACGCGCCGCCCGAGGGGGCGCAGCGTGTGCACCTGCTCGGCAGCGACCGTCTGGCCGATGTCACGCCGGTGCTTCCGGGCATGGATCTGCTCGTCACCGACTACTCCTCGCTGGCCTACGATTCCTCGCTCGTGCCGCTGCCGGTCGTCTACTTCGCGCCGGACGTCGACGACTACGCCCGTCGTCGCGGCTTCTACGGCAGCTACGCCGACGTCGCAGGATCGGATGTCGCCGTCGACTGGGAGCAGACACTCACGCAGATCGCGGCAGTGCTCTCCGACGACGACGTGCGCCGAGCGCGGCTGGAGCGTGCCCGGCGGTTGGATGCGGCGGTGCACGCGCACCGCGACGGCCGTAACGCTGAGCGGGTCTACCAGGCGATCATGACCGCCATCGGCGGCAACGAGCCTCGTAAGGAGATCGCATGACCACGGCGG
Organism: Microbacterium sp. KU4F; assembly: GCF_056868075.1. NCBI lineage: Bacteria > Bacillati > Actinomycetota > Actinomycetes > Micrococcales > Microbacteriaceae > Microbacterium > Microbacterium sp. KU4F. The sequence goes on along the minus strand of NZ_CP200324.1, from coordinate 835,140 downwards.
AGTGGATCACGGGGAGCGCGCCTGCGCTTGTCCTGCGGGGAACAGGCGCCCGGCCCGAACGCGTCGAGCTGATCGGCGCCCGTGCGCGGGCGGCGGCCACGCTGACGGGTCGAGGCAAGACGTGGACGGCGACGCTCACGCTCTCCGCCTCCCGCTGGGGCGGGCCGGTTCTTCCGCTGCCGAGCGGGCGTTACCGGGTGCACGTCGCACCCGCCGCCTCCGCGGAGGCCCCTGACGCCCCCGAGCCCCTCTCGCTCGCGCAACTCGGACCGGTGCGCGCGACGCTGACGGGGTGGGAGCTCGAGATCGGACCGCCCGTCGATCCGGCGTACGACGCCGGCGAAGCGCAGGGCGCCCTCGAGCGGCGGTACGCGACCGGGCGTGAGCCGTTGGAAGAAGCGGTTTTCTTCGAGAGCTTCTACGGACGAAACGCCAGTTGCAACCCGCTCGCGATCGATCGGGTGCTCAGCGAGCGGCTGCCCGGCCTCGTGCGGTACTGGAGCGTCGTCGACCTCTCCGTCGAGGTGCCGGAAGGGGCGATCCCCGTCGTCGAGGGGAGCCCGGACTGGTGGCGGGCCCGCGCGGTCTCGCGTCTGCTGGTGGTCAATGACTGGATGCGTCGCAGGTATGTGCGCCGGCCGGGACAGCACGTCGTCCAGACCTGGCACGGCACCCCCCTGAAGCGGCTGGCCCTGCATCGGCCCGGTTTCGACCCGCGGCGGGCGGTCGCCGTCGTGCGCGAATCGCTCCGTTGGGATGTGCTGCTGGCGCAGAACCCTTATGCGGCATCGATCCTGCGCCGGGCTTATGCGTTTCTGCGCCGACCGATCTGGGTCGAGGGATACCCGCGCAATGACGTGCTGCGCACGGGGGATGCGGCGGCGGTGCGCCGACGCCTGGGCATCGGCGAGGACGAACGCGTCATCCTCTACGCGCCGACCTGGCGCGACGACCGCGAGCAGATCGTGGACTTCCTGGATGCCGAGAAGCTCGCGGCCGACTCCGGCGCGGTCGTGCTGGTGCGCGGTCACTCGCGTACGCTGCTGCCGGGTACGGACACCGAGGGTGCGCGCGTCGTCGACGTGACGGGCTTCCCCGATACCGCCCAGCTGCTGCTGGCCGCCGACGCGCTGGTGACGGACTACTCGTCGGTGATGTTCGACTTCACCGTCACCGGCAAGCCGGTGTTCTTCTTCGTACCGGATCTCGAGGACTACCGGGGACGCCTCCGCGGGTTCTACTTCGATCTCGCCGAGCGCGCCCCCGGCCCGCTCGTGCGTACGCAGGAGGAGTTGACCGCTGCCCTGACGCAGGATTCGGCGGCCTACGCGGACCGGTACGCCGCGTGGCAGCGCGCGTTCAATGCGCGTGACGACGGCCACGCGGCGGAGCGCGTCGTCGCCCGCATCCTGGATCAGGGATTGATCGGCGGCTGAGTCACGGCAGCGGTGTATTGCGTGATCCGAGCCGCGACGTGTCGACCGTGTCCCGCGCACCGCGCACGAGTCCCTGAATGAACCCGGCACCCCACGCAAGGTGCATCGAGGGCAGGACGCCCATCGTCCAGAGCTTGTCACGCCACCCCTTGCCGCCCCCGGGGCCGAGCGCGACGCCGACGACCAGGACGGCGTAGGCGACCACGGGCAGGTAGACGGCGTTCGCGACGAGGGCGGGGACGCCCGAGAGGATGCCGGTGAGCTGCAGTACTGCGGTCGCGACGGCGAGGGCCACGCAGGCCACGAGCACCGGCGGCGCGAAGAAGCGGAGTGAGTTGCGGCGGCCGTAGCGGCGCACCAACTCGCCGCGCCAGGCGCCGGTGGCCCGGAACTGGCGCACGAGTCGCTGCCAGCTCTCGCGGGGCCAGTAGGTCACGCGCAGAGCGGGATCGAACCAGACGCGGTATCCCGCGCGACGGATGCGGAGGTTCAACTCCCAGTCCTCGCCGCGTCGCAGCGACTCGTCGAATCCGCCGACCTCGTCGACGACGACACGGCGCATGACGCCGAGATACGCGGACTCGGCCGCACTCTCGCGCCGCCCGCCGTGATACGCCCCGCCGCCGAGACCGAACGGGGAGTTGTAGGCGCGGGCGACGGCGCGCTGAAAGGGCGTGCGGCCGTCGGCCTGCATCACGCCGCCGACGTTCGCGGCGCGCACGCGCGCGAGCGTCTCGAGGGCCCGCGCCGTGTAACCCGGAGCCAGCTCGGAATGCGCGTCGACGCGCACGATGGTCGGAAGGGTGCTGCGGGCGATCGCGAGATTCAGACCCGTCGGGATGTCCGCGTCGGGGTTGCGCACGAGCAGGATGCGGTCGTCTTCGGCGGCGAGACGCTCGGCGATCGCGTCGGTGCCGTCAGACGAGGGGCCCAGCGCCACCACGAGCTCCATGGGGCCGGGGGTCTGCTGGGCGAGCACGCTCTGCACGGCGCGTTCCAGATATCGCGCCTCGTTGAGCACGGGCATGACGAACGACACTCCTGCCTCGGCGGCGGGAACCGGGGCGTCACGATGGCCCCCCGCGTCGACATGCATCCGAAGATCATCCCATGCGTGCGCTGGTTAGGCTGGAAGGATGGGCCTGGCATCAGACATCCGCAAGGCGCGGGGACTCCTCCGGAAGGTCCTCGACAACCGCTCCGCCGTCCGCGAGGTGCGGGCGATGCGCACCCCGTTGCCCGTCGGTCACTTCCGCATCGGCGTCTACTTCGCCGACGGTGCCGTCAACCTCTACCAGATGCGTCAGTGGTACAAGCCGCTCCAGAAGCTCGCCGAGACCTGGCCGGTCCTGGTGCTCAGCCGCAACGCGACCTCGGCCGCGGCGATCATGGCAGAGAGCGAGCTGCCCGTCGCCTTCGTGCCGACCGTGCGCGACCTCGAGAAGGTCGTGGCCGCGCAGGGGCTGCGCATCGTGCTGTACGTGAACCAGAACACCCGGAACTTCCAGATGTTCCGTTACGGGCACCGCTGGCACGTGTTCATCAACCACGGCGAGTCCGACAAGATGTACATGACCACGAATCAGTTCAAGGCATACGACTATGCCCTGATCGCGGGGGATGCGGCTCGCCAGCGTCTGGGACGCGTGCTCTGGAACTACGACCTCGACACCCGCACGATCGCCATCGGCCGACCGCAAGCCGACCACTACTCCGGGGTGCTGCCCTACACGCCGGACGATCGTACGGTCGTGCTCTACGCGCCGACATGGGAGGGTGATCGACCTTCGGCGTTCTACGGATCCATCGCCAGTCACGGAGAGGCGCTTGCTTCGGCCGTGCTCGGCTCCGCGCGCCATCGCCTCATCTACCGGCCGCATCCGCGCAGTGGCGTGGTTGACCACGAGTACCTGGCCGCGCATCGACGCATCGTCGCGGCGATCGCGGCGGCGAACGCCGCCGACCCCTCCGCTCAGCACGTCTACGACGACGGGCCGGAACTCGGCTGGCAGCTGGCCGCCTCCGACGTCGCCGTGGTCGACATCTCCGCCATGGTCTACGACCGCCTCGCCGCCGACAAGCCGCTACTCATCACGCGCCCGGTCGACGAGCGCGCCGCGGTCGACACGAGCGGTTATCTCTCGGCGTGCGAATGGCTGGACGCCGCCGACGCCCCCCGCATCCTCGACGAGGTCGATCGCCTGGTCGTGGACCCGGACGCCGTCGCGCGACTGGCCCACTGGGTGGAGCACTATTTCGGCGACACCTCGCCCGGGGCTCCGACCGCGCGCTTCCACGCCGCGATCGCACGCCTGATGGAGGAGTGGGAGCAGTGGCACGCACGAGCAGGCGGTGACGCGGACGATGCCGCGGCACAGGCGGAGCTCGACTCGAACGCAGGGCGCGAAGAGGCGTCCTGACCCGGAAACGCTGCTACTTGCGCCGCGCGGAGCCGAGCGCCTTCGCTGCGTCCCGCGCGCGCCGGGTCGCGGATCCCGCGGCATGGGCCACGAGTCCGCCGGTGCGCGCGAGGCCCCGCCCCGCGAGCCGCTCGATCGGCGCCGCGCCCGGGCGAGGCTCGAGTTCCGCGGGCAGATCGATGGGCGGCATCCCGAACGCGCGTCGAGAAGTGGTGATCACGCGGCGCCCGAGCAGATGGTTGCCGGCGCCGCCCACCGCCGCGCCCACGCCGAACGGCAGCGCCTTGCCGACGAACGAGGCGCCGCCGCGCGCGGCGAACCGGTGCACGAACGAGGTCTTCAGTCGGTCCACGAGCGGACCGAGCGCCGCGCGGGGGAGGGTCGTGGTGATCAACTCGCCCCAGTAGGTGCTGCGCGAGGGACCCTTGCCGCCGGCCTGACGCGCGAGCTGGGTGACCAGGTCGATCCCCTCCTGGCCGAGCAGCAGCGTCAGAACGAGCGCGCGGGCCCGGTCGGGGTTCTCCACCGGGAGTCCGTGCACCTCGGCGACCGACTGCGCGAACAGCGTCGTCGTCTCCAGGAAGCCGAGAGTCTCCACGCCGCTCAGCGCCAACGTGACGCCCGTACCGATGCCGGGCACCACGGCGGTCGCGCCGACGGCGGCCCCGCCGGTGGTCACCGCCGCGAGGTAGCGGCGCTCCAGCATCCGCACGATCTCGACCGTCGTGGCGCGCGGGTGACGTACCCGGATGCTGCGCAGATGCGCCAGCACCACGGGCCGCTGGACGGCGAGCACACGGTCGAGGGCGCGGACGGTGAACGGGTGCTCACTCGACCCGACTGGTGGGATCCCGCCCTGCCACGGTGATTCGTCCGGCAGGCTGTGGATGCGGTGGACCTTCTCCGGCATGCTGCGATGCTAAGCGGCCCGGCTGAACGGTGCCGGGGGATTGCGGATCAGACGAACTGGTTCGCGCGCTCGAGGTCTTCGGCGAAGTCGACCTCGACGGCGTACAGGTCGGAGATGTCCATCGGCTCGAGCAGGAGACCGTCGTGCTGGATAGCGAGCTCGAGACCGCGCTCGAAGTAGTCCTGGTCGTCGACGCGCGCGAGGTGGTGCATGAACGAGCGCTTGTCGGCGCGCGAGATGTAGTTGATTCCCACGGCCTCGCCGATGCCGCCGCGAACGGTCTTGGACAGCTCCTTGATGAAGCCCTCGCTCGTGACGGTGTACTTGACCTCTTCGTCACTCACCTTCGCGGTGTTGACGGTGACGAAGGACTGCTCCCGCTCGATGAGCGCCACGGCGCGACCCAGCACGCGGGGATCGAAGACCACGTCGCCGTTCATCCAGAGCACGCCAGCCTTGCCCGTCGCAGACAGTGCGCGCAACAGGCTCTTCGAGGTGTTGGTCTGGTCGTAGCGCTCGTTGTAGACGTAGTCGGCCTCCGGGAAGGCCTCGACGATGGTCTCGGCGCGATACCCGACGACGGTCGTGATCTTGGCATCCGTGCCGAAAGCGGCGCGGATGTTGTCGTGCTGCTGGCGCATGATGCTGCGCCCGTCGTTCAGCTGGGTCAGCGGCTTCGGCAGGCTGCGGCCGAGGCGCGAGCCCATGCCGGCGGCAAGGATCACAGTCTGAAGTCTCATAAGGTTCATCGCTCCTGGAGTCGAAGTTCACGGTCGGTTCACCGACGAAACACTCCTTTGTGCCGTGCCCATGGTATCCGGGCCACCTGGAAGGCCGCAGATCTGCCCCCTGCCGTTGTGGATTCGTGACAATCGGAGACGCGGCCGTATCCCACCGATGGGATCGTCAGGGGCGGTTGGTACGTTGGTGAAGTGACCTCCACTCCTTCCGGTTCCGACGCGCCCACGCCCGACGACGGCTCCGTCGAGGAGGTCTCCGAAGCTCCCAAGAAGCCGGCATCCGCGCGTCCGTCGACGCCGCGCTCTCCGCGCCCCGCATCCGCTCGCCCGGCTGCGGCGCGCAAGCCCGCGGTGAAGAAGCCGGCCACGTCAGCCGCCGCGTCCGCGGCCGCGCCGGCCGAGGGAGAGGCCGCGGCACCGGTCGCTCCGAAGAAGCCCGCGGCGAAGCGCCCGACCGCGGCGAAGCGCACCGCGACGCCGTCGGGAGAGGATGCGGCCGCCCCTGCCGCGGCGAAGAAGCCGGCCGTGGCGAAGAAGCCCGCGGCCCCGCGAAAGCCGGCGGCACGTACGACGACAGCGCGTGCCGGCGAGACCGCGCCCAAGCCGCGCACCGCGGCGCCGCGGACGAAGGCAGCGCCGTCGGGAGCGAAGACGCCGCGCTCGACAGCCGCCAAGACGCCGCCAGTGGCCCCGATCGACGCGCCGGTACCTATGGACTTCGTCATCCCGCCCAAACCGCCCCTGCCGCCGCGGCCCGCGCCGTCGGATGGGGAACAGCCCGCTACTGCCGATGACATGATCGTGCCGGTCGAGGCGCCCGTCGAGGCCGCTTCGCCCGAGGTGCTCGACGCGGTGCCCGTCGTCCCCACGGCGGACGCGGCGACCGAGGAAAACGATGCCGGGCCTGCGGAAGTGCCCCCGGTCGATCCGGTCGAGACGGTCGAAGAGGAGGTGGCCGTCGAGATCGTGGAGGAGGAACCCGAGCCGATCGGGGAGGGTTCTCCCGTCACCGAAGCGGACGATGAGACTCCCGACGGCACACTGGCACGAGCCGAGACCGTCGTCGTGACCGAGCGTGCCGACGATGAGGAGGGCGAGCGGCTGTTCGCCGACGTCGCCGAGACGACGGCGCCTGCGAACGAACCCGCTCTGGCACTCGAGGTGAGCGGACTGACCAAGTCCTACGGAGCGACCGTCGCGGTCGCCGGCATCGACCTCGTCGTGCCCGCCGGCACGTTCTACGGCCTCGTCGGGCCGAACGGCGCGGGTAAGACCACGACCCTGTCGATGATCGCCGGACTCCTGAAGCCGGATGCGGGTACCATCCGCGTCGCCGGCGTCGACGCGCGCATCCGGTCACGTGAGGCCAAGAAGCTGATCGGTGTGCTGCCGGACCGGCTGCGCACCTTCGATCGCCTGACTGGTCGCCAGCTGCTGTCCTACGCGGGGCTGTTGCGCGGGCTCGACGCGAACACCGTGGAGCGCCGCGCCTCCGACCTCGGTCGCGCCTTCGACCTGACCTCTGCGCTGGGCCGGTCCGTTTCCGACTACTCCGCGGGCATGACCAAGAAGATCATGCTTGCCGCAGCCCTGATCCACTCGCCTCGCCTGCTCGTGCTCGATGAGCCCTTCGAGGCCGTCGACCCGGTCTCGAGCTCGGTGATCCTCGACATCCTGGGCACGTATGTGTCGCACGGCGGGACCGTTCTGCTCTCCAGCCACGGGATGGATCTGGTCGAGCGCGTGTGCGATCGCGTGGCGGTGATCGTCTCCGGTCAGGTGCTGGTCGACGGCACGGTAGCCGAGGTCCGCGGCGAGCAGACGCTCGAGGCGCGGTTCCTCGAGCTCGTCGGCGGCTCGAACGAGGTGGAGGGCCTCGAATGGCTGCACACGTTCTCCGACTGAGGGCGGCTCTGCTGATCGGGGCGCTGCGCGGCGACGCCGCAGAGCGCTGGCGGGCCATCATCGCGAGCGTGCTGGTCGTGGGCGGCGTCGTCGCCGCCGGCATCGCCCAGATCGCGCTCCAAGCGGTCACCGCACAGTCCGCCTTCGTCGTCACGGTCCTCGGCGGCAGCGCGGTCGCGGTGGGTTATGCGCTCGCGCCGCCTATCTCCGGCAGCCCGGACCAGCTCGACCCGCGGCGATTCCAGACCTTCGGACTCGAACCCAGACCCCTGGCCGGGGCGATCCTGCTCGCGAGCGTCATCAGCGTGCCCGTGCTGGCGCTGACGGCGGTGGCCGTGGCGACGGCGGTGATGTGGCTGTCGCAGGATGCCGGCGCGCCGGCGGTGATCGGACCTCTGCTGGGCGTGGTCACGGCGACGCTGCTCACCCGAGTGGCCGCCGGACTGGCCTCGATGTGGACGCTCCCGCGTCGGTCGCGCGAGCTCACGGGGCTGTTCATCCTCGCGCTGCTGGTCGTCTTCGTGCCGGTGGGGGTGTTCTTCGCCTCACTCGACTGGGGCGATGCGGTTCCCAGTCAGCTCGACGTGGCGGCTCACGTGCTCGCGTTCACCCCGATCGGAGCCGCCTGGGCACTGCCGGGACTGGCCGCGATCGGCGATGTCGGCGGGCTCTGGCTGGCCTTGACGGTCGCGGTGGTCACGATCGCCCTGCTCGGCTGGGCGTGGTACGCCATCGTGCGCCGTGCGCTCACGTCGATCGAGCGTCCCCTCGCCGCGCGAGAGCGCGGCGGCATGGGATGGTTCTCGGTGCTTCCCGGCACTGCGGGAGGCGCCATCGCCGCGCGCAGCCTCACGTACTGGCTGCGCGACCGCCGCTACGGCGTGAACGTGCTCGTGGTGCCGGTCGCGGCGCTGCTGACGACCATCCCGCTGCTGGTCGCCGGTGTACCCGCCGAGTACGTCGCCCTCGTACCCGTGCCGATCATCGCGCTCTTCTTCGGATGGTTGCCCCACAACGATGTGGCCTACGACTCCACCGCGGTGTGGATGCACGTCGCCTCCGGCGTGCGCGGCATCTCTGACCGCGTCGGACGTCTCGTGCCGATCCTGCTCATCGCGGTGCCGACGTTCGCCGTCGCCGTTCCGGTGGCGGTCGCGATTCACGGGCGTTGGGCACACCTGCCGGCGCTCGCGGGAGTGACGATCAGCCTGTTCCTGTCCGGTCTCGGACTCTCCTCGATCGCCTCGGCAGCCGCTCCGTACACCGTCTCGCGTCCGGGCGACAGCCCGTTCCAGCAGCCCCAGCGCACGGGATCTGCCGGCATCCTTTCGCAGGCGCTCGTGATGCTGGGTGCGCTTGCGGTCAGCGTGCCGACGCTGTGGTGGGCATGGCTCGCGGTCTCGGGTGACCCGTCCTTCGGCCTCGCCGCACTCGTGGGCGGAGCGGCGACGGGTGTGGTCGTGCTCGGTGTGGGTCTCGCTGTCGGTTCGCGGGTGTTCGAACGGCGAGAGAGCGAGCTCATGGAGTTCGCCGCGACCAGCTCGTGACCAGAGCCGCACGCAGCCCTCGCGGCTACACTTGCTGACCATGAGCACCCCTGCCGACAGCCCCGACCAGGGCGGCCTCGCCACCCTCGACCGTGAGCTCGAAGAGCTCATCCGCGAAGAGAGCATCGAGCCCGGCGATCACGAGCGCTTCTCGCACTACGTGAAGAAGGAGAAGATCCTCGAGTCGGCCATCACGGGCAAGCCCGTGCGTGCGCTGTGCGGCAAGAAGTGGACCCCGGGTCGCGACCCGGAGAAGTTCCCGGTCTGCCCGTCGTGCAAGGAGATCTACGAGTCGCTGCAGCAGTGACGCATAGCCCTCACAGGTAGCGGGTGGGAATCGCCGGATCCGACCGGCTGAGACCGTGCGCCGCGAGGGGGAGCTCGCCGCGGACCTCGAGGTGGTGGGCGCGCGCGGCGCGCACGCCCTCCGGTCCTTCGTGGGAGGCGTCGATCTCGCCGTGCGCCACGAGCGGCACCTGTAGGGCTCGTGCTTCCGCGAGATCGACCCGTGAGTCCGCCGCGTCGATGCGGATGAGCTCCGCCTCGGCGATTCCGTCGCGCAGGCGTCGGAATGCGGTCTTCCGTCCGCCCGTCGAGGTCTTCTCTGCGGATGCCTTGGCGACGCTGACCCACGTGCCGTCGGCATCCTGGCGCGCGACCAGTTTGTAGACCATCCCGGCGGTGGGTGTGCCCGAACCCGTGACGACGGAGGTGCCGACGCCGTACGCGTCGACGGGGGATGCGGCCAGTGCCGCCAGCGCGTACTCGTCCAGGTCGCTGGTCACGGTGATGCGTGTGTCGGTGGCGCCGAGCGCGTCGAGCTGCGCCCGCACGCGCGCCGCGACGACGGGCAGGTCGCCCGAGTCGATGCGCACTCCGCCGAGACCCGTGCCCGCGACGCGGATCGCCGTCTCGACGCCCCGCTCGATGTCGTAGGTGTCGACCAGAAGGGTCGTGCCGAGACCCTGAGCGGCGATCTGCGCGCGGAAGGCATCCTCTTCGCGCTCGTGCAGCAGCGTCCAGGCATGCGCGGCGGTGCCCATCGTGGGGATGCCCCAGGTGCGTCCCGCTTCCAGGTTGCTCGTCGCCCCGAATCCCGCGATGTAGGCGGCTCGCGCGGCGGCGACGGCCGAACGCTCGCCCGCTCGTCGCGAGCCCATCTCGGCCAGCGGCCGGTCGCCGGCGGCCAGCGACATCCGCGCGGCCGCTGTGGCGACGGCCGAGTCGTGGTTGAGCACGCTGAGGGCGAGGGTCTCCAGGATCACCGCCTCGAGGAAGCTGCCTTCGACGGTCAGCACGGGGGAGCCGGGGAAGTACAACTCTCCCTCGCGATAGCCGGTGATCGACCCGGTGAAGCGGAAGTCCGCGAGGGTGGCGAGCGTGTCCGCATCCACCACGCGGTTGTCGCGCAGGTACCGCAGCTCGTCGTCCTCGAAGCGGAACTCGCGCAGCAGGGAGAGTAACCGGCCGGTTCCCGCGACCACGCCGAACCGGCGTCCGCCCGCGAGGCGCCGGGCGAAGAGCTCGAAGACCGTGCGACGTGAGGCGGTGCCGTCACGCAGCGCCGCCTCGATCATGGTCAGCTCGTAGCGGTCGGTGAGCAGCGACGTCGTCTCGGGCATGGCGGTCACTCTATCGAGCGCGGGTAGGCTGAGTGATCGTGGTGAACGACGCGCCGATCGGGATCTTCGACTCCGGAGTGGGTGGCCTGACCGTCGCCCGCGCGATCTCGCAGTTGCTTCCGCGGGAATCGCTGCTCTACATCGGTGACACCGCGCGCTCGCCCTACGGCCCCAAGCCGATCGCGGATGTGCGCCGGTACTCGCTCGAGATCCTCGACACGCTGGTCGAGCAGGGCGTGAAGATGCTCGTCATCGCGTGCAACACCGCGTCGGCAGCGGTGCTCCGCGACGCGCGGGAACGCTACGACCTGCCCGTGGTCGAGGTCATCGGTCCCGCCGTGCGCACCGCACTCGCGACGACCCGAAACAGCCGCATCGGCGTCATCGGCACGACCGGGACGATCGGATCCGGCGCCTACCAGGACATGCTCGAGGTGAACCCGAACGTCACCGTGTTCGCGCAGGCCTGCCCCCGCTTCGTCGACTTCGTGGAAGCGGGTGTGACCGGCTCGCCCGAGGTGCTGCAGGTCGCCGAGCACTACCTGGAGCCGCTGCGCCACGCGGGCGTCGACACGCTCGTGCTCGGCTGCACGCACTACCCGTTCCTCGAAGGCGCTATCAGCTACGTCATGGGCGAGGGCGTGAGTCTCGTCTCGAGCGACACCGAGACGGCGAAGGACGTCTACCGTCAGCTCGTCTCTCGTGACCTGCTGGCGGGCCCCGACGCCGTGGCCCAGCACGTGTACGAGGCGACGGGCTCGTCGGCCGACGACTTCATCCAGCTCGCGCACCGCCTCATGGGGCGTGAGGTGCGTCAGGTGCAGCTCGTGCAGACCGGCACGATCGATCTGCCGCGCACCACCGCGTCCTGACGCCGCATCCCGACTTTCCCGCATCCGCCCCGCCCTACCCGAGGAGAACGATGACCGACATCACCCGCGCCGATGGGCGCACCGTCTCGCAGCTGCGTCCCGTGACGATCGAGCGCGGCTGGTCGAGCCAGGCAGAGGGTTCCGCGCTCATCTCGTTCGGCAACACGAAGGTGCTGTGCACGGCGTCGTTCACGAACGGCGTGCCGCGCTGGCTCACCGGCAAGGGCAAGGGGTGGATCACCGCGGAGTACGCGATGCTGCCGCGCGCCACGAACGACCGCAACGACCGCGAGAGCGTCAAGGGCAAGATCGGCGGCCGCACGCACGAGATCTCGCGTCTCATCGGCCGGGCGCTGCGCGCGGTCGTCGACACGAAGGCGCTGGGCGAGAACACGATCGTCATCGACTGCGACGTGCTGCAGGCGGACGGCGGCACGCGCACCGCGGCCATCACCGGCGCCTACGTCGCCCTCGCCGACGCGATCGAATGGGGCCGGCGCAAGAAGTTCATCGGGCAGAAGGCGCAGGTGCTCTTCGACTCCGTCTCGGCCGTCTCCGTCGGAATCATCGACGGTGAGCCCATGCTCGACCTCGCGTACGTCGAGGACGTGCGTGCCGAGACCGACATGAACGTCGTCGTCACCGGACGTGGGCTCTTCGTCGAGGTGCAGGGCACCGCCGAGGGGGCGCCGTTCGACAAGCGTGAGCTCGATGCCCTGCTGGAGCTCGCGGTCGCCGGATGCGGCGAGCTGGGCCAGGCGCAGGCAGCTGCCCTCGCAGCGGGAGACGAGGCGTGACCGACCGCGTCGTGCTGGCCACGCACAACCCGCACAAGGTCGAAGAGTTCCGCCACATCGTGCAGGCGACGCGTCCCGACCTCGCCGTCATCGGCTATGACGGACCCGAGCCCGTCGAGGACGGCGTGACCTTCGCGGCCAACGCGCTGATCAAGGCCCGCGCGGCGGCGGCTTACACCGGGCTTCCGGCTCTCGCCGACGACTCGGGCATCTGCGTCGACGTGCTCGGGGGTGCTCCGGGCGTCTTCTCCGCCTATTGGGCCGGACACCGCAAGGATGCCGCAGCGAACCTCGAGCTGCTGCTCGATCAGCTCTCGGACATCGCCGACCCGCACCGCAGCGCGCAGTTCGTCTCCACGATCGCGCTCGTGATGCCGGGTGGCGCGGAGCACGTCGTCGAAGGCGTCTGGCCGGGCCGGCTCGCGCTCTCCGCCGGCGGCGCCGGCGGATTCGGCTACGACCCCATCTTCATCCCCGACGGCCAGTCCGGCACGGAGCGCACGGTCGGTCAGTTCTCGGCCGCCGAGAAGAACGCCGCGTCGCACCGCGCCCGCGCGTTCGCCGAGCTCGGACCGCTGCTGAGCGAGCTCTGACCGCGGGAGCGAGAATCGCTCTCGTTCCGGGTATCACGAGCCAGCTACCAGCGAGTCGGCCGGGGCCGCTTGAACCCTCGGTAGAGGCAATACACAGCGAATGGGCACCATGCCAACCACAGGAGCCAGATCGCAATCGCCGCGCCGAGAGAGATGTCGCCCACGCAGAGAGGGATTCCTGGCGGCTCGTAGCAGTCGGAAACCATCAGCGCGGACACGGATTCCGGAATCAGCTCGCTGAAGAGTGCGGATAACACCCAGGCGCATCGTGCCGACCAGGTGGACTCTCGTTGCGGGTGTCTCCCCAGGCGACTCACGGCGGGAGAGTAGCGCATCGAAACGAACCGACCGTGCTCGATGTCGGAGGCATATCGAGTTCTGTCCGGGCCCGGGTCCGGCTCAGAGACTGGTTCTCACTCTCGTTCCCGATTGCGCGCAAACCGTCTGACGCCATGACCCGGCGCCTAGCCTGGTGCCATGCACGATCACGCGCCCGCATCCGGAGTCCGCGGCGGTAGCAACCGCCGCCTTCTCGCGATCTCGCTCGGGATCACCTCGACGGTGTTCGTCGTGCAGGTCGTCGGCGCGATCCTGTCCGGGTCGCTGGCGCTGCTCGCGGACGCGGCCCACATGCTGACGGATGCGGCCGCCCTGGTCATCGCGCTGATCGCCAGCGCCGTGGCGGCGCGCCCTGCCAACGACCGCCGCACGTTCGGCTACCAGCGCGCCGAGGTGTTCGGTGCGCTCGCCAACGGCGTGATCCTGCTCGGGCTCTCGCTGTGGGTCGGCGTCGAAGCGATCACGCGACTCATCAACCCCGCCGAAGCGGAGGTCGCCGGCGGGCTGATGCTCGGTGTCGCCGCGGTCGGCCTCATCGCCAACGCTGTCGCGATGTGGCTGCTGGGCGCGGCGCAGCGCACGAGCATCAATGTGCGCGGCGCGTACCTCGAAGTGCTCGGCGACCTGCTCGGCTCGGTCGCGGTGATCATCGCCGCCGTCGTCATTCTGGTGACCGGCTGGCTGCCGGCCGACGCGATCGCCTCGCTGCTCATCGCGGCGATGATCGTGCCGCGCGCCATCGGCCTGCTGCGCGAGGTGGTCTCGGTGTTGAGTGAGGCGACCCCGAAGGGCGTCGAGGTCGACACGATCCGCTCCCACATCCTCGGCACGCCGGGTGTCGTCGCCGTCCACGACCTGCACGTGTGGCAGCTCACCCGTGGCGCGCCCGTGTTCACGGCGCACGTCGTGGTCGACGAGGAGGCTTATGCCACGGGCAGCACCGCCCGCATCCTCAGCGATCTGCAGGGCTGCCTCGCCAAGCACTTCGACGTCGAGCATTCGACCTTCCAGCTCGAACCCGCCGATCACGTCGAGCACGAGGCGCACGCCTGATCACGTCTCGTCGCGCACCTCGTCGGGGTTCTTGTCCGGCCGAAGCCCGCGCCAGCGAGCCTGTCGCAGCCTGCCGTCGGGCGTGACCTCGGCGTAGCCGACCTCCGCCACGATCTCCGGGCGCACCCACACAGCATCCGACGCGTCTGCGTGCGGCACCTCGAGGAACGGGGATGCGTCGGCCCGCAGCGGCTGCAGCACCTCGTCGAGCCGGCGCAGTTCCCGCTCGCTGAAGCCCGTTCCCACCCGGCCGACGTATCGCAGCCCTTCGGCTGAGGGAACGCCCATGAGCAGCGACCCGATGCCGCCGCGGCCGTGACGACCCGGCCGGATCGCGCCGATCACGACCTCCTGCGCGGCGACGTGCTTGATCTTCAACCACTGGTCGCTGCGCCGGCCCGGACGATACACCGACGCCGGATTCTTGACCATGACCCCCTCGAGGGAGAACGCGGTGCTGGTCTCCAGCGCCGCATCCAGGTCGTCGAAGACGGGCGGCACGACCCACGGCGGATTCAGATCACGGGCCAGGCCCTCGAGGTGGGTGCGTCGCTCGCGCAGCGGGAGCGCGGTCAGGTCATGTCCGTCCAGAGCGAGGATGTCGAACACATGCAGATGCACGGGGACTCGCTCCGCCTCGCGTCGGATGTCCGCTGGCTTCGTGAGATGCATGCGGGACTGCAACAACGGGAAGCTCGGCCGCCCGCGCTCGTCCAGCGCGACGATCTCCCCGTCGAGGATGCAGGCCGCGCGTCGCAGACCGGGGTCGGCGATGAGCTCCGGGTAGCGGTCGGTGATGTCGGTGCCGCTGCGGGCGCGCAGCAGCATCCGCTCGCCATCCCAGAAGGCGAGGGCACGCACGCCGTCCCACTTCATCTCCGCCCACGGCTCGCCCCACCGCCGTGCCGCAGCGGCCGCCAGTCCGGCGGTGGAGTTCTCGGCGAGCATCGGACGCAGCCGCGTCGGCGAGAGCTCGTCCGGCCACGGAGCGTCGGATGCGGCGGCCGTTGGCACGTCGTCCTTCATCCGATGCAGGAGCCACGTGGATTTCTCGCCCTCACCGTCGGTGCGGATGAGGGCGAGTCGCACGGTACCCAGGGGGCCGCCCTCCCGGCCTGTCACGGTGAAGATGACCTCGTCCGGTCGCCATTTCTCCGCCTCGTAGGTGCCGGTGTCCCAGATTGTCACCTCGCCCGCGCCGTACTCGCCCGCCGGGATCGTGCCCTCGAAGGAGCCGTAGGCGAGCGGATGGTCTTCGGTCATCACGGCGAGGTGGTTGCGTTTCGTCGTCTCCGGCACGCCCTTGGTTACGGCCCAGCTCACGAACACGCCGTCGCGCTCCAGCCGCAGGTCGTAGTGCAGGCGCCGCGCGTGATGCTCCTGGATGACGAAGCGGAGCGCACCCGTGGATGCCGGATCGGCGGCCGGGTCTGAGGGCACCGGCTCGGGCGTGCGGTCGGCGGATCGCTTGGAGATGTACGTGCGCAGCGGGTCCATGGCGCCGCGTCGAGGGCGCAGTGGCGCGAGGAGGTCGCCGTCCTTTTCGGCGCGCGCGAGCACCTGCGTCAGGTCGAGCTGCGCGAGGCCCGGGTCGTCGAGCTCTTCCCAGGTTCGCGGCGCGGCCACGGTGGGTCGTGCCCGGCCGCGCAGCGAGTAGGGGGCGATGGTCGTCTTCTTGCCGTTGTTCTGCGACCAGTCGACGAAGACCTTGCCCGGGCGCAGGGCCCGCGACATGCTGCTGACGACGAGGTCGGGGTGGTCGGCCTCGAGCGACCGCGCGAGCTCCTTCGCCAGCGCGGAGGCCGCCTCGCTCGCCTGGCCGGCGGGGAGCGCGCAGTAGAGGTGGATGCCTTTGCTGCCGCTCGTGACCGGGAAGGGCTCGAGGCCCGCATCCGTGAGGATCGCGCGCGCCCATCGCGCGACCTCGGCGACGGTGGGCAGGTCGATGTCGTCGCCCGGGTCGAGGTCGAGGACGAGCCGGTCGGGGTCTGCGGGGCGCCCCTCGGCGTTGAACCGCCACTGCGGGGTGTGCAGCTCGAGGCTGGCGGTCTGTGCGAGCCAGACCAGGGTCGGAACGTCGTCGACGAGCACGTAGTCCTTGGTGCCCGTGGAG
The DNA here is from genome assembly GCF_056868075.1 of Microbacterium sp. KU4F. Classification (NCBI taxonomy): domain Bacteria; kingdom Bacillati; phylum Actinomycetota; class Actinomycetes; order Micrococcales; family Microbacteriaceae; genus Microbacterium; species Microbacterium sp. KU4F. Next base: position 818,793 of record NZ_CP200324.1, on the reverse strand, counting down.
TGCTCGATGCTCTGACGGCGCAGCCACTCGGGGGCGCCCCGCTCGAGGTTCTTCGCGAAGAACGGTTCGGAGTCGACGCCGTCGGGCCAGCGTTTGCGAGTCACGGGTCGGCCGTCGAGGTGGGGGAGCAGTACCGGGGCGATCCGCGCGTAGTAGTCGATGACCTCTGCCTTGGTCGTGCCGGTGGCGGGATAGAGCACCTTGTCGAGATGGCTGACGCGGATGCGGCGGCCCTCGACGTCGACGGTCTGCTCGCGTGCGGACATGCGCCCATCCTGCCGCCCGGTGCCTCCGACGCGCACCCGTTGCGCCCTCGCATGTCGGATGCAAGAGGCCCGCAACCCCTAGCCGCGGCGCGCGGCTCGGATGTCTACTAGGCCTATGAGGTCGATATGGAAGGGCGCGGTCGCGTTCGGGCTCGTGAACGTGCCGGTGAAGGTCTACTCCGCCACTGAGGATCACGACGTCTCGCTGCACCAGGTGCACGCGGCGGACGGCGGCCGCATCCGGTATCAGCGCGTGTGCGAACTCGACGGCGAGGTCGTGCCGTATGCCGACATCGACCGGGCCTACGACGACGGCGACCGCACGGTGGTGCTCACCAAAGAGGATCTCGAGTCGCTGCCCGCCGAGAAGTCGCGCGAGATCTCGGTGGTCGAGTTCGTGCCGAGCGATCAGGTCGACCTGCTCACCCTCGACAAGGCCTACTACCTCGAACCAGACTCGTCGTCGCCGAAGGCCTATGTGCTGCTGCGGCGCACGCTCGAGCAGACCGACCGCACCGCGATCGTGCAGTTCTCGCTGCGTCAGAAGACCCGGCTGGCCGCGCTGCGCGTGCGCGGCGACGTGCTCGTGCTGCAGACGCTGCTGTGGGCCGACGAGGTGCGCGAGGCATCCTTCCCGTCGCTCGACGAGGACGTGAGGATCTCCGCGAAGGAGCTTGAGCTCTCGGCGGCGCTGGTCGACAGCTTCTCGTCCGACTTCGATCCCACCGAGTTCCGCGACGAGTATCAGGAGCAGCTGCGCACGCTGATCGAGGCGAAGCTGGAGAAGGGCGAGAGCGTCGACACCTCGGCCACGTTCGGTGAGGAGAGCGACGAGAAGGACGGCGGCGAAGTCATCGACCTCATGGCGGCCCTCCGTGCCAGCGTGGAGCGCAGTCGGGCATCGAAGAAGGACTCGTCATCGAAGAGCGACGACAAGCCCGCGGCGAAGCGGAAGAAGAGCTCGAAGGCGTCGTGACCGAATACGGCGGGCTTACTCGCCCGATGCGGCCCGGTCGCGCTGTTCCTTCTTGACCTTCGCGCGCTCGCGGAAGTAGTGCCAGAGCGTGACGGCGGCCGTGAGCGCCACGACGCCGACGAGGATGACGTCGATGTACTCGGTCACGATCTTCGCGACCCAGGGGATGTAGCCCACCAGGTAGCCGATCATCGTGAGCCCGAAGCCCCAGAGGATGGCGCCGATGAGGTTGTAGAGGCTGTACTTGCGCCACGGCATGTGACCGACGCCGGCCGCGACCGGTGCGAAGGTACGCACGATCGGGACGAAGCGGGCGACGATGACGGTCAACCCGCCGAAGCGCTCGAAGAACGCATTGGTGCGCTCGACGTTCTTCTTGCTGAACAGGCCCGACTCTTTGCGCTCGAAGATCGCCGGTCCACCCTTGTGGCCGATGAGGTAGCCCACTTCGCCGCCGACGAAGGCGGCGAGACCGATCAGCAGGGCCACGACCCACACGTTCACGCCGAAGACGCCGTTGGGTGCCACATCCGAGGAGTGCGAGAGCAGCCCGGAGATGATGAGCAGCGTGTCACCGGGCAGCAGGAAGCCGATGAGCAGGCCCGTCTCCGCGAACACGATGAAGCAGACCACGGCGAGAGCCCACGGACCGGCCGCCGCGATGATCGTCTCGGGCGAGAGCCAGGGGATGAGGGCGATGGAGTGCACGGGCGTCCCGTCGATCGGATGTCAGGATGCGGGGCGCGGGTGACACGCCCCCGTCCCCGTGCGGAAGGTGGGACTTGAACCCACACGCTCGAAAGCACAGGAACCTAAATCCTGCGTGTCTGCCAATTTCACCACTCCCGCGGGTGGGGACAGTCTATCCAGCGCGCTTCGGATCTCCTGTGCGTCGCCGCGCATGACGGCGACGCACAGGTCGCGTCAGGACGCGGTGACTTCGCTCACCGCCGTCTCGATGAGATCGGCCACCTCGGTCGGGTGGCTCTGCATCGCGAGGTGGGGCGCCGGAAGCTCCACGATGCCGCGAAGACCGGCGCGCGTGTAGCCGAACCGCTCGACCTCGGGATTGATCGTGTGGTCCTCGCTCGAGACGATGCCCCACGCGGGCTTGGTCTTCCACGCGGCGAAGGTCGCCGGCTCGGAGAAGGCGGCCGCCGACAGGGGGCGCTGCGAGACGGCGAGCACCTGGGTGCGCGCGAGGTCCACACCGGCGGCGAAGACCTCGGGGAACGCGGCGATCGCCACCGAGACGTCGGTGCCGGGCTCGTCGCTGCCGGGCACCGGGTAGGGCGTGTAGACCAGGTTGGCGGCGAGTTCGGAGTCGGGGAACCCGCCCTGCAGCTGGCCGAGACTCTCACCGACCTCGAGCACGTAGCCCGAGACGTAGACGAGCGCGACGACGTTCGCGGCCTCTCCGGCGACGGTGATGACCGCTCCGCCGTAGGAGTGTCCGGCGAGCACGACGTCGCCGTCGATGGTCTCGACGAACGCCTTGATGGATGCGGCATCCTCGCCGAGGCTGCGGTTGTAGACGGGGGGAACGCGCACGTCGTAGCCGCGGTCGAGCAGCTCACGGGTGACAGGCGCCCAGCTGGCGGCGTCGGCGAACGCGCCGTGCACCAGGACGATGGTGGGTTTGGCCACGGGACAACTCCTTGTTTCTGGGGGTGGATGGTGCGGCCGACGCTACGGCGCCAGGAGCGTCCCGTCTTGCTCGCGCGCGAGCAATGCCGTTCGACAAACTCGGCACGCGGGAGCGCTCCGGCGGGAGCGCTCCCGGAAATCGAAGCTGACAGGCACTGCGAGTGAGCGCTAACATCCGAAGAGCCGTCGTCGTCGTCGGTCACAGCAAAGACGCTCCCCGAAAGGACCGTAGCCCGTGCCCACGTTGCACCGGGCGGCCCCCTCGCGCCGCCGAACACCCCGGACGCTCGCCGTCCCCGTCCTCGCCGCACTTGTCGCTGCACCACTGGTCAGCCCGCTGATCGCTCACGCCGACACCCCTACCGGTCTCGTCGCGCACTACGCGCTCGATGAGACGAGCGGTACGGTCGCGGTCGATTCGTCGGGCAACGCGCGCAACGCGGCCTATGTGGGCTCGCCCACGCTGACCGGTGCGGATGGCGTGCGTCTGGACGGTTCCGACGACTACGTGAAACTGCCCAACGACCTGCTGCGGGGGCTGTCCTCGGTGACGGTCAGCGCCCAGGTGCTCGTGCGCTCGGAGATGAGCGGCAACCACTTCCTGTGGAACTTCGGCAACACGACCAACGGCATCGGCGACGGCTACCTCTTCGCGACCTCGACGCCGTACCGTGCCGCCATCGGCATCGGCAACTGGAGCACGGAGCAGGGCCCCAACAGCGGCAACGGCAACAACGTGCCCCGTGACGTGTGGAAGACGCTCACCTACACCCTCGATGACGCGACCGACACGTCGCGCATCTACCTGGACGGCGTCCAGGTCGCCGTCAACACCCAGACGACGACGAAGCCGGGCGACATCGGCCAGGGCACGACGACGGCCAACTACATCGGGCGCTCCGCGTACAACGCCGACCGCCTGCTCGCCGGCAGCGTCCGCGACTTCCGGCTGTACGACCGCGCACTGAGCGCGAACGAGGTGGGCGACCTGATCTACGTCCCGCCCGTGCCGGGCGAGTCGGAGGCTGTGGATGCGGCGCTCGCCGCCGTGTCCGTGCCGAATGCCGACGACGTCCGCGGCAACATCACGCTCCCTGAATCGTCGAAGGGTCTCGACGTCTCGTGGTCGTCATCGAACACGGGCGTCGTCGGCACGGACGGCGTCGTCACCCGCGGCTCGAGCGATGCGGCGGTGACCGTCACCGCCAGCGTCACCAAGGGCAACACCACCCGCACGCGTGACATCGCACTGACGGTGCGCGCGGCGGTCGAATTGGCGCCGTTCGAGGGATACACGTTCGCCTACTTCACCGGCAATTCGGTGCAGGGGGAGAACATCTACTTCGCGGCCAGCAACGGCAACAACGCGCTGTCGTGGACCGAGCTGAACAACGGCAACTACACGCTCACCTCGAACTACGGCGAGAAGGGTCTGCGCGACCCGTTCCTCATCCGCTCTCCCGAGGGTGACACGTTCTACCTGATCGCGACCGACCTCTCCATCGGCCGCGACGGCAACTGGGACCGCTCGCAGCGCACCGGCTCGAAGTACATCGAGGTGTGGGAGTCGCACGACCTCATCACCTGGAGCGAGCAGCGCCACGTGAAGGTCTCGCCCGACACCGCCGGCAACACGTGGGCGCCCGAGGCGTACTACGACGAGTCGATCGGCGAGTACGTCGTGTTCTGGGCCTCCAAGCTCTACGCGGAGAACGACGTCAACCACACCGGCAACACCTACAACCGGATGCTGTACGCCACCACGCGTGACTTCGTCACCTTCAGCGACACCAAGATCTGGCAGGACGACGGCCTGTCGCGCATCGACTCGACCGTCATCAAGGCGGATGGTGTCTACCACCGCTTCACGAAGGATGAGGGCGCCGGCGGCACGGGCTGCAGCGACATCATCCAGGAGCGTTCGACCGACCTGCGCGCGCCGCTGTCGGGCTGGACGATGGAGGACTCGTGCATCGGCCGCGACGCCGGAACCGGTGCGGTCGAAGGACCGTCGGTCTTCAAGGCGAACCCGGGCGACGTGAACGGCGAGAAGTACTACCTCTTCGTCGACGAGTACGGCGGCCGCGGCTACATCCCGCTCGCCACCGACGACATCGCCAACCCGGACTGGAAGGTGCCCGCGAACTACCGTCTGCCCGCCAGCCCCCGCCACGGCACGGTGGTGCCGGTGACGGCGGCGGAGCTCACGGCACTGCGGGCCAACCTGCCGCAGCCGATCTCGGCGAACGAGGACGGCGAGGTCGTGCGGTACGACTTCACCGACGGCTCGGGCACCACGCTGCACGACCGCTCGGGCATGGGGCGCGATGCCACCATCCAGGGCGGAGCGACGTTCTCGAACGGCGCCCTGACCTTCGACGGCTCGAACGACTACGTCGATCTGCCCGACAACCTGCTGGCAGGGGTGACGGATGTGACGGTGGAGACCCGCGTGAAGATCGACGCGGCTCAGCGCAATCCCTACTTCCTCTACTCCTTCGGCAACACCGGCGGCGACGGCAAGGGCAACGGCTACCTGTTCTCCACCGGCAACGACGCGTACCGGGCGGCCATCACGACCGGCAACTGGACGGGGGAGCGCAACGCCACATCCGCCGCCGCCCTGCCGCGCAGCGAATGGGTGCACCTCGTGTACACGCTGAGCGGAAACACCGCGCGGCTGTACCTCAATGGTGTGCAGGTCGCGCAGAACGACGACGTGGCCGTGGATCCCGGTGACATCGGGGGCGGTCGCACGCTGGCGAACTACATCGGCAAGTCGGTCTACAACGAGGACAACCTCTTCCGTGGACAGGTGAGCGACTTCGTGCTCTACAACCGGGCGCTCTCGCCCGGCGAGGTCGTGGAGCGCTCGGGCAACACCGAGGTGCTCGGCGGTGTGAGCCTCGCCGACCCGTCGGTGCTGAAGATGGCGCCGATCGTGGATGTGGCGAATCGCACGGTGACCTTCCCGGTCAACCGCGGTACGGACCTCACGAAGCTCCGCCCCGTCTACGCGACCGCGGAGGGTGTGACGCCCTCGCCCGCATCCGGCTCGGTGCGCAACCTCACCACGCCGGTGACCGTGACGCTGTCGCGGGATGGTGCGGACAACGTCGTGTGGACGCTGAAGGCGGTCGAGGTGAAGACCCCCGTGCTGCCGGGCCTGTACGCCGATCCGAACATCGCGGTGTTCGGTGACACGTACTACATCTACGCGACGAGCGACGGCGTTCCCGGATGGGGCGGCAACACGTTCTACGTCTGGAAGTCGAAGAACCTCGTGGACTGGACGCGGAGCGCCGAGCCCTTCCTGACGCTCGACGGAGCCGATGGCAACGTGCCGTGGGCGACGGGCAACGCGTGGGCGCCGACGATCATCGAGAAGGACGGCAAGTACTACTTCTACTTCAGTGGTCACGAGCCGAACGCCAACCGCAAGATGATCGGCGTCGCGGTCGCCGACAACCCCGAGGGTCCGTTCACGGCCCAGGAGCTGCCGATGATCCGCAACGACGAGAGCGTCACGAGCGGGCAGGCGATCGACCCGGCCGCGTTCCACGACCCGAAGTCGGGCAAGTACTACCTGTTCTGGGGCAACGGGAGCCCGCTGTACGGCGAGCTGTCGGACGACATGACCAGCATCGTGCCCGGCACGATCACGCGGATCTCGGGTCTGCCGGAGTTCCGTGAGGGCCTGTTCATGAACTATCGCGACGGGCTGTACCACCTGACGTACTCGATCGATGACACGGGTTCGCCGAACTATCGCGTCGGCTACGCCACGTCGACGAGCGTCGACGGCCCGTGGACCTACCGCGGCATCCTGCTGCAGAAGGACACCACGCAGGGCATCCTCGGCCCGGCGCACAGCTCGATCATCAATGTTCCGGGCACGGACGACTGGTACATCGCGTACCACCGCTTCGCCATCCCGGGCGGTGACGGCACGCACCGTGAGACGACGATCGACCGCATCCAGATCGGTTCCGACGGGTTGTTCCAGCCGCTGGTTCCGACCCTTACCGGTGTGGAGCCGCGGACGGTGCCGGGCACGGGTCCCGACCCGGAGCCGAGCGAGTCGTCGTCTCCGTCGCCCGAGCCGAGTGGATCGGCATCGCCTTCGCCGAGCCCCAGCGGTTCTGCGTCGCCGCAGCCGTCTCCGCAGCCGAGCGCTCCTGGAGTCTCGGTCTCGGCGTCGACCGTGGAGCGCGGCGGAATCGTGAAAGTCACCGTGACGGGTCTCGCGCCCGGTGAGCAGGTCACGGCGGAGCTGCGCAGCGACCCCATCCGGATCGCGGGCATCCCCGCGGCCGACACGACCGGCACGGTGGTGTTCGACGTGCAGATCCCCGCGGATCTGCCCGCCGGCGTCCACACGATCGTGGTCTTCGGCGCCGACGGGTCGGAGATCGCTCGCCAGCTGATCACCGTTGTCCCGGCGGGTCAGCTCGCCGTGACCGGTGCGCAGGGCCCCTTGGGTGTTGCGCTCCTCGGATCGCTGCTGATGGTGATCGGCGGAATGGCGTGGTTCCTGCGTCGTCCGCGTCGCCGAACGGTCTGATCGCCCTCTGAAACGGCCGGGGCCGGCACGGTATGCCTTTCGGGGCATATCGTGTCGGCCCTCGCTGTCTGGGGCGGCCGACTGCGGCCCCGAACGGTACGCTGCGCCGAGGACAACACGCGGAGGAGAACCGAGGGCATGGACCTGGAAGCTCGTTTGGTCGCGCTGGTGGCCGAGGCGGTCGTACCCGTGCTCAAGCCGCGCGGCTATCGCAAGAAACGACTCACCTGGACGAACGAGACACCGGATGCGGCCTACGAGATCGCGCTGCAGCGCAGTCACGGCAACAGCGGGGATCATCTGCGCATCTACATCGAGGGCGCGGCGTACGTGCCCGCGTTCGATCGGGCGATCGGGAGATCGGTGCCGGCCTCGGTGAGCGCGGGGACCGCCCAGTACCGTCAGCGCTTTGAGAGCATCGTGGACTGGCCCGCGCAGTGGATCGACCTCGAAACGTGGTCGCACGATGCGTTGGTGCCGCGGCTGCGTGAGGCGTTGGAGTTCCTCGCCGATCATCTTGAGGCCATCCGATCCGCGGACGAGCTTGCGGCGGCGAAGCTCGCGGCGGGCGCCGGGCTCGACTTCGACCTCTTCGCCTGGTGGTGCGTGACGGAGAACGAGGCGGCGCGCGCCGCGCAATATCAGCAGGCGTTGGCGACGTTCGGCCAGGAAGAGAGATGGCCCCGCCTTCGCGAGCAGTTCGCGACTGTCGCGACTCGGTATGGGCTGAGTCTGCCCGACTGACCCGACGCTCCAGTCGTCCGCGAGGCGATTCTGTGCGGCGGCTGTGGATAATTCGAGCGGGCGGTCGCCCATCGCCCGCAGGATGCTGCGCATGTCACCGTCATCCGCTCTCCGCGATGCGATGCCCGCCGAGGCCACGCTCGCCGAACGGGTGCGTGCGCGTCTGCGGGCCGACGGGATCGACCCCACGCGGGACCCCGAGGCGGGGGAGCGGCTGGCCCGCGCCGAGGTGCGTCGGCACAACGACACAGCGCTCGCGCGGGGTGCGGCGACGCTCGACGACGAGGACGCGTCCGTCCGCGGTGTGCTCGCGACCGTCGCCGGTTACGGACCCCTGCAGCCGCTGCTCGATGATCCGGAGATCGAAGAGGTCTGGATCAACGCACCCGACCGGGTGTTCGTGGCACGTGAGGGGCGCTCTGAGCGGACCGGTGTGGTGCTCACCGAATCCCAGGTGCGCGAGCTCGTCGAGCGCATGTTGCACGCGACCGGGCGGCGTGTCGATCTGAGTCAGCCGTTCGTCGACGCGTCGCTCCCGGATGGCAGCCGGTTGCACGTCGTGATCGGCGGGATCACGCGCAAGCACTGGGCCGTCAACATCCGCAAGTTCCTGCCGCGCTACCGCAGGCTGGCGCAGCTCGTCGCCACGGGCACACTGCCGCCCCAGGTCGCCGAACGGCTGAGTCGGGCGATGCGCCAGGGCGACAGCATCCTGGTGTCGGGTGCGACGCACGCGGGCAAGACGACGATGCTGGCGGCGCTCATCGCCGAGTGCGCACCGCACCAGCGGATCATCACCGTCGAGGAGACGTTCGAGCTCGCCGTCGACGCGCACGACATCGTGGCGCTCCAGGGCCGCCAGCCGAGTCTCGAGGGCACGGGCGAGGTCACGCTGCGACGGCTCGTGAAAGAAGCGCTCCGGATGCGGCCCGACCGCCTCATCATCGGTGAGGTGCGCGACGCGGAGGCACTCGATCTGCTGCTCGCGCTGAACACGGGCGTGCCGGGCGCCGCCACCATCCACGCGAACTCCGCCCGCGACGCCCTCGTGAAGCTCGCGTCACTTCCGCTGCTGGCGGGACGCAACATCGATCGGGGCTTCGTCGTGCCGGCCATCGCTTCCAGCATCGACCTCGTCGTGCACTGCGCGCAGGACGCCCGCGGCGCGCGACACGTCGTGGAGGTGATGCAGACGACCGGCGAGGTCATCGATGGTGTGGTCGAGGTCGTCCCCGTGTACGAGGCGGTCCGATGACGATCCTGCTCGGTGCGCTCCTCGGCGCCGGAATCCTCCTCCTGCTCGCGCCTCGCTTGTGGCCCGCGAGTGCGAAAACTGACCGCCCCGCGCCGCGGAGATCTCGGGGCGCGGTACTCCTGGCGGAAGCGGGTTTCGCGCACCTGCCCCTCAGCGTGCTCATTCTCGCCTCTGCAGCCGGCGCGGTTCTCGCCGCAGCGGTCGCCTGGCTGCTCACCCAGGTGCCGGCGTTCGCCCTGCTCGCCGCGCTCGCGGGGGCGGCGGCACCCGCGCTGTGGCTCCGCGGCCGAGCGCGCCGGCTCCTCAGGGTCAGGCGGGGACTCTGGCCCGACGTCTGCGACCTGCTCATCGCGTCGGTGCGGGCCGGCTTCGCGCTGCCGGATGCGCTTGCGTCGCTGCAGAGCTCGGCACCCACGCCCCTGCGCCCCGCCTTCGCGGGTTTCGCGCGGGACCTCGCCGCATCCGGTCACTTCGAGACGAGTCTCGACCGGTTGAAGGTGGCGCTGTCCGATCCGGTGGCGGACCGCATCCTGGAGACGCTGCGGATGGCCCGACAGGTGGGCGGAACCGAGCTGGTTCCGGTACTGCGGTCGCTGTCGGGGGCCGTACGGGCGGATGCGGCGGTGCGCGCCGAAGTGGATGCGCGACAGTCGTGGGTGCGCGGCGCCGCGGTGCTGGGGCTGGTCGCTCCGTGGGTGATCCTCGTGCTGCTGGCCCTCCGGCCGGAAGGCTCCGCCGCCTATTCGAGCCCCGAGGGCGTCGTGCTGATGGTCGTCGGCGCGCTCGTCTCTGTCGCCGCGTTCCGGATGATGCTGGCGGTCGGGCGACTCCCCGAGCCGCGGAGGTGGTTCGGATGACCCCTGCCGGCGTCACGCAGGTTGCGCTCGCGGTGCTTCTCGGTGGAGCGCTGGGTGCCGGGATCTCCCTGATCCTCTGGGCGACGCCCCGCTGGCGCGCGGTCTCGCTCGGGCGCCGGATCGCACCGTACCTGCGCGACGTCGCTGACCCGCGCGGACTGACGCCGCTGCACGCGCCCGTGCGTGACACGGGGGAGAAGCTGCTCCGCCGGTTGGGCGCGCGCGTGGGCGGCGCGGCCGATCTCGAGGTGCGACTGCGTCGGGCGGGATGGCGGATGGATGCGGCGGCCTTCCGGGCACGCCAGCTCACCTGGGCGGTCGTGGGCCTCTTCGCCGGCGCGGTCCTGGTCGTGGCCCTTGTCGTCGCCGGATCCTTCGCTCCCGCGGTCGGCGTCCTCCCGCTGCTGGGAGCCGCGGCCGGAGCGATCGGCTACGACCTGCGCCTCGGTGCGGCGGTTCGAGCCCGCGCTGCGCGGGCCGCCGAGGAGCTGCCCACCATCCTGGAGTTCCTCGCCCTGTGTCTCGCGGCCGGAGAGAGCGCATTCGATGCGATCCGGCGCGTCTCATCCGTCGGCTCCGGCGAGATCGTCGCGGAACTTCGTCGCGCGGTGCTCGACGTCGGCACCGGATCGTCGCTGAGTGACGCGCTCGGCTCCGTCGGACGGGCGATCGATACGCCCGCCGTGGCCCGCAGCATCGACCAGATCGTCGCGGCCATCGACCGCGGGGCGCCGCTCGCGCAGGTCCTGCAGGCGCAGGCGACCGACGCGCGCGAGGACGCCAAGCGCGTGCTCATCGAGAAGGCCGGTCGCAAAGAGATCTACATGCTGCTGCCGCTCGTCTTCCTCATCCTGCCGCTCAGCGTGCTCATCGCTGTGTTTCCCGGCATCGTCCTGCTGCGGCTGGGGTTGTCATGACCCCCGTCCGGCCCCTCGTGCTCGTGAAGGAGGGCACCATGTTCGATCGTTCCCCCATACGTCGCCTGCGCACAGCGTGGGGCAATCTCCTCGCCGACGAACGCGGCGACGTTCCGGGCTGGGTATTGATCACCCTGATGACCGCGGGTCTCGTCGTGGTGATCTGGGCGCTCGCCGGTCCCGCGCTCGCGGATCTGTTCACGCAGGCGATCGACCGCGTCAGCGGGTTCTGAGCGATGGCCGACCGGCATCCGCTGCTCGACGACGAAGGGGCAGCCCCCGTCGAGTTCGTGCTGGTCGGCGCTGTCCTGACGTTCCTCACCCTCGCCGTGCTGCAGTTGGGGTTCGCCGTCTACATCCGAAACGTCGTGCACGACGCGGCAGTCGAGGGGGCGTATCACGCTGCCCTCGCGGATACGAGCCTGGCAGAAGGGGCCGCGCGCACAGCGGATGTCGTCGCCCGGGTCGTGGGTGATGCCTACCCGGTGGAGGTGCAGGCCGCGGAGACCGACCGCTTCGGCTATCCCGCGACCGAGGTCACAGTGCGGGCGACGTTGCCGGTCGCGGGTCTGTGGGGCGTGCCCGAGGCGTTGGAGGTGACCGCTCATGCGCCGAACGAGAGCTTCGACTGAGTTCACATCGCTCCTGGAAGACGAGGGGGGCAACGCGTCGCTCGAGTTCATCGTGGCAGGCCTCATCCTGCTCGCGCCGCTCGTCTACCTGATCGTCGCGCTCGGAGCGATCCAGTCGCAGGCGCTCGGCGTGGAGGCGGCGGCCCGCCATGTCGCCCGAGCAGTGTCCACCGCGGCGAACGCGGAGGATGCGGCTGCTCGCGCCGACCTGGTTCTGGCGGCCGTCGCGGAGGAGTACGGGATCGATCCGGATGCGGTCGTGCTGCGATGGGAGTGCGCCCCCGCGGGTGTCGAGTGCCCGTCCGCCGGGGCGACCCTGCTCCTCAGCGTGAGCACGGATGTCCCGCTGCCCTTGGTGCCGCCGGTGCTGGGGCTCGACCAGCTCGCATCCGTTCCGGTCGAGGCGAGTGCCGCGCAGAAGGTGTCACGGCTGTGGGGGACGACGCCGTGAGGCGCCTCGCGCGCGACGACGAGGGCAGCATCCTGCCGCTCGTGATCGGTTACGCCGTGCTCGCTCTCGCCGCGATCTTCGTGTGCGTGTCGGCGACCAGCCTGTATCTCGCGCAGAAGCGCCTGGACGGTGTCGCGGATGCGGCTGCCCTCGCCGGTGCGGACGGTTTCACGCTGTCGGTGGTCGACGGCGCGCCGCGGGCTGAGCTGAGCGCAGACGGCGTACGCGAGCAGGCCGAGGCGCTGGTGGCGTTCTCCGGTGACGCGACCCTGGTGTCGGCGTCGACGCCCGACGGCGTCTCAGCGCAGGTGACGGTGGCGGGGGTGTGGCATCCGCCGCTCGTGTCGATGTTCGTCCCCGAGGGCGTCGCACTTGAGGCGACCGCCACCAGTAGGACGGCGCTGCGGTAGCGCGGGGTCACACCGCGTCGGGCGAGGTGAGCGCGGCGACCATGCCGGGCTCGAGCCATGACGGGCGCTGGTCGTCCGGGATGACCGGGGCGGCAAACCTCACACGATCCGGAGCCCAGCCCGGGGTCACGACGCTGCCGATCAGCGCATAGCCCCGCGGATCGATGAGCCGGAGCGCCTTCGTCGTGCCGGCGGGACACACCACCATCGGCTGCTCACCCGCATCCACATCCGTGCCGAGCACGTGCCGCTCGATGGTTCCCGCGTCCGTGGCCAGGAGATACTCGACCGGTCCGCCCGCGATGAGCACATGGATGTCGTCGGATGCGAGCCGATGCCAGTAGTTGACCGGACGCTCCGCGTCGAGCAGGTAGTAGATCGAGTTGTGCGCGGCCAGCGTGTCCTCACCCTCGGTGACCGGCAGCTCGGAACGGGAGCGCGGCGCCCACCACCCGGACTCGACGGGGAGTGGCTCGAGCTGCAGCGTGCGTCGCCAGTACTCGGCGCGGGAGGGGGCGTCGGGCGTCATCCCTCGAGGATGGCAGATGCCCGAGCGGCACGGATCGCCGCCGCGAGCGACACGACGATGGTCGCGATGAACACGACCACCACGATGACGGCGAAAACGACGGCTGCCACGCCGCTGAGCAGGAGCGCGCCCGCGCTCGCCGCGGCGCTCGCGGCGAAGCCGGCCCATGCCCACTGCGCCGCCGCGCGGTGCGCAGCGGTCCAGGCGGCGGGCGAACGCAGCGTGGACCGGATGCGGATGCCGGCGAGGCGGTTCTTGCCCAGCACGCCACTTGCGGCGAGCTGGGTGAGCACGGCCGAGACGAGGAGCAGAGCGGGGAACACGATCACGCCTGTCATGCCCTCAGCCTAGCCAATTGTTCTACTAACATTGCAAACATGTTGTTCCGCGTCGATCACGCTTCTTCGCTGTCGCTCTCCGACCAGATCGCCTTGCAGGTGCGGGCCGGCATCGTGTCGGGTGCGCTGGCGCCGGGGGAGCGCCTTCCGGCCGCGCGCGACCTGGCGACCGCGCTGCGCGTGAACATGCACACGGTCCTCCGTGCCTACGCGCGGCTGCGCGACGAAGGCATCATCGAGATGCGTCAGGGCCGCGGCGCGTGGGTGCGTCCGGAGGCGAACCCGACGCTCGTGCGGATCACCGAGCTGGCCGGGCAACTGGCCGCCGAGGCGCGCAAGATCGGACTGAGCCCGCAGGAGATCCTGCGGCTCGTGGAGTCATCGTGAGGGCGCGGCTTCGCTGGGTGCCGGCACTGACCGCGCTCGCGCTGCCCGCGCTGATGATCGCCGGTACCGGGCTCCTGTGGCGCGATGCGCTTCCCGACCGTATCGCCACGCACTGGTCCGATCTCGGGGCGGCGGATGGCGACGCGCCGACTATCGTCGTGTTCGTCATCGTCCTCGGGGTCGCTGCGGCGGCGGCGATCACGGGAACGGTGCTCGTCATCGCTTCCCGGCCGATGGCGCGCGGCACGAAGGCGAGCATGTTCTGGCTCGGGATGCCGGCCGCGCTCGCCGCGGCATGCTGGCTCGTGCCCGCGTGGCTGACCCTGCGCGCGGGATCGGCCGACGATGCCGTGCTCGGCGTCTGGATCATCCCGCTGCTGCTCTGCATCCTGTACGGCGTCGTTCCCTACGCCGTGGCGCCGCGGCCAGGAGCGACCGAGGAGCCGGGCGCGCAGACGATGCCTCTCGCGCCGAGCGAGGTCGGCGCATGGAGCCACACCTTCACGGCGAACATCTTCGTCTACGCCACGATCGTCGTCGCGGCGATCGCCGTCGTCGTCATCGTCCCGCTCGCGGCCTCGGGATCGCTCGGGTCTGCCTGGCTCGCACCGGTCATCCTGCTCGTCGCCACCGTGGTGCTCGCCTCCTTCATCCGCATCCGCGTGAGCGCGGACTGGCGCGGCCTGCGCGTCGTGTCGCTTCTGCTGCGCATTCCACTCAAGCGCGTCCCGCTGGCCCGCATCCGTCGCGCCGAAGCCGCACAGCTGAACCCCGGCGAGTGGGGAGGATGGGGCTACCGCATCATGCCGGGGCGCTCTGCGCTCGTGCTGCGCAGCGGTCCGGGGCTTGTCATCACGAGCGTGGACGGCACGCAGTTCGCGATCAGTCTCGCGGATGCCGACAACCCCGCACGGCTGCTCAATACACTGCGCGGGCAGGAGGTCGGAGCGGACTCAGCGTGATCCGGGTCAGGCGCTGGGTCTCGCCCGCGCCGCAGCGACACCCTTCGGCAAGAAGGCGGCGCCGGCGACCGCCACGAACCCCGAGAGGCCCAGCACGCCGAGCGCCACGACCGGACCGGAGACGGCGAGCAGCATCGCGGTGACGGCGCTGCCGAGCACGGCGCCCACTTGGCGGGTCGCGTTGTACGTGCCGGATGCGGCCCCCGCGAACTCCACGGGCACCGAGGTCATCGCGGCGGTCGCGAGCGGCGACCAGACGAACGAGTTCGCGAAGCCGAAGAGTCCGAGTGCGAGCACGAGCACGCTGATCGGAGCGCCGGTATCAGCCGCGACGGCACAGGCGCAGACGGACACGACCATCGCCGCCGACCCCGTGACGGCCACGGGTCGCGCACCCCACCGGCGCACGCAGAGGCCGGCGAGCGGCGCCGTCACGGCCGACACCACGCCGAGGGGGAGCACGACGAGGGTCGCCGTGCCCACATCCAATCCGCGCTCGTTCTGCAGATGGAGCATGACGGGGATGAGCGCCGCGCCCACGATGAAGCTCGCGCTCGTCGCCGACGACACCGCCGCGACGAACCCGCGGCTGCGCACGAGCAGCCCAGGAACCAGTGCACGCCGCGGGTCGCGCGGCTGGAACACGAACGCGAGCGCGGTCAGCGCGATGCCCGCCGCTGCGACGACGATCGTCAGCCATCCCGCCGTATGCGGGGCCTCATGCACCGCGAACACCAGGGCGAACACGCCCACGGCGCTCGCCGCCGCCGTCACCACCGGCACGGTGCCGCCGGCCGCGGGCAGGCGCGGTGCCCACCACACCACCATCGCCAGCGCGACGACGCCGAGCGGAACGTTGACGAGGAAGATCGCGGGCCAGTCCGCCCAGGCGATCAGCACACCGCCCAGCAGCGGACCGCTCGCGGCCGCGACACCGCCGACCGCGCTCCAGACGCCGAGCGCGGTCGGCAGGGATGCGGCGGGGAACACCCGACGGATCATGGCGAGGGATTGCGGCGTCATCAGCGCCGCCCCGGCGCCCTGCGCGATCCGCGCCGCGACCAGCACCTCCAGGGTCGGCGCCAGTCCGCACGCCAGTGACGCCGCCACGAACACGCCCAACCCCACGATGTACACGCGTCGGGGGCCGAAACGATCTCCCCACCGCCCGCTGCACAGCAGCGGCACCGCATAGGCGAACAGGTAGCCGCTGTTGACCCAGACCGTCGCCGCATCCGTCACCTCGAAGTCGGCCGCGATCGAGGGCACGGCCACCGCGACGATCGTCGAGTCGAGGAGCATCAGGAAGAACCCGAGACACATGGCCACGAGCGTCAGCCACGGCGAACGCGTGCGCGCAAGGCGAGGCGGAGCCGCGGATACGGCGACGGGAGCGGTCACGAGGCGAGGTTCTCCCGCAGCGTCGTGCCGGGGTAGCGCGGCGCGAGCGCACCCCGAGCCCGCAACTCGGGCAGCAGCAGCTCCGCGATGTCGGCGTATCCCGCGGGAGCGGCCAGCGGTGAGCTGAACATGTAGCCGCCGCGCTCGCCGGTTGCCGCGAAGTTCTCCTGCAGAGCGTCCGCGATCTCGGCGGCAGACCCGCACAGCGTGTGGTCCATCCCGGTCGCGTGGTGCCAGCCGGCCGCGAAGAAGTCCGCCCGGCTCATCCGGTGGTCCTCGCCGTGCTCGTCCATCAGAGCGCCCACGAGTCCGCCCGGGGTGGCCTGGGCGGCACGGATCTTCTCGGCGAGATCGCCCAGACGGAAGTGTGCGGGCAGCGTCGAGAAGTCGTAGCCCGCGTTGTGGGAGAGGTGTGTGCCCACCGCCTCCTCGTCCCAGAACGACAGCACCTCACGACGCCGCTCCTCCGCTTCGGCCCGCGTGCGGCCGACGATCACCTGCGTCGCCCAGAGGATGCCGACGGAAGCGGGGTCGCGGCCCGCATCCGCCAACGCCGCATCCAGCGCGGCACGGTGCCGCTGCTGCCCTGCGAGCGAGCCGCCGTAGCCGAACACCACGTCGGCGAAGCCGGCCGAGGTGGCGATGCCGCGCGGCGAGTTGCCCGCCTGCACCAGCACCGGATGCACCTGCGGACTCGGCACCGCGCTCAGCGGACCCTTGACCTGGAAGAACGCGCCGCGGTGGTCGATCGCGCGCACCTTGTCGGGATCCGCGAACCGGCCCGTCGTGCGATCGCGCACGATCGCGTCCGGTGCGACCGAGTCCCACAGGCCCTTGCAGACCGCGATGAACTCGTCCATGCGCTCGTACCGCTTCGCGTGCTCCATGAGTTCGTCGAAGCCGTAGTTGGCCGCATCCGCACTGCGCGTGGAGGCGACCACGTTGAATGCGATGCGTCCGCCGGTCACGTGATCCAGCGAGTTCAGCAGCCGAGCCACATAGAAGGGATGCATGAAGGTCGACGAGTACGTCAGGCCGAAGCCGATATGGTCCGTCACCGTCGACATGGCCGCGACGATCGGGCTCATGTCGTGCCGGGGCCACTGCACGCCCCACTCGACGGCGGGAGCGATCGATCCGCGCCAGGTGTCGGGGATGCCGCTGCCGTCGCCGAAGAACAGCAGGTCGACCCCGGCGCGCTCCGCCGTCACGGCGATCTCCTGGAACATGCGCACATCGGGGAAGTCGTAGCCCACCCACGACCCGGGCCGCGCCCAACGGCCCTCCGTGTGCGTGAACGACAGATCGAAGGCCGTGTGGATGCCGCTCATGCCGTGACCTCCTCACGCGACGCGGTCCACAGCCCCGCGATCTCGGCGATCGGCATGAGCAGCCCCACGTTCAGGGCGAGGGACTCGAGCGCCGCGTCATGCAGACGGACGTCATACGCCGCCGTTGCATCGGCCGCGATGACGACCGGCCAGTCGCGCTGGACGGCGTCGAACGCCGTCGCCGCCACGCAGCATTCAGTGGTGAGCCCCGCGATCGTGACCCAGGTGATGCCCGCGTCGCGCAGGACGGCCTCCAGCTCCGTGGCCACGAAGCCGCTGTAGCCTCGCTTGACGATGCGCGCCTCCCCGGGGGCGGGGGATACCCGATACCACTCGGCGCCGGGAGTTCCGGTGATGCACGGCGCATCGGGGATCTGCGCCTCGGGCTCGCCGGTGTGCAGCCACGAGCTCGCGTGCCATACGGCATCGGGGGCGCTCTCGAGTTCGACCCACACCACCGGCACACCGGTCGCGCGGGCGTGGTCGACGAGGGTCGCGGCGCGTTCCACAGCCTCAGCGACGTCGGCGAGCGCGGTCTCGTCCAGACCGAACGCCGCGAGGTGCTCGGGGTCGCCGAACGAGCGCTGCACATCCACGACGAGCAGGGCCGGGCGGGCCTCGGCAGCGGTGAGCACCGCGAGCTGCCGCTCGCGCAAGGCGCTCATACGGTCGCCGCCGTGCCCGCGTGCGCGCGCAGCGCCGGCAGCACCGCCTCGCCGAAGGCGGCCATGTCGGTGAGGTAGTCGGGGAAGATGAGCATGAGCCCGTCCAGCTCCGCCGTCTCGACGACACGGAGGATGCGCTCCACCAGCGTCTGGGCCGATCCGGTCACGTAGGGCGTCTGGAACGCCTCCGTGCCCTGAGCCCCCTCGGCCCACGACAGCGCGCGGTTCGGATCCCATCCCCACGAGCGCCGCATGTTCGCCAGCGCCTCCCGGTCCAGTCCTTCGCCGTAGTGCTGCGCCCGAGCCTCGGCCGCCGCATCCGTCTCGTCCTGCACGATGGTCAGCATCGAGTACGTCCGTGCCTCACGTCCGTGCTCCGCTGCGCGGGCATGCACGTCGCGGGAGAACTCCCGCATCTCGTCGAGGCTCTCCGAGCCGAGGAACGCCCCGTCGGCGTACTTCGCCTGGAAGGCGCGCCCGCTCTCGGATCGCCCCGCGCTGATGATGGCGGGCCTGGTCGCCGGATGCGGCCGCGACTGGCAATCGGTAAGAGTGAAGAAATCGCCCGCGTGGGTGACGGACTCCTCGCTCCACAGCCGCAGCACGAGCTGGGTCCACTCCTCGGTCATCCGGTAGCGGTCGGCGTGCGACATGTCGGCGTCCCATATGCCCATCTGCTCGAACTCGTCGGCGTACGAGCCGTTGACGATGTTCATCCCCGCGCGACCGTGGCTGATCTGCTGCAGCGTCGTGAACACTTTGGCGGCGAACGCGGGGTTCTGCATGTTCGCGTGGATGGTGGCCCAGATCTTCACACGGCTCGTGGCCTCGGCGATGCCGGCCATCATCGTGATCGACTCGATCGTCTCGCCCCAGTGGTCGGTGGCGCCGCCGAATCCGCGCCACTTGGCCATCGCCATGACGAAATCGAGGCCGATCTGCTCGCCGAGCACGGCGACCTGCTTGTTGTAGTCGTAATCGGCGGGCGGATAGGGGGCGGTGCCGGAGATCAGCCAGCCGCCGGCGGCGTTGGGGAGGAAGACGCCGTACTCGGTCATGCTCATGGGATGTTCCTGTCGTTCGGAGAGAGGTGTCAGGGCGCGGGCCAGACGAGTGCGTCGCCGTCGTAGATCGCCTCGATGAACGAGGTGTCGATGTACGAGGACGCGTCGTCTGCGGTCGCGGGGTTCTCGAGCAGGTCGTAGTCGACGAGCATCTTCCCGAGCGCCGCGTAGTTGT
Organism: Microbacterium sp. KU4F; assembly: GCF_056868075.1. Classification (NCBI taxonomy): domain Bacteria; kingdom Bacillati; phylum Actinomycetota; class Actinomycetes; order Micrococcales; family Microbacteriaceae; genus Microbacterium; species Microbacterium sp. KU4F. The sequence continues at coordinate 799,222 of NZ_CP200324.1, read as the reverse complement.
CGGTGTCGATGGCGCCGAGCGACCAACCGTCGGGGAGGGTGTCGGCGACCGTGGCGACCTCCGTCTCCCAGATGCGCTGGTTGTGCGCCGCGTCATAGCCGTCGCCGCTCAGCTCGGCGGTGTAGCCGACGCACTCCTCGGCGTTGTCGGCGCAGTACGCGTAGGCATGCAGGATCGCGCGGAGGAAGTCCTCGACGGCGGTCGGATGCTCGCTCGCGAACGCGGGGTTCACCGCCATCGCGCCGAGCGAGGAAGGCACACCGTAGTCGTACGGGCTCCAGACGGTGACCTCGTCCCCGGCCGCTTCGAGCAGGTTCGGCTCGTTGGAGATGAAGCCGGTGAGTGAGGTGACCTGCCCGCGGGGGAGCACGGAGGGGTCGTAGCCGACCTGCACCTGCTCGATCGTCGACATGTCGACGCCCTCCTCGTCGAGCATCGCCGCGACCGTCGGGGGCAACTGACCCTTGTGGCCGAGGATCGTCCCCTCGAGCTGGGTCAGCTTGGTGACGTCGGGCATCGTCAGCAGCACTTCGAGGCCCTCGTTGGAGTACGACGAGATGCCGAGCACATCGACGCCCGCATCCTGCGCCTGGATGAGGTTCTGCAGGCTGAGCGGGGTGAACTGCACCGTGCCCGCCGCCAGGAGCTGGGTGTTCTGGCTCGTCTCGCCCGAACCGGGCTCGAGCGACACGTTCAGGCACAGATCGTCGAAGTAGCCGAGTTCCTTTGCGGCGACCACCTCGAGGATCGACGCGGACGCCTGCCACTGGTATCCGCTGAGGTACGTGATCTCACCCGCATCCTTGTTGAGCGAGCAGCGTTCGGCGGAGACGGCCGAACCGGCATCTGCCGCCGGCGCGGTGTCGGCGGGGCCGGCGCAACCGGCGAGGGCGAGGGCGAGGGCTGCGAGCGCGAGCGGTGCAGCGAGCAGCAGGGGGCGTCGGGTCATGGCGGTGTACTCCCGGATAAGCGGTGGATGGTGCGGGTCGGGTGGTGCGGGTGGTGCCAGGGTGGTGCGGTTTCGGGCACGCCGGCCGGGCCCCCTGACCGTGGTGGCGCAGGAGGGGCATGGGATGTGTGCGTCAGCCTCTACGGCCGGGCGCGTGTGATTCGTGCCAGTGCAGAGCGCGTCGCTCCGCGGCGGTGACGACGGCGAGCAGTGCGGAACCCATGAGAGCCAGCACGAAGATCGACGCGTAGACGACCGCGAGCTTGTTGTTGGCGCTGGCGAGCTTGATCGCGGTTCCGAGGCCTTCCGCCGCGCCGGGGGCGAACATCTCGGCGACCACGGCGCCGACGACCGACAGCGGGAAGACGATCTTCAGCGCCGCGAACAGGAAGGGAAGGGAGCTGGGGATGCGCACGAACCACAGCATCTCCAGTCGCGAGGCCCGGATGGTCTCGTAGAACTGCATCACGGGAGCCGGCACCGAGCGCAGCCCGATCGACACGTTGATGAGGATGGGGAAGAAGCAGATGAGGGCGGTCACGACGAGCTTCGGCTCCGGGCCGAATCCGAACGCGACCACGAGCGCCGGGGCGATCGCCACGAGGGGCGTCACGTTCAGCACGACGGCGATCGGCATGATCGCGCGACGAAGCACGGGCACTTCGCTGACCGCGATGGCGAGGATGAAGGACGCGACGAAGGCGATGGCCAGACCGATGAGCGACTCCTGCAAGGTCACCCACGCGTTCGTGACGTAGAACAGCGGGTTGGAGACGATCGCCGTCACGACGTCGCCGAGCGGGGGGAGCAGGAACGGCATCTCGGCCGATCCCCACCACCACAGCAGCGCCAGCGCCACGATCATGAGTGTCAAGGGAGCCCAGACGGCGGGGCGATACCAGGCGCGTTTGGTCGAGCGGCGCACCGGACGGGGGGATGCGGCCGGCGTGGCGGCGACCTCGACGCCGCGGGCGTCGGTCGAGGACATAGCGGTCATGGCTCCTCCTCAGGCTGCCGAAGTCGACGGTGTGCGCCAGGCGTCCTGCAGCCGGCGGCGGATGAGGTCTTCGTAGTGGTGGAACGCGGGGGTGTTGATCTGCGCAGCCGGACGCGGTCGGGACAGATCGATGTCGATGACGTCGACGATGCGTCCCGGGCGCGGCGCCATCACGACCACCGTGTCCGAGAGGCGTACGGCCTCGGTGACCGAGTGCGTCACGAACACGACCGTCGTCTTGTACTCGTCCCACAGATCCAGCAGGTGCTCCTGCAGGGATTCACGGGTGAACTCGTCGAGCGCCGAGAAGGGCTCATCCATCAGCAGCACGTCGGGACGAAGGCCGAACGCGCGCACGATGGCCACCCGCTGCTGCATGCCGCCGGAGAGCTGTGCGGGCAGCTTGTCGAGGGCATCTCCCAGACCCACCTCGCGCAGCATGTGCGTGAGCTCCTCGGTGCTCGCGGTCGTCGTCGTGCCGGCGGTGGCGGGGCGGCGTCGCGAGCCGCCCCGGTTGACGCGTTGGGGGAGCGTGACGTTCTGCAGCACCGACTTCCACGGCAGCAGGGCCGGCGCCTGCGGAACGAGACCCACCATCTTCGCCTCGCACGCGGCGTCGGGCGAGACGCCGAAGACGCTCACCGTGCCGGCATCCGGCTGCTCGAGACCTGCGATCGCGCGCAACAGCGTCGACTTGCCGCATCCGCTCGGCCCGATCACGCTCACGAAGCGTCCGGCGGGGATCTCCAGGTTCACGTCCCCCAGCGCGACCAGTGCGCCTGCTCCCGTGCCGTACATCTTGTTGAGCGCGTCGATGCGGATGCCCGCGACGCCGCTCATGCGATGCTCCGAAAGGTGCGGTCCTGATAGACGAGAGGTGCGCGCTCGCTGACGCACACCTCCTCGACGGCGAGAAGCAGCATGAGGTGGTCTCCCATCGTGACGCGGCTGTCGACGCGCGTGATGAGTGAGGCCATCGCGTCGGCGAGCACCGGAAGGTGCGGGTAATCGGGGTGGGCGGAGAAGGTCGAGAACTTGTCGACGCCCTTCGTCGCGAAGCGGCGTGCCAGATCGCCGTGACCGTCCGCGAGGATGTTGATCGCCACGGCCTCGGACGCCTGGAACGCGTCGTAGGAGTCAGCGGTATCGGCCAGGAAGACCGCGACGAGCGCGGGATCGGCGGACACCGACGTGAAGCTGTTCGCCGTGAACCCGTAGTCCACGCTGTCGTGGCGGGTCGTGGCGACGGTGACGGATGTGGCCATCCGGCCGAGGGCCGCGCGCAGAGAACCGGTCACCTCGGGCGCGGGTGCGGAACGGAACATGAGACCTCCCATGGGAATCAATCGCAGACGATGATCATGGAGAGCGTGCCGGGTGGACGATCAGTGGTCGATCCGGCGGAGGTCCATCTGACGATGACGTTACGGGGCGGGTGTTTCACGCAGGGCGACGGTCCTGTTTCAGCTGTGTGAACAGCGCTCCGGGTCAGAGCGTCGCCGCATCCGGCAGTGCGTGCAACTCGCCCGCGTCCCACAGGAGCACCTCGAGTCCGACATCCGCCGCTGCCCGGCGGAGCCAGGATCCCGTTCGGAACGCCGGGAGGGCGCCGGTGCCGATGCACAGCACGGCGCGCGCTCCCGGCGTCAGACAGGTGCGCACCCAGGTGAGCTTGAACATGTCGGCCATGAGCTTGTTGCGGTGCTGCGAGGTGAAATCGCCGGTGCGGATCACCAGCTGAACGACGAGCGAGCCGTCCTCTGACGCCCCCTCGATCTCGGTGCGGCTGCCGTCCGAGAGCCGGAGGTGACGCGGACGCACCTCCACGCCGAAGCGCCCGCCGAGCGCAACCAGAGCCGCCCGCTCGACGCTGCCCGCCTCGAACCGACCCCACTCGTTGCGTGGTGCCGCCGGTCCGCGCTCGTTCACGCGGTCACTGTAGGCAGTGTGGATGACGCGCGTGTTACGCGCGCACCGGCGGTCAGGCGGCTTGACCCCGCCGCAACGTCATAGTTGTGACTGGGTGCATGATCGTCATTCCGCTTGCTTACCTGGCCTCCACTTTCCTCTCCCTGCTCGGGAACTCGATCGCCGCCGTCGCCCTGCCGCTCATCGTTCTACAGGTGACGGGCAGCGCCCTCGGCGCGGGTGCCGTCGCCGCAGCCACGGCGGTTCCCGCCATCCTCGCCGGACTGTTCGCAGGCGTGATCATCGACCGCGTCAACCGGCGCACCGCCTCGATCGCCGCAGATGTGATCTCGGCGCTCGCCGTCGCGGCCCTCCCCGTCGTCGACCTCCTCTGGGGGCTGAACCTGGGGTGGTTCGTGATCCTCGGGATCGTCGGTGCCCTCGGCGATGTTCCCGGCATGACGGCACGCGAGACGCTCCTTCCGGCGATCGTCCGCCACGGCCGGTGGGGCGCCGAACGGCTCATCGGCGCGCGGGAAGCGCTCGGAGCGATCGCGATCATGCTCGGTCCCGCACTCGCCGGCGTGCTGCTGGTGATGCTCGACGGAAGCAGCGTGCTGTGGGTGACGGCGGCCACTTCCTTCGCCGCCGCGACCATGACCCTGCTGCTGCCGCGGAGTGTCGGTGCGATCTCAGACAGAGTGGCGTCGCACGGGAACGGATGGGCGCAGGTGCGAGAGGGGTGGCGCGTGCTCGCGGGCAGTCGGTTCCTCGTCGCGACGACCTCGCTCAGCCTGCTCTCGGTCTTCGTGCTCGCCTCGATGCAGGCACTCGTTCTCCCGGTGTACTTCACCCTGGAGGGAGAGCCAGGTCTCCTCGGCCTCGTGCTCTCCGCGCTCGCCGCCGGCATGCTGGTCGGGGCCATGTACGCCCTCGTCGGTCGGCGCGGGTCTCGTCGGGGGTGGTTCCTCACGGGACTCCTGGGGAGCGGGGCAGGGTTTGCGCTGATCGGCGCCCTGCCGTCGGTCTGGGTCGTGCTCACGGGCGCCGCGGTCCTGGGTCTTGCCGCGGGCGTGTTCAACAGCCTGATCGGCGTGCTCATGATCGAGCGAATCCCAGATGCCCTGCGCGGCCGCATCCTCGGTACGCAGAACGCGGTGCTGACGGCGGCGCCGCCCGTGGGGATCGTGCTCGCCGCCGTGCTCACCGAATATGCGGGCGTCGATATGGCTGCCGCGCTGCTCGCGAGCGTGTGGCTCATCGCGCTCGTCGTCGGGCTCACCGCGAGATCACTGCGTAGCCTGGATGCCGTGACCGACACGGATGCGGGGTGAGACCCCGTGCGCAGCGGTGAACTCGCCCGCCTCGCCGGCGTCACGGTGCGTGCCCTCCGGCACTACCACCAGGAAGGCGTCCTGCCCGAGCCCGAACGCGGGAGCAACGGCTACCGCGAGTACCGTGTGAGCGACCTGGTGCGGGTGCTCCGCATCCGTCGGCTGGCGGCGGTGGGCATCCCGCTCGACGAGATGGCCGCTCTGCTCGACGGCGAGGCGGCGGATCCGGGCGCCCTCCTCGACACCCTCGACGCGGAGCTCGCGGCGCAGGTCGATCGGCTCAGAGCGCAGCGCTCGCTCATCGCGCGGCTGCGCGCCACCGACGCGGCGCCCGACGTTCCGCCCGAACTCGCTCCTCATCTCGCCGTGCTCGCCGCGGCCGGTGGTCCCGCCGGCCTGGCGAGCATGGACCGCGATCAGTCCGTGCTGCTCGCCCACCTCGCCGGCGACGAGGGCATGCCGCGGCTTGAGCGCCTCTACGAGATCCTCAGCGCGCCCGCCCTCGCGTCGCTCGTCGCCGAGATCTCGGCACGGTTCGCCGAGTTCGACGCCGACACCCCGTCCGCGGAGTTCGACGGGTTCATCGAGACCGTGGTCACGGCCTTCGCTCCCGTCGTCGCCGAGCTGACGGATGCGGGCGGCGCCGTCGACCTGGGGTCGGGGGCGGATCTGGTCGACGACCTCGTCCGCATCCAGTTCACGCCCGAGCAGCGTCGCGTCCTGCGCGAGATCGAACGCCGCCTGTCCTGACGCAGAGCCTCTCGCCCGCGAGACTGCATATCCGGCACGAGATCACTGTGATTACCCGTGATCTCGTGCGAAAGATGCAGTCTCGCGGGGGGGGGAGAGAGAGAGGAGGGCCCTCGGGCGGGCATGCCCGGGCTCATCGCCGCCGGAGGAGGAGCACGCCGTCGTCGATCGTGGACTCGGTGCCGTCGGGGGCGGTCGCCGGGCGCGGGCGTGTCTCGGCGACGACGGTCTCCCACGCGGACGGATCCAGCGCCAGCGCGGCGAGCTCCTCGTGCAGGGCGGGGAAGACCGTGTGCTGCGCATCGGCGTGCGACCACGGCGGAGCGGATGTGTGCGAGACCACGAGCAGGTGTCCGCCCACCGCGACGCGGGACGCGGCGGCACGCAGGATGGCGATGCGATCCAGCGTCACGGGGGAGTGCAGGAACGATGCGGTCACGAGATCGAAGGAGCCCTCCGGCATCCCCTCCGGAAGCTCCGCCCGCACGAACCGCGCGCGCCCGGCCAGGTCGGCGCTCGCCGACGCCGCGGTGGCCCGAGCGATGGCCGTGGTGCTGATGTCCACCCCCGTGACCTCCCAGCCCTGCTCCGCGAGCCACAGAGCATCGCCGCCCTCGCCGCAGCCGAGATCGAGCGCCGTGCCCGACGGCAGGGATGCCGCCACGTCGGCGATCGCGCGGTTGACGCGTCCCGACCACATCCGCTCGTCTCCCGCGTATCGACGCTCCCAGTAGGCGGCCGGCGCGGCCGCGCGGTCGAGGTCTTCCTCGACGAGCGCGGCATTGACGCCCGCTCCGACGAAGGATGCGGTCCCCATCGACAGGGGAACGTTCGCGCTCGGGTCGACGACGTTGCCGGCGGCCCAGATACGCGGGTGGCTCGTGCGTCCGAGCCGGTCGACCTGGATCATCGTGCCCATGGGGCCCTCGGCGCGCACGAGGTCGAGACCGTCGAGGAAGCCGTCGTGCGGCACAGGGCGACCCGCGGTGAAGATCGCCGACACGGCGACCTCGCGCCCGTCGGCGGTTCGCACCGCTTCGATCCGGTCACCCTCGCCGCGCACCTCGATCACCGGCGAGCTCACCAGGCGCACACCGCGGGCGAGCAGGCGGTGGCGGAGTTGCGGATCGAGCTCGCCGAGGCCCGCGGCGAAGACCACCACGTCGTCGCTCCACTGCGTCAGCAGCTGCGCTTGGTGCGCACCGAGCGGCGACGTCGTCAGCACGCCGATCGTCTGCCCGCGCACCTCCCAGCCGTGGCAGTAGGGGCAGTGGAGCACCGTACGGCCCCATCGCTCGGCGAGACCGGGGATGTCGGGAAGCTCGTCGCTCAGTCCCGTCGCCACGATGAGCGCGCGAGCGTGCACGACGGAACCGTCGTCGAGGGTCACCGTCACGCTCTGGTCGTCCGCCTCGACGTGCGAGACCGTGCCCTCCACGACACGGCCGCCGTACGCCTCCACCTCGGCACGGCCGCGGGATCGCAGCTCACCGGGAGCCACCCCCTCGTGCCCGAGCACGCCGTGCATATGCTCGGCGAAGCGGTTGCGGCCGGAGCCGGAGTCGACGACCGTGACGGCGCGACGCGCGCGCACGAGCATGAGGGCTGCGGAGAGACCGGCTGGGCCGGCACCGACGACGAGGACGTCCGTGGAGTTCTGCATGAGCCCATCACACGGCTACTCTGCAACTATGGCAAGCGATCTTGCGGAAACGGCAAACCCTTCCATCCGTGCGGAGCTCGACGATCTCGGGATGCGGCTGCGTACCGTGCGACGCGCGAAGGGGTGGACGCTCGATGACCTCGCCGCGCGCGCGGGCCTCTCCTCGAGCACCCTGTCGCGGCTGGAGTCGGGCAAGCGTCAGGCGAGCCTCGAGCTGTTGCTGCCGCTGGTGCGCGAGCTGGGGATCCGCATCGACGATCTGCTGCAGCCGCGTGACCAGGATCCCCGCGTGCGGCGCGCCCTCATCCATCGGGAGGGCCACCTCGTGCTCCCGCTCGCACCGGAAGGATCGCCGACGAACGCCTACAAGATCACCTATCTGCCGGGACCGGAGCCCGAGCAACGGGTGCACGACGGTTTCGCCTGGTTCTACGTGCTCTCCGGGCGGCTACGACTGCGGCTCGGCGAGCAGGACCTGGTGCTCGTGCGCGGGGAAGCGGCCGAGTTCGATACGCGCACGCCCCACGCGATGTCGGCCGCGGGCGGCAAGCCCGTGCAGCTCATCAGTATCTTCCACGGCGACGGCGACCGCATCCACACCCACTCCGAGCCCGTGTGACCCGGCCGCGCGTTCAGTGCTCGGTGAGCGCGGGCTCCGGAGCGACGGCGGCCTCGGTGAGCCGGGGGATCCGCCGATGAACCAGTACACAAGACCTACGAGCACGGCGCCGCCGAAGAGGTTGCCGAGTCCGACCCACAGCAGATTCGTGCCGAAGTGCCCCCAGGTGGCATCCGGAACGCCCGTGGCAAGGCCGATCGTGTACGTGGTCATGTTCGCGACGACGTGCTCGAAGCCGGACGTGATGAAGGCGAGGATCGCGCAGAAGATGACGGCGAGCTTCGCACCGTCGGAGCTGAGTCGCGCGCACATCCAGATCGCCAGGCAGACGAGCAGATTGCACAGTGCGCCTCGGACGAAGAGCTCGACCGGCCCCTCGTGCGCCTTCGCGGCGAGTATGTCGGCGAGCATCGTGCCCGCCGCCGCGTTGCTGTGCAGCACCCCCGACGTCGCGACCAGCACGCCGAACACGATCGAGCCCGCGAGGTTGGCGCCGAACGTGGCGAACAGCGCTCCGACCGCCGGGCCCGGCTTTATGGCGCGCAGGTACGTGCCCTGCGCGAGCGTCATCATCGATGACGTCACGAGCTCTCCGCCCGCGAAAACGACGAGCGTCAGTGCCACACCGAACACGAGCCCGCTGACGAACTTGCCCCATCCGCTTCCGGCGGCGGTCAGTGGCCCCGCCGCGCTGACCATCAGCACCACGCCGACGCCGATGTACGCGCCCGCCATCATTCCCGACGCGAGAAAGCGCCCGGGATGCCGCAGGCCGTGCACCTTGTGCTGCGCGGCCGGTGCCTGCACGTCGATGAGCGCGCGTTCGATAGTCAGCATGTCCGATCGGGCGCGAGTGGTGGGCGCGTCCGCCTCCTGCGTCGATCGTCCTCCGGATGCGGGGGCGTGCCGCGCTCGGTCAGCCGTGCATAAAGGGGATCAAAGTCCGAGCGCGGCCAGGAACGCGTTCCGGAAGGTTCCGGTCGGATCGAGCCGTTCGCGCAGCGCGACCGCGTCGTCGAAGCGCGGGTAGCGCGCGCGGATGTCGGCGGACGCCATCGTGAACACCTTGCCCCAGTGCGGGCGGGCGGCGTACGGGGCGAGAGCGTCTTCGATGTGGGGCAGCACGGCACGCACCCCCTCCTCATCGCGACGCCAGGTGAAGTGCAGCCCGACCGATTCGCGACCGTAGGCGCCGCTCAGCCACAGGTCGTCGGCGGCGATGGTGCGCACTTCGTTCACGAGCAGCAGCGGGGCGAACCGCGGCGACAGCTCGCGCAGCGCCCGAATGGCCGCGGGGGCGTCGCCGCGGTCGACGAAGTACTCGCTCTGCAGCTCGTCGCCCTGCGACGGGGTGAAGCCGAGACGGAAGTGGGGCAGGCGCTCGAGCCACGGACCCGCGACCCCTCCCTGCACGGTGCAGTTCTCGGCGGAGACACCCGGCAGCGGATGACGGGGCTCGGATGCGGGCAGGGAGCCGAGCACGTTCGCGGGTGCCGGAGCCTCGTCCACGCGTGCCTTGAGCCAGAGCTGGTCCGCGACATCGGGGTCGGTCCAGGTGCTGAACAGGCTCACGCTGTGACCGAGCGAGGTCACCGCCGAGAGGTCCTCCAGGGCAGCGTCCCAGGGCACGCGCTCGTAGACGGTCTGCGCGATGTCGTAGGTCGGCTCGATGTCGAGCTCGACGTCGAGCACCACGCCGAGCGCGCCCAGTGACACCACGACACCGACGAAGTCCGGATCCCCGCGGCGGAACCACCGGATCGTGCCGTCGGCCATCAGCAGCTCGATGCCCGCGACCGAGCCCGCGAGCGACCGGTTGCGGTCGCCGGACCCGTGCGTTCCGGTCGCGATGGCGCCGGCGACCGAGATGTGCGGCAGGGACGCGAGGTTCGCGAGCGCCCAGCCCTCGGCCTGCAGACGCTCGGCGACGTCGCCGTAGCGCAGACCGCCGGAGACCCGCGCGATGTGCGCTGCCCGATCGATCTCGACCGTTGCCCGCAGCGCCGCGGTGGACAGCAGGATGCCGGGGGTGTCGGCGATCGCCGAGAACGAGTGGCGTGTGCCGAGTGCGCGCACCGCATCCGCATCCCGCACGACGCGTGCGGCCTCTTCGCGGGTGGTCGGCGACACGAGCTCGCCGGTGTACGTCAGGTTGCCCGCCCAGTTCTGCAGTGCCATCAGCTCTCCTCGCGTCGTCGCGGAACGAAGCGCGGCACCCACCTGATGAAGGCCGCCGCGCCCAGCAATCCCACCACGCCCATCGCGCCGGTCGCCACCGACAGCGACGCGACAGCCGTGAGGGCGGTGAGCAGAAGCGGAGCGATGGCGCCGCCGGCATCGGTCAGGGTGCGCCACGAGCCGAGGAACGCGGCGGGCTCGCTCTTCGGCGCGACGTCCGCGCCGAGGGTGAGCAGGATGCCGCTGGAGAGACCGTTTCCGACGCCGAGCACCGCGGCGAACATCGCGAACCACATGTTCGCCGAGCTGAGATCGTGCGTGAGCGACAGGGCCAGGAAGCCGGTGCCCATGAGGATCATCGCCGGAAGGGCAGCCCAGAGCCTGCCGAAGCGATCCATGACCTGTCCGCTCGCGTAGAAGAGCGCGAAGTCGATCGCCCCCGAGACGCCGACGACGAGGGCGATGGTGGGGGCGTCGAGGCCCAGGGAGAGACCCCACAGCGGCAGCACGACCTGGCGCGCCGATCGAACGGCCGACAGGGATGCCGCGGCGACTCCGAGACGCGAGAGCACCCGCCGGTGCTGCCACATCGTGCGGAACACGCCCGCCCGCTCGTCGACGGGGATCGAACCGGTGACCGGTTCTCCGCTGTCGTCCTCGGATGCGGGCGCCCGGTCGGGAGCCGCGGGGGTCTTCTCCGGGTCGGGTCCCAGCAGCACCAGCAGAACGGTGGCGACGAGGCAGGCGATGAAGAACCAGACTGCGGACAGCTCGTCGCCGACGGCGAACAAAAGGCCGGCCGCGATGAACGGGCCGACGAACGTGCCGAAGCGGAACGAGCCGCCCAGCAGCGAGAGGGCGCGTGCCCGGAACGCGATCGGTACCCGCGTCGTCATGAACGAGTGGCGGGCGAGGCCGAACGCGGCCGCGCAGAACCCGATCACGAACACGGCGACGGCGAGGACAGCCGTGTTCGGTGAGAGCAGCATCGTCACGGAACCGGCGATGGCGAGGACGCCGCCGATCGCCATCGTGAGGCGCTCGCCGAGTCGCGCCACCGACCAGCCCGCCGGGATGTTGCCGCAGAGCTGACCCACGACGAGGAAGGAGGCGATGAACGCGGCCTCCGCCACATCCGCTCCACGCTCGGCCGCGAGGATCGGGATGAGGGGGATCACGGCCCCCTCGCCGAGGGCGAAGAGGATCGTGGGGCCGTAGATCATCGGCGCGAACCGCCAGAGCACGGAGCTGACGCGGTCGGACACGTGCATCCACGATACTCTGGAGTGCCATGCTCGAATTCGATCCGTCTGCCGACATCCAGGCCCTCCGCTCCACCTTCAGCGACATCAAAGCCGTCGTCGACGTCGACGCCCTCCGGGCCGAGATCGATCGGCTCTCCGAAGAGGCCGGCGCCCCCGACCTCTGGGACGACGTCGAGAAGGCGCAGAAGGTCACCAGCGCCCTCAGCCACCGCCAGGCCGAGCTCAAGCGCGTCACCGAGGTCGAGCAGCGTCTCGACGACCTCGATGTCCTCGTCGAGCTCGCCAACGAGATGGACGACGAGGACTCCGCCGAAGAGGCTCGCCGCGAGATCGCCGAGCTCGAGGACGTCGTCGGCCAGCTCGAGGTGCAGACCCTCCTCGACGGCGAGTACGACTCGCGGTCGGCCGTCGTCACGATCCGCTCCGGTGCGGGCGGCGACGACGCCACCGACTTCGCCGAGATGCTCATGCGCATGTACCTGCGCTGGGCCGAGCGTCACAAGTACCCCGTGAAGGTCATGGACACCTCCTACGCCGAGGGTGCGGGCATCAAGTCCGCGACCTTCGAGGTCGACGCCCCGTACGCCTACGGCACCCTCTCGGTCGAGGCCGGCACCCACCGCCTCGCCCGCATCAGCCCGTTCGGCTCGGCCGACAAGCGGCAGACGAGCTTCGCCGCCGTCGAGGTCATCCCGGTCATGGAGGAGGCGCAGGAGGTCGAGGTTCCCGAGAACGACATCCGCGTCGACGTCTTCCGCTCGTCGGGTCCCGGCGGCCAGTCGGTCAACACGACCGACTCCGCGGTGCGCATCACGCACATCCCCACCGGCATCGTGGTCTCGATGCAGAACGAGAAGTCCCAGATCCAGAACCGTGCCGCCGCCATGCGCGTGCTGCAGACGCGCCTCATGCTGCTGCAGCGCGAAGAGGAGGCCGCGAAGAAGAAGGAACTCGCCGGCACCATCACCGCGAGTTGGGGCGACCAAATGCGCTCCTACTTCCTCTACGGGCAGCAGCTGGTGAAGGACCTGCGCACCGGACACGAGGTGGGCAACCCCGCCACGGTGTTCGACGGCGACCTCGACGGCTTCATCGCGGCCGGCATCCGCTGGCGCAAGCGCAAAGACGAGGACTGATCCGGCGCGCCGGGTGTCGCACCGGGCATCCGTAGCGAGCGCGCTTAGGCTGTCACAGCCATGATCCGGTTCGAGAACGTCACCAAGCGGTATCGCGGCACCTCCCGACCTGCGCTGCAGAGCGTGGACTTCGAGGTGCAACGCGGAGAGTTCGTCTTTCTTGTGGGGGCGTCCGGCTCCGGCAAGTCGTCCTGTCTGCGCCTCATCCTGCGCGAGGACTCGCCCAGCGAGGGGCGTGTGGTCGTGCTCGGTCGAGACCTGCGTTCGGTGCCCAACCGCAAGGTCCCCTACTTCCGCCGTCAGATCGGCGCCGTCTTCCAGGACTTCCGGCTCCTGCCGACCAAGACGGTCTTCCAGAACGTCGCGTTCACGCTGCAGGTGATCGGGTCGTCCCGCGGGTTCATCCAGCAGGCCGTCCCCGAGGCGCTCGCGCTCGTCGGTCTCGACGGCAAGGAGAAGCGACTGCCGCACGAGCTTTCCGGTGGCGAGCAGCAGCGCGTCGCGATCGCCCGCGCACTGGTCAACCGTCCGCAGATCCTCCTGGCCGACGAGCCCACCGGAAACCTGGACCCGGCCACATCCGTCGACATCATGCAGCTGCTCGCGCGCATCAATGCCGGCGGCACCACGGTGGTCATGGCCACGCACGAGGCGGGATTCGTCGACCAGATGCAGCGCCGCGTCATCGAGCTGCGCGGCGGCGAGATCGTGCGCGATGAGCGACACGGCGGCTACGGCGACACGTCCGCCATCCCGCGTCTCGCGCCGGAGGTCGAGAAGGGCGCGGCGGCCGTCGCCGCTCTCACGGCCGTCCTCGACGTGCATCGCGAGATCGCCGAGACCGGTCAGATCGCACCCTTGACGCTGGATGCGGCTGTCGCAGCCACCGAGCAGGCAGCCCGCACCGAACCGGCGCACGCGGCGGCGGTGGCCGAGGCGAAGTCCGCGGAGGCACTGGCGGCACGTCTGGCCGAGGAGGAGCGCGCGAAGCGCGCCGGCGCCGACCTGCCCGCAGAACTGGGACTCGCTGACCGCCTGGGCCTCGGCGCGTCCGACGACGAGGTAGGACCCACACGATGAGATTCGGACTGATCATGGGGGAGGCCCTCAGCGGCCTCCGCCGGAACGCATCGATGGTGATCTCCGTCGTGCTCGTGACCTTCGTGTCGCTCACCTTCGTGGGCGCAGCCGTTCTCATGCAGATGCAGATCGGCAAGATGAAGGACTTCTGGGTGGATCGCGCCCAAGTCGCGGTCTACATGTGTGCCAGCGTGTCGACCGCGAGCACCTGCTCCGACGGCGTCGCCACCCAGGACGAGATCGATCAGGTGAGAGCGGAGCTCGAAGGCCCCGCGCTGTCGCCGCTCATCAAGAAGTACACGTTCGAGACGAACGACGAGGTCTACGACAAGGCCATTCAGCAGTTGGGCGACGACTACAAGAACATCGTCACGCCTGACCAGCTGCCCGCGACGTTCTCCATCCAGCTCAACGATCAGAGCCAATCGGATGTGATCGCGGAGGCGTTCGGCGGAAGGAAGGGTGTCGAGGAGGTCAAGGACCAGATGCAGTACCTCGAGCCGCTGTTCTCCGCCCTCACGATCGCGACGTACATCGCGGTCGGGATCGCCGGTCTCATGCTCGTCGCCGCCGTGCTGCTGATCGCGACCACCATCCGGCTGTCCGCGTTCGCCCGGCGAAAGGAACTCGGGATCATGCGTCTCGTGGGCGCTTCGAACCGATTCATCCAGACACCCTTCATCCTGGAGGGCGTGTTCGCCGCGCTGATCGGTTCGGCGTTGGCGAGCGTAGGAGTCTGGGCGACCGTCGAGTTCGGCATCAACGGGTATCTGCGTGAGCGCATCGGCTTCGTCACGACGTGGGTGGGGTACTCCGACCTCGCGCTGGTGATCCCGGTCATCGTCGTCATCGGTGTCCTGCTCGCCGCGCTGTCGGCCGGATTCGCGATACGTCGGTGGTTGCGCGCCTGATACGAGGGGCGCCGGGCTTGCTAGACTGACGGGCTGCCGCGCGCCGTGCGGTCGCACGAAGGAGAGAGCATGCCCAGGGAACGCGGAGAGAAGGTCGTCGCGACCAACCGCCGCGCGCGCCACGACTACACCGTCGAGAAGACGTACGAGGCCGGCCTCGTGCTGACCGGCACCGAGGTGAAGTCGCTGCGCCAGGGGCGGGCCAACCTGACCGACGGCTACGCCTACATCCAGGGCGGCGAGGCGTTCCTCGACGCCGTCCACATCCCCGAGTACTCGCAGGGGCACTGGACCAATCATGCGGCCAAGCGCACGCGCAAGCTCCTGCTGCACAAGGAGGAGATCGTGAAGCTGTCGCACGCCGTCTCCGCCGGCGGCTACACGCTCGTGCCCCTGCGTCTGTACTTCTCCGACGGGCGCGCGAAGATCGAACTCGGCGTCGCCAAGGGCAAGCGGGAGTACGACAAGCGTCAGACCCTGCGAGAACGACAGGACACCCGCGAGGCCGAGCGCGCGATGCGCCTGCGCAACCGCGTCGGGGAGTGATCATTCGATGGGTCCGAGCCGCGCGCTGGCGGTGCGAGCCAACGAGGCCGAGGTCGGACAGATCGTCACGAACCTGTTGACCAACGCGATCAAGTTTTCGCCCGAGCAGGGATCGATCCGTGTGACGGCAGGGCCCATCGGTCACGCCGCGCTCGTCGAGATCGAAGACCACGGTCCTGGCATCAGCGAGCAGGACAGGGCCCGCGTCTTCGAACGGTTCTATCGCAGCCCGCAAGCCGTGAGCGACGGCGTTCCGGGCTCGGGGATCGGTCTGTCGGTGGCTCAGGCGCTGGCGGGCGCGATGGGCGGCGCGATCGTGCTGTCGGAGGGGGAGGGAGGCGGAACCCTCGCCGCCCTGCGACTCCCGCTCTCGGAAGAACAACTCAGCGAGCGCTGAACCGGGCCTCGACTCCGACCGCGACGACGACCTCGTCCGGGCGGACCACGATCGCGCTGTCCGCGGACGCGGACTTCATCATCATCGGTCCCGCTGTCGCCGAGTCGGATGACAGGAGTCCCGCATCCGCGACCTCGATGGCGGTCACGTGGTGCAGGCCGAGGGATGCGGCGTACGAGCGCGCACGAGCGACCGCATCCTCCACTGCGGCACGCGCGACCCGATCACGCGCTTCGCGATCGGTGCCCTCGCGCAGCCGCCAATCGACGCCGTCCAACTGGACGGCGGGATCTGCGGTGGCGGTGTCGATCCACGCGGACAGCATGTCAGCGTCGTCGAACACGGCCCGGAACTCCAGTGAGGCGTGGTGGACGGGGTCGAGGCGGCTGCCGTCGGGTCCCCACGGGCGATCCGTCAAGACGTGAGTGCGGAGCTGGTCCAGGACACGAGCCCGCCGGAGTCCGCTCGTGCGTCGAGCTGGTCGCGCAGCCGCTGGCCGGATGCCGCGAGTCGGGCCATCGCCTCGCCGCGGTCGGGATGCTCGACGCGCACGCCGATCCGGGCGACACCCTCCTCGGCGGAGATGCGCTCCTCGTGGGAGCCGCGGACCGTGATCGTGACGTCCTCGCTCATGCCCGACAGCCTACGGATGTTCAGTCGGGAAAGATCTGGCCGACAGGGAGTCGTTTCTCGGCCTGGAAGGTGTCTTCGCTGCGCCCGTACGCCCAGTAGGCGGACAGCGAGAGGTCCTGGCGCGCGACGCCGCGTTCTGCGAAGACTGCGCGCAGTCTCTTCATCGCCTCCCGTTCTCCGTGCGCGAAGACCTGCACACGGCCGGACGGCCAAGGAGCACCTGCGACGGCATCGACGAGTCGCGAGCCCGGCGCGTCGTGGTCTTCGTCGACCCAGGTGACGTCTGCGGATGCGGGCAGGGGGATGTGGTGGGCCGCGGAACGCGCCTCGGCGACGACGGTGGCGCGCACCCCTTCGGGCAGCGTCTCGAGTGCCGCAGCGATCGCGGGGAGCGCGGACTCGTCGCCGACGAGCAGCCGGTGGTCGGCGGCGACATCCGGCCGGTATCCGCCCCCGGGTCCGGCGAAGGTCAGCAGGTCGCCGGGGCGCGCCGTTGTCGCCCATCGTCCCGCGACGCCCGTGTCGCCGTGGGTCACGATGTCGATGTCGAGCGTGTGCGCGGTGTGGTCCACCCGGCGCACGGTGTACGTGCGAACGCTCGGCAACTCGTCGAACGGAAGACGCTCACGCAGCTCGGCCAGGTCGTACGGCGGGGTGAGCGTGCTCCCGTCCGGCGGGATGTGGAGCTTGACGTACTTGTCGGTCTCCTCGCGGTCGGTGAAGGCCGTGAACCCGTCGCCGCCGAGGGTGACGCGTACCATCCCGGGGCTGAGAGCCGTCGTCCGGACGACCTCGAGCGTGACCTGCGGGCGGGGAGGGCGGCGGGGAGCGGTCATCCTTCGATCGTATCCGCGGACGCGGTGGCGAAGGCTGGTGGGAATGGCGGTGCCGTCGCATCCGTTGTAGTCTGTGATGCTCGCGGGTTCGCCCCGCGAGGTGAAAACTCCACAGAGCGACAATGGTTCCTTCACCGAAGGGTTCACGGGGATGATCGGTTTCGACATCGCCTGCGAATCGCCGAGAAGCGGGCCGAGGATGCAGGGTTATCTCGTAAACGCTCCCTGTAAACCAATAAGTGCCGAATCCAAGCGCACTGACTTCGCCCTCGCTGCCTAAGCGAGCCCGATAGTCCGTCAGACCGTGTGTGATCCCGCCACGGACCCTGGCGTCATCTAGGGATCTTGCTACGTACCGGCGTCTGGACGGTGCGTGGGACTCTTCCCAGACTGGGCTCGTCGACTTATGTGTCTGTGCTAAAAGTCGGAGCCGAGCAGAACGTCTCCACAGACTGCGCCCGGAGAAGCCGCCGTATCACAGCGATGGACGGGGGTTCGATTCCCCCCATCTCCACCAACCGTTGTCGCTCATGCGAGTGCGAGAGGCCGTCCTTCGGGGCGGCCTCTCTTCGTTCTCCTCGTCGATCGCAGTGAAGCGGCGGGAACGCCTTGACTTCAAGCGCTTGAGGTGTGGTCCCATGCCTTCATGAGCACAATGACGATGCAAGAAGCGTCGCGCCGTACCGGACTGAGCGGGCCCACTCTCCGGTACTACGAAGAGGTCGGGTTGATCGGCCCGATCGCGCGCGACGACAGCAGCGGCCACCGCCGCTACACAGAGCACGACGTCGACGACCTCCAGGCGCTCGCGTGTCTGAGAGCGATGGGCGTCGGGATCGAAGACATGCGCACGTACCAGAGCAATCGCGCGCGTGGCTCGGTCGCGGCGACCGAGCAGCGGGATCTCCTCCTCAGGCACGCCGTCAGGATCGAGGCCGAGATGGAGACGCTCACGGTGCATCTCGAGTACCTCCGCGCCAAGGCGTCTCTCTGGGACGCCCGCGCGGTCGGTGACTCCGATGACGAGATGCGAGCGAACTCGCGTGTGCAACAGGTGCTCCCGAAGCTTGCGGCGGTGCTGCGATGAGCGCGGTTCTGGTGACGGGCGGCTCCGGCTATCTGGGTACCCGGCTGATATCCGACCTTCTGCGATCGGGCGTCCGTGTGCGCGCGACAGTCCGCTCGCTGGACGCAGAGACCGAGCTGCGAGCGGCCGTGCGGCGCGGCGGCGCCGACGACACCGAGCTCGAGCTGACCGTGGCATCACTGACCGACGACGCGGGCTGGGCGGACGCGATGTCGGGCGTCGATGGCGTCTATCATCTCGCTTCGCCCATGATCCAGACGGATGATGCCGACGAGGTCGTGCGGCCAGCGCGGGATGGGGCGCTTCGCGTTCTCCGCGCTGCGCGCGACGAGGGTGTGCGTCGGGTCGTGCTGACGTCGTCGTTCGCTGCCGTCGGCTACTCGCCCAAGCCTGTCCGCGACTTCACGGAGGAGGACTGGACGGATCCTGACACTCCCGGCCTGCCCGCGTACCCCCTCTCGAAGGTCGTCGCGGAACGTGCGGCCTGGGACTTCATCGAGCGCGAGGGCGGGGAGACTGAACTTGTGGTGATCAATCCGACCTGGATCGCCGGTCCGACGCTGACGGCGAAGGCGCGATCGTCCCTGCAGGTGTTCACCGCCATGCTCGGCGGACACATGGCGTTCACGCCTCGCCAGCGCTTCGGCATCGCCGACGTCCGCGACGTGGCGGATGCGCATCGGGCGGCCATGGCCGAACCGGGCGCAGCGGGCAAGCGCTACCTGGTACTTGCCGACGGGCCGACCATGACCTTCCTCGAGGTCGCCGAGACGCTCCGCGAGAGCCTCGGATGCGACGCTGCGCTCGTTCCGACGCGCGAAGCAGCCGGAGAGGAGCTACCGCCGCTGGTGATCCACAACGAGCGGGCCAAGACGGAACTCGGCCTCCGCCCGCGGCCGGTCCGAGAGACGATCGTGGAGACCGCACGGAGCCTTCAGGAGCTCGGAATGCTCGGCTGACGGGGCCTAGGGTGGAGGAGACCGCGCCGCTGGGGTGATGGCGGTCTGACTGGAGAGATTCATGCCGTCAGCGACGAAGAACGTCGGGATCATGCTGCCTCGCGACCTCCCGGTCGCGGAAGTCCTGGACTTCGCGCGGCGCGCGGAGGAGGCGGGCTTCGACGAGCTCTGGGTGGTCGAGGACCTCGGCTACCGAGGGGGGATCGCGCAGGCGGCATCGGTGCTCGCGGTGACCTCCCGTGTGACGGTCGGCGTGGGGATCCTGCCCGCCGCTGTGCGGAACGTCGCCTTCGCGGCGATGGAGATCGCGACGCTCGCCCAGCTGTACCCGGGGCGCCTCGTCGTCGGCATCGGTCACGGGATGCCGGACTGGCTGACGTCGGTCGGTGCGTGGCCCCAGAAGCCGCTGACGTTCCTCCGCGAGTACGTCGTCGCCCTCCGAGCGCTCCTGGAGGGTGCCGAGGGGCCGAAGCGCGGCACGTACGTCGATGTGGAAGGACTGCGGCTGAGCGAGGTCCCCGAAATTGTTCCTCCGCTCGTGCTCGGCGTCCGCGGACCGAAATCGCTCGCTGCGGCCGGCGAGATCGCGGACGGGGTGGTGCTCGCCGAACCCGCCGCGCCCGAGTACATCGCTCACGCCTTGGCGCAGATCGGCGACGTCGAGACCCGCGTGATCACCTACGACCTGGCGGTCGTGGCAGACACGACGGATGCGGCGCAGGCGATCGTCCGACCGGCTCTGGCCGTCCTGGCCGAGACCGACTGGCGACCGCACCTTCTGCCCCTGCCGTACGCGGAAGAGCTCTTGCAGCGCGCCGCGGAGCTGCCCGTCGACACCTTCACCCAGACACTGCCCAGGGAATGGGTGGCGGAGCTGACGTTGGCGGGCACGGTCGACGAGGTGCGCGCCGGCGTCCAGCGGCGTCACGACGCCGGCGCGACCACGGTCGTGTTCATTCCCGTAGGGGAGAACCCGAGCGCGGCGATGCAGGCCCTCGCTGAAGCTCTTCCGGATCGTCTCTGACGGGGCGGTGCTCCCGGTCGGCGGAGGTCACACCCGCCGGTACTGTGCCGTCACGGGGCAGTCGAATGGGTCGCTGGCTGCGAGGCCGACGCGATTGAGGTACTTGATCACGATCGCGTACGAGCGCACGAGCGAGGTCTCCGTGTAGGGGACGTCGTTTGCGCTGCAGAAGTCCCGCACGATCTCGCGCGTCTTCGCCAGGTGCGGGCGCGCCATGCTCGGGAACAGGTGGTGCTCGACCTGGTAGTTGAGCCCGCCCATGAGGGCGGTCGCCCACCATCCGCCGCGGATGTTGCGCGAGGTGCGCACCTGCTTCGAGAAGAAGTCGAGCTTCGCGTCCGGAGCGATCACGGGCATGCCCTTGTGGTTCGGAGCGAAGGAGGCGCCCATGTACACGCCGAACACGGCGAACATGACGCCGAGGAACGCGAACGCCATACCCAGGGGGAGCATCAGGAAGACGGCCGCGAAGATGACGGCGAAGCGCGCGCCGATCAGGGCGAGTTCGGTGCCGCGCCCTGTGATGGCGCCACGCGAAAGCAGGTGCTTCACGCTCAGGAAGTGCAGGTTCAGGCCCTCGAGTGTCAGAAGGGGGAAGAAGAACCATCCCTGCTTGCGCGTGATGAGTCGTCGGAGACCGCGGGCCGAGGCCGCATCCTCGTCGAGGAACGAGATCGTGTCGACCTCGATGTCGGGGTCCTTGCCGACGCGATTCGGGTTCGCGTGGTGACGGCTGTGTTTGGAGTCCCACCACGAATAGCTGGTGCCGACGAGCCCGATGAGGACACGGGCGAGCCGGTCGTTGGCGGGACCGGTCGCGAGGATCTGACGGTGCGCTGCCTCGTGGCCGAGGAAAGCCAACTGGGTGAAGATCACCCCCAGTGCGGCTGCGATCAATAGCTGGAACCAGCTGTCGCCGAGGAGGATGAAGCCGGTGACGGCGCCGCCGAACGCGAGCGCGAGGGCTGCTCCGACGACGGCGTAGAACCAAGGCGCGCGTCGAAGGAGTCCCGTCTCGCGCACCACCTCCGAGACCTGGCTGTACGCGCGGGTGATCGGGGGAAAGTCTTCTTTTCGAGCGTAGGTCTGGCGGATCGGTCCGAGTGTTGCGTGGGGGGATGCAAGCGTGGCGGAGATGAGAGATGCCCGTCCTGTGTGGCGGCCGTCCTCGGCCGTCGGTGCGAGTCTCCGACGAATGCCGAAGCCTGTTGCCCACGCTAACCGCGCCCACATGCCGCCAGCTGTATGTAGCCGGTGCATCGTCTGCCGATGCGCACAACCGGGGCGGATGCTAGACTGAGGCAACCCCGCAACCGGGGCAGCAGGTGAGTAACAGATGTCGGCTCATGGAAGAGCGATGTTCTTCTCCACCGAAGCAACCGCACCTCGGGTGCCTCTGATCCTTCTCGCGTGTAGCATCCGCGAGTCCTGAAAGTCTTTGTGTTTATCCCCATCCCCACCGGTCCTGAGACCGCGTCGGCGCCCGTGTGGCGTCAGGCCGACCACGGTATCTTCGTGGCGACCATCGCCGGCGAGTACGCCGGCTTCGTGGAGTCGATCGACGACGTCCATATCGCCCACAGCGCGCTCGGCGAGTGCGTCGGCCTCTTTGCCGAGCAGGAGGATGCTTTCGTCGCCGTGGTAGCGGCACGGACGTTTTCCGCATACGCTCGCGAACACGCGGACAAGTTCCGCGTCCCACATCGTCCGTTCCGTAGACATAGGAACGGCACACCCGGTCGCCCCGGCGGCCAAAACAACAGAAGGAAAGACACGATGGCCACTGGCACCGTGAAATGGTTCAACTCCGAGAAGGGCTACGGCTTCATCGCTCCCGATGACGGCTCCGCCGATCTCTTCGCACACTTCAGCGCGATCGCTGGCAACGGCTTCAAGGAGCTCCGCGAAGACCAGAAGGTCGAGTTCGACGCCGAGCAGGGCCCCAAGGGTATGCAGGCCGCGAACATCCGCGCGCTCTGACGACTCGTCGTCCCAGAAGGCCCCCGCAGCAGTGCTGCGGGGGCCTTCGTCCTGCACTCGGTCGACTCGGATCCGTGAGAGCATGTGCTTCGGGGTCCGCCCGATGACGCACGATGTGCATGAGGATGCGCGGGGAGGAATGCCATGCCGTTTCGAAGCCTCGAGACGCTCGAGTCCTGGCTCATCGAGTTCCGCGAGCTCGGATACCCGATCGCCGGCACGGTGAAGGTCATCCCGCAGGACAGTGAGTTCGGCAGTGACACCGGCCTGGTGGGTGTGCGCCTGATGAACGCCCAGACCGTGACCTACATCCAGCCCGCCGAGCCCGGATCGACCACGTGGGTCGTAACGTTCGAAGCGCGTGACACAGACCTCCAGCTGGATGCCGCCGGCGCCTTCCGCCTTTCCGTGGAACTCGCGATGGTCTCGGCGTTGTGCACCTTCCTGCAGACGAAGTCGAAGGCCTACATGGCGAACCTCGCCGTTTGACTCACGCGCCCCGCGAGACGCTCTCCTCAGTGAGGCGACTCAGCAGTGCGGCGAGTTCGTCAGAGCGTTCGGCGAGGTTCGTCCCCACCGCCTGTTCGAAGCGACGGTCGAACTCGGTCAGGGCCGACCACGGCTCGGACGTCAGATCCACTGTCGCAGTGATGTGGTTACCGCGACGGTCTTCGGCATCCGACTCGCGACGTGCAAGTCCGCGCTCGACCAGACGATCGACGAGAGATGTGACACCGGCGGAAGTGATGCCCAGATAGTCTCGAAGAGCGGACGGGCGCACGCCGGGATTGTCGACCACGAAGAGAAGTGCGCGTGCGTCGACTTCACTGATGCGCAGCTCTTTGCGCGCGGCGACGAGCGCATCGTTCCGGGCAGCCGAGTAGGCGTTCAGGGCGCGCGAGAGTTTCGAGGTCGAGGCGGCTTCGCTGGACATCCGCATAGTCCTCCGTCGGTCGGGTAGTACCGCTGGACAGCTTAGCCACGCTTGGAGGTTCATTTAGCTATGTAACTAAAATGAGGGATATCTCATCTGTGTAGCTAAAATCGCGAACTACCTGATAGCGTCATCTGCAGAACGACATGGAGGCCGAGGCTGGACGAAAGTCCGGATCGTCGCAGGTATCGGCAAGGGGGGAGACATGGCTGTTGCATCATCCGCGTGGGCTTCCGAAGCCTCGCGCCGACGCTCGACATTCGTGCCGCTTCAGCGCGGGGGGTTGCGTTCGGCATCGCAGGTCGCGTTCATCGCGTCGTGCGTGGTCGCCGCGTCGGCATCCATCGCGTTGGGCGCGCTCGCGCTCGTCTGACATACCGACTCAGGGGAAGGGACACCATGGGAAAGCTGTACTACGGGGCTGACACGGAGGCCGTCGTCATCCCCGACCGCCTGTTGAGCCACATCAAGGTCGTGGCCGCCACGAAGCTGCGCCGCAACGAGTCGTTCACGCTCTCCTGGGTGCATGCACCGGGTGAGCCCGTGGGCCGCTCCACGCTCTGGCTGCAGCCCTCGATCCCGATGCGATTCGTCTTCGACTCTGTCGAGCCCGAGCAGCTCGACCCGTCAATGCTGCGCACGCTCGCGGACCAGGCCGCCTCGAGCGCGGGCATGCACGTGGACTTGACCAAGGAAGAATTCGGTCTCCAGAAGAACACCACCGAACGCAAGCTCGCATCGGTCGCCTGAACCGACCTGTCACGAAGCCCCGAACCGCCGTCGCTGCGGTTCGGGGCTTCGTCGTTCGTGTCTCGTCCGCGGGCGCGTCCCTCGACGCTCACCCGCCGAATGTCAAGGCCCTCGGTGCCGCGGCGTGTGGCGCGCAGCATGGCCCGCAGGTACCCGACCACGACGAGAGGACGATCATGAACACGACCGCCGACCCGCGCGAGGGTGAAGGAGCCGAGGGATTCCCCGGACAGCAGCAGTCGCAGCCCGGCAAGACCGCAGCGATGGATCCGGAACCGGACCACGGCGAGCAGAGCTACCGCGGAACCGGCCAGCTGACCGGCCGTCGCGCGCTCATCACCGGAGGCGACTCCGGTATCGGGCGTGCGGTGGCGATCGCCTTCGCCCGTGAGGGCGCCGACGTCGCGATCGGTCATCTGCCGGAGGAGGCCGAGGACGCGGCCGAATCGGTGCGTTGGATCGAGGAGGCCGGACGACGCGGCGTCGCTCTCGCCGCCGACATCCGCGACACCGACGCCGCCACGCGGATGGTGGAGCAGGCGCGTGAGCAGTTGGGCGGTCTCGACCTGCTGGTGCTCAACGCCGGCTACCAGCGCGATCGCGAGAGCATCGACACCATCCCGCTTGACGACGTGAAGCGCGTCTTCGACACCAACCTCCTCGGCCTGATCGCCGGTGCGCGTGCCGCGGTACCCCATCTGCAGGAGGGCTCTTCGATCATCGTCACGAGTTCGGTGCAGGCCTTCTCGCCGTCGCCGTCGCTCATCGACTACGCCATGACGAAGGCGGCGCAGGTGGCTTTCGCGAAGGCACTCGCCGAGGAGCTCGGACCTCGAGGTATCCGCGTCAACGCCGTCGCTCCGGGACCGGTGTGGACGCCGTTGATTCCCGGCACCGGCTGGGATGAGGAGCGCATCGAGACCTTCGGTACGGATACACCGTTGGGTCGCGCCGGGCAGCCTGCCGAGCTCGCCGGAGCTTACGTGTACCTCGCCTCGGATGCGGCGCGCTATGTGAGCGCCGCGGTGCTGCCGGTCACAGGCGGCAAACCGCTCTGATCCTTCACGACCCGTGCCGGTCGTTCGTCTGCGGAGCCTTGCATGCGCATCGCGGACGACGACCGGCATCGGTGTGCGCGGGCGACCGATCATCGACACAGTGTCGCGACCGAGCGGCTACGGGCAGGAGCGCGGAAGCAGTATGGGAAGACTCTGGTACGGGCGCGAGGAGTACTTCGTCGTCGAGGACGATCTGATCGCGCACCTGCGGGTCGTGACGATGAACAAGCTCCGTCGCGGGGAGGCCTTCATGCTGACCGTGCCCACCGACGATGGAACGGGCGGGCGGCGGAGCCTGTGGATGTCTCCCGCGGTGCCGATGTCGTTCACGTACTCGCGGAGGGGCCCCGTACAGATCAGGCGGAGCTGATCGAAGCGCTGATGGATGCGGCCAACAGCCCCGACGGTCTCGACGTGCAAGAGCTGATGACGGGACACACCCCCTCGTAGGGACCCGGGCGTGGGTGTCGTGAGAGCATGTCGAGGTCGCAGACCCGAAGGAGCCGCCATGCCCGATCCGCGCCGCCGCCCTCTCGGTACCGGAGCGCTGACGCTGGAGCACGCCGAGGCTCCGGAGCGTTGGCGGCTCACGGGGACAGGGGAGGGCGCCCCCGAAGCGAACTGGGGCCACTGGGTACGCCTCGCGCAGCGGATACTCGAGGTCGACGCACTGTCGCGCGAGCGCGAGGGGCGCGGCGACGCCTGGGACGAGGGGTTCGCCGCCGGTCATGCTGCACACGGCGACGACACCGCGAATCCCTATCGCTGACCAGGTCCCTGCGCCGCCAGACGCAACGCATCCGCGCCTAGACCGAACATCTCGCGTTGGGCCGCGGTGATCACCGCAGGGTCGTCGCCTCGCAGCTGGATGACGACGGTGACCCGTTCGCCCTCCGCCGTCTCTCCCGACCAGGATGCGGCGAGTACTCCCGGTGCGGAGCCACCCTTGAAGCCCAGGTAGGGCAGGAGCGTCCGATCGAGATCTGCGCCGATTCCCGGGTTCTTCGAAAGGATGGCGCGCACGGTCTCGTCGCCCGTGTCGAGCAGCGCCCGATGCACCGCCGCCACGGTCGCGGGGGTGGCGAACCAGTCGACGCCGTTGACCCAGACCGGGTGAGTGACACTTGCCGCATCCACCGACAACGGCGCGGCGTCGATGCCGTCCAGAAGGCGTCGACGCTCCACCTCATCGGCGTCATGCCACTGAGCGGACAGCGCCGAGTCGCCCCAGCCGAGAGTGAAGAAGTCCTTCGTCGTCAGCCAGGGTGCATTGCCCTCGCCGCCGACGCTCGCGAAGGCCGTCTCGACACGCTCCCGCCCGAGTCGCCGGATGAGCAGATCGGTCGCGGTGTTGTCGCTGATCGCGATCATCTCCTGGGCCGCATCGCGCACGGAGACCTCGGTGCCGGTGGGCTGATCCTGGAGGCGCCCGGAGGGTAGGCTCCGGTCCGCGTCGGTGAGCACGAGGGTCTCGTCCCACGTGAGCTCCGACGAACGGACGGCCTCGGCGGTGGCGAGAAGCACGAAGAGCTTGAACACCGAGCCGAGCGGGGCAGCGTCGTCCGCCCGGCGTTCGATGAGCTCGTCGTCGCCGCGGCTGATGAGGACCCCGAGCTCGCCGGGCAGTTGATCGAGGCGATCAGCGACCTCGTCGAGCGAGGAGGATGCTCTTCATGGCTCGGATGCAGGCCCGAGGAGGAAGGTGACGATCATGTCGTCGTCGTTGATGGCGACGGTCATGTCGAACGGTTCGCCGATCGTGCCCCTGAGTGTCGTCACCGCCGAGCGTTCGTCTTCCTGGTACGCGGTGACGGTGAACGGCGCGGCGGGCCGGATCTGCGTGTTGAGCAGGTCCGCGACCTCGGCCGCGGACACCTGGGTGGTGAAGGTCGTGTCGAGGTGGGTCTCCCACTCGGCTGCGGTGGTGTCCTCCTCAGCGCCGAGGACGTCGATGATCCATGCGGTCTTCGCGCCGACGGGAGTGTCGGCGATCTCGACGGACGGTGACGTGGCCGTCGTCTCGGAGTCAGGGGTCTGGGCGGCCGGCGCGCACGCCGTCAGGGCGAGCGCCGCAGCGGCGGCGAGGGCGAGGGACGAGAGCGGGCTCAGCCGGCGGGGCATGGCGGGGTCCTTTCGTGGGGATCCCTTCCACGCTAGGCACGGTGCCGCCTGAGCGCCTCCGTCTGGCGGGGGAGTTGTCGAAAGCGCGTCAGGAGCCGGGACGTTCGACGAGCAACAGCCCCTGCTTGGTGTCGGCGAGCGTGATCCAGCCGTCGCCGAACTGGTACGTCATGCCGTAACCGTCCGAGTCGGGGTTGAGGACGTTCGACGGGTTCTCGGTGATGTACTCGTCACCGATGCTCTTCCAGCCACTCGCCAGCAGTTCGCTGCGGGCCGTCTGGGCTTCGGTGTCGCTCGCCGGCGCCCACCCGAACACCTGCACGTGATCGCTCGCGACCGAGTAGTCGCCCCACACGCACTGGATGCCATCGGGGAATGTGAGGCTGCCGACACGGAACACATCTTCTTTCGCGGTCCACTTCGCCTTCGCGAAGTCCGCGATGACGTCGTCGGGCAGGAGCGACTCGCACGTCGGCTTGTCGATCGTTCCGGGTGTGGGCTCGCTGGTGGCGACGGGCGTCGGCGTGGCGGCGTCGGGTGCAGGCGCGGGAGTAGAGGCGACGGGTTCGGGAGCAGCCGGGCTCGAGCATGCGGCCAGCGACAGCGCGCCGACGACGAGCAGTGCGGAGCTGAGTGAGGTGCGGATGCGGCGGGTCATGCCGAGGCCTCCGAGTCGGTAGCGGGGGAGAAGAAATCGAGGAAGGACTGGTGGAGCATGCCGTTGGTGGCGAGAACAGACCGAGTCGAGAGTGAGTCAGTGCCGTCGAAAGCCGTCATGCGCCCACCCGCTTCGGTGATGATCGGTCCGAGGGCGGCGATGTCGTATTCCTTGACATCGAACTCGGCCACCATCTCGAGCCGGCCTTCGGCGAGGAGCATGTAGGGCCAAGCGTCACCGTATCCGCGGTCGCGCCAGACGGCGCGCGAGAGCCGAATCAGGCCGTCGAGGTGACCCGCATCATCCCACTGCGCAATGCTCTGGAAGCTGACGCTGGAGCGGTCGAGGCTGTTCACGTCGGACACGGCGAGTCGGCGCGGCTGGGCGGCGCCGTTCGTCCACGCACCCTCGCCCTCGGCGGCCCACCACCGGCGTCCGATCGAGGGCTGGCTGACCACGCCCACGCGGGGTACGCCGTCGACGGCGAGAGCGATGAGCGTCGCCCAGATCGGGATGCCCTTCAGGTAGTTGTGGGTGCCGTCGATCGGGTCGATGATCCACTGGCGTGCGCTGTCGCCGACCGATCCGAACTCCTCGCCCAGCACCGCGTCATCCGGCCGTTCGCTGGAGAGGATGGCGCGAATCGCCTTCTCGGTCGCGAGGTCGGCCTCGGTCACATAGGACGCGTCGGGCTTGACCTCGACGCCGAGGTCGGCGGCGTCGAAGCGCGACATCGCGACGGCATCCGCCGCATCCGCCATTCTGAGGGCGAGCGCGAGGTCGTCGGAGAAGCTGCCCGCGAGCGCACCGGAGGACGAAGTGGGGGACATGATCGCCAGCCTACCGGGCCGGTCCCGCCTCGATTGGCGCTCGGCTTCGTCGGGTGATAGCGTTGTCCCTCGGTTCGGAAAGTGAGTTTCTCGCTCCGAATCACGCACCTCTAGCTCAATCGGCAGAGCAACTGACTCTTAATCAGTGGGTTCAGGGTTCAAGTCCCTGGGGGTGCACGGATTGCCTCGACAGATCTCGCCATCTGCCGGGGCTTTCTGCTTTTCGGAGCATGACTCGGCTTGGCTGGGTGGATCGCCTAGAGACCTCGTCCAGCGCGCGCCACGCGGCGGGGGAGCGCGTCCGAGCGTGCACGATCGCGCGCGCGAGCCAGAGCGCCCCGAATGACGACATCGCCGCCGAGACTCGAACGAAGCAGAGCCGGCGCCGGCAGGTGAATCTGGGTTGCGAGCGTTGTCTGTGCGGCGTCCAGTACCGGCTGGATGCCGTCTGCGATCGCTCCGCAGACGATCACTTTCTCGGGATCGAACATGTTGCCCAGCACTCCGACGATGCGCGCCAGGATGTGCCCGACGGCATCGGTCACATCGCGCGCCAAGGGGTCGCCAGTTGCTGCGAGCTCGAGTACGTCGCGGCCACGCACAGCGGAAGGGTCGATTGCGGCGAGGCCGTCGGCGCTGTCGCCCTCTCCCGCCGCCCGCGTGATCACCTCCCGAGCCAGCCTTTCGAGGGACGGCCCGAGCCCGAAGGCGGAATCGACATCTCGGATGAAGTCGAACGCGAACATCTCACCCACGCCGCCGTGCGCGCCGTGCAGGAGATGGCCGTCGACGACGACTCCGGCGCCGAGTCGTTCACCCGCGAGCAGAGCGACGTAGTCCCTGCTCCCGATGGCTTCGCCCTCGCTGCCCTCGGCCGCGGCCGCCAACTGGGCGTCGTTCTTCACTTCAACGACATCCGCCTCGTCGCGGAGGGCGTCGATCAGCCCCGGATTGGTGCGCTCCCAGAAGCCCTCGGGGTGTGGCGGCGACTGTCCCTGCAGCGTCACCGGAGCGGCGACGCCGACACAGAGGGCGAGCACGTCGTCGCGTTCCACGCCGGCCTCGGCGAGTGTCTGGCGCAGGTGCGCGATGACGGTCTCACGACGATCTTCGACGCTCTGCGTGGGCGAGAGCGGGATCTGCCGCCGCAGCAGCGTCTCGCCCGAGAGATTCGCCACGGCGGCGGTGAGATGGGTGTCCCCGGCATCGAGGGCGGCCACCACTCCGGCATCCGACCGAAGCAAGAACCGCCGGGCCGGCCGACCGGCTCGGTACTCGCCGGCATCGCGTGCATTGGGCAGTTCGTGCAGCACGCCCGCCGCGATGAGCCTGTCGATCGCCTCGATCGCCGTCGAGCGGGTGAGGGACGCGGCGCGCATCGCCTCGGTGGCGGTGAAGGCCCCCGCGCTCCACGCGAAGTCGAGCACCGCGTCCAGGCTGGCTCGCCCGGTGCCCGCCTCGAAGACCGACTGATTCACTCTTGACCTTTCCGCGGATGTCCTGACAGAGTATTGCCGATCAGTTAATTCGGCGACTAAATCTAATCACCGACTGATCAGATCGAGCGGCAGATGCCGCTGGACGGAAGGACGAAGGTGTCTCTGATAACCGCACGATCACGAGCGCTCCGGGCTGCGGCCGCCGGCATTGTGCTCGCCTTGGCGGGAACCCTTCTCGCCGGCTGCAGCAGCGACGGCCGGGAGACGATCCGGTTCACGTTCAGCAAGCGGGAAGCGCTCGACTTCATGAACGGCGTCGTCGAGGCGTACAACGCGTCACAGGATCGCGTCCGCGTCGAGATGGACACCTCGGGAGTGGATGTCGTCTCGGCGAGCTTCGTTCGAGGCAATCCGCCCGACATCATGCTCGCCAACTACAACTACGAGACCGCGCGGTTCGTGCAGCGCTGCGCGCTGACCGACCTGAGCGGCACGACCGCCGCCTCCACCACGCGCGATGATCTGCAGACCCTCATGGACCAGTACGGCTCGTGCTCCGGACGCGTGAGTGCGCTGCCTTACTCGGTGATGGCGGCGTCGGTCATCTACAACAAGGAGCTGTTCGCGCAGGCGGGCATCACCGTCCCCACCACCTGGGACGAACTGCTGGCCGCGTGCGAGAAGCTCGAGGAGGCCGGCATCACGCCGTTCTACGCCACGTTCAAAGACGACTGGACGGTGGGCCAGGGGTGGTACGACTACGCGGTCGGAGGGTCGGTCGATGTCGTGGACTTCTTCAACCGTCTCGCTGCCGAGGGCGACGGGGTCGGGCCGGAGTCTGCCACCTCGTTCGAGAAAGACTTCACTCAGCCGCTCGACAAGATGACCCAGCTGACGTCCCAGTTCGTGAACCCGGACGCGGCCAGTCGTGGCTACGGCGATGGCAATCTCGCCTTCGCGAAGGGCGAGGCTGCGATGTACCTCCAAGGGCCGTGGGCCTTCAGCGAGATCGCGAAGACGGCACCGGACCTGGAACTCGGCACGTTCCCCCTGCCGATGACCGACGACCCGTCCGATCGTCGGGTGCGCGTCAACATGGACCTGGCGGCGATGATCCCTGAGGGTTCACGTCATCAGGAGGCCGCGCGAGACTTCCTGGAGTACCTCTACGAACCCGCGACCATTGAGGCGTACAACGCTTCACAGCTGGATTCACCCCCACCACGGATGCGCCGATGCCGGATGATCCGCGCATCGCCGGAATGATCCCCTTCTACACGGCCGGCGAGGTCTATCAGGGGCCGTCCGTGCTCGTACCGAAGACGATTCCGATCTTCAACTATGCGCAGGCCGTCGTGCTGGGGGCGAGCCCGCAAGCCACCTTGCGCACGATGGACGCCGACTGGGCGCGCCTTGCCTTCCGTGCCCCCGCACCCACGACCGAGACAGAGGAGTCCGGGCAATGACCACATCGACGATCGTCACCGGCGGTGACCGCAGAGCGCGGCGGAGCAGCCGCCGCGTCGAGCCGATCTACTACCTCTTCCTCCTGCCGAGCCTGGTGCTTTTCACCCTCGCGATCACCGTGCCGGGAGTCGTCGGCATCTTCTTCAGCTTCACGGACTCGATCGGCATCGGAGAGTGGCGCTTCACGGGACTCACCAACTACATCGCCATGTTCAGCGATCCGGCGATCCTGCAGAGCTACGTGTTCACGATCGGGTTCTCCATCGCCACGGTCATCGTCGTGAACGTGGCGGCATTCCTGCTCGCGGTGGGACTGACCGCCCGCATCCGACTGAAGACCGCTCTACGCACCGTCTTCGTGATCCCGATGGTCATCTCGGGCATCATCATCGCCTACGTCTTCAACTTCCTCTTCTCGAACTCTCTGCCCGCACTCGGCGAAGCGGTGGGCATCCCCGCGCTCTCCACAAGCCTGCTCGCGAACCCCGATCTCGCATGGGTCGCGATCGTGATCGTTACGGCCTGGCAGGCGATTCCGGGCACACTGCTGATCTACATCGCCGGCCTGCTCGCCGTTCCCGGTGACGTCTACGAGGCGGCCTCGCTGGACGGCGCCTCCAAACGTCAGCAGCTCCTGCGGATCACTCTCCCGCTCGTGGCCGGCTACGTCGTGATCAACGTGATCCTCGGCTTCAAGGGCTTCCTGAACGCCTACGACATCATCGTGGGCTTGACCAACGGCGGACCCGGCACCGCCACCCGCAGCGTCGCGATGACGATCATCGCGGGGTTCAACGGCGGTGATTACGCCTACCAGATGGCCAACGCGACCATCTTCTTCGTCGTCGCCATCCTCATCTCCTTGCTCCAGCTCTCGCTGACTCGCGGAAGGAACGCCTTCTGATGTCCACGCAACCCGCTCTCGTCGCCGAGGATGCTGCGGCTTACGCCCCGAATCGTGTCCGCAAGGGCGTCCCGGTGCGCGGCGAACGCGTCAGCTGGTCGACCACGATCGTTCTGGTCCTGTGCGCCGTCACGGTTCTGCTGCCGCTCTACGTCACCATCTCGATGTCGTTGAAGACCACCGGCCAGGCCGTCGACGGCAACGCGTTCTCGCTCCCCGCGCCCTTCAGCCTCGACGGCTTCGTCCAGGCATGGAACCTCACGAAGTTCCCGGTCGGCGCCGGGATCTCGCTCCTGGTGACGGCAGGTACCGTGGTGGCGACGATCCTGCTCGCCGCATTCGCGTCGTATGCGATCGTCCGCAACTGGGATCGCAGGCTGTTCCGGTACTCGTTCTTCTACCTGCTGGCTGCGATGTTCATCCCGTTCCCCGTGGTCGCTCTGCCGCAGATCCAGCTCACGGGCCGCGTCGGGCTCGACAATCCGTTCGGCGTGATCATCCTGGCCACGATGTTCCAGCTGAGCTTCAGCGTGCTGCTGTTCACCGCCTTCCTGCGCTCGATTCCGCTGGAACTCGAAGAGAGCGCCCGCATCGACGGTGCGACGACCTGGCAGACCTTCTGGAAGCTGATCTTCCCGCTGCTCGCGCCGATGAGCGCAACGGTCGGCATCTTCGCCTTCCTCTACGCGTGGAACGACTTCATGATGCCCTCGCTGATCATCTCGGACCCGGCGCTGCAGACCCTGCCAGTGCGTCAGAACCTCTTCCAGACGCAGTTCAGCAACAACTACAACGTGTCGTTCGCCTCGTACCTCATGGCGATGGCGCCCGCGATCCTCGCCTACCTCTTCACTCAGCGATGGGTCATGGAGGGTGTGACCCAGGGCGCCGTCAAGGGTTGACCGTCCGCTTCACCGCTCGATCCCCGAACCTCGAAAGGTCCCGCATGTCTGCCGTGCTCTCCGCCTCCGACCATGGCGAGCTCACCCGCTCGGACGACCGCGACTGGTGGCGCCAGGCCGTCGTCTATCAGGTCTACCCCCGCAGCTTCGCCGACGCCGACGGCGACGGGATCGGCGACCTTCGCGGCATCTTGTCCAGAGCCGACTATCTGGCCGCGCTCGGAGTGGATGCCGTGTGGCTGAGTCCCTTCTACCCCTCCGAGCTGGCGGACGGGGGCTACGACGTGGCTGACTACCGTGACGTCGACCCCCGTCTGGGCACCCTGGCCGACTTCGACGAACTGGTCGCTGCGCTGCACGAGCGCGGCATCCGCATTGTCGTGGACATCGTGCCCAACCACACGTCCGACAAGCACGAGTGGTTCCAAGAGGCGCTGGCGTCCGGTCGCGGCTCCGCTGCGCGAGAGCGCTACATCTTCCGCGAGGGCACGGGATCCGACGGGTCTGAGCCGCCCACAGACTGGACGGCCGCCTTCGGGGGGTCGGCGTGGGAGCGCGTCGCCGACGGACAGTGGTACCTGCACAGCTTCGCGATCGAACAACCCGACCTCGACTGGAACCATGCGGAGGTGCGCGAGGACTTCCTGAAGACGCTGCGGTTCTGGTCGGACCGAGGTGTCGACGGCTTCCGTATCGACGTCGCCCACATGCTGACGAAAGATCTCCGCGATCCGCTCCCCTCGGCCGCAGAGCTCGCAGCGATGCCGATCGACGGCACGCATCCGTTGCTCGACCGCGACGACGTGCACGAGATCTACGCCGAGTGGCGTCGGGTGTTCGACTCGTATGATCCGCCCCGGACGGCCGTCGCCGAAGCGTGGGTCGCGACCGATCGCGTGCCGAAGTACGCGAGCCCCGAGAGCTTGGGCCAGTCGTTCAACTTCGACCTGCTGCGAGCGGGGTTCGATGCTGCGCAGTTCCGCGAGATCGTCACGGACAACATCTCCTTGGCTGCCCGGTCGGGTTCTTCGAGCACGTGGGTGCTGTCGAACCATGACGTGTTCCGCCATGCGACCCGTTACGCGTTGCCGCTGATCGAGGAGACCGACGATGCGGTGCCGAACAGGCACGGCGGCGGGTGGCTCGAGGCCGGCGCCGACGAGAGCGTCATCGACCGCGCCGGCGGTGTACGCCGAGCGCGTGCCGCATCGATGTTCCTCCTGGGTCTGCCCGGATCGGCGTACCTGTACCAGGGGGAGGAGCTGGGCCTGCACGAGGTCGCAGAGATTCCCGCGGACCAGCGTCAGGACCCGACCTTCTTCCGCACCCACCAGACGCAGTACGGACGTGACGGATGCCGCGTGCCCCTGCCGTGGACCCGTAGCGGCTCCTCGTTCGGCTTCGGCGCGGGCGGTGCCCACCTCCCGCAGCCCTCGTGGTTCGCGGACTCCTCCGTGCAGGCGGAGGAGGAGGACCCGTCGTCCACGCTCTCGCTCTACCGCCGCGCACTCGCCCTTCGTCACCAGCTCCTCGCGCCCGAGAGTCTGGAGTGGGTCGACACAGGTCGGGGCGACGTCCTGCATTTCCGTCGTCCGAACGGGTGGGAGATCGTGACGGTCTTCGGGTCTACGCCCTTCGCGCTCGATGCGGAGTCGGCTCGACGCGTCGTCCTGTCCAGCGCGGCGATCGACGGACACCTCGTGCCCGGCGAGACCACGGTGTGGATCGCGGGCGGGTGAGGGCGACCAGCCGATGCCCATCGCCGTCGATGGATTGCAGGAGCGCGAGGTTTTCCGTTCACACCGCGGGGCGGTCGAGGGGGCCGAACAGGGCCTGCCAGAGCCACTGAATGGCGACCTCGATCGGCGGCAACGGGTCGCGTGCCAGCCAGGCGGTGATGACACCCAGCGCGCTGCCGGTGACACTCGCTGCGACGACATCGACCGGCAGCCCGTCGAACACGGGCGGCGCGCCCTCGCCCACGGCGTCGCCGACGATCCGCTCCACCCGAGCACGCAACTGGGCGGCGACCGTCAGTGAGCCGTGCTCACCGAGGACGAGTCGATAGAGGTCGGCGTTGTCGGCGATGTGCTGGAGGTACGTCGTGAGCTCGGCGGGCGGCTGGCTGATGTCGCGCGGGTCCGCGGAACG
Source organism: Microbacterium sp. KU4F (assembly GCF_056868075.1). Classification (NCBI taxonomy): domain Bacteria; kingdom Bacillati; phylum Actinomycetota; class Actinomycetes; order Micrococcales; family Microbacteriaceae; genus Microbacterium; species Microbacterium sp. KU4F. Next base: position 763,756 of record NZ_CP200324.1, on the reverse strand, counting down.
GATGATCCGGCTCGACACGTCGTCGACGGCCGACTCCAGCGCGTCGGCGAGGAGCTGGTCCTTGTCGGCGTAGTGCTGGTAGAAGCTGCTGCGGTTCACCCCCGCCTCGGCCGCGATGTCGGCCACGGTGATCGCGTCGAGCGGACGCTCACGGGCGAGATCGAGCAGCGCGTTTTGCAGACTCGCTCTCGTGCGCGCCACGCGGGGATCCATCCCGCCATCTTGTCAGAGCGACGGAGCGCTGCTGGGATTTCTCCCACACGTGATGGTTTTGCAACACGTGTCGGATATCCTCGACGAGGCTCGATGGTGCGCCGCAACCCACCCACCCCTCGGAAAGGCACGTCGTGGCCCAACTCCTCTACCGGCTGGGGCGCTTCTCGGCGCGCCGCGCCTGGCTCGTCCTCGTCGCCTGGGTGATCGCCCTCGGCGTCGCAGCGGGATCGTTCGTCGCCTTCGGCGGCACGCTCGCCACCTCCTTCAGCATCCCCGGCACCGAGACGGAGCGCGTCAACGACCGCCTCGCCGACGCCCTTCCCGACCTCACGGGGGCCAGCGCGCCCGTCGTGTTCCAGACGGACGGTCAGCCGTTCACCGACGCGCAGAAGGACGACATCTCCTCGCTGCTGAAGGACGTCGCTGATATCGACGGCGTCGCGGGCACGGTCGACCCGTTCCAGACCGAGGCGCAGCGCGCCGACCAGGCCGCGCAGCTCGCGTCCGGCGCCGACCAGCTCGCCCAGGGCGAGAGCCAGTTGGATGCGGCGCAGCAGCAGCTCGATGCGGGCAAGGCGCAGCTGGACGCCGCCATCGCACAGGCGCAGGCCGCGGGCGTCTACGCCCAGGCCGAATTGCAGTTCGCGGCCCAGCAGGCACAGATCACCGCGAGTCAGGAGCAGATCGACGCGTCGCGCGCTCAGCTGGAGGCGCAGAGGCCGCAGCTCGAAGCGGGTCAGGAACTGCTCGACGCCGCATCCGGGATCCGCACCGTCTCCACCGACGGCGCCACGGCGCTCGGCAACGTGGCATTCACCGAAGACATGTTCTCGTTGCCGCAGGAGACGAAGACAGCGGTCGCCGACCGCCTCAGGAGCGCTGACATCCCCGGCGTCAGTGTCGACTACTCCTCGACGATCGCCCAGTCGACCGACGGCCTCATCGGAGTCGGCGAGCTCGTCGGTGTGCTCATCGCGGCGCTGGTGCTCGCCATCATGATGCGGGCGCTGCTGCCCGCCATCACGCCCCTGATCGGCTCGCTCATCGGCGTCGGCGTCGGCGTCGCCGGATCCCTCGCGTTCTCCGACGTCGTGGACATGGCGTCGGTGACCCCGATCCTCGGTGTCATGCTCGGTCTCGCCGTCGGCATCGACTACTCGCTGTTCATCGTGAACCGGCACCGCAAGCAGGTGCTCGCCGGCATGGACATCGGCGAGTCGATCGGTCTGGCCAACGGGACGGCGGGCAACGCCGTCGTCTTCGCCGGGACCACCGTGATCATCGCCCTGGTCGCGCTCCTCGTCACCGGTGTGCCGTTCCTCGGCGTGATGGGTGTCGTGGGTGCGGCGTGCGTGTTCGTCGCCGTCCTCGTCGCCAACACGGTCACGCCCGCCCTGCTCGGGCTCATGAAGCTGCGGGTGCTGCGCCGCGGGCTGCGCGCGAAGGTCGGGCATCCCGATCACGCGCCGGCCGAGCTGCGGCCCATGCGCACCGGCCGCGTGGTCGCCGCGGGCGCGGTCGCGATCATCGCTCTGCTCGTCATCGCCATCCCCGCCCTGTCCATGCGTCTCGGACTGCCCGATGGCTCCTCGGAGGCCACCGACACGACCCAGTACCGCGCCTACACGGCGGCGACCGAGGCATTCGGCGCCGGCGTCAACGGCCCGCTGCTGGTCGTCGCCGAGACGCCGCAGGCGGTCGAGGAGAGCGACCGCGTCACGACGCAGGCCGACATCGTCCGCACGCTCATGGCGCAGGACGATGTGGATGCAGTCGCTCCGATCGCGGTCTCGGATGACGGCAGGACCTTCGCGTTCCAGGTGGTCCCGCAGGACGGGCCCGCCAGCGAGTCGACCGAGACGCTCGTACACGACCTGCGCGCCCTCTCACCGCTCGACGGGGACATCGAGCTCGGCGTCGCGGGCCAGGCATCCGCCAACATCGACGTGTCGCAGAAGCTCGCCGACGCGCTGCCCGTCTACCTCGCCGTGGTCGTGGGCCTCTCGCTCGTCATCATGGTGCTGGTGTTCCGGTCGATCCTGGTGCCCGTCATCGCGACCGCGGGTTACGTGCTGTCTCTGTTCGCCGCGCTCGGCGCCGTCACCGCGATCTACCAGTGGGGCTGGCTGAGCGACGTGTTCGGCGTGCACGATCCCGGACCGGTGCTGAGTTTCGGACCGATCATCTTGATGGGCGTGCTCTTCGGCCTCGCGATGGACTACCAGCTGTTCCTCGTCTCGGGCATGCGCGAGGCGTACGTTCACGGCGCTCCGGCACGCGCGGCAGTCGTTGCGGGCCTGCGGGGTGGGCGTGCGGTGGTCACGGCCGCGGCGATCATCATGATCTCCGTCTTCGGCGGATTCGTCTTCAGCCACCTCGCGATGGTGCGTCCGATCGGCTTCGGGATGGCGATCGGTGTGCTCTTCGACGCATTCATCGTGCGCATGGTGATCGTTCCGGCGCTCATGCACCTGTTCGGGCGCGCGGCGTGGTGGCTGCCGCGCTGGCTCGACCGCATCCTGCCCGATGTGGACGTCGAGGGCGCGGCGCTCGAACGCGCCCACCCCGTGCCGCACTGACTCTGCACATACGAGAGAGGGGGTGTCCACCGGATGGTGGGCACCCCCTCTCTCGTATGTGCGTGTCAGGCTGCATCGCCGACGAGGACGGCGACTCCCTCTTCGGCCGCATCCGCCGGGCGCTCGTCGATGCGACGCAGAGCGCGGCGCCCGAGGGCGATGGTCAGCGCAGCGATCACGATCGACGCTGCGGCCACCAGGTACGGCACCGTCGCGTTCGAGGCGTGCCACAGCCATGCGGCCAGCGGCGGGGCGGCCGCCCCGCCGAGGAAGCGGACTGCCGAGTAGGCCGAGGATGCGACCGCGCGGGGGAGATCCGTGGCCTCCATGACCGCCTCCGTCAGCACCGTGTTCATCACGCCCAGAAGAAGGCCGCCCACGACGATGCAGGTCACCAGCGCGGCGGAGCTTGCGACGAGGATGCCGCCCACGACGAGATCGATCGCGAGCAGTGGCAGAACGACGAGCATGACGCCCGAGCGGGTGAACCGACGCAGCAGCAGCGGCGCGACCCACACGCTCGTGATCGCCAGGGCGACGCCCCATCCGAAGAACGTGAAGCCGATGCCCATCGCCCCGAATCCGAGCGGGAACGGCGAGAAGGCGAGGAGGGTGAAGAAGCCGATGTTGTAGAACAGGGCCGCTACCGCGAGCACGGCGAGGGCCGGCTGTCCGAGCGCGCGGAACGGCGCCGACAGCGGCACGGGCGAGCGCTTCTCCTTCGGTCCGCGCAGCAGCACGGCGACCGCGATGAAGGCGATGGCCATGAGCACGACGACGCCGAAGAACGGTCCGCGCCAGCTCACCTCGCCGAGCAAACCGCCCAGCAACGGACCCACCGCGATGCCGACGCCCAGCGCGGCCTCGTACAACACGATCGCCGCGGAACTGCCCCCGCTGGCGGCCCCGACGATCGTCGCGAGCGCCGTGGAGATGAACAGGGCGTTGCCCAGACCCCACCCGGCCCGGAATCCGATGATGGCGTCGACGCTGCCCGACAGAGCGCTGAAGAGCGAGAAGACGACGATGAGGGCGAGACCCGCCAGCAGTGTCGCCTTGGCGCCGATGCGACTCGAGATCCAGCTCGTCACCAGCATCGCGAGGCCTGTCACGAGCAGGTAGCTCGTGAAGAGGAGCTCGGTCTCGACGGGGGTGGCCTCGAGCGACTCGGCGATGGCCGGAAGGATCGGATCCACGAGACCGATGCCCATGAAGGCCACGACGCAGGCGAACGCGACGGCCCATACCTGTGCGCTCTGGCGCCAGACGGACGTCGTCCCCGCGCTCATCGTGCCGCTCCTGCGAAAGCGCCGGTGCGCGACATCAGGATGCGGGAGGCGTGCTCGAGCGCCGCCCACTCCGCCTCGTCGAGATCGACGAACAGCGGCTCGAGCGTCTCGCCGAGCTGTGTGCGCCACGCATCCATCGCCTCGGAACCCGCGGGGGTGATCGAGACGCGTGTCACCCGGGAGTCCTCCTCGTCGCGCTCGCGCGCCACGAGGTGCAGGTCGGCGAGCTGACCGACCAGGCGGGTCATCCCGGGCTGCGTGGTGCGGCTCAGCCGCGCCAGGTCGCCCACGCGCTGGGGGCCCTCCTTCTGCAGGATGCTGAGGGCGCGCCACTGGGCGGCGGGCGCATCGTTCTGTGTCGTGACGGCGGCGACGCGGGTGAGCGCGTGCGCGGCGACGACGATCCTCTCGATGGCTTCGGCTTTTCGCATATCCCAAGTATATACCCAAGGTATGTAATGCTGGGGTTGAGCAGGCACGGCTGGACGGCGCCCAACCGCCGTAGGCTGGGACGATGACTCCCGACGACATCGTGATCGTTGCCGCTGCCCGCACGCCGCAGGGGAGGCTGAAGGGTCAGCTGGCCTCTCTGGCGGCCCCTGAGCTGGGCGGGGTCGCCATCCGCGGCGCGCTGGCACAGGGCGGGATCCCCGCATCCGCCGTCGACGCCGTCCTCGTCGGGCAGGTTCTGCCCGCCGGTACCGGGCAGAACCCCGCGAGACAGGCGGCGATCGCCGCCGGGCTCGGCTGGGATGTTCACGCCGCAGGCGTGAACAAGGTCTGTCTCTCCGGGCTCACCGCCGTCATCGACGCAGCCCGGATGATCCGCGTCGGCGATGCATCCGTCGTCGTCGCCGCGGGGATGGAGTCGATGAGTCGCGCACCGCACCTGCTGACCGGCTCGCGCGACGGATACGCCTACGGCAGTGTCGAAATGCTCGACCACATGGCCTATGACGGGCTCACCGACGCGTTCGACCGCGTGAGCATGGGTGAATCGACCGAGCGTCGCAATGCCGACTACGAGGTCACGCGCGAAGAGCAGGATGCGGTCGCCGCCCGTTCGCACCAGCGCGCAGCCGCTGCTGTCGCCGCCGGTCTCTTCGACGCCGAGATCGTGCCCGTCGAGGTACCGCAGCGCCGGGGCGAGCCCGTCGTCATCACGCGCGACGAAGGAATCCGCGCCGACACCTCCGAGGAGGTGCTCGCAAAGCTGCGTCCGGCCTTCGCCGAGGGTGGGACCATCACCGCGGGCAACTCGTCCCAGATCTCCGATGGCGCATCAGCCGTCGTGCTCACGACGCGCAGCCACGCCGATGCGCAGGGATGGAAGGTGCTGGCCGCGCTCGGAGCGAGCGGGCAGGTCGCCGGTCCCGACAACTCGCTGCATGCGCAGCCGGCGCGGGCCATCGCCCGCGCACTCGAGAGGCAGGGCCTCGCCGCGTCCGATCTGGATCTCGTGGAGATCAACGAAGCCTTCGCAGCGGTCGTCGTCCGCTCGCAGCGCGAGCTCGGCGTCACAGACGAGGTCGTGAACCCGCAGGGCGGCGGCATCGCGTTGGGGCACCCGATCGGCGCGTCCGGAAACCGACTCGTCGTCCACGCCGTGCACGAGCTCGTGCGGCGTGGATCCGGCACCGCTGCGGTCGCGCTGTGCGGCGGCGGCGGTCAGGGCGACGCGCTCATCCTCGTGCGCTGACGACCGCGAGCGGGAGGGCCTCAGCGGCGCAGACGTTTGCGGAGAAGCTTCGTCTCGTCTCCGGAGACCGGGGAGTCGCCGGCGGCCACGTGTCCGCGCTTGGCGCGGAAGGTATCGACGATCGCGCCGATGGCGAGTGCGAGCGTGATGCCCCAGCTCACCCACGCCAGCGCCGTCCTCCAGGTGAAGGGCTCCTCGTTGTTGCGCAACCCTCGAAAGAGCGTGGCGCCACCGAGAAGGGCGCTGAACAGACCGGAGCCGAAGAGGTAGGAGCGCATGAGGCCACGCTATCGCGGGAGGATACCCCCTCGCTCGGGGCTTGCGCGAACCCCTGGAGGCCCTGCAGGCCGCTGTTAGCCTGAGTGGCATCCCGAGAGACCAGGAGTGCTCGCGTGCCGCAAGCAGAGTTCGTCGTCGTCGCCAACCGCCTTCCCGTCGACCGAGACGCCGACGGCGGATGGCGTCGCAGCCCCGGCGGGCTGGTCACCGCGCTCGAGCCGGTGATGCGAAAGAGCGACGGCGCGTGGGTCGGGTGGGCCGGAAAGCCCGACCTCGAACTCGAGCCGTTCGACGCCGACGGCACCCACCTCGTGCCGATCACGCTCAGCGCGGAAGAGGTCGAGCTGTACTACGAGGGCTTCTCGAACGACACGATCTGGCCGCTCTATCACGACGTGATCGCAGCTCCCCGATACCGCCGCGAATGGTGGAACGCCTATGTGGCCGTCAACCGCCGGTTCGCCGAGGCCGCCGCGGAGGTGGCCGCCGAGGGTGGCACGGTGTGGGTGCAGGACTATCAGCTACAGCTGGTGCCCCAGTTCCTGCGGGAGCAGCGGCCCGACCTCACGATCGGGTACTTCCACCACATTCCGTTCCCTGCATACGGTCTCTTCTCGCAGCTGCCGTGGCGTCGTCAGGTGCTCGAGGGACTCCTCGGCGCCGATGTGATCGGCTTCCAGCGGGTGGCGGATGCGGGCAACTTCGCCCGAGCGGTGCGTCGCCAGCTTCGCTACGAGACGAAGTCGACGGGCATCAAGGTTCCGCAGGCCGACGGCTCGGTGCGCATGGCGCTGGCCAAGGCGTTCCCGATCTCCATCGACGTGGCCTCGTACGTCGAACTCGCAGAGCGGCCGGAGATCCAGGCGCGCGCCGCCGAGATCCGTGAAGAGCTCGGCAACCCGCGCCACATCCTGCTCGGCGTCGACCGCCTCGATTACACCAAGGGCATCCGCCACCGCATGAAGGCCTTCGGTGAGCTGCTGCAGGACGAGCGGCTCTCCGTCGAGGACGTGACCCTCGTGCAGGTCGCGAGCCCCAGCCGCGAACGCGTGGAGACGTACCAGCAGCTGCGCGACGAGATCGAGCTCACGGTGGGGCGCATCAACGGGGATTACGACACGATGGGCCACACGGCCATCCGCTACCTCCACCAGGCCTTCCCCAAGGAGGAGATGGTGGCGTTGTACCTCGCCGCCGACGTCATGCTCGTCACGGCGCTCCGCGACGGCATGAACCTCGTCGCCAAGGAGTACGTCGCGAGCCGCATCGACAACCGCGGCGCGCTCGTGCTGAGCGAGTTCGCCGGAGCCGCCGATGAGCTCGGCAAGCTCGCTGCTCGTGAACCCCCACGACATCCAGGGGCTCAAAGACACGATCGTCCGGGCGATCGAGATGACACCGGGCGAGCAGGGACGCCGGATGCGGGCGCTGCGCCGTCGTGTGCGCGAGCACGACGTCGAGGACTGGTCGCGGGAGTTCCTCGCCGCGCTCGCGGGGATCCGGGGAAGCGGCGCGGCGTGAGCGATCTCGAGAGCCTCGCGCGCACTCCGCGACTTCTCGTCGCGCTCGATTTCGACGGCACGCTCTCGCCGCTCGTGGACGAGCCGATGTCGGCGCGGATGATCCCTGCGGCGCGCCGCGCGCTGGATGCCCTGGCCGCCCTGCCCGCCACCGATGTGGCGCTGGTGTCGGGGCGATCGTTGGCCGATCTCCGTGTGATCAGCGAACACACCGACGACTCGCTCTTCCATCTCGCGGGCTCCCACGGCGCCGAGACCTGGCACCCCGGTGCCAGGGCGGGAGAGGACGACGCTGACGACCCCGCGGATCGGCGGCTTCTGTCCGAGCTGGTGGCGGAGTCCGAGCGCATCATCGCGGACGTCGACGGAGCGTGGGTGGAGCCGAAGGCCTTCGGGCTGGGCCTGCACACGCGCCTCGCGCGGCCGGAAGCGGCTCAGGCGGCCCAGCGCGAGCTCGACGCCCTCATGGCTGAGCGTGCACCGGGCTGGCGGCGGCGCACCGGCCGCGACATCCTCGAGTTCGCGTTCCGGCACGAGGGCAAGGACCAGGCGGTCGCGGCGCTGCGCGAGCGTCTCGGTGCCACGGCGGTGCTGTTCGCCGGCGACGACGTCACTGACGAGGATGCGCTGCGTTCGCTCGGAGAGGGCGACCTGGGCGTACACGTCGGCGCGGGCGACAGCGCCGCATCCGTGTCCGTCGAAGACCCTGCGGCGCTGGCGGCGCTCCTGGACCGGCTGGCCCGACTGCGCGCTCAGCGTTGACGGCTCGGCGACCGTGACAGGCGCCCGGCCGCAATAGACTGCACGGGTGAGCCACCCCGACGAAGCGATCGACATCAAGCCGCGCAGCCGCGCTGTGACGGACGGCATTGAAGCCACCACCTCCCGAGGCATGCTGCGTGCCGTCGGCATGGGAGACGAGGACTGGGACAAGCCCCAGATCGGCATCGCCTCCAGCTGGAACGAGATCACCCCCTGCAACCTCAGTCTCGACCGGCTCGCCCAGGGCGCCAAGGAGGGCGTGCACGCCGGTGGGGGATACCCGCTGCAGTTCGGCACGATCTCGGTCTCGGACGGCATCTCGATGGGGCACGAGGGCATGCACTTCTCGCTCGTCAGCCGTGAGGTCATCGCCGACTCCGTCGAGACGGTCATGATGGCCGAGCGCCTGGACGGCAGCGTGCTGCTGGCCGGCTGTGACAAGTCCATCCCCGGCATGCTCATGGCCTCGGCCCGGCTCGACCTGTCGAGCGTCTTCCTCTACGCGGGTTCGATCGCGCCCGGCTGGGTCAAGCTCAGCGACGGGACCGAGAAGGACGTCACCATCATCGACTCCTTCGAGGCGGTCGGTGCCTGCCTCGCGGGCAAGATGAGCGAGGCCGACCTCAAGCGCATCGAATGCGCGATCGCGCCGGGTGAGGGAGCGTGCGGTGGCATGTACACCGCCAACACCATGGCCTCGGTCGCAGAGGCGCTCGGACTCAGCCTCCCGGGCAGCGCGGCGCCGCCCTCCGCCGACCGCCGGCGCGACTACTTCGCACACCGTTCGGGCGAGGCCGTCGTCAACCTGCTCAAGCTCGGCATCACGACGCGCGACATCCTGACCAAGGAGGCGTTCGAGAACGCGATCGCCCTCGCCATGGCGCTCGGCGGCTCGACGAACGTCGTGCTGCACCTGCTCGCGATCGCGCGCGAGGCCGACGTCGAGCTCTCGCTCCACGACTTCAACCGCATCGGCGACAAGGTGCCCCATGTGGCCGACATGAAGCCGTTCGGCCAGTACGTCATGAACGACGTCGACCGCCACGGCGGCATCCCGGTCATCATGAAGGCGATGCTCGATGAGGGACTTCTGCACGGCGATGCCCTGACCGTCACCGGCAAGACGCTCGCCGAGAACCTGCGCGAGCTCGACCCGGACCCCATCGACGGCACCGTGATCCACACCTTCGACAACCCGATCCACGCCACCGGCGGCATCACGATCCTGCACGGCTCGCTGGCGCCCGATGGCGCGGTGGTCAAGACGGCCGGCTTCGACGCCGCCGTGTTCGAAGGACCCGCGCGCGTGTTCGAGCGCGAGCGCGCCGCGATGGACGCACTGGAGGCGGGGGAGATCCACGCCGGCGACGTCGTGGTCATCCGGTACGAGGGCCCCAAGGGCGGCCCGGGCATGCGCGAGATGCTCGCGGTGACCGCCGCCATCAAGGGCGCCGGTCTCGGAAAAGATGTACTACTCTTGACGGACGGACGATTCTCGGGCGGCACAACCGGCCTGTGCATCGGCCACGTAGCACCGGAGGCGGTGGACGCAGGTCCTATCGCTTTCGTGCGCGATGGTGATCTGATACGGGTCGATATCGCGGCTCGCTCTCTCGACCTACTCGTCGATGAGGCCGAGCTGAGCTCCCGCCGCTCTGGCTGGGAGCCGCTTCCCCCGCGCTATACCCGTGGCGTCCTGGCCAAGTACTCGAAGCTCGTGCGTTCGGCTGCCGAAGGCGCCGTCACCGGGTAACTTCGCCTCCGACATCCCGTCATCCCCACCCGAGGTAGTTCCCATGTCCTCAGACATCTCTGCGGCTATTCCCCGGCCGCCCGCCCGTGCGCAGTCCGCACCCGTGATCACGGGAGCGGAGGCCGTCGTCCGCTCGCTCGAACTCGTCGGCGTCACCGACGTGTTCGGACTCCCCGGCGGCGCGATCATGCCCGTCTACGACCCGCTCATGGACGATGAGGCCGTACGCCACATCCTCGTGCGCCACGAGCAGGGCGCCGGTCACGCCGCCGAGGGCTATGCCGCCGCATCCGGTCGCACCGGTGTCGCCATCGCGACATCCGGCCCCGGCGCGACGAACCTCGTCACCGCGATCGCGGACGCCTACATGGACTCCGTCCCGCTCGTGTGCATCACCGGTCAGGTCTTCTCGACGCTGATGGGCACGGACGCGTTCCAGGAAGCCGACATCGTGGGCATCACGATGCCGATCACGAAGCACTCGTTCCTGGTGAAGACGGCCGAGGAGATCCCCGGCGCGATCGCGGCCGCCTTCGAGATAGCGAGCACGGGGCGCCCCGGTCCGGTGCTCGTCGACATCACGAAGGACGCCCAGCAGGCGACGGCCCCCTTCATCTGGCCGCCCAAGGTCGAGTTGCCCGGCTACCGCCCGGTGACGAAGGCCCACGGCAAGCAGATCCAGGCCGCGGCCCAGCTGCTGTCCGAGGCCCGCAAGCCCGTGCTGTACGTCGGCGGCGGCGTGATCCGCTCGCACTCCTCCGACGAGCTGCGCGTGCTGGCCGAGGCGACGGGGGCTCCGGTCGTGACGACGCTCATGGCGCGAGGCGCGTTCCCGGACTCGCATCCGCAGAACCTCGGCATGCCCGGCATGCACGGCACGGTGCCCGCGGTGCTCGCACTGCAGGAAGCGGACCTCATCGTGGCGCTCGGCGCCCGCTTCGACGACCGCGTCACGGGCAAGGCGTCGCTGTTCGCCCCCGGCGCGAAGGTCGTGCACGTCGACATCGACCCCGCGGAGATCTCGAAGATCCGCTTCGCCGATGTGCCGATCGTGGGCGATCTGAAGGAGGTGCTCGTCGACCTGGACGGCGCCTTCCGCCAGACCATCGGCGACCAGCAGCCGGACATCACCGAGTGGTGGAGCTATCTCGACGGGCTCCGCGACGAGTTCCCGCTGGGCTACGCGCCCACGACCGACGGTCTGCTGTCGCCGCAGCAGGTCATCTCGCGCATCGGCGAGCTGAGCGGCCCCGAGGCGATCTACGCCGCCGGCGTCGGCCAGCACCAGATGTGGGCCGCCCAGTTCATCAAGTACGAGCGTCCCAACTCCTGGCTCAACTCCGGCGGCGCCGGAACCATGGGCTACGGGGTCCCTGCCGCCATGGGCGCGAAGGTCGCGGAGCCCGACCGCGTGGTGTGGGCGATCGACGGCGACGGCTGCTTCCAGATGACCAATCAGGAGCTCGCCACCTGCGTGATCAACGAGATCCCGATCAAGGTCGCGATCATCAACAACTCCTCGCTGGGCATGGTGCGCCAGTGGCAGACGCTGTTCTTCGACGGCCGCCACTCGAACACCGACCTCAACACCGGCCACGGTACCGCCCGCATCCCGGACTTCGTGAAGCTCGCCGATGCGTACGGCTGCCTCGCGATCCGCGTCGAGCGCGAGGACGAGATCGACGCCGCCATAACGCTTGCCCTCGAGACGAACGATCGCCCGGTGGTGATCGACTTCGTCGTCTCGGCCGACGCGATGGTGTGGCCCATGGTTCCGCAGGGAGTGAGCAACAGCTTCGTGCAGTACGCCCGCGACCACGCACCCGAGTTCGACAAGGAGGACTGACATGACTTCACACGTGCTGAGCCTCCTCGTCGAGGACAAGCCGGGTCTGCTGACCCGCGTGGCGGGCCTGTTCGCCCGACGCGGTTTCAACATCGAGTCGCTCGCCGTGGGCGTGACCGAGGTCCCCGGACTCTCGCGCATCACGGTCGTCGTCGACGTCGATCAGCTCCCGCTCGAGCAGGTGACCAAGCAGCTGAACAAGCTGATCAACGTCATCAAGATCGTCGAGCTGGATGCGGCCGCCTCCGTGCAGCGTCAGCATGTGCTGGTGAAGGTGCGCGCCGACAACGCGAGCCGCTCCAACGTGCTCGAGGTCGTGAACCTGTTCCGCGGTTCCGTCGTCGACTACGCGCCGGACGCGCTGGTGGTCGAGATCACCGGCGACAAGGGCAAAGTGGACGCGTTTCTGCGCGCCCTCGAGCCCTTCGGCGTCAAAGAGATGGCGCAGTCCGGGCTGCTCGCGATCGGTCGCGGCGGCAAGAGCATCACCGAGCGCGTCCTGCGCGGATAACCCCTTTTCGCAAGCCGTTCACCGGTCGTTGAGCGAGCGCAGCGAGTCGAAACGCAACGACCGACACACGAAGGAGAAAACACACACCATGGCTGAGATCTTCTACGACGCCGACGCCGACCTCTCGATCATCCAGAGCAAGAAGGTCGCGATCGTGGGCTACGGCTCGCAGGGTCACGCCCACGCGCAGAACCTGCGCGACTCCGGCGTCGAGGTCGTCATCGCGCTGAAGGACGGCTCCAAGTCCGCCGCCAAGGCGCAGGAGGACGGCTTCGAGGTCAAGTCGGTCGCCGATGCCGCCGAGTGGGCGGATCTGATCATGATCCTCGCCCCCGACCAGCACCAGCGCTCCATCTACGCCGACAGCATCAAGGACAAGCTGACCGCGGGCAAGACCCTCGCCTTCGCGCACGGCTTCAACATCCGCTTCGGCTACATCGAGACGCCCGAGGGCGTCGACGTGATCCTCGTCGCCCCGAAGGCGCCGGGCCACACCGTTCGTCGCGAGTTCGTCGCGGGCCGCGGCATCCCGGACATCATCGCCGTCGAGCGCGACGAGACCGGCACCGCGTGGGCCACGGCGCTCTCGTACGCCAAGGCCATCGGCGGTACGCGCGCCGGTGTCATCAAGACGACCTTCACCGAGGAGACCGAGACCGACCTGTTCGGCGAGCAGGCCGTCCTGTGCGGTGGCATGAGCCACCTCGTGCAGTACGGTTTCGAGACGCTGACCGAGGCCGGCTACCAGCCCGAGATCGCCTACTTCGAGGTGCTGCACGAGCTGAAGCTCATCGTCGACCTCATGTGGGAGGGCGGCATCGCCAAGCAGCGCTGGTCGATCTCCGACACGGCCGAGTACGGCGACTACGTCTCCGGCCCGCGCGTCATCGATCCCTCGGTCAAGGAGCACATGCAGGCGGTCCTCGCCGACATCCAGTCCGGCGCGTTCGCCAAGCGCTTCATCGACGACCAGGATGCCGGTGCTCCCGAGTTCCTCGCGCTGCGCGAGAAGGAGCAGGGCCACCCGATCGAGGCGACCGGCAAGAAGCTGCGCTCGCTCTTCTCGTGGCAGCAGCAGGACTCGGACTACACCGAGGGCTCTGCCGCTCGTTGATCCGCGCCTGAGCGCCTGAACACCTCGCCGTGCACCACGCGGCGGACCTGGCCCGGTCATCGCATCCCGAACACAGGATGCGGTGGCCGGGTCTTTTTTCGTGGGACCTTGGGCCCTGGGTAGTGGCCTGACCAATTCATAATCTGGTCCCATGACGCGCGGCGAATGACCGCGCAGAGTGGGAGTGTTCCGATGTCTGTCGTCATCGATGCCCTCGTCGACCGGGCCCAAGAAGCTCTGGCCGCGTACGCATCCTTCACCCAGGAGCAGATCGACCAGATCGTCCGCAAGGCGTCGGTCGCTGCCCTCAGCCACCACGCCGACCTCGCGGTGCTCGCCGTCGAAGAGACGCGTCGAGGCACGTTCGAGGACAAGGCCGTGAAGAACATGTTCGCGTGCGAACACGTCACGAACTCGATCATCAACCAGCGCACGGTCGGTGTGATCTCCACCGACGAGCTCACCGGCATCACCGAGATCGCCGACCCGGTCGGCGTCGTGTGCGCCCTCACGCCGGTGACGAACCCGACGTCCACGACGATCTTCAAGTCGCTCATCGCGCTGAAGACCCGCAACCCCATCGTGTTCGGGTTCCACCCGTCCGCTCAGCGCTCGTCCGTGGCCGCTGCGACGGTCGTGCGCGATGCGGCCGTCGCCGCGGGTGCGCCCGCCGACTGCATCCAGTGGATCGAGGAGCCGTCGATGGAGGCCTCGGGTGAGCTCATGAACCACCCCGGCGTCGCGCTCATCCTCGCCACCGGCGGCAACGCCATGGTCCGCGCGGCATACTCCTGCGGCAAGCCCGCCCTCGGCGTCGGCGCCGGCAACGTGCCCGCCTTCATCGAGCGCACGGCGAAGGTCGGTCGCGCGGTCAACGACATCGTGATCTCGAAGTCGTTCGACAACGGCATGGTCTGCGCCTCGGAGCAGGCCGTCATCCTCGATGCCCCGATCGCCAAGGAAGCACTCGCGGAGTTCGCACGCCTGCACGCCTACATGGCGACGCCGGCCGAGAAGCGCCTGCTGGAGGAGTTCATCTTCGGTGTGGCCGCCGACAGCGCCAACTGCGCCGACGCGAAGCTCAACGCATCCGTCGTCGGACAGTCGCCCGCCTGGATCGCTCAGCAGGCCGGCTTCGAGGTGCCCGCGGACACGTCGATCATCCTCGCCGAGGTCTCCGGTGTCGGACCGCACGAGCCCCTGACGCGCGAGAAGCTCGCGCCCGTGCTGGCCGTGCTCCACGCCCGCACCCCTCAGGAGGGCATCGACCTCGCCGAGCAGATGGTCGCCTTCGATGGCCTCGGCCACTCCGGCGCGATCCACAGCAACGACCCCGCGGTGATCGCCGACTTCGCCGACCGCGTGAAGGCCGTGCGCATCATCGAGAACGCCCCGTCGGCCCTCGGTGGCATCGGCGACATCTACAACGCGTTCATGCCGTCGCTGACCCTCGGCTGCGGCTCCTACGGTCACAACTCGGTCTCGAACAACGTCTCGGCGGTGAATCTGTTGAACATCAAGCGCGTCGGTCGGCGCAACAACAACCTGCAGTGGTTCAAGATCCCGGCGAAGACCTACTTCGAGCCGAACGCGCTGCGCTATCTGATCGACATGAAGCACATCGACCGGGTCACCATCGTCACCGACGCCACGATGACCAAGATGGGCTTCGTCGACCGGGTCGTCGACATCCTGCACCGCCGCCCGACGCCCGTGCACCTGCAGATCATCGACCGGGTGCTGCCCGAGCCCACCGTGGCGAGCGTGCAGGCCGGAGCCGCGCAGATGCGCGAGTTCCAGCCCGACACGATCATCGCGCTCGGCGGCGGCTCGCCCATGGATGCGGCGAAGGTCATGTGGCTGCTCTACGAGAACCCCGACGTGCAGTTCTCCGACATGCGGGAGAAGTTCTTCGACGTGCGCAAGCGCGCCTTCAAGTTCCCGGAGCTCGGTACCAAGGCGAAGCTCGTCTGCGTGCCGACGACGTCGGGCACCGGAAGCGAGATGACGCCGTTCGCGGTGATCACCGACGAGACCACGGGCATGAAGTACCCGCTCGCGGACTACGCGCTCACGCCGTCGGTCGCCATCATCGACCCGACGCTGACCGCGGCGCTGCCGGCCTTCCTCGTGGCGGATGCGGGATTCGACGCCCTCACCCACGCGACCGAGGCGTACGTGTCCGTCTACGCGAACGACTACACCGACGGTCTCGCGCTGCACGCGATCAAGCTGATCTTCGAGAACATCGTGCGCTCCACGCAGGCGCCCGCGGGTTCCAAGGACGCCGCCGACCTGCAGGCCCGCGAGAAGATGCACAACGCCGCATCCATCGCCGGCATGGCCTTCGGCAACGCATTCCTCGGGATCGTGCACGCCATGGCACACGTGACCGGTTCGAAGTTCCACCTCGTGCACGGCCGCACCAACGCGATCTACCTGCCGCACGCGATCCGCTACAACGGCCGCGTTCCCAGCAAGGTCACGAGCTGGCCGAAGTACGAGCGCTACATCGCACCGGAGCGCTACCAGGAGATCGCCAAGCACCTGGGACTGAAGGCGGACACCCCGGAGCAGGGTGTGGAGAGCTACGCCCGCGCGGTCGAGAAGCTGCGTGACGCCGTCGGCATCGAGCGCTCGTTCCAGGCGCAGGGCGTCGCGGAGGGCGACTTCATCGGCCGCCTCGACGAGCTGGCCATGGCCGCCTACGGCGACCAGTGCGCTCCGGCCAACCCGCGTCTGCCGCTGCTCGCGGACATGCGCACCCTCATGGAGGCCGCCTACTACGGCACCTCGTTCGACGAAGTGCGCGCTGCTCGTGCGCACGCCGAAGCTGCGGCGGATGCGGCGACTGAGCCCGCCCGTCCGACGCAGGACGCCTGAATCCCCTTCTGGGCGTCCGGGCCCCGGGATCCTTGTGATCCCGGGGCCTTCGCTCTGCCAGGAGGTAGGGTCGAGGCATGGTTTCGCGTGACGACGACGCTCTCAGCTGGGACGGCGACGACGACCCGACGCTCGCCCCGCAGGTGGCGCCCCGCCGGGCCGCATCCGCCCCGCAGGAGCGGGCGGACGTGACGCCTGCGACGCGTCTGGACGCCGAGACGGAGGCGGTTCCCGCATCCGCCTCCGCCTCCGCCGACGCCGAGCCCGCGCCGATGAGCAACGTCGCGCTCGTGACCCTCGGCGTGTTCGGCGGCGTCTACCTGCTGCTCGCCGTCGGGTGGTTCATCGGCGGGTCGCGGCTGCAGCTCGTCGCACAGCTGTTCATCAACCCCGCCGCGCACATCGCGGCGTGGATCCTGGCGATCGCGGCCCCCGCCGTCTGGTTCGCGACCACGATGGTGCTGACGCGCTCCCGGCCGATGTGGCTGCGGATCGTGGCCCTGGTCGTCGGTGCGGTGGTGCTGCTGCCGTGGCCGTTCCTCATGACGGGAGTGGGAGCATGAGCGCCACGACGCCCGCGCCCCGCGTCGCGCTGCCGGTCTGGCTCATCGTCACGATCGCCGGCTTCGCGGCCCTCTTCTTCGCGTTCGCGCTCTGGACGGCGCTCGGATTCCTGTTCCAGCAGGCCGGGGGAGACGCCGGGCTCACCGGGTACGGCTGGTTCGTGCTGCTGCTGCCCGTACTGTTCCCGATCCTCGTGTTCGCCGGCTGCTTCGCCCTCGGCTGGCGGCGCAAGGCGGGGCCCTTCGCGCTTCTGCTCCTGCTCGGCCTGTGCCTGGTCGCCGTCTTCTGGCTCGACATCTTCGCCTACGCGTCGGTCACCCCCGCGCTCTACAACACCTGAGATCCGAAGGCCCAACGTCCTGTCACACGGTCGGGGACACCGCAGCCGGGGCAGTAGGCTGGCAAGTGCGCGGCCGGCCCGCCCGCGACGCGCTTCCACCCGCCTCGCGCCGTCGTGCTCTGCACGCGGTCCCGCATGTGTCAAAGGACATCCGCTGTGACCAAGCCCGTCGTCCTCATCGCTGAAGAGCTCTCTCCCGCCACGATCGATGCCCTCGGGCCCGATTTCGACGTGCGCCACGTCGACGGAGCAGACCGTGCCGCGCTGCTGCCCGCCCTCGCGGACGCGCACGCGGTGCTCGTGCGCTCGGCGACGCGGATGGATGCGGAGGCCATCGCCGCCGCACCGGCGCTGAAGGTCATCGCCCGCGCGGGCGTCGGTCTCGACAACGTCGACATCAAGGCTGCGACGACCGCCGGCGTCATGGTCGTCAATGCGCCGACCTCGAACATCATCTCCGCGGCGGAGCTCACGGTCGGACACATCCTGAGCCTCGCGCGCCGCATCCCGGCCGCGCACGCGTCGCTCTCGTCCGGCGCCTGGAAGCGCAGTCTTTCACCGGCACCGAGCTCTTCGAGAAGACCGTGGGCATCATCGGCCTCGGCCGCATCGGCGCGCTGATCGCCGCCCGCCTGCAGGCGTTCGACATGCGTGTCGTCGCCTACGACCCCTACGTCACGAGCGCCCGTGCCCAGCAGCTGGGCGTCGAGCTCCTCACGCTCGACGAACTTCTCGAGCAGAGCGACTTCATCACCATCCACATGCCCAAGACGCCCGAGACCACGGGCATGATCAGCACCGAGCAGCTGCGTCGCATGAAGCCGACCGCGTTCGTGGTGAACGTCGCCCGCGGCGGGCTGATCGACGAGGCCGCCCTGGCCGACGCGCTGATCTCCGGTGAGATCGCGGGCGCGGGGCTGGACGTGTTCTCGAGCGAGCCGCCCGCTGCCGACAGCGACGCCGCCCGCCTGCTCTCGCTGCCGAACGTGGTCGTGACCCCCCACCTCGGCGCATCGACCGACGAGGCGCAGGAGAAGGCCGGCGTCTCTGTCGCCAAGTCCGTGCGGCTGGCGCTGTCGGGCGAGCTCGTCCCGGATGCGGTCAACGTCGCCGGAGGCGTCATCGACCCCTACGTCCGCCCGGGCATCGCGCTCGTCGAGAAGCTCGGCCAGATCTTCTCCGCGCTGGCCGTCTCGCCCGTCACGAGCATCGACGTCGAGGTGCACGGCGAGCTCAAGGACTACGACGTCAGCGTGCTGAAGCTCGCAGCCCTCAAGGGTGTGTTCACGAACATCGTCAGCGAGTCGGTGTCGTACGTGAACGCGCCGCTGCTGGCCGACCAGCGCGGCATCGAGGTGCGGCTCATCGTCGACGGCGTGAGCGAGGAGTACCGCAACGTCATCACCGTCGCGGGCGCCCTGTCCGACGGCTCGCAGCTCTCGGTGTCGGGCACGCTGACCGGCACGAAGCAGATCGAGAAGATCGTCGCCATCAACGGCCACGCCCTCGAGCTGCCGATCGAGAAGCACCACATCGTGATGCAGTACACCGACCGCCCCGGAATCGTCGCCGTCTACGGTCAGCGATTCGGCGAAGCCGGCATCAACATCGCCGGCATGCAGATCGCCCGCCGCGCGGCCGGGGGACAGGCCCTGTCCGTGCTGACTGTCGATTCGCCCGTGCCCGACGAGCTGCTCGCCGAGGTGGGCTCCGCCATCCAGGCCGACCTGTTCCGTCAGATCGAGATCACCGAGTCCTGAGGCGCGTCGCTCGCGGCGCGGCGGCGCTTCGTCTCGCCGCGGTCGCTCAGCGACCTGCATCCTCGACGCCGAGCGAGCATTCATTCATCGAGCGAGCATTCAATCGGGTGCTCACTCGGCGTTGTCGATTCCGGTCGTTGAGCGAGGCGCGCAGCGCCGAGTCGAAACGTCTGGAGGTCGGGTCAGCCGCGCGCGGCGCGGGTGACGATCTCGACCAGGGCGTCCATCGCGGCGCCCGTCGGAGTGGGGCCGGCGACGCCGTCGCCCTCGAGGGCGTTGTTGAAGTACAGGCCGTCGCTCACGAGCATCACGAGATCCAGGGCCGCCTCGCTCGCCACGTGCGTGCGCAGCGCCTCGGCCCAGCGGTCCCGGATGGCGCGCAGCGCCGTTCCGGCGGCGGTGTGCCCGCCCTGGGCGAGCCGCGAGACGGCGACGAGCGCGCGATCCAGCGCGTCATCGCTCATCGCGGACGTGCGCACGAAGTAGGCGACAGGACCTTCCGCTGACGCCGACATGCGATCCAGGTCCTCGTCGACGAGCACGTGGAGGCGTTCGAGCAGACCGGTCTCCAAGGCGTCCTTCGACCCGAAATGGTAGAGCAGGCCGCCCTTGGACACCCCGGCGGCCCGCGCCGTCGCATCCATCGTCGCCGCGCGTTCGCCCTCGGTGACGAGAAGTCTCTCGAAGGCGTCGAGCACCAGCTCACGGGCGCGCGGGGGTCGACTCATGGTCTCGATCGTACTGACGGAGGACGTGTCATCTCTGTTACTATACCAGCCGGACGGTTTAGAAACATATGAACACACTCACTCAAGACATCGCCATCGCCGAGGCCGAGGGGCGCCGCGTCGGATGGCGCGGCTGGGCGGCGCTCGTCGTCCTCATGCTCCCCGTGCTGCTGGTCGCGGTCGACAACACCGTGCTGAGCTTCGCGCTCCCGGAGATCGCCCTGCAGCTGCAGCCCACCAGTACGCAGCAGCTCTGGATCATCGATGTGTATCCGCTCGTGCTGGCGGGATCCCTCGTGACGATGGGCACGCTCGGCGACCGCTTCGGACGTCGTCGGATGCTGCTGATCGGCGCCACGGGCTTCGCCGCCGTCTCCGCCCTCGGAGCGTTCGCGCCCAGCGCCGAGCTGCTGATCGCCGCCCGTGCCGTCATGGGCGTCTTCGGCGCGATGCTGATGCCGTCCACGCTGTCGCTGCTGCGGAGCATCTTCACCGACCGCAACCAGCGCCGGCTCGCGATCGCCGTCTGGGCGGCCATGTTCTCGGCGGGCGCGGCGCTCGGTCCCGTCGTGGGCGGGTTCCTCCTCGAGCACTTCGCCTGGGGATCCGTGTTCCTGATGGCCGTGCCCGTGCTGATCCCGCTGCTGGTGCTCGCGCCGATCCTGGTGCCGGAGAGCCGCGACCCGAACCCCGGCCGCGTGGACCCGGTGAGCATCGTGCTCTCCATGGCGACCATGGTGCCCATCGTCTACGCGATCAAGGAAGCCGCGGCACACGGCCCGAGCCCGCTCGTCGCCGCACTGCTCGTCGCCGGCGTCGGGTTCGGTGTGCTGTTCGTGCGCCGTCAGCGCCGCTCCGAGACGCCCATGCTGGATGTGCGCCTGTTCGCTCGCGGCGCGTTCAGCGGTGCGCTGCTCGTCAACCTGCTGAGCGTGCTCGCGCTGGTCGGCTTCATCTACTTCGTCTCGCAGCACCTGCAGCTCATCGTCGGTCTCTCGCCGATGACCGCAGGGCTGGCGCTCGTGCCCGGTCTCGCGCTCATGATCGTCGCGGGACTCGCGGTCGTTCCGGTCGCAAAGCGCATCTCGCCGCGCGTGGTCATCCCGGTCGCCCTGGTGTTCTCGTTCGCGGGATACGTCATGGTCGCGCTGTCCACGGACCCGGGCTCGGTGGCGCTGCTGGTGGTCGCCTTCATGGTGCTGGGCATCGGGATCGGCGCCGCGGAGACCGTCTCGAACGAGCTCGTGCTCGCCAGCGCCCCGCCGGCGAAGGCGGGCGCTGCCAGCGCCGTCTCCGAGACGGCGTACGAGGTGGGCGCCGTGCTGGGAACGTCGCTGCTCGGAGGACTGCTCACCGCGCTCTACCGTGCGAACCTCGTCGTGCCGCAGGGGGTGCCCGCGGACGTCGCCGATGCGGCGCGCGAGACGCTGGCGGGCGCCGTGAGCGCCGCGAATGAGCTCGCCCCCGAGACCGGCGCCGCGCTTCGGGATGCGGCAGCGCACGCCTTCGACGCCGGTGTCGGCGTCACCTCGCTCATCGGCGCGGGTCTCGTCGTCGTGGCGGCGGTCATCGCCGCCACTACGCTGGGATCATCCCGCAACTCGCCGCGGCGGTGATGCCCGCGGCATCCTGAGACAGGAGTGCCATGTCGCGCGTCGTGAAGCTCGCCGTCATCCCCGGTGACGGAATCGGTCCGGAGGTCGTCGCCGAAGCCGACAAGGTTCTCGAAGCGGTGGCCGCCGGCACCGACGTCACGTTCGAGCGCACCTGGTTCTCGCTCGGTGCCGCGCGCTTTCTCGAGACCGGCGACACCCTCACCGACGATGACCTGGCGGCGATCGCCTCGCACGACGCGATCCTGCTCGGCGCCGTCGGGGGAGTGCCCGGCGACCCGCGCTTGAAGAACGCGAACATCGAGCGCGGCCTGCTCCTCAAGCTGCGTTTCGCGCTCGATCACTACGTGAACCTGCGTCCGTCGAAGCTCTACCCCGGTGCGAGCGGTCCGCTGGCCGTCCCGGGCGAGATCGACTTCGTCGTGGTGCGCGAGGGGACGGAGGGCCCGTACGTCGGCAACGGTGGCGCGATCCGCGTGGGCACCCCGCACGAGGTCGCGAACGAGACCTCCGTGAACACGGCGTTCGGCGTCGAACGCGTGGTGCGCTTCGCGTTCGCCGAGGCCGAGCGTCGCCGCAAGAAGCTCACCCTCGTGCACAAGACCAACGTGCTCGTGCACGCCGGCGGCATCTGGAAGCGGATCGTCGATGAGGTGGCGACCGAGCACCCCGACGTCGCCGTAGACTATCTGCACGTCGATGCGGCCACGATCTTCCTGGTCACGAACCCCAGCCGCTTCGACGTGATCGTCACCGACAACCTCTTCGGTGACATCCTGACCGACCTGGCAGGTGCCGTCACCGGTGGCATCGGCCTCGCCGCATCCGGGAACATCAATCCCGACGGCGACTTCCCGTCGATGTTCGAGCCCGTTCACGGTTCGGCTCCCGACATCGCGGGCCAGCAGAAGGCCGACCCCACGGCCGCGATCCTCTCGGTCGCGCTCCTGCTGAATCATCTCGGACTGCGCGATGACGCCGACCGCCTCACCCGCGCGGTCGAGGCCGACATCGCCGAGCGGTCCGATTCGGTCCGCACCACAGCACAGATCGGCGACGCGATCATCGCGCGGCTCCAGGCGTAATCTGGAGCCCGCAGCCGTCGCCCGTGACCGCGCCGCCAGGCGCAGATGAAGCGAGATCCTCATGACACTCCTCGACACCGATCCCGACCAGGGCCTCGCACCGCTCGAGTTCGCCGTCACCCGCAACCTCGCCGCCCGCGGCGCCGCGGAGCGCGAGCAGATCCTCGAGAACCCCGGCTTCGGCACCGCCTTCACCGACCACATGGTCGACATCTGCTGGTCGATGCGCGGTGGCTGGCACCGTCCGCGCGTGCAGCCCTACGGCCCCATTTCGCTGGATCCCGCCGCCGCCGTCCTGCACTACGGCCAGGAGATCTTCGAGGGCATCAAGGCCTACCGTCACGCAGACGGCTCGATCCACACCTTCCGTCCCGACCAGAACGGCCGGCGTCTGCAGCGCTCAGCGCGGCGGCTCGCGCTTCCGGAGCTGCCGGTGTCGTACTTCGTGCAGTCGCTGCGCGAGTTGATCAAGGTGGATGCGGCCTGGGTGCCGGCGGGCGCCGACCAGAGCCTGTACCTGCGGCCGTTCATGTTCGCCAAGGAGGCGTTCCTGGGCGTGCGTCCGGCGCAGAAGGTCGCCTACTACCTCATCGCGAGCCCCGCGGGCGCCTACTTCAAGGGCGGCGTGCAGCCGGTCTCGATCTGGCTGAGCGAGGACTACTCCCGCGCCGGCAAAGGCGGCACGGGCGCGGCCAAGACCGGCGGCAACTACGCGGCCAGCTTGCTGCCGCAGTCGGAGGCGTACGAGAACGAGTGCGACCAGGTCGTGTTCCTCGATCAGGACGGCAATGTCGAAGAGCTCGGCGGCATGAACATCGTGTTCGTCAAGAAGGACGGCACGCTCGTGACCCCGCAGTCCGACTCGATCCTCGAGGGCATCACCCGCGACTCGATCCTGCAGCTCGCGATCGACCGCGGTCACAAGGTCGAGGGGCGCGTCGTGTCGCTCGCCGAGTGGCGCGACGGCGTCGCCTCGGGGGACATCGTCGAGGTGTTCGCCTGCGGCACGGCCGCGGTGGTGACGCCGATCGGTCAGCTCAAGGGCAAGAACTTCTTCGACGAGCAGCCGACCGGCTCGCTCGCGCTGTCGCTGCGCGAGGAGCTGACCGACATCCAGTACGGACGCCGCGAAGACACGCACAACTGGCTCGTCCGGCTCGACGCCTGATCCCGCAGCGGGGCGTCCTGGATAGGCTGAATGGGTGAAGATCGCTCGTTTCAGCCACCAGGACGCCATCGCTTACGGAATCGTCGACGACGACGAGCTCGTGCAGCTCGCCGGGGACCCGATGTTCGCCGGCTTCGAGCCGACGGGAAAGCGCATCCCGATCGCGGATGTGGCGCTGCTGGCGCCGGTGATCCCGCGATCCAAGGTCGTGGCGATCGGACGCAACTACCGCGCGCACGCGGAGGAACTCGGCAACGATGTCCCCGCCGAGCCTCTGATGTTCCTCAAGCCCAACACCGCGGTGATCGGTCCGGGCGACGTCATCGTGCGTCCCACGCAGTCCGAGCGAGTCGACTTCGAGGGCGAGCTGGTCGTGGTGATCGGTCGCATCGCGAAGAACGTGCCGGTCGACAAGGCGCTCGATGTCGTGTTCGGGTACACGGTCGGCAACGACGTGACCGCGCGCGACCTCCAGCGCAGCGACGGCCAGTGGTCGCGCGCCAAGGGCTTCGACACCTTCTGCCCGCTCGGACCCGTCATCGAGACGGAGTTCGATCCCGCATCCGCCGCGCGCGTCGTGACGCGCGTCAACGGCGACGAGCGTCAGTCCGCTCCGCTGACCGATCTCATGTTCCCGATCGCCGAGCTGATCGCCTACGCGTCGTCGGTGTTCACGCTGCTGCCTGGCGACGTCATCATGACCGGAACCCCCGCCGGCGTCGGCCCGCTCGTGGCTGGCGACGAGGTCGAGGTCGAGGTCGAGGGGATCGGCGTTCTGCGCAACACCGTGCGCGATGCCTGAGGCCACTGACCTGCTGCCGGATGCGGCTGAGCTGACCCGCATCCGCCGCCGCACGCTGTGGCTGCTCTCGTCCGGACAGATCCTCGGCGGGATCGCCTTCGGCGCGACGATCTCGCTCGGCGCGATCCTCGCGACCGACCTGTCGGGTGACGAGGCGTTCTCGGGGTGGGCGACCGCAGCCGTGACGCTGGGAGCTGCGGCGTTCGCCATCCCGCTCGCGGCCCTCGCGCGCCGCCGCGGGCGCCGTCCTGCGCTCGCGGCCGGGCTTTCTGTGGCCCTGATCGGGGTGCTCCTCGTGATCGGCGCGGTGGCGGGCGCATCCTTCCCGCTGCTCCTGGTTGCTGTCGTGCTGATCGGTGCGGGGCAGGCCGCGAACCTGCAGTCGCGGTTCGCCGCGGCCGACCTCGCCACCGACGCGTCGCGCGGTCGCGACATCTCCGTCGTCGTCTGGGCGACGACGGTCGGCGCCGTCCTCGGCCCGAACCTGGTAGGCCCAGGGCAAGCGCTCGGCGATCTCGTCGGCATGCCCCCACTGACGGGGCCCTACCTGTTCACCATCGTCGCCCAGGTGCTCGCCGTCGTCCTGTACGTTGCGGCGCTCCGCCCCGACCCCTTGCTGTTGGCGCAACGTCTCGTCGCACGGGATGCGGCGGGCGCGGGCCCTCGGATCGCCCGCGCCGACCGGCCCGTGGCGGCGCGCTACGCGATCCTCGCGATCGCCGCCTCGCACGGCACGATGGTCGCCGTCATGGCCATGACACCTGTGCACCTCGTGCACCACGGTGCGAGCCTCACGATCGTGGGGCTCACCATCAGCCTGCACATCGCCGGGATGTATGCCCTGTCGCCGGTGTTCGGCATCCTCGCCGACCGGATCGGCCGGGTGGCGACCGTGCTCGTCGGGCAGGGACTGCTCGCCGCATCGCTCCTCGTGTCGGGCTTGGGGCAGAACTCGAACACCGCAGTGACCGTCGGCCTCGTGCTGCTGGGGCTCGGGTGGAGCGCCTCGACCGTGGCGGGAGCGGCGCTGCTCGTGGAGACCAGCAGCGAGGCGATGCGCACCCGCAGGCAGGGCCGCAGCGACCTCGCGATGAACCTCGTGGGGGCGGCCGGCGCGATCCTCGCCGGAGTCATCCTCGGCTGGATCGGATTCGGCGGGCTCGCGTTCGTCACCCTTGCGCTGGTCGTGCTCGTGGTCGCGGCATCGCCGCTCGCGCGCAGGCGGCGAGACGCGGTCTAACGCAGCGCTCGCACCGCGCGGTCGACGTCGTCCTCGTCGTTGAAGACGTGGAAGGCGAGGCGCGCGCGTCCGGCGCGGCCGGATGCGGTGATGCCGGCGGCTTGCAGTCGCGCAAGGGTGGCGGCGTCCGCGTCGGTCCACGTCACGATCGCGCTCGGCGCCGCAGGCGTGGGCAGGCCCATCTCGGTGAGGAACCGGCCTGCGAGCCCCGTCGTGTACCGGTGGATCGCGGTCATGTCGGCATTGGCGAAGAGTCCGAGTGTGGGTTCGGCGCCCACGAACGCCTGCCATGCGGGGGAGACGTCGAACCGGCGGGCGTCCGAGGCCAGCGTCGCGGCATCGCCGTAGCAGGACTGCCACGGGTCGGCCCCCGCGTACCAGCCGGCGTGGAGCGGTGTGAGGGTGGCCGCGAACTCCTCCGTGAGGGCGAGGAAGGCGACGCCGCGCGGCGCGCACAGCCATTTGTACGCGTGCACGACGAACGCGTCGAAGGCGGTGGCGTCGACAGGGAGCCAGCCGACCGCCTGCGTGCCGTCGCACAGCGTGCGGGCGCCGACGGCGCGGGCGGCGGCGGTGATCGCGGTGTGATCGGCGACCTCGCCGGATGCGGACTGCACGATCGAGAAGGCGACGAGCGCCGTGTCGGGACGCACCGCGTCGGCGAGCTCTGCGAGCGGTGCGCAGCGCACCCGGAGGCCACCACGGTGCACGAACGGGAGCACGAGCGAGGAGAAGTCACCGTCCGGCACGAGCACCTCGCTGCCGTCCGGCAGGGATGCGGCGATGAGGCTCGCCAGAACGGACGTCTGCGACCCGATCGCCACGCGTGCCGGGGTGACCTGCAGAAGTCGTGCGGCGTGCTGGCGGGTCTGCTCGACGACCACGGAGTAGGCCGCCGCATCCGCTCCGAGCGTGACCGAGCGCATGATGTCGGCGATGAGGGCGTCGCGACTCGCGCGCGGCGGCAGCCCGCCGGTGCAGGCGGCGAGATAGTCGCGACCGCCGTCGAAGGCCGCGCGGACGGCGGTGAGATCCAGCGGTGCGGTCATGCCTCCAGCATCGAGATGCGCGAGGTCGGGGTCTACGGCAGAAGGGGCATCGCCTTCATAAGCTCACGTTATATATTCGGCGCATGGTCGATCCAGACGAGGGCGAACTCGCCGTGCAGGCGTTCCGCGTGATGCGTGCCATCGCCGACACGGGCTCCATCACCGCGGCTGCCGCATCGCTCGGCTACAGCCAGCCCGCCGTCAGTCAGCAGGTGCGCCGGATCGAGAGTCGTGTCGGGATGCCGGTGGTCGAGCGCGTCGGGCGCCGGGTGCGCCTCACCGAAGCTGGCGCCGTGCTCGCCCGCCACGCGGATGCGGTCGCGCGCTCCATCGACGCCGCCTCCGACGAGCTGGCGCAGCTGCGCGGGCTCGCCTCGGGCCGCGTGCGTCTGACCGGATTCCCCTCGGCGTCGCCCACCCTCGTGCCGCGGGTGCTCGCGGCGCTCTCGGACAAGGCTCCCGGGCTCGCGGTGACCTACGTCGAGGCGGAACCGCCGGAGGCGATGGCCGCGGTGCGCGAAGATCGCGCCGACATCGCGCTCACGTTCAGCTACCCGGGCGACGAGAACGACCCGCACGGCGAGAGCGCGCGCGGGCTCGTGGTACGCACGCTCGGTGCGGACCGCATGTTCGTCGTGCTCCCCGAGGGTCATGAGCTCGTCGGAGCACCCGTCGCTCAGCTCGGCGAGCTCGCCGACGCATCCTGGATCGCGGGCTGCCCTCGGTGCCGCGGTCACCTGCTGGAGCTCTGCGCCCGTGCCGGGTTCACGCCGCGGATCGCTTTCGAGACCGACAACATCGTCGCGGTGGAAAACCTCGTGGCCCGCGGTACCGGCGTGGCGACCCTGCCGGGATTGGCACTCGATTCGTTCCCGCTGCTGCCGGGCGTGCAGGCGGTGCCGCTGCCGCCGGGGGAGCAGCGCACGCTGCACGTCGTGACGGCGGCCGACGCGCATCGCGTGCCGGCCCTCCGGTTGGCGCTCGCGGCGGTCGGCGAGGCCGCGCAGGCCGCGGGAGTGGGCCGCGGCACGGCGGGACGACGCGGGTAGGCTGGGAGCCTATGGTTTCCGCACCCGATCCCCGCACCACGACCGCAACCGGCTCCGACATCCGGGTGCGGTTCTGCCCCTCGCCCACGGGCCTGCCGCACGTCGGCCTCATCCGCACCGCGCTGTTCAACTGGGCCTACGCCCGGCACAACGGCGGCAAGCTCGTCTTCCGCATCGAAGACACGGATGCGGCCCGCGACAGCGAGGAGAGCTACCAGCAGCTGCTCGAGGCGCTGCGCTGGCTCGAGATCGACTGGGACGAGGGCGTCGAGGTCGGCGGTCCCCACGCGCCGTACCGGCAGTCGCAGCGACACGAGCTCTACCGCGAGGTGCTCGACAAGCTGCTCGCCGCCGGCGTCGCGTACGAGAGCTACTCGACGGCCGAGGAGATCGACGCGCGCAACGAGGCGAACGGCCGCGCCAAGCAGCTCGGCTACGACAACTACGACCGCACGCTGACCGAAGAGCAGAAGGCCGCCTTCCGCGCCGAGGGACGCGAGCCCGCCTACCGCCTGCGCGTGCCGGACGAAGACCTCACCTACGTCGACCTCATCCGCGGTGAGGTCACCTTCCCGGCAGGGTCGTTCCCCGACTTCGTCATCGTGCGCGCGGGCGGCGTGCCGCTCTACACCTTCGTGAACCCGGTCGACGACGCGCTCATGGGCATCACGCACGTCATCCGCGGCGAGGACCTCATGCCCTCCACCGCGCGTCAGCTCTCGCTCTACCGCGCGCTCATCGAGGCGGGCGTCACCGACTTCGTGCCGCGCTTCGGACACATGCCGCTGGTACTGGGGGAGGAGGGCAACAAGAAACTCTCCAAGCGCGACCCGAAGGCAGACCTCTTCCTGCAGCGCGAGAAGGGCTTCATCCACGAGGGCCTGCTGAACTACCTCTCGCTGCTCGGCTGGTCGCTCGCGCCCGATCGCGACGTCTTCTCGCTCGACGAGCTCGTCGAGGCCTTCGACATCGCCGACGTGAACCCCAACCCGGCCCGCTTCGATCAGAAGAAGGCCGAGTCCATCAACGGCGATCACATCCGGATGCTGGCGCCCGAGGACTTCGCGACCCGCATCCTGCCGTACCTGCGCGACGCGGGCATCATCGGCGAGACGCTCGATGACCGTGAGCGGGCGCTCATCGCCGCCGCCGCTCCGCTCGTGCAGGAGCGCGTGCAGCTGCTGGGTGACGTGCCGGGCCTTCTCGGGTTCCTGTTCCGCGACGAGGTGGAGTACGCCGAGGACGCCCTCGCGTCGCTGCCGGCCAACGCCGGCGAGGTGCTGGTTGCCTCGGTGAACGCGCTCGAGCTCGTGCCGCACGCGGAGTTCGCGGCCGCATCCGTGCAGGAGGCGCTGCAGAAGGCGCTCATCGAGGAGCTGGGCCTCAAGCCCCGCGTCGCCTACGGCCCGCTCCGGGTGGCGGTCAGCGGTCGTCGGGTGTCGCCGCCGCTGTTCGAGTCGATGGAGCTGCTCGGCAAGAGCGAGAGCATCCGCCGCCTCGACGCCCTGGTGCAGAAGATCGGCTGACGCGACCGCTCATCCAGCGGCGCAGGAGTAGAGCGACGCGCCCGCGGGGGCATCCGGCACGAGGGTGCAGGTGGACGTCACCCAGGCGCTGATGTCGGTCGTGGCGCTCGACGCGGCGCGGATGCCCCCAGCTCCTGCTCCCGATGCGCCGGAGCCGAGCACGTAGGTGACCTCGCCGGTGGCGACCATCTGCTGGAGCGCGGCCAGGGTCGGGACGTCGTCGCTGCCGTCGAATCCGCCGATGGGCAGCACCGACCCGCCGCGCGAGGCGAGAATCGAGCTGCGCCGCCGACTGCGCGCCGAACGTGGCGACGAGGTACTTCGCATCGCCCTGTCGCTCCGTGAGGTAGAGCAACAGCGCCGCGTCGGAGGCGTTCTCGCCTGGCACGCCCGTGGGGCGCATCCCGCCGCGGGCGCCGGTCTGCGCTCCGCCGGCCGGTGCGTGCGGTCTTGCGCCGCTCGCCGAGCCGCCGAAGGCCGTACCGCCGGGCCGAAAGCCGCCGAACCCGCCGCCGCCCGGCATCTGGGAGACCCCGGCGGCCGTCGGATTGATCGAGCTTGGTGTGCTGATCGTCAGCACGGACCAGGCCGCCGGCGTCAGTAGCAGCGCGATCACGGCGACCACCGTGGTCAGCCAGCGCAGCGCCTGCGCGCGGTGTTCGAGGACGAGAAGCAGCATCGCCACAACAGCGATGGCGGCCTGGATCCAGGCGATGACCGGGCTCGGCTCGGGGTACATCGCCGCGATCAGGACGGCGGTGATCGCCGCGACGGCGATGAGAAGAAGCTGCGGCCAGAACAGGCGCCGCGATCGCGCGACGGCGAACGCTGCGGCCACGAGAAGGGCGACGGGGATCGCGAGTGCGGACGTGTAGAACTGGTGCATCCCCGCGACGAGCGAGAACATCGCGACCTCGGTCGCGAACCACCCGCCGAGGAACACGACCGTCGCGGGGCGCCATCGCAGGATGAGCAGGACGACGATGGCCGCGACGGTCGCAGGCAGCAGCCACGCGATCTGGCCGGCGAGCTCGGTGTTGAACAGACGCAGAGGGCCGGGGTCACCGGAGAAGGCCGGCGTGAACGAGCGGTAGGCGTCCGAGTCGGCGGTGGCGCTGAAGCGCCCGAGTCCGTTGTAGCCGAAGACCATCTCCCACGGATTGTTGCTGTTCGTTCCGCCGACGTAGGGGCGAGCGGATGCGGGGACGAGCCATACGACGGCGACCCAGGCCAGCGAGACCACGAGAGTCACGGCCCCCGAAAGGAGGGTGTGCCAGATGCGCCGCCACCACGGCTGACGCGTGCACAGGTAGGCCACCGCGAGAGCGGGCCAGACAGCCCACGCCTCGAGCATGTAGGTCTGGAAGGCCACGCCGATGAGCGCTCCGGTGAGCACGTACCAGCCGAGGCTGCGCTGCTGGATCGCCCGGACCGCCGCCCACGCCACCAGCGCGAGCGCGAGCACGAAGAACGCCTGCGGCTGATTGGATCGCGCCACCGCGACGAGGATCGGCGTGGTGGCCACCACGGCACCCGCGAGCAGGCCGCCCGTCGTCCCGACCAACCGACGCGCGGTGAACGCGGTGACGACGGCCGCCACAGTGGCGGCGGCCGCGTTCGGGAGAATGACGGCCGCCGGCGAGAAGCCGAACAGGCGCACGGCCAGGGCCGGGATCCAGAACGAGCCGGGGATCTTGTCGAGCGAAACCGTGCCGGCGGGATCGAAGGCTCCGAAGAAGAGGTTCGACCAGCTCTTGCTCATCGACATCGCGACGGCGCCGTAGTAGTCGCTCATCGAGGCGGACACCTGCCATCCGGTCAAGACGGCGGCAGCGATCACGATCAGCACGAGCCCCACGGGCCACGCGGCACGGGTACGCCACAAGACGGGGGAGGGAGTGGACACGGCGGTCATGGCAGGACCGTACGAGTCCCGGTGAGGGATTCGGGATGAGCCGTCGATGGCGTCGCCGTGAGCCCGCCCCGGTTTGGGATTGCCGCGGGCGTGGGCTAAGCTCTTCTCTTGGCGCTACTTCGGTAGAAGCCGGTGGGGTATGGTGTAATTGGCAACACGGCTGATTCTGGTTCAGTTGTTCTTGGTTCGAGTCCAGGTACCCCAGCAAGACAGATAGCCCCGGAAATCCGCGCGAGAGCGGACCACCGGGGCTCTTGCTTTGTGCCACAGCGTCGTTACCGATGCCTCCCATCCCGCATGATCAGCGCGTGGACTTCAGTGACCCCCATCGCCCGATGAGTCCCTACCGGCGTGTGGGGTAGGTCATCAGTGTGTTCACGTCCGCGACGTTCGGAGCGCTCGCTCAACGCCCGAGCAGCTTTCCTCTGGTGGTACCTCGTTCACGAGGCTCAGCAGATGACGATGCTGGTCGGCCCGGTACTCGTCGTCGGGCTGTCGTATCGAAACGGCGACAGCAAGGGCATCCCGGCGCGCGTCGCCGACATGCTTCTGCGGTCCGGGAGCTGGCGCGTCGAGGCGCGCGTGGCGTGTGACCCGAAGTAGTACTGCGACCAGGCCGCCTACGACGACTACTTCGAAGCACTGGTATGGGGTACGGTCACGCTGAGAGGCTGGGCCGCCGCACAAGATGCCCGCGTGGTCCGCGTCCCGGCTGAAGAGCTCGCCGGGGGAGCAGACGTCCCCGAACCGGCCGCCCAACGGCGTCAGGCACGCCACCACGGCGGCGATTGCCTAGAGTTTGAGAAACCGTGAGTTCTCGGTCTGGCGGTGGCCGCCATTTCCTTCTGCTTTGCGATCAGCTCAGATTCCAACGCGCCGCTTTCGTGGAGCCTTCACCTGGTCGGCGAGCTGCACGGGGAGGTGGAGCTCGTCCGACGCACGGTCGAGTGCTTCCAGCAACGCGTCATCGTTGGTGAGCCGGGCCAGCACCCAGCGCGCGAGCATGCAAGAAACGGCGGCCGCGTATGTCGCCTGATAGCGGTAGGCGTACTCCTGGTCGTAGAGGATGTGCGTCTCACCCTCTCCCGGGTGCAGGAACGAGGTGACTGCACTGTGCGTGACGTGTACGTGCTGGGATAGCACGTGATAGCTCGTTTCAAGGAACGTGCCTTCGTCGAGGTCGCGGACCATGTCCATGAACTTGCCGAGCCTGCTTCCTTCTGGAAGCGGGTCGAGCTCGGTCAGCGCTTCCCGGAGTTCATCGTTGTCCAGCCACTCGGCGAGCTTGCTGTAGTGCTCGACACGGTCGCGAGCGACGGAGTTTCGGAACTTTCTCAGGCCACCATCGACGACGAAGACCCACTGCAGCGTGATGGCATGTTCGAGCGCTGCACGTGCCAGCGGGACGGCCTCACCGTCCATCTCGGCGTCCAGGAGCGTCAGATACGCGTTGCTATAGCGAAACGTGCGCGCAATGAGCCCATAGAGAAGTAGGAACTCGTCGGAGTGTGCCCTCTCGACGGTGAAGCCGTCGACATCTCGCAGACTTGAAACACAGGCACGGATCCAGTTCGCAAGGGCATCTTCAGGTACGTCAGGCATGCCTCCACCGTAGGAGGAGCTGGCGACATCGGCCGAAGGAACGAGAAAGCCCGCGTGGCTCGCGCCAGCGGGTATTCCCGCGAGTGTACGTTGACTCAGCATGCCAGCGGACCGACCATGGTCCCTCGGCCGAGCACCCAGACGGTTTCGAGTATGTGCTGCCGGGGTCGTCGTGAGAATCGGGTTGCCTGCATTCTCGGATGTAGTTCCTTCATCGAGAACCTTCTGTTCATTGTCGTGCCGGTTGTTATTTCGGTGGACATCCGGGTGACGGCAAGAGCCAAGAAGGCCGCAAATATGCTTGTCAGGTGCAACGAATCGAACGTCGCGCCGCTGGCCAAGCTCAACCAACGAGCACTATTGACTTGCGATGCATCCATTCCACCGGAGGCGCCCGACACTCCGCTCGCCGGGTTCGTCGTCCGCGACCTATCTGGTGGCGCTGCGCCGCACCCATTGACGCGTCGCCGTGATTTTCGTGCAACAAGAGACATGAGCGGGTTTGCAAGAGCCTGCTCAGCACCTTATGAGGTTCTCCGTCGAAGTGCCGACTTCACGGGTGACGGATGATCGTGCCGCCGTGCGCTAACAACAATCGGGGCCCGCGACATCTGAGGCCCGCGTTCCTCGGCCGGCGCGACCGCAGACAACTGAATCGAGCTTCAATGCCTACGTGGTCGATTCGGCATCACAGCGGACCTCGGCGGGAGTCAGGGTTTCAAGCTGACCTTCGCGTACCCAAGAGGGGGGCGCCTTCTCGCCCATGTCGATTGCCTCCCGAAACCGCATGACAACAGCGCGGTGCTCCAGCCTGTGGCGGTCTTTGAAGTCCAGAAGCCACCATGCGCGTCCCGTGACCTCCGCGAAGGCCCGACACAGTGCGACAAGTGATCGTCCGTGGCTCTCCTCCGCGCGCAGCACCGTCGCGAACGCATGGGAATGATCCACGGCGGTGCTGATGGCCTGCGTGATGGACGAGAACCGGTCGACCAGTTCTGCCCACCGACCCGCAAGTGAGTCGGTGTCCCGATTAGGGCGTGTTGCGAAAGTTCGGGGCGATGGTTGATCGCCGTTCGGCGTGTGTGCATACTTATGAACATGCCTACCCGGAATGTGTATGTCTCGGCAGATGATGTTGACCTGTTCGATCGGGCGTCCGAACTTGCTGGGGGCCTGTCGGCTGCGGTAGCCGCGGGGTTGAGGCTGTTCGTCGCAGCACGCGAGCGAGAGCGAGGAGTCGGGGAGATGCAGCAAATCGAGGTCGAGGTCAACGATGGCCCAGTAGTCACTACCAAGCGGTTCACGGGGCGTCGGCTCTTGCGATTCGAGAGTCCGGATGGTCCGCGAGAGACGACGTATCGCGTGTATGCGACCGCTGGCGGTCAGATCGCCGTCTATCGGCGTGACGACCCGAACTGGCGTGCGTTTGCATCGTCAGATGAGGACAGTCCGGTGTGGAGCGACGAGCGAACATGGTCAGGTGACTGGTGGCAGTCGGGCCAGCGGTCTTTGTCGGTGTTTCCTGATACCGCCGCGATGGTGGACCAACTGCCGCAAGACTTGATCAGTGCCATCGTCTCGGTGCTCGCCGACGCACCAGTCGAGGACCTCGAGATCTAATTCTCGGCCCAGCACCTGTCAGTCAGTGAACGCGGCCACCCAGTGAAGGGTGGCCGCGAGGCAGAGGCCGGCGTGGTAGTTGCGGGCGGTCTTGTCTGAGCGCATCGCGATCCCGCGCCACTGCTTGAGCTTGTTGAAGCACCGCTCGACGACGTTGCGGTCCCGGTAGCGGATCCGCTGCTCGTCGCCGAAGTCGATCGGTCGCCCGCGGTGCTTGCGTCGGTGAGCGATCTGATCGTCGCGCTCGGGGATCGTCGCAGCGATCCCGCGCTCGCGAAGCCACGCCCGGTTCGCTCTTGACGGGTAGCCCTTGTCCGCGAGCACCCGATCCGGCCTCAACCTTGGCCTGCCTCTCGCGCCCGAGACGCGGATCTCGCCCAGCGTGACGGTCAGCATGCTGGTGTCCGCCGCCTGCCCAGGCGTGAGGATGAACGCGAGAGCGCGTCCCTTGCCGTCGCAGACCAGATGACTCTTCGTCGTCAGCCCGCCACGGGAGCGGCCGATCGCGTGATCGGGTGGTTCCTCACCGAACTTCTTGTAGTTCGACAGAGCCCCCCGTGGCCCGCGGAAGGGTGGCGCCATGCTGATGCACGCGGACGATCGTGGAGTCGATCGACGCGACCCAGTCCAGATCCCCGGACTGCTGAGCAAGCGACTGCGTCTTCTCCAGCACCCGCGCCCACACGCCCTGCTCAGACCACCGGTTGAAGTTCTTGTAGATCGTGTTCCAATTGCCGAACCGCTCCGGCACGTCCCGCCATGGCGCCCCAGTCCGGTACCGCCACGCCGTCGCCTCGACCACCGTGCGCCGATCCACCGGCGGACGCCCCGTCGACTTCGCAGACGGGAACAACGGCCCGATCACAGCCCACGCCTCATCCGAGATCACATCACGCGACACGCGTTCAAGACTCACCCACGATGCGCCCCAAGGCGTTTAGCAACACGGCCTAGTGGGCCTGCCTGTCGAGATGCGCGTCCAACCACGCCGCTGACGCCACTGCTCAAGTCCATCAGCGCGCTTGACAGCTCGACGCGCGTCGCGCGAGGCGTGGGAGTCTGCGCCTTCGAACGTCTTCACGCTGAAGTCTCCAACCCCCTCAGCATTGCGCTTCGTGGTCTCCGTTCTGGCGTCCTTCCGGCATGACGTTAGTTGGGTTCGTGCATTTCGTCTGGTCGCCGATATCTCCAGTGTCAGTAACCCTTGGAGGCGGATGGTGCAGCCCGACCTCTCGCGGAGGCCGAGGCCAGAGACACGCCGTGGGCCCCTTCGATGATGTTCCCGGGTGTGTCCGGTGTGGCAGGCAGGATGGCGTGTGGAGGATTCTTTGGCCGCACCGCTTTCTCAAGTAGTTTCGCTCGCAACGTCGATGCACGCGCAGCCTGGCGTCTATGCAGTGTTGCTCGGATCGGGAGTGTCGACGGGCGCTGGCATCCCCACAGGGTGGGGTGTCGTTCGTGAGCTTGTCGGACGGATCGCTGCTGCCTCCGATCCAGAGGATCCCGACGCCGCAAAGGCCGCGTGGGATGACCCAGAGGCCTGGTGGGCAGAGCATGGCAAGGGTTATCTCGGGTACTCGACCTTGCTTGAGCAGCTGGCGCCGCTCCCTGCGGCACGACAGGGACTCCTTTCTGACTTCTTCGAGCCGAGCGAGGAGGAACGCGAGGAGGGGCTCAAGCAGCCCAGCCGGGCGCATTTAGCGATTGCTGACTTGGTGAAGCGTGGTTTTGTGCGTGTAATCGTCACTACGAACTTCGATCGCCTCATGGAACGTGCGCTGGAAGCGGTTGGTGTATCTCCACAGGTGATCAGTCGACCGGAGGCG
This sequence comes from Microbacterium sp. KU4F, assembly GCF_056868075.1. Classification (NCBI taxonomy): domain Bacteria; kingdom Bacillati; phylum Actinomycetota; class Actinomycetes; order Micrococcales; family Microbacteriaceae; genus Microbacterium; species Microbacterium sp. KU4F. Next base: position 727,418 of record NZ_CP200324.1, on the reverse strand, counting down.
ATCAATGGCATGGCGCCCCTGGCGCATTCGCCGGCGACGCTGATTAAGCTCCACGGCGACTACAAGGATCTCGGCAGTCGCAACACCCCCGACGAACTCGGCGCCTACCCCGAGGAGTGGAAGCGCCTCCTGGCGCAGGTCTTCGACGAGTATGGGCTTCTGATCTCGGGCTGGTCCGCCGACTATGACACAGCCCTCGTTGACGCACTTGAGAACGCCCCGAACCGTCGCTACCCATTGTTCTGGGATGCGCGCAGCAGCAGAGGCGAAAACGCCACGCGGCTACTGAGCGCTCGTGCAGGCATCGCTGTTCCGGCCGCTAGTGCTGACGACCTGTTTTCGGACTTGGTGGGAAGCCTCGATGCACTCGACAAGCTCGCGAGCCCGCCGCTCTCGACAGCGATGGCCGTGGCGCGGCTGAAGCGATACCTGCCCGATCCGGTTCGGCGGATCGACCTTCACGATCTCCTCATGGACGCAACCGATCAGGTGGTTGCTGCGATCGCGGCGCAGCCCGTCATGATCGACGGTCAAGTTACGTACGAACTCCTGGAGGGAATCTATGAGGGTCACTTCCGTTCGATGGAGCAACTCGCTCAGCCTTGGCAGCGGGCGTCTGGCACGATGTCGACGGGTTTCACGATCGTCTGTGGGTAGACGTGCTCCAGAAGCTCGTCGACGCCGGAACGGCTCCGCTCACAGGCTGGAAGGATCCGCTGGAGATGGCGCGGCGGTTCCCTGCCTTTATCGCGCTTGCCGTCGTTGGCGTGACCTCTATTCGCCGCGGGCGAGATGAACTCCTGATCCGCTTGGCAACTGATGCCGAAGGGCGAAACAAGTACAACCAGAACGAGCGGGAGCCCGCCGCACAATCGGTCCACTACCTTCGCCTTGCCCAGGACGATTGGCTCAATAGACTTCCTCGTTGGGGACCTCAGCGTTGGCTCTACCCGACGAGTCATCTCTTCGTGACGGACTTGCGCGGCTACTTTGCGGACTCGATTCCGGTTGACGATGAGTTCCAGTTGGCGTATCAGAGCTTCGAGTATCGGCTGGGACTAATCCAGGAGCGAACGCCGGGCAAACACGCCATCTCGGGGGAGTACGTCGGCGAGTGGGGTTGGGAAGGCGACGTTCCAAAGATGGAGTCCGAGCTCCGCCGCCAGCTTGAGCGCGGGCGGGCTACAGCATGGCAGCGCTTCTACGGGGGCGCCGACGAACTCGAGGCAGCGCTAGTCGCTCAGCGCGAGACACTCAAGCGCTATGTGAGATGGTGACGCCACACGCGGTGTCGTTGCAGTTCGCTACGGTCGCCTTATGCGCCCGCTCGGAGGCCGCGTGACGAGATGGGAAGTCCGGACGTTATCCACCAAACTTCGACCTGTGTCGCGAATCACACCTGCTTAGTCGAGGCGCCGCTTGATGTCGATCGCGACGGGATGCGTGCTATTGAGCCCGTTGGCTGCGCCGCGCTCGACCGTCGGGGCGTCCTCCGCCCGGGCGGGTGAGCCTCCCCGCCGCCCGCCGCACCGCCCGTTAGGCTGACCGGGTGGCTGGCGTGAGGATGCGGACCGGGAGAGGGCGATGAGCTCGCCCGCTGTCGGCGCCCGCGCGGCGGATGCCGTGTTCGACGGGCTCCGCGAAGAGATCGTCGCCGGACGTCTCGCGGTGGGGGAGAGGCTCCCCTCGGAGGCGGCCCTCGCCGAGCGTTACGGCGTGAGCCGTCCGAGTGTGCGCGAGGCCATCCGCTCTCTCCAGACCCTCGGCCTCACCCGAACCCGGACGGGCAGCGGCACGTACGTCGTGTCGGACCGCCCCGCACTGTCCCTCGGCTACGGCGATTTCTCGCCCCGTGATCTCAGCGAGGCGCGACCGCACATCGAGGTGCCCGCCGCGGGCCTCGCCGCCGAGCGACGCACCGACGCACAGCGCGCAGAACTCGCCGCGCTGTGCGATCGCATGGACGCCACCACCGACCCGGAGGAGTGGGTCGAGCTCGACTCGCGCTTCCACGTGCTCGTGGCCGAGGCATCCGGCAACGCCGTGTTCGCCCGCGCGGTCGGCGACATCCGCGACGCCCTCAGTCACCAGTCCGGCGTCGTGAACCTCATCGCGGATCGTCGCGAGCCCTCCTCGCGGGAGCACCGGGCGATCGCTGAGGCGATCGGCATCGGCTCGGCCATCGAGGCGCGGGAGGCCATGCGCGCGCACCTCGGCGCTGTCGAACGCGTCGTCAGCCCGCTGTCGGAACCAGCTTCTCGGGACTGAGCGCCGCGACCAGAGCGTCGGCATCCAGCAGCCCACGCTCGAGCACGACCTCGGGAACCGAACGCCCCGAGCGCAGCGCCTCACCCGCGACCTCCGTCGCTGCGCGGTAGCCGATCAGCGGATTGAGCGCGGTCGCGAGGCCGATCGAGTCGGTCACGCGGGCGGCCATCACCTCGGGACGAGCCTGGATGCCGCTCACGCACCGCTCGGCGAGCAGTCGGCACGCCGCGGTCAGGTGGGCGATGCTCTGTGAGAGCGCCCGCACGATGACGGGCTCGAAGGCATTCAACTGCAGCTGTCCGGCTTCGGCGGCGAGGGTGACGGCGAGATCGTCGGCGATGACCGTGTACGCGACCTGCGTGACCATCTCGGGGATGACGGGGTTCACCTTGCCCGGCATGATGCTCGATCCCGCCTGCAGCGCAGGAAGCGTGATCTCGCCGAGGCCCGCGCGCGGACCCGACGACAGGAGCCGAAGGTCGTTGCACGTCTTCGAGAGCTTCACCGCGATGCGCTTCAGCATCCCCGACAGATGGACGAAGGCGCCCGGGTCCTGCGTGGCCTCGACGAGGTCGGCGGCGGGAACGAAGGGGCGTCCCGTCAGCTCGGCGAGGTGCCTGACGGCCAGGGGGCCGTAGCCGGCGGGTGCGTTCAGGCCGGTGCCGATCGCCGTCGCGCCGAGGTTCACCTCGAGCAAGAGCCGTGCGGATTCGCGGAGCCGCGTGCGGTCCTCGTCGAGCATGACCGCGAACGCGCCGAACTCCTGGCCGAGGGTCATCGGCACCGCATCCTGCAACTGCGTTCGACCGATCTTGACGTACCCCGCGAACTCGGCGGCTTTCGCGGCGAACGCGTCGTGCAGGACGCCCATCGCGGCATCCAGTCCGTCGACCCCCTCGACGAGCGCGACGTCGATCGCCGTCGGATAGGCGTCGTTCGTGGACTGGCTGAGGTTGACGTGGTCGTTCGGGTGCAGGTGGGTGTATTCGCCCTTGGCGTGCCCGAGGAGCTCCAGGGCCCGGTTGGCGATTACCTCGTTCGCGTTCATGTTGGTCGATGTGCCCGCGCCGCCCTGGATGACGTCGACGACGAACTGGTCGGCGAGCGCGCCGCCTCGGATCTCGCGGCACGCCGCCGCGATGGCGTCTGCGCGCACCGGATCGAGCAGGCCGAGGTCTCGGTTGGCGAGCGCCGCGGCCTCCTTGACGAACGCGAGCCCCCGCAGGAGGAACGGATATGTGCCGATCGGCACGCCGGTGACCGGGAAGTTGTCCCGGGCGCGGGCCGTGTGGACACCCCAGTAGGCGTCGTGGGGGATCTCGGCAGGTCCGAGGAGGTCGTGCTCGGTGCGCGTCGTCGTCATGTCGCTCTCTTCCTTGAGGTGGACGAACGGCGCCAACCTATCAGACAGATTTGACATTTTCACGGCCTGGACTTGACGAATGCGTCCATTCAGGTGTTCAGTTGTCCCCGACCTGTCAGGCAGATAGCACATCCTCCTCCTCGCGGCGACGGAGCCGACGAGACCAGAAAGCGAGAACCGATGACAACGGAGTCGAGCACGTCACAGACGGAGGCCGCGCTGCTGCGCACGGCCTCGATCGCCCAGGCCGAAGGCGCGGGCTTCCACAAGGGTCTGCGTCCGCGCCAGATCCAGATGATCGCCATCGGCGGCGCGATCGGAACGGGCCTGTTCATGGGCGCCGGCGGCCGACTCGCGACGGCGGGACCAGCGCTCGTGCTGGTCTACGCGGTCTGCGCCGTGTTCGCCTTCCTCGTGATGCGCGCACTCGGTGAACTGATCGTCCACCGCCCCTCCACGGGCTCCTTCGTGTCGTACGCCCGTGAGTTCTACGGCGAAAAGATGGCGTTCGCCGCCGGGTGGATGTACTGGCTCAACTGGGCGATGACCTCGGTCGCCGACGTCACCGCCGTCGCGCTCTACATGAACTTCTTCAAGCAGTACGTCCCCGCGCTCGTCGGCATTCCGCAGTGGGTGTTCGCGCTCGTCGCGCTCGTGCTCGTGCTCACGATGAACCTGCTCTCGGTGAAGGTCTTCGGCGAGCTCGAGTTCTGGTTCGCGATCATCAAAGTCGCGGCCCTCGTCACCTTCCTCGTCGTCGGCATCCTCTTCGTCGTCACCGGCACTCCCGTCGCCGGGACCACCCCCGGCTTCCACCTGATCGTCGACAACGGGGGAGTTTTCCCGAACGGCATCCTCCCCGCGCTCATCGTGGTGCAGGGCGTCGTGTTCGCCTATGCGTCGATCGAGCTCGTCGGCACAGCTGCGGGCGAGACCGAGAACGCGCGCAAGATCATGCCGAAGGCGATCCGTGCCGTTGTGTTCCGCCTCGCCGTCTTCTACGTCGGCTCGGTCCTGCTGTTCGCCCTTCTTCTGCCGTTCTCGAGCTACAAGGCCGGTGAGAGCCCCTTCGTCACCTTCTTCGGGTCGATCGGCGTGCAAGGAGCCGACGTGATCATGAACCTCGTCGTATTGACAGCAGTGGTCTCGTCCCTGAACGCCGGCCTGTACTCCACCGGCCGCATCCTGCACTCGATGGCCGTCACGGGCTCCGCGCCGGCCCCTCTCAGGCGGATGAACCGGGCCGGCGTTCCCTACATGGGCATCGCGGTCACCGCGGTCGTGACGGCTCTCGGCGTCGTGCTCAACGCGCTCGTCCCGTCGCAGGCGTTCGAGATCGCCCTGAACGTCTCCGCCCTCGGCATCATCAGCGCCTGGGCGGTCATCATCCTCTGCCAGATCAAGCTGCAGCGACTGGCGCGATCCGGCGTGATGGAACGCCCCTCGTTCCGTATGCCGGGAGCTCCCTACACCGGCTGGGTCACCCTGGTGTTCCTCGCCGCGGTCATCGTCCTCATGGCGCTCGACTTCCCGATCGGCACCTTCACGGTCGGGTCGCTCATCGTGATCGTGCCTGCCCTCATCGGCGGCTGGTTCCTGCTGCGCGACCGCATCCGGATGCTGGCCGCCGAGCAGACCGGCACGATCGCCGCACTGCAGCGCACGGACGAGAGCGGCGCGTGAGCGAAGGTCACCTCGTCGTCATCGCGACCGGCGGCACCATCGCGAGCCGCCGGTCGCCCGACGGGTCGAGCGCTCCCGTCCTCGGCGGGAGCGCTCTGCTCCACGGCTTCGCAGACGGGGACGACGTGCGCGTCGTCGACGCGTTGGCTGCCGACTCGGCCACCTTCACGCTCGCCGACATGCAGCACATCGTCGATGCGGTCGTCCGCGCCGTTGACGACGAGGGCGTGCGCGGAGTGCTCGTCCTGCACGGGACGGACTCGCTCGAGGAGACCTCATTGCTGGCCGCGATTCAGGCCGGACGGCCACGGGTTCCCGTGGTCTTCACCGGTGCACAGTTCACGGCCGACCACCCGGACTCGGACGGGCCCGACAACATCCGCGACGCCCTGGCTGCGACCCGCGCGGCGGACGCCGGCGTCTGGGTGGCGTTCGGAGGCCGCATCCTCTCGACGTGGGGTCTGTCGAAGCTCACCACCGACCGCGCCGATGCCTTCGGTCACGCGCGACAAGACGCCGCGGTCGTGCCGCGCCTGCCCGGCGACGTGTCTCGGTTCCGGGTCGACATCGTCGCGCTGCCTCCTGGCGCCGATGACCTGCACGTGCGCGCGAGTGTCGCGGCCGGAGCCGATGGGCTCGTCCTCGAGGCGCTCGGGTCGGGCAACACCACCCCGACGGTCGTCGCCGCGGTCCGCGACGCGGTGGCGGGCGGCATCCCCGTCGTCGTCTCGAGCCGTGTTCCTAGGGGCCTTCTCGTCCCCTCGTACGGCGGGGGCGGTGGCGGTGCCGACCTCGCCGAGGCGGGCGCCCTGCATTCGCCGACCCTGCGTCCGGGGCAGGCCCGCATCCTGCTGGCGGCGCTGTTGGCAACAGGAGCGGACCGTGAGCTCATCACTGCCGCCATGTCGGGACGTGCGGCGGATCGCTGAGCGCTGCACGACAACTAGGAGCGCTGGCCGTATCGCCGAGGAGGCTCTATGCGGGCGATTCCTCGTCGCGAAGCAGATGCCGAACCGGGAGGGAGCGCGTCCAACCTCGCTCATGGAGCTGCTGCGTCCCGGTGAGGATGAGATCGAGGGCGAAGGTGAACTCGGCCTCGTCATCGCAGGCCTCGCCGGCGTGGGGTGAGGTCGTCGCCATCTGCACGATCGAGGGATACGCGGCTGCGAACGCGGTCATGGCCCTGGCCCGCTCGTCCGGATCCTCCGGGATCCGAGGCGTCGGCAGCACATCGCGCGTGAAGCCCCACATGCGTGTAGAAAGTGCGTGCATGGTGTGGTGGACGAGGTCCGCGGGCAGTCCGCCTTCGAACATCCCCGCCATGAGCGCATCCATGTGGTGCAGTGTCTGCGGCGTGGCCAGCGGGCGGGACTCGATCGCTTCCCGCGCCCACGGATGGGCTGCGAACGCCCGTCGAGCGGCGAAGACACGGGCCCGGGTCGTCTCCACCCAATCCGTGCCGGACGCCACGGCAGGGATGCCGGCGATGACGCGATCGAGCATGAGATCGACCAGCTCGGAGTGGTTGGCGACGTGCTTGTACAGCGCCATCGGCGTGACGCCCAGCTGCTCCGCGACGCCGCGCATGCTCGCCCGGTCGAGGCCGTGCTCGTCCGCGATGGCGATCGCGGTGTCGACGACGATCTCCCGGCTGAGCGGGATCCGGGCCGTGCGAGTTGACACGTATACATCGTATACATACGATCTGACCATGCAAGCATACGCCGTATACCCGACTGACGATCCTCACGAGATCGACCGTGCATCCCGCCGATACGCCCGCGTCGCCGGGATTCTCTACCTCGTCACTCACGTCACTTCCGTCGTCGCGGTCGTGGCCTACGGAGCAGGCCTGATTCCGGCGGGGGTGACCCTGGAGTTCGCACTCGCCCTCGGATGCGCGGGAACCGGCATCCTTCTCTGGCACCTGCTGCGCGCCTTCGGGCCCGTCCGCGCCGCGACGTTCGCCGTTCTTCGCGGGGTGGAGGCTGCCGTCATCCTCACCGGGACGCTGCCGATGCTCGCGATCGCGTGGGCGGGCGCCGCTGGTTCCTTCGCGGAACTGATGTCCGCGACGCACGCCGCGTCGTTCCTTCTCGGACAGGGCCTCGTGATCAGCGTCAACACGATCGTGCTGGGTTGGCTCCTCTGGGACTCTCGCGCGGTGCTCCGACCGCTCGCCGCGCTCGGCGTGGCCGGAGGTGCTCTCGTGCTGGTCAGCAACCTCTCTCAGCTGTGGGGAGTCATTCCGCTGAACGGACCCGTCGCCGCTGCTGCGGCGATCCCGGTCTTCGCCTTCGAGCTGTGGCTCGCGATCACCCTCATCGTCCGCGGGTTCCGCGCGCCGGTTCAGTCCTAGGCTCCGGCTGTGCGCAGCGGATGCCGTGCGCTTACCCGAACATCGCGAGTCGGGACAAGGCGCGGGAGAAGAAACGTGTCGGTCGCCACGATGGCAGGATGACCGACAGTACACGTGATGCACTTGTCCGCGAACTGGACCTTCGTAAGGAGGCGTTCCAGGCTGCCTCGGGCAACACCGAGGCCGAGATGGCGGTCTGGGAGGCGGCGGCGAAGTTGCCTGATTGGTTCATCGTCAACCGCGGGACGCCGGAAGAGCCGATGCCCGGCGGATTCCAGTTCGACGGGATCGGCACGCTCATCGGGGTGTACAGCACCGCGGAACGCGCGGCGGAAGTGGGGGGCGTGGAGGCCACGCTGCTGGCCGCAGGCGATCGACTGGCTCGCATCCTTCGCGCAGAACGGTGTCGCCGGGATCGTTCTGGACTCGCCGGGACCATGGACGTCGCTGTCGAACCTGCGCTTCTTCCGGCAGTGGATTCCGGCGGAGCGTGATTCGCCGGATGCCGTCGTCATCGCTCCCCGCGTGCAGGCTGCCGCCGACGCGTACACGGCGGCGCAGGACGACGAGACCTACGCCGCGGTCGTCCGAGAGATCGCGAATGCCAAGCTGTTCGTCGTCTTGGATCCGGCAGGCGACGGCTCCGCTCCCGCCAGCATCGTCAACGGCCGCGGCGAGCGGATCCTCCTGGCCTTCACCGACTCGGGACGGGTCGACGCGATCTACGCGGGCAAGGAGATCACCGCGGTGCCGCGCTCCGGTGGCGAGATTCTGCGACTCATCGGCGGCGCGTTCGACGTGCTGGTGCTCGACCCACAGCATCCGTCGTCGTTCGCGTTGACGCCGGAGTGGATCGGAGACGATCTGCGGTGATCGACGGGGCCTCCTGGCCCTTCCCCTCCCACCGGCGGAACGGCAGAATCGCGACGTGTCCATGAGTGAGCCGTTCATGCCCGCCCACGAGCCCCACCCGTCCGACGACCCGCGTGACATCGATCTCGATCACGATGCCGATGTGATCGCTGACCCGGCAGACGACCAAGAGGCGACGGATGCGGCCGAGCCGAGCACTCCGAGCGACTTCCGCACCCCGCAACCCGGCGACCGGCCGACCGAAGCCATGCTGCGCGAGGACTTCCGCGACAGCTGAGGTTCAGCCGCCGCATCGAGGGTATCCGGCGCGCGCATAAGCGATGCTGCGAGCATCCCGCGGTGCGGGTTCGATCTGCGGTCTCGGTCGCGCTGCTTCTCCTGGTGGTTCTCAGCGGTTGCGCCGCTCTGCGGGGCACCTCGACGCAGGAGTCGACGGCGCTCGCATCGGGCGACCGGCGCTCGGTCTCAGAGCCCGCGGCTCCCGCTCAGACGTGCGCCACCGTCACAGCTCGGCTCGCCCTGACCGACGGCACTGCCGACGATGCCGATGAGGCCGCCCCGCCCGACACGGCGCGCATCCAGCTGGCGCTGGACGGTTGTGCCCAGACCGCGGACTCCGTCGTGGCGGTGCGCCTGGCCGCATCCGGACCGCTGACGGATTTCCTCACGGCGCCTCTCACGCTTCGGCAGGGCGAGGTGCTCGTGCTCGACTCCTCCGTGACGCTCTACGCCTCGCGCAATCCCGCCGACTACCAGATCTCGGGCCGGGAAAGCTGCGGCACGGTCGGCAGGGGCGGCGGCGGGTGTGCGCCGCTGCTGACGCTCTCCGGCGCGCACACCGGGGTGGCGTCGACACCGGACGCGGCAGGCCGCCAGGGCCGCATCGACGGCCGCGGGGGACAGACGATGCTCGGCGCATCCCAGAGCTGGTGGGACCTCGCGCAGGCGGCGAAGGGCCACGGGATTCAGAACGTGCCGCGGCTCGTCCAGGCCACGAAGTCGGATGATGTCACCCTGCACGACGTGGACCTGGTCGACGCTCCGGGCATCCACGTCTCCTTCCAGAACGCCGACGGACTCACGGTCTGGGGCGTGCGCATCCAGACGCCCGCGACCGCGCGGAACACCGACGGGATCGACCCGGCCGGAGCGACGGACGTCACGATCACCGACCCGTGGATCATGGACGGCGATGACGGCATCGCGGTCAAAGCCGGCTCACAACCGTCAGCGCACATCTCGATCCTCGGCAACCACCTGTTCGGAACCCACGGCATCTCGATCGGAAGCGAGACGACGGCCGGCGTGAGCGACGTGCTCGTCGCCGACGACACCGTCAGCGGCACCGACGCGCTCGGCAACGTCAGCGGGGCATCGACCGGAATCCGCATCAAGAGCTCACCCAAGGTCGGCGGCATCGTGCAGCAGGTGACGTATCGCCGGATCTGCGTCGATGCCGTCAAAGCGCCGATCGACATCGATCCGTTCTACGGCGGCTCGAACGGTCCGAACGTCCCGCGGTTCCAAGACATCGTGGTGACAGGACTGCGCGTCACGAACTCGCCACACGGAGCGACCTCGGTGCTGAAGGGGGTGGACGCCGCGCATCCGCTCCGCCTGCGACTCGAGGACGTGGACGTGGACGCGGGCGCGGTTCAGGCCTCCGACGCGGACATCACCGCATCCGGCGTCGTGTTCGGGGGAGCGGCGCTGGACTCGGACGGCTCCGGGGTCCACGTCTCGGATGCGGAGGCGCCCAGCCCGACCGACTCGGCGCCGTGCGCGTTCCCCGCCTACCCCTCGCTGTGACGCCGGGGCGAGCTCACTTCTCGGGAGGCGCCACGACCCGCGGCGTCGCAGGGTTCAGGAAGTCGCCGCTGCCGACCCGCGCGTGCCGCCGGGAGTACGCGAAGTAGATCGCGACGCCGAGGGCGAGCCAGATGAGGAAGCGCAGCCATGTCTCCACCGAGAGGTTCAGCATGAGATACGTGCAGATCAGCGCGGACAGGATGGGGAGAACCGGACTCCACGGCACGCGGAAGCCGCGCTTCAGGTCGGGGCGTGTGCGACGCAGCACGACGACGCCCACCGAGACCAGCACGAACGCCGAGAGCGTGCCGATGTTGACCATCTGCTCGAGCACGCCCACGGGGGTGACGCCCGCGACGACGGCGACGATGATCGTCACCACGATCGAGATGACCCACGGCGTGCGCCAGCGCGGGTGCACCCGTGCGAGCTTCTGAGGCAGCAGCCCGTCGCGGGACATTGCGAAGATGATGCGCGTCGCACCGATGAGCAGCGTCAGTACGACGGTGGTGAGCCCCGCGACCGCGCCGGCCGAGATGACCGTCGCCATCCACGACTGGCCGTGGTACGCGAACGCGTTTGCGAGAGCCGCGTCGGGGTCGAGGTCGCGGTAGGAGACCATGCCGGTGACCACGAGCGCGACGGCGCAGTAGAGGATCGTGCAGATGATGAGCGAGGCGATGATGCCGATCGGCATGTCGCGCTGCGGGCGGCGCGTCTCCTCCGCGGTGGTCGCGACGACGTCGAATCCGATGTAGGCGAAGAACACGAGAAGCTGCACCGGCGAGGATCCCGCCGACCCCGAAGGTGGCCGGTTCGATGCCCGAGAGGAACTGCAGCAGCGGCTGCGTGAGTCCCGAGACGGATGCGGTGCTCTCGGCAGCGGGCACGAACGGCGTGAAGTTGGCCGGGTTCACGAACATGAGACCGGCGACGATGACGAACAGCACGATGAACAGCTTCACCGCGACCAGGACGAGATTGACGCGCAGCGACTCCTTGATGCCGATCGTCATCAGGGTGCCGAGGACCAGGACGAGCAGGACGGCTGGCACGTCCACCACGCCGCCGTGCGAGAGCTGCTCCGGAAGCACGATGCCCAGCTGTTCGAGGAACGCTCCAAGATAGGCGCTCCATCCCTGCGCGACCACGCTCGCGCCGAGGAACATCTCGAGGATGAGGTCCCATCCGATGATCCAGGCGAAGAACTCGCCGAGCGACGCGTACGAGAACGTGTACGCCGACCCCGAGACCGGCACGGTCGAGGCGAACTCGGCGTAACACATGGCTGCGAGGGCGCAGGCGATAGCGGCGATCACGAAACTGACGACGATCGACGGACCGGCGACCTCGTGCGCGGCACGTCCCGTGAGCGTGAAGATTCCCGCGCCGATCACGACGCCAACGCCGAACACAGTCAGATCGAGCGCGCTGAGCGATTTCTTGAGGCGGAACTCCGGTTCCTCGGTATCGGCGATGGACTGCTCGACCGATTTCGTGCGGAGAAGACTCACGTGGTGCTCGCTTTCGACGGATTCCGTGGCGTCGGGCGCCACTCAGGGAGGATAGCCGCCGTCCATGGCCTACGGTCGGTCTCTCGCGCCGTGTGTACAACCCCGCTCACGAGTGGTATCCAACGGGCGAGCGCGCGCCGCATCCCTCTTGCGGGTCGGCGGATTCTCCCGGCTCGCGGCCGAAGCGCGGCGACGTGATCGGGTGTGCACTGGAGACATGACCGGCTCGGGCCGCATCCCGGAGACAGCCGTACGCCGCGGCGGTGTTGCGGTGTTCCTGTGCGTCTCGTTCGGCGTGACGTGGATCGTGTGGGCGCCGCTCGTCGTCGAGGCGCAGTCCGGAGGGCTGGGTCGGGTGCCGTGGACGTTCTTCCTCGGGTCGCTCGGCCCCTCCTGCGGCGCGCTGGCCGCATCCTTCTGGGAAGGCGGGCGGGTGGAGCTGCGGAGATGGGCACGGCGGGCGTTCTCGGTGCGGTTCGCCGCGCGGTGGTGGATCGCCGCTGTCGGCATGCCCGTGGCGTACTTCCTCATCGGGTACGGGGTCGCCGCGGCGGTCTCCGGCTCGTGGCCGGATCTGGCCGGGTTCGGCGCGACAGAGAAGCTGCCCGACCTGGCCTGGCCGCTCGTGGCGCTCGTGTGGGTCGTCACGTTCGGGCTGGGGGAGGAGTCGGGATGGCGCGGGTGGCTCCTGCCCGCGCTCACGCGCAGGCTGTCGGCATTCTGGGCGACCTTGATCGTCGCCGCGGTGTGGATCGGCTGGCACGCTCCCGCGTTCCTGTTCAACCCCACCTACACCGCCATGGGCGCCGGGATCATCGGCTGGATCCTCGCTCTGGTCACGGGATCGTTCCTTCTGACATGGATGGCGCAGGGTGCGCACTGGAGCATCGTGCCGGTGCTCATCTGGCACGCCGGATTCGATCTGTTGACGGCTGCGGATCAGTCCGCGGGTGTCATCGCATCCACCATCAGCGCGATCGTGATGACGCAGGGACTCCTGTGCGCCTGGCTGGTGTGGCGCAATGCTCGCGCTCGCCGAGTGCCCGCCCCTATGCTCAGCCCTTGACTGAGCCAACGAAGGAACAGCTCGAAGCATTCGACAAGGTCGAGAAGCGCACGGTGGGCGGGGAGATCCGCTACTACCTCAAGAACATCAAGGAGCACTGGCCCGTCGTGATCGAGCAGCATCCGGATGCCGCCGGCCACGAAGCCTGGTGGACGTCGGACGGCAAGTTCCATGCGACCCACGAACAGCTCCGCCGCGACGCGATGGTCGGCGGCATCGTCTAGGGCGCCCGCTCCGCACCGCGAGACTGCACTTCCCGCACGAGATCACTGTCATTACCCGTGATCTCGTCACGAATGTGCAGTCTCGGGGGCTGGAGTCGATGCGCCGACGAAGCGCAACGCCGCATCCTGCCGCGTCGTGAGGGGGTCCGTACGCGGGGCGCTCGCTTGCGCGAGACGCCAGAGCTCGGCGACCTCGGCCACGCTCGCCTCGTGCTCGTGCGCGATCCAGGCCGGGTCGAACGCCGGCATCGACAACTCGGCACGGTGCAGGTCGATGACCCGTGGCGCGTCCGGCGGCAGCAGGGCGAGCATCGCGTCCCACGGCAGGGCGCCGTCTCCCAGCCCGCGCATGACGCGCGTGAGACCGGCCGGATCGCGGACCACGGCGCAGTCGTCGAGGAACACGGTGTGGGTGAGGGCCGCCACTCGCTGGGCGGCGCGCAGGGGACTCTCCAGCCGTGCGAGGACATTCACGGGGCTGAACCCGAGCCGAAGCCCCTGCACCTGCTCGCAGAGCCGCACGGCTTCGTAGGTCGTCATCTCCTCGTGCGTCTTGAGGACGAGGGGTATGTCGCTCGCCGCCTGACGCAGTTCGCGCAGGAGCGGCACCGAACGCTCCAACTGGTCGGCCCACGTCGGAGTGTCCCGGAACCGGTCCGCGTCCGTTCCCACCGTGAGGTGCAGCGACTGCGCGCCCAGGAGCCGGGCCGCCTCGATCTGCGCGAACGGATGCGTGGGGGCGCCGACATCGGCGCCCCAGAGATCGCCAGCCCGGTCGGGGTGCGCGGCGGGAAGGCCCACCGACAGGCTGACGCCGCTCTCACGGGCCGCCGCGCGCACGTGCGCGAGCTCACCCGGATCGAGGTCCGTCGACGCCAGACCCACCGCAGGGAGATGGAGGAGGTTCGCGCCGAGGGCGGCTGCTGCATCGATGGCGCCGACGAGATCAGTGCTCCAGCCGTCCGCGCCCTCCGGATGCGGCACGTCGCGGAGACAGATGCCGAAGCCCGGGCTCATCGGCGCGTCACGCATCGACACGCGAGGAGAGGGGAATGCCGGACTGCGCGGCGGTGGCCCGGACATAGGCGAGCGACTCGTCCACCCATGTCCAAGCTTCGTCCGCACCGAACGTGCGTGCCTCATACGCGGCGGGAGCCATCATGCGCCCGTCCACGACCGCGTTCTCGCACTCCTGGGCGAGCGAAAGCCACCGGGCGAGCTCGGGCACGGTGAGGTCAGGGTGACCGGCGATCCATTCCGGATCGTAGAGGGCGATGCCCGTCGCGCGTCGGGTCGTGATCAGTGGCACGTCGCCGTCCTCCCGCGCCTCCGCGATCTCCAGCGACAGATTCAGGTCGGGGTTGTGTTCGAACAGCACCGGCAGGATCCACGCGAGGTCGACGACGCCCTGGCCGTTGGGTCGCATCTGATACCGGATCCCCTGCGGGTCGAAGAAGAGCGCCGCGTCCTTGATGTGGGTCTGCCGAACGTACGGCGCGAGTCGTTCGGCGGTCAGCGCCGGATGCTCTGCACGCTGCAGGGGGTTAGCCGTGTCGTAGGTGATGCCCATCACGTCCGGACCCACCTCCTCCACGAGCCGCACGAGCTCGAACGAGGTGATCTCCTCGTGGGTCTCGGCGTTGAGGTGGAGACCGAGGTCGCGGGCGATCGGTGCCAGCCGTTGGGCGAACTTCGCCGCGGCAGCGAGCTGATCGCTCCAGTCCACGTCGGTGCGGAACCGGTCATAGCCGAATCGCCCGCCGTATGGCTTGAAGTTCGCCGTTGCGACCCACAGTTCGCTTATGCCGACGGCTGCGGCGGTCTCCATCATCTTTCGGAAACCGAGGAGGGTGTCGCCGTCGCCCAGAGCCCGGATCTCCGGGGCCTCAGCGAGACCGTAGGGGTTGATCTTGCCCAGACCGGACTCAAGATACAGGCCGTGGGCATCCGCCACCGCGCGCGTCTCGCGCAGCACGCCGGGATCCAGCGTCGGGGTCATGTGGAGCATGGTGCGGAAGAAGAGGCCGTCGAGGCCACGGGCGGCTGCCCGCTCGAGTTGCTCGGGCGCTGTCAGCGTCGCAGAGCCGGGCAGTTTGAGAGCGTCACTACCGAGTCGCATGGGTCATCCTTCGTGGGCGCGGGTGGCGGGGGTACGAGCGAGCCAGTCGCTGTCGGGGTCGGGAACGGGCACGGAGGCCAGCAGCTCCCGCGTGTAGGGGTGTCGGGGGGGTCGGAATATCTCGTCGGAGGATCCCTCCTCGACCACGCGTCCGCGCTGGAGCACGGTGATACGGGAGCACAGGTACTTCACGACCGCCAGGTCATGTGCGACGAAGAGGATCGACAGCCCGAGATCGTGGTGCATCTGCTTGAGGAGGTTGAGAATCTGCGCCTGCACCGAGACGTCGAGTGCGGAGACCGCCTCGTCGCACACGAGCAGACGGGGGTTCACCGCGAGGGCGCGCGCGATCGCGATCCGCTGACGCTGACCTCCGGAGAACGATGCCGGATGCCGCGACGCGACCGACGGGTCCAGCCCGACCATCTCGAGCAGCTCGCCGACGCGGCGGCGGCGCCCCGACGCCGAGCCGTGCAGATCATGCACGAGCATTCCCTCCTCGACGATCTGCTGCACGTTGCGCCGCGGCGAGAGGCTGCCCATCGGATTCTGGAACACCATCTGCACGTCGCGGCGGTACGCCTTCAATCCCGCACCGCGCAGGTGCAGCACGTCGGAGCCGTCGAGCGTGACCGTGCCGCCATCCGCCTTCTCGAGGTGCATGAGTACGCGCAACAGGGTCGACTTGCCTGACCCCGATTCGCCGACCAGCCCGACCACGCTGTGATCGGGCACCTCGAGAGACACCCCTTGCAGCGCCTCGGTGTCGGGCTTCCCGAACGTTCGGAAGGTCTTGTCGATGTCGGTCATCCGCAGCATCACGCCACTCCCATCCGAGCCTCGAGCGCTGCGCGGGCGACGAAATGGTCGGGACCGACTTCGACGAGCACGGAGTTCTCGGGCGTGGGCACCGGGAGCGTGTCACGGTCGAGCGGGACGAGCGGGCGGTCGATGTCGATCCTCGGCACTGCACGCAGCAGGCCGCGCGTGTAGGGGTGACGCGCATCGCGGAAGAAGGTGGCGACGGGCGCGCTTTCGACGATCCGGCCCTGGTACATGACGGCGACGCGGTCCGCGAAGCCCGCGACGATGCCGACATCGTGCGTGATGAACAGGACGGCGAGTCCGCGTGCGGCCGTCGCGTTGGAGAGCACTTCCAACACCTGCTTCTGCACGCGTACATCAAGGGCGGTCGTGGGTTCGTCGGCGATGAGCAGCTCCGGTTGGCCGGCCAGCGCCATCGCGATCACGACACGCTGCCGCATCCCGCCCGAGAACTCGTACGGATAGGCCAGTGCACGCATACCCGCATCCGGCACGCCCAGTTCCGTCAGCAGGCGCACGGTCGCGCTTCGGGCCGCCGCGGGGTTCATCCCGCGAGCCCGGAACAGCGGGGTCAAGTGGTCCCCGATGCGGCGGAGGGGATCCAGGGAGCCGAGGGGATCCTGGAACACCATCCCGACGCGACGGCCTCGCACGGTACGCAGGCGACGTTCGGACATCCCCAGGACATCGTCCTCGCCGACGCAGATGCGGCCCGTCGCGACGATGCCGTCGTCGAGCTGCAGAACTGCGCGAGCCGTGACCGACTTGCCCGATCCGGATTCTCCGACCAAGGCCACCCGCTCACCGCGGCCCACGGTGAGGTCAATGCCGTGGACCAGGGGAAGGGGGCCGTCGGCGGAGTCGGCCGCCAGTTGCAGATCCTCGATCCGCAAGACCGCGTCCATCATGTCAATGTCCTTTCGTGCGCCGCAGCGTGCGGTGATGGAAAGCGTCGCCCAGCAGGGCGAACCCCATGGAGGTGACGGCGATCGCGACGCCGGGGAAGAAGGCGGCCCACCACGCGGAGCCCATGTACGTGCGTGCCGCGACGACCATCGCGCCCCACTCGGCTGACGGCGGCTGTGCGCCGGCGCCGATGAAGGACATCGAGCCGATCAGCAGGACCGTGATGCCCATGTCGCCCGCCCACTTCACCCAGAGCGCGGGTAGTGCGTTCGGCAGGACGTGGCGGAGCATGAGCGCGGGGGTGCTGACTCCCAGCGTCCGTGCCGCCTCGACGAACGGTTCATTCATCGTCTCGCGCATGATGCCCGCGAGCAGTCGCGCGGTGATCACCCAGCCGGTCGCCCCGAGCGCGATGATCGACGAGGTCAGCGAAGGCCCCATGAGTGCTGCTATCAGGAGCGCAAAGATGAGCGTCGGGAAAGCCTGCATCACGTCGATGCCCCGCAGGATGATGTCGCCGATTCCGCGGGGTGCCAGCACGGCAGCGGTTGCGACGATGACGCCGATGATCGAGTAGAGCACGACGATCGCGAGGGAGGCGAAGAGCGTCGTCTGCGCGCCGACGACGACCCGCCAGAAGACGTCGCGCCCCTGGTCGTCCGTGCCGAACCAGTGCGAGACGCTGGGAGGAAGCCGGGCGTCGGCGATGTGGGAGACGTAGACTTCCGGTGCCAGCATCGGGCCGACGATCGCCGTGAGCACGGCGACCGCGGCGATGAGGAAACCGAGCGCGTCGAGCAGGGAGCCAGCACGACCGTGGCGCCGCCGCCACGCCCTCCGTGTGGAGCGTGCCGCTGCGAGTCGGTCGGTGATGCGCGTGCGGCGAGGCGCGTGCGGCGCGGGGCGCGTGTCGAGTCTGGTCATGTCAGATTCCCATTTCGGCGCGGCGGAGGCGCGGATCGCGGACCGTTTGGATGATGTCGACGAGCGAGTTCGTCACGATGACGATCACGCCGATGACGAGTACGCCGCCGATGACGACGCTGGAGTCCTTCTGTGCCACCGCGTTCGTCAGGACGGAACCCAACCCGTCGCGGCCGAAGATCGACTCGACGAGCACCGCGCCGCCGAAGAGACTGCCGAACTCGATGCCGACCAGGATGAGGGTCGGGGTGAGGACGTGCGGGATGAGGTTGCGTCGCAGCACCTGAAGCCTCGTCTGTCCCGTCGCCCGGGCGACGAGGACGAAATCGTGTCGGCTGGCGGTGAGGAACTCCGCTCGGATCACGCGGTAGGCGGGACCGATGAAACCGAGCGCGAGCACGATCGCGGGCAGCGCGATGTGAGCCAGCGCGTCGCTCGCGGCGACGGGATCCCCCGCGAGGATCGCATCCAGCAGGGTGGAGCCGGTGATGTGGGGCACATCGACGGCGCCGATCGTGTACTTGCCGGAGATGGGGAACCAACCCAGGACCGATCCGAAGAGTCGTTGAAACATGAGTGCGAGCCAGAACGCAGGAAGCCCGCACACGAGGATGATCAGCAGTCGGCGCCACGATTCCGCTCGGCCACTCGGGCGCAGTGTCGACAGCGCCGCGAGGGGGAAGGCGATCGCGATGGACAAGACGATCGTGACGATCACGAGCTCCGCCGTGGTGGGCAGGGTCGCCATCAGCTGATCGATGACCGGGCCTCTGCTCGTGCTCGAGACGCCGAGATCACCTCGTGCGATGCGCCCCAGGAACGCGACGTAGCGCTCGAGGAGCGGCCCCGAGAGACCGAGCTGCTCGCGGAAGCGCTCGATCGTCTCGGGGCTCGCCCCGGGACCGGCCGCAGCTACCGCTTCATCGCCGGGCGTGATCTGGATCAGCAGGAAGACCGCTGACACGAGCACGAACAGGGTGAGCAGAGCCCCTCCCACCTTGCGCAGGATGAAGGTGGCGATACGGACCGGTGCCATCGTCATCGCCTCAGCCGGCCACGCGCAGGTCGGCGATGGCGAGCTGTCCGGATGCCGTCTTCGGTGCCGAGGCTGGCGCCGCGATCTTGTCGCTGAAGGCCCAGTTCGTGTTGTTCGTGTACAGCGGCATGGACGCGTTGTCCTCGTCGAGGATGGTCTCGATCTGCTTCATGAGTGAGCATCGTGCGTCGGCGTCCGGCGTCGACTTGACCTGCGCGATCAGCGCGTCCACTTGCGGGTTGCTGTAGGCGGGCTTGTTCGTGCCGACCGCCTGCGAGGAGTACACCTGGGTGAGCATGACGCCCGGGTCCGGCACCGGCAGGCCTTCGCCCGCGAGCATCATCTCGGGGATGTTCTTCCAGTCGGTGAGGGTCGTGAGGTAGTCCGCGAAGGCGATCGGCTCCAGATTGAGAGTGACGCCGATCTCCGAGAGGTTCGACTGCAGCAGGGTCGCCTCCTGTACCTGCTCTTCGAAGGCGGGCTGGTAGCGCATCGTGAGAGTGAGATCGGACTTGCCCGCATCCGCGAGGATCTGACGTGCCGCATCGAGATCCTGGTGCACGACGGGCAGATCGGCGGCGCACGAGAGCCCTGCCGGCAGCATCGTGGTGTTGAGCTCCCCGGAACCGCTACGGATGCCCGCGAGCGCGCCTTCGTAGTCGAAGGACAGGCGCAACGCCTGACGCACCGCGGGGTCGGCGGTCGCCCCGGTCGAGTTGTTGAGCCAGACCATCGCCATGCTGGAGCCGACCGGCTCGACCTGGAAGCCTGCGTCGCTGACGGAGTCGATGTCCGCGGCGGAGATACTCGTCGCGTCTACGGCCCCGGCCAGAAGCTCGTCGCGGGACGCGGACAGCTCGTCGACTCGGCGCAGGACGACCGTGCCGGGCCGCTCCGCGGAGAAGTCGAAGTAGTCAGCGAATCGCTCATAAGTGATCGTGCCGGGCTCGCTGGACGCGAGCGTGAACGCTCCCGAGCCGGCATCGTGCGACAGCAGCCAGCTCTGTGCGTTGTCGGTGCCCTCGTTCGCGGCGACGAGCTTCGAGTTGAGGATGTAGACGCGCGAGAGCTTCGAGGCGAACAGCGCATCCGGGGCGGCGAGGGAGATGACGACGGTGTGGTCGTCCGGCGCTTCACTGCTGACGTACCCGGCCGTCTGGCCGGCGATGCCGCTTCCGATGTTCGAGATGCGGTCGAGGGTGTAGACCACATCCGCCGCGGTCAACGGGCTGCCATCGTGGAAGAGGACATCGTCGCGCAGTGTGACGGTGAGCGCGGTCGCATCGTCGTTGTAGCTGAAGTCGCTGGCGAGGGATCCGACGAGCTGTCCGGCGTCGTCGAACCGCAGCAATGTGTCGTATAGGGGTGCAACGGCCGCGTCGACCTGCAGGTAGCTGGACTGCGAGGGGTCGAGGGTCGTCACCTCATTGCGTGCTGCCACCACGATCGTGGTGTCGCCGGCTGCCGAGGCGTTGCCTCCGGAGTTGGGCGCTTGTGCGGCGCACGCCGTGGCGAAGAGTGCGGCAGTCAGCAGCAGGGGAAGTGGCGCGAGAAGTCTTGCTCGGGTCCTGTTCACAGGAGCTGCTCCTTTTGGAGGGTGGTCGGGTAGGAGGATGAAGCGGCCTAACTGTATACAGAAACTTGTTTCACGCACGGGGCTCCATGTTTCGATCGTGTGACACTCTGGCGTATTCACGGGAATCGAGCTGTGCGGGGCTGATTGACTGTTCTTGAACGGTATACAGTGCTGAGATGCAACCCCGGAGAGGCCAGATGAGAATCCTCGTAGTGAACTGCAACACCTCGACCCAGACGACCCGGGCGATCGAGGTCATCGCACGCGCCGCCGCGCGCGCCGGCACCGATATCGAGGTGGCCCAGCCGGCCTGGGGCGTGGAGTCGGCGGAGGGGTACTACGAGAGCTTCATCAGCGCTGCCGCCGTGCTCGACGTGCTCGCCTCGCGGGGGCATGAGGCCGATGCCGTCGTCTTGGCAGGGTTCGGCGAGCACGGCCGGGAGGGCGCCCGGCAGCTGCTCAGCGCACCTGTCGTCGACATCACCGAGGCCGCAGCGCTCGCGGCGGGACTGCTGGGTCACCGCTACGGTGTCGTGACCACCGTGCGCAGCACGGTGGCGGGCATCGAGGACAGCCTTTCGACTGCGGGACTGGATCGCCGTTGCGTCGGCGTGCGCGCGGCCGACATCCCCGTTCTTGCGATCCACGAGTCGTTGGATCGGACGGCGGCGGCGCTGGCGGTCGAAGCCCGCACGCTGATGGAGCGCGGTGCAGATGTGATCGTGCTGGGCTGCGCGGGGATGGCGGGGCTCGACGTGCTGCTTGAACAGGAACTGGGTGTCCCCGTCATCGACGGTGTCCAGGCGGCAGTCGGCGTGGCGGAGTCGCTCGTCTGGATGGGAAAGACCACGAGTTCGTTCGGTCCGTTCGCGCCGCCGTCCGCGGCGAAACACCGTCCCGGGTGGCCCGTCAGCAGCGCAGCCGTCGCGTGAGGAGGACTCGTGATCAATCCCGACCGCACCGCGTCAGTGCCCGGACTCTTCCACGTCTCCGAGGCCAACTTCTGGCCGGAGACCCGTGCTTCGCAGGAGTTTCCTCGCAGCGTCCGCATCCTCGACTCGACGCTTCGCAAGACGTACTTCACGGCAGGTCAGGCAACCTCGGATGCGGGCTTCCTCCGCATCAGTGAGGCGCTCGTCGATCTGGGCGTGACCGACACGTGTCTGAACGTCACCTGGGCGGGCAGCACGGAACCCACGCCCCAGGACTGGCGGCTGATGCGCACCGTCCTCGCCGCGGAACTGCCCTGGCGGGTCAACGTCTGGTCCGACATCCTGCTCGGCAACGGTCGTGACCCGCTTCCGATAGATCCCGCGGATGGACTGCGGCGGCTCGTCGACGCAGGTGCGCGCTACGTCGCGCCCGGCATCGTCCCGGCGCCGGACGCGGAGGCGGCCGCGCGACAGATGGAAGAGCTCGACGCCCATCTCGCGCTCGCGGCCGACCTGGGCGTGGTCAGCACCATCACGCTCGCTCACGTCGGCCTCCGGGATTTCGACGAACTGGTGCGCGTCTCTCGGCACGCCGTGCGCGGGGGAGCGGTGCGGTTGGATCTGATGGATTCGACGAGCTCGCTGTCGCCTCAGGCCATGCGCAGCTTCGTTCAACGATTCCGCCGTGAGGTCGGCGAGGACGTCGCCGTCACGATGCACGTCCACGACGAGTTCGGCCTCGCGACAGCCGGCGCGCTCGCAGCCGTCTCCGAGGGGGCGATGCCGGACGTGTCCGTCAACGGGATGTCCTATCGAGCGGGTTTCGCGCCCCTCGAGGAAGTCGTCCTCGCGCTCGAAGTACTGCACGGCGTGGACACGGGTCTGCGGTTGGATCGCCTGGCAGAAGTCTCGCGCATCGTGGCCGCCGAATCGGGTCTGCCGGTACCGCAGCTCAAGCCGTTGACCGGATCGTACGCGCACCTCAAGCACATGCCCGGGGACGCGGCGACGGCGATCCAGCAGGGTGACGCGGCCTTTCCGCCCATCTCGCACGGCATCGTCCCCACTGCCATGGGTGCCCACGTATCGTGGGTATGGGGCCATGCGAGCAGTGCGGCGCAGACGCGAGCGCTGGCCGCATCCGTGGGGGAGGAACTCAGCGAGCACGAGCTGACGGCGGTGCGTTCGGCCCTCGACGGCGCCGTCGCGGCGATCCCGTCCTACCCTCGCTGGCTGGAGCCGGCGGATGCTCGCGCCGTCCTGTGTCGCACCCTTGCCGGGCTCCGCGCGGGTGTCGAGGTGCCCTCTATCGCGGAGGCGGTCGCCAGCGCCGTCGCGGATGCGGATCTCGCCGATGAGATCTCCCGTCGGCTGGGGGAGAGTCGTCACACGGCGGTTCCGGATTCGGATGTCGTCCGAACGGCTGTGGGATCGGCCGTCGATGCACTGACGGTGGGGCGCCTCATCGACCTGCTCGACGGGTTTCGTCGGTTCGGCGACGAGGAAGGCGGTTCACGTCCCGCATTGTCCGCCCGTGAGGAGCGCGGCATCGACACGGCCCCGCCCGCTGACCGCATCCGCCTGCTGAACGCGGCGGCCGCCTACGAAAGGCGCTTCGGATTCCGGGCGGTCGTCGCGGCCGACGGGCGATCCGCGTCCCAGATCGCGGCAGAGATCGAGTCCGCGGTCCGCAGCGACGCGCAGGCGGAGCATCATCGGGTGCGCGCAGCGGTCACGGCTATTCTGAGCGGACGGATCGATCGCCATGCGGGGCGCGGTCGGGAACGGCAGGAGTCGAATCATGGTGGCTGATTCACGGCTGTCTGCGCAGATCTACGAGACGCTCCGGCGCCGGATCATCCTCGGGGAGATCCCGCAGGGGGCTCGGCTGGCTGAGCAGCGTTTGGCGGAGGACCTCGCGGTGTCGCGGGTTCCCCTGCGCGAAGCGATCCCGCAACTGGAAGTCGACGGATTCGTGGCGTCCCTGCCGCGCCGTGGCGCGGTCGTCACCCGCTGGGACACACGGCTCGTGCACGATCTGTTCGACACGCGTCTTGCCCTGGAGCCCGCGGCCGCCCGGCGCGCCGCGGTGCGCGTTCGAGAGGGCGGGTCGATCGCGGAACTGGAACGCATACAGGCGGAGTCCGAGCTCGAGCTGGCAGCGGGCGATGAGCTGGGCGTCGCCGATGCGAACACGCGCTATCACCAGGCGCTCGTCGACACGGCGGAGAACGCGCTTCTGTCGGGTCTTATGCGTGCGACGAGCGGCCGGATGTCGTGGCTGTTCTACCTCACGCGCCAGCGCGACTCCTCGGTCGCGTGCGCGGAGCATCGAGAGATCACGGCCACCATCCGCTCCGGGAACGAGCGCCTCGCCGAAGCGGTGGTCTACGCGCATATCGAGGCCGGTCGCGAGCCTTCACTGTCCGCGATGAAGAGCCTGCTCGCCGAGTCCCTCTGACCTCACGCTGTCGGAAAGCTCGGCGGGAACAACTCGTCGGTCGAGACGGGCACGTCCGTACGCTCTCCGTAGCCGCGCTTCAGGAGCGCGAAGATCGACTGCGCCTGCGCGCGGAGCTCAGCCATGTCGGTACCCACGAGCTCTCCGTCCCGAACGCGCACTACCCCGCCCACGATCGAGAGAGTAAGGGCTCGGCCTGTCGAGTGCTGCACGAGCGTGCGGATCGGATCGTCGATGACGCCGTCGCGCACATCGTCGAGCCGGAACGCCACGAGATCCGCCGTCGCGCCGACGGCGATCCGCCCGAGATCGTTCCGCCGGAGCGCCTGGGCCCCGCCGAGCGTCGCCGCGCGGATGTAGTGGGCGTGGGCGCCCGCGTCCAGCCTCCCGGCGAGGATCTTCGCGACGGAGCTTCCGACATCGATGCCGCGGATCAGGTCGGGCGGAAAGGAATCCGTCCCCAGGGCGATCGCGACGCCCGCCTCGCGGTAACGGTCGACGTGGTCCAGCGCCGCGCCGTAGCGCGCGGACGTCAGCGGACAGTGCACGATCGTGGCCCCGGCGTCGGCGATGCGATGAAACGATCCGCCGCCGACCGTGCCCGCTCGCGGATTCTCGTCGACATAGATGGCGTGGGGGATGAGGAGCCGGTCCGTCAGCATCCCCGCCTGCTCGATCAGATCGAGCGAGGTCGTACCGCGCTCGCGGAGCAGGCGCAGCTCTTCCAGGCCCTGCAGCGCATGCAGTCGCACCGGAACGTCAAACTCTTCGGCCGCCTCGGCGGTGCGGGCGAGGAGGTCGTCGGTCATCGTCTCGACACGACACGGCAGGAGGGCGCCCGACGCGAGGGGTGAACGGCGCTCGGCGACCCACCGCAGAAAACGCACGGCGTCGGCGAATCCTGCCTCGCCGCGTGCCGGCTCCCAGTGGATGCGAAGGCTGCCGTCGGAGCCGGCGACGGGCACGCCGCTGCGATAGCTGGGGCCGAGCACGACGCGTATACCGAGATCCTCGGCCGCTTCCACCATCTGAACCGCGTCATCGAAGGTCTCGGCCCAATCGCTGTGCACTTCTGACGCGATGGGCATCGCGCACGTCACGCCGTGTAACAGCAACTGCGCGAAGGCGAAACGCCGCATGACGGCACGCTGCGCGGCGTCGAGCACCGGCACGCGGTCGGTGCGCCTCGCGTGACGCTCCGACCATTGCAGTCGTCGCGCCGCCGCGGGATCGTGCCATGAATCGAGAATCGCGTGGTCGATGTCGGCGAGAGCGTCCAGGTCGATGAGGCCAGGCATGAGGATCGCATCACCGAGTTCGAGGACCTCGCCGCATGCTTCGTCCGACGCAGGACCCACGGCCACGATCCTGTCGTCCACGATCCGCACCTCGCCATCGATGAGCAGCCGATGGTCATCGCCCGCGGAGACAAGCACCCAACGTGCCCGCAGAGTCAGCGTGTTCACCGGAGCACCCCCGTCTCGGCCACAATCCGCCCCTGATGCAGGACCGTGCGATCGCCGGGACGATCCATGACGGCCGAGGTCGGCGTCTCCGCATCAAGGAGTACGAAATCCGCCGCGTCGCCGACCGCGAAGCCGCGATGCGTGTCGACGGTGCGTTCGGCATCCAGGATGCGTGCTCCGCCGACGGTGGCGATGTGCAACGCCTCTTCGATCGCGTCGTCTCGGCGCAGTCCGGCGGCGTAGCTGAGCTGCCAGGTGCGATCGAGCATGTCTGTGTTCCCGTACGGCGACCAGTAGTCGCGCTGACCGTCCTGGCCGAGTCCGAGTCGGATGCCGCGCGCCAGGATCTCGGACAGCGGGCTGGAGCCGGCCCCCGGGAGCGATGGTGGTCAGGGCGATGTCTAGTTCGGCCAGTTCGTCGAGCACCGCTCCGCGCGGCGCCTCGGGAAGATCGGCCAGGCAGAAGGCGTGCGCAATCGTCACTCGGCCTCGATAGTCGAGCGCGCGCACGCGCTCGATGATCTTCCGAATGGTGAAGTGACCGAGTTCACCGGGCTCGTGCAGGTGGATGTCGACCCGCACTCCGTGAGTCTCCGCGAGGTCGAAGACGATGTCGAGGTGACGGCGCGGGTCACCGTCCAGCGCGCAGGGGTCGATCCCTCCGACGACGTCGGCGCCGTGTCGGAGAGCGGCGTCGATGAGTTCCGGCACACCCGGCTCCAGCAGCAGACCGGCCTGGGGGAATGCCACGATCTCGACATCGGCTCGTTCCGCGTGTCGGGTTCGGGCCTCGAGCACGCCTTCCAGTCTTTCCAGCCGGCAGTCCGCATCGATCTGCGCATAGGCGCGGGCACGTGTCATGCCGTGGCCGATCGCACGGCCGAGCGTTTCGGTTGCCCGATCGGCGACGGATGCGCCCGCGTCGCGCCAGTGCGCGCGATCATTCGCGATCTGGTTCCACAGGGAGCCGGGCTGCGCGGTGTGCGGGCGGAACGGGAGGCCGATGCGCGTCGAGTCCAGGTGGACGTGCGCGTCGGTGAACGCGGGCAGTGCGAGCCGCCCGCCGCCTGTGAGGATCGGTCCTTCCGTAGCGGTGCCGGCGGGGAGAATCGCCGCGACGCGCCCTTCCCTGATCACCAGATCGACGGGGCTGCCTCCCCAGGGGCGTACGTCTACCAGGGTCAACGTCATGGCAGTCTCCAGGTGGTATACCGAATGTGGATCTGAGTCGCCACAACTCGGCGCTGACTCATGATCTGGACAGTAGCGGTATACCGTTACGGGTGTGTTGCGCCGGGATAGCGTGCGCGCACGGTCAGCGCGCGGCACACCGTTTAGGGTGGCGGGATGGTCGATATCGAGATGCGGGCACTCGATGCCGGAACCGTCGTCCTGGGCGACGCGCGGGGACGAACGCGGCGCACCGTCGAGATCGGGGCCTTCGAGATCGGCGTGTACCCCGTCACGGAGGAGGTCCTCGCCGAGCTGCTCGGCATCGAGGTGCGCCATCCGCGAGTGCCGGCCACCGACCTGAGCTGGCTGCGCGCGGTCCGTCTGTGCAACGCCGCATCCGAGTGGGAGGGGCTGGATCCCGCCTACGTCTTCGACGGCGCGGAGGTCACCTGGCACCGGGATGCCGACGGCTACCGCCTTCCGACCGAGGCGGAGTGGGAGTACGCCTGCCGCGCCGGGTCCGCCGCCGCGCACTATGGTCCGCTGACGGAGATCGCGTGGACGGCGGCGGACGGTGTGGCTCGTGCGCAACGCGTGGGCGGTAAGATGCCGAATCTCAACGGGCTTTTCGACACGCTCGGCAACGTGTGGGAGTGGTGCTGGGATCTGCTCGACCCCTCCGCAGACGACGATCGTCGGGTGTTCCGCGGGGGAAGTTTCGCGAGTGATGCGTTCAGCGCCCGCGCATCCACGCGTCGTGGCGCGCTCCCGGATGCGGGCGGAGACGACATCGGCATGCGTCTGGCCCGCGGTCCACAAGAGGCGTAGGGCGCCCTCCGCGACCCCCTACGCTGGGTCGGATGAGCGGCGAGGGGGAGTCGGGGGAGCTCGCCCCGCGCGCGGACGGCGAGGAGCGATACGCCGACGACCGTCCGCGTCCGACACCCTTGTGGGCTCTGCTGTCGCGGTGGCTCCTGAGGTGGGAGGCCTGGCTGCGCTCGCACGGCGGCCGCCCGCTTCGCATGACGATCGGCGGCTTCTGGATCGCCGTGACGGCGATCGCCGCGTTCCTCCTGGTCGGGCCGATCATCAACCCGCCGCTCGGGCTGGAGGAGATCACCGACTCGGCTGAGCACGCGACCGACACGTGGATCGCGCGGGACTTCGACGTCGACTACACGTTCACGCGGGACGATGACGGGCGGCTGCAGGCGGAGGTCGTCGAGACGATCACGGCCTTCTTCCCCGACGATGTCGACGAGTCGGGCGTCCGGCGCGTGCTGTCGACCCAGTACCAGGGACACGACCTCGCGCCGCGCGACGTCACGGCGTCGATCGACGGCGTCGCGGTCGAACCTCGTCTGCTCGAGCGAGGGGATCGGCTCACGTTCGTGCTCGACACGGGCGAGCGGCTGAGCGGCGACCACGAGTTCGTGCTGCGCTACCGCATCCAGGATCTCGCCTACACCTCGACCGATGACATCACCGGTGACGGCGTCGATCTGCTGGAGTGGAGCGTCTTCGGCCCGGACTGGCCGCAGGGGTTCGCTGCGCTCGACGTCAGCGTGACGGTGCCGGAGGAGCTCGACGCACTGCTCGTTCGTCAACCTTCCGGCGGCGTCGCCTGGACCCTGGTGAGCGGGATGGACTGGCTCGAGCCCGAGGACAGCTCGCCGCCGGGCAAGAAGACGTACGCGTTCACCGTCGACCAGAACGTCCCCCCGCACGCGACCGCATGGTTCCGGATGCTGTTCCCCGAGGGCACCTTCACGATGCCGCCGCCGACCGGCCTGTTCCTGTTGCAGACCTTCGGTCCGCTCCTGCCGCTGGCGATCCTGCTGCTCACGCTGCCCTTCGCCATCGCCGCGCGTGCCGTGGCGTGGAGCGATGCGCGCGGTCGCCCCTGGTACGTCGCGCAGTACGACCCGCCGAAGGGCGTCTCCGTCGCACAGGCCGTGCAGATCGTGCAACGCCCCCGCAACCGTGAGCTCGCGCTCGCCGTCGCCGCGGTGCGCGGCACACGTCGATCCGCCCAAAGCACGGTCCTGATCGCCGCGGGGCGCGCTGCGCGGCAGAGCGGGCGGGTCGGCGACGGCTTCCGGGCGCGCGCGGGATATCTGCTCGACCGATCCAGATCGCGCCAGATCGCAGACGGATTCCGCCGCATCCCGAGCGGCTTCGTCCGCGACTGGTTCATCGCCGCGCCGCTCGCGCTGACCGTCGTGCAGCTCGCCATCATCCGCCAGCTCTCGCACCAGGAGACGCTCGCCGTGATCTGGTGGCCCGGCGTTTTCGTGCTCGTCTCGCTCGCGGTGTCGGCCATCGTGGTGTGGATCGCCGTCTCCGCCCGCCCGTTGACCCGGAAGGGCGCTCTCGCGCGGCAGTATCTGGCGGGCATCGACGCCTACGCCCGGCGCACCTCGATGTTGACGCGCACCACGATCGACGACGCGTTGCTGCCCTACGCCGTGATCGTGGCCGACCCACGGGAGGCGGGGCGCCGCGTCTCTGCGCTCGTCGAGCGCGAGCTCGGCGGCGACGCAGAGCTGCGCGCATGGCGCACCTCGGACTTCCTGTCGTGGCCCCGTCTGCTCGTGCGCTCCGCCGCTCTCCTGATTGTCGCGGGTGCGGTCGTGCTCGTCGCCGTGATGCCCAATCCCTACCTTCGGCTCACGACGTACGAGCGGTGGGACTTCGAAAACCCCGGCACGCTCTACACGCAGGTCGCCAGTGTGGACGTCGACGCGCGCCTCAGCGCGGATGGCGACCGACCGCGTCTCGACGTCGTGCAGACCGCGGTGGTGGACTTCGACGACGAATCCCATCGCGTGCCGCAGTTCGCGACCCCCGTGCGCACAGCGATCGAGGGTCAGTCGCTCGGGCTGGAGGTCGACGAGGTTCGGGTCGACGGTGAGGCCGTCCCGTTCCATCTGTCGCTGCGCGACGACGCGGGCACGATCACGACCGCGATGACCCAGGTGCGCAGCGGCCGGGCCGAGGTCGAGGTGCGCTACGCGTACACCTCGCCGGCCGTGGCGGGGGAGGCCTCGCGAGCATCGGGGCGAGAGGGTGAGTCGGTCGACCGCATCCGGTGGGCGGCGCTGGTCGACGGGTGGGAGAGCGGGTGGACCTATCCGTCCGAGCCCGATCCGGTCACCGTCACGCTGCGCGTCGACGACGAGGTCGCCCAGCGGGCCTTCTCTGCCGGCTGGTTGCGCGAGGACCCCGAGACATCCGAGGATGCGCGCGATTGGAAGGACTCTTCGTATGCCTTCGGCACGCTGGAGCCGGAGCTGAAGCCGCCGCCCTCCTCCGGCGAGCAGGCGGGCACGATCACGGAATCGGACGAATCGCTGTCGGATGCACGTGTGCATTCCCTCCGAGTCACGCACGGCGAGTACGGGTACCCCACCGACAGCCTCTATGCGGATCTCGGCGTGCTCCTGGAGTTCCCCGCGGGCACCTGGGTGGGACCCGATCCCACTGCGCGCGACGCCGAGCAGTTGGCCTGGGCGCTTCCCACGATCATCGTGCTCTCGACCGCCGCCGTCGCCGTCGCACTGGGGTTGACCGCCGTCGTCGCCTGGCGCGTGCGCGGGACGCGCCGGATGGCCCCCGGTCTCGTCCGCGACGTCTTCTGGTGGGTCACCCCGGCGACGGCGTTGGGCGCCGTCATCGTCGGCGTGTGGGCGACCGCCGACATCCCCGCCGATTGGCCTGAGGTCGCCCTGCAACTGCCGGCGTGCGGGCTCGCTCTGCTCGCCGCGATCACCGCGGCCGTCGCCGTGAGGCCGGTCGCTGCGCCTCGCCGACCCGACGACCGTGCCTGGATGCGGGCGCGCGACCCGCAGCGAGACGCCTGAGCTCTGCGGCTCAGTCGCGCATCGCGTTGCCGATGTAGGAGTACTTCACGAAGACCTCTGCGGCGATCCCCGCCTCTTCGAGTACGCCCTGCACGGCGGCGAGCATGTATCGGGAGTCCCAGCCCATGTAGAGGAAGGCTCCGTCGCCGAGCTCGTCCCACTGGCCGTTCCATGCCCGGGTCTCGTATACCGGACCGCCGCGCCGGGCGCTGAACGACAGGAGGTCCTCACGGGCATCGGCCCACAGCCGCTTGAAGATGCGGTTGAACAGGGACGCGATGTCGTAGATCTCCCAGTGCTCGCCGCGGTACTCCACGTACGACCACTCCTGCTGCCAGCCCGGCGGAAACCCGCGGCGCTTCTTCGCGTCGAGGATGGGGGTCAGATCGTCGTCGTCGATGAGCACATCGGCTCTGCGGCGCCACACCGCGAGGAACTGCTCGATGAGCACCACGGTGCGCCGGGAGATCGCGGCGGTGTTCCACGCCTCGAGGTCAGCGACGGATGCGGTCAGCTCGACGGCGCTGCGTCGGTACAGGTCGCGCTTGTCCGGGAACGAACGGTCGAGCGCGCGCTCCGCGAGCGGTTCCTCGAGTAGCGCGAGGTTGCCCAGTGTCGCCGCCAGCGCGCGGTGGCTGTTCTGCTCGTCCTCCGAGAACTCGCTCCAGGTGCGAACGCCGTCGCCGCTCCAGCCGTCGCCCGGTGCGAGCGGGACGATGTGCTCGACGTCGAGATCCGCCGCGGAGTCGCGTCCGGCGAGGCGCGCCAGCACGTAGGCGGGATGCGGCAGCGGAGTGAACTTGAGGGCGATCCGCATCCGCTCGTCGGAGGGCGTGATGCGCCCGAACGCATGGCTCAGCGCCTCGGGACCTTCGGCTCGTGCACGACAGAGACGCGCGACGAGCCGATCGTTGGTGAGACCGGCGACCAGCCGGCGCAGCAGAAGCGCCTGCAGATCCTCCAGCGCCTCGATCAGTGCGTCGCGGTCGATGACGCCCCGCTCATGGTCGCGGTAGGCGGCCATCACCAGGGGGAAGGTGCCGCGCCCGAACGTGCCGAGGAAGCGAAGCTGCGCGGCGACACCCTCGTCGGGGGCGTGCGCGGGCTCGAGAAGCACGCGGTAGATCTCCGAGTACGCCTTCCACTCGGCCGCATCCCGCTCCAGGGACTCGGCTTCGAGGACCGGGAACTCGCCGCGGAACGCGTCGTAGACGGCGCGCGTCGTGCCCCCCGTGAGTTCGCGTCCGGTGCGCATCACCAGGTAGTGGCGCCAGAAGTCCGCGATCGCCTCACCCGTGTTCTGTTCGATCGGCAGCCAGAACCGCTCCTCGATCTCGGTCTGCTCCGCGTGGGTCAGACCCATGAGGATGTAGTTGTGGATGAGCTCGTGGTCGCGCAGCGGCTCGCCTGTCGAGTTCAGGCTCTCGAAGATCTGCTGCGCGTTGGCATCGGCGCCGAGCGCGATGGCGACGTGCTCGAGACGCTGGAGTCCTCGCCAGATGCGGGGCGCCTCCTCGGGGCGGATCTGGCTGCGGAAGAACGCGTAGTTGTCGTCGAAGCGCGATGTGCGATCCTCGGCGTCGGCCTCTCGTCGATCCAGCACCACGCTCTCGAAGACGTCCGCCCACGCCCGGTGAGGGCGCAGTTTCGTGCGGTGGGTTTCGCCGCCGCGCACGAGAACCTCGTGCAGGCGTGCCGCCAATGCAGGGTCGCTGTCTCGCACGGTGTGCTCGAGGGCGGCGACCAGAAGCATCAGGGTCGTGATGCGCTGCTGGCCGTCGATCAGCACGAGCTCCGCGTCGTCGGAGTCCCCGCCGCGCGACGACAGGATGGAGGCGAGGAAGTGGGTGTGCCCCTCCGGGAGGTCAGCGACCTGGCGCACATCGGCCAGCAGCTGCTCGCAGCCGCCGATGTCCCAGCGGTACTGCCGTTGGTAGACGGGAACGACGATGGCGAGGTCGGGATCGCTCAGCCAGGCGATCGTGTTGACGGCGGTCGCATCGACGTTGGTGGCGGTGGCCATGATCCTCGATCTCGTTGCGGGCGAAGCGCGTCGCGCGGGGCGACCAGACCACTCTAGGCCGGGGCAACGGGCCTCCCGGGTATTGCCGAGGTGCCCGAGTAGGCTGGCCTTACCTGGGCCAGTAAAAACGCGCTGACCCCCCACCGAAAGGCATGATTCGTCATGGGTTACATCAAGTCCGCCGCTCTCGAGGAGACCGGCTACGTCGTCCTCGACAGCTACAACCAGGAGCTCGATCCCAAGGAGTGGCTCGACATCGAGTACAACGACTGGAAGTCCTCGGGCGACACCCGGTTCGCCCCTCTTGCCAGCGCCTTCGGCGAGATCGAGTGCAACGGGTTCTGGAACCACAAGCCCCCGCGCACCGACAAGGATGGCGTGTGGATCGATTCGCAGGTCGCGAAGGCCCCGAACCTCGTGCGCCGCGCGCAGGAGCCCGGTGCGAACGTGGGCCGCTGCCGTGTCATCGAGCTGCAGCCCACGCCCTACGGCGACTGCCTCTACAACCTGCACCAGGACGA
Source organism: Microbacterium sp. KU4F (assembly GCF_056868075.1). NCBI lineage: Bacteria > Bacillati > Actinomycetota > Actinomycetes > Micrococcales > Microbacteriaceae > Microbacterium > Microbacterium sp. KU4F. The sequence continues at coordinate 694,434 of NZ_CP200324.1, read as the reverse complement.
CAACAACCGCCTGAACCCGGACGGAACCGGCTGGGTCGTGCGCGGCTTCTTCAACCTGACGGACGACAAGGACAGCTACTTCGTTCTGCGCGAGAACCGCACGGACCCGCGTGGCGAGGTGCGCATCGCGCTCCCCGCCGGCGCGCAGCTGATCATCGACACCCAGCGCCTCTGGCACGCGGCCACGCACAACGGCACCGACCCGCGCTACTGCCTCATCACCTCGTGGACGTCGGGTCCCGAGCTCGACGCCTACATCGAGAAGTACCACGGCGTGAACCACGTCGAGAGCGTCGAGGTCCCGCAGGACGTGCTCGAGCACGGCTACGCCGAGCAGGCGCGCAAGGATGCGGCGCGCGCGGCGTACTACGCGGCGAAGGGTCAGGCGGCCGTCCAGGCCATGAGCGAGGCCTGAGACCCCTCACAACGGTGGCCCGATCCGCAGCGCGGATCGGGCCACCGTTTTGCGTGCACGCGCCCACCCGTCAAGAGGCGGGGCCGTCAGGAGGCGATGACTCAGGATGGAGCGGAACGAGGGGGAGGGCATGCAGCCGAGTGAGGTGGTCATCGACGCGCCCAGAGCGCGGGCAATGCGCACATGGATGATCGTGACGGTCGTCTGCGCGATCGTGGGTGGGGGTGCGTTGATCGTCGCGGCCATCCTGGCGGTGACGATCCCGTTCGCCGGCTTGGGTGTGGTGCCCGCAGTGCTGATCCTCGCTTTCGGCGGGTTCCTGAGCTTTCTCGTCGCGGTGGTCGCCTCGTTCGTGCGTGTCGACATGTCCGCCACCGACGGCAAGGCGATCGAGTTCGCGATCGCGAGTGCCGGTTTCGGCCAGATCGACGCACGGCGTCTGTTGCGAGGCGACGCCGTCGTCACCTCATCCGGGCACTGGGCTCGCCTGCGGCGCACTTCCGACGGAGAGCGCAGTTGGATGATCGTCACGCTCACGCCGGCGGGCCCTCGGCTCATGTGATCGACCCCCTGTGGTTTTTACCTGGCCCGACCGTTTGTTTGTGTGGCTTTGTGTTGTAATGTGTTGATCCTTCGAGGAGGATCATGTACGCAACGGAGCGCCAGGCGGCGATCGAGCGAATCTTGGACGCCGAGGGACGACTCGTCGTCGTCGATCTCGCGGAACGCTTCGACGTCACCACAGAGACCGTCAGGCGCGATCTCGCATCCCTGGAGCAGCGCGGTGTGCTGCAGCGCGTGCACGGCGGAGCGGTCGCTCAAGGCCGCTCCAGCACTCGCGAGACGTCGATCAGCGAACGCATCCATGAACGCAGCGATGCGAAGGGGCGCATCGCCCGTGCAGCGCTGAACCTCCTTGGCGATCGCTTCAGCGGATCCGTGCTGCTGGACGCCGGTTCCACGGTGGGCGCACTCGCGCAGGAGCTGCCGTCCTCCCTGGCGATGCGCGGAGGGCGCGCGGATGTCGTCACGCATTCCTTCGCCCACGCACCTCTGCTCGCGGAACAGGACGGGATCGACCTCACGCTCGTGGGCGGTCGGGTGCGTCGCGTGACGGGCGCTGCGGTCGGGGCGACGACGGTCGCCGCGATCCAGGGTCTTCGCCCTGACGTCGCCTTCCTCGGCACCAACGGACTCTCCGCCGCGTTCGGTCTCAGCACCCCCGATCCGGAAGAGGCTGCCGTCAAGCGCGCGGCGGTCGCGGCGGCGCGTCGCGTCGTCGTGCTCTGCGATGCGCAGAAGTTCGACCTCGAGCTCCTCGTCTCGTTCGCGCCGCTGGCTGCGCTCGACGTGCTCGTGACGGATGCGGCTCCGCCCGCCGCGCTGGCGGAAGCGCTCGAGCGCGCCGACATCGAGGTGGTGGTCGCATGATCGTCACCGTCACCGCCAACCCGTCCCTCGATCGAGCCGTCTCGCTGGCAACCCCGCTCCAGGTCGGCGAGGTGCAGAGCGCCCTCGCCGTGCGCGAGGATGCGGGTGGGAAGGGCGTGAACGTCTCCCGCGTCGTCGCGGCCGCAGGAACGTCGACTCTCGCCGTGCTTCCGCTGGCCGACCAGGATCCCTACGCCGCCGCGCTCGCTCAGACCGGCATCCCGGTGCGGTCCGTCCCCGTGCACGGCCATGCCCGTGCGAACCTCACCCTGGCGGACCCGCACGGCACGACGACCAAGATCAACCTGCCCGGCGCCGAGCTCGGCGCGGCGGATGCGGACGCGTTGATCGAGACGATCGTCGCGGCCACGGCAGGTGCCGACTGGCTCGTGCTCGCAGGATCCTTGCCGCCGGGTGCGGGTGACGACTTCTACGTGCGCGCGATCCTCGCCGTGCGTGCTGCGCACGGCGATGCGACTCCTCGCATCGCCGTCGACACCTCCGGCGCCGCACTCGCGGCGGCCGTGGCCGAGGCCCGCCCTGATCTCATCAAGCCCAACGAGCATGAGCTCGCCGAGCTGACCGGCGCTCCCGCCGACACGCGCGACATCGACGGCATCGTCGCTCTCGCGCAGGACCTCGTCGGCCCGCGTGTCGGTGCAGCACTGGTGACGCTCGGCGCCGCGGGTGCGCTGCTGGTCACAGAGGACGGCGTCTGGGTGGGAACGGCCCCCCGCATCACGGCGGTCAGCACGGTGGGCGCGGGCGACAGCTCCTCGCCGGATACCTGCTGGCCGATGTGGCCGGCGCCGAGCCCGCCGAACGTCTGCGTATGGGGATGCGATACGGCGCGGCCGCCGCATCCCTTCCTGGAACCCAACCCCCGACCCCGGCGGATCTTGTGACCGCCGAGATTCCCGTGCAGCGGATCATCCGCTGACGAACCCGACCACTGGAGGTCATCGTGTCCGACACCATCACACCGGAGCTCGTCGTCCTCGACGAGGATCTCGGCGCCGACAAGGCAGCCGTCATCCGGGCCCTTGCCGCGCGCGTGGTCGCCGCGGGTCGGGCCACGGATGCCGACGCGCTCTTCGCCGACGCCTGGGCGCGCGAGGAGAAGGATGAGACCGGCCTGCCCGGCGGCATCGCGATCCCGCACGCGAAGAGCCCCGCCGTCTCGCAGGCCTCTCTCGCCTTCGCGCGGCTGAAGCCCGCCGTCGCCTTCGGCGCAGGCGACGGCCCGGCCGATCTCGTCTTCCTCATCGCTGCTCCCGCGGACGCCGCCGAGGAGCACCTCGCCGTGCTGTCGCGCCTCGCGCGGAGCCTGATGCAGGAGTCGTTCACCAGCGACCTGCGCGCCGCCGCCGATGCCGCATCCGTCGTGTCCACCGTGCGCCAGGCGATCGGCGAGGAGCAGGCCGCAGCGCCCGCGACGACCCAGGCGGCGCCCGCCGCATCCGCTTCCACCGCGCTCGAGGTCGACGGCCGCCCCGCGCGGATCGTCGCCGTCACCGCCTGCGCGACCGGAATCGCGCACACCTTCATGGCGGCCGACGCGCTGACCGCGGCCGGCAAGGAGCAGGGCATCGACCTCATCGTGGAGCCCCAGGGCTCCAGCGGCTACAAGGCGCTTCCGCAGAGCGTGATCGACGACGCCGACGCGGTGATCTTCGCCGTCGACGTGGATGTGCGTGAGCCGCAGCGGTTCGCGGGCAAGCCCGTCGTGCGCTCGGGAGTGAAGCGCGGCATCGAGCAGCCCGTCGCCCTCATCACCGAGGCTCTCGCCGCGGCCAAGGACCCGAACGGCGCGCGCGTGCCGGCCGCGTCCGGCTCCGGTTCGGCGTCGAGCAGCGCTCCCGCGCAGAACGCGCGATGGGGCGCGAAGATCCAGCGCATCCTCCTCACGGGTGTGAGCTACATGATCCCGTTCGTCGCCGGCGGTGGTCTGTTGATCGCTCTCGGCTTCCTCCTGGGCGGTTATCAGGTCACCGCTGACGCCGGCAAGGTGATCATCGACAACTCGCTGTGGAACCTGCCGACGGAGAACATCACGTCGCCGCTGGGCCCGATCGGTCAGTACCTGGGATCCGTCGCCTTCATGATCGGTGCGACGTCGATGGGCTTCCTGGTCTCGGCGCTGGCCGGCTACATCGCCTTCGCGATCGCCGACCGCCCCGGCATCGCCCCCGGTTTCGTCGCCGGTGCGGTGGCCGTGCTCATGAACGCCGGCTTCATCGGCGGCATCATCGGCGGTCTGCTCGCCGGTTTCATCGCCTGGTGGCTCGGACGCCTCAACCCGCCCCGCTGGCTGCGCGGTCTGATGCCGGTCGTGATCATCCCGCTGATCGGCTCGATCATCGCTTCGGGACTCATGATCCTCTTCCTGGGCCGGCCGATCGCCGCACTCATGGACGCCCTGAACGTGGGACTGACCGACCTCGCCGGTACCGGAGCGATCGTCGTCGTCGGCATCATCCTCGGCCTCATGATGTGCTTCGACCTCGGCGGTCCTGTCAACAAGGTCGCCTATGCCTTCGCGACGGCGGGGCTGGCAAGCGTGTCAACGGCCGACATCCACGCGGTGCCGTTCCTGATCATGGCCGCCGTCATGGCCTCGGGCATGGTCCCGCCGCTCGCGATGGCGCTCGCCTCGACTGTCCTCGCACGTGGTCTGTTCACGCCGGTCGAGAAGGAGAACGGCAAGGCGGCCTGGCTGCTGGGTGCCGCCTTCATCAGCGAGGGCGCCATCCCGTTCGCCGCTGCCGACCCGCTCCGGGTGATCCCGGCCAACCTCGTCGGCGGCGCCATCACCGGTGGTCTCAGCATGGCACTGGGCGTCTCGTCGCTCGCACCGCACGGCGGCATCTTCGTCTTCTTCGCCATCGACCCGATCTGGGGCTTCCTGATCTCGCTCGTGGCCGGAACCGTCGCCACCGCCCTCGTGGTCGTCGCGCTGAAGAAGTGGGTCGGACGCAAGGAACTCGCTCAGGCGGAAGCGACCGCAGCACCCGTCGCGGCCTGAGAGCATAGAAGGGTAAGACGAGAGGAATCACTCATGGCAGAACGTCAGGCGACAATCGCCAGCAGCTCGGGCCTTCACGCCCGCCCCGCCAAGCTCTTCGTGCAGGCGGTGCAGGAGAAGAAGCTCCCCGTCACGATCGCGCTCGAGGGCGGCCCCGACCTGAACGCGGGAAGCATCCTGTCGATCATCGGTCTCGGTGCCTCGCACGGCAGTGTCGTGACCCTGAAGGCGGAGGGTGAGGGGGCCGAGCAGGCCCTCGATGAGCTCGTCACGCTGCTCGAGACGGACCTCGACGCCGAGTAGAGCGTCCTTCAGATGACGAAGGCGGATGCGGACACCTGCGGGTGCCGCATCCGCCTTCGTCGTTCGTGCTCAGAGTTCGAGCGTGTCGCCCGGCTCGAGCACGACGAGCTCTCCGCCGTGTTGCTCCGCGGCCCACTTCAGTCGGGCGCGGCCCATCTCCTTGCCCGCGACGGACAGCGTCATGTCGTGCGTTCCGAACACCTGGCGTGGTTTCACGGCGAGAACGAAGTCCATGGCGTCGCCGATCTTCAACCAGGGCGCGCCGACGGGGGCGGCGAGCACGGCCACGTCGTGGCCCTTGGGGAGGGCGTACGCGTCGCCCGGGTAGTAGAACGTGTCGTCGACCAGGACGCCGACGTTGTCGATCACCGGGATGCTCTCGTGGATGACGGCGTGGCGCCCGCCGAAGAAGCGGAGGCGGAACGGCTCCACCTCGACGGTGTCGCCGGGGGCCACGACGGTGATGTCGTATCCCGGCGCGGCGTTCTTGACGCCCTCGGGCGCGTAGATGGGCAGCCCGGGATTGGCGGCGATGAGGCGATCGATGTGATCGGCCGTCCAGTGGTCGGGGTGCTCGTGGGTGATCACGAGGGCCGCGACGTTCGACGTGTCGGGCAGGGGAGTCGTGAACGAACCGGGGTCGATGATGAGCTTGCGGCCCTGCTTCTCGAGGGTGAGGGCGGCATGCTCGTGCTTGGTGATTCGCATGACGCGAGTCAACTCTTCGCGGCTCGTCGGGGCAACCCGACACGGATCCCGGCCTCGATTTGGCGCAACGCAAGACCGCATGGCATACTTGAACGGTTGCCACGGCAGCGGCCCCATCGTATAGCGGCCTAGTACGCCGCCCTCTCACGGCGGTAACGCGGGTTCGAATCCCGCTGGGGTCACCAACAGAAAACCCCCGGTCAATCCGGGGGTTTTCTTGTTTTCTGGATGGCTCCCGCTTCGGCGGTGTCCCTCTCGTGTAGTGCGCGCGGGTCACCGAAGCAATCCCCTCAGGTCGCGTCCGGTCACGGCATACGGTGCCGACGTCCGAGACGATCGAGGGGAGCAGGATGTGGACGTGACCGAGAAGATCGGTGAGCTGGCGACGGCCGCGGGCATCCGCGTCGCGGCGGCGGAGTCGCTGACCGGAGGGCAGGTGTGCACGGCCCTCGGGGCGACGCCGTGCGCATCCGACTGGTTCGCCGGAGGAGTCGTCGCCTACACGATCGAGACGAAGAACCTCGTGCTCGGGGTGCCCGAAGACATCGACCCGTGTTCGGCGGAGTGCGCGCGGACGATGGCTGCGGGGGTGCGCGATGCGCTGGAGGTGGATGCGGCCGTCGCGACGACGGGTGTGGGCGGGCCGGATCCGCAGGACGGGCACGCCCCCGGAACCGTCTTCATCGGCTGGGCGCGGGGGCCGCACGCCGGAGCGCGCGAGTTCTCCTTCGAGGGAGACGACCCGGAGCAGATCGTCGAAGCGACCACGCACGCGGCGCTCGAGATGCTCGCCGAGGTCCTGGAGGGTGCGTCAGGCGTCGACGACCGCTGAGGGCTCAGTGGTGCGGCACGACCGGGACGGTGCCGTCATCGCGCAGCAGGATCCCGTCCTGGACGGCGCCGAGGGCCGGGGTCACCAGCACCGCGATGAGCGCGGCAGCGGCAAGCAACTGGCCGACCCGCAGATGCTGCGCGGGGACGTCGCGGCGCGTGGCTGCTGCCGCACAGGCTCCGAGGGTCACGCTGAAGGCGACGCACACGGCGACGCCCACGATGCTCGTGTGCGCGGGTTCGCTCGCCAGCAGCGACGTCGCGGCGAGTATCGCGAGGAGGGCGCCCGCCGTGGTGGAACGAGGCGCGAGGAGGCGACCGGCGCGAAGCGCCGCGATACCCCATCCGAGACCTGCGAGCCCCAGGCAAGCGGCTCCGACACCGATGACGCGGTTCGTCGACGTCGCGTCCGGGAGCACGACGGCGCCCGCCCCGAGAGCCGCGAGCACGAGCGCGGCGCCCCAGGCGAGGGCGGCCGGCCACGGCCCGGCGAGCAATTCTGCCCGCCGGCCCGCGGCCGCGCGCGTGTGCTGGATGCTCATGCCGTGGCGACGCGGGCGCCGCGGTCGGCGCCGACGCCGATGGCGAGCAGCACGACGGCGCTGCCCAGGTGCAGGAAGTGGTCGGGGACGTTCAGCGCCAGGATGTTGGCGGCCGTGCCCACGAGGAAGAACCCGGCCACGCCGAGCAGCAGGTAAGCGGCGCCGACGACGGTGTTCACCGTCTTGGCTGCACGGACGTTGGCGAGGCCCGCGACGAGCAGCGCCGCACCGATGAGCAGGTGAGCGACGTTGTGCAGCGGGTTCACGGCGAAGATGCCGAGGAGGAGCCCTCCTTCAGTGGCGAGGAACCCCACGCCGCCGGTGACGGCGAAGCCGAGGAGACCGACGAGGAGATAGATCGCGCCGAAGATGGTCGCGACGAGGCGGTTCGGGGAAGAGCTCATGATGACCTCCGGTGTAGGGAGGATGCGACCGTGTGCCGCATCCATCACTTGTTCGTCACGGCCCCGAGAACGGATGGGAGGACTTTCGGGCTCCTCACAGAGAACGGGGCGCCGCTCCCGAAGGAACGACGCCCCGTGCGCGGCGATGTCAGTTGAGAAGACCGCCGAGGTCGAGGTTGGAGGTGAGGCCGTCGACGAGGTCGCCCACCTGCGTGCCGATGTCGCCGACGGATCCGCCGACCGACGTCTCGGGGGCGACAGGTGTCTCGATGCCGGTCTCGTTGCCGGAGCCGACCGGTGCCTCGACAGGAGCCTGCACGTCGTTACCGGAGGCGACCGGCGCCTGCACGTCGTTGCCCGACGCGACCGGCGCCTGGTTGCCGGAGAGCACGTCGCCCACGATGGGTCCCTGGATCACGCTCACGTCGCCGACAGAGGTGTCGGGGGCGACGGATGTGTCGGGGGACACCGAAGCACTTCCGGCCTCGATCGCGCTCGTCAGCCAGGTCTGCGCGGCTTCGACCGGGGCGCTCAGCGTCGTGGTGAAGGTGGACCAGTCGCCTCCGCGGGGCTCGTCTGCCGAGGCCGGCAGCGCGAACCCGGCGACAGCGATCGCTGCAGCGCCCGCTCCCGCAGCGGTGATGATTGCCAGACGGTTCTTCGTGTTCGTACGCATCGATATCTCTCCTTGTTTTCCGTCTGCGACCTTTCGGCCGCACACAGGTCATCCGAAGCCGCGACTCGAACGGATGGGAGGAAATATCTCAGGTCGTGATGGCGAACATCGCGTCCGTCGTGGGAAGACCGCTGGGCGATCCGCCCGCGGCCTCCACGGTGACAGCGATCACGTCGCCGGGCTGGAACGTGCCGGCGAGCTCGGAGACGGCGTCGTCGGCCGAGAAGGTGCCGGCCGGGAGGGGGGCGCCATCGCGGATGAACCACATCTCGAACGTCTTGTCGTCCTCGAGCGTCGGCATGCCGTCCGTGACCAGCACGGCCCGTCCCGTGGATGCGGACCAATGCGCTGTCGCGGACGCGCCATCGTCGAGGGTGACGCTCGCCGACTGCGCGTCGGGAGCGTCCTGGATCTGCTCCAGGGCGACCTGAGCGCCGTCCTCGGGGGTCAGCAGGCGCCCGAGCGAGAGGCCGCCGATGCCGAGGGCGAGGATGAAGGCGAGGGAGGCCGCGAGTGCGAACCACATCCGTGAGCGGGGGCGGCGCGGCGCCCGAGCGGGGGCCGGGTCCACGGTCGGTTCAGCGGGAGCGGTCGATCGCGGAGCGTTCTGCGGCACGGTGGCGATCCGCGAGAGCAACGAGTCACGGACCTGCGGACGGGGTACCACGTCGCCTGCGCCGTCGGCAAGGGCCGCTGCGGTGTCGAGCTCCATGGCTACGATCGTGTCCCAGGCGGGATGAGCGGCCAGAAGCTCCTGGAAGCGCATCTCGTCTTCGGTGGAGAGCGCGTTGAGGGCATGGCCAGCCGCGAGGTCGCGGAACTCATCTTCTTCTTCCATCACTGCACCCCCATCCTGGTTCGCAATCTGCTCAATCCATCACGCATGCGTGTTTTCACGGTTCCCAACGGCGCCCCGACGAGGGCGGCGATCTCGGTCTGAGAGTAACCGCCGTAGTAGGCGAGGACGATCGTCTCGCGCTGCGCTTCGGGTAGCCCGGCGAGCGCCTCGGAGACGCGCCCGCCCTCGATCTTCAGTTCCACCGTCTCGGCGACGCCGTCATATGCGACGTCGAGATCGCGAAGGCCGACGCGTGCATCACGATCGGCGCTGGCCTGCGACGCCCGCACGCGGTCGACGGCTCGGCGGTGCGCGATGGTGAGAACCCACGACCTTCCTTGTCCCTTATTCGGAGCGAAGCGCGAAGCGGATTGCCAGATCTCGAGAAAGACTTCCTGCAGCACCTCCTCGCTCTGCGAAGGGTCGACGAGGACGCGACGGATGAGGCCGAACATGCGCGGAGACAGCATGTCGTACAACTGTGCAAAGGCGTTCTGATCGCCCCCGGCGATCGCGGCGAGCAGCGTCGCCACATGATCGATTCCCCCCGAGCCGTCCTCGGGAACCTCGACGCCGTCGATCACCACAGTCACCAGCATGCCTTATCGCGCACGCAACCCCCTGCGGGCACGCGGCGGACAGGACCGCGTGGTAGTCCGTCACTCAGGGCGATGGGTGGGACGCGCCCGGGCCTCCGGACGCGTCAACGGCATCGTCTGATCGGCGGATGCGACGCGCGCGACGCGCACGTCGCACCGCCCACACGATCACGCCGGCGACGGCGATCACCGCGAGCCACGGAAGGAGGAAGCCCAGCCCGATGACGATCCCGTTCACGGTCGCGACGAGCCCCGCCCATCCTGCGGCGATCCCGTCGCCGAATCCGGCGGGATCCGCTTGCGGCGCTGCGTCCCTCGAAGCGAGGTTGACGGTCAACGTCGACATCGCGACCTGATCCTCCAGCATCTCGAGCTGCTGCCGGTCCGCATCCAGCGCCGCCTGACGGTCGGCGAGGGCGGACTCCGCCGCGATCAGGTCCGCGACCGACGCCGACTGCGCAAGCAGCTCGGTGAGGCGCGCGACCGACGTCTCCTGCGCCGCTATCCTCGCCCGCAGGTCGACAGCCTGGTCCGTGACGTCGAAGCGATCCACCGACGACGCCGACACGGTTCCCAGAGCACCGACTTGATCGATCACATCCTGCAACCGGTCGGCGGGCACCCGCACCGTGATCGAGCTCTGCCCGGGCACCGGGTACACCGGATCGGTCGTGGCCGGAGAGCCGGCGATGCTCGCCGACGAGACGTACCCCTGCACACCCGTCACGATCGCGGTGATCTGCTGCTGAGTGTCTTCGGGGTCGTCCACGCTCATCTGGATCCACCCCGATGCGGAGACCTCGCGGCTCGTATCCGTCGCTGCGGACCGCCCGCCGTCGGCCCCCACGATGTCCTGCGCCGCGATGGCACCCTCCTGGATCTGGACACCGACAGGCGCCGAATCGTAGAGGGACACCGGGTTGGTGACCTCGGCCCCGCGACCGCCCAGGACGACGGGCGAGACGAGCGCGGCCAGCGCGACGACCGCGACACCGGCGGCGGCGACCGCCCACCCGCCACGGCGTCGCGCCCGCCGGCGGACCCGGTCGAACTCGAGATCACGGTCGATCCCTCGCTCGATCCGGTCGATCTGCTCTGCGGTCGGGCCCTCCGGCAAGGAGCGCTCCTGCCCCTGATCCCGGTCGTCGATCGTCATGATGCGTTCCCCTCCTGGACGGTGCCGCGCAGGCGGCTGCGGATGCGGGAGAGACGGTTGCGGACGGCGCCGTGGGTGAGGCCCAGCTCGGCGGCCGCGGCATCGTAGGCGTAGCCGTGCGCGGCGCACAGCACGAAGAGCTCGCGATCGAGATCGCCGAGACTCGCCACCTCCCGGGCGACGCGATCGGCCAGCTCGGAGTCGATGACCGCCTGCTCCACGTCGATCGGCGACGGCATGCGCTCGTCGAGTGTCGCGCCGACGTGCTCGCGTTCGCGGCGCAGCGCACGCAGGCGGTTCGCGCACACCAGGCGACAGATCGTCGCGAACCAGGGGAGAGCCGAGGCTCCCTCCAGTCGGAAGCCGCGAAGCTTCCGCCACGCCGTGACGAACGTTTCCTGTGCCGCGTCCTCGGCGTCCGCGGTCGTCGGCAACAGGATCGCCGCGATGCGGTAGACCGCGTCGATGTTGCCGCGATACAGCGCGCGGAAGGCCTCGTGGTCTCCGTGCGACGCGCGCGCGATCAGCTCCCCATCGCTGGTCATCGTGCCCCAATCCCTCAGCGCCGGACGCGCCGACGTCTTCTCTCACCCTCAAGTGTCCTCGGCCGCCCGATCGTCTCAGATCCGCATAAACTGTGGCGTTCGCCGATTCCGAAAGGCTCTCATGGGCTTCGAGATCCCGGTGTGGTTCCAGATCGTCGCGCTGATCGTGCTCGTTCTGATCCTGGCCGCCGACCTTCTTCTCATCCTCCGTCGACCCCACATCCCCTCCGCGCGGGAGGCCACCCTGTGGGTCGTCTTCTACGTGTCGCTCGCGCTCGTGTTCGCCCTCATCCTGCTGTGGGTCTCGGGCAGTGCGGATGCGGCGGGCCAGTTCGTGGCCGGATGGTTGACGGAGTACAGCCTCTCGGTCGACAACCTGTTCGTCTTCGTCCTGCTGATGGGGCAGTTCGCCGTCCCACGCAAGTACCAGCAGGAGGTGCTGATGGTGGGGATCATCATCGCGCTCGTGCTGCGAGGCATCTTCATCGCGTTCGGTGCCGTCCTGATCGAGAACCTCTCGTGGATCTTCTACGTGTTCGGGCTGTTCCTGGTCTGGACGGCCTGGCGTCAGGCCTTCCCCGGGGACGACGAGCACGGCGAGCAGCGCGAGAACGCCGTCGTGCGGATGCTGCGGCGCTTCGTCCAGATCAGCGACCAGTACGAGGGGTCGAAGCTGCGCACGGTTGTCGGCGGCAAGAAGGTCTTCACGCCGATGCTGCTCGTGTTCGTGGCGATCGGGTTCACGGACCTCGTCTTCGCGATCGACTCCATCCCGGCCATCTTCGGCATCACGCAGAGTGCCTTCATCGTCTTCACCGCGAACATCTTCGCCCTCATGGGGCTGCGCCAGCTCTACTTCCTGCTGGGCGGACTGCTCGATCGCCTGCGCTACCTCCACTACGGGATCGCGTTCATCCTCGCCTTCATCGGCGTGAAGCTCTTCCTCCACGCTCTGCACGAGAACGAGCTGCCCTTCATCAACGGCGGCCACGGCGTCGAATGGGCGCCCGACATCTCCGCCTGGGTCTCGCTCGTCGTGATCGTGGTCGCGATGGCGACCGCGACCGTCGCGAGTCTCGTGGCGGCACGGCGCGAGGCGGCATCCGTCGACGAGGGCTGAGTCGCGCGGTCAGAACGAGCGCAGGTTCGCGCCGAGGCCCGCGCCGTCGTACTCGCGGCGCAGGATGCCGCGACGGCGGAGGATCGGCACCAGCTCGTCGAGCATGCGGTGCACGGTGACCGGATGCACATCGCCCCACAGCAGGACGCCGTCGTTGCCCCAGTCGCCGAGCTGCTCGATGCGATCCGCGAGTTCGCCCGCGGTCCCCACCCAACCGGTGCCGTCCGAGATGCGGCCGAGGCGTGCGTGCGCGGCCAGGATCTCCCGCAGGGGTGTCTCGCGCGCATCGTGGTCGCCGACGAGCCGGCGGATGCTGCCGTGCGACACGTGCGGGGCGAAAAGCCCCTCGGGCAACGGCCGGTCGAGATCGAGCGCGGTGAGATCCGTCTCCAGATCCGAGGACTGCCGCCTGGCGATCGCGCGCAGAGCGGATTCGTCGGGCGTGCGCGACGCGGACACCAGTCGGTCCGCCTCCTCGGGGGAGGAGACCAGAACGGGCTGGATCGCGAACAGCACCTTCACGTCCGACGGGGTGCGGCCGCGCTCGCGTGCGGCGCGGTGGATGCGCTCCCGGTAGGCGCGCACGCTCGCCTCGTCCAAGGGCGCGAGCGCCAGCTGCACGTCCGAGTGCGCTCCGGCGAACGCAAGACCCCGCTCCGACCCGCCCGGTGACACGATCGCAGGTTCACCGTCGGTGAAGGGGAGTGCGTTGAGCGGTCCGTCGAATCCGAAGTGCCGGCCGCGGTGGCGCACCGCCCGCATCCGGGTGCCGTCCGCGTAGCGGTCGTCATCGCGGTCGAGGACGAGCGCGCCCTCGTCCCAACTCCGCCACAGCGAGCGGATGCCTTCCAGCCACTCCTCGGCGCGGTCGTAGGCGGCATCGTGCCCGAGCGGCGCGTCCGTCGAGAAGTGCCGGGCGCTGCCGGTGTCGGTCACCACGTTCAGCCCCAGCCTGTGGCCGCTCAGGTGCTGCAGCGACGCGAACTGGCGCGCGGCCGTGTAGGGCAGGTATGCCGCCGGGTTGACGGTCGGGACGACGCCGAGGTGCTGCGTCGCCGCGAACAGATACGGCGCCAGGACGAACGGATCGTGCTTGGGACCGCCGAAGGCGTGTCGCACCCGCAGATCGATCGTTTCCGCAGAGCCGAGCGAGGGTGCGTCCTCGATGATCAGCAGATCGAAACCGGCCTGCTCCAGGGTGCGTGCGGACTCCTGGTAGAGCTGAGGGGCCGTCCAGGCGTAGTCCCAGTCCAGGCTCGGCAAGCCCCAGCCGTGCGGGCCGAACCCGCGAGCCAGGAACCAGCCGAAGTGCTGGGGGCGGCTCACCCGATGACCTCGATCGTGCGGGAGGACGCTGCGAGCGACGCGGCCTTGAGCGCCCGCTCGAGATCGGCGATCAGGTCGTCGGCATCCTCGATGCCGATCGACAGGCGCAGCGTTCCCGGATACACGCCGAGCGCCGCGCGCGCGTCGTCGCTGTGCTGCGCGTGGCTCGTCGTCGCCGGATGCAGCACGAGCGAACGGACATCGCCGAGGTGGGTCATGTGGGTCACGACCTGGACGGCCTCGACGAAGGCGCGAGCCGCTTTCTGCCCACCGTGCAGGGTGAAGGTGAAGACGGAGCCGGCGCCGCGGCGGAGAAGGCGCTCCGCAAGGGCGTGGTGCGGGTGGCTCGCGAGCCCGACGTAATCGACCGACGCCACTTCGTCGCGGGTCTCCAACCACGCCGCGACCCGCGCGGCGTTCGCCGACTGCTCGCGCACGCGCAGGTGCAGCGTCTCGATCCCTTGTGAGACGAGGAAGGCATTGAGCGGCGAGGGAGTGGGGCCCAGTCGCGGGGCGACGGACTCGCGCACATAGGCCAGCCGCGCGCGGGCGCCGTGGCGCTCCCAGACGCTGGGCGCGCCGTCGTGGCGCGCGGTCACCAGCTGCGGGAACAGCGATCCCGAACGAGCGGCGTCGAAGCGGCCGTCGTCGACGATCGCGCCGCCGAGCGCCGCCCCGTGCCCGGCCAGGAACTTGCTCGCCGAATGCACGACGACCGCCGCCCCCAGCTCGATCGGCCGCAGCAGATAGGGCGTTGCGAACGTGTTGTCGACGACGAGAGGGATCCCGTGCTCGTCGGCGACGGCGGCGATCGCGGGAACGTCGAGAAGGTCATTGCGTGCATTGCCGATGGACTCGGCGAACAGGGCACGTGTCTCGGGGCGGATCGCGTCCTGCCACGCGCGCGGGTCCGCGATGTCGTCGACGTACGTGACCGTCACCCCGAACCGGGAGAGCAGATCGTTCACGAGCCCGCGCGTGCCCTCGTAGATGTGGGTGGAGCTCACCAGATGATCGCCGGCCGACAGCAGCGACATCAGCGCGACCGAGACGGCGGCCTGGCCGCTGCCGACGAACACCGCGCCCGCGCCGCCCTCGAGCTCGGCGAGGCGCCGCTCGAGCGCGTCGGCGGTCGGATTGCCGGTACGCGTGTAGCCGTAGCCGTCGCCCGTGGCGAAGTGGGCAGCCGCGTGATCGAAGTCGTCGAAGCGGAAACCGGCGGTCATGTAGACCGGGACGGTACGCGATGCCGCATCCGTCCATTCGGTGCCGCTGTGCACCTGTCGCGTGGCGAATCCGTAGGTGGGTTCGGTCATGGGAGTCCTGCCGTCTCGGGTCGCAGCAGCCTAAAAGCGCGGACGGCTCGCGCACGAGTGCGTCGACACACAACGTCACCTGCGTGCCGCTGCGCGTGGGCCGCGCCGCCGGAGCGCGGTGGTAGCCTGTGCGGGTGCGGATCGCTCGCCTTCTCCTTCGCAGCCGCGACGAGTCCTAGACCCAGGCCTCCCTCGTCGCGGAGTTCGTTGCGGGCTTGATCCACCGTCATCTCAGGAGAACGACAGCATGAGCAATCCCGATCACTCCGCGGCGTCCGCGCCGCGCACCCTGGCCGAGAAGGTCTGGGACAACCACCTGGTGGTCAAGGGCGAGGACGGCCAGCCCGACCTCATCTATATCGATCTGCACCTCGTGCACGAGGTCACGAGCCCGCAGGCCTTCGATGGTCTCCGTGCCGAAGGGCGTGGCCTGCGCCGTCTCGATCTGACGATCGCGACCGAGGACCACAACACCCCGACCCTCGCCATCGACAAGCCGATCGCCGACCCGACCAGCCGCCTCCAGATCGAGACGCTGCGCCGCAACGCCGCCGAGTTCGGGGTGCGCATCCATTCGCTGGGCGACGCCGAGCAGGGAATCGTGCACGTCGTCGGTCCGCAGCTGGGGCTCACGATGCCCGGCATCACGGTCGTCTGCGGCGACTCGCACACCTCGACCCACGGCGCCTTCGGCGCCATGGCCTTCGGCATCGGCACGAGCGAGGTCGAGCACGTCATGGCGACGCAGACGCTGCCGCTGAAGCCGTTCAAGACCATGGCCATCACGGTCGAGGGAACGCTGCGCCCGGGCGTCACCGCGAAGGACATCATCCTCGCCGTGATCGCGAAGATCGGCACCAACGGTGGGCAGGGCTACGTGCTCGAGTTCCGCGGCAGCGCCATCCGCGCCCTCTCGATGGAGGGGCGCATGACGATGTGCAACATGTCGATCGAGGCCGGCGCGCGCGCGGGCATGGTCGCCCCGGACGAGATCACGTTCGCCTACTTGAAGGGCCGTCCGCACGCTCCGAAGGGTCAGGACTGGGAGGATGCGGTCGCCTACTGGCGCACGCTCCCGAGCGACGAGGGCGCCGTGTACGACGCAGAGGTCTTCCTCGACGCGGACGAGCTCGAGCCCTTCGTCACGTGGGGCACGAACCCCGGCCAGGGCGTGTCGCTGAACGACGTCGTGCCGACGCCGTCCGAGATCGCGGATCCGAACGAGCGCGTGGCCGCCGAGCGGGCTCTGGAGTACATGGATCTCGCCCCGGGCACGAAGCTGAAGGACGTTCCCGTGGATGCGGTCTTCATGGGCTCGTGCACCAACAGCCGTATCGAGGACCTGCGCGCATTCGCATCGATCGTGAAGGGCCGCAAGAAGGCCGAGGGCGTGCGGGTCATGGTCGTGCCGGGCTCGGCACGCGTCCGGCTGGAGGCCGAGGCCGAGGGTCTGCACCGCATCTTCGAGGAGTTCGGTGCCGAGTGGCGCTTCGCCGGCTGCTCGATGTGCCTGGGCATGAACCCGGATCAGCTCGCTCCGGGCGAGCGGTGCGCATCGACGTCGAACCGCAACTTCGAGGGCCGGCAGGGCAAGGGCGGGCGCACGCACCTGGTGTCGCCGCTCGTCGCCGCCGCGACCGCGGTGCGCGGAACGCTGTCGAGTCCGGGGGATCTCGATCCCGTCGAAGAGCCGGCGATCGTCGGGGCGGGGGTCTGACATGGAGAAGTTCAGCGTTCACACGGGTGTCGCAGCCGCGCTCAAGCGTTCCGCCGTCGACACGGACCAGATCATCCCCGCCGTCTACCTCAAGCGGGTGACCAAGACGGGCTTCGAGGACGCCCTGTTCGCCAACTGGCGTCAGGATCCCGATTTCGTGCTGAACCAGCCCGCGTTCGCGCAGAGCTCGATCCTCGTCGCCGGACCCGACTTCGGCACCGGCTCGAGCCGGGAGCACGCGGTCTGGGCCTTGCGCGACTACGGCTTCAAGGTCGTCCTGAGCCCCAAGTTCGCCGACATCTTCCGCGGCAACGCGGGTAAGCAGGGTCTCGTGACGGGCGTCGTCACCGAAGCCGACGTCGAAGCGCTCTGGGCGGCGATCGACGCAGAGCCCGGCATCGAGATGACGGTCGACCTGACGGCGCGCGAGGTCGTCGCGGGCGAGCTCCGGGTCCCGTTCGAGATCGACGATTACACTAGATGGCGGTTGCTGGAGGGCCTCGACGACATCGGGCTGACGCTCCGCAACGAAGACAAGATCGCCGCCTACGAAGCGCGACGCGAATCCTGGAAGCCGCGGACACTCCCGCCCCTTCCCGCACAGTGAGGTACCGCATATGACACTTCTCGGGCAGACGACCGAATCCTCCAGCCCGCTCGCGGAGGAGGCGGAGATCCTCGAGATCCGCGGCGGACGGCCTCTGCGGGGCACCGTCGAGGTGAAGGGGGCGAAGAACCTCGTCACGAAGGCGATGGTCGCCGCCCTTCTGGGCGAGAGCCCGAGCCTCCTGCGGGACGTTCCGATGATCAGCGACGTCGCCGTGGTGCGATCGCTGCTCGAGGTGCACGGCGTTCGCGTGGCCGAGGGCGACGAGCCCGGCTCGCTCGTGCTCGACCCCCGTGACGTCGAGAGCGCCCACATGGAGGAGATCGACGCGCACGCGGGTGCGTCGCGCATCCCGATCCTCTTCTGCGGGCCGCTGCTGCACCGCCTCGGACAGGCGTTCATCCCCGACCTCGGCGGATGCCGCATCGGTGACCGTCCGATCGACTTCCACCTCGACGCGCTGCGCAAGTTCGGCGCGATCGTGGAGAAGCTGCCCAGCGGCATCCGGCTGTCTGCTCCGCGGGGTCTGCACGGCGCCAACATCCACCTGCCCTACCCGAGTGTCGGGGCGACCGAGCAGGTGCTGCTGACCGCGGTGCGGGCACAGGGCATCACGGAGCTGCGCAACGCCGCGATCGAGCCGGAGATCATGGATCTCATCGCGCTGCTGCAGAAGATGGGCGCGATCATCTCCTATGAGCCGAACCGCGTCATCCTCATCGAGGGCGTCCCGAAGCTCAACGGCTACGACCACCGGTCGATCTTCGACCGCAACGAGGCCGCCAGCTGGGCGAGCGCTGCCATCGCCACGGACGGGGAGATCTTCGTCGCCGGTGCGCGCCAGCAGGAGATGCTCACCTTCCTCAACGTGCTCCGCAAGATCGGAGCGCACTTCGAGGTGCGCGAGGACGGCATCCTGTTCGCCCGCGGTGAGGCACTGAAGCCCGTCACGGTCGAGACCGACGTGCACCCCGGCTTCATGACCGACTGGCAGCAGCCGCTCATCGTCGCCCTGACGCAGGCGACGGGACGCTCGGTCGTCCACGAGACGGTGTACGAGAACCGCTTCGGTTTCACCCAGGCTCTGGTCAAGATGGGGGCGGACATCACGGTCTACCCGCACGGACTGCAGGAGGGGCCGCGCCGTGTGCCGCGCCGCTCGCTGGAGCAGGCCGCGGTGATCACCGGACCCACCCCGCTGCACGGCGCCGACATCACCGTTCCGGACCTCCGGGGCGGGTACAGCCACGTGATCGCGGCGCTGGCCGCCGAGGGCACCTCGACGGTGCGCAACATCGGGATCATCCGCCGCGGATACGCGGACTTCCTCGCGAAGCTGACCGCGCTCGGCGCCGACTTCGACGTCATCGGCTGATGGCGGCGCCTACGCCCCGTCGACGGCGCGCGTCGACGGAGAAGACACGGCCGAGCGTGTTCTGGCTGCTCGGCGGGATCGTGGTCCCGTTCGTCGGGCTGATCGCCAAGATCGAGATCGAGGGCGAGGAGAACCTGCCCGAAGAAGGTCCGTTCGTGCTGGCTCCCAACCACCACAGCGAGATCGACCCGCTTCTGGTGGCCGTGGCCGTGTGGCGCATGGGGCGTGCCCCGCGTTTCATGGCCAAGGAGAGCCTCTTCCGGGTTCCCGTGCTCGGCTGGGCGCTGCGCGCGACCGGCATGATCCCCGTGGCGCGCGCCTCGAGCGCGGCCGCCGCGAAGCAGGCGCTCGACACGGCGCGTCACCTCGCCGAGCGGCGCGCGGGCGTCATCGTGTACCCCGAGGGCACGCTCACCCGCGACCCCGACCTGTGGCCGATGCGCGGAAAGACGGGGGCGGCGCGCCTGGCGCTGGCCGGTGACATCCCCCTCATCCCGATGGCGCAGTGGGGCGCGCAGCAGATCATGCCGCGCTACGGCAAGTTCCGCCTCTGGCCGCTCCGCAGGCGCGTGCGTGTGCGGGTGGGGCAGCCGATCGCGCTCGAGGAGTACCGCGACCGCGCCGCCCATCCCGCAGCACAGGCGGAGCTCACCACGCGCGTCATGGACGAGATCGCAGAACTCCTGTCCGACCTCCGCGGCGAGCCCGCCCCCGCGGCGCGCTGGGAGCCCGGCGCTCACGGGCAGAGCGAGACGGGCCGTCTTGAGTAGGCGTGGCGCCACCCCCATGACCCGCGTCGCCGTCCTCGGCGCGGGCAGCTGGGGCACCACCTTCGGCAAGATCCTCGCCGACGGCGGTGCGAACGTCGTGATGTGGGCACGCCGCCCGGAGCTCGCGAACGAGATCCACACCGGTAAGCGCAACACGAAGTACCTGCCCGGCATCAATCTGCCGCGCACGATGACCGCGACCTCGCACCTCGCGGAGGCGCTCGAGGGCGCCGACCAGGTCTACCTGTCGATCCCGAGCCAGTCGCTGCGCGAGAACCTCGCGGGTGTCCGGCCGTTGCTCGAGGGCAGCTCGGTGCCCGTCGTCTCACTGATGAAGGGCGTCGAGAAGCGCACCGGACTGCGGATGAGTCAGGTCATCGAGCAGGCGCTCGGATGCGACCCGGCGCGCATCGCCGTCGCTTCCGGGCCGAACCTCGCGCTCGAGATCGCTCAGGAGCAGCCCACCGCCGCGGTGATCTCCTCGATCAGTCCCGAGACGGCGGAAGTCGTCGCACGTGCGGCGCGCAACCGCTACTTCCGTTCCTTCGTCAACACGGACGTGATCGGCACCGAGTTCGGCGGTGTGCTGAAGAACCTGATCGCGGTGGCGATCGGCATCGTCGACGGAGTCGGCTACGGCGAGAACACGAAGGCGTCGATCATCACGCGCGGTCTGGTCGAGATGACGGACTTCGCCGTCGCTCAGGGCGCGCAGCCGGAGACGCTGCAGGGGCTCGCCGGGCTCGGCGACCTGATCGCCACGTGCCAATCACCCCTCAGCCGGAACAACACGGCCGGCAGGCTCCTGGGACAGGGGTACAAGTTCCAGGACGTCGTGGCGCAGATGCAGCAGACGGCGGAAGGGCTCGCATCCGTCGCCCCCATCCTGCAGCTGGCCAAGGCGAGCGGCGTGCAGATGCCGATCGTCGAGCAGGTCAAGCGCGTGCTCGACGGCACGATGAATCCGCGCGAGATCGCCCCCCACCTGACGACCGACGACGACACCCCGCAGGGGGAGAGGACCCAGAATGGACAAGCCGGTAGTGGTGGTGCTCTTTGGCGGTCGCTCCAGCGAGCATTCGATCAGCTTCGCCACGGCGGGCGGGGTTCTGGGCTCGCTTGACCGCGAGCGCTACCGGGTGATCCCGGTCGGTCTCACCCGCGAGGGCGCGTTCGTGCTCGAGGACGACGATCCTGACAAGTTCGCCCTCGTCGCCGATCGCCTGCCTGCCGTGATCGACAACGGCACGCGCATCATCTGGCCCGAGGCCGCGGGGGATCGCGTGCTGCGCGTCCGCGACGCCGACGGCACCGTGCGCGAGCTGGGTGCGGTCGACGCGGTTCTGCCGATCCTGCACGGTTCGCACGGTGAGGACGGCACCATCCAGGGCTTCTTCGACACACTCGAGCTGGCCTACGCGGGCGGCGGAGTGATCGACTCGGCGCTGTGCATGGACAAGCACTTCATGAAGGTCGCGCTGCAGGCGGACGGCATCCCGGTCTCGCCCGGAGTGACCCTGCGCCGCGCCGACTGGAACGAGGACACGGATGCGGTGCGCCCGCGCCTGGCGCCCCTCGAGCTTCCCTGGTTCGTCAAACCCGCTCGCGCGGGCTCGAGCGTAGGTGTGTCGAAGGTGCACTCCGCTGACGAGCTCGACGCGGCGCTGCGGATCGCTTTCGACGAGGACGACAAGGTGCTCGTCGAGCAGGGCATCGTCGGACGCGAGGTCGAGGTCGGCGTGCTCGAGGGTCGCGACGGCGTCGTGCGCGCCTCGCTTCCCGGCGAGATCGTGTTGAGTTCGCGCGAGTTCTACGACTTCGAGGGCAAGTACCTCGGCGGCGACGGCGTGGATGTGGTGTGCCCGGCCGCGATGACCGACGCCGAGATCGACGCGGTCCGCGACATGGCGCTGCGCGCTTTCGCCGCCGTCGACGGCCGCGGTCTCGCACGCGTCGACTTCTTCCTGACCGCGGACGGTCCGATCGTCAACGAGTTGAACACGATGCCCGGCTTCACGCCGATCTCGATGTTCCCGAAGTGCTGGATCGCGTCCGGCCTCAGCTACTCCGAGCTGCTGTCGGAGCTCATCGAGACGGCGCTCGCGCGGCGCTGACGCCTACGAGGTGCCGGGGCGTGCGGTGCACTCCCCGTCCTTCGGCAGTTTCGCGACCAGCGACGAAAGACTATCGAGCACGTCGACGCTGGAGACCACGTCGTTGTCGAGGTAGATCTCGACGGCGGGCGTGCGCCCGAAGCTCGTGAGGCGGTATCGGGGCGCGTCGCTGTCGTCGATGAGCCAGTCCACGCCCGACACCGTCTGGCAGACGAGGGTGGAGGGTCCCGGCGGTGTCACACCGCAGGTCAGGATCACGGCGGCCGGGTCGCCCCACGCCCCCGTCGCCTGCGCATCCGTCCATCGGCGGTCCTGGCCCGCCACATTCTGGGGCAGGTAGGCGGTGACATCCGCACAGCGCGGATCGTTCGCGGATGGGGCGGGTTCGAGTGCGACCGTACTGCTGCAGCCGGAGAGAGCGAGCAGCGCGAGGGCGACGGCTGCCAGGCGGCCGAGTCGGGGGCGGATCACCTCTCCAGGCTAACCCCGGCGGCGGCCGCATCCGTCTCGCGTCAGTGCCGTGGAAGGTAGCGTGGCGGGGTGGACGAGCGCAGCGAGACGACCGTGGCGGAGCTCAGCGAACGGGAGATCCTGCGCCGCATCCTGGCGCGCGTCGGGACGGGCTCCGCCGTGGTCGGCCCCGGCGACGACGCGGCGGTGCTGGCCCCCGCCGGGCAGATCGTGGCGACCGTGGACACCCTCGTTCACGGTCCGGATTTCCGGCTCGCGTGGACCGGCGGATTCGACCTCGGCTGGAAGGCCGCCGCCGTGAACCTCGCGGACGTCGCCGCGATGGGCGCTCGCCCGACGGCGTTGCTCGTGGCCCTCGCGATGCCCGACGACACGACGATCGGCTTCGTCGAGGCCGTGGCGGACGGCCTGCGCGCGGCGTGCGACGAGCTCGCGCCGGGATGCGCCGTCGAGGGCGGCGACCTCACGGTCTCCGACACGCTCACCGTCGCTGTCACCGCGTTGGGCGAGCTCGACGGTCCCGCGGTGCTCCGCTCCGGCGCACGGGCGGGCGACACGGTCGCGGTCGCGGGGAAGCTGGGCGGTGCCGCACGAGGATTGCGACTCCTGTTCACCCGGTTCCGCGATACCGATCTTCGCCCCGTGCCGGTGGACCCGCAAATGCTCACGGATGCGGAACGCGACGACATCGCGGCGCAGTTGCGCCCGCATCCGCCGATCGCCATCGGGCCGCGAGCCGCGGCGGCCGGGGCGCACGCCATGATGGATGTCTCCGACGGTCTGGTGCTGGACGCGACGCGCCTGGCCGACGCGTCGGGGGTCACGATCGCGCTCGATGCGGCGTCCCTCGGTCCGGATGCCGACACCGCGCTGCGCGGTGGCGAGGATCACGCCCTCCTCGCCACCTTCCCCGCGCACCTCGCTCTGCCCGACGGTTTCCGCCCGATCGGGACGGTGCGCACGCGCGGCGAACATCCGGTCACGGTCGACGGCGCGAGTCCCGCCGATCGCGGCGGATGGGATCCTTACGCCGACTGGGACGCCGGTCGCGGCTGAGCCCACCACAGCGCGGTGTCGCCGTGACGGCGCTCGCGCACCTGCTCCAGGCCGGCTCGCTCCCACTCGGGTTCGGCGGAGCGCTTCGCCCGCTCGACGACCACGAGGGCGTCATCGGTGAGCAAAGGCCGCAGCAGTGCGAGTGCCTCGGTGAGATCCTCGTCGGCGATGTCGTAGGGCGGGTCGAGGAACACGAGGTCGTAGGCGGATGCGCCCTGGCGCAGGAAGGCGGCGACGGTGCTGCGGTGCGCCCGGGCCGTCGCACCGGTCGCGCGGGCGATGACCTCGGCGTTTCGCCGCACCACGGCGGCGGCCTTCGCGTTGTGCTCGACGAGGTCGACGTGCACCGCGCCGCGGCTCAGCGCCTCGAGGCCGAGCGCGCCCGAGCCCGCATACAGATCCAGCACGCGGGCGCCGGCGAGCATGTCCTGGGACTCGAGCGCGGCGAAGAGGGACTCGCGGACACGGTCGCTCGTGGGTCGGGTTCCGCTGGCCGGCACGTCGAGTCGGAGTCCGCCGGCGGCTCCGGCGATGATGCGCGTCACCCCCTCACCCTACCGACGGGCGTGGGGGAGGCCCGCCGTAGAATCGGCTCATGTCCGTCACCCTCGACTCCCGCCTCGACGGGGTGATCGGAGGCAAGGCCGCGACGACCCTGCAGCGGGCGTTCGGGATGCGGACGGTGAGCGATCTGCTCACGCACTACCCGCGTCGCTATGCGAAGCACGGCGAGCTGACCCCCATCGACTCGCTGACCGTCGACGAGCAGGTCACGATCGTGGCGCAGGTCAAGAGCGTCACCGATCGGAGGATGAAGAACCGGCGCGGGTCGATCCTCGAGGTCGTCATCACCGACGGCCGCGGCGACCTCGTGCTCACCTTCTTCAACCAGTCGTGGCGTCAGGATCAGCTCAAGGTCGGCCGCCGCGGCACCTTCTCGGGCAAGGTCGGCGAGTACCGCCGTCAGATGCAGCTCGCCCATCCGGACTATCAGCTCTTCGAAGACGAGAGCGTCGCGCTGATGAACGCGCAGGCGTACGCCTCGCAGCCCATCCCGATCTACCCGGCGACCGCGTCCCTCTCGAGCTGGAAGATCGGCGAGCTGATCTCCCACACGCTCGACCTGCTCGCCCCCCTCGACGATCCGATCCCGGACGACATCCGTGCGCGCGAGGGACTGTTGAGCTTCCGAGAGGCTTTGGAGCGCGTGCATCGGCCGGATTTCGACGACGTCATCGACCAGGCGACGCACACGCTCCGCTGGCAGGAGGCGCTCGTGCTGCAGACCGCCCTGCTCCAGCAGCGCCAGCTCGTCCGCGCGCTGTCGGCGGAGCCCCGGCCGGCGGGGTCTCTGCTGGAGCGCTTCGATGCGGCGCTGCCCTTCGACCGCACACCGGATCAGATCTCGGTCGGCGAGTCGATCGCCGCCGACCTGGTGGGTCCGTGGCCCATGAACCGCCTGGTGCAGGGCGAGGTGGGCTCGGGCAAGACTCTCGTGGCGCTGCGTGCCATGCTCCAGGTGGCCCAGAGCGGCGGGCAGTCGGCGTTGATCGCCCCGACGGAGGTGCTCGCCGCGCAGCACCTGCGTTCGCTCACCAAGATGCTCGGTCCGGCCCTGGCCCCCGAACTCATGCCGACGCTGCTGACCGGGCAGATGGGGGCCGCCGAACGACGCAAGGCGGCCCTGCGGGTCGCCGCCGGACAGGCGCTGATCGTCGTGGGCACGCATGCGCTGCTCAGCGACAAGACGACCTTCGCCGACCTCGCGCTGGTCGTCGTCGACGAGCAGCACCGCTTCGGCGTCGAGCAGCGCGAGACGCTGCGGGCCAAGGGCACGAGCCCGCACGCGCTCGTGCTCACCGCCACACCGATCCCGCGCACCGTGGCGATGACCGTGTTCGGCGACCTCGACGTGTCGACGATCCGCACGATGCCGGCCGGCCGCGCCGGCATCGAGTCGTTCGTCGCACCGGTGGGGGAGAAGCCCGCCTGGTTCGAGCGCGTCTGGATGCGGGCCGCGGAGGAGGTCGAGAAGGGCTATCAGGTCTTCGTCGTGTGTCCGGCGATCGACGTCGAGCCCGAAACCGCGATCGCCGAAGCCGGGCAGGAGCCCTCGGCCACGATCGACGACCTGCCCGACGAGGTCGGTGCCGCTCGTCCACGGTGGGGCGTCGTGCAGGTGGTCGGGCTCCTCGCCGAGCATCCCCGGTTCGCCGACAAACGCATCGCGCTGCTGCACGGCAAGCTTCCCTCGGAAGAGAAGGATGCGGTAATGCGCGCCTTCGCCGCCGGCGACATCGACGTGCTCGTCGCGACCACGGTCGTCGAGGTCGGCGTCGATGTGCCGAACGCATCGACGATGATCATCCTCGACGCCGATCGGTTCGGCGTCTCGCAGCTGCACCAGCTCCGCGGGCGCGTCGGGAGAGGTTCGGTGCCGGGGCTCTGCCTCCTCGTCACGGACGCTCCGCCGCGCACATCTGCTCGCACCCGCGTCGAGGCGGTCGCGGCGACGCTCGACGGTTTCGAGCTCGCCGAGGTCGACCTCCAGTTGCGAGGCGAGGGCAACGTCCTCGGCGCGGCGCAGTCGGGAGCACGCTCTTCGCTGCGGATGCTGCGTGTCGTCACCGATGCCGACCTCATCGCCAGAGCGCGCGGCGACGGCGAGGTGATCCTCGCCGACGACCCGGCGCTGCTTCGGCATCCCGGTCTCGCGGGCGCCATCGAGCGTCGACTGGACGCCGACGAACGCGCGGCCCTGGGAAAGAACTGACGGCTTCCCGGCGCGTTCCTCGTCCGCCGAAGGCGCCCCGCTAGGGTGAGAGGGTGAGCAACCGGATCGCCGTCGTCCCCGGCTCCTTCGACCCGCCCACCCTCGGTCATCTCGACGTGATCCGTCGCGCCGCGGGCCTGTACGACGAGGTCCACGTGCTCGTCGTGCACAATCCGGGCAAGGAGGCGATGCTTCCCATCGCGCAGCGTGTCTCCCTGCTGGAGCAGTCGATCCGCGAGGACGGCTTTCCGGCCGAGCATGTCACGGTGGCCTCCTGGAGCGTCGGCCTGCTGGTGGACTACGCAACCGAGGTCGGTGCCGGCGTGCTCGTGAAGGGCATCCGCTCGCAGGTGGACGTCGCCTACGAGACGCCGATGGCGATCGTCAACCGACATCTGGCGGGCGTCGAGACCGTGTTCCTGCTGCCCGACCCTTCGCACGCGCTCGTCTCGAGCTCGCTCGTTCGACAGGTCGCCTCCCTCGGCGGCGACGTGTCGCCGTACGTTCCGCCGGTCGTCTCGCGCTTCCTGGACACGGGCGGCCGGGGCATCTGACGGATCTCGCGGCGCGCCGGCGGGCTAGACTCTCCGGGTGAGAAATCGTCGACCCGGCCCCTTCAGCATCGGTGTGCGCGACATCGTCAATCGCCCCGGCGAGATGCGCGAGGTGTCCTTCGACGTCCCCGCACCCGAGAAGTGGGGCGAGGGACTCGTCTCTGTGGCACAGGGCGAAGAGGTGCACATCGAGGCTCGTCTGGAGTCCGTCCACGAGGGCATCCTCGTCACCGGCGACGTCGAGGCGGAGTACACCGGAGTGTGCGGGCGATGCCTCATCGACATCGCCGCGCCTGTCGAAGTCGAGTTCCAGGAGCTTTTCGCGTATCCTGGATCGGAAGCGTCCGACTTCGAAGTTCAAGACGACCACGTGGATCTTGAAAATCTGGTCAGGGATGGCGTCGTCCTGTCGCTTCCGTTCCAGCCGGTGTGCCGGCCGGATTGCCCAGGTCTCGACCCCGAGACCGGTGAGCGTCTGGCAGACCACCCCGCGCAGGCACCGCGCGAAGCCCTCGATCCTCGCTGGGCAGCGCTTGCGGACCTGGTAGCGGAACCGGCCACGGAGCCCGGCGACGCAGGACAAAGCACACAGACCTCGTAGAAAGAGAAGACCATGGCAGGTAACCCCCCGAAGCGCAAGGTTTCGCGCTCCAACACCCGTTCGCGCCGCGCGCAGTGGAAGGCCGAGGCGCCCGCCCTCGTCAAGACCATCGAGAACGGCAAGGTCGTCTACAGCCGCCCGCACCAGGCGAAGGTCGTCACCGACTCGCAGGGTACCGAGCTGTTCCTCGAGTACAAGGGCCGCAAGGTCGCTGACATCTGAGCCGCGTTCCGTGACGGACGCTGCTGCGGATCTCTCCGCACTTTCCGAGAAGCTCGGGGTCGATATCGACCCCGAGCTTCTCGCGCTGGCGCTGACGCATCGCTCGTACGCGTACGAGCACGGCCAGATCCCGCACAACGAGCGTCTCGAGTTCCTCGGGGACTCGGTGCTCGGACAGGCCGTGACGGTCAAGCTGTACCGTTCGCACCCCGAGCTCGACGAGGGGTCCCTGGCCAAGCGCCGGGCGAGCGTCGTGTCGACGGTCGCCCTCGCAGAGGTGGCCCGCTCGATCGGTCTGGGCGCGTACATCCGTCTCGGCCGCGGCGAGCAGCTCACGCGCGGTGACGACAAGGACTCGATCCTCGCCGACACGACCGAGGCGATCATCGGCGCGACGTACCTCTCCGCCGGAACGGACGCGGCGACCGGACTCGTGCTGCGCCTCATCGAACCGTTGCTCGCCGATCCGGAACGGTACGACGCCGCCGTCGACCCGAAGACCGCGCTGCAGGAACTCGCGGCCCGGATGGGGCTTCCCGCGCCCGTGTACCGGGTGGATTCGACCGGGCCGGACCACGCCCGGGTCTTCGAGGGCACCGTGACGGTGGGCGAGGTGAGCACCACCGGATCGGGGACGAGCAAGAAGCAGGCCGAGATGGCCGCTGCCCTGACGGCGTGGCGCACCCTCAGCGGACGCGACTGAGGTGCCCGAGCTCCCCGAGGTCGAAGTCGTGCGCGCGGGTCTCGCGCCCGCCGTCGACGGTGCGTTCGTGAACGGCGTGGAGGTGCTCGACGAGCGCGCGCTCACCCGTCATTCCGGCGACGGGTCGCACTTCGAGGCCGAGCTCGCGGGCCGCACGCTCGGCGCCCCGGCGCGCCGCGGCAAGTTCCTCTGGATCCCGTTGGCGGACGCGGGGGAGCAGGCCGTCGTCGCGCACCTCGGAATGAGCGGGCAGATGCTTCTGCGCGAGCCGGGGGCGCCCCGCGAGCGCCACGAGCGCGTACGGTTCGACATCCGGCATCCGCAGCACGGCGAGCTGGCGGTCGTTTTCGCCGATCAGCGCACGTTCGGCTCTCTAGCCGTCGACCAGCTCGTGCCCACCAGCGATGGCGCGGCAGGAGGCTACGGGACTGACCGCGCGAGCGTTCCGACACAGGTGTCACACATCGCGCGGGACCCGCTCGATCCGGCCTTCGACGATCGCGGCTTCCGCCGCCTCGTGGCGCGCAAGCGCTCGGGTATCAAGCGAGTGCTCCTCGACCAGGGTGTCGTCAGCGGCATCGGCAACATCTACGCCGACGAGGCGCTGTGGGCCGCCCGCATCCATCCCGAGACCGTTGCGGCGACATTGAGCACGCGGGCGGTGAACCGGCTGCTCACGGAGGTGCGCGCCGTGCTGCAGAAGGCGCTCGCGGAGGGCGGCACGAGCTTCGACGCGCAGTACGTCAATGTGAACGGCCAGGCCGGCTACTTCGCACACTCGCTGAACGCGTACGGGCGTACCGGCGAGCCGTGCGCTCGCTGCGGCCACGCGATCGTCCGCGTCGCCTTCACGAACCGCTCGAGCCACTACTGTCCGCACTGTCAACGATTGCGGTGAAGCGAGCATGTGGCCTCAGGGTAGATAACGCTTCGGCCCCAGCATAGGGAGGGGCCTCCCCGGAGGACTCGGATGTCGGGGGTTGCCCATGGCTGTCAGAGGGTCCCAAGTGAACGCGGCGACGCCCATCCGGTCGAGCAACATACGGACGTCGGTTCGGGCTCTCTTCAGCGTCGGATGGGGGACGTTGCCCCAGGCGCCGAGCACCTCGGTGACACCGTGGCGCTGCAGCACCCCTTCGATCGCGGCGCAGTTCTTGTCCGACAGCGAAGGGTCGTACGCGGTGAGCCGACTCGGTTTGGGGGAACGCTCTGGATACAGGTTCAGCATGATCCAACCGGAGTAGCCGTTGTCGTCGCTCGCGGCGATCAGACGGTTGATGGTCCTATCCGACTCGCCGCTCCGGGCGGAAAGGGCGCATCGCCCGAGGTCCCGTCGGAGGCGGCATGCCTCCGACGGGACCTGAGGGGCCCCGCGTGCTCACGAGAGCACGCGCTTCCACACGCCCTCGTAGCTGACCGGGACGAAACCGATGGCCTCGTTGATGTCGAGCATCGGCCGGTTCTCCTCCGCGTTGTACGTGACGACGCGTGTCGAGGCCGGAGCGACCCGCGGCCAGGCGAGCAGGCCCTCGGCCTTCACGAGCATGCCGAGCCGGTGACCGCGATGTGTCGAGAGCACGAGGGTGTCGTACTGGTGCGACGCGATCTCCGGGTCGACCCCGAGCACGAGCTCGTTGAACGCGCACAGCTCACCGGTGGCAATGTGCTGTGCAGCGGTCACCAGCATCCGGCGTCCGCCGTCGAGGATGTCGGCGTCCCAGGTGCGCACACGCGCGGCATCCCAGGTCTCCTCGTCCACCACCAGGTCGGCGGACGGGGCGTCTGTCGACATGCGCGACTTCATCCAGGCGTAGCCCTCGACGAACTCGTCGGGCGTGGGTGTCTCCCACTGCACGACGCGGTAGTCGGCGGATGCGGCGCGCGCATCGGCGGCATGCCGTTCGAGTTCGGCTCGGCTGTCCGCCAGGGTGAAGGCGCTCTTTCGTACGATCTGCTCCAGCGTGTAGCCGTGCCGTAGCAGGAAACGCGCCGAATGATCGAGCGGCACATGGCCGAAGCCGGTCGGAGGCGTCAGCTGCTCGCCGTTCGCGGCCGGATGCTCGACCCAGCTCTGCATGACGCTGCGACCGTGCGCGCGGGCCGTCTCTTCGAGGAGCGTGTGCGCACGCTCGCCGATGCCCTGACCCCACACGTCGTGCCTGAGCTCGATGAACACGTACGCCGTGCGCGACCCGTCCTCCTGTGGCAGGTCCATGCCCATGCGCCCCACCGGCTCGTCATCGAGGAGGACGAGCCAGTGGAGGCGCAGTTCGTGTGCATCTGAGCGGGCGAACGGTGCGAGCTCGCCGGGTGTCATCCGGTCGTCGTCCGTGCCGGAGATCTCGCGATAGACCTCGTTGCGGATGGTGGCCAGCTGGTGGAAGTCCCGGGCCCCGGGCCCGTCGAGGTCCGTGGGGACCTCGACGGGCCGCAGCTCGAGCGTGGTGAGGGTGTTCATGGTGGTGCTCCGTGGGTGAATCGTGTCGATCATCGGATCGTGGGCTGGGCTCCGGTGCGCACGACGGCCAGGTCGTACGCGCGTCGGACGTCCTGCGCGAGGATCGCCCGAGCGTTGGCCTCGGCAGAGACGCGCCGCCGAGAGCGGTCGCGACCCCAGAGCAGCAGTCGAAGTCCGACGTGCATCGCGATGCGATCGATGAGGGTGGGCCGTGCGGTGGGCGACGGCGGGTGGGTGGGAAGCGACGCCCGGATGGGGGCGTCCTGAGTGATATTCACGATGGTTCTCCGAGTGAGAGTGGGCAGAGCGCGGCCGCCGGACGGGGCCGCAGTGCGGTCGGAAAGGGCCGACCACGTGCGAGGGCACGGGCGGCGGAGGAACGAACGGCTCAGCGTGCGATCGACTCCGCGCGGAGGTCTGCCCGGTGATGGGCGGACTTATCCCCGGCGAGGGTCAACGAGCGGTGTGCGTGCGACCGTTCTGGAACACACCGACGGAGCGGATCGCATCGACGGCGCACGTGTTCGGCGCGGTGGTGACAAGCAGACGAGTCATCTTGCGATCTCCTTTCTCAACGTCGGTTGGCAGATCAGGACGCTAGCGTGTCTGAGAGACAGCTGTCAACATCCCGGGCGTGTCGCGCTCTCTGCCTGCGTCGCTGCGAGGCGGAAGAGGGCCGCTCCGGTAACGTCGTGAGAAGCCCGACGACCGGAGGATCCGCATGCACCTGAAGAGCGTGACGCTCAAAGGGTTCAAGTCGTTCGCGCAGCCCACGACCTTCGCCCTCGAGCCGGGTGTCACCGCGATCGTGGGACCGAACGGATCCGGCAAGTCCAACGTCGTCGACGCCCTCGCCTGGGTGATGGGCGAGCAAGGCGCGAAGACCCTCCGCGGCGGCAAGATGGAGGACGTCATCTTCGCCGGCACGTCCACCCGGGGCCCGCTCGGACGTGCCGAGGTGCAGCTCACGATCGACAACGCGGATGGGGCGCTTCCGATCGAGTACGCCGAGGTGACGATCAGCAGGACACTGTTCCGCAACGGCGCCAGCGAGTATGCGATCAACGGTCAGTCCTGCCGACTTCTCGACGTGCAGGAGCTGCTCAGCGACTCGGGACTCGGCCGCGAGATGCACGTCATCGTCGGGCAGGGGCGCCTCGACACCGTGCTGCAGGCGAGCCCCGAAGACCGCCGTGGCTTCATCGAGGAAGCAGCCGGCATCCTGAAGCACCGTCGGCGCAAGGAGAAGACCCTTCGCAAGCTCGAGGCCATGGAGGCGAACCTCACCCGCCTCAGCGACCTCGCCGGCGAGTTGCGCCGTCAGCTCAAGCCGCTCGGGCGACAGGCCGACATCGCGCGCGAGGCGGCGACGATCGCCGCCGTCGTCCGCGATGCGCGGGCGCGGCTGCTCGCGGACGAGCTGGTCGCACTGCAGGCGGAGCTCGCCGACTTCGCGCGCAACGAGCAGGATCGCCGCGCGGAGCGGACCCTCCTGCAGGACCGCGCCGATCAGGTCAAGGCGCGTGTCACATCCCTCGAGACGCAGGAACGCTCCGAAGCGGTGGATGCGGCCCGCCGCGTCGCCTTCGGACTCGAACAGGTACAGGAGCGCCTGCGCGGTCTCTACACGCTCGCGGGCCAACGGCTGAGCCTGCTCTCCGAAGACGATGACTCCCTGGCGCCCGCACCCACGGTGTCACAGGCGGCGATCGACGAGGCGCGCGAAGAGCTCGACACGATCACGACCGGTGTCGGCGAGGCCGAGGACGCCGCGGCGGCCGCCGCGCGCGACGTGACCCGTGCGCGTGCCGAGCTCGACGCGCTGGATGCCGACATCGCCGCGCAGAGCGCCCTCGTCTCCGAGCACGACATGCGCCTCACGGCCCTGCGCGGCACGGCGGAGGCGGCGGAATCGGCGCTGGCGGCCGTTCGTGCCGCCGTGGAACGACAGCAGAAGGCGCTGGATGCCGCGCTCGCTCGCCGAGCCGAGGCGGAGGAGGAACTCGCGGGCGCCGACCCGGACCTGGTTCCGGAGACCTCGTCGGCAGAGCACGCCGCGGCGTACGAGCAAGCGCAGCGGCACGCCGCAGACGCCGAAACCGCGGTGGCCGGCATCCGGGAGCGACTGCACGCCACCGAACGCGAGGTCGATGCGCTGTCCGCTCAGGTCAAGACGCTCGGGCGCGCCTTGGACGTGCGCACCGGCGCCTCCGAGCTCATCGCGGCCGGAGGCAGCGGCGTTCGCGGACTCGTGGGCGATGCCGTTCAGGTGACCTCCGGCTACGAGGCCGCCATCGCCGCCGCGCTGGGCGCCGTCGCCGGGGGCGTGCTCGTCGACAGCGAGGCGGATGCGGTGGATGCGGCGGCGGTGGCACGCGGCGGAGACTTCGGCGTCGTCGACATCGTGATCGCGGAGGTGTCCGCCGCCCCGGCGGACATCCCCGACATCGAGGGCATGGTGCGCGCGACCGACGTCGTCACGGCTCCGGCGGGTGTCGCGGGGCTCCTGGCGCGTGTCGTGATCGCCGCGGATCTTTCGGCTGCACAGGGCGTCCTCGCTTCGGCACCCGAGCTCACCGTGGTCACGCGCACGGGCGAGATCGTCACGCGCTACTCGGTGCGCGCGGGCAGCGGCCAGGGTCGATCCCGGCTCGAGCTCGCGGCAGAACGCGATGCCGCCGCCGAGCGACTCGGCGAACTGCAGGTCGTCGCCGACTCCCTGTGTGAAGCCCTCTCCGATCAGACCCGAGCGCTCCATGAGGCGCGCGCCCGCACCAAGCACACCCTCGACGCGCTGCGCTCCCACGATGCGGCACTCGCGGCGCACGCCGAGAAGGTCAACCGGGCGACGGTCCGACACGAGGCGGCGGTGGCGGAGTGCGAGCGGCTCACGCAGACGCTGCGCCAGGCCCAGGCGGCAGTGGTCGAGGCCGAGGATTCCGCGCGCGTCGCGGCGGACCGCCTGGCATCGGCCCAGGAGGCCCCGCGCCCGATCCTGGATGCGTCGGCGCGCGACGGCATGCTCGCCGCTCTCGACGCGGCGCGCGACGGCGAGATGCGCGCTCGCCTGGATGTGGAGACTCTTCGCGAGCGGATTCGCGCCGGCGAGGCTCGCATCGCCCAGCTCCAGCGTCAACGCGAACGAGAGCGCGCGGCGGCCGAGGAAGCCGCCCGCCGCGCGGTGATCCGCCGGCGCCAGCGCGACATCGCTGCGTCCGTGGCAGCTCAACTGCCGGCGCTGCTGGACTCGGTCGACCGATCCGTGTCGCAGGCGCGCGTGGAGCTCGCCGCGGCGGAGTCCGCGCGAACGGCGGTCACGGCGGAGCTCTCCGAAGCGCGTCGCGAGGAGGCGGCGCTGCGGGAGCGCCTGAGCGGTCTCACAGAGAGCGTCCACGGACTCGAGCTGCGCATCCACGAGAAGAAGCTGCACGTCGGCTCGCTGCGTGAGCGGGTGCAGAGCGAACTCGGCCTGGAGGAGAACATTCTCATTGCGGAATATGGGCCGGATCAGCCGATCCCGGACGACGCCGCGGAACCCGCCGAAGAAGGCGAACAGCCCACGATTGCCTTCGACCGGGGCCAGCAGCGCAAGCGCCTGCAGGAGGCGGAGCGCAAGCTCGCGCAGCTCGGACGGGTCAACCCGCTCGCCCTTGAGGAGTTCGCAGCCCTTGAGCAGCGGCACACGTTCCTCACCGAGCAGCTCGCCGACCTCACACAGACACGCAAAGACCTGCTCACGATCATCGAAGAGCTCGACGAGCGGATGCGGTCGATCTTCCTCGAGGCGTTCGAGGACACCCGCGTCGCCTTCACCGAGGTGTTCCCGCTGTTGTTCCCCGGCGGCACCGGCAGCATCGCGCTCACGGATCCCGACAACCCCCTCACGACCGGGATCGACGTCTCGGTGCGGCCGGTCGGCAAGAAGGTCGAGCGGCTCTCGCTGCTCTCGGGCGGGGAGCGCTCGCTCGCGGCTGTCGCGTTGCTCGTCGCGATCTTCAAGGCGCGCCCCAGCCCCTTCTACATCCTCGACGAGGTCGAGGCTGCGCTCGATGATGCCAATCTCGGGCGCCTGCTGACGGTGTTCGAGCAGCTGCGCGCATCCAGTCAGCTGATCGTCATCACGCACCAGAAGCGGACGATGGAGATTGCCGACGCGCTGTACGGCGTCTCCATGCGCCAGGACGGCGTCTCGGCCGTCGTGGGCCAGCGGGTGCGCGAGCGCGAATCCGCGTGAGCCCGGCCGCGTAGGCTGGAGGCATGGCCGAGAGATCGTGGTCGCTGGGGCGTGCCCTGCGAGGGATGTTCGTCAAGCCCGTCATCGACGAGAGCACGTGGGAGGACCTCGAGACGGCCCTGCTCACGGCGGACTTCGGTCCCGACGTGACCGAACGTCTCATCGACGAACTGCGCGAGAAGGTCGATCGGTATCGCACGACCGACCCCAAGGACCTCCAGCGGATGCTGCGCGAGAGTCTCGAGGAGCACTTCGCGAAGTTCGACTCCACGCTCCGGCTCACCGAGCGTCCGGCCGTCGTCCTCGTCGTCGGCGTCAACGGCGTGGGCAAGACGACCACCATCGGCAAGTTCGCGAACTTCCTGCGTCGCTACGACCGCTCGGTCGTCGTCGGCGCCGCCGACACCTTCCGTGCCGCGGCCGTCGACCAGCTCGCGACCTGGGCCGAGCGCGGGGGAGCAGCGATCGTGCGTCCGCAGCAGGAAGGGCAGGATCCCGCATCCGTCGCCTTCCAGACCGTGGCGCACGCGATCGAGACGGGTACCGAGATCGTCCTCGTCGACACCGCCGGGCGCCTGCACACCAAGGGCGGGCTCATGGACGAGCTGGGCAAGATCAAGCGCGTCATCGAGAAGCAGGCGCCGATCAGCGAGGTGCTCCTCGTGCTCGATGCCACGACGGGCCAGAACGGTCTGATGCAGGCCGAGGCGTTCCTCGAGCAGGCCGGGGTCACCGGGCTCGTGCTCACCAAACTCGACGGATCGGCCAAGGGCGGATTCGTCCTGGCCGTGCAGGAGCGCACCGGCATCCCCGTGAAGCTGTTGGGTCAGGGCGAGGGCATCGGAGACCTCACCGGATTCACGCCCCACGTCTTCGTCGAGCAGCTCGTCTCCTGAGCCGCGCGCCGGACTACCGCCTGGCGGGTCGGGCTGGTTTCATTGACTCATGGCGATCGAGCACGACTTCTTCGGACTTCTGGAATCAGGGCCCGACGGATCCATCTTCTGGTCCGAGAACGTCGAGTTCGGCGACCAGAGCGTGACGGTCGATCTCACGGCTCCCGACCAGGAGGACGTCTCCGTGGCAGCCCTGGACGTCGCCGCCTCCCTCATCTCCTCGCTCGAGCAGCTCGACCTGCTCGCGCGCAATGCCATGATCGGCGAACTGGACGACCGCACCAGCGAGGTGACGGAGTACATCCTGCAGCAGCAGGACACCTTCGGCGAGGACATCACCGATCTCCTCGTGGACATCTCGGGTGACGTCCACGTCGACGTCATCCGTTCGCTGCAGCTCACCAGTATGACGATCCTCGCGGACGAGCATGGCGGTTCGGATCCCTTTGCCGTCCTCGAGTACGCGCTCGATGCGGACGCGACCGACGATGTGCTCCTGGTGAATCTCGACTCGGACGGCGCGGTGATCTCGGTCACGAGCGCCGACTGAACTCACTCCGACGGCACAGCGGTCGCCGCGGCGATCAGTTCGCGCGTGAAAGGGTGCTGAGCGCCGGTGAAGACCGCCTCGGTGGGTCCTTCCTCGACGACCCGGCCGGCGGACATCACGAGGACACGATCACTGACGCGCCTGATGACGGCGAGGTCGTGCGAGATGAAGACGACGGCGGCCCCGGTCGTGGCCGGCAAGGTGAGGATGAGGTCGAGGATCCCGGCCTGCGTCGCCACATCCAGCGCCGACACGGGCTCGTCGCACACCAGCACGTCTGGGGAGGCAGCGAGCGCCCGCGCGATGGCCACGCGCTGCCGCTGCCCACCGGACAGCGTCGCCGGACGTCGTCGAAGCAGCGTCGGGTCGAGCCCCACCCGTTCGAGGAGCCCTCGGGGGGTCGGCGCGTCGGGAGCGGATGAGGCCGTCAGGATGCGTTCGACGCTCCACCGGGGATCGAAGCTGCCCAACGGGTCCTGCGGTACGAGACGGATGCGCGGCGCGGGCGTTGCGAGCGTGATCGTGCCGGTGTCCGGATGCTCGGCGCCCACCAGGAGACGGGCCAGGGTCGTCTTGCCCGACCCGGACGCGCCGACGACGCCGACGACCTCGCCAGCCCGGATGCGGAGATCGACGTCCGTGAGGGCGGTGACCGAGCGATATGCACGCCCCACGCCCTCCGCGCTCAGAAGCACGCGGCCCGCCGGCTGCGCGGCGATCGACTTCGGCCCGCGCGGAGACGCGGCCAGCAGCGCGCGGGTCGCCGCGTGGCGCGGCGCCGACAGCACCTGAGCCGTGGGGCCCGTCTCCACCACGGCACCGTCCTCCAGCACGGCCACTCGGTCGGCGACGCGGGCGACGGCCGCGAGGTCGTGGCTGATCAGCAGGACCGCTCGACCCTCGTCGCGGATGCGGGAGAGGAGATCCAGCACGTGCACCGCCACCGTGGCATCCAGGGCGGTCGTCGGCTCGTCGGCGATGAGGATGTTCGCGCCGCCCACCATCGCGGAGGCGATGAGGGCGCGTTGACGCATTCCGCCGGAGAGCTCGTCCGAACGGCGCGCCAGCAGCGTTTCCGGCTCCGGAAGCCCCGCGTCCGAGAGGGCCTGCAGGACACGTGCGCGTCGGAGGGGCCGGGGGACCCGGTGCAGCGCGAGTGTCTCGCCGACCTCCGCCTCGATCGTCCGCAGCGGGTCCAGCGATTGGAGGGCGTCCTGCAGCACGAGCGCGACGTCTCGCCCCCGCATCCCTCGCCAGCCGCGTCTTCCCGCGCGTCTGACATCGCGCCCCGCGACCTCGAACCGCGCCGCGGTGACCGAGGCGCCGGCCTGCTCCTGCGTGAAACCCAGCAGCGTTCGCGCCAGAACGGACTTGCCTGCGCCGGAGGAGCCGACGACGGCGACGATCTCGCCCGGTTCCACCTCGAGGTCGACGCCGCGCAGGACGTTCCCGGTGCCGGGAAGTGTGACCCGCAGTCCCGCCACATGAAGCCCACTCATGTGCGCACCCCGCCCGCCAGGCGTCGCCCGACCGCCGTGAGCACGGCGGCCGTGGTGACGATCGCGAGTCCGGGGAAGACCGTCATCCACCAGGCACTGCCGATGTAGACACGCCCCGCGTTGAGCATCGCCCCCCACTCCGGCGACGGCGGGAGCGCCCCGAGCCCGAGGAAGCTGAGCGCCGAGACCCACACGATCGCCTGCCCGACGCCGAGGGTCGCGACCGAGACGAGCGGCCACAGCGCGTTGGGCGCGATGTGGCGGAGGAGGATGCGCACCGGCCCGACATGCTCGAGGTGCGCGTACTCGACATAGCCGCTGCGTGCGACCTGCCGCACCTGGGTGCGCAGCATCCGCGCGTAGCCCGGTGTCGTCGCGAGCCCGATCGCGACCACCGACGCCGCCGTCCCCGGACCCGTCACCGCCACGAGAAGGAGGGCCATGACGAGCGTCGGGAGGGCGAAGAGCACCTCGATGATCCGCGACAGTGCCGCATCCAGCCACCGTGGGCCGAGGCCGGCGGTGAACCCCAGGAGAAGGCCGGCCCCGACGCCGATCGCGGTCGCCGCGGCGCCGACCCCGGCGGATGCGGCGGCGCCGTGCACGACGCGCGTGTACAGATCGCGCCCCGACTCGTCCGTTCCGAACAGGTGCGCGGGACTCGGTGGGCGGAACGCTTCGGCCGGCGCGATTGCAAGCGGGTCGCCCGGAGCCAGCAGCCCGGGCCAGATGATCGCCACGATCAGTACGACGAGTCCGATCAGAGCCGTGACTCCTGCCGCACCCCACGCGGAGACGAACGCTCTCGTAACTCCGGGCCGTGCCTGCGTCGAGGCGGCGGCAGTCACGCGCCCACCGCCACCGTCGGGACGCGCAGCGACCGAGGTCGCCGACCGCGAAGACGCGGATCGACGAGGAGTTCCGCCGCATCCGTCAGAACGACCACGACGACGTAGATGAGCGCGACCACGACGACGGCGCCGATCACCAGCGGCACGTCGCGGGCTGTGGCCGCGTCGATGAGCAGGCGTCCGAGACCGGGGCGCGCGAAGAGGGCTTCGACCACGACTGCGCCGGAGAGCAGGCTGCCGTAGGCCCACCCGGAGAGCGCCAGGGCGGGAAGTGCGGCGTGCCGCAGCGTGTGCCGCAGCAGCACCCGCACCTCGGATGCGCCGCGGCTGCGAGCGGTCGTCGCGAAGGGAGCGGCGTCGGCAGCGGTGAGCGAATCGCGCATGACCTGTGCGAGGAAGCCGGCGATCGGAACGGCGAGGGTGAGGACGGGGAGCACGAGCCCCGCCGGATCGGCGCCGACGCTCGTGGCGGGCAGCACGCGCCAGGTCGCGGCGAACAGCAGGATGAGCACGGCGCCGAGCCAGAACTGCGGCATCACGGTGGCGATCGTCTCGACGGAGCGCAGGACGGTCGACACGAGCCGCGCCGCCCGGCCGCGCACCACCGTGACGATGATCGCCCCGATCAGTGCCAGCACCCACGCGACCAGCAGGGCGAGGGTTGCGAGAAGGAGGGTGGAGGGCAGCTGCGCGGCGATGAGATCGGCGACGGGCTGCTTCCTGGCGTACGAGTCGCCCAGCTGCACGGTGGCGATCCGGCCCAGTTGCAGCAGGTACTGCACGAGCAGCGGCTGGTCGAGCGCGTAGGCGCGGGTCGCCGCCTCCACCGTCTCGGGCCCCGCTTGGGAACCCGGACCGCCGAGGATCGCCTCGAGGGGGTCGCCGGAGGCGCGCAGCGCGAAGAACACCACGGTGGCCACGAGCCACACGACCAGCAGCGCCGATCCGACGCGCGCCACCACCCAGCGAAGGACCCTCACCGAGCGCTCAGCCGTTCAGGCGGGTGTCGATGAAGGTCGGCGTGGCCACCGTGCCCAACGTCGTGACGCCGCTCGCGCCGCGCACCAGGAAATGGTTCTGCTGGTCGTAGAGCGGGAGGATGGCGTAGCTGTCGAGGATGATGTGCTGCGCCTGGGCGTACAGGTCGGCGCGCTGCTGGTCGTCGGATGCGGCCGACGCCTGATCGAGGAGCGCGTCCAGCTTCGGATCGGACAGTTGTGCGTGGTTGGCGAAGTAGCCGCTGGGCGCGGGGACGATGCCGTCGGAGTCGTACAGGATGCGCAGGACGTCGGGTCCCACCTTCGTGTACGGCGCGCTCACCGCTTCGTACTCCTTCGCGCCGAGTGCGGCGTACCAGCCCGACAGGTCCAACGGGGTGATCTGGACGTCGAAGCCCACGGCGCCGGCGTTCGCCTGGATCTGCTCGAAGAGCGACTGCTCCGCCGCTACCGACTGGTTGGTGCTGACGGGGAAGCGCACGCTGAGGCGCGCCCCGTTCTTCGTGCGGACGCCGTCCGCATCCCGCGTCGTCCAGCCGGCCTCGTCGAGCAGCTGTTCGGCGCGCGCGGTGTCGGTCGTGAACAGCGACGCGTCGCTGACGGCGGCGGGCTCCGTGCTCGCGAGCGGCGAGAACGAGCGCGTGACCGTGCCCTGGTAGAGCGCCGTGATACCCGGGTCCGGATCCGCCGCCCGGATGAACGCCTCGCGCACGCGGATGTCGTCGAACGGGGCCTGGCCGGTGTTGAGCTCGATGCGGTTCACGGAGCCGGGTCGGGGTGCGTCGATGTGGGTCGTGTCGGTCGAGTTCTCCGCCGCGACGATCGCGTCCGGCTGCGGGTTGTCGATGACCTGCACCTCGCCCGAGAGCAGGGCCGCCTGCCGCGTTGCGGCATCCGGGATGAAGCGCCACTCGATCGCATCGAGGTAGGCGGGGCCCTCGTGCTGGGCCTCGGGGCCGGGGGAGGCGTAGTTCTCATTGCGCACGAGGTGCACCGACTCCTGCGGCGTCCAGGAATCGACGACGAAGGGGCCGGTGCCGATGGGCGCCTTGCAGTTCTCCTCCTGCCCGCGGGCGATTCCCGCGGGGGACTCGATCGCGGTCCACTGCTGACTGAGCGACTCCAGGAGTGCGGAGTCGGGGGCTGCGAGGTGGAAGCGCGCGTGCGTCGCGTCCACGACCTCGACGTCGGTCACCTTCGCGACGGCCAGATAGCCCGTGCTGGATGCGGTGTCGGGGTCCTTCAGGTGCTCGATGTTGGTCTTGATCGCGGCCGCATCGACGGGGGTGCCGTCGGTGAAGGTCAACCCGTCGCGGAGGGTGAAGTCCCACGTGAGTCCGTCGTCGCTGACCTGCCACGACTCGGCGAGCCACGGCGTGATGGTGCCCTCCGCGTCGCGGCCGACGAGCGGCTCCAGGTACTGCGTCGAGATGAGCGCCTGCGGGTAGTTGCCGCCGACGTGCGGGTCGAGGCAGGTCGGCTCGGCGTCACCGGTGGCGTAGACGAGGGTCCCGCCGTCACGCGGAGCGTCAGCCGTGCCCCCGGCCGCGCAGGCGGTGAGGGCGAGGGCGGCGGCGAGGCCCGCGGCCGACACGGCGGCGCGACGAGAGCTGAGAGGTGCAGGGATCATGGTGGGAGCCTTCAACGAGGAGGGGCACACGGAAGCGCGCGGACGGACTTGCTGTATCCGGTCCAAGAAGCCAGCCTACCGCGGTTCGCGGATGCCGCTCCGCCGCATCCGCGGGCCGAGTGCCGGTGCCCGTCGGGCAGGAGATCACCACACATCAGGACGATCCGGACCGAATCGTCCTGATCCAGGGAGATCTCCTGCGGGAGGGATACGGCCGCATCCGAGGAACGGGCGCTGACTAAACTGCTCGGATGACCGACGTACCGCGGATGGGACGGCCTCGGGCGAGCTCGCCAGAGACGATCGCCGAAGCCGCATGCGAGCTGTTCTTCGAGCAGGGGTACGAGGGGACCTCGATCGGAGACATCACGCGTCGCGCCGGCGTCGCGCGAGCCAGTTTCTTCAACTACTTCCGCGCGAAGAGCGACGTGCTCTGGTCCGGCTTCGATGCGCGTTTGGCGGCGGCGTTGGGCGCCATGGCGGAGGGTGCGGCCGTTTCCGACGCTCTCGCTGGCATCGGGCGCGACCTGACCCCCGACACGCTCGCGCTCGCGATCACCAACGCGGAGGCCATGGGTCTCGGCGAGGAGCTCGAGAGGCAGCGCGCCGAACGGTTGGCGCTGCTGCAGCGTGAGATCGCCCCTCGACTGACCGACACGACCGGCGACGCTCTGCTCGCGCAGATCCGCGCCGCCGCCTACGGTGCGGCCGTTCTCGGTGCGGTCTGGATGTGGGCGCAGCACGGTGCCTCGTCGGTGTCGCTGGAGGCTCTCCTGCAGCACGCGCTGTCGATCTCGGGGCGCTTCGGAGGGTCCGACGACTCATCCGCCGCCGCGCTCGCGTAAAATCGACGCATCATGGCGACTTTCGGCACCCTCTCCGACCGGCTCACTGAGACCTTCCGCAATCTGCGCACGAAGGGGAAGCTCAGCCCCGCCGACGTCGACGGGACGGTGCGCGAGATCCGACGCGCCCTGCTCGACGCCGACGTCGCACTGGCGGTGGTGAAGGAGTTCACGGGCAAGGTCCGCGAGCGGGCGCTCGGCGACGAGGTCAACCGTGCGTTGAACCCCGCGCAGCAGGTCGTGCAGATCGTCAACGAGGAGCTCGTCGCGATTCTCGGCGGCGAGCAGCGTCGTCTGCAGTTCGCCAAGACGCCGCCCACGGTCATCATGCTCGCGGGTCTTCAGGGCTCCGGAAAGACGACGTTCGCCGGAAAGCTGGCGCGTCTGCTGGAGAAGGACGGCCACACGCCGCTCCTCATCGCCGCCGACCTCCAGCGACCCAACGCCGTCAACCAGCTGCAGGTCGTCGCCGAGCGCGCGGGAGCCGCGATCTACGCGCCCGAGCCCGGCAACGGCGTCGGCGACCCCGTGCGCGTCGCGCGCGACGGTGTCGAGTACGCCCGTCGCCACCAGCACGACACGGTCATCATCGACACCGCCGGACGCCTCGGCGTGGATGCGGAGCTCATGAAGCAGGCCGCCGACATCCGCACGGCGACCGATCCCGACGAGGTGCTGTTCGTCATCGACGCGATGATCGGCCAGGATGCGGTCAACACCGCGACCGCTTTCCAGGAGGGTGTGGACTTCACCGGTGTCGTCCTCTCCAAGCTCGACGGCGACGCCCGCGGCGGTGCTGCGCTTTCCGTGGCCTCGGTCACGGGTCGTCCCATCATCTACGCCTCGACCGGTGAAGGACTCGAGGATCTCGAGCCCTTCCACCCGGACC
This sequence comes from Microbacterium sp. KU4F, assembly GCF_056868075.1. Lineage (NCBI taxonomy): Bacteria > Bacillati > Actinomycetota > Actinomycetes > Micrococcales > Microbacteriaceae > Microbacterium > Microbacterium sp. KU4F. The sequence goes on along the minus strand of NZ_CP200324.1, from coordinate 651,386 downwards.
GCATGGCGAGCCGCATCCTCGATCTGGGTGACATCCTCACCCTGATCGAGCAGGCGCAGCAGACCTTCGACGAAGCCGAGGCGATGAAGGTCGCCGAGAAGCTCGCGAAGGAGCAGTTCACCCTCGAGGACTTCCTCGAGCAGCTGCAGCAGATGAAGAAGATGGGCTCGATGAAGAAGATGCTCGGGATGCTCCCGGGCATGGGCCAGATGAAGCAGCAGCTCGACAACTTCGACGAGCGCGAGATCGACCGTACCGAGGCGATCATCCGATCGATGACGCCGGCCGAACGCCGCAACCCCAAGCTGCTCAACGGCTCGCGCCGTCTGCGCATCGCACGCGGCTCTGGCATGACCGTGACCGACGTGAACCAGCTCGTGCAGCGTTTCGACCAGGCCGCGAAGATGATGAAGACCGTCGCGCGCGGCGGCGTGCCCAGCATGCCCGGCGTCGGCTCGATGGGGCGTCCGGGAGCGTCGGCGAAGCGCGGCAAGCAGCAGAAGGTGAAGGGGTCGCGCTCGGGCAACCCCGCCAAGCGCGCCGCCGAGAACGCGGGGCTGCCCGCTGCGGAGCCTACCGGTTCGGGCTTCGGTCTCGGGGGCGGGAAGGCCCCGAGCGAGGCCGACCTCGCCGAACTGCAGAAGCTGCTCGGCCGCGGCTGAGCGCGCGTCAGAGCACGATTCCTGCGTGCGCGAGAACCGTGCGCACGTGACGGGCGAGATACTCCTGCCCCTCTGCGGTCGGATGCTCGCTGTCCCACTGCAGCAGCTCCGGGTTCTCCTGCAGCGGCTGACCCAGCCAAACGAACGTGCCGTCGGCGGCCTCCACGGCTGAGCGGAGGGCGTCGGAGCTCCACGCGATCGACGGCGGCGCCTCCCAGGGCTGGTTCCACAGCGTGCTCAGCCCGACGATCCGCGTCGAGGGGAGCTCCGCGTGCAGTTCCTCGACCGTGGCGCGCGTCGCCGCGTCGATGTCGTCAGCGTCCTCGTCCGAGTCGTTGTCCGAGGACTGCAGGATGATCATCGCCGGCTCGAGGTCGACGGCCTCCTGCGCGAGCGCCGAGAAGTTCGTCCCGCAGTCGCCGTCCACCACGAATCCCGCGCCCGCGCACGAGAGATTCACGATGTCCGTGTGCGTCTGTTCGCCCAGCAGAACGGGCCACGCCTGGTCGGGGTCGAGCCCGTACCCCGACATGATCGAGTCGCCGATCGTGACGATGACGGCGTCGGAGGCGTTCGTCGGTGTACGCGTCGGCGAGGCCGACGGCGCGGGCGACGCCGGATGCGGAGGGACGTTCGGCCGTTGCGGCGGTGCAGCCGCGCACCCGGCCATCATCAGCGTCACGACCCCGACAGCGGTCCAGACCGTTGCATGGAGCCGGTGGCGGCGGTGGACGATCACGGGATCACGGTAAGCAGCGAGTTTATGAGCGCGGTACAGGTTCAGCCGCGGGCGGCCAGGGGCGCGCGGCGCTCGGGGCCGGCGCGGAACTCGCGGATAAGGTGCTGCACCACCTGGCGCAGGTCACCGCCCGACGCGTCTGCGACGGCGAGCTGACGCGCGTAGCTGGCTCCCTGCGCGAGGGTGGTGCGCACACCCTCGAGCTCCTCGGCGCACTTGAGCTCGACGGCCACGTCGCCCACACGCTCGAGCGTGGCTTCGAGATGCTCGACGACAGGTTCCTGTCGTCCGTCGCGATCGACGATGACCCGTGCGTCCAATCCGTACCGTGCAGCACGCCACTTGTTCTCGCGCACGAACCAGGGCTGCAGCGACGGCAGCTGTTCACCGGCGTCGAGTCGGCGCGAGAAATCCTCGACGAGGGTCTGTGTGAGAGCCGCGACCGCGGCGAGCTCGGGCAGCGTCGACATCCCGTCGCACGCGCGCACCTCGATCGTGCCCCACCGCGGGGCGGGACGGATGTCCCAGCGCACCTCGGTGGCATCCGCCATCACCTCGGTGCGCACCATGTCGTCGAGGTAGGCCTCGTACTCGGCCCAGTTCCCGAGGCCCCACGGCAGACCCGCCGTCGGCAGCTGCTGGAAGACGAGGGCGCGGTTCGAGGCGTATCCGGTGCGCTCGCCCGCCCAGAACGGACTGGATGCGGAGAGCGCCTGCAGATGGGGCAGGTACGTGGACAGGGCGTTGATGATGGGGAAGACCTTCGTGACGTCGTCGACGCCGACGTGCACGTGGATTCCCCAGATCATCATGTTGCGCCCCCACCACTGGGTGCGCTCGATGAGCGAGTGGTAGCGGGTCTTGTCGGTGACCTCCTGGTCGTACCACTGCGCGAAGGGATGGCTACCCGCGCACAGCAGCTCCACACCGCGCGGATCCGTCGCCGTGCGGACGGCCGCGATCGCATCCGCGATGTCGTCGACGGCGGCCTCGACGGTGTCGCCCACGCCGCTGGTGACCTCGATCGTGTTGGTGAGAAGCTCGCCCGTGACCTGGAACCGCTCGGGGGCGACCGACTCGGCGAGCTCATCGATGATCTCGGGCCCGCGGGGAACGAGATCGCCGGTGCGCCCGTCGGCGAGCATCAGCTCCCACTCGAGGCCGACGGTCGAGCGGCGCGACGGGGCGAAGGGGACGGTCACCGGCTCAGTCTGACACGCGGGGCGCGCTGGTTCGCGAGCCGCGTCATCATCTGGCAAAATAGACAGCTGGACCCCGCCCGACCCTCTATCCGGCCGGGTCCGAACCACAGAGCTTCCGCCGGGTGTGCACCCCACGCTCCAGGCGACCAGTTCGACCACCTTCCACACATTCAGGAGAATCGTGGCTGTCAAGATCCGTCTCAAGCGTCTCGGAAAGATCCGTGCGCCCTACTACCGCATCGTCGTCGCCGACTCGCGCACCAAGCGCGACGGTCGCGTGATCGAGGAGATCGGTCAGTACCACCCGACCGAGGAGCCCTCGGTCATCAAGGTCGACTCCGAGCGGGCCCAGTACTGGCTCGGCGTCGGTGCTCAGCCGACCGAGCAGGTCCTCGCGATCCTCAAGCTCACGGGCGACTGGGGTCGCTTCAAGGGCGACAAGGACGCCGTGAGCACCGTCAAGTACGCAGAGGGCAAGGCCCCCTTCGAGGTCGACGCGGCCAAGAAGTCGGTCATCAAGCCCAAGGCCGAGAAGAAGGCCGAGGAGCCCGCTCCCGCCGAGGCCGAGGCCGCCGACGAGGCTGCTGAGAGCACCGAGGCGTAATCACCGTGCTGGCTGCCGCGCTCGAACACGTCGTCAAGGGGATCGTCGACAACCCCGACGCCGTGCGCATCGTCTCGTCCACGTCGCCGCGAGGCGATGTGCTCGAGGTGCACGTCCACCCCGATGACCGGGGTCGCGTGATCGGGCGCGGCGGTCGCACCGCCAAATCTCTGCGGACCGTGGTCACGGCCCTCGCCGACGGCAGCCGCGTGCGCGTCGACGTCGCCGACGACTGATGGCGGCCGCATCCGGTGACGGAGCGCGCGCATCCGCGCCGCGCCCCGGCAAGACCCAGCTTCGCGTCGGTCGCCTCGTCAAGGCCCACGGCCTCAAGGGCGCCCTGAAGCTCGAGCTGTACACCGACGACCCCGACGGTCGGTTCGTCCCGGGGGCGGAGTTCACCCTCCAGGTCCCCGATTCGTCGTCATGGTTCGGCAAGACCGTCACGGTTCGCGAGTTCCGGTGGATGAACACGCATCCCGTCGCGTTCTTCGAGGGCGTCGACGACCGCGACGCGGCGGAATCCCTCGTGCGCGCCATTCTCTGGATCGACCAGGACGAGCAGAGCACCTCCGACGAAGAGGACGCCTGGTTCGACCACCAGCTCGTCGGCCTCGACGTCGTTCGCGACGGAGTCGTCGTGGGGCGGGTCGCCCGTGTCGACCACCTTCCCGCGCAGGATCTGCTCGCGGTCGCCGTCGGCGAGAACGAAGTGCTGGTCCCGTTCGTCAAGGCGATCGTCCCCGAGGTGGATCCCGCCGCGGGGCGCGTCGTCGTGACGCCGCCCGCCGGGCTCTTCGAGGAGCTTCCCGCCGACGACGAGTCCACCGCCGAAGACGAAACGGCCGCGACCGGCGAGGACTGACGTGCGCATCGACGTCATCACGATCTTCCCCGAGTTCTTCGACGTTCTCGAGGTATCGCTTCTCGGCAAAGCCCGTGGCAACGGACTGCTGGATGTGCGGGTGCACGACCTGCGCGATTTCACGACCGATCGGCATCGCACAGTCGATGACACCCCGTATGGCGGGGGAGCGGGCATGGTGATGAAGCCCGAGCCCTGGGGTCTCGCACTCGACGCGATCGCCCAGGAGGCGACGTCGGAGCCGACGTTCGTCTTCCCTTCCCCCGCGGGCGAACGGTTCGTTCAGGCGACGGCTCGCGAATGGAGCGGCCTGGATCACCTTGTCTTCGGCTGCGGCCGGTACGAGGGCATCGACGAACGGGTCTTCACCTACGCGGCCTCGCTCGGACAGGTGCGACTCGCGAGCCTCGGCGACTACGTGCTCAACGGCGGCGAGGTGGCGGCGATGGCCATGATCGAGGCCGTCGGACGTCTCGTGCCCGGCGTCGTCGGCAACCCGGAGAGCCTCGTCGAGGAGTCGCACGAGGACGGGCTGCTGGAATATCCGTCGTACACGAAGCCCTCCGAGTGGCGTGGCCTGGCCGTGCCCGATGTGCTCCTGAGCGGACATCACGGCCGCGTGGCCGAGTGGCGTCGCGACCAGCAGGTGGAACGCACGCGCGAGCGGCGTCCCGACCTGCTCGTCGACTGAGCGCGGCTCAGTCGACGCCGAGGAACCCGCGGTCGGTCAAGACGATGGGGCCCTCCGCCGTGACGGCGACGGTGTGCTCCGTGTGCGCGCCGCGGGAGCCGTCGGCGCTGCGCAGCGTCCAGCCGTCCGGGTCGGTCACCAGGCGATCGGTCGTCTCCAGCAGCCAGGGCTCGAGCGCCACCACGAGACCTTCGCGCAGCGGATAGCCGCGGCCGGGCTTTCCGTCGTTCGGGACGTGCGGGTCGCCGTGCATGACGCGGCCGACACCGTGGCCGCCGAAATCCGTGTTGATGGAGTAGCCGGCACCGTGGGAGACGGCGGCGATGGCAGCCGACACGTCGCCGACGCGGTTGCCGACCGTCGCCGTCTGGATCGCGGCATCCAGAGCGATGCGCGTGGTCTCGATCAGGCGAAGATCCTCGTCGCGGGCGGTTCCGACCACGAAGGAGACGGCGGAGTCCGCGACCCAGCCGTCGACGGATGCCGCGAAGTCGAGCGAGACGAGGTCACCGTCGCGCAGCGTGTAGTCGAAGGGCAGCCCGTGCAGCACGGCGTCGTTGATCGAGGTGCAGATCACCTTGCCGAACGGGCTGGCGCCGAAGGACGGGTGATAGTCGATGTAGCAGGACTCGGCGCCGGCCTTTCGGATCATGTCGTGCGCCCTGCGGTCCAGTGTCAGCAGGTTCGTGCCGACCTTCGTCTCGTCCCGCAGCGTCGCCAGCACTTCGGCGACGAAGCGCCCGGCCGGTCGCATCTGTTCGATCTCGGTCGGCGTGCGCAGTTCGATCATGGTGCTCCTTCGTTCTCCGCTCCATTCTCTCCCGCTCGCGGCGCGAGCGTCGTGCCCGCGGCCGCGTGCGCCGCTGGGCGTCCGCCCCGAGTGTCGCTCGCGAGCGGTCCTGGCGGCGCGTGCACGCGTACGATGCAGGCATGTGGCTTCGTCGTGCCGGCTTCCACTGGCTTCTGCCCTCCGCCTTCCTGCTACCGCTGTGGCTCTTCGTCGGGTGGACGGTGACAGGCGCCGGCGGCTGGGCTCTGCTGTGGGTGCTGTTCATCGCCATCCCCTCCGTCTTCTTCGGCCAGCTCCTGTTGACGCTCTTGACCCGTCTTCGGCCGACGGCGCGTGCCGAACGTGCGCTCTCCTGGTGGGATGTGGCCGGTTACGGCCTCTGGCACGCATTGACGATCGCTCTCGGCCTGTTCGTCCAGCAGTGGTGGGCGCCCGTCATGGTGCTCACGGTGCTGGTGGGGGTCGCGAACATCTGGCTCCAGCTGTGGCAGCTCTGGCGCGAGGCGCGTCCGCGAGCGGCCGTGCTGCACACCAGCGACGGCACGGCCTACATCCCGCCGACGAAGCCCTCACCGGCCGCATCCGCGCCGGCGCACGAGGTCATCGTGGTCGAGGAGACGGTGCAGCGCGACGCGTGAAGTTGGCGCGCGGAGCGGCGCATGGCAGAATGGTTGTTTGTGCCCTGACCGGTCTCTGCCTCAGGGGAGACAGCCACGCATCCCGCGTGGTGCGGGCACCGCTCCTACTTTCGTAAACACCAGTTTCGCAGCCGACCTGTGGCGGTTGCAGGAAGAGATCACTCATGCAGATCCTCGACGCCGTCGATGCGGCTTCGCTCCGCTCCGACATCCCGGACTTCGGTCCCGGCGACACCGTCAAGGTGCACGTCAACATCACCGAGGGCAACCGCTCGCGTATCCAGGTCTTCCAGGGCGTCGTCATCGGCCGCCAGGGCGACGGCGTGCGCGAGACCTTCAACGTCCGCAAGATCAGCTTCCAGGTCGGCGTCGAGCGCATCTTCCCGGTGCACTCGCCGATCATCGACAAGATCGAGGTCGTGACGCGTGGTGACGTGCGTCGCGCCAAGCTGTACTACCTCCGCAACCTCCGCGGCAAGAAGGCGAAGATCAAGGAGAAGCGCGACCGCTGATCGCGCTCCGTCACGAAGCCCCGACCGCTCCGGCGTCGGGGCTTCGTCGTGTCCGCGGCCGCGCGCTGATGTGCGACGCTAGAGTGCGGCTCGTGCCGCCTGTATCTCGAGGAACTGCATGAGCACCGACAACCCCTCCGTCGACGACGCATCGCTGCCGCGCCGATCCCGGCCTCGCCGACGCCGCGGTGCGTTGATCTTCCTCCGCGACGTCCTGGTCATCATCCTGATCGCGTTGCTGGTGTCGTTCCTGGTCAAGACGTTCCTGGTGCGCTCGTTCTACATCCCGTCGGCGTCGATGGAGAACACGCTGATCGAGCAGGATCGCATCCTCGTCGACGAGCTGACGCCGCGTTTCGGGGGATACGAGCGCGGTGACGTCGTCGTGTTCCGCGACCCGGGCGGCTGGCTGGGCTCCTCGGTGTCCGCTCCGAGTCAGGGGCCGATCGTGGACGGAATCGAGTGGGTGCTCTCCCTCGTGGGCCTTGCCGCGCCCGACAGCGACGACCACCTCATCAAGCGCATCATCGGGCTGCCCGGCGATCACGTCGTCTGCTGCAACGACCTAGGCCAGATCACGGTCAACGGCGCTCCGATCGACGAGTCCTCCTATCTCCTGCTGCCCGACCCCGGAGCTCCCGCATCCTCGCTCGACTTCGACGTCACGGTGCCGGAGGGATCGCTCTGGGTCCTGGGGGACAATCGTTATCGGTCGAAGGACTCGCGATACAACCAGGACCAGCCCGGTCGCGGCTTCGTGCCCATCGACAACGTCGTCGGACGCGCGTTCCTGATCACGTGGCCCTTCGACCGCTTCGGCGGAATCGACTTCCACCACGAGGTGTTCGCGGACGTGCCTCGGCCGGAGGGCCAGTGAGCCCGGTCCAACCGACGCTGCGGCTGGAACGGCGCCTGTGGGCCGATCAGCGCATCGTCATCGCGTGCGACGAGGTGGGGCGAGGCGCTCTCGCAGGCCCCGTCGTGATCGGCGCGACGGTCATGGCCCCGCGCACGCGCCGGGTCCGCATCCCCGAGGGTCTGCGCGACTCGAAGCTCATCCCCGAGGCGCGCAGGGCGGATGTGGCCCGCGTCGCCGAGGCGTGGGTCGACGCGAGCGCGCTCGGGTGGGCGACCGCCGCAGAGATCGACGCGGTGGGGATCACGCGAGCACTCGGGCTCGCCGCCCACCGCGCGCTCGACGGCCTCCGCGCGCAGGGCGTGGACATGACGGATGCGGTCGTGCTGCTCGACGGCAACCATGACTACATCACGCCCGCGGGGGCGACGCCGTACGAGGTGCGCACCGTCATCAAGGGCGACCGCGACTGTGCGAGCGCTGCCGCCGCATCCGTCGTCGCCAAGGTCGCGCGCGACGCGCACATGGTCGCGCTGCACCCGGATGCGCCCGCGTACCTCTGGGAGCGCAACAAGGGCTACGCCAGCCCGGAGCACCGCGCCGCCATCGCCGCCCACGGGCTTCACGCGCATCACCGGGCCTCGTGGCAGATCGCCTCGGCGCCCACACTCTTCTGAGACCGCGCCGACCCGGACCGCAGCCGTAGAATGGACGCACCATGGATGACGATGTCTTCGAAGACTACGACCGCGAACTCGAGCTCGCCCTCTACCGGGAGTACCGCGACGTCGTCTCGCAGTTCCAGTACGTGATCGAGACCGAGCGCCGCTTCTACCTCGCCAACGACGTCAACGTCGTGCGCCGCGACACCGAGCACGATTTCTACTTCGAGATCTCGATGACCGACGTGTGGGTGTGGGATATCTACCGCGCCGATCGTTTCGTGAAGGCCGTGCGCGTGCTGACGTTCAAGGACGTCAACGTCGAGGAGCTCTCGCGCCGCGACTTCCAGCTTCCCGAGGAGCTCTCGCTCGACAACTGAGCGATTCTCCTCACCGGCCGGGAGGCGGCGGGTTCTCCCCGAGGAGAGTCCGGTCCGCAGAGACGGCGCCGACGGTTCGCCACGCTGTGCCTATGGCAGCCAAAGACGACCTGGGACGCGACGGTGAGAACCGGGCCGCATCCTTCCTGACCGAGCGCGGGTACCGCATCCTCGACCGCAACTGGCGGTGCCCTCTCGGCGAGATCGACATCGTCGCCCTCGAGGCCGGCGAGATCGTCGTCGTGGAGGTCAAGACGCGCACGAGCGAGCGCTTCGGGCATCCCCTCGAAGCCATCGACGCGCGAAAGCGGGCCCGTCTGTGGCGCCTCGCCGTCGCGTGGTGCATCGCGCATCCCGACGAGGCTCGAGGCCGCGCCGTGCGCATCGATGCCGTGTCGGTGCTGGGGATGGATGCCGGAACCGGCCACGTCGAGCATCTGCGGGACGTGCGATGACCGTTGCGCGGACGTGGTCGATCGCGCTGAACGGGCTCGAGGGCGCTCTGGTCGAGGTCGAGGCCGATGTCAGCCAACAGACCCCCGAGTTCCGCATCATCGGACTCGGCGATCGCGCGCTCGGCGAGGCGGTGCAGCGCGTGCACAACGCGTGCGCCAACTCGGGCCTCCCGCTGCCGCGGCGCCGCCTCACCGTCAACCTGTCGCCGGCGAGCCTGCCCAAGCACGGATCCGGCTTCGACGTCGCGATCGCGATCGCCGCGCTCACAGCGGACGGCGGGATGGATGCGGCGTCGGTGGCCGCCACGGTGCACATCGGCGAGCTGGGGCTCGATGGGCGACTGCGACCCGTCTCGGGTGTGCTTCCTGCGGTGGTCGCCGCCGCGCGTGCCGGGCGTCGACGGATCGTCGTGCCGGCGGCGAACGGTGAGGAGGCCCGACTCGTGACGGGTATCGAGGTGCTCCCTGCCGCGACCTTGGCCGAGGTGGCCGCGCGGCACGGCGCGGACGTCGTCGTCCCCGACGTGGCCGCGCCGACGCCGGCCACGCCGGCGGACGAGGAGCCTGAGATGCTGGATCTGTCGGACGTGATCGGTCAGCGGGAGGCCGTCGAGGCGCTCGTGGTCGCCGCGGCGGGCGGGCACCACCTGCTCATGAGCGGTCCGCCGGGGGCGGGTAAGACGATGCTCGCGCGGCGCCTGCCGGGCATCCTGCCGCCGCTCGATCGCGAGGCGGCTCTCGCCGTGGCATCGATCCGCTCGCTGTCGGGCGAGGCCGTGACCTCGCTCACCCGCATCCCGCCGCTGGAGGCGCCGCACCATACGGCCAGCGTCGCTGCCCTCGTCGGCGGCGGCTCCCGTGTCATCCGGCCGGGTGCCATCGCCCGTGCCAGTGAGGGGGTGCTGTTCCTCGATGAGGCAGGGGAGTTTCCCGCCAGCGTCCTCGACGCCCTCCGTCAGCCGCTCGAGCGCGGAGACATCCACATCCATCGATCCGGGATCAGCGTGCGTTATCCCGCGCGATTCCAGCTGGTTCTCGCCACCAATCCGTGCCCGTGCGGCAACTACGGAGTGCGCGGAGCGACGTGCGAGTGTCCGCCGGCCGCGATCCGCCGCTACCTCGGTCGGTTGTCGGGCCCGCTCCTGGATCGCGTGGACATCGATCTGCCGATGCGCCGCGTCGCGGCCGTGGGCGCCGATGCCGCGGTCGGACGTGTCTCGACGGCGGATGCGGCCAGACGCGTCGCGGATGCCCGCGCGCGCACCGCGGAGCGGCTGGCCAGGACACCGTGGCGACGCAATGTCGACGTTCCTGGGCGGTGGCTGCGGGAGGGACCCTCGGCGCCACCTGCGTCGGTGCGGGCGCCGCTCGACGCGGCACTGGAACGGGGCCAGCTGACGCTCCGTGGGTACGACCGCGTGCTCCGGCTGGCATGGACGCTGGCCGATCTCGCGCAGCGCTCCGTGCCGAACCAGGAGGACATCGGTCGTGCCCTCTTCATGAAACGGGGGATCGCCGCATGAACGTCGATGCGGTGATCGAGCGCATGCTCCCGGTGCTGGGGGAGCGGGCGACACCGGAACGCGCCGCCCGCGTGTTCTGGAGCGGCGTCGTCGAGCCCGGCGACGCCGTCGCGGGCGCACTGCTCGCACGGATGCCGGCCCAGGCGGCGTTGTGCGTCGCGGACCGCCCCGCGGAGATCGCGCGGGTCACGGGTATCCGGCCCCGCGCTGCCGCGGACGCCTCTGCCCGATGGCGCCCCCGCCTGCACAGCGAGCTCGTGAGCGATGCTCTGAAACGCGCAGAGCGGGCGCGGGTGTCGATCCTCGTCCCTTCGGATCCCGAATGGCCCCACGCGGTCGACGATCTCGCGGATCACGCCCCCCTCGCGCTCTGGGTGCGCGGCGACCCCCGTGCGCTGGCCGCGCCGTCCATCGCTCTCGTCGGCGCACGGGCGGCCACACCCTACGGCGAACATGTCGCGGGCGAGCTGGCTGCGGGCCTCGCCGGCGCGGGGATCTCGGTCGTGTCGGGAGCCGCCTACGGGATCGACGGAGCAGCGCACCGCGGCGCGCTCGCCAGTGGCACGGGCGCGACCGTCGCCGTGCTCGCGAGCGGGTGCGATCGGGCGTATCCTGCCGGACACGAAGAGATGCTCGGGCGTATCGCCGACACCGGGGCGGTGGTCGCGGAAGTCCCCTGCGGCGGCGCGCCGACCAAGTGGCGGTTCCTGGCGCGAAACCGCGTCATCGCCGCCCTCTCGCGTGCGACCGTGGTCGTCGAGGCGGGTGCGCGCAGCGGCTCACTCAACACGGCCGGCCACGCGGCGTCGCTCGGGCGTCCCTTGGGAGCCGTACCCGGCCCGGTCACGAGTCCCGCGTCGCTCGGATGTCACCGACTTCTGCGTGAGTATGACGCCGTGTGCATCACCGACGCCGCCGAGGCGCGGGAGCTCGCCGGACTCGGCACGGCCCAGCCTCTCGCCGTCGCTGGCGCGTGGACCGACGAGCGCACGAGGGTGCGCGATGCGCTGAGTGCCCGGGTCGGACGGGAGGCGGCGGAGCTGGCGGCGCGGTCTGGGCTGGCGGTCGCAGAGGTCGAGGCCATCCTGGGGATCATGCTGATGGAGGGCTCTGTCGTGGGGGATGACGGCGGGTGGCGACGCTCCACAGGGCGGTGACTGGCAAGCTGGCTGCATGATGTTGGCGACTGCGATCGAGGCTTGGTGCGATCACCTCGCCGACGTGCGCCGACTGTCGCCCGCGACGGTGCGCGCGTACGGATCCGATCTGCGGGACTTCGCCGCGCTGTCCGGCGTCGCAGAGGTCGAGGACGTCGACCTCGAGGAACTGCGCGAGTGGCTCTGGCAGGCGACGAATCGCGGCGACAGCCGCGCGACGATCGCGCGGCGCACCGCATCCGCTCGGGGCTTCTTCGGCTGGGCGCGGGAGCAGGGGATCATCCAGGCCGACCCGAGCCTGCGCCTCATCGCGCCCAAGCGGGGCAGGACGCTCCCGGCGGTCGCGAGCGCCCCCGCGTTGGGCGAGATGCTGGGCGGCTTGGCCCGCGACAGCGCGGATGGCGATCCCGTGACACTGCGGGATCGGGCGGTACTCGAGCTGCTCTATGGCGCCGCATTGCGCGTGTCCGAATTGTGCACCCTGCGAAGCCGGGACCTCGACCGCGAGCGCCGCACCGTACGCGTGACGGGCAAGGGTAACAAGGAACGGGTCGTTCCCTACGGTGCGCCGGCCGAGGAGGCCATCGATGCGTACCTCGTGCGCGCACGACCCGTTTTGGCTGCGCGCGCCGGCGGTCAGCCCGCGGATGCCCTCTTCCTCGGTGTCCGCGGCGGCGCACTCGGTCCCCGCAGCGTCTACGATCTCGTCGCACGGACGGTCGGTCCCGTCCTCGGTCGTGCCGCCGGTCCGCACGCCCTTCGGCACTCGGCGGCGACCCACCTGCTCGACGGCGGGGCCGACCTGCGTGCCGTGCAGGAGATGCTGGGGCACGCGAACCTCGGCACCACCCAGATCTACACGCACGTGTCGCACGAACGGTTGGCGGCCACCTACCGACAAGCCCACCCACGGGCATGACGCGGACCCCGACCGGCGCGTACCGTGAGCACATGAGCGTGCGTCGTCTGGGCCACATCGCGATCCTCATCGCGGCTGCGGCCGTGCTGACCGGATGCGGGGTCGTCGCCGCTCCCCGGCAGACCGTCCTTCCCGCGCCGCCGACCGCAGCGTCTCCGTCGTCGCCCGCCACGCCGATCCCCTCCCACGCCGCGACCACTGCTCCCACGGCCGCCCCGCCGGCCGCCGAGGGCACGGTCGTCTGCGCGGGTGGACGGACGGAGATATCCGGCGCCGATCAGGACTTCGTGTTGACGGGGGATTGTGCCTCGGTGACGATCGGCGGCACCGGTCTGCGTGTCGACGCGACGCAGGCGACGCTCGGCGTCGTTCAGCTCTCGGGGGATCGCAACGAGCTGACCTCTGCCGACGTCGCCGATCTCTCGGTGGGCGGTCAGGACAACGTCATCGACGCGGCGACCTTGTCGACGGTTGCTCTCAACGGCGACCGGAACACGGTCACCGCGTCGGGGTTCACCGCCCTCACCGTCTCCGGCAACGACAACACCGTGCGGGCGGACCGCCGGGGAGCGGTCACCGACAACGGCCAGCGCAACACCGTCGGCGGCCGCTGACTCAGCAGCACGGCAGCAGTATCGCGCGGGGCACGCCGCCCAGCAGAAGCAGCGGATTGATGTAGACCCCGTCGCGACGCGCGCCCAGGTGGAGAGTTTCCGGGGCGGCATGGCCGCCGGACGACAGCGTGCCCACGACCTCACCGGCACGCACGTGCGTTCCCGGCGTCAGAGCGCTGGCGAGCGGTTCCAGAGTGCTCACGAGGCCGTCGCCGTGATCGATCGTCAGGACGGGGCGATCGACCACGACGCCGGCGAACAACACCACGCCGTCGGCCGGGGCGACGACCGTCGCGGTTCCCGCCTCGATGTCGATTCCGCGATGGCCCGCAGCGTAGTCGTGTGCCGGCTGGCGATACGGCTCCACGACGCGGCCCAGCACCGGCCATGTCCAGGAATGCGCCGCATCCACGGCGATCGTCTGCGCTGAGCGAGCGGGTGCGGCGACGGCCGCGGACGCGGGAGCCGCCAGCGCGAGGAGCACGAGGGCGACGACTGTCAGGCGGCGGCCGGAGGAGGATGCGGACATGATCCCAACGTGGCGTCGCCGAGGTGGCGGAGGGAGCGTCGAACGCGCACGTGGGGACAGCATGCCGGGCGGGGAAAGCGGGGGAGAGGACATCGTCCCGGGCGCCGTGCACAGGCTCCCCGACTGGTACACTTGAATCGCGCCTCGCATGTCGAGGTGACTCCGCGTGCCCCGAGTGGGAGCAACCCGCGGCACATCCACCCTACGGTCCCGTCCTCGGACGGGTGGGTGCGTGCCGGGCACCAGGCTCGTCGACCGATCGGTTCGACGCGAACAACCGCAACAGAAGGAGAACGGCCATGGCCGTCGTCACCATTCGCCAGCTGCTCGACAGCGGCGTCCACTTCGGACACCAGACCCGCCGGTGGAACCCGAAGGTCAAGCGCTTCATCCTCACGGAGCGCTCCGGCATCCACATCATCGACCTCCAGCAGTCGCTGTCGTACATCGACAAGGCGTACGAGTTCGTCAAGGAGACCGTCGCCCACGGCGGCACGGTGCTCTTCGTCGGCACCAAGAAGCAGGCGCAGGAAGTCATCGCCGAGCAGGCCACGCGTGTCGGCCAGCCGTACGTCAACCAGCGCTGGCTCGGCGGTCTGCTCACCAACTTCTCGACCGTCAGCAAGCGCCTCGCCCGCATGAAGGAGCTCGAGGAGCTCGACTTCGAGGACCCGGCCGCGAGCGGCTTCACCAAGAAGGAGCTGCTGCTCAAGAAGCGCGAGCTCGACAAGCTGCACAAGTCGCTCGGCGGTATCCGCAACCTCACCAAGACGCCGTCGGCCATCTGGATCGTCGACGCCAAGCGCGAGCACCTCGCCGTGGATGAGGCCACCAAGCTCGGCATCCCCGTGATCGGCATCCTCGACACGAACGCCGACCCGGACGAGTTCCAGTTCCCGATCCCCGGCAACGACGACGCGATCCGCTCCGTCTCGCTGCTGACCCGCATCATCGCGGACGCGGCCGCCGAGGGCCTGCAGCAGAAGCACAACCCCGAGTCCGGTGCCGAAGAGCCCCTGGCCGAGTGGGAGCGCGAGCTCCTCGAGCAGGGCGCTCCCGTCTCCGAGGGTGCCGACGCGGTCGTGGCATCGACCGAGTCCGCCGCGGACGAGGCTGCCGCCGAGGAGCAGGTCGAGGCTGTCGCCGCCGCCTCCGGCGAGAGCGTCGAGGCCGTCGCCGAGGCCGAAGCCACCGACAAGTAATCAGCGCGTCCCCTGGACCCGCTACGATCGGCGCGGCCGCGAACCGGCCGCGCCGATCGGCATCCGCGAGAACTCTCCCAACAGAAGGAGCCGCCACTCATGGCAAACTTCACCATCGCCGACATCAAGGCTCTGCGTGAGCAGCTCGGCACGGGCATGGTCGACACCAAGAAGGCCCTCGAGGAAGCCGACGGCGACCTCGAGAAGGCCGTCGAGATCCTCCGCCTCAAGGGCGCGAAGGGCAACGCGAAGCGTGCGGACCGCTCGACCAGCGAGGGCCTCGTGGCCGCGCGTGAGGTCGACGGCAAGGTGACGCTCATCGAGCTGAACACCGAGACCGACTTCGTCGCGAAGAACGAGCGCTTCATCGCTCTGGCGGACAAGGTCGTCGAGGCCGCCGCTGCCGTCGCCGCCGACTCCGTCGAGGCCGCCCTCGCCGCGCCGGTCGACGGCAAGACCGTCGAGCAGCTCATCTCCGATGAGGCCGCGATCATCGGCGAGAAGGTCGAACTGCGTCGCGTGCGCACCCTCTCGGGCGATCACGCCGAGGTCTACCTCCACAAGACCAGCAAGGACCTCCCGCCGCAGGTCGGCGTCGTGCTGATCTACTCGGGCGACGACGCGGAGACCGCGCGGAGCATCGCGCAGCACATCTCCTTCGCCAACCCCTCCTACCTCTCCCGCGACGACGTGCCCGAGGCCGACGTCGAGAAGGAGCGCGAGATCGTCACCGAGATCTCCCGCAACGAGGGCAAGCCCGAGGCCGCGCTGCCGAAGATCGTCGAGGGCCGCGTGAACGCGTTCTTCAAGCAGGTCGCCCTGCTCGACCAGGACTACGCGCGCGACAACAAGCTGTCCGTCGCGAAGGTCGCCTCCGACGCAGGACTGACCCTCACCGACTTCGCCCGCTTCAAGGTCGGCGCGTAAGTCGCTCGAAAGGCCCGCATCGTCGTCGGTGCGGGCCTTTCGCATGCCGTAGTTTTGACCCGACGAGAAGAGGACGCACACATGGACGAATCGACCGGGCGCCGTCGCGTCCTTCTGAAGCTCTCCGGAGAGGCCTTCGGGGCCGGCTCCCTCGGAGTCAACCCCGACATCGTGAGCCAGATCGCTCGTGAGATCGCTGCAGCCGTCGACGAGGTCGAGATCGCGATCGTCGTCGGCGGCGGCAACTTCTTCCGCGGCGCCGAGCTCAGCCAGCGCGGCATGGACCGCGGCCGCGCGGACTACATGGGCATGCTCGGCACCGTCATGAACGCGCTCGCGCTGCAGGACTTCCTCGAGCAGGCGGGCGCCGCGACCCGCGTGCAGTCCGCCATCGAGATGACGCAGGTCGCCGAGCCGTACATCCCGCGTCGCGCGCAGCGCCACATGGCCAAGGGGCGGGTCGTGATCTTCGGTGCGGGAGCGGGCCTGCCGTACTTCTCCACCGACACCGTCGCCGCGCAGCGCGCGCTCGAGATCGGCGCCGACGAGGTCCTCGTCGCGAAGAACGGCGTGGACGG
Source organism: Microbacterium sp. KU4F (assembly GCF_056868075.1). Taxonomy (NCBI): domain Bacteria; kingdom Bacillati; phylum Actinomycetota; class Actinomycetes; order Micrococcales; family Microbacteriaceae; genus Microbacterium; species Microbacterium sp. KU4F. Next base: position 634,881 of record NZ_CP200324.1, on the reverse strand, counting down.
GGTCTACACGGCCGACCCCAACAAGGACTCTTCGGCGGTCAAGCTCGACCGGATCACCTACAACGACGCGCTCATGCAGGGGCTCAAGGTGGTCGACTCCACCGCCTTCAGCCTCTGCATGGACAACCGCATCGACATGCGGGTGTTCGGAATGGAGCCCGCCGGCAATGTCACGCGCGCCCTGCGCGGCGATGAGATCGGCACACTCGTCACGGCGTGACCTCCGCGTGCGGGGCTCGCCCCGCCACTAGACTCGAAAACTGCTGGATATAAGGGAGTTACCGTGATCGCCGATGTGCTGACCGAAACCGCCGGACGTATGGAACGTGCCGTGGAAGCGGCCAAAGAGGACTTCTCGACCGTCCGAACGGGGCGTGCGAACCCGCAGCTGTTCCAGAAGCTGAGCGTGGAGTACTACGGCACGCCGACCCCGCTCGCGCAGCTGGCCTCGCTCAACAACCCGGAGGCGCGCACGATCATCGTGACGCCTTACGACAAGTCGGCGCTGAAGGCGATCGAGCAGGCGATCCGCGACATGCCCAACCTCGGCGCCAACCCGACCAACGACGGCAACATCATCCGAGTGACGATGCCGGAGCTGACCCAGGACCGCCGCAAGGAGTACGTCAAGCTCGTGCGCAGCAAGGGCGAGGACGCGAAGGTCCACGTGCGCGGCATCCGCCGCAAGGCCAAGGACGAGCTCGACGCGCTGAAGTCCGAGGTCGGCGAGGATGAACTCGTGCGCGCTGAGAAGGACCTCGACGCTCTGACGCGGTCGCACGTCGACGCGATCGACGAGGCGCTCAAGCGTAAAGAAGCCGAGCTCCTCGAGGTCTGAGAAGGCATGTCCGACGCATCCGATGCCGCCGGGGTCGCACCAGAGAGTGCGACACCCGGGCAAGGAATGCCGCCGGGACGCGATCGTGTCGGGGCGGAACACCAGTCGCCGCCGATTCGCACGCGGCGGAACGAGTTCGAACTGCAGGTCGCACATGCGCGGGCCGAGTTCGAAGAAGCGAACGAGCGCATCAAACAGCGCACCGGCCGGGACCTGATCCTCGCGATCGTCATCGGGGTCGCGATCGGCGCTGTGGTGCTGGTCGCACTCGTGTTCGTCAAGTGGCCGTTCCTGATCTTCGGCGCGGGTGTGGCGCTTCTGGGCACATTCGAGTTCGCCCGTGCGCTGCAGGCGTCGGGCCGCAAGGTCGATGTCGTCCCGCAGCTGGCAGGCGGGGTGATGATCCTGCTGTCCGCGTACTTCCTCGACCTCTGGCTCCACTGGGTGTCGCTGTTCGTCGCGGTCGTCGTCATCGTGGTGTGGCGTCTGCTGGGGCAGATGATCGCGCGAGACGGCAGAAGATACGCCGCCGTCGTCGACGACGTCCTGGCGGGGGCTCTTCTTCCCATCTATGTCTCGTTCCTCGCGAGCCTCGCGCTGGTGCTGCTGCGCCAGGAGCACGGCGAGTGGTGGGTGATGGCGTTCCTCATCGTCGCGATCGCCTCCGACACGGGCGCCTACGTGACGGGGTTGACCCTCGGTCGCCACCCGATGGCGCCTCGCATCAGCCCCAAGAAGACCTGGGAGGGCTTCGCCGGGGCGGCCCTTGCCGCCGTCGTCGCGGGGATCCTGCTGTCGTGGCTGATGCTCGGACTGCCGTGGTGGAGCGGAATCATCTTCGGCCTGGTCATCCTGGGCACGGCGACCGCCGGCGACCTGGGCGAATCCATGCTCAAACGTGATCTCGGAATCAAGGACATGAGCTCCTGGCTGCCGGGGCACGGCGGTGTGCTCGATCGCCTCGACTCCATTCTCCCGTCCGCTCCCGCAGCTCTTGCTCTGTTCTATCTGCTGACACCTCTGGCGGTCTCATGACAGTCCACGACGAATCCGCGCTCGAGCAGCGCAGTGACGACACGGCGATCTCCGCCTCGTCGCATCACAACGCGTTCCCTCGTGTGCAGGGGCGAGCCAAGGGCTACGACCCTGCCGCCGTGGATGCCTTCCTCGCGCGTGCACGGGAGGCCTTCGAGTCCGATGCGCCCGGCGAGACGGCGGTCGGCGCTTCCGACGTCCGTGACGTGTCGTTCGCGCTCGTGCGCGGCGGGTACGCGATCGGGCCGGTGGATGCCGCCCTCGGTCGTGTCGAGGACGCGTTCGCCGCACAGGAGCGTCAGCAGACGATCGCCCGCCTGGGCGCACGGGCCTGGGTGCAGCAGCAGCGTGAGGACGCACAGGTCGTCCTCGACCGACTGGGACGCGACCGCAGACACCGCTTCGATCGCGTCTCGGTCGTCCACTACGGGTATCGCGTCGAGGAAGTCGACCTCGTGGCCGATCGGATCGCGGGCTACCTCACTGACGGCACGGGTCTCACCGTCGAACAGGTGCGTTCGGTCGCGTTCCGGATGCAACGCGGCGGATACCGCGAGACCCAGGTGGATGCGGTGCTCGATGCCGTCGTCGAGATCATGCTGGCGGTCGGTTGAACGGCGCCGGGCGTGCTCGCATGGCGTTCTCAGGACCAAATCGTTACAATCGGGAGATCGTGACTTCCGGAGATGACACCCGAAACCCGGCGCCGCTGACCCGACGGTCCGCTCGAGCGCTGGTGGCTCCGGCCTCGGCACCCGCCTCGAAGGCCGCGTCGAACGCGCGCTGGTCGCGCCGTCGCGGGGTCGTGGGGGTGTTCGCCGGAGTCGCTGCACTGGCTTTCGCTGCCGCATCCGTCGGGCCCGCGGCATTCGCTCTCACCGAGAGCGCACCCGCTCCGTCGGAGGCTGAAACGGTCTATTCGAGCACGCTCGGCGATGCGCAGAGCCTCGTCGTCGCGTCGGGTGCGGTCGTGACCCTCGACCGCGACTCGTACAGCGCGTTCGAGAAGCCGAAACCGCCGCCCGAGCCCGAGCCCAAGGTCGCTGCGGCCTCGCCCGCGACCCCGTTCTACTCGGGTGGCGGAGCCCCCTCCGAATGGATGGCAGTCGCAGGGATCGCCGAGAGCGACTGGGGCTACGTCGACTACATCGTCTCCAAGGAGAGCGGCTGGAACCCGAACGCCACGAACCGCAGCTCGGGCGCGTGCGGCCTCGTGCAGGCGTTGCCGTGCAGCAAGGTTCCCGGCAACGGATACGACCCCGTCGACAACCTGCGTTGGGCCACCGGATACGCCGTCGGTCGGTACGGCAGCTGGGCGGGCGCGTACGCGTTCTGGGTCAACAACCACTGGTGGTGAGCGTGGCGCGATCGCGTCGACGGCGGCCCGCGCAGACCGGCTCCGAGGAGTCGTTCCAGCGCCTGCTGGCCGGGTGGAAGCGGACGGAGTCTCGCGGCGGACGCGAGTGGACGGTACAGCCGATCTCAGCGGTGCAGGCGGTCAAGGAGTACACCTGTCCCGGTTGTCACCGCGTGATTCCCGCGGGAACCGCGCACCTCGTCGTGTGGCGCGCGGACGGTGTCATGGGTGACGCTGCCGACCTCGCAGCTCGGCGGCACTGGCATTCTCACTGTTGGAAGGTGGCGTGATGGCTGAGATCCGTGGTGCGAGTGTGCTTCCGGCGCGGCGCGAGGACATCGTCCTGCGCACGGCGGACGGGCTCGAACTCGTGGGGGAGTTGGCGCTCCCGCTCGAAAAGGAGCCGGTCGCCACCCTCGTGACGCTTCATCCGCTGCCGACCCACGGCGGCTTCATGGACTCGCACATCCTCCGCAAGGCTGCGGCGCGGCTGCCCGCCCTTGCTGACCTGGCCGTTCTCCGCTTCAACACGCGGGGCACCTCGTCGCCGCGCGGGCGAAGCGACGGTCGATTCGAAGAGGGGGTCGGCGAGAGAGCCGACGTCGCCGCGGCGATGGATTTCGTCGCGGAGCGCGCACTGCCACATCCGTGGCTCGTCGGCTGGTCGTTCGGCACGGAGCTCGCGCTCAAGTACGGCAGGGAGCATCCCGTCGACGGCGCCATCCTCCTCTCGCCTCCGCTGCATCGAGCCACGGAGGGTGATGTCGCCGCCTGGCAGGGCGATCCTCGACGACTGGTCGCGCTGATCCCTGAGTTCGACGACTATCTGCGCCCCGACGAGGCGCGTCGCCGGTTCGCGTCGGTCTTCGGCATGACCCTGATCCCCGTGGAGGGCGGGAAGCATCTGTGGGTGGGGGAGGCGCAGACCCGTCGTGTGCTGGGCGAGATCGTCGAGATCGTCAATCCTGCGGCCGCGCCTCTGCCGACCCATTGGGACGGGCCGACGCTCTGATCAGCGCTCGTTCATGCGCGGGACGATCACCTGCCGGTAGATGATCAGGATGCTCGCGGCGACCGGGATCGCGACGAGAGCGCCGAGGAGTCCGAGCAGCGACCCGCCGGCGAGGGCCGCGATCACGACCACCGCGCCCGGGACGGCGACGGCGCGACTCATGATGCGCGGCGACACCAGGTACGCCTCGAGCTGCATGTAGATGACGTACCAGATGGCCGCTGTGAGCGCGGTCGTCGGCGACCCGAGCCCGGGGATGAGGCACGTCAGGACGATGATGACCGAGCCGGTCAGCGTTCCGACCAGGGGGATGAGCGAGAAGAAGAACGCGATCACGGCCAGGACGGCCGGGAAGGGGGCCTGGATGATCGTCAGGAAGATGGCGCTCAACACCCCGTTGATCACACCGAGACTGACCTGTCCCATGACGTAGTAGCCCACGGAGTCGGTGATCTGCTCGGACAGCTCGATGAAGCGCGGACGGCGCGAAGCGGGGACGAGGCTGTAGACCGCTGCCTTGAGGTTCGGCGTCGACGCCGTGAAGTAGATCGTCAGGATCAGGACGATGAAGGCGCCGGTCAAGCCGCCGAGGAACGCAAGGCTCGCGTTGATGACGCCGCCGGTGATGTTGCCCCAGTTCGACAGAGCCCAGTCCTGCACATTCGTCACGGTGTCGTCGATGGTGCTGTCCTGGATGCCCGGGAAGGTCGAGTGGATCCAGTTCTTTACGTCCTGCCACGACGTGCTCTGCAGGAATCGCGTGACCTCCTCGACCAGCTGGCTGACCTGACTCACGATGATCGGCACGACCATCCAGACGATGCCGGCGAAGATCGCGAGGACGCCGAGGACGGTCACCAGCACGGCGGACCAGCGCGGCAGCCGCCGTCTCGTCAGCCACGCCACCACGGGCTCGAGCCCGAGCGAGAGGAAGAGCGCGGTTCCGATGTACAGCAGGATCGTCGACAGGGTCTGCACGCTGCCGATGAGCAGAAGCCCCAGGCCGACGCCGAGCGTGCCGATGAAGGCGATGCGGAACGGGTTGTGGAGCTTCACAGTGCCTCCTCGAGGAGCGGAACGTGCTGCACACACGATACGGGGGACGTCCCTGTTGAGGCGGCAGCGACCCCCTCTCGCGCAACACACAGGCGTCTCGGCTAGTCTCGAATGTCGGATCGTTCCGCTCCGCGGGCATGGGAGGAAGATTTCGTGCGTTTCGTCTGGGCCGTCGCGGCCTTCGTACTGGCCGCTCTGCTCATCGGGGCCGGCATCGCTCAACGGACCGTTTTCTACGGGCCGTCCACGCAGAGTGCCGAGATCCCCGCTGCGGACGGAACCGCGTACACGATGGTCGACGGCGCGGTCCTGACCTCTCTGCCCGGCACGCAGACGTTGCGCGTCTCGTCTTCCGACGGCGTCTTCGTCGCGTACGGTCGCACCGCCGACATGCGCGCATGGCTCTCCGATCAGACGTACAACGAAGTGTCGACGGGTGAGGACGGCGTCCTGAACGCGGCGGTGGTCGAGCCCGAGGTCGCTCCGACGGATGCGCCCGCGGACACGGCGGGAGAGGGTGAGGGCGATGCCGCGACCGCACCTGAGCCGACCGAGAACCGCAATCCCGCGGGGTCCGACCTGTGGCTCGCCGAGTACAGCGACGATCGTGCGGTCAGCGTTCCCCTGCAGCTGCCCGACTCGATGAGCGTGCTGATCGCCTCGGACGGCACCAAGGCCGCGCCCGCCGAGGCCAGCATCACCTGGAACATCGCGCAGACGACACCGTGGGCGGGCCCTCTCATGCTGCTCGGCGGCGTCGCCCTCGTCGCGGGGATCGTCCTGTACATCCTCGCCATCCGACACGACCGGCGCTCGCGCGGACCGCGTCGCAAGGCGCCGCCGCCCTTGCCCGAGACGCAGCCGATCGATCTGGCGGTAGAACCCGGAGCGAAGGGCGTGATCAGCGCGACGCCGTCACGACGATCCTCGCGTCGTCCGTTCCTCGCGATCCCGCTCGCGGTGGTCGGTGCACTGGTGTTCACCGGTTGCTCGCCCGACGCGTGGCCGGATCTGGCCCCCACGCCGACGTCCTCTCAGACCGCCGCGATCGTCGACTCCGCCGACCAGCAGGCCCCCGCAGTCACCGAGGCGCAGGCGCAGGCGATCCTGCAGCGTATCTCGACGACGGTCGCGTCCGCCGACGAAGCACGCGACGCGAACCTCGCGGCCACCCGGCTCGACGGAGCCGCGCTGGCAGAGCGCAACACCAACTACGTGCTGCGCGGTGCCCTGGCCGACGAGGCGGCATTGCCCCCGATCCCCGCCGAACCGACGCAGATCATCCTGCCGCAGGCGTTCGACGAGTGGCCGCGCACGGTGATGGCGGTCGTGCAGAAGGAGGGCGCTCAGGGCCCCGTCTCCACGATCATGTTCCTGACGCAGGCTGATCAGTGGGCGGATTACAAGCTGTCGTACATCGGCGATCTGCTCGGATCGGTCGAGATGCCCGACCTCGCGCCCGCCTATATCGGCGCCTCCCAGGTGCCGCCGGACTCGTCCTTCCTGACGGTCGCGCCGGACAAGCTCGCCGAGGCCTACGCCGACGTGCTGAACAACGGCAAGGACAGCGCATCCATCGGGCTCTTCGACGAGCAGACCGACCTGTTCAGCCAGAACGTCGCCAAGAACCGTCAGGAGCGTCGCGACAAGTTCAATGAGACAGGCGCCTCGACGGGCAAGATCGAGTTCGCGGCCCAGGCCGGCAGCCAGCAGCCGCTCGCGCTCGCAACGCTCGAGAGCGGGGCGATCGTCGCCGTCTCGGTCAACGAGGTCGACACGGTGACTCCCAACAGCGGGGATGTCGTCATCAAGCTGACCGACAATCCGACTGCGCAGGCGTTGACCGGTGTGTCGGAGTCCGCCACCGGCGTGACAACGACCTTTGCCGACCAGCTGTTCTTCTACGTGCCGGCGCAGGGATCCTCAGAGAAGATCCGACTCCTCGGTTACACCTCCAACATCCTGGAAGCGAAGGTTCTGTGATGTCCGATCAGGCCCCTGGTGCCGTGCTGCGCGGCGCCGTCGACCTCTCCGCGCTGCGCAACCGGCCCGCCCCGGGCTCGAACGTCGCACCGTCCGCCCCGACCTCGGGCTCCCTCGTCCGGGACGTGACCGACGCGACGTTCGGCGAGATCCTTGAGCTCTCGCGGACGGTCCCTGTCGTCGTCGACCTGTGGGCCGAATGGTGCGGGCCCTGCAAACAGCTCAGCCCGATCCTCGAGAAGGTCGTCCACGAGCTCGCCGGTCGCCTCGTCCTGGCGAAGGTCGATGTCGACGCCAACCCGCAGATCGCGCAGGGCTTCCGCGCGCAGTCGATCCCTCTCGTCGTGGCTCTGGTCGGCGGGCAGCCGGTTCCGCTGTTCACCGGCGCCGTGCCCGAGGAGCAGGTCCGCGACGTCTTCTCGACAGCCCTGCAGCTCGCAGCGCAGAACGGCGTGACAGGCACGGTCGATGCGGGCGCGGAGAGCACGGCGGATGCGGCCGAAGAGCCGCCGCTGCCACCCCTGCACGCGGAGGCGTTCGTCGCGATCGAAGAAGGCGACTACGCGCGGGCGGCCGCCGCCTATGAGCGTGCCCTGGCGGAGAACCCGCGCGACGCCGATGCGCAAGCCGGCCTCGGGCAGGTGCGTCTGCTCCAGCGTGTGCAGGGCGCCGACCTGCAGCAGGCGCGGGCCGCGGCCGCTGCCGCGCCCACCGACGTCGACGCGCAACTCCTCGTGGCCGACCTCGACATCTCGGGCGGACACGTAGACGACGCGTTCGCACGGCTGCTCGATCTCTTCGCCGCGCTGCCGGCCGACGAACGCGCACCCGTCCGCACGCGTCTGCTCGAGCTGTTCGGCCTCGTCGGCGACGCGGATCCCCGCGTCATCCGCGCGCGCGGACGCCTCGCCTCGCTCCTGTTCTGAGGCCGAGGCGCCCAGGTTCGCCTCACACGCGTGTGGCGAACCCGGGTCAGTCCGCGGGTGAGAGCCAGAGCGCCCCGAGCGGCGGCAGCGTCAGACGTGCGCGCCCGGACGCGTCGGCGGTCACCGCGCCGAGGTTGCCGACCCCGGAGCCGCCGAAGGCGGATGCGTCGGAGTTGAGCAGCCTGCCAGACGCCCGCGAGCGGCAGATCCAGTTCGTAGTCGTGCAGCGGTGCCCCCGAGAAGTTGAAGACGGCCACCAGAGGCCGGCCGTCGGCATCCCAGCGGACGAACGCCGAGACGTTCGGATTCCACGTGGGTCCGCCGATGCGCGAGAACGCGGAGCCGTCCGCATCCCGCTGCCACAGCGCCGGGGTGTCGCGGTAGGTGGCGTTGAGGGATGCGACGAAGTCGCCGAGCTCTCGGTGGGCGGGCTGGTCGAGCAGCCACCACTCCAGCGATCGCGACTCGGACCACTCCGCGATCTGGCCGAACTCCTGCCCCATGAACAGCAGCTGCTTGCCGGGGTGGGCCCACATGTACGCCAGGAACAGTCGCATCCCCGCGAGCTTCTGCCAGTGGTCCCCGGGCATCCGCGCGAAAAGGGAACCCTTGCCGTGCACGACCTCGTCGTGACTGATGGGAAGCACGTAGTTCTCACTGAACGCGTACACGAACGAGAACGACAGCTCGCCCTCGTGATGCGCGCGGTAGAGCGGATCGCGCGAGATGTACACGAGCGAGTCGTTCATCCACCCCATGTTCCACTTGAAGCCGAAGCCGAGACCTCCCGCGCTGGTCGGCGCGGTGACGCCCGGGTAGCTGGTGGACTCCTCCGCGATCATCGCGATTCCGGGGAACGTCTTGTAGACGGTCGCGTTGGTCTCCTGCAGGAACTGGATCGCCTCCAGGTTCTCGCGACCGCCGTAGATGTTGGGCTCCCACTCGCCGGCCTCGCGGGAGTAGTCGAGGTACAGCATGGAGGCGACCGCATCCACACGCAGGCCGTCGACGTGGAACTCCTCGAACCAGTACAGCGCGTTGGCCACGAGGAAATTGCGCACCTCGGCCCGGCCGTAGTCGAAGATCAGGGTGCCCCAGTCCTTGTGCTCGCCGCGTCGGGGATCGGGGTGCTCGTAGAGCGCCTCTCCGTCGAAGCGAGCGAGCGCGAACTCGTCGCGCGGGAAATGACCCGGCACCCAGTCCATGATCACGCCGATGCCGGCTGCATGCAGGCGGTCGATGAGGTAGCGGAGATCGTCGGGTGAGCCGAATCGGCTCGTCGGCGCGTAGTAGCCGCTCACCTGGTAGCCCCACGATCCGCCGAAGGGATGCTCAGCGAGAGGGAGGAACTCGACGTGCGTGAACCCCTGGGCGCTCACATACTCGATGAGCGGGTCCGCCGCGTCGCGGTAGCCCAGCCCCGGACGCCAGGAGCCGAGGTGCAGTTCGTACACGGACATCGGGCGCTCGAGCGGCTGGCTGGCAGCCCGCTGGGCGATCCACGCGTCGTCGCCCCACTCGTAGCTCGACGCGGTCACGACCGAAGCCGTCGCCGGCGGAAGCTCGGCCCGGCGCGCCATCGGATCCGCCTTGAGGATCCACCGACCGTCGCGTGTGAGGAGCTCGTACTTGTAGGTGCTGTCTGCGCCCACGCCCGGCACGAAGAGCTCCCACACGCCGCTCGCGCCCATCGACCTCATGCTGTGGGACTGGCCGTCCCAGCCGTTGAAGTCGCCGGCGACGCGGACGGCCTGCGCGTGGGGAGCCCACACGGCGAACGACGTGCCTGCGACGCCCTCATGTTCGCGCACGTGGGATCCGAGCACCTGCCACAGCTGCTCGTGACGTCCCTCTCGGATGAGGTGGAGATCGAGCTCACCGACCGTGGGGGAGAAGCGGTACGGGTCGTCGGCGGTGTAGGGGGCTGAGCCGTCGTACGTCGCGGTGAGCTGGTAGGCGCCCGCATCCCCGCGGTACGTGCCCTCCCAGATGCCCGCGCGGACGTGGTCGAGAGCGACCTCGCGACCGTCGGCGAAGACGGCCGTGACGGATGCGGCCAGCGGCCGTCGGGCACGGATCACTCCGCCCGTCTCGCCGTCGGGGTGCAGACCCAGCACGTCGTGGGGGGAGTAGTAGGAGCCGGTGGCGACGGTGTCGAGCACCCGCGGTTCGATGAGGCTCATGCGAGGCCCTTCACGTGGAGGATGTGCGCCGGCTCGCGGAACGCGTCCAGTCGCACATAGTTGTGGTCGGTCCAGGTCCAGGTGGCGCCCGTCACGAGGTCTTCGACGGTGTACGGCGTTCCCGCCGGAACCCCCCATGCCTCGGTGTCCAGATGAACGGTCGTCTCCCGTGCGGAGTGCGGGTCGACGTTGACGACCACGATGATCGTGTCGCTCTCGCCGCTCTCGTTGAGGGCGCCGTCGAGGTGCTTCGTGTACACCAGGATCGCGTCGTCATCGCTGCGCTGGATCTCGAGGTTGCGCAGTTGACGCAGCGCCGGATGCTCGCGGCGGATGCGGTTGAGCAACGCGAGGTACGGGGCGAGGGAGTCGCCGTCTGCCTCGGCCTGCTGCCAGTCGCGGAGCTTGTACTCGTACTTCTCGTTGTCGATGTTCTCCTCGCTGCCCGGGCGGGCGACGTTCTCGAACAGCTCGTATCCGGCGTAGACGCCATAGGTCGGGGCCGCGGTCGCCGCGATCGTCGCGCGGATACAGTAGGCCGCCCGGCCGCCGTACTGGAGGTATTCGGTGAGGATGTCGGGGGTGTTGACGAAGAGGTTGGGGCGCAGGTAATCGTCGGTCTCGTGGGCGAGCGAGTCGAGGAACTCCTCGAGCTCGGCCTTCGAGTTGCGCCACGTGAAGTACGTGTAGCTCTGCTGGAAACCCGCCTGCGCGAGCCCGCGCAGCGGCGTCGGCCTGGTGAAGGCCTCGGCCAGGAAGACCACGTCGGGTGCCTCGTCGCGGACGGTGCGAATGAGCCATTCCCAGAACTGCAGGGGCTTGGTGTGAGGGTTGTCGACGCGGAAGATCTTCACGCCCTGAGCGATCCAGTGGCGCACGATGCGAAGGACCTCGGCACGGATCCCGGCGGGGTCGTTGTCGAAGTTGACGGGATAGATGTCCTGGTACTTCTTCGGCGGATTCTCCGCGTACGCGATCGTGCCGTCGGGAAGGGTGGTGAACCACTCCGGGTGCTCTTTCACCCACGGGTGGTCGGGCGAGGCCTGCAACGCCAGATCGAGCGCGATCTCGATCCCGGCGGATGCGGCGGCATCCAGGAATGCGCGGAAGTCGGCCAGCGAGCCGAGTTCGGGGTGGACGGTATCGTGTCCCCCTTCGGCCGCGCCGATGGCCCACGGCGATCCGGGGTCGGCCGGGCCGGCGTTCAGCGTGTTGTTGGGGCCCTTGCGGTGGGTGCGTCCGATCGGGTGGATCGGCGGCAGGTACAGCACATCGAATCCCATCGCCGCGACGCCCGGGAGTCGGTCGATAGCGGTGCGGAAGGTGCCCGGCTCGATGGTCCCGTCCGCGCGTCGCGTCGCTCCCTCAGAGCGTGGGAAGAACTCGTACCACGCGCCGACACCGGCCCGCTCGCGCTCCACGAGCAGATCGTGCGTCGCGCCCAGGGTCCAGAGCTCGCCGAGCGGGCGTGCGCTGAAGGCATCGGCCACCCTCTCGTCGTGCACGATCGCGAGGGCGGCCGCCTCGTGGGTGGTGCTCGCGCGCAGCAGCGCGGCCTGCTCGGTCAGCAGACGTCGCTCGGCCGCGGGGCGATCCTTCTGGGCGGCGGCATCCTCGAACAGGAGTGCACCGATCTCGCGCACGAGCGCGACATCGACACCGGCCGGGATCTTCAGCTCGGCCGCGTGTCGCCAGGTCGCATACCGGTCGGCGAACGCCTCGAAGCGGAAGGACCACGTCCCCTGTGCGAGCAGGGTGACCAGCACGCCCCACGTGTCCAACCCGTCCTCGTGGGCGCTGAGCCGATGCAACGACTCGCTGCCGTCCGGAGCGGTCAGCCGTAGCTGTACGCCGATCAGGTCGTGTCCTTCCCGGAACGCGCGCACGCGGAACGGGACGACCTCGCCCGCGAAGGCGGAAGGGTCGAACCGTGGGTCGGGAGTCGACGGCCGTTCCGCGCTGAGGGGGATGCGGCCGGTCACTGTGTCGGCGGATGACCACGCGACGACCTTGCGCAGCGGGATCTCGGCACCGCTTCGTTGAGTGCGGACGGGAAGGGATCGTGTCGGAGTGGCCACACAGCGAACCTATCGCGGGCGCGTGCGGCACGACAGGCGTGACGCGGGCGGGGCGAACGTGCTATTCGGCGCGGAACAGATGCATCGACGTCGGGGGCGTCGGAACGATGTCGCCCGGTGTCAGGACCGGCTCCTCCTGCGAGGGCGACTCCTCGGCGCTCGACCAGAGCGACACGTAGCGGCTGACCCCGTCGATGAGCGGGAGGCGCACATCCACCGGCGTCTCATTGCCGTGGACGATCAGCAGAATGCGGTTGAACTCCTCGAACTCGGGCGTCGATGCCGCGACGTACTGGAGTGTGCGGTGCGCGGGATCGTTCCATCGCTCGCCCGACATGGTCTCGCCGTGCTCGTCGTACCACTCCATGACGGATGCCGACGGCGTCTCCTCGTCCAGGCGGGCGAAGCGGATGGGGCGCAGCGCCGGGTTCTCGGCCCGTAGCTCGATCAAACGCCGTACGTGCGCGAACAGCTCGCGCTGCCAGGGCCGATGCTCCCACGACAGCCAGGTGAGAGCGGAGTCGTGGCAGTACGCGTTGTTGTTGCCGCGCTGCGTCCGGCCGAACTCGTCGCCGGCGGTGATCATCGGGATCCCCGCCGAGAGCAGGAGCGTGCCCATGAGGTTGCGCATCGCCTTCCGGCGGGTGGCGAGGATCCGTTCCTCGTCGGTCGCGCCCTCCGCCCCGTGGTTGAACGAGCGGTTCGTGTCCGCCCCGTCGCGGTTGTGCTCGCCGTTGCCGAGATTGTGCTTGACGTCGTACGAGACGAGATCGTTCAGGGTGAAGCCGTCGTGGGCGGTGACGAAGTTGATCGACGCCAGCGGCCCCCGCTCGGCGCTGAAGGTGTTCGACGATCCCGCGAGCCGGGTGGCGAACCCGCCGATGCCGACCGGTGCCGTCGAGGCGCGACGGGCATAGTCCACGTCGGACAGCCAGAAGTTGCGCACGCGGTCCCGGTACCGGTCGTTCCACTCGTGCCAGCCGTCGCCGAAGTTGCCCGTCTGCCACCCGCCCATGCCCACGTCCCAAGGCTCGGCGATCTTCTTCGTGTCGGCGAGCTCCGGATCCTCGGCGATGGCCCGCAGGAGAGGATGATCGGGCGTGAAGCGATGCTGATCGTCGCGCCCCAGCGTCGTGGCCAGATCGAACCGGAAACCGTCGATCTGCACGTCCCGTGCCCAGTAGCGCAGCGAATCCAGTACGAGACGCGCGCCCGCATCCGTCGCCGTGTTCACCGAGTTGCCGCATCCGGTGACGTCGACGTACGTGCCGTCGTCCTGCTGCCGGTAGTAGGCGCGGTTGTCGAGACCGCGCAGGCTGGAGCGCGGACCGCCGATGCCCTCTTCCGCGGTGTGGTTGTAGACGACGTCGAGGACGACTTCCAGACCGGCCTGGTGCAGGAGCTTCACCATCCCCTTGACCTCGCGAAGAACCGCATCCGGTCCCTCGCGGCGCGCCTGATCGGTCGCATAGGCGGCGTGGGGCGCGAAGAAGCCGAGCGTGTTGTAACCCCAGTAGTTGTCGAGTCCCAGCTGCAGGAGGCGGGGTTCGGAGGCGAACGCATGGATGGGCAGCAGCTCGATGGTCGTGACGCCGAGGTCCAGGAAGTGCTCGATCATGGCGGGGTGCGCGAGTCCTGCGTACGTGCCGTGGAGCGCGGCGGGGACACCGGGATGCCGCTTGGTCATGCCCTTCACGTGCGCCTCGTAGATGACGGTTCGATCCAGCGGGACGGCGGGCTTTCGCACCTCGCCCCAGTCGAAGCCGCGATCGACCACCACGGAACGCCAGTCGCCGAACCCGCCGCTCACGATCCCGCGGCCGTACGGGTCGAGCAGCAGCGTCTGCGGATTGAAGATGTTCCCCGCCCCGAAAGGACCGGATGCGCGCAGTGCGTAGCGTGCGCCGGCGACGAGGAGCTCGGAGGTGATCTCCCATACCCCCCTCTCGCGACGCTGCATCGGCAGGGTCGCCGTCGCCCAGTCGAGATCGTCGGCGTCGAAGATCACCACGTCGAGGGCGTCGGCCGCCTGCGAGAAGACGCGGAGGGTGCCGCCGTTCTCGTGCAGGCGCACGCCGAGGTCCTCGAGAGCGGGATCGAGGACCTGCGAGAGCGCAGGAACGGAGGTCGTTGTCGGACTGACCATGCCCACAACCCTAGCCATCGCCGGATGACGAACTCATGACGCCGCCACATGCCGCGCGTGCGACAGTGGACGGGTGCACATCTACCTCGATCATGCGGCGTCGAGCCCGCTGCGTCCCGAGGCGCGGGAGGCCTGGCTCGAGGCGGCGGCGACGACGGGCAACGCCTCTTCCGTGCACGGCGGCGGGCAGGCGGCGAGGCGCGTGCTGGAGGACGCGCGAGAACGGCTCGCGGCGGTGGTCGACGCCGATCCCATCGAGGTCGTCTTCACCTCGGGTGGCACGGAGGCCGTGAACCTCGCGGTGAAGGGCTTGTGGGCGTCGCGCGCCGCCGGTGCGGACGCGGTCGTGCTTCCGGATGGGGAGCACCACGCGACGATCGACTCGGTCGCGGCCCTCGTCGACGCGCAGCACGCCGAGGTGCGACCCGTGCGGCTGACCCCGCTCGGCGCGATCGACCCCGAGGATTTCGCGTCGGCGCTCGGTGGCGCGGCATTCGCCACAGCGCTGGTCGCCAACAACGAGGTCGGGACGCTGTCGGATGCGGCGGGCCTGGCCGCGGACGCCGCGTCGGCCGAGGTGCCGCTGCATCTTGACGCCGTGGCGGCATTCGGGCAGGTTCCTGTGGACTTCCGGCGGTGGCGCGGCGATGCTCCAGCGGGTGCCGGCCTGGTGGCCATGAGCATCTCGGCGCACAAGGTCGGCGGACCGGTAGGCACGGGCGCTCTGATCAGCGCTCGGTCGGCGCGCATCTGCGCGCAGATGCACGGCGGTGCGCAGCAGCGGGGACTGCGCGCCGGGACGCAGGACATCGCGGGCGCTGCCGCCTTCGCCGTGGCGGCGGAACTCGCAGCGGCCGAGCGTGAAGCGGAGGCCGTGCGCCTCGGAGCGCTGCGGGACCGGCTGGTGACGCAGGTGTGCGCCGCCGTGCCGGGTCTCGAGTTGCTCGGCGACCCGGTGCACCGCATCCCCGGCAACGCGCATCTGCTGGTGCCCGGTGCGCTGGGGGAGACGCTGCTGTTCCTCCTCGACACCCGCGGCATCGCGGTGTCCACAGGGTCGGCCTGTCAGGCGGGCATTCCCGAACCCTCGCACGTGGTGCGCGCCCTCGGCCGTGACGAGGATGCGGCACGTTCGGTGCTGCGGATCACTCTGGGACGCACCACGACGTCCGACGACGTGGACGCGTTCCTGGAGGCGCTGCCCTGGGCCGTCGAGCGCGCTCGCGCTGCCGGAGCCCGTGCAGCCTCGCCCTCGTAGACTGGGATGATGCGGATTCTGGCGGCGATGAGCGGTGGCGTGGATTCGGCCGTGGCCGCGGCGCGCGCCGTGGATGCCGGACACGAGGTCGTCGGGGTTCACCTGGCCCTGTCCCGCGCGGGCGGGACGCTGCGCACGGGCAGTCGCGGCTGCTGCACCATCGAGGACGCGATGGATGCTCGGCGCGCGGCGGACAGGCTCGGCATCCCGTTCTACGTGTGGGATTTCTCGGAGCGCTTCCGCGATGACGTGATCGAGGACTTCGTCTCGGAGTACCGGGCCGGACGCACCCCGAACCCGTGCATGCGATGCAACGAGCGGATCAAGTTCGCCGCGCTGCTCGAGCGTGCGCTCGAGCTGGGCTTCGACGCCGTCTGCACGGGACACTACGCGCTGCTCGTCGACGGCCCGGAGGGCCGAGAGCTGCACCGGGCGAGCGACCAGGCCAAGGATCAGTCGTACGTGCTCGGCGTCCTGACCGCCGAGCAGCTCGCGCACACGTACTTTCCGCTGGGAGACACGCCGTCCAAGGCTCTGGTGCGCGCAGAAGCCGCCGAGCGCGGTCTGACGGTCGCCCAGAAGCCCGACAGTCACGACATCTGCTTCATCCCCGACGGCGACACCCGGGGCTGGCTCGCCGAGCGTGTCGGCGCCGAGCAGGGTGACATCCTCGACCGGACGGGCGCCGTCGTCGGACGACACGAGGGGGCCCACGCCTTTACCGTCGGCCAACGCCGCGGGCTGCAGCTCGGCGTCCCCGCATCCGATGGCAAGCCGCGTTTCGTGCTCGAAGTGCGTCCGGTGAGCAACTCCGTCGTGGTGGGCCCGAAGGAGGCGTTGGCGACAGCCGAGATCGCGGGTGCGCGCTTCAGCTGGGCGGGTGCCGCGCCGACCGAGGCCGCGTTCTCGTGCGAGGTGCAGATCCGCGCCCACGCCGATCCGGTGCCCGCACACGCCGACGTCACCGGCGACGGCGTGGTGGTGCGCCCGGTGGAGCCGTTCGACGGCGTCGCGCCGGGTCAGACGGCCGTGCTCTACCTCGGCTCGCGCGTGCTCGGCCAGTTCACAGTGGACCGCACGGTCTCCGCCGTCGCGGTCGACGCCGTCGCCGCATCCTAGGCACGAGACCCGCGCCGCGCACGGCCCTGGCGGTGTCGCAGGCCGCACCTAGACTCGATCCGTGACGCAAGCCGGTGACTCGATCGACGATGACACGACCCTCTCCGAGGCCCGTGCCGAAGCGGCGGAGCTGACGGAGCGCATCCTCCGTGCCCGCGATGCGTACTACGGCGACGACGCCGAGATCGTCGACGACGCGACCTACGACCGGTGGATCCGACGGCTCGAAGAGCTGGAGCGGCTGCATCCGGAGGTGCAGAAGCAGGATTCGCCGACCCTCAGCGTCGGCGCCGCATCCACCACGATGTTCGCTCCCGTCGAGCACGCCGAGCGGATGCTGAGCCTCGACAACGTCTTCAGCCCCGAGGAGCTGCGGGACTGGTGCGTCAAGGCCCAGGGCTCCGCAGGCCGGCCGGTGCGGTGGCTGACCGAGTTGAAGATCGACGGCCTCGCGATCAGCCTCCGGTACGAGAACGGTGTGCTCACCTCAGCCGCGACGCGCGGCGACGGGCGCATCGGCGAGGACGTCACCGTCAACGCAGTGCGCGTCGAAGGCATCCCCGAGCGCCTGAGCGGCACCGGCCATCCCACTCTCCTCGAGGTGCGCGGCGAGGTCTTCATCCCGGTCGCGGCCTTCGAGCAGCTCAACGCCCTGCAGGCCCGGATGCGGGAGCGCGTCGTCGAGCAGGCGCGTGAGCGCGGTAATCTCACCGAGGAGCGCGCGCGGCTGAGTGCCGATCGCCGATTCCCCGCATTCGCCAACCCGCGCAACGCCGCGAGCGGCGGACTGCGCCAGCAGCTCGACAAGAAAGACGGCCTCGAGCTCGAGGCCGGGCGGGCGCGTCTCGCGTCGCTGCGACTGTTCGTGCACGGCATCGGTGCGTGGCCGGCTCCTCCGGTGGCTTCTCAGAGCGAGATCTACGACCTGCTCGCCGAGTGGGGGCTGCCGACGAGTCCCTACTACAAGACCTTCGACGACATCGACGGCGTCCTCGGGTTCGTGGCGCACTACGGCGAGCATCGTCACGATGTGGAGCACGAGCTCGACGGCATCGTCGTCAAGGTGGACGAGCTCGCGCTCCACGACGAACTGGGGGCGACCAGCCGTGCGCCGCGCTGGGCCATCGCGTACAAGTACCCGCCCGAGCAGGTGAACACCCGCCTTCTCGACATCGTCGTCTCGGTCGGGCGCACCGGCCGTGCGACGCCGTTCGCGGTCATGGAGCCGGCACGTGTGGCAGGTTCCGTCGTGCGTCAGGCGACGCTGCACAACCAGGACGTCGTCAAGGTCAAGGGCGTTCTCATCGGCGACATGGTCGTCCTCCGCAAGGCCGGCGACGTGATCCCCGAGGTGCTCGGTCCGGTGGTCGAGCTCCGCGACGGCTCCGAGCGTGCCTTCGTCATGCCGCGCGACTGCCCGGTCTGCGGTACTCCGCTCGCGCCGGCGAAGGAGGGCGACGTCGATCTGCGCTGCCCCAACGCCCGTTCGTGCCCCGCGCAGGTGCGCGGCCGTGTCGAGCACATCGGCTCACGCGGCGCACTCGACATCGAGGCGCTCGGCGAGGTGACCGCGGCGGCTCTGACGCAGGCGGACGGTGACGCACGTGCACCCCTGGACACGGAGGCCGGGCTTTTCGATCTGACTCTCGATGAACTCGTTCCGATCGAGGTCGTCGTCCGGGACGCGGAGACCGGTGAGCCGAAGCTGGACGACGCGACGGGCGAGCCGGTGCGACGTGCTCCGTTCCGCCGCAACCCGACGCCCGCGGAGCGCAAGTCCGGTCTGCTGACTCCGCAGCCGTCCGCGCAGGCACTGACGCTGCTCGACGAGCTCGAGAAGGCGAAGACGAAGGAGCTGTGGCGTTTCCTCGTCGCCCTCAACATCCGTCACGTGGGCCCCGTCGCGGCCCGGGCGCTGGCGCAGTGGTTCGGATCCGTCTCAGCCATCCGGTCGGCGAGCCGCGAGGAGCTGGCAGCCGTCGAGGGAGTGGGCGGGATCATCGCGGATGCGGTCATCGCCTGGTTCGAGGTCGACTGGCACCGCGAGATCGTCGAACGGTGGGAAGCGGCCGGAGCGCAGCTGTCCACTCCCGGACACCCCGGACCCGGCGCGGCGGTCGTCGAGGGCGGGGTGCTCGAGGGGCTGACGGTCGTGGCGACCGGAACGCTCGAGGGCTACACGCGCGAGGGCGCTCAGGAAGCCATCCTCGCCGCCGGCGGCAAGGCCGGCTCCAGTGTGTCCAAGAAGACCGACTTCGTCGCGGCGGGGCCGGGCGCGGGCTCCAAGCTCGCCAAGGCCGAGCATCTCGGTGTGCGCATCATCGACGCGGCGCAGTTCCGCATCCTCGTGGAGCAGGGACCGGCGGCACTGGACGCCCTCGCGCCCGATGCGGGCTGAGCCCGCTCAGCGCCCCGTCTCGGCGAGCAGGTGCTCCCGCACCTGCTTGCGCAGCACCTTGCCGATGAGCGACTTCGGAAGCTCCTCGACGATGAACAGACGCCGCGGCACCTTGTAGGGGGTGAGGATCCCGCGCGCGTAGCCGCGGATCGCCTCGGTGTCGATCTCGGCACCGGGGGCCACCACGATGGCGGCGACGACTTCTTCACCCGCGTGCTCGTCGGGAAGACCCACGACGGCCACATCCTCCACCTGCGGGTGCTGTCGCAGGACGTTCTCCACCTCGGTGGGTGCGACGTTGAAGCCGCCCGTGATGATGAGCTCCTTGATGCGGTCGACGATGCGCACGAAGCCGGCCTCGTCGATCGTCACGATGTCGCCCGTGCGGAACCAGCCGTCGACGAAGACCTCCTCGGTCGCCTCCGGCTTGCCGTAGTAGCCCGAGAACACCTGCGGTCCACGCACGAGCAGCTCGCCTGCGCCGCCGGGGGCGACGTCGACCCGAGGGTTCTCGGGGTCGACGACGCGACACTCCGTGCCTGGCAGCGGCAGGCCCACGGTGCCGGGCACCCGGTTCTCGGCGACGGGGTTGGCCATCAGCACGGGGGAGCATTCACTGAGACCGTAGCCCTCGACCAGGTAGCCTCCGGTCGCCTTCTCGAACGGTACGACGAGCTCGTGCGGGAGCGCCATGGCGCCGGAGATCGCGATCCGGGTTCCCGCGAGCGAGACCCCCTTCGCCTGCGCCGCCTGCAGCAGCCGGTCGGCGATCGGCGGAACCAGCGGCAGGAACGTCGCGGGGTGCTTCTTGGTCACGGCGAGGACCATATCGGGGTCGAAGCGCGGGAACAGCACGAGCCGCGCACCCATCGACATCGCGAAGGTGAGACAGAGGGTGAGTCCGTAGGCGTGGAACATCGGCAGCACGGCGTAGACGACGCAGCCTTCGCCGCGGTGGATCGAAGGCACCCAGGCCCGCGACTGGGCCGCGTTGGCGAGCAGGTTCCGGTGGGTCAGCTTGGCGCCCTTGGGAGTGCCGGTCGTTCCACTCGTGTATTGGATGATGGCGAGGTCGTCCGCCGTCGGCGCGGGATGGGAGGTCGGAAGCGGGTCGCCGCGCAGCAACTGGTCCCAGTCGATGCCGCCGCGGACCTTCGTGTGCAGCGCGGCGCGGGACGCGCGGGCCTTGGCGATCGGCAACCGCAGCGCCGCCCGCGTCGTGAAGGGCATCGCGCGCGTCAGATCCACCGTCACGAGCGTCGAGACGCGCACATCCTTCGGGAAAGCCTGCACCGTGGCAGCCACCTTGCTCCAGACGATGGCGTGCTTGGCCCCGTGGTCCTCGAACTGCTTACGCAACTCGCGCGCGGTGTAAAGCGGATTGTGCTCGACCACCACCGCGCCCAGGCGCAGGACGGCGTAGAAGGCGACGATGTGCTGCGGGCAGTTGGGCAGGACGATCGCGACGGGGTCCCCTCGGCGCACGCCCTGCGCGTGGAGGCCGGCCGCCGCGCGCGAGATGGCATGGTCGAGTTCGCGATACGTGGTCTCGCGCCCGAAGAACTGCAGTGCGACGGCGTCCGGATACTCGCGCGCCGAAGCCTGCACGATATCCACGAGAGAACCCGACACCGGCTCGAGGTCGTCGGGCACTCCGTCGGCGTAGCTGCGGACCCAGGGACGGGGAGGATCGAAGGTCGTCACCCGGCACAGCCTACGGGCGCCCGGCGGTCCGGCGGGGCCGAACTAGACTGTCGGGGTGTCGGAAATCACCCCAGATCTCGTGCGCCATCTCGGCGTCCTCGCCCGGATCCAATTGAGCGACGAGGAGGTCGGGCGCCTCACCGGTCAGCTCGATGCGATCGTCGACAACATCGCGAAGGTGTCGGAGGTCGCGACCCCCGATGTCGTCGCGACGAGCCACCCGATCCCGCTGCAGAACGTCTTCCGCGACGACGAGCACAGCGAGGCGCTGTCTCTCGCCGAGGTGCTGCAGAACGCCCCGGATGCGGCCGAAGACCGCTTCCGCGTGACGGCGATCCTGGGGGAGGAGCAGTGAGCGACATCATCCGGCTCAGCGCGGCGGATCTCGCCGCCAAGCTCGCCGCGGGCGAGGTCTCCAGCGTCGAGGCGACCAAGGCGCATCTGGACCGCATCGCGGCGGTGGACGGCGACGTCCACGCATTCCTGCACGTCAACGAGGGCGCGCTGGCGGCCGCCGGCGAGATCGACCGCCGCCGCGCGAGCGGGGAGGCCCTGGGGAAGCTGGCCGGTGTGCCGCTCGCCATCAAGGACGTCCTGGTCACGACCGATATGCCCTCCACAAGCGGATCCAAGATCCTCGAGGGGTACATGTCGCCCTACGATGCGACGGTCGTGGCGCGCGCCCGCGCAGCCGGCCTCGTGCCCCTGGGCAAGACCAACATGGACGAGTTCGCGATGGGTTCCTCCACCGAGCACTCCGCGTACGGTCCTACCCACAACCCGTGGGATCTGGATCGGATCCCGGGAGGTTCCGGCGGGGGCTCGGCGGCCGCCGTCGCCGCCTTCGAGGCTCCCCTCGCGCTGGGGTCGGACACCGGCGGCTCCATCCGCCAGCCCGCGCACGTGACGGGCACGGTCGGCGTGAAGCCCACGTACGGCGGTGTCAGCCGCTACGGCGCGATCGCGCTCGCCTCGAGCCTCGACCAGGTCGGTCCGGTCACACGAACGGTTCTCGACTCGGCGCTCCTGCACGATGTGATCGCCGGTCACGACCCGCACGACTCCACGTCGCTCACCGATGCCTGGCCGTCTTTCGCGGCCGCGGCGCGTGAGGGCGCGTCCGGCGAGAGCCTCAAGGGTCTGAAGGTGGGCATCATCCGGGAGCTCGACGACAGAGGCTTCCAGCGGGGCGTCTCCGACTCGTTCCGCGCGGCACTCGCGGCCATGGAAGCACAGGGTGCGGAGATCGTCGAGGTCAGTGCGCCGCACTTCGAGTACGGCGTCGCGGCCTACTACCTCATCCTGCCGGCGGAGGCATCGAGCAACCTCGCGAAGTTCGATTCCGTGCGCTTCGGGATGCGGGTGAGCCCGCACGCGGCGGCCACCGTCGAAGACGTGATGGCGGCCACGCGCGAGGCGGGCTTCGGCGACGAGGTGAAGCGCCGCATCATCCTCGGCACGTATGCGCTCTCCGCGGGCTACTACGACGCCTACTACGGCAGCGCTCAGAAAGTGCGGACCCTCATCCAGCGCGACTTCGACGACGCGTTCGCGCAGGTGGACGTCATCGCGACTCCGTCCGCTCCGACCACCGCGTTCCGACTGGGCGAGAAGATCGACGACCCGCTGCAGATGTATCTCAACGACGTGACGACCATCCCGGCGAACCTGGCCGGTGTGCCGGGCATCTCCGTGCCCTCGGGTGTCGCGGCGGAAGACGGCCTTCCGGTCGGCATACAGTTCCTCGCGCCCGCGCGTGAGGATGCGCGCCTGTACCGAGTGGGAGCGGCGCTCGAAGCGCTGCTCGTCGATTCGTGGGGCGGGCCGTTGCTCGATCGCGCCCCCGTGCTGGGAGGGACCCGCTGATGGCCAAGGACAAGCTGATGGACTTCGATAAGGCTCTCGAGCTGTTCGAGCCCGTGCTCGGCTTCGAGGTCCACGTGGAGCTGAACACGCACACGAAGATGTTCTCCGCCGCACCCAACCCCGCGCACCCGGACAACCATCAGGCCGCGCCGAACACGCTCGTCGCGCCCGTCGACATGGGCCTGCCCGGTGCGCTGCCGGTCGTGAACGCGACGGCCATCCGGTCCTCGATCAGCCTGGGCCTCGCCCTCGGCTGTTCGATCGCGCCGTCCAGCCGGTTCGCACGCAAGAACTACTTCTACCCGGATCTCGGCAAGAACTACCAGATCTCGCAGTACGACGAACCCATCGCGTTCGACGGTCAGGTCGAGATCGAGCTCGCCGACGGCACGCTCGTGACGGTTCCGATCGAGCGCGCCCACATGGAAGAGGACGCCGGCAAGCTGACCCACGTCGGCGGCTCCACCGGTCGGATCCAGGGCGCCGAGTACTCGCTCGTCGACTACAACCGCGCCGGGGTGCCCCTCGTGGAGATCGTCACGCGGCCCATCTTCGGCGCCGAACACCGCGCCCCGGAGATCGCCAAGGCGTACGTCGCGGCCATCCGTGACATCGTCCTCTCGCTGGGTATCTCGGAGGCCCGCCTCGAGCGCGGCAATCTGCGGTGCGACGCGAACGTCTCACTGCGTCCGCGCGGCCAGGAGAAGCTCGGCACGCGCACCGAGACGAAGAACGTGAACTCGATGCGCTCCGTCGAGCGCGCCGTGCGCTACGAGATCCAGCGTCAGGCGGCGATCCTCGCCGACGGCGGCACGATCACGCAGGAGACGCGGCACTGGCACGAGGACACGGGCACGACCTCCCCGGGCCGTCCGAAGTCGGATGCCGACGACTACCGGTACTTCCCGGAGCCCGATCTGCTTCCCGTGGTCCCGGCCCCGGAGCTGATCGAAGAGCTTCGTGCCGCCCTCCCCGAACCGCCCGCGGCTCGCCGCCGCCGGCTGAAGGCCGAGTGGGGTTTCACCGACCTCGAGTTCCAGGACGTCGCCAACGGCGGACTCCTCGTCGAGGTCGAGGCCACGATCGCCGCCGGTGCCAGCCCGGCCGCGGCGCGCAAGTGGTGGACCGGAGAGATCACCCGCGTCGCGAACGCGCAGGAGCGGGAAGCGGCGGACCTCGTGACGCCGGCCGATGTCGCCGCCCTGCAGGCGCTCGTGGATGCCGGCACGCTGACCGACAAGCTCGCGCGTCAGGTCCTCGAAGGCGTCATCGCCGGTGAGGGCTCGCCGCAGGAGGTCGTCGATACTCGAGGGCTCGCGGTCGTCTCCGACGACGGCGCGCTCATCGCCGCGATCGACGACGCCCTGGCGGCGCAGCCGGACGTGCTCGCGAAGATCCGCGACGGCAAGGTCCAGGCCGCCGGTGCCGTCATCGGTGCGGTGATGAAGGCCATGAAGGGCCAGGCCGACGCCGCCCGCGTCCGTGAGCTCGTGCTGGAGCGCGCCGCACAGTGATCCGCCTCTCCCGCGGGCCGCGATGTCGGCGGTCCGCGGGAGAATGGACGCATGGGACGCGGTGACGGATCCGGGCGCATCGTGTCGCCGGCCGATGCCGACGACACCGGAGCGGGCATCCTGCACGTCGATATGGATGCGTTCTATGCCGCCGTCGCCGTGCTCGACGATCCGTCGTTGGCGGGCAAGCCGCTCATCATCGGATCGCCGGAAGGTCGCAGCGTCGTCTCGAGCGCATCCTATGAGGCGCGTCGTTACGGCGTGCGATCCGCGATGCCGGTCTCGCAGGCCATGCGCCTGTGTCCGACGGCGGTGATCGTCCCGCCGCGCTTCGATCGGTACACGGCGATCTCGGCGCAGGTGATGGACATCTTCCGCGAGTTCACCCCTCTGGTCGAACCGTTGTCCATCGACGAGGCGTTCCTCGACGTGCGCGGTTCGCGCCGGCTGTGGGGGAGTCCCGGGACGATCGCGCGGATGCTGCGCGCCCGGGTGCTCGAGCGCACAGGTCTCGTGTGCAGCGTGGGAGCGGCGTCGACGAAGCACGTCGCGAAGATGGCGTCGACCCTCAGCAAGCCCGACGGCCTGCTGATCATCGCAGCCGCCGACACCGCGGCGTTTCTCGCACCCCGACCGGTTCGTGCCATGTGGGGCGTGGGCCCCCGCTCCGCCGAGATCCTCGAAGCCCGTGGCATCCGCACGATCGGCGATGTCCTCCAGACTCCTCGGCCGGTGCTCGAGAAGGCCCTGGGGAACGCGATGGGGGAGCGCGTCTGGCATCTGGCGCGCGGCGAGGATGCGCGCGAGGTCTCCGTCGAGCGGATCGATAAGAGCATCGGCCACGAGGAGACCTTCCACGACGACGTCGATGACGACACCGTGCTCCGAGCGGAAGTGCGTCGCCTTGCCGACCGCGTGGGTGCCAGACTTCGGGCGCACGACGTCGAGGCGGCGACAGTGGCCATCAAGGTGCGTTTCGCGGACTTCCGCACGCTGTCCCGGTCGGTGACTCTGCCCGAGCCCACGGCCGTGGGTCAGCGGATCGGCGACGCCGCCCTGCGTCTGCTGGCGGGTATCGACCGGTCGCTGCCCGTTCGGCTCATCGGGGTGCGGGGCGAGAACCTGCGCTCTTCCGGCATGATGGCCACCCTCTGGGACGACGACGCCGAATGGCGACGCGTGGAGGAAGCCCTCGACGGCGCGTCGAGTCGCTTCGGCCGCGGGGCGGTGACCCGCGCGGCGCTGCTCGGCGCACCGCGCGCCGGTGGCTCCCTGCCTTCGCATCCCCGTCCACCGCGGCTGGACTGAGTCAAGACGTAGGTGTCGCGAGTTTGTGGCGTTAGCGTGGGGGCATGGCCAACTTCGTTCTCGATCTCGGTAAGCAGTCCGCATCCCTCGGTGTCACCTCCGTCTACGGCGAGCAGCAGGACGTCGACGGCGTGCGCTTCATCCCGGTCGCACTGTCGTGGCACGGTTTCGGGGGCGGCTCCGACGACAGCGGCAATGAGGGTGGTGGCGGTGGCGGCTACACGGTTCCGCTGGGCGCCTACATCCGCAAGGGCGACGATCTGCGCTTCGAGCCGAACCTGGTGTCGCTGCTCGCGGTGGCGATTCCGTTCGTCTTCGTCGCGGGTCGCGCACTGAGCCGTGTGATCCGCGCTCTCAAGAAGTAACGTGCGCCAGGTCGGCGCCGCGCTGGCGGACATCGCCGCGTCCGTCGACGTCTCCGGGCCGACCTGTCTCGTCGTCATCGACGGGCGCTCCGGTGCGGGCAAGACGACCCTCGCGCGTGAACTCGCCGATGCCCGCCCCTTTCTCACCGTGCTGTCGCTCGACCAGATCTATCCCGGCTGGGACGGTCTGCGGCGAGGCGCGGATGCCGCGATCAGCGGTGTGCTGCTACCGCTGTCGCAGGGAAGGGTGGGCCGGTGGCAGGGCTGGAACTGGGAGACGGACGAACCGTCCGCGTGGCACGAGGTCGCGGCGGGCACGCCTCTGATCATCGAGGGTGCGGGCATTCTGACTCCCGCGGCGGCCGCTCTCGCGCCGGTGCGCGTCTGGGTCGAGGCGGACGACGCGCTGCGACGCGAGCGGGCTCTGCGACGGGACGGAGCCACGTACGAGCCCCACTGGGAGCGATGGGCCACCCAGGAACGAGATCATCTGCGCCAGAACGACCCTCGGTCGCTCGCGACACACGTCGTCCGCGCGTGACTCAGAGATCCTCGGTGGCCGCGATCAGAAGCTCGAGTCGATAGCCGAGCCACTCGTACACGCCGAAGCGGGGGTCGTCTCCCGGCCGGTCGTCCTCGTCGTCGATGCCGAGCCGTGCGGCCAGGACGAGACGCACGGCGTTGAGCGTGCGCATCCACGCGGTCACCTGGCGGGGCTCGAGTGCGATCTCCATCTGCGCGAGCGCCTCGTCGAAAGCATCGTCGTCGGAGGGGTCCAGTTCGCCCGCACTCGCGAGGTCCGCGAGAACGGTGCCCGCCTCCGCGTTCCTCCGACGCAGGAGGTCCGCCCGGGTCGCCGCGTGGAACTGATCGGCCGACGCGGCATCGTCGGGGTAGGCCGAGGGCGTCAGGCGTGCGACGGCCGGGTCGGATGCGGCATCCGCGTCCGAGAGCAGATCCACGAACTGCCCCACGAGACCGCGCAGGTGTACCGCCTCGACGCGGGTGAAGGAGAGGATGATCTCGTCGCTCATGCGCCGGGCGCCCGTCGGACGGTGGCCCAGAGGCCGTAGTCGTGCATCGCCTGTGCGTGCAGCTCCATCTGCTCCCGCATCCCTTCCGCGACGACGGCGTGTCCGTCGTGGTGCACCGCCATCATGAGTCGTGTGGCTTCCTCTCGAGAGAAGCCGAAGTACTCGCGGAAGACGCGGACGACGTAGCTCATCAGGTTGACGGGGTCGTTCCACACCACGGTCTGCCAGTGGGGGTCGAGGGCGCCGGCGGCGCCGAGATCGACCGCTTCGTCGATCTCGGGACTCGCCAGCGCGGCCATCATGCCCACCCCAGCTCGTGCAATCGTGCGTCATCGATCCCGTAGAAGTGCGCGATCTCGTGAACGAGAGTCGTGTGGACCTCGTCGCGAAGCTCCGCCTCGTCGGCGCAGGCCTTCAGGTGCGGCTCGCGGTACACCACGATCCGATCCGGCAGCTCACCGACGCCGTAGCGGTCGCGTTCGGTGAGGGCCCAGCCGTCGTAGAGCCCGAACAGCTCGCCCTGGTTGTCATCCGCGCGGTCTTCGACCACGAAGACGACATTGTCGAGCCCGTCGACCATGTCGTCGGGGAGACGGTCGAGCTCCTCGACGACAAGCCGTTCGAAGCTCTCGTGATCCATCTCAAGCATCAGACGACCCTGCCTCGCAGCGGAGGAAGAAAGTGGGGTGGCTAACGGGGCTTGAACCCGCGACCCCCGCGACCACAACGCGGTGCTCTACCAACTGAGCTATAGCCACCATGTCTCCCGCTCTCGCGGGCAACCAAACGATTCTCTCACACCTCGGAGGCAAATGACGACACGACGTGAGCCGCGGCGGACTTCGCGTCGTCGCTCGACGGACCGGGCTGCGCGACGAAGACCGCCTCGCGGTAGTAGGCCAGTTCCCGGATGGATTCCCGGATGTCGGCGAGGGCCCGGTGTCCGCCGTTCTTGGCGGGCGCGTTGAAATAGACCCGTGGGTACCAGCGGCGCGAGAGTTCCTTGATGCTGGAGACATCGACGTTGCGGTAATGCAGCCACCGATCGAGTCGGGGCATGTAGCGGGCGAGAAAGGCGCGGTCCGTGCCGATGGTGTTGCCCGCGAGCGGGGCCTTGCCCTCGATCGGCGCGAAGCGCTGCACATACTCGAGCGCCTGGAACTCGGCCTCGGCGACGCTGACACCGGAGGGAATCTCATCGAGGAGCCCGGAGGATCGGTGCATCTCGGTGACGAAGTCGTTCATGTTCGCCAACGCGGAAGCGTCGGGGCGGATGACGATCTGGAACCCCTCGTCCAGGACGTTGAGTTCGAAGTCGGTGACGACGATCGCGATCTCGACGAGCTCGTCGATCTGCGGGTCGAGACCCGTCATCTCGCAGTCGATCCACACCAGCCGGTCGCCATCGGTCGTACTCACGTGCACTCCTCCTCGTGTGCTCCGACGCGGACGGGTCGGAGACGGTGGTCCCCCCGGCAGGAATCGAACCTGCGACCAAGAGATTAGAAGGCTCCTGCTCTATCCGCTGAGCTACGGGGGGCCGCATCCTCCAGCGTAGCGCGACGGGCCTGGTGCCCGACCGCCCGACGGCGTAGCGTCGGCCCCACACGGACGAGGAGGTTCGGCATGAGCACGACCGAAGCGCTATGGGTGGCCTACGGGAACACCGGTGTGGTGGGCAGTATCCGCAAGGACGCCGGGGGCTATGTCGTCACGATGAGCGGCGCGGACGAGCATCTCGGCAGCTACCCCAGCATGGAGATCGCGAAGGGTGCACTGCGCGCGCACCTCAAGCCCGGCTCGGCGTGGCCGGAGTTCCGTCAGCACTGATCGCCACGCGCGCCACGCGCGGACGGCGCGCCAGCAACGGCAGAGCGCGGTGCACCAGGGGGCCGATGAGGAGTGCGAAGGCGACGGTTCCGAGACCCACGGTGCCGCCGAGCAGCCAGCCTGCGCCCAGCACCGTCAGCTCGATGCTGCCGCGCGCGACCCAGATGGGAATGCCGAAGCGCGTGTGGAGTCCGGTCATCAGTCCGTCGCGTGGTCCGGGTCCCATCCCGGCGCTGATGTACAGACCGGTCGCGAAGGCGACGAGGAGGATGCCGCCGAGCAGTGTGAGCGCCTGGGCGACGATGCCCTGAGCGTCCGGCGCGAGATCCAGCACCAGCTGCATGCTCGTTCCGAGCAGGAGGATGTTGGCGAGAGTGCCGACGCCCGGTCGCTGGCGCAGCGGGATCCAGGCGAGCATGACGGCCAGTCCCAGGAGGTTGACGATCCAGCCGATGCCCAAGCCGGTGTGCAGTGAGATGCCCTGGGCGAGAACCGTCCACGGATCCACGCCGAGACCAGCGCGAACGATGAGAGCTTCGCCGGCGCCGTAGATCGCCAAGCCGACGACGAGGCGGATCAGTCGTGAGGTCATGCCCTCTAGAACACTCTCGAATTGGATTCCAGTAAAGAGGCCAATCTCGATAGACTGGCTTGCATGGATTCCCGAGTGAGTGCGCGTGCACTGGCAGCGCGGCTGGGTGGATGGCGCACGAGCGAACCCGCGTACGAGGCCCTGGCGGACGGGATCCGGCTCCTCTGTCTCGACAACCGCCTTCCTGCCGGCACCGCGCTGCCCGCGGAGCGGGAGCTTGCCGCGGTGCTCGGTGTCAGCCGGACGACAGTCGCGGCCGCGTACCGGAGTCTTCGCGACAGCGGCCACATCCGGAGCCTTCGCGGTTCGGGCAGTGTCACCCAGGGAGCGCCGCAGCGCGCCGCCACCAGGACGATCTCCGACCCTCGTGCCATCGACCTCCAGCAGGCCAGTCCTGCGGCATGGCCTGGACTGGCCGGTATCTTCGCCGAAGCCGCGACGCAGGCGCCGACGCTCCTTGCGCGCCCCGGTTATGACGTTGTCGGACGCGAGGAACTGCGCGCCGCGTTGGCCGACCAGTACAGGCGACGCGGCATTCCCACCACGCCGGCACAGATCCTCATCACGAGTGGGGCGCAGAGCGCGCTGCACCTCCTGGCGACCGTCCTGGTGCGCCGCGGCGATCGGGTGCTGATCGAGAGTCCGACGTATCCGCACGCGGCCGAAGCGCTCCGCTCCGCCGGTGCCCGGCTGGTGAGTGTTCCGGTGACCCCCGACGAGGGGTGGGATCTCGACCGCGCCGAGCAGGTGTTCGCACGCGTCCGCCCGAGTCTCGCGTACCTGATGCCCGACTTCCAGAATCCGACGGGCCGCTCGATGACAGGCGTCGAGCGCGAGCTGTTCGTCACGGCAGCCGAGCGTGCGGGAACGACGCTCATCGTCGACGAGACCACGGCCGATCTCGACATCGACCGTGCGATCGAGCCGCCTCCGTTCGGGGCGGACCCTCAAGACGAGCAGATCGTGCGCGTCGGTTCGTTCGGCAAGACGGTCTGGGGAGGCCTCCGCGTCGGTTGGATCCGGGCGGATGAGGAACTCATCCGCCGGCTCATCGCGGCCCGCTTTCCCATCGAGCTCGGAACTCCCGACTGGGAGCAGCACGTCGCGACGCTTCTCCTTCCGCATCTGCCCCAGGTCATCGCGCAGCGCGCGCATCTGCTGCGTACCGGACGCGACACGGTCAGCGCGGCCCTGGCGCAGCAGCTTCCCGAGTGGACGGTTCCGGTGGTCGACGGCGGCGTGGCGTTGTGGGTGGAGCTCGATCGGCCTTTCAGCAGCGCGCTCGTGCTCGCCGCGCGCGCCGAGGGCATCCTCCTTTCGGCGGGCCCCCGGTTCGGCGTGGACGGCGGGTTCGAGAAGAACCTGCGCATCCCCTTCACCGCCGGCGCGTCCGACCTCGAGCGCGCCGTCGACGGCATCGCTCACGCGTGGCGGCGGACCGTCGGGGGAGCGGCTCCCATGAGGGAGGGCGCGCTCGACGCGGTCGTCTGAAGACTCAACCTCGTCGGAGCACGGCAACGGCGTCATCGCGTCGCCAGAACTCGCCGACGTCGATGAAAGCGCGCGAGGACCACCGGTAGCGACGAGCGCGGTAACGCATTCCCTCCGCGCACGAGAGCGCATCGATCACGCCGATCACGACGCCTGCGGCATCGAGTACGCGCCATCGATCCAGTCCGAGAGCGACCAGGGATGGCGGGGTCTGGGTCTTCGTCGGTGCGTTCATCGGTTATGCCTCCCGTCGCACTGACGCTATCGATGGCCACCGACATGGCATCCTCGCTCCTCCCCAGCGCAATGCGGACGGCGGGTCCGCCGCATCCGGGTCGGTCGAGGGTTCGGCGACCTGATCGGACCGGCACAGTTGTCTTCGCTGCGGCGCCCGTCGGGCACCCGGGCGCCGCAGCGTCGTTCTGTGTGCCCGATCAGGAGGAGACGCCATGAAAGAACGCATCACGATCGTCGGCAACGTGGCGGCGACGCCCGAGCTGCGGCGGATGCCCTCCGGCGACGCGGTCGTCAGCTTCCGTGTCGGCGTGACCGAACGTCGCCAGGACAAGCAGACGTCGCAGTGGGTCGACGGAAACACCAGTTGGTACCGCGTGAACGCCTTTCGCGGATTGGCCGAGAACATCCACCGATCGATCGCATCGGGCGAGAGGGTCGTCGTGAGCGGTCGATTCTCGTTGCAGGAATGGGAGACCGACACGAAGAAGGGCGTCTCGGCGGAGATCGAGGCGGAGGCGGTGGGTCATGATCTGCGATGGGGCACGACCGTCTACACACGCACCGCCGCACGGTCGGACGACTCCGCCGGACACGACCCCAGCCCCCTCGCGGGTCCGGTCGACGACGACGGGTGGGCGGCGCCCGGTGCAGTGAGTGAAGAGGTGAGCGTCGGGTCGACCCCGTTCTGATGCCTAAACTGGGCCCGTGACCCCGCCCCGCGCCGTCCGACTGTCCGCCCTCGTTCTCGTGGCCGCGGCCGGCGCCGTGGTGCTGGCGGCGTGCACGCCGTCACCCGAGCCGACCCCGACCGTGTCGGTCTCGACTCCCACCGCCACGACTCCGGCTCCGAGCCCGACGCCGACTCTCGTCCCGGAGGGCTCGGCCGAAGACAATCTGCCGTTGTTCACGAGCGTGGTGGATGCGGTCTGGGCCGGCCCCGATCAGGTCTCGGGGCGTGCCTATGTCGACGCCCTCACGGCTGCCGGCTTCGACAAGGCGGCGATGCAGGTGACCCCCGATCAGTCGACGGTGAACAATCCGGCCGAGAGCATTCAGTTCTCGGTGCGCTGGGGTGAGGAGTGCTTGATCGGGCAGGTGGGACCTGCAACGCGGGAGGCGGTGACCGTGGTCGAGCCAGGCCTTCCCGACGGCACGTGTCTGATCGGTCGCACCCGCGCCATCGACTGGTAGACCGGCGGCGGGGCGGGTGAGCGCCGTCTAGACTGGAGCGGATATGGCCGAATACATCTACTCCATGGTCCGTGCCCGCAAGGCGGTCGGCGAGAAGCTCATCCTCGACGACGTCACGATGGCGTTCCTCCCCGGTGCGAAGATCGGCATGGTGGGCCCGAACGGCGCCGGTAAGTCGACGATCCTCAAGATCATGGCCGGTCTCGACCAGCCCTCCAACGGCGAGGCGAAGCTGAGCCCGGGCTACAGCGTCGGCATCCTGATGCAGGAGCCCGAGCTCGACGAGACGAAGACCGTGCTGGAGAACATCCAGGACGGTGTCGCGATCAAGGCCAAGCTCGATCGCTTCAATGAGATCTCGGGTCTGATGGCCGATCCCGACGCGGACTTCGACGCGCTGCTGGCCGAGATGGGCGTGCTGCAGGAGGAGATCGACGCCGCCGACGGGTGGGACCTCGACTCGCAGCTGGAGCAGGCGATGGATGCACTGCGCACCCCGCCCGGCGACGCCGCGATCGGCCCCCTCTCCGGTGGTGAGCGCCGCCGCGTCGCGCTGGCGAAGCTGCTGCTCCAGAAGCCGGACCTGCTCCTGCTCGACGAGCCCACCAACCACCTCGACGCCGAGAGCGTGCTCTGGCTCGAGCAGCACCTGCAGTCCTACAAGGGCGCCGTCATCGCGATCACCCACGATCGCTACTTCCTCGACAACGTCGCGGAGTGGATCGCTGAAGTCGACCGTGGCCGCCTGATCGGCTACGAAGGCAACTACTCGACGTACCTCGAGAAGAAGGCCGAGCGCCTCGACGTGCAGGGCAAGAAGGACGCGAAGCTCGCGAAGCGCCTCAAGGACGAACTCGAGTGGGTTCGCTCGAGTGCGAAGGGTCGCCAGACCAAGTCGAAGGCGCGTCTGGCGCGCTACGAGGAGATGGCGGCGGAGGCCGAGCGCACGCGGAAGCTGGACTTCGAGGAGATCCAGATCCCCGCCGGTCCCCGCCTCGGAAACGTCGTCATCGAGGCGAAGAAGCTCCACAAGGGCTTCGGTGACCGCGTCCTCATCGACGGGCTCAGCTTCAGCCTGCCGCCCAACGGCATCGTCGGTGTCATCGGCCCGAACGGCGTCGGTAAGACCACCCTGTTCAAGACGATCGTCGGCCTGGAGCCGCTCGACGGCGGCGATCTGAAGGTCGGCGAGACGGTCAAGATCAGCTACGTCGACCAGTCGCGCGCGAACATCGATCCCAACAAGACACTGTGGGAGGTCGTCTCCGACGGACTCGACATCATCACGGTGGGCAAGACCGAGATCCCGTCTCGCGCCTACGTCTCCAAGTTCGGGTTCAAGGGGCCGGACCAGCAGAAGAAGGCCGGCGTCCTCTCCGGCGGTGAGCGCAACCGCCTGAACCTCGCCCTGACGCTCAAGGAGGGCGGTAACCTCCTGCTGCTCGACGAGCCGACCAACGACCTCGACGTCGAGACCCTGAGCTCGCTCGAGAACGCCCTGCTGGAGTTCCCCGGCTGCGCCGTGGTCATCACGCACGACCGGTGGTTCCTCGACCGCATCGCGACCCACATCCTGGCCTACGAGGGCACCGACGAGAACCCCGCCCAGTGGTACTGGTTCGAGGGCAACTTCGAGGCGTACGAGCAGAACAAGATCGAGCGCCTCGGTCCGGATGCGGCCAACCCGCACCGTTCGACGCACCGCAAGCTGACGCGCGACTGATGCCGAATGCGGATCGCCCATGACGGGCGATCCGCATTCTGCATTCGAGGAGTGGGAGAGACCATGACCGAGGGCGAGCGCCGGCTCCACATCCCCATCCACCTGAGGTGGGGAGACCTCGACGCGTTCAATCACGTCAACAACACCTCCATGCTCAAGCTGTTGGAGGAGGCGCGCGTGCGTGCGTTCTGGGAGGCGGACGACGCAGAGCCGCAGTACCCGACGGCGGTCGTCCCGGCGGGGGCCTCGGCCGGTGTGCTCACGCTCATCGCGCGCCAGGAGATCGAGTACCTGCATCCGGTGCCGTACCAGCGTGCGCCGCTCGATGTGCAGCTGTGGTTCGGGAGCCTCGGCGGATCGAGCATGGAGGTCTGCTACGAGGTGTTCAGCCCGCTGACGGGCGAGCAGCCTCAGACGCTCTACGCCCGATCCTCCGCGGTCGTCGTCACGGTCGATGCCACCACGGGCCGGCCCATGCGGCTCACCGAGCGCATGCGCGAGGCCTGGGAACCGTACCTGGGTCAGCCCATCGCCTACGCCCGGCGCCGCTGAGCGTCGCGCCCGCCGCCGGAGCTCCTCCGCGGTCGGGCCCTCCTCCCTCCGTGAGACTGCATCTCTCGCACGAGATCACTGTCATTACCCGTGATCTCGTGGCGAAATTGCAGTCTCGCGGTGGAGGTGGCGGTCGAAGGGCGCTAGGAGTCCTCGGTCGGCGCGGGAACACGCACCATGATTTCCTGCGCGACGCTCGCGACCAGTTCGCCCTCGCGCGTGTAGATGCGGCCGGTGGCAAGCCCTCGCCCGCCGCGTGCGCTGGGGGAGTCCTGCGTGTACAGCAGCCAGTCATCGACGGCGGCGGGACGGTGCCACCACATCGCGTGATCGAGGCTGGCCACATTGAGCCGGGGTGTGCGCCACGTCAGTCCGTGTGCGCGCAGAATCGACTCCTGAATGGTCATGTCGGAGAGGTAGGCGAGCATCGCGCGATGCAGCAGGGGATCGGCCGGCAACGGTCGGCGCAGCCGCATCCACACGCTCTGGTGCGGTTCGGGGGTCACCGCTTCGCTCTCGAACAACGTCCCCGGCACGTGGCGCACCTCGACCGGCAGCTCGCTGATGCTGCGCATCGACAGCGGATGCAGTTGGTCCGATTCCTGGGGCACGAGCGCCTCCGGCGCCGGCACATCGGGCATCGGCTCGGCGTGGTCGAGGCCGGCGTCGTCGGTCTGGAACGAGGCGATCATCGAGAAGATCGGCACGCCCTCTTGATATGCCTGCGTGCGGCGCGCGGAGAAGGAACGGCCGTCGCGGAGGCGATCCACCGAGAACGTCAGCCCACGGGAGGAGTCCCCGGGGCGCAGGAAGTACCCGTGCATCGAGTGGATGGGGCGGTCCTCAGAGACCGTGCGGGATGCGGCGACCACGGACTGTCCGAGGACCTGTCCGCCGTAGATGCGTCCGAGGGGCATGGCGTGCGAGTCGCCGGTGAAGATGTCCTCCGTGGTGCGCGCATCGCTCGACGCGATCGAGAGGACCTCGATGAGGGAGCCGACCGGGTCGCTCGCGTGCTCAGTGGTGCCGGCGGTGGATTCATCGCTGTTCGTCATTGCTTCTCCTCGGCTCGCCGCGTGCACGCGTTGCTAGTTTAGGTGGGGTGTACGCTCGTCTCCTGTTCCCCGATTCCGAGGCCGCGGCGGACGCTCTGACCTTCGCCGGGCGAGCCGGAGCGCTCGATCGGGAGGCCGCGGTGCATCTGCGCGGCAACGGCGGCGTGCTGACGATGTCGACGGCGGTGCTGGCATCGCGGGGCCTGCTCGACGCGACGCCGACGGTGCTGGCCATGCGTGTGCTCCCGGTCGACCCTGAGCTCGAGTGCGACCTCAGCGTGCCCGCGGCGCAGCTGAGCGCCGCGTCGGACACGGCGATCGAGCTCGGCGAGACGGCCGTCCGACCCGCATGGACGGGCGTGACCCCGCCGCGTGCCGGGTGGGAGCCGTCTGGCCGTATCGCGTCGGACGTGCTGGCCGCACGCGCGCAATGGGGGATGGCCGCCGTGGCGGACGCACTGCCGAGCGACCCCGGTGAGGAGATCGTGCGGGCTGCTCGGCTCCGCGTGTGGGGCGAGCCGGATGAGGTGCTGGGCTCTCAGTTGCGGGCCATAGCGTTCGGCGCCGTCGCGATGGGGTTCGTGCTCGGTGAGGAGGACGCCCGCCTGTTCTCGGCCCCCGGATGGACGCGCCTCTCGCTCTCGAGAGGCCACATCCTGGTGCGCGTACCGATGCGGTCGGGGATGACGGCGGTACGCACGACGGGAACCTGACGGCTCAGAGGGCGCGCCCCGCCGCCCGCCCCGCGGCTCGGCCCGAGAAGAGACAGCCGCCGAGGAACGTCCCCTCGAGCGCTCGATAGCCGTGCACCCCGCCGCCCCCGAATCCTGCGGCCTCTCCCGCGGCGTAGAGCCCCGGGATCGGCTGGCCCTCGGCGTCGAGCGCACGAGAGTCGAGGTCGGTCAGGATCCCGCCGAGGGACTTGCGCGTCAACACGTGGAGCTGGACGGCGATCAGGCCGCCGCCCGCGCGGTCGAGGATGCGGTGCGGCCGGGCTGTGCGCACGAGTCGGTCGCCGCGGAACGCCCGCGCGGAGCGCAGCATCGCGACCTGGGCATCCTTCGTGAACGGATTGTCCATCTCGCGGTCACGGGCCTCGATCTCCCGTCGGACCTGCTCGGGATCGAGCGCATCGCCGCCCGGCAGGGCCCGCATCCCCGCGAGCAAGTCGTCGAGCCGGTCGGCGCGAACGAAATCGGCGCCGTGCTCCAGGAACGCGCGAACCGGACCTGAGGCGCCCTTCCCGAGCCGCGAGCGCACGAGCAGGGACAGATCCTTGTCGGTGAGATCCGGGTTCTGCTCGCTGCCGGAGAGGGTGAACTCCTTCTCGACGATGCGTTCGGACAGCACGAACCACGAATGGTCGTATCCGGTTGCGCGCAGGTGCGCCAGGGTTCCGAGCGTGTCGAAGCCGGGGAACAGCGGCACCGGCAGACGCTTTCCGGTCGCATCCAGCCAGATGGAGGAGGGGCCCGGGAGGATGCGGATCCCGTGCTGCGGCCAGATCGGGTCCCAGTTCTGAAGGCCCTCGACGTAGTGCCACATCCGGTCGCCGGCGATGAGCGTCGCTCCTGCGTGCTCCGCCACGGAGAGCATCGCGCCGTCCACATAGGCGGGAACCCCTGCGACCATCGTCTGGGGCGGGGTCCCCAGTCGCTCCGGCCACCGCTCGCGGACGAGGGCGTGGTTGCCGCCGATGCCGCCGCTGGTGACGATGGTGGCTCCTGCCTCGACGTCGAATTCGCCGACGACCTCGTGCGGGGTCGCT
Source organism: Microbacterium sp. KU4F (assembly GCF_056868075.1). NCBI lineage: Bacteria > Bacillati > Actinomycetota > Actinomycetes > Micrococcales > Microbacteriaceae > Microbacterium > Microbacterium sp. KU4F. Next base: position 597,262 of record NZ_CP200324.1, on the reverse strand, counting down.
TGGCCGCGGGCGGTGTCGGCGGGCACCAGGATGTCGCCGCGCGCCCCCGTGACCGTGCCGTCGGCCGTGGTCAGCTCGGTGACGCGGTGGCGGCTGAGGATGCGCAGGCGCCCCGCCGCTTCTGCTTCCTCGATCTCGGCCGCGAAGGGGGCGACCAGACCGGGACCGGTGCCCCAGGTGATGTGGAAGCGGGGCACGGAGTTTCCTGGGCCGGTCGCCGTGTACCCGCCGCGCTCGGCCCAGCCCACCACGGGAAAGAACGACACCCCGCGCTGACGCAGCCACGAGCGCTTCTCGCCGTGCGCGAAGTCCAGGTACGCCCGGGCCCAGCGCGCGGGCCACTCGTCCTCGGCCCGGTCGAAACCGGCGGTGGCGAACCAGTCCTGCTCGGCGAGCTCCGGGGAGTCCCTGATGCCCATGCGGCGCTGCTCGGGCGAGTCGACGAAGAACAGACCGCCGAACGACCACCACGCCTGTCCGCCGAGATCGACGCGGGGCTGCTGGTCGACGATCGCGACCGACCGCCCGGAGCGCAGAACCTCGCACGCGGCCACGAGCCCTGCCAACCCCCATCCCACGACGAGAACATCGGTGCGGTGGGATGCGGTCACGTTCACTCCTTCGTGGGCGCCTCGGGATCGACCGGGAGAGTGGGACGCGACCCCGCTGCGGGGCCGATGCCTGCCGGCTCGAACGTGTTCACCATGGCATATGCCGCGCGCTGCAGGTAGTCCCACAGCGTCGCCTCGAGCAGGGGCGGCAGCTCGCAGGCGTCCACGGCGCGGCGCATGTGCGAGAGCCACCGGTCGCGCGCGTCCGGATCGACGTGGAACGCCGCGTGGCGCATGCGCAGTCGCGGGTGACCCCGTTGCTCGCTGTAGGTGGTGGGCCCGCCCCAGTACTGCTCGAGGAAGGTCTGCATGCGCACCTTGGCGGGGCCGAGGTCGGCCTCCGGGTACATGGGACGCAGAACCTCGTCGTCGGCGATCCCCTCGTAGAAGACGTCCACGAGCTTCGTGAAGAACGCGTGGCCGCCGACCTGATCGTAGAAGCTGATCGGCTGTTCGCTCATGCGGACTCCTCGGGCGGGGTTCGGGGCTTTCGGGGCTTGCGGGGTGCCGTCGCCGGCGCGTCGCCGGCAGGTGACTCCGCGGCTGGGGCGGGGGCGACCGTCTCACCCTGCGGTGCGGCTTCGGCGGCGCGTGCGCCGCGTCCGGTCCGCTTCGGACGCCACACCGGACGCTCGTCGGCCGGGACGGGGATCGGCTTGGTGCGGGGAGGATTGGCGCCGCGGACGCGACCCGCGCCCTCGAGGCCGCTCAGCATGATCGAGTTCAGCAGCGGCAGCTGGATGCCCATGGCATCCATCGCTCGCTTCAGGCGGACTCGGAGCTCGCGCGCGACATCGTCCTTGGCGTTCGAGCGCGTCTTCATCACGAGACGGATGACCAGGGCGTCGCCCGAGATGGACTCGAGTCCCCAGATCTCGGGCTGCTCGATGATCCGCGTGCGCCACTTGGGATCCTTCGCGAGCTGCTTGGCGGCGTCGAGCATCGCCTTCTCGACCGCATCCAGATCGGCGTCGACGGGAACGGAGAGATCGATGATCACCCGAGACCACCCCTGCGACATGTTGCCGATGCGCGTGATCTCGCCGTTTCGGACGTACCAGAGCGTCCCGTTGACGTCGCGCACATGCGTGACGCGCACGCTGACGTATTCCACGACGCCGGTCGCGAGTCCGAGGTCGACGACGTCGCCGATCCCCACCTGATCCTCCGCGACGATGAAGATGCCGTTGAGCACGTCCTTGACGATGTTCTGCGCCCCGAAGCCGAGTCCCGCGCCGATCGCCGCGGTCAGCAGCGCGAAGGAGCCCAGGATGCCCGAGTCAATCGTGTTGACGATCAGGATGATGCCGATGATGACGATCGTCACGTTGACGATGTTCTGCAGGATCGAACCCAGCGTGCGGGTGCGCTGGACGAGACGCACGGCCGCGAGCGGGGAGCGATCGAGCGCCTGGGTGTCGGTGACCTGCGCCTTGCTCTTCGCGCCCGAGACGATCCGCTCCACGACCCGGTGGATCACCCCGCGGAGGATCCAGGAGAGGATGATGGCGCCGACGATGATGGCCAGGACGCCGAGTGCCTTGAATCCGGCCGCGGTGAAGAAGGCGCCGATCTTGGGCCAGAGGTCCGGGTCGTTGGGGTCGAGGACGAAGGTTTGCGTCACCTTCTCGATGCTACCGACCACCGCTCTCGCCGGGCTGGGCGCCGTCGTCCACGAGCCCCGCGCGGTGGGCGATCACGACCGCCTGCACGCGGTCTCTCGCGCCGAGCTTGGCGAGGATGCGGCCGACGTGCGTCTTGACCGTGGACTCGCCCAGGAACAGGGCCGCCGCGATCTCGGCGTTCGTGGCGCCCTGCGCCATCGCGAGGAACACCTCGCGTTCTCTCTCGGTCAGCGTCTCGGTCGGGTCGGGTGCCGCGTTGCGGACAGGCGGGGTGCCGAGCAGCTCGATCATGCGGCGCGTCACGCGCGGCGAGAGCGTAGCGTCGCCCCGATGCACGGCGTGGATCGCGGAGATGAGCTCGTGCCGTTGCGCGTCCTTCAGGAGGAACCCGCTCGCCCCCGCACGCAGCGCGGCGAACGCATACTCGTCGAGATCGAAGGTGGTGAGCACGAGGATGCGGGCGTCGGGGTGGGCTTGGACGATCCGTTCCGTCGCGGTGATGCCGTCGACGCCCGGCATCCGCACGTCCATGAGCACGACATGGGGCTGCAGCGCCTCGACGGCCGTGACAGCGGAAGCTCCGTCCGCGGCCTCGCCGACGACCTGCAGATCCTCTTCGGCGTCCAGCACCATGCGAAAGCCGAGTCGGATGAGCTCCTGGTCGTCCACGAGGAGGATGCGGATGGGATCGGTCATCGGGTGTCCTCCTCGGTGGGAAGCCAGACGTCGAGGGTCCAGGTGCCGTCGCCGCGGCGGGTGCGCAGCGTTCCGCCGGCGTGGGCGACGCGCTCGGTGAGTCCGCGAAGTCCGAAACCGGGGTTGTCGTCGGCGCGTTCGGGCGGGACACCGTCGTTCGTGATCCTGATGCGCACCGCATCCGGATCCTCGCGGATCTCGACGACGGCCTCCGTTGCGCGTGGGGCATGTCGCATCGCGTTCGTCATGCCCTCCTGCACGACGCGTCCGATCGCGAGCTCGGTCGTCGGCGCATGCGTGCTCGTGCGGCCGGACGTGCGCAACACGACCGGGTAGCCCGCGCCCTGCGCGGTGGCGACGACCTCCCGCGGCGAGGGGGCGGTGAGAGGCGCGAGCGGCGCGCTGCCCGTGTCATCCGTGCGCAGGACCCCCAGCATCGCCCGCATCTCGGTCAGAGCGCCGCGGGCGGTGTCGGCGGCGGTGCGGGCGGCGGAGCGGGCGCGCTCGGTGTCGGTCGTGGCGGCAGCGCCCTCCGACAGTGCCACGATGACCGTGAGCGAGTGCGACACGATGTCGTGCATCTCGCGCGCGATCCGCGTGCGTTCGGCCGCTGTGGCGAGCTGTGCCTGCTGATCACGCTCGATCGTGAGCTGACGGGAGCGCTCGATGAGGGCTTCGACGTATCGTTTGCGCCCGCCCACGTTCGCTCCGATGAGCGCCCCGATCAGGAGCATGACCATCGTGGCGATCGTCGCGCCGATCGCGCTCGACCAGCTCTCGCCGAGAACCACGCGCACCGCACCCGAGATGACGAGGGCACCGCTGAGGATGCCGGCGCTCGCCCACGCGGCGCGACTGGAGCGGTACACCGAGAGGGAGTACACGGCGATCGCCAGTGCGACACCGCTGGGCAGCATGGGATACGGCGCGAAGGGGTAGGGGAGCGCGGCGACCAGGAAGACGGCGAGGGGGAAGCGCCGACGCCACAGCAGGGCGATCGCGGTGCTCGCCGGGACCGCGATGGACACGATCATCCCGAACGGTGCCCAGGCCGGATCCATGGGAGCGGCAGCCACGAGGCCCGGCCCCGAGAGGATGAAGGCGAAGAACGCGACCAGGGCGTCGGCGAAGCGCGGATGGCGCGCCCAGTACCGGCGAACGGCCCCGGGAGGACGGGGCAGCAGCAGGCCGTCGTCGGGGGAGTGCTCTCCGCCCCGGCGACGGCCTGACTGCTCGTGCTCATCCGCTCGACTCTACGCGTCCCGGCTCTTCAGAACGGCGCTCGCGCCCACGAGGCCGACGACCACCCAGGCGACGAGGGTGAGGCCGGCGGCCCACGGCTCGAGCGGGTTGCTCCCGCCCCCGGTGCCCATCAGAAGCTGGCCCGCGTTCGAGGGCAGGAACCGTGCGGCGTCCTGGATCCACTCCCAGCCCGGCAGGGCGGCGAAGAAGGCCGGGACGATGGGCAGGACGAACACGAGACCCACGCCGAGGGCGATCGCGCCCGGACCGTTGCGGAGGACGTAGCCCGTCGCGACGCCGATGATCGCGATGACCGCCATGGTGAGGGCGCCGGCGAGCAGTGGGAGCAACGAGACCTCCGGGTTGGAGAAGTCGAGTCCGAGGTCCTTGCGGGCCATGATCGGCGCTGTCGCCACGGCGACGATGGCGAAGATGATGATGCTGGACACGAACACGAATCCGGCGACCACGACGGTCTTCGCGAAGAGCGACCCGAGTCGCCCGGGCGCCGCCGTCAGGGTGGAGCGCATCATCCCGGTCGAGTACTCGCCGGTGACCTGGATGGCGCCGAGGATCACGGCGAGGAGCATCGTGAAGGTCGTGGGCGCGAGGATCACCATCGTGGCCAACGAGCCGTCGTCGCCCTGCGGTCCGCCGTCGAAGCTCGTGATCGCCCACGCCATCAGCAGGGAGAAGCCGATCGAGAGCACGGCGACGATCGCGATCGACCACCACGGAGAGCGCAGCGTCACGAGCTTGAGCGACTCGCTTCGTACGAGGCGCGGGAAGGAGATGCGGTACGAACCGTCCGTCGAGGTGGTGCGACGCGCGGGTGCGGGTGCAGTGGTGGCGCTCATGCGATTTCCTTGCTCTTGTACTCGACGGACTCGCCCGTGAGGGCGAGGTAGGCGTCTTCGAGCGAACCGCTCTGCGGGCTCAGCTCGTGGATGGGGATACCGGCTGCCGCCGCGGCGTCGCCGACGGCCTCGGGCCGCGCGCCGACCAGGTCGGCGGTTCCGGGCTCGGTCTGGGTGATCTCGATGCCCGCTCCCGAGATGAGGGGGATGAGCTCCGCGAGACGCGGGCTGCGCAGGCGGATGCGGGTGCTCGTCCATTCCGAGACCAGCTGCGACACGGGCGCGTCGGCCAGGACACGGCCTTTGCCCAGCACGATGATGTGGTCGGCGGTGATCGCCATCTCGCTCATGAGGTGGCTGGAGAGCAGGACGGTACGTCCCTCACTCGCGTAGTGGCGCACGAACTGGCGTACCCAGCGCACGCCCTCGGGGTCGAGGCCGTTGACCGGCTCGTCGAGGATCAGCGTCTGCGGGTCGCCCAGGAGCGCTGCCGCGATGCCGAGGCGCTGGCCCATGCCGAGGGAGAATCCGCCCGCACGCTTCTTGGCGACCGATTCGAGGCCCGTCAGCGCGATGACCTCGTCGACGCGAGAGGTCGGGATCCCGTGCGTGGCCGCGAGCGCCCGCAGGTGGTTACGGGCGGAGCGGCCGGTGTGCACGGCCTTGGCATCCAGAAGGACACCGACGCGGGTGAGCGGCGAGCGCATCTTGCGGTAGTCCTCGCCGTCGACGGTCACGCTGCCGTGGGTCGGGCGGTCCAGTCCCACGATCATCCGCATCGTGGTGGACTTGCCCGCACCGTTCGGTCCGAGGAAGCCGGTGACCTTGCCGGGTTGGACGGTGAAGCTGACATCGGAGACGGCGTGCTTGTCCCCGAACTGCTTGGTGAGGTTCTCTGCGACGATCATGGCTCCACGCTACGAGCGGTCGCTTCGTCGCCGCGTCCCCCTGTGGTACCGATCTCGACCGCTGCGTCTCGTCCCATGGGCGGAGATGAAGAAGGCCCCGTCGACACGGGGTCGACGGGGCCTTCAGGTATCAGCCGATCAGGCGTCCGCCTCCTGGACGGAGAGGGCACGCTCGACGCCGGCGAGGTTCTCGGCGACCAGACGGCGCAGCGCCGCCGGTGCTTCGCGGTTCTCGATGAGCCAGGCGCGTGTCGCGTCGCGCAGCGCGACGTCGGCGAGGGGTGCCGGGTATAGCCCCACGATCAGGTAGTTCGCGATCTGATAGCTGCGAGACTCCCAGACCGGCAGGAGCATGTCGAAGTAGGTCGACACGAACGGGGCCAGCAGGTCGCGACCGGCCGGGTGGGTGAAGCCCGCGGCGGCCGAGCGGACGACGGTGTTGGGAAGGTCGTCGGAGCCGACCAGAGCGTCCCAGGCGGCCTGCTTGGCCTCCGCGTTCGGGAGCGCTGCCTTCGCCTGCGCGGCGAACTCACCGCCCTTGGCCGTGTTGTCCGCGGCGAGGGCGGCGTCGATGTCCGCCGTCGTGACGAGTCCGCCCGCGGCGAGGGAGACCAGCAGTGCCCAGGACAGGTCCGCATCGATCTCGAGACCGTCGAGGACGAGCTCGCCGTCGCGCAGGCTCCGCACGCGCGCGAAGTGCTCCGGAGTCGCCGCGGCAGACGCGAATGCGGTCACGAACTGCAATTGGCTGTCGCTTCCCGCGGCCGCACCCTGTGCGAGGTCCCACAGGCCGTCGGCGACGGCCACGCGCGTGGCATCGCGCTTCGCCGGGTCGACGTAGGCGTTCGCCGTCAGCTGCAGCTGCGCGAGGGTCGTGCGCACGGTGGTGGACTCGGTCTCGGTGGCGATGTTGCCGAGGACGAGCTGCACGTACGCGGAGGCCGACGCCTCCGCATCCCGTGTCTGGTCCCAGGCGGCGCCCCACACGAGGGAGCGGGCGAGCGGGTCGCTGATCTTCGACAGGTGCGCGACGGCGGTGGCCAGCGACCGGTCGTCGAGTCGGATCTTGGCGTAGGCCAGGTCGTCGTCGTTGAGGAGGATGAGGTCGGGGCGGCGGTGGCCGACGAGCTCAGCGACGTCGGTGCGGTCGCCGTCGACGTCGAGCTCGATGTGGTGCACGCGAACGAGGGCGTCGCCCTGCAGGTCGTAGAAACCGATGCCGAGACGGTGCGGACGGATGGTGGGGTAGTCCGCCGGCGCCGTCTGGATGATGGAGAACTTGCTGATCGTGCCGTCCACGGATTCGTCCACCGCGGGGGTCAGCGTGTTGACGCCGGCCGTCTCCAGCCACTTCTTGGACCAGCCCGACAGATCGCGGCCACTGGTGGTCTCCAGCTCCGTCAGCAGATCGGGCAACTCGGTGTTGCCCCACGCGTGCTTCTGGAAGTAGGCGGACACGCCGGCGAAGAACGCCTCGACGCCGACCCACGCGGCGAGCTGCTTCAGGACCGAACCGCCCTTGGCGTAGGTGATGCCGTCGAAGTTGACCTGGACATCCTCCAGGTCGTTGATCTCCGCGACGACGGGGTGCGTGGAGGGCAGCTGGTCCTGGCGATAGGCCCAGGACTTCTCCATCGCGTTGAACGTCGTCCACGCCTCGGTCCACTCGGTGGCCTCGGCGGTGGCGATCGTCGACGCCCACTCGGCGAACGACTCGTTCAGCCAGAGATCGTTCCACCACTTCATGGTGACGAGGTCGCCGAACCACATGTGCGCCAGCTCGTGGAGGATCGTGACGACACGACGCTCCTTGACCGCATCCGTGACCTTGCTGCGGAAGACGTAGGTCTCGGTGAAGGTCACCGCGCCCGCGTTCTCCATGGCGCCGGCGTTGAACTCGGGCACGAACAGCTGGTCGTACTTCGCGAACGGGTACGCGACACCGAACTTCTCCTCGAAGTACGCGAAGCCCTGGCGGGTCTTCTCGAACACGTAGTCGGCGTCGAGGTACTGCCAGAGGCTCTTGCGCGCGAACACGCCGAGGGGGATGACCCGGCCCGACGAGCTGGTCAGCTCGGAACGCGTGACCTCGTAGGGGCCGGCGATGAGCGCCGTGATGTAGGACGAGATGCGGGGCGTGGGCTCGAACGTCCACGTCGCGACGCCGTCGCCCGCGGGAACGGGCTCGGGCGTGGGCGAGTTGGAGACGACCTGCCACGGGGCGGGAGCGGTGATCGTGAACTGGAACGTCGCCTTCAGGTCGGGCTGCTCGAACACGGCGAACACGCGCCGCGAATCGGGCACCTCGAACTGCGAGTAGAGGTACACCTCGCCGTCGACCGGGTCGACGAACCGGTGCAGACCCTCGCCGCTGTTCGTGTACCGCGCGTCGGCGTCGACGGTCAGCACGTTGTGGGCGGCGAGGTTCTCCAGCTGGATGCGGGAGTCCGCGAAGGCAGAGGTGTCGATGTCGACGCCGTTGAGCGTGATGCGGTGCACGCGCTCGGCGATGAGGTCGACGAAGGTCGAAGCGCCCTCGGTGGCGGCGAATCGGATGGTGCTGGTCGAGCGGAACAGCTCCGCTCCCGTGGTCAGATCCAGCGCGATCTCGTACGACTCGGTGTCGACGACCGCGCGGCGCTCCTGCGCCTCGATCCGGGTGAGGTTCTCTCCAGGCACTGCGTTTGCTCCCATGGGGTGAGGGTGTGAAAGGCGCGGCATCGCTGCTGGCGACACGGGCGAGACCTCCAGCCTACGGTTTTGCTGCGCATCGGCGGTATCGTTCCGGCCCGATCAATTCGCGGTGCGAGGATGTTGGCGTGAGTTCCCCTGAACAGACCCCGCTTCAGACCGAGACCCCCGACACTGCGGTGCCCTTCGCCTCGGCGCACGCCGCGAGCGGTCCGCCCTGGGTCGAGCAGCCCACCGCGTACGACGCCGTGCTGCTCGCCGGCTTCGGAGGGCCGGAGGGGCAGGAGGACGTGATCCCGTTCCTGCGCAATGTGACGCGGGGGCGCGGCATCCCTGACGAGCGCCTGGAAGAGGTGGCGCACCACTACCGCCACTTCGGCGGGGTGAGCCCCATCAATGCGCAGAACCGCGCGCTGAAGGCTGCGCTCGAGGCCGAGATCGCGCGCCGCGGACTCGGACTTCCGGTCTACTGGGGCAACCGCAACTGGGGCCCGTACCTGGAAGAGGCCGTGCAGGAGGCAGCGGATACCGGTCACACGACGCTGCTGGCGGTCGCGACGAGCGCATACAGCTCGTTCTCCAGCTGTCGTCAGTACCGCGAGGACTTCGCGCGCGTTCTGGACGCGACGAACCTGGGCGGGAGGGTGACCATCGACAAGGTGCGTCAGTTCTTCGACCACCCCGGATTCGTGTCCACCTTCGTCGAGGGCGTTCGCGAGGCCGTCTCGGGCTTCCTGGCCGACGGGGTGCCCGCGGATCAGATCCGCGTGCTGTTCTCGACACACTCGATCCCGACCGCCGACGCGCAGCGCTCGGGCCCGCGCGACCGGGATTTCGGCCCCGGCGGGGCGTACGAGGCCCAGCATCTGGCCGTCGCCGAGGTCGTCATGGCGCAGTCGGCGCCGGAGATCGGTTGGAAGCTCGTCTACCAGTCGCGCTCGGGCCCCGCGTCCCAGCCCTGGCTCGAACCCGACATCAACGACGAGATCACGGAGCTCGCCGCCGCCGGGATCACCGCCGTCGCGATCGTGCCGCTCGGGTTCGTGAGCGACCACATGGAGGTTCTCTGGGATCTCGACACGGAGGCCATGGAGACGGCGCAGGAGGTCGGCATCCGGGCCGTCCGCACGCCGACGCCCGGCATCGATCCCGCCTACGTGTCGGGGCTCGTCGATCTGATCGAGGAGCGACTGGCCGGCACGCCGGCTGACCAGCGCCCGCACCGCACCTCGCTCGGTCCGTGGTTCGACGTCTGTCGTCCCGGTTGCTGCGAGAACATCCGCGCGGGCTTCAAGCCGGCAGCCGCCGGCATCGCCCCGTGAGTGCGGGCCGGGTGCGCGCGTCCCTAGGATGAGCAGCATGCGCATCCATATCGCCACGGATCACGCCGGCCTCGAGTTCTCGACGCGCCTGCAGCACCATCTCGCCGAAGCCGGTCACGACGTCGTCGACCACGGGCCTCTGGAGTACGACCCCGTCGACGACTATCCCGCGTTCTGCATCCGCGCCGCCCAGGCGGTCGTCCGCGATCAGGCGGCGGGCATCGAGACGCTGGGCATCGTTTTCGGCGGCTCGGGAAACGGGGAGCAGATCGCGGCGAACAAGGTCGCGGGCATCCGTGCGGCGCTGGTCTGGAACATCGCGACGGCTGAGCTCGCGCGCGAGCACAACGACGCGAACGTCATCGCGATCGGTGCCCGCCAGCACACTTTCGAGGAGGCGACGACCTTCATCGACCGCTTCATCGCGACGCCCTTCTCCAACGAGGAACGCCACGTGCGGCGCATCGCGCAGATCGCGGACTTCGAGCGCGACGGCTCGCTTCTGCCCGATCCGCGTGCGGGTCTCGCGCACCCCGACGTGCTCGACGACGCGTCCAGCAGCTTCGACCCGGAAGCGGGCTGATGCCCGAGGGCCATTCCGTTCACCGGATCGCCCGGCAGTTCGACCGCAACGTGGTCGGGCACCGCGTTTCGGCGTCGAGTCCGCAGGGCCGCTTCGCTGAGGGTGCCGCGCTGCTGGACGGTCGTGAGGCGCTATCGGTGCGGGCCGTGGGCAAGCAGATGTTCCTCGAGTTCGAGGGCGATCTGTGGCTGCGGGTGCACCTCGGGATGTACGGCGCGTGGGACTTCTCGGGTGAGATCCTCGTCGACCCGACGATCGCGTCCGCCAACGGGCGCATGGGGCAGACGAACCAGCGGGGGACCGATCCCGAACGCATCGTGGACGACGCCGGTGAGAACTCGCTGTCCTCCATCGGTGCGCCCCGCAAGGCGCGCGGCCACGTGCGCATGTCGGAGCAGACGTCCGGGCTCGATGACACCGACGCGACCTGGCCACCCCCGGTGGTGGGCCAGGTGCGGTTGCGTCTGCTCACGGAGGCCACGTGCGCAGACCTGCGCGGCCCCACGGCGTGCGAGGTGCTGACCCCGGACCAGGTGCAGGCGGTCATCGCGAAACTCGGCCCGGATCCCCTGGTCGACGACGTGGCAGTGGGTGAGGAACGCTTCACGAGCGTCGTCCGACGCAAGCCCACGCCGATCGGACTCCTGCTCATGGACCAGAGCGTCGTCAGCGGGATCGGCAACGTCTACCGCGCCGAACTGCTGTTCCGCGCCCGGCTCGACCCGCACACGCCGGGACGCGACGTGCCCGAGGAGGTCGTGCGCGGCCTCTGGCGCGACTGGGTGAGACTGCTGCGCATCGGCGTCGAGACCGGCCAGATGATGACCATGGACGACCTCACCCCCGATGAGTGGCGCAGGGCGATGGCGCATCGCGACGACCGCCACTGGGTGTACCACCGTGCGGGCCTGCCCTGTCGGATCAGCGGCACATCGATCGTGCTGGAGGAGATGGGAGCGCGAAAGCTCTACTGGTGCCCGGTATGCCAGAAGTGAGGATGCGGTGAGACAGAACCCGAGCTTCGCGATGACCGATGTGGGCGAGATCCGTCGACTCATCGACTACAACCCGTGGGCGACCCTCGTGAGCGCCGGGCCCGACGGCCTCGTCGCGTCGCATTACGCCGTGCTCCTCGACGACACCAGGGACGATCTGAGCATCGTCGCCCACGTCGGCAAGCCCGACGACGCGATCCACGGCCTGGGCGAGCGCGAGCTGATGGTCGTGGTGCAGGGCCCGCACGGCTATGTGTCGCCGGGCTGGTACGGCGACGTGCCGGCGGTTCCCACCTGGAACTTCGTGGCCGCGCACCTGAGCGGCGTCCCCGAACTTCTCGGCACCGAGGAGAACCTGCGGGTGCTGGACCGTCTCGTCGACCGGTTCGAGTCGCCGATGCCGGCTCCGCGCCGGATGTGGGAGCGTCCGAACGACGCAGAGTTCGTGCATCGTCTTGAGCGCGGCACGGTCGGCTTCCGGCTCACGCCCACCTCGGTCGTGGCCAAGCGGAAGCTGAGCCAGAACCGCCCCGTGGAGGTGGTCGACCACATCGTCCACATGCTGCGTGCGGAAGGGCCGCACGCGAACGCCGCCTTGGCGGATGAGATGGCCCGGGCGCGGCGAGCACGGCCCGAGGCATGAGTCGGCCACGCATCGACGCCCTCGCGGACGTGCGGATCGCGGGTCCGGGCGCCGAGCTTCCGCCGGGGACCGAGCTCTACGACATCGTCCTCCACGACGGCCGCATCGCCGACATCGCGCCCGCCGGCGCGCTTCGGCTGACCGGCGCGGTGCATCGCGCCGAGGGAGCCCATGTCATCCCGGGCCTCTGGGATCACCACGTGCACGTGACGCAATGGGCCTTGGCCGCGTTGCGCGAGCCGCTCGGGGACGCGGTCTCGGCGACGGATGCGGCAGCCCGGATGGGCCGTGTGGCCCCGGGCGTGGACGGACGGCGTGTCGGCACCGGCTTCCGCGATGCGCTTTGGCCCGACACGCCGTCGCTCGAGGTACTCGATGCGGCGACGGGGGACATCCCGACCTACCTCATCAACGCCGACGTGCACAGCGTGTGGCTCAACTCCGCAGCCCTCGCCCGCGAGGGCGTCTCGTCCGACGACGGGATCCTGCGCGAAGGGCCGGCATTCGAGATGTCGCGGCGTCTCAACCAGCTTCCCGACCGGGTGTCGGATACGGCCGTGACGGCGATGGCCGCCGCCGCGTCCGCTCGCGGCGTCGTCGGTGTGGTGGACCTGGACATGGTGTGGAACGAGTCCTCGTGGCAGCGCCGTCGTTCGGCCGGCTTCGATCTGCTGCGCGTGGAGTTCGGCGTCTATCCCGATCTCCTCGACCGAGCCATCGCGGAGGGCCTGCGCAGCGGCGACCCTCTGCGGGGCGACGACGGAGGTCTCATCACGGTCGGAGCGCTGAAGGCGATCACCGACGGATCTCTCGGCACCCGGACGGCGGCGTGCTCGGTCGCCTACGCCGACGCGCCGCACCCGCACGGATTGCTCACGATCCCGCCCGACGCTCTGCGCGAGGTCATGACACGCGCGACGGCGGCCGGTCTGGACTGTGCGATCCACGCGATCGGCGACGAGGCGATGCGTCATGCCCTCGATGCGTACGCGGCCACCGGCGCACACGGAACCATCGAGCACGCGCAGCTCGTGGCCGTCGCCGACATCCCGCGCATGGCCCGCCTCGGCGTAGCCGCCAGCGTGCAGCCGGAGCACGCCCTCGACGACCGCGATCTCACCGACAGCATCTGGGCGACGCAGACGGCGCGTCCGTATCCGCTGCGATCGCTGTGGGCCGCGGGAATCGACCTACGCTTCGGATCCGACGCCCCGGTGTCCGCGCTCGACCCCTGGCGCCAGATCGCCGCGGCCGCGTCTCGCACGCGCGACGGACGCGAGCCGTGGCAACCCGGCGAGACCGTCTCCGTGGACGTCGCTCTCGCTGCATCCACGCATCGCGGTTGCTTGAACCCCGACACGATCGCCGTCGGCCAGCGCGCGGATCTCGCCCTCACTGCGGCCGACCCGCGCGCAATGGAGCCAGCCGCCCTTCGTGGGATGGAGGTCGTCGGCACGATCATGGACGGCCGCGTCATCTACCGCGCCTGAGCGCGATTACGCTCGGGGCATGATCGTCCTGCTCGCCGTCCTCCTGCTCGTCAACGCGGTCTACAACGTCGTGGTCTGGCCGCGTTTCTACGGACGTATTGCAAAGGACGCGCGAGCCCGCGACGCCGACGGGCGCCCCACACGGTTCCTCGTCGTGCACGCGGTGCTCATCGGCACCGCCCTCCTGCTCGCGGTCCTGTCGGCGGGCGCCGCGGTGTGGGCTCTCGTGGCGGGCTGAGCGCCTACGCTGTCTCGGTGGCCATCTCGAAGATCCTGCTGTACTACCGGTTCACCCCCATCGCCGACCCCGAGGCCGTTCGCCTCTGGCAGCGCGACCTCTGCGAACTGCTCGGTCTGCGCGGCCGCATCCTGATCTCGAAGCACGGCATCAACGGCACGGTCGGCGGTGAGCTCGGCGCGGTGAAGACCTACGCGCGCAAGACGCGGCAGTACGGGCCCTTCCGGGGTCTCGATCTGAAGTGGTCGGAGGGGAGCGGACTCGACGACGAGGGCCGGAGCCTCGACTTCCCGAAACTCTCCGTGAAGGTGCGCGACGAGATCGTCACCTTCGGCGCGCCCGACGAACTGCGCGTCGACACGGACGGCGTGGTGGGCACCGGCACGCACCTGACCCCCGGCGCCGTGCACAAGCTCGTCGAGGAACGCGGCGAGGAGGTGGTGTTCTTCGACGGCCGCAACGGGTTCGAGGCGGAGATCGGCCGTTTCCGCGGGGCGGTCGTCCCGGACGTCTCGACGACGAGGGAGTTCATCGCGGAGCTCGACTCCGGCCGGTACGACCACCTGAAGCAGAAGCCGATCGTGACGTACTGCACCGGCGGCATCCGGTGCGAGGTGCTCTCGAGTCTGATGACGGCGCGCGGCTTCCAGGAGGTCTATCAACTCGACGGCGGGATCGTGCGGTACGGCGAGACGTTCGGCAACACGGGACTCTGGGAGGGTTCGCTCTACGTCTTCGACGGACGGCAGGCGATGACGTTCGGCTCCGATGCCGAGCACATCGGGCGCTGCACCGGATGCGGCGCGGCGACGTCGCGGATGATCGACTGCGCCGTCGCCGGATGCCCTGATCGCGTGGTGCGATGCGAGGCGTGCGAGGGCAGCACGGCGTGCGGTCACCATCCGGAGCTCGTGGCGGGCTGAACCGATCGCCTGAGAAGATGGAGGGATGTCCTCCACTGACGCCGTGCCCTCTCGTTACACCGTCGCGACCGACGGTGCCTGCAAGGGCAACCCGGGCCCCGCGGGGTGGGCATGGGTCGGCGAGGACGGCCAGTGGGCCGCAGGCTCTCTGCCGAGCGGCACGAACAACATCGGCGAACTGCTGGGCCTGCTCTACGCCATCCGAGACCACTTCCAGGTGCCCGAGCTCATCGTGCAAGCGGACTCCATGTACGCGATCGACACCTACACGAAGTGGATGGACGGCCACGCGCGTCGCGGCTGGGTGACTTCTGCCAAGAAGCCCACCGCCAACCGGGACATCCTCGAACAGCTCATCGAGGTCCGCGACGCCCGGCGGGCGGCGGGCCTTCCCGACGTCGTCCTGGAACACGTGCGCGGGCATCGCGGTCATCGCCTCAACAGCTGGGCTGATGAGCGCGCAGTCCGGGCATCCCAACACGCGGCCAAGGGCGAAGAGCTCGTGTGGACCTCCCTGCGCGGGCTCGACCCCCTGGATGTGAGCGTCGACCCGCCGCGCAGCGCGGGCGACCGTGCGCGCTGAGCACCTCTCCCGCACTGCGCCGACGCGCGAGAGGATGGGGGTGTGCACACGACCGACAACCCGCTGATCGTCGCCGACGCCGCCGCCTGGCGCGCGTGGCTCGACGAACATGAGCACGACGACGAGGGAGTCTGGCTCGTGCTCGCCAAGAAGGGCACGACCGCGCCGACGGTTCTCAGCTACGACGGCGCACTCGAGGAGGCGCTGTGCAGCGGTTGGATCGATGGTCAGAAGCGAGGGCGCGACGAGGCGACGTTCCTGCAGCGCTACACGCCGAGACGCCGCGCCTCGTTGTGGTCCCAGCGCAATCTGACGCTGGTCGCTGGTCTGATCGAACAGGGGCGGATGCGCCCGCGCGGGCAGGCCGAGATCGACCGCGCGAAAGCGGATGGACGATGGGACCGTGCCTACGCCGGTTCGGCCACGATCGAGGTGCCCGACGACCTCCGCGACGCCCTCGCGGCGGAGCCCGCGGCGGCGGCGCTCTTCGAGCGTCTCGACGCGACCAACCGGTACGCAGTGCTGCACCGGGTCGCGACGGCCACGCCGTCGGCGCGAGCGGGGCGCATCGCCCGGCTCGTCGCGATGCTCGCCGAGGGGAAGACGCCGCATCCGCTCGGGGAGCCGCGCGGCCCCCGGCTCACGTAGGCTCGGATCATGCTCGCAACCGTCATCCACGCCGCCCGTGACATCCGCGTCGAAGAGGTCCCGCGCCCGCAGCCTCGACCGGGCGCGACGCGATCGTCCGCGTCGTCGCCGCGTGCGTGTGCGGCTCGGATCTGTGGCCCTACCGCGGGGTGACGCCGACGGAGCGTCCTCACCGCATCGGCCACGAGTTCGTCGGAGTCGTGGAGGAGGTCGGCGGCGACGTCGAGAACGTTCGTGCCGGCGACTTCGTCATCGCGCCGTTCTACGTGTGCGACGGCACGTGCGTGAACTGCCGTAACGGCGTGAGCACCTCGTGCCTCAACGGCGGATGGTGGGGCAGCGACGTGCGCGAGGACGGCTTCGCCGACGGCGGTCAGGGCGAGTTCGTGCGCGTGCCTCTCGCCGACGGCACCCTCGCCGTGGTCCCCGGCCCTGTCGAGCCCGAGGAGATCCCCGGCCTGCTGACGCTCAGCGACGTCATGGGCACGGGGCACCACGCCGCGGTGTCCGCGGGGGTGCGCCCCGGTGACAGTGTGGCCGTCGTCGGCGACGGGGCGGTCGGCCTGTGCGCCGTCATCGCCGCGAAGCGACTGGGTGCCACCACGATCATCGCGATGTCGCGTCACCCCGAACGACAGGCACTGGCGCGGGAGTTCGGCGCGACGCACATCGTCGCCGAGCGGGGCGAGGAGGGCATCGCGACGGTGCGCGAGCTCACGGGCGGCATCGGCGCGGACCGCGTCCTCGAGTGCGTCGGCACGAAGGAGTCCATGGACCAGGCGCTGCGCTCGACGCGACCGGGTGGGATGGTCGGGTACGTCGGTGTGCCCAACGGCGGCCCTGAACTGCCCGTGCGCACCATGTTCGGCTCGAATGTGGGTGTCAACGGCGGTGTGGCGCCGGTGCGCGGCTACATCGAGGAGCTGCTGCCCGACGTGCGCTCGGGAGCGATCCGGCCCGGGCTCGTCTTCGATCTCGAACTGCCGCTGCGTGAGGCCGCCGACGCCTACGCCGCCATGGACGAGCGTCGGGCGACGAAGGTCCTGCTGCGTCCGTGAGTCGGCGCGTTGTGCGCCCGGCGGGCGGGGGAGTGAGCGAGTCGGTGGCGACGGGAGACGAGAAGATGGCGCAGGCAGAGGCGACGACCTGGCTTCTCGTCGACGGCGAGAACATCGACGCCACCCTGGGCGGCTCGATCCTCGGCCGTCGTCCGCAACCGGATGAGCGTCCGCGCTGGGACCGCCTGCTGGACTTCGTCGAGCGCACCTGGGGAGGGCGCGCTCGCGGCCTCTTCTTTCTGAATGCCTCGACGAACCTTCCGATGACCTTCGTTCAGGCGCTGACGGCGCTCGGCTTCGAGCCGGTCCCGCTGTCGGGCCCCGCGGACGCAAAGGTCGTCGACATCGCCATCCAGCGCACCCTGCGAGCGCTTCGCGAGCGCGACGACGACGTGGTTCTCGTCAGCCACGACGGCGACTTCGTGGAGGATCTCGCACCACTCGCCGACGGCGCGCGGCGCGTCGGAGTGCTCGCGTTCAACGAGTTCCGCAACACCGGTTACGCGGCGATCGGCGGAGTCACCTTCTTCGACATCGAGTACGACGCGCAGGCGTTCGATGCGCCCCTGCCCCGCATCCGTGTGATCCCGATCGACGAGTTCGACCCGACGCAGTTCTTGCGCTGAGCGAAGGTCTCGCCGCGTCAGAGCGACAGCTGGTAGTGGATGAACCCGCTGCGCGTCGCGACCTGGTCGTACAGTGCCCGAGCGCGGGTGTTGGTCTCCGCCGTCAGCCAGTAGACCTTTGCGCAGCCCGCATCCTTCGCTCGATCCCGGACGTGGCCGATGAGTGATCGGCCCGCGCCGGACCCGCGCGCGCCAGGCGAGACGAACAGGTCCTCGAGGTAGCAGTAGTCACTCCTGGACCAGGTCGCCTGGTGGGTCAGCCAGTGCACGAGTCCGACCGCGTGCCCGTCCTGCCAGGCGATCGCGCCGTCGAGTCCGGATGCGGGATCGACGATGCGGTCGAAGGCGTGCTGCGTGACGTCGTCGGAGAGTTCCGTCTCATAGAAGCTCAGGTATCCCCGCCAGAGCTGCAGCCAGACGGCGTGGTCTTCGGTGCGAACGGCGCGGATCTCCAGCATTCGACCAGCTTAGAGTCGACTCGACGCGACGACGCCTTCGTCGGATCAGTGGTTCTGCTTGGTCGACATATGTCAGAGAAGGTGTTGCCCAGCGCCGAATGTTCTCGCTAACATGCAGTCGTCGCCACCGGACATAGATCGTCCGAACCCGCGGCCTGCAGTGGTGAGGCCCGGGTGCGGCGGCAGTGCGTGGCGCCCCGAAGGCGACACGATGCGGCGCGATGATGCGCGGAAGGGGAGACATTCAGTGACGATCATGAACCCGGGGAAACGCGCAGGGCGCCTCCTGACCCGAGCGGCAGCATTGACCGCCGCTGTCGCGACCACCGTGTCCGGCGCGGTCGTGAGCACGGCGGCGGCGCGCGCGGCAGATGACGACCCATGGTCGGGCCAGGGGAAGAGCTTCACGTCGACGCAGACCTCCGAGGCGACGTTCACGAACGCCATCATCGGATCCGATGTGCCCGATGTCGCCACGATCCGCGTCCCTGCCGGGACCGCGGGTGCCAGCAGGGACAGCTACTACATGATCTCCACGACCATGGAGCTCACGCCCGGCGCCCCCATCCTGCGCTCGTACGATCTCGTGAACTGGGAGATCGTCAACTATGTGTACGACGTCATGGAGGTCACCGACACCAACGCGTTGCGCAACGGCTACAGCGCGTACGGCCAGGGCCAGTGGGCGAGCACCCTGCGCTATCACGACGGCACGTTCTATGCGCTCATGAACAGCAACAACAACGGTCACGCCTACCTCTACACGACCACCGACATCGAGAAGGGGCAGTGGGAGAAGTACAGCTACAACCGCAGCTTCCACGATCCCAACATCTTCTTCGACGGCGACACCCCCTACATCGTCTACGGCAGCTCCTCGATGCAGATCGCGCAGATGAGTCCCGATCTGCGCAGCGTCATCAGCGACCGCGTCGCGGCGACCACGGCCACCGCGATCAACAACACGGGTCTGACCACCTCCGAGGCCATGGGCAGCGGCTGGGAGGGCAACCAGGTCGAGTACATCAACGGGTACTACTACGTCCTCGGCATCGCCTGGGGCAAGTACGGACGCCAAGCCATCGTGCTGCGTTCCAAGAGCCTGCTGGGTGCCGCCGCATCCGACCCGTACGAAGTGCGTGTCGCCGTCGGCTCCAATCTCGTCGCGCAGGGCGGGTTCATCGGCACGGGCGACTCAGCCACGCCCCAGTGGGCATTGCTGTTCGGCGACGACTACCCGACCGGCCGCATCCCCGTGCTCGTCCCCGTGACATGGGATGCGGCCGACAAGGACGCGTGGCCCGTCTTCGGAACCGGCGTCTACGGAAGTTCCCAGGTCCCGCTGCCCGGCGCGCAGCCGATGCCGGTCACCCTGAGTGCGGCAGACCGGCGCAGGGCCGAGTCGGCGAGCGTCGTGACGTCGGACCGGTTCGACAACGACGCGGACCCCCGCGACTTCCACAACCCCAACGGGAGCGCACCCGAGGTCGTGGTGCCCGAATCGCACGGTGAGCACATCGCCAACGGCACGATCGAGAGCGGCACGACGGCGTGGCAGTCGTTGGGGGGAACGACCCTCGGGCTCGGCTACTCCACGCGCCACCAGGGTTCGATGTCGCTGAAGGTGAACGGCCGCACGACCGATGCTGCCGGCGCTTCGCAAGCGGTCACGACTCTTCAGCGACGATCGAACTACTCCGTGTCGGCGTGGGTGCACTATCGCGACGCCGGTTCGGATCCGGCGCGGTTCGCGATCACGCTCAGCGACACGAGCGGTCACTCCTACGTCATGGCGCAGGCGGACGTGCCGAAGGGCTCGGCCTCGGCAGCGACCACCTTCGTGCAGGTCGCCGGTGACTTCACCATCCCCGCGGAGCTGGACGTCGCCAACGCGAAGGTCTCGATCGTGACCGTCGACTCGGCCACCGTCCCCGACGTCTTCTTCGTCGACGACGTGTCGATGGTCGGAGCACGGGCGGTCCCCGACTACTACACGCCCGAGGAGGGCGCCGACAACGGCTCCCATCTGGCACTGCCGTGGCAATGGGGGCACAACGCGGACAACAGGTATTGGTCGCTGACCGATCGGGCCGGCTGGCTGCGCCTGACGAACGGACGCATCGTGACCGGAAAGGCGAACAAGCAGTATCAACTGACGTACTTCGAGGAAGCGCGCAACACTCTCTCGCAGCGCACGTTCGCCCCGGCATCGTCCGCGCAGACCCGCCTCGACTTCACGGCCCTCAACGACGGCGACGTCGCGGGTCTCGCCGTCTACAACCGGCAGGTGAGCTACATCGGCGTGACCAGACAGGACGGGGAGTTCACGCTCGGCATCGTCAACCGTCCCGTGCGCGACTACACCGACCAGGAGTCGATCGCGACAGCGGAGGATTTCGTGGCCAGCGTGGCCGTGCCGGACGGAACCACATCGGTGCTGTTGAAGGCCGACCTGAACATGCGCAAGACGGGTGCGGACCGCAACACCGTCCGGTTCCTCTACAGCTGGGACGGCGCGACCTGGCACGCGTTGGGGGAAGCGCAGCCCAAGCGCGCCTCGTGGGAGTCGAAGCACTTCAAGGGGCAGCGATTCGGTCTGTTCAGTTACGCCAAGCAGACGACCGGCGGGCATGCGGACTTCGACTACTTCTATCTCTCCGACGTGCTGAGCGCAGACGGGGCAGCCGTGGACACGAGTGACCTCGACTGGCTCGTGCGCGAGGCGGCCGGCTTGGATCGACGCGACTACACGGATGCGTCATGGGTGAGCGTGGAGGCAGCGCTCGCGTGGGCGAAGTCGGTCGTGGCCCCGGCGACGCAGAATGAGGTGGATGCGCCGGCGCAGGCTTTGAATCGCGCGGTCGCGGCCCTCGAGGCGTCGCCGGCGGTGGCCCCCGTCGTCTCGGCCGAGGTGAGTTCGGCCGCCGCTCAGATCTCGGGCTGGTACCCCGCCGCAGTATCGGTCGCCCTGGCACTGAACGAGCGGGCGAAGGCCGACATCCAGTACCGGATCGACGGCGGCGTCTGGTCGGAGTACCAGGACGAGATCGTGGTCGCCGACTCCGGAAGTCACACCGTCGACTACCGCGCCAGCGTGGGAGGGGAGCCTGTCGCGGAGTCGGGCGGCGCCGCATCCTTCTCCATCGATGTCGACGCTCCCGTGACCACGGCGACCGTGGACGCCATGGCGCGGACGGTGCGCCTGACCGCGGTCGACGCGCATGCCGGAATCGATCGGATCGAGTACCGGATCGGTGAGACGGGGCCGTGGTCGCGTGTGGACGGTGCGGTGATCGTCGGCGACGAAGAGAGCGTCGTCGGTTATCGCGCGGTGGACGTCGTCGGCAACGTCGAGGCCGTGCGGACGGTCACCCTCCCCGCCGTGTCGGGGCCGCCTGCGGGTGTCGTCGCGCCTGCTGCGGACGAACTGACCGACCAGCGGCAGGGCGCGGTGAAGGGACCCGCCACGGTACGACGGGGCGAGGTGCTGACGCTGACGCTCGGGGACGTCCAGCCGGGGACCGAGGTTCACGTGTGGCTGTTCTCGACGCCGATCTACCTCGGGAAGGCGACGGCGGGCGCTGCGCAGACCGTCGCCGTCACGGTTCCCGCCACGGCGAGCCTGGGAGCGCATCGCGTGGCTGTCGCCAGCGCTGACGGATCTGTCATCGGATGGATGCCCCTCACGGTGACGGCATCGGACGGCACACTCCCGGCGACGGGTCGGGACGCCGCCGGAGTCGTGGCGATGCTCATCGGCGCCGCGGGGCTTCTCGCGTTCGGCGGGCTTCTGGTGTGGCGTCGCCGCAAGACAGGACGTTCGACGACGTCGTCGTAGTGGCTCGCGCTCCGCGGGTCGCGTACGAGCTCACCGGGCCGTAGGCACGGGGATGTCGTCCTGAGAGGCGGCGTCCCCTTGCCTGATCGGTATTGTTGGACTGAGGCCAACAAGGGAGTCAAGAATGCTCGACATCGTGACGGTGGGTTTCGCGCCCGCCCTCGTTCCCTACGAGCGCGCGTGGGCGATGCAGAGGCGCCTGCACGAGGAGGTCGTGACGGGCGTACGACGTGACACCCTGCTGCTGCTCGAGCATCGGGCCGTGTACACCGCAGGTACGCGTACGGAGCCCGCCGAGCGACCGGTCGACGGCACCCCGGTCCTCGATGTCGATCGCGGCGGCCGCATCACCTGGCATGGGCCGGGCCAGCTCGTGGGCTACCCGATCGTGCGTCTTCCCGATCCGATGGACGTGGTGGCGCACGTGCGCCGGCTCGAGCGTGTGCTGATCGCGGCTGTCGCCGAGTACGGCGTCGCTGCACACCAGGTGCCGGGGCGCAGCGGCGTCTGGGTGGAGGGCGAAGCAGGTGTGGACAAGCTCGCGGCGATCGGTGTGCGTGTCGAGCGGGGCGTCACGATGCACGGCTTCTCCGTCAACTGCGACAACTCTCTCGCACCGTTTCGCCGCATCGTGCCCTGCGGGATCACGGATGCCGGTGTCACGACTCTCAGCGACGCCGCCGGTCGGCCGATCTCGCCGCAGGAGTTCGCGGACACGGTCTCCCATGTATTCCGGCTCGAGTATGCGGAGGTGACGGCGTGAGCGCACCGGACGGGCGGCGCCTGCTCCGGCTGGAGGTGCGCAACGCCCAGACGCCCATCGAGCGCAAGCCGGATTGGATCAAGACGAAGGCGCGGACGGGGCCTGAGTACACGGCACTGCGCGAACTGGTGCGCACGGAAGACCTCCACACCGTCTGCCAGGAGGCCGGGTGCCCCAACATCTACGAGTGCTGGGAGGATCGCGAGGCGACGTTCCTCATCGGGGGCGCCCAGTGCACCAGGCGCTGCGATTTCTGCCAGATCGACACCGGCAAGCCCGCCGAGTACGACACCGACGAACCGCGCCGAGTCGCCGAGAGTGTGCGACGGATGCGGCTGCGATACGCGACGGTCACGGGCGTTGCCCGCGACGACCTGCCGGATGAGGGCGCATGGCTTCACGCGGAGACCGTCCGCCGCATTCACGCCGAGAACCCGGAAACCGGGGTCGAGATCCTCGCCACCGACTTCTCGGGAGATCCGGATCTGCTGGACGAGGTCTTCTCATCGCGTCCCGAGGTCTTCGCGCACAACGTGGAGACCGTGCCGAGACTGTTCACCCGCATCCGTCCGGCTTTCCGCTACGAACGATCCCTCGGGGTCCTCGCGAGAGCACGGGCGGCGGGCCTGATCACGAAGTCGAATCTGATCCTCGGCATGGGAGAGGAGCCCGACGAGGTGCGTCAAGCGCTGCGCGATCTGCGCGAGGCGGGCACGGATATCGTCACGATCACGCAGTATCTCCGACCGACACCGCGCCACCTTCCGGTCGCGCGGTGGGTGAAACCGGACGAGTTCGTCGCGATCCGACAGGAAGCGGAGCAGATGGGCTTCCTCGGTGTGCTCGCCGGCCCTCTGGTTCGTTCGTCGTACCGTGCCGGACGCTTGTGGGCCCAGTCGATGCGCGCCCACGGCCGCCGGATCCCGACGGAACTCGCACACCTGGTCGAAGACATCGATGCCGAAGGCGGAGGCTTCGCCCGGGCGGTGTGAGGTGACGGCTCCCGCCTGGGTCAGGTACGCGAGCGACGCCGGAAGGTCAGGTGCATCACTCCGTTCGGTGCGGCCTCGCTGGTCGCCTCGTAGTCCGCCTCCCACCCGCGCAGATCGTCCCAGAGCCGGATGCCGCCACCGAGGATGATGGGCGAGATGCCCACGTGCAGCTCGTCGACGAGTCCCTCGCCGAGGAACGCCCGCGCCGTGCTCGCGCCGCCGCCGATCCGCACGTCCGCGCCGCCCGCCGCGTCGATGGCCCGAGCGAGGACCGTCGCCGGCGGCCCCTGGACGAAGTGGAACACGGTGCCGTTCGCCATCTCGATCGGTGGGCGCTCGCGGTGCGTGAGAACGAAGACGGGGACCTCGAACGGAGGCTCGTCCTCCCAACAGCCGCGCCACTCCGGGTCGTCGCCGTGCAGATGAAGGCCGAACATCCCGGCACCCATGATCTCGGCGCCCACACCCTCGAAGTAGCGCGCGGCGTACGCGTCGTCGACGCCCGCCGTCCCCGATCCGCTCTCGTCGTGGAGCACGCGGCGGCGGAACGTGCGGGTGGCGACGTATGCGGCGGTGAGTCGCCCCCAGTCGTCGCCGAACGGGTTCTCCGGCGTCTGGTCGGTCGTGGTGGCGAAGCCGTCCAGCGAGATGTTGAGGTCGAGGCGCACGCGAGTCACACTCGAGGATCCGGCCGATCGGAGCGGGTGTCAACATCCGGCGCGGCGAAGGGATGCGGGCGCGTGCTTGCCGGTGGAGCGGATGCGGGGCACCATGATTCTGGCGAGGCGCGTGCGCCAGAGGGAGTACAGCATGGTGCGTCGGGTGCGCGGCAGTTTCCGACGCGCCGCCCGGACCTGCGCGGATGCGGTCTCCGGCGGCGCCTTCCTGACGCGTTGGAGCGCGCTGCTGTCGTTCGTCGTCGCCAGCACGGTGAGCGTGCCGACGGTCGGTGATGCGACGCTTGAGGGCTACGCGGCCGCGGTGCTGGTCGGTGCGCTCGGCTGGATCGTTCTCTCGATCATCGTCCTGCCTGCGGCCGTGGCCGAACGGCGGCTGAAGGCATCTCAGGCGCGCGCGATCGTGGTGCTGGGGGCGCTCGTTGTTGCTGCTGTCGTGCGCGCCCCCGTCAACAACGCCGTGAGTCTGCTGTTGTGGGACACGCCCACGACGGGTTCGTGGGGTCCGCGAACGCTCACCAACCTCGTCACGACTCTCGTGGTGTTCGGCGTCGTCGGCGTCGCGACGACGCAGTTCGCGCGACGCCGCCTCGTCGCTCAGCGACTGGCTGATGCTCTGGAGCTCATGCGAGCCCGCCTGGACCGCGCCCAGGAGCGTGTGACGCAGACTCGCGAGTTGCTGGCGCAGACCGTGATCGACCTGCGCACCGGTCGCGACGCGATGCTGAGCGGTGACGTGGACTTCGACACCGTGCGGGCGTACGCCGCGAAGGTGCGCGAGAGCAGCCACCTCTTGGTGGAACTGGCGGACGACGAGGATCTTCCCGCGGACCGACCCACGGGCAGGAGGGAGGCTGCCGCCGGGGGTCGGACACCGGTCGTGCTGATTCCGACGCCCCTGCTCGTCGTCGCACTCGTCTACAACATCGCCTCTCTGCCCTTCGCTTTCACGGCCGGGCCGCCCGCGCTCGTCGGGCTCGGCTACCTCGGCGTGTGCCTGCTCGACATCGCCGCGGGAGCAGTGACCCGTCTCCCTCGCCTCCGCGGGTCGACGCCCGGCTCCGTGCGGCCGGTCGCATTCATCGGGGTGTGGCTGCTGGCCGGAGTCGGCGTGGCAGCTTTGACCTTCGCCCTGCTGCCGGATCTGAGGATGCTGAGCGTGGTCGGTGTCGTGGCGATCCCCGCCGCGGCAGTGGCGCTGTCACTGTGCGTGGACGCGGTACGGAGGGTGCGCTCCGCCGAGCACCGTGCCGCGCGTGTGCTGGCTCGCGTGGCGCAACGCGTGGCGGCGCGGAGGGCGCAGGCGAGTGAGCAGCTCATTCGCGCGTCGGGGCTGCTCCACGGTCCGGTGCAGGGCAGGTGCGTGATCCTCGCCGCGCAGGCGGACGACGAACCGCCGACGCCGGAGGATCTCGCGGTGTTCCGCGACCACACGGACGAGGCCTTCGATGCCATGCTCGAAGCGTCTCCGGACGCGGACGGCACCCCCGCGCCGGGCTTCGCCGGATCTGTCGAGGCTCTCCTGTCCGCCTGGAGCGGTGTCGTCGCGACGACGCTCCAGCTCGACGCGGACGCGCGTCTCGCCCTGACCGATCCCGGGACGGCCGCGCGTGCGGTCGAAGCGGTCAATGAGGCCCTGGTCAACGCTGTCAAGCACTCGGCAGCGCGTGTGGCAGCTGTCGCGATCGCGGTGATGGCCGACGGTCGGGTGCGTGTTCGCGTCTCGTCGCGGGGCGCCCTCGCCGCAGGCTCGCATCGTCCGACGGGGCTGGGGACGAGAGGTGCGGGCATCGCGATCAGTCAGCAGGGCGAGGACGTCGTCCTGGACTCGGTCCTGCCCGCCGCCGGCTGACGGAGGGGAGGGCACCGGGCCTCCCGCTCGGCGACGATGGAGACGGGCGGAGCGGGCGCTCTCAGGCCGAGACCGGGGCCTTCCAGCCGAGGGCCGGGGCGACGTACTTCGCGAACGACTCCACGACGCGCAGGTTGAACTCTACGCCCAACTGGCTGGGGATGGTGAGCATGAGCGTGTCGGCGGACTGGATGGCCGCATCCTGCAGCAACTGCTCGACCAGCACGTCGGGTTCGGCGGCGTACGTCTTGCCGAACGTGGAGCGAATACCGTCGATGATGCCGATCTGATCGCCGCCCTGCGAACCGCCGAAGTACATGGCGTCCTCCGCAGTCGTGATCGGGAAGATGCTGCGACTGACCGAAACGCGGGGCGTGCCCGCGTGACCGGCTTCGCGCCACGCCGCGCGGAACGCGTCGATCTGCTGCGCCTGCAGAAGATCGAAGGGCGTACCGTCTGCCTCGGTGAGCAGCGTCGAGGACATGAGGTTCACCCCGACGCGTCCCGCCCATTCAGCGGTGTCGCGGTTGCCTGCTCCCCACCACACCCGCGAGCGGAGCCCGGGGGATTGCGGTTCGATCGCCTGCATCCCGGTTCCGCCGCCGAAGGGGCTGTTCGCGTCGCGCTCGGCGAGCGGCTCGCCGTCGATCGCACGTAGGAACAGATCGAAATGCCGACGTGCGATGTCGGCACCCCGGGGGTCTTCGGAACCCGTGTAGCCGAAGGTTTCGTAACCCCGCACGACGGACTCGGGTGACCCGCGGCTCACGCCGAGCGCCAGCCTGCCGTCGCTGATCAGGTCGACCGCCGCCGCTTCCTCTGCCAAGTACAGCGGGTTCTCATAGCGCATGTCGATCACGCCGGTCCCCATCTCGATGCGGGAGGTGCGCGCGGCGATCGCAGCGAGAAGCGGCATGGGTGAGCCCTGCTGGCGCGCGAAATGGTGGACCCGGAAGTAGATGCCGTCGACGCCGAGCTCGTCCATTCCCACGGCGAGGTCGATCGCCTGGAGCATCGAGTCGCGCGCCGTGAGGATGCGGCCGCCGCCGAGAGGGCCGTAATGCCCGAAGGACAGTGTTCCGAAGCGTTCCATATCGATGACAACCGTACGCAGGCGGAAAGCATTCCGATGAATCGATCTTCGTTCTTCGCGTCGGCCCTCGCCCGCCGCGGCCGTGCGTAGCATGGCAGCACGTCGACGACCGGGAGGTGCCATGGTTCGCGTCCGCGTCCTGGGGGTTGCTCTGGATCCGGCGCAGGAGCATGTGATCCTGCTGAAGCCGGTCGCACGCCCGTGGGACAGGATCCTCCCGGTCTGGATCGGTGCCCAAGAGGCGACGGCGATCCTGGTCGCCGTGCAGGGTGCCCCCTCGCCGCGCCCGCTGGCCCACGATCTGATGCTCTCGATCGTGGACGAGCTGTCCGCACGGGTCGAGCGGGTCGAAGTGACACGAGTCGACGACGGCACGTTCTACGCCGCGGTGACCCTCGACACCCCGCTGGGCGCCCGCGTGGTGGATGCCCGGCCGTCGGACGCCATCGCACTGGCGTCCCGTGCGGATGCTCCCATCTTCGTGGCGGACGAAGTCCTCGCTGTGGCAGGCATTGCGGATACCGTCTCGGAGCAGTCGGATGAAGCTTCGACGCGGGACGAGGAGTCGCGCATTGCCGAGTTCCGCAGCTTTCTGGACGAGGTGGAGCCGGAGGATTTCGAGGACTGAGCGCGGTGGCTACGCTGGCGCCATGACAACCCTTGTGCTCACCGTCGTCGGGGTCGACCGTGCGGGCATCGTGTCCGCGGTCGCCGAAGTGATCGGTGCGCACGGCGGCAACTGGGAGGACAGCGAGCTCGCGGAGCTGGCGGGCACCTTCGCCGGCGTCATCCAGGTCGATGTCGCACCGTCGCGTGCTGACGAGCTGCGGGGCGCATTGAGCGTCCTGGAGGGATTGGCGAGCATAGTGGTCGTCACGCCCGGGCGATCCCTCGACCCGCGGAATGAACTCGCCGTCCGCGTGATGGGCAACGACCGCGTCGGCATCGTCCGCGAGGTCACGAGCGCGCTGGGCGCGCGTGGCGTCAACGTCGTCCGCATGACGACGCATACGCAGGATGCGGCGATGTCGGGCGGGCGGCTTTTCCAGGCGGAGATCGTGGCCGCGGTCCCTGCGGAGACTCCTGCGACGGAGGTCGTGGCGGCGCTCGAGTCGATCGCCGCGGACATCCAGGTCGAGGCGACCGTCATCGAGAGGTGATGAAGGCCCCTCAGTCGGCCTGAACGGTGTCGGTCGACTCGTCGGGAGCGAGAAAGCCGGACGTGGGCTCCTCCGGTGCCTCAGCGGGCGGATCCGGCGTCGGCGTCGTCGTCGGCTCGGGCGACGGTGTGGGATCGTCGGTCGGCGACGGGGTGGGCTCCGGAGTCGGAGCGGGGGTCGCCGGTGGGGCGGGAGCGGGGGTCGGCGCCGGCTGCGGAACACGCACGACGGCCGGCGGGGTGCCCCGATCGCGGCGGGACGACGGAGGAGCGGGGTCGTCGCGGGCGGGGGGTTCGGCGATCGGGGTCGGCTCCGTACCGATCGCCGCTTTCAGGGATGCGGGAGCATTCAACGCGATCGGAGGGAGTGCACGATCAGTGCTGGCCGCGCGCGGCGAGGTCTCGGCGTCGACGCCGGTGAGGGCGAAGGCGCTCAGGCACGAGAGCACGAGCGCACCGGCCGACGCGACCATCGCGGTCACGAGCGGTCGGGGCGCGGGCATAGAAGTCTTCCTTCGGTAGATCTACCGGCGTTCGGGTTCTTCCATCATTCTCCGGACGTTCCCGGACGTCAACGCGTGCCCCGCGCACCGATGAGCGCAGTGACGTCAGGATGGCCCGGTCATCGCGCGAAAAGACTGCTGCTGCACATCTTTCGATCTCGCAAGCCCGGCCCGCATGTCTCGCCCGCTTCGTAGGCTGGACACATGGCAGAACATCACGCAGATCACCGCGCCGACGCGAAGCGATCGAACGCGGGGCGCATCCCCTCGGTCTCTCTCAATTCGGGTCACGACATCCCGCAGCTCGGGTACGGCGTCTTCAAAGTCGACCCCGCTCAGACGGAGAGATTCGTCTCCGAGGCCCTCGAACTCGGATATCGACACATCGACACCGCAGCGATCTACGGCAATGAGGAAGGCGTCGGGCGCGCGATCGCGGCCAGCGGGATTCCGCGGGACGAACTGTTCATCACGACGAAGCTCTGGAACGACCGGCAGTCCGGATCGCAGCCGAAGCACGCCCTCGAGGAGAGCCTGACCAAGCTCGGACTCGATCACGTCGACCTGTACCTCGTGCACTGGCCCGCCCCGGCCAACGACAACTATGTGCATGCCTGGGAGCAGCTCGTCTCGTTCAACGAGGCCGGACTCGCCCGTTCCATCGGCGTCTCCAATCACCTCGTCGAGCACCTCGAGCGCCTCGTGGCGGCGACGGGCAAGGTTCCCGCCGTCAACCAGATCGAGCTGCACCCCGCATACCAGCAGCGTGAGGTGGTCGCCTGGGCGAAGGCCAACGGCGTGCACATCGAAGCATGGGGACCCCTGGGCCAGGGCAAGTACGACCTGTTCGGCACCCCCGCGATCCACGATGCTGCGGCCTCTCACGGCAAGACGCCAGCTCAGGTCGTGCTGCGCTGGCACCTGCAGGTCGGCAACATCGTGTTCCCGAAGACGGTCAACCGGGATCGGATGGCGGAGAACCTCGACCTGTTCGACTTCGAACTCTCCGACGACGAGGTCGCTGCGATCACGGCACTCGACCCGGGTGACGGATCTGGCCGTGTCGGCACCCACCCGAACGATCTGAACTGACGCATGCGCAGGTGAGTGGCGCAATGGATGCGGCGGGCGTGTGCTCGCCGCATCCGCCTGCGTCAGGCCTGTGTCGCGGCGCTCTCGCGACGCGGCAGCACCCAACCCTGTCGAGGGAAGTGGCAGGTGTAGCCGTTGGGGATCCGCTGGAGGTAATCCTGATGCTCAGGCTCCGCCTCCCAGAACGGACCCGCCGCCTCGATCGTCGTCACGGCCTTGCCCGGCCACAGGCCCGAGGCGTTCACATCCGCGATGGTGTTGCGGGCCTCCTGCTCCTGCTGCTCGGTGAGCGGGAAGATGGCCGAACGATAGCTCGTGCCGATGTCGTTGCCCTGGCGGTTCAGGGTCGACGGGTCATGGATCTGGAAGAAGAACGCGAGGATGTCGCGATAGGTCGTCTTGGTGGGGTCGAAGACGATCTCGACGGCCTCCGCGTGTCCGGGATGGTTGCGGTAGGTCGCGTGATCGTTCTGCCCACCGGTGTAGCCCACGCGGGTGTCGAGAACGCCGGGCTGACGACGAATGAGGTCCTCCATTCCCCAGAAGCACCCGCCCGCGAGCACGGCGGTCTCGGTGCCGGGGATCTGCGTGATGGTTCCGTTGTCGGTGGTCATGCTGACTGCTCCTTGTCGGACGGATCGTCGCCGCGTGATGGCTTTCACGAGTGTAGATCCGCCGGTCTGCGATGCGGCCGGTCGGCGGCATCGACGGGTACAACAACGCACCTGGCCGTTTTGGTCCCGCGCCGCGGATCCGCCTCAGCGGCGGCGTGAGCGCAGCAGTCGCCCGCGCGGGCGACTCGGGACGATCGGGATGGGGCGGGTGACGATCGCGTCGACGACCATGGATCCGCTCGTCGGTCCGACGACCGGGATGGGCGTGGTCTCGGGGGAGACGTGGTCCACCTGGGAGATGGGATCGTGGGCGAGGCGACGGTGGGCGCGCACGTACGCCGGGATCAGGACCACCACGGCTCCGAGCCACGCGAGCGGATTGCTGAAGGCCACCCCTGCGAACCCGAAGGCGGCGCCGAGCGCGATCGCGGCGCCCACGCGCATCACGAGCTCGATGACCCCCGTGACGGTGGGGATGACGGTGTGACTCAGACCCTGGAGCGCACCGCGGAGGACGAAGAGGATTCCGAGGAACGTGTAGCTGGCGCCGTTGATGACCAGGTTGAGCGCGGCGAGATCGACGACCTGCGGCGCGGAGTCTCCGACGAACAGGCGCACGATGGGCGCCCCGAAGACGATGAGCAGACCGCCGAGGGCGACGGCCCCGGCGATGGCGAGCCAGGACGCTTGACGCACGCCTGCGCGGATGCGGTCGGGACGGCCGCCGCCGAAGTTCTGCGCGACGAACATGGACACCGCCAGCCCGAGGGACTGCAGCAGAGCGACGGCCAGTCCATCGACGCGCGCCGCGGCGGTGTAGGCGGCGACGGCATCCGCGCCGAGCTCGTTCAGACGCACCTGCACCGCCAGCGTGCCGATGGCGATGATGGAGGCCTGGAACCCCATGGGCAGTCCGAGACGAAGATGCAGAGCGATGTCCGCGCGGCTGATTCTCCAGTCGGGGCGGGTCAGATGAAGGACCGGTACGCGCCGGCGCACGTACGCGAGGCACAACAGCACCGACACGGCCTGCGAGACGACCGTCGCCACCGCCGCTCCGGCGACTCCCCACCCGAGAGGGCCGACCGTGAGCACCACGAGCCCCGCATTCAGCAGGCACGCGACCGTGAGGAAGACGAGCGGGGTGCGTGCGTCGCCGATGGCTCGGATGGTGGCTGCGAGGTAGTTGAAGAACATGGTGGCCGCAGCGCCGAGGAAGCTGACCTGGGCGAAGACGGTCGCGTTCTCCAGCAGCTCCGGGGGAGTCTGCAGCAGCTGGAGCAGAGGACGTGACACGAGGGGTGCGCCCACGGTGAGGACGGCGCTGGTCGCGGCCGTCAGTACCGTGCCGGTGGCGACCGATCGCCGTACGGCGGCGTGGTCTCCCGCGCCGAACGCCTGTGCGGTGGGAATGGCGAAGCCCGAGGTCAGACCCCACGCGAACCCGATGAGCAGGAACAAGAGACTGCCTGTCGCGCCGACGGCGGCGAGCGCGTCCACACCCAACTGGCGTCCCACCACGATCGCGTCGACCACCTGATACAGCTGTTGCACGACGTTGCCGACAAGGAGGGGAACGGAGAAGAGGAGGATGACGCGCCAGGGGCTGCCCGTGGTCAGTGAGGTGGACATGCGAAAGCTCTCGGGATCGTGCGGGGAAGACGGCGGTTCGACGACCGCATCCTTCAGGATATCGAATCGATTCGAGAACGCGCCAGTGGTTCCGCCCGCCGAATTCGCCGGGAAGGGAGGTCGGACGAGATCCGCCTTCCCGGGACACGCGTGCTCTAGCGTGAGGGGCATGAGCTCCCGTACTTCGTCACTGACCATCGCCGAGCGTGCGACGCGACTGCGCGAGCTGCACGCCGCGTCCGAGATCCTGCGCGTCGTGAACGTGTGGGACGTGGTTTCGGCGCGGGCCGTCCTCGCCCTGCCCGAGACGCGGGCGATCGCCACGGCGGGTCATTCCATCGCGGCGAGCTTCGGCTACGAAGACGGCACGATCCCGCTCGAGACGACTCTCGACATGGTCTCGCGCATCGTCCGCGTCGCCGGCGACGTGCCCGTCTCCGCCGATCTCGACGACGGTTACGAGGACCCGGGGGACACCGTCCGTCGCGCGATCGGCGTGGGTGCCGTGGGGGCCAATGTCGAGGACAGGCTGCGCCCGCTCGACGAGGCCGTCGCGCGCATCGCCGCGATCACCGCTGCCGCGGATGCGGAAGGGGTGCCGTTCGCCCTCAACGCCCGCACCGATGCCTTCGTGCGGGCGGGCGGGCGCCCGGTAGACGAGTCTGTCGCCGATGCGATCGAGCGGGGTCGCGCGTACCTCGACGCCGGCGCCGATGTGGTCTTCGTCCCCGGCATCCTGGACGCCGTCGTCGCCCGCCGCCTCGTCGAAGGGATCGGCGAGCGCAAGGTGAGTGTCATCGGTCTTCCGGGGGCGCTGACCGCCGCGGAGTACGAGGCGCTCGGCGTCGCGCGCATCTCCTACGGGCCCACCACCCAGCGCGTCGCGCTCACCGCGTTGCAGGATGTGGCCGCGCAGCTCTACTCCGATGGCTCCATTCCCGGCTCGACCCGCGCACTGAACTGAACAGCGATCCGATCGGCGACATGAGAGCTCTGGGTGGGGCGCGAGCCGAACTCGCAGCACTTGCGCGGAACGCGGAGAGTTTCGACGTCGCCGAACTCCCCGCCCCGGCCCCGACAGATCGCGCGGCCGCGGTGCTCATGCTGTTCGGAGTCCTCGATGCGCTTCCCGCGACCCGCAGCGCGGCGGACGAAGCGGTGTCTGCCGACCTCGATGTGCTGCTGCTCTCGCGGGCGGCGACACTGCGTGCCCATCCGGGCCAGGTGGCCTTTCCCGGGGGCCGTCTCGAGGCGGGCGACGACGGTCCCGTCGCTGCGGCACTGCGCGAGGCGCGTGAGGAGACGGGCCTGGATCCTGAGGGCGTCGAGGTTCTGGGGCCTCTTCCCGCCGTGCCCCTCGCGTTCTCGCGACACGTCGTCACCCCCGTTCTCGCCTGGTGGCAGAAGCCGTCGCCGGTGCGCGTGGTGGACGTCGCCGAATCGGCTGCGGTCTTCCGAGCCCCCGTCGCGGATCTGCTAGATCCCGCTCGACGGGGCATGACCGTCGTACGGCGAGATGGACGCGAGTGGCGCGGTCCCGCTTTCGCCGTGGACGCTGCCGCGGGGGAGTTCCTGGTCTGGGGCTTCACGGCGCTGCTGCTGGACGCTGTCTTCGATCGCCTGGGCTGGACGGAGCAGTGGGATCGTTCGCGGGAGTTCGTTCTCCCGATGTGATGCGTCAGACTCGACGCATGTCTCTGCCTCTGGATCTGCCTGACGGTGCTCAGCTGCGCGCCGCGCGGCCCGGTGACGAACCCGGCATCCTCGCTCGGATCCACGATCTCGCCAGGTACGAGAACGAACCGGATGCGGTCGCGAACACCGAGGAGGCCTTGGCGGAGGCATTGTTCGGCGCAGAACCGCGCGTCTACGCGCACGTCGTGGAACGTGGTGGCGACATCGTCGCGATCGCGATCTGGTTTCTCACCTACTCGACGTGGACGGGCCGGCACGGGATCTGGCTGGAAGACCTCTTCGTCGCCGATTCGGAGCGGGGGCGCGGGCTCGGCCGGGCGCTGATCGGGTCGCTGGCGGCGCTGTGCGTCGATCGTGGGTACTCGCGTCTGGAGTGGACGGTGCTGGACTGGAATGCGCCGGCGATCGCGTTCTACCGCTCTCTGGGCGCGACGCCGATGGATCAGTGGACGACGCAGCGCCTCACGGGAGAGGCGCTGCGTCGTCTGGGCGAGGGCTGATCCGCGTCAGTCGGCGCCCCGCACCTCGCGCAGGAAAGCCGTGACGTTCTCGCGGAGGGCCTCGATGCGTCGCTGTCGAGCCGCTTCACGGTCGAAACCGAGGTAGGCGGAGGGTGGCAGGCGACGGACGTTGCGGGAACACTCGAAGCCGGCGCAGACCAAGGTGCCCACCGTGTCGCCGCGGCGGCCGGCGTCACCTGCGCGGCGCGCGACGAAGAGCACGACATCGTTCGGCAACTCGACGTCGTTGCACCACGCGCACTGGGCTCGTGTGCGCGGGCGGCTGTCGGCCTCGCGCAGGATCACGCCGACCGGAGCGCCCTCGACCTCGGCGACCGCGTAGCCCATCTTGGGCTGCTTGGGGTCGCGCCAGCCGAGATAGTCCAGGTCGTCCCACGACACGGTCTCGAGAGTCGGCGGAAGAAGAACGGCCTTGCGCTCGCGCAGGGACGCGTTGACGAAACTAGCCCGGATGCGGGCATCGTCCAAAGGGATCATGAGGGTGCCTTCGTGTGCGTGCCGCCGAAGCGGCGGGTGGACATCGACCGGCGGTCGACGCAGATGCAGAGGAGCCCGCGGGGCTCGGCCCTCATCTGTCGCCGGCGCGATGCGCGCCGGGGACCTCCTGACGCCCTGCGGGCTGCATGTCACGAATCACGCCGACCACTGTACGCCGTCGCCGGAGGGCGGGCGCCGTACTCTGAAGACGTGCGCAGCCGTCTCCGTCGACCGATCCTCCTCGCTGCCGTGGCGGACGTCCTGGTGGTCGTCGTCTTCTGTGTCATCGGTCGCGCCAGTCACGACGAGTCGCCACTGGGGAAGCTGCTTGTGACGGCGTGGCCGTTCCTCGTCGCACTTGCCGCCGGCTGGGGGATCTCGCTCGCTTGGCGACGGCCGTTCGCAGTCCTGCGTACGGGAGTACCCGTCTGGATCGTCACGGTGGCCGGGGGCATGCTGCTGCGCATGCTGGTCGGCCAGGGGACGGCTCCGGCATTCATCGTGGTCGCATCGCTCACCCTCGGAGTCCTCCTGGTCGGCTGGCGTGCCGCGCGTATGGCGGTTCTGCGCAGGCCCGGCCGATCCGCGATGACCGCCGTGGATGAGAACATGAAGGCATGATCGAGAACATCGCCCGATACGTCGACCACACGCTGCTCAAGCCCGAAGCCACCACGGCGGATGTCGCGGCGACGATCGCGGAGGCTGCGGCACTCGGCGCCTACAGCGTGTGCCTGTCTCCCTCGGTGCTCCCGGTCACCATCCCGGACCCGCTCAAGCTCGCCGTGGTCGTCGGCTTCCCCAGCGGCAAGCACCATTCGCAGATCAAGGCCGCCGAGGCCGCGCTGGCCGCGTCCGAGGGTGCGGACGAGATCGACATGGTGATCGATGTGGGTGCGGCGATCGAGGGACGCTACGACGCGGTCGAGGCGGACATCCGCGCGGTGCGCGAGGCCGCTCCCTCGCCAGTGGTGCTCAAGGTCATCATCGAGTCCGCGGCACTGAGCGACGACGCGATCGTGGCCGTCTCGCAGGCTGCCGAGCGTGCCGGGGCCGACTTCGTCAAGACGTCCACCGGCTTCCACCCCGCGGGCGGTGCCACCGTCCACGCGGTCGAGCTGATGAAGCAGACCGTCGGAGACCGACTGGAGGTCAAGGCTTCGGGTGGCATCCGCACGCGTGAAGACGCCGAGGCGATGATCGCAGCCGGCGCCACGCGCCTCGGTCTCTCGAGCACGCGCGCCGTGGTGGAGGGGGCGACCGCGTCGGGCTCGTACTGACGCGCGCGGCAGACGCCGCGGATCGATGACGCCGCATGACGGCGCTCTCCGGAGCGCTGGATCGCGGTGCCCGGCTCTGATAGCCTTGATCGTCACTCGTGTGGCGCGCCCGATGGTGCGCGCAGGGTGACAAGAAACCAGACAATCCGCTCCGTCCGTCGCATGCGCGTGCGTTCGGAGCCTGAGACCCCAATCCAACAAGGACTACCCACTACATGACTACCGCAACGACCGCCCCGGCCACCAAGCAGGTCGCGATCAACGACATCGGATCTGCCGAGGACTTCCTGGCCGCGGTCGAGAAGACCCTGAAGTTCTTCAACGACGGCGACCTCATCGAGGGCACCGTGGTGAAGATCGACCGCGACGAGGTCCTCCTCGACGTCGGGTACAAGACCGAGGGTGTCATCCCCTCGCGCGAGCTCTCCATCAAGCACGACGTGGACCCCAACGAGGTCGTCAACGTCGGCGACCACGTCGAGGCCCTGGTTCTCCAGAAGGAGGACAAGGAAGGTCGCCTCATCCTGTCCAAGAAGCGTGCGCAGTACGAGCGCGCGTGGGGCGACGTGGAGAAGATCAAGGAGAACGATGGCGTCGTCACCGGTCAGGTGATCGAGGTCGTCAAGGGTGGCCTGATCGTCGACATCGGCCTGCGTGGCTTCCTGCCCGCATCGCTCATCGAGCTGCGTCGCGTCCGCGACCTCACCCCGTACCTCGGTCAGGAGCTCGAGGCGAAGATCCTCGAACTCGACAAGAACCGCAACAACGTGGTCCTGTCGCGTCGCGCTCTTCTCGAGCAGACGCAGTCGGAGTCGCGCTCCAACTTCCTCAACAACCTGCACAAGGGTCAGGTCCGCAAGGGCACCGTGTCGTCGATCGTCAACTTCGGTGCGTTCGTCGACCTGGGCGGCGTGGACGGCCTCGTGCACGTCTCGGAGCTGTCCTGGAAGCACATCGAGCACGCCTCCGAGGTCGTCGAGGTGGGCCAGGAGGTCACGGTCGAGATCCTCGAGGTCGACCTCGACCGCGAGCGCGTCTCGCTGTCGCTGAAGGCGACCCAGGAGGACCCGTGGCAGGTCTTCGCGCGTACCCACGCCATCGGCCAGGTCACGCCGGGTAAGGTCACCAAGCTCGTTCCGTTCGGTGCGTTCGTTCGCGTCGCAGACGGCATCGAGGGCCTGGTGCACATCTCCGAGCTCTCGGGCAAGCACGTCGAGCTGGCCGAGCAGGTCGTCTCGGTGGGCGAAGAGGTCTTCGTCAAGGTCATCGACATCGACCTCGAGCGTCGTCGCATCTCGCTCTCGCTCAAGCAGGCGAACGAGTCGGTCGACCCGTACGGCACCGAGTTCGACCCGGCCCTCTACGGCATGGTCACGGAGTACGACGAGAACGGCGAGTACAAGTACCCCGAGGGCTTCGACCCCGAGACCAACGCCTGGAAGGAAGGCTTCGACGCTCAGCGCGAGGCCTGGGAGCAGGAGTACGCCGCTGCTCAGGGTCGTTGGGAAGCCCACAAGGCTGCCGTCATCAAGGCCCAGGAGGCGGAGGCCAACAACGTCGGCACCGTCGAGGCCAGCGGTTCGTCCTCCTACTCGAGCGAGTCGGGCCCTGCGGGCACCCTCGCCGACGACGAGGCTCTCGCGGCTCTGCGCGAGAAGCTGTCGGGTCGTTGATCGACTGACATCCTCATGAGAGAGGGCCGGGATCTTCGGATCCCGGCCCTCTTCTCGTTCTCGCGACGCCGCTAGGGTGGGCGCATGACCCAGGAGCGCCCGGTGGGCGTCGACGAGAGGAGCGACGTCCCGCCGCGCCCGGCGCTGGTGCTCGCCGCCCTCGTGCTCGCGGCGTTGGTGTGCAACCTCAATCTCGCTGCGGCGAACATCGCACTGCCGGAGATCGGTGACGACTTCGCCGCAGGCCAGACCGGGTTGAATCTCGTCGCGCTCGGATGCTCTCTCGGCCTTGCGATGTCCGTGCTGTACCTCGGCGCGCTCGCGGACCGCTATGGCCGCAAGCAGATGCTGATGCTCGGGCTCGCGCTGACCGTCATCGCCAGTTTCGCGGCCGCCGCGGCACCGTCGATCGAGTGGCTCATCGCTGCTCGCGTCTTCACCGGCGTCGCTGCGGGTATGGCCTACCCGACCACGTTGTCGTTGATCACCGCTCTGTGGTCCCGCGGACCCGCCCGTACGGGCGCGATCGCCCTGTGGTCCAGCGTCAGCGCAATGGCCGGTGTGCTGGGTGCGGTGGCGGCCGGCTTGGTGCTGGAGGTCTTCCACTGGCAGGCGGCCTTCCTGCTGGCCGCCCCCATCGCCGCCGTGGGACTCGTTCTGGTGCTCGCCGTCGTCCCCAGCCACATCCGCGAGTCGACCGAACCGGTGGATCACGTCGGCGGCGTGTTGTCTGTGTTCGGTGTGGCCGCTCTCGTGGTCGGAGTGGGGATCATCGCCGCACCCGAGCAACGCCTCGCAGGGGGCGTGAGTCTCGCTCTCGCCGCCGTGCTGCTCGGTTTCTTCGTGTGGCGTCAACGCAGCGCCGCATCGCCCCTGTACGACCTCGCGATCGCCCGTCGACGGATGTTCTGGGTGCCCGCGCTTGCGGGCATGGTCGTGTTCGGCTCGCTGATGGGAGCGATGTTCGTCGGTCAGCAGTTCCTGCAGAACATCCTCGGCTACGACACGCTCGAAGCGGGTCTGGCGGTTGTGCCGGCTGCGGCAGGGCTCCTGATCGCGGCGCCGGTGTCGGCGCGCATGGTCACGACACGCGGCTCGCGGACGACGATGCTCGCCGGGTACGCCTTCGTGTTCGTCGGGTTCCTGACGACGCTGTTCTGGCGGGAGCACACTCCCTACTGGTTGATCGGAGCGGGCTTCTTCACGATCGGGGTCGGCGCCGGGTTCGCGATGACTCCCGCGTCGCGGTCGCTCACCGATGCCACGCCGGTCCTGCGCGTGGGCATGGCCTCCGCGACCTCCGACCTCCAACGGGACCTCGGCGGTTCCATCATGCAGGCGCTGTTGGGCGCCATCCTGGCCACGGGATTCGCCGGTGCGTTCGGTCGGGCCATCGCCGCCTCGCCGTCCGCCTCGCAGGTCTCCGCGGAGGTGCAGGCCGCGCTGCAGGCCTCCTTCGCCTCAGCGCTGCATGTGGCCGAGCAGTTTCCGCAATACCGCAACGAGATCGTGGCCGCCGCGACGCAGAGCCTCGTCGACGGCGCACTGTGGTCGTACGCGGTCGGTGTCGTCGCGATCGTCTCCGGCGCCGTCCTCGTGCGTGTGCTCCTGCCTTCACGCAGCGGCGAGCATCGTCTGATCGCGGAGTACGCCGCGGCGGACGCGGCTGACGACCCGCCGTCTTCCGACGCGACCCCTCGATGACGTCCCACCTCGGAGGTCGTCGATCGGGAGCGGAGGTGGACGTCGCGTCGGCGTGTGGCGTCGGGTCGCGATAACGTCGGATTCATGAGCATCAGCGACGTCGGCGACGCGTACCCCGTCGCCGAGCATGTCGTCGACTCGCGGCGCATCCTTCGCCGCATCCGGGAGTTCGGTCGTCATTTCGCGTTGCCGCCCTTCCTCGACACCGGTCGGGCACGGACGACGGCGACTCTGCAGCTGAGCCTCGCTGCCGTCGTGCTCGTCTACGTCGTCATCGCGGTGCCGTGGGGCTATGCCGGTGATCTGGGTCTGTTCTGGCTGGGTGCGATCGTCGTGCTCGGCGCGGGCGGTGTGGCGCTCCTGGTGCCATGGGCCCGCGTCTCTGCGTGGTGGATCATGGCCGTGCCCATCATCGATCTGCTGGGCATCGCGCTGCTGCGCCAATCGCTGCCCACCGGTGGGTTCGGTGTGCTGTTCTTCATTCCCGCCATCTGGCTCGCCATCTACTTCGGCATCGGCGGCTACCTGGTCGGCATCATCGTCGCGCCAGCCATCCTTGTAACCACCGCGATCGTCGACACCCGGCAGGACGTCGGATACGTGACCTTCAGTCTTCCGCTGATGATCGTGGTCGTCGCAACCATCAGCCTCGCGCTCGGGCGGCAGATGACGGCGCAACGACTGCTCTTCACCCGTCAGACCCGCACCATGGCCCGCACCCTGCGCCGCGCCCAGAAGCAGGAAGAACTGCTGGCCGAGGTGCTGGACACGATCGACTTCGGTGTCATCCGTCTCGCGGCCGACGGATCCACGACCGTCGCGAACGAGGCGCACGCACGACTGCAACGCGCCGCCCGCTCCGCGGAGGCCGGTTCGGGCGGACACGCCGCCTTCGCGGCCGACGGAGTGACCCCGGTGGACCGGCAGGACACACCCTTCGCGCGGGCGGCCCGGGGCGAGGTCTTCGACAATCAGATCGTGTGGTTCGGCGGCGACGGACCGCGCCGCCGAGCGCTCAGCGTGACGGCGCGGCGCACGCGCGCCGTCGACGGGTCCGACAACGGCGCGGTCATCGTCTCGCGTGACGTCACGGCGGAGCTCACGGCTCTGCGTGCGCGCGACTCGCTCGTTTCCTCGGTCTCACACGAGCTCCGCACGCCGCTGACCTCGATCATCGGCTACCTCGAGCTCGCGGTCGACGACCCGGATGTGCCAGAACGCGCGCGCGGCTACCTCGACGTCGCGGAGCGGAACGTCTCGCGCCTGTTGGAGATCGTCTCC
Organism: Microbacterium sp. KU4F; assembly: GCF_056868075.1. Classification (NCBI taxonomy): domain Bacteria; kingdom Bacillati; phylum Actinomycetota; class Actinomycetes; order Micrococcales; family Microbacteriaceae; genus Microbacterium; species Microbacterium sp. KU4F. Next base: position 556,219 of record NZ_CP200324.1, on the reverse strand, counting down.
GACATCCTGACGGCGTCGAGCACGTCCGAGATGTCGGCGGACCTGACGATCTCGCAGCAGGACGTCGACATCGCCGACGTCGTGCGTGCCAGCGGCGAGTCCTGGGCCCCCGCTGCGGCGGAGCGCGCGATCGCCATCGACATGGCGGGCGTGCGCCCGGCGCCGGCCTACGCCGATCCTCTCCGCATGCGGCAGGTCATCGACAACCTGGTCAGCAACGCGGTGAAGTACAACCGCGACGGCGGACGCGTGACGCTCAGCACGACCTCGGACGGGATCACGACCTGGATCACGGTCACCGACACCGGCGTCGGCGTCTCCGAGAGCGACGTGGGCAGGCTCTTCGAGCGCTTCTTCCGTGTCGCCGACACGTCGACGGGAACGGGGCTGGGTCTGTCGATCAGCCGCGAACTCGTGCGCGCCCACGGTGGCGACATCATCGTCACCAGCACGGCCGGCGTCGGTTCGACCTTCAGCGTGCAGCTCCCGGCGAGCGCCGAGTCGCTGGATGATCCGGACGCGATCATCACGATCTCCGGAACGGGCGCATCTCGACGCGAAGAGGACCAGGTCACATGACGCTCGATCCCATCACCGCGGACATCTTCACCGCGATCGCTGTGGTCACCATCGCTGTGACCTACATCGCCACCACGCTCTCGCGGCGCTACGGGGGCGGGTCCCAGCTGTGGGGCATCGGGTTCCTGCTGCAGATCATCGCCGTCGTGTGCACGGTGGTGATCGGTCTGTTCGACGCCTCCGAGTGGACCAACGTGTGGGCTCTCGCGCTCGGCAACGCAGCCGCGGTGGGCGCCGCCGGCTGCGTTCTCATGGGGTTCCGCGCGTACAACGGCGAGGAGGTCGCCGGTCCCGCGCTCATGGTCGTGTCCCTCGCGTTCCTCGTCGCGGCGGTCACCGTCGTCGAGAAGCCGGCCGCAGGCGGGCAGACCGGTGTCCTCTGGTACAGCCTCGCCATCGCCGGACTGTGCGTGGGGGCGATCATCCATGCCGTCGGCCCGCGGACGAGGCCTCATGTCGCGACCTGGGTATTCGTGGGCGCCACCACCCTCCTCGGTGCGTATCACGTGACGCGCGCCGTCGTCACTCTCACGGCGGGGGAGGACAGCCCCGTCTTCGCGGCCTGGTTCGGTCCGATCTCGCTGAGTCTGGTCGTCCTGGTACTGGGAACCGTCTCCTCGCTGACGCTCTTCATGCTTCGCGCCGTGCTGGTCACCGCGCAGCAGGCGGCGGGCTCCGCCGCCGTGGACGAGGTCCTCGCTGCGTCCGCGTTCCTCGCGATGCTGCGGCGGATCCTCCGCCGTGCTGCGCATCGCACGGAACTCGTCGTCGTCATCGCCGTGATCGTCGAGGACGTCGGAGCGATCACGGCGTCGTTCGGGCAGGAGGTCGCCGAAGCCACCACTCGCGTCCTGCGGTCTGCGGTGCGCGAGTTCGCGTCGCCCGTGGCGGCGGTGGGCGCCACGGATGACCGGACCATCATCCTCGTCGCCACGACCGCATCCAGCCCTTCCGATGCCCGCCGCCAGGCCGGACTCATCTACCGCGGAGTGATCGAGCGCTTCGTGGATGCCCGGGGCATCGTCGTGCCCGGTGTCGGGGTGGGTGTCGCCCTCAGTCAGACGCTGGGCTACGGTCCCGAGGTGCTCGTGGAAGCGGCGACGATCGCCGCGGTGGAGGCGTCCGAGAGCGACGAGACCTCCGTGGTCTTCGCGCAGGCTCGGGGGGTCGGCGCTCCTGCGTTCCCCGGGGAGCCGACGGAGCGATAGTGTCCACGATATGCACAGCGACGCTGCTCCCGGTCGGGGCAGAGGTGTACGCGGATTCCTGCGCGCGAGGCTCGCGGGATCACGTGCGCCACGCACATTCGCGGCTCGGGGACGCACCGCTGTTCTGAACCAGCTCGTGCTCTGCGCGCTGGTTCTGGTCGTGGCGACGGTGGGGATCTTCTCGTCGACGCTTCGCAACGAGAGCCTGTTCCTCGTCGGGGTCGTCATCGTCTTCGCCGTCGGGGTGGCGACCTTGGCTACGCCGTGGACCCGCATCCCTCGGACCGCCCTCTACGTCTTGCCCATCGCGGACATCGCAGGCATCGCCGTCATACGCGTCGCCGAACCCATGAGCGGGCTCGGGCTCATGTGGGTCTTTCCCGCGATGTGGCTGGCAACCCTGGGCATCGTGGGATTCGTCATCCAGTTCACGATCATCACCGCCACCTATGCGGTCATCGTCGTGACGGGGGAACGACCGTGTGGGGGTACACGGTGTTCCTGCTCCCGATCGCCGTTCTCGCCGTCGCAACGACCACCTACATCTCCTCACGACGTCAGCGGGCCCAAGCGCATCTGCTCGAGAAACAGGCGGCGCTGCTCAGCGGAGCGCTGCAGCGTGCCCAACGTCAGGAGGAGCTCATCATCGATGTGCTCGACGCGGTGGATTTCGGTGTGCTGCGCATCGCACCCGACGGCACGGTTTCCGTGGTCAATGAGGCGCTGGGCCGATTCCAGAACACGATCCCCGGATTCGGGTCCCGCAGCCGGGAGATCGAGAACGCATACCGCGCCGACGGCGTGACCCCGTTGCCCCGTGCGGAACGGCCGCTGCTCCGGGCGCTTGCGGGCGAGGTGTTCGAGAATCAGGTGGTGTGGTTCGGCCACCCCGACGAACGCCGTCACGCCATGAGCATCACGGTGCGCCGGATGCATGACGCGGAGGGCGCGGATGCGGGAGCCGTACTGATCGCGCGGGATGTGACCCCGGAGATGACGGCACTGCGTGCCCGAGATCGGCTCGTCGCCTCCGTCTCGCACGAGTTGCGGACGCCGCTGACATCGGTGCTCGGTTACCTCGATCTCGCGATGGACACGCTCGACGACCCGGATCAGGCGCGCCACTCGCTGGAGATCGCTGCCCGAAACGGCGAGCGGCTCCTCGAGATCGTCGCCGACATCCTCGCCGCCTCCAGCGCCTCGCGCCTGTCCGTCGACATGACCATCTCGCCCGAACCGATCGATGTCGCAGAACTGGTGGCGGCGACGGCGGAGGCCTGGCGTCCGCGGGCGGCCGAGCGGGCGTTGACCATCGATACGTCCGGGATCGAGCCCGCCGGTGCGTTCGCCGATCCGCTGCGGTTGCGACAGGTCATGGACAACCTCGTCAGCAACGCCGTGAAGTACAACCGCGACGGGGGCGCCATGTTCCTCGGCTGCACCACGGACGGCAGCTCCACCTGGATCCTGGTGCGCGACACCGGGACGGGGATCGCGGAGCCGGACCTGGACCGCCTGTTCGAGCGCTACTTCCGTGCGCGGACGGATGTGGAGGGGACGGGCCTGGGCCTGTCCATCAGCCGCGACATCGTTCGTGCGCACGGCGGAGACATCACCGTGCGCACGAGCCGAGGGCTGGGATCGACCTTCATGGTGCAGCTTCCCGTCGACGAGCGCTCGGTCGCTTCGCCCGCTGCACCGCCTCAGGAGACGGGAGAAGCGAGATGAACGTCGATCTGTTCACCGCGTCGTTGTTCACGGCGCTCGTCGGCAATGTCGCCGGGGCCGTCTTCATCATCGACACGATCCTGCGCCGCGATCACGGTCCCGGTCGCATCTGGTCGATCGCGTTCCTGTGCGGGATGGCCACGACCGTCGCTTACAGCATGTGGGCAGCCGGCATCGGCGAGATGCTGCCGATCGCGGTGGGCAACGCGCTGTTCGTCACGACGACGGCGGTGATGTGGCTCGGCTCACGCAGTTTCAACGAGCGGCGGATCGGTTCGGCGACGGCGATCACCGTGCTCGGCGGGCTGACCGTGGCCGGTGCCGTCGTCGTAGAGGGACCGGACGGCGGAGACTGGGCCGGGTGGCTGACGATGGGCATCGGCCTCGTCGTGTTCTCCACGCTCGCCGCGATCGAGACGCTCCGTGCGCCGATGCGCCGCTTCGGCACCGCCGCGGTGCTCGCCGTCGTCTTCCTGGTGATGGCGACCTTCTATCTCATTCGCTGTGTGGTCTTCGTCGTCGCGGGCGCGGACAGCCCGCTCTTCCTCGACGCGTTCGGCTCGGTCGTCGCCAACTTCTTCACCGTCGTCCTGACCGTCGTCGCCGTCGTGGTCATCTCGGTGCTCAGGGCGGCGCAGGTCGAGCTGCGCTCCTTCGCGTGGATGACCAGCAGGGGGGTCACCTCGGACGGCATCCTTCTGGCGGCGACGCTCCGTACGGCGATGGCGGATGTCATCGAGCGCGCCCAATGGCGCGGCGAGCTGGTCTCGACCGTCGCGGTGCGTGTGGCGGATCTGGCGGAGATCCGCACGGCATTCGGCGCAGACGTCGCGGGCGACGTCCTGCACCATTGGAGACGGAGCGTGCGGCGGTATGCGCCGTCGTTCGCGCTCGTCGGCGAGGACGGCGCGGATGCGCTCGTCGTCGTCACGCGCGCGGCCACTGCGGCGGAGGCGCGCAGGCAGGCCGCCGTGATCTATCGCGGCGTGCTGGAAGCACTCGGCGCCGTGAGCCGCGCGGTCATCCCGTCCGTCGGCGTCGGGGTCGCCCTGACCGAGACCGTCGGCTACCGGACGGAGGCCCTGGTGCACAGCGCCCGCGCGGCGGCCGACGAGTCCGCCACGAGCGTCGAGTCCTCCGTGCTGTTCGGCGGCCTCTCGTATGCGGAGCAGGACCCGGCGTGAGGTCGTGGCATGCTCGAGGCATGCCTCTCATCGCACTGACCGGCGGGATCGCGTCCGGCAAATCCACGATCTCACGGCGTCTCGCCGAGCACGGCGCGGTCATCGTGGACGCCGATGCCATCGTGCGAGAGGTGCAGTCGGTGGGATCTCCGGTGCTGGAGCGGATCGCGGCCGAGTTCGGGTCCGGGGTGATCCAGAACGACGGGTCGCTCGATCGCGCCGCACTGGGCGCGATCGTCTTCTCCGACGACGCGGCGCGGGAACGTCTGAACGCCATCGTGCATCCGGCGGTGCGTCAGGCCTCGACCGAACGCTTCGCGCGTGCGTTCGCCGACGATCCCGATGCGGTGGTCGTGTACGACGTGCCGCTGCTCGTGGAGGCGCGCGTCGACGATCCATGGGAGGCGATCGTGGTGGCCCATGCGCCGGCTGCGGTGCGTGAGCGTCGGCTCGTGGAGCTTCGAGGCGCCAGCGCACACGACGCCCGCGCGCGGATCGCCGCCCAGGTCCCTGACGAGGAACGCCTCGCCGTCGCCGACGTGGTGATCGACACGTCGGGCTCTCTCGCGGACACGATCGCGCAGACCGACGAGCTGTGGGAGCGGCTGCGCGGCTGACCGCCCCCGATGTCCGTGGTCCCGCCTACGCTGGAACGGTGCAGACCACACGATCCGTTCGCCCCTTCGAGGTCGTCAGCGAGTACGTGCCGTCCGGCGATCAGCCGGCCGCGATCGCCGACCTCGCCGCCCGCATCAACGCCGGCGAGACCGATGTCGTGCTGCTCGGCGCCACCGGCACGGGAAAGTCGGCGACGACGGCCTGGCTCATCGAGCAGGTGCAGCGTCCGACGCTCGTTCTCGCTCACAACAAGACCCTCGCGGCGCAGCTCGCCAATGAGTTCCGAGAGCTCATGCCCCACAACGCCGTCGAGTACTTCGTGTCGTACTACGACTACTACCAGCCCGAGGCGTACGTCCCGCAGACCGATACGTTCATCGAGAAGGACTCGTCGATCAATGCCGAGGTGGAGCGCCTGCGCCACTCCACGACGAACTCCCTGCTGAGTCGGCGGGACGTCGTCGTGGTGTCGACCGTCTCCTGCATCTACGGTCTGGGCGCCCCGGAGGAGTATCTCCGTGCGATGGTGGCGTTGCAGGTGGGGGAGCGCTACGACCGCGACGCTCTCATCCGGCAGTTCATCGCGATGCAGTACAACCGCAACGACGTCGACTTCTCGCGGGGCAATTTCCGGGTGCGCGGCGACACGATCGAGATCATCCCGGTCTACGAGGAGTACGCCATCCGCATCGAGCTCTTCGGTGACGAGATCGAGGCGCTGTACACCCTGCATCCGCTGACCGGGGAGATCGTCGAGCGGATGGATTCGGTTCCGATCTTCCCCGCGTCACACTACGTCGCAGGCACGGATGTGGTGCAGCGCGCGATCGGCACGATCGAGACCGAGCTGGCCGAGCGGCTGAAGGAGTTCGAGTCACAGGGGAAACTTCTGGAGGCGCAACGGTTGCGCATGCGCACCACCTTCGACCTCGAGATGCTGCAGCAGCTCGGATTCTGCTCCGGCATCGAGAACTACTCGCGCCACATGGACGGGCGCGCACCGGGGGAGCCCCCGCACACGCTGCTCGACTTCTTCCCTGACGACTTCCTCCTCGTGATCGACGAGTCGCACGTGACGGTGCCGCAGATCGGGGCGATGTACGAGGGCGACGCGTCGCGCAAGCGCACGCTCGTCGAGCATGGGTTCCGGCTGCCGTCGGCGATGGACAATCGTCCGCTTCGGTGGGACGAGTTCAAGAACCGGATCGGGCAGACGGTGTACCTGTCGGCGACGCCCGGTCGGTACGAGATGGGAATCGCCGACGGGGTGGTGGAGCAGATCATCCGTCCCACCGGCCTCGTTGATCCCGAGATCGTGGTCAAGCCCTCGAAGGGCCAGATCGACGATCTGCTCGAAGAGATCCGGCTCCGGGTCGAGCGCGACGAGCGTGTGCTGGTGACGACGCTGACCAAGAAGATGGCGGAGGAGCTCACCGACTTCCTCGGAGAACACGGCGTGCGCGTCAGGTATCTGCACTCCGATGTCGACACGCTGCGGCGCGTGGAGCTGCTCAGCGAGTTGCGGGCGGGCGTGTACGACGTTCTCGTGGGCATCAACCTGCTGCGCGAGGGTCTCGACCTACCGGAGGTGTCCCTGGTCTCGATCCTCGACGCCGACAAGGAGGGGTTCCTGCGCAGCGGAACCTCTTTGATCCAGACGATCGGCCGCGCCGCGCGCAACGTGTCCGGTCAGGTGCACATGTACGCCGACAAGATCACCGATTCGATGCGCAACGCGATCGACGAGACCGAGCGGCGCCGTGAGAAGCAGATCGCGTACAACACGGCGAACGGCATCGACCCGCAGCCGCTGCGCAAGAAGATCGCCGACATCACCGACGCCCTGATCCGTGAGGGCGCCGACACGAAGGCGATGCTCTCCCGCGACCCCAAGGGCAAGGGCAAGTCACCCACGCCGAACCTGCGTCGCGAGGGAATCGCGGCCGAGGGCGCTGCGCAGCTCGAGGCTACGATCTCCGATCTGTCCGATCAGATGCTCGCCGCAGCGTCGGAGCTGAAGTTCGAGCTCGCCGCCCGACTCCGCGACGAAGTCCAAGACTTGAAGAAGGAGCTTCGCGCGATGGAGCGCGCCGGTCACGCCTGATCAGGGCGTATCGCTGGCTCAGACGGCGGCGGTGCGGGCGGCTCAGTCCGGCGCACGCGCGCGCCCATCGTTCAGGGGCAGTGCATGATCGGCTTCGGGCCGGACCGGTCGAACGTGTGCGCCGACATGGCGGCGCCGCACAACGGGCATGGACGTTCGGTGCGCACCGGCTCGGGCGTCGTCTCGTAGGGGCCCACGGATGCCGGACCCGCGGCGCGGATCAGGGTGCGGTTGATCCAGGCGTACCAACCGCCTGCCTCGCGCACGCGCTCTCGCAGCGGTGGACGCGCGTTCTTGTGTGCCATAACCATTAGTGTACTAACTAATCTGTAGGATAGTGCGATGACTGACGATCTGCTCCGGCTCGAGAACCAGCTCTGTTTCGCTCTGGTGACGGCCGCCCGGAATGTCGTCGCCATCTACCGGCCCGTGCTCGAGCCGCTCGGGCTCACGCATCCGCAGTACCTCGTGTTGCTCGCGCTGTGGGAACGATCGCCGCGGACCCTGGGGAAGCTGGCCGAAGAGTTGGCGATGGAACCGGCCACCCTGTCGCCGCTGCTGAAGCGTCTCGAGGCGCAGGGGAGGGTCACACGCGCTCGGCGCGCCGACGACGAGCGCGTGCTGGAGATCGGTCTCACCGATGCAGGCCGCCGCCTCCGCGAGGAGGCGCTGCGCGTGCCGCAGCAGATCATGGACCGCGTGGGCATGGACGCTTCTCAGATCGCGGCGCTGCGCGACTCGCTGGCGCCCTTCGCCGGCCGACGCCCCGAGCTCTGACCGCGCCCGTACACGATCGTGCGCTCTCGGCGAAGCTCGGAGCCCGTGTCCGTGGCCCTGCCTAGACTTGCGTGGTGCCCATCTCGCCTGTCTCCGAACTCGCCCACGACGCCGGAACTCTCAGTGTCCGTGGTGCCCGGGTCCACAACCTGCGCGGCGTCGATCTCGACATCCCCCGCGACTGCCTCGTCGTCTTCACGGGTCTCTCCGGATCCGGAAAGTCGAGTCTCGCCTTCGACACGATCTTCGCCGAGGGACAGCGCCGCTACGTCGAGTCGCTGAGCTCCTACGCGCGCCAGTTCCTCGGGCAGGTCGACCGTCCCGACGTGGACTTCATCGAGGGGCTGAGCCCCGCGGTGTCCATCGACCAGAAGTCCACCAACCGCAACCCGCGCTCCACGGTCGGCACGATCACGGAGATCCACGACTACATGCGCCTGCTGTGGGCGCGTATCGGGGTGCCGCACTGCCCCGAGTGCGGTGAGGTCATCCAGCGTCAGACGGTCCAGCAGATCGCCGATCAGCTGATGACGCTGCCCGAGCGCACGCGGTACCAGATCGTGGCCCCCGTGGTCACGCAGAAGAAGGGGGAGTTCGTCGACCTCTTCAAGGAGCTCAGCGCAAAGGGCTACGCGCGGGCCGTGGTCGACGGTGAGCTCATCCAGCTGTCCGAGCCGCCGACGCTGAAGAAGAGCTACAAGCACGACATCGCCGTCGTCGTCGACCGGCTCGTCGCCAGCGCCGACATCCTCTCGCGCGTCACCGACTCGGTCGAGACGGCGCTCGGTCTCGCCGGCGGTGTCATGCAGGTCAACTTCGTCGACGAAGAGGGCGACGATGCCTGGCAGAACTTCAGCGAGAAGCTCGCATGCCCGAACGGTCATCCGCTCCAGCTCACCGAGATCGAGCCGCGCACGTTCTCGTTCAATGCTCCGTTCGGCGCGTGCCCGACGTGCTCCGGCCTCGGCACGCGGATGTCGGTCGATGTCGAACTGATGCTCGGCGATGAGGACCTCTCGATCCGCGAGGGCGTCCTGGTGCCGTGGACGACGCAGGGCAAGGGTCTGTTCCAGTACTACGAGCGCCTGCTCGAGGGACTCTCCTCCGACCTCGGTTTCTCGCTCGACACGCCCTGGCGCAAGCTGCCGCAGGACGTCAAGGATGCGGTGCTGCACGGCGACAACTTCAAGGTCTCGGTCAAGTGGAAGAACCGCTACGGCCGCGAGATGCGTTACACCTCCGGGTTCGAGGGTGTCGTTCCCTACATCGAGCGTCAGTACCAGCAGGCCGAGTCCGACAGCGCCCGGCAGCGGTGGGGCGAATACCTCCGCGAGGTGCCGTGCCCGGTGTGCGACGGCACGCGCCTGAAGCCCGAAGTGCTCGCGGTCAAGGTGCACGGTCACTCGATCGCGGATGCGTCGAGCCTCAGCCTCATCGACGCGCAGGGCTTCTTCGACGGCCTCGAGCTGACCGACCGCGAGGCGAAGATCGCGGCGGCGGTGCTGCGCGAGATCCGCGCGCGGCTGAACTTCCTCATCCAGGTCGGGCTCACGTATCTCAGCCTGTCCCGGGCCGCAGGCTCTCTCTCGGGTGGCGAGGCGCAGCGCATCCGGCTCGCGACGCAGATCGGTTCCGGCCTCACGGGCGTGCTCTACGTGCTCGACGAGCCCTCGATCGGGCTCCATCAGCGCGACAACCGGCGGCTCATCGAGACGTTGCTGGCGCTCAAGAACCTCGGCAACACGCTCATCGTGGTCGAGCACGACGAAGAGACCATCCAGGCGGCGGACTGGATCGTCGACATCGGCCCGCGCGCGGGCGTCGAGGGTGGGCGCGTCGTGCACTCCGGCACCTACCCGCAGCTGCTCGAGGAGCCCGAGTCGCTCACCGCCGCATATCTCTCCGGCCGACGCGCCATCGCGGTGCCGGCCAAGCGCCGCAAGATCGACAAGAAGCGCCAGATCTCGGTCGTCGGCGCGCGCGAGAACAACCTCAAGAACGTCACCGCGACCTTCCCCCTGGGTGTGCTGACGGCCGTGACAGGGGTCAGTGGTTCCGGTAAGTCGTCGCTCGTGAACGGCATCCTCTACGAGGTGCTCGCGTCGCGGCTGAACGGCGCACGTCGCGTTCCCGGCAAGCACACCCGGGTGACGGGCCTGGAGAACCTCGACAAGGTCGTGCACGTCGATCAGGCTCCGATCGGTCGCACGCCGCGGTCGAACCCCGCGACCTACACCGGTGTGTTCGACCGCATTCGCACGCTCTTCGCCGAGACCCTCGAGGCCAAGGCGCGCGGATACCAGGCCGGGCGGTTCAGCTTCAACGTCAAGGGCGGGCGCTGCGAGGCGTGCTCGGGTGACGGCACGATCAAGATCGAGATGAACTTCCTCCCCGACGTGTATGTCGACTGCGAAGTCTGCCACGGTCAGCGCTACAACCGTGACACGCTGACGGTGCACTACAAGGGCAAGAACATCGCCGAGGTCCTGCAGATGCCGATCGCCGAGGCCGCAGAGTTCTTCGAACCGATCCAGGCCATCCACCGCTACCTCAAGACGCTCGTCGATGTGGGCCTCGGCTACGTCCGTCTCGGACAGTCCGCCACGACGCTGTCGGGTGGCGAGGCGCAGCGCGTGAAGCTCGCGACCGAGCTCCAGCGACGCTCGAACGGGCGCAGCATCTACGTGCTCGACGAGCCGACGACGGGTCTGCACTTCGAGGATGTGAGCCGGCTTCTCGAGGTGCTGAACAGCCTGGTCGACAAGGGCAACACCGTCATCGTGATCGAGCACAACCTCGACGTGATCAAGTCCGCCGACTGGGTGATCGACCTCGGACCCGAGGGTGGTTCGGGAGGTGGGACGATCGTCGCGACCGGCACGCCGGAGCAGGTCGCCCAGGTCCCCGAGAGCCACACCGGCGCGTTCCTCGCGGAGGTGCTGGGCGTCGCCGAGCAGCGCAAGGCCGGCTGACCGTGCTGCCGTACCGGCCCAAACAGGGGGAGATCCCCACCAGCCCGGGGGTCTATCGGTTCCGTGACGCCGAGGGCCGCATCCTCTACGTCGGCAAGGCGAAGAACCTGCGGGCGCGGCTGTCGAACTACTTCGCTCCGCTGCACACGCTGCACGAGCGCACGCGCCGGATGGTGACGACAGCGACCTCGGTCGAGTGGACGGTCGTCGGCAGCGACGTCGAGGCGTTGCAGCTGGAGTACATGTGGATCCAGGAGTTCTCGCCGACCTTCAACGTGCGCTACAAGGACGACAAGTCCTACCCGTACATGGCGATCACTCTGGCGGACGAGGCACCGCGCGTCATCGTCACGCGCAATCGGCGGATCAAGGGAGCGAAGTACTTCGGTCCGTATCCGAAGGTGTGGGCCGTGCACGACGTCATCGACCTGATGATCAAGGTGTTCCCGATCCGTACGTGCTCCGACGCGTCGTACAAGAAGGCGATGGCGACAGGACGACCTTGCTTCCCCGGACAGATCGGCCGTTGCGGCGGTCCGTGTTCGATGAAGGTCACGATCGAGGAGCACCGCGCGATCGTCGACGACTTCATCGCCTTCATGGCCGGCGGCGACCAGCGCTTCGCCAGGGCTCTGACGGCGCGGATGAGGGAGGCCGCCGCGGCGATGGACTACGAGGCGGCCGCCGGCTACCGCGACAAGCTGCAGGCGATCGAAGCGGTGCTCGGCAAGAGCGCGCTCGTGCTCTCCGACGACACGGATGCGGATCTGTTCGGCATCGCCGAAGACGAGCTGGCGGCCGCGGTGCAGCACTTCGTGGTGCGCGGCGGTCGTGTCCGCGGGGTGCGCGCGACCACGATCGAGAAGGAGATCGACATCTCCGGCGCCGAGCTCGTGGACCAGGTGCTGCAGCGCACCTATGGGGATGCGGCCGCCGCCGACATCCCCAAGCAGGTGCTCGTGCCCGCGCTTCCGGACGATGTGACCGAGCTCGAGCAGTGGTTGCGCGACAAGCGCGGCAAGAACGTCACGATCCAGGTCGCCCAGCGCGGTGGCAAGGCCGATCTCATGCGCACCGCCACCCTCAACGCCCAGCAGGCGCTGATGCTGCACAAGACCCGGCGCACGAGCGATTACGTCGCCCGGACGCAGGCGCTGACCGACCTCCAGGAGGCGCTGGGGCTCGCGACGGCGCCGCTACGCATCGAATGCTTCGATGTGTCACATCTGGCCGGGACCAACGTGGTCGCCTCGATGGTCGTGTTCGAGGACGGCCTGCCGCGCAAGGACCAGTACCGGTCCTTCTCGGTCGCGGAGACGACGGACGACACCGACTCTCTCTACCAGGTCCTCACCCGCCGCCTCGCTCACCTCGACCGGCCGGAGGACGCCGACGATGTCGAGGTCGCCGCCGCGGCGATCGATCCCGAGCAGGCGGCCGCCGAGGGCGAGGTGGCGACCGTGCGCAAGCGTCCGAGGTTCGCCTACCCGCCCCAGCTGCTGATCGTGGACGGCGGCCAGCCCCAGGTCGCGGCGGCCGCACGTGCGCTGGAGGAATCCGGCCACACCGAGATCGCGCTGTGCGGTATCGCCAAACGACTGGAGGAGATCTGGCTGCCGGGGGAGGAGTACCCCGTGATCCTGCCCCGTACCTCCGAGGCGCTGTATCTGGTTCAGCGCTTGCGCGACGAGGCGCACCGGTTCGCGATCACGCATCAGCGCAAGCGCCGGCGCCGAGACATCTCCAGCGTGCTGGAAGAGGTGCCGGGTCTCGGCGCCGCGCGCATCCGTGCTCTGCTGCGTCACTTCGGCTCGGTCACCGCATTGCGTGGTGCGACCGTGGAGCAGATCGCCGAGCTCCCCGGCATCGGGCCGAAGCTGGCGACGGCCGTGCACGAGCACCTGACGAGTCGATAGTCTGGGCGAGGCGGACAGGGGAGAGGGATGACGGACCCGGACACGGCGAACACCGGCGAGGTGCTGATCGTCACCGGCATGTCGGGCGCGGGACGCTCGACCGTGGCCAACGCCCTCGAGGACCTCGATTGGTACGTGGTCGACAATCTCCCGCCCCAGATGCTGCGTCCGCTGCTCGAGCTCTCGGAACTCGCCGGCGGGGCGGTACCCCGCGTAGCCGTCGTCGTCGACGTGCGAGGTCGTGAGCTGTTCGGCCGCGTGCCCGAGATCGCCGACGCCCTTCGCGCGCATCGACGCCTGCGCATCGTGTTCCTCGACGCCAGCGACGAGGTGCTGGTGCGGCGGTTCGAGGCGGTTCGACGACCGCATCCGTTGCAGAGCACGGGGACGATCATCGACGGCATCCATCGGGAACGTCAGCGCCTGGCTCCTCTGCGCGAGAGTGCCGATCTCATCATCGACACCTCGTCGTACAACATCCACCAGCTCACCACCCGAGTCGCCGAGTTGTTCTCCGCCGAGGGAAGCCCGCTGCACACCGTCTCTGTGATGAGCTTCGGCTTCAAGTACGGACTCCCGGTGGATGCGGATCTCGTCGCCGACATGCGCTTCCTGCCGAATCCTTATTGGACGGACGAGTTGCGTCCGCTCACGGGCGAAGACGAGGCGGTGCGTGAGTTCGTCCTCTCGCAGCCAGGGGCGCGCGAGTTCCTGGACGCGTACACGACGGCATTGGCGCCCGTCATCGCCGGCTACCAGCGGGAGAACAAGCGGCACTCGATCATCGCGATCGGTTGCACCGGCGGTAAGCACCGTTCGGTCGTCATGGCGCGGGAGATCGCTGCACGATTGTCCGAGATGCCGGATGTGGCCGTGGGCGTCACACATCGGGACCTGGGTCGAGAGTAGGCTGGAACGTCGTCCCGTTCCCCATTCCCACAAGGAGTACCGTGCCGCTGACCGCCGATGTGAAGGCCGAACTGATCGCCGGTCGCGATCCGCGTCCGAGCGCCCGAGTGGCCGAGTTAACCGCCATCCTGCGGTTCGCCGGCGGACTTCACGCGATTGCGGGGCGCGTCGCCGTCGAGGCCGAGGTCGATTCCGAGGCTCTCGCCCGACGTGTGGCGCGCGAACTGGTCGACCTGTACGGGGTGCGGCCCGAGCTCGCGCACGTGCAGGGCACCTCGGGGCGTCCGGGCACCACATACGCGGTACGTGTGATCGAGGGTGGGGAGACGCTCGCCCGACAGACGGGCCTGCTCGATCAGCGTCGCCGGCAGGTGCGCGGTCTGCCGAACCGGCTGACGACGGGTGCTCGGCACGATCTCGCCGCCATCTGGCGCGGGGCCTTCCTGGCCGCCGGAAGCCTCAGCGACCCCGGCCGCTCGGCGGCCCTGGAGATCGCGTGCCCCTCCGGTGAGGCCGCGATGGCCCTGGTCGGTGCCGCTCACCGCATCGGGATCGCTGCCAAGGCGCGAGAGGTACGCGGGCTTCCGCGTGTCGTGGTCCGAGAAGGAGACGCGATCCGTGCCGTGCTGCACGAGATGGGTGCGCGTCGCGCCGCCCAGGAGTGGGAGCAGCTGCGCCAACGCCGCGAGGTCCGTGCAGGAGTCAACCGCCTCGTGAACTTCGACGACGCCAACCTCCGTCGTTCCGCGCAGGCAGCCGTCGCGGCGTGCGCGCGCGTGGAACGCGCGCTGGAGATCCTGGGTGACACCGTCCCCGACCACTTGCGCGCCGCGGGGGAGCTTCGTCTCGCGCACCGTGATGCGAGCCTGGACGAGCTCGGGCACCACGCCGATCCTCCGTTGACCAAGGACGCCGTGGCCGGCCGCATCCGTCGACTGCTCGCGATGGCTGACAAGAAGGCGGAGACCGAGGGGCTGCCGGACACGGAGTCCGCCGTGCCCGCCGCCGCCAAGGAGTAGCCACCGCCGTCTGGGACACGTCATCCGAGGAATCAACCCCTGCCCCGCTCGGTTGCGCCTCAGTAGGATGAAGGCGTCATCCCCGCATCGCCGAGGCGTTCGGCGCTGCGCCCGACAGGAGGAAGAGAACATGGCGAAGTACACGCTGCCCGAGCTCCCTTACGACTATGCCGCGCTCGAGCCCAGCATCAGCGCGACGATCATGGAGCTGCACCACAGCAAGCATCACCAGGCCTACGTCACGGGCGCGAACACCGCGCTCGAGCAGCTGGCGGAGGCCCGCGACAGCGGAAACCTCGCGAACGTGAACAAGCTCGAGAAGGACCTCGCGTTCAACCTGGGCGGTCACACCAACCACTCGATCTTCTGGACGAACCTCTCGCCCAACGGCGGCGACAAGCCGACCGGCGAGCTCGAGGCCGCCATCGACGACCACTTCGGTTCGTTCGACAAGTTCCAGGCCCACTTCACCGCCGCCGCTCTCGGCGTGCAGGGCTCCGGCTGGGCGGGTCTGTTCTGGGACTCGATCGGTGAGAACCTCATCATCCAGCAGTTCTTCGACCAGCAGTCGCAGTTCGCCGCCGGCAGCGTTCCGCTGCTGTTGCTGGATGTCTGGGAGCACGCGTACTACCTCGACTACAAGAACGTCCGCGCCGACTACGTGAAGGCGTTCTGGAACATCGCCGACTGGTCCAACGTCCAGTCCCGCTTTGTTACGGCGCGAGAGAAGACGGCAGGCCTGCTGGTAGGGTCATGATCAGGTGAGGATGCCTCGGAGCCCTCGCCGTGCGGGGGCTCCGGCATCCCCCTCTCCGAGTCGATGCGCACCCACGCACGGCTCACCCCGGGAGGACAACCCGGGATGGAAAAGGCGCTGCGGCGCGACGAGAAAACGGGAGACACCGTGTCTGTCAAGATCGGCATCAACGGCTTCGGCCGCATCGGACGCAACTACCTGCGCGCAGCGCTCGCGCAGGGTGCGGACCTCGACATCGTGGCGGTGAACGACCTCACCGACAACAAGACTCTGGCCCACCTGCTCAAGTACGACTCCATCACGGGCCGTCTGGACGCGGAGGTCACGTACGACGAGGACTCGATCACCGTCGGTGGTCACAAGATCAAGGTGCTCGCCGAGCGCGACCCCGCCAACCTCCCCTGGGGCGAGCTGGGCGTCGACATCGTCATCGAGTCCACCGGCCGCTTCACGAAGGCCGAGGACGCGAAGAAGCACATCGCCGGCGGTGCGAAGAAGGTCCTCATCTCGGCCCCCGCGACCGGTGACGACGTCACCATCGTCATGGGCGTGAACGAGGGCGACTACAACCCCGAGACCGACGTCATCATCTCGAACGCGTCGTGCACCACGAACTGCCTCGCCCCGCTGGCGAAGGTGTTCAACGACAACTTCGGCATCGAGCGCGGTCTCATGACGACGGTCCACGCCTACACGGCCGACCAGAACCTGCAGGACGGCCCCCACAGCGACCTGCGTCGCGCGCGCGCCGCCGCGATCAACATCGTTCCCACCTCCACCGGTGCCGCCAAGGCCATCGGCCTGGTGCTGCCGGAGCTCAAGGGCAAGCTCGACGGCTTCGCGCTGCGCGTGCCCGTGCCCACCGGCTCGATCACCGACCTCACGGTCGAGGCGTCGCGCGAGGTCACCGTCGACGAGATCAAGGCCGCGTACAAGGCTGCTGCCGAGGGTCCCCTCAAGGGCATCCTGAAGTACACCGAGGACGAGATCGTCTCCAGCGACATCGTCACCGACCCGCACTCGTCGATCTTCGACGCAGGTCTGCTGCGCGTCATCGGCAACCAGGTGAAGCTCTCGAGCTGGTACGACAACGAGTGGGGCTACTCCAACCGTCTCGTCGACCTGACCGAGTACGTCGCCGAGCGTCTCTGATCCACACCATGGCACTGCGCACCCTCGATTCGCTGGGGTCGCTCGCAGGCCGCCGCGTCGTCGTCCGTGCTGACCTCAACGTTCCTCTCAAGGACGGGGTCATCACGGACGACGGTCGCGTGCGGGCCACGCTGCCGACCCTCAACGCCCTGATCAACCAGGGCGCCCGCGTCGTCGTCTGTTCCCACCTGGGACGTCCCGACGGCGAACCCAATCCGAAGTACAGCCTCGAGCCTGTCGCGCAGCGACTGTCCGAGCTGCTCGGCAAGCCCGTAGCCTTCGCACGCGACACCGTGGGTGTCTCGGCACAGGAGGCTGTCGCCTCGCTCGGCGACGGCGACGTCGCGATCATCGAGAACCTCCGCTTCAACCCGGGGGAGACCTCGAAGGATGCAGACGAGCGTCGCGCCTTCGCGCAGGAGCTCGCCGCTCTTGGCGACGCCCTCGTCTCCGACGGCTTCGGTGTCGTGCACCGCAAGCAGGCCAGCGTCTATGAGCTCGCCGAGCTCCTGCCCTCGGCTGCGGGCCTGCTCATCGAGAAGGAGGTCGATGTTCTCGACCGCCTGACCGAGAACCCCGAGCGGCCCTACGCGGTCGTGCTCGGCGGCTCGAAGGTGAGCGACAAGCTCGGCGTGATCGAGCACCTCCTGCCTCGCGTGGACACGCTCCTCGTCGGCGGCGGCATGATGTTCACGTTCCTCGCCGCTCTCGGCCACAAGGTGGGTGCGAGCCTGCTCGAGAAGGATCAGATCGACACGGTCAAGGGCTACCTGGCTGCTGCCGAGGAGCGCGGTGTGAAGATCGTGCTCCCCGTGGACGCCGTCGTGGCCGCATCCTTCTCGGCGGACGCGGAGCACGTGGTCGCCGCAGTCGATGCCCTGGAGGACACCCCGTTCGGTGCGTCGGGTCTGGGTCTGGACATCGGTCCGGAGACGGCGAAGACGTTCGCGGCGACGATCGCGGCGAGCAAGACCGTGTTCTGGAACGGCCCGATGGGCGTGTTCGAGATGGCCGCGTTCGCCGACGGCACCCGCGCGGTCGCGAAGGCGCTGACCGAGGTCGACGGCCTTTCGGTCGTCGGCGGGGGAGACTCCGCCGCGGCCGTGCGTCAGCTCGGCTTCCGTGACGATCAGTTCGGCCACATCTCCACCGGTGGTGGCGCCAGCCTCGAATTCCTCGAGGGTAAGAAGCTTCCCGGACTGGAGGTCCTCGGATGGCAGTGACGCGTAACCCGCTCATCGCGGGAAACTGGAAGATGAACCTCGACCACCTGCAGGCGGTCGCGCTCGTCCAGAAGCTGTACTGGACGCTGAAGGACGCGAAGCACGACGAGGACAGCGTGGAGGTCGCGGTCTTCCCGCCGTTCACCGACCTGCGCACGGTTCAGACGTTGATCGACGCCGACAAGATCCCGTTCGCCCTGGGCGCGCAGGACCTGTCGACGCACGACTCCGGCGCCTACACCGGTGAGGTCTCCGGCGCGTTTCTGGCGAAGCTCGATGCGAAGTACGTGATCATCGGTCACTCCGAGCGTCGTGAGTACCACAACGAGACGGACGAGGTCGTCGCGGCCAAGGTTCAGGCGGCTCTGCGCCACGGTCTGAGCCCGGTCATCTGCGTGGGCGAGACCGCGGAAGATCTGGAGAAGTTCGGTGCGAGCGCCGTTCCCGTCGGCCAGCTGCGGGTCGCCCTCGAGGGCGTCTCGGCCGATGCCGACGTGGTCGTCGCGTACGAGCCCGTCTGGGCCATCGGATCCGGCCAAGCGGCCACGCCCGAGCAGGCGCAGGATGTGTGCGCGACGCTTCGCGGCGTCGTCGCCGAGGTGCTGGGCGAGGATGCCGCCGCGCGCACCCGCGTTCTGTACGGCGGTTCCGTCAAGTCCGGCAACATCGCGACGTTCATGCGCCAGCCCGACGTGGACGGCGCGCTCGTGGGCGGTGCCAGCCTGGTCGCCGAGGAGTTCGCGGCGATCATCCGCTACCAGAAGCACGTCGGCGTCTGATCTCGGCCGTGAGACGGGGCTCGGCCCCGTCTCACGGCTCCGGTCGGCCGGTTGGCTATACTTGTTCCTTGTGCGATCTCGGGATCGCCAAGAAGGGTGACGAACACAGTGCAGATCCTCGAGTTCGTGCTCCAGGTGCTTCTCGGCATCACGAGCCTGCTGCTGACGCTGCTGATCCTGCTCCACAAGGGGCGCGGCGGTGGCCTGTCCGACATGTTCGGCGGCGGCATGAGTTCTTCGCTGGGCTCCTCGGGCCTGGCCGAGCGCAACCTGAACCGGTTCACGATCGTTCTCGCGCTCGTCTGGTTCATCTCGATCGTGGCCCTCGGCCTGGTCACCAAGTTCACCGGGCTGGTCTGATCATGGCCACCGGGGGGAACGCGATCCGGGGTACCCGCGTGGGTGCGGGACCGATGGGGGAACAGGACCACGGCTACCACGCCGACCGCGTGGCGGTGTCGTACTGGGACGCGCTGGGCAATGAGACGGTGCGCTATTTCGCGGCCGGCATCGCCGAAGAGGAGATTCCGGAGACGATCGACTCGCCGCACTCCGGTCTTCCGGCGGGTCGCGATCAGGCGAACCCGCCTGCTCTGGCCAAGCCCGAGCCCTACAAGACACACCTTGCGTACGTGAAAGAGCGTCGCACCGACGACGAGGCCGAGCAGCTCCTCGATGAGGCGCTGCACAAGCTGCGTGAGCGTCGCGGGCAGGACTGACCCGCCGCGTCCACGAGAAGAGCCCCGGTCGCTGACCGGGGCTCTTCCATGTTCTCAGTAGTCGCTGTCGATGAGCTCGACGGGAACCTTCGCGGCGGCCGCCTCGTCGACGAAGAAGACCGTTCGCTTACGCCCCTTCGCGCCGGCCGCAGGAACGCTCTGGTAGCTGGCGCCTGCGAGTGCGAGTCCGAGCACGGACGCCTTGTCGGGACCGACGAGGACCAGCCACACGCGCTTGGCGGAGTTGATGACGGGTCGGGTGACCGTGATTCGCTCCGGAGGCGGCTTCGGTGCGTCGCGAACGGCCAGCGCCGCGCGGTCCGTCACCTGGATCTCGCCACGATCCGGAAAGAGCGAAGCGATGTGCGCATCCGGCCCGACCCCCAGGAAGCAGACGTCGAACGACGGCCACGCGCCCACGCTCGGGTCCGCGAAGCGGGCGAGCTCGGCTTCGTAGGCAGCGGCCGCATCCTCGATGCTGAGTCCGTCGTCGCTGGCCGCCATGGTGTGCACGTTCTCCGCCGGCACCGGAATGCGATCGAGCAGAGCGGCGAACGCCTCGGCGTCGTTACGATCCTCTGATCCCCGCGGCACGAAACGCTCATCGCTCCACCAGAAGTGGACGAGGGACCAGTCCACCTCGTGACACCGCGGGTTCTCGGCGACGGCGGCGAGCACACGCCCACCCATCGACCCTCCGGTCAACGAGATGTGGGCCAGCTTCCCCTCTACGACGCGCTTCGCGATCCGGCTCAGCAGGCGACGGGCCACAGCGCGGGCGATCCGGTCGGGGTCCGAGCGGACGACGACCTGCTTCTCGGTGGCCTCGGGCATCATGCTCCTCGTATCAGTGCTCGATGAGGGCACTGCCCTCGGTGACGACGCGACCGTACAGCAAATCGGCATCCAGGCGTCGCAGCTCCTCGGCGAGGCATTCGCGCAGCGACCGCCGCGGGAAGGCCAGCTCGTGGCTCGGCTGTCCCGGCTGGGTCAGCACGGCCGTCAGCGCGTCGGGGCGTTCGAGCACGATGTCACCGCTGGAGCGTGTGAGTCGGACGGACTTGATGCCGCTCGCCCATTCCTCGCTGTCGAGATAGCGCCAGGTCACGTCCACCTTCAGCTGCAGACGGAGCCAGGCGGCCAGCAGGGGAGTCGAGGGAGAGTCGCCGCCACCCAGCACCTCGACGGCTGTGATCGGCTCGTACGGAGGCTGATCCAGGACGGCGGCGAGCTGCTCGCGCCAGCGCGTCAGTCGCGTCCAGGCGAGATCGGTGTCGCCGGGCGCGTAGTGTCCGCCGAGGTTGAGCACCCACTCGTGCGGGTCGCTCTGCATCGCGGCGTCCGTGATGCGGCGTTGAGCGATCTTGCCGATGTCGGAGCGCGAGGGGACCTCGGGGGTGTCCGCGGGCCACCATGCGACGACGGGCGCATCGGGAAGGAGGAGACCAGTCACCAGGCTCTCTGCATTCGAGCCCGCCGGCCCGTGCGCGTGCAGCAGGATGACCTCGCTCGCACCGGCGTCGCCGCCGACGCGAATCTCCGCATCCAGGCGCGGCTCCGCCTTCGGGTTGTCGAGCATGAGCACGATGACGCGCATGGGGTGCTCGCGAGATGCATCGTTCGCGGCCTCGATCGCCTCCTCCTCGATGCCGCGGCGCGTGGCGATGATGAGCGTCAGGACACGACCGAGGGCGACCGCTCCACCCTCCTCGCGAACGTTGACCAGGGCGCGGGAGATCTTGCTGACGGTGGTGTCGGGCAGATCGATGATCACGGGCGCCTCCAGGTGCGACCATCGCGGGCGAGGAGCTCGTCCGCGGACTGCGGTCCCCACGAACCGGGGGAGTACTGTTCGAGCGGGCCGGACTGCTCCGACCAGAACTTCTCGATCGGGTCGAGGATCTTCCAGCTGAGCTCCACCTCTTCGTGGCGGGGGAACAGCGGCGGATCTCCCAGGAGCACATCGAGGATCAGCCGCTCGTACGCCTCGGGGCTCGCCTCGGTGAATGCGTGACCGTATCCGAAGTCCATCGTGACGTCGCGCACCTGCATGTCGGCGCCCGGCACCTTGGATCCGAAACGGATCGTGACGCCCTCGTCCGGCTGGACGCGGATCACGAGCGCATTCTGCCCGAGACCGTCGGTCTGGCTGCGGCCGAAGAGATGCTCGGGTGCGCGCTTGAACACCACGGCGATCTCGGTCACCCGGCGGCCGAGTCGCTTTCCGGCGCGCAGGTAGAAGGGGACTCCTGCCCATCGGCGGGTGTTGATGTCGAGCTTGATGGCCGCGTAGGTCTCGGTCGTCGAGTCGGCGGCCATGCCATCCTCTTCGAGGAAGCCGAGCACCTTCTCGCCGCCCTGCCAGCCGCCGGCGTACTGCCCGCGAGCGGTCGCCGTGGACAGATCGTCGGGCAGTGTGACCGCCGCCAGCACCTTCTCCTTCTCGGCGCGCAGCTGCGCAGCATCGAAGGTGATCGGCTCCTCCATCGCTGTCAGAGCCAGGAGCTGCAGCAGGTGATTCTGGATGACGTCGCGCGCCGCGCCGATCCCGTCGTAGTACCCGGCTCGCCCGCCCACGCCGATGTCCTCGGCCATGGTGATCTGCACGTGATCGACGTAGTTGCGGTTCCAGATGGGCTCGTACAGCTCATTGGCGAAGCGCAGCGCCAGGATGTTCTGGACCGTCTCCTTGCCCAGGTAGTGGTCGATGCGGAAGATCGAGTCCGCCGGGAAGGCGGAGCGCACGACGTCGTTCAGTTCGCGCGCCGACTCGAGGTCGTGACCGAAGGGCTTCTCGATGACGACACGGCGCCAGCGATCTGCGCCATCGGCGGTGTCGTCCACGAGGCCGGATGCCTTGAGCTGTTCGGCGACGATCGGGAAGTCACGCGGCGGGATCGACAGGTAGTACGCGTGGTTTCCCATCGTGCCGCGTTCGACGTCGAGCTTCTCGACGGTCTCGCGAAGCCGACGGAACGCGTCGAGGTCGTCGAACTGTCCCTGCACGAAGCGGATGCCCTGGAGCAGCTGCTCCCAGGTCTCGTCACGGAACTCGGTGCGGGCGTACTGCTTCACCGCGTCGCGCACGACCTCGGCGAAGTCCTCGTCCTCCCAGTCTCGGCGGGCGAACCCGACCAGCCCGAAGCCGGGCGGCAGGAGGCCGCGGTTGGCGAGGTCGTAGACCGCGGGCATGAGCTTCTTGCGCGAAAGGTCACCTGTCACACCGAAGATCACGAGCGCGCTGGGGCCCGCGATCCGGCTCAGGCGTCGGTCATCCGGGTCGCGGAGGGGGTTGTGCCCCCGCGAGATCTCGGCAGTCATCGAGAATCTGTCTCCTACTGGGCGGCGTCGAACAGCGCGAGCACATCGGCTTGCGCGTCGACGAGGGTGAGCGTGACGACCGGGCGCGCGTGCTCGTCGGCCAACACGGATGCGTCACCGGCGGCCTGCGCGGCGATCAGTTCGCCGAAAGTGAAGGGGCGACCGGGGATGGTCAGATCCGTCTGCGGGTGCTGCAGGATCTGCAGGAACACGCCGTTGGCGGGACCCCCCTTGTGGTACTGACCGGTCGAATGCAGGAATCGCGGACCCCACCCGAAGGTGGTGGGGCGACCGGAGTCGGCGGCGACGAGCTCTCGCAGCCCCTCGAGCGCGGCGAGCTCTCGCCGGTCCACGTAGGCCTGCAGAGCCACGTACCCGTTCTCGGGGATGCGGGCCCAGAGCGCGTCGAGCACCCCGCTCAACGTGCCGCTCACCGCAAGAGACGGGTCGGACACGCGGACCTCGATGCCGTCCTGTACGAAGGCGGCGGGGGTGGGCGCGGGGCGGTCGTCGAGGAGTGCCCGCGCGGCGACCTTCGCCGCCTCGACGTCAGGCTGGTCGAAGGGGTTGATCTGGAGCATCCGCCCGGCGATCGCCGTCGCGTACTCCCAGACGACGAACTGCGCGCCCAGGGAACCGGCGACGAGGATCTCGCCGTGGTGGTGCTCGAACAGGTGATCGTGCCGCACGTTGTCGACCAGGCGCAGCACCTGCACATCGGCGGGAGTCTTCTCGACTTCCGGGGAGACGGGCAGCAGGACCACGGGGAGGATGCCGGTGCCGTCCTTCCCCGTGGACTCCGCGACGAGCTGCTCGATCCACCCCGGCAGCCCGACGATGTGCGTGCCGTCGGTGACGAGACCGAGCTTGTCCTTGCGCGAAGCGCCGCCACCGGCGATGGCCGCCGCGAGGACCAGCGCAGGGTTGCGCGGGTCGTCGATGGCGACTTCGAGCAGGGTCGCTTCCGCCTCGTCGAGGAGCTCGTCGATGTCGACGCCCGCGAGGCCCGCGGGGACGAGCCCGAATGCGGTCAGCGCGGAGTAGCGTCCGCCGACGGTGGGGTCAGCGGTGAACAGACGGTAGCCGTCGGCATCCGTGGACTCTGCGAGCGGTGACCCGGGGTCGGTGACGACGACGATGCGACTCGCCGGTTCGATGCCTGCCGCGCGGTAGGCCGCCTCGAAGGCGCGCTTGGCGGAGTCCGTCTCGATCGTGGATCCGGACTTCGAGGACACGACAAGCGCCGTCTGCGCGAGACCGCCCGCTTCGGCGTCGCCGCCGATGGCGGCCGCGACCTCGCCGGGTGCGGTGGAGTCCAGGACCACCAGCGGCACACCCGCCGTGGCGGCGATCACTTCGGGAGCGAGGGACGATCCGCCCATCCCGGCCAGCACGATGCGCGTGACGCCGTCGGCGCGCAGCACCTCGCGAAGCGTCACGATCTCCTCGACCAGCGGTCGCGACACGGTGACGGCCTGGACCCAGCCGAGACGCTCGGCGGCATCCGCGGCGGCGCCCGGACCCCAGAGGTCCGGGTCGCCGGCCGTGATGCCGGAGGCGATCAGCGAGTCGACGAGAGCGGGGAGCTCCGCCTCGACCACGTCGCGGATGTCGCCGCTGACGTGGATGTCGAAGCTCATCGCGCAGCCTTGAGCGCCGTCTCCACCGTCTCCTGCAGCTCGTGCCAGGACACGATGAACTTCTCGACGCCCTCGTCCTCCAGCGTCTGGGTGACGTCGGCGAAGTCGACGCCGACAGCGGAGAAGCTGGTCGAAGAAGGCGTGGGCCGCCTCGATGTTTCCCGTGATGGTGTCGCCCTCGATGACGCCGTGGTCGAAGGTGGCCTCGAGCGTCTTCTCGGGCATCGTGTTCACGGTGCCCGCTGCGACGAGTTCGGTCACGTACAGGGTGTCGGGCAGGGCCGGGTCCTTGACACCCGTGGAGGCCCAGAGCGGACGCTGCAGATTCGCTCCGGCCTCGAGCAGCGCTTGTGCGCGCGGCGAGCCGAACTCGCGCTCGAACAGCTCGTACGCGAGGCGCGCGTTGGCCAGGCCCGCCTGGGACAGCAGAGCGGTCGCCTCAGCCGTGCCGATGGCCTTCAGACGCTTGTCCACCTCGGTGTCTACCCGCGAGACGAAGAACGACGCCACCGACTGCAGGCCGGAGATGTCGATGCCCGCGTCACGCGCCTTCTCGAGACCGGACAGGTACGCGTCGATGACGGCGGCGTAGCGCTCCAGGCTGAAGATGAGCGTCACGTTGACGGAGATGCCCGCGCCGATGACTTCGGTGATCGCCGGAAGCCCCGCCTTGGTCGCGGGGATCTTGATGAGCGCGTTGGGGCGGTCGACCTTGGCCCACAGCTCCTTGGCCTGCGCGACGGTCGCGGCCGTGTCGTGGGCGAGGTCGGGGGAGACCTCGATCGACACCCGCCCGTCGACACCGTTCGTGGCGTCGTAGACCGGCCGGAAGATGTCCGAGGCTGCCTGGACGTCATCCGTCGTGATCTCGAAGATCGCCGTGTCGACATCCGCGCCGGCAGCGGCCAGGGTGGCGACCTGCTCGGCGTACGCCTCGCCCTTCGAGAGGGCACCGGCGAAGATCGTCGGGTTGGTGGTGACGCCGGAGACCGTGCGGTCAGAGATCAGCGCGCTGAGGTTGCCCGTCGTGATGCGCTCACGGGAGAGGTCGTCGAGCCAGATGCTGACGCCCGCTGCGGCGAGCTGTTCGGTTGGGGTGCTCATGTTCTTGCTTCTCCTCGTACTTACTCGGCAGCCGCAGCGATGGACTCGCGAGCGGCGGTGACGACGGCTTCGGTGGTGATCCCGAACTTCTGGAACAGCGTCTTGTAGTCGGCGGAGGCTCCGAAGTGCTCGATGGCGACAGAGCGACCGGCGTCGCCGACGATGCCCTGCCAGGTGAGCGCGGAGCCGGCCTCCACAGAGACGCGCGCCTTGACCGAGGACGGCAGGACGGACTCGCGGTACTCGGCGTCCTGCTCGGCGAACCACTCGAGAGAGGGAACGGAGACGACGCGCGCCGCCACACCCTCCTGAGCGAGGGTCGCACGGGCTTCGACGGCCAGCTGTACTTCCGAACCCGTGGCGATCAGCAGCACATCGGGCGTGCCGCCGGGAGCCTCGGCCAGGACGTATGCGCCCCTGACCGCGTTGTCCGCGGAGGCGAACACGTCGCCGGATGCGGCGCCGTCGCCGCGCTCGAACACCGGGATGTTCTGGCGGGTGAGCGCGATGCCGGAGGGGCCGGCCGTGCGGCGCAGCATCTCGAGCCAGACCACGGCGGTCTCGTTGGCGTCCGCGGGGCGGACCATCGAGAAGTTCGGGATGGCGCGCAGCGTCGCGAGCTGCTCGATCGGCTGGTGCGTGGGGCCGTCCTCGCCGAGAGCGACCGAGTCGTGCGTCCAGACGAAGACCGTGGGGATGTTCATCAGCGCTGCCAGACGCACCGGCGGACGCATGTAGTCGCTGAAGATCAGGAACGTGCCGCCGAACGGACGCGTCGGTCCGTGCAGCACGATCCCGTTGAGGATCGCACCCATGGCGTGCTCGCGGATGCCGAAGTGCAGCACTCGGCCGTAAGGCGAGCCGGTCCACTCGTGCGTCGACCACTCCTGGGGGATGAACGAGCGCGCATCCTTGATCGTGGTGAGGTTCGACTCGGCCAGGTCGGCCGAGCCTCCCCAGAGCTCGGGCAGTTGCGCCGCGAGCGCGTTGATGACCTGGCCGCTGGCGGCACGGGTCGAGACGTCCTTGCCCGCCTCGAAGACGGGCAGAGCGTCGGCGATGTCGGCGGGGAGCTCGCGCGCCTCGAGACGGTCGAGAAGCGCCTTGCGCTCGGGGTTGGCGGCAGCCCAGGCATCGAACGACTTCTGCCACTCGGCCTTGGCCTGCTCGCCGCGCTGCACGAGCTCGCGCGTGTGGGCGATGACGTCCTCCGCCACGGCGAAGTTCTTCTCCGGGTCGAACCCGAGGACCTTCTTGGTTGCAGCGAGTTCGTCGGCGCCGAGGGCTGCGCCGTGGATCTTGCCGCTGTTCTGCTTGCCCGGCGAGGGCCAGCCGATGATCGTCTTGAGGATGATGAGCGACGGCTTGTCGGTCTCGCCCTTCGCGCGTTCGATGGCCGCGTAGAGCTCGGCGACGTCCTCGACGTACTGGCCCGTCTTCTTCCAGTCCACGGTCTGGACCTGCCAGCCGTACGCCTCGTACCGCGCGGCGACGTCCTCGGTGAAGGCGACGTTCGTGTCGTCCTCGATCGAGATCTGGTTGGAGTCGTAGATGACGACGAGATTGCCGAGCTGCTGGTGTCCCGCGAGCGAGGACGCTTCGCTCGTCACACCTTCCTGCAGATCTCCGTCACCGGCGATCACGTAGACGAAGTGGTCGAAGGGAGAGGTTCCGGCCGGCGCCTCGGGATCGAACAGTCCGCGCTCGTAACGGGCGGCGTAGGCGAACCCGACGGAGGAGGCGAGGCCCTGGCCCAGCGGGCCGGTGGTGATCTCGACACCCTTGGTGTGGCCGTACTCCGGGTGGCCCGGGGTCAGCGAGCCCCAGGTGCGCAGCGACTCGAGGTCGCTCAGCTCGAGACCGAATCCGCCCAGGTACAGCTGCACGTACTGCGTGAGCGAGGAGTGGCCCACGGAGAGGATGAAGCGGTCGCGGCCGATCCAGTGCGGGTCGGCGGGGTCGTGGCGCAGCACCCGCTGGTAGAGCAGGTAGGCAGCGGGGGCGAGGCTCATCGCGGTGCCGGGATGACCGTTGCCCACCTTCTCCACCGCATCCGCCGCGAGGATGCGGGCCGTGTCCACGGCGCGTGCATCAATCTCATCCCAACGCAAATCGGCCACGGGACCGCCTTTCACAAAGAGGAGTGCGCCACAGAGGGCCGATGGGTCCGGCCCCGGAGGGGCACGACCACGGCAGGCGCGCGTGTGGTTTCAGCATAGACTGGTCTGGAGCTTGACGAGGGGCGACAACGCAGCAGATGGACATCATGACGACGAGCCAGGGCGAGCCCGCATCCGCCGTCCGTCCCTCCATGGGTCGGAAGGTGCGCGCCTACATCACCCTGACGAAGCCGCGCGTGCTCGAACTGCTGCTCGTGACGACGGTGCCGGTCATGATCCTGGCGCAGAACGGGCTGCCTGATCTCTGGCTGGTGCTGGCGACGGTCATCGGCGGATCGCTGAGCGCGGGTTCCGCCGCAGCGTTCAACATGTACCTCGATCGCGACATCGACGCGCACATGCAGCGCACGGTGAACCGGCCGCTGGTGACGGGCGAGGTATCGCCGCGCGGCGCGCTGATCTTCGCGTGGAGCTTGGCCGTCGTCTCGACCGTCTGGCTGCTGCTGACCACGAACTGGCTCGCCGCAGCCTTGTCCGCGGGGGCCATCTTCTTCTACGTCGTCATCTACACGATCCTGCTCAAGCGTCGCACCGAGCAGAACATCGTGTGGGGCGGCATCGCGGGCTGCTTCCCCGTCGTCATCGGCTGGTCGGCCGTGACGGGATCGCTCTCCTGGGCGCCCCTCATCCTCTTCGTCCTGATCTTCCTGTGGACCCCGCCGCATTACTGGCCGCTGTCCATGAAGTACAAGGACCAGTACGAGAACGTCGACGTCCCGATGCTGGGTGCCACGCGATCCGGATCGCAGGTCGGACTGCAGGTGATCCTCTACGCGTGGGCGACCGTGGCCTGCTCGCTTCTGCTGATCCCGGTCGCTTCGATGGGCATGGTCTACTCGGTCTCGGCACTGGTCTTCGGAGGCTGGTTCCTCTACGAGTCCCACCGTCTCTACGCACGCGCGGTTCGCGGCACCGAGCCGCGCCCGATGCGGGTCTTCCACGCATCGATCACCTACCTGACGCTGCTCTTCGTCGCCATCGCGATCGATCCGCTCCTGCCCTTCTGATCGCGACGCGACACGCGACGACCCCTCGGCCTGCAAGAGGCGGCCGAGGGGTCTTCGCTTCGTGTGAGCGTCGCCGGATCAGCGGGTGATCGGCTGCTCTGCGTGTGCCTCGACCTCGTTCTCCGGCGCGGAAGCGGCGTCGGCGGGGACGTCGGGCGCCGTCTCTGCCTCGAGCGGCTCTGCCTCGTCCTGCCACGTGATGGTCTCGACGACGTCCACCGCCGGGGTGACGAGACTGCGCGCTGCGCCGAGGGCGAGGGCCGCGACGAGGCCGACGAGGCCCGCACCGGCGATGACGGCACCGAGCAGGGCCCACGCCTGGCCGGCATACACCTCGACGCCGGTCGCACTGCCGTCGGTGAGGGTGGAGGTCATGACCGAGATCTTGTCGATCGTGAGCCAGGCACCGAAGCCGACGGCGGCGGCGGAGCCTGCGATGAGCCCCCAGAACGGGATGCTGCGGGACAGGCGGGGACGGGTCGTCATGTGGATCACTCCTCGAACGCGCGGCAACGGTTGCCGCGACCTGGCCACCCTCGCGGGTGAATCCAGGTGTGTTCGATGATGCGTCTATGCGTCTGCTGAGGAGCGCTCGCCTGCGACCGGCGTCTTCAGGCGAAGGACGACGACCGTGTAAGCGGCCGCGGACAGCGAGGCGAGCACCATGTGGATCCCCACGAGAAGCTCGGGAAGCCCCTCGCGCGCCTGCCACACTCCGACGGTCACCTGCACGGCGATGGCGACGATCAGTACGAGGAGCCACCGTCGGTGCTCGAGGCGCAGGACCCATGCGCTGATCGTGAGCGCCAGCACGAGAGCTGCGAGAACGTAGCCGGGCCACGCGTGCACGTGGGCGAGCACCGTCGCGTCGAATCCCTCGCGGATCACGTTGGCGTCGCCCGAGTGCGGCCCGGAGCCCGTGGTGAGTACCCCGAAGAGAATCGTCACGGCGAGGACCAGACCGGTCACGTGCGCACCGATCTGGAACCACAGCGGGACGACACGCTCCCGTGCGCCCTCGGTCGCGTCGAGTCGCACCAGGTACGCCGCAGCGACGCAGACGAGCAGCAGCGAGCAGGTGTAGTGGAAGCCCACGAGGAAGGGGTTCAGGTCCGTGAGGACCGCGAATCCGCCGACCACGGCCTGGGCCATGACGCCGGCCAGCACGATCCACGCGAGTGTCGACAGGTCGCGACGTCGAGGGAGTCGTCGCGCGGAATCGATCGCCGCCGCGATCACCGCCGCGAGGAGGGCGCCGGACGCGAAGCCGAAGGCAGGCAGGTCGAGGGCGGCCGCCAGCGCGTAGACAGGGACGGCGAGGACGATGCCGCCGACGGCGAACACGAGCGCCCGCATGACCGCAGGACGGCCCGCGATCGCGTGGAGCGTCAGCAGCACGACGGCCACCGCGACGATGCCCACGACGCCCGTCATCGTGCGGTTGCCGAACTCGATCAGACCGTGGATGCCCTGCTCGGGCAGCGGGACGAGGGACTCCGGCGTGCACAACGGCCAGTCCGAGCAGCCCAGTCCCGAGCCGGTCAGACGCACGGCGCCACCCGTTCCGATGATGATGACCTCGGTCAGGAACGAGAGCCACGCGAGGATGCGCAGCGGGCGTCGCACCACGATCCCGGAGGCTCCGGAGACGTGATCGGATTCGGGCAGAGCGGTGCGAGCGGGCATGTGTCCTCCGGCCCGTTCCGGACCCCGGACGCGGCCCGGAAGTCAGGGGGAACCTGTAGAATCGTGGTTGTTGTGATGCCGCGCTTCGCGCAGGGTGCATCGACAACAGTTTAGGCGCCAGGTGCGCGCCCATGATGAGGGCCCGAGAGCGGCGTTCGTCCCCGCAGACTCGACGGGGCGGCGGATGCCGGGGCGGATGACACCGTTGCGGTCCAATAAGGAGAGTGTGATGTCGGATGTGCTGATCGACCGCCCGGAGCTCGAAGGTCTGGGGGTGTACGAGTTCGGATGGCACGACCCCGACGCCGCGGGTGCGAGCGCGAAGCGCGGCCTCACCGAGGCCGTCGTGCGCGACATCTCGGCACTCAAGGCCGAGCCCGAATGGATGCTGAAGACCCGTCTGAAGGGGTTCCAGCTGTTCGGCCGCAAGCCGATGCCGACCTGGGGCGCAGACCTCAGCGACATCGACTTCGAGAACATCAAGTACTTCGTTCGGTCGACGGAGAAGCAGGCGCAGTCCTGGGAAGACCTCCCGGAGGACATCCGCAACACGTACGAGAAGCTCGGCATCCCCGAGGCCGAGCGGTCACGGCTGGTGGCGGGCGTCGCGGCGCAGTACGAGTCCGAGGTCGTCTACCACCAGATCCAGGAGGATCTGGAGGCGCAGGGCGTCATCTTCATGGACACCGACACGGCGTTGAAGGAGCACCCGGAGTTCTTCGAGGAGTACTTCGGCACCGTGATCCCGGCCGGTGACAACAAGTTCGCAGCCTTGAACACGGCCGTGTGGTCCGGCGGATCGTTCGTCTACGTCCCCAAGGGCGTGCACGTGGAGATCCCGCTGCAGGCGTACTTCCGCATCAACACGGAGAACATGGGCCAGTTCGAGCGGACGCTGATCATCGCCGACGAGGGGTCGTACGTCCACTACATCGAGGGCTGCACGGCTCCCATCTACAAGAGCGACTCGCTGCACTCGGCGGTCGTCGAGATCATCGTGAAGAAGAACGCTCGCGTGCGCTACACGACGATCCAGAACTGGTCGAACAACGTCTACAACCTGGTGACCAAGCGCGCCGTCGCGCACGAGGGCGCCACCATGGAGTGGGTCGACGGCAACATCGGCTCGAAGGTGACGATGAAGTACCCCTCGATCTACCTCATGGGGGAGCACGCGAAGGGCGAGACCCTGTCGGTGGCGTTCGCCGGGCCCGGCCAGCATCAGGACGCCGGCGCCAAGATGATCCACATGGCGCCCTACACGCAGTCCTCGATCGTCTCGAAGTCGATCGCGCGCGGCGGAGGGCGGGCAGGGTACCGCGGCGAGGTCCGCGTCGACGCGAACGCCCATCACTCGGCCAACACGGTGCGTTGCGACGCGCTGCTGGTCGACACGATCTCGCGCTCCGACACGTACCCCGCTATCGACATCCGCGTTGACGACGTCCAGCTGGGGCACGAGGCGACGGTCTCGAAGGTCAGCGAGGAGCAGCTCTTCTACCTGATGAGCCGTGGTCTCGCGGAGGACGAGGCGATGGCCATGATCGTGCGCGGATTCATCGAGCCCATCGCGCGCGAACTGCCGATGGAGTACGCACTGGAGTTGAACAAGCTCATCGAGATGGGCATGGAAGGCAGCGTCGGATGAGCCCCCAGGCCGAAGCCCCCGTGGTCGAGACCGCGAAGGGGCACGTCGACCCTGCCGCCGCGTTCGTGCCGGTGCAGACCCGTTCGGAGCGCCCGCGTGCGAACGAGGTCGCCTTCTTTGAGGCGCCGAGCGGCCGCGAGGTGAACTGGAAGCACACGCCGATCGACCGCATCCGCGGCCTCCTCGAGGATGTCGCGGGTGATGCCGGTGCCGTCGCGGTCTCCGTGACGGGGCCGTTGGCGGCGGCCGGCCTGTTGGCCGACCAGGCGCCCCGTGGCGAGGTCTTCACGGCGGAAGACCTCAGCGCGGCGATCGCCTGGGAGCGCTCCGCAGAGGCGCTGTATCTCAGCATCCCCGCAGGTGCCGAACTGAGCGAGCCCGTCGTTGTCGACCTCCGCGGCGCGGGTGGCCGCGCGCACGCCCATCTGGTCATCGAGGCGCAGCCGAATGCACGGGCGACGGTGCTTCTGCGCCATGCGGGTGTCGCGCAGCTCGCCGAGAACGTGGAGATCATCGCCCGCGACGGTGCCGCCCTCACGCTGGTCACGCTCCAGGAATGGGACGACGAAGCGGTGCACCTGGCAGCGCATCAGGCGCGTGTCGACCGTGACGCCAGCCTGCGTCACATCGTCGTGTCTTTCGGCGGTGGCGTCGTGCGCGTGAACCCGAACGTGGAGCTCGCCGGCACCGGCGCGCGCGGCGAGCTGTACGGTCTTTCCTTCGCGGATGCCGGTCAGCACCTCGAGAGTCAGGTGTATCTGCACCACAAGGGTGCGCAGACCGTGGGCGACGTGCTCTACAAGGGTGCGCTGCAGGGCGATACCGCCCACTCCGTCTGGATCGGTGACGTGCTGATCGGACCGGATGCCGTCGGCACCGACTCGTACGAGGCCAACCGCAACCTGGTGCTGACCGACGGTGCGCGGGCCGATTCCATCCCGAACCTCGAGATCGAGACGGGAGACATCCGCGGAGCGGGTCACGCCAGCGCCACCGGTCGTTTCGACGACGAGCAGTTGTTCTACCTGCAGGCTCGAGGCATCGACGCGGAGCAGGCGCGTCGCCTGGTCGTGCTCGGGTTCCTCATGGAGATCGTGCAGAAGATCGGCATCGCCGAGCTCGAGGAGCGTCTCGTGGATGCGATCGAAGCCGAGCTCGCGGGGGAGCAGCGGTGAGCGCGACACGCGTGTGCGCTCTGAGCGAGCTGCAGCAGGACGAGGCGCGCCGCGTCGAGATCGACGGCGTGCCGATGGCCGTCGTGCTCGACGGCAACGGCCAGGTGCACGCGATCGGCGACACCTGCACGCACGGCGACATCTCGCTCTCCGACGGATTCGTCGAGGGGGACACGCTGGAGTGCTGGGCGCACGGTTCCGCATTCTCGCTGCGCACCGGAAAGCCCCTGAACTTGCCGGCGTACGAGCCGGTGCCCGTGTATGAAGTCACGATCGAGGGAGACGATGTCCTGATCGATCCTGCCGTGACGAAGAACGTCGACTGACGAAGGAACTGACATGTCTGTGCTCGAGATCCGCGACCTCCACGTGACGGTCGAGACCGATGAGGGGACCACCCCCATCCTGAACGGCGTCACGCTGACGATCCGCACCGGTGAGACCCACGCCATCATGGGCCCGAACGGGTCGGGCAAGTCGACGCTCGCCTACACGATCGCCGGACACCCGAAGTACACCGTGACCGGCGGCTCGATCACCCTCGACGGCGAGGACGTCCTCGAGATGAGCGTCGACGAGCGTGCCCGGGCGGGCCTGTTCCTCGCGATGCAGTACCCCGTCGAGGTTCCCGGAATCACGGTCACCAACTTCCTGCGTACCGCCAAGACCGCGATCGACGGCGAGGCTCCGGCCATCCGCACCTGGACCAAGGACGTCAAGGCAGCCATGAGCAACCTGCGCATGGACGCGAAGTTCGCGCAGCGCAACGTCAACGAGGGCTTCTCGGGCGGCGAGAAGAAGCGTCACGAGATCCTCCAGCTCGAACTGCTCAAGCCCAAGGTCGCAATCCTCGACGAGACCGACTCCGGTCTCGATGTCGACGCGCTGAAGATCGTGTCCGAGGGTGTGAACCGTGCCAAGGCCGAGACCGACCTCGGTGTTCTGCTCATCACGCACTACACCCGCATCCTGAACTACATCCGCCCCGACTTCGTGCACGTGCTCGTCAACGGCCGCGTCGCGGAGGAGGGTGGTCCCGAGCTCGCGGAGCGCCTCGAGAACGAGGGCTACGACCGCTTCCTCGAGCCCGGTGTGCAGGCTGGCGCGTAGGATTCGACTATGACCGCGACGATCACCCCGGAGAAGTACGACGAGGTCACCGAGGCTCTGAAGGACGTCATGGACCCCGAACTGGGCGTCAACGTCGTCGACCTGGGTCTCATCTACGACCTCGCTTGGGATGACGAGAACGACGCTCTCGTCATCCATATGACGCTGACTTCGGCCGGGTGCCCGCTGACGGACGTCCTCGAAGAGCAGACGGCGCAGGCATTGGATTCGGTCGTCGAACGGTTCCGGATCAACTGGGTCTGGATGCCGCCGTGGGGACCGGAGCGGATCACGGATGACGGCCGCGACATGATGCGGGCCCTCGGCTTCGCGATCTGACCTCCGTCGCTAGGCTCGTTCTGTGATGATCGAGCCCCTTCGCGCCCTTCCCCTCGACGAACTGCGCGGGCGCCGGAGCGCGAAGTGGCGGTCGTACCCGGACGACGTCATCCCGCTGTTCGTCGCGGAGACGGACTACCCGCTCGCTCCCGCCATCAGCCGGGCGCTGCAGGAGGCCGTCTCTCGCGGGGACACCGGCTACACACCCGCGGATCCTGGTGTCACGGCTGCGTACACGGCCTTCGCCTCGCGACGCCTGGGGTGGGAGCCGGATCCCGCGCGGATGCGGATCACCGGGGACGTCATCATGGGCGTCGTTGAGATCCTGCGTCGGGTCATCGTGCCCGGGGACCGTGTCGTCATCACGCCACCCGTGTATCCGCCGTTCTTCGAAGCCGTGCCCGAGGCAGGCGGGGTCGTACAGCCCGTACCGCTGCGAGACACCGGGGCAGGCCGGGTGCTGGACCTCGAGGGGATCGAGGCCGCTTTCCGCGACGGTGCGCGCGCCATTCTCCTCTGCAACCCGCACAACCCGACCGGCACGATCCACGCACCCGACGTGCTGCGTCAGCTGGCGGAGATCGCCGTGCGCCACGGGGCGGTCGTCGTCAGTGACGAGATCCATGCCCCACTGCCGCGCTCGGGGAGGATCGTGACCCCCTTCCTGTCCGTCTCGGACGAGGCCGCACGATGCGGCTACGCCGTGGTCTCCGCAAGCAAGGCGTTCAACCTGGCGGGTCTGAAGTGCGCGATCATGGTGGCCGCGCACGAGCGGACCCATGCCGTGCTGCGTGCGCTTCCCGACGAGGTCTCGTGGCGCACCGGGCTGTTCGGCGCCCTGGCAACGGTGGCTGCGTTCTCGGACGAGTCCGATGCGTGGTTGGACGCCCAAGCCCTCGCGCTCGATGCGAACGTCGACGTGCTGCGCACGCTGCTCGAGGCGCACCTGCCGGATGCGGGTTATCGTCCGCCTGACGCCGGCTACCTGGGGTGGGTGGATCTCTCCCGCTACGGCTGGGGAGACGCGCCCGCACGGCGCATCCTGCGCGAGGCGCGCGTAGCCGTCCACTCCGGTCCCGCGTTCGGAGCCGGCGGAGCCGGCCACATCCGACTCACGCTGGGCTGCGCACCGGAGGTGCTGGCCGAAGCGATCGAGCGGATCGCTGCTCTCCGTTGACGAGCTTGGGCATCCGTTCAGGTAAGGGTACCCTTAACAGGTGACAGCCCTCGCGACTCGCCCTTCCTACCGGCCGTACATCGCGCGTGTATCGCGGGTGGTGCGACTCTCTCCGCATTTCGCGCGTCTCACGTTCACCGGCCCGGACTTCGAGCATTTCGGTACCGCTGGCCGGGACCAGCGGCTGAAGGTTCTGTTCCCCGGTGCGGACGGCCGCGTCTGCGACGTGGGGCAGCGCGATGAGCAGGCGATGGCCAACGGTGACTGGTACACCCGCTGGCGCGCGTTGGCGCCCGGGGAACGGACGCCCTTCCGCACGTACACGGTGCGCCGGGTCGATCCCGCCGGAGGCGAGGTCGACATCGACTTCGTGCTGCACCACGATCCCGGCCCGGCCGGCGCGTGGGCGGAGGCGGCCGTTCCTGGTGACGAGATCGTGATCGTCGGTCCTGACCAGCGCAGTCCGGATTCCCATCTGGGTATCGACTGGCATCCGGGCAGCGCACGCAGGCTCCTGCTCGCCGGTGACGAGACGGCGGCACCGGCCATCGCCGGCATCCTCGAGTCGCTGCCGTCCGACACCGACGTCGACGCGTTCATCGAGGTTCCCTCTCCGCAGGATGCGCTCCCGATCGCGACGCATGCCCGTGTCACGTGGCTGGCGCGTGACGACCGCGCCCACGGCGAGGCGCTCATCGCGGCCGTCACCTCGTGGACGGATGCTGCCGCTGACGTACTCGCCCGCGCCGCCGCGCCCCGTCCGCAGGAGCTCGAGGACGTCGACGTCGATCGTGAACTCCTGTGGGATAGCCCGGAGGACTCGGAGGGTGAGTTCTACGCCTGGATCGCCGGCGAATCGCAGACCGTGAAGACACTGCGGCGACTGCTCGTCCAGGGCAACGGCGTCGATCGCAAGCGCGTGGCCTTCATGGGGTATTGGCGACGAGGGGTCGCCGAACGCGTCGAGTAGAAGGCGGACGCGTCAAGCAGGAGCGTCCGCGTCGGTGATCGTGTGGTGACGTCCGAGCGGGATGACCATCGGGCGACCGGTCAGCGGATCGGGCATGATCCTGCTCTCCAGGCCGAAGACCGTGCGCACGACGTCCGTGGTCAGGACGCTCTCGGGCGCCCCCGCGGCGAGGATGCGGCCGTCGACCATGGCGACGAGATGATCCGCGTAACGGGCTGCGAGGTTGAGGTCGTGGAGCACCATCACGATGGTGGTTCCGCGATCGCGGTTCAGATCGGTCAGCAGGTCCAGCACATCGATCTGGTGACTGATGTCGAGGAATGTCGTCGGTTCGTCGAGGAGCAGCAGGTCCGTCTGCTGAGCCAGCGCCATCGCGATCCATACCCGCTGACGCTGTCCGCCGCTGAGCTCGTCGACCGAACGGTCAGCGAGGTGTGTGGTGCCGGTCGCCTCGAGCGCGCCGGCGATCGCCGCGTCGTCGGCTGCGTTCCATCGGGCGAGAGGGCCCTGATGCGGATGCCTGCCCCGGCTGACGAGGTCGGATACCGCGATGCCGTCGGGAGCGATCGGAGACTGAGGGAGGAGCCCGAGGACCCGAGCGACCTGTCGTGTCGGCAGACGGTGGATGCTCTTCCCGTCCAGCAGGACGCTGCCGGCGATCGGGGAGAGCAGGCGCGCCATGGCTTTCAGGAGCGTGGACTTCCCGCACGCATTGGCGCCGACGATGGTCGTGATCCTGCCCGCGGGGATCGCGAGATCCAGTCCGTCGACGATGGTCCTCTCTCCGTACGCGAGGGTGAGCGCGTCGGCGGCGAGGGTGTGTTCAGCGGTCATAGGGAGGTTCCTCCGGCTCGACTGCTGCGGATGAGCAGGTAGACGAGATAGGGCGCGCCCAGCACCCCGGTCACGACGCCGACGGGAAGGCGCGTGCCCAGCGCGTACTGCGCGATGAAGTCGGACACCAGCACGAGGACGGCACCCACGAGTCCTGCCGGCAGGACGGGGGAGCCGACGGCGCCCAGCACCCTCACAGCGATGGGGCCTGCGAGGAAGGCCACGAACGAGATGGGGCCGGCAGCGGCGGTCGCGAAGGCGAGCAGACAGACGGCCGCGATGATCAGGAGCAGCCGGCTGCGTTCGACCCGCACACCGAGGGCGGATGCGGCTTCGTCGCCGACCCGCAGCAGTTCGAGATCGCGGGACAGGACAAGCAATGCGGGAACGACCACGACCATCACCGCGGCGAGGGGCAGGACCTTGTCCCAGCTCGCGTCGTTGAGATTGCCCGTGATCCAGCGCATGGCGGTCTGAAGGTCCCACTCCGCGGCGCGGGAGATGACGTATGAGACGACGCTGTTGCAGATGGCGGCCACGCCGATACCGATCAGGATCAGTCGGGCTCCGGAGCCGCCGCGCTTGTAGGCGAGCACGTAGATGACGAGGGCCGCCGCCAGTGCTGCGCCGGTCGCCAGGAACGAGACCGGTGTCTCGCCGAGACCGAGAACCACAATGCCCGTCACGGCGGCCGCGCTGGCGCTCGAGCTGATACCGATGACGTCGGGACTCGCGAGGGGGTTGCGCAGCATCGTCTGGAAGACGACGCCGCCCATTCCGAAGCAGAGGCCGGTCAGCAGCGCTGTCGTGGCTCGCGGCAGTCGCAGCTCGCCCACGGTGAACGACGCGCCTGCCACGCGCTGTCCTGTCAGAACACCCCAGACCTCGGCGGGGGAGTAGAAGGTCTGTCCCAGCATGAGCGAGAGGACGTAGGCGATGAGCGTGAGGGCGGCGAGACCGGATGTGACGGCGATCCAACGCCGGCGCCGTCTGCGGCGCCCCGCACGCACGATATCGAGTGCCGCCATGTCGCCCGCAGTGACGGTCACAGTGCTTTCACCTTCTGACGTCGCACGATGGCGATGAAGAAGGGGGCACCGACGAGGGCGGTGATGATCCCTACCTCGATCTCCTCGGGGCGGGCGATGACGCGCCCGATGACATCGGCGCCCGTGAGGAGCACAGCCCCCGCGACCGCGCTGAAGGGAAGGAGCCACCGGTGGTCCACACCGATGAGCAGTCGGCAGATGTGCGGCACGACCAATCCCACGAAGCCGATCGGGCCGGCGACCGCCGTGGCCGCCCCGCACAGCAGGACCGCGCCGAGAGTGGAGACCATGCGTGCGGTGCGCACGCGTTCGCCGAGACCGGCTGCGAGCTCGTCGCCCAGGGCCAGGGTGTTCAGGGCGGGGCTGCACGCCAGGCACACGACAAGACCGACCATGAGAAACGGCGCGACCTGCAGGATGGTGGCGCCTGTCGCGCCGCCGACGCCGCCCACCTGCCAGAATCGGAACTGGCTCATCACGTCGACCCGCGGAAGCAGAATCGCGCTCGTCAGGGAGGAGAAGGCGACGGCGGTCACCGCCCCGGCGAGGGCGAGCTTCAACGGCGTCGCGCCTCCTCGGCCCAGTGCGCCGATCCCATAGACGAACACGGCCGCCACAGCGGCGCCCACCAGGGCCGTCCAGATGTACTGGGTGGGTGTGGCAAGGCCGAGGAACGCGATCCCGCAGACGACGGCCAGGGCGGCCCCGCCGTTGATGCCCAGGATCTGCGGGTCGGCCAGGGGATTGCGGGTCGCGCCCTGCAGTACCGCGCCCGCGACGCCGAGCGCCGCACCGACCGCGATCGCCAGGACGGTGCGAGGGATGCGCTTGTTCACGGCGGCGGCCCCGACCGTGTCTACCGCCCCGCCGAGCCCGGCCCAGATGTCGTGCCATCCGACGGCGCGTGCCCCGAAGGTGACCGACAGGAACGAGACTCCCAGCAAGGCGACCACCAGCACCAGGATCCCCCACGCCCGCCGCCGCCCCCAGCGTCGTCGCGGCGACGGCGTGGGGGCGGCAGCGGTGGAGGTGACGGCGACGCTCATCGCCGCCCGCGTCCACGGACGATCGGTGGGATCATGATGCCTTGGCGGCAGCCTCTCCGACCAGCTTGATGTAGTCGTCGCCGTAGCTCGTGCCGATCGACAACGGTGACGGCGTGATGGCCGAGGAGAGGGTCGAGTCGGACGTGATCACCGCGACGGCGCCCTTGGCGACGGCGGGGATACGGGACAGGAGCGGATCGGCCTGCCACTGCGCGAGCGTCTCGTCCGTGCCGTAGGTGACGATCACCTGCACGTCTTCGAAGCTCTCGATCTGCTCGGTGCTGGTGACGATCCAGAACTGGTCGGACGCGGCCGACTGCTCCTTGACGTACGCGGAGGGTACGAAGCCCATCTCCTCGAGGTAGCCCACACGCGGATCCGACCGGCTGTAGAAGCCGAGGTTGCTGAGATCGGTCGGGTCGAAGTACGACAGGAGCGAGATCTTCCCGGCGATGGACGGATACTCCGCAGCCGTGTCGGCGACGTGCTTCTCGAGCGAGGAGACGAGCTCCTGCGCCTCATCCGCCATCCCGAGGGCCGTCCCATCGAGGACGGTCATGTCCTGCCACGACGTCCCCCACGCCATGTCCTGATAGGTGACGACCGGGGCGATCTTGCTGAGGGTGTCGTACTGTTCCTGGGTCATGCCGGAGTATGCGGCCAGGATGACATCGGGCGCGGCATCGGCGATGGCCTCGTAGTCGTACCCGTCCGTCTCATCCATGAGAACAGGTGTTTCGGCGCCGAGCTCGTCGAGCTTGTCCTTCACCCAGGGCAGAAGCCCGTCGCCGTCCTCGTCGCCGTAGGTCACCTTCGGCATGGCCACCGGCACGATTCCCAGCGCCAGAGCGACGTCCTGGTTGCCCCAGTCGACTGTGACGACGCGCTTCGGCTTGGCGTCGATCGTGGTGGTGCCGAAGGCATTCTCGATCGAGAGCGGGAACGCGTCGCTCTGACCCGCATCCTCGCCGGTGGCAGCGGGGGTCGACGCTCCTGAACTGCAGGCGGTGAGGGCGGCAAGGGAGACGGCGGCGACCGCGACGGCGGTCCAGCGCTTGAGCTGCATGACGAGGAGGGCCTTTCTGAAGGGGGTGCTAGGCGAGGCTACCCTAACTCCGCTTCCGATTTCGACCGCGTTCGACCACCCATGCGGCGGGAACGACGGCGCCGATGCGCGCCCGGTAGACTGAACGGTGGTCTTCTCCGGCCGCCATCCCACCCGAACAGAACGGACGTACGCCGTGCTCGCCGTGCATGACCTCGAGATCCGCGTCGGCGCGCGCGTTCTCATGTCCGAGGTCGCCTTCCGCGTCTCCCGAGGCGACAAGATCGGTCTGGTCGGTCGCAACGGCGCGGGCAAGACGACGCTCACGAAGGTCCTCGCCGGCGACCTGCTGCCTTCGGCGGGAGAGGTGCAGCGCGGCGGAGAGCTCGGCTATCTCCCGCAGGACCCTCGTTCCGGGGACCCGGAGATGCTGGCACGTACACGCATCCTCGACGCGCGTGGGCTGGGAACACTCGCGCTCGGGATGCAGGAGGCCTCGCTCGCGATGGCCGACGACGACCCGGAGGTCGCTGCCAAGGCCATGCGGCGTTACGGAACGCTCACGGAGCGCTTCGAGTCGCTCGGCGGCTATGCGGCCGAAGCGGAGGCGGCATCGATCGCCCACAACCTCTCGCTTCCGGACCGCATCCTCGATCAACCGCTGAAGACGCTCTCGGGCGGACAGCGCCGGCGCATCGAGCTCGCTCGCATCCTGTTCTCGGATGCCGACACGATGATCCTCGACGAGCCGACGAACCACCTCGACGCCGACAGCGTGGTCTGGCTCCGCGAGTTCCTGAAGAACTACAAGGGCGGACTCATCGTCATCAGCCACGACGTGGAGCTCGTCGGCGAGACCGTGAACCGTGTCTTCTACCTCGACGCCAACCGTCAGGTCATCGACATCTACAACATGAACTGGAAGAACTACCAGCGTCAGCGGGTGGCCGACGAGGAACGTCGTAAGAAGGAGCGCGTCAACGTCGAGAAGAAGGCGACCGCCCTGCAGTTGCAGGCGGCGCGCTTCGGGGCGAAGGCCTCCAAGGCCGCGGCTGCGCATCAGATGGTGGCACGCGCGGAGAAGATGCTCTCGGGTCTGGACGATGTGCGTCAGGAGGATCGGGTCGCGAAGCTCCGCTTCCCGAAGCCTGCT
This sequence comes from Microbacterium sp. KU4F, assembly GCF_056868075.1. Classification (NCBI taxonomy): domain Bacteria; kingdom Bacillati; phylum Actinomycetota; class Actinomycetes; order Micrococcales; family Microbacteriaceae; genus Microbacterium; species Microbacterium sp. KU4F. The sequence continues at coordinate 514,091 of NZ_CP200324.1, read as the reverse complement.
CCGTGCGGAAAGACTCCGCTGATGGCGCGTGGCCTGTCGAAGTCGTACGGGTCGCTGGAGATCTTCGCCGACGTGGACCTCGCGATCGATCGCGGCTCGAAGGTCGTCGTCCTGGGGCTGAACGGCGCAGGGAAGACGACGCTGCTGCGCATGCTGGCGGGAGTGGATGCTCCCGACACCGGAACGATCGAACCCGGGCACGGTCTGAAGATCGGGTACTACGCGCAGGAGCACGAGAACCTCGACGTGTCCCGGTCTGTCCTGGAGAACATGATGTCGGCAGCGCCGGACATCACCGCGACAGAGGCGCGCAAGGTCCTCGGTTCGTTCCTGTTCACGGGCGACGACGTGCTCAAGCCTGCCGGGGTGCTCTCCGGCGGGGAGAAGACGCGCCTGTCGCTGGCGACCCTCGTCGTCTCGAGCGCCAACATGCTGCTTCTCGACGAGCCGACGAACAACCTCGACCCGGCCTCACGTGAGGAGATCCTCGGCGCCCTCGCGCACTACGAGGGCGCTGTGGTGCTCGTCTCGCACGACGCAGGGGCCGTCGAGGCACTCAATCCCGAGCGGGTCCTCATCCTGCCCGACGGGGTCGAGGACATCTGGGGTCGTGACTACGTCGACCTGATCACCCTGGCCTGATCTCTCAGGCGTCGGCGCGGTCCAGGATCGCGTCCTCCTGCTCGGCGTCCCGATCCACGCGCGCAGGGCGACGGACGACGGGCGACGCCGTCGGAGTCGTCTCGTCGTCGTCCTCGGCGCGCTTGCGACGCTCCGTGCGGATGATGTAGCCGATGAACACGAAGCCCATCACGGCGAACAGGATCCACTGGATCGCGTAGGACAGATGCGGTCCAGGATCCTCCGACGGCGCGTCGAGCGCGTAGGGCATCTCGGCGACGGCGGGCGATTCACTCACCAGCACGCCATAGGCGGAGGTGAGTGTCGTGGGGCCGGTCGTCTCTGCGACGAGAGGGAGATTGATGGTCGGCACCTGTCCGGCGGGCGCGGTGCGCCCCGAGGTCGGCAGCGCCTCGGGGGCGCGCAGGCGCACCACGACGCTCACCGTGCCGGCCGGCGGCGCGGGGATCGCCGAGGGGCCGTCGCCGCTCTCCGCCGGCGGAATCCATCCGCGATCGACGATGAGCACGCGCCCGTCGGACGTGCGCAGAGGCGTCAGGACCTCGAACGCGCTCGTGCCGCCGTGGGGCCGATTGCGCACCACGGTCTGCTGCTCGGGCACGTACTCGCCGACGACGACCACGGGGTGCCATTCGGACTCGGGATCGAGGTGATCTGAGGGGAGCATCTCATCCAGCGGAACCGCGTCGGCGTCGTAGTTCCGCTCGACGAGAGCCAGCTGCGCAGCCCTCTCACCGTTGCGCGCGAACTGCCAGTTCGAGAGGAAGACGCAGGCGATCGCGAATGCGATGGCCACCGCGACGTACGCCGTCCACCGCAGAGCCGTGTCACGACGGATGCTCACGACGCGTCCTGCGTAGCGAAGGGCTCGACCGCGACCGGGAAGGACCGGGTCGCGAGGAAGTCGCGGAGATACGCGACGTGCGCGTCGCAGGCCAACCAGATCTTCCGTCGATCCGCGTCATGGATGCGCGGATTGCGCCACAGCACTCGCCAGAGGGCACCGTCGCGACACCCCGCTCTCGAGCAGATGGGTTCGCCGCTCATGCGTCGCGCGGGGTCGAGGGTGTCTCGGCGATGGTGATCACCTGGGTGTGCGGAGTCGGGGAGGGTTGCTCGGCTCGCTGATCGAGAGCGGGCAGTGTCACGGTCTCGGCCGGCGCGGCGCGGGATTCCTGGCCCACGTTCGCGATCACGACCGCGATGTAGGGAAGGAAGACCGCCCCCGCCGCGAACAGCCAGGTGTACCAGCCGTAGGGGGTGACGAGGATCATCGCGACGAAGCAGGCCACCCGCACGCCCATCATGATGACGTACTTGAGCATGCGAGAGCTCGACTCGTCACGCGGTGCGTGGGGGAGCGAGGTCGCCGACTGCGGTGGGGAGGGGTGCTTCACAGTGCTTCCAGAGTACGCCGGAGGCACCGCTCGCGGGGTCGGTCAGGAAGAGTAGCTGTAGTCGTAGTAGGCGCCGTTGGCGAGATTCACGACCCAGATGATCCAGAGGACCACGAGCACGGTGATGACCGCGTAGAGCGCCAGGCCCGCGTAACCCGTGATGGTGCCCGCGAGCGCCAACCCACGGCCGCCCTCCTCGCGTTCGCGGATCTGCTTGAGCGAGATGTGGCCGGTGATGATGCCGACGATGGAACCGATGAACGGCAGGAGGACGACGCCGACGATCGCGGAGACCAGCGACACGATCGCGAGACTGTTGGTCTTGGGGCCCGCGGGGTAGGGCGTGTACGTCGGCGGGGCTCCGTAGGCCGGTGCGCCCTGGTAGGCCGGGGGATACGCGGGGGCCGTCGGGGGCGCGCCGTAGGCAGGGTAGGCCGCGGGTGCGGCGGGCGGTGCGCCGTATCCCGGGTAGGCGGCGGGCGCTGCATAGGAGGGGGGCGGGGTCGACGGAGCCGGGTAGGACGGCGGTGTGTAGGCAGGCGCCTGGTAGTCCGGCGACGCCGGCGCCGCGGCGGAGGGCTCCGCAGGTGCGGGCTGAGCGTCGGGCGTGCCGCCTTCTCCCGCGGATGCGGGTGTGGGAAGGTCGTTGTTCTGATCGCTCATCTGGGCGCCTTTCAGTCTGTGAGGGAAGCCTTCCAGTGTCCGCTGGGCGGTGTCAAACGGGCCTGTCGATAGGCTGGAGGCTCTGCCTGAACTGACGAGGAGAACCATGTCGAGCGATCGTGTCGTGCTCATCACCGGAGGAAACCGTGGCATCGGCCGCGCGATCGCCGAACGCTTCGTGTCCGACGGGTACCGCGTCGCCGTGACGGCTCGTTCGGGCGAGGGGCCGGAAGGGACCCTCACGGTGCGCGCCGACGTGACGGACGCCGCCGCGCTGGACGCCGCTTACACCGAGGTCGAGGAGAAGCTCGGCCCTGTGACCATCCTCGTCGCCAATGCGGGCATCACGCGCGACATGCTGCTTCTGCGCATGAGCGAGGACGACTTCGACGACGTGATCGACACCAACCTCGGCGGCACCTTCCGCGTGGTCAAGCGCGCCGCCAAGGGGCTCGTCCGCGCGCGGTGGGGGCGCGTGATCCTCATCTCCAGCGTCGTGGGCCTCTACGGCTCGGCGGGCCAGATCAACTACGCCAGCTCCAAGAGTGCGCTTGTCGGCTTCGCCCGCTCGCTGACCCGCGAGCTCGGCGCGCGAGGCGTCACGACGAACGTCGTCGCCCCCGGCTTCATCGAGACGGACATGACGGCGGAGTTGCCTGCCGAGACGCAGGCCGAGTACAAGAAGGCCATTCCGGCCGGGCGCTACGGCACCGCGGCGGAGGTGGCGGCGGTCGTGGCGTGGCTCGCCTCAGACGACGCCGCCTACGTCTCCGGCGCGGTCATCCCCGTCGACGGCGGCCTCGGGATGGGCCACTGATCGTCAGCGCTCGATCGCGCGCACGATGAGCGCTCCCAGCCGTTGCGGCTGGGAGAACTGCGGCCAATGGCCCGAGCCGATGCGCACGACCTCGCGGTCGGCGATCGCGCGCCACTCATCGTGGTAGCTCGGCCAGTGCGACAACTGCGCGTCGAGCTCTTCTGCGTCTGCACCCCCCGAGAGGACCGTGACGGGGATGCCGTGTCGGCGCGTGTCGTGCAGGTGTAGCGGATCGGTCGGAACCGCCGCGGGGACCGCGATCGCCTCGGCGGCGATGCGCTCACGCGTAGCCGCGTCGAGATCGGCGACGTCGGACGCATCGAACGTGTCCCAGCCGGGGAAGGGGATGACGCCGTCAACGACCGGGAACGCCGTGATGTCCGCGCCATCCGGGACGGGCACGGTGTCGACGAGCACCACGCGCGCGATCGACTCCGGACGCGCGTCTGCGGCGCCCCAGGCGACGTTGCCCCCGCCACTGTGCCCTACGAGGGCCACGGGCTCGTCGGCGGCGTCGATGTGCGCCACGACGGCGGCGACCCAGTCGGTCAGGTGCGCCTCGGGTGCGTTCGGAAGGGTGACGGGAAGGGCGTCGAAGCCGGCGTCGTCGATCGTGGGCACCACGTCGTGCCATGATCCGGCGTCGAGCCAAAGGCCCGGGATGAGGATGAGCTGCATGCCCGGACTCTACGCCCGGCCCCGGACGCCGTCAGGGCAGAAGCGGGATGACCTCGCGCAGGTCCACGGGGCCGATGACGAGATCCGCGGAGGCGCGCACCGCGGGCTTCGCGTTGAACGCGAGGCCCAGAGCCGCCGCGCGCATCATCCTGAGGTCGTTGGCGCCGTCGCCGATGGCGATCGTGCGGCGCGGATCGATCTTGTGCTCCGCGGCCCAGTCGAGAAGCTGGGACGCCTTGGCCTCGGCGTCCACGATGGCGCCCGCCACGACGCCGGTCAGCGCGCCGGCGTCGACCTCGAGGCGGTTGGCGCGCCACAGGTCGACGCCCAGGGCGGGCGCCACGTCGTCGAGGATCTCGTGGAAGCCGCCGGAGACCACGCCGACGATGCCGTCGCGGGCGTGGACGGCGTCGATCAGCTCGCGCACGCCCGGCGTCGGCTCGATGCGCGAGCGCACGCGCGCGAAGGATGCGGTGGGCACACCGCGGAGCTGGGCGACGCGGGAGCGCAGGCTCGTCGCGAAGTCGACCTCGCCCCGCATGGCCGCCTCGGTCGCCGCTGCGACCTCCGCGCCGCGTCCGGCTTCGTCCGCGATCAGTTCGATGACCTCGTTGCGGATGAGGGTGGAGTCGGCATCCAGGACGACGAGCAGACGGCGGGGGAGGTTCTCACGCATCCATCAACGCTAGCGCGCGCCGCCGCGCGCTCCGCACGGGTGCCCCTCGCCGCTACGGCTCGACGCGCACGTTCTTGCCGACGACCGTGATCCCCGAATCGGTCACCGTGAATCCCCGCGCCAGATCGCGTTCCCGATCGACACCGACGGTGGCACCGTCGGCCAGCACGACGTTCTTGTCGAGGATCGCCCGGTGGATGCGTGCACCGGCTCCCACGCGGACCCGGTCGAAGAGGACGGAGTCGGTGATGGTCGATCCTCCACCCGCCAGGGTCCAGGGGCCCACGACGCTGCGCTCCAGATGCGTCCCCGACAGTACCGATCCGAGCGAGACGACGGAGTCGATGGCGTTTCCGATGCGCCCCACCGCGTCCCGCACGAACTTCGCGGGGGGCGAGTTCACGAGCTGGGAGTGGATGGGCCACTGCATGTTGTAGAGATTGAAGATCGGCAGCGTCGAGATCAGATCGAGGTGCGCGTCGTAGAACGAGTCGATCGTGCCGACATCCCGCCAGTACGCCCGGTCGCGGTCGGTGGAACCGGGCACCTCGTTGCGGATGAAGTCGTAGACGCCGGCCTCACCGCGGTCGACGAAGTACGGCACGATGTCGCCGCCCATGTCGTGGTTGGAGGTGGGAAGTTCGCCGTCCGCTTCGACGGCTTCGATGAGGGCATCGGTGTTGAAGATGTAGTTGCCCATCGAGGCGAGCACCTCGTGCGGGCTGTCGACGAGCCCCGCCGGGTTCTGCGGCTTCTCGAGGAACTCGCGGATGCGGGTCGGGTCGTCGGGCTCGACGTCGATGACGCCGAACTGGTTCGCCAGTCCGATCGGCTGTCGGATGCCGGCGACCGTCGCACGCGCCCCGGACGAGATGTGCGCGTCCAGCATCTGCTGGAAGTCCATGCGGTAGACGTGGTCGGCACCGACCACGACGACGATGTCGGGCTGCTCGTCGTTGATGAGGTTCAGGCTCTGCAGGATCGCGTCGGCGGAACCCGAGAACCACCGCTTGCCGAGGCGCTGCTGGGCCGGCACCGAGGTCACGTAGGAGTCGAGCAGCGCCGACATGCGCCATGTCTGGGAGACATGACGGTCGAGGCTGTGCGACTTGTACTGCGTGAGGACGACGATCTGTCGCAGTCCCGAGTTGATGAGGTTCGAGATGGCGAAGTCGATGAGTCGGTACTGTCCGCCGAACGGCACCGCCGGCTTAGCCCGGTCGGCCGTCAACGGCATGAGTCGCTTACCTTCGCCACCCGCGAGGATGATTCCGAAGACCTTGGGTGCCGGCATGGCACCAGACTATGCCGCACGCACCCCCTGTACTAGCGTCCATGACATGCGCGTCGACATCGTCTCCAAGGAATACCCGCCCGAGATCTACGGCGGGGCCGGAGTCCACGTCGCCGAGCTCGTCCGCGCGCTGCGTGAGCGTATCGAGGTGCAGGTGCGCGCCTTCGGAGAGCCGCGCGACGAGGCGGACACGACGTCGTACGCGACGCCCGCGGAGCTCGCGCACGCGAACCCCGCCGTGAAGACGCTCGGCACCGATCTGGAGATCGTCGGAGACGTCGCCGGGGCCGACATCGTGCACAGCCACACCTGGTACGCGAACTTCGCGAGCCACCTCGCGTCACTTCTGCACGGTATTCCGCACGTGGTCACCGCGCACTCGCTCGAACCGCTGCGGCCCTGGAAGGCCGAACAGCTCGGGGGCGGATACGCGGTGTCCAGCTGGGTCGAACGCACCGCCTACGAGTCCGCCGCGGCGGTCGTCGCCGTCAGCGAGGGGATGCGGGCCGACATCCTGCGCGCGTACCCCCACGTGGATCCGGCGCGTGTGCGCGTCATCTACAACGGCATCGACGCCGAGGCGTGGCAACCGACGCAGAACGAGGATCTCCTCCGCGCGCTCGGCATCGAGCCGACGAGGCCGTCCGTGGTCTTCGTCGGGCGCATCACGCGACAGAAGGGTCTGCCGTATCTGCTGCGCGCCGCGAGGCTCCTGCCCCCGGGGTGCAGCTGGTGCTCTGCGCGGGAGCTCCCGACACGCCCGAGATCATGGCGGAGGTCGAGGGTCTGGTCCGCGAGCTGCAGGAGACGCGCGATGGGGTGATCTGGATCGACCGGCACCTGCCGCGCCCGGAACTGTCCGCCATCCTGACGGCTGCGACGACGTTCGTGTGTCCGTCCATCTACGAGCCGCTGGGGATCGTGAATCTGGAGGCCATGGCCTGCGGCGCGGCGGTGGTCGGAACCGCCACGGGCGGGATTCCGGAGGTCGTGGTCGATGGCGAGACGGGGCGCCTCGTGCCGATCGAACAGGTCCAGGACGGAACGGGGACGCCGCTGGATCCCGACCGCTTCGTCGAGGACCTCGCCCGGGTGCTCATCGAGGTCGTTTCCGACCCCGAACAGGCCGCCCGCTACGGGGCTGCCGGTCGCCGGCGCGCGGTCGAGGAGTTCAGCTGGACGCGCATCGCCGCGCAGACCGAGCAGCTCTACCGTGAGGTGCTCGAGGCGCGCTGATCCGGCTCGGCATGAACCGCCGGCCCGGTAGGCTGAAGAACATGCCGCAGGTGCTGGATTTCTCTGACGTCGTCGTCCGCCGCAACGCAAAGGACATCGTCTCTCATCTGGACTGGCAGGTGGACGGCGACCAGCGCTGGGTGGTCCTCGGCGCGAATGGGGCGGGCAAGACCACCATTCTGCAGCTGGCCGCGACCCTCGATCACCCGACCTCGGGCGCGGTGACCATCCTCGGGGAGCGTCTCGGTCGCACCGACGTGTTCGAGCTGCGTCCCCGCATCGGGTTCGCCTCCAGCGCGATGGCCAAGCGCATCCCGGCCGAGGAGACCGTGCTGAACGTCGTGCTGACGGCGGCCTTCTCCGTGCTCGGGCGTTGGAACGAACAGTACGACCGGATCGACGAGCGCCGGGCGCTGCGGGTGTTGGCGGAGTGGAAGCTCGACCACCTCGCCGATCGCACGTTCGGCACGCTGTCGGACGGCGAGCAGAAGCGTGTTCAGATCGCTCGCGCCGTCATGACCGACCCCGAGCTGCTGCTGCTCGACGAGCCGACCGCGAGTCTCGACCTCGGCGCGCGTGAGGAACTCCTCGAGCTTCTGAGCGGCTACGCGCAGGCGCCCACGACGCCGGCGATGGTCATGGTCACGCACCACGTCGAAGAGATCCCGGTCGGGTTCACCCACGTGCTGCTGCTGCGCGCGGGCGCCGTGGTGGCCGCGGGGTCGATCGCCGAGACGCTCACCGCCGAGAACCTCTCCGAGACGTTCGGCATGCCGATCGTGGTCACCGAGGCCGACGGTCGCTACGCCGCGCGCGCGGCGCGCTGACCACCGGATGCGGCGAAGCGCCGCTCCTGCTGTTAGACTCGTCTTTTGGTGCTTCCGGCACCGCAGACTTTCCTCCGAAGCACTCCCGCAAGGAACACCATGAAGACTGACATTCACCCCGACTACCGCGACGTCGTTTTCCGCGACCTCGGCTCGGGCGAGACCTTCCTCACCCGCTCGACGGTCTCGAGCGACAAGACGATCGAGCTCGACGGTGTCGAGTACCCCGTCGTCGACGTCGAGATCTCCTCCGCCTCGCACCCGTTCTACACGGGCAAGCAGCGCATCATGGACTCGGCCGGTCGCGTCGAGAAGTTCAACCAGCGCTTCAAGAACTTCGGCGCCAAGTAAGACGCCTTCACCACGAAGGGCCCCGCGATCTCGCGGGGCCCTTCGTGGTGTCACCGGATCGGCCAGCGTCCGTCGACGGGATCGAGCGGGTCGATGCGGCCGATGCGGACGAAGTACTCGGTGAGACTCTCCGCCTGAGACCTCGCCCACGCGATCTGGTTCGTGTGGAGCTCCGAGACGGCCGCCGGCAGCAGATCGCCGTACCTCTCGCAGAGGGCAAGCGCGACCCTTCCCGCGGCGACCGCATCCGCTGCGGCTTCGTGCGCACCCTCGAGAACGACCCGATAGTGCTCGGCGACGACGCTCAGCGTCCGCTTGCCGCGACGATACGTGTCGAACGCCTTGTCGAGCACCAGCGGGTCGATGACGGGAGCCGGGTCTTCGATCGGCGGTACGGAATGTCGGGCGGCCTCGTATCGCAGCAGAGAGAAATCGTACGGGGCGTTGTAGGCGACGACCGGCGTGCCCGCTGCGAAGAGCTCCGAGAGCGCGGTGCATACCTCGGCGACGACCTCTGGAGCGGGACGCCCGTGGGCTCGGGCGTGCGCGGTGGAGATGCCGTGCACGGCCTGCGCGCCCTGGGGGATCTCCACTCCCGGATCCGCGAGCCACGAGCGCGCCTGGATGACGGAGCCGGTCTCGTCCAGGACGCCGACGTGCGCGGTCACGATACGATCGCGGGTCACATCGACGCCGGTCGTCTCGAGGTCGAAGACGCCGATGCGCCTGACCCACTCGGGCGAACGTGGTGCCAGGAACTCCTCGAGGTCGAAGAGCGCCTCGGGGGCGGCGACGGGGTGGTCGGGCATGCGATCACGCTACGGGAGACCACCCCCACGCTCGGAGGACCACGCCGGGCGGGACGTAGACTCGGACGGTGACCGCGCCGCATCCGTATGCCGACAAGCTCGCGCCCATCCCCGTGCGGCGGCGTACCGTCGAGGTCCTGGGTGGCGAGACCGTCTACTGGGAGTACGGCGACGAAGACGCCCACACGACACTGCTGCTTGTGCACGGCTTCCGCGGGGACCACCACGGGCTCGAGCCGGTCGTCGCGAACCTGCCGGGCTTCCGGGTGATCGCCCCCGATCTTCCGGGCTTCGGCGAGACCGAACCTGTTCCGCACCGCGTGCACGATCTGGAGCTCTATGCGGAGTGGTTGCATGGTTTCGCGCAGGAGGTCGCGGCAGGATCACCGATCCTCGGTCACTCGTTCGGGTCGATCGTGGCCTCGGCGGCGGTCGCCGCAGGCCTCGCCACGGACCGACTCGTGCTCGTGAACCCGATCGGAGCGCCGGCGCTGGAGGGCCCGCGCGGCGTCCTCACGCGCCTCGCGGTGTTCTACTACCGTGCGGCGGCGCGTCTCCCGGCGCCCATCGGTGACGCGCTGTTGCGCAACCGGGCGATCGTGCGGGGCATGAGCGTCGCCATGGTCAAGACGCGTCAGCCGCTGCTGCGCCGGTTCGTCCACGACCAGCACGACCGCTACTTCTCGCGCTTCGCCGACCGCGACGTGCTCCTGCAGGCGTTCGTGGCTTCCGTGTCGCACGACGTGCGCGAGTTCGCACCGCGCATCTCCCAGCCCACACTGCTTGTTGCGGCTCAGCTCGACGACATCACGCCGATCGAGGCCGAGCGCACCCTGCGTACGCTGTTCCGAAATGCCGAGCTCGTCGAGATCCCGGGCGTCGGCCATCTCATCCACTATGAGACGCCGGAGCCGGCAGCGGCCGCGATCAGTCGCTTTCTCTCGCCTTCCGCTGACGGTACGCGTTGACGTTCATCCGGTTGCCGCAGTTGCCGGTGTCGCAGTAGCGCTTGGATCCGTTGCGGGAGAAGTCGACGTAGACCGCTCCGCAATCGTCGGCCGAGCAGACGCGGATCCGCTCATACGCGTCCGCGCGGATGACATCGACGAACGCCATCGCCGCTTCGATCAGGATGCGATCGGCAAGAGGGCCGTCGTCCGGCGTCGCGTGGATGTGCCAGTCGTACGCATCGTGGCGTACGAGACGCGGCACCGCGTTGCTCTCGTGCAGCATGGCGTTCACGAGGGGCACCGCGCAATCGCGATCGACGCACCAGAGCTCTCGCAGGCGCGGCCGGATGCGGCGGATCGCGTCGAGTTCGGCGGCGTCGAGACGGATGGTTCCCGAGTAAGGGTGCACCCGCAGATATGCGGCGAGATCGTCGAGATCGACGAGGCCGTCGAGGTCCGGTGACGCCGTGCCGGGCAGCGTGTTCACCATGTCCGCGGTCATGACGAGAGACGAGCGTGTGTCAGGGGTGAAGATCAAGTTGACTCCTGACTCGATGGGGGATAGCGTCACCAGCGTCCCTCTAGTTTACTCGTGACATCCGGAGACGCCGATGGTCGCCCAGACCTCCTCCCTGGCCGTGGTCGCGCCGTTGCCCGTCCCCGGGCGCCGTGTCGCGGGACTCGCGGTCGGGCTCGCGTCGGCGCTGGCCTTCTCGTCCAGCGGTCCCGTCGTGAAGCCGCTCATCGAGGCCGGGTGGACTCTCGGCGCGGCTCTCCTGGTGAGGATGTCGCTCGCGGCACTCATCCTGTCGCCTGCGCTCGTGCGGGCCGTTCGGCGCCGGCCGGGACTCCTGCGCCGCCAGTGGCCGCTGATCGTCGGATTCGGCCTGACGGGCGTCGCGGGGTGCCAGATCTTCTACTTCGCTGCCATGCAACGGATGCCGGTGGCGGTCGCCCTCCTCGTGCAGTACCTCGCTCCCGTGCTCCTGGTTCTTCTCGCGTGGGTCCGCACCCGTCGCGCCCCGTCTCGGCTGGTCCTCATGGGTTCCGCCGTCGCGATCGTCGGCCTCGTGCTGGTCGTGGACATCGCCGGCGCGCGCTTCGACCTGCTCGGCACCGTCTTCGCGCTCGGGGCCGCGGTCTGCGTCGGCGCGTACTTCCTCCTGTCCGAGCGCACCGGCGAAGAGCTGCCGGCCCTGGCTCTCGCCGCGGGCGGGCTCATCGTCGGGGCCCTTCTCATGGCTGTCCTGTGCATGACCGGCCTCTTGCCGTTCGCCGCTCCCGACGTCTCCGTCGCCCTGGCTGGGATCCAACTGCCGGCATGGGTCGCCATCGGCTGGGTCGGCGCTGTCGCGACCACCCTCGGGTACGCCCTCGGTGTCATCGCCGTGCCGATGCTGGGTTCGCGCGTCGCATCCTTCGTCGGACTGTCCGAGGTCCTGTTCGCGCTGCTGTTCGCCTGGGCGCTTCTGGGCGAGGCGCCCGGTCCGGTGCAGATCGTCGGCGGCGTGGTCCTGATCATCGGGGTCGTGCTCGTGAGAATGGACACGTCCCCGTCAGCGGCTCCTATCGCTGCGGTTGCGCCAGCCCCATGAGGGGCGTCACGCGGTAGGGGATGACCTCGTCCATGACGAGGGAGGTCTCCGTGCGTTCCACCCCGCTGATCGCCAGGATGCGGGCGTCGGTGTCGAACAGATGCTGCGCATCGCGACACGCGACCCGGACGAGAAGATCGACCGAACCCGCCAGGCCGTGGGCCTGCAGGACCTCCGGCACCTCCGCCAGCTGCTCTCGGATACGCGGCAGCTCGTGCTGTCGCACGGTCACGCTGACGTAGGCCTCGATCGGGAATCCGAGGGCAGCGGTCGACAGGGCGCGCTGGTAGCTGAGGAAGGCTCCCGTGCGATCGAGGCGGGCGAGCCGCGCCTGGATGGTGTTGCGGGACAGCTGCAGGCGCTCGGCGAGAGCGACGACCGTTGCGCGATGGTCGTCAGCAAGCGCGCGGAGCAGCTCGATGTCGATACGGTCCAAGGCGGGCATGATGCGCAACGCTAGCAGCAGTGAGCGGCACCGTTTGCGCATATTGCGCGGGCGACGCTACGTCGCCGTCGGCATCGGGGATGCGCCCTGAGTCGTGAAGAGCCCCAGTCCGTGCGCCTTGAGGATGTTGTAGGCGTCGGCGTAGGTCTCCGGCTCCGGCGCGCCGCTCGGGCCGTAACGCTCCAGAAGGAGTCCGAGCAGGCCTTTCGCGGGCGACGTCAGCGGCTTGTCGGAGGTGCGGATCTCCTCCAGCTCGTCCTCTTCCCGCAGCGGCGGTACGTAGGCGGGACTCACTGTGGGCCAGGTGGATGGATCGCGGGGCTCGGTCAGATTGGTCGCGCTGAACAGGGTCGGGGCGCCGCGGTCGCGATCGGTCAGCGGCTCGAGGCCGTGCAGCTGACACAGGGTCGCGATGACGGCGGCGTGATGGATCTCCTCGTTGATGATCGTGCCCGCCCTCGTGTACGCCGACACGGCGATCGCCGGCACGCGCAGGCCGAGTCTGTTGAAACGGAATCCCATCTCGCCCTCGGCGGCCTCAGGATCCGGAGGTGTGGCCTTGGGTGGGACGACGTGGTCGTAGGTACCGCCGTGCTCGTCGAACGTGATGAGCAGGAGCGTGTTGAGCGCGTTGGAGCCGTCGCTGCTGGCGGAGGTGCGGATGGCGTCGTAGACGCTCGCCACGAGCGCTTCGCCGGCGCGGACGTCCGAGACCGCCGAATCGAACACGGGCGAGCCGTCGACGTCGCTCCCGCGCACGACGCCGAAGGGAGGGTGGAAGTCGTTGTGGTTGTAGACCATCCGGGGCTCGATGAAGGCGTAGTCGGGCAGGGTTCCCGCCTCCGCGTCCGCGAAGAACTGGTCCATGTACGCGAAATGCTCGCTCCGCCAGTACTTCTCGAGCACGGGCGCGTGCATGACGCCGGTCAGCGAGACGAGCTGCTGTTCGTCGAAGTAGATGCGCCAGCTGCGGCCGGCCTCCTCCAGACGGTTGAAGATCGTCGGCGCCGCAGGCGCATCCAACCACTTGCCGTAGCCGCCGCCACCGCGATTGGTGACGAATCCGTGTGAGGTGGAGGCGTGGAAGAAGGAGCGGTTGCAGTAGGTCTGGCTCGGCACCGCGCAGTGCCAGTGGTCGTAGACCGCGAACCCCTGAGCCAGCGTCGAGAGCACGGGCAGCATCGCGGGGGAGAATCCGCCCATGATCACGTCGGCGTCGGCGGGCGACGGTTCCTTGCCCTTGCTCTCACGCCGGTAGTTGGCGACGTAGTCGCGGACGAACCCCTGCATGGTCGGGGTCGTGTCGGCAGACGGCGCGTTCCAGGGTGCGCGCAACGGTCGATGCCACGAGGTCTCGTTGGACGCAGGGTCGACCGTGCCGAAGATCTGGGTGTTCACGTGCGGGTACGTCTCGCCCGGATCCGGGTCGGGTGAGCACATGATCTCATCGGTGCTGCCCGTGTACACGTGCGCAGGCACCGTTCGGCCGTCAGGTGCGGGGTTCGAGTAGTCGCCGAACGCGAGGCCGTCGAAACGTGCACCGGTGGGCAAGCTGGCCGGTGTGTAGAGGTGGCCGAGGAGGTTGTCGAACGACCGGTTCTCGCCCATGAGGACCACCACGTGCGAGAACGCGGGTTCGTTCGCGGCGCGAGAGGGCGCGTCGAGGCCTGCACCGTCGCCGCGCCCGCTCCGGCGGCGCCGCCCAGGGCCAGTCCGCCGAGGGCGAGTCCGCCCACGCGGAGGAAGTCGCGCCGGGATGCGGCTCCGGCGTCCGGGGGTGGATCGTTCTGCGGTCGACGGCTCATCGTGTGTGTCAGGCTACGGCATCGCCGTAGAGCCGACTCAGCGGCTCAGGCGGCGGAGTAGGAGAGAAGCCGCAGCACGCCGTCCTGCCACGAGAACTCCTGCGCAGAGCCGTTGCCGAGCCGATCGCCGTCGGCGGGGAGCTGCTCGTCGGTGGCGAAGGCCAGCACCTCGCGGATGAGGGCGCCGTGCGCGACGGCGACCACCACGGGAGGCGTCTCGTCCGCCGATGCGTCGGCGATCACCCGCGCGAGACCGCTCAGCGCGCGCTCGCGCAGCTGTTCTCGCGTCTCGGCTCCCGGCACACGGGCATCGGGTCCCCGTCCCCAGCGCTCGGCGAGCTCGTCGATGGATACGCCTTCGGCCTCGCCGTACGAACGCTCCCTCAGCTCGGGATATCTCCCCGCCACGGGCCGCTCCAGGATCGCCCCGATGATGTCCGCCGTCTCGGCTGCGCGCTGCAGATCGCTCGAGACGAGCACCAGCGGCGTGTCTGCGTCAAGGCGGTCGCGGAGGGCGAGTCCGGCGTCGCGGGCCTGTGTGCGCCCGGTCTCGTTGAGGGGGATGTCTGTCGCGCCCTGGATGCGGCGTGCACGGTTCCAGTCGGTCTCGCCGTGGCGGATGAGGATGAGGTGGGTCACGGGCCTGTCGGTGTGTCGAAGCGGAGTCAGCGTCGGCGGGGGAGTGCCTCCGCCAGGGCGGTGAGCACCTCACTCGTCCCGGCGTCGACCTTCACCGTGGCCCGGGCGTCGGCCCGGGTCTGTCCGCGGTTGACGATGACCACCGGAAGCCTACGTCGCCGGGCGCGCTCGACCAATCTGATGCCCGAGTTCACGACCAGGGATGAACCCGCCACGAGAAGCGCGTCCGCGGCGCGCACGAGCTGCTCGGCCTCGCGGAACCGCTCGGCGGGGATGAACTCGCCGAAGAAGACGACATCCGGCTTGAGCACGCCCCCGCACACGCTGCACTCGGGGATGCGGAAGCCGCCCACCTCGGCGCCCGCGACGTCGCCGTCCGGCCCGAGCGGCAGCTCCTCCGTCTCGCTCAGCCAGGGGTTGTCCGCCTCCACCCTCACTGCGAGATCACGTCGGTCGAACACCTGCCCGCATTGCAGGCAGCCCACGCGGCGCATGGTGCCGTGCAGCTCGACCACGCGACGGGAGCCGGCACGCACGTGCAGACCGTCGACGTTCTGGGTGATGACCCCGCTCGTGATGTCCGCTGCCTCCAGCTGGGCGAGCGCGCGATGGCCTTCGTTGGGCTGCGCTGCGGCGAAGCGCCGCCACCCGAGGTGGCTGCCGACCCAATAGCGCCGCCTGGCGCTCTCCTCGGAGAGGAACTGCTCGACGCTCATGGGCTTGCGCACCGGAGCGCCCTGCCCGCGGTAGTCCGGGATCCCGGAATCGGTCGACACTCCGGCGCCGGTGAGGACGGCGACCCGTCGACCGGCCAGCGCGTCGATCGCGCGCTCCAGCTCGGCGAGGGCGGTCGGATCGGGTTCCGTCACGAGTGGCACAGTACCTCCTGCTGCCGAGCCTACGCCTGCCGGTTTGCGGGTATGTTTCGTCGGCGGCCTCTGAGGCTGGTTAGCTGGCCGAGGAGGGACGTATGCACCTGGAAGAGATCACCGACCCCGACGACACGCGACTGCACGACTACCGCGACCTCACCGACGTCGCGCTACGGCGGATGTCGGAGCCGGCAGAGGGGCTGTACATCGCCGAGTCCGCCAAAGTGATCGCGCGGGCGCTGGCGGCGGGACACCGACCTCGATCCGTGCTCGTGCAGCGCAGGTGGGTCGACGAAGTGTCGGCGCTCCTGGCGTACACCGACACGCCGGTGTACGTCGTCCCGGCTGAAGTCGCCGAGTCGGTGACGGGCTACAGCGTGCACCGCGGCGCTCTGGCGGCGATGCACCGCCCGGAGCTGCCGGATGTTGTCGGCCTCCTGCGCGACGCGCGCACGGTGCTCGTCCTCGAGGACATCGTCGACCACACGAACGTGGGCGCGGCGATCCGCGCGGCCGCAGGAATGGGGGCGGATGCGGTGCTCGTGACCGAGCGGTGCGCGGATCCGCTCTACCGACGCAGTGTGCGCGTCAGCATGGGCACCGTCTTCCAGGTCCCGTGGACGCGGCTGCCCGCGTGGCCCGAGGCGAGGCACCTCTTCGACGAGGCGGGATTCCACGTCGCCGCTCTCGCGCTTGCGCACGATGCCGTCGCGCTCGAGTCGTTCGCGGCGTCCAGGCCCGAGCGAGTGGCGTTGCTGCTCGGCGCCGAGGGCGATGGGCTGAGCCGCGGGGCGCTCCGGGCAGCCGACACGGTGGTGACGATCCCGATGGCGGGCGGCGTCGACTCGCTCAACGTGGCTTCAGCGGGCGCCGTGGCGCTCTGGGCGCTGGCTCACCCGCCCGCGGCGGGATCCTGATCCTCGATGCGCGACACGCGCGACGGCTCCGGGCGCTTCGCCGTCACGTGGTCGCCCGACGACTGGTGCCTCAGCCGCCGCAGAACCCAGGGGACGAGGTAGGTCCGTGCCCAGACGAGATCGTCGGCACGGGCCGCCCGCCAGTTGCGCACCGCGATCGGCGCCGGTTGCATCGGCGTCAGATCGTTGGGCACGTTGAGGGCTCTCAGCACCATCCGCGCGACTTCGTGATGGCCGAGGGCATTCAGGTGGAGCCGGTCGTCCGCGAAGAAGCGGGCGTCCTGGATCTCTTTGAGGCCCCACTGGTCCGCGACGATGCAGTCGTACCGGTCGGCGATCGCTCGAAGGTTCTCGTTGTAGATCGCGACCTTCCCGCGGAAGCCGCGGAACACCGGCGAGAAGTTCGTGTCGATTCCCGTGAACACGACGACGGTGGCGCCGGTCGAAGAGAGTCGGATGACGGCGTCCTCGAACTGCTGCGAGATATCGTCCGGATCGGTGCCGGGGCGGATGACGTCGTTCCCTCCCGCGCAGAAGCTGATGAGGTCGGGGGAGAGGGCGAGCGCGGGCTCGATCTGCTCCGCCACGATCTGGCCGATCAGGCGGCCGCGCACGGCGAGGTTCGCGTAGGCGAAGTCGTCGACTCCGGCGCCGAGCACCTCGGCGACGCGGTCCGCCCAGCCGCGGTTGCCGCCCGGCGAGTCGGGGGACGGATCGCCGAGGCCTTCGGTGAAGGAGTCGCCGATGGCGACGAAACGCCGCCACGGATGCCCCTGATCGTTGGCAACGTAGGGCGTGCGGTGGGGCAGAGCCGATTCGCTGGTCATCGTTCCTCCTGACCCCTCAGCGTAGCCCCGCGCCCTGACCGGAGGTCGGGGCCGGGTGTCCGCGATCTCGCCTATCGTGGATTCTCGCGTTCGAGAACGGAGGTGCGATGGACGACGAGCGGGAGACGACCATCGACGCCGATCGGATCGACGAGCACGGAGCCGAGCACATCGGCAGTTTCGCCGCCGAGCACCTCTCTCCGACATATCCGCAGCGAGCACCGTGGGGAACCGCGCAGCGCCTGCGCGCCTGGCAGGCCGAGGCCCTCGACCAGTACTTCTCCATGGATGGTCCCGACGGCATCGGCAAGGGCCCCCGCGACTTCCTCGCCGCTGCCACACCCGGTGCCGGAAAGACCACCTTCGCGCTGCGACTTGCGAGCGAGCTGCTGCGTCGTGGAGTCGTCGACCGCATCATCGTGGTCGCTCCGACGGAGCACCTCAAGACGCAGTGGGCGGATGCGGCGGCCCGGGTCGGCATCCGCCTCGACCCCCACTTCAGCAACCGCCACACGGTTCCGGCTCGGCAGTATCACGGCGTCGCGGTGACGTACGCGCAGGTCGCCGTCAAAGCCTCCGTCCATCAGTACCTGACGATCGAGAAGCGCAGCCTCGTGATCCTCGACGAGGTGCATCACGGCGGCGACGCCCTCAGCTGGGGCGACGCGCTGCGCGAAGCGTACGGGCGCGCCACCCGCCGGCTGCTGCTGTCGGGGACACCCTTCCGCTCCGACACGGCCCCCATCCCGTTCGTCGAGTACCACCCGGATGCCAAGGGCAACCGCGTCTCGCGTACCGACTATGCGTACGGCTACCGTCGCGCGCTCGAGGACGGCGTCGTACGACCGGTGCTGTTCATGGTCTACGCCGGTCACATGCGATGGCGCACGAAGACCGGCGACGAGATGGAGGCGCAGCTCGGGCAGGACAACACGAAGGACATCACGTCCCAGGCGTGGCGTACGGCGCTCGCGCCGGAGGGGGAGTGGATCTCCGCCGTCCTGCGGTCGGCCGATCGGCGCCTCTCGGAGGTGCGAGAACAGGTTCCGGATGCGGGCGGCCTCGTCATCGCGACCGACCAGACGGCGGCGCGCGCGTACGCCGACATCCTGCAGCAGATCTCCGGTGAGTCCGTCACCGTCGTCCTCTCCGACGAGGCCGAGGCGTCCTCTCGCATCGAGACCTTCTCCGCCTCGGATTCTCGCTGGATGGTGGCCGTGAGGATGGTGTCGGAAGGCGTCGACGTGCCGCGCCTCGCCGTCGGCGTGTACGCGACCTCTGCGTCGACCCCGCTGTTCTTCGCGCAGGCGATCGGTCGTTTCGTGCGTGCCAGGCGCCGCGGTGAGACCGCGAGCGTGTTCCTCCCGAACGTCCCGCAGCTGCTGACCCTCGCCAACGAGATGGAGCGCCAGCGCGACCACGCGCTCGATCGCGAGAGCGACGCGGAGGACATGTGGGATGCCGAAGAGGACATGATGAACCAGGCGGAGCGCGAGGACTCCGCATCCGACGCTCTCACCGAGGAGTTCGCGTACCAGGCGCTCGGCGCGAACGCCCACTTCGACCGCGTGCTGTTCGACGGCAAGGAGTTCGGTCAGCTCGCCGTGCCCGGCACGCCGGAGGAGGAGGAGTTCCTGGGTATCCCGGGCCTGCTCGAGCCGGAGCACGTGCACGAACTCCTGATGCAGCGCCAGGCCCGCCAGGGACGCCATCGCTCCGCGCGGGAAGCGCGCGAGGCGGCGGGGGAGCAGGAGCCGCCGAGCGACATCCCCGCGCCCCTGCACCGCACGCTCAAGGAACAGCGACAGCTGCTCAACAGCCTGGTGGGGCTGTACGCGCGACAGAGCGGCGAGCCGCACGGCGCGGTGCACACCGAACTGCGTCGCCTGTGCGGCGGACCTGCGGTCTCGCACGCGACCGTCGCCCAGCTGCAGGCCCGGATCGAACTGCTGCGCAAGCGCGTCCACAGCTGAGCGGGTCAGTGCGTCGGCGTGCGGGATGGCACACGCACAAAAGAAGAAGAGGGCCCCTTCCGGGACCCTCTTCTGTCACTGTGCGCGAGGGGGGACTTGAACCCCCACGCCCTATACGGGCACTAGCACCTCAAGCTAGCGCGTCTACCTATTCCGCCACCCGCGCAGTGTTTTCGTCGCTTTCGCAACGAGGAGCAACGTTACCACGTCCCGTGTCCGGTCGATAATCCGGATCGCCCCGCGTGTGTCGCACGTCACGGGACGGACACACGGAGCCGGTAGCCTGAACCCCATGACGGACGCGACTGCCGCAGGCGCGCCCGATCTGCCCGAGGTCGCGCGGATCGCGCGCGACCTCATCCGCATCGACACGACGAACTACGGCGGCGGTCGCGCTGTCGGCGAACGCGAGGCCGCCGAGTACGTCGGCGCCTACCTCGAGCAGCTCGGTCTCGACACGCAGTACTACGAGCCGGTGCAGCGCCGCACGAACGTGTTCGCTCGCGTGCCCGGACGGGACCGCACCCGACCGGCGCTCGTCGTGCACGGTCACCTCGACGTCGTCCCCGCGGTAGCGCAGGACTGGAGCGTCGACCCGTTCGCGGGTGTCATCCGAGACGGGATGCTGTGGGGTCGCGGTGCGGTGGACATGAAGAACATGGACGCCATGATCCTCACCTCGGTCGCGGAGCTCTTACGGGCGGGGGAGCAGCCGGAGCGCGATCTGGTGCTGGCCTTCTTTGCAGACGAGGAGAACGGCGGCGTCGAGGGCTCCTCGCTCGTCGTGGAGCATCGACCGGAGATCTTCGCCGGCGCGACCGAGGCGATCAGCGAGGTGGGCGGCTTCTCCGTGGACGTCGGCTCACGACGTGCCTACCTCCTCCAGGTGGGGGAGAAGGCGCTTCTCTGGTTGCGGTTGGTGGCGCGCGGCGCGGCCGGCCACGGCAGCAGATTCCACCCGGACAACGCCGTGGTCCGCCTCGCCGAGGCCGTCGCAGCACTCGGGCGCACCGAGTGGCCCCTGCGGCTCACCGCCACCACCGAGCGCTTCCTCGCCGAGATGTCGCGTCTCACCGGGATGGATGCCGACGATCCCGATGCGCTGGCCGACGCCGCCGGTCCCGCATCCGCGTTCCTCCGGGCGAGTCTGCGCACGACGGCGAACGCGACGGGGCTGGCAGCCGGTTACAAGCACAACGTGATCCCCGATCGGGCCGAGGCGCTGATCGACGTCCGTGTGCTGCCCGGGACCGAGGAGGAGGCGCTCGCGGACATCCGTCGGATCGTCGGTGAGGGGATCGAGATCGAGACGGTCGTGCGCGACGTCGGCCTGGAGACGACCTTCGACGGCGACCTCGTCGATCGCATGGTCGCCGTCCTCGGGCGACATGATCCCGAAGCGCCCGTCATTCCGTACCTGCTCGGTGCGGGAACCGACAACAAAGCGCTGTCGCGTCTGGGGATCACCGGTTACGGGTTCGCGCCGTTGCGCCTTCCGCAGGGCATGGATTTCACCGGTATGTTCCACGGTGTCGACGAACGCGTCCCGATCGATTCCCTCGTGTTCGGGCAGCGCGTGCTGACCGACTTCCTCCGCACCTGCTGACCCGTCATCCGATAAGGCGAAAGGCCGTCGATGCAGAATTTCCTCGAAGCGCTCCTCCTGGGCCTCGTTCAAGGTCTCACCGAGTTCCTTCCGGTCTCATCCAGTGCGCATCTCGCGATCCTCGGAGCCTTCCTGCCTTCCGCGCAGGATCCGGGCGCGGCATTCACGGCGATCACGCAGATCGGGACCGAGGCCGCGGTCGTGATCTTCTTCTGGAAGGACATCGTCCGCATCATCTCGCACTGGTTCGGCTCGTTCACCGGACGCGTCCCGCGCAACGATCCCGACGCGCGGATGGGCTGGTTGATCATCGTCGGGTCGGTGCCGATCGTCGCGCTGGGGCTCTTCTTCCAGGATCAGATCGAGGGCGTGTTCCGCTCGCTCTGGCTGGTCGCGGGCATGCTCATCTTCTTCGGCGTCCTCCTCGGCATCGCGGATGCGGTCGGCGCACACCGCCGCAAGCTCAAGGACCTCACGGTCGGCCACGGCATCGTCTTCGGCCTGGCGCAGTCGCTCGCGCTCGTGCCGGGGGTCTCGCGCTCCGGCGGCACCATCACCGCGGGGCTCTTCCTCGGGTACGAGCGCGCGGCGGCGGCGCGATACGCCTTCCTGCTCGCGATTCCTGCGGTGTTCGGCAGCGGCTTCTACCAGCTGTTCAAAGTGCTCCGCGAGCCCGAGGTCGACCCCGTCTTCAACCTGTGGGAGACAGGAGCCGCGACCATCGTCGCGTTCTTCGTCGCGCTCGTGGTGATCAAGTACTTCATGGCGTGGATCTCCAAGCGCAGCTTCCTGCCGTTCGTGATCTATCGCGTCGCGTTGGGTGCGTTCGTGATGATCATGCTCGCGACGGGCGTGATCGCCGCCTGATCACGCTCCAGCGTCAGCGCCGCGGCTCGTCGCGGCCGGGCTTGCCCGGCCCGTCGCCGCGGCGACGCAGGTACTGCTCGAACTCACGGGCGATCGCGTCGCCGGACGCATCCGGGGAGTCCCACGTGTCGCGCGTGCGCTCGAGTCCGCGGATGTACTCGGTCATCTCCTCGTCGTCGGCCGCGGCCGCGTCGATGGATGCCTCCCACGCGGCGGCCTGCGTCGACAGCTCGCCGCGGGGGACCTTCGCCCCGGTGATGTCCTCCAGACGGTCCAGCAGCGCCAGCGTGGCCTTCGGAGAGGGCGTGTGTCCCGCGACGTAGTGCGGAACGCTGGCCCACAGCGACGCCGCCGGGATGCCGGCCTGCTCAGCGACATGGGCGAGGACGCTCAGGATGCCGACGGGTCCTTCGTAGGAGCTTCTCTCGAGGCCCAGGCCGGTGCGCAGCGCGTCGCTGTCGCTGCCCGCGAAGATCGAGATCGGACGGGTGTGCGGCACATCCGCCATCATCGAGCCGAGCGCGACGAAGCCGGTGATGTCCTCGGCGAGAGCGAAGTCGACGAGTTCGGAGGCGAACGCCTTCCACGCTCGCGCAGGCTCGACGCCGGTCAGCAGCCACAGCTGCGTGCCCCGGGTCTGCTGCGCCGGGCGCAGCAGCGTCGCCTCCGGCCACGAGAGCGCGCGATTGCCCTCCGCATCCAGGCTCACCGTCGGGCGGGTGTACTGATAGTCGAAGTACAGTTCGGGGTCCACCGAGTAGACGCTCTCGTACTCGCCCTCGGCGCGCAGGAGCGCCACGGCGGCCGAGGCCGCCTCACCCGCGTCGTTCCAGCCGTCGAAGGCGGCGACCAGAACGCGCCGACCGAGTCCCTCCACCGTCACTCCCTCTCTTCCGCAGCAGCTGAGCGCCGCGGGGATCGTTCCAGGATAGGCGCAGCGACGCCGCGTGGCGCGGGTCCGGTCGGGGCGCCCCGTAGCATGGGACGGTGAACCCCCAGCTTCCCGAGGCCGTCCTGTGGGACATGGACGGCACTCTCGTCGACACCGAGCCCTATTGGATGGCAGCCGAGGGGCCGCTCGTCGCCTCCTACGGCGGCGTCTGGACCCACGAACAGGCGCTGGGGCTGGTCGGCCTCGGGCTCGACGACGCGGCACGTCTGCTGCAGGGCGCAGGCGTTCGTCTCGCAGAGCAGCAGATCATCGACACGCTGACGAGCCGGGTCATGCAGTCGCTGCGGGAGGACGGCGTGCCCTTCCGCCCCGGTGCCCGAGAGCTGCTGGCCAGTCTCCGCGCAGCGGGGGTGCGCACGGCCCTGGTGACCATGTCCCTGCGTCGCATGGCGGATGCGGTCGTCGATCTCATCGACTTCGACGCGTTCGACCTCGTGATCGCCGGAGACGAGGCGACCCGCCCGAAGCCCTTCCCGGATCCGTACCTCCAGGCCTGCGCCTCGCTCGGCGTCGATCCGGCACGCACCGTCGCGATCGAGGACTCGCCGAACGGGCTGCGCTCCGCCATCGCGGCCGGCACCGTCGCACTCGGCGTTCCCCACATGGTGTCGCTCGAGGGCGTCGGGGCCGCTGCCCTGTGGCCCTCGCTCGCCGACACCGACGCGGACGACATCGCGCGTCTGTTCACCGCACACCACGAATTCGAGGACGTCGCACGATGACCACTCCCGCCTCCGCACCCCGCGGCCCCTTCCGCTTCGGCGATCGCATCCAGTTGACGGGACCGAAGGGTCGGCTGCACACGATCACGCTGAAGGACGGCGGCGAGCTGCACACGCATCACGGCGTGCTGCGTCATCGCGACCTCGAGGGCCTGCCTGACGGCTCCGTCGTCGCCAACAGCGGCGGCCACGAGTACCTCGCCCTGCGCCCGTTGCTGCGTGATTTCGTCATGTCGATGCCGCGCGGCGCCGCGATCGTGTACCCGAAGGACGCGGCGCAGATCGTCGCGCAGGCCGACATCTTCCCCGGGGCGGTCGTCGTCGAAGCGGGTGTCGGGTCGGGTGCGCTCGCGCTCTGGCTCCTGCGTGGAGTCGGAGCGGCGGGACGGCTGACGTCCTTCGAGCGGCGGGAGGACTTCGCCGAGGTCGCGCGCGCGAACGTCGAGACCTTCCTCGGCTCCGTGCCCGAGAACTGGACGCTCGAGGTCGGGGATCTCGTCGAGCGCTTGCCGCAAGCGGTCGAACCGGCATCCGTCGACCGCGTCGTGCTTGACATGCTGGCGCCGTGGGAGTGCATCGATGTGGTCGCCGATGCCCTCGCGCCCGGCGGCGTGGTGATCTGCTACGTCGCCACCGCGACGCAGCTCAGCCGTGTCGCGGAGTACATCCGCCAGACCGAGCTCTTCACCGACCCGGAGGCGAGCGAGACGCTCGTGCGCGGCTGGCACGTCGAGGGGCTCGCGGTGCGCCCGGATCACCGCATGGTCGCGCACACCGGGTTCCTGCTGACGGCGCGGCGACTCGCTCCCGGCGCCGTGCTTCCCGAGCAGAAGCGGCGGGCCTCCAAGTCGAGCTACAGCGACGAGGATGTGGAGCTGTGGACGCCGGGGGCGGTGGGGGAGCGGCAGATCACCGACAAGAACCTCCGCAAGCGTGTGCGCGAGGCGCAGCGCGCGGCTGCCGGTGCGCGCCAAGCGGCGGCGGAGGACGCCGCCCACGAGCACGTAGACTGATCCGGTGCGCAGACTCCCCGCCGCGGCCGCCGCAGTCGGCCTGATGACCCTGGCCCTCGTCGGATGCTCTTCCTCGGCAGCATCGGGTTGCGATCGCCCTGATTCCGTCGGCGCGATCGGTTCGCTCGTCGCCGTCTCCGGCGACGACAGCACTGTCGCACCCACGGTCCAGGTGTCCTCGCCGATCAACATCGACGGCGTGCAGTACGACGACCTCGTTACCGGCGGCGGAAATGCCATCGTCTCCGACAACCAGGTGGTAGACGTGGGCTTCACCCTCGCCGATGCGACGAGCGGCGAAGTCCTGGCAGCGGAGGGCTACGGCCAGCCGCTCTATCTGCCGCTGACCGGCCTGACCCAGGCGATGCCGGGGATCAAGAGCGCACTGGAGTGTGCGACCGGGGGGTCGAAGATCGTCGTAGGTCTCGCCGGCGATCAGGTCGACGCAGGCTTCCTCGAGCAGCTGCGACTCGCCGAAGGCACTCCGCTCGTCGCCGTCCTGGACCTGCGCTCCGTGATGCTCCCGGCGGCGGACGGCGCACCTCAGTACAACGAGGCGCACGGCATGCCGTCGGTCGTGCTCACCGACGACGGCCACCCCGGCGTGGTGGTCCCCGATGGCTCCGCCCCGTCCGAGCGCAAGGTGGAGGTCCTGAAGAAGGGCGACCACGACGTCCCCGCCGACGGTTCAACCGTCGTCGTGAACGTGCTGCAGGTCGATTGGAAGAGCAAGCGCGTCACGAAGACCACCTGGGACGACAAGCCCGACGCGGTCGCGCTCGGGGGCGATTCGGTCGTCTCTCAGACGATCGCCGGCCTTCCGATCGGTTCGCAGGTGCTGGTCGTCGAGCCGCCCGCCGACGCCTCCAGCGATGCCTCCATCTACGTCATCGACATCCTCGGCGCGCTGGGCTGAGCCCCGCCATCACCGCGCCGGGAGGTAGCGGCGCGCCTAGGATATGGGGGTGCCCATGAACGAAGCGAGTTCCGTCGCGCCAGAGGAGCGCTTGGTGAACCTCGCCGTCGCGCTCATGGCGACGGAACAGGGCCTCACCAAGGACACGATCCTGCGATCGGTCTCGGGGTACCGGGAGCAAGCGGAGGCCGGCGCGTCGAAGACCGCTCTGGAGAAGATGTTCGAGCGCGACAAGGAGAACCTGCGCGCGCTGGGCGTCCCGATCGAGACCATCGGTGACCACGCCGACCCGGATGACCTCCGCGAGGCGCGCTACCGTGTGCCGACGGCGGAGTACGCGCTCCCCGACGACATCACGTTCACGCCCGCGGAGATCGCCCTGCTGAATCTGGCGGGCTCTGTCTGGAGCGAGAACAGCATGTCGGCGCCTGCCCGGAGCGGGCTGCGGAAGATCCGAGCCCTGGGCAACGAGGTCGACGCGGAGATCGTCGGTTATGCGCCGCGCATCAGCGTGCGCGACACGGCGTTCGCTCCGCTGCAGCGTGCCATCGAGCAGGCGCGCGTCGTCTCGTTCACCTATGTGCGCCCGGGGGAGTCCACAGCGCGCCGGCGCCGGGTGCGCCCGCTTGCTCTCGTCGAGTACGAGGCCCGCTGGCACGTGTACGGCACGGATGTGACGCTCGGTGCGGAGCGCACATTCCTCCTCTCCCGTATCACCGACGCGGTCCAGATCACCAAGGAGAGTTTCGACCCCTCGCTGCGCGTGGGCGCGGGGGAACGCGCCCTCCGCGAGCTCCAGGAGCTCGCGGCACGACAGGAGGCCCTCATCGAAGTGCATCCGGGAACCGAGGCCGCGCTTCGCCTCTCCCGCCGTGGCCGCTCGGCCGCTCAAGGCATCCTGGTGCCGTACGTCGACGCGCACATCCTCGCCGACGAGCTCGCCTCTTACGGTCCCGAGGCACGCGTGGTGGACCCGCCCCACCTGCGCGATCTCGTGGTCGAGCGCCTGCGCGCAGTGGTGGCGCTGCACGGAGGACGCGCGTGAACGCCTCGCGTCCGCTGGTCGCCACCGAGCGCGCGGCCTTGATCATGCAACTCGTGCCCTACCTGCTCGAACGCGGCGATGTCGCCCTGGACGACGCCGCGCGCGACTTCGAAGTGAGCCCCGCGCAGATGCGGGGAATGGTCGAGAAGCTGACGGTCATCGGCCGTCCCGGGGAGGGGGGCTTCTGGTCGCTGCCCGGTGACCTCTTCGACATCGATTGGGATCTGCTCGACACGCAGGACCGCATCGCGCTGACGCACACCGTCGGCCTCGAGCGCACCCCTCGCCTGACGGCTCGCGAGGCCGCGGCCCTGCTCGCCGGGCTCCAGCTCACGGGCTCGTTGCCCGGAGTGAGCGATTCCGCCCTCCTGAAGGGCCTCCTGGCGAAACTCGCGCGCGGCGCGGCATCGGCGCCGGCCGACGTCATCGTCGCGCCCGCCCCCGTCGACCACGTGCGCGAGCGCGTCGACGAGGCACTCCGTCGCGGTCGTGCGGTCTCGTTCTCGTACAAGACCCCGGATGCGGCCGCGACGACCCGCACGGTCGACCCGGTCAAGGTGCACATCGCCGAAGGACAGTGGTATCTGCAGGGCTGGTGCCACCTGCGCCAGGCCACGCGCACGTTCCACCTCGACCGCGTGTCCGATGTCGAGGTCACCGACATCCCGGTGACGCACGGCGCGGATCCGCTGCCCGCCCTGTTCGACACCCTCCAGGGTGATATCGTCGCGCGTCTGCGGTTCCCGGAGGCAGTGGCACCGCTTCTCGGCGAGTTCTTGACGCACGCCGAGATCGAGAGCTCCGGCGGCATGGCGACCGCCACGGTGCGCCTGGCGGATGAAGGCGTGCTGCGGAGGCTCGCCGCCCGCCGCGCCGGTGACGTCGAGATCCTGGCACCCGAGGCGGCCCGCCGAGCCGCCGCATCCTGGGCGCACGCAGGTCTGGCGCAGTACGAACACTCCGACTGATCCCCGGCCCCGTCGCAGGTGCGCGGGTTACACTGGGGGCACCTCGAACTTTTGGAGATCTCCATGGGCGCTTTCGGTTGGCCGCACCTGCTGGTCATCCTCGCGGTGATTCTGCTCCTCTTCGGCGCTGCCAAGCTGCCGGCTCTGGCGAAGAGCGTGGGACAGTCCGCCCGGGTGTTCCGCGGAGAGATGAAGGCCATGAAGGAAGACGACGCCGCGGCGCCGTCCCCCGTCACCAACGCCGCGCCGGCTCCTACCCCGGCGGAGTCCGCGCCGAAGGCTCCCGACACGGGGACCTCGCCCGACACTCGCGCCTGACCGGCCGTGACGGCCCCGGCTTCGCCCATCACGGGAGCTGAAGAACCACGCCGCGAGAAGCGGATGTCGCTGGGACAGCACCTCATCGAGCTGCGGCGTCGTCTGATGATCGCGGCGATCGCGCTGGTTGCGGCGATGATCATCGCCTTCTTCGTGACGGACCCCATCCTGGACTGGTTGATGGGCCCGATCAAGTTCGTGGCAGAGAAGCGCGGAGACAGTTTCTCCGCCCTGAACTTCGCGACGGTCACATCGCCGTTCGAGATGCGGATGCGGATCGCGGTGACGATCGGCATCTTCCTGTCCGCCCCCGTCTGGCTGTGGCAGATCTGGGCGTTCATCATGCCCGGGCTCACTCGCAAGGAGATCCGGTACACGATCGGATTCGTCGCGGCCGCCATCCCGCTGTTCTTCGCCGGGTGCTACGTTGCGGTCCTCGTCATGCCGCACGTCATCGAGGTCATGTGGAGCTTCACGCCCCAGGGCGCCGTGAACTTCTACTCCGCATCCGAGTACTACGACTTCATCTTCAAACTCATGATCGTCGTGGGCGTCTCGTTCGTGCTGCCCGTGTTCCTCGTGGCGCTCAACCTCGCCGGGATCATGTCGGGAATGGCCATTCTCAAGGGATGGCGGGTGGCCGTGCTCGTCGCGACGGTCTTCGCCGCCGTCGCGACCCCGGCTGCTGACGTCGTCAGCATGCTGCTGCTCGGCGCCATCCTGATCGTGCTGTTCTTCGCGGCCGCTGGACTGTCCATGATCTTCGACCGCCGGCGCCGCAAGCGCGAGGCGGCGCTGCTGGACACGACGCTGTGACCGAACTCTCCGCCGCCGAGAGGTTCGCCGCCGCACAGTCGCGGGCTTCCCATCCGGAGACGGCTGCGTTCGCGGCCGCCCAGCGCTTCGAGCTCGACCCGTTCCAGCTCGAGGGATGCGCCTCTCTCGAAGAGGGGCGAAGTGTTCTCGTCGCCGCGCCCACGGGCGCAGGGAAGACCATCGTGGGGGAGTTCGCCATCCATCTGGCCATGCTCACCTCGCGCGACAAGGCCTTCTACACGACGCCCATGAAGGCGCTCTCGAACCAGAAGTTCCGCGAGCTGACCGAGGTCTACGGACCGGAGAACGTGGGCCTGCTGACCGGCGATACCAACATCAACGGAAATGCGCGCATCGTGGTGATGACGACCGAGGTGCTGCGCAACATGCTCTATGCGGGCTCCTCCGCGTTGCGCGATCTCCGTTTCGTCGTGATGGACGAAGTGCACTACCTGGCCGATCGCTTCCGCGGCGCGGTCTGGGAAGAGGTGATCATCCACCTCCCGGAGAGCGTCCGGCTCGTTTCCCTTTCCGCCACGGTCTCCAACGCCGAGGAGTTTGGCGACTGGTTGGACACGGTGCGCGGCGAGACCGACATCATCGTCTCCGAAACGCGACCCGTCCCTCTCGAGCAGCATGTCCTGGTGCGCGGAGACCTTCTGCCCCTGTTCGATGATCGCGCCGGCGTCGCCGCCGCCCAGGTCAACCAGGAGCTGCTTCGCATCCGCTCCGGCGGAGGACCGGGACACGACCGCAAGCGCTACGGGCAGCAGGCGCGGCGGGATGCCGACGCTCATCGTCGTCCGCATCGGCACGGAACGAAGCAACTCCGATCGGGAAACACCCGACGGCTCGAACGGATCGACCGCCCCGAGGTCGTCGACCTGCTGGGACGCGCCAACCTGCTCCCCGCAATCTTCTTCATCTTCTCGCGCGCGGGTTGCGACGGTGCCGTGCAGCAGGTGCGGCGATCAGGACTCCGCCTCACCGACGCCGACGAGCGTCGCGCGATCAGAGAGATCGTGGAGGAACGCACACGCAACCTCCCGGACGAAGATCTGGCCGTTCTCGGCTTCTGGGAGTGGCGAGAGAACCTCGAACGTGGGGTCGCGGCCCACCACGCCGGTCTTCTCCCCGCCTTCAAGGAGATCGTCGAGGAGCTCTTCCGTCGCAAGCTCGTCAAAGTCGTCTTCGCGACCGAGACGCTGGCGCTGGGGATCAACATGCCCGCCCGCACGGTGGTGCTCGAGAAGCTCGAGAAGTTCAACGGCGAAGCGCGTGTCGCCATCACGTCGGGGGAGTACACCCAGCTGACCGGCCGGGCGGGGCGTCGGGGCATCGACGTCGAGGGGCACGCGGTGGTGCAGTGGAGCGAGACGATGGATCCGCAGGCGGTGGCGGCCCTCGCATCCCGCCGCACCTATCCGCTGAACTCGAGCTTCCGACCCACTTACAACATGGCGGTCAATCTGATCGACCAGTTCGGCCGCCCGCGCGCCCGCGAGATCCTCGAATCCTCGTTCGCGCAGTTCCAGGCGGACCGCTCCGTCGTGGGACTGGCTCGGGAGGTGCGCTCGGCGGAGGAGTCGCTGGCGGGCTACCGCGAGGCGATGACCTGCGATCGTGGCGACTACGCGGAGTACGCGCAGTTGCGACAGGAGGTCTCCGAACTGGAGAAGCTCGGGCGCAAAGACGCGAACGCCTCCCGGGCGACCCGTGACGAACGTACCCGTCGCATTCAATCGCTGCGTCGTCGGCTCCAGCATCACCCGTGCCACTCCTGCCCGGACCGTGAGTCGCACGCACGATGGGCGGAGCGCTATCTCAAGCTGAACAAGCGTGTGGAACGCATGCGCGCCCAGATCTCCTCGCGTACCGGAACGGTCGCGCGCGTCTTCGACCGCGTCGTCGACGTCTTGAGTGAACTCGACTACGTCGCCCATGACGACGAGGGGCGCACCGTCCTCACCGCATCGGGCCGGCGGATGCGGCGGATCTACGGAGAGCGCGATCTCCTCGTCGCGGAGTCTCTGCGCACCGGCATCTGGGATCGTTTGGACGCCCCATCACTCGCTGCGCTGGTGTGCGCACTCGTGTACGAGCCCCGGCGCGACGAGGCGGGAGTGGGGGAGCGCGGCCTGCCGCGCGGCGCCTTCCGCACCGCCCTCACCGCCACCGAGGACCTGTGGCAGCGTCTCGACGACATCGAACGCGATCACCACCTGCCCGGTTCCACGCCGCCCGCGGTGGGACTGTCGCAGGCGATGTACTCGTGGGCGCGAGGGTCGATCCTCGACCGTGTCCTCACCGAGGCCGACATGGCGGCCGGCGACTTCGTGCGGTGGGCCAAACAGACGATCGATCTGCTCGATCAGCTTCTCCCTCGTCGCGGATGCGCCACTGGCCACGACCGCGCGCACTGCTCTCGACTCGGTGCGACGCGGCATCGTCGCGTACGCCGGCGTCTGACGGCGGGCCCATAGCAGGATCCGCCTAGGCTGGAGATCGTGCCGAGACCGCGTGCCCTCCTACCGCTCTGGGCTGCCGTGCTGGCATCCGTTCTCGGCGGGCTCGCCCTGACGACGGCGTTCCCGGCGCTGAGCTGGTGGCCGATGGTCTTCGTGGCGATCCCGCTCGCGCTCGTCTCGCTCATCGGCCGCAGCGTCGGTGGCGCGTTTCTCGTCGGCACGGCGTACGGGGCAGCGTTCTTCCTCGTCAATGTCTCCTTCACCGCGCGCTACCTGGGGCCCGTGCCCTGGCTCGCCCTGTCCGTGCTGGAAGCCGTCCTCACCGGGGCTGCGGCCATCCTCATCACCTGGGCGTATCGGTGGGTGCCCCGGGCGCTGCGGGGGATGTGGCCTCGCCTGATCGTGCTTCCCTTGCTCGTGGCGGGCCTCTGGGTGCTGCGCGAACAATGGGTCGGAACATTCCCCTACGGCGGCTTTCCGTGGGGGAGGGTCGGTGTGACCCAGGTGAACGGCCCGCTTGCCCCGCTGCTGTCGTGGGTCGGGATGTCGGGCGTCGGCTTCGTGGTCGTCTTCCTGTGCGCGTCGGCGATCGAGTATGTGCGCGTCCGGCGGTTCCGTGATGTCCGCACGATCGTCCCCACGCTCCTGGTAGCCCTGATCGCCGTCGCCACGCCGGCGTTCGCCACGACCGCCGCCGGCACGTTGCGCATCGGTTCGGTGCAGGGCAACGGCCCGGCGGGGTACTTCGACCAGCGAGCACGAGGCGCGCTGCTCGATGCACAGCTGAAGGCCACCGAGGCGATCGCCGATGATCGTATGGATCTGCTCGTGTGGCCCGAGGGGGGCATCGATTCGGATCCCACGAGCAACCGGACCACGGCCGCCACGCTGAACACACTGTCGAACCGTATCGGTGCGCCCCTGCTCGTGAACGCCGCCACCGCGCGCGGCGACCGCTACTTCAACACCTCGATGCTGTGGGACGCCGGCGAAGGCGTCGTCGCCTCCTACGACAAGATCCACCCCGTGCCGTTCGGGGAATATGTTCCGGATCGTCCCTTCTTCGCCGCGCTGGCACCGGATCTGATCAACCTCATCCAGCGGGAGTACACCCCGGGTACGGCCGAACCCGTCGTCGAGCTCGGCGATACCCCGATCGGCCTCGCCATCTGCTTCGACGTCATCTACGACGACGTGGTGTGGGCGGCCTCCGACGGCGGCGCCCAGGTGTTCGTCTATCAGACGAACAACGCGGACTTCCGGGGCACCGACGAGAACCTTCAGCAGCTGGCATTCGCGCGCGCACGAGCGATCGAAACGGGACGCGCCGTCGTGAACATCTCGACCGTCGGCACGAGTCAGGTGATCGCGCCCACGGGCGAGGTCATCGACGGCATCGCCGCCGACACCGCCGGGGCGATGCTGACGGAGGTGCCGCTGCGCACCGGCACGACCGCTGCGATGGTGCTGGGGCCGGCGCTGCACGCCGTGTTCGCCTGGGGGAGTCTGATCGTGCTGCTGGCAGCGTGGCTGGGGCCGAAGGTGCGCGGAGCGCGCGAGAACCGCGGATGACGAAGAACGGCGCCACCCCGAGGGGGCGGCGCCGTTTCGGACGACTGCGCTCAGGCGGTCTTCTTGGTGACGTCGTCACCGGCGCCGCGACGGGCGCGGACGAAGGCGAGACGCTCCTCGAGAAGCTCCTCGAGCTCCGGGATCGTGCGGCGCTCGAGCAGCATGTCCCAGTGGGTGCGCGCAGCCTTGTCGTCGCTGTGGTCGACGGAGACGGTCTGCTCGCCCACGCGCAGCAGTGCCTCTCCGCCGCAGGCGCGGCATTCCCAGGTCTGCGGCGGCTCAGCGTCTGCCGCGAAAGTCAGTGTGGTCTCTTTCGAACACACGCTGCAGACGTAGGTCTGCTGCGTGCGCTCATGAAAAACGACGCCCTCTTCGCTCTGTAGGCTCTGGGCGCCGAGTCGGATGCCGCGAAGACTGCGGTCTGCCATTGTGTGGTCCTCTCGTCGCGTGGTGCTTACCCGGTATAACGCGTCGAGTTGGGAGGATCATCCGAGGCGGCTATGACGGAGCAGAACTCACAGTCTATCTTCAGCGTCCAGAGCCGAGAATTCGCAGCGCGAGATCCGCACGGTCGGTCACGAGGCCGTCGACTCCCATCTCGATCAGTCGTCGCATGTCCGCTTCGTCGTTGACGGTCCAGACATGCACTTCGACCCCCGCATCGTGCACCGCATCGAGGAAGCGGGGCGTCACGAGACGGATGCGGTTTTGATACTCCGGGACCTGGAGCGCATCGATGCCCTCCAAGGTGCGGCGCAGGAGCCGGCGCGAGCCGCTGAGGGCGGCAGCTGCTGCACGCGCGACCAGCGTCGCCCCCGCGGATGTGGCGGGCAGCAGCGATGAGCGGGCGCGCGCTGCTGCGGCGAGGGCGGCTCGGCGCCGACGCTCGGAGAAGCTCGTGAGCAGAACACGCTCCGCCGCGCTCGAGGCAAGACGCCCGGCGGGCTCGGCCGCCGCATCCGCCTTGACGTCGATGTTGAAACGTACATCGGGGAAGCTCTCCAGCGCCTGCGCGAAGCTCACCAGCCCGCCGCGCTCGGCCATGAGCTGCTCGAGCTCTCGGAGCGTCACATCGCGAACGAGACGAGGATCACCGACGACGCGCGAGAGGTCGTCGTCGTGGAACAGGATGACCTCGCCGTCACGCGTCAGATGACAGTCCGACTCCACGTAGACGGCGCCCGCGGCGTGAGCGGCGGCGATCGCCGCGAACGAGTTCTCCACCAGATCGGCCGCGCCCACGGGCACGAGGCCGCGGTGCGCGAACACGCGGGGGGTGGGTGTGCGACTCAGGTAGGGATGCGTCACGGCGCCCACGCTATCGCGCGCGACGCCGAGCGGGGATTGGTAGGGTCGGGTGTCGCCCTGATGCGCCGTTTCGGAGCCCGGCGACGTCCTTTCGCACCAGATTCAGGAGTGCCCGTGACCGATTCGCTCACCCCCCTCGCCGCCGGTTCCCTCGCCGGCAAGACCGCCCTCGTGACCGGTTCGTCGCGCGGCATCGGAGCCGACACCGTGCGCTACTTCGCGCAGGCAGGCGCGAATGTCGTCATCAACTTCCGCAACAAGGCGCCGCGCGCCGAGAAGCTCGCCACGCAGCTGCGCGAACTCGGCGTGGAGGTGCTCGTGGTCGGAGCGGACCTGACGGACGCGGCGTCCGTCGAGGCGATGTTCTCGGAGGTGGAGCAGACGTTCGGATCCCTCGACATCCTGGTGCTCAACGCCTCCGGCGGCATGGAGGGCGGCATGGCCGCGGACTATGCGCTGCAGCTGAATCGCGACGCGCAGGTGCGCGTTCTCGAGACGGCACTGCCGCTGCTGGGTTCGGGATCACGCGTCGTGTTCGTGACGAGCCACCAGGCGCACTTCATCCACACCACGCCCACGATGCCGGAGTACGAGCCGGTCGCGCTCTCGAAGCGTGCCGGTGAAGATGCGCTTCGTGAGCGGATCCCCGCTCTGAGCGAGCGCGGCGTCGAGTTCGTCGTCGTCTCGGGCGACATGATCGAAGGCACCATCACCGCGACGCTGCTCGAACGCGCCAATCCCGGCGCCATCGCGCTGCGCCGTGAGGATGCCGGCAAGCTCTACAACGTGTCCGAGTTCGCAGCGGAGGTCGCCCTCGCCGCCGTGGAGCCGGTTCCCGCGGACAACACGCGGCTCGTGGGGGAGACCAGCTCCTTCGTCGCCGAGTGAGATTGCAGAACGGCCCCGGATCCGTGGATCCGGGGCCGTTCTCGTGCTGTCAGGCGCGGCCGAAGGTGAACGCGCGCACCAGCTGGATGATGCCGAGGACGACCAGTGAGGCGCCTACGAACAGCCAGAGCAGCGCCACGTAGAGCGGCGAGAACACCAGGATGACGCCGGCGATGAGGCTCATCACCGCGAAGAAGATGGTCCACCCTCGTGACGCGCTGTTGCCGAGTGTCGTGAGCGCGACGACACCTTCGACGATCCAGGTGACGCCGATGAACACTCCCACGAAGAGGGCGAGGAACACCGTGGTGTCGCCGAGGTTCGCGAGTGCGATCACTCCGGCGGCCACGAACAGCACGCCGAGAGCGATATGACCGACGCGGGACCACCCGCCGAGGGTCTTTGAGAAGATGCCGAGACCCGCGTACACGAGTCCCGATGCGATGGCGTAGACGGCGATGATCGCGGTTCCTACGGCGGCCGTCTTCAGCGGCCACACCAGGATCAGAATGCCGACGATGAGGGCGATGGCGCCACCGATGCCGAAGGCGGTGCGGATGCCGTTGACGAACGTCTTGTCGGCGCCAGGGGTGACAGTCTCGGACATGGCTTGCTCTTTTCTGAGAAGAAGCTGAGTGTACGATCCCACCGTAGCGCGGCGAGGCGCCGCAGGGGAGTGGTGCTCGACGCGGCGCGTCACAGCAACAGGACGATCCCCAACAGCACGGGCACACTCCCCACGGTCGTGAGGAAGATCGTGTCTCGCGCGACCGTCTCGCCGACGCTGTAGCGCTGTGCGTAGTTGAAGACGTTCTGCGCCGTCGGCAGGGCCGCCAGCACGGTGACGATCAGCACCTCGTGCCCGGAGAGTCGGAAGAGCGTCGCCACAGCCCACGCCGCCGCGGGCATCGCGACCAACTTGAGCGCGCTCGCGATCAGCACCTCACTGCGGCGGCCGGCGTCGGCGAGAACGCGCTGGCCGTGGAGCGAGATGCCGTAGCTGATCAGAAGGACGGGGACGCAGGCGTTCGCGATCAGCAGCGCGGGCTCCAACACGATCGTCGGAAGCTCGATGTCCGATAGCGAGACGAGGGTGCCGAGTGCCGAGCCGATCACGATGGGATTGCGGGCGGTTCGCCCCAGTACGCGCCAGAAGGATCTGGTGCCGGTGGTGGCAGCATCCAGGATCGCGAGCGCGATGGGCGTCAGCAGCAACAGCTGCATGAGGATGACCGGCGCCGGGTATGCGGCGCTGCCCAGTAGGTACAGCGACAGGGGGATTCCGATGTTGTTGGAATTGACCTGGCCCGCCGACAGTGCGGAGATCGTCGCATCCGCCACGGAGCGTCGCCACACGAAGCGCGAGAGCAGCCATTGCAGCCCGATGATCACGGCGGCGGCGATCGTGGACACCGGAAGCAGTGCGGAGAACAGCGTCGTGATGTCCGCCTGGCTGAGCACCGTGAAGAGGAGGAAAGGCGAGAGAACGTAGAACGTGAGCCGGCTCAGCACGTGCCGTGCGTGCGGACCGAGCAGGTCGATACGTCCGATGATGTATCCGACGATGATCGCGGTTCCGACAACGGCGAACCCGGTCAGCGTCTCCAGCACGTCCTCAGCCTATGGGGCGCCTGTGCGCAGAGACGTCCACTCTGGGCTTCGGCGCCGCGGCGGGCGGATCGGTGTGATTACCGATAATGCACATTATGTCAGAACACGATTCTGCGGTCCTCTCCTCGGCGAAGCCGGGATGTGCAACGTTTCGGGACCGAACGGGAATGAGGAGGTACAAGCGAGAGGATCTTCTGCGATGAAACCGTCGGCTCTGGATTCGTACCTGGACACGATGGCGACGCCCGTGTCACCCGAAACGCAGCACCTTGCTCGGGCTCTCGCCAGCGCGATGCGACCGACCGAGCGTCGTCGACGCCCCAGCCGCTGGCTCCTTCCCGGACTCGCCGTCGGTGCGGTCCTGCTGACCGCCGGCGCGGCGACGATCGTGATGTCGCACTGGGGCGGGGTGAGCATGCCGTTGGGCAACGTCAGGAACGAGACGCCGCTGCCGATCTCCTGGACCACCGAAACGGGCCACTCCGAGAGCTGTCGAGTCTGGATCGAGTTGCGCCATCCTGAGCCGTCGGACGGCGCCGTCCTCGACGCGGCCATCGAAAGCCATGACTGGGACGGCCTCGGTCAGCATCTCTACGCCTCTGCCGCTCCTGAGCCCGACGATCCGGATGGCGAGGTTCGCGTCTCCGGCGCCCTCGTTCCCGTTCTGCAGGACTTCGTCGCGGGAACCTTCCCCGGCATCATCTGGCTCGGTGATCCCGCGGCGAGCACGACGCGCGCCGTCGACGCGTGGGGCATGACGTGTGTCCCCGAAGCGGAGTGAGATGCCGAGCGAACGCACAGCCGATGAGATCACTGCGGTCATCGCTGCCCACTCCCCTGATGTCCTCGCCTACTTCACCCGCCGAGTGCCTGTGGCTGCCGATGCCGCGGACCTCCTCGCCGAGACGCTTCTGATCGTCTGGCGGCGTGCCTCTCGTCTGCCGTCAGCAGACGAGGAAGCCCGAGCATGGATGTTCGGCATCGCGCGGAACGTCCTGCTGCATCACCGGCGCGGGTTTGCCCGCAGACTTGCCCTGACGGAACGCCTTCGAGCTGTTCTCGCGACGACGACGCACCCGGGCTTCTCCCCCGACCCCGAACACGAGGAACTGCACCGCGCACTCTCTGCGCTGGCGGAGATCGACCGCGACATCATCGGCCTGGTGCACTGGGAGGGTTTCTCTCTCGTCGATGCCGGCCGCATCCTCGGCCTTAAGGAGGGCACGGTTCGTAGCCGCTACCACCGGGCGAAGGCGCGCCTGCGCGATGCGCTCGTCGAAGGGAACGGTGCCAGCCCGACGAGGGCGATCCCTCGTTGACGCCAGGCTGCGCAAAGCCACGACGCGGAGCCGCTGTCTCAGCGGAGTCCGCGGAGATCCACACCCATCTGCACGCGGGGCCCGAGACGGTCGAGCCCGAGTCTTGCCTCCGTCTCGATCAGCTCGCGGTGGAAGTCGTCAGACGGCTCCTCGATCACGAATCCCGCGGATGCGTAGAACGGTGCGTTCCAGGGGACCTCAGCGAACGTGCGGAGCGTAAGCCTGTCGTAGCCTGCGTGGCGCGCCGCATCCTTCGCTGCTTCGACGAGCGCGCGTCCGATACCGCGGCCGCCGAAGCCCGGCAGAACAGACACCTGTTCGAGAAGCGCCCCGCCGTCGAACTCGATGACGTGAACGAAACCGACCACGGTGCCATCCTCTCCTTCGGCGACGAGAATGATGCCTCCGTCGGCGAGCCGCTCCGTATCCGTCGGTGCGGGGTGCCACTGATCCGGCTGGAGAAGATCCACCAGGAGCGCATCGGCCTTGTTCTCGATTCGCTCGAGGAGCGGGAGGTCGGCGGCCCCCACCGGGCGGATCTGCACGGGCATTCCTTGATCCTAGGTCGACCGTGGTGCCCACTACGCTCGAGCCCATGCCCTCCGATTCCATCCCCGTCACCCGGCGGGTCGAGCTCGATCTGCGCAAGCCGCGGCTCGCCGCGTACGCCGTGCGACCGACCGTCGTGATCGGCGGCCGCGGGCAGCCGGCCCAATGGGGCCGCGGCACCTGGCAGGTGTCGGCGACGCAACCCGAGCGCATCGGCGTCTTCCTGTTCAACCGCCTCTGGCGCTTCGGCTCGGCCGTCATCGACCTCGAGCCCGAGACAGCGGGACCGTTGGTGTACCGCGCACCGTTGTTGCCGTTCGGCCGGGGACGATTGTCGGGGGCGACCACTCCCCCTACGTCGTCGTCACCCGCCGGTTGAGCTCGCGCTGCAGCACCTGAGAGAGACGGGCGACACCCGTCGCGATGTCTTCGCGTCCCGCTGGCCGGACTTCCTCGAACATCTCGACATCCACGCTCCGACCCTCGAGACGCCACACGCTGCGCACTGCCCCCTCGGTGCGGACGTAGGCCCGCTCCCCCACCACCGTCACCGCAGTGATGGAGTCGAGCTCGTCGAGCCACGCGCGCACGAGGCGCCGACGCACGGTCAGTCCGGCCGCGAACCAGGCGTGCAGTTGCTTCTCTGTCGCCGGCGCGTCAGCGGCGAGGAAATCGCGGACGGCGCGGGACCCCGCCTCGGCGAGAGGAGACGTCCCCGAGCGCGCTGTCCCACGAGACGTCCACAGTGCCATCGTAGGAAGGATCGGGACGCGGCACTTCATGGACCGTGAGGGGCCGAGGGATGTCGGACGCCCCGCATACGGTGACGCCATGGTCCGCTACGTCTACTGCACCGCATCCACTCTCGACGGCTTCCTCGCC
This sequence comes from Microbacterium sp. KU4F, assembly GCF_056868075.1. Classification (NCBI taxonomy): domain Bacteria; kingdom Bacillati; phylum Actinomycetota; class Actinomycetes; order Micrococcales; family Microbacteriaceae; genus Microbacterium; species Microbacterium sp. KU4F. The sequence goes on along the minus strand of NZ_CP200324.1, from coordinate 474,858 downwards.
GACGACGCGGACAGCCTGGAGTGGCTGCTCACCGTGCCCGGCGCCGAAAGCGCGGGCGCCTTCGCGACCTTCTTGGACAGTGTGGGCACGCTCGTGATGGGATCGACGACCTTCGACTGGGTGTATCAGCACGAGCGCCTCGACGAACACCCCGAGCGTTGGCATGATGCCTACGCGGACCGCCCCGCCTTCGTGTTCAGCTCACGTGAGGTGGCACCCGTGGCAGGGGCTGATGTACGGCACCTCAGTGGACCCGTCTCGTCGCATCTCGCAGAGTTCGAAGCAGCGGCCGCGGGGCGGGACGTCTGGATCGTCGGCGGTGGCGACCTCGCTGGTCAGTTCGCCGACATCGGCCGTCTCGATCGCATCATCGTCACGTACGCTCCTGCGGTCCTCGGGTCGGGACGTCCGCTCCTGCCCCGTCGTCTGGACCACACGCGCCTCCGCGTGGAGGATGCGGCCATGGACGGGCCTTTCGCTCAGGTCACGCTGTCGGTGTCACCGTGACCCAGTCGCCGAACTTCGGCACTCGGCCGTCGCCTGACGACCGGCCGGTCAAGCGACGCTGAACCCAAGGCCCCACGTGCGTGCGGTAGTACGCGAGGCCGGAGCTCGTGCGCGCCGCCGACTCGCTCGGAAGCGACCACCATGAGGGATCCGGCGTCTCCCCGAGCGAGTCCAGGACGCGAGCAGCTACGCGATGATGACCCCGCGCGCTCATGTGCAGGCGGTCATCCGACCAGTAGCCCCGCGACGACAACTCTCTGTCGGGCCAGTTCAACGCCTGGACGACGTCCGGTCGGTTCTCGATGCGAGAGACGACCGCGGCCGAGAGCTCGTCGCCGCGACGCTGGATGAGGCGCCCCATCGGTAGGTGCGGCGCGGGATTCGCGCCGCTGAGCACGATGAGGGTCACTCCCTCCTCGTCGCACCGGCGCAGCACCTGGTCGAAGGCATCCGCCACGTGCGAGATGGCGGTCCGCGGGCGCAGCATGTCGTTACCGCCGCCGTTGAACGAGAGATGCGTCGGCCTCAGCGCGAGCGCGGGTTCCAGTTGCTCGGAGACGATGGGCCAGATCAGTTTTCCGCGGATGGCGAGGTTCGCGTAGGAGATCTCGTGACCGAGCGAGTTCGCCCAGCCCTGCGCGGTGAGGTCCGCCCAACCGCGCACACGACCGTCCGGAAGCTCGTCGCCGACTCCCTCGGTGAACGAATCCCCGATCGCGACGTACCGGATGTCGGGCACGCGTCCCCCTGTTCCGCCGGCTCTCTGCGCCGGACCTGTCGAGCCTACTCGCCGCCCTCGGCCAGCAGCTCCGCACCCGCGGGGCCACCTCTGTGCCGTAGAGCTCGATCGAGTGCAGCATCTTGTCGTGCGCGAGGGTGCCGTTCGAGAACTTCAGGTCGAACCGGTCGATCCCGAGGGTCCTCACGGTGGCCGCGAGCTTGCGCGCCACGGTCTCCGGCGATCCGGCGTACACGGCGCCGTCGGGGCCGACGTCGTTCTGGAACTGCGCGCGGCTGTACGGCGGCCAGCCCCGCTCTCGTCCGATCGCGTTGCGGTTGGCTTCCATCGCCGGATACATCTCGTCCCATGCCTGCTCGTCCGTGTCGGCGACATGACCCGGCGAGTGCACGCCGACGGGCAGGCGCTCCGCGCCCATCGCGTCCCGCGTGCGGTGGAAGAGGTCGACGTAGGGGCGGAATCGTGCCGCCGCTCCCCCGATGATCGCGAGCATCAGCGCGTATCCGTGGTGCGCGGCACGCACGACGGACTCCGGCGAGCCGCCCACGCCGACCCACGCGCGGAAGCCGTTCTCCGTTTTGGGGAAGACATCGGCGTCCTTCAACGCGGCGCGGGTACTCCCCTGCCAGGTCACCGGTCTCTCATCGCGCAGCCTGCTGAACAGATCGAGGCGCTCGTCGAAGAGCACCTCGTAGTCGGCGAGGTCGAAACCGAAGAGCGGGAAGGACTCGATGAACGACCCGCGCCCGAGGATCACCTCCGCACGCCCGTTCGAGACCGCATCCAGCGTGGCGAAGCGCTCGTACACGCGCACGGGGTCGTCTGAGGAGAGAACCGTCACGGCGGTGCCGAGATGGATGTCGCGCGTGCGTGCGGCCGCGGCGGCCAGGACGATCTCGGGGCTGGAGACCGCGAACTCCTTACGGTGGTGCTCCCCCACGCCGAAGAACGCCAGCCCGACCTCGTCGGCGCGCACGGCCTGCTCGACCACGTTGCGGATCGTCTGTGCGTCCGTGAGCGGCACGCCCTGCGCGTCCGCGGTGACATCACCGAAAGTGTCCAGTCCGAACTCCACGGTCATCGCGACCACCTTTCATTCAGACGGATACAACTCGCGGGCGAGTGCCGTCATTCCCTCAGTGATCGCGCAGCGCGTTGCGCAGCGTGTCGAGACCGACACCGCCGATGTCGAGAGCCCGCTTGTGGAACTGCTTGATCGAGAAGGCGTCGCCCTGCGCCTGACGCGCATCGTCTCGGATCTGCTCCCAGATCCGCTGACCGACCTTGTAGGAGGGCGCCTGGCCAGGCCACCCGAGGTAGCGGTTCACCTCGAACTGGATGAACGCGTCCGGCATGTTGACGTTCTGCCGCATGAACGCGAGGGCGAAATCGTGATCCCAGACGCCGGCGCCGTCTGGGCGCTGCTTGCCCAGGTGCACGCCGATGTCCAGGACGACGCGGGCCGCCCGCATCCGCTGTCCGTCGAGCATGCCCAGGCGGTCGGCGGGGTCGTCGAGGTACCCCAACTGCTCCATGAGGCGCTCGGCGTACAGGGCCCAGCCCTCGGCGTGTCCGGAGGTTCCGGCCAGCAGACGCCGCCAGGAGTTGAGCTGCGCGCGGTTGTAGACGGCCTGCGCGATCTGGAGATGGTGCCCCGGAACGCCCTCGTGGTAAACGGTGGTCAGTTCGCGCCACGTGTCGAATTCGGTGACTCCCTCGGGTACCGACCACCACATGCGGCCCGGCCGGGAGAAGTCGTCGGTCGGACCCGTGTAGTAAATGCCGCCCTCCTGTGTCGGAGCGATCATGCACTCGAGCGTGCGGATCGGTTCCGCGATGTCGAAGTGGGTGCGGCCGAGCTCGGCGACCGCACGGTCGCTCGTCGCCTGCATCCACTCCTGCAGCGCCCGGGTGCCGTGCAGCTTGCGCGAGGGGTCCGCCTCTAGGTGCGCGACGGCTTCGGCGACGCTCGCGCCGGGCAGGATCTCGTTCGCGATGGACTCCTGCTCGGCGACCATCCGGGCCAGTTCCTCGATGCCCCACTCGTACGTCTCGTCGAGGTCGATCTCGGCGCCCAGGAAACGACGCGAATGCAGGGCGTAGAGCTCCCGACCCACCGCATCCTGGTCGCCGGCCACCGGGGCGAGCTCCGCAGACAGGAAACGTGCGAGATCGTCGTACGCGACGCGGGCGGCGCCCGACTGATCGGCGAGTTCGCGGGCCAGGGATGCGGGCAGTTGTCCCTCGCCGGGGGCGGCATCGCCGGCGAACGTCGCGAAGAACCCGCTCTCCGCGGTGTACCGCTCGATCTGCGTGACGACCTCCAGCACCTGGCGGCGAGCGGGGACGGCTCCCGCAGCGATCCCCGCCCGAAGTGTCGCGATGTAGCCGTCGATCGCCGAGGGCAGGGCCTGCAGACGGCGGGCGACGACCTCCCAGTCCTCGATCGTGTCGGTGGGCATGAGATCGAACACCGACCGGATGTCCTGTGCGGGGGATGCGATGACGTTGAGGTCGCGCAGGCTCGCTTGGGCCTCGTGCAGTTCGAGGTCCAGGCGCAGCTCGCGCGACAGATCCGCCTTCGTGACGGCGTCGATGTCGTCGACGGGCTCGGCCGCATCGAGGTCGGCGAGAGTGCGGCGGGCTGCCTCGGCGTAGCGCTCGGCCCCCTCGGGCGAGTAGTCCCCGAATCGGTCGTTGAACTCGAACCGACCGATGTACGTGGCGGTCGTGGGTGACAGCTCGGCCACGGTGTCGACCCACGCGTCGGCGATGGTGTCGATGGGAGTGGTGGGGCGGGACGTTTCACTCATGGATTCGAGCCTACGCCGACGGTCGGCGCCGTTCAGTGCCCGGCCGCGTTCCAATCAGCGCCGCGGCCGATCTGCACGTCGAGCGGGACCGTGAGCTGCGCCGCATCCCCCATGCGCGCGCGCACAATCTGCTCCGCCTGGTCCCACTCTCCCGCAGCGACCTCCACGACGAGCTCGTCGTGGATCTGCAGCAGCACGCGCGAGGCGAGTTGACGCTCCTGGAACTCGGCGTGGATGCGGAACAGCGCGATCTTCATGATGTCAGCCGCGCTCCCCTGGATGGGGGCGTTGAGCGCTGCACGCTCCGCGTTCTCGCGCAGCACCCGGTTGGGGCTGGCGAGGTCGGGGAACGGACGACGCCGCTGGAAGATCGTCTCGGTGTAGCCGTCTTCGCGGGCCTTCTCGACGGATGCGCGCAGATAGTCGCGCACCGCACCGAAGCGCGCGAAGTACTCCCCCATCAGCTGCTTCGCCTCGGACTGATCGATGCGCAGCTGCTTGGAGAGCCCGAATGCGGACAGGCCGTAGACGAGACCGTAGGACATCGCCTTGACCTTCGTGCGCATCTGCGGTGTGACCTCCTCCGGGGTCACGCCGAACACGCGCGCGCCGACGAACCGGTGCAGGTCCTCCCCCGTGTTGAACGCTTCGATCAGCCCGGGATCTTCCGACAGGTGCGCCATGATGCGCATCTCGATCTGCGAGTAGTCGGCCGTGAGGAGCGTCTCATAGCCCGCGCCCACCTGGAACGCCGAACGGATGCGGCGGCTCTCCTCGGTGCGGATCGGGATGTTCTGGAGGTTGGGGTCAGTGCTCGACAGTCGACCCGTCTGCGACCCCGTCTGCAGGTAGGTCGTGTGGATGCGTCCGTCGGCGGCGATCGCCGCGTCGAGCGTCTCGATGATCTGACGCAGCTTCGTCGCCTCGCGGTGCTGCAGCAGCAGATCGAGGAAGGGGTGCGGGTGGGACTCCTGCAGGTCGGCGAGGACGGCGGCATCCGTCGAGTAACCGGTCTTCGTCTTGCGGGTCTTAGGCAGCTGGAGCTGCTCGAACAGCACCTCCTGCAGCTGCTTCGGCGAACCGAGGTTGACCTCGCGATCGATCGCCGCGTAGGCGCGCTGCGCGAGGCCGTCCGCGCGCTCGGCCAGTTCGGCCGAGAAGCCGGACAGCACCTCGTGAGACACCGCCACGCCCGCGAGCTCCATGTCGGCCAGGGCGAGCAGGGTGGGCAGTTCGATATCGGCGAGCACCGAGGACGGACCGTCGCCCAGAGCGGCACGCAGGGGCTCGGCCACGCGGATCGTGTACCACGCCAGCTGGCCGGGAGTCGCCCCCTCGGTCTCGGGCACGAGCTGCGACGGATCGGCCTCGGGGAGCTTCTCACCGAGGTAGCGGTCGACGAGGTCGCCGAGCGACTTGTCGGGAAGGCTCGGACGGATGAGCCAGCCGGCGAGGAGGGTGTCGAACGCCACGCCGGCGACCGTGAGCCCCGCACGCCGCAGTGCCTTCACCTGGCCCTTGGCGTCGGTGAACGTCTTCGGGCGGGCGGAGGCGAGCCAGGGCGCCAGCGCAGCGGCGACCCCGTCGTTCCAGCCGGCCTCGATGACGGCGCCGGCGCGGGCGAGCCCGATCCGTGTAGGCACGGAAGCGCCCAGCACGACGGTCACCCCGACCTCCGCGTCACCGGCCTCGTCCAGCCATGCGGTGAGCATCGCGGGGTCCGTCGCCTCCACGGGAGACGGGGCCGCGACAACCGGTGCGTCGTCGGCGACGGCGCCGGCCGCATCCGCTCCGGTGGCCTCGAACACCCGCGGCAGCAGCGTACGGAACTCGAGCCGCGCGAAGATGTCGCGCACGCCCTGCGCGTCGATCGGACGCACGGCGAGATCCTGCGGCGTCACCGGCAGCTCGACGTCGCGCAGGAGTCGGTTGAGTGCGCGATTGCGACGCACGTCGTCGATGTGCTCGCGCAGATTGTTGCCCACGACGCCGGTGACCTTGTCGGCGTTGGCCAGCAGCTCGTCGAGGGATCCCCACTGCGTGAGCCACTTCACGGCCGTCTTCTCGCCGACCTTGGGAACACCGGGCAGGTTGTCGCTCGTCTCCCCCACGAGCGCCGCGATCTCGGGGTACTGCGCCGGAGCCAACCCGTAGCGCTCGCGCACCGTCTCGGGGGTGTAGCGCTTGAGTTGCGAGACCCCCTGCACGCTCGGGTAGAGCAGCGTGACCTCGTCGGTGACGAGCTGGATGGTGTCGCGGTCGCCGGAGCAGACGAGCACGTCGTAGCCCGCAGCGACTCCTTCCGTCGCCAGGGTCGCCAGGATGTCGTCCGCCTCGATGTCCTCCTTGGTCAGCACCGTGACGTTCATGGCGCGCAGGCACTCCTGCAGAAGGGGGATCTGCCCGGAGAACTCGGGCGGGGTCTCGCTGCGGGTCGCCTTGTACTCGGGGTACTCACGAGTGCGAAACGAGACGCGCGAGGTGTCGAACGCCACCGCGAGATGCGTCGGCTTCTCGGCCTTCAGAAGGTTCACGAACATCGACAGGAAGCCGTAGACGCCGTTGGTGTGCTGGCCGTCCTTCGTCGTGAAGTTGTCGACGGGAAGGGCGTAGAACGCCCGGAAGGCGAGCGAATGGCCGTCGACGACGAGCAGAGTAGGCTTTTCGGAGTCCGTCACCCTGACAGCCTAGTAAGGCCTGCGGACACGACACCCCGGAGCCCAGGAGCAGCATGACCGCGCCCGAGTACACGATCGATCCGCTGGAATGGGTGACGCGCCGCGGCACGGGCGCCCTCGCCGACAAGATGGGACTCGAGTGGCTCGAGTTCACGGCGGAGCGCGGCGTCGCACGCATGCCCGTCGAGGGCAACACCCAGCCGGTGGGTCTCTTCCACGGCGGCGCCTACGTCGTGCTCGGTGAGTCGCTCGGCTCGATGCACGCGAACTATCTCGCCGGCCCCGGGCGCCTCGCCGTAGGGGTCGACATCAACGCGACGCACACGCGCTCGGCCACATCCGGATTCGTCACGGGAGTGTGCACCCCGCTGCACGTCGGACGCACGCTGATGGTGCACGAGATCGTCCTCTCGGACGACGCGGGGCGCCGCTGCTCGACCGTGCGCATCACGAACCTCGTGAAGGACACCGCCGGAATCGCCTGATCGATCGGATCAGGCGGGACGCGTCACTTCTTGGGAGCGAGCTGCTCGATGATCGCCTTGGCGACGTCCTGCATCGTCAGGCGGCGGTCCATCGACGCCTTCTGGATCCAGCGGAACGCCTCGGGCTCGCTGAGGCCCATCTTCTCGTTCAGCAGGCCCTTGGCGCGGTCGACGAGCTTGCGGGTCTCGAAGCGCTCGACCATGTCGGCGACCTCGGCCTCGAGCGTGATGATCTGCTCGTAGCGCGCGAGAGCGATCTCGATCGCGGGCAGCAGGTCGTTCGGCGTGAACGGCTTCACGACGTAGGCCAGAGCCCCTGCCTCGCTCGCACGCTCCACGAGCTCCTTCTGGCTGAAGGCCGTCAGCAGCACGACGGGGGCGATGTGGTTCTTGTTCAGCTTCTCCGCGGCGCTGATGCCGTCGAGCTGCGGCATCTTGACGTCCATGATGACGAGGTCGGGACGCAGATCGGTGGCGAGCTGCACAGCGGTCTCACCGTCTCCGGCCTCACCGACGACGTCGAAGCCGTTGTCGCGGAGGATCTCGACGATGTCGAGGCGGATGAGCGACTCGTCCTCTGCCACCACCACGCGGCGGGGTGCGGTCGGGTTGGTCGCGGCGGTTTCCTGCTCAGTCACCTTTGAATCCTACGGCACGCGGGCAGTCCGCATCCGGATGCGACACCGCCGACGGCGCGGATGCGGCCGTCCTCAGGCGTCGAGGCGATCTTCCGCCCCCGAGGAAATCGCTCGACCGGGCCGCAGAGCCCGACGGCGGGCGGCGGTCGGCCGGTGCGATAAGGTCGAATCCGGCCACCTGCGTGGTCGATGCCGGCGTGGCGGAATGGCAGACGCGACCGACTCAAACTCGGTTACTCGAAAGGGTGTGTGGGTTCGACTCCCACCGCCGGCACCAACATCTTGTCGCCGTCGCGCGCGCACTTCGTGTCTCACTTGTGCACGTCTGCGGCGCTCACGGCGTGAACTGTTGAGACGCGGATCACCGGGTCGGGCGCCAGAGGGCTCTGTGTCTCACTTGTGCACGCCTGCGGCGCTCGCGACGTGAACGGTTGGGACACGCATCCGGTGCATGGCGTCCCGGGTCCTTCGTGTCTCACTTGTGCACGCCTAGGGAGCTCACGGCGTGAACAATTGAGACACGCATCCCTATGCGGCACACCGCGGACACTTCGCGTCTCAGCTGTGCATGCCTGTGGCGCTCATGTCGTGAACGGTTAAGACACGCATCCGGGCGTCGCACACCGCGAGTGCGCCGCGTGCCCTACGCACGAGCACAACGCAGGCGAACAGGGCAGGCGAACAGGGCAGGCGAACAGGGCAGGCGAACAGGGCAGGCGAACAGGGTGCGCGAACAGCGCACGAGCACAACGCACGCGCACAGGGCACGCGCACAGGGCACGCGCACAACGCACGAGCACAACGCACGCGAATAGGGCACACACTCAAGGAACGAGCACAGGGCACGCGCACAAGGCGCGCGCTCGGGGCACCGCACAGCAGAAGGGACCTCCCCCTCAGGGAAGGTCCCTTCTGTGCACCTCGCGGGTTACTCGCCCGACCAGATCGGGGCGCGGCCGTTGACGGCGTCACCGATCTTGTGGATGCGGATGTCGTTCGTCGACCCGGCGATTCCGGGAGGGGAACCGGAGATCACGACGACCTTGTCACCCTCCTTGGCCAGACCCTTAGAGAGGAAGAACTCGTCCACCTGCATGAACATGTGGTCGGTGTGCGGCACGTGCTCCACCAGCGCCGACTGGATGCCCCACGTCACGGCCATGCGACGACGGATCGCCGGGTCCGGCGTGAACGCCATCATCGGGATGCTGGGACGCAGGCGCGACATGCGACGAGCGGTGTCGCCGGACTCGGTGAAGATGCAGAGCCAGCTCGCCTCGACGAACTGCGCGACCTCCATCGCAGCCAGGGTGATCGCGCCACCCTGCGTGCGCGGCTTCGTGTTCAACGGAGCGATGCGGTCGAGTCCGTGCTCCTCCGTGGAGGCAACGATGCGCGCCATCGTCTCGACGACGCCGACCGGGTACTTGCCGACGCTGGTCTCGCCCGAGAGCATGACCGCGTCCGCGCCGTCGAGGACGGCGTTGGCGACGTCGCTCGTCTCGGCGCGGGTCGGGACCGGGTTCTCGATCATGGACTCGAGCATCTGGGTGGCCACGATGACCGGCTTCGCCATACGACGGCACAGCTCGACGGCGCGCTTCTGCACGATCGGCACGGCCTCCAGCGGAAGCTCCACACCGAGATCGCCGCGAGCGACCATGATGCCGTCGAACGCGTCGATGATCTCCTCGAGGTTGTCGACGGCCTGCGGCTTCTCGATCTTGGCGATGACCGGCACACGCCGACCCTCTTCCGCCATGATCTCGTGCACGCGATTGACGTCCTCGGCGTTGCGCACGAACGAGAGCGCGATGATGTCCGCACCCGCGTTCAGACCCCAACGAAGATCGGCCTCGTCCTTCTCCGACAGTGCGGGGACGTTGACGGCCACGCCGGGGAGATTGATGCCCTTGTTGTTGGAGACAGGGCCGGCGACGACGACCTTCGTGGTGACGACGGTGCCGTCGGTCTCGACGACCTCGACACGCACCTTGCCGTCATCGATCAGAAGGAAATCGCCGGGCTTGACGTCCTGCGGGAGACCCTTGAAGGTCGTCGAGACGATCTCCTTGGTCCCGAGGATGTCCTCGACCGTGATCTTGAAGATGTCACCCACGGCGAGCTCGTGAGGGCCGTCGGCGAACTTGCCGAGGCGGATCTTGGGCCCCTGCAAGTCGACGAGGATCGCGACGGCGGAGCCGGCGTCTTCCGCGGCACGGCGCACGTTCGCGAAGTTCGCGTCGTGGACCGAATAGTCACCATGACTGAGGTTGAGGCGGGCGACGTTCACACCTGCGTCGATGATCGCGCGGACCATCTCGTAGGAGGAAGTTGCCGGGCCTAGGGTTGCGACGATTTTCGCGCGTCTCATCCGAGTTCGAACTCCGGGTCTTTTAGCGATGAAGGGGATGCAGGTTCAGCCTACGCGGGCTGCAACCCGATCGCGATATCGGTGGGCCGTACAGGCGCCGGCAAAGAGGTCGAACCCATCAGATAGCGGTCGACGGATGCGGCGGCCGCACGTCCTTCGGCGATCGCCCACACGATGAGCGACTGGCCGCGACCCGCATCGCCCGCCACGAACACGCCGGGCGTGGTCGTCTCGTAGGCGTCGTCGCGCTCGACGTTGCCGCGCGAGGTGAACTGCGTCTGCAGCTGACCCTCGAGCTCGGTGCGCTCCGGCCCGGTGAAGCCCATCGCGATGAGCACCAGGTCGGCCGGGATCTCGCGCTCGGTGCCGCTCTTGGGCACCCGGCGGCCGTCGACGTACTCGGTCTCGGCCACACGCAGCGCGCGCACCTCCCCGACCTCGTTCGAGAGGAACTCGACGGTGGAGGCCAGGAAGACCCGCTCGCCGCCCTCCTCGTGCGCCGACTGCACCTCGAAGATCGTCGGCGTCGTCGGCCAGGGCTGCGCATCCGGGCGGGATGCGGGGGGCTGCTTGCCGATGGCGAGGTTCGTCACGCTCAGCGCGCCCTGACGGTGCGCGGTACCGATGCAGTCGGCGCCGGTGTCGCCGCCGCCGATGACGACGACGTGCTTGCCCTCCGCGCTGATCTGCGTGTGGAGCTTCTCACCCGCGACCGCGCGGTTCGACTCGACCAGGTACTCCATCGCGAAGTGCACACCTGCCAGGTCGCGACCGGGGATGGAGAGATCCCGCGGCACCGTCGAGCCGGTGGCGACGACGACCGCGTCGTACCGGCTGCGCAGCTCGTCCCACGTGATGTCGCGGCCGATCTCGACGCCGGCGCGGAACCGCGTCCCCTCGTCCTGCATCTGGCGCAGGCGAAGCTCGAGGTGGCGCTTCTCCATCTTGAAGTCCGGGATGCCGTATCGCAGCAGACCGCCGATGCGGTCGTCGCGCTCGAACACCGCGACCGTGTGACCGGCACGGGTCAGCTGCTGAGCAGCAGCGAGGCCCGCGGGGCCCGACCCGACGACGGCGACCGTCTTGCCGGTCAGCCGCTCCGGCGGCTCCGGCTCGACCCATCCGTGCGAGAAGGCCTCGTCGATGATCGAGACCTCGACCTGCTTGATGGTTACTGCGGGCTGGTTGATGCCCAGGACGCAGGCGCTCTCGCAGGGAGCGGGGCACAGCCGTCCCGTGAACTCCGGGAAGTTGTTGGTGGCGTGCAGTCGCTCGATGGCGCTGCGTCCCTCGCCGCGCCAGGTGAGGTCGTTCCACTCCGGAATGAGGTTGCCCAGCGGGCACCCCTTATGACAGAACGGGATGCCGCAATCCATGCACCGGCCCGCCTGCCGACGCAGCACCGCCGAGTCACCGGGCTCATAGACCTCTTTCCAGTCCATGATGCGCACGGGTACGGGACGGCGCGCGGGCAGCTCCCGCTCGGTCACCTTCAAAAAGCCCTTGGGGTCAGCCACCGGTCACCTCCATGATGCGGCTCCACACGATGTCGCCGTCGGGGTCCAGCCCCTCTGCCAACGCCTCCTCGCGGGTCTGCAGCACCGCTGCGTAGTCGCGCGGCATGACCCGCACGAAGTTCTTCACTTCCTCCTCGAAGTTCTCGAGGAGCGATGCCGCCAGAGACGAGTCCGTCTCCGCGGTGTGACGCTCGAGCAGGTCGCGCAGGATCGCGGCGTCGCCGGATCCCAGCTCGCCCAGCTCGAGCTCGCCCGAGGCGAGCGATTCGCGGTTCACCAGGTTCTCGTCGAGGCGGTAGACGTAGGCCGTGCCGCCCGACATCCCGGCGCCGAGGTTGCGTCCGGTCGTGCCGAGGATGACGGCGAGACCGCCCGTCATGTACTCCAGCGCGTGGTCGCCGACGCCCTCCACGACCGCTGTCGCACCCGAGTTGCGCACCAGGAAGCGCTCACCGACGACGCCGCGCAGGAACATCGTGCCCTGCGTCGCGCCGTAGCCGATGACGTTGCCCGCGATCACGTTCTGCGAGGCGTCGAAGCTCGAACCGCGCGGCGGACGCACGACGATCTGCCCACCCGAGAGGCCCTTGCCGACGTAGTCGTTGGAGTCGCCCTCGAGGCGCAGCGTGATCCCCGCCGGCATGAAGGCGCCGAAGGACTGACCGGCTGATCCGGTGAGGTTGACGATGATCGACCCGCTCGGAAGTCCGTTCGCGCCCCGGGCCTTGGTCACGTGGTGACCGAGCATGGTGCCGACGGCTCGCTCGGTGTTGCGCACCGGGAGCGTGATCTCGACCGTACCGCCGTGGGCGATGACGTCCTGCGCACGCTCGATGAGCGCCACGTCGAAGTGCTTCTCGAGCTCGTGCAGCTGCTCACGGGCGTTCCGGCGCGGCTCATCCTCGGCGAACGCGGGACCCTCGAGGACGGGTGCCAGGTCGAGGCCGCTCGCCTTCCAGTGCTCGATCGCACCGTTGACGTCCAGCAACTCGTTGTGCCCGATCGCCTCGTCCAGTGAGCGGAACCCGAGCTCGGCGAGGTACTCGCGCACCTCCTGGGCGATGAACTCCATGAAGTTGACGACGAACTCGGGCTTGCCGGTGAAGCGCTCCCGCAGAACCGGGTTCTGCGTCGCGACTCCCACCGGGCAGGTGTCGAGGTGGCACACGCGCATCATGATGCAGCCCGAGACCACGAGCGGTGCGGTCGCGAATCCGAACTCCTCGGCACCCAGCAGCGCGCCGATGATCACGTCGCGGCCGGTCTTGAGCTGTCCGTCGACCTGCACGACCACCCGGTCGCGCATGCCGTTGAGCATCAGCGTCTGCTGCGTCTCGGCGAGACCCAGCTCCCACGGGGTTCCTGCGTGCTTGAGCGAGTTGAGCGGGCTGGCGCCCGTTCCCCCGTCGAACCCGGAGACAAGGATGACGTCGGCGAGGGCCTTCGCCGTCCCCGCGGCCACCGCGCCGATGCCCGACTGGCTCACGAGTTTGGCGTGTACACGCGCCGAAGGGTTCGCACGCTTGAGGTCGAAGATGAGCTGCTTGAGGTCTTCGATCGAGTAGATGTCGTGGTGCGGAGGCGGTGAGATGAGCCCGACGCCGGGCGTTCCGCCACGGGTGCGCGCCACCCACGGGTACACCTTCTGCGGGGGCAGCTGTCCGCCCTCGCCGGGCTTCGCGCCCTGCGCGAGCTTGATCTGGATGTCGTCGGCCTCGGTGAGGTACAGGCTCGTGACGCCGAACCGGCCCGACGCCACCTGCTTGATGGCGCTGCGCCGCTCGGGATCGAGCAGACGTTCGACGTCCTCGCCGCCCTCGCCCGTGTTCGACTTGCCGCCGATGCGGTTCATCGCGATCGCGAGGGTCTCGTGCGCTTCCTTCGAGATCGAGCCGTAGCTCATCGCACCGGTGGAGAAGCGCTTCACGATCGCCGAGATCGGCTCGACCTCGTCGATCGGCACCGGAGGCCGGACGCCGGTGCGCAGGCCGAACATGCCGCGCAGCGTCTTGAGCTCGCTCGCCTGGTCGTCCACGAGTTTCGTGTACTCGCGGAAGATGTCGTAGCGACGCTCGCGAGTGGCGTGCTGGAGCCGGAAGACGGTGTCCGGGTTGAAGAGGTGCGGCGAACCGTCGCGACGCCACTGATACTCGCCACCGGTCCACAGCCGCTCGTGCGCGCGCGCGGCCGCATCCTCCGGGTACGCGAAGGCGTGGCGTGCCGCGTTCTCGGCCGCGATCACGTCGAGGCCCACGCCGCCGAGCTTCGACTCGGTGCCGGTGAAGTAGGACGCGATGAATTCCTCGGAGAGACCGACCGCCTCGAACACCTGGGCGCCCGCGTAGGACGACACGGTGGAGATGCCCATCTTCGACATGATCTTCAGAACGCCCTTGCCGAGCGCCTTGATCAGGTTCTTGACCGCCTTCTCCGGCGAGATGCCCGTGATGAACCCGGCGCGTACGAGGTACTCGACGCTCTCCATCGCCAGGTAGGGGTTCACCGCGGACGCGCCGTAGCCGATGAGGGTGGCCACGTGGTGCACCTCGCGCACGTCACCTGCCTCGACCACGAGACCGACCTTCATGCGGGTCTCGTTGCGGATGAGGTGGTGGTGCACGGCCGCGAGCATCAGCAGTGACGGGATGGGTGCCAGGTCCGCGTTGGAGTCGCGGTCGCTGAGCACGATGAACTCGGCACCGTCCTCGATGGCACGGTCGACCTCGGCGCACATCTGTGTGAGGCGCTTCTCCATGCCCTTCGCGCCGGCCTGCACGCGGTAGAGGCCGCGGATCGTGGCGGAGGTGCGCCCCGGCAGGGCCGTGTCGATGTGCTGGATCTTCGCGAGCTCGTCGTTGTCGATGACCGGGAAGTCGAGCGTGACCGTGCGCGCGTGCTCGGCGCCCCAGCTCAGCAGGTTCGGCTCGGGGCCCAGTCCCAGCGAGAGCGAGGTGACGACCTCCTCGCGGATCGAGTCCAGCGGCGGGTTGGTCACCTGCGCGAACTGCTGCGTGAAGTAGTCGAACAGCAGCCGCGGGCGGTCGCTGAGCACCGCGACGGGAGTGTCGCTGCCCATCGCACCCAGCGGCTCGGCGCCCGTCTGGCCCATGGGAGTCAGGAGGATGCGGACCTCCTCCTCGGTGTAGCCGAAGGTGCGCTGACGCCGTGTGATGGAGGCGATGGGGTGCACGATGTGCTCGCGCTCCGGAAGCTCCGAGAGGCGCACGCGACCGGCATCCAACCACTCCTGCCACGGCTGGAGCGTCGCGAGCTCGTTCTTGATCTCGTCGTCCTCGATGATGCGGCGCTGTGCCGTGTCGACGAGGAACATGCGGCCGGGCCGCAGCCGGCCGCGACGCTTGATCCGCTCGGGCTCGAAGTCGAGCACACCGGTCTCGCTGCCGATGACGACCAGTCCGTCGGTCGTCTCCGTCCAGCGTCCCGGACGCAGCCCGTTGCGGTCGAGGGTGGCCCCTACGACGGTGCCGTCGGTGAAGATGAGCGCGGCGGGGCCGTCCCATGGCTCCATCTGCATGGAGTGGTACTCGTAGAACGACCGCAACTTCGGGTCCATGTCGGGCTGCTTCTCGTACGCCTCCGGGACCATCATCATGATGGCGTGTGGCAGGCTCCGGCCCGTGAGGGTGAGAAGCTCGAGCACCTCGTCGAAGGACGCGGAGTCGCTCGCACCGTCGGTACAGATCGGCAGGAGCGGACGGATGTCGCCCAGCAGCTCGGACTCGAGCTGCGACTGGCGCGCCCGCATCCAGTTGCGGTTGCCGTTGACCGTGTTGATCTCGCCGTTGTGAGCGACCATCCGCAACGGCTGCGCGAGAGGCCACGACGGGAACGTGTTGGTCGAGTAACGGGAGTGGACGACGGCCAGCTCCGAGGCGAAGCGCTCGTCCTGCAGGTCGGGATAGAAGGGCTCCAGCTGCAGGGTCGTGACCATGCCCTTGTATCCGAGCGTGCGACTGGACAGCGAGACGAAGTAGGCGTCGAGTTCGTTACGGGCGCGCTTGCGCAGTCGGAACACCCGACGGTCCAGGTCGATGCCGCTGAGCGCGGGCGCGTCGCCCACGGCGGGGCGGGACAGGAAAACCTGCTCGAACGCCGGACGCGCCTCGAGGGCCAGCTTGCCGAGGTGCTCCTCCTCCGTGGGCACCTCGCGCCAGCCGAGCACCACGAGGTTCTCGCTGGCGGCGATGCGCTCGATGCCGGCCTTCTGTGCGGCGCGCTCCTCACCGTCGCGAGGCAGGAACGCGAGGCCCGCCGCGTACTCCCCCACCGGCGGCAGATCGAAGTCCACGACGGCGCGCAGGAAAGCGTCCGGCATCTGGGTCAGGATGCCCGCACCGTCGCCGGTCCCGGCGTCGGAGCCGATCGCGCCGCGGTGCTCCAGATTGCGAAGCGCCGTCAGGGCGAGATCGATGATGTCGTGGCCCGCCTCGCCGCGAAGGGTCGCGACCATGGCCAGACCACACGCGTCCTTCTCGAATGCGGGGTTGTACATGCCCTGCTTGGCAGGGAAGGCGCCGAAGCCCGCAGATCCGGGGGCGCTGTGACGGGGGCTCGAAGCCATACCAACCGTCCTCGATTGTTGCTGTTGCTGGGACGACGTCGGCCCGGAGAGTTACTTGGCGGCGGTGCTTGTGGCGCTGCCAGTCGTGATGGTTTCGTCGGCGGGGGGTGCGCTCACATCGACGAAGTCCTCGGTGTTCTGCGATTGTACAGCCGACTTGTCCACCCACTCGCGACCGGGCCGGTAGGGCGAGGCCTCCAAGCCGGTGTGACGCACCTTCTGGACCACGAGGATGACCAGGCCCAGGATGACGCCGAAGATCGCAGCCCACACGTTCGAGCGCAATCCGAAGAACACCTCGCTCGGGTCGATGCGGATGTTCTCCCAGACGATTCGGCCCGCCGAGTACCAGACGAGGTACAGACCGAACTGGCGGCCCCACTGGAGCGTGAACCGCTTGCCCGCCCACAGGATGACGGCGGCACCCAACAGATTCCAGATCACCTCGTACAGGAAGGTCGGCTGGAAAAGCGTGCCCTCTGGCAGTCCGACGGGGATCGCGTCGTTGGGTCGGGCGATCTCCAGCCCCCACCAGGCGTCGGTCGGCTGACCGAACAGCTCCTGGTTGAAGTAGTTGCCGAAACGGCCCATCGCCTGGGCGATGATCAGGCCCGGAGCGAGGGCATCCGCGAAGCTCCAGAACCGGATGCCGGTCCAGCGGCAGCCGATGAGCGCGCCGATCGCGCCGCCGATGAGGGCACCGTAGATCGCGATGCCGCCCTCCCAGATGGCCCACACCGACCCCGGCTCGAACGGGTTCCAGGTGTTCTTGCCGTCACCGAAGTAGAACCCCGGGTGCGTGAGCACGTGGAAGGCTCGGGCGCCGATGAGCGCGAGCGGAATCGCGAACAGCGCGATGTCCACAACGACCCAGGGCTCGCCCCCGCGCTTGGTCAGGCGCCTGTTCGTGAGGAGTGTGGCCACGACGATGCCGGCGATGATGCACAGCGCGTAGAACCGGATCTCCGGGCCGCCCGGCCACAGGTTGAATCCGTTGATCGGAGGGCTCGGGATGCTGGCGAGCACGCCTGCGGGCGCGCTCGTGAGGGCGAACGTCATGACGACGAGTCTAAAGGCGTCGATGGTGCCCTCGTGCGCGCTCAGGGATACCTGTCGAAGCGGGCGCCCGCGGGACGGGAACGTCCGGTCGTGAACACCAGCAGGACGATCACCCCGATGAGCGGGATCAGCACCATGAAGAACCAGAGCCCGCTGCGATCCACGTCGTGCAGCCGGCGCCAGGTCAGAGCGAGTCCGGGCAGCAGGGTGAGCAGGGAGTACAGGGCGGCGATGGCGCCGATCGCCGTCGTCACGCCTGCGTCGGACTGTGCGCCGTTCCACACCAGATACGGCGCCGGCCATGCCGAGAAGGTCAGCGGCTCGCCGACGGCGCTCGAGACGATCTGGAATCCGAGCCCCACGAGAGCGTTGGTCAGTACCCACCACCAGAACTCGCTGCGGCTCGCCCTGCCCGAGAACGTCGCGTACTTCAAGAAGTAGCGCGCGATCGCCTGAGCCCAGGACGCCCCGTAGAGCGGGTGCGACAGCGGGATCGTGGAGGAAGTCACCTCGGCGACGCTACGCGAACCGCACGCGGCACGCGAGCGGGCTCAGCGACGGGTGCCGTCGGCCAGAGCGTGGGCGGTGCGCGCCAGTTCCTCGAGCCCGCCGTCACGGAGCGCCCGCACCAGAGCGGTGCCCACGATCGCGCCGTCGGCGTACTCCAGGACGCCCGAGACCTGCTCCGCGTTCGAGATGCCGATGCCCACGGCCGCGTGCTCGACCCCCCGCTCGCGCAGCCGCGACACGAGCGTGCGAGCCGCCGCATCCAACTCGGCGCGCTCCCCCGTGATGCCCATCGTCGAGACCGTGTAGACGAACCCCGTGGAGTTCTGCACGACCAGCTCGAGACGCTCGTCGCTCGAGGTGGGGGCCGCAAGGAAGATCCGGTCGAGCCCGGTGCGCTCGCTCGCGGCGATCCACTCGGCAGCGGCCTCGGGGGTGATGTCGGGGGTGATGAGTCCCGCTCCCCCGGCGGCGAGCAGGTCGTCGGCGTAGCGGTCTACGCCGTACTGGAACACGGGGTTCCAATAGGTCATGACCACGACGGGCACGTCGACGCGGCTCGTGATCTCCTTGATCGCCGGGAACAGGTCGCGCAGGCGGAAGCCAGCGGCCAGGGCGGCCTGGGTCGCCTCCTGGATGACCAGGCCGTCCATCACCGGGTCGGAGTACGGCGGGCCGAGCTCGATGATGTCGGCACCGTTCTCGGCGAGCACGACAGCAGCCTCGATGCTCGTGGCGATGTCGGGGAAACCGAGCGGCAGGTAGCCGACGAACGCGCCGCGTCCCTCGGCGTGGGCGGCCTCGATGGCCGCGGCGACGCGTGAACTCACAGCTCGGTCCCCTCTCCCCGCGCCTCGTCGGCCGGGGGCGCGCCGTCGACCGGCGACCCCTCGTCGCCCGCTGCGTCGTACAGATCGAAATAGCGGGCGGCCGTGTCCATGTCCTTGTCGCCGCGACCGGACAGGTTGATGGCGATGACCGCGTCGGGGCCGAGCTCCTTGCCGATGCGCAGAGCACCGGCCAACGCGTGCGCCGATTCGATGGCGGGGATGATGCCCTCGGTGCGCGAGAGCAGACGCAACGCCTGCATGGCCTCGTCGTCGGTCGCCGGGATGTAGGACGCGCGGCCGATATCGGCTAGCCAGGCGTGCTCCGGGCCGACGCCCGGGTAGTCCAGGCCCGCCGAGATGGAGTGGGACTCGACGGTCTGCCCGTCTTCGTCCTGGAGCACGTAGGTCTTGGCGCCGTGCAGGATGCCGGCGCGGCCGCGCTCGATGGAGGCCGCGTGCTTCGGCGTGTCGACTCCGTCGCCCGCCGCTTCGACGCCGTAGAGCGCCACGGATTCGTCGTCGAGGAACGCGTCGAACATGCCGATCGCGTTTGATCCGCCGCCGACGCAGGCGAACACGGCGTCGGGGAGCCGGCCCACCTGCTCCAGCAACTGGGCGCGCGCCTCCTCCCCGATGACCTTCTGGAAGTCACGCACGAGGGCGGGGAACGGATGCGGCCCCGCCGCGGTGCCGAAGATGTAGTTCGTCGTCTCGACGCTCGCCACCCAGTCGCGGTATGCCTCGTTGATCGCGTCCTTGAGGGTTCGGGAGCCCGTCGTGACCGGGATGACCTCGGCGCCCAGCAGCCGCATCCGCGCGACGTTCAGCGCCTGTCGCTCGGTGTCGACCTCTCCCATGTAGATCGTGCACTCGAAGCCGAACAGCGCCGCAGCCGTGGCGGTCGCGACGCCGTGCTGGCCCGCCCCCGTCTCTGCGATGACACGCGTCTTACCCAGGCGCTTGGTGAGCAGCGCCTGCCCGAGCACGTTGTTGATCTTGTGCGAGCCGGTGTGGTTGAGGTCCTCGCGCTTGAGGAACACGCGTCCTCCCCCGCGTGGGCGGCGAATCGCGGCACTTCGGTCAGCACCGACGGACGCCCGGCGTACGAGTGGAGCAACTCCGCGAACTCGGCCTGGAAGGCGGGATCGACGATGGCCGACTCATAGACCGCGGTCAGCTCGTCGATCGCCGCGATGAGCGACTCGGGCATGTAGCGCCCGCCGTATTGACCGAAGAAGGGTCCTTTGACATCGCGCAGACTCATGATCCAGCCTCCAGGAAAGCGTGCAGGGTCGCCACCGGTTCCGCGGTCACGAGTGCTTCGCCGATGAGGACGACGTCCGCGCCACCGGAGCGGTAGTGGCGGACATCGTCGGGTGTGAGCACCGCCGACTCGGCGATCTTGATGGCATCGCTCGGGAACGAATCGGCGAGACGGCCGAACAGGTCGCGATCGAGTTCGAACGTGCTGAGGTTGCGCGCATTGACCCCGATGAGGCGTGCTCCGAGATCGGATGCGCGGGATAGTTCCTCGGCGGAATGTGTCTCCACGAGCGGCGTCATCCCGAGCTGGAGGACGAGATCGTGCAGCTGCGCCAGGAGCGGCTGCTCGAGGGCCGCGACGATCAGCAGCACCAGATCGGCACCGGCCGCGCGGGCTTCGAGCACCTGATACGGGGTGGCGATGAAGTCCTTGCGCAGCACCGGCACGGAGACGCGTTCGCGGACCGCTTCGAGGTCCGCGAGGCTGCCCTTGAACTTGCGGCCCTCCGTCAGCACGGAGATCGCGCTCGCGCCACCCTCTTCGTAGCGCGAGGCTTGGAAGGCGGGATCCGGGATCGCCGCCAGATCACCGCGCGACGGGCTCGCGCGCTTCACCTCGGCGATGATCTTCACGCGGTCCGCCGGGGCGAGGGCCGCGAGGGCGTCGAGCGCGGCGGGACGGTCCAGGGCAGCGCGCTCCACGATCGCGAGAGGCGTGCGCGCCTCACGCTCGCGGGCATCCTCGACTGCGCCGGCCGTGAGGTCGGCGAGCACCATCAGTGCTCTTTCGCGACGTACTTCGGGCCGTTGACGCCCCAGCCGGCGCGGGCCAGCGCCCACCCGACGATCAGACCCACCACGAGCAGACCGACCGACGCCCAGACGAGCACGGGCATGTCCAGCACGAAGAACACCGTGCCCAGCGCGACGGCGACGAGCATGATCACCACGGCCGTCCAGGCTGCCGGGGAGTGTCCGTGGCCGGGGTCGTCGATGGAATTGCTCATGTCTCTCCTTCGGGTGCGGCCACGTGACGGCCGGATCCAGTCTAGCGGGGCGGGCCGGGGAAGGTCGGATCATCGCCGCGTGAGAGGTCGTCCCACGAGTCGATCGCATCCAGAGGTGCGTCGTCGGCGACGACGGTCCGCCGTCGTGCAGCGTCGTACTTGCGTCCTCCGCCCGCCCAGCGCCAGCCGGTCACGATCACGAAGGAACCCGCCACCAGCAGCAGGAAGGCAGCGAGGAGGGCGACGACCGGCCACCCGGTGACGCTGGCGCTCGCGACGAGTGCCGCCACCGAGGAGTCGCCGGTGATCCCCGTGGTCTCCGTCACGCTCGGCGCATACGCGTCGATGGGCACGTCGAAGACGACGGGCGCCGTGACCGATGCGATACCGATCGCCGCGGCCACTGTCAGCGCGCCGAACACGACACGGAGCACCCGTCCGACGATCGACAGCGCCGCGCCCAGCGCGAGCACCGCCAGACTCAGCGGCGTCAGCACGGGGATGGCTGCGGTTCCCGCGACCGCTACATCGGCGGCAGCACCGTCTGTCAGCGCAACGTGGATCCAGGTCTGCGTGGCTGCCAGGATGCTCGCAGCGCCCGCCGCGAGGATCGCCAGAACCGAGGTCGAGCGTGCGCGACGGATCACTCGCCGCCTCGCACGGGCTCCAGGTCGTCGGAGTCGAAACAGGTCCGGGTGCCGGTGTGGCAGGCGGGGCCGGTCTGCTCGACCGAGAGGAGCACGGCGTCGCCGTCGCAGTCGAGACGGGCACCGCGCACGACCTGGATGTGGCCGGACGTGTCGCCCTTGCGCCAGTACTCCTGCCGCGACCGCGACCAGTAGGTGGCACGGCCGGAGGTCAGCGTGCGCCGTAGCGCCTCCGCATCCATCCAGCCCATCATGAGCACCTCACGGGTGTCCCACTGCTGCACGATCGCTGCGACCAGACCCTGGTCGTTGAAACGCACCCGCGAGATTCGCTCGTCGACGCTCTCGCTCATCGCCGCACCTCGATCCCCTCGTCGACCAGCGCGTCCTTCACGTCGCCGACCGTGAGCTGGCCGGAGTGGAAGACGGATGCGGCCAGCACCGCGTCCGCACCGGCACGGATCGCGGGTGCGAAGTCACCGACCTGACCGGCACCGCCCGAGGCGATGACCGGCACGCGGGAGATCTCCCGCATCAGAGCGACGAGCTCAAGGTCGAAACCGTTCTTCGTGCCGTCGGCGTCGATCGAGTTGACCAGCAGCTCTCCGGCGCCGCGCTCGATGGCCTCGCGGGCCCAGGCGAGCGCGTCGAGGCGGGTGAGCGTTCGGCCGCCATGGGTCGTGACGGCGAAGCCGGACGGCATCCCTTCGGCGCGCTTCACATCCAGCGACAGGACCAGCACCTGGGCGCCGAATCGGTCCGCGATCTCGTCGATGAGCGCCGGGCGGGCGATCGCCGCGGAGTTGACGCCGATCTTGTCCGCGCCCACCCCGAGCAGCCGTGCAACGTCGTCATCGGAACGCACGCCGCCGCCGACCGTCAGCGGGATGAAGACCTCTTCCGCGGTGCGACGGACGACGTCGTAGGTCGTCGCCCGTTCGTCGACGGTCGCGGTGACGTCCAGGAAGGTGAGCTCGTCCGCGCCCTGTTCGAAGTACAGCCGTGCGAGCTCGACGGGATCCCCCATGTCGCGGAGGTTCTCGAACTTCACGCCTTTGACCACGCGTCCCGCCGCCACATCCAGGCACGGGATCACCCGGCAGACCACGCTCATCAGAGCCTCGCCGCGTGGATCTCGGTCACGAGGATCGCTCGCGCGCCGATCGCATAGAGCGCGTCCATGACCTGGTTCACGCCCTTGCGCGGGCTCATGACGCGCACCGCCACCCACGACGGGTCCCGCAGGGGCGAGATCGTGGGCGATTCGATACCCGGCGCGACCGCGATCGCCTCGTCGACGAGGTCGGCCGGCAGGTCGTAGTCGATGAGCACGTACTCACGCGCGACCATGACACCGCGCAGGCGCCGCAGCAGCGTCTCGAGCCCTGCAGGTTCCTGGGCACCGGTGATCAGTACGGCATCCGACTCCAGGAGCACCGGTCCGAAGATCTCGAGCCCCGCCTGGCGGAGCGTGGTGCCGGTGGAGACGACGTCGGCTACCGCGTCGGCGACGCCGAGTTCTACGGCCGACTCCACGGCGCCGTCGAGCGGCACGAGATCGACCGCGACGCCGTGCTCGTCGAGGTACGCGTCGACGAGACCCGGATAGGCGGTGGCGACCCGCATCCCCTCGAGGTCTGCGAGCTCGGTGAATCGACCGGGGGGGCCGGCGAAGCGGAAGGT
This sequence comes from Microbacterium sp. KU4F, assembly GCF_056868075.1. Lineage (NCBI taxonomy): Bacteria > Bacillati > Actinomycetota > Actinomycetes > Micrococcales > Microbacteriaceae > Microbacterium > Microbacterium sp. KU4F. The sequence continues at coordinate 451,529 of NZ_CP200324.1, read as the reverse complement.
GGAGCCGCCGAAGCCGAGCGCTTCGATCTCGCGCGCGCCGGGCATGCGCGCATCCAGCAACAGGTCGCGCCCGGTGATGCCGACATCGAGGGCGCCCGAGCCGACGTAGGTCGCGATGTCCTTGGGACGCAGGTAGAAGAACTCGACGTCGTTGAGCGGGTCGATGGCGTGCAGATCCTTCGGATCGCGGCGGCCCTTGTACCCCGCTTCGGCGAGCATGGCCGCCGCGGTCTCGGAAAGGGAGCCCTTGTTGGGCACGGCGATTCTCAGCATGGGGAAACTCTCTGGAAGGTGACGGATGCGGCGGGTGCGGGCATCAGAGATGTCGGTACACGTCCGCCGGCGTCAGGCCCTTGGCCAACATGAGCACCTGGAGGTGGTACAGCAGCTGGGAGATCTCCTCCGCCGCTTCGGTGTCGCTCTGGTACTCGGCGGCCATCCAGACCTCTGCCGCCTCTTCGACGATCTTCTTGCCGATCGCGTGCACACCGGCATCCAGCTCCGCGACGGTGCCGGATCCGGCGGGGCGCGTCCGGGCCTTGAGCTCGAGCTCCGCGAACAGGTCGTCGAACGTCTTCACCGTCCTAGGGTACCGTCCGCGGACCGGCGCGGATGCCGCCCTCAGTGCCGGTGCGCCATCGCGCCGGCGGCCTGCGCCCGGAGTCCCGCGATCGCCGCATCCGGGTCCTCCGCGCCGAACACGGCGGATCCGGCGACGAACGTGTCGGCGCCCGCGGACGCCGCCTGTTCGATGGTGGCCGGAGCGATCCCACCGTCGACCTGGAGCCAGACCGCCGAGTCGACACGCCGCGCGGCGTCGGCGAGGCGCGCGAGCTTCGGCATCGTCTCGGGCATGAACGACTGTCCGCCGAAGCCCGGCTCCACGGTCATCACCAGGATCTGGTCGAACTCGCGCAGCAGCTCCAGCAACGGCTCCTCGGAGGTCCCGGGCTTGATCGCGACCCCGGCGCGTGCACCGATCTGACGCAGCCGTCGTGCGAGCGCAACCGGCTCCGCGGCGGCTTCGAGATGGAAGGTCACCGAGGCCGCGCCCAGCTCTGCGTATCCCGGCGCCCATCGGTCGGGGTCGTCGATCATCAGGTGCACGTCCAGAGGGACGGGACTCGTCGCCTGCACCCGTTCGACCATCTGCGGACCGAACGTCAGGTTCGGCACGAAGTGGTTGTCCATCACGTCGACGTGCACGAAGTCGGCGCCGGAGATGCGGCCGAGCTCGGCCTGCATGTTGACGAAGTCGGCGGCGAGGATCGAGGGATTGATGCGGGGAGCGCTCACCCTGCCATTATCGGCGAGCGTCACGCACGGCGCCGCAGCAGCGAGATCGACATGGCGTCCGTGCCGTGGCGGTGGGGCCACAGCTGGGCTCGTCCGCTGCCGTCGGCGGGCGTCGGGAGATCCATCGGCTGATTCGCGACCTCCTGCAGCACGGCGCGGGCGTCGATCTCCTCGATGTCATCGCCTCGGCGCTCTCGCACCTCCGCCACGACGGCACTCGTCTCGGCCAGATGGGGCGAGCACGTGACGTAGGCGACGATGCCACCCGGCGTCAGCGCGTCGAGCGCGCTCTCCAACAGCTCCGCTGCAGGCTCGCGAGCGCCGCCACGTCTTGCGGGGACTTCCGCCAGCGCGCCTCGGGCCGGCGACGGAGGGCCCCCAGGCCCGTGCACGGCGCGTCGACCAGGATGCGGTCGTAACGCCCGCGCCCCGCGCGCGAACGCCCGTCCTCCTCGCTGACGACCACCTCTGCGGGAACACCCGCGAGCGCCTGACGCACGAGTCCTGCACGGGCCGGCGCGATCTCGTTGGCCTCCAGCAGAGCACCGCCGGCGACGGCCTCGGCGGCCAGCAGGGCGGTCTTGCCGCCGGGCCCCGCACACAGATCGAGCCATCGCTCGCCGGCGAGCACCGGCTCGGCGCGACTGAGCGCGAGCGCCGCCAGCTGCGAGCCCTCGTCCTGCACGCGGATGCGGCCGCCGGACGCGCGGATGAGCGGCTCGGGGTCGCCGCCCGCCGAGAGGGCACCCACCGGCGAGTACCGGGTCGGTGCGAGCTCGGACGGCCGTTCGGCGAGTCCGGGGAGCACGGCGAGCGACACCCGCGGTGAGGCGTTGTCCGCACGCAGGAGGTCGTCGAGCTCGTCAGCGCGCCCCTCGGCCGCGAGGGCACGACGGAAGGCGCGGATCACCCAGACCGGGTGCGCGTATGCGAGCCCCCGTCGTTCGTCGTCGGAGCGGGCCGCCGCCTCGATGCGGGCGAGCCACTCCCCCGGCGTGTCGCGCGAGATCCGCCGGAGCACCGCGTTGACGAATCCGGTCGGCGCTGCGCCGATCGTCTCGCGTACGAGGGCCACCGTCTCGTGCACGGCCGCGTGGGAGGCGATCCGGGTCGAGAGCAACTGGTGCGCACCCAGCCGCAGGGCGTCGAGCACGTCCTCGTCGATCTCGTCGGTGGATCGGCCCGCCGCAGACGCGATGATCGCGTCGTAGGTGCCGAGGCGCCGAAGGGTGCCGTACGTCAGCTCGGTGGCGAGGGCCGCATCCTTCGCGTCGAGCCCGGCGCGCGCGATCTCCACCGGCAGAAGGAGGTTCGCGTACGCATCGGATGCCGCGACGGCGCGCAGCGTGTCGAAGGCCACCCGTCGCGGATCGAAGCGGCTCACGACGCCACCAGCCCGTCCGCCGCACGGAGCCCTCGCAGCCAGTCGCCGGCTGCCATCGCCGCCTTGCCCGCCGGCTGCACCCGCACGAGCGCCACCGGCTCGGTCGCGGTGCCGACGAGCACCTCGGACTGCGCTGCGTGGATGGCGCCGGGGGCCAAGGTCGCGGCACCATCCGCGCGATGCATGTCGTGGATCTTGACGCGCACGTCGTCGACCGTCGTGAAGGCGCCCGGTTCGGGCGTCGTGCCACGGAAGCGCGACAGCACCGCGTCCGCCGGCTGCGTCCAGTCGAGACGGCCGTCCTCGGCTGTCAGCTTGCCCGCGTACGTGCTCTCGCCCGCCTGCGGGAGGGCACGAGCCGTCCCCGCCGCCATCTGATCGACGACCTCGACCAGCGCCGTCGCGCCGTCGCGTGCGAGATCCTCCAGGACCCGGCCCGCCGTGGCCGTCGCGGGGATGCGGTACCGGGTGCCGCCGTACACGTCGCCCTCGTCGAGGCCCGCGGTGAGCTGGAACACGTTCGTCCCGGTCTCGCTGTCTCCGGCGATGAGCGCCCGCTGCACGGGGGCCGCTCCCCGCCAGCGCGGCAGCAACGAGAAGTGGAGATTGATCCATCCGAGACGGGGTGTGCTCAGCAGGGGTTCGCGAACGAGGCCACCGTACGCCACGATGACGCCCAGATCCGGTGCGAGGGCCGCGATGTGCTCGGTCGCCTCCGCGTCCAGACGATCGGTCTTGAGCACGTCGATGCCGAGCTCTTCGGCCGCCGCGGCGACCGGCGACGCCGTGAGGACGCGTTTGCGGCCGACGGGAGCGTCACGGCGGGTGACGACGCAGGCGATCTCGTGATCGGTGCCGGCCAACGCGCGCAGCGAGGCGACGGCAGGATCGGGCGTTCCTGCGAAGACAAGACGCATCGGGTTCCTCACAGCTCGGGATCGGGCACGTCCACCCGAACTCTGAGTGTATTCCGGCTCCGCGCGGCACCGCGGCCTCGTGCGCGGCGTGCACGGACGGCGTCGGCGATCACCGCGGCCCGCAGCGAGCCCGTCACCGCCTTCCCGTGGCCGTAGTCGAAACGCACGAGGGCTCGCGAGCGCGGCGGGTCCTCCCCGAGGATCTCGGATGGCCCGAGGACCGCCTCCGGATCCAGCGAGGGCACCTCGGCGCGCAACTGCGCGAGGGCGTCGTGGAGGGGTCGGGGCTCCCCCTCCACCACGGCCACCCGCACCGCCGGCGGCAGATGCAGCACCGCGCGGTCGGCGATCTCCGCGCGGGCATGGGCGGGCTGCGTCCATGTCGCCAGGGCACGGGCGAGGGGCCCTGCGACCCCGGTGAGCAAGACGGGTGCGCCGGGCGCGGCCAAGGCTGCGGCGTTCGACCACCACCGCAGACACGCCTCGCCGATGCGCAGGTCCTCGGCGAGCAGCATCCGGTCGCCGTCCAGCAGCAGCACGGCACGGTACCCGCCGTCCGCGATCGGTTCGGCCCCACGGGTGGCGATGACCAGAGCGGGCCGATGCTCGACGCGCGCGACGGGGTGGTCGCCGTCGGCCACGATCACTCGGGTGCCCGGGAACGCCCGACCGAGCTCGTCCGCGGTGCGTTCGCTTCCCGACGATGCGAGCCGGAGGTGCTGGCCCTCGCACACGGCGCACTGCCAGCCGGCGATCCCGCGCCCGCACCAGGCGCATCCGGGCGGCCGGCCCTGCCTGCGCACGCGGAGGGGACCGGAGCAGTGCAGACAGCGCGCCGGCGCGCGACACGAGGAGCAGACAACCACGGGCGCGTATCCTGGGCGCGCGACCTGGACCAGCACCGGACCCTCCGTCAGCGCGTCGCGCACGGCCTGGAACGCCGAGGAGGGGATGCGGGCCTGCGCGACCGCATCCGATGTCGCGGTCAGGATCACGCGCGGTGTGACACGACGCGCCGCCGGGAGGTGGCGGAACCAGCCGATCTGAACGAGCCGCTCGACATCCGTGGTGCGCGTGTGACCGAGCACGAGCAAGGCGCTCTGCTCGCTCTCCTGCCGCAGCAGCGCGACGTCCCGGGCGTGCACACCCGGGCTGAGCGGCTCCGCGAGCAACGGATCGCCGTCGTCCCAGATCACGACCAGCCCCGTGTTCGTCGTGGGTGCGTAGACGGCGGATCGATTGCCGACGACGATGCAGGGGGCTGCGGCGAGGGTGCGCAGATAGGCGCCGTAACGCGACGGTCCGCTCTGCCGCGCGTCCGACTGCACGAGTGCGTTCGGCGGCACGCGCCCCGCGAGCGCGGTCATCACCTGGTCCTGATCGCGGTGGTCGGGAACCACGATGACGACGCTGCGTCCCGCGGCGAGGGTGATGGTGGCCGCGGCGGCGATGAGCACCGCCCAGGATCCCACCGTGGTGCCCTCCGCGAGTTCTGCGACGCGCGGCGTCGCATCCACGGCGAGTCGTTCACCGGCTCGGATGCCCTCCGCCAGGTGCGGGAACGCCGCGAGCACTTCTTCGGCGGTCCGCACGGCTTCGGCCTGCGGCGCCTCGACGACCGGTTCCGGCGAGTGGAGCCACGCCTTCTCGGCGCGCACCATCCGTTTCGGCACGGCGAGGCGGAGGACATCGGATGCGGACCCGGCCGCACGGTCTGCGACGCGACGCGCCAGGTTGTAGAGGGTCGGCGGCAGCACGGGCATCGGCGAGACCACGCTGTCGAGTTCCGAGAGCGGACGCTCGCGGTCCGTCTCCTCGCCGCGTTCGACCAGGAATCCGTCCACGACGCGGCCGGCAGTACGCAGCGGTACGCGTACGCGTACCCCGGGCACGGCGTCCTCGTCGAACTCCGGCGGGATCGCGTAGTCGAACAAGCGGTCGAGCTGCGGCAGCGGCGAGTCCAGCAGCACGCGCGCGACGGGCCGAGCGGGGCCGGATGCCCCGGTCATCTCAGAGCCCGGCTGCGGCACGCAACTCGTCGACGCGGTCCAGCCGCTCCCAGGTGAACGTGGGCAGCTCGCGACCGAAGTGACCGTACGCGGCCGTCGCCGAATAGATGGGACGCAGCAGATCCAGCTGGTCGATGATGGCCTTGGGACGCAGATCGAAGACGTCGAGGATCGCCGCCGTGATCGTCTCGTCGCTCACATGTCCCGTGCCGAAGCTCTCGACGTAGAGGCCGACCGGGCTCGCCTTGCCGATCGCGTACGCGACCTGTACTTCGAGGCGCTCCGCGAGACCCGCCGCCACCGCGTTCTTCGCGACCCACCGCATCGCGTACGCGGCGGAGCGGTCGACCTTGGACGGATCCTTGCCGCTGAAGGCGCCGCCACCGTGGCGTGCCGCGCCCCCGTAGGTGTCGATGATGATCTTGCGCCCGGTCAGGCCGGCATCGCCCTTGGGGCCACCGGTCACGAAGGGGCCCGCGGGGTTGATGTAGTACTGCACGTCGGGCGTGTCGAGCCCGGTGTCCGCGAGGACGGGGTCGATCACCTCCCGGCGCACCAGCTCGCGTAGCTCGTCCTGACTGATGTCGGGATGATGCTGCGTGGAGAGCACGACCGACTCCACGGTCTTCGGGGTGTGGCCGTCGTAGCCGAGGGTGACCTGTGTCTTGCCGTCGGGACGCAGGAAATCGAGGGTGCCGGACCTGCGGACGGCGGCCAGGCGCTCGGCCATGCGGTGCGCGGTCCACGCCGCCATGGGCATGAGCTGCTCGGTCTCGGTCGTGGCGAAGCCGAACATGATGCCCTGGTCGCCGGCGCCCTGTTCGTCTCGGGGATCGACCGATCGACCCTCGCGCTGCTCGAACGCCTGGTTGACGCCTGCCGCGATGTCCGAGGACTGCGCGCCGATCGAGACCGAGACGCCGCACGAGTCGCCGTCGAACCCGGTGTCACTGGAGGTGTATCCGATGCGGTTCACGACGTCGCGGACGATCGCGGGGATCTCGACGTAGGCGCGCGTCGAGACTTCGCCCGCGACGTGCACGAGCCCGGTCGTCGCGAGGGTCTCGACAGCGACGCGTCCCGTCGGATCCTCCGCGATGATCGCGTCGAGGATGCTGTCGGAGATCTGGTCGCAGATCTTGTCCGGATGCCCTTCCGTGACGGACTCGGACGTGAACAGACGCAGCTCGGTCATCGCAACTCCCACTCGAGACGTGAGGGACTCCCCCACTGTGACGCTCCCCCGGACACCGAAGTGCCGGGGGGAGCGTCGACGTGATCAGATCACTCGGCGTGACGCAGCCGCAGCTTGTCCTCGTTGATCTCGTGCAGCGCGATCGTCAGCGGCTTGTCCTCGATCGTGGAGTCCACGAGCGGGCCCACGTTGTCGAAGAGGTTGCCCTCGTGCAGGTCCGAGTAGTAGTCGTTGATCTGACGCGCCCGCTTGGATGCGTAGATCACGAGCTGGTACTTCGAGTCGACCTTGTCGAGAAGGCTGTCGATGGGGGGCTCGATGATGCCCTGGTTGGTCCCAGCCATGGCGGTACCTCCTGGTTCGGGGATGTCGGCGGAGAGTCGTTCGACGACGACGCATCACGACGGACGCGCGGAAGCCTTCGTCAATTCTACGACCTCGCGCGCCGCCTCGGCGACTTCTGCGTTCACGACCCGGTAGTCGAACTCGCCCTGGGCCGCCAATTCCACCCGCGCGGTGCGTAGGCGTCGTGCGCGCTCCTCGGCGTCCTCCGTGCCGCGTCCGACCAGACGTTGCACGAGCTCGTCCCAGCTGGGCGGGAGCAGGAACACGAGTGCCGCATCGGGGGCCGCTGCTCGCACCTGCCTCGCGCCTTGCAGATCGATCTCCAGCAGAACCGTGCGACCGTCTGCCAGCGCTCGCTCGATCGGGCCGCGCGGCGTGCCGTAACGGTACTTGTTGTGCACGGTCGCCCACTCCAGCAGTTCGCCGCGCGCGACGAGCTCATCGAAGGCGGCATCGTCCACGAAGAAGTAGTGCGTGCCGTCGACCTCACCGGGACGCGGCGGACGCGTCGTCGCAGAGACCGAGAGAAGGATCTCCGGATAGTGCTCCTGGATGTGGGCGGCGACGGTGCCCTTGCCGACGGCGGTGGGTCCGGCGAGGACCAGCAGACGGCTGCGGGCGGCTCGGGGCTGCGGCTCCGGGAGCCGCCCGTCGAGCCACTCCTGCAGCGCGGCGCGCTGGCGCACCCCGAGTCCGCCGAGGCGCTTGACGGGCGAAATGCCGAGCTCGGCGAGGATGCGGTCGCGCTTTCCCTCTCCGATGGCGGGGAGCGAGGTGAGGAACTCCGGAACGCGCAGGGTCCCGGCGGCGGATGCGGGATCGGCCAAGGCCCGTCGCAGCACCTCCTGACCGCTGATCACGCGCGTGGAGAGGTCGCGCTTGAGCGACGCACGGGCACGGCGGGCCTCGACGGCCCGGCGTGACGCGGCGGCGCGGTCCACCTCGGGGGGCGTTCGGCTGTCAACCATGGCGAACCTCCGAATAGAGCGCGCGTCTGGCGTCGATGCGGGCGGCGAGACCGGCGGGGCCTGCCGAGAGGATGCTTCTGCTCTCGCTCGCGACCACCTGCGACGCCACGTAGCCGAAGAGCGCGCTGAGGTCGGACGGCTGCGCGCCCTGCGCGCCGAAACCCGGTGCCAGGATCGGGGTTCCAGCCAGCACCGTGTCGGTGAGTCCGAACGCCGCACGCTGCAGCGTCGCTCCGACGACGACGCCCGCGGGGCCGAGGGCGCCCGCGCTCCCCACGTTGTAGGAGCCCACCTCGCGTGCGACGCGGGCCGCGAGCGGCTCGTCGTCGCCGGCGGACGCATCCACGGTGACAGCGGTCTGCACGGCGGCGGCCTCGCGGTTGCTCGTGGCAGCGAGGACGAACACGCCCTTGTCCGCCCGGATCGCGCGCGTGATCGTCTCGTGCAGGGACTCAGGTCCGAGATACGGGCTCAGGGTGAGAGCGTCGGCTTCCAAGGGCGCACCCGGCTCGAGCCATGCCGCCGCGTAGCCGTCCATCGTGGTGCCGATGTCGCCGCGCTTCGCGTCGGCGATCACCAGCAGACCCGCATCCCGCGCCGCCGCGAGAACGTCCTCGAGAGCGGCGTAGCCCGCCGATCCGAACCGCTCGTAGAAGGCGACCTGCGGCTTCACGACTCCGACCCGCCCGGCGGCCGCATCCACGACGCGCAGCCCGAACTCGCGCACGCCCGCGGCATCGTCGCCGAGACCCCAGGCACGCAGGAGCTGTGCGTGGGGGTCGATCCCCACGCACAGCTGCCCGAACTCGTCGAGCGCGGCCTGCAGCCGCGTTCCGAAGCCGGATGCGCTCACGCGCGCGCCGCCCGCTCCACCGCGTACTCCTGCAGGCTCTTCACGTCGAAGCCCTCTCGCAGCACCGGAAGCGCGCTCACGGCAGCACCGAGGACGGCCATCGTCGTGAACAACGCCTTATCCGCGGCCACCGCGGCCGCGCGGATCTCATAGCCGTCCGCACGGGCCAGGCCACCGCTGGGCGTGTTGACGATCATGTCGATCTCACCCGCGTTGATGAGGTCGACGATGTTCGTCTCCCCCGTCTCCTGCGTCGCCGAGTACTTGTTGACCGTGCGCACGGCGATGCCGTTGCGCGCGAGGATCTCCGCCGTGCCCTCCGTCGCCACGAGCTCGTAGCCGAGCTCCTGGAGGCGGTGCGCAGGAAGGATGACCGCGCGCTTGTCCGCGTCGGCGACCGAGATGAACACCGTGCCCGACAGGGGCATCCCGCCGTAGGCAGCCTGCTGACTCTTCGCGAACGCCGTCGGGAAGTCGCGGTCGAAGCCCATGACCTCACCGGTGGAGCGCATCTCGGGGCCGAGCACGGAGTCGACGGTCTGACCGTCCTTGGTGCGGAACCGCTTGAAGGGCAGCACCGCCTCCTTCACCGCGACCGGCGCGTCGAGCGGGACACGGGAGCCGTCCTGTTCGGGCAGCATGCCTTCGGCCTTCAGCTCGGCAATCGAGCTGAAGGCCATGATGCGGCTCGCGGCCTTCGCCAGAGGGATACCGAGCGCCTTGGACACGAAGGGAACCGTGCGGCTCGCCCGCGGGTTCGCCTCGATCACGTAGAGCACGCCGGCGCTGATCGCGAACTGCACATTGAGCAGCCCCCGCACACCCACGCCCCGGGCGATGGCGAGCGTCGCCTCGCGGACCCGATCCACGTCGGTGCGGCCCAGCGACACCGGCGGGAGGGTGCAGGACGAGTCGCCGGAGTGGATGCCGGCCTCCTCGAGGTGCTCCATCACGCCGCCGATGTAGAGCTCCTCACCGTCGAACAGGGCGTCGACGTCGAGCTCGATCGCGTCGTCGAGGAACCGGTCTACGAGAAGCGGGAGCCCTGGACCGATGATGGCCGCGTCGGCGATGCGGACGAAGTAGTCGCGCAGCGCCTCTGTCGAGTAGACGATCTCCATGCCGCGGCCGCCGAGCACGAAGCTCGGACGCACGAGCACCGGGTATCCGATCTCCTCGGCTACGCTCACCGCGCCGTCGACGTCGATCGCCGTGCCGCTCCGGGGAGCGACCAGGCCCGCGTCGTCCAGCAGGCGCGAGAACAGTTCGCGCTCTTCGGCCAGATCGATCGCGGCGGGGCTCGTGCCCAGGATGCGGTAGCCCGCCGCCTCGATACCCTTCGCCAGGCCCAGGGGCGTCTGTCCGCCGAGCTGGCAGATGACCCCGAGGATCTCGCCCGAGGCGCTCTCGGCGTGCAGCACCTCCAGCACGTCTTCGAGCGTGAGAGGTTCGAAGTACAGGCGGTCGCTGGTGTCGTAGTCGGTCGAGACCGTCTCGGGGTTGCAGTTGATCATGACCGTCTCGTAGCCCGCGTCCGAGAGCGCGAAGCTCGCGTGCACGCACGAGTAGTCGAACTCGACGCCCTGACCGATGCGGTTGGGGCCGGAGCCGATGATGACGACCTTGGTGCGCTCCGAGGGCGACACCTCCGTCTCGGCGTCATAGCTCGAGTAGTGGTACGGCGTGAGCGCGGGGAACTCCCCCGCGCACGTGTCGACGGTCTTGTAGACGGGCCGGAGGCCCAGTGCGTGGCGGATGCCGCGCACCTCGGCTTCGCCGATCCCGCGGAGCTCAGCGATCTGCACATCGCTGAAGCCGTGCTCCTTCGCGACCCGCAGGACCTCGGCGTCGAGCTCGCCGGCTGCGCGCACGAACTCTGCCACCTCGTTGATGAGGGCGATCTGGTCGAGGAACCAGGGGTCGATCGCCGTCGCCTCGAAGGCCTGCTCGATCGTGGCGCCCTTGCGCATGGCCTGCTGCAGGACGACGATGCGGCCGTCGGTCGGGGTCTTGGCGATCTCCAGCAGCTCGTCGACCGAGCGCTGCTCCTCGCCCCAGTGGAAGCTGGAGCCGCGCTTCTCGAGCGAGCGCAGCGCTTTCTGGAGAGCCGTCGCGTAGTTACGGCCGATCGCCATCGCCTCGCCGACCGACTTCATGGTGGTCGTGAGGGTCGTGTCGGCGGCCGGGAACTTCTCGAAGTTGAAGCGGGGCACCTTGACGACGACGTAGTCCAGCGTCGGCTCGAAGCTCGCCGGCGTCACCTTCGTGATGTCGTTGGGGATCTCGTCGAGGCGATAGCCGATGGCGAGCTTGGCCGCAATCTTGGCGATCGGGAAGCCCGTGGCCTTGGAAGCCAGCGCCGAGGAGCGCGACACGCGCGGGTTCATCTCGATCACGATGATGCGCCCGGTCACGGGATCGACGGCGAACTGGATGTTGCAGCCGCCGGTGTCGACGCCCACACGACGGATGATCTCGATCCCGATGTCGCGCAGCTTCTGGTACTCGCGGTCGGTGAGCGTGAGAGCCGGGGCGACCGTGATCGAGTCGCCCGTGTGCACGCCGACGGGGTCGACGTTCTCGATCGAGCAGACGACCACCGTGTTGTCGGCGGTGTCGCGCATGAGCTCGAGCTCGTATTCCTTCCACCCGAGGATGGACTCCTCTAGGAGCACCTCGTTCGTGGGCGAGTCGTGCAGCCCCGCGCCGCCGATGCGGCGGAGGTCGGCCTCGTCGTACGCGAAGCCGGAGCCGAGTCCGCCCATCGTGAACGAGGGACGCACCACGAGCGGGTATCCCAGCTTCTCGGCCCCGGCGAGCAGTTCGTCCATGGAGTGACAGATGACGGAGGCGGCCACATCCGCGCCGGCCTCGATCACCAGCTCCTTGAAGATCTGGCGGTCTTCACCCTTGTTGATGGCCTCGAAGTTGGCGCCGATGAGCTCGATGCCGTACTTCTCCAGCACACCGTTCTTGTGCAGGTCGATCGCCGCGTTGAGCGCGGTCTGGCCACCGAGCGTCGGCAGGATCGCGTCGGGGCGCTCCTTGGCGATGATGGTCTCGATGACTCGCCAGTTGATGGGCTCGATGTAGGTCGCATCGGCGAAATCGGGGTCGGTCATGATCGTGGCCGGGTTGGAGTTGACCAGGATCACCCGAACACCCTCGGCGCGCAGCACACGGCACGCCTGGGTGCCCGAGTAGTCGAACTCGCACGCCTGACCGATGACGATCGGGCCGGAGCCGATGACGAGGACGGAGCGGATGTCGTCGCGCTTGGGCATTACTTGGTGTCCTTCTTGCTCTGCTCGGCGATGACCATGTCCCGGAACCGGTCGAAGAGGTAGTTCGCATCGTGCGGGCCCGCAGCGGCCTCCGGGTGGTACTGCACGCTGAACGCGGGGATGTCGAGGGCGCGCAGGCCCTCGACGACCTGATCGTTCAGACCGACGTGGCTGACCTCGACGCGGCCGTAGCCGTTGGGGCTCTCGCTCACGCCGTCCAGGGGCGCGTCGACCGCGAACCCGTGGTTGTGAGCGGTGATCTCGACGCGGCCCGTCGTGCGGTCCATGACGGGCTGGTTGATGCCGCGGTGGCCGAACGGCAGCTTGTAGGTGCCGTAGCCCAGCGCTCGTCCCAGCAGCTGATTGCCGAAGCAGATGCCGAAGAACGGCAGGCGGTCATCGAGCACCGCGCGCAGCAGCTCCACGTGGTCGGCGGATGCGGCCGGGTCGCCCGGGCCGTTGGAGTAGAACACCGCGACGGGCTCGATCGCACGGATCTCGTCGATCGTGGCGGTCTGCGGCAGCACGTGCACGTCGAATCCGCGGGCGGCGAGGTTGTCGATCGTCGCCTGCTTCACACCCAGGTCGAGCACGGCGAGGTTGCCGACCCGTTCCGCGGTCGCAGGCGTGACCTCGGTCTCGGAGACCGACACCGAGGCGGAGAGGTTCTGCCCCGCCATCGCCGGTGCCTCGCGCACGATGCGCAGCTGCTCCTCGGGGTCCATCGATGCGGCGTCGCCCGAGAAGATCCCGCCGCGCATGCTGCCGGCGGAGCGGATGTGGCGCGTGACGGCCCGGGTGTCGATCCCGCTGATGCCGACGATCCCGTCGTTGGTCAGTGCCTCGTCGAGCGATTCGTCGGCACGCCAGTTGGACACGATCCGCGAGGGGTCGCGCACGATGTATCCGGCGACCCAGATGCGACGCGACTCGGGGTCCTCGTCGTTGACACCCGTGTTGCCGATGTGGGGCGCGGTCTGCAGGACGATCTGTCCCGCGTAGGAGGGGTCGGTGAGGGTCTCCTGATAGCCGGTCATCCCGGTGGCGAAGACGACCTCGCCGAGGGTCGTGCCGGTGGCGCCGTAAGCGCGCCCGGTGTGGCGTGTGCCGTCTTCGAGGACGAGGACGGCCGGTCCGGTGCGGAAGAGAGTCATACGTCGTTTCCCGTCGAGGTGGGGTGGGGCAGGATCGCGTCGAGGGCGGCGGCGACCGCGCGCGCCGAGGCGTCCTGCGGGCGGAAGTAGGAGTCGACGAGCGTGTCGTCGTCGATGCGCCAGGTGAGGCGGGCGAGCCCGTCGCGTTCGACCACGCGGTCGATCGTGACGGTGGCCTGCTGAGCCGACTCCAGGCGCGTTCTGTCGATGAACACCGGCTCGCCGCCGTAGGCGAGCAGCGCCACGCCGGCGTCGGTGATCAGGAGGTCGGCCTTGGCGCGGAATCCGAGTCCTCGAACGGCGAGACGTTCCAGGGCGGTGTCATGCGCGGTCGTCGCGACGTACAGGCCGGCGAAGCGTGCGAGCACCTCTGCCTGGGCGGGCGGCGATCCGAGCGGCGCGGCAAGGCCGCTGTCTCGTCGCACTCGACGTCGCCAGCCCCAGAAGGTGAGTCCGATCAGCAGCAGTGCGACGGCGAGCATGACCAGGAGCGCGCCTTCCCGGCTCATGCGTGCACCTCCGCCGCATCCGCCACGACGCCGTCGCGCACCGTCGCCACGCCGGCGCGGAACGTCCAACGCGTCGAACCCGGCAGCTCGCGCCCGAGGTAGGGCGAGTTGGTGCTGCGTCCGCGCAGGTCGTCGAGGCCGAACCTCGCGCGTACCGTGTCGTCGTACAACGCCAGGTGAGCGGGCTCGCCGACGGCGAGGGGGCGACCGTGACCCGCCAGACGGCCGATGGCCGCGGGGGTGCTGCTCATGACCCGTGCGACATCCGTCCAGTCGAGCAGTCCGGTCTCGACCATCGCGTGGTGCACGACGCGCAGGGCGCTTTCGAGTCCGACCATGCCGTTGGCTGCTGCCTGCCACTCGCAGGCTTTCGCCTCGGCGGGATGCGGCGCGTGATCCGTCGCGACGATGTCGATCGTGCCGTCGGCGAGGCCCTCCCGGACCGCCTCAACGTCTTCGTCCCGCCGCAACGGCGGGTTCACCTTGAACCGGGCGTCGTAGCCGCGCACGAGCTCCTCCGTCAGCAGGAGATGGTGCGGAGTGACCTCGGCGGTGACCGCGATCCCCCGCTTCTTCGCCCAGCGGATGATGTCGACGCTGCCGGCCGTGGAGAGGTGGCACACGTGCAGGCGGGAACCGACGTGCTCGGCGAGCAGGACATCGCGCGCGATGATCGACTCCTCCGCGACCGCGGGCCACCCGGTGAGGCCCAGCTCCGCGGAGACGGCGCCCTCGTTCATCTGGGCGCCCTCGGTCAGCCGCGGATCCTGCGCGTGCTGCGCGATCACCCCGTCGAAAGCCTTCACGTACTCGAGGGCGCGACGCATGATGAGCGGATCGAAGACGCAGAAGCCGTCGTCGCTGAACACGCGCACACGCGCACGGGAGTGAGCCATCGCGCCCAGCTCCGCCAGGCGTTCGCCCTTCTGTCCGACCGTGACCGCGCCGATGGGCTGCACGTCGACGAAGCCCGCGGCCTCGCCGAGCGCGAGCTCCTGTTCGACGACTCCGGCCGTGTCGGCGACGGGCGACGTGTTCGGCATGGCGAACAGCGCGGTGTACCCGCCCGCGGCGCCGGCCCGGGAGCCGGTGAGGATGGTCTCTGACGCCTCGTAGCCGGGCTCGCGCAGGTGCGTGTGCAGATCGACCAGACCGGGAAGGGCGACGAGGCCGTCGGCGTCGATGACCTGGGCCCCGGCGCGGCTGAGGCCGCTTCCCATCTCCTGGATGAGGCCGTCCGCGACGACGAGATCGACCGCAGCGGCGCCGACCGGTCGCACACCGCGGATCACGTACGTTCCGCTCATGACGCACCTTCTTTCTCGGAGGCGGGGCGTTCGCCCGCAAGCAGCAGGTACAGCACGGCCATCCGCACGGATACCCCGTTGGTGACCTGCTCGAGCACCGTGGAGCGCGGCGAATCCGCCGCCGCAGCGGAGATCTCCAGACCGCGGTTCATCGGCCCAGGGTGCATCACAATGCTATCGGCCGGCAGCGCATCGAGACGTTCGCTGTCCAGGCCCCACGCTCGCGCGTACTCGCGCTCCGTCGGGAAGTAAGCCGCGTTCATCCGCTCGAGCTGGATGCGCAGCATCATGAGCGCATCCGGACCTCCGGCGATCGCACGGTCGAGGTCGTACTCGACCGTGGCGGGCCACGCCGAGACGTCCTGCGGGATCAGGGTCGGCGGCCCGACGAGCGTGATCCGCGCGCCCAGTGTGTGCAGCAGCCACACGTTGGAGCGCGCGACGCGGGAGTGGAGGATGTCGCCGACGATCGTGACCGACACACCCGAGAGGTCGCGCCCCCGGCTGTCCGGGCCGAACAGGCGCTTGCGGAGCGTGAACGCATCCAGCAGCGCCTGTGTCGGATGCTCGTGCGTGCCGTCGCCGGCGTTGACCACGCCCGCGGTGATCCAGCCGCTGGTGGCGAGCGTGCGCGGCGCGCCGGAGGCGCCGTGCCGGATGACGACCGCATCCGCTCCCATGGCTTGCAACGTCTGGGCGGTGTCCTGGAGAGACTCCCCCTTCGACACGCTCGAGCCCTTGGCGGAGAAGTTGATGACATCGGCGGACAGGCGCTTCGCCGCTGCCTCGAACGAGATCCGCGTGCGGGTGGAGTCCTCGAAGAAGAGGTTCACGACCGTCTTTCCCCGCAGCGTCGGCAGCTTCTTGATCTCGCGCTGCTGCGTGTCGGCCATGTCTTCGGCGACGTCGAGGATGCGCAGTGCCTGCTCGCGGCCGAGCGTGCGGGTGTCCAGGAGGTTCCTCATGACTCGATCGTCACCTCCTCGACGCCGTCGGTCTCGGCCAGACGGACGTTGACGCGCTCGTCGCGCGCGCTCGGGAGGTTCTTGCCGACGAAGTCGGGGCGGATCGGAAGTTCGCGATGCCCCCGGTCGATCAGAGCCGCCAACCGTACGGCGGCGGGGCGTCCGATGTCCTGGAGCGCGTCGAGGGCGGCGCGGATGCTCCGCCCCGAGAAGAGCACGTCGTCGACGAGGACCACGGTGCGTGCGTCGATGCCTTCCGCGGGGATGTCGGTGCGATGCGGAGCCCGGGTGGGGTTGATCGCGAGATCGTCGCGGTACATCGTGACGTCGAGAGCCCCCACGGGTACCGGTGCGCCGCCGAAGTCGGAGACCAGGGCGCCGATGCGGCGTGCCAGCGGCACTCCTCTGGTGGGGATGCCGAGGATCACCAATCCCTCCGGACCGCGGTTGGACTCCAGGATCTCGTGGGAGATCCGAGTCAGGGCTCTGGCGATGTCGGCCTCATGCAGCACGGTGCGCGTGCTCATCCGCCGCTCCCTTCTCCGCCTCACAGGACGGTGTTAAAGGTTGCTGTGGTTTGCAGAAAGACTATCCCAGAGAGTCCCCTCCGCGCTCGGTGGCGCGGACGCTGTTAGGCTCGCGTGCGTTCCTATGACCAGTTCTTCTGCCCGTCCCGCGCGCCCATCCGACGCGCCGGCGACGCCGACCCCCACTGCCGCCGCGAGCGGACGGGCATCCGGCAAGGCGATCCTCCTCGGCGAGCACGCCGTCGTCTACGAGCGGCCGGCCCTGGCCATCCCGCTCTCCGCGCTCCAGGTCCGCGCGGACGTCCGCCGGTCCAGTGGTCCGAGTCTCCTGCACAGCGCGCTCTACGACGGTCCGCTCGCCGCGGCGCCCCCACGCCTGGGGCCGACGGCGATGGCGGCCGCTGCGGCGCTCGAGGTGGTCGGCGCCACCGGCGACTCGATCGACCTGCGCATCGAGAGCAACCTGCCTGCGGAGCGCGGCGTCGGGTCCTCCGCCGCCGTGGCCGCGGCCGTCGTTCGGGCCGTGACCGCGGCCTACGGGATCGTCTTGGATGCCGCTGAGGAGCACGAGATGATCCAGCGGGCCGAGCGCGTCGCGCATGTGGCACCGAGTGGACTCGACGCGCACGCCGTGCGCGCCGGCGCACCGATCTGGTTCGAGGGCGGTGCCGTATCGCCCGTCGTCGTGGCCGCCCCTCTGACGTTCGTGATCGCCGATACCGGAGTCGCCGGCCGCACACGGGAAGCGGTCGCTGGCGTGCGTGCACGTCGCGATGAAGACCCGGCGGGCACGACCGCTCTTCTCGACGAACTGGGCGAACTCACCCGCGATGCCCGCGCACACCTCGCCGCGGGCGACGCGCGAAGCCTCGGCGCCGTCATGGACCGCGGCCACGTGGCGCTCGACCTCCTGGGCGTGGGCGATCCGGCGCTCGACGAGCTCGCGACGACGGCGCGCGCGCACGGCGCCTGGGGCGCCAAACTGACCGGCGGAGGGCGCGGCGGCTGCATCCTCGTGCTCGCCCGAGACGACGAGAGCGCTGCCGAGGTCGCCGGCGCCCTGCGTGCCGCGGGAGCGGCCGCGACCTGGACCACCACGGTGGAGGCGACGACATGACCGAGGCTCGCGCGATCGCGCATCCGAACATCGCCCTGGTGAAGTACTGGGGCAAGCAGGACACCGCGCTCAACCTGCCGGCGACGGGCAGCCTGTCGATGACCCTCGGGGTGTTCCCCACGACCACCACGGTCGTCGTGGACGACTCTCTCGAAGCCGACGTCTTCGTGTTGAACGGCCGAGAGCAGTCCGGCGTCCCCGCCGAGCGCACCGCGCGGTTCCTCGATCTCGTGCGCGGCCTCGCCGGCACCGGGATGCGGGCCCGCGTGGAGTCGCATAACACCGTGCCCTCCGCCGCGGGTCTCGCCTCCTCCGCCGCCGGCTTCGCCGCGCTCGCAGGTGCGGCCGCATCCGCCTACGGACTGCAGCTGAGCGCACGGGAGCTGAGCAGGCTCGCCCGCCGCGGCTCGGGCTCCGCCGCCCGCTCGATCTTCGGCGGCTTCGCCCTCTGGCACGCCGGCGACGATGAGCAGTCGTACGCCGAACCGCTGCCGGCACCAGCGGAGCTCGCCATGGTCGTCGCGATCGTGGACAGCGCAGAGAAGCAGATCTCGAGCCGGGAGGCGATGCGTCGCACCGCCGCCACGTCTCCCTTCTACCCCGCATGGATCACCTCGACCGCTCTGACGCTCGAGGAGGCACGGCGTGCCTGTGTCGAGGGCGACGTCGCCCGGCTCGGACGTCTCACCGAGAACAACGCGCTGCGGATGCACGCCGTGATCCAGGCTGCGGCGCCCTCCATCCGTTACCTCTCTCCGACGAGCATCGCGTTGTTCGATCGCGTGGCGGCGCTGCGCGACGCGGGTCTGGAGGCGTATGCGACGGCGGACGCGGGCCCGAACGTCGTCGCGCTCTGCCGCGCCGCCGACGCGGAAGCCGTCGCGGGTGAGCTCGGCGCCCTCGCCGAGACGGTCGTGGCGCTGCCCGGGCCGGGGCTGGTGGTCGGCGGGCGGTCCGTCGAATGACCGCCCCGATCGTCGTCCGCTCGCCGGGCAAGCTCTTCATCGCGGGCGAGTACGCGGTCGTGACACCCGGAGAGCCGGCGGTGCTCGTCGCCGTCGATCGTTACCTGACGGCCCGCCTCACCCCCAGTGCCCACTCGGGCAGCATCCACTCGCCCGAGTTCGGCCGTACTCCCCTGGTCTGGGGCCGTACGGGCGACGGTCTCACGATAGACACCGAGCATCATCCCTATGAGTACGTGCTCGCAGCGATCACCCTCGCCGAACGTCTGCGCTCCGAGCGCGGGCTGACCGCGCACTATTACGACCTCCGCATCGACAGCGGACTGGACGACGCGTCCGGCCGCAAGTTCGGCCTCGGATCCTCCGCAGCCGTCACGATCGCGACGATCCGCGCCATCGATGAGTTCTACGGATTCGGACTCTCCCGTCGCGACGCGTACCGTCTCGCGCTGCTGGCCACCGTCCAGGTCGCACCGCAGGCATCCGGCGGCGACCTGGCCGCGAGTGCGTTCGGCGGTTGGATCTCCTATCGCTCCCCCGACCGGCGAGTGCTGCGACAGTCCCTCGACGAGGGCGCATCGGTCGCCGAGCTGCTGGTATCTCCCGGGTGGGAGCCGATGGACATCGCCCGCCTCACGCCGCCCGCCTCCCTCCGCTTCCTCGTCGGGTGGACGGGGCGTCCCGCATCCACCGCGCGACTCGTCGACGCGGTGCGCGACGGATCCGGCGCCATGGACTACCCCGCGTTCCTGCTCGACTCACGCGCGTGCGTGACGGACCTGGCACGCGCCCTGGACGAGGGCGACGACACCGCCACGCTGGACGCCGTCCGTCGGGCGCGCCGCCTGCTGCGTCGGCTCGGGCGAAGCGCCGGCGTGGCCATCGAGACGGATGCGCTCGCGGCGCTCTGTGACACCGCCGAATCGGCCGGGGCCGCCGCGAAGTCCTCGGGCGCCGGTGGCGGGGACTGCGGCATCGTGCTGGCTCCGGAAGATGCCGACATCGCCGGCATGCTCCGCGATTGGGAGGAACGCGACATCCGGCACCTCACCCTGTCGGTGTCTCCCGCCGAAGGAGGTGCGCCGTGAGCGCCGCGGACCGCAAAGACGATCACGTCCGGCTCGCTGCCGCCCAGCATCCGCTCGTCGCCGGAAATGCCTTCGACGACGTCCGACTCCTCCATCACGCCCTGTCCGGCATCGACGCCGCCGACGTGACGCTGGCCACGGAGGTGGCTGGGCTGCAGTGGCCCGCGCCCTTCTACATCAACGCGATGACCGGTGGCAGTAGCCGCACGGGCGAGATCAACCGCGCTCTCGCCGCCGCTGCCGCCGCGGCGGGCGTGCCGATCGCGTCCGGCTCGATGAGCGTCGCACTCGACGACCCGGATGCCGCCCCCACATTCCGCGTCCTGCGCGAACAGAATCCGGACGGACTCCTGTTCGCCAACATCGGAATCGAACGATCCGCGGACGATGCCCGACGCGCCGTCGCCCTCATCGACGCCGATGCGCTGCAGATCCACGTGAACGCCGTGCAGGAGATCGTGATGCCCGAGGGCGGGCGTTCGTTCGGGCACTGGGTCGCCTCTCTGGAGCGCATCGTCGCCGCCGTGGACGTCCCCGTCATCGTCAAGGAGGTCGGCTTCGGCCTCAGCCGGCGCACGCTCTCCGTTCTCGGAGAGATCGGGGTCGCCGCGGCGGACGTCGCGGGGCGCGGCGGAACCGACTTCGTGCAGATCGAGAACGCGCGGCGGACGGACGCCGATTTCGGCTACCTGGCCGGATGGGGTCAGAGCGCCGTCGAGAGTTTGCTCGACGCTCCCACCGATGCCCCGCCGCTGCTTGCCTCGGGGGGCGTGCGCACTCCCCTGGACGTCATTCGGGGCCTCGCCCTCGGAGCAGGCGCCGTCGGTGTCTCCGGCACCTTCCTGCGGATGGTGCTCGACGGCGGAGTGGATGCTCTGTCCACGGCGCTCGACGCGTGGAAGAGGCAGTTGCGGTCCGTCATGACCGTTCTCGGGGCGCGCACGAGCACGGACCTGATCCGAACGGACCTGATCATCGGCGGCGCGACCGCCGAATTCGCGCGGGCACGCGCGATCGACATCACCTCGCTGGCGCATCGCTCCGATGCGCTCGGCGCACCTGGAAGGAGCCGGAATGACCGGTGAGTTCACGCCCGTACCCACACGCTGGGTGGGTCCGCTACGCCTGAGCGGCGATGTCGTGGGCGAGCAGGAGGTTCCCCTCGCCACCTACGAGAGCCCGCTCTGGCCCTCGGTCGGGCGCGGCGCGCGCGTGTCGCGCTTGGTCGACGACGGTATCCGGGTGACGGTCGTGGACGAGCGGATGACGCGCTCCTCCCTGTTCACCGCCGTCGACGCTGCGACCGCCGTCCGCGCCGGACGCGACATCCGGGGCCGCTTCGCTGAGCTCGCGGCGACGGTGGCCGCTCAGAGCCGGCATGCTCGACTGCTCGATGTCGACACCGAGGTCGTCGGCAACCTGCTCTTCGTACGCTTCGCTCTGTCGACCGGCGACGCCTCCGGGCACAACATGGTGACGCTGGCCGCCGAGTCGCTCATGACGCAGATCCTGCAGTGGCATCCCGAGCTGGAGTACGGATCGATCTCCGGCAACTACTGCTCCGACAAGAAGGCGACCGCCGTCAACGGCATCCTGGGCCGCGGTCGCAATGTCGTCGCCGACATCCTCATCCCCGCAGAGCTCGTGGAGTCGCAGCTGCGCTCGAGTGCAGCGCGGATCGTCGAGCTGAACACCCGCAAGAACCTCGTCGGCTCCACGATCGCGGGCGCTCTGCGCTCGGCGAACGCCCACTACGCGAACATGCTGCTCGCGATCTTCCTCGCGACCGGTCAGGACGCCGCGAACATCGTCGAAGGCTCGCAGGGGATCACGTGGGCCGAGGTCCGCGGCGACGGCGACCTGTACTTCTCGTGCACGCTGCCCACCCTCATCGTGGGCACGGTCGGTAACGGCAAGGACCTCCCCCAGGTCGAGGAGGCGCTCACCCGCCTCGGATGCCGCGAGGATCGTGAGCCGGGTGAGAACGCTCGGCGCCTCGCCGCTCTCGTGGCGGCCACGGTGCTCTGCGGCGAGCTCTCTCTGCTCGCCGCCCAGACCAATCCCGGAGAACTCATGACCTCCCACCTCCAGCTGGAGCGCAACGGAAAGGCCACGCGATGACCGCGCCCCTGATCGGAATCCACGACCTGGCGATCGCGACCGCCGGCCACGTACTGGAGCTCGACGACCTGGCGGCGGCGACAGGCGTCGACCCCGGTAAGTTCCACATCGGACTCGGCCAAGACCAGATGAGCGTCCCCGGTCCGGATGAGGACATCGTTACGATGGGTGCGACGGCCGCCCGGCGCATCATCGACCGGCACGGCGTCGACGGCATCCGCACGGTCTTCTTCGCCACCGAGTCCGGCGTCGACCAGTCCAAGTCCGCCGGTGTCTGGGTGCACGATCTGCTGGGGCTGCCCTCCACGAGCCGCGTCATCGAGCTCAAGCAGGCCTGCTACTCCGCCACCGCCGCATTGCAGGCGGCCGCGGGGCTGGTCGCCCGCGAGCCGGGATCCAAGGTGCTGGTCATCGCGAGCGACATCGCCCGCTACGAACTCGACTCGGCCGCCGAACCCACGCAGGGCGCCGGCGCGGTCGCCATGCTCGTCACCGCGGATCCCGCCCTGCTGAGCATCGAGCCGGCGACGGGACTGCACACCGCTCACGTCGACGACTTCTGGCGGCCGAACGACAGCGTGACCGCCGTCGTCGACGGCAAGCTGTCCATCGACGCATATCTCGACGGCTTCGTCGGCGCGTGGGACGACTATCGTGCCCACGGTGGGGTGGACGCCGCCGAGATCGACGTCTTCACCCACCACCAGCCCTTCACACGGATGGCGGCCAAGGCGCATCGCCGTCTCGCCGAACACCTGGGTACGGAGCTCGCAGAGGACCGTTACCTGCGCTCCACGCTCTACAACCGGCGCATCGGCAATTCGTACACGGCGTCGCTGTACTTCGGACTCGCCGCTCTTCTCGACGGCGACGACGACCTCACCGACAAGCGCGTGGGCATGTTCAGCTACGGCTCCGGCAGCGTCAGCGAGTTCTTCGCGGGCGTGATCCAGCCTGGTTACCGTGCGCACACGCGCGCGGATGAGACCGCGGAACTGCTCGCCGCACGCACGCGCGTGGATGTCCCTGCGTACCGCGCGCTGCATGCCGCGGCACACCTGGGAAGCCGTCAGGACGTGGTCGTGCCGGCCCAGTCTCCGTGGCCGTACCACTTCGCAGGCGTCCGGGGTCGCGCCCGCCAGTACACCGCCGACCAGGCCTGATCTCCCGCGCGTCGTCTCTCCCCGCTCGCGGAGCCGGGACAGGCGACGCGACGGCGGTTCAGACGCCGGAGGCGATCTCGGCGGTCTCGCGCGACGCGCGGATGGGGTGTCCCTGCGTCGTCAGGCAGCGTCCGCTCGCGAGGTCCCACTTCCAATCGTGCAGACTGCACGTCAGCACGCCGTCCTCGATCTTGCCGGTCTTCGTGAGGTCCGCGCGCAGGTGGGGGCAGCGGCGCTGCACGACCCAGTCGCCCAACTGGGCGTCCTCGGTCTGGTCAGACTGTTCGGCATACCAGTTCTCGACGTACTCGATGCGATCGCGTGAGAGGCACTTGAGGAACGTGGTGAGGAACTCGTTGAACTTGCCGCTGCGTCCGACCTCGAACTGCATCGACAGGAAGATCGAGTTGGACCAGTCGATCTCGTGGTCTGCGATGTTGGTGGAGACGAGGTCGGCCGGGATCGTGTACCAGTAGATGCACTCCTCCCCCGCATACTCGCGGACCTTCGCCTTCGGGAAGTCCACCACCATGTCCAGTTCGCCGATACGGAACCGGACGTTGCCCCCCACCCCGTTGCGGATCGTGCGTGCGCGGCGCAGCAGCGGCTCCCACCACCCCTTGATGGCGGTGAGCATCTCGGCCGGCGGTAGCACCTCGGCCCGGCTCGCCTCCTCGTCGCGGATCTCCTGCTGACGGCTGTCGCGCTGCTCGGCGAGGTAGGCCCACTTGTCGGCGAACATGCGCTCGATCTCGGCTTCGGTGTACAGGGTCTGCGTGACCTCGATCGCGCCGTGGTTCAGATCGACCTGCGTCCCGGGTACGAACAGATAGCCCTTCTGTTCGGGGCGATGCTCGGCCATGTGCGCGAGGAACTCGCTCTGATCGGTGAAGATCGAGTCGTTCTCGAGACCGAGACCGTTGTAGCGGAACAGCTCCTCGCGCAGGAACATCGGCGGACCGGCCATCGGGAACACATGCTCGGCATCGACCTTCTCGATGTAGTACATCGCGCGCTTGTTCTGCGCGTCGCGCTTGAGCTTCGCGAAGTTCTGCTTCGCATCCTGCGGCAGGTCGTAGACCATCGGCCACCAGATGGCTCCGGAGACCTGCGTGAAGTACGCATCCGGCTTCGAGAACGAGAGCAGCTTCTCGAGATCGAGCGGATGCGAGTCGTTCTGGTTCAGGACGGAGGCCGATCCATCATCCACGCTCAGGGACGAGTCTCCGATGGGGCCGTCACTGGGCGCCCGCAACGGCGTGACCATGACGGACAGCTCGCCGTACTCGAGCGGAACGCCGGCCTGCGTATAGACGATGTTCTCGTAGCCGAGGGCACGCAGATCCTGCTCGAGGTCGTCCGTCGGATAGTCGGGAAGCAGCACGGGGATGTCCGAGCGCACGTACCGCCGGAGCAGCCGAGGGTCGAAGTGATCGCGGTGCCGGTGCGAGATGTAGAGGAAGTCCGCCTGCCCGAAACGCTCCCAGTCGAGCCCGCGGTTGTCGGGGAACGGGAACCACGACCCGAAGAACGAGGGGCCGATGACGGGGTCGCAGAGGATGCTGCCGCCTGCCGTCTCGATGAACATGCCCGCGTGGCCGAGACCCGTGATGCGCATAGAAGAGTCCTTTCCGCTGTCGAGTCTAGGCAGCCGCGGCTGTGTGTCCCGTCCGCACCGCCGGGGCCCGCGCTCCCGGATCAGGCCCCCGGCTCGTGCGTCAGGCGGAGCGGGCGATGCGCGCGAGCACGCCGTGCACGAAGGCCCCGGCCTCGTCGGTCGAGTACTCCTTCGCCAGCTCCACGGCCTCGTCGATGGCGACGGCGACGGGAACCTCATCGTTGAAGACGGCTTCCCAGACGCCGATGCGCAGGACGGCGCGGTCGACGGCCGGCATCCGCTCGATCTTCCAATCGCGCGCGTGGGTGACGATCTGCTCGTCGATCTCGTCGCGGTGGTCGATGACACCATCGACGATGTCACGCGCGTACAGCCAAGAGCTCTGACGGTCGGGTTCGCCCGCCGCACGCGAGGCCTCTGCGGCGAGGATCGCCGCGGGGTCCTCGCCGCGGACGTCGGCCTGGAAAAGGATGTCGAGGGCGCGCTTACGCGCCTTGCTACGAGCGCTCACCCGTCAGCTGACGCGGCCGAGGTAGTCGCCCGTGCGCGTGTCGACCTTGACCTTGGTGCCCGTCTCGACGAAGAGCGGGACCTGGATCTCGTGACCGGTCTCCACCGTCGCCGGCTTCGTTCCGGCGGACGAGCGGTCACCCTGGAGACCCGGCTCGGTGTAGGTGATCTCGAGAACGACGGAGGCGGGCAGCTCGATGTAGAGCGGGTTGCCGTCGTGGAGCGCGATCTGCACCTGCTGATTCTCGAGCAGGTAGTTCGCCGCGTCGCCGACCGTCGCCGCACCCACCGTGATCTGGTCGTAGTCGGCGACGTCCATGAAGACGAAGCCCTCACCATCGTTGTAGAGGTAGGTGAAGTCGCGACGATCGACGTTCTGGATGTCGACCTTGGCGCCGGCGTTGAACGTCCTGTCGACGACCTTGCCGGTCATGACGCTCTTCAGCTTCGTGCGGACGAACGCGCCGCCCTTGCCGGGCTTGACGTGCTGGAACTCCACGACGTTCCACAGCTGTCCGTCGATGCTGAGGACGACGCCGTTCTTGATGTCTGCGGTAGATGCCATGAGGGTGGAGGTTCCGTTCGTCGTGAGATCTGCGGGCGCGTCGTGACTACTGATGGCCCAGCGTCCTATCTTACGGGATGGTCGCCGGTCCCGCCGGGCACCCGGTGGCGCAACGGCGGGCCGGCGTGCACGTCATGCGTAGCGGTAGAAGCCTTCGCCGGTCGCGACACCCAGCTTGCCCTGGTCGATGTAGTTCTCCTTCAGCCAGGCGGCCAGCGCCTGATCCCCCGTGCTCGAGTGCGTGAGGATGTTGTATGGCGTGTTCAAACCGATGACGTCCAGCATCTGCAGGGGCCCCATCGGGGCGCCGGTGGCGATGCGCCACGTCTTGTCGATGTCGGCGACCGATGCGTACCCGCCGGCTGCCAGTCCCATACCGGCGTTCAGCAGCGGGACGAGGAGCGAGTTGAGCACGTAGCCTGCCTTCTCCTTGCGGATGGCGATGGGCACCATACCGATGGCCTCGGCGAACCGCATCACCGCATCGAACACCTCGGGAGCCGTGTGCTCGGTTCCCATCACCTCGCCGGTGTTGAACTTCCATACCCGGTTCGCGAAGTGCAGCGCGAGGAACCGATCGGGGCGACCTGTGAAGTCGACGATGTCGGACGGCAGGAGGGTGGACGAGTTGGTCGCGAAGATCGTGTTCTCGCTCGCGAGCTCGGACAGGCGCGAGTACACCTCGCGCTTCAGATCGAGCACCTCCGGAACGGCCTCGATGACGAGGTCGGCCTTCGCCGCGTCGGCGAGACTGGTGGTCAGGCTCAGGCGCGCCAGCGCCTCGTCGACGCGCGTACCCTCGGCAGCTCCGGGCACCTCGGCGCGATAGGTGGCCGCGAGGCGCTCGAAGCGCTCGCGCGCAGAGGTCAGTGCCTCTTCGCTGATGTCGTAGGCGACGACGGGGAATCCGCTGTAGGCGCTCTGAAACGCGATCTGCGAACCCAGAACGCCTGTTCCGAGAACGGCGACAGTCGTGATGTCGGTCATGATCTCTTCTTTCTGACGGGGGTCTCCCGTCGCTCACTCCGCGGTCGGGTGGGCCGCGGTCTCACCGGCGCCGGCACGGTAGCCGGCGACGATCTGCGCGATCTGCGTGGGCAGGTCGGTGGTGTCGAAGCCCTCTTCGCCCCGAGGTCGGACGAGCACGACATGCGCGCAGGCGAAGATCGCGCGGGCCGCGCTGCGGGCTGCGGCGCTCGCCTGAGCGCCGGTGAGGATCCGGGCGATGCCGTCCTCCAGCTCGGCCACCACCGACAACCCGTCGGCGCGGTGCGGGTCGTCCGGATCGCCGAACATGAGTTCCCGCTGGTACACGGCTGCATCCGCCGCGCGCTGCGCCGCGGTGTCGAACAGCGGGCGCAGGGCGGCGCGGACCGCCTCGGCCGCATCCGGAACGGCTCGGGCCGCTTCCAATCCGCGACGGACCGCTTGGCGCACTTCCTCGTTGCGCACCATGAGGAGAAGCTCCGACTTCGTCGCCGCATAACGGAAGACCGTTCCCACCGCGACATCCGCGCGATCCGCGACCTGTTGCGTCGTGACCCTGGCGTAGCCGAACTCATCGAACAGCTCACGCGCGGCCGCGGAGATCCGCTCCCGTTTCAGCTGCTTCCCGCGCTCACGGCGCCCCTCATCGCTCGACACGAATGAGTCAACTCAAAAATGAGCAGACTCATTCCCGACGCGCCGGAACGAGTTCTCAGCCGTCGGCCTGGCCGGCGATCACCCGGATGAGGCGGTCCACCGCGGTGGCATAGCCCTGCACGCCCTCGCCGATCACGTGGACGATCGCGACGTCGCGGACGTAGGAGTGGTGTCGGAACTCCTCGCGAGCCATGACATCCGAGATGTGCACCTCCGCGACCGGTAGGGAGACGCCGCTGAGCGCATCGCGCAGGACCACCGAGGTGTGGGTGAGCCCGCCCGGGTTGATCACGATCCCCGCGCAGTCCCGGCGCGCGGCATGGATCTCATCGAGCAGCACGCCCTCGTGATTGCTCTGTACCGCTCGCAGTTCGAAGCCGTGCGCGGCCGCCGCCTCCGACGCGATGCGCTCGACGTCGGCCAGCGTCGCCGTGCCGTAGATCCCGGGTTCACGCGCACCGAGCAGGTTCAGGTTCGGGCCGTTGACGAGCAGCAGACGACGTGCGGTGGTCACGTTCGCACGCTACCAGCAGCACGAATCAAACGAGACGCCATCAGTCGGCGACCTCCTGGTACGCCGCGAACAAGAGCGACTCGTCGGGGGCCTGCAAGACCGTGGGGCGAGCGATGTCGTCCAGCACGATGAACCTCAGCATCCCGCCGCGCGACTTCTTGTCGCGCTGCATGGTCGCCAACAGCTGCGGCCACGCGCCGGCGCGATAGCTCGTGGGAAGCCCGAGAGACTCCAGAATGTCCCGATGGCGCGCCGCAGCCGCATCCGACAGGCGTCCCGCCAAGCGCGACAGCTCCGCGGCGTAGACCATCCCGATGGAGATCGCGGCACCGTGACGCCAGCGGTAGCGCTCCGCGTGTTCGATCGCGTGCCCGAGTGTGTGACCGTAGTTGAGGATCTCCCGCAGCCCCGCCTCGCGGAAGTCCTCGCCGACGACGCGCGCCTTCATGTCGATCGCAAGCTCCAGACAGCGTCGGAAGGACGCGGATGAAGGGTCGACGATCGACTGAGGTTCCGCTTCGATGCGGTCGAGGATCTCAGGCGCCCAGATGAAACCCGCCTTGACCACCTCGGCGAAGCC
Organism: Microbacterium sp. KU4F; assembly: GCF_056868075.1. NCBI lineage: Bacteria > Bacillati > Actinomycetota > Actinomycetes > Micrococcales > Microbacteriaceae > Microbacterium > Microbacterium sp. KU4F. The sequence continues at coordinate 422,931 of NZ_CP200324.1, read as the reverse complement.
GGCGGTCGCCTCATTCTGGGACAGACCGTCCAGCATCGACAGATCGCACACGACGGCCTGCGGAGCCCAGAATGCGCCGACGAGATTCTTGCCTTCGGCGGTGTTGATGCCCGTCTTGCCCCCGACCGCCGCGTCGACCATCCCGAGAACGGTCGTCGGAACCTGAACGACCTGGATGCCGCGCAGCCAGGTCGCGGCCACGAAGCCCGCCAGATCGGTCACCGCGCCGCCGCCGAATCCGACGACCGCATCCGTCCGAGTGAAATCCGCCTGACCCATGACCTGCCAGCAGAAGGCCGCCACCTCGACGCGCTTTCCCTGCTCGGCGTCGGGAATCTCCGCCAGCAGCACATCGCGTCCACCGTCGGACATGAGTCTTTCACGGAGCGTGGTCGCAGCCGCGGCAAGCGTCGGCGGGTGGACCACGAGCACCTTGCGCACCGAAGCCGCCAGCGCCTCGCCCACCCGATCCAGGATGTCGCGCCCGAGGTGGATCGTGTACCCGTTGTCACCGGCGACGGTGATCTCGGTCGTCTCGGTCATGATTGTCCCTTCGGTACGGCTGTGCGCGCCCATGCCACGATCTTCTCGACGACGTCGGAGAGCGGCCCGTGTGAGGTGTCGAAGGTCGCGTCGGCGACTTCGGTGTACAGCGGCATTCGTTCCTCGAGGATGCGGCGCCAGCGCGCGACCGGATCCTCCCCCTCGTCGGCGAGCAACGGACGGTGCCCGCCGCCGATCCGACCGGCGACGACCGAGGGCGACACCGTCAGCAGCGCGACGCGGTGTGCCCGCAGATCGACACGTGTCGCAGGGTCGAGGACAGAACCACCGCCGAGCGACACCACGCCACCGCGTGCCAGCGCCTGCGCGACGGCATCACGCTCGAGCTCTCGGAAGCGCGCTTCGCCGTGGGTGGCGAAGATGTCCGAGATCGCACCGTGTGATCGCACCACCGTGGCGTCGGTGTCGACGAAGCCGACCTCCAGCGCTTTCGCGACGCGCTTGCCGATGCTGGTCTTTCCGGCACCCATGGGGCCGACGAGCACGATCGCCGAGTCGGCGGGCGCTGTCATCGATCCAGATCGGGATCGCTGGCGTCTGCCGTGCGCAAGGTGTCCGGGATCGCCGCGAGGTAGGACTGCAGGTTGCGACGGGTCTCGACGATGTTGTCGCCGCCGAACTTCTCCAGCACGACATCGGCGAGCACGATGGCGACCATGGCTTCGGCGACGACGCCGGCCGCGGGGACGGCGCACACGTCCGAACGCTGGTGGTGCGCCGAAGCGGTCTCGCCCGTGGCGACGTCGATCGTGCGCAGGGCATGAGGGACGGTCGCGATCGGCTTCATTCCCGCCCGCACCCGCAGCACGGTCCCGGTGGACATCCCGCCCTCGGTTCCGCCGGCGCGGTCGGTGCCGCGCGTGATGCCGCCGTCCGTCGCGAACAGCTCGTCGTGTGCCGCTGAGCCGCGTCGACGAGTGGTCTCGAAGCCGTCGCCGACCTCCACGCCCTTGATGGCCTGAATGCTCATGAGCGCTTGCGCCAGCTTGGCGTCGAGACGGCGGTCCCACTGCACGTGCGAGCCCAGGCCCGGCGGGACGCCGTAGGCGAGAACCTCGACGATGCCGCCCAGAGTGTCGCCGTCCTTCTTCGCGGCGTCGACTTCGGCGACCATGGCCTCTGACGTCGTCGCATCGAAGCAGCGCAGCGGATCCGCGTCCAGCGCGTCGACGTCGTCCGGCGTCGGAAGCGCTGCGCCCTCGGGCACGCGCACCGGCCCGATCGAGAGCGTGTGGCTCACGAGGCGGATGCCGAGCTCGCCGAGGAACGATCGCGCGATGGCGCCCAGGGCGACGCGCGCGGCGGTCTCTCGGGCGCTGGCGCGCTCGAGGATCGGACGCGCCTCGTCGAACCCGTACTTCTGCATTCCGACGAGATCGGCGTGACCGGGGCGAGGCCGCGTGAGAGCCGCCCCCCGACCGCGCGAACGCTCGGTGAGGGGCACGGGGTCGGGGCTCATGACCTCGACCCACTTCGGCCACTCGGTGTTACCCACCCGCAGCGCGAGGGGACTGCCGATGGAGTACCCGTGCACCACACCCGAGGAGATCGAAAGCTCGTCCTCCTCGAACTTCATCCGCGAGCCGCGGCCGTAGCCCAGCTTGCGGCGGGCGAGGTCGGCTTGGATCGCCTCACGGGAGACGGGGACGCCGGCAGGCAGACCCTCCATGATGGCGACGAGTTCGGGGCCGTGCGATTCGCCGGCCGTGAGCACGCGGAGCATTCGTCTATTCTCCCACGAGCGCCCGGCGCATTGCGGCCAGCACCCGGGCTTCGTCATCGAGCGGCTGATCCTGTTCCCCGCCCACGAACGCGCGCACCTGTCGAAGGGCCTGATGAAGCAGCATGGGAAGCCCGGACACCGCGGTCAGACCACGGTCGGACCATGCCGCCGACAGAGGCGTCGGCCAGGTGCCGTAGACGACGTCCATGAGGGTGCCGCCCGCATCCGCCAACGAGGACACCGTCGCGGAAGGGAGGACGGCGTCCCCAGGAAGGGTTGCCACAGTCACCTCGACGGCGCGATGCGGACCGTCCAGAGAACGAGCAGTGGTGCGCATCCCCAGCTCGGTGCCTCGGGCGACGAGTTCGTCGGCCGCATCCGGACGGCGGGCCAGGATCTCGACGGAAGCGACACCCATCTCCGACAGTGCGACCAGCGCGGATGTGGCGGTGGCTCCCGCTCCGAGGATCCGTGCCGACGACACGTGACCCACTCCCGCCTCACCGAGCGCGGCCACGATGCCGCCGACGTCCGTGTTGTACCCGCGCGGACCGCGCGGACCGAGCAGCAGCGTGTTCACCGCACCCGTCGAACGCGCCCTCGCGTCATGCGCGACGGCCGCACGGAAGGCCGCCGATTTGAGAGGCATCGTGAGCGAAAGGCCGCGCCACGACGCGTCGAGAGACGAGAGCGCCGAAGGAAACCCCGCCTCGTCGACGCGTCGCCTGTCGTATGTCCACGGGACATCCAGCACGTCGTACGCGGCCGTGTGCAGCAGCGGCGAACGACTGTGGGCGATGGGGTCGCCCCATACGGCGAGACGCGTGCCGCTCAACATCCCGAGTCCGGGTGCTCGCTGCACCACTGCTGGAACTGCTTCACGTACTTCTGATGCTCGGCGTACGTCGTCGTGAACACCGTCTCCCCGGTGTCCAGATTCACCGTGACGAAATAGAGCCACGGGCCGTCAGCGGGGTGCATGGCCGCATCGATCGCCACATCCCCCGGGTTCGAGATCGGCCCGACCGGCAGACCGGGATGCACGTACGTGTTCCACGGATTGTCATCGTGCTGCGCCTGTTCGGAGGTGCTCACCGAACCCGCATGGAGCTCGCCGTAGCCGTACTGCGCAGTCGAGTCCATCTGCAGCAGACCGAACGTCTCCTGGTTGGAGGGATCGAGACGGTTGAGGATGACACGCGACACCTTCTGCATGTCGGCCTCGTAGCGCGCCTCGCGCTGGATGATCGACGCGATCGTCAGGATGCGCTCCCGCTGGTCGGCGGGGACGCCTGCCGCGTCGAGCGACTGGATTGTGCGATCGACCATCATCTGGATGATCGCCGTCGCGCTGGTACCGGGCTCGATCGTGTAGGTCGCGGGGAAGAGCCAGCCTTCCAGGCTCGACGCCGAGACGCCGTAGGCCGATGGATCGGCGACGGCCGCCGTCAGATCGTCCAGCGACACGCCGGCTCCGTCGGCGATCCGCTGCAGGGACACATCGACCGTCAGCCCTTCGGGCAGCACGACGCGCCCCTCCATCCGGTTGGCCGGATCTCCGAGCGCCTCCAGCGCCGCCGCCGAGGTCATCTCCTGCTGCAGCTTGTACGTTCCCGGCTGGAAGGTGAAGGCGATGTTGTTGTCGATCATGTAGCTGTACAGCGAGTTCGCCGTGCGGGTCACCCCGGCGTCGAACATCTTCTGGGATACCTGGGGACCGGCGTCACCGCTGACGACGGTGATGGTCGCCTCACCGTGTGCTTGACCGGCCTCGAACTCGGTGGGCTCCTCCCAGCCGAGCACGGCGCGGATCTTGTCCTCGTAGGTGTTCCAGACCCAGAGTCCGCCCGCCGCGACACCGCCCACGAGCACGACCACGATCGCGAGGGCGATCCACCCGCCCTTGCGACGGCGGCGCTTGTCCGGCGGGGGCGGCGGTGCACCCAGGACGTCGGTCGTCGCTTCACCTGTGAACAGATCATCCAGCGAGGGACGCGCCGCCGGAGCGGGCGCAGGCTCGGCCGGCGCACGGAAGATCGGCTCGGATGCCGCGGGAGTCGGCTGAGCGGACGGGGCCGGCTGCGGGGTGCGCGCACGCTCGCGTTCGGCGGCCTCGCGCGCCTCGCGGCGGGAAGAGGGAGTGTCGGACATCAGTCGGTCTCCTGGTCCGGGTCGACGGGAGTGCCGGGCGCCCGCCCTGTCTGCTTCTCGACGTCGAGCGCGTTCTGCAACAGGATCACGGCGGCGACCTGGTCCACTATCCCACGCGATGAGCGCTGGGAACGCCCTGAACGCCGGAGCGCCGCATGTGCCGACACCGTACTCAGTCGTTCGTCGACCAGTCGCACGGGGAGCGACCCCGAGGCCGCGAGGGCCCGCGCGAACTCACGGGCGTCCTGCGTCGACGCCGTCTCGTTGCCGTTGAGGCTGATGGGCAGTCCGACGTAGAGCGCGGTGGCGTTCTCCTCCTGGGCGATGGCGAGCACACGCTGCGGTGAGTCCTCCGCTCTCGCGACGGTCTCCACCGGTGTCGCGAGCATCCCGTCGGGATCGCAGCGCGCGACGCCGACCCGGGCCTTCCCGACGTCGATGCCGAGCCTGACGCCCCTGCGGAAATCGCTCACGCCGACGTGGTCTCCAGCGATCGGATGATCCCGTCGAGAGCGTCGGGCAGGGCAGCCGCATCCGACCCGCCGCCCTGAGCCACGTCATCGCGGCCGCCGCCCCCACCGCCGAGCACGCCCGCGGCGCCCTTGGCGAGCACCCCGGCCTTCACGCCCGCACGCCGCGCCGCCTCGTTCGTGGCGACGATGACGATCGGGCGGCCGCCTACGGTCGCACCGAGCGCGACGACGCTTGCGTCCTCACCGAGACGATCGCGCACCGCCAGGGCCACGGTACGCAGGTCGTCGGCAGATCCGACAGCGCCGATCGAGGCGACGACGGCACCGACCTGTCCCACACGACGCGCCTGGGTCGCGAGCTCAGGGGCACGCTGCGCGAGAGCCTGCGCCTCGAATGCCGCGATCTTCTTCTCCGCCGCCTTCAGGCTCGCGGCGAGATCGGCGATCCTTGCGGGGATCTGCTCGCGCGGGACCTTCAAGTCCGAGGTCAGCTGGGAGACGATGGCTCGCTCGGCCGCGAGATCACGGAACGCGTCGAGTCCGACGAGCGCCTCCACGCGTCGAGCAGTCGCTCCCACCGAGGACTCCCCCACGAGGTTGATGAGTCCCACCTCCGCGCTTGTGGAGACGTGCGTACCGCCGCACAGCTCGCGCGACCACGGTCCGCCGATGTCGACCATGCGTACGGTGGTCCCGTACTTCTCACCGAACAGCGCCATCGCGCCCAGTTCCTTGGCTTCATCGAGAGGCAGCACGCGGGTCGTCACCTCGAGGTTGTCGCGCACGGCGTTGTTGGCGATCTCCTCGATCTCGCTGCGCGTGGCGGGCGAGAGCGCCTGGCTCCAGTTGAAGTCGAAGCGCATGTACCCCGCACGGTTCAGCGAACCCGCCTGGGTGGCGGAGCTTCCCAGAGTGTCGCGCAGTGCCGCGTGCACGAGGTGCGTCGCGGAGTGCGCCTGTCGCGCGGCGCGGCGGTTCGCCGCATCCACGACCGTCGTCGCGGCATCGCCCACGCCGACCTCACCCGTGAGCACCTCGACGGTGTGGCTGATGAGCCCGGGCACCGGCTTCTGCACATCCAGCACATCGAGTTCGAAACCCGAACCGACGATGGTGCCCTTGTCGGCGACCTGGCCGCCGGACTCGGCGTACAGCGCCGTGGCCGGCAGGATCACCTCGACGACCTGCCCCTGACGGGCTCGATCCACCGAGACGCCGTCGTGCAGGATGCCGAGGACGCGCGACTCGGTCGCGAGGTCGGTGTATCCGGTGAAGACGGTCTCGCCCTGCGCCCGGAAGTCGCGGTAGACGCTGTGGTCGGCGAGCTGGCGACGACGGCTCTTGGCGTCGGCTTTCGCGCGGGTGCGCTGCTCCTGCATCAGGCTGTCGAACGCGTCGCGGTCGACGCTGAGCCCGGCCTCTTCGGCGACCTCGAGCGTGAGATCGATCGGGAAGCCGTAGGTGTCGTGCAGGAGGAAGGCCTGGTCGCCGGAGATCGACGAACCGCCGGTCTTCTTCGTCTCGGCGATCGAGAGGTCGAGGATCGACGACCCCGACGCGAGGGTACGCAGGAACGTCTCCTCCTCCGCGAAGGCGTACTGCGAGATGCGACCCCAGTCCTCGGCCACGACGGGGTACGACGCCGCCATCGCGTCGCGGGACGCGGCGAAGAGCTCCGGGAAGGTCGCGCCGTCGACGCCCAGCAGTCGCATCGCGCGGATGGAACGGCGCATGAGGCGACGAAGGATGTAGCCGCGTCCCTCGTTCGACGGCGTCACACCGTCGGAGAGCAGCATCAGAGAGGAGCGCACGTGGTCCGCGATGACGCGGTAGCGCACGTCGTCCTCGTGCTCCTTGCCGTACGGGCGGCCGGAGAGCTCCACGGCTCGGTCGAGGACGGGACGCACCTGGTCGGTCTCGTACATGTTGTCGACGCCCTGCTTGATGAAGGCGACGCGCTCGAGTCCCATGCCCGTGTCGATGTTTTTGTTCGGCAGTTCACCGACGATGTCGAAGTCGATCTTCGAGCGCACGTTGGTGATCGCGTACTGCATGAACACGAGGTTCCAGATCTCCGTGAACCGCGAATCGTCGACGGCGGGGCCGCCGTCGCGACCGTAGGCAGGGCCCCGGTCGAAGTAGATCTCGGAGCAGGGCCCCGCCGGTCCCGGCTGCCCGGTCGACCAGTAGTTGTCCTCGCGACCGAGTCGCTGGATGCGGTGCTCGGGAAGCCCGGCGATGCGACGCCAGAGATCGGCGGCCTCGTCATCCGTCTCGTAGACCGTGACCCAGAGGTCCTTCTCCTGGAAACCCAGCCCGCCGTCGGCCTCGGAGCGCGTGAGCAGATCCCACGCGTAAGTGATGGCACCTTCTTTGAAGTAGTCGCCGAACGACCAGTTGCCCAGCATCTGGAAGAACGTGCCGTGCCGTGCCGTGTGACCGACTTCCTCGATGTCGTTGGTCCGGATGCACTTCTGCACGTCGGCGGCGCGCGGGAACGGCGGCGGGACGGTGCCGTTCAGGAACGGGACGAACGGCACCATGCCGGCGACCGTGAACAGGAGCGTCGGGTCATCGCTGACCAGAGAGGCGGAGGGAACGATGGTGTGATCGTTCTTCTCGAAAAAGTCGAGGTAACGCTGGGCGATCTCGGCGGTCTTCATGCGGTGTCTTCCTCGGGCAGGACAGGAAGGCCGCCGGAGCGGCCGTTCGGAGTTCGCGGGTGGTCAGCGATCGTCAGCGGCGGAGCCCGCGGCGTCGGGCTCGGTGTCGAACCGAGCCTGCTGCTCGCGGTAGGCGTCCTGGATGCGGTCGGTGAACTCGGTGATGCGGGCGTCGATCTCGGCGAGCACCTCGTGTCCGCGCGGATCCTTGTTGACGAGGTGCGCGAGCACGAACCCGGCCGTCGTTCCGACCGCGAACCACAGAAGACTTCTCACCGTGACCTCTTCCTCATCGTGTCCGCGTGTGTCGCGAGCATCCTCCATCGTAGGCGAGAACGGATGCCGGCGACGGGTGGACGACGAAGGGCGCCGGGATGACCCCGGCGCCCTTCGTGCGCGAACGACTCAGCGCGCGGCGTAGTACTCGACGACCAGCTGCACGTCACAGGTCACGGGGACCTCGGCGCGCTTGGGGCGACGCACCAGGCGTGCCTGGAGCTTGTCGAGCTCGACCTCGAGGTATCCGGGGACGTTCGGCAGGACCTCGGCGTGACCGCCGGCGGCCGCGACCTGGAACGGCTCGGTGCCCTCGGAGCGGGCCTTGACGTGGATGAGCTGGCCGGGCTTCACGCGGAACGACGGGCGGTCCACGATCTGGCCGTCGACCATGATGTGGCGGTGCACGACGAACTGACGCGCCTGCGCCGTGGTGCGGGCAAAGCCGGAGCGCAGCACGAGGGCGTCGAGACGCATCTCGAGCAGCTCGACGAGGTTCTCACCCGTCAGGCCGTCGGTGCGACGGGCCTCGTTGAACGCGATGCGCAGCTGCTTCTCGCGGATGCCGTACTGCTCGCGCAGACGCTGCTTCTCACGCAGACGGACGGCGTAGTCGCTGTCGGCCTTGCGCTTCGTACGGCCGTGCTCGCCGGGAGCGTAGGGACGCTTCTCGAGGTAGCGGGCGGCCTTGGGGGTCAGCGCGACGCCGAGCGCGCGCGACAGGCGGACCTTGCGGCGGTCCTGGGACTTCGTGGTCACGAAGATGTCCTTCCGATGACGTGGCCGCGCCTTTCGCGGCTCACGGGCGTATCACCCGACTTCTCCCGATGACGCGCACGCCGGGGCGCGTCGGACGGTGGTGCAGAAGGAGGGGGATGCCCGAAAACTCGGTTTCGAGCCGGTTCATCTTATCAGACGGCCGTACGGCTCTCACGGGCGTGCCGCCCGGTCGTCAGCCAGAGCGAACTCTGCATCGCGACGATGGCTTCCCCCGGCAGCGCATCCGCCGCAACCGGAGTGCGCACGCTGTTGCGGTCGGCGATGATGGCCGCCGCGTCGGGGCGCGCCGCGAAGGCAGAAGCCACGCGTTCACGCAGCAGCGCGCGTTCGCGCTCGAAGGAAGGCAGCTGCTCTGCCACGGCCCAGGACCATGCCGCGTCGACCGCTGCAGCCTCAGCGGGCATGCGGCGTCGCCTGCTTTCGAACCACACGGCGATCCCCACCGATAACAGTGCCACCACGACGACGGCGACCGCCGTGGCGGGCGCGACCAGTCCGTCCGCATACGCGAGGAGCACGGCGCCGGCTCCCAGGGCGTACAGCAGCGCGGCGCGCGCGGCAACGTTGGACACAGATCGGTCGACGACCCTCTTTCCCACCACGACCAGCATCGCCACGAGACCGACTGCGATGACGCCGGCGACGATGAGCGACGCGATATCGGGCTGCAGCGTCTCGAGCCGGTGCTCCCGTTCGTACTGCACGCTGAGCATGTTGACACTGATGAGGACGGTCGCTCCGAGGAGAACCAGCAGGAACTGCAGCCCCGCTAATGGCGCGCCGAACGAGGTGGCCGCGCCGAACCGGCCGCGTGCCCGCCGCCCCGCCTCACGTTCCATCCGCCTGCTGAGCGCACCGGCGTCTCGGAAGAGCCCCTCCGCGAGCTCACGCATGCCGTAGAACACGAGCAGGCCGTACTCGAGGTCGCGGTCGGCGATAGAGGCGTCAGCGGTGGCGTCGCCGTCAGAGCGGCCCGGGATCACTCCATCACCACGGGCGCTCACCCCTCGAGGATCCGGCGGATCTTCTCGACGCGCGCGGCGATGTCGCGTTCGATGCCCCGCTGAGTGGGCTGGTAGTACCGCCGCCCGCGGAGCTCGTCGGGCAGATACTGCTGGGTCGCCACACCGACGTCCAGATCGTGGGGGTAGATGTAACCCTTGCCGTGGCCCAGGCGCTTGGCACCCGGATAGTGCGCGTCGCGGAGGTGCGTGGGGACACGCCCGAAGCCGCCGGCTTTGACATCGGCGATCGCGGCGTTGATGGCGTTGTAGGCGGCGTTCGACTTGGCGGTCGTCGCCAGGTACACGGTCGCCTCCGCGAGCGGGATGCGTCCCTCGGGCATTCCGATGAAGGCCACCGCGTCCGCCGCGGCGACAGCGATCTGCAGAGCCTGAGGGTCGGCGAGCCCGATGTCCTCCGCGGCGGAGATGACGAGACGGCGAGCGATGAACCGCGGATCCTCCCCCGCCTCGATCATGCGCGCGAGGTAGTGGATCGCCGCATCCGCATCCGATCCGCGGATCGATTTGATGAACGCGCTGATGACGTCGTAGTGCTCGTCGCCCTGGCGGTCGTAGCGCAGCAGCGCACGATCGACCGCCTGCGCGATGAGCGCGGCCGTGATCCGGGGTGACTCCTCGCCGTCGGTCATGGCGGCCGCGGCCTCGAGCGCCGTCAATGCACGCCGGGCATCCCCCGATGCAAGGCGCACGAGCGCATCCCTCGCCTCGTCGTCGAGCGCAATCCGCCCGCCCAATCCCCGTGGATCGCTCACCGCGCGATCCACCAGGGCACCCAGGTCATCGTCGCCCAGCGGCTTCAACGTCAGCAGCAGAGAACGCGACAACAGCGGAGAGATGACGGAGAACGACGGGTTCTCCGTCGTCGCTGCGATGAGCACGACCCACCCGTTCTCGACGCCGGGCAGCAGCGCGTCCTGCTGCGCCTTGGTGAAGCGATGGATCTCGTCCAGGAACAGGATGGTGGACTGCCCGTACAGATCGCGCTGGTTGAGCGCCTCCTGCATCACCTCCCGCACGTCCTTCACTCCGGCCGTGATGGCGGAAAGCTCGACGAAACGACGCCCCGACGAGCGGGCGATCGCCTGCGCGAGGGTGGTCTTGCCGGTGCCGGGCGGGCCCCAGAGGATGACGGAGACCGCTCCGGAGGTCTGGCGCTCGGGATCGGCCAGCGCGACGAGCGGCGAACCCGGCTTCAAGAGGTGTCCCTGGCCCGCGACCTCCGCCAGTGACACCGGCCGCATGCGCACGGCGAGAGGCGTCTGGCCCTGGAAGAGGGCGCCGGAGGAGGTCACTCCCCCAGGCTAACGGCGCCCGCCGACGCCGGCTTTGATGACCCCCGGCACCGCCGCATAAGATCGGCTGGTCCGGCCGACGAGGAGGAACCGTGGCAACGGGAAGCAAGCAGCAGCGCGCCGAGCGCGAACGCGCTCGTCTCTACCAGGCGCGCCGCGCCCACCACAACGCCCAGATCCGTCGGCGTCGGCGCGACAACCTGATCGCGGGCATCGGCGGCGGACTACTCGTGCTCGCTGTGCTCGGCGGTCAGATCGCCTATTACACGCTGGGGCCCGGCGCGATCTCCCCGACCGCGGAGACGCCGGCACCGACGCCTTCGGGAACCGCGCCACCCTCGACCCCGCTGCCGACACCGGAGCCCACGTCCTGACCTGCACGGCGCCGAACCTGTCGGCGTACTAGGCTGAGTCCGATTTCCCCCGCCGACGCGAGACGCTCGAGGTGCCCCGTGACTGCCGCGACAGACCACACCCCTGACCAGCCCGACACCACCGGGGCCGCTGACGAGCCCTGGGGTCGGGTGGATGCCGACGGCACCGTCGCCGTGCGCGAGGGTGAGAACTGGCGCGTCGTCGGCCAGTATCCCGACGGAACACCGGATGAGGCGCTCGCGTACTTCGTGCGCAAGTACACCGACCTCGCAAGCGAGGTGACCCTCCTCGAGGTGCGTCACCGTCGCGGCGGTGCGTCGGCTTCGGACCTTCGGCACACGGCGAACACGCTGCGGGAGAAGGTCACGGACGCCGCGGCCGTCGGCGACCTCGAGGCATTGCGCGCTCGGCTCGACGCCCTGGTCGCGTCCCTCGCCGAAGCCACCGCGAACGAGGCGGAGGCGGCGAAGGCCGCTGTCGACGAGGCGCTCGCCCAGCGCACTGTGCTGGTCGAGCGGGCCGAAGCACTCGCGGCGCGCGACCCGAAATCGCTGCAGTGGAAGCAGGTCACCGCAGAGCTGTCCGAGCTGTTCGATCAGTGGCAGAGCCAGCAGCAGAACGGCCCGCGCCTGCCGAAGTCCGCGTCGCAGCAGCTGTGGACGCGCTTCCGCGACGCACGCAGCACGCTCGAGCGTCATCGTCGCGCCTTCTACGCCGAGCTCGACGAGGTGCACAAGGCCGCCAAGGACCGCAAGACGCGTCTCGTGGAGCGCGCCGAGGCTCTTGCCCCGCGTGGCGAGGACGGCATCCCCGCCTACCGCGACCTCCTCGACGAGTGGAAGGCCGCGGGGCGCGCCGGCAAGCGCGTCGACGACGCGCTCTGGGCACGCTTCAAGGCCGCCGGTGATGCGCTCTACGGAGCGCGACAGGGCCGTGAGGCCGCCGAGGCCGAGGAGTCCAAGGAGCGGATCGTCGCCAAGCAGGCGCTGCTCGAGACGGCGAAGCCCATCGTCGACGAGAAAAACCTGTCCACGGCACGTCAGCGCCTCACCGAGATCCAGCGTCAGTGGGACGAGATCGGACGCATCTTCCCGCGTGATCGCGAACGCGCTCTCGACGACGAACTGCGCAAGATCGAGCAGCACGTGCGCGGCCGCGAGGACGCAGAGTGGAAGCGCAACGAGCCGGAGACGACGGCCCGCGCCAACGACATGACCCGCCAGCTGACCGATGCCATCGAGAAGCTCGAGAGCGAACTGGCCGACGCGGAAGCCCGCAAGGATGCGAAGGCTGCGAAGACGGCGCGCGAGTCCCTCGAGGCCCGCAAGGCGTGGCTGCGCGCCATCGGCGGCTGACCGCTCCTCCTCCCGACCTCGACGCGCGGGGCCTGTCCACAGATCGGACGGGCCCCGCGCGTCTTCGCGTGCGATCGCGGCACACTGAGGCGATGGGCTCCCGTTTCCTCTACTTCCCGAGCGAGCTGCTCAGTCGAGCCGAGCTCACGGCCGCCTGCCTCGACGGGGATCTCGTCGGACTCGGCGAGGGCTTCGTCCCCGCGGACACGATCGAGACCGCGGCGATGCGGGCCGCATCCCTGCGCCCGCTCGTCGGCGAGCGGATGGCGGCGACCCACCGCAGCGCGGCCTGGGTCCACGGCTTGATCGACGAGGTGCCCGTCCGGCACGACCTGCAGCGCATCAGTGCGCACCGCCTGCACGAGCCGGTGGACCGACGCTTCGTCTACCGCGATCCGCGCATCCCCGACGAAGACCTGGTCCGCCTCGGCGGCGTTCCCGTCACCACGCCCGCTCGCACCATCGCCGATCTTGCGCGAGGCACCGACGAGACGATGCATGCCCTCCTCGGGCAGTGCGCGGAGCGGGCACCACACGCCGCCCAGGGGGCCATCGCGTGGCTGGCGGCAAAACGACGCGTGCCCCGTCGCCTGGCCGCGCTCGCTCTGCTGGAGGGGCTTGTCAGGAAGAGGTGACGCGGTAGACGTCGTAGACGGCGTCGATGCGGCGCACCGCGTTCAGCACCCGGTCGAGGTGGACCGTGTCGCCCATCTCGAACACGAAACGGCTGAGAGCGAGACGATCGTTCGACGTGGAGACCGTCGCGGAGAGGATGTTGACGTGGTGTTCGCTCAGCACCCGCGTCACGTCGCTGAGCAGCCCCGAGCGATCGAGCGCCTCGACCTGGATCTGAACGAGGAACACGCTCTTCGTCGTCGGCGCCCACTCGACATCGATCATGCGTTCGGGGTCCGACTCCAGCGACTTGACGTTGGTGCAGTCGGCCCGGTGCACCGAGACGCCGCTCCCCCGCGTCACGAAGCCGACGATCTCGTCGCCCGGCACGGGGGTGCAGCACTTGGCGAGTTTGACGAGGATGTCGGGCGCACCGCGCACGAGCACTCCGGAGTCGCCGTCGCGCGGCGCACGACCGCGGCCGATGTGGGGGATGTCGATCGGGCCGGTGGAGGTGTCGTTGTCCGCCGCGACGAGCGCCGTCACCTTCTCGATCACCGACTGGGTGGAGACGTGCCCCTCACCGACAGCTGCGTACAGCGCAGACACGTCCTCGTAGCGCAGCTGCTGCGCGACCTGCGTGAACGAGTCCTGGCTCATCAGGCGCTGCAGCGGCAGGTTCTGGCGCCGCATGGCTCGCGCGATCGATTCGCGACCCTGCTCGATGGCCTCTTCACGGCGTTCCTTGGTGAACCAGCCGCGGATCTTGTTGCGCGCGCGGGTGCTCTTGACGAACCCGAGCCAGTCCTGGCTGGGTCCCGCATCCGGATTCTTCGAGGTGAAGACCTCCACGACGTCGCCCGAATGCAGCTCGGACTCAAGAGGCACGAGCCGGCCGTTGACCTTCGAGCCCATCGTGCGGTGCCCGATCTCGGTGTGGACCGCATACGCGAAGTCCACCGGCGTCGCGCCCGCCGGCAAACCGATCACCCGCCCCTTGGGGGTGAAGACGTAGACCTCTTTCGCACCGATCTCGAACCGCAACGAATCGAGGAACTCGCCCGGGTCGGCGGTCTCGGCCTGCCAGTCGGAGATGTGGGCGAGCCAGGCCATGTCGGCATCGACGGCCTTGGTGTCGGTCTTGGCGCCCGACATGCGTTCCTTGTACTTCCAGTGCGCCGCGACACCGAACTCGGCCTGCTGGTGCATCTCGTTCGTGCGAATCTGGATCTCGACCGTGCGCCCGTTCGGGCCGATGACGGTCGTGTGCAGCGATTGGTAAAGGTTGAACTTGGGTGTGGCGATGTAGTCCTTGAAGCGCCCCGGGAGCGGTGTCCACCGCGCGTGGAGTGCGCCGAGGACGGCGTAGCAGTCCCGGACGGTCGCGACGATCACCCGGATGCCGATCAGGTCGTAGATGTCGTCGAACTCACGACCCCGAACGACCATCTTCTGGTACACGGAGTACAGCTGCTTCGGTCGGCCCGCCACGCGTCCGCGGATGCGCAGCTCGCGCAGATCCTCTTCGACCGCGTTGATGACGTTCTGCAGGTACTGCTCGCGCTGGGGCGTGCGCTGCTTGACGAGGCTGTCGATCTCGACGTAGAGCTTCGGGTGGAGTACGGCGAACGACAAGTCCTCGAGTTCGGACTTGATGGCCTGGATGCCGAGCCGATGCGCGAGGGGCGCGTAGATCTCGAGGGTCTCGGTCGCCTTCTTCGAGGCCTTCTCGGGGGGAACGAAACCCCACGTGCGGGCGTTGTGCAGGCGGTCCGCGAGCTTGATGACGAGCACGCGGATGTCGCGAGACATCGCCACGATCATCTTGCGGACGGTCTCTGCCTGCGCGCTCTCGCCGTACTTGACCTTGTCGAGCTTCGTGACTCCGTCGACGAGCATCGCGACCTCGTCACCGAACTCGGCACTCAGCTCGTCGAGCCGGTATCCGGTGTCCTCGACCGTGTCATGCAGGAGAGCCGCGGCGACGGCCTTCGGCCCCAGTCCGAGATCGGCCAGGATCTGGGCCACCGCGAGCGGATGCGTGATGTACGGCTCGCCGCTCTGCCGCTTCTGTCCCTCGTGCGCCCGCGCCGCCACCACGTACGCACGCTCGACGATCGCGAGATCGCCCTTGGGATGGTGCGTCCGAACCGTGCGGACGAGCTTGTCGACATCGTCGCGACGGGCGGCGCGCGAGAAGATCCGCGGGATCAGGCGGCGCAGAGACGAACTCTGGGCGCCCGCGGGAAGCGTCTCGGCCATGCCTCGATCACCACCCTTCGCCCGGTCGGATCATTTTACGCGCGTGCGACCCGATCAGGCTTCGACGACGGCACGCTCGCGTGCCGACCGCACCCGCGCATCGCTCGCCTTGACCTTCGTCTCTCCCTCGCGGAAGAGGCTGTACAGCGGCGCAGCGAGGAACAGCGTCGAGTACGCGGCGACGATGGTTCCCACGAAGATCGACAGCGAGATGTCCGTGAGGGTCTGCGCCCCGAGCCAGAACGCACCGATGAACAGGATGGCGCCGGTCGGCAGAATGGCGACCACGGTCGTGTTGATCGAGCGGATGAGGGTCTGGTTGACCGCGAGGTTCACGGACTCTCCGAACGTGCGGGCAGAGATCTCACCGTCATCCCGCGTGTTCTCTCTGATCTTGTCGAAGACGACGGTGATGTCGTAGAGCGAGTACGCGAGGATCGTGAGGAATCCGATGACGGCGGCCGGCGAGATCGGGAATCCGAACACCGCATAGATGCCGACCGTGACGACCAGCACGTCGACCACGCCGATGATGGCGGCCGCGGACATCTTCCAGGTGCGGAAGTACAGGGCCAGGATCACGAAGGTCAGCGTGAGGAAGATCGCCAGGCCCCACAGGGACTGCCGTGTCACTCCCTCACCCCAGCTCGGCCCGATGAACGACGACGTGACGTCTGCGGCGGGCACGTTGTAGGCCTCCGCGAGCGCCTCGGACACGCGCTGCGTCTCGTCGTTGGACATCTGGTCGGTCTGCACCCGGACGGAGTCCGCCCCCACCGTGGTGACGCGCGTCTCGGCGTTCGGCACGACGGACTGTACGGCACTCGTCGCGATGGCCTGGTCGGGGTTGGTCAGCTCGTTGATCGTGAACTGGGACCCGCCGGTGAACTCGATCGAGAACTCGATCGGGC
Source organism: Microbacterium sp. KU4F (assembly GCF_056868075.1). Lineage (NCBI taxonomy): Bacteria > Bacillati > Actinomycetota > Actinomycetes > Micrococcales > Microbacteriaceae > Microbacterium > Microbacterium sp. KU4F. The sequence goes on along the minus strand of NZ_CP200324.1, from coordinate 406,466 downwards.
GAAACAGCGGCACCAGCGCGGAGGCGATGACGAGCACGGCGCCGATCAGGAACCAGAGTCGACGACGTCCGACGAACGGGAATGAGGTCTTGCCGGTGTAGAGGTCGTTACCGACCTGGGACATCGAGCGCATCAGCTGCGACCGCCCTTCGTCTGGGACGCGGTTTCGTCCGCGGATGTGGAACCGACATCCCCCTGCTGCGCGGCGCGCTTGCGCTCGGCGATGGTCTGGCGGCGCTCTGCCTCGCCGCGGGAGCGCGCGACGCGACCCGTCTGGGCCACCGGGGCGCGGAACTGCGCGCGACCGCGATAGACCGCGCCGAGTGCCGTCGGATCCAGTCCCGAGAGCGGGTGGCCGGAGCCGAAGAACCGGGTGCGAGCCAGCAACTGCATCACAGGATGCGTGAACAGGATGAAGATGAGCACGTCGATGACGGTCGTGAGGCCCAGCGTGAACGCGAAGCCCTTCACCGTCGCATCCGCGAGGATGTAGAGCACGACGGCGGCCAGCACGTTGATCGACTTCGAGATGTAGATCGTGCGCTTGGCGCGGCTCCACCCGTCCTCGACCGCCGCGGTGATCGACTTGCCGTCGCGCAGCTCATCGCGGATGCGCTCGAAGTAGATGATGAACGAGTCCGCGGTGAATCCGATGGACACGATCACACCCGCGACACCGGCCAGCGACAAGCGGTACCCCATGCGCCACGCCAGGACGCACAGCGTGATGTAGGTCAGCACGCCCATGACCACGAGCGACGCCATGATCACCGTGCCGAGCGCTCGATAGACCGTCAGCGAGTAGACCGCGACGAGAGCAAGACCGATGAGGCCGGCGATCAGGCCGATCATCAGCTGCTGAGAGCCGAGGGTGGCCGAGATCGTGTCGGAGCTCTGCACCGTGAAGCTCAACGGCAGGGCGCCGTACTTGAGCTGGTCCGCCAGCGTCTTGGCACTCTCCTGCGTGAACGACCCGGTGATCTGCGGCTTGCCGTCGGTGATGATGCCGTTCATCGACGGGGCCGACAGCACGGTGCCGTCGAGCACGAACGCGAACTGGTTCAGTGGCCGCTGGAGGGGGTACAGCCGCTGGCTGATCTCGGTGAACTTCGCGGTGCCCTCGGCATTGAAGACGAGGTTGACAGCCCACTGGCCGTTGTTCTGCACGACCCCCGAGCTGGCGTCTGCGACGTCGTCGCCCTTGATCTCGACGGGGCCGAGGATGTACTTCGCCGTGCCGTCCGTCGAACAGGTGATCAGGGGGTCGCCGTCGGGAGCGTTCGCGGGATCGTTCGTGGGATTGGCGCAGTCGTATGCCTGGAACTCCGCCTGCAGCTTGGGGGTGATCCACGCAATGTCGCTGCCGTTCGTGGGCGATGCAGTGGGCGTGGCCTCGAGCGAGGGATCGGGCGTCGGATACGGCGTGGCCGTGCCGTCCTGACCGATGAAGGTGCCGCTGACCTCGCCCGATTCGACGAGCACGGGCCGCAGCTGCAACTGGGCGGAGTCCTGGATGCGCTGACGCGTCTCCTCGTCGGCCTCACCTGGGATCTGGACGACGACGTTGCGTCCGCCCTCGGTCGTCACATCCGCCTCACCGACGCCGGATGCGTCGACGCGCTGGCGGATGATGGTGACGGCCTGGGTCATCTGCTCACCGCTCGGAGCGGCGCCGTCGGCGGTCTGCGCCGCCAGGATGATCTGTGTGCCGCCCTGCAGGTCCAGGGCGAGCTCCGGAGACCAGGAGCTCGCGGGAGCCCCGGCGGAGGTCTTGAAGACGTAGACGCCCAGGGCGTTGACGCCGAAGAGCACAGCGGTCACCGCGAGGAGCCCGATGAGGGCGCGCCAGGCGTGACGGACGGGAGTGGATGTCGCCACGGACGATCAGCTTTCTCGTGCAGGAAGGGACGGAGGTGTCAGGCCTCGGGCTTGTCCTTCTTGTCGTTGTCGACCTCGTCGCTCGGCGACGAGTACTTGCGGTCGTCACTGATCGAGGTGATGTCGCCGTCGGCGACGCCGGCGATGTACTCGGCCTCGCTCGCCTCGGCATCGATGAACTCGTCCTCGGTCACAACGCCCTCGGCGGGGTCGACGACGCGGAGGATGGCCTGGCTGTGCACCTTGATCTCGACGCCGGGGGCGATCTCGATGAGTGCCGGCTGGTCGAGGTTCTCGGGGTCGAACGCGACGATGGTTCCGTACAGACCGCCCTGCAGCAGCACCTCGGCGCCGGGAACGGTCTGGCGAGCCTTCTGCTCCTGCTCGGCCTTCGCCTTCTGCATGCGGCGACGCGAGCTCCAGAACATGAAGATCAGGAGGATCACCAGCAGGATGATCAGACCGTAGTTGGTGAAGAAGGTCGCGAAGTCCATGAAGAGGAGGGGCCCTTTCCGGGGCAGCGCGAACCGGGTCCAGCGCTGGTCGAGTCAGTTGCGGCGAAAGCCTTCAGCGATTATAGGTCATCGAGCCGCAGCGCTCCGGTCGGATGAGGCACGCCCAGGTGGCCGTAGGCCTCCGGAGTGGCCACGCGCCCCCGTGGCGTGCGCCCCATGAAGCCGATCCGCACCAGGTAGGGCTCGACGACCGACTCGATCGTGTCCGCCTCCTCACCCACCGCGACGGCGAGGGTGCTCAGGCCCACGGGGCCGCCGCGGAAGCGACGGATGAGCGCGTCCAGCACGGCCCGGTCGAGCCGGTCGAGACCGATCGGATCGACGTCGTACAGCTCGAGCGCCGCATCCACGCTGGCGAGATCGCCCGATCCCCCATCGCCGTAGACGATGAGGTAGTCGCGCACTCGTCGCAGCAGTCGGTTCGCGATACGCGGCGTTCCGCGCGAGCGGCGGGCGATCTCGGAGCGCGCCGTGGCCGGCAGATCGACGCCGAGCATCGTGGCCGAGCGGGCGATGACCCGTTCGAGCTCCTCGGGCTCGTAGTACTCGAGGTGCGCGGTGAAACCGAAGCGGTCGCGCAGCGGATTGGGGAGCAACCCGGACCGCGTGGTGGCACCCACGAGGGTGAAGGGCGCCAGATCGAGGGGGATGCTGGTCGCGCCGGCGCCTTTGCCGACCATGATGTCGATGCGGAAGTCCTCCATCGCGAGGTAGAGCATCTCCTCCGCGGAGCGCGCCATCCGGTGGATCTCGTCGATGAACAGCACCTCGCCGGGCGTCAACGACGACAGGAGCGCCGCGAGATCGCCGGCGTGCTGGATGGCGGGCCCGCTGGACATCCGCAGCGCACGGCCGCTCTCATGCGCGACGATCATCGCGAGCGTCGTCTTGCCGAGCCCGGGAGGGCCGGAGAGCAGGATGTGGTCCGGCGGGCGCTGTTGGATGCGCGCCGCGTCGAGCAGGAGCTGCAGCTGTCCGCGCACCTTCTGCTGACCGACGAAGTCGGCCAGCGACTCCGGACGCAACGCGCCCTCGATCGCGAGTTCGCTCTCGTCTGCGGGGGTACCCGCATCCCTCAGCTCATCCACGCAGCACCTCCCCGCGGGCCGGGCCCAGCGCCGCCAGCGCACGTCGCAGCAGGGCGGCGACCGTGCGTTCGTCGGGTGCATCGGCGATGACGACCGCCGCCGTCTCTGCGGCGACACGCTCGGACCATCCCAGACCCACGAGCGCCTGCGCCAGCTGAGCCACCAGATCGGTGGACGCAGCCGCCGAGCCCGTGGTGGATGCGGTCGGAGGTGCCAGTTTGCCGGCGAGCTGCACCACGATGAGCTTCGCCGTCTTGGGCCCGATCCCCGAGACCTTACGGAAGGGGCCGTCGGCCTCGTCGGCCACCGCTTGGGCGATCTGATCGATGCTGAGCTCCGCCAGCACACCGAGCGCGGACTTCGGTCCCACTCCGGACACGGCGATCAACGCCGCGAACACCGCGAGCTCTTCTCGAGTGCGAAAGCCCACGAGCGACAGGGCGTCCTCGCGGACGATCATGTGCGTGTGCAGCAGGATCTCGTCGCCCAGGTGTACCGCGCGCGAGACGTCCGGCGTGACGGCCACGCTGTAGCCGACGCCCGCGACGTCCAGGACGAGGCCGTCGGAGGATACGTGCGCGACGGTGCCGCGGAGCGAGGCGATCATGGCTGCGAGCCTATCCCGCTTCGCACCTTTGTTCGATTCGACACGCTCAGCGGCGCGCCTTCTCCGCCGCCCGCCACGCGCGCTGCGCCGGCGTGAGCGCCGCGTCCGTGACCGCCGCTGAACCGGAACTGCCACCGCGCCACGCGTGACACAGCGCGAGCGCGAGCGCATCCGCGGCATCGGCGGGCTGCGGGAGCGCGTCGAGTCGGAGAACCCGGGCCACCATCGTCTGGACCTGCAGCTTCTCGGCCGAACCGTAGCCGGTGATCGCCGCTTTGACCTCGCTGGGCGTATGGGTCGCCGTACGCAGACCGTGCTCGGCGGCGATGAGTAGCGCGATGCCGCTGGCTTGCGCCGTCCCCATCACGGTGCTGCGGTTCTGCTGCGCGAACACGCGCTCGACGGCGACCACATCGGGGCGATGCTCCCGCACGGCGTCACGGAGCCCCTGCGCAATGAGGTGAAGGCGTTCGGCGACCGGCAGGTCGGGCGACGAGCGGATGACGCCGACGTGCACCAGGCTCGCACGACGGTCGGCCCCGACGTCCACGACGCCCACGCCGCAGCGCGTCAGGCCCGGGTCGACACCGAGCACACGCAGAGAAGAACCCACCCCGTCACGCTACGTGCCTCGCGGCGAGCCGGGGCCCCGACGCGCCCGCAATGCCCGCTTACTCGTCGGCCTCGAGCTCCGCCTGCACCTCGGGCGTCAGATCGAAGTTGCTGAAGACGTTCTGCACGTCGTCGCTGTCCTCGAGGGCGTCGATCAGGCGGAACACCTTCCGCGCCGTCTCGGCGTCGACCTCGACCTTGAGGTTCGGGACGAACTCGACATCGGCCGATTCGTACTCGATGCCCGCGTCGGTCAGCGCGGTGCGCACCGACACGAGGTCGGACGCCTCGGTGATGACCTCGAAGCCCTGCGCGTGCGGCTCGATCTCCTCCGCGCCCGCCTCGAGGGCAGCCATCATGACGTCGTCCTCGCTCGTGCCCTCCTCGGCGACCACGATGACGCCCTTACGGGTGAAGTTGTAGGCGACCGAGCCGGGGTCGGCGAGCGTGCCGCCGTTGCGCGACAGTGCCGTGCGGACCTCGGCAGCAGCACGGTTCTTGTTGTCGGTCAGACACTCGATCATGAGGGCCACGCCGTTGGGACCGTAGCCCTCGTACATGATCGACGAGTACTCGACCGACTCGCCGCCGATGCCGGCTCCGCGCTTGATGGCGCGATCGATGTTGTCCTTGGGCACCGAGGTCTTCTTCGCCTTGAGCACCGCATCGAAGAGCGTCGGGTTGCCCGCGAGATCGGCGCCGCCCAGCTTCGCGGCGACCTCGATGTTCTTGATGAGCTTCGCCCACGACTTCGCACGGCGGGCGTCGACGACGGCCTTCTTGTGCTTGGTGGTGGCCCATTTGGAGTGACCGGACATGAGTCTCCCGTGTTCAGCGGCTGGAAAGTCCAGCGTCGATCTTAGTTCAGCCGCGCGCGGACCCGCTCGAGGAGACGTTCGTGGAACCGCGTCTCGTCCGAGACCTCGGGGTGGAACGACGTCCCCAGCAGGTTGCCCCGCTCCACGGCCACCACCCGTCCGTCATCCAGCGTCGCCAGGATCTCGACGCCCGCGCCGACGCGTTCGACCACGGGGGCGCGGATGAAGACGGCCTTCACCGGAGGTCCGCCGAAGGCCTCCACGTGCAGGTCGCTCTCGAACGAATCGAGCTGCGAGCCGAACGCATTGCGGCGCACGGCCACATCCAGTCCGCCGAAGCTCTGCTGACCCGGCAGACCGTCGAGCACTTCGTCGGCGAGCAGGATGAGCCCCGCACACGTCCCGTAGACCGGCAGCCCCTCAGCGATCGCCAGGCGCAGCGGATCGCGCATCCCGAACGCCCGGCTCAGCTTGTCGATCACACTCGACTCGCCGCCCGGAATCACCAGGCCGTCCACCTCGGCGAGCTCGGCGGGCCGGCGAACCGTGCGCACCGCCGCGCCGAGGAGGCGGAGGATGCGCACGTGCTCGCGCACGTCGCCCTGGAGTGCCAGGACCCCGATACGCGGGGTGTCACCAGCCACGGTCGGCGAGGCGGTGCGGAGCGGGCAGGTCTGCGACGTTGATGCCGACCATCGCCTCGCCGAGTCCTCGTGAGGCTTCGGCGATGACGGCGGGGTCGTCGAAGAAGGTGGTCGCCTTCACGATCGCCGCCGCCCGCTGGGCGGGATTGCCGGACTTGAAGATCCCGGAGCCCACGAACACGCCGTCGGCTCCCAACTGCATCATGAAGGCGGCATCCGCCGGCGTCGCGACGCCGCCGGCGGTGAACAGAACGACCGGGAGCGTACCGGTGCGGGCGACCTCGGCCACGAGTTCGTACGGAGCCTGGAGCTCCTTGGCCGCGACGTACAGCTCGTCGGCGCTCTTCGCACCGAGAGCCGCGATCTCGCCGCGGATCGTGCGGATGTGCTTCGTGGCCTCCGAGACGTCTCCCGTGCCGGCCTCCCCCTTGGACCGGATCATCGCCGCGCCCTCGGTGATGCGCCGCAGAGCCTCACCGAGGTTCGTCGCACCGCACACGAACGGAACCGTGAAGCCCCACTTGTCGATGTGGTTGACGTAGTCCGCGGGCGAGAGCACCTCGGACTCGTCGACGTAGTCGACACCGAGCGCCTGCAGCACCTGAGCCTCCACGACATGACCGATCCGCGCCTTCGCCATGACCGGGATCGACACCGCCGCGATGATCTCGTCGATCAGGTCGGGATCGCTCATCCGCGCAACGCCGCCCTGCGCGCGGATGTCCGCGGGGACGCGCTCGAGGGCCATGACGGCGACGGCTCCCGCGTCTTCCGCGATTCGAGCCTGCTCGGCGGTGACCACGTCCATGATCACGCCGCCCTTCAGCATCTCGGCGAGTCCGCGCTTGACGCGCGTGGAACCGGTGAGGGAATCGGTCATCGGGTGCTCCTTCGTCGACGTCGCGTCGAGCGACGTTTTGTCCTAGGCCAGAAAGTAGCATGTCCTACGGCGTAGGCTGGTCTGGATGTCTCTGTCTGACACGCGTCCTGGGATCCGCGGTTCCTCCGCCGCGGAGATCGCCGACAGCGTCCGCGCGCTCGTCGAGCGCGGCGAGCTCGCCCCTGGGCAGTCGCTTCCGCCGGTCCGGGCGCTCGCCGAGTCGCTGGACGTCAACCGCAACACCGTCGCGGCGGCGTATCGACTGCTCACTCAGGCGGGCACCGTCGTCACCCGCGGGCGCGGCGGCACGCTCGTCGCCGAGGCCGCACCCGTCGCGCAAGAGGGCTTCGCCGCCGGCACCGTGCTCCGCGACGTGGGCACCGGCAATCCGGACCCCGACCGCATCCCGGATGCTGTTCCCGCGCTCACACGCATCGCCCGCCGCCCGGTCCTCTACGGCGAGCCTGTCATCGACCCCGATCTCGAGGGGTGGGCCCGAGAGTGGATCAGCGCCGACCTCGCGCCGTCGACGGTGCGCTTGACGATCACGAGCGGGGCGGTCGATGCCGTGGAGCGCCTGCTCGCGCAGGCGCTGACCCGGGACGACGCCGTCGCCCTCGAGGACCCCTGCTTCCTCGCCAGCATCCACACCGTGCGTCTCGGCGGCTATCGCGCGGTTCCGGTTCCCGTGGACGCCGAGGGCATGACCGTGGACGGGCTTCGCGCGGCGCTCGCTGCCGGTGTTCGCGCGATCGTCTGCACGCCGCGCGCCCAGAATCCGACCGGCGCGAGTCTGAGCGCCCGCCGAGCCGCCGAGTTGCGCGCGGTCCTGGAGAATCATCCCTACGTGCTGATCATCGAGGACGACCACTTCTCGCTGCTCTCCGCGCAGCCGTACCACTCGATCATCGGCGGCGACCACCGACGCTGGGCGCTCGTGCGGTCGGTGTCCAAGTTCCTCGGGCCCGATATGTGTCTGGCCGTCGCCGCCTCGGATCCCGAGACGGCGGACCGACTCGCACTACGACTGAGCCCCGGCACCACCTGGGTCAGCCACCTCCTGCAGCGACTCGCCGTCGCTCTCCTCGCCGACGACGCGGTCCGCGGCGCCATCGGATCGACGGGACGGCACTACGCGGACCGCAACCGCGCGTTCGCCGAACGGGCACGGGAGCACGGCTTCGCCGTCGAGCCCGGCGACGGTCTCAACCTGTGGGTCCCGCTGGGCGTGTCTGCCCGCGCGGTCGCCGAGCAGCTCATGCGACGCGGCTGGCTCGCGCGCACCGGCGACGAGTTCGTCCTCGCCGACGCGCGAGCGACGCACCATGTGCGCCTGACGGTGCATGATCTCTCCGACGATGACGCCGACCGGCTCATCGCCGACCTCGCCGCGGCCGTGGATGCGGTCGCCGCCACCTCGAAGATGGGATGACTCCGCCGTGAAGGTACTTTCGATCCAGTCCGCCGTCGCCTACGGTCACGTCGGCAACTCCGCCGCGGTGTTCCCGCTCCAGCGCATCGGCGTCGAGGTGCTGCCGGTGTACACGGTGAACTTCTCGAACCACACCGGATACGGCGCCTGGCGAGGACCGCTCATCGCGCCGGACGACGTGCGCGAGGTCATCACGGGTATCGAGGAGCGCGGGGTCTTCGACAAGATCGACGTCATCCTGTCCGGATACCAGGGCTCCGAGGGCATCGCCGACGTGATCGTGGAGACCGTGGCGCGCGTGAGGGCTGCCAACCCGAACGCCGTGTACGCGTGCGACCCCGTCATGGGCAACGCCAAGTCCGGCTGTTTCGTCGCCCCCGCCATCCCGGAGCTCCTGCGGGAGAAGGTCGTGCCGGTGGCGGACATCATCACGCCCAATCAGTTCGAACTGGGCTTTCTCACCGGCACGGATCCGCACACGATCGAGGAGACCCTCGCTTCGGCGGATGCCGCCCGCGCGATGGGACCGGGGACGGTACTGGTCACGAGCGTCGAGCGCCCCGACCGCGAGGAGGGAACGATCGAGATGATGGCTGTGACGCCCCGGGGCGCCTGGATCGTGACGACCCCGCTGCTGCCGATGAAGGCGAACGGTTCCGGCGATGTCACCGCGGCATTGTTCACCGCGCACTACACGCGTACCGGCGATGCCGCGGATGCCCTCGCGCGCACCGCATCCAGCGTGTTCGACCTGCTGGAGGCGACGCACCGCTCGGGTGAGCGCGAGCTCCAGCTCGTGGAGTCGCAAGACGCCTACGCGCACCCGCGCCTTCAGTTCCCCGTGCGTCAGGTGCGCTGAACCTCCTCAACCGCCCGTGGATGCCCGGAAGGCGCTCTCCCACTGCGGAGCGTCGGCCGGGCACAGGAACCCGGTTCCGAACACCATGATGCTGACGACGTTGCGCTCGGTGGTCGGGTCGCCGTTCGCGAGCGCCGAGATCAGCGGCGACGTCGCGATGTGCGTGGCATACAGATCCGCGTCCACGTCATGCCCGTTGAGGATCGAGGTCTCGCAAGCGTCCAGCGCGAGGGCCAGGGTGATGCTCTCGATCTCCGGTGACCACGTGCCGCCCTGCGACTCCGTGTAGGCCCGCTGCTGCGAGATGAACTCCTGCTGCTCCGGCGTCTTCGGCGTCAGCATCGGGTCACCGGGGATCTGCTGCTGAGCCTCGAAGAAGGCATCGCGCTCGGCGAAGACGTCACCGTCGATCAGATCGTCGGAGCCGGATTCGTCGGTGTTCTGCGTGGGCTCGCCCGAGGGAGAGAGTGCCTCCCCAGGTTCGCTAGATGCCGGCAGCGGAGTGAACTGGCACCCCGCCAGCGGGACCAGAGCCAGCAACAGCATGGGTGCGATGAGGCGGACCGAACGTGTGCGCATGAGAGACCCCCGGGCTCGTGGAACGATGCCCGCCACGCTATCGACAGCGCCCGGTGCGTGCCCGGAGGCTTGTGGAGAACGCTCAGAGCGGCCAGGCGTCAGCGAGGGAGCGGCGCACGTCCCCGAGCAGCTGCGGCAGCGCTTTCGTGCGCGCGATGATGGGGAAGAAGTTCGCGTCGGTCGCCCATCGCGGCACAACGTGCTGATGAAGATGCCCCGCCACCCCGGCGCCGGCGACGGCGCCCTGATTCATCCCGATGTTGAACCCGTCGCACCGGGAGGTCTCGCGCAGCACACGCATCGCCGTCTGGGTGAGCGCACCGATCTCGGCGACTTCCTCGGCATCCGCCTGGTCATAGGTCGGGATGTGGCGGTAGGGGCAGACCAGCAGATGGCCGGAGTTGTACGGGAACAGGTTCAGCAGGACGTAGGCACGGACCCCGCGATGAACGATGAGTCCGTCTTCGTCGCTCTTGTGCGGCGCCGCGCAGAACGGGCACTGCTCGGAGTGCGGCTCGGGGCCGGCCTGGATGTACGCCATGCGGTGCGGAGTCCACAACCGCTGGAATTCATCCGGGACGCCGGGCAGATCGGATGCGGCGACCAGCGCCGCATCCGTCTGCTCCGGCTCTGTCGTCACGCGAGGTCCTCCGCGGTGTTGACGAGGACCTTCTCGGCGATCGCCCGCTGGATCATCGCGATCGCGTCGTCGACGGGAATCCCGTTGGTCTGCGTCCCGTCACGGAAGCGGAACGAGACGGTGCCGGCACTGCGGTCCTGCTCCCCCGCGATCAGCTGGATCGGGACCTTCTGCGTCGTGTGCGTGCGGATCTTCTTCTGCATCCGGTCGTCGGAGTGGTCGACCTCGGCCCGGACGCCCGATGCCCTGAGGCGGTCGACGATGCCGTCCAGGTAGTCCGCGAACTGCTCGGCGACCGGGATGCCGACGACCTGCACGGGCGAGAGCCACACGGGGAAAGCCCCGGCATAGTGCTCCAGCAGGATGGCGAAGAAGCGCTCGATCGAACCGAATAGCGCCCGGTGGATCATGATCGGGCGGTGCTTCTCGCCGTCGGGCCCCGTGTACTCGAGGCCGAAGCGCTCGGGGAGGTTCGGGTCGACCTGCACGGTCGACAGCTGCCACGTGCGGCCGATCGCGTCGCGGGTCTTGAGGTCGATCTTCGGCCCGTAGAACGCGGCCTCGCCCGGCACTTCGGTGAGCTTCAGACCGCTCGCCATGGCGACGTTGCGCAGCGCATTCGTCGAGTACTCCCAGAACTCGTCCGAGCCGATCCATTTCGACTTCTCGTCGTCACGCATCGACAGCTCCAGCTCGAAGTCCTCGAGGCCGAAGTCGCGGAGCATCGAGATGACGAACTCCAGCACGCGGGTCGCCTCGGATTCGAGCTGCTCGGGGGTGACGAACAGGTGCGAGTCGTCCTGAGTGAACCCGCGCACGCGGGTGAGACCGTGCAACGCCCCCGAGAGCTCGTTGCGGTAGACGGTGCCGTTCTCCGCAAGCCGCATCGGCAGGTCGCGGTAGCTGCGGCCGCGCTCCTTGTAGATCAGGATGTGCATCGGACAGTTCATCGGCTTGAGGTAGTACTCCTGGCCAACCTTCGTGACGTTGCCCTCGGCGTCGCGCTCCTCGTCCATCGTGATGGGCGGAAACATACCCTCCCGGTAGGTCACCAGGTGGTTCGAGGTGATGAACAGGTCTTCCTTGGAGATGTGCGGGGTGTAGACGTAGGTGTAGCCCCCTTCCACATGCCGACGGCGGGCATGCTGCTCCATCTCGCCGCGGACGATGCCGCCCTTGGGATGCCAGACGCTCAGGCCCGAGCCGATCTCGTCGGGGAACGAGAACAGGTCGAGTTCCTTGCCGAGTTTGCGGTGGTCGCGCTTCGCCGCCTCCTCCAGTCGGTGCTGGTAGGCACGCAGGTCGTCCTTGCTCGCCCACGCGGAGCCGTAGATGCGCTGCAGCTGCGGGTTCTTCTCGCTGCCGCGCCAGTAAGCGCCGGCGATGCGCTGCAGATCCCAGCCATTGCCGATGACGCGGGTGCTCGGCACGTGGGGCCCGCGGCAGAGGTCCTTCCAGACCGTCTCACCATCGCGGTTCACGTTGTCGTAGATCGTCAGCTCGCCCGCGCCGACCTCGACCGATGCCCCCTCGGCCGCTTCCTTCTTGCCGCCCTTCAACCCGATCAGCTCGAGCTTGAAGGGCTCGTCGGCGAGCTCCGCCCGCGCCTCGTCGTCCGTGACGACGCGGCGCACGAAACGCTGGTTCTCGCGGACGATCCGCTCCATCTCCTTCTTGATGGCCTTGACGTCCTCCGGGGTGAAGGGAGTGTCGGTGCCGAAGTCGTAGTAGAAGCCGTCGGTCACGGGCGGACCGATACCGAGGTTGGTCTGCGGCTTGATGCGCTGCACCGCCTGGGCGAGCACGTGCGCGGTGGAGTGCCGGAGGATGGCGAGGCCGTCCTCGGACGAGATCGTGACCGGCTCGACGACGTCGGTCTCAGCGACCGTCGTCGCGAGGTCCTTCAGTTCGCCGTTCACGCGCAACGCGATGACGGAGCGGTCGGGGAAGAGGGCGAATCCGTCTGCGGGGTAGGCGACGGCTGCCGGGGTCAGATCAGTCAAAGGACGCTCCTGAAGTGGGTCTCAATCGATCCTATCGAGCTTGCGAGGCGGCAAGATGGTGTCGTGAAGCTGGCTCTCATCGGCGGCGCGCTGCTGCTGGTCGGCATCGCCGCGGTCCTTTTCGGCGTCCTCCCCCCGGATGCGGCTGTCGCGGTGGCCGAACGCATCCTTCCCGTCCTCGGCTTCGTCACCGCGATCACGGTCGTCGCAGAGCTCGCGACCCGTGTCGGTCTGTTCGATGTGCTGGGGGCATTCCTGGCCCGCCTCTCTCGCGGGCGCACCATCCTGCTCTGGCTTCTCGTGGTCGCGCTCGCGCTCGTGTCCACCGCCTTCCTCTCGCTCGACACCACGGCGGTGCTCCTGACCCCCGTCGTCGTCGCCGTTGCGAGGGCGAACGGGCTTCCGCCGCTCCCGTTCGCGTTCGCCACGGTGTGGCTCGCCAACACGGCATCGCTGTTTCTGCCGGTGTCGAACCTCACGAACCTGCTCGCCGCCCACAATCTCGAGGACGGCACGGGAGCGTTCATCGGGCTGCTCGGACCTTCCGCACTGATCGCCGTGTTCGTCACCGTCGCGCTGCTGTGGCTGCGCGACCGTCGTCAACTGCGCGGGCGTTTCTCCCCCGCCGGATCACCACAGGTCGCCGACAGGGCCTTGCTGATCGCGGCCGGCGTGATCGTCGCGGTCATGCTGCCGCTGTTGGTCTCTGGCCTGGAGCCCTGGATGCCGGCCACGTTCGCGGCGGTCCTTCTCGTCGGATTCGTCGCGTGGCGCTCACCACGCCTGCTCTCCCTGCGACTCATCCCGTGGCAACTCCTCGTCTTCGCGAGCGGTCTGCTCCTGGTCGCCTCGGCGGCGGATGCGGCAGGCCTGCTCGATCCCGTGTCGGCCGTCCTCAACGCCTCGGACCAGCCGTGGACCGTGTTCACCGTCGCCGGTGCGGGCACCGTCGGTGCGAACGTCATCAACAACCTGCCCGCCTATCTGGCTCTCGAACCGGCGGTCGCCACATCCCCCGTCCATCTCGCGGCCCTGCTCATCGGCGTCAACGCCGGTCCGCTCGTCACGCCATGGGCATCGCTGGCGACGCTGCTGTGGCACGAGCGGCTGCAATCCGAGGGCATCGAGGTGTCGTGGGGACGATTCATCCTGTGGGGTGCGCTGGCCGCTCCCCTTGTGGTGGGTCTCGCCACGCTTCCGCTGGTCTGGATGCGGTGAGCTCAGGCCTCGGTGATGTCGTAGTCGGGGTCGTATCCGTCGTCCGGCTCGCTGTAGCCCTCGACCGCTCGCAGATGCCGCTCGGGCGTCGGGCGCACTCGCGCGAGGTGGGCCTCGAGCTCGGAGCCGTCGAAGTCCGGATCGTCGCCCTCCCACGCGACGGGCACCGAGAGCACGTCGTTGCCGAGGCCGACCACGAGTTCGGCGGTGCCCTCAGGATCGATGGGGACCCGCACGGCAGCCGCTTCGCCACGCTTGGCGAGTTCCGCCGTCAGTTCCACGAGCACGCGCGCCACGTCGTCGGTGGTCAGAACGTTCTCGCCCGCGTAGGTGATGCGTCTCATGCATCCACCATGCGCTCCGGCCCATCGCGTGCCGGGGCGGTTGCGACGACCTCTGCAGTGGTCTAGGTGTAGTGCCCAGTCAGGTTGTTTGAGATCCGGCTGATGGGCGGGAGCTTTCCGATGGCGGTGTGGGGCCTGTGGTGATTGTAGAAGTGCAGCCACGCGGGCAGGGCGGCGCGTCGTGCTGACTCCGAGTTGTAGTGCTTGGCGTAGGCCCAGCCGTCGGCCAGCGTGCGGTGGAAGCGCTCGATCTTGCCGTTGGTCTGCGGTCGGCGGGGCCGCGTGAACTTCGGGGTGATGCCGAGCTCTGCGCATGCGTGTTTCCAAGCGTGGGAGCGGTAGGCGGAGCCGTTGTCGGAGAGCACTCTCTCGACTCTCACGCCGCGGTCGGCGAACCAGGACGACGCTCGACGCAAGACGCCGATCGCGGTCTCTGCTCGTTCGTCGTCGTGGATTTCGGCGTAAGCCGCTCGGGAGTGGTCGTCGATGACGGTGTGGACGAATGCGTGCCGCATCAGCGGGTTCCGATAGTCGTTGCGGTCCTTCCCTGGCGTAGCGGCCCGGTTGCGGCGTCCTTGGGCGCGTCCGACGTAACGCCAGCCGCCGCCGTCGGGGATGTTGCCGAGCTTCTTCACGTCAACGTGGATCAGGGATCCGGGATGATCGTGCTCGTATCGTCGGGCGGGCTCGCCGGTGCGCACGTCAACGTGCGAGAGACGGTTCAGCCGACAGCGGGTCAGGACCGCGTGAACAGTGGAAGCCGACATCCCCAGACGCCCCGCGATCTGGACCGGGCCGAGGCGTTTGCGGATCCTCAGATGCACGATTCGCCTCACAAGGCTTTGCGGGGTCCTGTTCGGATGCCGGTGCGGCCGGCTCGACCTGTCGACCATCCCGTCGGGTCCGAGCTCGACATAGCGTCGAGCCCACTTCGCCGCGGTCGGATACGACACCCGGAAGTAGTCGGCCGCTGCTGACACCGACCAGCCATCCTCGATGATCTGCCTGGCCAGCCGGAGTCGTTGGCGCGGAGTCAGCGCCGCGTTAGCGTGGGACACGAGAACCTCCTCGGTTCAGAGCGGAAGCGGTAGCAGCTCCACTCTGCCTGGGAGGTTCTCGTCACATCAGGGCATCCAGATCAAACAACGTCCCCGGGCACTACATCTAGGCGCGCGCAGAACCGACGATCTCGAGGCTGCGATCTAAGCGATCTGTTGACCGACAACGCCTCGCGGAAGGCGTTTCGGGTGCGTTAAAAGATCGCCATGTTGCTGGGTGTTCGCTCACGATCAGGTGAGAATGACCTGCATGCGCTGGGCGAAGTGCGCCCGGCGACCATTCACAGCAGGGATACCACTATGTCTCTTGTTCACATCAGGCGCGGCCGCACAGCGCTCGCACTCGCCGCTCTTGCCGGCACGGCCGTGATGCTCGCCGCTTGCTCCAGCGGCGACAGCGGCGAATCGAGCGGCGGCGGTGAAGGCGGCGACCTCATCGTCGGCACCACCGACAAGATCACCTTCATCGACCCGGCCGGCTCATACGACAACGGTTCGTTCGCGGTGATGAACCAGGTCTACCCCTTCCTCTTCAACAGCCAGTACGGCACCGCGGATGTGACCCCGGACATCGCCGAGTCGGGCGAGTTCACCTCGCCGACGGAGTTCACCGTCACGCTCAAGGACGGCCTCACCTTCGCGAACGGTCACGAGCTCACCTCGTCGGACGTGAAGTTCAGCTTCGACCGGCAGCTGAAGATCGCCGATCCGAACGGCCCCTCCTCGCTCCTCGGCAACCTCGCATCCGTCGAGGCTCCCGACGACACCACCGTCGTCTTCACCCTGAAGAACGGCAACGACCAGACGTGGGAGCAGATCCTCTCCAGCCCCGCAGGCCCCATCGTCGACGAAGAGGTGTTCTCGCCCGATGCCCTCACGAGCGACGACGACATCGTCGCCGGGAACGCCTTCGGCGGTCAGTACGTCATCGACTCGTACAAGATCAACGAGCTCATCTCCTACAAGCCGAACCCCGACTACAAGGGCGCGCTCGGTGCCGCGGAGAACAGCAGCGTCACGGTCAAGTACTACGCCGATTCGTCGAACCTGAAGCTCGACGTCGCCGGCGGCGACATCGACGTCGCCTTCCGCAGCCTCTCCGCCACCGACGTGGACGATCTGTCGAAGAACGACGCGGTGAAGGTCGTGGATGGTCCGGGCGGCGAGATCCGCTACATCGTGTTCAACTTCGACACGATGCCGTTCGGCGCTGCGACGCCCGAGGCCGACCCGACAAAGTCGCTCGCGGTGCGGCAGGCGATGGCCGACCTCGTCGACCGCGAGGCGCTGAGCGAGGACGTCTACAAGGGCACCTACACCCCGCTGTACTCCTACGTACCGCAGGGTCTGACCGGAGCAACCGAGCCCCTCAAGGAGCTCTACGGCGACGGCGCGGGTGCGCCCGACCTCGACAAGGCGAAGGCCACCCTCGAGGCCGCCGGCGTCTCCACTCCGGTCACGCTGAACCTCCAGTACAACGGCGACCACTACGGCCCCTCTTCGGGTGACGAGTACGCCGCGGTCAAGTCGCAGCTGGAAGAGGGGGGCCTGTTCACGGTCAACCTCGCGCAGACCGAGTGGGTGCAGTACTCCAAGGACCGCAGCGCCGACGTCTACCCGATGTATCAGCTCGGTTGGTTCCCCGACTACTCCGACGCGGACAACTACCTCACGCCGTTCTTCACCGCGGACAACTTCCTCGTGAACCACTACGACAACAGCGCGGTGCAGGAGCTCATCACGGCTCAGGCGTCCGAGACGGATGCGGCCGCGCGCCAGTCGGACATCGAGCAGATCCAGGAACTCGTGGCGAAGGACCTCTCGACGCTGCCGCTACTGCAGGGCACGCAGGTCGCGGTCGTCGGCAAGGACGTGGACGGCGCCGTGCTCGACGGCTCGTTCAAGTTCCGCTACGCCCCGCTCCACAAGTAAGACCCACCGGTCCCCCATCGCTCCGGACGACGCGGCCGCCTCGCGGCCGCGTCGTCCGGACGCGGACGGAGGACTCCGACCGTTCAAAGGTTTCCGCATGGTCACAGCGGTAGACGCCGCCGCCGTCGTCAAGCCCGTCGCTCCCCAGCGGGGCGGGCTCTGGCGCTACATCCTGATCAGACTCGTCCTGATCATCCCCACCGTCTTCATCCTCGTCACCGTGGTCTTCCTTCTGATGCGGGTCACCGGAGACCCCATCACAGCCGCCCTCGGCGGTAAGCTCCCCCGGATCAGCTCGCCGACCGCATCCACGAGGCCGGTTACGACCGCCCGTTGATCATCCAGTACGCCGAGTACATCGGCGGCGTCTTCCGCGGCGACTTCGGCAACACGATCACCGACGGGCGCCCGGTGGTGACGATCCTGCTGCAGTACGGGTCCGCGACCCTCGAGCTCGCCCTGTACGCGCTGATCGTCGCCTTCGTGCTCGGCATCCCGCTCGGTCTGCTCGCGGCCTACCGCCGCGACCGCTGGCAGGATGCGGCGCTGAGGATCGCCGCGATCCTCGGCTACGCGACACCGATCTTCTTTCTGGGGATGGTGCTCAAGCTCATCTTCTCCGTCGGACTCGGCGTCCTCCCCGCATCCGGGCGCGCGGGAACGCGCACCGAGCTCGCCCTGCAGAGCCTGGACGGTCAGACCGGGATCTACCTCATCGACGCCATCAGACTCGGCAGAGCGGATGCGATCGGCGACGTCCTGTGGCATGCCGTGCTTCCGGCGCTCGCCCTCGGCATCCTCACGGCCGGGATCTTCCTGCGCCTCGTGCGCACCAACGTGATCGGCACCCTCGGCTCCCAGTACGTCACGAGTGCACGCGCCCGCGGCGTGGGCGAGTACCGGCTCGTTACGAAGCACGCCTACCGCCCGGCCCTCATCCCAATCGTCACCGTCATCGGCCTGCAGATCGCCGTGCTCCTCTCGGGCGCTGTCCTCACCGAGACCACCTTCGAGTGGAAGGGCATCGGCTTCATGCTCTCCGAGTACCTGAAGGCGCGGGACTTCGTGGCCGTGCAGGGCATCGTCGTCATGATCGCCGTGGTGGTGGCGGTCACGAACTTCATCGTCGACGTCGTCGCCGCCCTCATCGACCCCCGAGTGAGGTACTGATGTCCACCGTCTCCTCTCCGGCCGCCGTCACCGCGCGCCGCCGTCCCCTGATCGACCGGCTACCGGTCCTCTCGCAGCTCCGCCGGAGTGTGGGACTGCAGCGGGGCATGCTCGTGACCGGACTCGTCATCACGGCCCTGTTCATCCTGACCGCCGCCCTCGCCCCGTGGATCGCGCCTTACGGCTTCGCCCAGCGCTCCGTAGACGGTCAGGACTTCGGAACCCTCCAGGCGCCGAACGCGGTCAATCTCCTCGGAACGACCGTCAGCGGCTTCGACGTCCTGTCGCGGACGATCTGGGGCGCGCAGACGGCGCTGCTCGCCATCGTGTGCGCCATCGCGTTCTCGATCTTCCTCGGCGTGCTCGTCGGCCTGCTCGGCGGATACTTCGGGGGCTGGCTCGACCGCATCCTCGTGGTGCTTGCCGACGCCATCTACGCCTTCCCGTCGCTGCTGCTGGCGATCGTCATGTCGATCGTCATCAGCCAGGGACAGTCGACCCTCTGGGGCGGCATCCTCGCCTCGGCGATCGCCATCACCGTCGTCTTCGTCCCGCAGTACTTCCGGGTCGTCCGCAGTGAGGTCGTGCGCGTCAAGGCGGAGCCGTTCGTGGAGTCGGCGCAGGTCATCGGCGTGCCGACCTCGCGCATTCTCCTGCGGCACGTGCTGCGCAACTCCACCCGGTCGCTGCCCGTGGTCGTCACCCTCAATGCATCGGAGGCGCTCCTGACGCTCGCCGGCCTCGGCTTCCTCGGGTTCGGCATCGAGGCAACGGCAGCCGCGGAGTGGGGCTACGACCTCAACCGCGCCGTCTCGGACGTCACGAGCGGTATCTGGTGGACCGCCATTCCCCCGGGCATCGCGATCGTCCTCGTCGTCCTCGGCATCACGCTCGTCGGCGAGAGCCTCAACGATCTCAGCGACCCGCGTCTGCGCACCCGGCGGCGCGCGGCGCGCCCGCGCAAGAAGGAGGCGACCGCATGACCGATATCGCACGCATCGACGACCTCACCGTCACCTTCGCTACCGACGGCGAGCCCGTCGTCGCCGTCGCCGGCATCTCGCTCGCCGCGCACGCAGGCGAGGTCCTCGCCATCGTCGGAGAGTCCGGTTCCGGGAAGACCGTGACGGCCAACACCCTGCTCGGCCTGCTCCCGGAGACGGCGACCACGTCGGGCGCTGTCGTGATCCAGGCTCGGGACGGCGGCGAGACGGACATCGTCCACGCGACCGCCTCCCAGCTGCGCGCCATGCGCGGTCGCGATGCCGCGATGGTGTTCCAGGAACCGTCGACGGCGCTGAATCCCGTGTTCACGGTGGGCTGGCAGATCGCCGAGGGCATCCGGGCCCACGAGCGCGTCACCCGCGCCGAGGCGCGGCGCCGCTCGGTCGAGATCCTTCGCAAGGTGAGAATCCCCGACCCGGAGAGGCGCGTCGACGACTACCCGCATCAGTTCTCCGGCGGGCAGAAGCAACGCGTCGTCATCGCGATGGCGCTCGTCCTCAACGCGGGCCTCATCATCGCGGACGAGCCGACGACCGCGCTGGACGTCACCGTGCAGGCCGAGATCTTGGAACTGCTGCGCGCCTGTCGCGACGAGTTCGGTGCGACGATCGTGCTCATCACGCACAACATGGGCGTAGTCGCCGACCTCGCGGATCGTGTGGTGGTCATGTATCGCGGGGAGATCGTCGAGCAGGCGCCGGTGCGCGAGCTCTTCGCCGATCCGCAGCAGCCCTACACGCGGGAGCTGCTGGCCGCCGTCCCCCACGTCGGTGCCGGCAAGAGCGCCGCTCAGGATGCGGCCGCCGCGGCGCCGTCCGAGCCGCCGGCAGGCAGTCTCGTGGTCGCTCGCAACCTTCACATCGCGTACCCGGGTCGTTTCGGCCGCACGGGCGTCGTGGCCGTGCACGGCGTCGACTTCTGGATCGGACACGGTGAGGTCCTGGGCCTGGTCGGCGAGTCCGGTTCCGGGAAGACCACCATCAGCCGCGCGATCGTCGGTCTGACCTCCGTCGTCGACGGGTCGTTGGAGGTTCTCGGTACCGAGATGCGCGACGTGAGGCCGCGGGCGCTCGCCGCCCTCCGCCCGCAGGTGGGATTCGTCTTCCAGGATCCGGCGACGAGCTTCAATCCCTTGCTGACGATCGCGGAGTGCATCGCCGAACCCCTCGTGGTGCACAAGCGGGTGCGCAGCGCCGCTCAGGCGCGGAAGCGGGTCGACGAGCTGCTGGACGCGGTGCGCCTGCCCGCCGCGTACGGTGACCGTTTTCCGCACGAGCTGTCCGGGGGTCAGCGCCAGCGCGCCTCTCTCGCACGTGCCCTCGCGCTCGACCCGAAGCTCCTCATCGCCGACGAGCCGACGAGCGCCCTCGACGTGTCGGTGCAGGCGACGGTGCTGGAGCTGTTCGCGACGCTCCAGCGGGAACTCGGCTTCGCATCGCTGTTCATCAGCCATGACCTCGCCGTGATCGATGCCGTCGCGGACCGTGTCGTCGTGCTTCGTCAGGGAGAGGTGCGCGAGCAGGGAACGACGGCGCAGGTGCTCCTGCATCCCCAGGACACCTACACCGAGCGTCTCCTGACGTCGCTCCCGGTGCCGGACCCGGTGGCGCAGGCGGAGCGCCGCGCCGCGTGGCTGGCACTGCCTCCCGAAGCGGGACGCTGAACGACGCGTGCGCCGGGACCTCGCCGCAGGCGGCCCGGTCCCGGCCCACGCATCCGCTCATCCGCGCAGAGGCGTGATGCCCTGTGCCGTCCGAGGGAAGGTGGCGAGCACGGCGGGATCGATGTTGAGGTGGGCGGACACGAGCTGGGGCGGCACGTGCGCCAGCCAGTTGGCGAGGCTGATCTCCTCGTACCTGTCGGTACGGAACACCTCCAGAAACTGCAGGACGTCGTCGCCGGTGTTCTCGATGTAGTGACCGTAGTTCTTCTTCACCACGCCGACATCACCCGGACGGAAGTCCGTGGTGTTGGCGTGCGGGCCGGTGTTGAAGACCGTCATGCGGGCGGAGCCGCGCAGGTAGTACTGCCACTCGTCCGCGTTGGGATGCCAGTGCAACTCGCGCATCGAGCCCGGCTCGACCGTCACAAGAGCCGCCGCAACGGTGTTCGAGTACGCGTAGTTGGTGGAGTCGGCGACCTGAACGCTGCCTCCCGAGTTCTGATACCGCGGCTGGGAGCGCGACAGCCGGAAGATGACCGGCTCCATCCCCCACTCGACGCCCGCGGCGGCCTGATCGACCTCCAGGGCGGGCGGTTCGTCGCCCGGGAAGATCCAGAGGTTGTGCAGCGGGATGTCGGAGAACACCTCCTGCGCGACCCCGAAGTTCTTCGCCAGTACCTCCGGCGGCGTGTGCGCGAACCAGTCCGTCAGCAGCAGCGTGTTCGACTCCGACTGCTGTCCGTCGTCGAAAGCGAGCACGAACTCCGCGCCGTCCGGGCCGAGTCCCTGCAACGAATGCGGAGTGCCAGCGGGGAAGAACCACAGGTCCCCCTCCTCCACGTCCTCGACCGCCGGCAGCCCCGAACGACTCAGCGTCGTCACACGAGCCTTGCCGCACGTCATGACGGCCCATTCCGCCGTCTGATGCCAGTGCAGCTCGCGGATCCCACCCGGTTCGAGGTACATGTTGACGCCGGCGATCTCGTCCGAGATGTGGAAGTCGCTGCTGGTGAGCTCGCGCGCCCATCCCCCGCGCTGCACGCGACGCGGCGAGATGTTGAACGAGGACCAGAAGAACGGCTGCGTCGAGATGTCGGTGGCCGGGGCGTCGATCTGGTTCGGGAACTGCGATGCGATGGCGGGGTTCTGCGGGCCCGTCATCACGGTGCTCTGCGGCCGGTCGACCGTGTTGATCTCGCCTTCCGGCGGAAGGTCGGGGTTGCCGAACGTCGCCGCCTCGTGGTGCGGCACTGTGCGCTCCGGGGTGTCCATGATGGTGCTCCTTCGTCCCGTGAAGTGGTTGCCGGTGAGTCTCGTCGAGCCGCGCCGTGCCGTGGCACCGCGGCGTGACGAAGGCGGCTTCGACGCGCGTCGAGGCTCGGACGCGCCTCGTCAGGGAGCGGGGCTGCTTCCGACTCAGAGCGGATGCGAGTCACCGGCGCCGCTTATAGGTTCGGGCCGTACTCGCCCCTCCGTCGGGCGCCCCGCGAGCGAGCACAGGAACCTGAGGAGAATCCACCCATGTCCGATATCACCGTCGTCCTCGTCCACGGCGCCTTCGCCGAGTCGTCGAGCTGGAACGGCGTCCTGGCCCTGCTGCAGGATGCGGGCATCGACGCGATCGCCACACCGAACGCCCTGCGCAGTGTCACCACGGACGCCGAGAACGTGCGTCACCTCGTGGACTCGCTGCCCGGCGACGTCCTGCTGGTGGGCCATTCGTACGGCGGTGCGGTCATCACTGAGGCCGGCGCAGGAAACGGCAAGGTCAAGGGTCTCGTGTACGTCGCGGCCTTCGCACCCGACCACGGCGAGAATGCTCTCGACCTCACCGGTCAGTTCCCGGGCAGCACCCTGGGCGAGCGTGTGCGCTCGGCGACGGCACGAACGATCTCGTCGTCGACCGCGCACTGTTCCCCGACCAGTTCGCCGCGGACGTGCCGCTCGAGGTCGCGAAACTCTCCGCCCTCACGCAGCGTCCTATCCGCGACTATGCGCTCGGCGAAGGTCTGCCCGCCGAGACGCCGGCCTGGAAGACGCTCCCGTCGTGGTTCGTCTACGGCACGGGTGACAAGAACATCCCCGAGGCGGGGCTCGCGTTCATGGCGTCGCGTGCGGGGTCGCGCGGCACCCGCGTCATCGACGGCGCCTCGCACTCGGTGATGGTCTCCAACCCCGGCGCCGTCGCCGAGCTGAGCAAGACCGCGCTCGCCGAGCTCGCCTGACTCTCGAGCCCGTCCGGCGCCCGGCATGCCGCCGCGCCGGGCCGGCTCGCCGCATCCGGCGCGCGGGGCGCGGGGCGCTCGCGATGTCGGCACGGCCCACCCGGACGGTTGTATCGCTCGCGTCCGACGAGGGTCGACGTGCGCAATGGCGTCGTGAAGAACGTCTCAAGGGCTTGCGCACTCAGCATGGAGATCGAACCGGCGACGTATGCTCTCCTCGTCCTCTCCAACTGCGGGGGATCGGGCGGGCCGCGTCGTCAGGCGCGGATGCCGTCGCGGACGGTCGGCGAGGGTTGCGGACAATGATCGAGTCGAGACGGCGTGTGTGGCCCTGGACGATACCGGCCGGCGTCGGTGGATGGCTGATGACAGCCGCGCTGCTCCCCGCGACGATCACCGCGTGCGGCTGGGACGTGATCGACTCCGGGGTGGTCAGCGCTCGCGTCTGGGTCAACAGCTCAATCGTCCTCGCGGGCTCTACGGCGCTGGCAGCAGGCTGGATCGCGACGTACTCGATATGGGCGCGCCGGCGCGCACACCCCGTGTGGGCACATGTGCTGCTCTGCATCGGCTTCGGCGCGACCGCGTGGGGTCTGCCGTACTTCGGGCTCGCCTACACGATCAGTGACCATTGGTCCGAGGGGAAGCCGCTGGAAGGAATCGACCCTCTGGGCTCAGGATCCTGCAGTCTCGATCTCAATCCCGCGGGAGCTGCCATGGTAACCGGGGGCTTCGCAGCCATCGCGGTGTGGCTCGCCTGGTTGTGTGTGACGCGGCCGAGCGAGCGCCGGCGGGCTCGGCCGGTGACTGGTGGCGATAGGGGGCGCCCGCAGAGAGCGTGACGCGATGCGCCTGCGTGAGAAGCGAGCACGTACGGCCCACCCCAGAAACGAGAAAACCCCCGGGTGACCGGGGGTTCTTCGGTGCGCGATACTGGGATCGAACCAGTGACCTCTTCCGTGTCAGGGAAGCGCGCTACCGCTGCGCCAATCGCGCCTGTACAGGCTGTTCAGTTATGGGCGAGGTGGCGACGGGATTCGAACCCGTGTAAACGGCTTTGCAGGCCGGTGCCTAGCCGCTCGGCCACGCCACCGTGTGTGGTTCGACCCACGTGACGTGATCTCCCCGGAGGGAGATCCCCGCACTCGAGCGGATGACGAGACTCGAACTCGCGACCCTCACCTTGGCAAGGTGATGCGCTACCAACTGCGCTACATCCGCATTTCGTTCCCGATCTCTCGGGCACTTGGAAAACATTATCCCAACTCCGACGCTTCGCAAAACCGAGACGGGCCCGCGCGTGTCTCGCCGTCTGGTCAACGGAGCCCGTCCGCATCCGGTATGCTCGATTCTCGGCCCCACGGGTCACGGGCGATTGGCGCAGTTGGTAGCGCGCTTCCTTCACACGGAAGAGGTCATCAGTTCGAGTCTGGTATCGCCCACCATCGAAACCCCCGGTTCAGCCGGGGGTTTCGCGTTTCCTGTCGCGCCCCGCGTTTCTGTCACGGAGTCCTTCGCCGAAGTACCCGGTAGCCGGTATATGCAGCGACGAGCGCCCACAGAACCCAAAGGATCCACACGCCCGCCACGCCCACGATCGGCCCACTGGTGCAGTAACTCGCGTCGGGATCGGTACCCGAGTCGTAGCACGCTCCGTGGGTGGAGCTCGTAATGAGGACGACGACCGCGGCGGCGACGAGGACGGACGCCGCCCAGGCCAATCCGCGGACAGCCCACCTCCGTGTTCGCCGGATGCTCGCGCTCATGGCCCCGAGGCTACAGGCGAGCAGGTGCGGAGCGACAACTCGCTCCACGAGAGCGGCCGGGACGGGCCAGGATGGACGCATGGCGCCGCTCCCGAAGCCCTCAGCTGAACCTCCTGCACCTCGACGACCTCGCCGACGGCAGCCGCACCCAGCTGCGCGCCGAGGCAACGCTGACCGGCATGAGCCTGGCCGTCGAGAGCCACTCCCCCGTTGATCTCACCGACGCCCGGCTCGACGGCGTCCGCTTCGACCGATTCGTCGCCCCTGCGCTGCGCCTCCGTGGCGCGGGTCTGCTCGAGGTCGCGCTCGACGCGCTCGATGTCCCCGTGATGGATGCTGCTCGCACAGACTGGTCTGACGCGCGCTTGAGCGGCCGCGTCGGGGCTCTCACCGCGTACGACAGCTCGCTGCGCAGCATCCACTTCATCGGATGCCGCCTGGGCTTCGTCAACCTGCGCGGCTCGGAGCTGCTCGACGTCCAGTTCACGGACTGCTCGATCGACGAACTCGATCTGGGGGAAGCACGATGCCGCCGAATGCGGTTCACGGACACGAGGATCGCCTCCCTCGAGGTGCCTCGCGCAATCCTCGTGGATGTCGATCTCAGAGGGGCAGAACTCTCAGCCGTCTCCGGCGTCGGCCAACTGTCCGGTGCCACGATCACCCACGAGCAGGCTCTCCAGCTGGCACCGCTTCTCGCGGCGCACGTCGGTCTGTCGATTGCCGACGACTGACACTCATCGCCACCCGAAGCGCGCGCGCAGAGCATCGACGACGCGAGTGAAGCGCGCCGCGTCGAGCGTCGCCCCCTCGCGGCGCAGCCCCGCGTGGGAGACGCTGTAGAGTTGATCGATGTCGGCCCACGACGGCCGACGCTGCGGGTCCCATGCACCCACCCCCAGAGGAACGTAGGCATCGACCCCCGGGTGCGCACGACTGGTGAGTTTGACCGCGTAGACACGGTCGCGGCTCTGACGAGCCACGACGAGCACCGGGCGGTCTTTCCCGCGGCCGTCACGTTCGGCGTACGGCACCCACGTCCAGACGATCTCCCCCGCATCCGGAATCCCATCGGGACGCGGCGCGTACGCGAGTCTCAGCCGACCGACCGAACGGGGGTCCACCTCGTACGTCTGCGACGACGGCGCGGGGCGCACCAGGCGCAGGACACCGCGACCGAGGCGGGAGAGCAGACCCATCGCGCCAGCCTATCCAGCCCGACGGATGCTGCACGCACCGAAAGGAGAGGGCGCCGCGGTGACCCGCGACGCCCTCTCCTGCTGGAAACGATGTGTCAGGACTGCTCGGCGAGCGAGTAGCCCTCCTCGCCGTGAACCGTGGAGTCCACGCCGGCGAGCTCGTCCTCGTTCTTGATGCGGAAGCCGATGGTCTTCTCGATCGCGAAGCCGATGATCCAGGCGACGACGAAGGAGTACACCAGCACGCCCACAGCGGCGATGACCTGCAGCACGAGCTGCTCGTAGTTGCCGCCGACGAACAGGCCCGTGTCGGTCGCGAAGAAGCCGAGGTAGATCGTTCCGATCAGACCGCCGACGAGGTGGATGCCGACCACATCGAGCGAGTCGTCGTAGCCGAGCTTCCACTTCAGCTCGATCGCAAGGGCGCAGACGGCACCGGTGACGACACCGAGCAGCAGAGCCCAACCCGGCGTCAGCGCGGCGCACGAGGGGGTGATGGCAACGAGACCGGCGACGGCACCCGAGGCGGCACCCACCGAGGTGGCCTTGCCGTCCTTGAGCTTCTCGACGACGAGCCAGCCGATGATGGCCGCAGCCGTGGCGCCGAGGGTGTTGATGATGATCAGGCCGACCGAGGAGTCCTCGGTGCCGAGCAGACCGAAGGTGCCCTCAGCGCCGGCGTTGAAGCCGAACCAGCCGAACCACAGGATCGCTGCACCGAGCATGACGAGCGGCACGTTGTGCGGCTTCGTGATGCCCTTCTGGAAGCCGATGCGCTTGCCGAGGACGAGCGCCAGCGCGAGCGCTGCGGCACCGGCGTTGATGTGCACGGCAGTACCACCGGCGTAGTCGATGACCGAGGTCGTGAAGCCGAAGGTCTCACCCAGCTTCATGATCCAGCCGCCACCCCAGACCCAGGCGGCGACGGGGAAGTAGACGACCGTGGCCCAGACGCCGGCGAAGATCATCCAGGCGCCGAACTTGGCGCGGTCGGCGATCGCACCGGAGATCAGCGCAACGGTGATGATCGCGAACGTCGCACCGTACGTGGCGCCGACGAGACCGTTGTCGTCCAGCCCGCCCAGACCGAAGTCGGAGAACGGGTTACCGGCGAAGGCCCACGCGCTGTCGACCGCGCTCATGTTGAACCCGTAGAGGATCCACAGAACGCTGACCAGGCCCAGCGCGCCGAAGCTCATCATCATCATGCTGACGACGCTCTTGGCCTTGACGAGTCCTCCGTAGAAGAACGCGACGCCCGGCGTCATGAAGAGCACAAGTGCCGTCGCAGCGACGGACCAGGCGAGATTTCCGCTATCCATGAAATTCCTCATCCATGTCGTGTTACTCGAGGTATCCCAGGGCCGCAGATCGGGTCGCAGCTCCTCAGGACGTCCACAGTTTGTCGAGAAGGAGTTCCAGTGGTGCGCGAATGGTGTTTCGGCCTTGTTACAGCGAGCCCGCCACGGTAAACAACAGGTTTCCCCACACCGGGAACCCACCAGGGATCACGGCTCAGGAGTGGGTGAGCGCGATCAGACGTGAGATAGCGCGGAGGTACTTCTTGCGATAGCCGCCCGCGAGCATCTCGTCGCCGAACACCTGGTCCAGAGCCACGCCGGTGGCCCGCATCGGAATCTGGGCATCGTAGGCGCGGTCGACGAAGGCGACGAAGCGCAGGGCCGCCGACTGGTCGGTCAGCTGCTGCACGTCGCGCAGCCCGATGGTCGTCACTCCCTCGATGAGGCGGATGTAGCGCGAGGGGTGGACTTTCGCCAGATGGGCGATGAGCGTCGAGAAATCGTCATCGGAGACGACGCCGGATGCGGCGGCCTCGGCGAGTGCACTCTCGTATGCTCCCGCATCCAGAACGACCGCGTGACCGTCGACCGCTCGCTGGCGGTAGTCGACACCGTCGATCCGCAGCGTCTCGAACGAGGCCGACATCGCCTGGATCTCGCGCAGGAAGTCCTGCGCGGCGAAGCGCCCCTCGCCCAGTGCATTCGGCGGCGTGTTGGAGGTGGCGGCGAGCTTGGTGCCGGATGCGACGAGCTCGCCGAGCAATCGCGTCATCACCATCGTGTCGCCCGGATCATCCAGCTCGAACTCGTCGATGCACAACAGGTCGGAACCTCGGAACAGTTCTACGGTCTGCTGGTACCCGAGTGCGCCGACGAGGGCCGTGTACTCGATGAACGAGCCGAAGTACTTCCGGCGCGCGGGCATCGCGTGGTAGATCGATGCGAGGAGGTGGGTCTTGCCGACGCCGAAGCCGCCGTCGAGGTACACGCCGGGCTTGCGCTCGGGCGCGCGGGGGGCACGGCGGAAGAAGCCGCGCCTCGGCGCCTCGACCGCCGCTCCGGCGAACTCGCGGAGGGTCTGCTTGGCCTCGGCCTGTGAGGGGAAGGCATCGTCCGCACGGTAGGTGTCGAAGCTCGCGTCGGCGAACTGCGGCGGCGGCACGAGGGAAGCGACCATGTCCGCACCGGTCACCTGCGGAGACCGCTCGGCGAGGTGCACGAATGCGTTCTGTTGAGCAGGCGAAGTCATGCGGGATCCTGTGTCACACGGTTACGGGGCGGATGCGGACGCGGCGACTCGAACCTAGGCTCGATCAGGCGACTTCCCCACTTTACGTGCTCGGTCGCGTCCCGACTGAACAGGAGAATCCCGTGCCCGTCGACCTCGATTCCACCTCCGAGAAGTTCGCCGCCTACGCGCACCCCGAACGACTCGTCACCACCCAGTGGTTGCAGGAGCGCCTCGGCACTCCCGGACTCGTCGTCGTCGAGTCGGACGAGGACGTCCTCCTGTACGAGACGGGCCATATCCCCGGCGCGGTGAAGATTGACTGGCACACCGAGTTGAACGACCCCGTCGTACGCGACTACGTCGACGGCGCCGGATTCGCCGACCTCCTCAGCCGCAAGGGCATTTCGCGCGAGGACACCGTCGTCATCTACGGCGACAAGAACAACTGGTGGGCCGCCTATGCCCTGTGGGTGTTCTCGCTGTTCGGCCACGAGGACGTCCGACTGCTGGACGGGGGCCGTGACCGGTGGATCGCAGAGGGGCGAGAGACTACCACCGAACCCGCGAACCGCGCGCGCACCGACTACCCCGTCATCGAGCGCGATGACAGCGTGCTGCGCGCGTACAAGGAGGACGTCCTCGCGCATCTGGGTCACCCGTTGATCGACGTACGGTCCCCCGAGGAGTACTCGGGCGAGCGCACGAGCGCCCCCGCATACCCCGAAGAAGGCGCGCTGCGTGCCGGCCACATCCCGTCGGCGCAGAGCGTGCCGTGGGCGCGCGCGGTAGCCGAGGACGGAACCTTCAAGTCGCGCGCCGACCTGGACTCCATCTATCGCGATGAGGCCGGACTCACCGACGGCGAGCCGGTCGTCGCGTACTGCCGGATCGGTGAGCGCTCCAGCCACACCTGGTTCGTGCTGAAGCACCTGCTCGGCTTCGAGGACGTCCGCAACTACGACGGCTCGTGGACCGAATGGGGCAGCGCGGTGCGCGTTCCCATCGTGACCGGTTCCGAGCCGGGCGAGGTGCCCGGCCGCTAGGTGTACTCGGTCTGATCGTTGGTGACGCGGAGATAGGGAGAAGGCCTTCATCCTGAGTGGTGTCTAACGTCACTCGAAGGAAGGCCTTCTCTTGGTTCACCGTAACGCGCGATTGGCGGAAGCTGGTCGCCTGATCCTGGTTCAGCGGGTGTTGGCGGGGCGCCCGGTCTCGCATGTCGCCAAGGAACTCGGGGCGTCACGGCAGTGCGCGCATCGCTGGGTTACCCGGTTCCGTCTTCTCGGACGGGCGGGCTTGCGAGATCGCTCGTCCCGACACCGCACGCACCCCGCCACCACATCGCCGGCGGTGATCGCGCGGTTGCTCGAGCTGCGTCAGGCCGAACGGCTGGGCCGTGATGAATTGGCGCGCCTGGTTGGTGTCAGCCCCTCGACCGCATCTCGACTCATCGTCAGAGCGGGGCTACCCGCCCTGCACGAACTCGATCCGGTCACCGGGATCCGGATCCGCGCCTCGCGTCGCACACAGCTGCGTTACGAACGTGAGCAGCCAGGCGACCTGGTGCATATCGACGTGAAGAAGCTGGGCCGCATCCCCGCTGGCGGTGGCTGGCGACTCGATGGCCCGGACGTCATCGATCACCACAGCTCCCGACCACGACGGGTCGGGTTCGACTATGTCCATGTCGCCGTCGATGACCACTCGCGGCTCGCGTTCGCTCGGATCCTGCCCGACGAGAAGGGGCCCACCTGCGCCGCCTTCCTCGCTGAGGCAGCCGCGTTCTTCCTCGATCACGGCATCACCGTCCGCAGCGTGATGACCGACAACGCACTGAACTACCGACGCTCCCACGCCTTCCAGACCACACTGAACACCCTTGGCGCCACGCACATCCTCACCCGTCCGCACTCGCCTTGGCAGAACGGTAAGGCCGAACGCTTCAATCGGACCCTGCAGGAGAACTGGGCCTACCGGCATCCGTTCACCTCCAACGAAGATCGAGCCAGCGCGCTCGCGCCCTGGCTCGAGCACTACAACTACGCTCGACCCCACACCGCTTGCGCAGGCCAGGCACCCATCAGCCGAACGTCACCAACGAAGTGACCGAGTACAGCTAGGCGCTGCGTGCGAGAATGTCGCGGATGACCGACAGCGCCCTCCCCGAGAAGCTCGCCGAGATCCGCGAGGACTTCCTCGCCCTCGCCGAACCCGAACGCCTGCAGCTGCTCCTGGAGTTCTCGCAGGAGCTCCCGCCGATCCCGGCGGAGTATGAGGGGCACCCGGAGTTGTGCGAGCGGGTGGCGGAGTGCCAGTCCCCCGTGTACATCGTGGTCGATGTGGATGACGACGGCTTCGTCGCGATGCACGCCACCGCTCCGGCGGAGGCTCCGACCACCCGCGGTTTCGCGAGCATCCTGGCCCAGGGGCTGACCGGCCTCACCGTCGCAGATGCCCTCGCCGTTCCTGACGACTACCCGCAGAGCCTCGGCCTGACCCGCGCGGTCTCCCCCCTACGCATCGCGGGGATGACGGGCATGCTGCTGCGCGCGAAGCGCCAGATCCAGCGCAAGAGCGGCGCGTGAAGATGCACCTCACGCGCGTGATCCCCCGCCCGGTCGAGCGTATCGACGCCGGTGACGACGCCGGGCTCCGGTGGCTGCGGAGCGAGTACGAGCCGCATGCCGAGCGGTCGGTGCGGCTCAACATGATCACCTCGTTGACGGGTTCTGCGACGGGCGCGGACGGCACGAGCGACACGCTCTCGAGCCCCGTCGATCGACGCATCCTCGGGGTGATCCGCGGATGGAGCGATGTCGTGGTGGTGGGTGCGCAGAGCGTGCGCGCCGAGCGATACGTCGTGCCCAAGCGCACCCGGCTGGCGATCGTCACCCGGACGGGACGACTCGAAGGCCACCAGCTGGCGCCGGACGACGACACCGCTCGCGTGGTCCTCGTGTGCGCCGAGCGCGATGCCGACACCGTGAGAAGCAACAGCGAGGGTCTGGGGCTCGACGTCATCGCCGTTGCGGGCGACGAGCTCGAGCCCTCCCGCGTGCTCTCGGTCTTCGCGGATCGCGGGTGGCTGCGTGTCGTCTGCGAGGGCGGCCCCACGCTCGCCTCGCAGTTCGCTCGCGCGGGTGTGATCGATGAGTTCTGCGTCTCCGTCGCGCCCCAACTCGTGCCGGCGACCGCGCCGTTCATCCGTGTTCCCGACGGTCACACGCTGGCAGCGCCGCACGGCCTGCTCGTCGACGACTCGGGCTTCAGCTATCTGCGGGCTCGCCCGTCGGCGTGAGTCCCTGCGCACGCACCCAGTCGCGGATGCGGGCACTCCAGCGCTGCTCGTCGTAGTTCCACAGCTTCGTGTGGCGCGCCACCTCGAAGACCTCGAGCTCGACGAGGTCGGGGCGTGCCTGCCGCAGATCGTGAGAGGCGTCCGAGGGGACGAAGCCGTCGTCGTCGCTGTGCAGGATGAGGATCGGGTCCCGCAGCTCGCTCGCGCGAGCGACGACATTCAACCGATCGAAAGGGATCGGTGTCCCGGTGCGGGTGAATGCCGTGCCCCAGTCCGACTCGAGCGCCGAGATGGCGAGCTTCGTGACCGTGGGCGGAAGCTTCATGAGGCCCGCCTGGTAATCGAGCACGACGCGCCAGTCGATGACGGGCGAATCCAGAATGACACCGGCGATCATGTCCCGGTGCGCCGAGCTGAGCGCCAGCTGCAATGCGATCGCACCCCCCATCGACCACCCCATGAGCAGGATGCGGCGGGCACCGTTGCGCCGGGCGAAGCCGATCGCGGCATCGACGTCGCGCCACTCCGTGGCACCGAGCCCGTAGGTGCCCGTGCGGCTGCGCGGCGCCTCACCGTCGTTGCGATACGAGACCACCAGCGTGGTGATGCCCAGGCTGTTCATGAGCGGGACTGCCCGCAGGCACTCGGCGCGCGTCGTGCCCCGACCGTGGATCTGGATGCACCAGAGATCCGTCTCCTGCGCCGCCGGGAACAGCCACGCGGGGCACGGCCCGACAGCCGAACCGATCGGCTGCGAGCTGAAGGGCAGCTGCAGCTGATCGGGGCGGTCGAAGTACCAGCCGCTGAACGCGGCCTCGGCGGAGAGCCGCGCGTCCTGACCGACGTGCGTCAGCAACTTGCGCTTGACGCCCGCTTCGTTCTCGGCGAGGACGCTGCCGAGCTTGACGTAGTCCTCGGTGCCCCGCGTGAACAGACCGTAGCGCCCCGGCAGCTCGGTGTCGTCGTTGCGCTCGAGGGTGATCGTCTGCGACGCCGGATCGAGCGCGAGGATGCGGGTGTCGGCGCGACGTCCGGCGGGCGTCACGACCTGACGCGCGACCCGGATGGCCACGGCGCCGATCAGCGCGGAGCACAGTGCGGTCGCGGTCGCGAGAGCGACGGCTGCGCCACGGAAGAGGGCGAAGGCGGTGGGTGAGGCGCCATGGCGGGCGGCGCGCCTGGAGTCCAACATCGTGGCTTCACTCTAGTCTGTCGCCGTGCCCTCCGACCCAGCCGCACCCGCGTCTGCACTCGATGACGCCGTCGCGCGGATCCTCGAGGTGTCGTTTCGCGAGGACCTCGTCGTGCGTCAGATTCCCGCCCCGTCGGGAATCGCCCCCGCCTCGTTCGCGCTGGCAGGAGATGTGCGCCCCGAGCCGGGCGAACACGAGTCCGCCTTCGGCACGGGTCGCTTCCTGCTTCTGCACGACGCGAGCGAGCCCGAGCCCTGGGACTCGCCGTGGCGCATCGTGTGCTTCGCGCAAGCGCCTCTCGACGCCGAGATCGGCGCGGACCCGCTTGTCGCGGATGTCGCCTGGTCGTGGCTCGTCGACGCTCTGCAGACGCGCGGCGCCGGCTACCACGCCGCCTCCGGCACCGCCACGAAGACCCTCTCCAAGGGGTTCGGTTCGCTCGCGGCGGAGGGAGACGGCGCCCAGATCGAGCTGCGCGCGTCGTGGTCTCCGGAGGGCGAAATCGAACGGCACGTGGAAGCGTGGGCAGAATTGGTATGCATGCTCGCCGGGCTCCCACCCGGCTCGGAAGGGATCGCACAGATCCGGGGAAGGGGTTCATCCCGTGCCTGAGTACTCCGTCATCGCCGACGAAGCAGAGTTCACGTCGGCGATCGAGAGACTCGCCGAGGGTGAAGGTCCGTTCGCTGTCGACGTGGAACGCGCATCCGGCTTCCGCTACTCGCAACGCGCCTACCTGGTGCAGATCTATCGACGCGGGTCGGGTGTGTTCCTCATCGACCCGCCGGCCCTCTCCGACTTCTCCCCGCTGCAGGCCGTTCTCGGCACGGCGGACTGGGTGCTCCACGCCGCCAGCCAGGATTTTCCCTCGCTGCGTGAACTGGGACTGGAGCCGCCGCGCATCTTCGACACGGAACTCGCGTCACGGCTTCTCGGACACGCGCGCGTCGGGCTCGGGGCTGTCGTCGAGGACACGCTCGGGATCACGCTCGCCAAGGCGCACTCCGCGGCGGACTGGTCGACGCGTCCGCTCCCGCAGTCCTGGCTCGAGTACGCCGCACTGGATGTGCTGCATCTGATCGACGTGCGTGACGCGCTCGTGTCGGAGCTGGCAGAGCAGGGCAAGACGGAACTGGCCGAGGAGGAGTTCCAAGCCGTGCTCGACCGGCCGGTGAAGCCGCCGCGCACCGATCCGTGGCGGCGGTTGAGCGGGCTGCACACGCTCCGGGGGCGACGCAACCTCGCCGTGGCGCGCGCACTCTGGGAGGCACGCGAGGAACTCGCCGTCGCGCAGGATGTGTCACCGGGACGGCTCGTACCCGACCGCGCGCTCGTGGCGGCTGTCGCGGCCGCCCCCGAGAGCAAGCGCGCCCTCGCAGCCGTGAAGGAGTTCACCGGTCGCGCCAGCCGGTCCGAGCTCGATCGCTGGTGGGCAGCCATCGAGCAGGGGCGCGCGACGACGGATCTCCCCCTCGAGCGCGTCGGCAGCGACGCGCTGCCTCCGCCCCGCGCGTGGGTCGACCGCAACCCCGAGGCCGACGCCCGGTTGAAAGCCGCGCGCCCACTCGTCGAGGCGCGTGCCGAAGAGCTGACGATGCCGACGGAGAACCTGCTGACGCCCGAACTCCTGCGACGCGTGGCGTGGGAGCCGCCGACCCCGATCGACGCGGACACGGTGGGAGCGGCCCTGCTGGCGCTCGGCGCTCGCCACTGGCAAGTGCGAGAGACCGCACAGGTGATCGCCGATGCTTTTGTGGCTTCCGTGCAATCGGTCGAGAACGCGGCGGAGAACGCTTCGTAGGTTCGATCCAACCGGTTTTTTCCGGCCACGAGCCCCTCCTACGTTGGAGGAAACCCCGATCATTGGAGGCAGAGTGGCCGAGATTTCGGACGTCTTCTTCGTCGACGGCATGCGTACGCCCTTCGGGCGCGCCGGCGAGAAGGGCATGTACTGGAACACCCGCGCGGACGATCTGGTGGTCAAGACGATCATCGGCGTCATGGAGCGCAATCCGCAGGTCCCCGCGGACCGCATCGACGATGTCGCCATCGCCGCGACCAGCCAGACCGGCGACCAGGGCCTGACGCTCGGCCGCTCGGCGGCGATCCTGGCGGGCCTGCCGATGACGGTCCCCGGCTTCGCGATCGACCGCATGTGCGCCGGAGCGATGACGAGCGTCACCACGATGGCGGGCTCGATCGGCGTCGGCATGTACGACGTCGCTCTCGCCGGCGGCGTGGAGCACATGGGGCGTCACCCCATCGGGGCCAACGCGGACCCGAACCCGCGATTCGTCGCCGAGCGGATGGTGGACCCGGGGGCGCTGAACATGGGCGTGACCGCGGAGCGCATCTTCGATCGTTTCCCTCACTTGACGCGCGAGCGCAGCGATATGTTCGGCATGCTCAGCCAGCACAAGGCGCAGGCGGCGTACGAGAACGGCAAGTTCCAGCCCGACCTCGTTCCGGTCGCCATCAAGGACGGCGAAGGGGCGTGGGGTCTGGCGACAGAGGACGAAGGACGCCGCCCTGAGACGACGCTCGAGCAGCTGGCTACTCTGAAGACCCCTTTCCGCCCCCACGGCCGCGTGACGGCCGGCACGTCGTCGCCGCTCACCGACGGCGCGACGATGGGTCTACTTGCCGGCGGCGGCGCGGTGAAGGAGCTGGGTCTGCAGCCCAAGATGCGTCTCGTCTCCTTCGCCTTCGCCGGCGTGCAGCCCGAGATCATGGGCATCGGACCGATCCCGGCGACGGAGAAGGCACTGCGCAAGGCGGGGCTGACGATCGACGACATCGGCCTGTTCGAGCTGAACGAGGCGTTCGCGATCCAGGTCATCTCGCTGCTCGATCACTTCGGGATCGCCGACGACGACCCGCGTGTGAACCCCTGGGGCGGCGCCATCGCCCTCGGCCACCCGCTGGCCGCATCCGGTGTACGCCTGATGATCCAGCTCGCCGCGCAGTTCCGCGAACGGCCCGATGTCCGCTACGGGCTCACGGCGATGTGCGTGGGGCTGGGGCAGGGCGGCTCGGTCATCTGGGAGAACCCGTACTTCGACGGCAAGAAGCGGAAGTGAGTGAGACCATGACCGATTACGACGCGATCGATTTCTCCCCGCTCGACCAGTTCAGCGGCGACGAAGTGGTCACCCACTCCCCCGTGCGCGACATCCGGCTGCCCTCTGGCAGGGTGCTCGCCCTCATCACGCTCGACAACGGCCGGGACCACACACGACCGAACACGCTCGGGCCGGCGACCCTGAAGGAGCTCGGCGACACGCTCGCGGCGCTCGCCACGCGGGCCGCCGCGGGCGAGATCCATGCCGTCGGCATCACGGGCAAGCAGTACATCCTCGCCGCAGGCGCCGACCTCTCCGATGTCTCGAAGGTCCCCTCCCGAGAAGCCGCCAAGCTCATCGCGCAGCGCGGTCATCAGGTGCTGGGCCGCCTCTCCGAGCTCGGTGTGCCCTCCTTCGCCTTCGTGAACGGTCTGGCGCTCGGTGGCGGGGTGGAGATCGCGCTCAACTCCACCTACCGCACGGTCGATGCGTCCGCGGCAGCCATCGCGTTGCCCGAGGTGTTCCTGGGCATCATCCCGGGCTGGGGCGGGTCTTACCTGCTCCCGAACCTCATCGGCATCGAGAAGGCGCTCGAGGTCGTCATCTCGAACCCGCTGAAGCAGAACCGGACTCTCAAGCCTCGCCAGGCATACGAGCTCGGCATGTTCGACGCGATCTTCTCGCCGGCGAACTTCCTCGAGGAGTCCCTCGTCTGGGCCGACGGTGTCATCGGCGGCACGGTCAGGGTGGAACGCAAGAACGAGCCCGGCAAGATCGAGCGCCTCACCAAATGGCCCATCGCGATCAAAATGGCGCGCGGCATGCTCGAGAGCCGCATCGGCACCGTTCCGCGCTCTCCCTATGTGGCTCTCGAGCTGCTGGACAAGGCCAAGGGCGGCACGAAGGCCGAGGGCTTCGCGCGCGAAGACGAGGCGCTCGCCGACCTCGTCGTCGGCGACCAGTTCGCGGCGTCGATGTACGCGTTCGACCTCGTGCAGAAGCGAGCGAAGCGCCCGGTCGGCGCACCCGACAAGGCGCTCGCGAAGAAGGTCACCAAGGTCGGCGTCATCGGCGCGGGTCTCATGGCCAGCCAGTTTGCACTGCTGTTCGTGCGCAAGCTCCGGGTGCCTGTACTCATCACCGACATCGACCAGGCACGAGTGGACAAGGGAGTCGCGCACATCCACGAGGAGATCGGCAAACTGGAGGCGAAGGGTCGACTCGACGCTGACGCCGCGAACCAGCTGCGCGGGCTCGTCACCGGCACGACCGACAAGTCGCAGTACGCGGACTGCGACTTCGTCATCGAGGCGGTCTTCGAAGAGGTCGGCGTCAAGCAGCAGGTATTCGCGGAGATCGAGGCGATCGTCGCCGACGACGCGATCCTCGCGACCAACACCTCGTCGCTGTCGGTCACCGAGATCGGGTCCAAGCTCACCCACCCCGAGCGCCTGGTCGGCTTCCACTTCTTCAACCCGGTCGCCGTCATGCCCCTCATCGAGGTGGTCAAGACGGAAGCGACCTCGGATGCGGCGCTTTCCACGGCGTTTGTTGTCGCCAAGGGCCTCGGCAAGAACGCGGTGCTGACCGCCGATGCTCCTGGCTTCGTCGTCAACCGACTCTTGGCCAAGGTCATGGGCGAAGCGGCGCGCGCCGTCTACGAGGGCACTCCGCTGCTGACCGTCGAGAAGGCGTTCTCGCCCCTCGGCCTGCCGATGACGCCGTTCCAGCTGATCGATCTCGTCGGCTGGAAGGTTGCGGCGCACGTGCAGGACACGATGTCCCACGCGTTCCCCGACCGGTTCTTCGCGTCGGAGAACTTCCACAAGCTCGCCGAGCTGTCCGAGATCGTGGAGAAGGACAAGAACGGGCGGGTCACCGGCTGGACGAAGGCGGCGGAGAAGGTGCTGAAGCCCGCTCTGGGCACGACACCCGTCGCGGAGGCGGAGATTCTCCGCCGCGTACAGGACGGCCTGGCACAGGAGATCCGCATCATGCTGGACGACGAGGTCGTGCCGGAGGTGCAGGACATCGATCTGTGCCTCATCCTCGGCGCGGGCTGGCCGTTCATCGATGGAGGGGCATCGCCCTACCTCGATCGCGAGGGCGCGTCGGAGCGCGTGTTCGGCGCGACGTTCCACAACCCCCCGATCCGCGGCGTCGGCGCCTGACGAACGACGAAGGGGGCGGCCACCGATCGGTGGCCGCCCCCTTCGTCGTTCCAGCGCGTCACGCCTTGTGAGAGCCGACGCCTTCGTCGTCCGGGACACGGAGATCGGCCGCATCCTTCGATCCTCGAGCGACCGGGATCCGGGTGCCCAGCACCTGCGCCACGACGTCTTGCGCGATCTTGGCGGCGGTGAGCCCGGCGTCCACGAGGATCTGGTCGCGGGAGGCATGGTCGATGAACTCGTCCGGGACTCCGAGCTCGTCGACAGCCGTATCGACACCGTGCTCACGGAGAACCTGACGGATGCGGGTGCCGATGCCGCCCACCCGGATACCGTCCTCGATCGTGATCACCAGTCGGTGCGCGGCGGCCAACTCGACGAGAGAGCCGGCCACGGGAACGACCCAGCGCGGATCGACGACTGTCGCGCCGATGCCCTGCGCGGACAGTCGATCGGCGACCTCCACGGCTGTGTGCGCCATGGGTCCGATACCGATGATCAGCACGTCGGCCGCCTGGGGCTTCACGAGAATGTCGACGCCGTCGTCCAGACGCTCGACGGCGGGAAGCTCCTTGCCCACGGCTCCCTTCGGATAACGCAGCACGGTGGGCGCATCCGGGACCGCCACGGCCTCCGCGAGCTCCTCACGCAGCCGCGTCGCGTCGCGCGGAGCGGCGATGCGGATGCGGGGCACGAGCTGCAGCATCGCGAGATCCCAGATGCCGTGATGACTCGGGCCGTCGGGACCCGTGACGCCGGCGCGGTCGAGGACGAACGTGACGCCGGCGCGATGCAATGCCACATCCATCAGCACCTGGTCGAAGGCGCGGTTCATGAACGTCGCGTAGATCGCCACGACGGGGTGCAGCCCGCCATAGGCGAGACCCGCTGCGGATGCGGCCGCGTGCTGCTCGGCGATGCCGACGTCGTAGACCCGGTCGGGGAACCGCTGCGCGAAGGGCAGGAGACCCGTCGGGCGCAGCATGGCGGCGGTGACGGCGATCACGTCGGGTCGCTCCGCCCCGATGCGTGTGAGCTCCTCCGCGAACACGTCGGTCCACGCGGTTCCCGCGTCCGCCCCGAGGGTCGCACCCGTCACCGGGTCGATGCGGCCCACCGCGTGGAACTGGTCGGCCTCGTCGTCCACGGCGGGCTGGTAGCCGCGGCCCTTCTCCGTGATCGTGTGGACGATCACGGGGGCGCCGTAGTTCTTCGCGAGCTCGAGCGTCTCTGTGAGCGCCCGGATGTCGTGACCGTCGATCGGGCCCAGGTACTTGATGTCGAGATTCGAGTAGAGCGCCTCGTTGTTGGTGAACCTCGAGAGGAACCCGCGGGTGCCGCCGCGTACACCGCGGTAGAACGCTCGTGCGGCCGGCCCGAGACGGGTGATGAGATTCCGTGACCCACGATGCAGGCTCTGGTAGGCGTCGGCGGTGCGTACGCGGTTCAGGTAACGCGCCATCCCGCCGATCGTCGGCGCATAGGAACGGCCGTTGTCGTTGACGACGATGACCAGATTGCGGTCGTTGTCGTCGGAGATGTTGTTGAGCGCCTCCCAGGTCATGCCGCCGGTGAGCGCGCCGTCTCCGACGATGGCCACGACGTGTCGGTCCCGACGCCCGGTCTGCGCGAAGGCACGGGAGATGCCGTCCGCCCAGCTGAGCGAACTCGAGGCGTGAGAGGACTCGACGATGTCGTGCTCGCTCTCCGCACGCTGCGGATAGCCGGCCAGCCCCCCGCGCGAGCGCAGCGCAGCGAAGTCTTGCCGCCCGGTGAGCAGCTTGTGCACGTACGACTGGTGCCCCGTGTCGAAGACGATCGGGTCGTTCGGGGAGTCGAAGACCCGGTGCAGAGCGATCGTCAACTCCACCACCCCGAGATTCGGTCCGAGGTGCCCGCCCGTGCGGGCGACGTTCTCGATGAGGAAGGCGCGGATCTCCCCCGCAAGCTCCTCGAGCTGCGCGGTCGTGAGGGTGCGCAGATCGCTGGGCTGGGCCACCTGGGACAACAGCGACATATCGTTTCCCTTCCTCTCGGGCGAGGCGGTCATGGTCGGCTCCCCCTGGCGTCCGCGGGCTCCTGCCGCAACACCTTCGCCATCGGGCGCCCCTTCGCGAGTTCATCGACGAGCTTGTCCAGATAGCGGATCTGCTGCATCAGGGGGTCGTCGATCTCCTCCACCCGAATGCCGCAGATCACGCCGGTGATCCGATCGACACGCGGGTTCAGGTGAGCCTGCGCGAAGAAGTCCTCGAGGCTCGTCCGCTCTGCGAGGTGACGGGCGATCTCCCCGTCCTCGAACCCTGTGAGCCATCGAATGACCTCATCGAGCTCGACGCTCGAGCGCCCCTTCCGCTCGATCTTCGCCACGTAGAGCGGGTAGATGTCGGCGAACGGCGTCGCGAAGATCCGGCTCATCTCCACAGGTTAGCCGCTGCAGCAAAAGACGGGCCGGTCCCTTGCCAGGACCGGCCCGTCTGCGGTGCCGATGCTCAGACGAGCGAGCGCAGCACGTACTGCAGGATGCCGCCGTTGCGGTAGTAGTCCGCCTCGCCGGGGGTGTCGATGCGCACCTTCGCCTCGAACGTGATCGTCTGCTTGCCCTCCGGCGAGAACTCGCTCGGCTCGGCCGTGACGGTCACCGTCTTGGGCGTGACGCCCTCGTTGAGCTTCTCCAGGCCCGTGATCGAGACGATCTCGGTGCCGTCGAGGCCGAGCGAGGACCAGCTCTCGCCCTCGGGGAACTGCAGCGGGACGACGCCCATGCCGATCAGGTTCGAGCGGTGGATGCGCTCGAAGCTCTCGGTGATGACGGCTTTCACACCCAGGAGGCTCGTGCCCTTGGCCGCCCAGTCGCGCGACGAGCCGGAGCCGTACTCCTTGCCGCCGAACACGACGAGAGGCGTGCCCTGCGCGGCGTAGTTCTGGCAGGCGTCATAGATGAACGACTGCGGACCACCGGGCTGCGTGAAGTCGCGCGTGTAGCCGCCCTCGACGACAGCGCCGTCGTTGACCGCGCTGACGATCGCGTTCTTGAGGCGGATGTTCGCGAACGTCCCGCGGATCATGACCTCGTGGTTCCCGCGGCGCGAGCCGTAGGAGTTGAAGTCCTTCTGTGCGACGCCGTGCTCCGTCAGGTACTGCGCGGCGGGCGTGCCCGCCTTGATGTTGCCTGCCGGGCTGATGTGGTCGGTCGTCACCGAGTCGCCCAGGGTGGCCATCACACGGGCACCGGTGATGTCGGAGACCGGGGTCAGCTCCATCGACATGCCGTCGAAGTAAGGCGCCTTGCGCACGTAGGTGGAGTCCGCATCCCACTCGAAAACCGGGCCGGTCGGCGTGGGCAGGTTGCGCCAACGGTCGTCGCCGTCGAAGACGGTCGCGTACTGCTTGATGAACTGCTCACGCGAGATCGAGGTGTCGATGACGGCCTGGACCTCTTCGGTGGAGGGCCAGATGTCCTTGAGGAAGACGTCGTCGCCGTTCTGGTCCTTGCCGAGCGGGTCGTTGTCGAAGTCGAAGTTCATCGAACCTGCCAGCGCGTACGCCACCACGAGGGGCGGGGATGCGAGGTAGTTCATCTTCACGTCCGGGCTGATGCGCCCCTCGAAGTTGCGGTTGCCCGAGAGAACTGCCGTCACGGCGAGGTCGTTCTCGTTGATGGCCTCGGAGACCTCTTCGATGAGCGGGCCCGAGTTGCCGATGCAGATCGTGCAGCCGTAGCCGACGGTGTAGAAGCCGAGACCCTCGAGCGACTTGTCGAGGCCCGACTTCTCGTAGTAGTCGGTGACGACCTTCGAGCCGGGGCCCAGCGTGGTCTTGACCCAGGGCTTGCGCGTCAGGCCCTTCTCGACAGCCTTCTTCGCGAGCAGACCCGCCGCCATCATCACCGAGGGGTTGGAGGTGTTGGTGCAGGACGTGATCGCCGCGAGGGTGACCGCGCCGTTGTCCAGGATGTAGGGCGCGCCCTCGGCAGGCGTGACCTTGACGGGCTTGGACGCCGCCGCGGGCCCGCCGCTGGAGATCAGGATCTCACCCGTGTGCACGTGCTCGTCGCCGGGCACGGGGCCGGGATCGGAAGCGGGGAAGGACTGGTCGCCCTCGAGGTCGACGATCGAGTCCGACGTGGAGGCGGTCGCGTAGTTGAGGATGTCCTTCTCGAACTGCGCCTTCGCCTCGGAGAGCAGGATGCGGTCCTGAGGACGCTTGGGGCCCGCGATCGAGGGGACGACGGTCGCGAGGTCGAGCTCCATGTACTCGCTGAAGACCAGCTCGCGCGAAGGGTCGTGCCAGAGCGACTGCTCCTTGGCGTACGCCTCGACGAGGGCGATCGCCTCGTCGCTGCGTCCGGTGAGACGCAGGTAGTCGAGGGTCACGTCATCGATCGGGAACATGGCGGCCGTGGAGCCGAACTCCGGGCTCATGTTGCCGATCGTGGCGCGGTTGGCCAGCGGGACGGAGGCGACACCCTCGCCGTAGAACTCGACGAACTTGCCGACGACGCCGTGCTTGCGCAGCATGTCGGTGATCGTGAGGACGACATCGGTGGCGGTCACACCCGCCGGGATCTCGCCGGTGAGCTTGAAGCCCACGACGCGCGGGATGAGCATGGAGACGGGCTGACCGAGCATGGCCGCCTCTGCCTCGATGCCACCGACGCCCCAGCCGAGCACGCCGAGGCCGTTGACCATCGTGGTGTGCGAGTCGGTGCCGACGCACGTGTCGGGGTACGCGCGCAGCACGCCGTCGACCGAGCGGTCATAGATGACCTTGGCGAGGTGTTCGATGTTGACCTGGTGCACGATGCCGGTGCCCGGCGGGACGACCTTGAAGTCGTCGAAGGCGGTCTGGCCCCAACGGAGGAACTGATAGCGCTCTCCGTTGCGCTCGTACTCGATCTCCACGTTGCGCTCGAGTGCGTTCTCGGAGCCGAACAGGTCCGCGATGACCGAGTGGTCGATGACCATCTCCGCCGGCGAGAGCGGGTTGATGCGGTTCGGGTCGCCGCCGAGGGCGGTCACCGCCTCACGCATCGTCGCGAGGTCGACGATGCAGGGCACGCCCGTGAAGTCCTGCATCACCACGCGCGCGGGCGTGAACTGGATCTCGGTGTCGGGCTCCGCATCCGGGTTCCAGGACCCGAGCGCCTGGATCTGCTCCTTGGTCACGTTGGCGCCGTCTTCGGTGCGCAACAGGTTCTCCAGGAGCACCTTGAGGCTGAAGGGGAGCTTCTCGTAACCGGCGACCGTGTCGATACGGAAGATCTCGTAGTCGGTGCTGCCGACCGTCAGGGTGCTTTTCGCACCGAAGCTGTCAACCGTGGACACGTCTGTCTCCTTCGTCGGCGTTCACGGGCGTCGTCGCGGGGCCCGATCTGCCCATCTTCCCCGCGTCCGGAAGGGGTTGCTAGGAAGGTAAGCCTTACCCCGTCGCCCGGAAATTTATCTCGATGTCGAGATAAATGGTATCACCGGGCGTCGGACTCCTCGACGGGGGCACTGCCCTGCGAGGCCCGCGCGTGCACGGCGCGGACGGTCAGCCAGGTGACGGCCACGAGAGGCGCGAAAAGCGGCAGCCCCATGGCGATCTTGAGGGTTCCCAGCAGCGCCACCGCGCTCTCCCGATTCGCCGGATCGAGCGACGAGAAGTAGATCGGGAGCTGCACCGCCAACCGCACGAAGAAGAGTGCCGCCCAGGCGATGGTGAGCCAGAAGTAGGCGCGGCGCTTCGGCTTGACCTGACGCCACGCGGTGCCCTCGCCCAGCAGGTAACCGGCCGCCAGCCCGATGATCGGCCAGCCGATGAGTGCGGAGACGAGCATCGCCAGCCCGTAACCGGCGTTCGTCAGCAGCCCCGGCACGAAGTTGTCGGACGGATTGCCCGTGATCAGCGCCAGAACAGCGGCGACACCGGCGGCGACGAGTCCGCCGAGCGCGGCGGATGCCGGCGACTTCT
Organism: Microbacterium sp. KU4F; assembly: GCF_056868075.1. Lineage (NCBI taxonomy): Bacteria > Bacillati > Actinomycetota > Actinomycetes > Micrococcales > Microbacteriaceae > Microbacterium > Microbacterium sp. KU4F. The sequence goes on along the minus strand of NZ_CP200324.1, from coordinate 362,120 downwards.
GCAGCAAGCGCACCACGGTGAACACGACGGCGATGCCGACGGAGGCCGCGAGGGAGAGAACGAGGTTCGTCGTCGCGGTGTAGACGATGACGAAGAGGAGGCTCGGGAGCACGGACTCGACGACACCGCGCCAACCGCCCATGGCGTGCCACACGACGTGACCGGTGCTCGCTTCCTGCGCAGGATCCATCCCCGCGCGTCGCGCGGCCGCGCCCAGCGCGGAACCGATGAGCTCGGAGGCGCGGGGCTCGGCGGGAGCAGGCGGGTCCAGCGACGGCCGTTCGCCGTGCGTCTCGTCGGAGCTCACGCCGCGCCGGGGGTCGCCGGCATCTTCAGGGGGATCAGATCGCGCGGGGGCATCGGCGTGCCACCGCGGACCACCACGAGCGATCGGAACAGGTCCTCGATCTGAGCCGCGGCTTCGACGTTGGACGTCGCCGCTCCCCCGATCACGCCGCGCAGGAACCAGCGGGGGCCGTCAACGCCAACGAAGCGTGCGAGTCGCTTGGCGCCGCTGCCGGCGTCACCGGCCACGACGACCGGAACCTCGGCGAGGAGCTCCGGACCGAGCGGGCCTTCGCGCTCCTCGACCCGACCGCCCTGCTGACGCACCTGCTGACGGATCTGCTCGCGCGTCTCCTCCCAGAGCCCGCTCGAGCGGGGTGCGGCGAAAGGCTGCACCTGGAGTGTCGAGTCGGCGTAGTCGAGTCCAACGGCGACGATGCGCTTGGTCTGCTCCTCGACTTCGAGCCGCAGGTTGAGCCCCTCTCGGGGAAGCACCTTGATCGCACCCAGGTCGATGTAGGGACGAACGGGGTTCACCTCCGACTCGTCGAAAGGTCCCGCGGTCTCGCGGTCGATCGGAGCGCTCTTGCCGCTCGGTTCCAGAGATGCGTCGGTCATCGGGTCGTCCTCGCAGAAGTGTCGTATCCGGTGGAGCCGAAGCCCCCTTCGCCGCGCACACTGGCGGGCAGCTCATCGACCGGGATGAAGCGAACCGGCGGGATGGGAAGAACCACCAGCTGCGCGATCCGATCCCCCGCCGAAACCTCGTAGGTCTCGGCGCGGTCGGTGTTCAAGAGCGCGACCTTGATCTCGCCGCGGTAGCCCGCATCGACGGTCCCGGGCGCGTTGACCACGGTGACCCCGTGCTTGGCCGCAAGCCCGGAACGGGGCATGACGAAGGCCGCGTACCCTTCGGGCAGCGCGATGCGCACACCGGTTCCCACGAGCGCACGCTCGCCGGGTCCGAGTCGCACCCCCTCTGCGGCGATCAGGTCGGCGCCGGCGTCGCCCGGATGAGCGAACGCAGGGACGACGGGCGCGATAATGGGGATGTCCACGCTTTCGGCCACCTCACGAGGGTAATGCAGAACATGACTTCCGACGTCGTCTATCGCGAACGCCTGAGCCCCTCGCTGTGGACGCTCGTCGCCGCCGCGGTCTGCGCTCCCATGGTGGCGCTCGCCCTCTCGCCCGTGGACACCACGATCGCGTTGGTGGCCGGTGCCGCGGTCGCGGCGCTGATCATCTGGGCGCTGATGGCATCCGCGCCTCGCGTCGAGGTCAGCGAAGGAGTGCTTCGCGCGGGTCGCGCCCACATCCCGGTCGACCTTCTCGGAGAGCCGGTCGCCTACACGGGCGAGGACGCGCGCTTCGCGCGTGGCCGGGATGCCGACCCTCGGTCATGGATGCTGGTGCGCGGCGGAATCGGTGGGGCGGTCGTCATTCCTGTCGAGGATGCGGACGATCCGACACCGGCGTGGGTGGTGTCCTCTCGGACCCCCGACCGACTCGCCGCGGCTGTGCGCAGAGCGCAGGTCAGGCAGCGCACTCCACGCAGATAGCGCCGAGCGACTCCTCGTGGTCGATCTGCGAGCGGTGCTTCACCAGGAAGCAGCTGACGCAGGTGAACTCATCGTCCTGCGCGGGGAGCACGACGACGTCGAGCTCCAGGTCCGAAAGGTCGGCGCCGGGCAGCTCGAAGCCCGACGGGTTGTCGGCGTCTTCGACGTCGACGGCCCCGGACATCTTGTCCGGAACGCGCTCCTTGAGCGCTTCGATGGACTCGCTGTCGTCTTCGGTCTTGCGGGGGGCGTCGTAGTCCGTAGCCATTCTTCTCGTGTCTCTTGTCGCGTTGTGGATCTCCCGCCGTCGGGCAGGCGGCGATAGTTTGCATGACCGGGTGGCATTTAGCAAATGCGGAAGCGTGGTGCTCTCATCGGGGTCGGCACGCATCGAAACTCGCGCCACGCCCTGGATATTCCCGCCCGCGGCGACGCCCTGTGTCAGCATGGGCCCACACGGCAGATGGGAGGCGTGTGTCGCATGGAACAACTCAGAGTGATCGGCACCGAAGACGGTGTGCTGGTGGTCTCCACCGAGTCCGGGCAGCGCTACTCCCTGGCCATCGATGAAGTGCTGCGCGCGGAGCTTCGTCGGGCGCGCAAGGAGCGCGAGGAGCCCGCCAAGGCGAATCGCCCCAGCCCCCGCGAGATCCAGGCGCAGATCCGCGCAGGCCTGTCGGCACGCGAGGTCGCCGAGGTGCTCGGAGCGACTCTCGAGGACGTCGTCCGGTTCGAGCCGCCCGTGCTCGCCGAACGCGAGTTCATCGTCGGACAGGCGCTCGCCGTTCCCGTCCTGCTCGGATCCGACTTCGACGGCGACAACCAGACCAGCTTCGGCGATGCGGTGCGGGCCAAGTTGGCGGAAGCGGGCGCGACCGGCGAGCGGTGGACCAGCTGGAAGGAACCCACCGGGTGGGTCGTCAAGCTGGGCTTCGTCGCCGGTGATGTCGAGCGCGACGCGCGCTGGAGCTTCGAGCCCCGCCGCAGCTCGCTGTCGCCGCTGAACGCCGATGCCACGCAGCTTCTCCCGTCAGGGTTCGCTTCCCGAGGGACTCATCCCGCGCCTGCGCGCACTCGACGCTCCCGGGATCAAGGACGACACGCGCTTCGACAGCGGCGCGTTCGGCCCCCGCCACGACGCGACGGAACGCCCGACCCTGCCGGCACCGGCGAGCCCCGCCGTGCAGGATGCCGCGATCAAACGCGCGCCCGAAGCCGTGCAGACCTCCGCCGAGACAGCGGATCTGCTGGAGGCTCTGCGCCGCCGACGCGGTCAGCGCACGGCCGCTCCCACCGCAGAGACCTCCGAGGAGCCGACCCGCGCGCCGTCACCTGTCGCGCTCTTCGATGCCTTGGAGCCGGGATACAGCGAGACGAACGACTCCGCACCCGCGGAGGCCTCCCGCACCGAACCCGCCTCCGACGCCGGACGCCGCAAGGGGCGGACGTCGATGCCGTCCTGGGACGAGATCGTCTTCGGAGCCCGTACCGACGAGAGCTGAGCGCTCTCAGCCGGCGAAGCCCCCCAGTCCGATCAGGGGGACGACACGCTCCTCCGTGGTGAGCGAGCCGTGCTGACCCACCATGTGCTGCGCCGACGTGTCGGCGAGGCGGCCGTCGTAGTAGGCGACGCGCCCGCGTGCAGCCACCATCACGTCGCCGATGCGCGCGGCGACCGCGGCGGAGACGGGGCTCCCGAACAGGCCGGCGGCGATCGCCTCCTCGCGAGTGAACACCCAGGCCGTCGGTTCCTCGCGCCAGGCACGGATCAAGGACGCTTCGCCGCCGGGATGTGCGTACAGATGCAGCATCCTCGGTTCCCCGGCGATCGCGGCAGCCGCCTCGAGTCGGGGATCGCCCTCCGTCATGACGATCTGACGGTGTCTCGGGACGTCGACCATCCCGTGATCAGCGGTGAGGATCACCCCGACACCCGCACCGGCGCCCGAGTGCAGGCGGCGCGCTGCCGCGTCCACGGCCTCGAGGGCTGCGGTCCACCGATCTGAGGCGACGCCGTGCCGATGGCCGGCCGAGTCGAGCTCGGGCGCGTACAGGTAGACGATCGTTCCCGGCGCGCTGCGCGCCTCGGTGATCGCACGCTCGACACGATCGTCGAGCCGCTTCTCACCGAAGTTCTCCGCCCCGCGGAGCGTGGCTTCGGTGAAGCCCGTGCCGGCATACTCGGGCTTCGAGGCCACGACCCAGCGGTGCGCCGTGTCGGTCGCGCTCAGCGGGGCGATCTGAGGCCACGTGAGCGGGCCGAGCGCGCGCGGGCCCCAGTCCGTGAGCTGGTTGTGCACGAGCCCCGTCAGCGGGTCGCGCGCACGGTAGCCGACGAGTCCGTGCTGGCCGACCTCGGATGCGGTGAGCAGGCTCGTGAGGGCGGCCGCCGTCGTGCTCGGGAACACCGAGGTCGCGACGCGCTTCTTGCCGCGATGTTCCGCGAGGAAACGCGCATAGGCGACGTTCTCGGCGAGGTTGGCGGCGCCGAGTCCGTCGACGACGAAGACGATGAGGCTCTGCACGGCGGGCCAGCGGGTCGAGCCTGCGTCGAGGGCCGCGACCGCGTCGGGCAGCACGCCGGTGAGCCTCGGGGCGCCGGAGGGGTCCGCCGGTAGGCTGAGGGTCATCGGGCCCAGTCTCGCATACCCGCGCCAGGCCCTTTCCGACCCGAGGTGTTCTGCATGTCCCGAGCCACGTCCGATTCTGCGCCCGCCGAGGAAGGCCGCATCGAAGACATCGACCTGTCTGCCGAGATGCAGGGGTCCTTCCTCGAGTACGCGTACTCGGTCATCTACTCGCGTGCCCTCCCGGACGCGCGCGACGGACTCAAGCCGGTGCAGCGACGCATCCTGTTCCAGATGGCCGACATGGGGCTGCGCCCCGACCGCGGACATGTGAAGAGCGCACGCGTCGTCGGCGAGGTCATGGGCAAGCTGCATCCCCACGGTGACTCGCCCATCTACGACGCGCTCGTGCGCCTCGCGCAGGACTTCGCGCTGCGGGTGCCGCTCGTCGACGGGCACGGCAACTTCGGCTCCCTCGACGACGGCCCGGCCGCGGCCCGATACACCGAGGCGCGTCTGGCGCCGGCCGCGCTGGCACTCACCGAGAACCTCGACGAGGACGTCGTCGACTTCATCCCGAACTACGACGGACAGTTCCAGCAGCCCGAGGTCCTCCCCGCTGCCTTCCCCAACCTGCTCGTCAACGGTACGACCGGCATCGCGGTCGGCATGGCGACGAACATGGCGCCGCACAACCTCAACGAGGTCGTCGCGGCCGCCATCCACCTGCTCGACAACCCGGATGCCACGCTCGAAGAGCTCATGGAGTTCGTCCCGGGACCCGACCTGCCCGGCGGCGGGGTCATCGTCGGTCTCGACGGCATCAAGGACGCCTACGCCCAGGGCCGCGGGAGCTTCCGCACCCGGGCGAAGGTGTCGGTCGAGTCGCTCGGCCCGCGACGCACCGGCCTTGTCGTCACCGAGTTGCCGTACATGGTGGGTCCCGAGCGCGTGATCGAGAAGATCAAGGATGCGGTCAACGCGAAGAAGCTCACCGGCATCGCGGATGTAGCGGACTTCACCGACCGCAATCACGGCCTCCGCCTGGTCATCACGATCAAGACGGGCTTCGATCCGAAGGCCGTCCTCGACCAGCTCTACCGACTGACGCCCCTCGAGGACTCGTTCGGCATCAACAACGTCGCCCTCGTCGACGGCCAGCCCCAGACGCTGGGACTCAAGCCGCTGCTGCGCGTCTACCTCGACCACCGGATCTCCGTCGTCACGCGTCGCAGCCGGTACCGTCTGGCGCGCAAGCAGGAGCGACTGCACCTCGTCGAGGGTCTGCTCATCGCCATCCTCGACATCGACGAAGTCATCCAGGTCATCCGCTCGTCTGATGACAGCGAGCAGGCGCGCGCACGTCTGATCGAGGTGTTCGACCTCTCTCAGCTGCAGGCCGAGTACATCCTCGAGCTGCGCCTGCGCCGCCTCACCCGGTTCTCTCGTATCGAGCTCGAGACCGAGCGCGACCAGCTGCGCGCCGAGATCGCGGCCCTCGAAGAGCTCCTCGGCAGCGACGTGCTCCTGCGCGCTCAGGTCGCGCGTGAGCTAGAGGCGGCATCCGAGACCTATGGCACGCCGCGGCGCACTCTGTTGCTGAACGGCGGTCCGGTCACGCCCCGCGGCGCGAAGGCGGCCGCCGCCGCTGATCTGCAGATCGCCGACGCTCCGTGCCGTGTGTTCCTCACGGCGACCGGGCGGATGCTGCGCGCCGAACTCGTCGCGGATGCGCTCGACGGCGGCATCGTGCCCCCCGCGCGCCGCAGCAAGCACGACGCCATCCGCAGCGCTGTCGATGCGACGGTCCGCGGCGATGTGGGAGCGGTCACCAGCGCCGGACGCCTCGTGCGCTTCTCCCCCGTCGACCTCCCCTCCGTGCCGGGCAACAGCGTGCAGCCCGCGGCGGGTGCCAAGGCCGACCAGTACCTCGGTCTCCCCGCCAACGAGCACGTGCTCGCTCTCGTCCCGCTCGACGCGTCGGCCCCGATCGCGCTGGGCACGGCCCAGGGCGTCGTCAAGCGCGTCGCGGTCAGCGAGCTCGCGCCCGGAAAGCCGGATGCGGAGATCATCGCCCTGAAGCCCGGTGACCGCGTCGTCGGCGCGGCTCTGGCCCCCGACGAGTTCGAGCTCATCTTCGTGAGCTCCGACGCGCAGCTGCTGCGGTTCGACGCGTCCGCGGTGCGCCCCCAGGGCAAGAGTGCCGGTGGCATGGCCGGCATCCGCATCGCCGACGGCGCGAAGGTCATCATGTTCACGGCCGTGGCCGCATCCGAAGAGTCCGTCGTCGTGACGATCGCCGACTCCTCGCAGGCACTCGCCGGCACCGCCGGAGGCAGCGGCAAGGTGTCAGCGCTGTCCGAGTTCCCCGCGAAGGGTCGGGCGACCGGCGGGGTGCGTGCGCAGCGCTTCTTGAAGGGCGAAGACACCCTCATGCTCGCGTGGGTCGGCGACCAGCCCCGCGCCGTCGGACCCGACGGGGCCGTGCGCACGCTTCCCGAGGCGGGCGCGAAGCGCGACGCATCCGGTCAGCCGTTCGACGACGTGATCGGCGCCGTCGGCACCGCCATCGCCTGACCGCGCTCCCTCCACCGCGAGACTGCATTCCCCGCACGAGATCACGGGTAACACCCGTGATCTCGTGGCCGAAATGCAGTCTCGCGGGAGGGGCGAAGGAGCCGGCGGATGGATGCGGCGGCTCAGGCGTCGATGGACTCGCGGGAGAGCCGGTCGCTCGAGGTCACGATGAAGTCGCGGCGCGGGGCGACCTCGTTGCCCATCAGGAGCTCGAAGACCGCGTTCGCCGCATCCGCGTCCTCGACGCGCACGCGACGGAGCATGCGACCCGCGCGATCCATCGTGGTGGTCGCGAGCTGGTCGGCGTCCATCTCGCCCAGACCCTTGTAGCGCTGAACAGGCTCCTGCCACCGCTTGCCGGCCTTCTGCAGCTTCGCGAGCAGCGCGTGCAGCTCCTTCTCGCTGTACGTGTAGACCGTCTCGTTGGGCTTCGTGCCCGGGTTCATCACGACCACGCGGTGCAGCGGGGGCACGGCGGCGTAGACGCGTCCGGCTTCGACCAGCGGACGCATGTAACGGAAGAAGAGCGTGAGCAGAAGAGTGCGAATGTGGGCGCCGTCGACATCGGCGTCGCTCATCAGGATGACCTTGCCGTACCGCGCGGCGTCGATGTCGAAGGAGCGGCCGGAACCGGCACCGATCACCTGGATGATCGCGGCGCATTCGGCGTTGGACAGCATGTCGCTGATCGATGCCTTCTGCACGTTGAGGATCTTGCCTCGAATCGGCAGCAGAGCCTGGTACTCGCTGTTGCGGGCCAGCTTCGCAGTACCGAGGGCAGAGTCGCCCTCGACGATGAACAGCTCGGAGTCGGCGACCTCGTTCGTGCGGCAGTCCGCGAGCTTCGCGGGCAGGGACGACGACTCGAGAGCGGACTTCCGACGCTGCGTCTCTTTGTGGGTGCGTGCGGAGATACGCGCTTTCATCTCCGAGACGACCTTCTCCAGCAGCTGCGCGGTCTGGTTCTTGTCGTCGCGTTTGGTGGAGGTGAACTTCGCGGTGAGCTCGCGCGAGACCACGTTGGCGACGATCTGGCGGACGGCCGGCGTGCCGAGGATCTCCTTCGTCTGGCCCTCGAACTGCGGCTCCGGCAGTCGCACGGTGAGAACGACCGTCAGTCCCGCGAGGATGTCGTCCTTCTCGAGCTTGTCGTTGCCGACCTTGAGACGACGGGCGTTCTGTTCGACCTGGCTGCGGATGACCTTCATCAGGCCGGCTTCGAAGCCCGCCTGGTGCGTTCCGCCCTTCGGGGTGGAGATGATGTTCACGAACGAGCGCATCGTCGTGTCGTAGCCCGTTCCCCAGCGCAGCGCGACGTCGACCTCGCACGAGCGCTCGAGTTCGGTCGGCACCATCGCGCCCGAAGGCTGCAGCACGGGAACCGTCTCGGTGAAGGTGCCCTCGCCGGTCAGACGCCAGGTGTCGGTGATCGGCGCATCGGGTGCCAGGAAGTCGGCGAACTCGGAGATGCCACCGTCGAACCGGTAGCTGGTCTCGACGCGCTCCTCGCCGCGCTGGTCGTCGACCACGATCTCCAGCCCGGGCACGAGGAAGGCGGTCTGGCGCACGCGCTGCACGAGTTCGTCGAGCCCGAACGTCGCGTCCTTCGTGAAGATCTGCCGGTCCGCCCAGTAGCGGATACGGGTGCCGGTGACTCCGCGCGGTGCCTTGCCCACGACACGCAGCTCCGACGAGCGCTGGTAGGGGGTGAACGGCGCGTCCGGCGAATCGCCGGCGAACGTGCCGGGCTCACCGCGGTGGAACGACATGGCGTAGGTCTTGCCCCCGCGGTCGACCTCGACGTCCAGACGCTCCGACAGCGCGTTGACGACCGAGGCGCCGACACCGTGCAGACCGCCGGATGCGGCGTACGAGCCCCCTCCGAACTTGCCGCCGGCGTGCAGCTTCGTGAAGACGACCTCGACGCCGGTCAGCCCCGTGCGCGGTTCGACGTCAACGGGGATGCCCCGCGCCCGGTCCCGTACCTCGACACTGCCATCCGCGTGGAGCAGGATGTCGATGCGCGAACCGTGTCCGGCGAGGGCTTCGTCGACGGAGTTGTCGATGATCTCCCAGAGGCAATGCATGAGCCCGCGGGAGTCGGTGGAGCCGATGTACATGCCCGGCCGCTTGCGCACGGCCTCGAGCCCTTCGAGGACCTGCAGATGATGGGCGGAGTACTCGGCAGTCACAATCCTCAAGGGTATCCGGGGCCACCCCCACGGCTCTGCACAGACACGACACCACCGGGGCCGCCGTACGCGGTCAGCGAAACGCGCGGCACAGCGGGCATGGGTCACAGGCACGCATGGTTACATGTCATATCCGTACCCGCCCGACGCACCGAGGAGGTCTCCGATGAGCACGACGTCGACACCCACCGAGCAGTCCGCCGTACTGGAACACCGGCTGACTGCGGCCGACCGCTGCGACTCGTGCGGAGCGCAGGCCTACATCGCCGCCGAGGTCAACGGCAGCGAGTTGCTGTTCTGCGCGCACCACGGCCGCAAGTACGAAGAGAAGCTTCGCGCCGTCGCCACCAGCTGGCACGACGAGACCGCGCGCCTCGTCGACGCGGTCTGAACCGCTTCAGCGGTATCGCCGCTCCACGAGCGGCGATACCCGCAGCGCGATCTCCTCACCGATCGTGCCGATCGCCTCGGCCAGATCGGTGGGGCTCGCCGCATCCGCGCCATAGATGCGCACCACATCGCCCACGCGCGCACCGTCCCATCCGCTGACGGCTGCACTCACGCCGTTCACCGCCACCAGACGCCGAGGCCCCGCGGGCGTCGCCACGTCGACACGCCCCGCCAGCGCCGACACCAGCCCGTCCAGCGCTCCCACATCGATGAGTACCCGGTCGCCGTCCACGGAGAGCACCTCCGCCTCCCACGAGCCGATCGGTGCGATCCCCAGCTCGGCGTCGGCCGGGCCGCCGGCGGGGCGGATTCCGTAGCAGAACGCCCCCACACGAACGAGGTCGTATCGGAACTCCGAGCGGGCCGACGACGCGGCACTCGCGGCGAGATGGCGGAGCGGACGGTCGAATCCCGCAGCGGTCACGGCCGCAACCGCCTGCTCGAAGGCGGCCCGCGAGAGGTCGTCCTCCTCGTCCGAGGCCTCGGCGATGTGGCTCCACACGCCGGTCAGCTCCACGACGCCCTCACGCGCCAGCGCGACGACGCGGCTCACGGCATCCGTCCACTCCTCGGGTCGGATGCCGTTGCGGTGCAGGCCCGTGTCGATCTTGAGATGAATGCGGGCACGACAGCCCCGCATGCGAGCGACCTCCGCCACTTCCTCGAGAAGGTCCGCATCGCCGATGCCGAGGTCGAGATCGGCATCGAGCGCCGAGCGGATCGCGCTCTCGCCCGCGATCATCCAGACGAAGACACGAGGCTCCTGCCCCACGGCCCGCCGCACCTCGAGCGCCGTCGCGACGTCGAAGGCGCCTATCCAGTGGACGCCCTCGGCGACGGCGCGGCGGACCACCTCTGCCGCACCGTGCCCGTACGCGTCGTCCTTGACCACGAGCATGAGGGCGGCAGGGGTCACCCGGGCGCGCACGACATCGATGTTGCGGGCGAGTCGATCGAGGTCGACGTGCAGCACGGAACTCACGTCGCCACCTCCCGACGGGCTCGCAATCCGACCGCGGTCACGATCTCTTCGGCCCGCCACCCGAGCGCGCGCGCCCAGTCAGCCGCGCGTGGGCCGTCGTCGCCGAAGAAGACGGCGCGCTCGCCTCGAGCGACGGACGCGTCGCCGATGTCGACGACGCAGACATCCATCGCCACGCGACCGACGATCGGATGCGCGATACCGCCGATGACGACGTGCGCTCGATTGCCGAGCTCGCGCACCACGCCTTGCGCATAGCCGCCCGTGACGAGCGCCACGCGTGTGTCCTCCGACGCGCGGTGGATGTATCCGTAAGAGACGCCCTCGCCGGCATGCAGAGCCTTGGTGGACAGGACGGTGCCCACGAGCGTCATGGCCGGAAGAGTGTGCTCCCACCCGAACACGACATCGGGCGCAAGGGTCGCGGATCCGGCCGTCACCGTCCGATCGCGATCAGCCAGCTCAGCCGTCTCGTCGACCAGAAGGACGGCATCCGTGCCCGCGCGTAGCGCGTCGGCAACATGGACGAGCCCGTGTCCGTAGGCGTCGCGGCGAAGATCGACCACCGGTGCGGTGAGACCTGCCGACCGGACGTTGGCCACGATGGCCGACGTCCGGATGCGTGCCACGGGTGCGCCGTCGTCGCTCATGCGGTCAGAGCTGGATGGCGGTGAAGCGCTTGTCGACAGCCAGGCGCTCGATCTCTGCACGCGCCGCGAGGGCGTGAGCGTCGATCTCGGCATGCGCCGGTCCCGGAGAGTACGCGGCGCCGAGACGCGCGAACGCCTGAGCGAGCAGTGCGTCCGCGAGTGCCGGGTTCAGCGGCAGCACCGGGCCCTGCACGTTCGTCGCGTAGATGGAGCCCATGCGGACGGTCTCGAACCCGCCCTCGATGCCGCCGTTGCCGGCGGTCACGGTGCCGTACGCGATGCCGGGATCGCCCAGGCGCCACAGCGACGCGTGGTCTTCGAATCCGATGAGCTTTCCGTCGACCGTGTCGGCGACGACATAGCCCACGCGCCGCTGCTTCGTGCGGCCCACGCGAGCCGGGATGAGTGCCAGTCCGTCGAGATGACTGCCGTCGACGAGGTCGATGCCCTCCGAGAGCAGCTCGGATCCGCCGCCCACGGCGAGCACGACCGTGCCCGCTGCGACGAGCGCTGCCAGCCAGTCGCGACGGCTCTCGAGGTCGTCACGCACAACGCGCAGCGCCGACAGCGGACCGTTGCCGATCACGACGATGTCGGCTTCCGTCGGCGCGTCTTCACCGAGGCCGACGAGTGTCACCTCGCTCTCGTGACCCGCGAGTGACGCGCGCGCCGCGAGCACCTCCACATTTCCACGATCGCCGGTGACACCCAGCAGGTCAGGGTAGAGCTGAACGATTCGCAGCGTCGTCATCGTCGAGCCACCTCCTGGTCGCCGTAGCCGAGGATGCGGCGACCGATCATCATGAGCTCGTAGTTCACGAACCAGATCTGGCGGCCGGCCGACGTGGGAGCGAATGCCCGCATGAGCTCGACCGCCTTCTCCATATCGGGTTCGACCACGCCGATCGGGATGCCCGCGTAGGCGAGGCGTGTCGCGATCTGGTGTGCCTTCTCCCCCGTGACGACGTCGACGTGGTCGAACGCGCTGAGATCGACATCGTAGAGCCAGGACACATCGGGCGTGCCTTCGTCGATGGCCATGAGGATGCGCTCCGGCGCGCCGTCCAGCGCATCGACGTTGAGCTGCAGGCTGGGACCGTTCTTGAACATCACGAACTCGACCTGTTCACCCGAACGGTCGCGGCGCAGCGGCACCAGCTCACCTCGCCCGTAGGCCGGCGTCATCTTCGAGAAGCCCGCAGCGGCCGCGTCGGCGCGGAAGGCGTCGCCCAGGACATGGCGCGCCGTGCTGATCGCGGCTGCCGCATCCACCGCGTAGTGCAGCCCGCGAGCGGGCAGCGTCACAGCGATGGGCTGGCCGTCGAGCGTGATCTCGACGTTGCGCCCGGCCACCGCGGTGACTTCGCTCTCGGCGGGATGATCGAGCGCTCCCACCGTGCCGCTGCGCGTGTCGGCCGCGTTGTTCAGGCCGTGCGCGGATGCCGCGACGACGTCGGTCGAGGCACCGAAGAACGACACCGGCGACCGGAGGGCCGACGCGTCGATCTTGCTGAGATACGGGTCGTCACGGTTGACCACGACGCGCACGGAGGCGCGGGTCGCGGCATCCAGCATCATGTCCGCGACGCGCTCGGTCTCGTAGAAGCGATAGAGCTGATCGACCTGCACGTTCAACGCGACGATGGCGCGCGGCGACAGGATGTCGGCGAGCTCCGCCGCGTACCCCTCGTCGACTTCGAGCACGGCAACGTCGGCGCGCACCTTGCCGGTGGGCGTGGCCTCGGCAAGCAGCGCGCTGGTCACGCCCTGCGGCAGGTTGGCCCCCGTCGGGTTCGTGAACACGCGCAGCCCGTGGGCGCGCAGCACCTCGCTGACCATGTGCGTGGTCGTCGTCTTGCCGTTGGAGCCGAGGACGAACACGACCCCGTACGGAAACTGCGCCGCCAGGCTGCTCAGCAGCGTCGGCGCGAGCCGATTGGCGAGGTAGCCCGGGAAGGCCGACCCGCCGCCGCGCAGACGCGTGGCGAAACGGGCGGCCTTGCCTGCGAGCACCGCGGGGACATAACGGATGCTGCCGCTCACGCCCCGATCACTCCAGGTAGTCGCGCAGCGACTGCGAGCGGCTGGGGTGCCGCAGCTTCGCCATGGTCTTCGACTCGATCTGACGGATCCGCTCGCGGGTGACGCCGAAGGTGTCGCCGATCTGGTCGAGGGTCTTGGGCTGCCCGTCGCCCAGGCCGAAGCGCATGCGGATCACGCCCGCCTCGCGCTCGCTCAGCGAGTCGAGCAGCGACTCGAGCTGGCGCTGCAGCATCGTGAAGCCCACGGCGTCGGCGGGCACCACGGCCTCGGTGTCCTCGATGAGGTCACCGAACTCGCTGTCGCCGTCTTCACCCAGCGGCGTGTGCAGCGAGATCGGCTCGCGGCCGTACTTCTGCACCTCGATGACCTTTTCGGGGGTCATGTCGAGCTCGCGGCTGAGCTCTTCGGGTGTGGGCTCACGGCCCAGGTCCTGCAGCATCTGGCGCTGCACGCGGGCGAGCTTGTTGATGACCTCGACCATGTGCACCGGGATACGGATGGTGCGCGCCTGGTCGGCCATCGCGCGAGTGATGGCCTGACGGATCCACCACGTCGCGTACGTCGAGAACTTGAAGCCCTTGGTGTAGTCGAACTTCTCGACTGCACGGATGAGGCCGAGGTTGCCCTCCTGGATGAGATCGAGGAACTGCATGCCGCGCCCCGTGTAGCGCTTGGCGAGCGACACGACCAGACGCAGGTTCGCACCGAGCAGGTGGCTCTTGGCGCGCTGCCCATCACGTGCGACCCACTGCAGGTCGAGTCCGAGCTGCGTGGACTTCTCGGCCGCCGACATCTTCGACAGCTTCTCCTCGGCGAACAGACCCGCCTCGATCCGCATGGCGAGCTCGACCTCTTCGGCCGCGTTCAGCAGCGGAACCTTGCCGATCTGCTTCAGGTAGTCCTTGACCGGGTCGGCGGTGGCGCCGGTGATCTGGGTCGAGTAGACGGGAACGTCGTCCTCGTCGCTCGAGGAGATGACGATCGCACCGGTCGGAAGCGGCTCGCTGAAGGCGGGCTTGGTGTTCTCGCCATCCTCGTCGTCTGCGTCGTCGTCGGAAGCCTTGGCGGTCTTCTTGTCGCCCGCGGCCTCCTGCTCGTCGCCCTCTTCGGCGTCGTCGCTGTCATCGACCTCGACGTCTACATCGACGTCGTCTTCGAACTCTTCCTCGTCTTCCGCAGCTGCCTTCTTCTTGGCAGGCGCCTTCTTCGCCGGAGCCTTCTTGGCCGGAGCCTTCTTCGCGGGCGCCTTCTTGGCCGGCGCCGCGGTCTCGGTCGCCGTGTCGACGACCTCCTCGTCACCCGGCGTCGCGGTCTTCCGCGAGCGGGATTCGGTCTTCGTGCCAGGAGTCACGGTTCACCTTTCACCGACGCGATCACGCCGGTCGTTCTCGAACACGAGTAAGACCCTTGTCAAGTCCGGAGCGGGAAACTCCTTGATCGACAACGGGCCGGTGCTCTATTGTCTCATACCCCCGGCCGCGGCTTTGCACGCGCGGCCTGCTCCTCTTGACAACACCCCCGAATCCCCCGGCATTCCCCCGACGCCTGGCGTCAGCCGAAACTCGGTCCTCGCTGATCGTCGTCGTGGGAGCCGTTGGCGAGGAAGCGCTCCAGCTCCGCCGCGATCTCGTCGGCACTCGGCAGATCCGCCTCGTGCAGGAGCGGTGTCGCCAGCGTCGCGCCTGCCATATAGGCGTCGTAACGCTCCTCCAGCCCCGTGAGCATCGTGGTGAGTTCGTCGCTCGCGCTCACCTGCTCGCCGACCTTCGACAGGAAGTCCTCGTTCTGTTCGCGCAGATCGTCGACGGCGAACACGAGGCCCGTGGCAGCGGTGATGCTGTCGAGCGCGGTGATGGCCGACGCCGGATACTCGGTGTCGCTCAGATAGTGCGGCACGAGCAGGACGAAACCGGCGACGGAGTGGCCGGAGGCGACGAAGCGGTACTCGAGCAGGTGCCCCACCGTCGCGGGCACGGTCGTGTGCGGCTTCCACACCGAATGCGCTTCGGTGAGCGCGGAGCGGTTGCCCGAAACCGTGGTTCCCAAGGGGCGCGTGTGCGGCACGGGCATGCCGATCGCGTGCACCCACGTGACCGATGAGACCGCGAAGGCCGTCGCCGCACCCAGCACGGCGTTGGCGAACGCCTCCCACGCGAAGTCGGGTTCGTAGCCGGCCAGCAGCAGGAAGGGACGCGAGAGCGCGTCGTAGGCGAGTGAAAGTTCGAGGCGCGCCGGACGGTAGTCAGTGAGGTGGTCGGCGTCGAACGTGATCTGGGGCCTGCGCGCACGATAGTCGAGCAGGACGTCGTTCTCGAAGCGCAGGAGCACGGTGGGGCTCGCCTCATCACGCAGATACCCGATCGACTGCGACACGGCGGAGCCCGCATCCGTGAAACCCGTGAGCAGGATCACGAGCGGCAACCCGGTGGGCACTGCGGGCGCGTCGTCGACGCTCACGTACAGCGGCGGGGTCCAGGACATTCCTCCATGGTACGAGGCCTCGAACACGCAACGGCCCGTGTGGGCCGTCTCTACTCGCCTCGGCGTCCTTAGGATGGAGTCATGCCGTTCCCGGATCTGCACTTCACCTCGGACCCCCTCACCGACAGCACCGCGGACGCGCTGCTGCTGGCCCTGCCGCCTCTCGACGACGTGTTCTACGAGGACGGGCTCGGCGCCGCGATGCGCGACACGCTGGAGGCGGTCGGCTTCACCGGCGCCGCCGGGGCCGTGCAGCGCGTGGTCCTGCCGGGAGTGGCCGAGCTTCCCTCGGTTCCCGTCGCCGTCGTCGGCACCGGAGCCTCGCCGGACGCTGGCGCACTGCGCTTCGCCGCGGGCGCAGGCGTCCGCACCCTCGTCGGCTTCGCTTCCCTGTCGCTCGCCGCGCCGTCGGTCGAGGGCGGCGCACGCGAGCTCGCGGAGGGTGCGGGCCTCGGCGGCTACCGTTTCGCGGGTTACAAGAGCTCGGCGGGCAAGACGCGCGCCGAATCGGTGACGGTCCACGCCGAGGGTTCCGAGGCCGACCTCGCCGCCGCGCGAGCGAACGCATCCGCCGCCGCAGTGGTGAAGGACCTTGTCTCCACGCCCGCCGAGTGGCTCGGTCCGGCCGATCTCGCGGACCAGGCCGCCGCGCTCGTGGCCGATCTCCCGATCTCGGTCGAGGTCTACGACGAGGTGCGGCTGCGCGAAGAGGGCTTCGGGGGGATCCTCGGCGTCGGGCAGGGCTCCGACCGCCCTCCCCGCCTCGTTCGCCTCGACTACTCCCCCGCCGATGCGAAGCGTCACATCGCGCTCGTCGGCAAAGGCATCACCTTCGACACCGGCGGCCTCTCACTCAAGCCCGCAGCCTCCATGGTCGGCATGAAGTACGACATGTGCGGCGCCGCGACCGTGCTCGCGGTCGTCCGAGCGGCGGCGCAGCTCGCCACCGATGTCCACGTCACCGCGTGGCTCTGCATCGCCGACAACATGCCGTCCGGCCGCGCGACTCGCCCGGGTGATGTGCTGCGCATGGCCGACGGCACGACCGTCGAGGTGCTCAACACGGATGCGGAGGGCCGCCTCGTCCTGGGCGACGGCCTCGTCGCAGCGAGCCGCGAGAACCCCGACCTGATCGTCGACGTCGCCACCCTCACCGGTGCCATCACCGTCGCGCTCGGCAACCGCCTGACCGGCGTCATGGGTTCCGACGACGCGGTCGCCGAGTACCTCGCGTCGGCCGAGCGGGTCTCAGAACTCTCCTGGCGCCTGCCGCTCCCCGCGCACATGGAGGAGGAGCTCGATTCCCCGATCGCGGACATGGTCAATGCGAAGATCGGTGACCCCGCGGCCGGCTCCCTGTTCGCCGGCCTCTTCCTGCAGCGGTTCGTCGGCAGGACCGACGGCCCAAGTTCGCCCCGCATCCCGTGGGTGCACCTCGACATCGCCGGCGTCGGGATGAACAAGGGCGCGGGTTACGGCTTCACCGACAAGGGCCCCACGGCTGCCACCGTCCGCAGCCTCATCAACCTCGTCACCGGATCCTCGCGGTGACCGCCCGCAGCACTGACGTCGCCATCATCGGCGGCGGCAGCGGCGGCTACGCGGCCGCGCTGCGCGCCGCGGAGCTGGGGAAGAAGGTCGTCGTCATCGAAGCCGACAAGGTCGGCGGCACATGCCTGCATCGGGGATGCGTCCCCACGAAGGCACTCCTGCACGTCGGCGAGACGGCGGATGCGGTCCGTGAAGGGCCGTCCTTGGGCGTGAAGGCGACGCTCGAGGCGATTGATGTCCCCGCGATGCACGCGTTCCGCACGGATCTGGTCGCGAAGAAGTACAAGGGACTGCAGGGCCTGCTCGCCGCACGCGGCGTGGAGATCGTGCCCGGTCGCGGCCGGATCGCCTCCCCCGGCATCGTCGAGGTCGACGGCGACAGCATCACAGCGACCGACATCATCGTCGCCACCGGTGCCCGCACCCGCACTCTCGGAATCGAGCTCGGCGGCCGCATCCTCTCCAGCGAGTCGGCGCTCGAGCTCGACGAGGTGCCATCTCAGGTGATCGTGCTGGGCGGAGGAGTCATCGGCGTGGAGTTCGCCAGCCTGTGGCGCTCACTCGGAGCCGAGGTCACGGTGGTCGAGGCCGCCGACACCCTCGTACCTGCGGAGGACGAGATCCTGCGCCAACAACTCGCCCGCGCCTTCCGCCGCCGCGGCATCCAGACCCGTCTCGGCTCTCCGTTCGCCGCGGTCACGCAGGATGCGGAGCACGTGCGGGTCGAGCTGGCGGACGGAACCGTCCTCACCGGCGACTACCTGCTGGTGGCCGTGGGGCGTGAACCCGCCGCCGACGGGATCGGTCTCGAAGAGGTCGGCGTCGTCCTCGACCGCGGGTTCGTCGTCGTCGACGACCGGCTGCGCACGTCCGTGCCCGGTATCTGGGCCGTCGGAGACATCGTCGCGGGCCCGCAGCTCGCGCACCGCGGGTTTCAGCACGGCATCGCCGTTGCCGAGCGGATCGCGGGTCAGGACCCGGCGATCGTGCCGGACGAACTCGTGCCGCGCGTCGTGTACAGCTCGCCCGAACTCGCGTCGGTCGGCATCACGCGCCAGGTGGCCGAGCAGCGCTACGGTGCCGACGGCATCCGCGTCGTCGACTACAACCTCGCGGGCAATGCACGCAGTGAGATCCTGGGCGGCGGCGGCGTCGCGAGGGTGATCCGACGCGTCGACGGCCCTGTGGTGGGCGTCCATCTTGCGGGTCCGCGGGTGGGCGAGCTGATCACCGAGGCACAGCTGGTGATCGGCTGGGATGCGCACCCCGAGGATGTCGTCCCGTTCATCCACGCGCACCCCACGCAGAGCGAGGCGCTGTCCGAGGCGTTCCTGGCTCTGGCAGGCAAGCCCCTGCACACGCTATGAGGCTTCGGCTTCACTAAGCTAGACATCGATATCGCAGTTCGAAGGAGCAAATCCCATGAGCACTTCCGTTGTCCTCCCCGCTCTCGGCGAGAGCGTCACCGAGGGAACGGTCACCCGCTGGCTCAAGAATGTGGGTGACACGGTGGAGGCGGACGAGGGTCTGCTCGAGATCTCCACCGACAAGGTCGACACCGAGATCCCCTCGCCGGTCAGCGGCGTGATCGAAGAGATCTTCTTCCAGGAAGACGACACCGTCGAGGTGGGCGCCGTCCTCGCGAAGATCGGCGACGGCTCGGGAGCAGCGGCTCCCGCAGCAGAGCCCGAGGCGGCTGCGGCTCCCGAGCCCGCCGCCGAGGCTGCTCCGGCCGCCGAGCCCGAGCCGGCCGCAGAGGCAGCTCCCGCAGCGGCCCCCGCCGCATCCGGCGGCCGTGACGTCGTCCTGCCGGAGCTCGGCGAGAGCGTCACCGAGGGTACCGTCACCCGCTGGCTCAAGGCCGTGGGCGACGAGGTCGCCGTCGACGAACCGCTGCTCGAGATCTCCACCGACAAGGTCGACACCGAGATCCCCGCGCCGTTCGCTGGCACCCTGCAGGCCATCCTGGTCCAGGAGGACGAGACAGTCGCCGTCGGCAGCCCGCTCGCACGCATCGGCGACGGGGCCGCACCGGCCGCTGAGGCCGCTCCCGAGGCTCCGTCCACCGAGAAGCCCGTCGAAGTCGAGCAGGCCGAGACTTCCGCGGCTCCCGCCGCCGCCCCGGCACCCGCTCCCGCTGCCGCCCCGGCTCCCGCAGCACCGGCACCCGTCGCCGAGACCTCCGGCGATGAGGGGTCGGGCTACGTGACGCCGCTCGTGCGCCGCCTCGCCGCTCAGCAGGGTGTCGACCTCGCCACCGTCACCGGTTCGGGAGTCGGCGGCCGCATCCGCAAGGAGGACGTGCTGAAGGCCGCCGAGGCCGCTGCCACCCCCGCCGCGGCATCCGCACCCGCGGCCCCGGCCGCGTCCAAGGCTCCCGTCGAGGTGTCCGAGCTCCGCGGCACGACCCAGCCGATGTCGCGTCTGCGCAAGGTGCTCGCCAAGCGCGCCGTCGAGTCGATGCAGGCCACCGCCCAGCTCACGACCGTGGTCGAGGTCGACGTGACGAAGGTCGCGCTGTTCCGTGACGGCGTCAAGAACGAGTTCCAGCAGAAGACGGGCGACAAGCTCTCCTTCCTGCCGTTCTTCGTGCTGGCCGCCGCCGAGGCGCTGAAGACCTACCCCGTCATCAACGCGACCGTCGATGGCGAGCAGATCGTCTACCCGTCGAGCGAGAACATCTCGATCGCGGTCGACACCGAGCGCGGCCTGCTGACGCCCGTCGTGCGCGAGGCGGGCGAGAAGAACCTCGCCCAGATCGCTCACGACATCGCCGACCTCGCGGCCCGCACGCGTGACAACAAGCTGAAGCCCGACGAGCTCGCAGGCGGCACGTTCACGGTCACGAACACCGGCTCGCGCGGCGCACTGTTCGACACCCCGGTCGTGTTCCTGCCGCAGTCCGCGATCCTCGGCACCGGCACCGTCGTCAAGCGCCCCGGTGTCGTGACGGTCGACGGCAAGGATGCATTCTCGGTCCGTTCCTACGTCTATCTGGCGCTCTCGTACGACCACCGGATCATCGACGGCGCGGACGCGGCACGCTTCCTCTCAGCGATGAAGACGCGCCTCGAGACGGCCGACTTCGCCGGAGACCTCGGGATCTGACCCATCCCGCACCTATGGGTGCTGCGCGACATCATGGATGCCGCGCAGCACCCATTCTTCGTTCTGACGCACGATCGCCACGATCTGCGGCACCGCTGAACCCCTCGGGTCGTCGGCGCGCAGCAGGGTGAGATCGCCGAGATCGTCGATGACCGTCAGCGACACGTCCGCAACCATGGCCGCACCCGCTGGGTCGGCGTCGATCCGCGCTTCCTGCAGTCTCTGCCGGCAGGAATCCTCTCCGCACGCATTCCATTCGGCGAGCAACGCGCGCGCCGCGGCGACGGGGTCATCCGGCCCCGTTGCAGCAGGAGGATCGACGGGTGGCGCCGTGGCGGCGGCAACCTCTGGGGCGAGAGAAGCTCCGGATGACGCCGGGAGGGGCGCTGTGTCACTGGAATCCGGCCACAGGAGCCCTACCGCGAGAACGAGAGCCACGACACCGAGCCCGACCAGCAGCACGGGACGACGAGAACGCGGCTTCTGCGTCCGCGTCGGGCGCCGCCACCGCTGACGCAGGGCGTCGACACGCTCTGCGACCAGGTCGCTGAGCGAACCGTCCATCGCGACGGTCAGTCGGCGCCACGTCGGTGTCGGTGGGTTCGCCTCCGCGCGCGCCTGCGCGCGGCTGATCGACGTCGCGACGGATGATTCCTCGATGCGCACCGCCTGCGGCCGCGCCGCAGCGAACAAATCGTCCTCCAGGGCGGAGAGCCCTCCGCGCAGACGCCTCGTGTCGCGAACGGCGACGGATGCGGCATCGATCGCGCGTCGGGCGACATCATGGTCACCGCAATCCAGCATCGCCAGCAGATCCGCGGCGCCGACCGCGGCGACGGCACCCTCGTGACCGTGGACGAACAGCGGCGCACCGGCGGCGTCCAGCCACCAGCTGCCGACGCAGGTGCCTCGCGGATGCGCGGTGTTCTCGGCAGCGACGCCGCGGAGCAGGCTCACGGCGATGGTGACGGCCTCACCGGGCGCCACCGTTGCGCGCCGACGAAGCAGCGACTCCAGTGTGCAGCGGACCGTCGGGAGCAGGACGAGCGGCCCCTCGGCCGTGGCGACGACGTCCAGCGGTGCCAGGACGTGTTCGCCCGAGGCCGCCCAGATGCCCGTTCCCTCGACGGCGGCGACCGGCACCGCGAGTGCCGGCTCACCCTCGTGGACCACGATGTCTCCGCCGAACGGGGCGGCATCGGCTCCAACGGAACGCAGGACCACGGGTTCCAGGAGCGAACGCAATGGTGGCGGCGCGGGCAGGAGGAACGAGGACATGTTCCGATCGTGGTCGCCAGAGGGGCAGGCACCGCGGCGTTTCGCAGCGCGGAGGACGCTCGGTGCGCTGCCCTCGGGGTGGGGAGAAGAGATCGGACGGCACCGGTAGGCTGGAGGGTATGGCAGCCCGCGATTCCGCCCCCGAGAAGCGCCCCGGATTCTTCTCGCAGTTGAAGACCCTGTACCGCTACACCAAGGACGCGTACTCCTGGCTGCCGTACGCCCTGATCGGCATCGTGCTGCTCGGCATCGCGCTCGGCGCGGGCGTGGGCTTCCTCATCCCGCCGCTCACCGTCTGGAGCGTCATCCTCTGGGGCATCACGGGCCTGTTCGCCGGCATCCTGGGCTCGCTCATCGTGACCACGCGCCTGTCGACGACCGCGATGTACAAGCAGATCGACGGCATGCCGGGTGCCGCCGGACGTGTGATGTCGGTGTCGCTCGGACGCCGCTGGCAAGCAAGCGAAATGCCCGTCGGCATCAACCCCCGCACTCAGGAGGCCGTCTACCGCGCCGTCGGCCGCGGCGGCATCGTCCTCGTGGGCGAGGGAGCGCGCGGTCGTCTGACGCGTCTCATCGCCGACGAGCGCTCGAAGGCGCAGCGCGTCGCCTCGGGCGTGCCGGTGACCGTGTTCTACGTCGGCCACGGCGAGGACGAGGTTCCGATCGCGAAGCTCGCGAGCACGATCAAGGCTCTGCCCAAGAAGATCGACCGCACCACGATGGCCGCCGTCATCAAGCGCATCGACTCGGTGTCGCAGTCGCTGACGTCGCTGCCGATCCCGAAGGGCGTCGACCCCAACCGCGTGCGCGCCCAGCGCCCGCGTTGATCCTCAGCCGCGGATGAGGACGCTGCCCGCGGCCTGATCGTGCAGTCCTCGCTGGTCGGCATCCCAGACCACCGCGGGGATGACGAGCAGCAGCAGCACCGTGCGGACGATGGGCCGCCAGAGACCGACCCATCCGCCGCGGACAAGCACCAGTCGCATCCCGAGGATGCGGTGCCCCGGGCTTCCGCCGATCAGCGGGATGAACAGGATCTGCACCAGCGCGAACACCAGCATCGGCGCGAAGGTCGACAGCCCCGCCTCCCCCGGCAGCGCCCACGGGTCGTACCGGAGGAAGGCGACGGCCAGGATCGTGGCGCACGTCCAGTCGATCAGCAGGGCGAGCAGGCGCCTGCCCACGCGCGCGACCGATGTCGATCCGGTGCGGGGCAGCCCGAGGCGCTCACCGGGATAGCTGGACTCGACGGGGGTCTCGGGCATGCATCAACCCTAATCGGGGACCCGTAACATCCCGGAAACATATGGGACACTGGCGAGCAACGCCCGATCGATAGCGTCGGGTCAGCCCGCCGTGGCGGGCGGAACTTCCCGAAATGCCCTACCTCTGGAGTCTCCATGTTCAGTGATTCATCCGAGGTGCTGAAGTTCATCAAGGACGAGGACGTCAAGTTCCTCGACATCCGCTTCACGGATCTCCCTGGTGTGCAGCAGCACTTCAACATCCCCGCATCCACCGTGGACGAGGAGTTCTTCACCGTCGGTCAGCTGTTCGACGGCTCGTCGATCCGCGGGTTCGCGAACATCCACGAATCGGACATGCAGCTCATCCCCGACGTGTCGACCGCGTACCTCGACCCGTTCCGCGAGGCGAAGACGCTCGTCATGGTCTTCGACATCTACAACCCGCGCAACGGCGAGATCTACTCGAAGGACCCCCGCCAGGTCGCCAAGAAGGCGGAGAAGTACCTCGCCTCCACCGGCATCGCCGACACCGCGTTCTTCGCCCCCGAGGCCGAGTTCTACATCTTCGACGACGTCCGCTACGAGGTGAAGCAGAACTCGAGCTTCTACTCGGTCGACTCCGAAGAGGGCGCCTGGAACACGGGCCGCACCGAAGAGGGCGGCAACCTGGCCAACAAGACCCCCTACAAGGGCGGCTACTTCCCCGTCTCCCCCGTCGACAAGACGGCGGACCTGCGCGATGACATCAGCCTGCGCCTCATCGAGGCCGGCCTCATCCTCGAGCGCGCGCACCACGAGGTGGGCACGGGCGGACAGCAGGAGATCAACTACCGCTTCGACACCATGGTGCACGCGGCAGACGACATCCTGAAGTTCAAGTACATCGTCAAGAACACCGCCGAGCAGTGGGGCAAGGTCGCGACCTTCATGCCCAAGCCGCTCTTCGGTGACAACGGCTCCGGCATGCACACGCACCAGTCGCTGTGGAACGACGGCAAGCCGCTGTTCTACGACGAGAAGGGCTACGGCGGGCTGTCCGACATCGCCCGCTGGTACATCGGCGGCATCCTGGCGCACGCGCCCGCCGTCCTGGCGTTCACGAACCCCACGCTGAACAGCTACCACCGTCTGGTGAAGGGCTTCGAGGCTCCGGTCAACCTGGTGTACTCGGCCGGTAACCGTTCGGCCGCCATCCGCATCCCGATCACGGGCACCAACCCCAAGGCCAAGCGCATCGAGTTCCGTGCCCCCGACGCCTCGGGCAACCCGTACCTCGCCTTCGCCGCGCAGCTCATGGCCGGCCTCGACGGCATCAAGAACCGCATCGAGCCGCACGAGCCGGTCGACAAGGACCTCTACGAGCTTCCCCCGAGGAGGCCAAGGGCATCCCGCAGGTGCCGAACTCGCTGCTCGACTCGCTCGAGGCGCTGCGCGCCGACCACGAGTTCCTGCTGCAGGGTGGCGTCTTCACGGAGGAGCTCATCGAGACCTGGATCGAGTACAAGATCGAGAACGAGATCCAGCCGATCGCTCAGCGCCCGCACCCCTTCGAGTACGAGCTCTACTTCGGCGTCTGACGCCGAGAGCCTCGCGCTCCCCACGAAGAACCGCCCCGGCACTCGCCGGGGCGGTTCTTCGTGTCTACGACTCAGCCGAAGGAGCCGCTACTCATGGCCGCGACGAGTGCGACCAAGAGGAAGACGCCGACCGCGATGGCGAGCAGCAGCACGATATGACCGAGGATCATGCCGATGATCGCGAGCGTGCGCCCCACGCCGCCGGTACGCTTCGCCTTCGCGAGCCCTGCGTAGCCGAGTGCGACGGAGCAGATGCTCAGCGGGAACGTCATGATCACGATGAAGAATCCGAGGAAGGGGATCAGCAGGCTGAGCAGGGATGCGGCCGAGATCGCGCCGAGGATCAGCGACCACAGCGCAGGGTTGTTGGTGGGTGGGCCCGCGACGACCGGGGCTGCGCCCTCCGTCGAAGACGCGACGGCCGGTTGCTGTCCGGGGGCCGGAGGCTGGTAACCAGGATGCGGCGCGTACACGGGCTGCTGCTGCGGGTACCCGGGCGCCTGCGTCGCCTGGCCGTATCTCTGGACCGGCGGATAGCCCTGCTGGGGCGGTACGGCGTATCCCTGCGCCGGAGCGTGGCCCGGAGCCGGCGGCTGGTTGTATCCCTGTGGGGCCGTCGGGTACCCCGGTGCCTGCGGCTGCGCGTACCCGGGGTAGCTCTGCTGCGGCGGAACGCCGTAAGGCTGCGGTGGGACACCGTAAGGCTGCGGTGGGACACCGTAAGGCGGATAAGTCGGCTGGGGTGCCGCTGCGGCGGGCGGCTGCGGAGCATCGCCCGACTGCGGCGCCATCGGCTGCTCGCTCGCGACGGGCCCCGGCTGGGCCACGGCGTCGGGCGCTGGAACGTACGACTCGGACGGCTGCTGCGGATCGGACATCGTTCCCCCGGTTTTCATCGTGTCACTGTGCATCGGGCCGAGTCGCGCGAGCGCACTCAACGGTTGCCGTCCAGCATACGGATGAGGATGCGGCGATGACCGGCCCTTGCGGGCAGATGGGGATGAACTCTCTCTGGTGGCCGTGGGCTCGCTCCACGACCACCAGAGACGCTGACCGTCGCCTCAGCGAGCTTGCCGTCGCGCCCACAGGCCGAGCAGCACGTCGATCACGACGAACGCGATCAGCGGATACCCGACCAGCGGGAGCCACCAACCGATCACACCCGCAGCCGCGACGACGGAGAGCAGGCCCCACCAGGGCGCCGCGCGCATCGCTCGGCGCGCCGGTGCCGTCCCGACGAGCCGACCGCCGCGGGTCGGTCGGCGCTTCCACCACATCGCGTAGCCGAGAACGACGAGTGTGCCGATGCCGATGGCGATGAACAGCAGCGCGAGCTGATTCACCCAGCCGAACAGCACGCCCATATGCAGGTCGATACCCCAGCGTGCGAGCTTTGCCAGCAGAGGGAAGTCGGCGAAGTCCACGCGCGACACGACCTGCATCGTGGCGCCGTCGATCGCCACCGCATCCGCCTCCGTCGGGAACGAGCGTTTGATCTCCGTGACCGTCCACGCCTGCCCGGGCGCTGACGGCGGCTTGATCTCCACTTCGCCCGCGTTCACGTTGATCCGGCGTGCGATCGCAAGCACGGCGTCGAACGTTGCGGGATTCGCCTCCCCCGTCGGCATCGGCGCTGCCCCACCGTGGTGCGCGGCGTGCTCGTCCGGCGCCTCCTCGGCACCCGAGAGATCCGTCTGCAGCACCGGCGTGGCGCCGCCGACCGCCGCGCGCAGAGCGGAGACGTTCGCCCCGGCATAGGTGGACCATGTGATCCCGGTCGCCGAGAGCATGAGCGCGCCGAGGAGCACCCAGATCCCGACGGAGGCGTGCCAACTGAACAGGCGCCGGTATCCGCGGCGCCTCACGGCGGGCCGGACGAACTCCCGCTTCGCGCGCGCCTTCCGGATGCGCATCACCCACAGCGCACCACCCGCGAGCACGATGATCGCGAGCCAGGATGCGGACAGCTCGCTGTACAGGTGACCGGGCTCGCCCAGATGCAGGTTGCGGTGGAGGTTGGAGATCCACGTGCGCAGCGGCAGCGCGCCGCTTGTCCCGTAGGCGGTCAGATCCCCGCGGATCTCCCCCGTGCCCGGGTCGACGAACACCGCGCGCGACTCGCTGGCTGCGAGCCCGTCCTCAGCGAACATGACCCGGGTCGTATCTCCCGGTTCCGGGGCCGGGCGCACGGCGCTCAGCACCGCAGCGTCGCCGACGTACGCCTCCGCCGCCCTGATCTGCTCGGCGAGCGGCAGCCTGGTGGCGGTCTCGGGTGCATGCAGCTCGTGCACGTAGACGACCTGTTCGAGCTGCGGCGTCAATGCGTACAGAGACCCGCTCATTACGGCCACCAGAATGAAAGGACCGACGAGCAGCCCCGCGAAGAAGTGGAGACGCAGAAGCAGCGCACCGAACCAGCCGCCACGGGGGCGGGCCGGGCGAGGGCGATCCTGTCGCGGACGGGTGAGGGTCTCGGGCATCACTTCCTCCCTCACGCCAGCAGGGTTTCGCCGATGAACCCGCCGGGCGCGCAGCCCGGCGGTGCCGCGAAGACCGCGGACCCGATGGGCGTCGTCCACTCGTTCAACAGGTCGAGCTCGTCCAAGCGTCGCTGCAGCGGCACGAACTGGCCCGCCACATCCGCCTGGAACGACACGAACACCAGGCCCGCCCGGGAGATCTCGCCACCTGCGGGAGTGTCGTCGTAGTTGTAGCCGCGACGGAAGATGCGCTGCCGACGATCATCGCTGCGTGCACGACGCATGTGCGAGAACTCCGGAATGACGGGGAAGCCGATCGGCGTCTTCGCGTCGAAGTCCGGCTCGTCGTGCTCCTGCGTGCCCGTCAGCGGCGCGCCGTTCGACTGGAAACGCCCGACGGACTGGTCGCGTCCGGGGCGGTCGAGCCGATCCCACTTGTCGAGATCCATCGCGACGCGGCGCACGACCACCCCGGTGCCGCCGGTGAGCCATCCGCTCGGATGCCACACCACCTCGTCGAAGTCTGCCGTGCCCGGCTCGGGATTGGCCGTGCCGTCCACCTGTCCGAACAGGTTGCGCATCGTCGTGCCGGGCTTGACCGTTCCGTGCGCCCGACGGAATCCGTTCTGCGTCCACCGCACGCTCGCGAAGCTGCGTGCGTCCTTCAGCAGCATCCTCGAGGCGTGCGCGAGGGTCACCGGATCGTCCGATGCGACCTGGATCAGCAGGTCGCCATCGCAGTACTCCGGCTGCAGGCGGTCGATTCCGAAGGCCGGCAGGGGCGCCAGCCACGCCGGAGCGGCCCCGCCCGCGACGGCGACGAAGCGCGGTCCGAACGCGAACGTGACGGTGAGACGGGCCGGTGCCAGCGCGAGTTCGGGCTCGGAGTCTGCGAGGGCAGGCTCCCCCTGCGTCATCCGCGCCGCGTCGTCGCTCAGCGTGCGCATGAGCCGTCGGAGACCGTCGCGGTCGACCTCGGGCTTCAGATCCAGGGCGAGGAAGACGGCGTGCGACTGCGCATCCGTGTCGATGCCCGCCTGGTGCACGCCGAAGAACGGCACGGTGGCGTCGCCGTTCAACGGCGCGACCGCGGAGGGCGCGGACGGCGCCGCCGGAAGCGCCGCGTCGATGGCGATCGCCGCCGCAGCGCCGATGCCGGCGACAGCTCCCCCGAGGAGGAACTGTCGCCGGGTGGCGCGAGATCGGATGGAGGCGTCGCCGGATTCGCGCCGCGCCATCAGTGGCCCATCCCGCCCATGTCCATGTCGCCGCCCTCGTAGTTCTCGTTCGCACCGGCGTAGTCCTTGACCGGAGCGGTGATCTGCGAGGACGTGCCGTCCGCATACGTGAGGGTGAGGGTGACGTCGTCCCCGGCCACGAGGGGCGCGGTCAGATCCATGAGCATGATGTGGTTGCCGCCGGGGGCGAGAGAGAGGCTCCCGTGCGCGGGGATCACGAATCCGCCCTCGATCTGGCGCATGACCATCTGTCCGGACTCGTTCTCGACGGTCTCGTGGAGCTCGACCGAGGTGGATGCCGGGGTGGAGGCCGCCGTGACGGTGACGTCGACATCGCTGCCGTTGTTGATCTCGCCGAAAGCGGCAGACATACCGGAGTCGGCCGACTTGACCCAGGCGTCGGTGACGGAGATCGACTCAGCTGCGCTGACGGAGCTGGCCGCGGGCTGGGGCTGCGCGGCGCAGCCGGAGAGGGCGAACACCGTGAGCGCGAGAGCTGCGACGAGACGGATGGGGGTGGTGGGATTGTTCACAGGGGTGTGCCTTTCAAAAGCGGGACGACCGAGCTCAGTGCTCGGTGTCGTCCGTGCCACGCGTGTCAGAGCGGCGGCGAAGGAAGAGGATGAGTGCGAAGAGCGCGACGGCGATGCCCGCGCCCGCGGCGCCGACGAACGCGATACGCAGCGCTCCGGCGTTCTCCTGACCGGCCTCATCGGCCGTCGGATCGTCTGCTTGTGCGGCCTGACCGTCCGCCGTCGGCGCCGTCGGCTGCGCCGTGTGCTCGAGAGGCGTTCCGTCGCCGATCGTGAACGGTACGGTGCCCGCGATCGGGTGCCCGTCCGACGACACCACACGCCACCGCACTTCATATCCCGCATCCGGCATGTCCGGCTGCAGATCGACGCTGACGGTCTGGCCGGCGAGCATCGGCTCGGTGGCGGCCCAGTCGCGCCCGTCGGCGTCGGCGACGATGACCGCGGCGCCGGTGTCGAGCACGTCGGCGGAGAAGGTCAGCGTGACCTGCGTCGGCGCCTCGGCGAGTCGTTGCGCGGTGTCGGGCGTGGAGGACAGAAGTTCATCGTGAGCGGACGCGGGAGCGGCCACCGCCAAGACGGCGGCGAACGCCACCACGATCCCCGCGACGATACGTCGCGACAGGGACATGGGACACCTTTCGACAGCGACGCGCGGACGCGCCGCACCACACGGGACGCCTGACAGAACGACAGGCGGAAGCGCAACACACGACGCGAGTGCGTCGTGGAGGCGTGATCAGACCGTGTGCAGGTGCGGCGGGCCGCGTCGGGCGATGTCTCGGAGGAAGAGCCTGTGACGTAGCGGACGCCGCCGTGCGCAGGCAACAGAGGGGAAGCGCGGAGCATCGATGTCGACGTCCGCGACGACGAGCGCGAAGCGGATGCGGAAGCGCCCGACCAACGTGCGCGCCAGCTCGATCAGCGCACGCACGCATCGTTCTCCGCGATGCAGCGCGAGGATCGTCACCACGGCGGCGACGGCGTGACCGACCCACATCGCCGGGTCGCCGTGCAGGGCGTCGACCGTGCCGACGCTCGACGAGGGCATCGCCGCACCCATGCCGTGCATGGCGTGATGGTCCTGTCCCACCCCCGGCACGGCGAAGGACCCCAGCACGAAGAGGGTGTGGAACAGTGCCTGGCTGAGCACGACCGCCACCGACAGTCGCCAGACCGACAGGCGACGCCCGGCGAGGACCGTACAGACGGCGAGCGACAGCACGAAAGGAATCACGATGCCGAGCCACCCCGGCACGGCGCCGCCGGCACTCACGTGAGACAGGAGTGCGACGAAAGTCGCGACGGCCGCAGACGTCGCCCCGCGCAAGAGGCGGGGAAGACGGGAGCTGCGCACGAGCCTATTCTCGCAGCCGCCGACGCGTCGCTCGACCCTCGCCGCCGCTCATCCGTAGAACTGCTTCTCGAACACTCGGCGTGAGAGGCGGGCCGCCCGCATCCAGTCCTCCTCGACCCGGGAGGCGGAGCGCGGCGGATACTCCAACAGACGCCCGATGCCGTCCAAGCGCCGCCGGTCGGCGGGGAGGACGTCGCTCGTCTGGGCCGACAGCAGGGTGTTCGCCGAACGCAGTCGACTGGCCAACCGCCAGGCCTCGTGAAGACGCGGCACGGCGCTCTCGGGCAGCAGCCCCGCCTCCCCGGCGGTGCGCAGCGCATCCGTCGTCGAGGTCGTGCGCAGCGCCGGCACCGCATGGGCGTGCTGCAACTGCAGTAGCTGCACGAGCCACTCCACATCGCTGAGGCCACCGGGACCGAGCTTGAGATGACGTGAGGGGTCCACGCCCTGCGGGAGCCGCTCGCTCTCGACGCGCGCCTTGATGCGCTTGATCTCGCGCACACCCTGCGGGTCCGCGCGCACCGGATACCGCACCTCGTCGGCGAGTTCCGTGAACGCATCGATGAGTTTCACGCTGCCCGCGACGCCCCGGGCGCGCAGCAGCGCCTGCGCCTCCCACGACAGCGACCAGCGACCGTAGTACTCCGCGTACGAGTCCAGCGATCGCACGAGCGGGCCGTTGCGCCCCTCGGGGCGGAGGTCTGCGTCGAGATCGAGCGGAAGGCGGTGGTCTTCGGAGTGCGTGCGCAGCCCTTGGACGAGCTTGAGCGACAGTGCGTGCGCGCGTTCCGGGTCGATGCCGTTCGGCCGGTACACGTACAGCACGTCCGCATCCGACCCGAAGCCCAGCTCCCGCCCGCCGAAGCGCCCCATGGCGATGACGGAGAAGTCGAGCGCGTCGTCCTCTGGCGGGACGACGTCACGACGCACGGCCCGGAGCGTCGCTTGGATCGTCACCTCGGTGATCGTGCTGAGCGAATCGGCGAGCTCCTCGATCGTGAGCACACCGAGTACGGCGGCCATCGCGGTGCGCAGCAGCTCGCGACGTCGGAGCGCGCGCACGAAGGGCATCGCGTCGTCCAGACTGTCGTGCCGTGTCTGGATCGCGCGGGCCTCGGTCTGCAGCGCGACACCGCTGCGCGGGCGCAGGAGCTCGGGATCGTCGAGCCACGCCGCCGCTTCCGGAATCCACTCCATCAGCTCGCCGATGTAGCGCGAGCCCGACAGCACGCGGGTAAGGCTTTCGGCAGCCGCCGACGAGTCGCGCAGGAGGCGCAGGAACCACGGGGTGTCCCCCAGCCGCTCGCTGATGCGACGGAAGGCGAGCAGCCCATAGTCGGGGTCGACGCCGTCCGCGAACCACCGGATCATGATCGGCATGAGATGGCGCTGGATCGTCGCCTTGCGGCTGATCCCGCTCGTCAGCGCCGCGATGTGTCGGAGCGCACCGGCGGGGTCCTGGAACCCGATCGCTGCCAGGCGATCGTGCGCCTGCGCAGCGGACAGCGTGCGCTCGCCCTCCGGGAGCGCCGCGACGGCCGACAGCAACGGTCGGTAGAACAGGCGGACGTGGATGTCGCGCACCTCACGCTTGACCCGCTCCCACTCCGCCGTGACGCCGGCGGCACTGTCGGCGACGCCGCTGGCGCGCGCGAGCACGCGGCGGTCGTCGTCCTTCTCGGGCATGAGGTGCGTGCGGCGCAGTCCCCGCAACTGCAGCCGATGCTCGAGCACACGCAGGAACCGATAATCCCGGGCGAAGGCAGCAGCCTCGGCGCGGCCGATGTACCCCTCCGCGACGAGCGCATCCAACGCGTCGAGCGTGCCGCGCTGACGGATGCGGTCGTCGGTGAGCCCGTGCACGAGCTGGAGCAGCTGCACGGTGAACTCGATGTCGCGGATGCCGCCGGGACCGAGCTTGATCTGCAGCGGAACCTCGTGCGCGGGGATGTGATCCGTGACGCGCTCCCGCATCCGCTGCACGCTGTCGACGAAGTTCTCGCGCGCGGCGCTCGTCCACACTTTGGGCTGCACAGCGGCGACGTACTCGCGTCCGAGCTCCAGGTCGCCGGCGAGCGGCCGCGCCTTCAGCAGCGCCTGGAACTCCCAGCTGCCTGCCCAACGGTCGTAGTACGAGAGGTGGGACTCGAGGGTTCGCACGAGCGCCCCCTGCTTGCCCTCCGGGCGCAGGTTCGCATCGACCTCCCACAACGGCGGTTCGACCTCGATCCCCGAGATGCCCTGCATCGTCTGCACGGCGAGGCGCGTCGCGATGTCGATGAGACGACTCGCGCCCCACTTCTCCTCGGCGCCCTCGGCGGCACCGCAGACGAAGATGACGTCGACGTCGCTGACATAGTTCAGCTCGCGAGCGCCGGTCTTTCCCATGCCGATGATCGCGAGGCGCGTCGCCGCCACTTGCTCCCGGGGAAACAGCCCTCCCGGTCGGCCCTGCGAGATGCGCGTGCGGGCGACACTGAGCGATGCCTCGAGCGCGGCGCCCGCCGCGTCCGCGAGTGCCGCAGCGACCTCGGGGAGCACGTCGATCGCATCCGGCGCCCGCAGATCGAATGCCGCGATGCGAGCCAGCAGCCGCCGGTAGCGCACGCGCAGTGCGACCCAGGAGGATTCGTCCCCGGATGCGGCGAAGCCGTCCTCGGCGCCGACCGACTCCTGCAGCTCCCGCTGCATCTCATCCGCCCGGGGCAGGATCTCGCCCGCCGTCGCGAGGTCTGCGAGCTCTTCGGGGTGGCGCAGATAGAACTCGCCGAAGCCGTCCGAGGCGCCGAGGAGCAGCCAGAACACGCGGCGCGCGTGCGGATCGCGCAGCGTCGCCGTGACAGCGTCCGGGTCACGTCGTGCGATCCTGCTCGCGCTGCGCAGCGCGCCGTCGGGATCGGCGGCGTGTCCGAGGTCGGCGATCACCTCGCCGCGGCTCAGAGCCAGTAGCTCGACGAGCTCGTCGAACGCCTGCTCGGCCGCTTCGAGGTCGCCGAGCCCGAGCCGGACGAGGTCCGTTCGGCTCGAGGAGCGCTCCGTGCCGGCCATCGCCGGCTCAGAGCATCTCGAGGTTGCTCTGCAGCTCGAAGGGCGTCACCTGCGAACGGTAACCCGCCCACTCGCGGCGCTTGTTGGCCAGCACATAGGTGAAGACGGTCTCGCCCAGCGTCTCGGCGACGAGCTCGGACTCCTCCATGTACTGCAACGCCTGGTCGAGGCTCGCCGGCAGCGGCGCGTATCCGAGCGCGCGACGCTCGGAATCGGTGAGCGACCACACGTTGTCCTCGGCCTCGGGCGGCAGTTCGTAGCCCTCCTCGATGCCCTTCAGACCCGCAGCGAGCATGAGAGCGTACGCGAGGTACGGGTTGGCGGCCGAGTCGAGGGCGCGGTACTCGACACGCGAGGAGCCGCCCTTGTTCGGCTTGTACAACGGCACGCGCACGAGGGCCGAGCGGTTGTTGTGGCCCCAGCTGATGAAGCTGGGGGCTTCGTCGCCGCCCCACAGGCGCTTGTAGGAGTTCACAAACTGGTTCGTCACCGCCGAGATCTCGTTGGCGTGACGCAGCAGGCCGGCGATGAACTGACGGCCGACCTTGGAGAGCTGGTACTGCGCGCCCTCTTCGTAGAAGGCGTTGTGGTCCCCCTCGAACAGCGACATGTGCGTGTGCATGCCGCTGCCGGGCTGCCCGCTGAGCGGCTTCGGCATGAACGTCGCGTAGACGCCTTGCTCGATGGCCACCTCCTTGATGACCGTGCGGAACGTCATGATGTTGTCGGCGGTGGCCAGCGCGTCGGCGTAGCGCAGGTCGATCTCGTTCTGACCCGGACCGCCCTCGTGGTGGCTGAACTCGACCGAGATGCCGAGGTCTTCCAGCATCCTCACCGAGCGGCGTCGGAAGTCGTGCGCCGTGCCGCCGGGGACGTTGTCGAAGTAGCCGGCGGAGTCGACCGGCTCGGGCCCGTCCGGACCGTAGGTCGAAGACTTCAGCAGGTAGAACTCGATCTCGGGATGCGTGTAGAAGGTGAACCCGGCATCCGAGGCCTTCGCGAGCGTGCGCTTGAGGACGTGACGCGGATCGGCGACCGCGGGCTGACCGTCGGGCGTCGTGATGTCGCAGAACATGCGCGCGGTCGGGTCGATCTCGCCGCGCCACGGGAGGATCTGGAAGGTCGTGGGATCAGGATGGGCGAGCAGGTCGGATTCGAAGGTGCGTGTGAGGCCTTCGATCGCAGAACCGTCGAAGCCGAGTCCCTCGGTGAAGGCTCCCTCGACCTCTGCGGGGGCGATCGCCACCGACTTCAGCGTTCCGATGACATCGGTGAACCAGAGACGGATGAACTTGACGCCGCGCTCTTCGATCGTGCGCAGTACGAAATCGCGCTGCTTGTCCATGCTTTTCCTCCCGGCCCCGCGGGGCCCGATCACGTGGTGGGGGTGCGCTCCGAGCGGCGCGTCAGTCGTCTTCGCGGGCGTCGTCAGCCGCCCACTGCGCGGAGCGCTGCTTGATCAGCTCGGGGGCGTTCGCCGCTTCTTCGGCGGTGTCGAACGGGCCGGCGCGGTCGATCGCCGGGGACTCGAAACCTCGCTCCACCTCGCCGGTGGTGAGGTTGTACCAGTACTTCTCGCTGTCTTCGCTCACGGCAGACTCCTCATCGCTCTCGAGACGATCCTACTGATCGCGACCCGTGTGCTGGATAGGCTGAACTCATGGCAGCAGAGAAGTCTCGCGCGGTGGGTATCGACATCGGCGGAACCGGCATCAAGGGTGGAATCGTCGACCTCGAGAAGGGCGAACTGATCAGCGACCGGATCAAGGTGTCCACACCTTCGGGCGCAGAGCCGAAGGACGTTCTGGATGCGGTGCGCAGCGTGCTCGACACGCTCGACGTCGCAGATTCCGACTACCCACTCGGCGTCGCCTTCCCGGCGATCGTGAAGAACGGTCGCACACTCTCGGCGGCGAACGTCTCGGACAAGTGGATCGACTTCCCCGCCGAGGAGTTCTTCGAAGAGGGCCTCGGCCGCGACATCCACTTCGCCAACGACGCGGATGTGGCCGGCGTCGCCGAGATGCGCTTCGGCGCCGCGAAGGGCGTCGACGGGCTGACCATCCTCACGACGCTCGGCACGGGCATCGGCTCGGCCGTCATCTACAACAATGTCCTCATCCCCAACAGCGAGCTCGGCCACCTGCAGCGCGCGAAGCACGGCAAGGACGCCGAGGCGTACGCCGCCTACTCCGCGATGGAGCGCGACGAACTGAGCTGGGAGGCGTGGGCGGAACGCCTGCAGTGGTACTACTCGCACGTCGAGTTCCTGTTCAGCCCCGACCTGTTCATCGTCGGCGGCGGCGTCTCGAAGCACGCGGACAAGTTCCTGCACCTTCTCGAGCTCCGCACGCCGATCGTCCCCGCCGTGCACCGCAACAACGCGGGCATCATCGGCGCGGCAGCGCTCTCGCTGGGCGTCGAGCCGGACCTCGAGGAGACCGTCACCGGTCAGTGATTCACGCTCCGGCAAGCCGGGCAGCGGCGCGCTCGACGGTCTCCAGCCGAGTCGTCCTCGCCCACGCCGTCATCATGTCGACGTGAGCGGGATCGGCATCCGTCCCGTCGGGCGAGCCGGCGTCGAACGGCGGTTGTGGGTCGTACTCCATCGCGAGCTGTACAGCCTGGGCCGTCGGCGCGTCGAAGACCTCCGCGGCGACCGTCAGAGCGAAATCGATCCCACTGGTCACGCCGCCGCCCGTGATGACGTCGCCGTCGCGAACCACGCGCGCTCGTTCCGGGATCACGCCGAGCACCTCGAGCATCGGGTGCGATGCCCAGTGCGTCGTCGCCCGTCGACCCTGCAGCAGGCCCGCCGCACCCAAGACGAAGGAGCCCGTGCACACGCTCGTGACGTATCGCGCGTGACGCGCCTGCTCGCGGACGAAGTCGAGGGCCTCGGCGTCGTCCAAGAGGTCGAAGGCGCCCTGCCCGCCCGGAACCATGAGGACCTCCGCCTGGGGTGCGTCCGCGAACGACACCGTCGGCAGAATGGAGAACCCCGCGTCGGTCGCCACCGGCTCGATCCGATGCCACGCGAGATGACTCACCGCGCCGGGAAGGCGCGAGAAGACCTCCACGGGTACCGTCAGATCGAGCTGCGTGACCGACGGGAACAGCAAGGACACGAAGTGCACGGTGTCTGGCATGGCTTCGATGGTGGCCGAAACCCCGCCGCGCCGCGAGTCTTCGTCGCGTGACGAGCCCGCCGACATGCAAGACTCACCTCGTGGATGCCGCAACATCGCTGGAGCAGTCCCTGCGGGAGCTCATCGCGCTGCTCACCTCGGTGGGCGAGACCTACTGGGCGCAGTGGGCGGCGCGCGCCGCCGACCGCATCGCCGCGGGCGGCGATGCCGGCGACGTGCGCGGAGTGTTCGGCGGGATGGGCAGCTTCAGCGATCTGGTCATACATCCGGCCAACGGCCATGCCGTCGCAGACGATCAGGTCGCGGCGGTGAACCGGCGCCTCGACGAACTCCGCGAGAGGATCTACGCCGAGTCGCAGGCGGTCTAGAGCGCTCGACGGGCGGGGCGAATGGGCCGGCCTGTACGCCGGGTTCTGTCCGGGGGCTATCGCCCCGTGGACGGTCATCTCTCTCGGCGACACGTTGCCGTGCCGCTCCAGCGGCCTACCCGGGGACTCGGCGAGCCGCGTCATCATCCCCTGTCTGGCCTTGCTCCGGACGAGGTTTACCTTGCGGGTCGTGTCACCACGACCCCGGTGGTCTCTTACACCACCCTTTCACCCTTACCCGGGCCGAAACCCGGGCGGTCTGCTCTCTGTGGCACTGTCTCGCGGATTGCTCCGGGTGGGTGTTACCCACCGCCCTGCCCTACGGAGCCCGGACGTTCCTCGGCGCGGTTACCCGCGACGCGACCGTCCAGCCGACCCATTCGCGTGTCGAGTCTACCGGGGCTGAGCCGCATCGTCCGGCTCCTGTCGGATGACCTCGACATCGAGCGGGAAGTCGATCGGGAACGTGCCGAACAGCAGGCGCCCTGCCGCCTCGGCGGCCTCGGCCACCGCCCGCGCGGCCGCGTCCGCCAGTTGCTCCGGCGCGTGCACCATGACCTCGTCGTGGAGGAAGAACACCAGATGCGCGCGATCTGCGAACGCCGGCCCGGATGCGGATGCGGGCGGTCCTGATGCCGCCGGCAGTGCGTCCAGGCGCCGCCGGATCTCGGCGAGCCAGCACAGCGCCCACTCCGCCGCGGTGCCCTGCACGACGAAGTTCCTCGTGAAGCGGCCACGTTCGCGCGCAGCGCGCAGCGCACCCTCGCGAACGCCCGGCTCCGCATCCACCTCGCTCGCGCGCGCCTGCAACGCAAGCCACGGCGCCTCCGCGTCGGGTGTGCCGCGTCCGAGCCAGGTGGCCACCCCGCGGCCGTCTTCCCCGGCGACCGCCGCGTCGTCGACGAGGGCCATCGCCCTCGGGAACGTCTTGCGCAGACGCGGTACGAGGCGTCCACTGTCGCCGGTGGTCGCGCCGTACATCGCCCCGAGGACCGCGTACTTCGCCTCCTCACGGGTCGCGACCGCGCCGGTGGCGACGATCCCCTCGTACAGGTCCCGCCCGCGCGCCGCCTCCGCCATCCTCGTGTCGCGGGACATCGCGGCGAGCACACGCGGCTCGAGCTGGGCCACATCCGCATCCACGATGACCCACCCGGGATCGGGGCGCACGGCCGGACGCAGCTGCCTCGGGATCTGCAGTGCTCCCCCGCCGCTCGATGCCCAGCGACCCGTCACGACGCCTGCCGGCACGTATACGGGGCGAAAGCGGTCATCGCGTACCCACTCGTCCAGCCACGCCCAGCCGTTCGCCGTGTAGAGCCTCGCGAGCTTCTTGTACTCCAGAAGCGGCTCCACCACCGGATGCTCGATCTGAGCCAGCTCCCACTTGCTCGTCGAGCCCACCGTCAACCCGGCCCGATGCAGCGCCCGCAGCACCCGCGGCGGGGAGTCCAACGAAAGCGACGCGTCACCGAGTGCCGCGCGTACCCGTTCACCCACCTCGCGCATCCGGTCGGGCGCACCGCCCGCCACGGGGCGACGACCGAGCGTGTCGACCAGGATCCGCTCGTGTGTCGCGCGATGCCAGGGCAGGCCCGCGGCGTGCATCTCGGCGGCGATCAGCGCGCCCGCGGACTCCGCCGTGATGAGCAGCGTCAATCGCCCCGGATCGTGCGATGC
The DNA here is from genome assembly GCF_056868075.1 of Microbacterium sp. KU4F. Lineage (NCBI taxonomy): Bacteria > Bacillati > Actinomycetota > Actinomycetes > Micrococcales > Microbacteriaceae > Microbacterium > Microbacterium sp. KU4F. Next base: position 323,714 of record NZ_CP200324.1, on the reverse strand, counting down.
GCCGATGACGCCCTGCTGAGCGCGCCACTCGGCCTCGACCTCATCGAGATCGAAGGCGGGCACCTGGTCGAACGCGAACAGCGTCTCCCCGCCGTCGTTCGCGGTCGGGGCGAGATCCCACCGGTCACTCGCGCTCCACGGCACGCTCGCGGGGCTCAGCGGGCTGTGGCGCAGGATGCGGCGGGCCAGCCGCACGTCCCACGCGCGCGCCACGCGATCCCCCGCCTGGAGGATCACCGGATAGCTCGCGGCAGTATCGGCCCACACCCAGCGGGTGGGCGTCGGCGCGTCGCCGGACACATCACGGACGCCGTCGGCCGCGACGATCCGCCAGGACAACGACGGCGAGCTTTCGCGGCCGGTCATCTCATCGGACCGCGGCGGCTCACAACCCCGATTCGGCGGTGCGCACGAGGATGCAGCCGCACTCGGGGCATGTCGCCACGACGTCGTCGGCGACCTGCCTCAGGGCTGCGAGGTCGGTGCCGGAGAGCATCATGTGGCACCCGCCGCAGGTGCGGGCCTGGAAAAGGGCCGCCCCGGCCGAGCGCGTCGCGAGCTTTTCGTACAGCGCGAGGAGCTGCTCCGGAACGGAGCCGGCGACGGCGGCGCGGTCGCGGCCGAGCTGCTGCTCGAGCGCCGACGCGGCTTCCACCGTCTCCTTCGCCTCCGCCGAGAGGCGCGATCCCTCGTCGTTGTTCGCGGCCACCAGCTGTTGCTGCTCGGCGACGGCCGCTTCCGCGGCTTCGAGACGCTCCATGAGCTCGAGCTGCGCCTCCTCGAGCTCGTCCTGACGACGGGTGAGAGACGCGAGCTCGCGCTCGAGGCCGACGGCGTCCTTGGCGCTCGCCGTCTTCTGCAGCAGCTCCTCATCGCGCTGACGTCGCGCGACGACCAGCGCCACATCGCCCTCCACACGCCGCAGCTCCACGGCGACGTCGTCGACGACGTTCTGGCGCGCGGCGAGCTCCTGCGCGAGCTGCTGCTTAGCCTTCACGAGCTCGCCGATGCGAGTGGCCTGCGGCGGATTGCGTCGGGCGTGATCGGCCTGCGCACGGCGGGCGTCGATGTCGGCGAGGTCCAACAGGCGCAACTGGTCAGCGTGGGCGGCGTTCACCCCTCCAACCTACGCCAGCGCACCGTGCACCGCGGCGGCGCTGCGGTGACGGCTTGTTACCTCGCGTGTCGGCCGGTGTGCTCCGGCCCGCGAGGCTCGTTAGTTTCGGGACTCGACCCCCGCCCGCCCCGAGGAGCCCGTCATGAGCACCGCCGTCGCCACGAACCGCGTCCACCCGGATGCGGCAGCGCCCGCATCCCGTCTGCAGTTCGACGGCCTGGGGCGCACCTTCGGCACGCACGTCGTGCTGGACGGGATCGACCTGACGGTCGAGCCGGGCGAGCTGGTCGCCATCCTCGGCGCCTCCGGCTCGGGAAAGTCGACGTTGCTGCGCATCGCGGGCGGCCTCGATCGCGCGAGCGAGGGGTCGGTGTCGATCGACGGTCGGCCTGTCGCTGCCCACGACGCCCGCGTCGCCATCGGCTTTCAGGAGCCGCGGCTGCTGCCATGGAGATCCGTCTCGGAGAACATCGCACTCGGGCTCGGTCCCGGCCTCTCGCGCGACGAGCGCTCTCAGCGCATCGGATCCCTGCTCGAGCTCATCGGGCTCACCGCCTTCGCGAACCACCGTCCGCGCGAAATCTCCGGCGGGATGGCACAGCGCACCTCGCTCGCTCGCGCGCTCGCGCGACGCCCCGGCGTGCTCCTGCTCGACGAACCGTTCGGCGCTCTCGATGCGCTGACAAGACTCAAGATGCAGGATCTCCTGCTCTCGATCCTCGACGAAGCGCCCACGACGACGCTTCTGGTCACGCACGACGTCAACGAGGCCCTGCAGGTCGCCGATCGGGTGATCGTTCTCGGCGTCGAGCCGGGTTCGGCGGGTGCCCGCATCCAGCGCCTGGTGACGGTTCCCGGAACCCGCCCGCGCGACCGCGGCTCAGCCGAACTCGCCGAGCTCCGTGCCGATCTGCTCGGCGCGCTCGGTATCGATCGCCACGCGCACTGACGCCTTCCCTTCCGCACCCTTCCTTTCCACAGCAATCGAGAGGCCCTCATGTCCCGCTCACGCCGTTTCCTCGGTGCCTTCGCCGGCTTCGCCGTCGCCGCCGTCGCCCTGTCGGGCTGCGTCGCCGGCGAGGATGCTCCCGCTGCCGCGGGCAGCGACGCCGCCGCATCCGACGTCACCATCAAGCTCGACTGGGCGACCTATAACCCGCTCAGCCTCATCATCAAGGATCAGGGCTGGCTCGAGGCCGACGGCTACAACGTCGAGTGGGTGCAGTCGCTGGGCTCGTCGAAGGCGAACGAGGCCCTGCGCGCCGGCGCCATCGACTTCGGTTCGACGGCGGGCTCGGCAGCGCTGCTCGCCCGCTCCAACGACGTGCCCCAGCAGATCGTCGACGTCGTCGCACAGCCCGAGTGGTCCGCGCTCGTGGTGCCCGCCGACTCCGACATCACATCGGTCGCAGATCTGAAGGGCAAGTCGGTCGCTGCAGCCCTGGGCACCGACCCGTACTTCTTCCTCGTCCAGGCTCTGGAGGCGGAGGGCCTGTCGATCGACGACGTCACCGTGCAGAACCTCATCCACGCCGACGGCTGGGCCGCGCTCCAGGGCGGATCCGTGCAGGCATGGGCGGGTCTCGACCCGATCATGGCGTCCGCAGAGGCCAGCGGTGCAAAGCTGCTTTACCGCAACCTCGACTTCAACTCGTACAGCGTGCTGAACGCCACCGAATCGATCATCAAGGACCACCCCGAGATCGTGCAGGTCGTCGTCGACGCGTACGAGCGTGCACGTGCGTGGGCACTGGATAACCCCGACAAGACGGCGCAGATCCTCGCCGATGCCGCCTCGATCGATCTCGCCGTCGCCCAGAAGGTCATCGACGAGCGTGAGGGCCTCGATGTCGATCCGGTGCCCGGCTCCGCGCTGTCGAGCGTGCTCGCCCCGATCGGCGCGATCCAGGTCTCGCTGGGCGACGTGAAATCGCAGGACAAGGTCGACCAGGCGCTTGACACCCTGTTCGCGCCGGAGTTCGCCGAGAAGGCCAAGGGCTGACGCCCGCGGCCGAGAGGACGACACGACGATGAGCACGACCGGCACCCCTGCACGCACGTCACAGACCGCATCCGCACCCGGACCGCTGTCACGCCGCAGCGTGCGCACCCTCCTGGGCTGGGTGGTGCCGGTCGTCCTCATCGCGCTGTGGTTCCTGCTGACGAACCCGGCGGCACCCATCGTGCCGGCGTACAAGTTCCCGAGCCCCGAGGCCGTCTTCACCGCGGGCGTGGACCTCGCCCAGCGGGGTGAGTTGTGGCAGTTCACCGCCATCTCGCTGCAGCGCGTCGTCATCGGATTCACCGCCGGTGCGCTGCTCGGCATCTCACTCGGCGGTCTCATCGGGCTGTCGCGATTCTGGGACGCGCTGCTCTCCCCCACGCTCGGCGTCATCCGCGCCGTGCCGAGCCTCGCGTGGGTCCCGTTGCTCATCGTGTGGTTCTTGGTCGGCGAGCAGTCGAAGATCATCCTCATCGCGATCGGCGCGTTCTTCCCCGTCTTCACGACGGTCTCGCTCGCGCTGCGTCACGTCGACGCACAGCTCGTCGAGATGGGTCGCTCGTTCGGCTACACCGGCCTGCGCCTGTTCTTCACGGTGCAGCTGCCCGCGGTTCTGCCCGCGCTCTTCTCCGGTCTGCGCCTGGCGCTCGTGCAGGCGTGGCTCTTCCTCGTGGCGGCCGAGCTCCTCGGCGCATCCATGGGCCTCGGGTTCTTGCTCCTGCGCGGCCAGAACAACGGCCGCGTCGATCAGATCGTGCTCGCCATCATCCTGCTCGCGGTCATCGGCAAGCTCACCGACTCCCTGCTTGCGGTCTTGCAGAAGTGGGCCGTCCGCCGCTGGGGTTGACCTCTCCTCCCCCACTCGCGGCACTGCAGAAGGCCTGCCGGTCGGCGCGGTGCGCGCATCCGTCGCACGCCTGTCGGAGATTCCGTGTCCCGTCGGAGGTTTGCGCCTGAATCCTCCGACATCGGCGGGAATCTCCGACGGTCGGAACGTCGACCGCGCGCACGAGTAAGCAGATGCGGGCAGCCGGTCGGCTGTGGATAAGCCCTGCCGACACTCGATGTCCGCCGCTACCGTGGCGACATGTTCCGGCGTCACGTCTCGATTGCGGCCATGATCGGCCTGTTCGCGACGTTGACCCTCGCCGGCTGCACGACGCCGTCGCCCGAGCCGACGACCACACCGAGCGGCTTCGCCACCGAGGCCGAAGCCTTCGCCGCCGCAGAGGCGACCTACCGCGCGTACATCGATGCGCTGAACCAGGTCGATCTCAGTGATCCCGCCACCTTCGAGCCGGTGTACGAGCTGACCTCTGGAGAACTCAACGCATCGGAACGCGAAAGCTATTCGCAACTGCACGCTGAGGGCAACACGATCACTGGGAAGATCACTTACTCCAATGCTGAGCTGTTGGACAGGAGCGACAACCTCGCGACGATCGCCGTTTGTCTGGATGTCTCTGAAGTCGACGTTCTTGACTCGGACGGATCCTCGATCGTGCCCGACTCTCGTCCCGATATTCAGTCGGTCGCGGTCGATGTCGATCTCGCGATCGCAAAGCTCCTTGAGATACGTCCTAGCGAGATTGCTGGCCGATGTTTGTAAGTGCGACATTCAACGCGGCCTTGCTCCTCGCGGGATTGCTTCTAGCGACTTCGAATCCAGGTTGCGCCGGAGCCCCGTCGGTGCTGGGCGGGTGCGCCAGCACAGACGGCACGTCGGTGATCGTGGAGGGGTCGCAGACGCAGCCGGGAACGAATGGCGGCGGATCGGAGTGGATCCCCACGGGCGGCAACGGGGGCGGTGGAGCGACCCCCGCGGAGCCTGCGAACCCGTACGGCATGGACCTCCTCTACGACCACATTCCGCAGGACGAGCCGACGGAGGAGATTCCCGCTGTCACTGTGGCGGACCTCGCGGCGTTCACTCCGCAGCGACCGTCCTTCGCCGCGGAACCGGCGGGTCTCGGCGTTGCAGGGCTGCCCACCAACGTCATCGCGGGAGCGTCCGAGCACACGATCGCGGGCACACTGTTCGACCGCCCCGTGACGGTGCGATTCACTCCGGTCGCGTACCGGTTCGACTACGGCGACGGCAAGATCGGCACGTCGTCGACGGGCGGCGCCCCGTGGGCGGCCCTCGGACAGGCTCAGTTCACGCCGACCCCGACGAGCCACACCTATGGCGCGCCCGGGAACTACACGATCGCCGTGAGCGTCGCCTACGCCGCCGTGGTCGACTTCGGCGTCACGACACGAGCCGTCAATGGAACCGTCACTGCGAACGCCGCGCCGCAGACGCTGCGCGTCCTCGAGGCCCGCACGGCACTCGTGGACAAGACGTGCGCGCAGAATCCCCGAGGTCCCGGCTGCTGAGCCCGAGGAAGGTGCCGACATTCCCATGACGGCACCTTCCTCCCCACGGCTTCGCTCGAGGCCGGCCTGCCGTCAGGGACGGTCGCGACGTGCCGCGAGCAGTCCGCCCACGGCGATGAGTGCGGCCGAGAGCATCGTGAGAGCGAGCGGCAGGGTCGTGTCCTCGCCCGCGATGCCGACCACACCTGCCACGACGCCGGCGAGGACGAACTGAAGCAGACCGAGGAGCGCCGACGCGGTGCCGGTGGCCGCATGTGGCACCGCCGACAGGGCGAGCGCGGTGGCGTTGCCGAAGACAAGTCCCAGAGGCGCGATCGCGAAGAACATCGGCACCAGCATCCACGCGGCAGGGACTGCCAGCAGCGTGAACATGAGGACGACGAGCACCGCGGCCAGGCTCACGAGCAGTCCCGTGAGCGCGAGCGTCGAGGTGGATACGCGTCCGGCGAGACGGGCCGATGCTCCGGTGACGACGACGATACCGATCGCGTTGATCGCGAAGGCGATCCCGTAGCCCAGCGGGGTGAACCCCATCATGTCCTGGTACACGAACGGCGACGCCGAGATGTAGGCCATCATGATCGACATGCCGCAGGCGAAGGCGAGCAGATTCCCCGAGAAGGAACGCGAACGGAGCACGCTCCACGCCGTCGGTCGCGCCGCACCGGCCGAACTCTGTCGTGCGCTACGCGGACGGGTCTCCCGCACGAAGAGGAGTGTGGAGACGAAGGCCACTGCGCCCAGACCCGCGAGGATCCCCAGCAGCCCTCGCCAGCCGAGCGCCTCGGCAAGAAGACTCCCCGCCAGTGGAGCCACGACCGGCGCAACCCCTCCGATCAGCATCATCACGTTCAGTGCGCGCGCTGCTGCGACACCGCGTGCGCGGTCCAGGATCATCGCCCGACCGAGAACCATCCCCGCGGCACCGCCCAACCCCTGGACCAGTCGCGCGGCGACCAGGATCTCTACGCTGCCCGCGAAGACGGAGACGACACTCGCGACGAGGAACACCCCGAGCCCGATCAAGAGGGGCAGCATCCGCCCGACACGATCCGACCACGGCCCGAAGATCACCTGCCCCAAGCCGGCGCCGACGAGGAAGGCGGTCAGCGAGAGTTGCACCCCCGTCGCGTTGGTAGCCAGATCCACTGTCATCTGCGGGAACGCCGACAGATACAGATCCGTGCCGAACGGAGCCACCGCTGCCAAGACGGCCAGCGTGATCAAGAACGAGCCGGCGATCCGCCCCGTGTCGCCCCGCGCTCCCGGCGCGCTCTTCCGCGTCAAGACTTCAGTCATCCAGGAACATCCATTCTATTCTGAAAACATAGTTATGGATGTAGAATAACGCACATGACAAGCAGCCCCGAAGCCGGGACCGAACCGCGTCGTCGCGAACTGGCGCCCGTCGTCGAACTCGCCGATGCCGTGCTGCACCTCGCCCGAAGGCTCGGCAGCCATCGCTTCGCCGACCCCGGCATCGTTCCGCTCAGTCAAGTCGAACGGCTGGTGCTCCAGTACGTGAATCGGAATCCCGGTGTGACCCCGTCCGAACTCGCGCACGACCTCGCGCTGCGATCCTCGAACGCGAGCACCGCGCTGAACGGATTGGTCAAGAGCGGTCAGCTGCGCCGGGAGGAGGACCCCGCCGACAAGCGAGCCGTGCGGCTGTACATCACGAAGGCCGCAGAGGAGAGCATTCGACTGGTCCACCGCGAATGGCAGGCACTCTTCGCCGCCGCACGCATCAGCGACTCGGCGCTCCGAGATGCGGCGCAGACCCTGCACACGCTGGACGCAGCCATGGACGAGTCCACGACACGGTGAGCCGAGGCGCCTGGATGCCGGTCGTTCCGAACATCAGGCGTGCATCCGAGCACCCTTCACGATGCGGTCCACGACGTTCTTCGGTCCACGCATGGCGACGCCGACGAGATCGAGCTGGGCGGTCGGGACCGAGGCTACCGCCGCACGGTTCGCCGCGTCGTGCCCGGACGCGAACAGCTCGGCCGTGTAGATCGCGAGCGGCACCTCACGCCGCAACGCGCGTTCCCTCGCCGCCGCCAACGTCGCCGCGTCCGCGGACATCACCACCACAGGTTGACGGAGCATCGGAAGATACTCGACCCCGTCGCCGTCTCGATACGGCTCGCCGGTCAGCCCGGGTTCGATCGTTGCGACGCCCGACATTAGGAAGGCCGTGACGTTCAGCTCCTGCCACGCAAGGAGGTCCTCGCGCAGCACGACGACGACCTTCGTATCGAAGCGGACAGGGACGGATGCGGAATCATCGGAAGTCACCGGTTCATCGTCGCGCCGCGACGGTGGCGGGTCTTGTACGTTTCTTGCATGACCGAGCGGGTGAGGGCGTGGCGTCCCGGCGTGCCGCTCGTCCAAGAGGTCTTGCACGCGACGTTCGCCGAGCACGCGTATCCCGCGCACACGCACAATGCCTGGACCGTGCTGTCGATCGACACGGGCGCGGTGGTCTACGACCTCGACGGTCGACGTCAACATGCGGACGCGTCGAGTGTGACGATCCTGCCTCCGCACATTCCGCACGACGGGCAGTCCGAGACGCGCGGAGCGGCCTTCCGCAAACGCGTGCTCTACCTCGAGGAGTCCTGGCTGCCCGCGGGGCTGATCGGGTCGTCCGCCCGGCGCCCATCACTCACCGGGGCCCATCTGCGCGCCGTGCTCGAACAGATCCATCGTTCGCTCCGCACGCCCGGCGACTCGCTCGTCGCGGAAGGCAGCGTGCTGCGTCTCGGCGATCTGATCCAGCAACAGTTGGGTGCCGAGATCGTGACACGCGCCGATGCACCGCTCGCTCGTCGGCTGCGGTCCCTTCTCGACGACCGCCTCACCGACGCGTTCACCATCGACGAGGCGGCCGGTATGCTCGGCACCCACCCCAGCCACCTCGTGCGGGTGTTCTCGCGGGCGTACGGCATCCCTCCGCACCGATATGTCATCGGCCGCCGCATCGACCGTGCGCGGCATCTCCTGCTCGCCGGCGTATCGCCGGCGGACACAGCGGCCCTGAGCGGGTTCCACGATCAGGCGCATCTCACCCGCCACTTCCGGCGCACGCTCGGCACCACCCCGGCCGCCTTCGCGGCCTGACCGATAGACGCGCCGGCATCCCACGCCGAATGTGGACCGGATCCGGAGAGGTTCGAAGAGGTCCGCGAACGGCTCGCCGAGCCGCCTGAATCAGCGGGTCACACCGAGCTGGGCAGCCAGATCGCGGAACTTCTTGTCGTCGCCGCTCGCGCCGAACAGAGTGTCCACATCGATCGTGATCGTCAGCGGTTCCTCCCCGGCGACCTCGACCTCGATCGGGTAGGTGCCCGCGAACGCCATGACGCGCGGTGATGCTCCGGCGAGATTCGAGAACGCTGCTGTCACATCGACGCCGTTCACGCTGTAACGGGTGCCTTCGGGCAGCAGGGATGCGTCGGCCGCGTCGAATCCCGCACGCGCCGTGTCGACGAGGAACACCCAGTGGTCAGGGACGCCGTTCGCCGCCTTCACGAATTCGAGCTGAATGCTCTCCGTGCGCTCGCTCTCCCCGACCGCGTACGTCACCTCGACGTCGGCGCGATCACCGTCGTCAGAGACCTGCGGTTCGCCGACCTCCCTGAGCGTCGGCCTGTCCGCGAGGGATTGATACGCGGCGTCGTCGATGAATGGCGCATCCCTCGCCGATTCGTCGAACGGGAGGTCGGTCATCCGCACCGCAGCGCCGGAATCTCCGGCGGTGAGATAACCGAAGAACGTCTCGACCACCCCGGGAATCGCGGCTGCGTTCAGGTCCACCGGTCCGACGGGTTCCACCTCGGGCGATGAACACGCGGTGATCGTCATGGCGAGCGACAGCACGGCCCCCGCCAGCGCAGGGTGCCCTCGTCGAGATCTTGTCGCACCGCCGCGTGCACGCTCGTACGCCATCGTGATCCCCCTTCTCACCGTGGCTCGATAGTGCCATCTTCGACGCGCGCGAATCACGCCGTTGTCAGGATGTGGAGTGATGCGATATCGCCTTCGCGACGCGCGGGGCCCCTCGCTCGGTGGGCCTCCCCCTTGCTACCCCGCACGTCGCCTTCGCGACGCGCGGGGCCCCTCGCTCGGTGGGCCTCCCCCTTGCTACCCCGCACGTCGCCTTCGCGACGCGCGGGGCCCCTCGCTCGGTGGGCCCTGCCGGGATCGAACCGACGACATCCACGGTGTAAACGTGGCGCTCTACCAGCTGAGCTAAAGGCCCTTCCTGAACAGTCTAGGCGGCGGCGTGGGCGGCCCGTGCCGCGATGTCACCCGTGGGCGTCTACACACTCGCTAAGCTGGACGATGGTGCATTTGTCCACTGCCGACAAGGCTCGCACCAACCCGATGGTTCCTTCCGGCAAGACCTGCCGTGTGATGAAAGGCGTCTCGTGACTGTCAACCAACAGGATCCGTACTCGCAGGGCCCCCTCGACAGCGATCCGGAAGAGACCGCGGAATGGCGCGAGTCGCTGGAGCAGCTCGTCCAGGCGAAGGGCCGCGGTCGCGGTCGCGAGATCATGCTGAGCCTGCTCCAGGATTCGCGTGAGCTTCACCTCGGTGTGCCGATGGTTCCCACCACCGACTACATCAACACGATCGCCCCCGAGAACGAGCCGGACTTCCCCGGCGACGAGGAGATCGAACGTCGCTACCGTGCATGGATCCGCTGGAACGCAGCCATGACCGTGCACCGCGCGCAGCGCCCGGGTATCGGCGTCGGCGGACACATCTCGACGTACGCGTCCTCGGCCGCGCTCTACGAGGTCGGTTTCAACCACTTCTTCCGCGGACTCGACGACCCCCACGGCGGCGACCAGGTCTTCTTCCAGGGCCACGCCTCGCCCGGCATGTACGCACGGTCCTTCCTCGAGGGACGCCTGAGCGAACAGCAGCTGGACGGGTTCCGCCAGGAGAAGTCGGCAGCACCGCTCGGGCTTCCCTCGTATCCGCACCCGCGCCTGCTGCCCGAGTACTGGCAGTTCCCCACCGTCTCGATGGGCCTCGGCCCCATCAACGCCATCTACCAGGCGATGACGAACAAGTACCTCACCAACCGCGGCATGAAGGATCTGTCCGACTCGCACGTCTGGGCGTTCCTCGGCGACGGCGAGATGGATGAGGTCGAGAGCCGTGGTCAGCTTCAGGTGGCCGCGAACGAGGGTCTCGACAACCTGACCTTCGTCGTCAACTGCAACCTGCAGCGCCTCGACGGACCCGTCCGCGGCAACGGCAAGATCATCCAGGAGCTGGAGAGCTTCTTCCGCGGTGCCGGCTGGAACGTCATCAAGGTCATCTGGGGCCGTGAGTGGGATTCGCTGCTCGCCAACGACGACCAGGGCGCCCTGCTCAACCTCATGAACGTCACCCCGGACGGCGACTTCCAGACATACAAGGCCGAGAACGGCGCGTACATCCGCGAGAACTTCTTCGGTCGCGACGAGCGCGCCGCAGCCCTGGTCAAGGACTACACCGACGACCAGATCTGGAACCTCAAGCGCGGCGGCCACGACTACCGCAAGGTCTACGCGGCGTTCAAGGCGGCCGTCGAGCACAAGGGCCAGCCGACCGTCATCCTCGCGCACACGATCAAGGGCTACGGCCTGGGTCCGCACTTCGAGGGCCGCAACGCGACCCACCAGATGAAGAAGATGACCCTCGACGACCTGAAGCACTTCCGCGACGCGATGCACATCCCGGTCTCGGACGCGCAGCTCGAGGAGAACCCGTACCAGCCTCCGTACTACAACCCCGGAGCACAGGACGAGACCATCCGGTACATGGTCGAGCGCCGTCGTCAGCTCGGCGGCTTCCTGCCCGAGCGCCGCACCACGCACGTCGGCCTCGAGCTGCCGGACGACAAGGCCTACGCGCTGCCCAAGAAGGGTTCGGGCACGCAGGAGATCGCCACGACCATGGCGTTCGTGCGCCTGCTGAAGGATCTGCTGCGCGTCAAGGACTTCGGCGAGCGGATTGTCCCGATCATCCCGGACGAGGCACGCACGTTCGGCATGGACGCGTACTTCCCGACGGCGAAGATCTACAACCCGAACGGCCAGAACTACACCTCGGTCGACCGCGAGCTGCTCCTGGCGTACAAGGAGAGCCCGCAGGGCCAGATCATGCACGTCGGCATCAACGAGGCCGGCGCCATGGCGGCGTTCACCGCCACGAGCACCGCGTATGCGACGCACGGCCAGCCGCTCATCCCGGTCTACATCTTCTACTCGATGTTCGGCTTCCAGCGCACGGGCGACGCCCAGTGGGCCGTCGGCGACCAGATGGGCCGCGGCTTCATCATCGGCGCCACTGCCGGTCGCACGACGCTGACCGGTGAGGGACTGCAGCACGCCGACGGTCACTCGCACCTGCTCGCCTCGACGAATCCGGCAACCGTCTCCTACGACCCGGCCTACGGGTACGAGATCGCCCACATCGTGCGCTCGGGCATCGACCGCATGTACGGCGGCAACCACCCCGACCCGAACGTCATGTACTACATCACGGTCTACAACGAGCCGATCGTGCAGCCGGCCGAGCCGGAGGGTGTCGACGTCGACGGCATCGTGCGCGGCATCCACCGCATCTCCGAGGGCTCCGGCGACGGGCACCGCGCGCAGATCCTGGCCTCGGGCGTCGGTGTGCCGTGGGCGCTCGAGGCGCAGAAGCTGCTCAGCGAGGACTGGGGAGTGAGCGCCGACGTGTGGTCGGTCACCTCCTGGTCCGAGCTGCGCAATGACGGCCTCGCCGCCGAGGAGCACAACTTCCTGAACCCGGACGCGGAGCCGCGCACCGCGTACCTGACCGAGAAGCTGCGCGACGCGCAGGGCCCGGTGGTGGGTGTCAGCGACTTCATGCACGCGGTGCAGGACCAGATCCGTCAGTGGGTCCCGGGCCGCTACCTGACCCTGGGCGCCGACGGTTTCGGCTTCTCCGACACCCGTGCCGCCGCACGTCGCTTCTTCAAGATCGACGGTCCCTCGATCGTCGTGCGCACCCTGCAGGGCCTGGTGGACGAGGGGCGTCTCGACCGCTCCGTCATCGCTCAGGCGATCGAGAAGTACCGTCTGCACGACGTGAACGCCGGAACTTCCGGCAACGCCGGCGGCGAGAGCTGAGAATGAGCCGATCCCCGGAGTCGTCGTCGGACAAGACGGAGACACTCGCCTGGTTGCGACGCATCTCCGGGGATCTGGCCACGGTCACTCTCAAGCGCCTCGAGGACACGCTGCCCTGGTACGCCGACATGCCGCCGGCCCGGCGGTCGTCGGTGGGCCTCGTGGCCCAGGCCGGCATCACGTCGTTCATCCAGTGGTACGACGACCCGACGGCGACGCCGTGGATCGCAGCGGACATCTTCGCGGCGGCTCCCCGCGAGCTGCTGCGGTCGGTGAGCTTGCAGCAGACCCTGCAGCTCATCCGCGTGACCGTCGAGGTCACCGAGGAGCGCGTCGCGGGTCGCGGTGAGGATCTCCGCGAGGCGATCCTGCTCTACTCGCGCGAGCTCGCCTTCACGGCGGCCGACGTCTACGCGCGCGCCGCGGAGGCCCGCGGGCTCTGGGATGCACGCCTCGAGGCGCTCGTGGTCGATTCGATCCTCACCGGCGAAGCCGACGAGGAGCTTCCGAGCCGCATCGCCGCGCTGGGGTGGCACGGGCACGGTGAGGTCTCCGTCCTGGTCGGCACGACCCCGCCGCAGTTCGATGTCGACCAGTTGCGGCGCATGGCCCGCAAGCTCGGCGTCGACGTCCTCGTGGGCGTGCAGGGATCCCGTCTCGTGCTCGTGATCGGACGCACCGACGCCGACCACCGTGCGGGCGGGGACGAGCAGTCGGAACTGCCCTTCCCCGAGATCGCGCGGCGCCTCGAGCCCGGCTTCGGCACGGGCCACCTCGTACTCGGGCCCACCGTCCCCGCCCTCGTCGACGCGGGCCAGAGCGCGCGCGCCGCCCTCGCCGGCTTCGCCGTGGCCCGTGCCTGGCGCAACGCCCCCCGCCCCGTCGAGGCCGACGATCTGCTACCCGAGCGGGCGCTGGCGGGTGATCCGCTCGCCAAGCACACCCTCGTGGAGCGGATCTATCGTCCACTCAAGGCGCACAGCTCGGACCTGGTGACGACGCTGTGGAGCTACCTCGACAACGGCCGCTCGCTCGAGGCAACGGCGCGCGAGCTCTTCGTGCACCCCAACACCGTGCGGTACCGGCTCAAGCGCGTGTCCGACGTCATCGGCTGGGATGCGACAGGGCCCCGTGAGGCGCTCATCCTCCAGACGGCACTGGTTCTCGGGGCCATCGGAACCGACAACACGCGCCGTCGCGCCGCGGGGACACGCCGCCCGCGCTGATAATTGGCGGGTATCTGCAAAGGAACCCGCGTTTCTTGTCGCATGACATCCATACCCCCGTCGGGGAGATTGGCAGGATAGAACGGTGATCATCGGTCTCTTCCCCGGGCAGGGCTCTCAGACGCCCGGGTTCCTCTCACCCTGGCTTGAGCTGGACGGCGTCGCCGCTCGGCTCGACGAGCTCTCGGAGGCGGCGCAGGTCGACCTCGCCGCGGCGGGAACCGAGTGGGATGCCGATGCCATCCGCGACACCAAGGTGGCGCAGCCGCTCATCGTCGCTGCGAGCCTGATCTCGTGGCACGCGCTCGTCGCGCGCGCAGCCGGCCTTCCCGCCGGTGTCGCCGGACACTCGGTCGGCGAAGTCGCTGCCCTTGCCGCATCCGGTGTGATCGACGACGTGTCTGCCCTGCGCCTGGTCGGCGTCCGCGGGCGCGCGATGGCGGATGCCGCCGCGCAGGTCGAGACGGGCATGAGCGCCGTCCTCGGCGGCGACGAAGAAGCCGTCCTCGCCCGCCTCGCCGAGCTCGACCTCACCCCGGCCAACTACAACGGCGGAGGTCAGATCGTGGCCGCCGGCGCACTCGGCGCGCTCAGCGAGCTCGCGGCGGAGGCGCCTCGCGGCACCCGCGTCATTCCCCTGCAGGTCGCCGGCGCGTTCCACACGCGCTACATGGAGCCCGCGGTCGAGGCGCTTGCGGCCGCGGCGGCGGAGCTCACCGCATCGCATCCGACGCTCACGCTCTGGACGAACAAGGACGGCTCCGAGGTCACCGACGGGGCCCGTGCGCTCGACCTGCTGGTCGGCCAGGTCGCGTCGCCCGTGCGCTGGGACCTCGACATGGCTGCCTTCGCCGCGGCGGGCGTCACCGGCCTCATCGAATTCGCTCCCGCGGGCACCCTCACCGGGCTCGCCAAGCGCGGGCTGCGCGGTGTTCCCGCCGTCGCCGTCAAGACCCCAGACGACCTGGATGCGGCCGTCGCACTGCTCTCGGAGGAGAACGCATGACCGCCCCCACCCTGCGCCAGACCACCGGTCCGCAGTACACACGCATCCTCTCCTACGGCGCCGCCCGCGGCGAGAACGCCGTTCCCAACGACGACCTCATCGAACCGATCAACTCGAGCGACGAGTGGATCCGCCAGCGCACCGGCATCGTCACGCGCGTGCGAGCCAACGCGACCACGAGCGCCACGGACCTCGCCACGATCGCAGCGAAGGAGGCCGTCGAGCGCTCCGGCGTCTCTCCCGAGCTGATCGACCTCGTCATCGTCGCGACGATCAGCAACGTCCGCCAGACTCCCTCGATGTCGGCCGTCGTCGCCGACCGGATCGGCGCGAACCCTGCGGCGGCGTACGACTCGAACGCCGCGTGCGCGGGTTTCACCTACGGCGTCGCCCAGGCCGATGCGCTCATCCGCGCGGGCGTCGCGCACTACGCCGTCGTGATCGGCGCGGAGAAGCTTTCGGACGTCGTCGACCCCACCGACCGAACGATCTCGTTCCTGCTCGGTGACGGCGCCGGCGCGGTCGTCATCGGCCCGAGCGACTCCCCCGCGATCGGCCCCACCATCTGGGGATCCGACGGCTCGAAGGCGGATGCGGTGGGCATGGACGCCACTCTCGTCGAGTTCCGCGACGGCACCTCCCCCTGGCCGACGCTCCGGCAGGAAGGCCCCACCGTGTTCCGATGGGCCGTCTGGGAGATGGTGAAGGTCGCACGCCAAGCCCTCGAAGAGGCCGGCGTCACCGCCTCCGATCTCGCCGCCTTCGTGCCGCACCAGGCGAACATGCGCATCATCGACGAGTTCGCCAAGCAGCTGGGCCTGCCCGACACGGTCCTCATCGGCCGCGACATCGAGACCACGGGCAACACGTCGGCAGCCTCCGTGCCGCTCGCCACTCACCGCCTGCTCGAAGAGCATCCCGAACTCAGCGGCGGCCTCGCGCTCCAGATCGGCTTCGGCGCCGGTCTCGTATTCGGCGCACAGGTCGTCGTGCTCCCGTGAGCCGAGACCCCGCGCCTCTAGACTGATTCGCGGTCAACGCCCAGCCATATCGAACAAGGAGACATCATGGCTTTCACCACTGACGAGGTCCTCGCCGGACTCGCCGAGCTCATCACCGACGAGACCGGCATCTCGGCCGACGAGGTCGCGCTCGAGAAGTCCTTCACCGATGACCTCGACATCGACTCGATCTCGATGATGACCATCGTCGTCAACGCCGAGGAGAAGTTCGGCGTCACCATCCCCGACGACGAGGTCAAGAACCTCAAGACCGTCGGCGACGCCGTCACCTACATCACCTCGAACCAGGCGTGACCCCCTGCGGTGGGGGCGCACAGCCCCCACCGCCACCCCGACTCGGAGACCGAACATGAGCACCGCCCGCATCGTCGTCACCGGCATCGGAGCCTCCTCCCCCCTCGGAGGAACAGCACCCGAGAGCTGGTCCGCCCTGCTGAACGGAGAGTCCGGCACCCGCACTCTCGAGCACGACTGGGTGGAGCAGTACTCCCTCCCGGTGACCTTCGCCGCCGAGGCGAAGGTCCGCCCCGAGGATGTGCTGGAGCGGCCGATCGCCAAGCGCCTCGACCCCTCTTCTCAGTTCGCTCTCATCGCGGCCAAGGAGGCCTGGGCCGACGCCGGCGCGCCGGATGTCGCCCCGGAGCGTCTGGGCGTCGACTTCGCCACCGGCATCGGCGGCGTCTGGACCCTTCTGGACGCATGGGACACCCTGCGGGAGAAGGGCCCTCGTCGCGTCATGCCGATGACGGTCCCGATGCTCATGCCCAACGCTGCGGCCGGCAACCTGTCGCTGCACTTCGGCGCCCGCGCATTCGCCCGCACCGTGGCCAGCGCGTGCGCCTCCAGCACGGAGTCCATCGTCAACGCGATCGAGCACCTCCGCGACGGGCTCGCCGACGTCGTCATCGCCGGCGGAACCGAATCGGCCATCCACCCCATCACGATCGCATCGTTCGCCTCCATGCAGGCGCTGTCCAAGCGCAACGACGATCCCGCCACGGCATCGCGGCCGACCAGCATCGACCGCGACGGCTTCGTCATGGGCGAGGGCGCCGCGGCGCTGATCCTCGAGACCGAGGAGCACGCTCGCGCGCGCGGTGCGAAGATCTACGCGTACGTCGCCGGCGGCGGCGTCACGGCCGACTCGTACCACATCACCGCCAACGATCCTGAGGGCGCCGGCGCTGCGCGGGCGGTGGAGCTCGCGCTCGCGATGGCCGACGCATCCGTCGACGACGTGACCCACATCAACGCGCACGCCACGTCGACGCCCGTGGGCGACCCCAACGAGTACACCGCCCTCAAGGCGGTCTTCGGTGACCGCATCGACGACATCCCCGTGTCGGCGACCAAGGCGTCCACGGGTCACCTTCTCGGCGGCACCGGTGCGCTCGAAGCGATCTTCACGATCCTCGCGATCAGCGAGCGGCAGGCACCGCCCACGATCAACATCACCGAGCAGGACCCGGCCGTGCCCTTCCGCGTGTCGGGTTCGGCTCAGCCGCTGGGCTCCGGCGACCAGCTCGCGATCAGCAATTCGTTCGGCTTCGGCGGTCACAACGCCGTCGTCGCGTTCTCGAACGTCTGACCCTCGCGTCGAAAGGCCCGGAGAGCAAACGCTCTCCGGGCCTTCGTCGTATCGGGCGGCGGTGCGCCTTCCCAGCGCCGGGACGAGGTCGACCGGCATCCGGTAGCAGCGCTCCCGCCGCCCGAGGTCTTGGTCAGCCGACCTTGTGCAACCACACCACCGGGGCCTCGTCGCCTGCCTGACGGAACGGCTCCAGCTCTTCATCCCATGCGCCACCGAGGGCGACGCTGAGCTCACGCTGCAGTTCCACCGCGTCGCCCGCGGCGATCTCCATCGCGTAACGGATACGGTCTTCGCCGATCACCACGTTGCCCGCGCTGTCTGTCTGCGCGAAATGCACTCCGAGGTCCGGCGTATGCATCCAGCGACCGCCGTCGCTGCGCGCGCTCGGATCTTCGGAGACTTCGAAGCGCAGATGCTCCCACCCGTGCATCGCGCTCGCGAGGGCCGCACCGGTGCCGTTCGGGGCTTCCCAGTAGAACTCTGCGCGCCGGCTGCCAGGCAGCACCGGCTGATCGGACCACTCGAAGTTCACGGCACGCCCGAGGACGCGCCCGACGGCCCACTCGAGGTGGGGACACAACGCCCGTGGCGCCGAGTGGATGAAGACCACTCCGCGCGCCATGTGTGCAGCCATTCTCTCTCCGATCATCAGGTGCGTCTTCCCCTACGACCTGACTCGGCGAACGAGCTGTGGATATGCGGTTGTCCCGGCCATTATCTCCGGCGCACCTGAGAATCACAAGTCTGTAACTCTCTGGATGTCTGCATCCCGTCGAGCGTGTCGAGCGTTCTTTCGTCAGCTGTCCTGCGGGTCGGACCGGATGACGCGCTTTGCTGGGTGCGTGTCCGGCATCGGACGCAGGAAAGGCAACGCATGATCGAGGCATCCGACCCGGCAACCGTTCCCGCGCCGCCGACGCGAGTGGGAACACTGGCGCCTCTCACCGTGCCGGCGTTCCGCGCGTTGTGGATCGCCGCCCTGATCAGCAACATCGGCAGCTGGATGCAGACGGTCGGGGCGCAGTGGTTCCTCGTCGAGCAACACAGTTCGCCGTTGCTCATCGCCCTCGTCCAAACGGCGAGTGCCGCGCCCGTGCTTCTGCTCGGCATCCCCGCGGGCGTGATCGGCGAACTCCTGAATCGACGGACCCTGTTGATCTGGGTTCAGGCCACACAGGTGGTCATCGGGGGCGCGCTGGTCGTTCTCACGATGAGCGGTGAGATGTCGCCCTATCTGCTGCTCGCGTTGACCCTCGTGCTCGGAGCGGCGTCCGCTGTGCAGCTGCCCGCGTACGGCGCGATCTCCGCTGAGATCGTTCCGACGCCCTTCATCCCGAACGCGGCTTCGTTGAGCTCGATCTCAGTGAATGTGGCCCGGGCGATCGGTCCCGCCATCGCGGGCGCCCTGGTCTCGCTCCTGGGTGTGGCGTTCGTCTTCGCGCTGAACGCCGCATCCTTTGCCGTCTTCCTCGTGGTCCTGTTGGCGTGGCGAGGCTATCGCCCGTCACCGCACGGTTTTGAACCCTTCCTGGATGCGACACGAGCGGGTGTGCGCTATGTCCGCAACGCGGGGATCATCCGCGCGCTCTACCTGCGCCTCGGGCTCTTCATCGTTCCCGCCTCGGCGCTGTACGCGCTTCTCCCGCTCCTCGCGACGCAACGACTGGGATTGGATGCGACGGGCTACGGCGTGCTGCTGGCCGGCGTCGGTGCGGGTTCGATCGTGGGCGCTTTCACGATGCCCCGACTACGGGACGCGATCGGCGTGAACCGTACCGTTCTGCTGTGCGCCCTCGTGTTCGGGGTCAGCATGGTCGGTACCGCCCTGTCACCGTGGCCGGTCCTGAGCGTCGTCGTCCTCGCCATCGGCGGTGCCGGCTGGATCGGGGTGATCGCAACGCTCAACGGAGCCGTGCAGTCCTTCCTGCCCACGTGGGTGCGCACGCGCGGGCTCTCGATCTATCAGATGGTGCTGTTCGGCTCGACAGCGGCCGGGTCCGCGCTCGCCGGCGCCGTGGCCGGCTGGACCGGGTCGGTCACGGCCTGCCTCGGGGCGGGTGTCGTCGTCGTGCTGGTCGGGCTGAGTCAGCTGGCCCTCCCTCTGGCCGCGACGGCACACATCCCCCGCGGTCGCGGCGCGCTTCCCCTGCCGCCCCTCGAGCTGGACGGCGACATCGATGAGAACGCGCAGACGCTGGTGCTCGTGCGCTACCGGGTGGACGACGAGCACCGGGCCGAGTTCCTCACTCGGATGGCGCTCGTCGAGCACAGCCGGCGGCGAACCGGGGCACGCAGCTGGACCCTCTACACCAACAGGGAGCAGCCCGGCGTGCTTGTGGAGGCCTTCGACGTCGGAAGCTGGCGAGAGCATCTGAGCCAGCATGCCGAGAGGCTGACGGGCTACGACGAGCAGGTCATCCACGATGCGCAGATTCTCGCGATGTCCGTCGACACCGAACATCTCATCGCGACGGGCGCGGCGCCGCTCGCCCCGCGAGCGTAGGTCATGACGCCGACAGCACTCCGTCGGCGTTCACGTCGTTCACCGCGCCACGGCTGCGTCGAGCAGCTGATCGATCAGGGCGGTGTAGCCGACCCCGACGGCGGCGAACATGCGAGGCACCTGCGAGTGCTCGGTCAGCCCCGGAGTGGTGTTCACCTCGTTGAGCACGACACCACGCCCGGTGACGAAGAAGTCGAAACGTGCGACACCCGCGCATCCGAGTGCGTCGTAGAGACGCACCGCGTCCCGCTCCAGCACCTCCAGTTCGTCCGAGCTCACACGCGCGGGGATGATGAACGGTGCGCTGCCGTCGTACTTCGCTGCGTGGTCGAACACCGAGCGCTCGGCGACGGCGATCTCGAGCGGCTCACCGACCCGCAATGAGCCCGAGCGCCCGCGGAAGACGGCGATATCCACCTCGCGTCCGGTGATGAAAGGCTCGACCAGCACGCTGGCTCCGGCGCAGCGGGCCCGTTCGATCGCGACCGCCAGGTCCGCCGCATCGGAGACCAGCGAGACCCCGTTGCTCGACCCGCCCGAGGTCGGCTTCACCACGAAGGGCGCGGCGAGGGGAACGGTCGAGACCTCATCACCCGGCTCGATGAGGATCCCCGGCGCCGTTGCCACCCCGAGGGCACCCGCGACGAGCTTCATCGCCCATTTGTCCATCGCCAACGCGCCGGCACGCACCGGCGAGCCCGCGAACGGGACGCCCAGCATGGTGAGAAGTCCGGCGATGGCGCCGTCCTCGCCGTTCACCCCGTGCAGCGCCGGGAACACGACGTCGCAGCCGTCGAGAAGTCGGACGGCGTCAGCGGGCGTGAGCGATCCGCCGACGCCTCGCCACTGCCCTCCCCGATCGATGGTCAGCTGGCAGACATCGTCACCCAGTTCTCGCGCCGCACGCGCCACCGCGGCGGCCGACGCGAGCGACACCTCGTGCTCGTCGTTCGCTCCGCCGCCGATGACGGCGACCCTTCGCTGCCGGAGTGTGGTCATTCACGGTTCCCTTCGATGTGCGCTGCGGTGCACGCGTGAGACGCGTGCACCGATCCGCGTGACGATCTCGTGTTCGATGGTGTCCGACCATCTCGCCCAATCCGACACGGTGGGCTCTCCCGCATCCCCCGGACCGAAGAACGTCACGGTCTCCCCCGGGGTCAGTACGTCGTCGCCGGTGTCGATGACCGCCATGTCCATGGAGATGAGGCCGACGATCGGACGACGGCGACCCCGAACGAAGACCTCGGCCCGGTGGGAGGCCGCGCGCGGCAACCCGTCCGCATACCCCAGCGGGAGCAGCGCCAGGTGGGTAGGGCGGTCGGTGGTGAAGCGGGCGCCATAGCCCACGCTCACATGCGCACCGACACGTCGCGCGCTGATGACCGGCGCGTGCAGCGAGAGCGCGAAGCGCAGCTCGTGCGAGGTCTGCGAGGGGTCGATCCCGTACAGGCCCGCGCCGATGCGGTGCAGGTCATGGTCGCCGCCGACCCCGGTGATGGTCGCCGCCGTGGCCGCGAGATGCGTGACGGCGGGCGCCAAGCCCCTGTGCCGGGCACTGCGGATCGCGGCCCCGAAGAGAAGGCGCTCTCGGAGGTTCTGGGGGTCATCAGGACGGTCCGCGCACGACATGTGGCCCATGACGCCGATGACCTGCACGCGCCCGTCGTGCTCGGCCACCCGGGCGAGTTCGCACAGGCTCCGCCACTCGGATGCGGGTGCGCCGTCGCGGCTCATACCGAGATCGACGTGCAGGTGCACACGGGCGCGGCCGTCAAGGCGATGCGCAGCGCGTGCGATGGCATGCAGCGCCGCGACGCTGGCCACGCCGAGGTCGATGCGCTCCGACACGGCCGATGCGAAGTCGGCATCGATCGCATTCAGCCAGCTCAGGATCGGGACGGCGGCACCGCCTCGGCGAAGGGCGAGTGCCTCGTCGATCGACGCGACCCCCAGCGAGGTCGCACCCTCCTCGACCACCGCAGACGCGACGGGACCGTGCCCGAACGCGTCTGCCTTCAACACCGCCATCAGCCGGCCGCGCGTCAGACGGGTGAAGTACCGCGCGTTGGCTCGGATCGCATCCTCATGCACCCGCAACTCGGCTCCGGGCAGGCCGGCCGTGCCATCGGAGAGTTGCGGGGCGTGCGGCACCCTGAGAGTCAATCCACAAGCTCGTCACAGCGCCGTATGGAGTTTCGGATACGTCCGCGATAAGCGCGATCCGTCATGTGTAGGGCGGGTGGGACTTGAACCCACGATCGTCGGGTTATGAGCCCGCTGCCTTGACCAGCTTGGCCACCGCCCCCTGTGGCGAAAAGCCTATCGCGGCGGCGCGGTGTCTCCGCGGCTGCCTCGCTGCAGGGGCAGTTCCTGACTGTCGCTGATGACCTGCGGGTGGTTTCGGGTCAGCGAGAACACGCCGTAGACCGCGATGAGACCGGCCACGACGAAGCCCGCGATCGCCCAGGCCCCTGCGGTCGCCGCCTCCTGGAGGATGACGAGACCGATCACGACGGCGACGATGGGGTCGATGACCGTGAGCCCCGCGATGACCAGGTCGGGCGGCCCCACCGAGTACGCGGTCTGCACGAAGTACGCACCGAGGGTGACCGCGACGAGCAGACCCACGATGCACAGGATCGAGAGCCAGCCGAAGTCGCCCTCCTGGATGTTCTTGATCACGACCTTCGCGAGGGTGGCGACGAACGCGTACAGCACTCCCGCCGCGACGATGTAGAAGAGCGGACGCGCGTGCTTGCGCATCCACAGCCACCAGGAGAGGGCGGTCAGCACCACCACGACCGCGAGAAGTCCGAGGATCGTCAGGAGCTCCGACTGCGAAATCGGCTGCTCCGTCGCGACGAAAGCAGCAATGGTGACGAAGATGAGGATGCCGCCCACACACGCGATGATCGAACGCACCGACGCCTTCGTCGGCTTGTGTCCGGAGATCCTCGCATTCAGCAGCGTCGTGATCACGAGGGACACCGCCCCGAGCGGCTGAACCAGGATCAGCGGCGCGAAGGCGAGAGCCGTCAGCTGACAGGTGATCCCCAAGCCGAGCATCACGGTCCCCGCGACCCAGGACGGCCGCCTGAGCAGCTGGAGGAGCTGACCGCCGCTGAGCCCGCTCGCACCAGACGCGTTCGCGAGGCGCTCGACCTTGACGACACCGCGGTGCTGATACTGCGCGCCGAGCGACATGAACACCGCACCCAGAAGGGCGATCGGGATGCCGATCAGGATGCCCGGGTCGCGGAACACACCGACGAGGTCGTTGGCGACATCGTTCAGGATCACTTCCGCTGGGAGCACCCTATGACCCTAACCTCAGGCGTGCGCTCGGTAGGCTCAGACACGTGGCTGTCCTTCCGATTCGCATCATGGGCGATCCCGTCCTCCACTCCCCCGCCGCCCCCGTCGAGGAGGTGACCGACGAGATCCGCTCCTTGGTCGCCGACATGTACGAGACCATGGACGCCGCGCCCGGCGTCGGTCTCGCCGCACCCCAGGTGGGCGTGGGCGTGCGCATCTTCACCTACACCTATCAGGACGACGAGGGCGCCGAGTGGCGCGGCGAGATCATCAACCCCGAGCTCTGGATGACACCGCTCATCCCCGGGGAACCCGACGAGGACGAGGAGTCGGAGGGCTGCCTCTCCTTCCCAGGCGAGCGCTTTCCGCTGCGCCGCTCGGAGCGAGTCCGCGTGACGGGAACCGACCTCGAAGGCCGTCCGGTCTCGATCGAGGTCGACGGTTGGCGCGCCCGCATCCTCCAGCACGAGTTCGATCACCTCGACGGAATCCTGTACATCGATCGCCTCAGCGACTCGGACTGGAAGACGACGCAGAAGATCGCACGCAAGCGCGGATGGGGACGCCCGGGAGCGTCCTGGCTCCCGGGCGTCGACGACCTCGAGGGCTGAGCCTCACGCTCCTTCAGGCGACGCGTCGTCGGCCGCTGTCGACGACGCGGGCGGGGTGCGCCGAGCCTGCGGCGCCGCGGCCTGGAGCTGCTCTCCCATCGCCTGACCGACGACACGGCCCTGGATGATCTCCGCGAGGTCGAGGCCGGTCGCGACCTTGACCGCATCGAAGGTGGCGCGCAGGCCCTGTGCCGACTCGGCCGCGAGGTGGCTGCTGGCGCCTTCTCCGCCGAGGACGGTGACGGAACCGACCTTGTCGTACCCCTTCGCGAACTCGGCCATCATCGGGACGAGTGCCTCGAGAGCGCGCTGCGCGAGCAGCGCCTGCTGGTTGCGGCTGAGCGCCTCAGCCTCGGCCTGGATCGCCGCGGCACGCGCCTCACCCTCGGCACGGACCGCGTCGGCCTCCGCGTTGGCACGCAGTCGCGTGGCGGCCGCATCCTGCTCGGCGATCTGCGCCTGAGCCTGCGCCGCCTTGACCTTGGCGTACGCGTCGGCATCGGCCGCGCGCTCACGCTCGTAGAGGTTGGCGTCGGCGACCTTCTTGATGTCCGCATCCAGTCGCGCCTGCTTGTTCTCTGCTTCCTGGAGCAGAACCGCCTGCTGCCGCTCCGCACGGGCGAGAGCCTCTGCCTGCTCCGCCTCGGCATTGGCGCGGCCGACCTCGGCCTGCGCGGCTGCCGTGTTCTTGTCGAGCGCGGTCTGCTCGATCAGGTTGGCCTCCTGCGTGGCGATCTGACGGGCTCGGATCTCGCGCTCGGCGTTGATCTTGGCGACCTCCGCCTCGCGCTTCACACGCTCGACCTCGGTCGCGCCGAGAGCCGAGATATAGCCGTTCTGGTCGGTGATGCCCTGGATCTGGAACGAGTCCAGGATCAGGCCCTGAGACGACAGATCGCTCTTGATGCCTTCGGCGATCTGGTCAGACAGCCGCTGACGATCGCGCATCAGCTCTTCGACCGTGAGGGTCGCGACGACGCCGCGAAGTGCACCTTCGAGCTGTTCGGTCGTGAACTGCTCGATGGCCTTGTCCTGCGAGGCGAAGCGCTCGGCCGCACGGCGGACGGATTCGGGGTCGGAGCCGATCTTTACAAGAGCGACGCCGCTGACGTTGACGGTCACGCCGTTGGAGGACTGCGCCGTCGGCTCCATCTTGATCTGACGCGCACGCAGGGAGATCATCTCACCGCGCTGAGTAAGCGGGTTCACGATCGCACCGCCGCCGGTGATCACCGTGATGCGCGAGTCGCCGCTCGTGCTGCGCTGCTTCTTACCGACGATCACGAGAGCCTCGTCGGCCTTTGCCACCCGGTACCAGGCGCGAATCAGGATCAGCACGATGACCAGAACGACGATCAGCACGATTCCGCCGACGATGGCCAGCAGCCCCATTGCTCCGAGTGCGGCGATATCCATGTGCATCCTTCCGGTCGCGGCGACGGACGCCTCACCCCGAAGCGTCTCCCCCTCACCCTATCCAGCGGCTATGCCCGCACCGAGCCGGTTGTGGACGAGCGCAGCAACCCGGTACGCGGACGCGCACGCTGCTGTCGCGACCGGTCAAGAGGGCATGAAAAAAGACCCGGGGTGGAAGCCCGGGTCTCAGGTGAGAGCTGCGGTAGATAACGCAGTACTCTCGCTCCCCGGCTTGGACTCGAACCAAGAACCTATCGGTTAACAGCCGATTGCTCTGCCAATTGAGCTACCGAGGAATGCTGTCCTTCTTGCGAAGGCAACCCCCCTATCGTAGCAAACTCCGAGGGCTCACGACGACACGAGACGACGATCGGCCGACGATGAGGGCGTCCACTGCATCTTCTTCACGCCGTGCCCGAACCCCACCGCATGCCCCGCCTGCATCACGAGCACGTCGGCATCGAAACTCGCGAGCGTCTCCGCCTCGTTCGCCACGAGCAGCAGAGACGTACCGCGTTCCCGGCGCCGCGCCTCGAAGGCGGTACGCACCAGTTCCCGCCCTTCGACGTCGAGGTTCGCCATGGGCTCGTCGGCCACCACCAGACGCGGATCGAGCACGAGTGCTCGGGCGATCGCGACCCGCTGGCGCATCCCCGAGCTCAGCTCGTACGGAAACTTCGACGCAGCTCCGATGCTCAGACCGAGCTCGTCGAGCAAGGTCACCACCCGGAGCTCGAGTGCACGGGCATTCACCCGCCGCGCACGGCTGGTGACCGGTTCCGCCACGATCTCGGCAACAGTCAACCGGGGTGGCAGCTGGGCGCCGTCCTGCTGCCCGAGGTAGCCCGCGAAGACCGGGACGGCGCGACGGCGGCGGCCGCCGTGCCGCACGGACACCCCTTCGACGACGGCGTCACCGCCGACGACGTGGACGCCCTCGTCGGCGTGCCCGGCCAGCACCGCCGCAAGCGTCGACTTCCCGGAACCCGTGGAACCGACGAGGATGAGGGCGGCTCCGCGCTCGAGCCGGAAGGAGATCCCGTCGATCACACGCTCTTCGCTGCCGGCGTGAGCGAGCGAGATGTCGCTGCAATCGATGCTGAGCGCGGGCTGATCCATGGAGTCATCCTGCACGCTGAGCGTCCGAATCGCTACTGATCAAGGGTCAGCCGCAGTCGCGCCGCATCCAACTCGCGCAGCCGCAACCGTACCTCTCGCCCCTCCGGTGAATCGGGTGCGAGACGCTGGATGTCTCCCACCAGCTGATGTTTCTGCCGGTCGATGGCACGCAACCGGATGCGCAGGGCCAGGTCCCGGGCGGAGATCACCGCGTGCTCCTCGTCGCGCGCCGGAAACTCGCCCGTCAGCAGCTCGGCGGCCAGCGAGCGGTACGGCTCCCTCACGGCGTCCACGGCCGCGGCCGCCCATCCCGGACGAGAGTGGTCGGGAACCGCGGCGATGCTCGAGCGCACCACCTCCAGCGCGGGATGCTGGAACGTCTCGTCGAGCGCCGCGCGCAACTCTACGGGGTCGAGACGGTGCCCGTACTGCAGGAATCCCATCACTGCGTCGCGCTCCAGATCGGCGGAACGCGGCAGCGAGGCCAGCGTGACGCGCACCGCCGGCGGCAGTGGCGCATCGGGCTGGGCAGCCGGGGCGGCTGCGGGCTCCGGTGCGCCCGCGGCGCGCGCCCGCTGGCGAGCCACCTCACGGTGGACGTCCTTCAGATCTTCCCCGAGCCGGCGCGCGAGGACGTGCTCGTAGCGCCGGCGGAGCGGCTCGTCGCGGATCTCCGCCAGCAGGGGGGCTGCGAGGTTCAGGCCCGCGAGTCGACCCTCGACCGTACGCAGGTCGAGGCCGGCGAGTCGCTGGTCGATGACGAACTCGAACATCGGGACCTTGGTGTCCATCAGGGCGCGCACCGCGCCGTCACCGCGGGCCAGCCGCAGATCGCACGGATCGAGATCCGCCGGCCCCGCGGCCACGAAACTCTGCACGTTGGCCGTGCGCGTCTCGGCGAAGGCGCGCACCGCCGCCTTCTGTCCCGCCGCATCCGGATCGAAGGTGAAGACGATCTCCGCGGCCGCGTCGTCGCCCATGATGCGGCGCAGCACCTTCATATGGTCGGCGCCGAACGCCGTGCCACAGGTCGCGACCGCCGTGGTGAGCCCGGCCAGGTGGCACGCCATGACGTCGGTGTAGCCCTCGACGACGATGACCCGACGCTTGTCGCCGCGAGCGATGTCTCGCTTGGCGAGGTCGATGCCGTAGAGCACCTGCGACTTGCGATAGATCGGCGTCTCGGGCGTGTTGAGGTATTTCGGGCCCTTGTCGTCCTCGAGCAGGCGTCGCGCACCGAAGCCGAGCACCTGACCGGTGACATCGCGGATGGGCCAGACGACCCGACCGCGGAATCGGTCGTAGACGCCGCGCTGACCCTGCGACACGAGGCCCGCCGTCAGCAGCTCCTCCTTGGTGAAGCCTTTCGCCGTCAGCGCGTCGAGCATTCCGGACCAGCCCGGCGGCGCGAATCCGACACCGAAGTGCGCGGCGGCGCCCGCATCGAAGCCCCGCTCGCCCAGGAAGCGGCGTCCGACCTCCGCCTCGGGAGTCAGCAGCTGCGCCCGGAAGAACTCGGCAGCCGCGGCATTCGCCGCGTAGAGACGGGCGCGTCCGGACGTCTCGGGCGCAGCCCCACCCTCCTCGTAGTGGAGCGAATATCCGATGCGTCCCGCGAGACGCTCGACCGCCTCCGTGAACGTCAGGTGATCCATCCGCCGCAGGAACGTGTACACGTCGCCGGACTCGCCGCATCCGAAGCAGTGGTAGAAACCCACCTGCGGTCGCACGTGGAAGCTGGGACTCTTCTCATCGTGGAACGGGCACAGGCCCTTGAGCGAGCCGACGCCCGCGGACTTCAGCGCGACGCGCTCCCCCACGATGTCGGCGATGTTCGTGCGGGCCTTCACCTCCTCGACGTCGGCCTGCGCGATGCGCCCCGGCATCAGAGCCCCTCGAGGGGCTCGGGAAGGGCGTACAGGGAGCGAGCGATGGTTCGTCCTCCCGGCATCCAGACGTCGAGGGTCTCGGTGTCTATCTCGCCGACGAGCCGGTGGTGCCAGCCGAGTGCGAATCGGTCGGTCAGACTCGCCACCTGGTCGACGATCACCCGCCGACGTGCGCTGTCGTCGTCCGCACCTGCGAAATCCTCCGCGTGCAGGGCGTCGAGATGCTCCGGCGCCTCCCACAGGGCCGTCGCGAGCCTCTTCAGCAGACGTCGCTGCTCCCGGTAGAGCTCCTTGCGCCCCTCGATCGTCACGACGAACGCTCCGATCGTGCCTTTGAGTACGGCCATCTCGGCCTCGACCACGCGCGGAACGACGACGTGGCCGTTGTACCTCGTGAGCGCCGGCGCGTCGTACGCCTCGCGCGTCGCAGCAGTCGCGGCGCGCGCGAAACGGCCGATCAGGTCGGAGGTGAGGTTCTTCAGCCGCGCGTGCGCCGCGCGGGTGCCGTCGAAGGACGCGATCCACTCCGGCAGGCTGGTGAGGCGGTAAAGCGCATCCTCGAGCTCGTCGCGCGTGAAGTCGTAGCCGACCCACGTCTGGATGGCACTCAGCAGCGCCGTGTGCTGACGCGGGTCCGAGAGGCGGCCGGGATCGAGATATCCGTTGATGACGGCGTCCTCGAAGTCGTGCACCGAGTAGGCGATGTCGTCGGAGAGGTCCATGACCTCCGCTTCGATACAGCGGACCCGTCCCGGCGCGCCCTGACGCATCCAACGGAAGACCGGCTCGTCGTCGGGATACACACCGAACTTCAGCCGCCCGCCCGGATCGGGCACGGGGCTGTCGATCGTCCACGGATACTTGCAGGTCGCGTCGAGGCTCGCGCGCGTCAGGTTGAGCCCGTAGCTGTGGCCGTCGTCCGAGATCACCTTCGATTCGAGGCGGGTCAGGATGCGGAGCGTCTGGGCATTGCCCTCGAAACCACCGATGTCCTCGGCCCAATCGTTGAGCGCACGCTCGCCGTTGTGTCCGAACGGCGGATGGCCGAGGTCGTGACTCAGGCATGCCGTGTCCACGACGTCGGGTGCGAGCTGCAGGGCGGTTGCCAGCCCGCCCCACCTGCGCGACCTCGAGCGAGTGCGTCAATCGGTTGCGCGCGAAATCGGCCGGGCTCGCGGGAGAGAGCACCTGCGTCTTGGCCGCCAGGCGGCGCAGCGAGGCGGAGTGGAGGACTCGAGCGCGGTCGCGGGCGAAGTCGTCGCGCTGCGAGCGGTGCTGCTCCGCGTAGAAGCGTTCGGCGTCGCTCGCCTCATACCCGTCGGGGCGCGTCCCCGTCACGGATCGTTCAGCCGCCACTGTGGTCGAGCTCCGCATCCGCCAGCGCGCCGGCAGCATCCGTTGCCAGCTTCTCGAGTGTCGAGCCATCCCTCGGGAAGCGCCGGGCGCTTCGGCGTACCCGCCCGGCCGCGCTGGCCCTCCGCCGCTTCACCCGGATAGGGCGCGTCGAACTCCAGCGTGCCGAGGAGGTCGTCGATCTCCTGCAGCGACGACGCCGTCGCCAGCCGCGCGCGGATGTCGCCTCCGACGGGATACCCCTTGAAGTACCAGGCCACATGCTTGCGGATGTCCCGGCATCCGCGGTCCTCGTCCTCGAAGAACTCCACGAGCAGCTCCGCGTGACGGCGAAAGGCGTCCGCCACGAAGCCGAGCGTCGCATCGACGGGCTGCGTACCGGCACCGCCGCCGAACGCGCGCGCCAGGTCTCCGAAGAGCCACGGGCGCCCGAGGCAGCCGCGCCCCACCACGACACCGTCGCAGCCGGTCTGCTCGACCATCCGCACGGCATCCTCCGCCGACCAGATGTCGCCGTTGCCCAGCACCGGCACGCTCGTGATGGTCTGCTTCAGCGTCCCGATCGCGTCCCAATCGGCGTTGCCCGAGTAGAACTGCGAAGCTGTGCGCGCATGCAGCGCGATCGCCGCGACCCCCGCGTCCTCCGCGATACGGGCGGCATCGAGGTAGGTGAGGTGATCGTCGTCGATGCCTTTGCGCATCTTCACGGTCACGGGGATGTCGCCCGCGCCCTGCACGGCCGCGCGAACGATGTCGCCGAACAGTCCGCTCTTCCACGGCAGCGCGGCTCCGCCGCCCTTGCGGGTGACCTTGGGAACGGGGCAGCCGAAGTTCAGATCGATGTGGTCGGCGCGGTCCTCGTCCGCGAGCAGCCGCGCAGCCGCTCCCACCGTCGCCGGGTCCACTCCGTAGAGCTGCACCGAGCGCGGTGTCTCGGACTCGTGATGGCGGATGAGGCGCATGGTCGTGTCGTTGCGCTCCACCAGGGCGCGCGAGGTGATCATCTCGCTCACGTAGAGGCCTGCGCCGTACTCGCGGCACAATCGGCGAAACGCCGTGTTCGTGATGCCGGCCATGGGGGCGAGAACCACCGGCACCTCGACCTCGATGGGGCCGAGCCGCAAGGGACGCGCGGGGGCGATTGTCGTGGTCACCAAATCATTCTCCCAGACCGAGGGGCTGCGCGGCGGCGTACTGTAAGGCGCATGAGCGCGACCACCGCCGAAGACCTCCGCAGCATCCCCTTCACCACCGCAGACGGCAGCCAGAAGACCCTCGCGGAGTACGGACAGAACGTCCTCATGATCGTCAACGTCGCTTCACGCTGCGGGCTCGCCCCGCAGTACGAGCAGCTCGAGGAGCTGCAGCGCACCTACGGCGAGCGGGGATTCACCGTGCTCGGATTCCCCTGCAATCAGTTCATGGGCCAGGAACCGGGATCCGTCGAGGAGATCCTCGAGTACTGCTCGATGACATGGGGTGTGACGTTCCCGGTGAACGACAAGGTGAAGGTCAACGGCCCGGGCGCGGCTCCTCTGTACAAGGCGCTGAAGCGCGCGAAGGACGAAGAGGGCAAGCGCGGTCCGATCCTCTGGAACTTCGAGAAGTTCGTGCTCACGCCCACCGGAGACGTGCACCGGTTCCGCCCGACGGTCAAGCCCGACGATCCGGCCATCGTCGAGGTCATCGAGCGGAACCTGCCCGCCTGAGTCAGGCCGTCTCGGCGCCCTGTCGCTCCGCCCACACCTGGCGGGCGATCTGCGCGAACGCCTCGGGCGGCTGTGCTCCGCTCACCCCGTAGCGCTCGTCGATCACGAAGAACGGCACGGCGTTGATGCCGTACGCCGTCGCCTGTGCCTTGTCGGCCTCGACGGCATCGAGATAGCGGTCGCTCTCCAGCGCCTCACGCGCCGCATCCGCATCCAACCCCACCTCGGCCGCCAGCGTCACGAGGTCGTCGACCCGACCCACGTGGTGCCCTTCCACGAAGTAGGCGGCCATCAGACGCTCGGTCATCTCCCGCTGCAGCCCCTGCTCCTTGGCGAAGTGCAACAGCTGGTGCGCCAGCACCGTGTTGGTGTGCTGCAGCTTCTCGAAGTGGTAATCCAGGCCCGCCTCGGCCGCGACTCCGGTGACACGATCGAGCATCTGGCGAACCTGGTCGTGCGGCATCCCCTTGTACTCCGCCAGGAAGTCGACCTCGTTCCCGTGGAAGTCGACCGGCGTGTCGGGCGAAAGCTCGTACGAGTGGAAGGTCACCTCCACCCGCGGGGCGTCCTCGTCATCCGCGGTGGCCTTCAATCCGGCCTCGAGATTGCGCTTGCCGATGTAACACCACGGGCACGCGATGTCACTCCACACGTCGATACGAATCGGGTCTGTCATGACGGGAGCAACGGCGGTTCGGCCCTCACTATTCCGACGCCCCGGCAACCGGGAGCGACGAACGCTGAGAAGGTGTGAAGAATGACCGTGTGAACGCGGCCCGCTGTGCGAGACTGCTGATGGCTGCCGTGGGGGTATGCCGGCACCTGAGCAACATGGGGAAAGTACGTGGGGACCCGAACCCCGGCGCGTGACGCGCGCCACGCACGACGACGACGTCGCCGCACCATCGTCTGGGTGAGCTCGCTCATCGCCATCCTCGCGGTGGGCGCGACCACCGCGGCGGCCGTGGTCCTGCCGCAGCTGCCGCCGTCGTTCCCGTTCGCGGCCGAACCCACGCCCAGCGCGTCACCCACGGTGGTCCACTCGCCGGATCCGGCGCCCCTGCCCACGCCGGTCGAGACCCCCGATGCTCCCCCACCGCCCCCCGCCGCACCGACCTCCCCACTCGCACTCCCGTGCGACACCACAACCCTGATGTCGGTGTGGGCACACCAGGACGACGACCTGATCTTCGCGAACCCGTCACTGCAAGAGGCCGTGAGCAACGGCGAATGCGTCCGCACGCTGTATCTCACCGCCGGCGACGCCGGCAAGGGGACGAACTACTCTCGGTCTCGCGAACTGGGCATCCTCCGGGCGTACAACACCATGCGCGGCGCGCAGGCGTTCTGGGACGAGACCAGCGTGACCACGCTGTCCGGCGCGCATGTCACGATCTTCTGCCGGCAGGGCGACCCCAAACTCAGCGTCGCGTTCCTGCGCCTCCCCGACGGCGGTCTCGACGCGGGCGGATTCGTCGCCACCGGCCACGGGAGCATCCCGCAGCTCGAGTCCGGCGCGATCCCGGCGCTGGCTCCCATCGACGGCGGCCCGCCGCTCAGCGCCGCAATGTTGCAGCAGACCGTCGCCGAAGCCATCACAGCCTGGGCACCCACCCGGCTGTTCACCCATGTCCCGGCGAACTCTCCCTTGACCCAGGGCGATCATCCCGACCATGGCGCGACGGGGGCGATCGTGCGGGCTGCGGCGCAGAGCGTCGGCTATCCGATCGACGCCATCAGGTACTTCGTGGGGTACCCGTCCCAGAATCTGCCCGTCAATCTCAGCGGCGACGTCCTCAACCACAAGGTCGACACGTACCGCGTCTACGCGAAGGAGGACCCGGTGATCGCCTGCGCCGACAACACCGCCTGCCTCGCCCGCAAGGGATTCGGCGCGTGGTTGCAGCGCTCCTACCCGAAGACGGACGCGGAGCTCGGTATCGGCTGAGCCCGCGTCACGCGCGCGGCGCGTCGACCGCGCCGCCGAAGCGGCGATCGCGTCCCAGGTACAGGTCGATCGCCCGCCACAGATCGCGGCGTCCGAAGTCGGGCCAGAGGGTGTCGAGGAACACGAACTCGGCGTAAGCAGACTCCCACAGCAGGAAGTTCGACGTCCGCTGCTCGCCGCTGGAACGAACGAACAGGTCCACATCCGGCATGTCCGGCTGATAGAGCCGACGCTGAACGAGCTTCTCCGTGACGGCGGACGGTCGCAGGCGCCCAGCCGCGACGTCATCCGCGATCGACCGCATCGCGTCGACGAGCTCGACCCGGCCGCCGTAATTCACGCACATCGTCAGTGTCAGCACCGTGTTGTCGCGCGTGAGCTCTTCGGCGTACTGGAGCTCTTTGATGACCGAGCCCCACAGCCTCGGTTTGCGTCCTGCCCACCGCACCCGCACGCCCCACTCGTTGAGCTGATCGCGGCGACGGTGCAGCACGTCGCGGTTGAACCCCATCAGAAACCGCACCTCGTCGGGCGAACGGCTCCAGTTCTCGGTCGAGAACGCATAGACCGAAAGGTGGGTGACGCCGGCCTGAATCGCGCCCGCGACCACATCCAGGAGCGCCGCCTCGCCCGCCTTGTGCCCCTCGACACGGGTGAGTCCGCGGCCGTTCGCCCACCGACCGTTGCCGTCCATCACGATCGCCACGTGACGGGGAACCGCGCCGCGCTGGTACGCGGGCGGGTACTCCCCCGTCCAATCGACGGGTCGATACGGCACCGCATCCCGGTGTGTGTAGGGCTTCGGACTCATCGGGCTCTTTCCACGTGGGACAGGGATCGGATGCCGCGCTCGAGGTGCCACTGGGCGTAGGCGGCGACGAGCCCGGAGGCGGAAGCGTGCGTGCGCTCGGTCGCAGCGTCCACGCTGGGCCAGTCGCCGGTCAGCAGCGCACGGAGATGGCCCGTGGTCTCGACATCGACACGCGCTGATCCCGCGGGCGCGCAGGAGGGACACACCATGCCGCCGGACTGCGCGACGAACGCGCCGTGCGGCCCGGGCGTCCCGCACCGGGCGCAGTCGTCGAGGCCCGGAGCCCAGCCCGAGAGGGCGAGAGCGCGCAGAAGGTAAGAGTCGAGGATGCTGCGCGGCGCGTGATCGGCTCGAGCGAGAGCCCGCAAGCCTCCCACCAGCAACAGATAGTGCGACGAGGACGCCTCCGCATCGCCGAGCCGGTCAGCCGTCTCAGCCATCGCGCTCGCGGCAGTGTAGCTGTCGTAATCGGCGGCGATGTCGGCACCGTAGGTGCCCAGCGACTCGGCCTGCTGAACGATGTCGAGCGAACGCCCCGCGTAAAGCTGAACGTCGGCGACCATGAACGGTTCCAGCCTCGCGCCCAGCCGAGACGACGTGCGGCGCACGCCCTTCGCGACGGCGCGGATCTTGCCGGTGCGGCGCCCGAGCATGGTGACGATCCGATCCGCCTCACCCAGTTTGTGGGTGCGCAGGACCACGACTTCGTCGCGATAGGTGGGCACACTCGATTATCCCGCGGAGCAGAGACAATGGATGCGTGACCGAGCCGCTCTTCGTGATCCCTCTCTGGGCCGATCTCACCGCCGTCGCCCTCGGAGGGGTCCAGGGCGCGCTCTTCGCATCCGGATTCCGCGGACAGCGCCGGCTCGACCTCCTCGGCGTCGCCATCATCGGCATCCTGTTCGGCATGGGCGGCGGTCTGATCCGCGACCTCCTGCTCGGGGTCGCTCCTGCCACCCTGCAAAGCGACTGGTACCTGCTCACGGCCATGGCCGCATCCCTCATCGGCATGCTGCTCGCGGGCCTGTTCCAGCGCCTGAACCGGGTCATCGTCTCGCTCGACGCGTTCGTCATCGGGCTCTTCGGCGCCTTCGGCACGAGCAAGGCCCTCGCTCTGGGGCTGCCGGTCGTGCCCGCCGTGTTCGTCGGCGTCTGCGCCGCTGTGGGCGGCGGAGTACTCCGTGACGTCATCATGGGCCTGCCGGTGGCCATCATGCACGTGGGATCGCTCTACGCCGTGGCCGCGGCCGCCGGCTGTGTCGTGCTCGCGACGCTCGATGCCTTCGGCGTGAACCTCGTCGTCGCGGCGATCGTCGGCATCGCGGTGACGACCATCATCCGCATCCTCGCCGTGATCTTCGATCTGTCCCTCCCGGAGCAGCGGATGCTGTACCGCCGCAAGGTCGCGGTGGAGACCGCCGCGATCCCGATCGTGCGCCCCGCCGCCGAGCCCGAGTAAACGACCGCGAGACTGCACCCTCGCCACGAGATCACGGGTACTACCCGTGATCTCGTGCGGGAGATGCAGTCTCGCGGTGGTGGGATGGGGACGGGATGCGGGATCAGGCGCTGGCGACCAGCTCGCGCTCGCGGGTGCGGATCGCGCGGTTCACGCTCGAGACGACCGCCTTGAGGCTCGCCGTCGAGATGTCGCCGTCGATGCCGACGCCCCACAGACGCTCGCCGTCGACCTGCAGTTCGACGTAGGCCGCCGCCTGAGCGTCGCCTCCGGCGCTCATCGTGTGCTCGACGTAGTCGTAGAGCGAGATGTCGAAGCCGCGGGAACGCAGCACCTCGAGGAAGGCCGCG
This sequence comes from Microbacterium sp. KU4F, assembly GCF_056868075.1. Lineage (NCBI taxonomy): Bacteria > Bacillati > Actinomycetota > Actinomycetes > Micrococcales > Microbacteriaceae > Microbacterium > Microbacterium sp. KU4F. The sequence continues at coordinate 287,719 of NZ_CP200324.1, read as the reverse complement.
ATGGGGCCGTTACCGTTCCCGACCGCGTCTTCGACCGTGTCGCCGTCGCGCAGACGCACGTTCAGCTCGACGTCGCCGGTCATCTCGCTCGAGGTCCGAGTACCGAGCAGCTCGAAACGGCCCCAGCGTGCGTCCTCGGACTCAGACGGCAGGTACTCGTCCGAGAACACCGACCAGATCTGGTCGCTCGTGACCTCGCCGCCCTCGGCGTCGGTCTTGGCCTGCACGACACCGGAGAACTCGATCTGGAGCTTGCGGGGCAGATCCAGCGCGTGGTCGGTCTTGAGCAGGTACGCGACCCCGCCCTTGCCCGACTGCGAGTTGACGCGGATGACGGCCTCGTAGGAGCGACCCAGGTCCTTCGGGTCGATGGGCAGGTAGGGCACGGCCCACTCGATCTCATCGACCGAGACCCCGCGCGCCGCGGACTCGGCGGCCATCGCCTCGAAGCCCTTCTTGATGGCGTCCTGGTGCGAGCCGCTGAAGGCCGTGAAGACGAGGTCGCCCGCCCACGGGCTGCGCTCGGGAACCGGCAGCTGGTTGCAGTACTCGGCCGTGCGCTTGATCTGATCGATGTCGCTGAAGTCGATCTGCGGGTCGATGCCCTGCGTGAACAGGTTGATGCCCAGGGCGACCAGGTCGACGTTGCCCGTGCGCTCGCCGTTGCCGAACAAGCAGCCCTCGATGCGATCGGCGCCGGCCATGTAGCCCAGCTCCGCCGCGGCGACGGCCGTACCGCGGTCGTTGTGCGGATGCAGCGAGATGATGACGTTCTCACGGTGGTTGAGGTTGCGCCCCATCCATTCGATCGAGTCGGCGTAGACGTTCGGGGTGGCCATCTCGACCGTGGCGGGCAGGTTGATGATGACCTTGCGCTCGGGCGTGGGCTCCAGAACCTCGAGCACGGCGTTGCAGATCTCGGCCGCGAACTCCAGCTCGGTGCCCGTGTAGCTCTCGGGCGAGTACTCGTAGTACACCGCCGTCTCGGGGATGCGCTTCTCGTACTCGCGGCACAGCCGCGCACCCTCGAGCGCGATGTCGATGATGCCCTGCTTGTCGGTGCGGAACACCACCTCGCGCTGCAGCACGCTCGTGGAGTTGTACAGGTGCACGATCGCCTGCTTGGCGCCGGCGATGGCCTCGTAGGTGCGCTCGATCAGGTGCTGTCGCGCCTGCGTCAGCACCTGGATGGTGACGTCGTCGGGAATGAGGTCCTTCTCGATCAGCTCCCGCACGAAGTCGAAGTCGGTCTGGCTCGCGCTCGGGAAGCCGACCTCGATCTCCTTGTAGCCCATGCGCACGAGCAGGTCGAACATGACCCGCTTGCGCTCGGGACTCATCGGGTCGATCAGCGCCTGGTTGCCGTCGCGCAGGTCGACCGCGCACCAGCGCGGAGCTTCCGTGATGCGCTTCGAAGGCCAGGTGCGATCGGGCAGGTCCACGCGGATCTGCTCGTGGAAGGGACGGTACTTGTGCGTCGGCATGCCGGACGGCTTCTGAGTGTTCTCCATGGCTGCTTTCCTCGTCGGATGATGCGGGCCGTCGACGAGCTCCGCGACGAGAAGGGCCCTAGAACGAGGTCTCGTCGCGGCGACTAAGGAGAAGCACGGCCGCGCGCATGCGGACAGCTTACACCCGGCGCCTCAGAAGCCCAGGCGCCCCAGCTGCTTCGGGTCGCGCTGCCACTCCTTGGCGACGCGCACGTGAAGGGACAGGTACACCCGGCGACCGAGAAGCTCCTCGATCCCCGCGCGCGAGGCGGCACCCACGTCGCGCAGGCGCTGACCCTTGCGTCCGATGATGATCGCCTTCTGGCTGTCGCGCTCGACGACGATGTCGGCGAAGACATCGGTCAGGTCGGAGTCCTCGCGCTCGGCGATGTCCTGGACGACCACCGCGATGGAGTGAGGGAGCTCCTCACGCGCATCACCCAGGGCGGCTTCGCGGATGATCTCGGCGATGCGGTCCTCCGTGGTCTCATCCGTCACGACGTCCGCGTCGTACAGAGCGGGACCCGTGGGCATGAGAGCGAGCAGCTCGTCGGAGAGCACCACCAGCTGCTCCCCCGTCAGCGCCGAGAGCGGGATGACCGCGTCCCAGTCCTCGCGGAGAGCATCCACCTCGATGAGCCGTTCGGTGATCTGCTCGCGGGATGCGGCATCCGTCTTCGTGACCACGGCGACCTTGCGTGCCCGGGGATAGCCGTTCAGCGACTCCGCGATGCGGCGATCGCCAGGACCGACCTTCTCGGTCGCGGGCGCGCAGAACGCGATCACGTCGACGTCGCCGAGCACGTCCTCGACCAGATCGTTGAGGCGCTGTCCGAGCAGGGTGCGGGGTCGGTGCAGTCCGGGCGTGTCGACGACGACAAGCTGACCGGCGGGCCGGTTCACGATGCCGCGGATGGCGCGGCGCGTCGTCTGCGGCTTCTCGCTCGTGATGGCGATCTTCTCGCCCACGAGTGCGTTGGTCAGCGTCGACTTGCCGACGTTCGGGCGACCCACGAATGTCACGAAGCCGCTGCGGTGCTCGTCGGTCATCGTTCTCCCTTCACCGGCACGGGGATCGAGCCCGTCCGGGTATCCGACTGCGGTTCGGGGGCGCGCTCCACCAGGACCGTCGCGAGACCGCGTCCGCGTCCGCGCGAGGCTCCGCCCGTCAGGTGCAATCCCTCATAGGTGACGCTGGCACCGGGCTGCGGAACCCGGCCCAGCACCTTGCCCAGAAGCCCGCCGACGGAGTCGACCTCATCGTCGTCAAGCTCGAGGCCGAACAGCTCGCCGACCGCATCCAGACCGAGGCGGGCGCTCACACGATAGCGATCGGGACCGAGCTCGACGACCTCGGTCGCCGGGGCGTCGTACTCGTCCGCGATCTCGCCCACGAGCTCCTCGATGACGTCCTCGAGGGTCACGAGGCCCGCGATGCCGCCGTACTCGTCGACGACCATGCACACGTGCACGGCGTCGCGCTGCATCTGCTGCAGCAACGGCTCGACGCGCATCGACTCGGGGACGAAGACGGGGACGCGCGCCAGCTGCGCCACCGACTGGGCGCCCCAGTCCTGCTCGTCGCGGAACGCGCGGCGCACCAAGTCCTTGAGATAGAGGATGCCGCTGACGTCCTCGCCGTCGGCGGTGAGCACGGGGATGCGGGAGACCCCCGTGTCGAGGAAGATCCGTAGCGCCTCTCGCGCCGTGTCGTGCTCGGCGAGCGTGACGAGGTCGGTGCGCGGCACCATGACGGCGCGTACGTAGGTGCCGGTGAACTCGAAGACCGAGTGGATGAGCTCGCGGTCGTCCTCCTCGATGAGGTCGTGCATGGCCGCCTCGTCGACCATGCTGAGCAGCTGCTCCTCGGTGTCGAACGACGCCCCGCGGGCACCACCGGGGGTCACCCGGCTGCTCAACGCGACAAGGCCGTGCGCGAGGGGGCCGAGAAGGATGCGGACGCCGCGGATCACCGGCGCGGCGCCGCGCAGCAGGCCCTCTGCGTGTCGGCGGCCCACCGAGCGGGGGCTGACGCCGACAGCCACGAAGGAGAGGCCCGTCATGAGCACGACGGCTGCCAGGATCGCCCACCAGACGTTGTCGAACAGCTGGTCGAACGCGGCGGTCACGAGTACCGCGGCACCGGTCTCCGCCAGCACGCGGATGAAGGCCACCGCGTTGGCGTGCGCCTCCGGGTCGGCGCTGATGCGGCCGAGCGGTGCGGCGTTGCGTCCGGACCCCGAGAGATCGACGAGGTCCTGTCGCGAGGTGACACCGAACGCCGCGTCGATCGCGGCCATGAGAGCACCGAACGCGATGAGCAGAACGGCCGCGGTCAGCAGCAGCGCAGCGGTCATCCCCGCGCCCTGCGCCGTTCGGCGAGGGTGAAGGCGACGATGAGATCGCGCTGCAGACCGAACATCTCTGCCGCGTCATCGGGCTCGGCGTGATCGAAGCCGAGCAGGTGCAACAGGCCGTGCGTGGTGAGCATGATCAGCTCGTCCTGCATGGGATGCGGCGGCTTCGCCTCGCGCGCCTGGGTCTCGGCGACCTGCGGGCACAGCACGATGTCGCCCAGGAGGCCGGGAGGCGTCGGGGCCTCTTCGGAACCGGGTCGCAGCTCGTCCATCGGGAAGCTCAGCACGTCGGTCGGCCCAGGCTCGTCCATCCACTGCACGTGCAGCGCTTCCATGGCGCCCTCATCGACCAGGAGGATCGCCACGTCGGCATCCGGGCTGATGTGCAGCTCGGAGAAGTTGCTCTCCATGAGTCGCAGCAGCACGGTCTCGTCGACGTCGATGCCGGACTCGTTGGTGATCTCGATCGTCATGAGCGTCCTCGCTTCGGAAGGTGGTCTCGTGCACCGCCGCGCCGCTGGGCGCGATTGGCGAGCTCGCTTGCCTCGTCCCGCTCGCGGCGGGACGCGAGACGCCGCTCGTCGAACTCGGTGTAGGCGTCGACGATCTTGCCGACGAGGGTGTGGCGCACCACGTCGTCGCTGGTGAGGTACGAGAAGTGGATGTCGTCGATGTCTTTGAGCACCCGCGTCACCAAGCGGAGACCCGAGGCGCCCTGCGGCAGGTCGATCTGCGTGATGTCGCCGGTGACCACCATGCGTGTGCCGAACCCGAGGCGGGTGAGGAACATCTTCATCTGCTCGGGGGTGGTGTTCTGCGCCTCGTCGAGAACCACGAAGGAGTCGTTGAGCGTGCGCCCGCGCATGTAGGCGAGCGGCGCCACCTCGATGGTCCCGCTGGCCATGAGCTTCGGGACGAGTTCGGGGTCGAGCATCTCGTTGAGAGCGTCATAGAGCGGACGCAGGTACGGATCGATCTTGTCGGTCAGCGAGCCGGGGAGGAACCCGAGACGCTCGCCCGCTTCGATCGCCGGACGGCTGAGGATGATGCGGCTGACCTCCTTGCGCTGCAGCGCCTGGACGGCCTTGGCCATCGCGAGGTAGGTCTTGCCGGTTCCGGCGGGACCGATGCCGAACACGATCGTGTTGTCTTCGATGGCGTCGACATAAGCCTTCTGGCCGAGTGTCTTCGGTCGGATGACCTTGCCGCGCGACGACAGGATCGCCTCGCCCATGACCTCGGACGGACGCATCCCGCCGTCCGCATCGAGGATGCGGCGCGACGACGCGACGTCGGCGGGACCCAGGTCCTGCCCGCGGCGGGTCATGACGAGCAGTTCCTCCACGAGCGTCTTGGCCGCCGCGACGTCGGCGGCAGAGCCCGAGAGGGTGATCTCGTTCCCGCGCACATGCACATCCACATCCGGATGCTCGCGCTCGACCACGCGCAGGAGGCGGTCCTGCGGTCCCAGCAGCTGCACCATGGCGATGCCGTCGGCCATCAGCTTCTCGACGGCTTCGGGTTGAGGCTGCTCAGGCACCGACACTCCCCTCCGACAGGTCGCCGGCGAGAACGTGCGCGTGCACGTGGAAGACGGTCTGACCCGCGCCGGCGCCGGAGTTGAAGACGAGGCGGAAGTCACCGTCCGCGTGCTCCGCAGCCGCCTTGCCTGCCACCTCGACCATCTCGGCGAGCAGATCGGGCGCGTGCGCCGCCAGCGACACGACATCGCGGTACTCGGGGGTCTTCGGGATCACCAGGAGATGGACCGGAGCCTGGGGCGCGATGTCACGGATGACGAAGACGCGCTCGGTCTCGGCGAGGATCTCCGCGGGGATCTCGCCCTGCAGGATGCGGGTGAACACGGACGGCTCGCTCATTCCTCCAGTCTATGCGCGCGCGTTCACCACCGACCCAGGAGAGCCTCGATGGCGGCGAGGGCGGCGGGTCCTGCGGTGGAGGTGCGCAGGACCCCGTCGCCGAGCCGCACGGGGTGGGCGCCCGCTGCGGCGAACGACTCGAGTTCCGCAGCCTCGATCCCGCCTTCGGGTCCCACGACCAGCAGGATCTCGGGCGCGTCCCGCAGCTCCCGCATCCTGGTGCTGAGGGATTCGGACGCGCCCGGCTCCAGGACGAGCATCGGGGTGACCGCGGCGCGCTGCGCGACCTGCGCGCTGGTGCTCACCTCGCTCACCACCGGCACCCACGCGCGGTGGGCCTGCTTGGCGGCTTCGCGGACGATCTGCGTCCAGCGGGCGCGGCCCTTGACCGCCTTGGCGGCATCCCAGCGCGAGACGCTGCGGGCGGCCTGCCACGGCACGACCTCGGCGATGCCGAGCTCCGTCGCCGCCTGTACCGCCATCTCATCACGGTCGCCCTTGGCGAGAGCTTGCACGAGGACGAGCCGCGGCGCGGGTGGCGGGACGTCCTCGCGGTGACGGATCTCGACCGCCACTTCGCGCGGCGCGACGCTCGTGCACGTCCCCGTCGCCCAGACTCCTCGCCCGTCGCCGATCGTGACCGCCTCGCCGACGCGCACCCGCCGCACCGTCGCGGCATGGTGCGCCTCGGCTCCGGTCAGCACGACCGTGCGGCCGGGCTGGGCGTCGGAGGCGTCGTCGAGGAGAAAGTGCAGCGCCACCGGATCACCCGTTACGGAAGCGGTCGCGGAGCTTCGCGAACAGACCCTGCTGGAACTCGGACAGACGAGGTGCCGGCGCCTTGGTCTTCTTGGCGAACTCCTCGATGAGAGCCCGCTCCTTGTGGTCGAGGCGGGTCGGGGTGACCACGTGCACGCCGATCCTGAGGTCGCCGCGCTGGTTGCCGCGCAGCGGCGTGATACCGCGACCCTTGATCGTCAGCACGTCGCCGGCCTGGACCCCGGCGCGCAGCTCCAGGTCGACGGGGCCGTCCAGCGCCTCGATCCGCGTGGTGGTTCCGAGGATCGCATCGGGCATCGAGACGTCGAGGGTGGCGAGCAGGTCGTCGCCGTCGCGGCTGAACACCTCGTCCGCGGCCACTGTGATCTCTAGGTACAGGTCGCCGTGGGGACCGCCCGCGGGGCCCACCTCGCCGGAGCCGGGAAGCTGCAGCCGCAGGCCCGTCTCGACGCCCGCGGGGATGTCGACCGAGACCGTCCGCCGCGCGCGCACGCGCCCCTGGCCCTGGCAGGTCGCGCAGGGGTACGGGATCGTCGTGCCGTAGCCCTGGCACGTGGCGCACGGCTGGTTCGTGACGACGTTGCCGAGAAGGCTGCGGACCGTGCGCTGCACGTGTCCGCTGCCGTGACAGATGTCGCAGGTGACGGGCGACGTGCCCGGCTGGCAGCACCCGCCCTCGCACGTCTCGCACAGCACGGCGGTATCCACCTCGATGTCGCGATGAGCCCCGAAGATCACTTCCCGCAGCTCGAGCGTCACGCGCACGAGGGCGTCCTGGCCTCGCTCGGTGCGCGAGCGCGGACGCACGCGTCCAGCCCCGCTTCCCCCGCCGAAGAACGTGTCGAAGATGTCGCTGAACCCGCCGAAGCCCTGGGCACCACCGAATCCACCGCTGTCGCCGCCCATGTCGTACCGACGACGCTGCTCACTGTCGCTCAGCACGTCGTAGGCGTGCGTGACGAGCTTGAACCGCTCCGCCGCATCCTCGCCGGGGTTCACATCGGGATGCAGCTGACGCGCGAGCTTGCGGTACGCCTTCTTGATGTCGTCCTGCGATGCGTCGCGAGGCACCCCGAGTACTTCGTAGTGGTCTGCCACTTCAGCCTTCCCGTCCGCGTGACGCGGAATCGTCTCGCGCGCTCAGCGCGCGCGTTCGTCTTCTTCCAGCAGACGGCTCAGGTAGTGAGCCACGGCGCGGACGGCCGCGAGGTTGCTGGAGTAGTCCATCCGAGTGGGGCCGAGCACACCCACGCGCGCCTGCCCTCCGGTCGTGTCGTAATCGCTGGCCACCACGGACGCCTCGACGAGACCGAACGCCTCGTTCTCGCGCCCGATGGATGCGGCGAGCCCCTGCTCGTCGGCCACCATCTCGCCCATGAGACGCAGCAGGGTGACCTGCTCCTCGATCGCTTCCAACAGCGGGTAGATGCTGCCGCGGAAGTCGCCCTCCGCACGAGCGAGGTTGGCCGTTCCCGCCATCACGAGCCGATCCTGGCGGAACTCGTCGAGCTCCTCGCCGACCGTGCGAAGCAGCGCCCCGAGGGCGCGGTCGGCCCGGCTGTCGGTCAGCGTCTCTGCCAGTGCCTGCGCGACCCGTTGCGTGCCCTCGCGTACCGGTCGCCCGGTGACCAGCACCGACACCTGCGCGCGGAGCGTCGCCACATCCGTCTCCTCGAGCGGCTCGGGCGCTGCCATCAGACGCTGCGACACCCGACCGGTGTCGGTGACGAGCACGACGACCAGACGCGAACCGCCGAGGTGGACGAGTTCGACGTGCGTGATGCTCGCGCGCTCGAACGACGGGTACTGCACGAGCGCGACCTGGCCGGTGAGCTGGGTCAGCGCGCGCACCGTCCGTCCGAGCATGTCGTCCAAGTCCGCCGGAGCACCGAGGAACGCCGTGATCGCCGAGCGCTGGGCGCTGGTGAGCGGGCGCAGCTCGGCGAGGTGGTTCACGAAGACGCGGTAGCCCTTGTCGGTCGGCACTCGGCCGGACGAGGTGTGCGGTGCGGTGATCAGCTCCTCGTCCTCGAGCAGCGCCATGTCGTTGCGGATCGTCGCCGCGGACACGCCGAACGAATGACGTTCGACGATCGACTTGCTCCCGACGGGTTCACGCGTCTCGACGTAGTCCTGGACGATCGCTCGAAGCACGTCGAGTCCCCGATCGCTGACCATGCGCACTCCCTCCTGGCACTCGAGGTCTGGGAGTGCCAATTCTAGCGCGCTCGAGCCGCGAGTCTCCGGAAGGCACCCGTAGACTCGCGAGAGGAGGTCGTATGCCGCATCCCGTCGTCCGCACCGAGGCCGGAGCCGTCTCCGGGATCCGCTCCGAGGAGATCGAGCGCTACCTCGGCATCCCCTACGCCGAACCGCCGGTCGGGGCGCGGCGATTCGCCCTCCCCGAGCCCGCCGCAGCGTGGGAGGGTGTGCGCGAGGCCACCGCGTTCGGCCCCACGTCGCCTCAGTCGCCCTACCCGGGCGAGATCGGCAAGCTCCTCCCCTCGACGATCATCCCCGGGGAAGACATCCTGACCGTCAATGTGTGGCGCCCGGAGGATGCCGACGGCGCCGCGGTCATGCTCTGGTTCCACGGCGGAGCGCTGGAGCGAGGCACGGCGGCGATCAGCACGTACGACGGCACCCCGTTCGCCCGCGACGGCGTCGTCTTCGTCTCCGCGAACTACCGGCTGGGGTCCGAGGGGTTCTCCGTCCTGCCCGATGCTCCGCGCAACATCGGGCTCGCCGACGCCGCCGAGGCGCTGCGGTGGACGCATCGCAACATCGCCCGCTTCGGCGGCGACCCCTCTCGGATCACGATCTTCGGCGAGTCCGCCGGCGGAGCCGCGGTCGCTGCTCTCCTGGCGCGCGAAGACCTGCGCCCGCTCGTCGCCGGCGCGATCATCGAGTCGGGACCTCTGGACGCCGCCACGCCCAAGCGCGCCGCCCGGCCCGCGCGCGACATCGCTCGCCGACTCGGAGTCCCCGCCACCGCAGAGAGCTTCCGCGCCGTCTCGCCCCAGCGGCTCGTCGCGACCAGGGATGAACTGACCGCGAACTCGACCCTCATCAAGGCAGCCCCCGGCTTCAACGCGAGCGTCGATCCGACGACGTTGCCGGAGAACCCCCGCCGCGCACTCGTCGACGCCGACATCCCTCTCATCATCGGAACGAACACCGACGAGTACCGGCTGTGGGACACGCCCGCCGCGTTCGCGAAGCTCTCACGGGGCACCTATGCGCTTCTCGCGCTCGCCAAGCGTCTCCCGCGCGGCGTGTGGCGCGCGTATCGGGCGACGTTCCCCGACGCGTCGCCCGGCGAGATCATCGGACAGGTCCTGACCGATCTGGCCGTGCGACAACCGGCCATCGAGGTCGCGCGTGCGCGCCGCGCGCCCACGTTCGTGTACGAATTCGCCTGGGCGAGCCCGGTCCGCGACCTCCGCGCCGCGCATGCCCTCGAGCTCGGCTTCGTCTTCGACGCGCTCGGCGATGAGGGAGCCATCACGATGGCCGGGACGGGCGCTCCGCAGGAGTTGGCCACGCGCATGCACGCCGACTGGATCCGCTTCGCCGAGACCGGCGATCCCGGCTGGCCCACGTTCCGCGACGGCTCGCTCGTGCGCCGCTACGACACCGTGACAGAGGACGCCGCCCTGCCGCGTGCGGCAGTGCTCGTGGCGCTCGACCGCTGACTCAGTCGGTCAGCGCGCGCACGACCGCGTCGGCCAGCAGCCGGCCGCGTCGCGTGAGCACGATGCGACCCCGCAGCGCGGTCGCGCCCTCGACGAGCCCGTCGGCGATGAGCCCGGCCACAGCGCCGCGTCGGTCGGTCGGGACCACCTCGATCGGCAACCCCTCACGGATGCGGGACTCCAGCAGGATGCGCTCGAGCGTGCGAGCCTCCTGGTCGGGGACCTCCCTCGCCGCCGCCGGGGACGACCCCCGCGAGAGCCGCTGCGCGTAGGCGGCCGGGTGCTTCACGTTCCACCATCGGACGCCGGCGACGTGGCTGTGCGCGCCCGGGCCGAACCCCCACCAGTCGGTTCCGCGCCAGTAGGCGAGGTTGTGACGCGAGCGGTGGTCTGCGCCGCGCGCCCAGTTCGACACCTCGTACCAGTCGTAGCCCGCATCCGCCATCGCGTCGTCGACGAGCTCGTACATCTCCGCCTGCAGGTCGTCATCCGGCGCGGGCACTTCACCGGAGCGGATGCGGCGGGCGAGCTTCGTGCCGTCCTCGATGATGAGCGCGTAGGCGGAGAGATGATCCGGCTCCAGCGCCAGAGCCGCATCCACCGACGCACGCCAATCCGACAGAGACTCCCCCGGTGCGCCGTAGATCAGATCGACGCTCACATCGAGGCCCGCCGCGCGTGCTCCCGCGACGGCGGCGGCCACGTTGGCGGGATCATGCGTGCGGTCGAGTGCGGCGAGCACGTGCGGGACGCTCGATTGCATGCCGATCGAGACGCGCGTCACGCCCGCCTGGGCCAGTTCCGCGAGTGACGCGTGCGTGACAGAGTCGGGGTTGGCCTCGACCGTGATCTCGGCGCCCTCGGCGATGCCGAAGCCTTCGCGCACGGCCTGCAGCATCCCGCCCAGCGCCCTCGACGACAACAGCGTCGGGGTGCCGCCGCCGAAGAAGACGGTCTGCGCCGGTCGTGGCACGTCCGCCAGCACCCGGGTCGCCAGGGCGATCTCGCGGCCGAGATCGTCGGGGTAGTCGTCGCGTCGGTGGCCGCGCAGCTCATCGGCCGTGTACGTGTTGAAGTCGCAGTAGCCGCAGCGCACGCGGCAATAGGGCACGTGGACGTAGACGCCGAAATCGGTGCCGACATCCACCACCGTGCCCTCGGGAAGAACTCCGTCGGCGGGTGCGATGTCGCCGTCGGGAAGAACGGATGGGGCCATCAGGCGGGGGTCGTGTACATGGGCGAGATCGCGCGCAGGTACCGGCTGAAGAGCTCACGGCGGCGGCGGCGCACGAGCGCGGGGAGCAGACGGTAGAGCGGTGCCACCGGGCGGTCGAACGCACGAACGGTGAACCAGACCTCGTCGTCGCCGCGCCACTCGATCATGAACGACTCCTCGCCGCTCACCACCGAGTCGCGCACCGTGCCCAATGCGAAGCCGATACGACGCTTCTCCTCGACCACGAAGATCACGCGCAGCTCGGCATCGACGCGGTAGCCGCCGACGCGTCCGCGCACGTGCACCGACGAGCCGGCGGCCACGTACGGCGTTCCGTCGGCGTCGAAGCGCTGGTCGGCGTCCAGGCGGCTGGGCGCGATCGGCTGACCTTCGTCGTCGAAGGACACCCCCGAGTAGCTCGGGTCGGATGCGGGACGCACCTCGGCGATCGAGATGCCGCCGTCGCGCAGGGCTCGCCACGACAGCAGCGCGTCGCCCGCCGAGCGGAATCGCTCCTCACCGCTGCCGAGCTTCCACGACTCCTGCGCCGGAATGCTCTTCTCCGGCGGGTACTGGAGGAGGTCGGGAGCCTGCGTCGCCCCGACGGCGGCGTAGTCGACGGTCTCGTCCCGGAAGGTCCCACGGCGCATGGTCTCCAGCGTACCGAGCCGGCCTGGATGCACGATCCGAATGTGAATCCCCTACTTCTTCGTCTCGACGTCACCCGACAGCGCGGCGATGAACGCCTCCTGGGGCACCTCGACGCGTCCGACCATCTTCATGCGCTTCTTGCCCTCCTTCTGCTTCTCGAGGAGCTTGCGCTTGCGCGTGATGTCACCGCCGTAGCACTTGGCGAGCACGTCCTTGCGGATCGCGCGGATGTTCTCACGCGCGATGATCCGCGCACCGATGGCCGCCTGGATCGGAACCTCGAACTGCTGACGAGGGATGAGCTTGCGCAGCCGCTCGGTCATCATCGTGCCGTACGCGTATGCCTTCTCGCGGTGCACGATCGAGCTGAACGCGTCGACCTTCTCGCCCTGCAGCAGGATGTCGACCTTCACGAGGTCGGCGGTCTGCGAACCGGCGGGTTCGTAGTCCAGGCTCGCGTAGCCCTGCGTACGGCTCTTGAGGTGATCGAAGAAGTCGAAGACGATCTCGCCGAGCGGCATGTTGTAGCGCAGCTCCACGCGGTCTTCGCTGAGGTAGTCCATTCCCAGCAGCGTTCCGCGCCGCGACTGGCACAGCTCCATGACGGTACCGACGTAGTCCTTGGGCAGCAGGATGCCGACCTTGACGACGGGCTCGGAGACCTCGGCCACGCGGCCGTCCGGGTACTCGCTCGGGTTGGTGACCGTGACCGTCTCGCCCGTGTCCGTCATGACCTCGTACGTCACCGACGGCGCGGTCGTGATCAGGTCGAGGCCGAACTCGCGGGAGAGGCGCTCGGTGATGATCTCGAGGTGCAGGAGCCCCAGGAATCCGCAACGGAAACCGAAGCCGAGGGCGACGGAGGTCTCCGGCTCGTACTGCAACGACGCGTCGGACAGCTTGAGTTTGTCGAGCGCCTCGCGCAGCTCCGCGTAGTCGCTCCCATCGATCGGATAGATGCCGGAGAAGACCATCGGCTTCGGGTCGGTGTAGCCGGGCAGAGCGTCGGTGGCGGGCTTGCGATGGTTCGTGATCGTGTCGCCGACCTTCGACTGCCGGACGTCCTTCACACCCGTGATCAGGTATCCGACCTCGCCGACACCCAGGCCCTTGGTGGGAACGGGTTCGGGGCTGGAGACGCCGATCTCGAGCAGTTCGTGGGTGGCCTTCGTCGACATCATCTGGATCCGCTCGCGCGGCTCGAGCTTGCCGTCGACCATCCGGACGTACGTCACGACGCCGCGGTAGGCGTCGTAGACCGAGTCGAAGATCATCGCGCGTGCCGGGGCGGCGGGATCCCCCACGGGTGCGGGAATGCGCTCGACGATCCGATCCAGCAGCGCCTCGACACCCATGCCCGTCTTGCCGCTGACGCGCAGCACGTCCTCCGGGTCGCCGCCGATGAGTCCCGCGAGTTCGGCGGCGTACTTCTCGGGATCCGCCGCGGGCAGGTCGATCTTGTTGAGCACGGGGATGATCGTGAGGTCGTTCTCGAGCGCGAGATACAGATTGGCGAGGGTCTGTGCCTCGATGCCCTGCGCTGCGTCCACCAGGAGGATGGCGCCCTCGCACGCGGCGAGCGATCGGCTCACCTCGTAGGTGAAGTCCACGTGCCCCGGGGTGTCGATCATGTTGAGCGCGTACGTGCCGTTCGCATCCGACCACGGCATGCGCACGGCCTGGCTCTTGATCGTGATGCCGCGCTCGCGCTCGATGTCCATCCGGTCGAGGTACTGCGCACGCATGTCGCGGTCGGCGACGACGCCGGTGATCTGCAGCATCCGGTCGGCCAGCGTCGACTTACCGTGGTCGATGTGGGCGATGATGCAGAAGTTGCGGATCAGCTCGGGCGGAGTCGCGGACGGCTGCAGGGGCTTGAGGGCGCGCGGTGACATGTTCCGTCGATTCTACGGGGAGCAGCCGGCCGCCCGAGCCTAGGCTGGAGCGATGACGGTGCAGGTGGTCCTGGTGCACGGGATCCGTACGTCGGCGTCCATGTGGCGCGCCCAGCGGGAGAGCCTTGAGGCCGCGGGTATCGGTGTGAACGCCGTCGACCTCCCCGGTCACGGAACGCGCATGGCCGAGCCGTTCACCCTTGACGAGGCTTTCGCGACGATCGACCGAGCGGTGCGCGCCTGCGCCGAGCGCGGGCCCGTCCTCATGGTCGGCCATTCGATGGGCGGACTGCTGTGCATCGAATACGCGGGGCAGGTCGATGCCCCGCCGATCGCCGGGTTCATCGCGGCATCCTGCACCGCGGTGCCGCGCGGGCTGGGACTGCGCACCTACCGCGCTCTGGCCCGCGGCTTCGACGCGCTCCCCGATCGGGGGATGCGGCTGACCCAGTACGTGCTCTCCCGAACGCTCCCCGAGCACACCCGCGCCGACTTCGGAGCGGGCGGTTATGCCCTCGACGCCCAGGACGGGGCGCTCGCGCAGCTCGCGCAGCTCGACGTGCTGACGGCTCTCGCCCGCATCCAGGTGCCGCTGTGGTTCGTCAACGGGCAGTACGACCAGCTGCGCGTCAGCGAGCGTCTCTTCCAGCGCATCGCGCCCCACGCGGAGCTCATCGTCATCCCCCGCACAAGCCATCTCGTCTCGGCCATGCGCCCGGAGGTCTTCGACGCCGTCATCGCGCTGGCGATCGCCACGATCGAGGCGGGCGCGAAGGACCCGGTCTGGTAGACTCCTTGTTTGGCTTGCGCGTGAAGGGTTTTCCCGCTCTTCACGACCGCCGCGAAGCGCCCCTCTACCGCTGACCGGCAACTTCCGAGCAGACTCCGAAACGAAAGTTCACGACACGTGGCAAACATCAAGTCGCAGATCAAGCGCAACAAGACCAACGAGAAGGCGCACGAGCGCAACAAGGCCGTCAAGAGCGAGCTGAAGACCGCGGTGCGTCGCACCCGCGAGGCCGTCGCCGGTGGCGACAAGGCCGCCGCCGAGAAGGCGCTCGTCACGGCTACCAAGAAGCTCGACAAGGCCGTCAGCAAGGGCGTCATCCACAAGAACCAGGCCGCGAACCGCAAGTCCGCGATCGCGAAGCAGGTCTCCGCTCTCTGAGCCGCGTCTTCATCGAAGGCCCGTCGCTGGTGCGGCGGGCCTTCGTCGTTGTCGAGGACGGGACTCAGACCGCGTAGGGCGCGCGTGTGGCGATGACGGTGACGAGGCGTTCGAGCGCGAACACCGCGTCGCGAGACGCGCCCTTGACCTCCGCGTCGGCGCGGGCGGTCGCCTGGATCGCGAGGCCCAGCGACTCCTGCGTCCAGCCCGACAGGTCGCGCCGCGCGCGGTCGACCTGCCAATCCTTCATGCCCAGTCGCGTCGCGAGCTGTCGAGAGGGTTCGCGGGTGCCGGCAACGCGTGCCATCGTGCGCAGCTTCATCGCGATCGCCGCGACCATCGGAACCGGGTCGGCACCGGAGTCGAGTGCCTGACGGAGTGCCAGGAGCGCCTCGCCGTAGCGGCCGGCGATCGCCGTGTCGGCGACGGTGAAGGCCGAGGTCTCGACACGCCCGCCGTAATAGCGCTCGACGATCTGTTCGGTGACGTCGCCCTCGACGTCGTTCACCAGTTGCTGGCAGGCCGCGGCGAGCTCGGTCAGGTCGTCGGAGAACGCCCCGACCAGCGCGCGCAGCGCGGCGGGTGCGATGCGCCGACCGGCCTCGCGGAACTCACTCGCCGCGAAGTCGTACCGATCGGAATCGCGTTTGATCGCCGGACAGGCCACCTCGACTCCCCCGCCGGATCCGGCACGGATCGCTTCGAGGAGCTTCTTGCCGCGCACGCTCGCACCGGTGTGACGCAGCACGACCGTCGCTCCATCCTGCGGGTTCTCAAGGTAGGCCAGGGCTTCCGCGAGGAAGGCATCGGAGCACTTCTCGACGCTGCGGATGCGCACAAGTCGCGGCTCCCCGAACAGCGAAGGCGCACTGACGGCCAGGAGAGTTCCGGCGGTGTAGTCCGACGCGTCGATGTCGGAGATCTCCAAGCTCGGATCCTCTGCGCGCAGGTAGTCACGGAGCCGCGCGGTCGCCCGCTCCGCGCAGACCTCCTCGGGTCCCGAGATCAACACGATCGGCGCCGGCTCCGGGGTCCGCCACGACTGCTGCGGGATCGCGCTGCGCGTCGGGGTGGGCTTTCGGGTCGCCATCCCCCCAGCCTACCGAGGGCGGCCGACGCCGCATCCGCCCGCTCGCGCCAGAGCGTCGTACGCCCGTCGCTCAACCCCACCAGGATGAGCCCGTCCCGATCCGTGCGCGCCACGGTCGCGCCCTGAGCCGTCAGGATGTCGAGGATCTCCGCTCGTGGGTGCCCGTAGTCGTTGTCAGCCCCCACGCCGATCAGTGCGAGCGCCGGGGCGGCCTGACGCTGCAGCCCCGCATCCTGATCGGCCGAACCGTGATGCGCGACCTTGAGGACCTCGTACGGCCCGCGCAGCTCTCCTCTCGCGCGCAGCGCCCGCTGCGCATCGGCGCCGAGATCCCCGAGCAGGAGCGTGCGCGGCACGTCGCCGCCCCCGACCTCCACGACGATGCTCGCGTCGTTGCCCGGTGTCACGGCATCCGCCGGCGGCCACACGACCCGCCATCGCGCAGCCCCCAGCGCGCCGCCCATCCCCGCCGTTGCGGCGACGACATCCTGCGCACCGGCGGAGAGGACGCGGGCGGTGTCACGCTCGTCGGCCGGACCGTGCAGCAGGAGACCGACGTCGGCGGGCATGCCGTCGAGCCCGCCGACGTGATCGGCGTCGAAGTGGGTCAGCACCAGCAGGTCGATCCGTCCGATCCCCAGCCTCTCGAGACAGGACGCGAGCGCCTCAGGCTCCGGGCCGGTGTCGACGAGCATGACCGCGCCCGCCGAACGGACGACGGCAGCGTCTCCCTGACCCACGTCGCACATCGCGATGCTCCAGTCCTGCGGCGTCGTCATCGGAACGACGACGGACTCGACCACGAGGATCCCCGCCATTGCCGCGGCAACGGCTGCAGTCATGAGGGCCGAGAGTGCGCGGCCGAGGCGAGCGACGCGTGTTCGTCCCGGCGGGAGCAGGAGGATTGTGCCGGCGGCCGTCACCACGACCAGGCCGACGAGCCCGGGCAAGCCCTCCGCCCACGGGAGGGTCCGTGCGGGCAGCGCGTCTACAGCACCCGCGATCCCGGCGATCCACGCCGCAGGCAGCCACGTGAGTGCGGTCAGCCCTGCTTGCAACACGGGCACGGGACCCGCGAGGCACGCGGCCAACCCGAGTACGGTGGCGACCGGCGCGGCGGGTGCGGCGAGGAGGTTCGCCGGCACCCCATAGACGGCGACACCGGGGCTGACGAGCACGATGAGAGGGCTGCACACGCGCTGCGCCGACAGCGGCACAGCCAGCGCGAGAGCGAGCGATGCGGGCAGGAACCTGCCCAGCCCTCGCGCGAGCGGCGGCGCCAGCACGAGGAGTGCACCCGTCGCCGCGACCGACAGCGCGAACCCCAGCGACAGAGCCAGCCACGGATCGGCGGCCAACAGCACGCACACAGCGAGGGCGAGCAGAGCGAGCCCACTCCCCCGCCGCCCGAGCAGCAACGCGAGCATCGCGACCGCGGACATCGTCGCCGCGCGGACGACGCTGGGCTCGGGCGTCACCAGCACGACGAACCCCGCGAGCGTCAAGAGTCCGGCGGCCACGCGGCCCGCCCGACCAAGACCGCACCGAGCCGCGAGGAGGAAGGCGAGCCCGACGACGATGGCACAGTTCGCCCCCGAGACGGCGGTCAGGTGGGTGAGGGATGCGGCACGCATCTGCTGCTCCAGCGCAGCGTCGACGCCGCCGGTGTCTCCGACCGCGAGGCCGGGAATGAGGCCCGCGGCGGGCGCAGGCAGTCCTTCCGTCGATGCCGCGAGACGTAGCCGCAGCCACGCGGATGCGGCCGCGATCCCGCTGGGCGCTCGAACCAGCACGACGCTCTCCGCGCGCACGACGAGCACGGCGCGTTCCCCGGGATCGGCAGCGAACGCCGCGCCCTCGATCCGCACGACGGCGCCGATCTCGGCCCCGTCGGGATGCTCGGACATCAGAATCGTCACCGGCACTCCGCCGGGGAGGGGCTCTCGTCCGGCAGACACCGAAACCGCCACCGAATCCGTTCGGAAGCCGAGTGAGGTCGTCTCGACCTTGCCCACGATCGCGAACTCGCCGTTCATCCGATGGCCGTCGCCGATCTCGATCGCCACCTGGCGGGGCGGCTCCTGTACCGCCACCGACACCGCCGGAATCGCCGCGAGGAGCAGGGCGAGCGTCGCCAGCGTCCACGTCCGAGTCGGGTTCTGCCGCGTGACGAGCGCAGCTATGGCTGCGGTCGCCACAGCGGCTCCGCCGCACAGCATCGCCAGACCGGACGCCATCGCCGGTTGAGTGATCGCCGCGACCGCGACGATCCAGCAGAGGGCCGCAGCGGGAACGAGCCGCCAGGCGCGCGCGTCCATCACACCCTCACGAGGTCGCGCAGGCTCGCGAGCATCTTCTCGCCGATGCCGGGCACGCCCAGCAGATCGTCCACACTCGTGAACCGGCCGTTCTGCTCCCGCCAGTCCACGATTCGCTGCGCGATGGCAGGTCCGACGCGTGGCAGCTCGTCGAGTTGGTCCACCCCGGCGGTGTTCAGATTGATCGGGCCGCCATCCAAGCCTTCGGCCCCGGTCGCGCCTGCCGGAGGTGCCTGCCCGACCTCGAGCACGACGAGCTGCTCCCCGTCGCTCAACGGCCGGGCAAGGTTCACCGCGGCGGTGTCCGCGTTCTCACCGAAACCGCCCGCCGCCGAGATCGCATCGGCGACCCGTGATCCTGCTGCCAGGACATAGAGCCCAGGCTCTGTCACCGCGCCGGAGACGTGAACGTAGACCTCGGCGACCTCGACTGCCGCCGTGGGCGTCGCCACCGGTGCCGGCGGCGGGACCGCCGCACTCCGGAACACCCCCACCACGACCGTCACGGCCAACACGAGCAATGCCAGCACGATGACGGCGCCGACCCCCAGACGCACACGTCCTGAGGCATCGGATGCGGGCTTCACACGCCCACGCTAGGAACCCGCACCCTTCGCCCGAACGAGGGAACCCCCGCGGTGTGCATGCACCGCGGGGGTTCGTCCGATGGGGAGAGCAGCTCGCTCAGCGCGTGCTGAAGCTCACGACCTTCGGCGGCCGCACGATCGCCCGCACGATCTCACGCTCACCGAGCGCGCGCTGGACGCGCACGTCCTCGCGCGCCAGGCGCTCGAGCTCCTCGCCGCCGATCTTGGCCGACACCTCCAGCGTCGCGCGCACCTTGCCGTCGATCTGGACGACGGCGGTGATGGTGTCCTCGACCAGCAGCGTTCCGTCGGGCTGACGCCAGGACGCGAGACCGACCGAGGGCTCATAGCCCAGCTGGGACCACATCTCCTCCGCCGTGTGCGGCGCGAACAGGTCGAGGATCATCGCCGTGGCCTCGGCGGCCTCGCGCACCGCGGGGTCCGCCGCGCCCGCGCCGGAGTCGATCGTCTTGCGCGTGGCGTTGACGAGCTCCATGAGGCGTGCGACGACGACGTTGAACTTCGTCTGCTCGATGAGGGAGGGCGCATCGGCCCACAGCCGGTGCGTGACGCGGCGCAGCGCCACATCACCCTCGGCCCAGACCGCATCCGTCGGGCTGGAGACCTCGCCCGCGATGCGCAGCGCACGCGCGAGGAACTTCGTCGCGCCGGTCGTCGAGACGTCCTTCCAGTCCTTGTCGTCTTCGACCGGGCCGGCGAAGGCGAGTCCGACGCGCAGCGCATCGGCACCGTGGGCGTCGAGCTCGTCCTGGAACAACACGAGGTTGCCCTTGCTCTTGGACATCTTCGCGCCGTCGAGGATGACCATGCCCTGGTTGATCAGACTGGAGAAGGGCTCGGTGAAGTCGACGTAGCCCATGTCGTAGAGCGCCTTGACGATGAACCGGGCGTACAGCAGGTGCAGGATCGCGTGCTCGACGCCGCCGATGTAGAAGTCCACCGGCGCCCACTTCGAGGCCTCACGACCCGAGAAGGCGGCGTCGGGGTCACCCGGCGACAGGAAGCGCAGGTAGTACCAGGAGCTGTCGACGAAGGTGTCCATCGTGTCGGGGTCGCGACGCATGGGCTCGCCGGTCTCCGGGTCGCTCGCCTGGACCCACTCGGTGGCACCGCCCAGCGGCGAGGTGCCCTGCGGCAGCAGATTGAGCCCCTCGGGGTCGGGAAGACGCACCGGCAGCTGGTCGTCGGGCACCGGAACGATGCGGCCGTCTTCGCCGTGCAGCATCGGGATGGGGGTGCCCCAGAACCGCTGGCGGGAGATCAGCCAGTCGCGCAGGCGATAGGTCTTGGCCGCGCGGCCCGTCCCTGCCGCCGTCAGCTCCTCGATCGCGCGTGCGATCGCGTTGCGCTTGCTGAGGCCGTTGAGGCTGCCCGAGTTGATGAGGCGGCCGTCTCCGCTGAGCGCGACACCGGTGCGTACCGGGTCGATGTCGTCGAGGGTGTCGGCGCCCTCGAACGGGTCGATCGGGTTGCCGTCGGCGTCGAGCTCGATGACCGGCACGGCGCCGGTGATCGGCGCCGTCGTGTCGACGACGATCTTCACGGGCAGATCGAACGCACGCGCGAAGTCGAGGTCGCGCTGATCGTGCGCGGGCACGGCCATGACCGCACCGTGACCGTAGTCGGCCAGGACGTAGTCGGCCGCCCAGATCGGCAGGCGCTCCCCGTTGATGGGGTTGATCGCGTAGCGGTCGAGGAACACGCCGGTCTTCGGCCGGTCTGCATTCTGACGCTCGACATCCGTTGTCTGCTGCACCTGCGACAGATAGGTCTGGAAGCGCTCGCGCGCCTCCGGGCCGGCGCCGGCGGCGAGCTCGGCTGCCAGGTCGGAGTCGGGCGCGACGACCATGAAGGTGGCACCGTGCAGCGTGTCGGGACGCGTGGAGAACACCGTGACCTTCTCGGCGCGCCCCTCGATCTCGAAGTCGATGTCGGCGCCGACGGAGCGGCCGATCCAGTTGCGCTGCATCTGGATGACCTTGTGCGGCCAGAAGCCCTCGAGCTGGTTCAAGTCATCGAGCAGCCGGTCGGCGTAGTCGGTGATGCGGAAGTACCACTGGGTCAGCTTCTTCTTGACGACCAGGGCGCCGCAGCGCTCGCAGTGCCCGTCGATGACCTGCTCGTTGGCCAGCACCGTCTGATCGTGCGTACACCAGTTGACCGGGCTCTCCTTGCGGTACGCCAGGCCCCGCTCGTAGAGCTTCTGGAACAGCCACTGGTTCCAGCGGTAGTACTCCGGGTCGCTGGTGTGCAGGACGCGACTCCAGTCGAAGGAGACGCCGTAGGCCTTGAGGCTCTCCTTCTGCTGGGCGATGTTGTCGTACGTCCAGGTGACCGGGTTCGCGCCGCGCTTGATGGCGGCGTTCTCGGCGGGAAGCCCGAAGGAGTCCCATCCGATCGGATGCAGCACGTTGTAGCCGCGGTGACGCCAGAATCGGGCGACGATGTCCGAGTAGAGGTAGTTCTCGGCGTGGCCCATGTGCAGGTCGCCAGAGGGGTACGGGAACATCGCGAGCACGTACTTGCGCGGGCGGGTGTCGTTCTCACCGCCGGCGCGGAAGGGGTCGCTTTCCGCCCAGCGCTGCTGCCACTTGTCCTGGATGGCGTGGGCGTCGAAGCCGCCGTCGGCGGACGCGCCTGCGGTGTCGGTCGAGGTCGTAGACACAGAGGGACCAATCGTGGAGTGTCGGGAAGGTGCGCAAGGCGCAAATTTCAGGATACCCGACCCCTAACCACCCCAGTCGGCCGGGAGCCTCGCGCCCGCCGCCCGCAGGGGCGCCGTGGCCTTCAGCGCCACCTCCGCGACCTCGGCGTCGACGTTCGAGGACCAGGTGATCCCGCCTCCCGCACCTACGTACGCGCCGCCGGGGTGCACGACGAGCGTGCGGATCGTCATGGCCAGATCGAACGCGCCGTCATCACCCACCCAACCGGCGCATCCGGAGAAGGCGCCCCGGGGCGCACCCTCGATGTCGTGCAGCAGCGTCATCGCCGACAGCTTGGGCGCCCCGGTCATGCTGCCCGCGGGAAAGACCGCCGCGAGCATCTCCCCCAGGGTCACGCCCGGATGCGGCACGCCGCTGACCGAGCTCACGAGTTGGTGCACGCGCGGATACGTCTCGACCTCCAGCAGGCGGTCGACACTCACCGTGGCCGGATCGCACACCCTCGCCAGATCGTTGCGCATGAGGTCGACGATCATGACGTTCTCGGCGCGCTCCTTCGGGTCGGCCGCGAGGTCGGCGGCAAGGCGGGCGTCCGCCTCGGGGGTGGAGCCGCGCGGGCGCGTCCCCTTGATCGGATGCGTGCTCACGCGGCCGTCGCGACCGACCAGGAACCGCTCCGGGCTCGCCCCGGCCAGCGCGATCCCGCCGCTTCGCAGCAGGAGTCCGTGGTGCGAAGGCGTGTCGGCACGCAGCGCCGCGTAGGCGTCGAGCGCATCGACCTCGCCGGCAACGTCGAAGCGCGTCGTCAGGCACAGGAGGTAGGCGTCCCCGCGACCGATGGCCGCGATGGCCTTTCGGATGTCGTCGGCGTACCGGAGCGCGTCGACCCTCGCGATCGCCGCGCCCCGCTCGGGCACCACGACCGGAGCGACCGGAGGCCCCGACACGATGCGTTCCGCCCAGGCCTCGGCGTCCTCGCCGCTGACCCAGGTCGCGCCGGCGGCGTGATCGACGGTCACGAGCGTGCGTACCCTCATCCAGCTCTCGCGCGGCATCTCGTCGGATGCCACCGGCGCGCCCGCCGCATCCGCTCCGCTCTCGTACGACAGCCATCCCACCCAGCCGCTCCGGAACGGGCCGGCGGGATGCGGTGCGGCCGTGCGCGCGGGGACCTGCAACGCACGGACATCGTCGCCGTCGACGGGGATGCCGTATCCGATCCAGCTGTAGCCGGTGTCGGCACCGGGCCCTGCATCCAGCCAGAACGTATGGTCGTGCTCGGCGAAGAGTGCATGGACGGCGGCGGGATCGTTCGCGCCGTGCACGCGGATGGGAGCAGCGGGCACGCTCCCAGGCTAGCGACACTGCGAGCCTCTAGGCTCGACGCCGTGAACGATCTGCTCACCGCGATCCTCGATGCCGTGCGCGAGGTCGATCCGGTACTGCGCGTCGTTCTCGCCGGCGTCGCGATCATGCTGGAGACCAGCGTCCTGGTCGGACTGATCGTTCCGGGTGACACGATCGTGATCGTCGCGGGAACCGCCGTCGCCACACCCGTGCAGGGCGTCGTCCTGGGCGCAGCCGTCGTCATCGGTTCACTGGCGGGCGAGACACTCGGCTACATCCTCGGTCGTTATCTGGGGCCGTGGTTGCGCCGGTCGCGTCTCGGGCGCCGCATCGGCGAGGAGAACTGGGCCAGGTCGGAACGCTATCTCGAGCGTCGCGGCGGGCCCGCCATCTTCCTGTCGCGCTTCCTGCCCGTGCTGCACTCGCTCGTGCCGTTGACGGTCGGCATGGCGCGCTTCCCCTATCGGCGGTTCCTCGCCTGGACGGCGCCGGCGTGCATCATCTGGGCGAGCCTCTACATCGGTGTCGCGGCCGCCGCTGCGGGTACGTACCGCGAACTGTCGGAGCGCATCCATTACGCGGGCTACATCTTCGTGGCCATCATCGTGGTTTTCGTCGTTCTCGTGTTCGCGGGCAAGAAGATCATCGAGCGGGTCGAGCGTCGGCACATGACCGATCCCGAGTCCACCCCGGAGCCCCGGGCGACGGACGTGGAAGACTGAGGGCGTGGCCGAATCCCGTCGTCCGACCCGTTCCGACAAGATCCTCTGGATCGCCCGACTCGAGCGCCGATTTCACGCGTGGCGTGAACGGGGCGCCCGTCGTCGTGGGCGCACGCCGTCGGTGGCGGCCTTTCCCGGCTACGGTTCGCAGCGCTGGGTGCGGGTGCTCGCGCGCGTGGTGATCCCCCCGGTCGGACGGGACAAGGGCGAGTACGCGGGCATCCGCGGGTGGCGCAGCTTCGCCGCGATCCCGGTCGCGTACGGCCAGGTGCGGGTCATGGTGGGCGGCGAGCCGCACGACGTCGTCGCCGACCGCGGCGGTGTGGTGGACGTGGTGCTGCCGGTGAGTCTGGAGCCCGGGTGGCAGACGCTCACGGCGCAGGTCGAGGGCGGTCAGACCACCACGCTGCGGGTGTTCATCGTCTCCGACGGTGCCAGGTTCGGTGTCGTGAGCGACATCGACGACACCGTCATGGTGACCGCCATCCCGCGTCCGATGCTCGCCGCCTGGAACTCCTTCGTCCTCAACGAGCACGCCAGACAGCCCGTGCCCGGGATGTCCGTGCTGCTCGAGCGCGTGACGCGCGAGAATCCCGGCGCTCCCCTCGTCTACCTCTCGACGGGCTCGTGGAACGTCGCCCCGACGCTGACCCGGTTCCTTCGCCGGCATCTCTTCCCCTCCGGCGCCATGCTGCTGACCGACTGGGGCCCGACGCATGACCGGTGGTTCCGGAGCGGCCCCGCCCACAAATCGACCAACCTCAATCGACTGGCGCAGGAGTTCCCCGACATCCGCTGGCTGCTCATCGGAGATGACGGACAGGCCGACGACGCCATCTACACGGAGTTCGCGGGGATGCATCCCGCCAACGTCGCTGCGGTCGCGATCCGCCGACTGACGTCGGCCGAGGCGGTCCTCGCCGGCGGCCGGACGGCCGTCAATGATCACTCGGCCGCAGGCGTGCCGTGGGTCAGCGGCGAGGACGGAGCCGAACTGCTCGACCGCCTCGAAGAGGCCGGTGTCGTGCGCCCCGGCGTAGGCTGACCGGCATGTGTGGTCGATTCGTCGTCGCCAACGTCGCGTCGGAGCTCGTCGGAGTGCTTCGCGTCGACACGATCAACCCCTCGCTTCCCGGGCCGTCCTACAACGTCGCGCCGATGAGCACGGCGGCGATCGTGCTGGACTCCGCCAAGACCGAGCCGCCCACGCGGCGGCTCGAGCCCGCGAGATGGGGGCTGGTGCCGGCGTGGGCGAAAGACCCGAAGATCGGTGCCCGCGCCTTCAACGCCCGCGCGGAAGAGCTCGAAGACAAGCCCATGTTCCGCGGCGCGCTCATCAAGCGCCGCGCGGTCGTCCCGACGACCGGCTACTACGAGTGGAAGCAGCTCGCCGACGGCAAGGAGCCGCACTTCATCCATCCGGCCGACGATTCGCCGCTGTTCCTCGCGGGGCTGTACGAGTGGTGGAAGGACCCGAGCAAGGCCGATGACGACCCCGATCGCTGGCTGCTGAGCTTCACCATCCTCACGCGTGACGCAATCGGAGCGCTCGGTTCGATCCACGATCGGATGCCCCTGTTCCTCGACGCCGACTTCGCCGATGCGTGGCTCGACACCGACACCGAGAACGTCGGCGACATCCTGGATGCCGCGATCGACGCGGCTCCCGACCTCGCCGAGACCCTCGAGACGCG
Source organism: Microbacterium sp. KU4F (assembly GCF_056868075.1). Classification (NCBI taxonomy): domain Bacteria; kingdom Bacillati; phylum Actinomycetota; class Actinomycetes; order Micrococcales; family Microbacteriaceae; genus Microbacterium; species Microbacterium sp. KU4F. The sequence goes on along the minus strand of NZ_CP200324.1, from coordinate 262,142 downwards.
GGTGGTCTCCTCCGCCGTCGGCAACGTGCGCAACGACTCCCCCGCGCTGATCGACCCCGCGTGAGCACCGCGTCACCCCTGCTCGCACCGCAGACCGTTCTCGGCCCCGACGACTGGCGTGCCCGCGAGAGTGCTCACGCCGCGCGGGCCGATGCGCTCACGGCCGGACGTCGCGCCCGGGCCGCTCGGGGCGAGACCCATCCCGTCGAGGATTTCCTCTTCACCTACTACGGCTATAAGCCGGCGCTGCTGCGCCGGTGGCATCCGGGCGCGACCTACGCCCTGGCGGACGCGGCACAGGAGGCTCGCGCCGAGTGGCGCTGGTACATCCGCGACGAGAACGACTCCCTCACGGTCGATGTTCGCGCCTTCGCCGCTGAGAAGCGCCTGCTGCTGACCGGCGTCGCCGCGATCCTCGAGGGCGCCCGCGGACGGAGCGCGCAGTACGGATGCTTCGGCATGCACGAGTGGGCGATGCTCTACCGCGCCCCCGCGGCACGCCACGCCGTGCCGCTGCGACTGGGATCGGCGGGTACCGATGACGTCGTCGAGTCCCACGAGTTGCGCTGCACCCACTTCGACGCCTTCCGCTTCTTCACCGCGGATGCGGCACCTCGCAACCGTGCACCGCTCGAACGCGCCACCCAGGCCGCGAACGAACAGCCGGGCTGCCTGCACGCGGGCATGGATCTCTACAAATGGGCGGTCAAGCTCGGTCCGCTGGTGCCGGGCGAGACACTGTTGGACGCCTTCGAGCTCGCGCGCGATATCCGGGCGCTCGACATGCGCGCCTCGCCGTACGACCTGCGCGGCTGGGGCTACGAGCCCGTGGCCGTGGAGACGACGGAAGGCAAGGCCGTCTACGTCGCCGAACAACGGGCGTTCACGCGGAGAGCGCAGCCGCTGCGCGAGCAGCTGCTGGCGCGCGTGCGCTGCGCCCTCGCGGCCGGTTGAGGCCTGTCAGCGCCGACGCTGCTTCGGATCGGTCAGCGCCGGCACGTCCGTGAGGTAGTCGGCGGGGAGGGTCTCGGTTCCCGGCGCCGCAATCGCATCGATGGCGTCGAGCACGTCGTCGGAGAGGACGTGCTCGGTGGCCGCGATCAGATCCGCCAGCTGTTGCGGTGTCCGAGGGCCGACGATGACGGCGGTGACCGCCGGATGCGCACGGACGAAGGCCGTTGCGAGGTGCGGCAACGTGAGGCCGGCCTGCGAGGCCACGTCCTGCAGTTGCTCGACGATCCGCCACCGCCGAGCGTTCTCCGGCTCATTCCGGTCGAACATGGCCGGGCTGAGTCGGGCGCGACTGTTCTCAGAGAGGGCGCGACCGCTGAGCCAGCCGTTCGCGAGCGGGCTGAAGGTGACGACGCCCATGTCGTACCGGCGAGCCGTGGGAAGCACCGCGGCCTCGACCCGTCTGTTCAGGATCGAGTAGCGGGCCTGCTCCGTGACGAAGCGGGAATGGCCTCGCTGCTGGGCGACCCACTGCCCCTCGACGATCTTCTCGGCCGGGAACATGGAGTGCCCGAATGCTCGAATGAGTCCCTCGCGACGCAGATCGGAGAGCGCCCCGAGCGTCTCGTCGAGATCTGTGTTCCAGTCGTAGCGATGCAGCTGATACAGGTCGATGTAGTCCGTGCCGAGTCTTCGGAGACTCGCTTGGACCGCCCTTCGGATCCATCGCGGGGACGCACCTCGACGGTTCGGGTCTTCGACATCGGGCAGGCCGAACTTCGTCGCCAGGACGACCTCATCACGGCGGTCCGCGATCGCGGCGCCGACGAGGCGTTCGGACTCCCCGTCGCCGTAGCGATCCGCCGTGTCGATGAGGGTGACCCCGGCGTCGATGGCGGTATGGATCATCCGCGTCACTTCGCCGCGGTCCGTGTTGCCGAAACCGCCGAAGTTCATCGTCCCGAGGGCGGTTTCGGACACCGAGATCCCCGTCGCCCCCAAGTACCTGCGTTGCATGTCGTCGTCCTCTGACTCTGTATCGCGTCGAGCTCCTCGCGCGTACGGACATCATCGATCCGCTGATCGGGGCGTACAAAAGGCACCTTGAAGTGCCTGCGGACTCAGCCGGCGGCGACGTCGCGGGGAAGCAGCACACGGAGCGAGAACCACTCGGTGCCGCCGTCGACCGACACCGACCCGCCGTAGGTCTCCGCCGCCACCTCGATATTGCGCAACCCGTATCCGTGCCCGTCGCCGAGTTTGCGGGTGATGATGCGACCGTCGCGCCGACGCAGATGCCCGTCGAAGGTGTTCTCCACCCGGAGCATCACGAAGTCGTCGTGCGCGAAGAGCGAGAACTTCACCATCCGCTGCGACTCCGGAAGCCGCGCCGTCGCCTCGAACGCGTTGTCGAGCGCATTGCCCGCGATCGCCGTGATGTCCAGGGGCCGCAGGCCAGCCAGCAACCGCCCGTCGGCGACGGTCGCGACGTGGATGCTCTGCTCGCGGGCGTACATGAGCTTGGCCGTCAGGACGGCGTCGAGCACGTCGTTGCCGGTGCGCACCTGCGTCGCGTAGTCGCGGATCGACGTCTCGAGGTCGTCGAGGATGCGCAGGCGGGACTGCGGGTCCTGCTCGGCGCGGATCGCGTCCAGGTGGTGCTTCATGTCGTGGTACTTGCGATTGACCTCGTCGATCGTGCGCCGGGACATCTCGTACTGCTGGTGCTGGCTGGTCAGCAGCCTCGCCATGGCGTCGGCTTCACGGCGAGCCTGGAAGCCGCGGCGCACCTCGTGCTGCACGTAAAGGGCGATGTATCCGCAGAGATCGACGAGCGTCCTGATGTACAGGATCTCGTGCCCGATGCGGCCGCTGAACGGTGTGGCGGTCGTCACGAAGCTGAGGTTGGAGATGATGAACGTGGCGGTCGCGATCGAGAACGCCGCGACGAGATCGGCGTAGCCCACCTCGAAGGCCTCTCCTCGCACCAGATGGCGCCGCTCGGCGAGCCAGGCGAGCCCCAGCATCCCGCCGTAGATCACGACCGTCATCGCCGTCTTCACCCCGGCCGGTACCTCGAGGTAGAAGCGGTCGAGCTGCCAGTTGATGGATGCGGTGAGCTCCGCGAGCACGAACGCGCGTGCCGTGAGGTAGCCCGCCGTCACCGGGGAGACGCGCAGCGTCGCGTACAGCATCGCGAACATCACCAGGACGGCGGCCAGCATCCCCGGGATCCACAACGCGAGCGAGAGGCGCCCGGCCGCCTCCTGAACGGCGAGCAACGCGAGCAACCCCGCAGCCGATGCGGCGGCCGAGACCCACCAGCTCGACCGTCGCGCGACGATCAGCACGAAGACGAAGCAGGCACCCCATTCCGCGATGGCGGTGAAGCTGCGGGGGATGTCGGCGACGTACAGCTCGTTCATGCCGTGATCCCGCGTGTGCCGATGTACGCGGCCAGGGCGGCGAGGAAGTCCTTCTTACGGGGCCGGCTGATCTGCAGCCGCACGCCGCCGCGGATACGGCAGTCGTTGCCCTCCACGCCGGTCACATGGCGGAGGTTCACGAGGTAGCCGCTGTTGCAACGGAAGAAGTCCTCGCCCTCCAGCTCCCCCTCCATCGCCTTCAAGGACGTCGCCACCGTGTAGTCGCTGTCGAGCGTGTGGATCAGGACGTTGTGCTTGGCGCTTTCGAGGTAGAGGACGTCGGCGATGTCGAGGCGATGCCGATCGCCGTCGGCCGCGGTGAAGAGCATGTGGCGGCGTTCGCGTCGGCGCAGACGCACGAGACAGCGTCCGAGCTCCTGTGCGAACACCGGGTAGGAGACGGGCTTGAGCAGGTAGCTCAGCGCATCGACCTCGTAACCGCTCACCGCGTACTGCGGCGACGCGGTCACGAAGACGATGAGCACTTCGCTGTCGACCTCTCGGATGCGTCGCGCGGCTGTCATACCGTCCACCCGCGCCATCTGGATGTCCAGCAGCAGGATGTCCCAATCGGGGCGGTAGTCCTCGATGATGTCGCGTCCGTCGCGGAACGCCCCGATGTGGAAGCGTTCGCCGTGCTCACGCTGGAACCGGTCCAGGTGCGACAGCAGGCGGTCGATGCTGGCCGGATCGTCTTCGACGACGCCGATGCGGATCATGCTCTGTCTCCTTCCTGGTCTGTTCTCAACTGAAGCCGACGTAGCGACGGGCGAGGTGATAGGCGGCCCGGGTGACGCGCCGCCCCGCGTAGCCCGGCAGGTTGCTTCCTGCGCCGACAAGGCTCCGCCTGAGACGCCCGTGGACGCGGGGGCTGTCGCGCTTGACCTCCCGCCAGAAGGCCCGGCGCACCGCCAGGTGCTGGGCGGTGCCGCCCAGCGCGAGCGTCGCGCTCACGGTGGCGCAGAGCGCACGGATGTAGTGCAGCTGCGCGTCGTAGAGCCGCGAGGGAACACGGCCGGCGCGCACCTCCTCGATGCTCGGCAGAGTCTCCAGCGCGAGCCGGTTCACGCGCAGCTGCTGATCGACGCGGGCCAGCATGACCTCCGGCGCGACCGACTGGCCCTCCCGACCGATGTAGTAGTGGTAGAGCGGAACGGGCAGGTAGTACATTCGGCGCACGCACGCGAGCGGGCGCAGGACGTACAGACTGTCGACGTAGAACGTGTGGCGCGGCAGATCCAGACCCACCTCGCGCAGCAGCGCCGTGCGGTAGATGACCGCGTGCATCATGAGGTACTGCCGGCGCCCGAAGCGCTGCGTCTGCTCCCACCCGAAGACACGATCGGCCGGGAAGACCGTGTCGAAACGCGTCGCGCGTGCCGGCTTGCCCACACGGTCGTGCACGAAGTCCGTGAACACCGCGTCGACTCCCCCGGCCTCCTCCAGCCGTTCGAGGGTCTCGAGCACCCGCGCAAGGGCCGGAGACGACAGCCAATCGTCGGCGTCGAGCACCTTGAGGTAGCTGCCGCGAGCGTGCGCGATACCGGCGTCGATCGCGGCTCCGTGGCCACCATTCGTCTGGTGCACGACGCGGATGCGGTCGGGGTAGGTATGCGCATACGACTCTGCGAGCATGCCGGTCGCGTCGGTCGAGCCGTCATCGACGACGACGACCTCGACACGGGCGTCGGCGGCGCAGAGGGCGGCGAGGGCTCGGCCGAGGAACTCTGCACAGTTGTAGGCGGGCACGGCCACCGTCAGCAGGGGCGATGACACCTGAGCACCCTCCGTCCGGCGCCGCGCGCAGAGACAGGAAGCCTCGCGTACGGCGATGATGACGAGCCGGCCGCGGGTTCGGCCGGTCTCCCCATCGATCGTAGACGGGACGTCGTTCACGTGAGGAAGCCGGGGCTCGTCTCAGCTGAACCCGACGACGCGACGAGCCCAGTCGTAGGCCAGGCTCGTCGCGCGGCGACCCGCCTGACCCGGGAGGTTGCTCACCGCCCCGAGGAGGCTGCGACGCATGCGCGTATACAGCCAGGGGTTCTCCGCACGCACTTCTCGCCAGAACCGGTCGCGCTCGACGAGGTGACCCGCGGTCCCGGCACGGGCCAACGTCGCGCTGGTGACAGCACACACCCCCTCCACATGGTGCAGCAGCGCACGGTACAGCTGCGCCGGTACCTCACCGCGGGTGCCCGCATGCGGAGAGGGAAGCGCGGCGAGAGCCAGTCGGTTCACCCTCAGCTGCTGCTCCACCCGTCGCACCATGACCTCCGGCGCCACGGACTGGCCAGGGCGGCCCACGTGATAGCGGTAGAGCGGGATGGGCAGGTACCGCATCCGACGCACCAGCGCCAACGGGGTCATCACGTAGAGGTTGTCGACGTAGAAGGTGTGCTCGGGCAGGAGCAGTCCGCTCGCGCGCACGAGCTCCGTGCGATACACGATCGCGTGCATCATGAGCACCTGACGGCGCCCGAATCGTTCCGTGTCGGCCCACTCGAACACGCCGTCCGAGGGGAACACCGAGTCGAAACGCGCCGGACGCGCCGACTTTCCGACGCGCTCGTGCACGAAGTCCGTGAACACCGCGTCGACGTCCACGGCCTGCAGCGCAACGAGCTCACGCACCAGACGGGCGAGCGAGGCGATGTCGAGCCAATCGTCCGCATCCAGGATCTTCACGAACGTGCCGCGGGCGGCGGCGAGTCCCGCGTTGATGGCGCCACCGTGCCCGCGGTTGCGCTGGTGGATCACCCGCCGGGAAGCGGGGCGCCGCGCGGCCCAGTCGTCCGCGAGCGCCCCGGTGGCATCCGTCGAGCCATCATCGACGACGATCACCTCGACACCGGCGACCGCGTCTAGTTCCGATAGCGCACGTCCGAGGTACTCGTCGGCGTTGAACGCCGGCACGACGATCGACAGAGCCGGTGCGCCGGGCGTGCGGTTCGTCATCGCTCGACCTTGTCGCCCGGCTCCGCCACCACCTCGACCTCGGTCGGCACTTGACGGAAGATCACCTTGAAGATCGGGTAGAACACCCAGAAGGAGATCGCCGCGTTGATGATCATCGTCAGGACATCGGCCACGACGGATCCGCTCGAGCCCCATCCCAGCGTCACCATGAAGAAGTCGTAGATCGGCGCCTTGTAGAAGCCTTGAGCGGCGGCGGCGATGAAGGTGATCGCCACGTAGGCGACCGTGTACCAGCCGGCTGCGACCCACACCGAGGTGTTCGACTTGAACGTGATGTTGCGCTGCAGGAAGAAGTTGATGACCTGGGCGATGAGCAGCGTGATCTGCACGGCCAGGAAGTACGCCAGCCCGCCGCCGCCGGCGGGAAGCGCCCCGGCGGCGTAGTCGAACATGTAGTACTGGCTGCCGTCGACGTTCGAGCCGACGGGCAGCACCTGGAACCCGACGTCCGTGAGTCCCGTGAAGCTCGCGAAGCCCCAGCGGAAGATCGGCATGAGCGCCAGCTGCAGCACGGTGACGCCGTTGGACAGCAGCAGAAACATGATGAACTTCGACAGTTCCGGACGTGAGGTCTGGAAGCGACCCCACCACTTCGAGATGGCGGTGATCATCGTGTGCTCCTGTTCCCTGCAGCGGCGTCGAACGCCTTCTTCGTCGCCTTCTCATCGCGTCGGCCGCCGACGTAGGCGGCGATCACGCGTCCGAGGCCCCGCAGCGTCTGCCCGTTCACGAGCGTCAGCACGGCACCGGTGAGCCGGCGGGTGGCGAGCCCGCCGCTCATCTTCGAGATGACCCGGAACGGCCCGTTCAGCAGGAACAGCACGTTCAGGTCGGGAGTGCCCGCCGCATCCGCCTTGCGGCGCCTTGCGTCGAGGATGCGGAAGCCGAGCCGCCCGAGCGGACTGCGCGCCTCGGCGAGCCGATCCATCGGGTCGTTCTCACCGAGCGGCCCTGCGGGCCAGCGCGGATCGGGCACCTTGCGGCCGAGGAGTGTCGCGAACTCGGCATCGGTCGGCGAAGCGCCCGTCCGCGCGGTCGGCGCCGGTGCGACGCCGTCGCGTTCTACGGTCGTCGACAGCTCGAGCGCTTCCACGTGTGCGCCGACGAAGATCTCGTAGGCGCCCCGCTCGACGACCCAGGCATTCGCGGCGGCGTCGAAGACCCGGAAGGTGCGCTCACCGAACGGCAGCGAGACGCGGCGCGATTCGCCCGCGTCGAGGCGCACCTTCGCGTACCCCTTCAACTCGCGACGCGGACGTGCCAGCGCACTCTCACCGGCTCGTCCGACGTACATCTGGACCACGTCGCTCCCGGCCCGAGAGCCGGTGTTCGTGACCGTGACGTGAGCGCCGTCGGCATCCACGTCGAGATCCGAGTAGGCGAATCGCGTGTAGCTCAGGCCGTAGCCGAACGGGAAGGCGACGGGGACACCGGCCGTGTCGTAGTGCCGATAGCCGACGAACGGCCCCTCGCGGTACTCGGCGGTGCGGGCGGCGCTCGGGAAGGTCTCCGCAGTGGGAGTGTCGGCGAGAGTGCGCGGCATCGTCTCGGCCAGTCGTCCGCCCGGGTCGACCGTGCCGGTGAGCACATCCACGATGGCCTCGGCGCCGGCCTGGCCGCCGAGGTAGGCGTGCAGCAGCGCAGCCGCATCCGTGGCCCACGGCGTCGACACCACGCCTCCGGCGCTGATCAGCACGATGGTGCGGGGGTTCACGCGGTGCACATCACGGAGCAGCCGCACCTGCTCTTCAGGCAGGTCGAGGGTCGCGCGGTCCATGCCCTCCGACTCGGCGATCTCGGGAAGCCCGAGACTCAGCACCACGACGTCGGCGCGTTCCGCGAGCGTCAGAGCCTCGGCGCGCAGCACCTCGTCCGCACGGCCGTCGCGGCGGAATCCCTCCGCGACGCCCACGACGTCGAGGGTGGAGTTCGGCAGCACGTCGGCGAGGGTCGGAAGGGTCGTGGGGTTCACGAGCGAGGATCCGGCGCCCTGGTAGCGGGGCGCGGTGGCGAAGGCGCCGATCAGTGCGACCCGGGTCCCCGCCGCGAGCGGCAGCAGGTCGCCCTCGTTGCGCAGCAGCACGGCCGACTCGGCAGCGGCGCGGCGGGCGAGCGCGTGATGCGCGGGAAGGTCGACGATCGCGGCGGCGCGCTCGGTCACGCGGCGCACCAGATCGATGAGCTCGGTGACGCGGGCGTCCAGATCTGCGATGGCGAGCCGGCCGGACTCGACGGCGGCGACGATCTCGCGGGCCGAGTCGAAGCCGGGCGAGGGCATCTCGAGCGCGGCACCGGCGGCCACGGCGGCGACGGCGTCGTTGGACCCGCCCCAGTCGGAGATCACTGCGCCGTCGAAGCCCCACTCGTCGCGCAGGATCTCGGTCAGCAGGTGGGCGTTCTCGTGGGCGTAGACGCCGTTGACGAGGTTGTACGAGGACATGATCGCCCAGGGTGCGGCCTCGCGGACGACGATCTCGAAAGCGGTGAGGTAGATCTCGCGCAGCGTGCGCTCGTCGACGACCGAGTCGCTGACCATGCGACGCAGCTCCTGGCTGTTGACCGCGAAGTGCTTAGGAGTCGCTGCGACGCCTTCGGACTGGATGCCGCGGACGTAGGCGGCGGCCAGTCTGCCTGCGAGCTCCGGGTCCTCAGAGAAGTACTCGAAACTGCGGCCGCCGAGGGGGCTGCGCTTGATATTGAGGCCGGGTCCGAGCAGGACGCCCACGCCTTGCGAGGATGCCTCGCGGCCGAGCGCCGCACCGATCTGCTCGGCCAGCTCGTCGTCCCAGCTGCCGGCGATCGTGGCGGCGGTCGGGAAGCAGGTGGCGGGTTCTGAGCCGTTGATGCCGAGGTGGTCGGCCGATCCCACCTGCTTGCGCACACCGTGAGGACCGTCTGCCAGCCACACGGGCGGGAGCGCGATGCGTTCGATCGCTCGCGTCTGCCACGTGTTGGCGCCGCTGAGCAGGGCCGCTTTCTCGAGCAGCGAGAGACTCGCTACGAGCGAGGGGGTGTCTTTCACAATGGGTCTTTCTTGGTCGTTCGCATCGCGCGTCGAGCGCGGGAGGACAATCGCCGTTCGGGGCCGGGCGCGGCGGCCCGGCCCCGAACGTGCCGTGTCAGGACGAAGCGAGCTCGTCGTCGACCGTCACCGGGCGATTGCGGTGACGGCGGACGCGGACGATGATCCACACCACTCCCGCGGCCACCAGCAGTGCCAGCACGACGGTGCCGACCGTGATCCAGATCTCCCACGCTGCGGGCTGGTACGTCAGCGTCGCTCCCGGAGCCATCCCGTTCACCGCGTTGGAGTTCGCAACGGTGTACAGCAGGTTGTGGGCGGCGTAGCGGATGTTGGACTGTGCGAAGGCGCTCTCGGTGTCTTCGACCGTCTTCATCCCCGCGAAGGTCAGCATGTGGTCGGTGCCGCGAGCGGCCCACGCCTCATCGACATACATGTAGGGATAGAGGTTGAAGTCGGTGATCACGAAGCCCGTGAAGCCCCACTCGCCGCGCAGCACGTCGTGCATGAGCGCCGCGGAGCCACCGGCCCACGTGCCGCCGATGCGGTTGAACGAGCTCATCATGGCGGTGGCACCGATCTCGGCGGTCTGCTTCGTGCCGTCGGCGTCGTAGTACGACAGCTCGCCGCTGGCGTTCTTGACGATCATCTCGAAAGGCTTCAGATAGATCTCACGGATCGTCTGCTCGGTCGCCCACGTCGCGATGCCGTTGCCGTTGACGCGGTTCGTCTCCTGGTCGTTCATCGCGAAGTGCTTCGTGAACGAGTAGACGCCCTTCGTGAGCGCGCCGTCCACAGCAGCCGTGGCCAGAGCCCCGGACAGCACCGGGTCCTCGGAGTAGTACTCGAAGTTGCGGCCGGCGAACGGAGAGCGATGCAGGTTCGCGGCAGGTGCGTACCAGCCGTTGGCCCCCATCGTGAGCGCTTCGTTGCCGATCGCGAGACCCATCGCGTTGGCGAGTTCGACGTTCCACGTCTGTCCGAGCAGGTACTCGGACGGGAAGGCCGTTCCGGTCCACAGATCGGGGTTGATGAACGAGCTGAACCCGGCAGGACCGTCGAGGTCGTTGGTTCGGATCTTGCCGATGTCCGGGATACCGGCCGTGTTGTACGCACCCGAGGTGAGCATGTCGACGACCTCGTCCAGCGTGAGCTGGTCAAGCAGGGCGTCCCACTTCGGGTCGTCGTACGCGAGTCCGCGCATGTCGACGAGTGAGACGTTGCCGTCTGCACCCCAGACGGGCGTCTCGGAGTCCGTGTCTGCCGCAGCGGCCGCGGCGGCATCGTACGGAGCGAAGTCGGCGATCGTCGCCTCACTCGCCTCGAAGTCGGCTCCTTCAGGCGCCTTCGGGAACGTCCCGGCGAAGTCCGCACGGGACAGCGCAGTCACCTTGCCCTCGGAGAAGGCCGCGGTGACATCCTCGAAGTGGTTGGTCGCCGCCGTCTCGTCGCTCGCGCGCCCCTCGGTGTAGGTGACCTTCTCGTCGACCGTGTACGTGATCGGAGCAGTGCCCGCGGCGATCGTGTGCGAGTCGTTCTGGACCTTGATCTCGTAGACGCCGGCGTCGAGCACGTATGCCCCGTCGCCGGTGCTGTCGTAGGACGCCATCTCCTCGACGGGAATGGTGAGGGTCACCGTCTCCGACGCGCCGGGCTCGAGCAGGCTCGTCTTCGCGAACGCTCCGAGCACGACGGAGGACTTCTCGACCCCGCCCGGCGTGTAGGGCGCCGTGTAGTAGAGCTGCACGACATCCTTGCCTGCGACCGCGCCGGTGTTCGTGACGCTCACGTCGACGGAGATGTCGCCGTCCACATCGCCGAGGCGCTGTCCGGTGATCGCCTTGTCGAAGCTCGTGTAGCTGAGCCCGTAGCCGAACGGATAGACGACGGCCTGGTCGTATTCGATGAAGCCTTCGACAGCCGCGGTCTCGTAATAGCGGTAGCCGACGTAGATGCCCTCTTCGTAGTCGACGAAGTAGGCGTCGTCGACGTTCGTGTAGGCGAAGTCGCCGAAGTTGACGAAGGTCGGATCAGCGGTGAAGTCGCGCGAGAACACGTCGACCGTGCGCCCCGAGGGGTTGATGTCGCCGCTCAGGATCGGTCCCAGCGCGTTGAATCCGTTGACGCCGGGAGAGCCTGCCAGGATGATGCCGTCGATCCCCTCGTCGTCCTGGAGAGAACCGAGCTCCATGGACGTCGATGCGTTCACGACCACGATGACGTTCTCGAACTGGCTCTTGGCGAGTTCGAGCAGGTCCTTCTCATCGGCGTTGAGCTCGAGCTGGTGCTGACCGGGCTCTGCGCGCTCGTCCCACTTCTCCATGTTGGTGGCGAGATCTCCGCCTTCGCCGCCGGCACGGCCGATGACGACGATCGCGGCGTCCGGGAACTCCGCGAAGCTGTCGCGCGAGGCCTGCGAGTAGTCGGCGACCGGCATCTCACCGATGTTGTAGTTCGACTCCTCGGGCTTGTCCATGACGATGTTCGTCCGGCCGCCCTCCGCCGCCGGGTTCGCCTCGGCGAACGCCGCGAGCTGGTCGTAGACCGTCCCGTTGACGGTGAAGCCGCCGTTCTCGATGCCGGCCTTGATGTTCACAGCGGTGCGGGTGTCCGCCGTTCCGGAACCGGAGCCGCCGTAGACGGGGTCGGCCGCGCCGCGGCCCAGCAGCGTGACGGCGCCGGCCGCCAACGGCAGGGTCCCGTTGTTCTTGACGAGGGTCATGCCCTCGCCCGCGATCTCCTCCACGAGTTCGGACGACGCGCTCTTGGCCTCTTCGTTCGTCGCGTAGTCGGCCGTGTAGTACTCGGTGTCGAGCTTGTCGCCGTCCGCCGTGTTGCTGATCGCGTAGGTTCCCGCGCCCATGTACGACTCGATGGCTCCTCGATACATCCCGATCGCGATGTTCGCGCCGATGGCGATGATTGCCACCACGGCGACGATCGGGATCCAGATCGCGAGGAACCTCTTGTTCGACATCGGCTTCCGAGCCGTCGTTGAACTCACTGTGTTCTCCTCTGTGTGCAGACCTCCGTCATCGGAGGACGGCCCGGGCGTCAGCGCACCGGTGCCGAGTCCTATTTCACGCGCTCGGCACGGCCCGCATCGGGCTCACGCACAACCTGTCGCTTTCGGCGCACGAACTGTGCGTTCCCGGGCCGGGGGCCGTCGATCAGCGCCGGGAAACGAAGGAAGGCCCCCGCTTCGCGGAGGCCTTCGTTTCGTGAGGGTGGACCTGAGGGGACTCGAACCCCTGACCCCCTGCATGCCATGCAGGTGCGCTACCAGCTGCGCCACAGGCCCTCTGTCACCCGTCCGGGCAACTCATTCAGCTTACAACACGGATGAGTGGTGAGCGAAATCAGCCCGGTCACTCCGGGCGCGTCGGCACCGGCAGGTCGATGGGAACGATCGGGCAGTCCTTCCACAGGCGCTCGAGTCCATAGAAGACGCGCTCCTGCTCGTGGAAGACGTGCACGACGAGGTCGCCGAAATCCAGCAGGATCCAGCGCGACTCCTCGCGGCCCTCACGGCGCAGACGCTTGACGCCGTGCTCGAGCAGCTGCTCCTCGATCTCGTCGGCGATCGCGGCCACGTTGCGCTCGTTGCGCCCCGTCACGAGCAGGAAGATGTCGACGAGCGGCAACGGCTCGGAGACGTCGAGAGCCACGAGGTCCTCGCCGCCCTTCGCGTCGGCTGCGCGCGCGGCGATCTGCAGCACCTCGACGGATGCGTCGGTGAGGGTCATGAGAAGAGTCCTGTCGAAACGGCGAACACCAGCACACCGACCAGCGCGAGCGCAAGCGCACCGGCGGTGATGGCGAGCACGAGCATGAGTCGACTGCCCTTTTCGGGCGCCGGCGGACGGATGATCTCGTCCGCGCTCTTGATGGTGCTGATCGCGGCGCTGGCCGCGATGGGGGTGGGAGAGGATGCGGGCGGCAGCTCACCGTCCACGAGAACCGCGTCGGCTTCCTTGCCGTCGGTGGTGCCGGGCGCGTGGCCACGCGAGCCGAGGCCCTCGGGGAGCGCGAACGTGCCGGTGATGAGCACCTCGCCGGTCGCCGCGATGGGAGACGTGAACGCGTCCGCCGACGGCGTCTGCGAGAGGATCAGAGCGTTCGGCGTGGCGATGCTGCCTGTCGAGCTCTCCCGCGTCAGCAGGTGGTCGAAGGACGGCGGGAGCGCGACCTCCGGGACTCCGCTCTCGAGCAGTGCGGAGCCGAGTTGCGGAGACACCACGGGGGCGGGCTGGTCGGCCAGAGCCGCCTCGGCCGCGGCCAGCGGCGTCTCATCCGCCGGTCGCTCATCGGCGTCGGGGGTGAACAGCGCCGTCATCCCGCCGGTGTCCGGAGCCGATGAGTCCTCGTCGGAGGGCTTCACCGTCGACGCCTGCGCATCGGCGGCGCTGTCCGGCGTGATCACCGGCACCGACGCGGTGCGGATGCGTTCCTGCTCGCGCGCCTGGCGCCGGGTCAGCGGAGAGACACCCAGGTCGACGCTGGCATCCGCTCGCGGCGCGGGCGGGACGACGGCGGGCGCGGCGGCGCGCGGAAGCGGGGCGACCGGCTCGGGCTTCGGCTCGGGCGCGCTGGCGGGAGCGTCCTGCGGGGTCTGGATCGGGGTCGATCCGGTGTTGCGCAGGTCGCGCATCTGGCGCCGGGTCAGCGGCGGAGTGCTGGGCTGGTCAGGGTTGCTCATGCCTTACTCCGGTAGAGGTGGTGCTTCGCAATGTACTGGACGACTCCATCCGGAACGAGGTACCACACCGGTTGACCGTTGTGCACGCGGTTCCGACAGTCCGTCGAAGAGATGGCCAGGGCAGGGATCTCGAGCAGACTCACGTTCTTGCTCGGTAGTCCGGCCGCCGATAGCGGGTGCCCGGGCCGGGAGACCGCCACGAAATGGGCGAGGTCCCACAGTTCATCATGGTCCCTCCAGCTGAGAATCTGCGCCACGGCATCGGCTCCCGTGATGAAGAAGAGCTCGGCATCCGGACGCTGGGCTTGGAGATCGCGGAGGGTGTCGATCGTATACGTCGGCCCGGAGCGGTCGATGTCCACCCTGCTCACGCTGAAGTCGGGGTTCGAGGCGGTGGCGATCACCGTCATCAGGTAGCGATGCTCGCTCTCGGTGACCTGAGACTTCTGCCACGGCTCGCCTGTGGGCACGAAGATGACCTCGTCGAGGTCGAAGGATGCGGCGACTTCGCTCGCCGCGACGAGGTGTCCGTGATGAACCGGGTCGAAGGTGCCGCCCATCACCCCGATGCGCGGCGCTCGACCTGCGCTCATCTGCCCGAGAGTCAGTGGCCGTGTCCGCGCGGCTCGAGATCGGCCGCGTGCTTCTTGGCGTACGCCTCCGCCTTGTGCGCGTGACGGTTGGCGACGTTGCGGTACGAGAGGGTCACGAGCGCGAGGGCGGTGAAGACGATGAGCGCGATGATCCCGTATCCGACGGTCTCCGCGGCGACGTTACCGTGGTGCTCGGCCTCCTCGGCGACAAGGGTGAGGAAGGGGGCGAGGCTCATCGGTTCTCCGATCGATCGGTGGGGCGCACGGGCACTCCCAGCTTAGTCTGTCAGCCGCGTACCTGCCCGGAGCCACGGACGACCCACTTGGAGCTCGTGAGCTCACGCAGGCCCATGGGACCTCGGGCATGCAGCTTCTGGGTGGAGATGCCCACCTCGGCGCCGAAACCGAACTCGCCGCCGTCGGTGAAGCGTGTGGAGGCGTTCGCCATGACGACCGCGGAATCGACCTCGGCCAGGAAGCGCTCGGCGCTGCCCTCGTCGTCGGTGATGATCGACTCGGTGTGGTGCGTCGAGTAGCGCCGGATGTGATCGAGCGCCCCATCCAGATCGTCGACGACGCGCATCGCGATGTCGAGGCTCAGGTACTCCGTCTCCCAGTCCTGCTCGTCGGCGGGGACGATGCCGGACGCGAGCTGCGCCACCGTCTCGTCGCCGTGCACCGTCACACCCGCCTCCTGCAGGGCGGCCACCACGGGACCGACCACACGCGGCGCGGCCGCGCGATGCACGAGGACCGTCTCGGCCGCGTTGCAGACGCTGGGACGCTGCGCCTTCGCGTTCACCACGATCGCTTCGGCACGTTCGAGCGGTGCGCTCTCGTCGAGGTAGACGTGTACGACGCCCGCGCCGGTCTCGATCACCGGAACGGTGGATTCGGTCACCACGGTCTCGATCAGCTGCGCGCTGCCCCGGGGAACGAGCACGTCGACGATTCCGCGGGCGTGCATGAGTTCGCCGGCGCCCGACCGACCGAAGGCGTCGAGCGTCTGAATGGCCTCGGGGTCGACGCCCTCCTCCGCCAGCGCGGCGCGCATGGCGCCAACGAGAGCCGCATTGCTGAGCTCAGCGGCGGTCCCGCCGCGCAGCACGACGGCGTTGCCGGAGCGCAGGGCGAGCGCCGCGATGTCGACCGTCACGTTGGGGCGCGCCTCGTAGATCGAGCCGACCACGCCGAAGGGCACGGAGATCTTCTGGAGGTGCAACCCGTTCTCGAGGGTCTTCTCCTCGAGCAGTCGCCCGACCGGGTCCGGCAGCAGGGCGACTTCCCGCACGGCCTCAGCAAGAGCGTGCACGCGCGCGGCGTCGAGAGCCAAGCGGTCCAGCAGCGCGGCGGAGAGGCCCTGCTCGCGCCCGCGATCCAGGTCCTTGCCGTTGGCGGCGACGATCTCGTCCGTCGCATTCTCCAGCGCGTTGGCGATGCGATCGAGCAGCCTGCTCTTCTGAGGGTCCGAGAGCCGTGCGATCTCGCGCGAGGCGGTCTTGGCGAGCAGCATCCGCTCGCCTGCGGTGACGGTCGTCAGACTCATCCGCTCAGTTTAGCGACGCGTCAGGACCGGTCCGGTCAACGGATGCTCGACGGGATGCGGGTTGGGTGCGAACCAGGTGCCGACCTCACCGCCGCCGAGGGCGGAGTCGACCAGGTCGATGCTCGTCACCAGCACGGCGACACCGGCTGCCGCGGCGAGCCGTGCCGCCGAGACCTTCGTCGCCGCTCCCCCGGTGCCGACGCTGTTGACGACGACGGAGCCGAACTCGTAACCCGAAAGATCGTCTCCGTAGGGCACCTCGGCGATCGGTCGCGCCCCGGGCTCGTCCGGCGGCCGTGTGTAGAGGCAGGCGATGTCGCTGAGCAGCACGAGTGCGTCGGCGCTGATCAGCTGGGCGACGAGCGCCGCAAGCCGGTCGTTGTCGCCGAAGCGGATCTCGTGCGTGGCGACCGTGTCGTTCTCATTGACGATCGGCAGGATGCGCAGCCCGAGGAGACGCTCCATGGCCCGGCGGGCGTTCGAGCGGTGGGTCGGGTTCTCGAGATCGCCCGCGGTCAGCAGCACCTGTCCCGCGACCACCGCGAACGGGCGTAGCGCCTCCTGGTAGCGGTAGACGAGGATGTTCTGACCCACCGCTGCGGCCGCCTGCTGCGTCGCGAGGTCGGAGGGCCGAGCATCGAGCGCCAGGAAGGGCATACCGGTCGCGATCGCTCCCGACGACACCAGGACGACCTCGGTACCACGGCCGTGAGCGGCGGCGAGAGCCTCCACGAGGGGCTGGATGTTCGCCGCGTTGTCACCGCTGATCGAGGACGAGCCCACCTTGACGACGAGGCGCCTGGCCGCGGGCAGGTCGGCGCGTGAGCTCACGCTCACTCCTCGCCCTCGCGAATGCGCTCCGCCTCCAGCTCGGCGCGTGCGGCGGCCTTGGCGTCCATCCGCTCGTGATAGCGCTCGCGTCGCTGGTTGGTCGTTCGACGGCCGTCGAGGTTGAAGCGCGGGTCGGTGCCACGCGGCGCCGTCATGAGCTCCGCGGCGGAGGACAGCGACGGGTGCCAGTCGAACACGACGCTGTCGCCCTCGCCGATGACGACGGTCGCGCCCGGCGTCGCTCCGGCGCGGAACAGTTCGTCCTCGACGCCGAGCTTGTCGAGGCGGTCGGCGAGGAAGCCGACGGCCTCTTCGTTCTGGAAGTCGGTCTGCTGCACCCACCGCACCGGCTTCTCGCCGAGCACGCGGTAGACCGGACCGTACGTGCCGCCCTCCACTCGCACCGAGAACTCCTTCTCGGCACCCTTGGGTCGGATGATGATGCGTTCGGGCGCGGGCTCCGCGGCGACCTCGGCACGGTGCTTCTCGACGATCTCGCCGAGCGCGAAGGTGAGCTCTCGCAGACCCGCGCGGCTGACCGTCGAGATCTCGAACACGCGATAGCCGCGCGCCTCGAGATCGGGACGCACGAGGTCCGCGAGATCGCGCGCCTCGGGCACGTCGACCTTGTTCAGCGCGACGACCTGCGGGCGTTCCAGGAGCGGAACCTGCCCCTCCGGCACCTCGTAGGCGGCGAGCTCGGCGAGGATCACGTCGAGATCGGACAACGGATCGCGGCCGGGCTCGAGTGTGGCGCAGTCCAGCACGTGGACCAGCGCGGTGCACCGTTCGACGTGGCGCAGGAACTCCAGCCCGAGTCCGCGCCCGTCGCTGGCGCCCTCGATGAGCCCGGGCACATCGGCGACCGTGAAGCGCACGTCGCCGGCCTGTACGACACCGAGGTTCGGGTGCAGCGTGGTGAACGGGTAGTCGGCGATCTTGGGGCGCGCCGCCGAGACCGCGGCGATGAGGCTCGACTTGCCCGCGGAGGGGTAGCCCACCAGCGCGACGTCGGCGACCGTCTTCAGCTCGAGGCGGACATCGCCTTCCCAACCGGGGGTGCCCAGCAGCGCGAACCCGGGGGCCTTGCGCTTGGTCGTGGCAAGAGCCGCGTTGCCGAGTCCGCCACGTCCGCCGGGTGCGACGACGAAGCGGATGCCGGGCTCCACCATGTCGGCGAGCACCGTGCCGTCCTCGTCCTTCACGACCGTGCCGACCGGCACCGGCAGCTCGACGGGCTCACCCATCGCGCCGGAGCGGTTGTCGCCCATCCCGAAGCCGCCGTTCTCAGCGGTGCGGTGCGGCGAGTGGTGGTACGACAGGAGCGTGGTCACCTGGGGGTCGGCGACGAGGATGATGTCTCCCCCGTTGCCCCCGTTGCCGCCGTCGGGGCCTGCGAGCGGCTTGAACTTCTCACGGCGCACCGACACGCAGCCGTTGCCGCCTTTGCCCGCGCGCAGGTGAAGCGTCACTCGATCGACGAACGTGACCATGTGTGCGCCCTCCTGGATATGAAGCGAGGGGCGGGCCGAAGCCCGCCCCTCGCCGACGTCTGCGTGTGACGGCGGATTACTCCGCGGCGCCCACGATGTTGACGACCTTGCGGCCGCCCTTGGTGCCGAACTGCACGGCACCGGCCGACAGCGCGAACAGCGTGTCGTCGCCACCGCGGCCGACATTGGCGCCCGGGTGGAAGTGCGTGCCGCGCTGACGGACGATGATCTCGCCCGCGTTGACGACCTGGCCGCCGAAGCGCTTCACGCCGAGGCGCTGTGCGTTCGAGTCACGACCGTTACGAGTCGAGCTCGCGCCCTTTTTGTGTGCCATTTCTTCGCCTCTTCCTGGACTTACTTAATGCCGGTGACCTTGACGCGCGTGAGGTCCTGACGGTGCCCCTGGCGCTTCTTGTAACCGGTCTTGTTCTTGAACTTCTGGATCACGATCTTCGGGCCGCGCTCCTCACCGAGGACCTCGGCGGTGACCGTCACCTTGGCGAGCTTCGCCGCGTCGGTCGTGACCGCGTCGCCGTCGACGAGCAGGACGGCCGGCAGCTCGAGGGTCTCGCCGATCTTCGCCTGCTGGCGGTCGAGAACGACGATCGTGCCGACCTCGACCTTTTCCTGCCGGCCGCCGGCGCGCACAACTGCGTAAACCACTTCACACCTGTTTCGTCTTGGGAGCGCTCGGCTCCGATTGTCTGGAGGGACTCCGCCAGGGGCGGAGAAGTCCGGTGATGCATCGACTCGCACATCGTCAAGCCGGGTGCCCAGCGATAGGGCGACGCACCAAAGGAAGAGTTTACCCGATCGAGGGCCGAGGTGGCAAAAGGAGCCGGAGCGCGTGTCGCGCGCGCCCGGACGCCCTCGGCAGCGCCCTACGATCGTCGGATGGCGATCCTCATCGACGACCCGCGCTGGCCCGCCCACGGCCGTCTGTGGTCGCACCTCATCAGCGACAGCGACCTCGATGAACTCCACGCCTTCGCCGCCGCCAACGGAATCCCCCGGCGTGGCTTCGATCTCGATCATTACGACGTCCCCGATGAGGCGCACGAGCGCCTCGTGTCCGCCGGCGCGCACGCGGTCGACGGTCACACGCTCGTTCGAGCCTTGATCGGCTCAGGGCTGCGCGTCACCGCCCGCGAACGCCGCGGACGGTGACGCCGGGGTCACTCGCCGTCGGGAACGTGGACGACCGGAGTGCCGGTGAGCGCGGCGGTCGTCACGCGGCGACGCCCGCGCCCCTGTCCCGGAGCCTTCGGCTCGGGTAGCGCGTCCAGGACGGAGTCCAGCAGCAGCTCCTTCTCCGACTTGGGCTTGGCGTCGTGGCGCGGCTTCTTGCGCTTTGCGCGAGGACGCTCCTCCACCTGCTCGACGACCTCGACCGATGCGACCGAGACCTCGACGTCGGAGACCATCGCCTCCTCGGAACCCGGGTGGATCGTGGATGCGGCGATCTGAGCCAGAGCCGACTTCACCCCTGCGGTGATGACGTGCGCCTGACCCGCCGGGGCCGGCGGCGGCGTGTTCTGCCGCGAGCGACGGCCGTTGCCGTTGGTGTTGCCGCCGTTGCTGTTGCCGTTGCCGTTGCCGGCACCTCCGCGGTGCTTCACGACCGGGTCGTGGTGCACGATGACCCCACGCCCGGCGCAGACCTCGCAGGCCTCGCTGAAGGTCTCGAGCAGGCCGAGACCCAGCTTCTTGCGGGTCATCTGCACGAGACCGAGCGAGGTGACCTCGGCGACCTGGTGCTTCGTGCGGTCGCGGCTCAGGCATTCGATGAGCCGGCGCAGCACGAGGTCGCGGTTGGACTCGAGCACCATGTCGATGAAGTCGACGACGATGATGCCGCCGATGTCGCGCAGGCGCAGCTGCCGGACGATCTCCTCCGCGGCCTCGAGGTTGTTCTTGGTGACCGTCTCCTCGAGGTTTCCGCCGGATCCGACGAACTTCCCGGTGTTGACGTCGACAACCGTCATCGCCTCGGTGCGGTCGATGACGAGCGAACCGCCGGAGGGCAGCCAGACCTTCCGGTCGAGGGCCTTCTCGATCTGCTCGGTGACGCGGAAGTCGTCGAACGGGTCTCCCCCGCCCTCGTAACGCTCGACGCGCTCCAGCAGGTCGGGCGCCACGGCCTCGAGGTACCCCTCGATCGTGTGCTGCGCCTCCTCGCCCTGGATGAGCATCTTCGTGAAGTCCTCGTTGAACACGTCGCGCACGATCTTCACGAGCAGGTCCGGCTCGGAGTGCAGCAGGGCGGGCGCCTGGACGGACTCGTTCTGGCGGCTGATGTGCTCCCACTGCGCGGTGAGACGCTGCACGTCGCGCGTCAGCTGCTCCTCGGTCGCCCCCTCGGCCGCAGTGCGCACGATGACACCGGCGGACTCGGGGAGCACCTCCTTGAGGATGCGCTTGAGGCGTGCGCGCTCGGTGTCGGGGAGCTTGCGGGAGATGCCGTTCATCGCACCGCCGGGGACGTACACGAGGTACCGACCGGGCAGTGAGATCTGACTCGTCAGGCGCGCGCCCTTGTGCCCCACGGGGTCCTTGGTGACCTGCACCAGCACCTTGTCACCGCTCTTGAGCGCGAGCTCGATGCGTCGCGGCTGGTTGCCGGTCTCCACCGCATCCCAGTCGACCTCACCCGAATAGAGCACGGCGTTGCGGCCGCGGCCGATGTCGACGAAGGCCGCCTCCATGCTGGGCAGCACGTTCTGCACGCGACCGAGATAGACGTTGCCGATGAGAGAAGCGTCCTGATTGCGCGCCACGTAATGCTCGACGAGCACGTTGTCCTCGAGCACGGCGATCTGGATGCGGCCGTTCTTCGAGCGGACGACCATCACCCGGTCGACGGCCTCACGGCGCGCGAGGAACTCCGCCTCCGTCACGACAGGGCGGCGCCGTCCGGCGTCACGACCGTCGCGACGGCGCTGCTTCTTGGCCTCGAGTCGGGTCGAGCCCTTGATGCGCTGCGGCTCGGTGATGACCTCGACGGCCCGCTGACGCGGCGGGCGAGCGGGCTGTCCGCTGTCAGAGTCGTCGCGCTCCGAGCCGCGTCGCCGACCACGGCGGCGGCTCGACGACGACGGCGTGTCCTCATCCTCCGGCTCCGGGAGGGCCGGCAGGGGCACGACCTCGGGGGCGTAGAAGTGCAGCTGGGTGGACACGGCCGAGACGAAGACCTCGGGCAGCAGTCCCAGTGAGACCGCTGTGACGGGACCCGGCTTCTCCTCAGACGCCTCCGACGTCTCCTCGAGAACGGCGGCCGGCTCCTCGGTGGAGACAGCCTCCTCGGCGGATGCGGACGCCTCGGCAGCCGGTTCCTCCGCGGAATCGGCGACAGACTGAGCGTCCTCGGGCGCCAGGGGGCTTTCTTCGACCGACAGCGACTCATCTACGGGAGAGTCGGGCGTCTGGGAGGGCTCTGCGAGCGCGGGCTCCGCCGCGGCGTCACCCGCCATTGCACCCTCGGTCGCCTCTTCACCCTCGACGGAAGCAGCGGCTTCGCCGAGCAGGGACTCCTCGACCGCGGCAGCGGCCTCGTCCCCGGGGAACGTCAGCTGCGCTTCGCCCTGCTCGTTGCGATCATCGGACTGGTTTGCGTCATCGGCCTTCACCGGCGTACTCCTCACCGGGGCGACACCGCGCGTCGCCCGGCAAAATCTCGTGCGGCGCCGCACCAGCGGTGCCGTCGGCTCATTCGGTCTGCAGCCGGCACACGGCACGGGCTGCGCGGGCGGTCATTGCCCGAAGTCTGCGTCGATGCCCCGCGCAGCGCGGCCGCACAGGGCATCGACAGCCATTATCGCACTTCCGGCGCCGATCCGCGTCAGGCGCGAGGTCCGGCCCGTCGCGACCCTCAGCGCGCGCATGAGAAGGCGGTGTCATAATCCGAACATGTCCGACTCCCCGGCTCCCGCACGCCCGATCGCTCTGGCCGTCTGGCTCATGGTCGCCGGAGTCGTCGGCTGGATCGCGGCGTTCTCGCTCACGATCGAGCGCTTCCACCTTCTCGCCGACCCGAACGCCACCGCATCCTGCGATTTCAGCGTGCTCGTCCAGTGCACCGCCAACCTGCAGTCGTGGCAGGGCAGCGTGTTCGGATTCCCGAACCCGATCCTGGGCCTCACCGGCTGGGCCGCACCCGTCGTCGTCGGTGCGGCGCTCCTCGCGGGCGCTCGCTTCAATCGCTGGTTCTGGTTGACCTTCTGGGCGGGCATGGCCTTCGCCTTCGCCTTCGTGTGCTGGCTCATCGGGCAGAGCATCTTCGCGCTCGGCACCCTCTGCCCCTGGTGCATGGTCACGTGGTCGGTGACGATCCCCTCGTTCTTCGCCGTCACTCTGCACGTGCTGCGCAACGGTGCCGTGCCGGTCAGCGACCGGATCCGGCAGATCGCGGGCTCCCTCGCCGCCTGGGTACCGCTCATGGCGGTCGTCGCGTACGCGGTCATCGCGGTGCTGGCCGAGACGCGCCTCCACGTGCTCGCCACGCTTGTCTGATCGGGGCGCTGTCCACAAGGGTTCCCGACGAACTTCTCCCGCTCGCTATCGTGATGGCGAGTCAGGGGAGGGAACTCGATGTCACTGGAAGCAGACAGCCTGGCCGCGCTCGAAGCGGCACGGATGCGCGTCATCACACAGACCGAACGGGCGCGCACCGCGGCCCACGACGCGGCCCGTATGGCCGACGACGTCCGCGACGCGCGGGCCAGCATCAATTCGGTCGGCCGCGAGGTCACCGTCACAGCCCGCGCCGGCGGTGCGATCGAACAGATCGACATCGCGGCCGAAGCATTCGATCTGGATGCCAGAACGCTGTCGCGTCTCGTGACCGACACCGTTCGTGAGGCGCAGCGCGCCGCGGCGGAGGTCGCATTGAACCGCATGGCCGAGTCGCTCGGCGCCGACTCCCCCGTCGTCGCACAGACACGCGAGCAGGTGCAGGCCCAGTTCGGCGCCGGCACGGAACTGCGGTGACACGATGCTGGATCGACTGACCGTCACCCCTGTGCGCCTCGCAGACGCGGCCACCAACATCCGGACCGCGGCCCAGGCGATCGACGACATCCTCGAACGGCTCGATGAGGAGGCGAAGACGCTTCGCGCCGAATGGTCAGGCGAGGCGCAGATCGCATTCGACGCGTCGCGCCTGCGTTTCTCGGACGCGCTCGAAAGCCGAACCGAGGCGGTGCGCAAGATCTGCGCCGCACTCTCGGCCCTCGCAGACGGCTATTCGCAGATCGACCTCGAGAGCGCGCGGGCTCTGGGAGCGGCATCGTGAGCGGGGCGGCGAACCAGCGCATCGTCCTCGACGGCGAGATCCTCAAGTCGCAGGTGACCACCCTTCGCGAGGCATCGAGCACGTTCTCCACGGTGTCCGGCGCGGTCGACGCGCCGTTGTCCGGCGACGCATTCGGCCTGCTGAGTCAGGGCATCCTCGTGCCCGCCGTGCAAGCGCTCGCCGGCCGTTCCCGCGAGTTGCTGAACAGCGCTCGCGAACTCACCGACAAGATGGCCGACGGCGCTGAGACGGCACTCAAGGCCTTCTCGGCGCTCGAAGAGGACGCCGTCGACGCATTCAACAAGGGAGACGAGTCGTGAGCGGCGCCGCAGCGATCGCCGGAGAGATCCGCAGCGGCAGCTGGGCGGGCGGAGTTCCCGCATCCGGCCCCGGAGGCGACGCGTGCGCGCAGATCCCCGGCTTCGCGGGGCTCCTGCTGCAGTACGTCCAGCCGCTGAGGAGCTGTTCGACCAGCTCTTGGGTAATTCCGCCGAGGTGGCCGGCTTCGCCGCGACGTGGGAGGACTCCGCAAACGAGCTCGCGCAGCTCGCGCCGCAGTTCACGAGCGCGCGGAACGCGCTGGCCGAGTTGGACGGCCGGACCGTGCGTGCGCTCCGTGAGCGATACGAGGATCTCTCCGTCATCGCGACCGACGCGGCGGAATGGACCTCCGCCACTGCGGGCGCGCTGCGGCTCGCCGCCCGCATCGTCGATGCGACGCGCTCGTTCGTGTGCGACCTGCTGGTGCGCCTCTCGCGTTTCGCCGACGAGCTGTTCTCGTTCACGCTCAACCCGTTCGAGGCTGCCGACCGGATCAAGAACTTCGCAGAGTCGGCGTACGAACTGGTCCAGGCGGGATCCCGCCTGGTCAACGACCTGCTCGAGGCCCTCTTCGCGCTCGCGTCGCTCATCCAGCGTCTGATGCCGCTCGTCGCGGAAGCACTCGCCGAACTGCAGGAGATCATCGCGCAGATGCTGCCGGCCATCGGCGGCACGATCGGCTCCGTACTGGGCACGGCATTCGGCCCCCTCGGTCCGCTCACCGGAAACCTGGTCGGCTCCATCCTGGGCGGCGCCGGCGAGAACTTCCTGCAGAAGGACGCCGACGTGGAGGAGCTCGATCCGGCGAACATGACGGAGGAGCAGCGCAAGGCGTGGGAGGAGGCCCAGGGGGTCAGGAGTCTGGACTCCCTCTCCGACCTCGTGTCGGTCAATGGCACCACCGACCGCATGGGCGGCGAGGACGCGTCCGTCATCGACATCAAGCGCGTGGTCGGCCCGGACGGCAAGGAGCACTGGGTCGTCTCACTGCCCTCCACGCAGGACTGGCAGCTGATGGGAGACACGGGCGCGCTCAACGATCGCGACTCGAATGTCGCCCTGATGATGGACAATCCGGCGTTCAAGACCGTCTACGAGCGGGCGGTGCTGGAAGCGATGAAGGACGCGGGCATCTCCCCCGGAGACGACGTCGTGCTCACCGGATTCAGCCAGGGCGGGATCATGGCGGCCAACCTCGCCTCGGACCCGACCTTCCCGTACAACACGGTCGGCGTCGTGACCAACGGTTCTCCGATCGACACGTTCAACATTCCGCCGAACATCCCCGTCTATGCGTTCCAGCACGCCAACGACGCGGTGCCGATGCTCGACGGCAACGTCTCCGGCGCGACGGGGACGAATGTCAACCGCGTGATCCTGCCCCCGATGAGCAACCCGGTCGAGGCGCACAACAACGACAACTACACCAACTCCGTGGCCGCATGGGAGGCGCAGTACCGGGAGATCTACGGCACCACGCCTCCGGGACTCGACCTGCTCACGGGAGAGGTGGTCGAGCACAGCATGTTCACCGCTTCCGAGGGCCGATGATCCTGTTCACCATCGTCGACCGGTCGGACGGCACTGAGAGGGGGGCGCCATGCGCTCGAGGTTTCTGCGCCGCGTGACGGCGGCCATGGCCGCGGTCGTCGCTGTTCCGGCAGCTCTGTCGGGATGCTTCGCGGCACCGCCGCCCGATTCGTCGTACGAGGAGAAGATTCCGGCGGCACTGGAGTCCGCCGACCTCGGTCTCTCCGACGTGTGGGCGAGTCGGAGCACCGATGGCTTCGCGGTCGTGCTCAATGTCGGCGGGACGTCCTCGCGCGACGATGTGTCACCGGACGACCTCAGGGAGATGCTCCAGATCATCCGAGCCAACAACACGCTCGGCGGAGACAAGCTCGACTTCTCCTTGCGCAACGCGGACGACAGTGCCTTCGTGGACCTGGACGGCCCCGCGCAGTCCCTCGGAGCACCGGCGCGTGTGAGCGCGAGCGACGGACCCCTGGGAATCGTGCTGGACTGGGACAAGGTGAACAGCATCATCGGCTGAGTCCTTCCACGACGAAGCCCGCCACTCGCTCGAGGGGCGGGCTTCGTCGTGGAAGGGCGGGTCAGCCGAACCAGATGCCGAGCTCACGCGCGGCGGACTCGGGGCTGTCGCTGCCGTGCACCAGGTTCTGCTGCACCTTGAGCCCCCAGTCGCGACCGAAATCGCCGCGGATCGTACCGGGAGCCGCAGTGGTGGGGTCGGTGGTGCCGGCGAGGGAACGGAACCCCTCGATGACACGGTCTCCGGCGAGGCGGATCGCCACCGACGGGCCCGACATCATGAACTCGACGAGGGGCTCGTAGAAGGGCTTGCCTTCGTGTTCGGCGTAGTGCTGCTCGAGGCGCCCACGGTCGGGCTCGACCAGACGTAGGTCGACGAGCGCGTAGCCCTTCGCCTCGATACGGGCGAGGATGGCGCCGGTGAGCCCGCGGGCCACACCGTCCGGCTTGACGAGGACGAGGGTTTCTTCGATGGCCATGGTGGGTCAGTCTCCGTTCGCAGTCGCGGATGCGGCGGCCAGACGCGCGTTGCGGCGGTCCAGCGATGCTCCCTTGATCGTCGCATATGCCCACATGCCACCGAAAATGAACGCGACGAGCAGAATGGCGGGCTCGAGGATCGCCGAGGCGGCCAGGAGCACCTGCAGCGCCCATCCCAGCGCGATCCCCCATCGCCAGCGCACGACGCCGCTCGCGGCGATCATCACGACGGCGAAGACGGACCCCACCACGATCGCCCACCACGGTTCGACACCGTCGGGAGTGGACTTCAGGCCGTAGATCACGAGCCACGCGAGAAAGACGACGATCGTCTCGAAACCGAGCACGACCTGCGCGAGCGATTCCTGCGCGCCGCGCTGACGCCGCACCCGCGGCGGACGCTTCCCGCTCACGCCGACCACCCGTCCTTCCATGCCTCGGCCTCTGCGAGGGCGAGCGCCTCTCCCGCCAGCACGACGGATCCGGCGATGACCACGGCGCGTCGATCGGATGCGGCGGCCCACTCCCGAGCCGCCTCGGCCGCGTCTGCGAGGTCGGTGTGGACGGTCACGCGCAGGCCCTGCGCCTCGACGAGGTCCGCGATCGTGTCGGCGTCGTTGGCCCTCTCCGAATCGGGAGCGGTGGCGAACACGTGGGCGGCCACGGGTGCGAGCGCCGCGACGATCCCCTGCGCGTCCTTGTCACCGAGCACTCCGAGCACGATGCCCCACTCGTCGAAGTCGAACGCTCCGCGCAGTGCCTCCACGAGAGCCGTGGCTCCGTGCGGATTGTGCGCCGCATCGACGACGACCGTCGGATGCGCACCCACCAGCTGGAGGCGCCCCGGCGAGGTCGCCTGGCCGAGGCCGTCCGTGACGACATCGGGAGCGAGCGCCTGCGAGCCCGCGCCGATGAGCGACTCGACGGCCGCGATCGCCAGGGCGGCGTTGCGACCCTGGTGCTCTCCGTAGAGCGGCAGATACAGCTCCGCGTATTCACCGGCCAGCCCCTGCACGTCCAGGAGCTGTCCCCCGACGGCGAGTCGATAGGACCGCAGCGCGAAGTCGGTGCCCTCGACCGCGATCGTGGCTCCCCGAGCGGCTGCCGCCGCGCGCAGCACGCGATCGACCTCCGGCTCCTGCGCGGCGGAGACGACCGCGGCGTCCTGCTTGATGATGCCCGCCTTCACCCGGGCGATCTTCTCGATCGTGTCGCCGAGACGGTCGGCGTGATCCATGCCGACCGGGGCGATGACTGCGACGTCGCCGTCGGCGGTGTTCGTCGAGTCCCACTCGCCGCCCATGCCGACCTCGATGACGGCGACATCGACGGGAGCATCGGAGAATGCCACGAACGCCAGCACCGTGAGCACCTCGAAGAAGGTGAGCCGGGCGCCGCCCTCGGCGATCAGCTCCGCATCCACCAGCTCGACGAACGGGAGGATCTCCTCCCACGCCTCGACGACCGCGGCATCCGCGATCGGTTCGCCGTCGACCATGATGCGTTCGGTGAAACGCTCCAGATGCGGGCTCGTGAACAGGCCGGTGCGCAGCCCCATGGTGCGCAACAGGCTCTCGATCAGCCGGCTCGTGGACGTCTTCCCGTTCGTGCCCGTCACGTGAACGACGCGATAGGTGCGCTGCGGGTCGTCCAGCAGCTCGAGCACGCGCCGGGTGCGCTCGATACGCGGCTGCACCCACTGCTCGCCCTGCCGCTCGAGCAGCGCCGCGTACACCGCGTCCGCTCGGTTGCGCTCGTTCTCGGTTCCGCTCATCGTGCGACCTCCACTCGTGCGACGCCCACGGTGAACGCCCCCGCGTTCGCGTACGCTCCCGCGGCGAACTCCCCCGTGTACTCGACATCGTGGCCGTCGACGGCTCGTCGCACGCGCTCAGTTCCGTCGGTGCTCGTCACCAGCGCCTGGAGAGCCAGGGTCTCCCCCGCGACATCCGCCGCATCGAACGCCGACGCGACCGCGTCCGCGTCCGCGGCATCCGCGAACGTCAGAACGAGCCGGATGCGGTCGCTGACCTCGAAGCCCGCGGCCTTGCGGGTGTCCTGCACGGCGCGGATCACGTCGCGTGCCAGACCTTCGGCCTCGAGGGCGGGCGTCGTCGCGGTCGCCAGCAGCACGAAGCCGCCTCCGCCCAGGACTGCCAGCGCCTCGCCGTCCGGGCGCCCGCTGGTCTCGAAGACGAGGTCGTACTCCGCGGGCTCGAGGGCGATGCCGCCCGCCGTCACGACGCCGTCACGCTCGGACCAGTCGCCCTCCTTCGCGGCACGGATGACCTGCTGCACGAGCTTTCCGAGCCGTGGACCAGCGGCGCGCGCGTTGACCGTGAGGCGGTGCGTGATGCCGTACTCCGCCGCGGTGTGCTCGCCGAGATCGACCAGTTCGATCGCCTTCACGTTGAGCTCGTCGCGCAGGATATCGTCGAACTGCCCGAGAGCGCCCGCGTGGGGAACCACCACGGTCAGCAACGGCAGCGGCAGCCGCACGCGCTTGCCCTCGCGCTTGCGCAGCGCGTTGGCGACCGAAGAGACCTCGCGCACCGCATCCATCGCCTCGCGGATGTCGGCGGCGTCGGCGAAAGCGGATGCGTCGGGCCAGTCGGTCAGGTGCACGCTGCGACCGCCCGTCAGCCCCTGCCAGACGCGTTCGGCGACCAGCGGGATGAGCGGTGCCGCCACTCGGGTGAGCGTCTCCAGCACCGTGTAGAGCGTGTCGAAGGCCTCCTTTGAGCGGGCATCGTCTCCGACACCGACCCAGAAACGGTCGCGCGAGCGACGGATGTACCAGTTCGTCAGCACCTCGGCGAAGTCGCGCAGGCGTGCGGCCGCCGTCGTCGAGTCGAGCACCTCGAGATCGGCGGCCACGTCGCGCACGAGATCGCCCGTGAGGGCGAGGATGTAGCGGTCGAGGACATCGGTCGAGTCGGTTCGCCACGTTGCCTCATACCCGGACCCGTCGGGTCCGCCGGCGGCATTGGCGTAGGTGGAGAAGAAATACCACGTGTTCCACAGCGGCAGCAGGAACTCGCGGACGCCCGCGCGGATGCCCTCTTCGGTGACCACGAGGTTGCCGCCGCGCAGGACGGAGCTCGACATGAGGAACCATCGCATGGCGTCGGAGCCGTCGCGGTCGAAGACCTCGCTGACGTCCGGATAGTTGCGCAGCGACTTCGACATCTTCTGTCCGTCGCTTCCGAGAACGATGCCGTGGCAGGAGACACCGGTGAACGCCGGCCGGTCGAAGAGCGCGCCCGAGAGCACGTGCATGACGTAGAACCAGCCGCGCGTCTGCCCGATGTACTCGACGATGAAGTCGGCGGGTGCGTGGGTATCGAACCATTCGCGGTTCTCGAACGGGTAGTGCACCTGGGCGTAGGGCATCGAGCCCGAGTCGAACCACACATCGAAGACATCCTCGATGCGCCGCATGGTGGAGGCGCCCGTGGGGTCGTCCGGGTTGGGCCTGGTCAGCTCGTCGATGTAGGGACGATGCAGGTCGACGTTGCCCTCGGGGTCGCGTGGCAGGCGGCCGAAGTCGCGCTCGATCTCCTCGAACGAGCCGTACACGTCGATGCGCGGGTAGGCGGGGTCATCGCTCTTCCACACCGGGATGGGCGAACCCCAGTAGCGGTTGCGGCTGATCGACCAGTCGCGCGCTCCTTCGACCCACTTGCCGAACTGTCCGTGCTTGACGTTCTCGGGAGCCCAGGTGATCTGCTCGTTGAGCTCGACCAGGCGTTCCTTGATGTCGGTGACGCGCACGAACCAGCTCGACACGGCCTTGTAGATCAGGGGGTTCCGGCATCGCCAGCAGTGCGGGTAGGAGTGCTCGTAGCTGGCCTCGCGCAGCAGACGCCCCTCCTGACGCAGGAGTCGGATGAGGGGACGGTTGGCATCGAGCCACAGCTCACCGGCGACGTCGGCGACCTGCGGCAGGAATCGCCCTCCGTCGTCGAGGCTCACGATCGTCGGCAGGCCCGCCGCATCCGCGAGGCGCTTGTCGTCCTCGCCGTAGGCCGGTGCCTGGTGGACGATGCCGGTGCCGTCGGTGGTCGTGACGTAGTCGTCGACGAGGATGCGCCAGGCGTCCTCGGTGCCCCACGTCTCGGCGTCCGCGTAGTAGTCGAACAGGCGGTCGTACGACACGCCCGCCAGCTCCGCGCCGACGATCCGGCGCTCCACGGCGTCGCGCGCCGCATCCGCCGAGTCGTAGCCGAGATCCTTCGCGTGGGCACCCACGAGGTCCGCGGCGAGCAGATAGCGGTGCGCGCTGGTCTCGAGAGCGTCGTCGGGCGTTCCGTCGGGTGCCCGGTGGACATCGGCGGCGCCCGCGGGACCGGCGGGCAGCACGGCGTACTCGATGGCGGGTCCGACCGCGAGCGCGAGGTTGGTGGGAAGCGTCCACGGCGTCGTCGTCCACGCGAGTGCCCGCACCCCGGTGAGTCCCAGAGCCTCGGCCTTCGCGCCGATGAGCGGGAACGTGACGGTGACGGAGGGGTCCTGGCGCATCTTGTAGACGTCGTCGTCCATGCGCAGCTCGTGGCTCGACAGCGGCGTCTCATCGCGCCAGCAGTAGGGCAGCACACGGTAGCCCTCATAGGCGAGCCCCTTGTCCCACAGGCTCTTGAACGCCCAGAGGACGGACTCCATGTACCCGGTGTCGAGCGTCTTGTACCCGCGCTCGAAGTCCACCCATCGCGCCTGGCGGGTGACGTAGTCCTCCCACTCGTGCGTGTAGGCCAGGACGGACTCACGGGCCTTCGCGTTGAAGGTCGCGACTCCCATGCGCTCGATCTCGTCCTTCTCGGTGATGCCGAGCTGCTTCATCGCCTCGAGCTCGGCGGGGAGTCCGTGGGTGTCCCAGCCGAAGACGCGGTCGACCTTCTTGCCTCGCATGGTCTGGAAGCGCGGGAAGAGGTCCTTGGCGTACCCGGTGAGCAGGTGACCGTAGTGCGGGAGACCGTTGGCGAAGGGAGGCCCGTCGTAGAAGACCCACTCGTCGGCGCCCTCACGCTGAGCGATGGATGCGCGGAAGGTGTCGTCCGCGGACCAGAAGTCGAGCACCTCACGCTCGATCTCGGGAAAGCGCGGGCTCGGCGTGACGTCGGCAGCGGGCCCGAAGGCCGAGGAACGGGGGTAAGTCATCGTCATCTCGCAGGGGTCGAAGAACTCTTCCTGCCGGGACGACCGAGGCCGCGGTACCACCCTGCTTGCCGGAGAAAACCACCTCCGACCACTTTCACTGCGGCGATGACGGGCCTGCCCCGCTCGGTTCTACTGGGCGCGAACGCTGTTCTTCCGAGTGCTCCCCGGTGATGGCCGGATCTGTGCGTGTACCTGCGATTCTAGCGCGCTGAGAGGTGGATCCAGGTCGACGAAGATGGATGCATGCAGATCGCCACCGATCGCCTGACGCTGCGCCGGATGACGGACGAGGACCTTCCCGCACTGCGGGCGATCCTGGGCGATGAGATCACGATGACCGCTTATGAGGGCGCCTTCGACGAGGAAGAGATCCGTGCGTGGCTCGCCGGGCAGTTGCGGCGCTACGCCGAGGACGGTTTCGGCCTCTGGGCCGTCGTACACGCGGGCGACATGATCGGCCAGGCCGGCATCACCCTGCAGCGGATCGAAGCCGACGAGGTGCACGAGGTGGGCTACCTCCTCCGCCGCGACCAGTGGCATCGGGGCTTCGCCGTGGAGGCCGCATCCGCCTGCCGCGACTGGGCCTTCGACGAGCTCGGCGTCGATGCTGTCTGGGCGAAGGTGCGCAGCACGAACATCGCGTCCATGAACGTCGCCATCCGACTCGGGATGCGGGTGCGCCGCGCCTTCACGACGCACTACCGCGGCGCAGACATGCCGCACCTCGGCTTCGCGATCGATCGCGCCGAATGGACCGCGGCGCGCTAGGCGGAAGGTGAGGGCGAGCTGCGCAGAGAGCGCACCATGCTCGTCAGTGCGGCGAAAGCGGCGGACTGCTCGGTGCCACTGAGCCCTGAAAGCATCCGCGCCTCGACGGACCGCACCGCGGCGCTGGCCTCATCGAGGCGCCGCCGCCCCAACGGGGTCAGCCGCGTGGGAAGAGCCTTGCCGACGGCGGCATCGGCGGGGCGGACGACCTCGCCGTCGCGCTCGAGGGCCTGCAGCAACACGTTCATCGACTGACGCGTCACGAACGTGCCGCGCGCCAGCTCCGAGTTCGTCGAGCCGGGCCGCTGCGCGAGCAGTTCCAGGCAGGAGTAGTGCGTGATCGTCATGCCGAGCGGCCGGAGCACATCCTCCATCGCGACGCGCAGCGCGCTCGCCGCCTGCTTGACGAGGTAGCCCAGGGAGGTGTCCAGGTCGATCTGCGCACCGGCTTGACTCATGTCAGTATTCTGACATAGATTCTGTGTCAGTTATCTGACATAGAGCAAGGAGCTCCCATGCCCGTCACCGGCCCCGACTTCATCTCCCTCCAGGTGCGCGATCTCGACGCATCGCAGGCCTTCTACGAGACCCACCTCGGACTCGTGCGCTCCCCTGCCGGCCCACCGCACGCTGTGGTGTTCACGACCACACCGATCGCGTTCGCGCTGCGAGACCTCCTTCCCGACACGGACCTCGCCGGCGTCGATCAGCCAGGCATCGGCACAGCCCTCTGGATGCACGCCACCGACGTCCAGCACATCCACGACGGTCTGGTCGCCGCGGGACACACCATCGTCTCCGCGCCCACCGAAGGCCCGTTCGGACTCACCTTCACCTTCGCCGACCCGGACGGATACCGGATTACCCTCCACGATCGCGCCTGATCCACGACTCAGTGCTCCCAGCCGCGACGTGCCGCATCCCTCCTCGGATGCGGCACGTCGGCGTCCCGGTAGACTTGCCACACCCCACACTCAGGCACGCACACACGGTGCCGTACATATCGAGGAGACACCCATGGCCATTCCCGACAAGCCCGCACTCGAGGGCCTCGAAGCCAAGTGGGACCAGGCCTGGTCCGCCGAGGGCACCTATCTCTTCGATCGCGAGGCCGCGAAGACCTCCGGCCGCGGCGGCGTCTTCTCCGTCGACACGCCCCCGCCGACCGCATCCGGCTCGCTGCACATCGGCCACGTGTTCAGCTACACGCACACCGACGTGAAGGTGCGCTTCGAGCGGATGCGTGGCAAGACGGTCTTCTACCCCATGGGCTGGGACGACAACGGGCTGCCGACCGAGCGCCGCGTGCAGAACTACTACGGCGTGCGCTGCGACACCTCGCTGGCCTACGACCCCGACTTCACTCCCCCGTTCCGCGGCGACGCGAAGAGCCTGAAGCCGGCCGACCAGGTGCCGATCAGCCGCCGCAACTTCATCGACCTCTGCGAAGAGCTGACGCTCGAGGACGAGAAGGCGTTCGAGGCCGTCTTCCGCCAGCTCGGACTGTCGGTCGACTGGACCCAGACGTACCGCACGATCTCGAACGACACGATCCGCACGAGCCAGCTGGCGTTCCTGCGCAACCTGGAGCGCGGCGAGGCGTACCAGGCGCTCGCGCCGACACTGTGGGACATCGACTTCCGCTCCGCCATCGCTCAGGCCGAGCTGGAGGACCGCGAACAGCAGGCGTCCTACCATCGCCTCGCGTTCCACAAGACCGACGGCTCGGGCGACATCCACATCGAAACGACCCGCCCTGAACTGCTCGCGGCGTGCGTCGCCCTCGTCGCCAACCCGAACGACGAGCGATACCAGGCGTACTTCGGTCACACCGTGCGCACGCCCGTGTTCGGCGTGGAGGTGCCGGTGCTCGCGCACCCCCTCGCGCAGCAGGACAAGGGCTCGGGCATCGCGATGGTCTGCACCTTCGGCGACGTCACCGACATCATCTGGTGGCGTGAGCTGGATCTGCCGAACCGCACCATCCTCGGCAAGGACGGCCGCATCCTCCCCGACGCGCCTGCCGCACTCGAGACGGATGCGGCGAAGGCTGCGTACGCGGAGCTAGCGGGGCTCACCGTCTTCAGCGCGAAGAAGAAGATGGTCGAGCTGCTGGAAGCCTCCGGCGAACTCCTCGAGGTGTCCAAGCCCTTCAACCACCCGGTGAAGTTCTACGAGAAGGGTGATCGCGCCCTCGAGATCGTCTCGACGCGCCAGTGGTACCTGCGCAACGGCGCCCGCGACGAAGCCTTCCGTGAGAAGCTGCTCGCCCTCGGAGCAGGGATGCAGTGGCACCCCGACTTCATGCGCGTGCGCTACGAGAACTGGACCAACGGGCTCACCGGCGACTGGCTCATCAGCCGCCAGCGCTTCTTCGGTGTTCCGATCCCGGTCTGGTACCCCCTGGACGAGAACGGCGAGCGGGTCGAGGGCGGCGTCATCACCGCCGACGTCGCATCCCTCCCTGTCGACCCGACCACCGACACCGCCCCCGGCTACGACGAGTCGCGGCGCGGGGTCCCCGGGGGTTTCGAGGGCGAGAAGGACATCTTCGACACGTGGGCGACATCGTCTCTCACGCCGCAACTGGCCGGGGGCTGGCAGCGCGACGAGGAGCTGTGGAACCTCGTCGCACCGTTCGATGTGCGCCCGCAGGGCCAGGACATCATCCGCACCTGGCTGTTCTCCACGATGGTGCGCTCCGCCCTCGAGGACGACCGCGCACCGTGGACGGATGCGGCCATCAGTGGCTTCATCGTCGACCCCGACCGCAAGAAGATGTCGAAGTCCAAGGGCAATGTGGTCACGCCTGCCGACATCCTCGACCAGCACGGCACCGACGCGGTGCGCTACTGGGCGGCATCGAGTCGGCTCGGCGCCGACGCCGCGTTCGACCCGCAGAACCCCACTCAGGTCAAGATCGGCCGACGTCTGGCGATCAAGGTGCTCAACGCGGCGAAGTTCGTGCTGTCCTTCCCTGTGCCCGAAGGCGCCCAGGTCACCCATGCGCTGGATGCGGCGATGCTCGCCACGCTCGACCGCGTCGTGCGCGACGCGACGGCGGCCTTCGAGGCCTACGACCACGCGCGGGCGCTGGAGATCACCGAGTCGTTCTTCTGGACCTTCTGCGACGACTACCTCGAGCTCGTGAAGGAGCGCGCGTACGATCAGGGCGACGTGGGACAGGCGTCGGCCGCGCTGGCGCTGCGCACGGCGCTGTCGACGCTGCTGCGCCTGCTCGCCCCGGTGCTCGCCTTCGCGACGGAGGAGGCGTGGTCGTGGTTCGAGGACGGCTCCGTCCACACCGCCCCGTGGCCCGAACCGCTGAATCCGAACGACAGCGAAGCCGATGCCGGCGACCCCGCGGTCCTCACTGCGGCGAGTTCCGCGCTCATCGCGATCCGGCGGGCCAAGACCGAGGCGAAGGCCTCGCAGAAGACGCCGATCGCACGCCTGACCCTCGGAGCACCGGCGGCGATCGCCGCCTCCCTCGCGACTGCCGAGGGCGACCTCAAGGCCGTGGGCCGCATCGCCGATCTCGCTATCGTCGAGGCCGAGGCCGTCCAGGTCGTCGACATCGAGTTCGCCCCACAGGAGGTCTGACATGCAGCTCGGCACGCGTTGGAGCGCCCGGACGGAGCCGCCCGCCTCGGTTCCCGCCTCGCTCCGTGAGCAGATCGCCGCCGTCGAGTCGGCCATCACCGAGTCGCAGTGGACGTCGCAGCCGACGCCGCGATGGACGCTGACGTGGCTTGAGGGACGGCCCGTCGCGGAGCTCGACACGGGCGTCATCGTGTCGCTGGATGCCGACGGGAACGCGGTCGTCCGCCACGACGTCGACGACGAGTTCGCCTGAGTTCGCCTGTCGGCTCTCATCCGGAGCGCCGATAGTCTGAGCGGATGGCGTCCGTCAATCCGCTGCTCTCCCCGTCCGTCCTCCCGTACGCGCTTCCCGACTACGCCGCGATCGAGCCCGAGCACTACCTGCCCGCGTTCGACGAAGCGTTTCGTGAGCACCGTGCGGAGGTCGAGCGGATCGCGTCCCAGACGGCACCCCCGACGTTCGAGAACACGCTCGTCGCCCTCGAGCGCGCGGGCGAGAAGCTCGACCGGGTGAGCCGGACGTTCTTCACCGTCTCTTCGGCGGACGCCACTCCCGCCATCCAGGCGATCGAGGAGGAGCTCGCGCCCCTCCTCTCCGCTCACGGCGACGCCATCAGACTCGACGAGCGGCTCTACGCCCGGGTGAGCGTGCTCCACGACGTGCGCGACACGCTGGATCTGGATGCGGAGTCGCTACGACTGCTCACGCGCACCTACCGCGAACTGACCCTGGCAGGCGCCGGGCTCTCCCCCGACCACAAGCGGCGCCTCGTCGAGATCAACACGCGACTGTCGACACTGACCACGACGTTCGAGAAGCACCTGCTCGCCGACACGAATGACCTCGCCGTGCAGGTGAGCGACGAGCGGGAGCTGGAGGGGCTCGCCGCAGGCGAACGCTCCGCAGCAGCGAGAGCCGCCGAACAGCGCGGAGGGGACGGCTGGTTGATCACGCTGCCGCTGTTCACGGGGCACCCGTGGCTGGCGTCGCTCGCCGACCGCTCCGTGCGCGAGCGCATCATGACTGCGTCCCGTGCCCGGGGCGGGCGAGGCGGCGACAACGACAACAGAGCAACGGTGCGTGAGATCGTTCGCCTCCGGGCGGAGCGCGCGGCGCTTCTCGGCTTTCCCACGCACGCGGCCGCCGTCACGGCCGATCAGACCGCCGGCTCCCCCGAGGCCGTCGCTGAGTTGCTGCGACGCCTGGCGGTGCCGGCATCCCGCAATGCCGCCGCCGAGAAAGCGGAACGCGCCGAGGTCTCCGGCATCGCCGACCTCGCAGCGCACGATTGGGCCTTCGCGACCGAGCAGGTGCGCGCGACGCAGCTGGATATCGACACGGCCGGACTGCGCCCCTGGTTCGAGGCCGAACGCGTGCTGCGCGACGGCGTCTTCGCCGCCGCCACCGCGCTCTACGGCATCACCTTCACCGAGCGACACGACCTCGTGGCGTACCACCCCGGCGCGCGGGTCTTCGAGGTGTTCGAAGAGGACGGGACGGGTCTCGGGCTCTACATCCTCGATCTCTACACGCGCGACACGAAGCGCGGCGGCGCGTGGATGAACTCCATCGTGACCCCGTCCGAGCTGCGCCGGTCAGCGCCCGTCGTGGTGAACAACCTCAACGTGTCCGACCCGGGCCAGGGCCAGCCGACGCTGCTGACGCTGGACGAGGTGACCACTCTCTTCCACGAGTTCGGCCATGCGCTTCACGGCCTCTTCGCCCGCACGCGGTACCCCCACTTCGCGGGGACGGCAGTCTTCCGCGACTTCGTCGAGTTCCCGAGCCAGGTCAATGAGATGTGGATGCTCGCGCCCGGCGTCGTCGAGAACTATGCCCGCCACATCGAGACCGATGAGCCCCTGGCCGCAGAGGTGATCGAGCGGCTCTCCGCATCCGGGACGTTCGACCAGGGGTTCGCGACGAGCGAGTACCTCGCGGCTGCCTGGCTCGACCTGGCCTGGCACTCGCTGAGCGTCGAGGACGCGTCGGCAGAGATCGACGTCGCGGACTTCGAACGCCAGGCTCTGGAGGACATCGGCCTCACGGAGCCCGCCGTGCCCCCGCGCTACTCCACGACCTACTTCGCCCACGTCTTCTCCGGCGGCTACAGTGCCGGCTACTACTCATACATCTGGAGCGAGGTGCTCGACGCGGACACGGTGGAGTGGTTCGGGAACAACGGCGGCCTCGATCGGACTGCGGGCGAGCGGTTCCGCCGTCGACTGCTGGGCGTGGGCGGCGCCAAGGATCCACTCGAGGCGTATCGCGACTTCCGCGGACGCGACGCCGCGATCGAGCCGCTGCTGCGACGCCGCGGTCTGACCGGCTGAATCCTCAGCGCCAGCCGAGCAGGTCTCGCACAACCTTCTGGGATGCGGGCGAACCGTCGTTCTTGATGCCGCGCATCCGCTCGAATGACACCAGCTGCCCAGCCTCGGCGAAACGATGCTCGAGCGTGTGAAGCGCCTCGCGGACGAGCGGGCGGGAATCGGTACGATCCGATCCGCCTTTGATCGAGTCGTGAGGATAGATCACGAGTTCGGTACCCGCGTCAATCGGACGGGTGCAAGCCACGACAAGTGATGGCGTCACCCCTCGCCAGAACGGCTTGAAGAACTCCAACCCGGTGTCCTCCACAGCCCAAGCCAGAAGTCCCCGCTTCCACGACTTCTTGATATCGCCGATGCGGAGATCCTGCGCCAACCATTCAGACCCGGCCTCGGAGAGGATCCTCTGGAACGTGTCGTCGCCCTTGTCGAAGCCCGTCGCGTGGAGATGCTCCACCGCGACATTCAGCGCCGAGCGCGGATCGATCGTGAGGATGAATCGTCCGCCGCCGAATGAGAAGCCAGTCCAACGCGCCGGCGCGACGCGCATGTTCGCTCCGCGCCCGGTGCGGGTGATGTCCGGCCGAGAGGGCATCGCACGACCCTCGTCGTTCAGCATGTCACAGACTCCACGCGCGTCCGACGGCATCGTCGGCCTCGCGGTAGGCGGCCGATGCGCGCTCCGCCGCATCCGCAGCGGCATGCGCGACGCGCGCCAACGTCTGCATCTGCTCCAACCACCCATCCTGCGAGTGGCGATAGGCCTCCGCCGCGTCGCCCGTCCAGGCACCCAGCAGCACGCGCTGCGCACCCTGAAGAGTCGTGAGCTGAGCCTCGATGCCGGCAGCGCCAGCGTCCACGGAAGCGGCCAGCGCCTCCACCTGGTCCGGCTTGACGGAAAGATCAGACATCTTCCTCCTCCTCTCGGCGACGCGCCGCATCCAGTACGTCTTGGATCCGTGCGAACGCCTGCTCGAATCGCGCCTGCGAGTCGCGAAGCGTCTGCGCGAACAGCTCATCCGGAGTCGGAGGCGTCTCCTCGCCTTCGTCTTCGGCTTTCTCCTCTTCCCACGACGCTCGCAGCTCCTCCAGATTTCGGGTGGCCACCCGCCGAAGCCTCTCCGCCTCCGGAGAAGCGTCCTCACCGGAGAAGACCGCCTGAAGGCTCGTCTGCCCCAGATCGATGCGGCCTTGAACGACGCTCCAATCGGAGCCAAGATCACCG
Organism: Microbacterium sp. KU4F; assembly: GCF_056868075.1. Classification (NCBI taxonomy): domain Bacteria; kingdom Bacillati; phylum Actinomycetota; class Actinomycetes; order Micrococcales; family Microbacteriaceae; genus Microbacterium; species Microbacterium sp. KU4F. The sequence continues at coordinate 222,375 of NZ_CP200324.1, read as the reverse complement.
GAACGGGCCTGCTCAGCCCTCTGCTTGTCCCACTCCGCATTCGCCAGCGCGTTGGTCGCGTCCATCCGAGTCATCTGCTCGTCGGCCTCACGCAGAAGTTCGATGAACTGCTGCGCCATGTCGCGGAAGTCGCCGTGCAGCTCCGGCGCGTCGTCCCGCGCTGCCGCGGCCTGAATGAATCGCTCGTCGTCCATCAGACCCTCGCCATCACACCGCGCGCCAGACCCTCATAGAGGTTCGACATCCGCACGGCGTTGTCCACGACGTTGCCGATGTTGGTCACCATCCCGGAGACAAGGTCGTAGATCCGGTTGATCCACTTGTAAGCCCAACGGACGTCCTCGAGGATCTGGTAGACCGTCACACCGGCCTCGGCGGCGGCGACGATCCAGCCCGCAACCGGGACGGAACCGGCGGCCACGATCTTCAGCAGCTTGAGGGCCAGATCGTTCAACTTGCCGAGGATCTTGCCGACAGCCTCCTTGCAAAGCATGATCAGCACCTTGATCGCGGTCGCGATCGTTCCCGCCGGCCCCGCGGCGCCAGCGTGTGCCTGCGAGATGAGAGCTGCGGCGGCTCCGAACGCCTCGGAGCCCTTCCCCGTCCAGCTGGCCATCGGCGGCAGCAGAGCCATCGCGTTCTGACCGATCGCGCTCATCGCGTCGCCGGCATGCGTCCACGCAAACTGAGCCTCGCGCATCCGTTCCCAGTCGCCGGAGAAGGGCTTCGTGATCTCTTCGATGAGGGAGAAGCCCATGAGCTGTTCGAAGACCCAGTCGACGCCGCCGAAGATCGGGCCGGCCTTCCAACGGATGCTCTCGATGTCCGGGTCCTCGCCCTGCGGGACAGGAAGGTAGGAGCGCACATCGACGGCTTCGGTCACGGTACGCGAAGAGGAGAGACCATCCTGCACCCGGCCGGTGAGATCGCCGGCGGTCTCGGACGTCCACTCCGCCGCGGAGTAGCCGTCCCAGAAGGCTTGGTTGAAGACATTTCCATCAGCCTCGCCGTAGCGGGACGGCGCCGACGACTGCGCCGATCCGAGCGATGGCGTGGGCGTGGGCGCGTAGGGTGGCATGGATGCGCCGAGCGCGCTCGCCACTTGCGCGGCAGCCTCATATGCTGTCTTCTCGGCGTCACGGTACGTCGACACCGTCTCTGCCATCCGATCGGTGCCGGTTCCGAAGATCTGCGCTGACAGATCCGTGACCTTGATACCCGCGTCCACGATGCCGTCGCTGATGGGCTTGAAGAGTTGCAGGATCAGTCCGAGCTCCCCCGCGTTCAGCCGGGCGTATGTCTCGAGATGCTGGCCGATTGCTTCCGCATGGCTGCGTTGGCGCTCCAGCACTTGGCCCGCCAGTTCCAGCTGGCCGAAGTCGACGTCCATGCTCCCCCCTTCGTCGGTGTGTAAGCAGAAGCCTACAAACATCGGCAAATCGGAAACTGCAGCTTGCGTTCGGGTGTGGACAGAGGCAGGACGCTGACCCTCAGGCGGTCTTGCGCTTCTGGCGCAGCACCAAAGTGGGTGCCGCGCCGTCCTCGACCGCCGCGCGGGTGACGACGACCTTCGCGACGTCCTCGCTGGAGGGGATTTCGAACATGATCGGACCGAGCACATCTTCGAGGATCGCGCGGAGGCCGCGGGCGCCGGTCTTGCGAGAGACGGCCAGCTCGGCGATCGCCTCGAGGGCGTCACGTTCGAAGTCCAGCTCCACATCGTCGAGCTCGAACATGCGCTGGTACTGCTTCACGAGGGCATTCTTCGGCTCGGTCAGGATCTCCATGAGAGCCTCGCGGTCGAGCGGTGAGACTGCCGCGACGACGGGAAGTCGGCCGATGAACTCGGGAATCAGGCCGAACTTGTGCAGGTCTTCGGGCAGCACCTCACTGAAGAGGTCGGGTCCGTCGTCCTTGCGCTGCAGCGGCGCGCCGAAGCCGACACCGTGCTTGCCGACACGGGCCGAGATGATCTCCTCGAGCCCCGCGAAGGCACCGGCCACGATGAACAGCACATTCGTCGTGTCAATCTGGATGAACTCCTGATGCGGGTGCTTGCGCCCGCCCTGCGGCGGAACCGAGGCGACCGTGCCCTCGAGGATCTTCAGCAGCGCCTGCTGCACACCCTCGCCCGAGACATCACGGGTGATGGAGGGGTTCTCGGCCTTGCGGGCGATCTTGTCGACCTCGTCGATGTAGATGATCCCGGTCTCGGCACGTTTCGTGTCGAAGTCGGCGGCCTGCAGCAGCTTGAGAAGGATGTTCTCGACGTCTTCGCCCACGTAACCCGCTTCGGTCAGGGCTGTGGCATCGGCGACGGCGAAGGGCACGTTGAGACGCTTGGCGAGCGTCTGGGCGAGGTACGTCTTGCCGCATCCGGTCGGGCCGAGCATCAGGATGTTGCTCTTGGCGATCTCGACCTCATCGGCTCGCTGGTCGGCCGAGATGATCGTTCCCTGGGCGCGCACGCGCTTGTAGTGGTTGTAGACCGCGACGGACAGGGCGCGCTTGGCCTGCTCCTGCCCCACGACGTAATCCTCGAGGAACGAGAAGATCTCGCGCGGCTTCGGCAGATCGAACTCGGCCACCTCGTCGGAGGTCTGCTCGGCCATGCGCTCTTCGATGATCTCGTTGCACAGCTCGACGCACTCGTCGCAGATGTACACACCAGGGCCAGCGATGAGCTGCTGCACCTGCTTCTGGCTCTTGCCGCAGAAGGAGCACTTGAACAGGTCGGCGCTCTCACCGATTCGTGCCATGATGCCTCTCTTCCCCCGGATAGCTGCGCGGTACATCGAGCCTAACCGGAGTCGAGGACAACGGTCGTATTGCGCGTCAGGATGTGTGCAGACACGACGACGCCCCGATCCTCGTTCGGACCGGGGCGTCGCCTCTGACACGATGTCAGCTCGTGAGGGCCGCGGGCGTGCGCTTGCGCGTGGTCAGCACCTGGTCGACCAGGCCGTACTCGACGGCGGTCTCGGCGGAGAGGATCTTGTCGCGGTCGATGTCGCGGTTGACCTCCTCCTTGGTGCGGTGCGAGTGCTTCGCGAGGGTCTCCTCGAGCCAGGTGCGCATCCGGAGGATCTCCGCCGCCTGGATCTCGATGTCGGAGGCCTGGCCGTGGCCCGCCTCACCCATCGCGGGCTGGTGGATCAGGATGCGGGCGTTCGGCAGCGCCAGTCGCTTGCCGGGCGCGCCGGCGGCGAGCAGCACGGCCGCGGCCGAGGCGGCCTGACCGAGCACGACGGTCTGGATCTGCGGCGACACGTACTGCATCGTGTCGTAGATCGCCGTCATGGCCGTGAACGAGCCGCCGGGCGAGTTGATGTACATGATGATGTCGCGGTCGGGGTCCTGGGACTCGAGCACGAGCAGCTGGGCCATCACGTCATCCGCGGACGCGTCGTCGACCTGGACACCCAGGAAGATGACGCGGTCCTCGAACAGCTTGTTGTACGGATCCTGGCGCTTGTAGCCGTAGGCCGTGCGCTCTTCGAACTGGGGCAGCACGTAGCGGCTCGACGGCATCTGCAGTCCCTGCGGCGTGTGGGCCGCGGCGCCGAAAGTGGGGATGTTCATTCGGGTTCTCTCTTCTCGCCGTCGCTCGTCAGTTCGCCGTGCCGCCGCCGCCGACGACGTCGGTCGCGGACTCGCGGATGTGGTCGACGAAACCGTACTCGAGCGCTTCGTCGGCCGTGAACCAGCGGTCACGGTCGCCGTCCTCGTTGATCTGCTCGACGGACTTGCCCGTCTGCGCCGCCGTGATCTCCGCTAGGCGGTTCTTCATCGACACGATGAGCTGAGCCTGGGTCTGGATGTCGCTGGCGGTACCGCCGAATCCGCCGTGCGGCTGGTGGAGCAGCACGCGAGCGTTCGGCGTGATGTAGCGCTTGCCCTTGGTGCCGGCGGTCAGCAGCAGCTGACCCATCGAGGCCGCCATGCCGATGCCGACGGTGACGATGTCGTTGGGCACGAACTGCATGGTGTCGTAGATGGCCATGCCGGCCGTGATCGACCCACCGGGCGAGTTGATGTAGAGGTAGATGTCCTTCTGCGAGTCCTCGGCGGCGAGCAGCAGGATCTTCGCGCAGATCTCGTTGGCGTTCTCATCCCGCACCTCGGATCCGAGCCAGATGATGCGGTCCTTCAGCAGCCTGTCGAAGACGCTTGTCGCGACAAGGGGGTCGGCCATGTTCACTCCTGTTCGGTGATCGTGAGAACGAATCTACCGGCGCGCTTCGGACCCCTCGCCCGTGTTCGCCGTCGGCATACGCTCCGGCGCATGAACGAGTTCAGCGGCGTATCCGCGCACGGATCGCTGGTAACGCGGAAGGTGCGGAGCCAGCGCTTCGAGCACGATCGCGAGACCCTCGCGTTCCCGATGCGACGACGCCAGCGCGAGCGCGTAGAAGGCTGCGGCCGCATCCCTCATACCGCCCGCTTCGACCCTGCGGTACTCGTTCTCCAGCATGACGAGGCTCTCGTCGAGCTTGCCGAGGTTGCGGATGGTGCTCGCGAGCTGGATGACGGCCCGCGTGCGCCGTTCGGGGTCGAGCCCCGCAGCCAGCGCGGCGCGGTACAGCGGTTCGGCCTCGCTCTCGCGACCTGCGGAGTCGTAGGCGCCGGCGCGCTCGAACAGGGCGACGGCGTCTCCGGCGTCGCACTCGCTCGCCAGACGCTCGATCTCGTCGATGCGGGCCTCGTCGCTGAGCGACTCGTCGTCCCACACGGCGTCGACGCGTGTCTGCCAGTCGGTCATGATTCCTCTCCTCCGGGACGACGAAGGGCGGATGCTTCCGCATCCGCCCTTCGTACTGACGCGTCTTACTCGGCGTCGGCCTTCTTGGCCGGGGCCTTCTTCGCGGCGGGCTTCTTGGCGGCTGCCTTCTTCGCGGGCTTGGCCTCTTCCGCGGCAACCTCGTCCTCGGCGTCCGCGGCGGCGTCGGCGATCTCCTCTGCCTCCTCGACGACGTCGGCCTCAGCGGCCGGCTCGTCCTCGACGGCGATGAAGCCGGTGAGGTCGACGGGCTTGCCGTCGGTGTCGACGACGTTCACACGGCCGAGCGCGATCGCAAGGGCCTTGTTGCGGGCGACCTCGCCGATCAGGGCCGGCAGCTGGTTGCCCTGCTGCAGCGCGTTCACGAAGTCCTGCGGAGCCATGCCGTACTGCGCGGCCGACTGGATCAGGTACTGGGTCAGCTCGTCCTGCGAGACCTGCACGTTCGCCTCTTCGGCGATCTTGTCGAGCAGCACCTGCGTGCGGAACTGTTTCTCGCTCGCCTCGGTGACCTCGGCACGGTGCTCGTCGTCCTCGAGGCGACCCTCGCCCTCGAGGTGGGCGTGGACCTCGTCCTCGACGAGCTTCGGCGGCACGGGGATGTCGACCTTCTCGAGCAGGACCTCGACGAGCTTGTCGCGCGCGGCGGCGCCCTGCGTGAAGTTCGACTGCTGTGCGACACGCTCGGAGAGGCTCGCGCGCAGCTCGTCGATCGTGTCGAACTCGCTCGCCATCTGGGCGAAGTCGTCGTCGGCGTCGGGCAGCTCGCGCTCCTTGACGGCCTTGACGCTGACCGAGACCTCGGCCTCTTCGCCTGCGTGGTCGCCGCCGACCAGCTTCGAGCGGAAGGTGGTGTCCTCACCGGCGGTGAGAGACTCGATGGCCTCGTCGATGCCCTCGAGCAGCTCGCCCGAGCCGACCTCGTAGGAGACGCCCTCGGCGCGATCGATCTCGTTGCCGTCGATCGTGGCGACGAGGTCGAGCTCGACGAAGTCGCCCTTCGCGGCGGGACGCTCGACCGTGACGAGCGTGCCGAAGCGCGCGCGGAGGTTGTCGAGCTCGGCGTCGATGGCCGCTTCATCCGTGGCCACGGCGTCAACGGTGATCTCGAGGCCCTCGTAGGCGGGCAGCTCGAAGTCGGGGCGCACGTCGACCTCGACGGTGACCTTCAGGTCGCCGGAGAAGTCGCTGACCTCGGGGAGGGCGACGATGTCGGCCTCGGGACGGCCCACGACGCGCAGACCCTGCTCGGCGACCGCTTCGCGGTAGAACCCGTCGAGGCCCTCGTTGACGGCGTGCTCGAGCACGGCACCGCGCCCGATGCGCTGATCGATGATCGGTGCCGGGACCTTGCCCTTGCGGAAGCCGGGGATCTGGACGTCCTGAGCGATGTGCTCGTACGCGTGAGCGATCGAGGGCTTGAGCTCCTCGGGCGAGACCGAGATCTCGAGCTTCACCCGGGTCGGGGTGAGCTTCTCGACGGTGCTAGTGACCATGCCTGTTGTTCTCCTCTGTTCCGCGCCAACGCACGGTGGCTGAAGGTCTGGGGTCTTGGGGGCCGTGTCGGGGCGACAGGATTTGAACCTGCGGCCTCCCGCTCCCAAAGCGGGCGCTCTACCAAGCTGAGCTACGCCCCGGGCGGGCGGGCACGCGAACGTGCACCGGATTCGGCCCCGAGAAGTCTAGCCGACGCTGCCCGCGCGTCGAATCGACGTTGAGAACTCAGCTATGCTTGCTGAGGTTGCGGCCGATGCCGCTCCGGGGATGTAGCTCAATGGTAGAGCCTCAGTCTTCCAAACTGATTACGCGGGTTCGATTCCCGTCATCCCCTCCGATAAGCGCGAAGGCCCGGCTCGTCCGGGCCTTCACGCTTATGTCGTGTGGTGACGGGAATCGAAAGCAGGCGAAGCCTGCGTCTGGGCCCACGCCGCCAGAGGCTCCGCGCGCGGCGCAGCCGCGTGTGGAGAGGCGGTGGGGACAATCGGGCCCACGCCGCAGAGGCTCCGCGCGTCGCGCAGCGGCGTGTGGAGAGGCGGTGGGAACCGTCATCCCCTCCACATAGAAGTCTTGGTTAGGCCTTGTTTCTCGAAGGCTTCAGTCCTCTCCTCGCCGGAGCCTATCGGGCCGTGGCCAATCCGTGGGCAATCATCCACGGGGATGCCACCCTTTCTCAGCACTCGCTCTCCGGCGTACCACGGTCATGGAGAAGAGCCGGGACATGCCCAAACGGGCGCACGGACAAGGGTCAGTCATCGCTCGCGGAGACGGCTTTCGTCTCCGCTGGAGCACCCCCGACGGACAGCGCGGATCGAAGGTGGCCCGAGGAGTTAATAAAGAAGCAGGCGGAGTTGATGCTCCGCAGCATCCTCAGCGACCTCGAGAAGGGCGAGTACCACGACGAGCGAAAGGGCAACGTCCGCTTCGACGAGCTCTCCAAGCAGTGGCTGGAGTGGAAGGAGCCCCAGGTTACCGTCGGCACGTACCGCAACTACCCCAGCCTCCTCAAGACCACACTCCTGCCGACGTTCGGGTCCAAGAAGCTGAATCAGATCACGAAGCGCACCGTGGATATCTGGTGGGCGAAGCACAGCTCCAACCCGGTGAACAGACGGAACGCGTACTACCTGTTGCGGGGCATCCTGAAGCAGGCGGTGAAGTGGGATCTCCTCGCCGTCGTCCCGATCGACATCGAGAAGGCAGGCGCCGACGCGTCCACTATCCGGCCGGACTGGACCATGGCCGACTTCGACGCCGTGCTGGCCCACGTGGAGCCCTTCTACAGGCCAGCTCTGGAAGTGATGTTCGCGGGTCACTACCGGCTTGGTGAGCTGGTCGCGCTCAATGGTTCGGACGTGCGCCACGGAATGGTGTCCTCGACGCGGCAGCGCACGGCACAGGGCCTCACCACCAACACGAAGACGAAGCAACACAAAACGATCAAGTTGATGGAGCGCGGCCGGGTTGCTCTGGCCTCGACGCCAAAGGTAATCGGGGACGCTCCCCTGTACCCGGGTGAGCGATCTCACCAGATGCCGCGCGCCAGCCTTCAGCGGGCCTGGAACGCCGCGTGCGAGGCCGCACGTTACTCCAACTTCCATATCCACGACATCCGGCACATCAGCCTCTCGCTAGTGGCTGAGATCGGCGAGGACCGGAAGGTGATCCAGCAGCGCGCGGGGGCACGCGTCGGTGACCTCGACGGATCGCTATATTCACACGTCCAAGAAGCAGCATGCGGCTGCGGTGGATCGCCTCGACGCTTACGCCGCCCTACTCGGGCGCGCCTGAGCGCTTCCAAACCACTGTCAGTGCTCCGACAGCGGGTCACGGCGCCGACCGTACGTCGATCGCCGTGGGCCTGCGCTGCGGTTCTCCGGAGCCCGTGCCGCGGCTAATCGTGGTCGTAAACCTCGCCGAACTGGCGCTCGATCGCAAGGATATGGAACGTCGCGTTGCTCCGGACTCCGACCATTGGGAGCATGCCGCAGTAACGGAATACGTGGACCTTGGCCGTGTCTTCGAATGCGCTAGGCATGTTGAACTTCAACTTCTCGACAGGGAGAAGCTCGAACCCCTGTTTGTGCCGTCCCGACAGCTTCAGTTGTGACCACGAGAGGGCAGCCAGCTCCTGGAGGCGCTCGGCGAACGCGGACCGCTGATCCTTTGTGAGGTCGGGGTTCTTGACGTCGTGTGGTGTCCGAATGTGCTCCAGGCAGAAGATCGGCCGCAGCTTGTCAGAGGACGCGGGTTCATCTACCGGGAGCTCTTTCGCAGCGAACTGCGGCCTGCCCTTGGGTTTGCCCGCCATCAGACGGGAACGGCGCCGCTGTACAGGCCTCGGAAGTACGCGAACATGCTCTCCGTCGTTATCTCAGTTCCCCGCTCGTCTGGCGCGAACGCGTTGCGCCACGGCGCCTCACTGTGAGTCATCTCACGGAGCTTCCAAGCGGAGCGAGAGCCGAAGGTGATCCAGATCGAGGCGAGAAACTCGTTGAGTTGCTGCGGGACAGCGTCAAAGTCGAAATCGGTGTCAGCCGGGATCGGCGAGGATCCGAAGCTCTTGTACTGGTGGTAGACGTCCGGAACTACGGGGCCGTGCTCCCACGCCTCCACGCGGTTCGTAAACAGCGGCGTTCCGTCCGTCTGCGCGAGGAAATGGCCCTGCGCGTAATACAGGAGCTTCTGGAGCTTCAGGTTCGACAGGACGCCCTCGTCATCAAGACCCGAGTACGCGACGAACCATCGCGCGACCTGTCGCGCGTCCATGCTGTCTTGCGTCATGCTTCCACCCCCTTCCGCGGCACGCTATCAGCTCCGGTTAGCTGGAACGCAGCATTAAGTATGGCGATTCCCTCCGACATCGGCCCCTCTGCGCACGCCGACGCGGCGCGGGCCGCCCGCCCCGGGTGAGGCCTTCGAGGTCGCGGCGGCGTTCCCGGCAGCGGTCAGCGATACATACGCTCCGGTCCTCAGCCGCTATACATGGACTGCGCGGGAGTGCTCCGCGGAGAGGATCGTTCATGACCGACGAGCTGACGGCTTTCTGGAGCGCGATCGCTCAGCTCATCCCCGTTCTTGCGATTCCGCTGGTCATCGAGGCCCGAACGCTAGCCCGACGGATCAGCTCCAACGCTGATGAGTTCAAGCGGCGATCGCTGCGGGTCCGGTGGGGACTCACGTACATCGTGCTCGGCGGGGCGATGGCATCAGTCGAGTTCACGGCTCTCGCCTGCCTTGCCTTCAGGGAGAGCCTGGAGTGGCAGGTGTACTACGCCCTGGTCGTGATGCTTCTCGCGTTCTACGTTGTCTTCTCGATCCCCGTGACAGCAATCGGCGAAGCTATGACGCGCGATGCCACATGGATCATGGCGATCCGCGCACCGTGGGGGAAAGTCAAACGAGGTCGCCGAAAAGCCCGCCGCCTGCTCGCCAAAGTGATCCGATCTCGCCAGACCGCAGAACGCCAGATGGACCAGTTCCGCCCCATGCTGGACACGATCTCCGGCCGCCCCGACGCCGATCAGGTACTGCGGGGGATACACGCCCAGAACGTCGCGAAGGCTCAGATGCGCACGAGCGAGGGGCGTCAGGCTCGTCGACTAATCGCCGACACCCAGCTTGTGTTCGGGCCTGACACCCCGCCGAGCGTGCAGGCGCTAAGGGAGTTCATCGAGGGAGCCATTACGGTCTACGACCAACACGAAAAGGAAGCCCGAGAGTTCATCGCGCGGTACGACGACATGATCCTCCGAGGCGCCCCAAAGGAGGCGGTCGAGGCGCTTAGGCTCCAGACATCAGCGCTTGGACAAGCCTTCCCCAGCTAGCGAGTCTCAGTCCTTCACCTTGAGGGCTCTGCGTGCGGCGTCACGAAATGCGACCTCGGCCTCGCCTAGCGCCTCATCGTCTTCAGCCTCGTATGCGGCCTGCATGTCCATGTAGGCGTTCGACACCTCAGCGGGTCCCAGAATGGCGATTGGCGCCAGACCCTCAGCCACGGTTGTGTACAGCTCGTCGGCTTGATCCAGGAGCGCCCGCACACGTGGGTCGTTCTCGTCCTTGCCCTCACGCTCGACTATCTTCATCACTTTCGAGCGGTTGAGATCGAATCCTTTGGTGATGGCGAAGGCCTTCGTGATCGCGTCGAATCGCCGCTCGCGCAACCAACGCGAGTGCTCGCGTCGCGACTGAATCCAGGCACCCAGGAGGCCCACGAGAGCGGTCACGATCACGCCGCCGAAGATCGATAGAAGAGCCAGCGCCGTCGGGTCGATGACGACTGCCTGCGCGGCGCCCGACGTGGGACTCGGGGACGCGAAGGGAGTGACGTCAGCGAGGCTCACGACGCCGATCCTATGGGCATGCTCGGAAGAGAGTTCGTGCGGCGAAGCACATTCGCATGAACTAGGTCCCGGCGAGAGCGTCGTTCTCGGGAGCGCGAGGAAGCGTTTTAGGTCGGGTTCTCGTCGTCATCGAGCCGGACCATGTCGAGGTCGCCGCCCCCGGGGAGGCGAACACCGACGACCTCGTAATCGCCGCGCTCGATCGCTGTCACGAGGGCGTCTTCCCAAGCACGTAGACCGGCCGAACTGTTCTCAACGGTGAGGATGCTCGGCGCGTTCACGCGGATCTGCCGGATCGGCTTGAAGTCGCTCATGGTCACACCTCGGGGTCAGAGTGTCGCGATCGACCGCTCTGCGGCGCAGAATCGGCGACCAGCCCAGAGTTTCAAGCTCTGGTTGAGGGTTCAGGCGGAGCTGAGTTCCGTTTCGATCTGCGAGAGGCGACGGTCGATGCCATCGCGCTCGGCGGTCAGGGTAGCGATGTTCGAGGAGATCGCCTGAGTGCGCAGGTGATCGCCATAGGTACTGGCGATCCCGCGCCAGTACTCCTGAGTCGACAACTCAGACTCGATCGTCTGACGCCTGGCGTTCAGCTCGTCTCGCTGGTTCTCCAGACCGTGGCGCTTCACGTCACGTTCGTGCTGCGCTTCGCGCCGCTCTTCAGGCGTGGCCCCGAGGAGCACATACACGGCACCCACGACAGCGAACACAATCCCAGCGATGAAAACGAGCCACGCAAACACGGGGGCTTCGAGCGCCGCAGGTACGGAGGCGAGGGCCGCGACAGCGAGGCCCGTTCCCACGAGCCAAAGTCCGATCGTCCGCCGCACGGGTGTCAGGTTATCGGCTCGTTCGCGCTAACCCTGGAGCGGACCGGACCATATGATCACGCCATGAACATGGGCGATGTAGTCGGGCTCATCGGAGGCGTGGCGGCGATCGCGGGCGCCGGGGTAGCGATCTGGCAGGCAATCGACGCTCGACGAGCCCGCGATGAGGCGAGGAAGTCCAGCGCCGACGCCGCTGCGCTCGCCGCAGACTCGAACGCCGCGTGGCAACGCATCGCCGCCGCCCAGGAGGTGGTGGCCCAGGCGCACCGACCGAAGGCCTGGGGAGTGCCGAAGCACGGTACGGGTGATCTGTGGACTATTCGGCACACCTCCGAACGTTCGATCTATGTCGAGCGGATCGACGTTAAGCCGGAGGGCGCGGCTCAGTCGCTCCTGGAGATTGACGGCGAGCTGCCGCGACTTCTCCGAGCTGGGGAGCTACTGGAGTTCATGGCGCGCGCGAGGTATTCGCTGTCGATTCGAACCATCACCATCGTGTGCAGGTTCAAGGGGGACGACAAGACGCATGACTCATCCCGCACTCTGAGCTGAGTCACCCACACGAGCGTGGCCAATCGCCTCTCCAGGATCTCTCTAGAGGGCGATCGGTCAGTCTTCCAAACTGATTACGCGGGTTCGATTCCCGTCATCCCCTCCGATGCAGAGAGCGGTCCGGTTTATTCGGGCCGCTCTCTGCATCTATCGGCTGAGCGAATCGAACCCTTGGGTGGGCCCACGCCGCCAGAGGCTCCACGCGCGGCGCAGCCGCGCGTGGAGGAGGCGGTGGGGACGATTCCCGTCATCCCCTCCAACGAAGAACGCGGTTCGGCTTGCCCGGACCGCGCTCTTCGTTTCTCGGTGCTGCGGGAATCGAAAGCAGGCGAAGCCTGCGTCTTCGATTGGGCCCACGCCGCCAGAGGCTCCGCGCGCGGCGCAGCCGCGGGTGGAGAGGCGGTGGGGACCGTCATCCCCACCACAGGACATACACGCTTCAGCCCAGCCCCGGCTCGCTCGCCGGCTGGAGGTGCGCCCGACTACATCCGGTGCCCGGCGCGACCAGCGTCGATCTGACGCTGGATGTCGGCGCGCGCGCGTGACAGCTCGGGATTTGCCTGGCTCGCGCCCCGGAGCCGACCGCGACGCAACATCATCAAGGTGGCGATCAGCGCAACCGCTAGCACGGCGAGTCCCGATCCGGACATGGCAGCGATCAATCCCGCGCTCATACTTTCCACCCTCGCAGAGTTGTTTCGTAGGCGCGACCCCCTCCCCGGCGATGTCTGAGGTCGGTGCCACACTGATGTCAGGTAGGAAACTCCCGGTGAGAAGCTCATTCACCGACTCTGTTTCCGAGGCGGAACAGGTCGCATGAGAGCGCACCTCGACGATATGCGGGCACATGCGAGACGATGGAATGATCGGCTTCAGCGACGCGGATGCGGCGGCGCTGGCCGAGGCCGTCGACACGGTGCGCAAGGCCGACGCCGACATCGCTGCGGCGCAGGCTCGCCGAATGAAGGCGCTCGCTGACGCCGAACATCTCGCGCGTCGATTGGCTTCCGGTTCGCGCGCGAACGTCCGCGTGCACGACATGGCCCAGCGCGCCGTCGCCTCCGAAATCAGCGCGGCGACCCGCCTCGCCGACAGAACCCTGCAGCGGCAGATGAGCGCGGCGGCCGAGCTCGTCGACGACTATCCGCTGACGCACGCGGCCCTCGCCGCGGGCCGCATCCAACTGAGCCACGCGCGCGTGATCGTCGACGCCGGAGCGAACCTCCCCCGCGACCGTCGAGCGGCATTCGAGCTGGGCGCGCTGACGATCTGCGAGACCGAGACGGTGGGTCGCGCGCGCTCGCGGGTGGAGATCCTCGCTGAGCGGCAGCATCCAACCACTCTCACCGAGCGCCACGTCACCGCGCGCGAGGATCGACGTGTGTTCACGACACCGCTCCCCCACGGAATGAGCGAGATCGTTTCGATCCAGCCTGCCGTCATCGCCGATGCGATCCACGACCGCCTCACCCGACAGGCCCAGACCCTGATCGATCTCCGCCGGCAGGCCGCTGACCGGGCCAACGCAGCGCGCCGCGCCGGAGACGAGCCGGATGGCGGCGACCTCCTGCTCGCGAGCGACACCCGCACGACAGATCAGATCCGCGCCGACCTTCTCGCAGACATGCTCCTCACGACGCAGCCGGGCGCCGACCCGACACGCGACGACGACGGCCCAGGCGCCCTCGGCGCGATCCGCGCACACGTACAGGTCGTCGTCCCGGTCGGCGCGCCCACGGGCCGCGACGCCCAAGTGGGCGAGCTCGTCGGCCACGGCCCGATCGACGCCGAAACCGCCCGCGCACTCGCCGGCGGCTCGTGCACCGGTTGGGACCGCATCCTCACCCACGCTGCATCCGGTCAGGTCGTGGCCGTCGACAGGCGGAGCGTGCCGCCCGCGCTGCGGCGCACCGTCCACGCCCGCGATCGGCACTGCCGATTCCCCGGATGCCGCGTTCCCGCCATCCGATGCGAGATCGACCACGTGCGCGACTGGGCACGCGGTGGACCGACGCACCTCGACAACCTGCAGTGTCTGTGCCAACGACATCACTCGATGAAGCAGTTCACGGCATGGCGCGTCCGACAGTTGCCCGGCGGTGTCATCGAGTGGACCTCGCCGCTGGGCGCCACCTACATCGACGACCCGCCGCCGCCCGTGCAGTTCATGGAGTCGCCCGAAGACCCAGGCGACGACGGAGCCGAGCAGGCGCCCTTCTAGCCCGGCGCGCGCCGCCGTCAGACCCGCACGCGATCGCAGTCCGCGAGCCGATAGCGTCGGCCGTCAGTGACTGCTGAGAACACGCCGCAGCGTCCACATACGCGCGCCACCCCTCCATGTCGCCGAGACACGACAACCCCGGAACACCTGACCGTCGGGCGCGCGAAGAAGCACCCGTTCCTCCACGCAGCCGCCGGATGCGGGCAACGGAGCGCCCGCCGCACTGCGGAGGAACGCGGCAAGCCACCCCCGTGGCCCAAACTCTTCTCCGCACACCTGGACATAGCGATGCTCGCGCCACTCGACCGGAACGAAGCCGGGCAGATCACTCACGGGGGCCTCGCTCGCGCCCACCCCCGAACTCGGCCCCGCTCCGTCCTGGCTCACTGCGGCGTCGTGGCGTACGAGCTGATCGAGGCGTCGATCATCCACCGCGCGTCCTCGGAACGCGACGCGTCGCCGTGGAAGCCCGAATCCGGGATGAGCAGGTAGCGGTTGGGGTCGGAGAAATCGTTCCACGTCGTGTCCACGGCCAGCCACGCACCGTCGATGTTGACCTTGTTCCATGCGTGCCCTCCGCCGGAGAAGACGTCTCCGACGACCGTGACGGAGTCCACATCCGCCGCGTGCATGAGCAGGTGATAGGCGTCGGCGTAGCTCGCGCACACGCCGGTCTGCTTCAGCAGCACACCGGCCGCCGTCCGGGCGTCCTCGTACCCGTCCGGGATGACCTCGGCCCCTGTCGCGTTCTTCGCGTCCAGCGCCGCGTGGTCGTAATCGGCGTGCGCGGTCAGCCAATCGTTGAGGGCGACCGCCTTGTCCCGAGCAGACATCCCCGGCGTCGTCGCCTCCGCGACGGCCGCGTCGACCGCCGCCTTGATCTGGGCCTGCTGCGCCTCGATCGCCGAGCGATCCTCGTCGTACGTGATGTACAGCGTCTTGTTGTCGTAGACGCCCGCGCCCTTCACGCCGAGCGCGTACGGATTCTGCGTCAGTGCTTCGTCGAGCGCGTCGTCCCCTGAGGAGCCCCCGGCGCGGAGGTGAGCGCGGAGATGTCCACAGCCTTCGACCCCGCGATCAAGTGCGCCGCGATGAACCGCGTCAGTTCCGTGCTGCCGAACACCGGATATGCGACGTCGGGGTAGGTGTTCACGGTCTCGATGTCGGGATCGACCGGGGCCGCCCCGAGTTGGAACGACGTCGCGCCCGTCGGCGGCGCAGCCGCCAATGCCGCAGCATTGAATGCATCGGCCTCTGCCGCCAGATCCGCCACCGCGGACTGGGGCACATAGGTCCACGTCCCGAGCTGCGTGCCGCGGGCGAACATCGGCACCATGAACCACTCGCGATAGGGACGAGCCTTCGAGGCATCCACATACGTGATGGCGGCGCGCGTCGCACCGTCCAGCGAGGTGAAGGGGATCGTCTTCGGAAGCGCCGCGATGCTCGGCACCGAGGTTCCGATCTCGCTGCGCAGCGTGGCGGTCGCGATCTGGTACGGGAGCGCCCCGACGCCCTGGCCGATTGTGTCGAAGCTCTGGTACGGCGAGAACCGCTTGCCGTCGGTGGCGATCACACCGAAGTCCCACTCCGAGGTGCCGTAGTTCGGCCCTGGCAGGTAGCCGGCGCCTTCTTCGTCCGCGCTCGAGCCCTCATACGCCTTCAATGCATCGTTCTGCCGCTCCGGCCACGGCTCGTTGTCCAGGCTGCTCTGAGTCACGACCGACTCGCTGGTCCACGAGGTGTCGGACGTCGAGCCCAGAAGCGTGTAGCTCCGCGGACCCGTGATCTGAGCTTCCGAGGCGACGACGAGATACTCGGTCGCGCCGTCGACGGCCTGCCAGTTCAAGGAGAGGCTTCCATCGCCGGTGGGCGTGCCGAGACTCGCGACCGGCGTAGCCAGTTCGCGCTTGACGGTGAACATCGTCACGATCGGTTTCGCGAGGGGATTGCCCTCCTTGTCGGCCCGCTGCACGAGGTAGTACTGGTCGTGCAGGGACCACTCCGGGATCGCCGAATCGGCGATGTCGCGCTGGTCGTCTGCCGTGCGCGCATAGGTCGAGTCGTTGGGCACGACGCGGACACGCCGATCATCCGACGGGTACGATTTCGAGCTGGCAGGCTGCACCACCGTGGCGCCGGCCTCGTGCGTCAACGCGGCGTCGTAGTAGACCTGGAACGCCCAGTCGGGCGCCGCACGACCCTCGTCGTACCCCGACTGTTCGGTCTTCGGGCTGTTCGCCGCGTTGACGTCCTCGAGGACATAGTCCACGTCGAAGTGGAACTCGTGATCACGGTCGAGATCCAGCATGGGGTCGGTGTAGTCGTACTGCTCGGACACGTCGGTGTGCAGCGCGGCAGGCACGCCCTCGATCGGACGGAGGAACGTGAACATTCCGACCACGAGCGTCACCACCGCGACGAGCGCAACACCGCCGGTCACACCGAGCCCGATGATGAGCCCCTTACGGCGCTTGCGCGCCGGACGCACGCCCGACTCCGGCGCGGATGCGGGCGCGGCCTGCGCCGGAGCGGATGCGGCCTGCTCGGGCGCGGCGGGCGCGGGCTGCATCGGGGCATCGGGACTCACGTGGGAGGTCCACGCGGTGCCGTCCCAGTAACGTCGCCCACCGCCGCCCGCGGGATCGGGGTACCAACCGGCCGGTGTCGCTTCTGCCATGACGCCCTGATTCTCGAGATGCTGCGGGGACCTCGCACACGTTAACCGAGCAGAGAAAACTCCGCCGTAACCCTTGCGCTTGCCCGGGGGTTCCACGCTAAAGAAGGCATCAGGACGAACTGTCTCGAGCGCCCGGAGTCGTGGAGAGCGAGTCAGCTGGCTGCGGCGTGACGTGCGCTGTGCGCCAGATAGGCCGCGGCGTTGCGTACCAGCCCGGCGCGCTCGTCATCCGTCAGCGCACGCCGCACCTTGCCGGGCACGCCGGCGACCAGGGAGCCGTCGGGGATCTCCGCCCCCTCCAGCACCACTGCTCCCCCGGCGATGAGGCAGCCGGCGCCGATCCGCGCGCCGTTGAGCACGACGGCCCCCATGCCGATCAGACTTCCGTCGCCGATCGTGCAGCCGTGCACGACGGCGTTGTGCCCGATCGACACGTCCTCGCCGATCATCACCGGGTGCCCGCCGTCGACATGAACGCTCACCGAGTCCTGCACGTTGCTGCGGGCGCCGACCGTGATCCTGTCGCCGTCGGCGCGCAGCACCGCGTTGTACCAGACGCTCGCGTTCTCCCCCAGCCGCACGGCGCCGATGAGGCGGGCTCCGGCGGCGACGAACGCGGATGCGGGCACCTCCGGCGCTGTGTCGGCGAGGGCGATCACGGATGCGGATTCCGAGACGGTCATGCCCCGACCCTAACCGGCGGCCCGGTCCAGCGCGGCGCGGATCGCCTCCGTGTACTGCGGCATGAGCGAGTCGACGAAGGTCACCGTGAGGTGGTCCTGGTCGCGGTAGACGTCCGCACCACCCACCACGGGGAAGCACGTCGAATCGTCGCAGTACACGTCGGTGAAGTCGAGCAGTGTGACCCCGTGTGCGCCGTCCGCGGCCTCGCGCAGTGGATCCTTCGCGACGAGCACGTCGGAGCGCGCACCGTCGCAGGCGGCCGCGTCGCGAGTGCGCAGGCACTTGTTGGGGTCCGTCTCCCACACCGGATTGTCGACGACCGTGATGACAGGCACGCCCGCATCCGTCATCTTCGACCACGCCGAGCGGTAGCCCGCCACTGCGGCGTCGTAGGAGGAGTCGTGCCCGGCCGACGCGTACGGCGTCGTCGCGAGGGCGGAGGTGAAAACGACGTCCGGCTTCGCGTCCACGAGCGCCTGATCGACCGCGGTGCGCCACGCCGAGCACGCTGCGCCGAAGGCTCCCGGCGTCGACAGCGGGGTGTCGTTCCACGGACAGGCACCCTTGAAGAAGGTCACCAGACGCCATCCGTTCGCCTCCGCCATGCGCTCGAACGTCGACAGCAGCTGGAACGCGTGGCTGTCGCCGATGAGCGCCACCGTGGGCGCATCCGGCTCATCGGAGCCGAAGGTGCAGCTCACGGGCCGCGCGTCGTTCAACTGGACGAAGCACTGTTCGTCGGCGGGCTTGTCGACGCCGGCGAACCCCGGCGCCGGGAGGATGGTGCCGGATGCGGGCGTGCCCTGGCACTCCGGATCGAGCACGGACTGCGCGCCGAAGCAGGAGGGCGGATCGGTGCGCAGCTGTTCGAGCTGCGCCACGCCGTCGCGGTAGGCGGGCGCGTTCAGCGCCCAGGCACCGCCGGCAGTTCCCGCGACCAGCACCATCGCCGCGAGCGACGCCCAGAGCGTCACACGCGGACGTCGGGAGGTGAGCACCCGCCATGATCGCGCCGGGTCTTCCACGAGCTTCTTGGTCAGCCACGCGAGCACGAAGCAGATCGCCAGCAGCGCGACCCGGTGGTAGATGCTCAGGCCCCAGAACGGCACGGAGGGCGCGATGATGATCAGCGGCCAGTGCCAGAGATAGAGCGAGTACGAGATGTCGCCGGTGAACCGCATCGGCGCGATCGACAGGATGCGGGTCGGGTACCACCATCGGGCAGAGTTGGAAGCCGCGATCACCGCGGCCGCTCCGAGCGCCGGCAGCAGCGCCGCGTAGCCGGGGAAGGGCGTCGAGGAGTCGAACCGGAAGGCTGTGTAGACGAGTGCTGCGATACCGGCCCAGCCGAGCACGAAGCTCGCCGCCGCGTTGCGCACGCGCAGCGCGGGCACGAGCGCCACCATGGCACCGAGTCCGAACTCCCACATCCGACCGAAGGTCACGAAATACGCCGGCGCAGGATCGTTGAGGGTCAGGACGATGCAGAACACGAGGGATGCGGCGCTCACCGCGCCCAGCGCGATCAGGATCGCGCGACGGCGACGTCCCGCGAAGAAGCGGACCCCGATCCATGCCGCAAGGAGCATGATGAGCGGCCAGAGCACATAGAACTGCTCTTCGAGCGACAGCGACCAGTAGTGCTGCACCATCGCCGGCTCGCCGGAATTGCCGAGATAGTCGGCGGACGTCAGTGCGAGATACCAGTTCTCCACATAGAAGGTCGACGCGATGATCTCGCTGACCTCCCGTTGCAGCCCCGAGATGGGCATGAGGTACGGGGATGCGGCGACGATCGCGCAGAAGAGCAGGACGAGAAGCGACGCCGGCAGCAGGCGGCGCGCCCGCCGGGCCCAGAACTGCGCCAAGCGCACAGTTCCGGTGGCCGTCAGCTCGCGCATCAGGTGTCCCGTGATCAGGAAGCCCGAGATCACGAAGAAGACGTCGACACCGACGTAGCCGCCGGGGATCCGACCCGGCCAGAAGTGGTAGAGCACGACCAGAAGCACGGCGATCGCACGCAGGCCCTGCACGTGAGGGATGAAGCGCGAGGGTTCCGCGTGCTCGGGCGACGCACCAGTCGGCTGGCGTCGGCGCAGGCGCGCGGGCTCGTCCAGGTTCTGCGGTGTCCGGGCGGGTTCTGAGGCTGACACCCTCCGACGTTAGCCGCAGGTTCCCCAGATTCCCGTCTGCGGCGCGATCTCCGATCGTGTGAGCCCAGCCTCATCTTGCTTGCGGAATTTCTCCGGCTGGCTAGCGTTTGATTCAGCAGATGCGACTGCCCCAACGGAAGGCTTTGTCATGACGAAGAACCAGACCATCCCCGCCAGCGCTGCCGACCCGACCGTCGCCGCCGGAGCCGCGCAGTTCCTCACCCCCGTCACCCTCGGCCTGCAGGCCCTCGCCGTCACCGGCAAGCAGGCGCACTGGAACGTGCGCGGCGCGAACTTCATCGCGATCCACGAGCTCCTGGACTCCGTCGTGGAGCACGCGCAGGGCTGGGCCGACGAGACCGCCGAGCGTATCGTCGCCCTGGGTCTGCCGGTGGATGCGCGCTTGTCCACGATCGCTGCGAAGGTGGCGCCCTCGTCGGTGCCTGCCGGCTTCACGCAGTGGGACGACATGATCCGTCACGTCGTGGCCGACATCGACACGATCATCGTCGACGTCCAGACGGCGATCGACGGCCTGGACGAGATCGACCTCACGAGCCAGGACATCGTCATCGGTATCCGTGCCGGCCTGGAGAAGGACCGCTGGTTCCTCTCGGCCCACCTCGCCGAGTAAGCGGACCACACGACAAGACCCCCGCCCTCCGAGGAGGCGGGGGTCTTGTCGTGAAAGGGGTCAGTCGATCCGCGAGTGGTCGCCGAGCCGGTGCCACGAGCGGTTGTGGTAGACCAGCGCGTCGCCGTGCTCACCGGGCTGCACGTCCCGGTTGATGCCCGACTGCAGGGCGTGGGCTGCGATGACGGTCGAGCCGCCCGCGTTCATGCGCTCGATGATGGCGCAGCGCACCCAGGCCCGGACCCCGTTGTAGACGGGCTCCCCGGTGACCAGGCGGCTCCAGCTCTCGGGATCGGCGAAGCGGTCGATGCCGCTCGTCGATGCGAGCTTCGCGACACCGAGGTCGTCGCTGTCGAGCAGGTGGACCACGACGGTATCGGCCGCGAGGATCGCGGGGGTGGCCGACGACAGAGCGGAGACGGAGAAGATCAGCAGCGGCGGCTCCGCGCTCACCGACGAGACCGAGGTGGCGGTCAGCGCGACGGGACCCTCCGGTCCTTCAGCAGTGATGACCGCAACGCCGCCGGGGTGACCGCGGAACAGTGCCTTGAACTCGTCCGGCGACAGCGAGGCGCCGGCGAAACGGTCGCGTTCGGCGCCGTGCTCGCCGAGCGGGTTCGACAGGGGTGCGGGAGTGGTCATACTTCGACGCTACGACTTTCGTGTTTCGGGTAGGGCACGTGGCGACACACAGCGCAACGCATCATCCGGCGATCGCCACCTCGGGCGCCTCCAGCACGCCGTCCGCCATCAGCTGGCGCACGGCGGAGCGCCCGGCCCGGTTGGCACCGACCGTGGACTGCGAGGGCCCGTAGCCGATGAGGAACAGCCGCGACTCGTCCAGCGCGCGCGAGTCCTCGACCCGGATACCGCCCGCCGGTGTCCGCAGCCGAAGCGGCGCGAGGTGGTCGAGAGCGGGGCGGAAGCCCGTCGCCCAGAGGATCACGTCGGCAGGTTCCAGGGTGCCGTCGGGCATCCGTACGCCGTCGGGCTCGATCGCGCGGAACATCGGATGCCGCACGAGCACACCTCGCCGCTCGGCTTCGCGCGCCCACGGGGTCCAGTGCATCCCGGTGACAGAGATGACGCTGCCCGCGGGAAGACCCTGACGCACCCGCTCCTCGACGCCGGCGATCGCTGCGACACGCGCAGGGATGTCGAACTCGTCATCGCGCCATTCCGGCTCGCGCCGGGTGACCCAGAACGTGTCCGCGACACGTGAGATCTCCTCGAGCAGTTGCACCCCCGACACGCCGGCGCCGACGATCACCACGCGCTTGCCCGCGAACTGCTCCGCGGAGACGTAGTCGTGCACATGCAGCTGCGTGCCGCGGAAGCTCTCACGCCCCGGCACCGCCGGCCAATGGGGACGCGTCCAGGTACCCGTCGCATTGATCACGTATCTCGCCGAGAAGCTCCCCGCATCCGTGTCGACCCGCAACCGTTCGCCGTCACGCGAGACCGCCCGTACGCGAACGGGGCGGCGCACCCGGAGGTCGAAGCGTTCCTCGTATGCGGCGAAGTACGGCGGGAGCACATCGCGGCTGGACGACGCGGGATCGGCCGGCGGAACCGGGAAGCCGGGGAGCTCGTGGATACCGTTCACGGTCGCCATCCGCAGCGACTCCCACCGGTGCTGCCACGCCCCGCCCGGCGCGGATTCGGCGTCGAGCACCACGAAGCTCCGCGAATCGCGGGCCGGTGCATCGATGGGGCGGAACCCCCGACGGTGCAGGTGGTAGGCGGCGGAGAGTCCCGCCTGACCGGCTCCGATGACGACGACATCCACGGGCACGCCGACGGCGGGATCGGATGCGGTCATGCTCCCGTCAACGCCCGCGGCGCGCGGCGCATTCCACGCTCAGACAGACAGCGCCTCGGCGATCGGCGTGTCGCCCGCTCCGAAGCGGATCGTGCGTCGAACGGTCACGGGATCGGCGAGGGTCGCGGCGATCACCGCGGCGACATCGGCACGGGAGACCTCTCCCCGCCCCGTCGGCTCGGTGGTGATGTGCCCCGTCGCCTCATCCGAGGTCAGGGTCCCGGGCCCGAGCACGGTCCACTCGAGAGAACTGCGTCGCAGGTGCTCGTCGGCCGCCAGCTTCGCGTCGGCGTAGGGGAAGAACGAGTCGGAGGGATCGATGCCGTGATCCGGCGAGGAGCCGATCCACGAGACCATCACGAAACGCGAGGCGGAGGCCGCCTCCGCCGCATCCATGGCGCGAATGGCGGCGTCACGATCGACGGCGTAGGTGCGGGCCGCGTCGCCTCCGCCGGCGCCCGCCGACCACACCACGGCGTCGAAACCCTCGAAGGCATCGGACAGCGTCTTCGTATCCGCGGCGGCGACGTCCAGAACCAGCGCGCTCGCCCCCGCCGCGCGCACGTCGTCGACGTGGTCGGGGTTGCGCACGACGGAGGTGACCTCGTCACCCCGCGCCACGAGCAGGGGGGCCAGCAGGAGAGCGATCTTGCCGTGTCCACCGATGATGAGGATGCGAGACATGTTCCGTCCTTTCGCGTCGTGGGGTGTCCCAGCCTACGTAGCGGGCTCCGGGAGCGGGCCGGGCGGATCGAGGACACCGTCGAGATACCACCATCGGGCGCTCTGCTTCACGAACCGACTGCGTTCGTGAAGCACACCCGATGAAGAACCCTCGCGCCACGCCGCACGAAACTCCACGGTGCCCTTGCGGTCGTCCAGTGAGCCGCCCGTCGCGTCGAGGATCGTCAGGCCGAGCCAGCGCATGTCACGCTCGAGGGTCAACTCCGACGGTCGCGTGCCCGGATGCCAGGTGTCGATGAGATAGTCCGCGTCCAGACGGACGAACGCGGTGTAGCGCGAACGCATGAGCGCCTCGGCGGTCGTCGGGGGCGTGCCCGCCAGTGCGGGACCGCAACACTCCCCGAAAGAGCGGCCACTCCCGCAGGGACACCGATGTATCTCCATCCGATGATCCTCACCCGCTCGCCGATCCGACGCAATATTCGCCGTCGCGTCGATGTTGGACTCTTCAGCAGCCGAAGAAATGAGCACCATGAACAGCGCACCCGCCCCACTATCCGGGGAACTCCTGCCCGATGACACGATGATGGATGCGGTGACCCTCCGCGTCGGCGATCTCGAGAAGATGACCGGCTTCTACGGGTCCGCGATCGCGCTGGAGCCCATCGAGGAACGCGCTCGCGGGCGCGAGGTCCATCGCGTCCTCGGACGCGGCGGAGTCCCCATGGTGCGCCTCGTGCACACACCCGACCTGCCCCTCGCCGCGCCCGGCTCGGCCGGGCTCTTCCACACCGCGTTCCTCTTCGACGACGCCGCGACCCTGGCCGCCACTGTCTACCGGACCGCCCAGGACGGCCGCGCCCGGTTCACCGGATCGAGCGATCATCTCGTCAGCGAGGCGTTCTACTTCACGGACCCCGAGGGCAACGGCATCGAGTTGTACACCGACCGGTCACGCGATCTCTGGCGTCACGTCGACGGCGAAGTGCAGATGGACACGTTGTTCCTGGATCCGAACGAGTACCTGCGCACGCACCTCACGCAAGACGGTCTCGATCGCGTGTCGGCCGAGCCAGGCCGGGTCGGACACGTCCATCTCCAGGTGGGCGACATCGCCCCCGCCCGTCGGTTCTACGTTGACGCGCTCGGCTTCACGCCCTCGTTCACCGCAATTCCGACCGCGCTGTTCGCGTCGGCCGGCGGGTACCACCATCATGTCGCGATGAACACCTGGAACAGCGCGGGCGCTGGTCCCCGGGCGGCGAGTCTCGGCCTGGGCGAGCTGGCACTGGCCGTGCCCGAGCGTGCCGCGCTGGACGCACTGACCGACCGGCTGCGCCGCGTGAACGTCGCGTTCGACGACGACGGTCGCGCGGTGACGGCGTACGACCCCTGGGGCACACGGGTCACGGTGACCATCGACGCCACGAGCACGGACGAGCTGCTGACACGGTGATGCGGCGCCGCGCCACGTACCCTGAACGGGTGGCCTCCGACACCGAAACCCTCCGCTTCGTCACTCCGCGCGGCCGCCTGCTCGTGATCGCGGCGCTGTGCGCCGTGATCACCGCGATGGGTGTGGTCATCGTCATCCTCAACATCGACAACACACCGAGTCTGCTGCTCGGCGTCGCCGTCGTCGGCATCTTCGGGCTGGGCGGCGGATTCTCGCTGGTCGGCCAGTTCCGAAACGCGACCGTGCTGCGAGCAGATGCCGAGGGCATCCGGGTCGCACGTATGGGTGCGGCACCGTGGGGCGACGTCGATCGGATCGCCACCACCGCCAAGGGAGAGCTCGGCATCCGGATGCGCCGCACCGAGGCCCTCCTCGCCGGCGCACACAACAGCCACACACGCGAGAGCCTGCGGGCGCAGCGGGAGCGCAGCGGCGGATACGACCTGACCTTCACCGCGCACGACCTCGGGTGCCCGCCCTCGGATGCCGCACGGTCGCTGCGCGCGCTCCAGCCCTGATGGCCCGCCTCTCGCTCCCGGTCACGGTGCGCGCGACCCAGCGCGCACCGCTGCTGCTGGTCGTCAAATCCGCCGTCGCGACCGTGGGGGCATGGCTCCTCTCGCAATGGCTGATCCCGGGTCCACCACCGGTCTTCGCGGCGATCGCCGCGGTCCTGGTGGTCCAACCGAGCCTGAACCAGTCGTTCACGCGCGCGATCGAACGCTCCGTCGGCGTCATCGCCGGCGTGCTGCTCGCCTCCGCGCTCGGGCTCGCGTTCGGCAACAGCACCTGGGTCGTGCTCCTCGCCGCGGGTGCGGGGCTGCTCGTCGCCTGGGCGCTGCGTCTGTCCCCCACCGCCTCCACGCAGATCGCGATCAGCGCCATCCTCGTGCTCTCGCTGGGGCCGGCCACCCCCGACTACGCGCTCGATCGGATCCTGGAGACCTTGCTGGGTGCGGCCATCGGCTTCGTCGTCAACATCGCCATCGTCCCTCCCGTGGCGATCGCCCCGGCCCGCGAGGCGACCGATCGGCTGTCGACGGAACTGGCCGCGTCCCTGGACCGACTCGCCGACGCACTCGAGACGCAGCGTTCTCCGGGCGAACTGGAGGCGCTGATGGTCGAGGCGCGGCTCCTGCGCCCGATGCGGGATGCGGCGGAGCGCGCGATCGGCGGCGGAGCGGAATCTCTCGCGCTCAATCCCCGCAGCCGGCGGCATCGCACGGAGCTCGCCGAACTCAGAGACCGCCTGGATCTCTACACGCCGATCGTGACGCAGGTCACCGGCATGACACGTGCCGTGTACGACCATTACGCGCCCGAGATCGTCACCGACCCCCAGGTCCGAGCCCTCGCGGAGCAGATGCGCCGCGCGGCGCACGACCTGGAGCGCACCCGCGGTTCGCAGGCGGCACCGATCGACGAGCCGCCCGCGCTCACCACGCCGCTGCAGATCGCTCGTCCGCCGTCCGCCCACTGGGTGCTCATCGGCTCTCTGCTGGAGGATCTGCACCGCATCCACCACAGCCTCGTGGAACGCGAGGACGCCTAGGAGCGCTCAGCGGCGCCCCTCGGCGCACGGCACGCACAGCGTCGCGGTCGGGCGCACGAGCAGTCGGCCCACCGGGATGTCACGTCCACACGACTCGCATACCCCGAAGGTGCCGTCGCCCAGTCTGCGCAGCGCATTGTCGACCTCTTCGATCTCGGCGGCTGCCGCACGACGCAGCCCCTCCAGCCGGGACCACTCGTCACTGAGCGTGGCGCCCTCGGGGTCGTGCTCGTCGTCGGCACCCGCAGGATCGTTGCGGGCGTCCTGCACGCTACGGATGGCCTCACCCCGCGCCGTCAGGCGCGCCGACGCGTCGCGGCGCAACGACGTCAGCAGCTCCGCGAACACGGCGGGGTCGATCTGGTCGTTCACACGCCCATCGTGCCCGGAATCACCGTGAATCCGAGAGGCTGGACGTCGACCGCATGATCGTTCACAGGCTCATCGTGCCGTGACGACCACCGTGAACTCGAGCGGCTGGATCCCGCCGTCCCTGTTCATCATCGTGACGCTCGTGGTCCCGGCCGACAGCGCGCGCACGCCCGGATTGAAGGTGGCACTCCCGTCGTTCTTGCCCGCGACGAACTCGGCGACGACCCCGTCGGCGACGGTGCCGGTGTAGCTGTCTACCGCGAGGTCGCCGGTGTCGATGTTCAGCGTCTGACCCACGACCAGATCGACGCTGGCTCCCTGGAGATCGCCCGCCGACACGGTCACGGGCGCGACGATGTCGCCACCGATCGGCGTCGCGTCCCCCGTCGGCGACGACGAGGACGCGGGCGAGCAGCCCGCCATGAGAAGGGACACGGTGACGACGGCGGCACCGAACGTGAGCCTGCTGAGCTTCATGTGGTCAGTATCGCCGCGCAGCGTCCCGCCGTCGGTCACGATCGCGCAACGGTCAGTCGACGGCGCCTCGAGCGTTGTACACGACGGAGTCGCTCGCCCCGTACGCCCGGTAGACCTCGACGGCCTCGTCGTGACGGATGCCGATCGTCACGCGGATGCCGCGGCGCTCGAACTGGGCGGCCCAGTCGTCCACGACGGGTCCTTCGTCGAAACCCGTGAGCTCCTCGAGGAGCGGGCCCTCGCCGGCGACGACGAGCGAACGCACGCCGCTCCACATCGTGGCCCCGTAGCACATGACGCACGGACGCCAGTTGACGACGAGTTCGAGCTCGGCACCGTCCGCGCCCAGGTCCCAGCGCCCGAGTGCGGTCTGCGCGAGGCTCAACGTCGTCACCTCCGCGTGCATGGAGGTGAGACCCGAGGCGAGCACGACGTTCACGCCCGCCGAGACGAGGCGCCCGGTGACCGAGTCGACCACGATCGCCGCGAACGGCCCGCCGCTTCCCTCGCGCCAGTTGCGGTCGGCGAGGGCGTTGACGAGATCCATCCGCTCCTCCGCGGTCGGAAGCACCTCGGGGAGCGAATCGAGCTCGTCGAGGAGCCAGGAGGGCAGGGATGCGGAGATCGAGGAAGCGAGAGGCATGAGGACATCCTGTCCGGGGCACATGTCGGCCCTGTTACACGGCGTCGCGCTCAGCGATCGCGTGCCAGCCAGCACCGGAGCCGATCCAGCGGCCACGTCGTGACGATCCGCTCCGCCGGCACACCTGCGCGCTCGGCCCGCGCAGCACCGTGGTCGAGGAGCGACAGCTGTCCCGGCGCGTGGGCGTCGCTGTCGATCGCGAACAGGCAACCCGCATCCAGCGCGATCGCGATCAGCTCGTCCGGCGGATCCTGCCGTTCGGGTCGGGAGTTGATCTCCACCGCGACGCCGCGCTCGGCGCAGGCCGCGAACACGCGCTCCGCATCGAAATCGGATGGCGGGCGCGTCCCGCGCGAGCCCTCGACGAGGCGTCCGGTGCAGTGACCGAGGACGTCCGTGTGCTCATCGCGCACGGCTCGCAGCATCCGTGCGGTCATCTCGGCACCCGCCATCCGGAGCTTCGAATGGACGCTTGCCACGACCACGTCCAGCCGCGCGAGCATCTCCGAGGTCTGATCGAGTGACCCGTCTTCGAGGATGTCGACCTCGATGCCGCTGAGCACCGTGAACCCGTCCCCGGAGTACTGCGGGAGTTCCTCGAGCTGCTGAGCGAGCCGTTCAGCCGTGAGGCCGTTGGCCACGCGCAGCCGCGGCGAGTGATCCGTGAGGGCGACGTACTCGCGGCCCATTGCACGCGCCGCGTCCGCCATCGCCGCGATGGGCGCCTGTCCGTCGGACCAGTTCGAGTGCGCGTGAAGATCGCCGCGAAGTCGAGCGAAGAGCGTGCTCGACTCCTCCGGCGCAACGCGGTCCCTCAGCTCCGCCAGGTAGTCGGGGACGACCCCCGACGCGGCCTGCAGGATCACCTCGAGCGAGCTCTTCCCGATCCCTTTCGTGCGCCGCAGGGTCTCAGGGTCCGACCGCGCCGCCTGCGGCAGCTCGGCCACTGCCTCTGCTGCCGCACGAAAAGCCTGGGACCGATAGCGCGACGCGCGCTCGCGTTCGAGCAGCGTCGCGATCTCGCGGAGCGCGTCGATGGGATCCATCGCCCCAGTGTGCCCGCGTCCGCCTCACGTGTCAGGGGCACTCACGAAAGCCGACGCGCGTGGCAGGATGAGCCCGTGTCCCGCCTCATGCTCCTCGACACCGCATCGCTGTACTTCCGCGCCTTCTACGGCGTCCCCGATTCGGTGAAGGCTCCGAACGGACAGCCGATCAACGCCGCCCGCGGGCTGCTCGACATCGTCGCCAAACTCGTCAGCACCTACGAGCCGACCCACCTCGTCGCGTGTTGGGACGACGACTGGCGCCCCGACTGGCGCGTGCAGCTCATCCCGAGCTACAAGACCCACCGCGTGGTCGCCGAGGTGGAGAGCGGCCCCGATGTCGAGGAGGTCCCCGACCCGCTGGAGGCGCAGATCCCGCTGATCCGCACGTCACTCGACCTGCTCGGCATCCCGGTCGTCGGGGCCGCTGCGCACGAGGCGGACGACGTCATCGGCACTCTGGCGACGGATGCGGGGATGCCCGTCGACATCGTCACCGGCGACCGCGACCTGTTCCAGCTCGTCGACGACGCCGCGGAGGTTCGTGTGGTCTACACGGCCCGCGGCATGAGCAATCTCGAGATCGTGACGGATGAGGTCGTGCGCACGAAGTACGGCGTCGCACCCCACCAGTACGCCGACTTTGCTGTGCTCCGCGGCGACGCATCCGATGGTCTTCCGGGAGTCGCGGGCATCGGCGAGAAGACCGCGGCCACGCTGCTCACCGCGCACGGAGACCTCGCGGGCGTCATCGCCGCGGCGACGGCCGGCGAGGGAATGAGCGCGGGGGTACGTGCGAAAGTCGCCGCCGGCGCCGACTACCTGGCCGTCGCCCCCACGGTCGTCCGCGTGGTGCGAGACCTCGAGCTGCCGGCATTCGACGCGACCCTTCGTGAGGTCTCCCCCGACGCTGCGGCGTTCGCCGATCACTGGGGTCTGGGAACCGCGTTCGCGCGGGCCACGAACGCCATCGCCGCGAGGATCGCGACCGCGTAACCGACCGCGACGGCCAGCATGAGAACCAGCGGCCCCTGCCATCCGCCGGTCGCCTCGTGCAGGGCACCCGCGATCGGGGCACCGAAGGCCCCGATGCCGTAGCCACCGCCCTGGACGAGGGCGGAGATGGTCGTGGCCTCCGCATCCGTGCGGGCCACGGTGACCACGGCGGAGAAGATCGCGACGAACCCGCCCGCGTGCGCAAGAGCGCCGAAGGACAGCCACACCCACCATGAGCTCGGGAGCGCACAGCATGCCCACGGTCAGCGTCAGCCAGCAGACGCTGATGGTCAGCGGCACGACGATGCGCGGGGTGTAGCGGGCGAGAACCGGCACGAGGAAGGACCCCGCGATGGCCACGCCCTGGAAGATGGAAGCGAGCGCGCCCGCACCGGATCGGTCGAGCCCCAGTTCGTCGGCTCCGATCGAGGGCAGCCACGTCGAGAGCGCGTAGTAGATGGTGACTTGGAGCGAGAAGGCGCCCAGCAGCAGCCAGACCACCGGCCGCCGGAAGACGCCGCCTTTCGCGGACACGACGGGCAGCGGCCCCGTCAGCGCTGCGACGTCGTCGACGGAACGCGCGCCGGCGGATGCGGCGGAGGGCGCGCCGGAGAAGCGTTCTCCCCACAGCGCACCTCGCCGACGCTCTCGCGCGAGATGCACGCTCCACACGGCGACCCCGGCGAAGGTCAACACGGACCAGCCCACCAGAGCGAGGTTCCAGCCGACGACCTCGGCGATCGGAGCGGTCAGCAGCGACGTCACCAGCGAACCCGCGTTGAGTGTCGCCGTGTAGGAGGCGGTGACGAACGCGACGCGGTCCGGCGGCACGTCGCGACGGATGACCACCGGGATCACGACGTTTCCGATCGTGATCGCCGCACCGATGACGATCATCCCCGTCAGCAGCGCGGGATAGCCGGGAAGGGCGCGGATCGCGGTGCCGAGGAGGACGCCGGTCAAGGTCACCAGCAGGGCCAGCTCGGCGCCCGCGCGACGGATCACGAGAGCCGCGATCGGCGTGAGCAGCGCGAACATGAGCACCGGCGCGGTGGTCAGCAGTCCCGCGGATGCCGCCCCGATCCCCAGATCGTCCTCGATCTGGCGGATCACCGGCGTTGGAGCGACGATCGGGCCACGCAGGCTCAGCGCGGCGACGAGCAGCCCGATGACGACGAGGAACGGAAATGCCCGCCCCGCACCCCCAGCATGGGGCGGGGCGGGCGGGCTCATCCGTCCAGTCTATGAATGCGGGTCGGATCGGGCGTCACGCCGACCCGCGACCGGATCAGGCGCCGGAGACGTTCGAGCGACGAACGACGACCGGAACCGCGGCGAGCCGGTAGATGGCCGAGCCGAACAGGATCGACAGCACGCCGATTCCCATTGCGAACGCGGCGACGCCGAAGGAGACGACCGAGGTGAACAGCGAGGCCCGCAGGAACGAGGCGTTCATCATCGTGGCGCGCACCGGGTCGTCCTGGTCGAGTTCGGCGTACGTCGCTCCGCCCGATGCCTTGAGCGCGTGGTGCTGGATGATGTCGGCCTGCACGTATGCGGTGAAGGGGCCGTCGACGACCTGCCCCTGGAAGGCCATCGCGTCGTCGGGGACGACGATGTTCTCCGCGCGCAGCTGGGACGACACCGTCGCCCAGACGATGATGCCCACGACGATGAGGGCGACGCCGCCCAGGATTCCCAGGACTGCGGCGATCTTGACGAAGCCGACCTTCTTGGCGGGTGCCTCGATGGTGTCGGCGGTGGCGGGGGTGGACATCTCTGCTCCTCGGTGGGTTCGAACGGTGGTGATTCGAACCTACGGGTCCGCTGTGAGCGGCCGAAAGGGAGGGCGCCGTGAATATCGACCCGGGCGCTCAGTCGGCAGCGAGCTCCTGCGTCGTCGCCGCCCAGGTGGCGAGCGTGCGCTCGGCCGCACCGCTGTCGATCGCCGCCGCCGCCTCGTCCTTCGCCTCCGCGAGGCGCTCGAGGATCGGGCGCTGCACCTCGGCCGCATCCTGCGACAGCCGGTACGAGACCAGACCGGCCGCCGTGTTGAGCAGCACGATGTCGCGCACCGGACCGGCCTCGCCGGCGAGCACTCGTCTCACGACATCGGCGTTGTGCGCGGGCGAGCCGCCGATGAGCTCGGAGATGTCGGCGAGCGGGATGCCGAGATCCCGCGGATCCAGGTCGTGCTCGTGCACGTCTCCGCGTGAGATCTCCCAGATCCGGCTGTGGCCGGTCGTGGTCAGCTCGTCCAGCCCGTCGTCGCCGCGGAAGACGAGGGCCGTCGCACCGCGGGTGCGGAAGACTCCCGTGATCAGCGGCACGCGGTCGAGGTGCGCGACGCCCACGGCGTTGGCCTCCGCGCGCGCCGGGTTGCACAGCGGCCCCAGGAAGTTGAAGACCGTCGGAACGCCGAGTTCGGCCCGCGTCGGACCGGCATGGCGGAATCCCGGATGGAACGCCGCCGCGAACGCGAAGGTGATGCCGGCGCGCTCGAGCGTCGTCGCGACCGCATCCGGACTGAGGGTCAGATCGATACCGAGCTCGCGCAGCACGTCGGAGGAGCCCGACGAGGAGCTCGCCGCCTTGTTGCCGTGCTTGACGACCGGCACCCCGGTGGATGCGGCGACGATCGCCGCCGTCGAGGAGATGTTCACGGTGCCGAACCGGTCGCCGCCCGTGCCCACGATGTCGAGCACTTCTGCGGGCACGGGCAGCGGAAGAGCCGCCGCGAGGATGGCGTCGCGGAAACCCACGATCTCATCGACGGTCTCGCCCTTCGCGCGCAGCGCGATGAGGAAACCGGCCAACTGCGAGGGCGTCGCCTCGCCCGCCATGATCTGCTGCATCGCCCACGTCGCGTCCGACACGCTGAGGTCGGCACCCCCGAGCAATTCCGTCAGGATGTCGGACCAGGTGCGCACGGGGAACATGGTTCCCGATCCTACCGAGCGCGTCCGCCCGACGGCGGCTATGACCCGGCCGCTCGGATCACCGGATGCCGAGCGTCTTCACGGCCGGCTCGCCGCATTCTCTTAGGTCGCCCTAAGCTGCGACAAGGCCCGTTCGGGGGCGCGAGGTGCAAGAGTCGGCCGTGAATATCGGTCATAATGGTGAGCGTGACGACGCCAGCGACATATAACCAGGCCCTCCGTTCGGTCAAACGGCCAGATCCGGTCGCCGTGGGGACAATCGTCTGGCTCGGCAGCGAGGTGATGTTCTTCGCGGGCCTGTTCGCGATCTACTTCACGCTGCGCAGCACCTCCCCCGACCTGTGGGCGCAGGAGACGGAGCTCTTGAACGTTCCGTTCGCGGCCGTCAACACCCTGGTGCTGGTCCTGTCCAGCTTCGCGTGCCAGTTCGGCGTCTTCGCCGCAGAGCGCTTCCAGCCCTACCGCACGGGGTCGTTCTGGAACCTGCGCCGCTGGGGCATGGTCGAGTGGTTCTTCCTCACCTTCTTCATGGGCGCGGTCTTCGTCTCCGGTCAGGTGTGGGAGTACGCGCAGCTCGTCACCGAGGGCATGCCGATCACGGCCAACGCCTACGCATCTGCGTTCTACCTGACGACCGGCTTCCACGCGCTGCACGTCACCGGCGGCCTCGTCGCGTTCCTGCTCGTCATCGGCCGCGCCTACGCGGTCAAGAACTTCGGGCGCAAGGAGATGACCACCTCGATCGTCGTGTCCTACTACTGGCACTTCGTCGACGTGGTCTGGATCGCCCTGTTCCTCGTCATCTACTTCCTGAAATAAGAAGCCGGAGCCCAGCACCATGGCACGTGAGAAGAAGCGGCGCACCTCCGGTCGTCGAAGCCCCCTGGCCGCCGCCGCCCTGATCGGCATCGGCCTCCTGATGACCGGCGGCATCTACGCCGGCGCATCCGCCGCGATGGCGGCGACCACCGAGACGCAGACCGCCGCGTCCCAGCTGACCGTCGAAGACGGCAAGAAGCTGTTCCAGGCGAACTGCGCCACCTGCCACGGCATGGACCTGCAGGGCACGCAGAACGGTCCCTCGCTGTACGGCGTCGGCGAGCTGTCCGTGCACTTCCAGGTCTCGACCGGCCGCATGCCGCTGCAGGCTCAGGCACCGCAGGCGCCGCAGAAGCCCGTCCAGTTCACCGACGAGCAGACCGAGGCGATCGCGAAGTTCGTCCAGTCGATCGCGCCCGGCCCGACCTACCCGTCGGCGGAGGTCCTCGACGGCGAAGGCGACGTCTCGGCCGGAGCGGAGCTCTTCCGCATCAACTGCGCCATGTGCCACAACGTCGCCGGTGCCGGTGGTGCACTGACAGAGGGCAAGTACGCCCCCGACCTGCACACGACCAGCGCGCTGAACATGTACGCGGCCATGGTGACCGGCCCGCAGAACATGCCGGTGTTCAACGACATGAACCTCACCCCCGAGGACAAGCGCGACATCATCTCGGCCCTGCTGTACATGCAGAACACCGAGTCCCCCGGTGGCTTCTCGCTCGGCTCTCTCGGCCCCGTCTCGGAGGGCCTGTTCATCTGGATCTTCGGCATCGGCACGCTGATCGCCATCACGGTGTGGATCACCGCGAAGTCCAACTGATCTTTTTGACGAACTGACGGAACGTACGAGGAGCACCATGGCACACGAGGACGACGCGCTCGAGCACGAGAGGGCTTCCTGGAAGCCCTCCAGCGGGCTCGCCGTGACGGTGTCCGACCCGGTGAACAACCCCGGTCTGCCGCCCCACCGCGAGCGCGTGACCGACAAGGACCCCGCCGCGATGAAGCGCGCCGTCCGCACCGTGTACACGCTGTTCTACCTGTCGGTGGCGGCATCCGTGTGGGCCGTCGTCGCCTACATGGTCTTCCCCATCGAGAGCGGCTCCATCGCCGCCATCCGCGACAACAACCTCTTCATCGGACTCGGCATCGCCTTCGCGCTGCTGGCCATCGGCGTGGGCGCGATCCACTGGTCGAAGGCGATCATGTCCGACAAGGAGTTCATCGAGCCGCGTCACGCGACCCGGGGTCGTGACACCACCCGCGAGGCGGTTGTCGAGGCCCTGACCGTCGCCAACGAGGAGTCCGGATTCGGGCGCCGCGCGATGATCCGCAACTCGCTGTTCGCCGCTCTCGTCGCCTCCGTCGTGCCCGGCGTCGTCCTCTTCCGTGGCCTCGCTCCGGAGTCGAGCCCCGACAACCCCTACGCGGGTGACCCGGTGCACCTGCTCAGCAACACGATGTGGAAGAAGGGCATGCGCCTCGCGCACGACCCCAGCGGTCGCCCGATCAAGGCATCGGATGTGACCCTCGGCTCCGCGTTCCACGTCATCCCCGAAGAACTCGCCTCCCTCAGCCACCACGATGGCTACCTCGAGGAGAAGGCGAAGGCCATCGTCCTGCTCATGCGCATGCCGCAGGACGTGCTCATCGAGGCCGAGGACCGCAAGGACTGGTCGTACGACGGCATCGTCGCGTACTCCAAGGTCTGCACCCATGTCGGATGCCCCGTGGCCCTCTACGAGCAGCAGACGCACCACCTCCTCTGCCCCTGCCACCAGTCGCAGTTCGACGTCTCCGACGGCGCGAAGGTCATCTTCGGCCCGGCCGCGCGTCCGCTGCCGCAGTTGCCCATCGCGGTCGACGACGAGGGCTACCTCGTCGCCCGCAGTGACTTCACCGAGCCCGTCGGTCCGAGCTTCTGGGAGCGCCATTGAGCACCGCAACCCACCCCACGGAGAACGTCACGACGGAACCCGCGATGCCTGCGAGCTCCTCGGAGCGCAGCAAGCCCCTCGGCGGCCGATTCGTCGGCGCCGCTGCGAACTATCTGGATGAGCGCACGAGCCTCTCGGGTCTCGTCAAGGAGCTCGGTCGCAAGATCTTCCCCGACCACTGGTCGTTCATGCTCGGCGAGATCGCCCTGTGGAGCTTCGTCGTCGTCCTGCTGTCCGGCACCTTCCTGACGTTCTTCTTCCAGGCGTCGATGGTCGAGACGCACTACTACGGTGCGTACGAGCCCATGCGCGGCATCGCGATGTCCGCCGCTCTCGAATCCGCATTGCACATCTCCTTCGATGTGCGCGGCGGCCTGCTCGTGCGCCAGATCCACCACTGGGCGGCGCTCGTGTTCGTCGCCGGCATCGGCGTGCACATGCTGCGCGTCTTCTTCACCGGCGCGTTCCGCAAGCCCCGCGAGCTGAACTGGGTCATCGGCTTCATCCTGTTCATCCTCGCGATGGCGGAGGGCTTCACCGGCTACTCCCTCCCCGACGACCTGCTCTCGGGTAACGGTCTGCGCATCATCGACGGCATGGTCAAGGGCATCCCGGTCGTCGGGACGTGGATCTCCTTCCTCCTCTTCGGCGGCGAGTTCCCCGGAACCGACATCGTCGGCCGTCTCTACACGTTGCACATCCTGCTGCTGCCGGCGATCCTGATCGCGCTGCTGGCACTGCACCTGGTGCTCATGATCATCAACAAGCACACCCAGTTCGCCGGCCCCGCCCGCACGAACAGCAACGTGGTGGGCTACCCGATGGTGCCCGTGTACGCGTCCAAGATGGGTGGCTTCTTCTTCCTGACCTTCGGTGTGATCGTTCTGATCGCCTCGCTGTTCACGATCAACCCGATCTGGAACTACGGCCCGTACGACCCCTCGCCCGTGTCGGCCGGTACGCAGCCGGACTGGTACATCGGGTTCGCCGACGGCGCGCTGCGCCTCGTCCCGCCGCACCTGGAGTTCGTCTTCCTCGACCGCACCTGGTCGTGGAACATCCTCCTGCCGCTGCTCATCCTGGGCCTGTTCATCGTCCTCGTGCTGATCTACCCCTTCATCGAGGCGTGGATCACGGGTGACAAGCGCGAGCACCACATCGCGCAGCGTCCGCGCAACGCGCCGACCCGCACGGCCATCGGCGCCGCGGGCGTCACGTTCTACGCGGTTCTCTGGGCCGCGGCTTCGTCGGACATCATCGCGACGCACTTCCATCTGACGATGGAAGGCGTGATCCACACCCTGCAGGCTCTGCTCATCGTCGGCCCGATCATCGCCTACTTCGTCACGAAGCGCCTGTGCATCGCGCTGCAGAAGAAGGATCGCGAGATCGCGCTGCACGGCTACGAGTCCGGCCGCATCGTGCGCCTGCCCGGCGGTGAGTACATCGAGGTGCACCAGCCCGTCGACGAGTACGAGCGCTGGAAGCTGGTGGACTTCGAGGTCAACGAGCCGCTGGTCGTGCGCCCCAACGCGCAGGGCCGCATCCCGTGGCACGAGAACATGCGTGCATCGCTGTCCCGCTGGTTCTTCGAGGACCGTCTGACCCCGGTCACGCGGGCCGAGGTGGATGCGGCCCTGGCGCATCAGCACCACGAGCTCGACCACATCGACGCCGAGGAGACGGCAGAGCTCGAGGGCGCCGCCGAGCGCGCCGCCGCCGAGGGTCGCCCGACCGTCGCCCTGCACGACAAGGCAGAGGTCGAGATCCCCGCGCCGAAGTTCCTCGAGGGCGCAGAGAAGCCCGAAACAGACGACGACAAGAAGTAGTCGCGTTCTGATGGAGAGAGGGCCCCGATCCGCGGATCGGGGCCCTCTCTCCATCTGCGCTCATCGATGTTGGTGTCTGTAACATTCCCGTGACAGCGCCTCGCTAGCGTGACGATGTGCGAGTCATCATCATCGGAGCAGGCATCGGCGGAACGAGCGCGGCGATCGCGCTCGCCCGGCTCGGCCATGACGTTCACGTCTACGACCAGATCCGCGAGAACCGCCCCGTGGGTGCGGCGCTCTCGCTCTGGCCCAACGGCGTCAAGGTCCTGAACTGGCTCGGCCTCGGCGACGAGGTGGCCGCTCTCGGCGGGCGCATGGACTACATGGCCTACGTCGACGGGCTCGCCGGAGACGAGATGTGCCGCTTCAGTCTCGACCCCGTCACCCAGCAGACGGGCCAGCGCGCGTACCCGGTCGCCCGCGCCGACCTCCAGGCATTGCTCATGGACACGGTCGGTGGCGACCGCATCCACCTCGGGATGCGGATGACGGGTATCTCCGAGGCGGACGACGAGGTCACCGTCGCGTTCGAGGACGGCAGCACCGCACAGGCCGATCTGGTCATCGGAGCAGATGGGGCGCGCTCACTCACCCGCGAGTATGTGTTGCGTGCGTCCACGGAACGTCGATACTCGGGATACACGAACTTCAACGGCCTCGTTCCGGTCGATGCCCGCATTTCCCCCACCGACCAGTGGACGACGTACGTGGGCGAGGGCAAGCGCGTGTCGGTGATGCCCGTCGCGGGCGATCGCTTCTACTTCTTCTTCGACGTCCCGCAGCCCTCGGGGCTCCCCTACGACCGTAGCGAGGGCGTCGCGCCGCTGCGTGAGGCGTTCGCCGGATGGACGGAGGGAGTGCAGATCCTGCTCGATGCGATCGATCCGGCGACGTCGCTCAATCGCGTCGAGATCTGGGACATCGATCCCTTCCACACGTGGACGCGCGGTCGCGTCGTCCTGCTCGGGGACTCCGCGCACAACACCGCTCCCGACATCGGCCAGGGCGCCTGCTCGGCCCTCGAGGACAGCTTCGTGCTCGGCCTCGTCTTCGCGACCACGACCCTCGGAGTCCCGGACGCCCTGCGGCGGTACGAGGCTGCGCGCACGGCTCGGGCCGGCGACCTCGTGCTCAGGGCGCGTAAGCGGGCCGCCGAGACCCACGGCTTCGACCCGGAGACCACGGCCGCATGGTATGCGGGGCTGCGCCAGGAGACCGGGGAGAACGTCATCCGCGGAATCGTGGGCAACATCGTCGACAGCCCCGTCACGATCGGTGGTCTCCTGACCTGACAGGCAGGATCCCGCCGGTCCACGGCCGTTCTGACTACTGCCCGCCGGCCTCAGGATGCCTAGAGTCGCAGCATGCAGGATGCACGCAGCTACTTCTCTTCCAAGCTCGCCCACGAGACCGACGCCTCCGACGTCTTCGCCGCGCAGCGTGCCGGTGAGGAGCTCGTCCTCATCGATGTGCGCAGCGCAGCCGCGTGGGATCAGGGCCACATTCCCGGCGCCATCCACCTTCCGTACCGCGAAATCGCGGAGCGCGCCGCCGAACTCGTTCCGCACGGCTCCGCTGTCGTCGTGTACTGCTGGAGCCCCGGATGCAACGCGGGCGCGAAGGGTGCTCTCGCCTTCACCGAGGCAGGCTACGCGGTCAAGGAGATGATCGGCGGGTACGAGTACTGGGTGCGCGAGGGATATCCCGCTGAGGACGCCTCGGGGCCTCTCCCGCGCCACCGCGACCCGCTCGTGTCGATCGTCGCACCCTGAGGCGCCGGCGTTCAGGCGGAGACGTCCAGGTTCTCCTGGAAGAGCTCACCCGCCGAGCCGCTGAACGTGGCGGGCTCCGCCGCGGCGTCGCCATCGAGGACGTCGCAGACCACGGCGGTGACGTTGTCGCGTGAGCCGCTGTCGAGAGCGAGCGCCACGAGGGCCGCAGCGGCATCCGCAACGCCACGGTGGCGGAGCAGTGTCAACCCGATCTCCTCGTCGTCCAGGTAGTCGCTGACCCCGTCGCTGCACAGCAGCCAACGATCACCGATCACCGAGTCGCGCTCCGCGATGGAAACGACGTCCTCCTCACCGCCGCCGAGCGAGGCCGTGATGATGTTGCGTCGGGGGTGCGAGGCCGCGGCTTCGGGCGTCAGAAGACCGCTGTCGACGAGTGCCTGCACGTACGAATCGTCGCGGGTCTCGCGGCGCAGCTGCGCGTGTCGGAGAAGGTATGCGCGGGAGTCGCCGGTGTGAGCCAGCAGCAGGCGGTCCTCGGGTGCGACGAAGACCCCGGTGAAGGTCGTCGCCATCCCCTGCAGCGACGGATCACGCTGCACGTGGGCACGCAGATCCCAGTTCGCTTCACGGATCTGTACGAGCAGCTGCTCCGCATCCGTCGCCGCGAGGGGCGAAGGCACGAGCCGGTGCACGAAGGCTGCGGAAGCGAGATCTCCCGAGGGCCCTCCCCCGACACCGTCGGCGACAGCAGCCCCCCAGGACGCGGTGAAGGCCGCATCCTGGTTGGACGTGCGATATCGGCCGATGTCGGAGACGGCGGCCGCGTTGAGCCTGATCGGCACGGATCAGTGCGCGAAGTACCCGCGGTAGTACTCGTACACCCAGCCGACGATGGCCACGGCGAAGATGCCGAGACCGATCGGGAGCATCCAGGTGCCGACCGCGAGACCGATCGCCGCCACGGCGGCGGAGGCTGCGAGAACGAGCGGCCACCACGACCAGGGGCTGAACTCGCCGAGCTCAGGATCGCCGTCGTCGATGTCGGCCGTCAGCGTGTCCTCGGGGAGCTCACCCTGCTGGGCCTTGTAGACGCGGTGCGTGTAGAACCCGATCATGAGCGCCATGAAGGCACCGAACAGCAGAGCGACCGAGCCGACCCACTCGATGGCGTTGTGCCAAGCGAGATCGGGGTGGGCGAGGATGTTCCAGCCGGTGTAGACGACGTCGATGAAGACGAAGAACCCGACCAGGATCCACCACAGGTTGATGTTGGTGCGCACTTACTTGACCTCTCCGTCGGCCGCATCGACGACCGGGGCGTCAGGGGCATCCTTCGCGGGTCCCACACCCACCGGCACGGCTGCCTCGGGATGGTTCAGATCGAAGGCGGGACGCTCGGAGCGGATGCGCGGGATGGACGTGAAGTTGTGGCGCGGGGGCGGGCAGCTCGTGGCCCACTCCAGCGATCCGCCGTAGCCCCAGGGGTCGTTGACGGTGACCTTGGGCGCCGTGCGCGCGGTGATCCAGACGTTCAGCAGGAACGGGATGACCGATGCTGCCAAGATCATGGAGCCGATGGTCGACACCTGGTTCTGCCACGTCCAGCCGTCCGCCGACGAGTAGTCCGCGTAACGGCGGACCATGCCGTCGACACCCAGCCAGTGCTGGATGAGGAAGGTCATGTGGAAGCCGATGAACAGGATCCAGAAGTGGATGTAGCCCAGACGCTCGTTGAGCATCTTGCCGGTCCACTTCGGCCACCAGAAGTAGAAGCCGGCGAACATCGCGAACACGACGGTGCCGAAGACGACGTAGTGGAAGTGCGCGACGACGAAGTACGAGTCGCTCAGTGCGAAATCGAGCGGCGGCGAAGCGAGGATGACGCCGGTCAGACCACCGAAGACGAACGACACCAGGAAGCCGAGGGAGAAGACCATCGGCGTCTCGAACGTCACCGACCCTCGCCACATCGTTCCGATCCAGTTGAAGATCTTCACGCCGGTCGGAACCGCGATGAGCATCGTCATGAAGGCGAAGAACGGCAGCAGCACTGCGCCCGTCACGTACATGTGGTGTGCCCAGACCGCGACCGACAGCACGGCGATGGCGATGGTCGCGTAGATCAGCGTCTTGTATCCGAAGATCGGCTTGCGACTGAAGACCGGGAAGATCTCCGACACGATGCCGAAGAACGGCAGCGCGATGATGTAGACCTCCGGGTGACCGAAGAACCAGAACAGGTGCTGCCACAGCAGCACGCCGCCGTTGTGGGGGTCGTAGATGTGGGCGCCGAGCACGCGGTCCGCGGCAGCAGCGAAGATCGCTGCGGCCAGAACCGGGAACGCGAGCAGGATCAGGATGCTCGTGACCAGCGTGTTCCACGAGAAGATCGGCATGCGCCACATGGTCATACCGGGGGCGCGCATGGTGACGATCGTCGTGATGAAGTTCACCGCGCCGAGGATCGTTCCGAAGCCCGAGATACCGAGGCCCAGCATCCAGAGGTTTCCGCCGGCGCCCGGGGTGAAGGATGCGCTCGCCAGCGGCTGATACGCGAACCAGCCGAAGGATGCGGCGCCCGCCGGCGTGAGGAATCCGGCGACGGCGATCGTGGAACCGAAGAGGAACAGCCAGAAGGCGAACGCGTTCAGTCGCGGGAACGCCACGTCCGGAGCACCGATCTGCAGCGGCAGGATCGCGTTCGCGAAGCCCGCGAACAGCGGCGTCGCGAACATGAGCAGCATGATCGTGCCGTGCATCGTGAACAGCTGGTTGTACTGCTCTTTGGTCGGGATGATCTGCATCCCGGGCTCGAACAGTTCGGCGCGGATGATCAGCGCCATCACGCCGCCCAGCAGGAAGAACAGGAACGACGCGATCAGGTACATGTACCCGATGGTCTTGTGGTCAGTGGAGGTGATCCACTTGACGATGATGTTGCCCTTCTGCTCGATCCGCGAGGAGCTCAGCAGAGCGGCCTGGCGCGGCGGCAGGGTCGTGGGGCGGGAAGGCGCTTCCTGAAGCGGGACTGTCGTCGCCATGATCACTCGTCTCCCTTGGCGGTTGCGCCGGTGCCCGGCAGGTTGCCCAGTCGGTCGTAGGCGTCCTGGATGTCGCCGGTCTGACCCTTGTCGCGGAGGCTCTCGAGGTACTGCTCGTACTCGGCGTCGCTGACGACCTTGACGTTGAAGAGCATCATCGAGTGGTACTCGCCGCACAGCTCCGCGCACTTGCCGGCGTACGTGCCCTCACGGGTCGGCGTGAACGACCAGTAATTGTCACGGCCGATGTACATGTCCTTCTTGTAGAGGAAGTCGATAATCCAGAAGGAATGGATGACATCGCGGGACTCGAGCTTGATCTTGACGCTCTTGTCGACGGGCAGGTACAGCGTCGGCAGCTGCGACTGGTCGACGTTGCCCGCGGCGTCGGTCTGGGCCTGGATGCCCATGGACCAGACGGCGTCGTCGCCGGAGGCCTCCTCGCCGTTGTACTGGAAGTCCCATGCCCACTGCTTGCCGATCGCGACGATCGACACGTCGGGGTTCTCGGTCTGGGTCTCGAGAGTCGCCTGGTCGCGCGCGGTGAAGGCGAAGAAGCCGACCACGAGGATCAGCGGCACGATCGTGTAGAAGATCTCGATCGGCATGTTGTAACGCAGCTGGACCGGCAGGCCGGACTGGCCGCGGCGACGACGGTAGGCGATCATCGCCCAGAGCATCAGACCCCACGTGATCACGCCGACGGCGAGCAGGACGATCCAGGAGTTGACCCACAGCCCGGCGACCATGTCGGTGTGGTTCGTCGCGGCCTGGCCGTCTTCGGTGAACCCGGGAAGGAAGCCGTGCAACTGGGTCGGGCTGCATCCGGCGAGGATGGCAGCCGTCGCGATCCCCAGCGGAAGAACGGCTAGTCGGATTCGACGTTTCGAAGGCACGGTGCACCTTTCCAGGTCACGAATAAAGCTTCCTTCAGTCTAGAGCAAGCTCACACCTGATTCAGGCCACGCGTTCAGCCCCAAACGACGAATCGGCGCGTCCGGATCGCGTGAAAGCGAGCCTGGACGCGCCGACTCTCGGCGTGTCGCGGGGTCAGTGGAAGCTGTCGCCGCAGGCGCAGGATCCGGCTGCGTTGGGGTTGTCGATGGTGAACCCCTGCTCCGAGATCGTGTCCTTGAAGTCGATCTTCGCGCCGTCCAGGTAGGGGACGCTCATGTCGTCCACGACGACCTCGACACCGTCGAAGTCGACCGTCTGGTCGCCCTCGAGCAGGCGCTCGTCGAAGTACAGCTGATAGATCAGCCCGCTGCATCCCCCGGGCTGCACGGCGACGCGCAGACGCAGATCGTCGCGGCCCTCCTGCTCGAGCAGGTTCTTCACCTTTGCGGCGGCGTCGTCGGTGAGGGCCACGCCGTGTGCGCGGGCCGTCGCTTCATTCGACAGGGCGGTGTCGGTCATGACTCTCCTCGTGTACTGCTCGGTACGGTCTGATGACGTCGGATGCGGGGCGGAGCGCCCGCAGCGGGACGGATCACGCCGATTCTACGCCGCCGAGTCGCGGTGAGGGCGGTTCAGCGCCGTTCGTTCAACGACTCCAGCAACGCCGCCTCGGCCAGCACCGCGTGACGGAAGGTGTCGAGGTGCAGGGACTCGTTCGGGCTGTGCGCCCGGGAATGCGGATCCTCCACGCCCGTCACCAGGATCTGCGCTCCGGGGAACTGCTCCACGAGATCCGCAATGAACGGGATGGACCCGCCCACACCGACGTCGACAGGGTCGACCCCGTAACCGGTGGCCAGGCTCGCCCGAGCCACCTCGACGGCCCAGCCCTCGGTGTCGACGAGGAAGCCGTCGCCGAGATCGATGTCGGAGAAGGTCAGCTCGGCGCCGAACGGGGCGCGCCGGCGCAGGTGGTCCTCGATCGCGGCATACGCCTCGCGCGCCGACTGTCCGGGAGCGACGCGCGCGCTCACCACGACCGAGATCTCCGGCGCCAACGTGTTGGATGCGGCGGCGACGCTCGTCGCGTCGATGCCCGTCACCGTCACCGACGGCTTGTTCCAGATGCGCGACAGGATCGTGCCCCGACCGATCGGGGTGACGCCGGACGGAAGACCCGCCTCGGAACGCAGCGTCTGCTCGGTGTAGTCCGGGGTCGGAGCGTCGCGCTCGGCGAGACCTTCGACGGCCACGGCGCCGTCGTCGTCCCACAGCGTCGCGAGCAGCTTGATGGCGGCCATCGTGGCGTCGGGCACGGCGCCGCCGAACATCCCCGAGTGCGAGGCGTGCTCGAGCGTGCGCACGGTGAGCGTGAAGCGGGCGTTGCCGCGGAGCGAGACCGTCAGCGCGGGAGTGACCGCATCCCAGTTGCCCGAGTCGGCGACGACGATCACGTCGGAGCGCAACTGATCGCGATGGTCGGAGAGGAACTGCGCGAAGGAGCGCGAGCCGTACTCCTCCTCCCCCTCGATGAACAGGGCGATGCCGAGTGTCAGGTCGTCGCCGTACACCTCGTGGATCGCACGCAGCGCGGCGATGTGCGCCATGACACCGGCCTTGTCGTCCGCCGCGCCGCGACCGTACAGACGCCCGTCGCGCACCGTGGGCTCGAAGGGCGGCGTCTCCCAGAGAGCGTCGTCTCCGGGCGGCTGCACGTCGTGATGCGCATACAGGAGCACGGTCGGCGCGCCCTCGCGCGCAGCGCGCGTGGCGAGGATGGCGGGCTGACCGACCTCGTCCGTGCCCGGCACGGCCGAGCGGGCGATCTCCACGGAATCGAAGATGCCGATCCCCTCGGCGAG
This sequence comes from Microbacterium sp. KU4F, assembly GCF_056868075.1. Taxonomy (NCBI): domain Bacteria; kingdom Bacillati; phylum Actinomycetota; class Actinomycetes; order Micrococcales; family Microbacteriaceae; genus Microbacterium; species Microbacterium sp. KU4F. The sequence continues at coordinate 177,890 of NZ_CP200324.1, read as the reverse complement.
AGCGGCGATCGCCTCGGCGCTGCGCACGAGCGCCTCCTGGTCGAAAGCGGGCCACGCGATCGAGGGGATGCGCACGAGCGCACCCAGATCGGCGAGGGCGACGGGGATGCCGGCGGCGGCCGCTTCGTGAACGGCCCCGTTCCTGGGATTCTCGGAGGTCATGCGGGTAATCTTAAGGCGCACCCCTCCCCCGTTCTTTTGAGGACCATCGTGGCCAAGACCTCTGCCGACTCCGCCGCGCACGACGCGCCGAGCACCCCGACGACGGGCAAGGGGCGCGCGACGCCCACCCGCGCCGAGCGAGAGGCCGCGCGAAAGCGCCCCCTCGTCGCCGACACCAAGGAGGCCAAGGCCCGCGCGCGCGCCGAGCTGCGAGAGCGGCAGGAGAAGGCGCGTATCGGCATGGCCAACGGCGACGACCGCTACCTGCAGGCCCGCGACAAGGGTCCGCAGCGCCGATTCGTCCGCGACTGGGTGGACTCCACGTGGCACGTGGCTGAACTCGTGATGCCGATCATGGTTGCGGTCCTCCTGCTCATGTTCGTCGGCATCCCGGCGATCCAGGTCTATGCGTACCTGGTCCTGTGGGCCTTCATCATCGTGGCCGTCCTCGACATGGTGATCACCGCGATCCGCGTCAAGCGCGCCGCGCGCGCGAAGTTCGGCGAGGATCGCATCGAGAAGGGACTGGGCTTCTACGGCGCCATGCGCACGGTCCAGATGCGCTTCATGCGCCTCCCCAAGCCTCAGGTGAAGCGCGGACAGCGTCCCGCCTGATCGAATCGACACAGCGGCCGGCCCCTCGGGACCGGCCGCTTTCGCGTGTCAGCGCACGCGGGAGGGCGCAGCGGCGAGGCCCCTGTTGATCTGCCTCGCCCAGAACGGTCCCCGGTACAGGAATCCGGTGTAGCCCTGCGTGAGCGTCGCGCCCGCATCCAACCGATCCTGAACATCCTGCGCCGTCTCGATGCCGCCGGCCGCGATGACGCAGAAGTCCGACGGGACCTCCTCGCGGACGATCCGCAGCGCCTGGATCGCACGCTCGCGCAGCGGAGCACCCGACAGCCCTCCGGCTCCCGCAGCCTCGACGATCTGGGGAGCGGTGCGCAGCCCCTCGCGGGAGATCGTGGTGTTGGTGGCGATGACCCCGTCGAGCCCCAGCTCCACCGCGAGACGTGCCACGGCGCGGATGCCGTCGTCGGAGAGGTCGGGAGCGAACTTGACCAGGAGGGGCGTCGCACCGGATGCAGCGCGCACCGCTTCGAGCAACGGCCGGAGCGTATCGATCTCCTGCAGTCCCCGGAGCCCCGGCGTGTTGGGCGAGGACACGTTGACGACCAGGTAGTCCGCCAGGGGCGCGAGCAGGCGCGCGCTGCGGACGTAGTCGTCCACGGCGTCGGCCACATCGACGATGCGACTCTTGCCGATGTTGACGCCCAGGACGGGCCGGCTGCGCCGTCGGCGCAGCCGCCGCAGACGCGCAGCCGCCGCATCCGCACCGGCGTTGTTGAAGCCCATGCGATTGATGACGGCGCGGTCGGGGATCAAACGGAACAGACGCGGGCGGGGGTTCCCCTCTTGCGGCACGGCCGTCACGGTGCCCACCTCGACGTGGCCGAAGCCGAGCGCGTACAGACCGGCGGCGGCGACCGCGTTCTTGTCGAATCCCGCGGCGACGCCGAAGGGCGAGTCGAACTGCAGCCCGAGGGCGCGAACCCTCATCTGCGGCGCGGGGCGCGTCAGCGCGCGAGCGAGCGGCGTGAGCGGGCGGACCCCCAGCGCCCGGATGATGAGCATGGCGGCGTGGTGCGCCGTCTCGGGATCCATGCGGGACAGGACGCGGCGAAAGAGCAGGTCATACATCGACAGCCAGGCTATCGCTGCCGCGCGCGGCCTCGTGCACCGTCAGTCGGTCGTAGCCTCCGACGCGGCGGCTGCGCGCAGCTCGTGATCGGCGCGCAGCTGCGCGATCGACGACTCGAAGTCCTCCAGCGACTCGAACGCCTGATAGACGCTCGCGAACCGCAGGTAGGCGACCTCGTCGAGTTCGCGCAACGGATCGAGGATCGCCAGCCCGATCTCGTTCGTGTCGATCTGCGAGCTACCGGTGCGTCGCAGGATCTCCTCCACGCGCTGCGCGAGCAGCGCCAGATCGCCGTCGGTGACCGGACGCCCCTGGCATGCCTTGCGCACGCCGGAGACGACCTTGTCGCGGCTGAAGGGTTCGATGACGCCGGATCGCTTGATGACGTTCAGGCTCGCCGTCTCGACGGTCGAGAAACGTCCGCCGCACTCGGGGCATTGACGACGGCGGCGGATGCTGAGTCCGTCATCGGTGGTGCGGGAGTCGATGACGCGGGAATCGGGATGGCGGCAGAACGGGCAATGCATGACCAGGCCAGATTAGTCCTCGAAACGGGCCTCGACGGCCTCGCCGTGTGCCGGGAGGGCTTCGGCGCGGGCGAGCGTGACGATCGCGTCCCGCACGTCGGCGAGGGCGGCACGGTCGTACTCGATGACCTGCTGCGGGCGCAGGAACGTCGATGCCGACAGTCCCGACGCGTACCGCGCCTGACCGCCGGTGGGCAGCACGTGGTTGCTGCCGGCCAGATAGTCGCCGAGACTGACGGGCGCGTGATCGCCGACGAAGACGGCCCCCGCGTTGACGAAATCGTCGACACGGGGCTCGGACAGATGGATCTCGAGGTGCTCGGGCGCGTAGGCGTTGCTGAACGCGATCGCCTGGTCGACGTCGTCGACGAGCACGATCGCCGACTGCGGACCGGACAGCGCCGCGGCGACCCGCTCTGCGTGGCGGGTACGCGGCTGGCGGATGGTGAGCTCGGCGCTGACCCGATCGGCGAGTTCGACGGACGGGGTGACCAGCACTGCGGAGGCCTGCTCGTCGTGCTCGGCCTGGCTGATGAGATCCGCCGCAACGAGCGCGGGCCGAGCGGAGTCGTCGGCGACGATGAGGATCTCTGTCGCGCCGGCCTCCGCATCCGTCCCGACGAGTCCCGCCACGGCGCGCTTGGCCGCAGCGACGAAATTGTTGCCGGGCCCCGTGACCACGTCGACCGGGTCGAGGTCGAGGGAGGGCACGCCGTAGGCGAGGGCACCGATCGCACCGGCCCCGCCCATCGCGTAGACCTCGTCGACCCCCAGCAGCCTGGCCGCCGCGAGGATCACGGGGTGGATGCGACCGCCGAACTCGCGCTGCGGCGGTGACGCGAGCGCCACAACCGACACGCCTGCGACTTGTGCGGGCACGACGTTCATGACGACGCTGGAGGGGTACACCGCCTTGCCGCCGGGCACGTACACGCCGACGCGTCGAACCGGCTGCCAGCGCTGAACGACCCGCGCGCCGGGGGCGAGCTCGGTCGTGGTGGGCGGCGGCACCTGAGCCGCAGAGGCTGCCCGTACGCGGACGATCGCCTCGTCGAGCGCCGCGCGCACCTCGGGCGCGAGCGTTGCGAGAGCCTCGTCGAGGTGCGACGCCGGTACGCGCAGCGAGTAGTCCGTGACGCCGTCGAAACGCTCCGCCTGCTCGCGCAGCGCCTGCTCGCCGCGCGCGGCGACATCATGGACGATCTGCGCCGCTGCCGTCAGAGCCGCTTCGCGCGCCATCTCCGCGCGCGGGACGGCGGCCAGGAGCTCGCTCGCGGAGAGCGTGCGACCGCGCAGGTCGATCGTCTGAAGCATCCCTTCAGGCTACCGTCTCGAGCATCCGGTTCCGTGCGTTTCTCAGCCGCGCGTAACCCCGGACACGTCGTGCAGGTAGCCGATGCGACCGTCCTCGTGGCGCACCACGAAGACCTCTCCGCGATCCTCGATGACCAGGGCCCACGCCGTGGAGTCCACCCGGAAGATCGGCACGCCCATCTCGTCGAGCACCTCGCGCTCCTCGGGCACGAGCGCCCAGAACGCCTGGGACACCGCGATCTGCTCGGTGGCGGGTTCTGCCGCCGGGGTGAAGCCCTGATCGTAGGCGGCGGTCTGCGCGTGGGGATCGGCGTACACGTCGCCGGTGGTGGCGAACAGCACGGCGGCCTCATCGTGAGCGGGCTCGGCTGTCTGCGCGGACTGCGTCCACCCTGCCTCGGAGTGTGCCACCGGGTACGTCGCGGCGGGCGCAGCGGTGTGGGCGACGGGCGCCGGCGCCGGGCGCTGCGCGACGGGGCGGGCACCCCGCGCGACGCGGTGGGCGACGGTCTCCGCGCGGTACTCGAAGTCGTCCTTGAGGCCCGGGATGAAGGGGGCCATCGCCGTGAAGACGACGCCGGCGGCCATGAACACGAGCTCGACCCAGTGCACCCAGCTGCCGAGGCCAGGAAGCGCGAAGGACTCCCAGACCATCTGCACCCACACCACCGCTGAGACGGCGAAAGCGACGGAGGCGAACTGGTCGATGCCGAGCGAGCCCACCCGCCGGATGCCCTGGGGCGAGAGCCGGCGCAGCACGATCAGGAACACCGCCACCGTGGGCACGCCGATCGTCAGCACCCACGCGATGCCCATCGTCCACACCGAGACGGGTGCGTAGTAGCTGAGGGAGAAGAAGGAGACGATGAACGCGAGGGCCCAGATCCCAAGGAGCACGACCTCGCGGATCGAGAACGGCCACACGCCATACTGCGGAGGCGCCGCCTGCTCGTCGTCGTCGTCTTCGAACGCGTCGAACTGGTCGTCCTCCACGGCGTCGACGAAGTCGTCGTCACCGGTCACGACGGGGTTCTCATCGGTCATGTCGCATCCTCTCGGCGCGGGCAGGGGAAAGAGCGAGTCGATCCTAACGGCGGCGGCTATGAGCGGTCATAGCTTCCACAGGGCGGTCATCCCAGGCAGCTCGGACCGAGCAGACCCTTGAGGTCGCCGAACAGGTCCGCGCTGATCGTGACCGGATGCGGCACCTCGAACACCTTCGCGGTGCCCGCCCGGTGCAGTTTTAGAGTCACCTCGGTCTCGCCCGGGTGGCGGTGCAGGACGGCGGCCAACTCCTCCACGACGGACTGGGTCGCCTTCTGCTCCGGAACCACGAGGACGAGAGCGGACGTGGCATCCACGGCTCCCAGATCCGGGCTGAAGCAGCTCTGGGCGTGCAGGTTCAGACCGTCGTCGCGGCGCGACACGCGTCCGCGCACGACCAGGATCGAATCCGCCTGCAGCACCGACTGGAACTCCGTGTAAGTGCGACCCATGAACATCACGGTGACCTCGCCGTTGAAGTCCTCGACGGTGATCATGCCGTACGGATTTCCGCTCTGCTTCGCCACACGGTGCTGCACGCTGGTGACCAGGCCCGCCACCGTGACCTGATCGCCGTCCTGCACGCTCTCCGAGGACAGCAGGTCATGGATCGAGGTCGAGGCGTGCTTGGCGAGCGGGATCTCGAGACCGGCGAGCGGATGGTCGGACACGTAGAGCCCCAGCATCTCCCGCTCGAAGGCCAGCTTGTCCTTCTTCGTCCACTCCGGACGGTCCGGGACCTTCGAGACCTGCTGCGGCTCGTCGTCGCCCCACAGGCTGTCGAAGTCGAACCCGACCTCACCGTTGGCCTCGCGGCGCTTGTCGAGGACCGCCTGCTCCGTCGCATCCTCGTGGATCTCCAGCAGCGCGCGCCGCGTGTGGCCCATGGAGTCGAACGCACCCGCCTTGATGAGCGACTCGACGGTGCGCTTGTTCGCGACGTGCATCGGAACCTTCGCGAGGAAGTCGTGGAAGGAGGCGAACCCTTCCTTCTCACGGGAGGTGACGATCCCGTCCACGACGTTCGAGCCGACGTTGCGCACCGCTCCGAGGCCGAAGCGGATGTCGTCGCCGACGGCCGCGAAGAAGTTGATCGACTCCCCCACATCCGGCGGCAGCACCCTGATCCCCATGCGACGGCACTCGTTCAGGTAGATCGCCATCTTGTCTTTGGAGTCGCCGACGCTGGTCAGCAGCGCTGCCATGTACTCGGCGGGGTAGTGCGCCTTCAGGTAGGCGGTCCAGTACGACACCAGCCCGTATGCCGCCGAGTGCGCCTTGTTGAAGGCGTAGTCGGAGAAGGGCAGCAGGATGTCCCACAGCGCCTTGATCGCGCCGTCGCCGAACCCGCGCTCCTTCATCCCGCCCGAGAAGCCCTCGTACTGCTTGTCGAGCTCGGACTTCTTCTTCTTTCCCATCGCGCGGCGCAGGATGTCTGCTTGACCGAGCGAGAACCCAGCCACCTTCTGCGCGATCGCCATGACCTGCTCCTGATAGATGATCAGGCCGTAGGTCGTGTCGAGGATGTCTCGCAGGGGTTCCTCGAGCTCGGGATGGATCGGGGTGATCGGCTGCAGCCCGTTCTTGCGGAGGGCATAGTTCGTGTGGGAGTTCGCCCCCATGGGACCCGGGCGGTACAGCGCGATGACGGCCGAGATGTCTTCGAAGTTATCGGGCTTCATGAGCCGCAGGAGCGAGCGCATGGGGCCGCCGTCGAGCTGGAACACCCCGAGCGTGTCGCCGCGGGTCAGCAGGTCGTAAGCGGGTCGATCGTCCAGTTCGAGATGCTCGAGGTCGAGCTCCTCGCCGCGGTTGCTGCGGATGTTGTCGAGCGCGTCGGAGATGATCGTGAGGTTTCGCAACCCCAGGAAGTCCATCTTGATCAGCCCGAGCGTCTCGCACGACGGGTAGTCGAACTGCGTGACGATCTGGCCGTCCTGCTCACGACGCATGATCGGGATGATGTCCAGCAGCGGCTCCGACGACATGATGACGCCGGCCGCGTGCACGCCCCACTGGCGCTTCAGGCCCTCCAGGCCCAGCGCGCGGTCGAAGACGGTCTTGGCCTCAGGGTCGCTCTCGATGAGCGCACGGAACTCGCTGGCCTCCTTGTACCGCGGGTGTTCCTTGTTGAACATGCCGCCGAGCTCCATGTCCTTGCCCATGACCGCCGGCGGCATGGCTTTGGTGAGCTTCTCCCCCATGGAGAACGGGAAGCCGAGCACGCGGCCCGCATCCTTCAGCGCCTGCTTGGACTTGATCGTGCCGTACGTCACGATCTGGGCGACGCGCTCCGAGCCGTACTTCTCGGTGACGTAGTCGATCACCTCACCGCGGCGACGGTCGTCGAAGTCGACGTCGAAGTCGGGCATGGAGACGCGGTCGGGGTTCAGGAAGCGCTCGAAGATGAGGCCGTGCTCGAGGGGGTCGAGGTCGGTGATCTTCATCGCGTACGCGACCATGGATCCGGCACCGGAGCCGCGGCCGGGGCCGACGCGGATGCCGTTGTCCTTCGCCCAGTTGATGAAGTCGGCGACCACGAGGAAGTAGCCGGGGAACCCCATCTGCAAGATGATGCCGGTCTCGTACTCGGCCTGCTTGCGCACCTTGTCGGGGATCCCCTGCGGGTAGCGGTAGTGCAGCCCCTTCTCGACCTCTTTGACCAGCCAGCTGTCCTCGGTCTCGCCGTCGGGCACGGGGAAGCGCGGCATGTAGTTGGCCGAGGTGTTGAACTCCACCTCGCAGCGCTCCGCGATCAGCAGCGTGTTGTCGCACGCCTCCGGGTGGTCGCGGAAGAGCTGACGCATCTCCTGCGCGGTCTTGATGTAGTAGCCATCGCCGTCGAACTTGAAGCGGTTGGGGTCGTCCAGCGTGGATCCCGACTGCACGCACAGCAGCGCCTCGTGCGCGTCCGCCTCGTGCTGGTGCGTGTAGTGCGAGTCGTTCGTCGCGACGAGCGGGATGTCGAGGTCCTTCGCCAATCGGATGAGGTCGCTCATGACCCGCCGCTCGATCGAGAGCCCGTGGTCCATGATCTCGGCGAAGTAGTTCTCCTTGCCGAAGATGTCCTGGAACTCCGCCGCCGCCGCCCGCGCCGCGTCGTACTGTCCCAGACGCAGGCGCGTCTGCACCTCACCCGACGGGCAGCCCGTCGTCGCGATGAGCCCCTTGCCGTAGGTCTGTAGGAGCTCGCGGTCCATGCGCGGCTTGAAGTAGTACCCCTCCATGCTCGACAGCGAGCTCAGCCGGAAGAGGTTGTGCATGCCCTCGGTGGTCTGACTCCACATCGTCATGTGGGTGTACGCACCGGAGCCTGAGACGTCGTCGCTCTTCTGGTCAGGCGATCCCCAGGCGACACGCGACTTGTCACTGCGGTGCGTTCCCGGGGTCACGTAGGCCTCGAGACCGATGATCGGCTTCACGCCGGCGCCCTGCGCGGCACGGTAGAACTCGAACGCCGCGAACGTGTTCCCGTGGTCGGTGACGGCGATCGCCGGCATCCCGTACTCGGACGCCGCCTGCGTCATCGCGCCGATCTTGGCGGCGCCGTCGAGCATCGAGTACTCGCTGTGCACATGGAGGTGAACGAAGGAGTCTGCCACCTGTCCAGGGTACGCGGCCCTCCGACATCGGACGCCCGATCGGCCCCGTCGACTAGCGTTGCGGCATGGCCACCCCCGAGTTCATCCTCGAACTGCGCCGCATGGTCGGCACGCATCCGCTCACCCTCACCGGCGTCACGGCGGTGATCGTGCACGAGCGACGCATCCTGCTGGGACGGCGCAGCGACAACGGCGCGCTCACGCCGATCACGGGCATCGTCGACCCGCACGAGGAGCCCGCCGACGCCGCGCGCCGGGAGGCCGAAGAGGAGGCGGGAGTCCGCATCCGCGTCGACCGCCTGGCCTGGGTGCACCAGATCCCGCGCGTGGTCTACGCGAACGGCGACCAGACCGACTACCTCGACCTCACCTTCCGGTGCGCGTGGCTCGAGGGTGAGCCCTACCCCGCCGACGGCGAGATGACCGAGGTGGGCTGGTATCCGCTCGACGACCTGTCGGGTCTGGATGACGAGATGCGCGCGCGCGTCGCCGCGGCTCTCGAGGACGGCCCGACACGCTTCGCCGGCGGCCGTTGATGGTGACCGCCGCATTGACCGGGCACACGCTCAGCGCCTTCCTCGAGGGCCTGCGCCGCCCGACCGGCAATCCCGGCGGCGGCGCCGCGGGCGGGGTCGTGGCGGCGGTCGGCGCGGCGCTGGGGACGATGGTGTGCGCCTACACGCCCGACGAACCTCGTGCGCGCGAACGCGCGCTCGCCCTCGACCTGCTGGGCGATCGGCTCGTGGCGGCGGCCGCGACCGATGCCGACGCCTCGGAGATGCTGGGCGCCGCGCTTGCGCTGCCCGATTCTCCGGACCGCTCGCCGGCGGTGTTCGCCGCCGCGACGGACGCCTGCGCCGCATCCGCTGCTCTCGGCGACCTGTCCCTCGCGCTGGCCCGGGAGGTGCGGGAGGTGGCGGATGTGGGCAACCGTCACCTGATGTCGGATCTGGCGGTCGCGGCCGACATCACGGCCGCGGGCCTGGGCGCGGCCGCGACGAACCTCCGAGGCGGGCTCACGCTGGCCGCCGCGCACGGCGACGCCACCGCACTCGAGGCCGCGTACCGTGCGCTGGTCGGCGCGCTGCTGACGTCCCGCGTCGAGACCCGCGCGCTGGCCGACCGCCTCGGCGAACCCTGACCCCTCCCCCGGTCTCCTCTCCGCGAGACTGCATTTCCCGCACGAGATCACGGGTAAATACCGTGATCTCGTGAAGGGGATGCAGTCTCGCGGGTAAGAAGGCGGGGAAAGCGCGGATCAGTCGCGGCGGAGGATCGCGAGGGCCGCGGCGAGATCCGGCGCGTACTCGGAGGTGAAGGTGACCCATTCGCCGGTCAGCGGATGCGTGAACGAGAGCTCACGCGCGTGGAGCCACTGTCGCGTGAGGCCCAGGCGGGCGGACATCGTCGGGTCGGCACCGTAGAGCGGGTCGCCCACGCACGGATGCCGGTGCGCAGCCATGTGCACCCGGATCTGGTGGGTGCGGCCGGTCTCGAGGTGCACCTCGAGCAAGGACGCGCCGGGGAACGCCTCCAGCGTCTCGTAGTGCGTCACCGAATCCTTGCCCTCGGGGCGCACCGCGAACTTCCACGAGTGCGACGGATGTCGCCCGATCGGCGCATCGATCGTGCCGGCGAGGGGGTCGGGGTGCCCCTGCACGACGGTGTGATAGATCTTCTCGACCTCGCGCTCCTTGAACGCGCGCTTGAGCGCGGTGTAGGCGCTCTCGGTCTTCGCGACGACCATCAGCCCGCTGGTGCCCACATCCAGCCGATGAACGACCCCCTGTCGCTCGGCGGCACCGGTGGTCGCGATCCGATAGCCGCCGGCGGCGAGGGCGCCGAGCACGGTGGGGCCGTCCCACCCGAGCGAGGGATGCGCCGCCACACCGGAAGGCTTGTCGACCACCACGATGTCGTCGTCGTCATGGACGATGCCGAGATCCGGCACCTCCACCGGAACGACCTCGGGCTCGCGCTTGGGCTCCCAGCTCACCGAAAGCCAGCCGCCGGCACGCAGGCGGTCCGAACGCCCGACGACCCGGCCGTCGAGCTCGACGCCGTCGGCGTCGGCGATCTCCGCGGCGAACGTCCGCGAGAAACCGAGCATCTTGGCGAGGGCAGCGTCGACACGGACGCCGTCGAGCCCATCGGGGACGGGCAGACTGCGCGACTCCATCAGCTCTCGCGGCGACCGTCGTCCACCGCCGGCGGAGCGCCCGCGTCGGGGTCTGCCGTGGGGAACAGCGGATCGCGCAACTCGCCGGTGCCCACGGGACTGGCGTCGCTGGCCGGAGCCGCATCGCCTGTCTGCGCGGAGGCGCTCGAACGACGCTCGCGCGTGCCGTCGAAGCGAAGGCCGACGAGCACGAGCAGCGCGACGGAGATCATCATCGTCACGATGAAGATGTCCGCGACGTTGTAGATCGCGGGCATCATCCAGGGCGTGGAGATGTAGTCGATCACATGGCCGACCGCGAAACCAGGCTCACGGAACAACCGGTCGGTGAGGTTGCCCAGAACACCGCCGAGCAGCAGCCCCAGCACGACCGCCCAGACCCGCGAACGGATGCGGCGAGCGATGACCACGATGGCCACGGCCACGGCCGCCATCGCGATGGTGAAGATCCAGGTCACGCCCTCGCCGAGCGAGAACGCCGCCCCCGGATTCCTCACGAGGTAGAAGATCAGAAAGTCCCCGACGATGGGGACCGGCTGCTCCGGAGGCAGCTCGGCGATCGCAAGGAGCTTTGCAAACTGGTCGGCGGCCAGCACCAGCACCGCGAGAGACGCGATGATGATGCCGGCCGCCGCCTGACGCAGGGGTCGTCGGTCCGACAAGGCCTTACTCAGAGACCGATGGCCGAGACCGGCGTGTTGGACGAGCCGCTGGGCGAGGTCTCGAGGTCGCGGAGCTTGCCCTCGATGAAGCTGCGCAGCTCGGCGCGGTAATCGCGCTCGAACTGGCGGAGCTCGGTGATGCGGGCCTCGAGCGCCTTGCGCTCCTTCTCCTGGCGAGCGATCTCGTCGCGACCCTTCGCCTCGGCCTCGGCGACGATCGTCGCGGCCTGGGCCTGAGCGTCGGCGATGAGCTGGTCGCGCTGAGCCTTGCCCTCGGCGACGTGCTCGTCGTGCAGGCGCTGCGCCAGCTCGATGATGCCGGCGGTGGCTGCGGCGCCCTCGGCGGGAGCCGGAGCCGCAGCGGGGACCGGGGCCGGGGCGGGCGCCTCGGCGACGGGCTCCTCGGCGACGGGCTCGGCGGCGGCGGGAGCCGAGGATGCGCCCGACTCGAGAGCCGCGACCTTCGCCTTCAGCTCGTCGTTCTCGGCAATGGTCTTGCGCCATTCGACGACGATCTCGTCGAGGAAGTCGTCGACCTCGTCCGGGTCGAAGCCCTCCTTGAACCGGACGTGCTGGAACTGCTTGGTGACGACGTCATCCGGAGTCAATGCCATGATGATTCCTCTTTCGGGGCGTGGCGGCGTGCCGATTTCAGGGGGATGATGCCCGCGGACGGGCCGCTCCAGCCAAGCATAGTCGGCCGTGAATCACCTTGCGAGGGAACCGGTGACCGACAGCAGGATGAAACAGAGCAGCATCGTCAGCGTGAAAGCGAAGTCGATCGCGATCGGGCCGACGCGCAGCGGGGGGATGAAACGACGGAACAGCTTGATGGGCGGATCCGTGACCGTGTAGACGAGCTCAGCGGCCACGAGACCCGCACCGCGCGGGCGCCATTCGCGATTGAAGATGGGGATGTAATCCAGCACCAACCGCGCGAACAGCACCAGCAGATAGATCAAGAGCAGGATGTTCGCGATCGAGGCGACGAGGCGGACGACCTCCACGACGCGTTACTGCTGTGCAGCGAACGGCGTCGCTTCGGGGTCAGCCTGCGCGACGGCACCGTCACCCGAGACGGCGACGTTCTCCGGCGAGAGCAGGAAGACCTTGCTCGTCACACGCTCGATGCGACCGTAGAGCCCCAGCGAGAGTCCGCTCGCGAAGTCGATGAGACGGCGCGCGTCGGCGTCGCTCATCTGCGACAGGTTGATGATGACCGGCACGCCCTCGCGGAAGTTCTCGGCGATGATCTGCGCATCGCGGTACTGCTTGGGGTGCACCGTGAGGATCTCGGTCACCGCACCGACGGACGGCTGACGGACGACCGCGGGGCGGTGGATGGGGGTCACGGGCGCGGCCTTCTCGACGACCTGCTCGGGCTTGCTGCGGCGCTCGCGCACCGGAGCAGGCTGCTCCTCGTAGACCTCTTCCTCGTCAGCGAGGCCCAGGTAGACCATGGTCTTCTTCAGCGGGTTCGACATCGCATCCTCCGTTTGCTCGTCCTCTTCGAGGCTAACCGTGTAGCGGGCGCGGACCCGTGATTGCCGACCCGATCCGCAGGTGTGTCGCGCCTGCGGCGATCGCTTCGACGAAATCGCCGGTCATCCCGGCGGAGATCCAGCTCGCCGCGGGCTCGATCCGGCGCACGCGCGCGGCATACTCGGCCACGCGGGCGAAGGCCGCTGCGGGATCCTCATCCAGAGGGGCCACCGCCATCACGCCGCGCAGGCGCAGCGTGTTGCAGCCGAGCACGTGCTCGACCAACGTCTCGAGGCCTTCCGGGGCGACCCCTCCGCGTCCGGGGTCGTCGGTGAGGTTGATCTGCACGAGCACGTCGAGCGCCGCGTCGCCCTCGCCTGCTGCGCGTTGCAGCGCGTCGGCGAGTCGCGCACGATCCACGGTGTGCACCGCGGATGCGGCGTCACGGATGGCCCGCGCTTTGTTCGTCTGGGCCTGACCGATGAAATGCCAGACGAGGTCCGCGAGCTCGGACGTCTCTTCACGCTTGGTCGTCAGCTCCTGCTGACGGTTCTCGCCCACCTCGCGCACGCCGAGGGCGTGCAGCTCGCGCACGAGCGACGCGGGATGGAACTTGGTCACCACGATCCGGGTGACGTCGTTCGCGTCCCGGCCCGCGGCCTTCGCCGCCTCCGCGATGCGCGCGTCGATCGATGCCAGACGGGATGCGAGCGTGTCGCCCACTCGTCCTCCAGGGGAATCGGCATGGGCGGGTCGCGGATGTCCGCGACCCGCCCATTGCGCGTGGCTTACTTCAGGAAGTCGGGGATGTCGAGGTCGTCGTCGCCGAAGGCGGAGTCGTACGAGGACGACTCCGAGACGCCTGCGGTGACCGGCACTGCCGGCGGCTCCTCAGCGGCGGGCACCGGGGTGGAAACTGCTTCCTCCGCGGCAACGGCCGGGGCGGCCGGGGTCGTGAGCGGGTTGACCGCGGGGCGCGTCGCCGTCACGGGCTCGAGCCGCGGGCTGGGCTCGCCGCCGTCGAATCCCGCGGCGATGACCGTCACGCGCACCTCGTCGCCGAGCGTGTCGTCGATGACCGTGCCGAAGATGATGTTCGCCTCGGGGTGCGCGGCCTCCTTGACCAGCTGCGCCGCATCGTTGATCTCGAAGATGCCGAGGTTGGAACCGCCCTGGATGGACAGCAGCACACCGTGCGCACCCTCGATCGAGGCTTCCAGCAGCGGCGACTCCACGGCCAGTTCGGCCGCTTTGATGGCGCGGTCGGCACCACGGGACGAGCCGATGCCCATGAGGGCGGAACCCGCTCCCTGCATGACGGACTTCACGTCCGCGAAGTCGAGGTTGATCAGCCCCGGAGTCGTGATGAGGTCCGTGATGCCCTGCACACCGGCGAGCAGCACCTGATCCGCCGTGGCGAAGGCCTCGATCATCGAGATGCCGCGGTCGCTGATCTCCAGGAGACGGTCGTTGGGGACGACGATGAGGGTGTCGACCTCTTCCTTCAGCTTGGCCACGCCGGCCTCGGCCTGGCTCTGGCGGCGGCGCCCCTCGAAGGAGAACGGCTTGGTGACGACACCGATGGTCAGCGCGCCGATCGACTTCGCGATGCGTGCGACCACGGGTGCGCCGCCCGTGCCGGTGCCACCGCCTTCACCGGCGGTCACGAAGACCATGTCGGCACCGGCCAGCGCCTCCTCGATCTCCTCGGCGTGATCCTCGGCGGCACGTCGGCCGACCTCGGGATCCGCTCCCGCTCCGAGACCGCGCGTGAGTTCGCGGCCGACGTCGAGCTTGACGTCCGCGTCGCTCATCAGCAGCGCCTGGGCGTCGGTGTTCACCGCGATGAACTCCACTCCGCGCAGACCCAGCTCGATCATCCGATTGACGGCGTTGACTCCACCGCCACCCACCCCGACGACCTTGATGACCGCGAGGTAGTTCTGGTTCTGGCTCATCCCAGCCCTTTCGTCTCGTTGAACCGACGTCCCTACCGAAGCGTTGAACCTTAAACCTCACGTAAAGGGTTAAAGTATTGCTCGGTATGCAATTCCTGAATCGAAGGTATGCGCCGCACGCCGTGCTGCGCGCAGGCGCGCGGGCGTGTCGCCCAAGTCCTGCGGGATTCGTCGCCGGAGGCGTCAGCGGATGACGGGGACCTCGGGCGAGGAGACGTCGTAGACGGCGACCCCGTCCGGCGGACGGGTCGCCGTGAGCTTCTGCAGCACGAGCGCCTTGAGCGCGGATTCGTCCGCGCTCCCCCACACCACGCGCGTGTTCGTCCCGCCGAGGGTCAGCGTCACGTCGTCGGCGGTCTTCGCCTCGACCTGCGTGACCTGAGCACGGAGGTCGGCGGGCAGCGCGCGCATCGTCTTGCCGATCGCGGCGAAGGCGACCCCGTCCTCACCGCCCGCGGCGTCGATGAGCGGGTAGCCCGCCGGCGGAGTCGGCGAGGTCGACAGCGCGACGCCGGCCGCATCCACGAGGGTGTAACCGGCCGCACCGGAGATCACGCCGATGGGCGTCCGCTCCACGATCCGCACGACGAGCTCGTGCGGCGGACGCGCTTCGAGCGTGTAGCTCTCCACGAGCGGGAAAGCGACCAGCGCCGCCTTGATCGAGGACGCGTCGATCGCGGCGAGCGGGGTTCCGCGCTCGCTGTCGAGGGCGGCCTCGACGTCGGCGGCGGACAGCTGGGAGGTGCCCACGATGCTGATCTTCTCCACGGCGAACAGCGGACTGTACGCCGCTCCGACCGTCGCGATCGTGACGAGCACGAGGGATGCGGCTGCGCTCAGCCAGATGATGCGCCGGCGACGCTGGCGGACCGTGAAGCGCCTGACCTCGGCGCGCAGGGCTTTGCGCCGGGAGCGGGCGGCGCGCCACACGTCGCGCCAGCCGACGGGCGCCGTGTCGCTGTCGACGCGTTCGGCCTCCGTGCGCTCGGCGTCCTGCGCCGAGTCGGCCTTCGGTCTCGCGGGTGCCCCTCCGGGCAGGAACAGCGGCGCGATGGGCGCCGTCTCCTGAAGATCCTCGTCCGCGACAGGCCGCGACGCTTCTTCGCGCCGCGGCTCCACCGGGCGCGCGCGCAGCGGCGTGTCGGCGGGTCTCCCGCCCTGCGGCGGCAACGGCGAGGGTCGACGCATCCTCAGTCCTCGGACGTCGGCGAGGCGGAGAGCGCGCTGAGCACCTGCGGGATGATCTGGTACACATTGCCGCAGCCGAGCGTGATGACGAAGTCGCCCTCACGAGCGATCTCGGCGGTGTAGTCGGCCGCCTCCTGCCAGTCGGCGACGTAGTGGACGCGGGCGGCATCGACGAATGCGTCGCTGACGAGCTCCCCGGTCACGCCGGGGATCGGGTCCTCCCTCGCGCCGTACACGTCCAGCACGACCGTGTGGTCGGCGAGCTCCTCGAGCACGCGGGCGAACTCGCCGGACATCAGCTGCGTGCGCGAGTACGTGTGCGGCTGGTGGACGGCGATCAGCCGGCCCGAGCCGACGACGGTGCGCGCGGCGCTCAGCGCGGCCTGGACCTCGGTCGGATGATGCGCGTAGTCGTCGTAGACGCTCACGCCGCGCTCGACGCCGTGCAGCTCGAACCGGCGGACGGTGCCCGAGAACCCCGCGACGGCGCGCACCGCATCGGCGAAGGCATGGCCGAGCGCGAGAAGGACGGCGATCGCGCCGGCGGCGTTGATGGCGTTGTGCTCCCCGGGGACGGAGAGCGCCACGCGCTCCGACCGCCCCTCGACGCTGACGGTGAACGACACCGTCGCGGCGGCGTCGATGTCCGTGACCCGCACGTCCGCGTCCTCGTTCGCACCGAAGGTCAGCACCCTCTCGTGCCGGATGCGGGCGCGCACGTCGCGGGCACCGGGGTCGTCCGCCGAGATCACGACAGCCTCGGAGGCGTCGTCGGCGAAGCGGACGAAACCGTCGAAGAAGGCCTCACGACTGCCCCAGTGATCGAGGTGGTCGGGATCGACGTTCGTGATGAGTGCGACGGAGGTGTCGTACAGCAGGAACGTGCCGTCGGACTCATCCGCCTCGATGACGAAGAGCTCGTCGGCGCCGGTGCCGCTGGAGGTGCCCAGCTGCGCGATGACACCGCCGTTGACGTAGTTCGGGTCGGCGCCGAGGGCCTGCAGCGCAGTGACGATCATCCCGGTGGAGGTCGTCTTGCCGTGTGCCCCGGCGACGGCGACGAGCGGGCGGGACCCGATGAGCCAGTGAAGCGCCTGCGAACGGTGGATGACGCTCAGCCCCCGCTCCTTGGCCGTCACGAACTCGGGGTTCTCCGGCCAGATGGCTCCGGTGTGCACCACGGTGTCCGCATCCCCGAGGTGGGCAGCGTCGTGGCCGACGTGGACGTCGGCGCCCGCAGCGGCGAGCTCGCGCAGGGCGCGGGAGTCGGAGCGGTCCGAACCGGACACGCGGATGCCGCGCTCGAGGAACATCTTCGCGAGTCCGGACATCCCGGATCCGCCGATGCCGATGAAATGGGCCGCCGTGATGTCGGCGGGAAGGGGAAGGCTCAGGTCGGGTCTGATCATGACCGTCAAAGTCTACGTTCGCCCCGTGTGAGCACGGCTCCGGCGCGCGCTGACGGCCCCGCTCCGCATTGACGACGCTCCGCGCCGACGCTACGAAGGAGAGCATGCTCTCGCTGAACGTGGACCAGACTCTGCCCGAACCGCCGTATGCGCAGCTGCGTTCGCAGGTCGTCTCCGCGATCTCCGCCGGCTCACTCGCGCCCGGCGCGAAGCTGCCCACCGTGCGGGCGCTCGCGGACGAACTGGGCGTCGCACCCGGCACGGTCGCTCGCGCGTACAAGGAGCTCGAAGCGGACGGCGTGATCGAGACACGAGGTCGCGCGGGCACGTTCGTGTCGTTCGCGGAGGACCCGCTGCGCAGCCAAGCCCAGCGCGCCGCGGTGGCGTACACCGCGACGGTCCGTTCGCTCGGAATCGACGACGACGAAGCGGTCCGACTCGTGACCGATGCGCTGCGCGCGATGCGCTGAACCGGCTCAGCCGCGCGCGCGGTCGATGAGCGCGATGACGTTCTCCGTTCCGCGGCGCGTGCCGACGGCGCCCGATGCCTCCCGCATCCGTGCGATGCGAGAGCGGTCCGCGATCAGCGGCAGGATCTCGGAGCGCACCCGGTCGGCGTCCAGTTCGGCGTCCGGGATGACGACCGCCGCTCCCGCGGCGACGGCGGATGCGGCGTTCAGGCTCTGCTCGCCGTTACCGACCGCATACGGAACATAGACGGCGGGAATGCCGAGCGCGCTGATCTCGCTGACCGTCGCCGCTCCCGAGCGGGAGACGATCGCATCGGCGACCGCGAAGGCGTAGTCCATCCGGTCGATGTACCGACGCACGACATAGCCGCGCACGGCGGGGTCGGCGAGCTCGGACCGCTCCCCGGTGATGTGCAGCAGCTGCCAGCCGGCGGCGAGGACGTCTTCGTAGGCGGCGCCGAACGCGTCGTTGAGTCGCTGCGCACCGAGCGAGCCGCCGAAGACGAGGAGCGTCGGGCGAGCCGGGTCGAGGCCGAAGGACGCTGCCGCTTGTGGCCGCAGAGCCGCAGGGTCGAGTGACACGATCTCTCGACGCAACGGCATCCCGACGACCTCGGAGCGGCGCAGCGGTGTCCCCTCGAACGCCACCCCCACGGCACCGGCGCGACGCGCGCCGAGGACGTTGGCCAGCCCCGGCTTCGCGTTCGCCTCGTGCACGACGACGGGAACACCCGCGCGGCGGGCGGCGACGTACGCCGGAGCCGCGGCGTACCCGCCGAATCCGACGACGACGTCGACCCCTCGCTCGCGGATGTAGCCGCGCACCTGTGCCACGGCACGCCGCCATCGGGCGGGAAAGCGCAACGCCGCGCCGTTCGGGCGACGCGGGAAGGGCACTTTGTCGACGATGAGCAGCTCGTAGCCGCGGGCGGGGACCAGCCGCGACTCCAGCCCTTCGCGGGTACCGAGCACGAGGATCTGTGCGTCGGGCTCGCGCTCGCGCAGCCCGTCGGCGACCGCGAGCAGGGGATTCACATGACCGGCGGTGCCACCGCCGGCGAGAAGATACGTCGTCACCGGGTGATTCTGCCACGCGGCGACGGGGATGCCGCTGAGCGCGCCTTGTGCGGGATGGTGCGCGCGAACGAGAGCAGTACACCGCAGGCTATGAGCACCGACATGAGCGAGGTCCCGCCCTGCGACAGGAACGGTAAGGGGACGCCGAAGACGGGCAGCAGCCGCAGCACAACACCGATGTTGAGCAACGCCTGGCCGATGATCCAGACGGTGATCGCACCGGCGGCGATCCGCACGAACGGATCGTCGGTCTTGCGCACGATGTGGAAGGCCCCGACCGCGAAGATCGCGAAGAGCATGAGCACGACGATGCAGCCGATCAGCCCGAGCTCCTCTCCGACGATCGCGAAGATGTAGTCGTTGGCCGCAGCGGGCAGCCAACTGTACTTCTCCTTCGAGTTACCGAGGCCCACTCCGAACACGCCGCCGCCGGCGAGGCCCCAGATGCCGTGCAGCGGCTGGTAGCAGTCGCCGTAGTAGTCGGCGAGGCAGTCGTTGGAGAGGAAGCTCATGTACCGGCGCATGCGGTCGGGGCTCGAGATCGCGAAGTACGCGACGCCGCCCGCGAAGAGCAGGAGCGGCAGGAGGAAGACCCGCAGCTTCACACCCGAGAAGAACAGACCCGCGAGCATGATGAGCACGAGGATGATCGCGGTACCGAGGTCGTGCCCGGCCATGACCGTTCCGATCACGGCGATGCCCACCGGAACGGCGGGGATGAAGACGTGGCGCCAGTCGGCGAGCAGCGTTCGCTTGCGATAGAGGATGTATCCGAGCCAGATCGCGAGGGTGACCTTCAGGAACTCCGACGGCTGCGCCTGGAGGCCTGCGATGCGGATCCAGTTCTGGTTGCCGTCGTTCGTGATGCCCAACGGCGTGAACACGAGCAGCTGGAAGACCGTCGCCCCGATGAGCGCAGGCCAGGCCATGCGCTTCCAGAACCGCAGGGGCATGCGGGAGGCCAGGAACATGAGCGGGATGCCGATCACCGCGAACACACCCTGCTTGATGACGGCGTCGTAGGGACCGCCGCCCGCGTCCTCGCTCGTCGCCGAGGTGGCGGAGAGCACCATCACGAGCCCGAAGCCGGTGAGGATCAGCGCCGTCGACGCGATGAGCAGGAACTCGCTGGGCACGGGAGCGAAGACGCGTCCGAGAGAGACGCGCGCGGCCAGTCCCCGCCTCGCGGGCTCAGGCTCCTGCGGGAGGGGCCTGGTCCTCGTCGTGTCGACCACCCGCATCCCTTTCGATCCTCGTGCGCACGGCGTCCGCGAAGCGTGTCCCGCGGTCCGCGTAAGACGTGAACTGATCGAAGGATGCGGCGGCGGGGGCGAGCAGAACCACGTCCCCGTCGTGCGCGATCTTCATCGCCAGCTCGACGACCTGCGCCATGACGTCTTCAGTCTCGGTGTCAACGACCTCGAAGACGGGAACCGCGGGCGCGTGTCGCGCGAACGCCGCCAGCACCTCGGTGCGATCGGCGCCGATGACGACGGCAGCCTTCGCCCGGATGCCGCGTGTAGCGACAAGATCCGAGACGTCCACGCCCTTCAGTTGACCGCCGACGATCCAGATGGCGCCGGGGTAGGCGGCGAGCGAGGAGGCGGCTGCGTGCGGATTCGTGGCCTTGGAGTCGTCCACCCAGGTCACCCCCGCCGCTGTGGCGACGATCTCTATGCGATGCGGGTCGAGTCGGAACTGGGCGAGCGCTTCGCGGATGGCGGCGGGCTCCGCGCCCACCGACCGGGCCAGCGCCGCGGCCGCGAGGACGTTGGCGACCATGTGGGGCGCCGCGAGCTGCTGCCGGGCGAGCTCCTCGAGCGTCGTGAGCTCCAGGGCGCTGTTGCGACGGTCGTCGAGGAAGGCCCTGTCGACGAGGATTCCCTCCACGACGCCGAGGTCGCTGGGCCCCGGCATCCCGAGGTCGAAGCCGATGGCGCGCGCGCCGTCCACGACGTCCGCCTCCTCGACCATCAGGCGCGTGGCGTCGTCGGCCTTGTTATAGACGCAGGCCATCCGCGTGTGGGAGTACACGACGGCTTTCGCATCGCGGTACGCAGCGAAGGAGCCGTGCCACTGCAGGTGGTCGTCGGCGAGGTTGAGGCACACGCTCGCCCAGGGAGACACGGGTTCCGGCCCTGTCTGCAGCGACAGATACCAGAGCTGGTGGCTGGACACCTCCACGACGAGCACGTCGAACCCGGCGGGATCGCGCACCGCATCCAGCACCGGGACCCCGATGTTGCCGACGGGGGCGACGCGGTAGCCCGCGGCCTGCAGCATCGTGGCGGTCAGGCGCGTGGTCGTCGTCTTGCCGTTGGTGCCGGTGACGAGGATCCACTCCTGCGGGGAACCGTCCGGCCGCGGCACCTTGTCGCGCACGCGCCACGCCAGCTCGAGGTCGCCCCAGAGCGAGACGCCCTCTGCGCGGGTCCAGGAGATCACCGGGTGATGCGGGGGGAAGCCGGGCGAGGCGACGACGAGGTCGGGGCGATGGGCGACCAACGCCTCGGGGACGGTGTCCAGCGGCCCGGTCCACAGCTGCGCACCGATGACCGGCAGCAACCGGGCGTACTCCTCGTCGGCGTTCTCGCTGACCACGAGCACATCGGCACCCAGTTCGGCCAGGGTGTCGGCGACAGAGAACCCGGTCATCGACAGGCCGAGCACGACGACTCGAAGGCCCTTCCAGTCGGCGTGCCAGCTGTTCAGCGCGTCCAGGCGAGCATCCGTCACGATCGCACGAGCCATTCGACGTAGAACAGACCGACGCCGGTGAGCGCGAGAAGGCCGGCGATGATCCACATCCGCACCACGATGGTGATCTCGGGCCAGCCGCGCATCTCGAGATGATGGTGCAGCGGGCTCATGAGGAACAGCCGCTTGCCGCGCGTGAGCTTGAAGTAGAAGCGCTGCAGGATGACCGAGCCCGACGCGATGACGTAGACGCCGGCGATGACGGCGAGCAGGATCTCGGTGCGGGTGAGGATCGCGAGAGCGACGATCACACCGCCGATCGACATCGAGCCCACGTCACCCATGAACACGCGTGCCTTGGGAGCGTTCCACCACAGGAAGCCCACGAGTGCGCCGATGAAGGATGCGGCGATGATCGCGAGATCGAAGGGATCGCGCGTCTGGTAGCAGGCGTTCTGCAGTCCGCGGCTGATCGCGTCGAGGTCGCACGGCTGCTTGAACTGCCAGAAGGAGATGAGGGCGAGGGCGCTGGTGACGAAGATGCCGGAGCCGGCAGCGAGCCCGTCGAGGCCGTCGGCGACGTTGACCGAGTTCGAGGCGGCGACGCCGAGGAACGCGATCCAGGCCAGGTACAGCACCCATCCGACGACGGCGCCCAGCGCCATGAACGAGAGCACCGGAATGTCGCGGAAGAGCGACACGAAGGGGCTCGCCGGCGTCTGTCCGTCGGCGTTCGGCAGGCTCAATCCGACGATGCCGAACGGAACCACGACGAGGATCTGACCGATGATCTTGCGCCATCCCGAGAGGCCGAGGCTGTTCTGGCGACGCACCTTCATGAAGTCGTCGATGAACCCGACGACGCCGAAGCCGACCATCATCCAGATCACGAGCAGGCCCGAGATCGTGGGCGGGTTGCCCCCCGCGTAGGTGCCGATGAAGTAGCCGACGAGGCTGCCCACGATGAAGATCGTGCCGCCCATCGTGACCGTGCCGCGCTTCGCGCCATGGCTCGGGTTGTGCTCGTTCTCCGGCGTGCGGATCACCTGACCCCATCCCCACGCGCGGAACAGTCGCAGGAAGACGGGAGTGAGGAAGAGGGTGAAGGCGAGCGAGATCGCGGCGGCTGTCAGGAGGGATCTCACGAGAACGATTCTCCCAGACGGTCGCCGAGGAAGCGGAGCCCGGCGGAGTTGGACGACTTCACGAGGACCCGATCGCCGTCGCGGAGCTCGCCCATGAGGTAGGTGTACGCGGCATCCGCATCGTCGAAGAACACGGCCTCGTCGTTCCAGGAGCCCTCGGCGACCGCGGCGAGGTACATGCGCCGTGCGGCCTGTCCGATGATGACGATCCGCGGGATGCGCAGGCGGACGGCGAGCTCTCCGATGCGGTCGTGCTCCTCCCCCGCGTACTCGCCGAGCTCGCTCATCGCGCCGAGGACGGCGACCATGCGCTCGTCCGGCGCGGTGATCTGCGCCAGCGTCCGCAGTGCCGCGACCATCGAGTCGGGGCTCGCGTTGTAGGCGTCGTTGATGATGCGCACGCGATCGGAGCCCAGCGGCTGCATGCGCCAGCGTTCGGCGAGCTCGACCGACTCCAGGCGGGTCACGACGTCGTCGATCACCACCCCCAGAGCGGTCGCGGCGGCGGCCGCAGCGAGGGCGTTCATGACGTGGTGAGCGCCGAGGACGCGCAGCGCGACGGGGCGGCTCTCGCCGTCGACCGTGAGGACGAAACGGGTGCCGGACGCGGTGACCTCGACCTCGCTGCCGCGCACGGCGGCATCCTCGCCGAGGCCGAACCAGCGCACGCCGACGGACTGTTCGGCTGTGATGGGGGCCATGGCGCGCACGCGTGTGTCATCGACGTTGAGCACGGCGAGTCCGCCCGAGCGCAGCGCCCGCACGAGCTCGCTCTTGGCGTGGAAGGTCGCCTCTATGCCGCCGAAGCCGCCCGCGTGGGCCATGCCGACCATCAGCACGACACCCATGTCGGGTTCGACCAGGCCCGCCAGGTGCGCGATCGCCCCGGGGGCGCTGGCACCGAACTCGCTCACCAGGAAGCGCGTGTCGTGGGTGACCCGCAGCATCGTCAGTGGAGCGCCGACCTCATTGTTGAACGACGCGCGCGGGGCGACCGTCTCACCCTCGGCCTCCAGGATGCGGGCCAGCAGGTTCTTGGTGGTCGTCTTGCCGTTGGAGCCGGTGATCCCCACGATCTGCAACCGGCCACCGGCGCGCACCTCGGCGACGACGGCGCGTGCGAGGTCGGCGAGGGCGGCGACCGCGTCGGGCACGACGATCTGGGACACTCCCACGTCGACCGGGCGTTCGACGATCGCGAGGGCGGCGCCGAGAGCGACCGCCGCGTCGACGAACAGATGCCCGTCGGTGGTCTCGCCGGGCTTGGCCACGAAGATGCCGCCGGTGCGCATCTGACGCGAATCGGTGTCGACGTCGCCGGAGACCACGGTGTCGGCGTCGTCGGAGCCGGCGGGAAGCAGGGTACCGCCGAGGATCTCGGCGATGCGGGAGAGTGTGAGTGCGATCATGTCTGGGAGGGCGCCGCTCAGCCGATCTTCGGCAGCAGCTCGGGCTGCGAGTCCGAGGGCAGGACCCGGTAGGTCTTCAGGACCTGGGTCATCGCCTTCTGGAAGGCCGCAGCGTTGGCCGCAGACGAGCGTACCGCAGTGGGCTGATCGAGGGTGACCGCGACGATGTACTGCGGGTCGTCCACCGGCGCCATGCCGATCATGGTGGTGAAGTAGACGCCGCTCTTGTAGCCGGAGCCGTCCGAGATCTCGCCCGTTCCGGTCTTCAGCCCCACCCGGTAGCCGCTGATCGCCGTGGTCTTGGCGTTGCCGCCCTGCACGGCGACGTTCTCGAGCAGCTCGCGCACCTGGCTCGCCGTGCTCGCGCTGACGACCTGCGTACTCGCGCCCGCATCCGTCTCCTGGACCGTTCCGTCGGCCTTCGTGCACGATTCGACGAGCGAGAGCGGCACCTTCGTGCCGTCGTTGGCGATCGCCTGGTAGGCGCCCATCAGCTGCGGCAGCGTGGTGGCGACACCCTGACCGAACGAGGTGTTGTAGAAGGTCTGGTTGTCCCACTGGTCGACGGGACGCAGCGTCCCCTTCGCCTCGCCGGGGAAGTCCACGCCGCTGATCTGGCCGATGCCGAACTTCTGCAGGTAGTCGTAGCGCGTCTGCGCCGGGACCTTCTCGGCGAACTTCGAGATGCCGACGTTCGAGGAGTCGATGAGCACGCCCGCGAGCGTGTAGTTCAATGCCCCGTGAGGGATCGCGTCCTGGACGCGGGCGCCGTTGGGGAAGGTCTCGCGCCCGGAAGCGGTCACCGTCGAGGTCGGCGTCGCCGCACCCGCGTCGATCACCGTCGCCGCCGACAGCGCCTTGAAGGTCGAGCCGGGCTCGAACGTGCCGCGGAAGATCCGGCTGGAGCGATCCTCCGGCGCGGTCGCCGAGACGTTGTTCGGGTCGACGGTGGGCCACTCCGCCGCGGCACGGATCTTGCCGGTCTTGGCCTCCACCACCATGATCTGTCCGTGCTGCGCACCCTGGTTGGTCGCCTGCTCCGCGATCAGCTGCTGCAGGTAGTACTGCAGGTCGCGGTCGATCGTGAGGGTCAGTGTGCCGCCGTCGACAGCGGGCGTCACCTGCTCGGTGCCGGGGATGATCACGCCGTCCTTGCCGCGCTGGAAGACGCGCTCGCCCTCGGTCGGTGCGAGGCACGAGTTCTGAGCGGACTCGAGGCCCTCCAGCGGCTCCCCGTCGGAGCCCACGAATCCGACCAGGTTGCCGGCGACGGCCCCGTCGGGATACGTCCGGGCGGGATGCGGTCGCATCGTCAGGTAGGGGATGCGCAGATCCAGCAGCTGCTGGTACTTCTCGGTCGAGAGCCCGTTCTTGAGCGACGCGTACTGCGACTTCGGGTTGACCGCGAGAGCGTCCGCGACGATCTTCTGCACGTCCTCGGAGCTCTGGCCGGTGATCTGGGCGATCTCGCCCGCGACGGTCGGCCAGTCCACCTCGATCTCGTTGCCCGAGGCATCCGTGCGCTCGATCGGCCCCACATTGCTGGGATCGAGCTCGGCGTCGTAGGTGAGGATGCTTCCCGCGAGGACGTTGCCGTTCTCGTCGACGATCGATCCGCGCGTGCCGTACAGGGTGGTCTTGCCGCCCATGGCGATCCGCAGCGAGTCGTCGATGTGCTCTCCGGCGTTCACGACCTGGATGTCCACCAGGCGCACCACGAAGGCGACGAGGACGGCCAGCACCACGGCCAGGGCGATGACGGTGCGGCGACGGGGGGTTCGCGTGCTTCTCGTCGTCATGGTCTCAGTGTGTGGCAGGGGTGGGCAGTCCGTCGGTCAGCGCGGGGGGTGTCGTCGGATCGGTCCCCGTGCCCGTGTCGGTCTCGGTCGCGGGCGGCGCCTGCACGCCGTTGATGGTGGCGTCGGGTGCGGTGACGAGGGGGGTCTCGGTGATGAGCGCGTTCGAGACGGCGCCTCGCCCCAGCGGGTCGATCGTCGACGTGTAGACGGATGCCTGCTGCGCACCGAGGACCGCACCGTCGCTGAGGCGGAGATAGCTCGGCGACTCGTTGATGACCATGCCCAATGCCGCGGCGTTCGCGGCGAGGTACTGGGGCGAGCTGAGGCCGGCGACCTGGTCGTAGAGGATCTGCTTCTGCACCGTCAGATCACGCTGCTGCTGCGTCAGGCTCGCGAGTTCGAACGAGCTCTGCGTCGACAGGACCGACAGCACCATCTGCGCACCCGCGATCGCCAGCGCCCCCGCGACGGCGATGATGCCGTACACCAGTCGGGGACGACGACGACGGGCCGGGGATTCGACGGGGCGGAGAGTGCGCTCCGGCCGACGCCCGACCTCGGATCCGCGCTCGAGCGGCTCGATGGCCCAGGCCGTGCTCGTGGTGGTGCTCATACGATCTCCCGGACTCGTTCGGCGGCACGAAGTCGTACCGGGGTGGCGCGCGGATTGGACTCGCGCTCGGCGTCGGAGGCGAGTTCGGCCCCCTTCACCAGCAGGCGGAACTGGGGCGCGTGCTCGGGGAGCTCGACGGGCAGGCCCGCGGGGGCGGTCGAGCTGCTCGCGCGGGCGAGCTCGCGCTTGACGAAGCGGTCTTCGAGCGAC
Organism: Microbacterium sp. KU4F; assembly: GCF_056868075.1. Taxonomy (NCBI): domain Bacteria; kingdom Bacillati; phylum Actinomycetota; class Actinomycetes; order Micrococcales; family Microbacteriaceae; genus Microbacterium; species Microbacterium sp. KU4F. Next base: position 151,241 of record NZ_CP200324.1, on the reverse strand, counting down.
TGGTAGCTGAGCACGACGATGCGGCCGCCCACGGCGAGCAGCTCGAGGGCCGCGGGCAGCGCCTGCTCCAGAGCGGCCAGTTCCGCGTTGACCTCGATGCGCAGGGCTTGGAACACCCGCTTGGCCGGGTGACCCGCGTTGCGCAGGGCGGCGGGGGTGGCGGCGTCGAGGATCTCGACGAGACGGCCCGAACGGACGATGGGCTCCGTCTGACGGGCGGAGATGATCGCGCGCGCGTAGCGCGCCGCCAGCTTCTCCTCGCCGTACCGCTCGAAGATCCGACGCAGATCCCCCTCGCCGTACGTGGCCAGCACGTCCGCCGCGGTCACACCGGCGGACTGGTCCATACGCATGTCCAGCGGCGCGTCCTTGGCGTAGGCGAAGCCGCGCTCGGCCTCATCCAGCTGCAGCGAAGAGACACCCAGGTCGAACAGGATGCCGTCGATGCGGTCGACCCCCGCCGACGCGACGGCGGCGCGGATGCCGTCGTACACCGTGTGCACGAGGGTCGTGCGATCGCCGAATCGGGCCAGCCGCTCCCCCGCGATGCGCAGCGCGTCGGTGTCTCGATCGAGGCCGATCAGCCGGAGTCCGTCGAATCGTTCGAGGAAGGCTTCGCTGTGGCCTCCCATGCCGAGGGTCGCGTCGACGAAGACGGCGCCCTCGCGGTCGAGCGCGGGTGCCAGCAGTTCGACGCAGCGCTCGAGCAGGACCGGGGTGTGGATGTCGCGGAAGTCCATGATGCGGGGGCCGGGTCCCTCGATCCTGATCCCCATCCGCTCCGACCTGACACCGGGGAAGTGCGTCAGGGCTCGAGCGGCTGGGAATCAGGGTCGAGGGCTCAGAACAGGCCCGGGATCACCTCCTGCTCCATCTCGGAGTACGTCTCTTCATTGCTCTCGGCGTAGGAGTTCCACGCCTCGGCATCCCAGATCTCCGCGTGGGCACCGACACCGGTGACGACGAGCTCCCGCTCGAGGCCGGCGTACGTGCGCAGCGCCGGCGGGATCGTGATGCGGTTCTGACCGTCCGGCTTCTCGGCGCTCGCACCCGAGAGGAACATCCGCAAGAAGTCGCGCGCCTGCTTGTTGGTCAGCGGCGCCTCGCGGATGCGCTCGTGCACCTTCTCGAACTCTTCCGTCGCGAAGACGTAGAGGCAGCGGTCCTGCCCACGGGTGATCACGACGCCGCCGCCGAGGTCGTCACGGAACTTGGCCGGGAGGATGACGCGCCCTTTGTCGTCGAGCTTGGGGGTGTGCGTGCCGAGCAGCATTCGCGCATCCCCCCTCCTTCGTCCGGCCCACGTGTGAGGTGATCACCACTTTACTCCACTTCCCTCCACTTCACTACACATTCGGGGGCAGATCTGGGCGGACGCTCCCCACACACGAAAAAAGCGCCGACCCCGAAGGGTCGGCGCTTGTGAAAAGCGGGAGGGTCAGCGGCCTTCTTGGCGGCGGTCCCATCGATCGTTCATGCGGTCCATGAATCCGGCGGAGGGCCTGGATGCGGAGCCGCCGGCTCGAGGTGCGGCGCCGGGACGGGCGGTCTTGGAGGGAGTGAGCGCGAAGATCACGCCTCCGAGCATGACGATGAAGCCGATGACGCCCACCACGATCAGTTGCGTGGAGAGTCCGACGATCAGTCCGCCCAGCCCGACGAGCACGAGGATCGTGCCGTACACGATGTTGCGGTAGCTGAGCGCGCGGCCGCCCTGCGGCGCGCTGACGACGTCGGCGTCATTGCTCATGAGATGGCGTTCCATCTCGTCGAGCAGGCGCTGCTCTTGTTCGGAGAGAGGCATTCGTCCCCCTAGGGTCACGGCGATGCTTGGATTCTACGCGCCGCCTGTCGAACTAGGCTAGGCCCGTGTCGAGGACCACAGACGCGATCGAAGCGGTTTCCCAGCGACTGGATACGTTCTTCGGATCGCAGGAGCCGGCCGCGCGGGCGATGGGCCCCGACGCCCTCGCCTTCGTCGAAGACGTGCGCGACACCGTGACCGGCGGAAAGCGCCTGCGCGCGCGATTCTGTGTGACGGGTTGGCGCGCCGTCGCGGAGCGTGTCGACCCCGGCGCCACGCCGCCCGCAGCCGTCGTCGCGACCGCTGCGGCGCTGGAGATCTTCCAGGCCGCCGCCCTCGTGCACGACGACCTGATCGACAACTCGGACACCCGCCGCGGACGACCCTCCCTGCACCGCGCCCTTCAGGCCCAGCACATCGCCCGCTCGTGGGCGGGCGACGCCGCCGCCTTCGGACGTTCGGCCGCCCTCCTCGGCGGCGATCTGCTGGTGGCCTTCAGCGACGACCTCCTCGAGGAGGGGCTAGCGCTCACGGACCATGCCGCATCCGCGCGTGCCGAGTACGCGCGGATGCGGCGCGACGTCACCATCGGGCAGTACCTCGACATCGCCGAAGAGTCCGCCTTCGCGGTAGCCGACGACGCGACACACGCCGATCGCGCGCTGCGTGTGGCCTCGCTCAAGTCGGCCCGCTACAGCGTGGAACAACCGCTGCGCATCGGCGCTTCGCTGGCCGGCGCCGATCGGACGCAGCTCGACGCGTTGAGCGCGTTCGGACATCCGGTCGGAATGGCGTTCCAACTCCGCGACGACGTGCTCGGAGTCTTCGGCGACGCCGCCGAGACCGGGAAACCCTCGGGCGACGACCTGCGCGAGGGCAAGCGCACCGTGCTCATCGCCTACGCCCGCGACTCGCTCGGGGCGGGCGCGCGACGCACCCTCGACGAACTCTTGGGCGATCCCGATCTCGACGAGCAGCAGATCGCGGCGTTGCAGCGCACCATCATCGACAGCGGCGCCGTCGACCGCGTCGAGCGACTCATCACCGCCTATGTGCGCGAGGCGGACCGAGCCCTGTCGGCCGCCCCCTTGGCGAACGCGACGGTCGGCGAACTGCGCGATCTCGCGCGAGCCGCCACCGAGCGCCGCTCCTGAGCGAGGCTCGCCTCAGGCGAGGGCGCGCGCGACGCGTCGCACTTCGCTCTTGCGCCCCTGCAGCAGTGACGTGATCGGCGCCTGCCCGATCGACTCCTCGTACGCGAGGAGCCAGTCGATGGCCTCGTCGTCGGTCAGTCCCGCGTCCCGCAGCGCGAAGATCGTGCCGCGCAGCGACGACAACGGCGCACCGTCGACGAAGAAGACGCTCGGCACACGGAAGGAGCCTTCACGACGCGACCCGATCAGATAGCCCTCGTCGAGCAGACGCCGGACACGGCTCAGCGACTCGCCGGTCAGTTCGACCAGCTCGGGCAGTGCAAGCCATTCGGTGGGGACAGGGGTCTCAGAACTCACCCGTCCATGTTCTCATCCGCACGCCGCGCGCCGTGCGGCGCCGGCACCGAAAGATGGGAGAGATCTCATCTGTCACACCCGTCACTTCCGTTGACCTGGGTACACACGCGTGTCAGGGTGGCGGGACCCCGGATGTGAAAGAGAGGACGACCATGCTCGTGGACGTCTCCCCCCACCCGCGCGCCGTCGTCGGCGCCTCCGCCCTCGTGAGCGCGGTCGCGCTCACCCTGATCGCCGCGCCCGCGCACGCGTCCACGACGGAGCAGTCGCGTCTGGGCGCGCCGCGCCCGGCCCAGACGCCGCCGGCGAGCACGCACACCGTCGCGGCCGGCGAGTCCGTCGCGGCGATCGCCGCGCGTTACGGACTCGCCACAGCCGACGTGCTCTCGTGGAACGGCCTGTCGTGGGAGAACTCGCTCATCCGCCCCGGCCAGGTACTGACCCTCGTCGCGCCGAGCGCGCCCGCACCTGCACCTGCACCTGCACCTGCTGTCGGAGCCTCTTATACGGTCGTCGCCGGCGACACGATCAGCAGGATCGCCGGGCGCCACGGGGTCACGGCGGGGGCGGTCCTCGCCGCCAATGGCCTCACCTGGGACTCGATCATCTACCCGGGTCAGACGATCACCGTGCCGGCCGTCGCCGCATCCGCGCCTGCACCTGCACCTGCCGCCGCGGCCGGTGCAGGCCTGGAGCTGGACACGGAGCAGTCCGAGAACGCGCGCACCATCATCCGCATCGGCCGCGAGCTGGGTGTTCCCGAGCGCGGGATCGCCATCGCGCTGGGCACCGCCATGCAGGAGTCGTGGCTGCGCAACCTCGACTGGGGCGACCGCGACTCGCAGGGCCTGTTCCAGCAGCGTCCCTCCACCGGGTGGGGCACGGTGGAGGAGGTGCGGGATGCGGAGCGCGCAGCCCGTGCGTTCTTCGGCGGCCCCGCCGACCCCAACGGCACCCGAACCCGCGGCCTCCTGGACATCCCCGGCTGGGAGTCGATGACATACGCGGACGCCGCACAGGCGGTGCAGATCTCGGCGTATCCGGATCGTTACGCCCGGTGGGAGCAGCCTTCTCTCGCCTGGCTGGCCGCCCTCGGGTAGCGCACGACGGCGGGATCAGCGGTGAGCCGCTGCCGGAGCTCACAGCGACCGCTCCGTAGACTCTCACCGTGAGCACGAGCCAGCGCACCGACCCGCTGATCGGCCGTCTCGTCGACGGCCGGTACCGCGTGCGCTCGCGCATCGCCCGCGGCGGCATGGCCACCGTGTACGTCGCGACCGATCTGCGCCTGGAACGGCGCGTGGCCCTCAAGGTCATGCACGGGCACCTCAGCGACGACACCGTCTTCCAGAGTCGGTTCATCCAGGAGGCGCGAGCGGCCGCACGCCTCGCCGACCCGCACGTGGTCAATGTGTTCGACCAGGGTCAGGACAGCGACATGGCGTACCTCGTCATGGAGTACCTGCCGGGCATCACGCTGCGAGAGCTCATGAAGGAGCAGCGCCGCATCCCGGTCCCGCAGACCATCACCATCATGGATGCGGTGCTCTCAGGTCTGGCCGCGGCGCACCGCGCCGGCATCGTGCACCGCGACGTCAAGCCCGAGAACGTGCTTCTGGCCGAGGACGGCCGCATCAAGATCGGCGACTTCGGTCTCGCCCGCGCCACCACGGCGAACACGGCGAGCGGTCAGATGCTGCTCGGGACGATCGCGTATCTCGCGCCCGAGCTCGTCACCCGCGGCAGCGCCGACGCCCGCAGCGACATCTACGCGCTCGGCATCCTTCTCTACGAGATGCTCACCGGCGAACAACCGTACAAGGGCGAGCAGCCCATGCAGATCGCCTACCAGCACGCCACCGATTCGGTGCCCCGCCCGAGCGTCAAGAACCCGGCCGTGCCGGAGCAGCTCGACGAGCTGGTGCTGTGGGCGACGGAACGCTCCCCCGACGCGCGACCTGTCGACGCGGATCAGATGCTGCAGCGCCTGCGCGAGATCGAGCGCGAGCTGGGCATCGCCCCCCAGGTCGCGCGCACGCTCGCGGTCGGCACGGCCGTGATCGATGACCGCCTGGACTCCGGCGAGCTGACCAAGGCCCTCCCGCTCGGCGGCACAGGTCCCACTGCCGTCGCCGAGGATGTCGACAACGCCACGCTCCTGCGCCAGCGCGCACGCCGACGATCGGCGAAGGGCGCCTGGCTGCTGACCCTGGTCGTTCTGCTGGCGGCGCTCGCGGGCGGCATCGGCTGGTGGTTCGGCTCCGGGCCGGGCTCGCTCGTGGCCGTGCCCGCACTCGAGGGGCAGACCTTCGAAGCCGCCCAAGCAGAGATCGTCGACCGCGGTCTGCGTGTGGAACGGGCGGACGAGTACAGCTTCGACGTCGAAGCGGGCACGGTCATCCGCACCGAGCCCGGAAGCGGTGAACGCGTCGAGAAGGACTCGCTCGTGCGAGTGGTCATGTCGCAGGGCCCCCAGCCGCACGACGTCGGCGCGTTGGCGGGGATGACGTTGGATGCGGCGACCGCCGCGATGCAGCAGGTTCGCGTCACCGTCGGCGACCCCCAGTACGTGTTCACCGATACGCCCGACGGCACGGTCGTCGCCGCGACCGTCTCCCCCGCCGCCGGCGGCGACGCGATTGACTGCTCGAACGGCTGCACCCTGCACGAGGGCGACGGGGCGAGCTTCACCGTCTCGCGCGGCCCGGTCCCTGATGTCTCCGGAATGAACCCGAATGATGCCGAGAAGACCCTCAAGAGTGTCGGTCTCGACGTATCCTCCGAGCGCCCCACGCAGTACTCGGACAGCATCGACAAGGGGCGCGTGATCGCGATCGGCGACAACCCGAGTGGCGGCAACTGGCGCCCCGGAGAAACCGTGACGCTGATCGTGTCCGACGGCCCCGAGCCGGTCGAGATCCCGGCGAACATCGTGGGGATGAGCATCCGCGACGCAGTGAAGGCGCTGGAAGCACGCGGTTTCGAGGTCAACGCCGGTATCGAGGACGGCAATCTTCCGCTGGGCTTCAAGTACTGGGACGTCTACAAGGTGAAGGCGAGTAACCCGAAGGCCGGCACGACGGCCCCGAAGGGCAGCACCGTCACCCTCACACCGTCGCTCTGACCTCGACCCCGCAGTCCGACACACCACTGCCGTCGCACGAAACGCGAGAGCCGCCCGGCACGGATGCGGGGCGGCTCTCGACGTTCGGGGCTCAGCGCTTCTCGAGCTCCTCAGCCACGAGGAAGGCGAGCTCGAGGCTCTGCATGTGGTTCAGGCGAGGATCGCACAGGCTCTCGTAGCGGGTCGCCAGCGTGGCCTCGTCGATCATCTCCGAGCCGCCCAGGCACTCGGTCACGTCGTCACCGGTGAGCTCGACGTGGATGCCGCCCGGGTGCGTGCCCGTGGCTCGGTGCGCCTCGAAGAACCCGCGCACCTCGTCGACCACGTCGTCGAAGCGACGCGTCTTGTAGCCGGTGGGAGTGGTGATGCCGTTGCCGTGCATCGGGTCGGTGACCCACAGCGGCGTCGCACCGGCATCCTTCACGGCCTCCAGCAGCGGCGGCAGTGCGTCGCGGATCTTCCCGGCGCCCATTCGCGTGATGAAGGTGAGGCGGCCGGGCTCCCGCTCGGGGTCGAGCTTGTCGATCAGTGCCAGCGCGGTCTCGGGCGTCGTCGACGGGCCGAGCTTCACGCCGATGGGGTTGCGAATCTTCGAGAAGTAGTCGACGTGCGCGCCGTCGAGATCGCGCGTGCGCTCCCCGATCCACAGGAAGTGGGCCGAGGTGTTGTACGGCGTGCCCGTGCGGGAGTCGATGCGGGTCAGGGGTCGCTCGTAGTCCATGAGCAGACCTTCATGGCCCGTGTAGAACTCCACGTGTCGCAGCTCGTCGAAGTCGGCACCGGCCGCCTCCATGAACTTGATGGCGCGGTCGATCTCGGCCGCCAGGCCCTCGTAGCGCTGGTTGGCCGGGTTCTCCGCGAAGCCGCGGTTCCAGCTGTGGACCTCGCGCAGATCGGCGAACCCGCCCTGCGTGAAGGCGCGGATGAGGTTCAGCGTCGAGGCGGCCGTGTGGTAGGCCTTCTCGAGCCGTCGAGGATCGGCTGTGCGCGAGCCCTCCGTGAAGTCGTAGCCGTTCACGATGTCGCCGCGGTACGCCGGCAGCGTGACGTCGCCGCGCGTCTCGGTGTCGCTCGAGCGCGGCTTGGCGAACTGCCCCGCCATGCGCCCCATCTTCACGACCGGCATGGACGCGCCGTACGTCAGCACCACCGCCATCTGCAGCAGCGTCTTGATGCGGTTGCGGATCTGCTCGGCCGTGGCACCGGCGAACGTCTCGGCGCAGTCACCGCCCTGCAGCAGGAAGGCGCGCCCGGATGCGGCCGTCGCGAGGCGCTCGCGGAGGCGGTCCACCTCACCCGCGAACACGAGGGGCGGGAGGGTGGCGAGTTCGGCCGAGACGGCCGCGACAGCGTCCGCGTCGGGCCAGGAGGGCTGCTGCTTGATCGGCAGTGAGCGCCAGTGATCGAGCGGGTCCAAGCTGTGGGGCATTCGCTCAGTCTAGCGACGCCGCGGGAGTGTCGATCCCGTGCGTCGAGGACGCCGCCAGACGGTCCTTGACCGTGGATGCGTAGACGTCGTCGTAACGCTGCGCGCCCAGGCGCTGCAACGCGACCATGATCTCGTCCGTGACCGAGCGCAGGACGTAACGGTCGCCCTCCATGCCCGCGAACCGGGAGAAGTCGAGCGGTTCGCCGATCACGATGCCGACGCGGCCGATGCGCGGGAGTCGCTGACCGATCGGCATGACCGTATCGGTGTCCACCATGACCACCGGCACGACGGGAACGCGGGCCTCGAGCGCCATGCGGGCGATTCCCGTGCGCCCGCGGTACAGCCGCCCGTCGGGGCTGCGCGTGCCCTCCGGGTAGATGCCCAGCAGATCACCGCGCCCGAGCACCTGGAGACCCGTGTTGAGCGAGCCCTCCGAGGCCTTGCCGCCCGATCGGTCGATCGGGATCTGTCCGGTCGCCTTGAAGAACACGCGCGTCGCCCAGCCCTTGAGGCCGCGGCCGGTGAAGTAATCGCTCTTGGCGAGGAACGTCATCGGCCGATCGATCATGAGCGGCAGGAAGATGGAATCGGCGAACGAGAGATGGTTGCTGGCGAGGATGGCTGCGCCGTCGGCCGGGATGTTGCGCCGACCCACGATCCACGGCCGGAAGATCGCCTTCACGATCGGTCCGATCACGATGTACTTCATCAGCCAGTAGAACATTGTCAGCCCCCTGCGACCGCCCGACGTCGAGCCAGATCCGCGACGCCGATGACGCCGGCGTCGTTCGCGAGACGGGCCACCTGGAAATCGGCGACCGGACGATAACCATACGCGGGCATCGCGGCGGCGAAAGCCTCCCGCATCGGCTCCAGCAGCACGTCGCCGAGCTGCGACACTCCCCCGCCGATGACGAAACGTTCCGGGTCGAGGATCGCGGCCAGCCCGCCGCAGGCCGTTCCGACGGCCACAGCGATGCGCCGCAGCGCCTCGAGCGCGCCGGGGTCGCCGTCCTGGACGAGGCGCGAGATGGCGGCACCGGTCAGCCCGCCCTGCTCACGGGACGCCGCGGCCAGGCGGGCCCCGATGCCGAACTCCGCGTCGACGGCGATCTCGCGCGCCTCGAGCTGGAGAGCGCGACCCGATCCGTACACCTCGAGGCAACCGCGCTGGCCGCATCCGCACGTGCGCCCCTCGGGGACCAGACGCATGTGGCCGAGCTCCGCGGCCACGCCGTGACCGCCCGAGAGCAGATTGCCGTCCACGACTACGGCACCGCCGACCCCCGTTCCCAGCGTGAGCATGACGACGTCGCGCAGATCCTCGCCGGCACCGAAGCGGTACTCCGCCCAGCCGGCCGCATTCGCGTCGTTCTCGATGTGCACGCGCACGCCGGTGCGCTGCTCGATGCGCTCGCGCAGCGGCTCGTCGCGCCAGGCGATGTTCGGGGCGAAGTAGACGGTCGAACGCTCCCGGTCGATGAAGCCCGCCGCGGCCACGCCTGCCACGAGCTGCTCGCCCGCAGACAGCTCCGTGATCATCTGCCCCACGGCGACCTCGATGCCCGCCACATCCGTGGGGGTCGCGACGCGCGCCCTGCGAACGATCGTGCCGTGCTCGTCGACCACGCCACCGGCGATCTTCGTTCCGCCGATGTCGATTCCCACTGCGAACACTGTCATCCCTTCGTCCGGTAAGGCCCCCAGAAGCTTAGTCGGCGCAGGGCAGGCCGCCTTCCGCAGGGCCGGAACAAGTCGTCGCGACTGCCGCAACGGTGGGACTGAGTTCCACGCATGCGTAGACTTGCGTCTCATAGCAACCCGTCCGGTACCGAAGGAGCTGCCGACATGAGCGCAACAGTGTTCGAAGTGCCCGCGATCGTCCCCGCCGACCCGCACGCCAACGTGAGCGACCTGCTCGTGGAGCGCGTGCGCGCGACTCCCGACCGTCCCCTGTTCGCCGTCCCCGACGGCGACGGTTGGCGCGACATCACCGCACGTGAGTTCGAGCGCCAGGTCGTCGCGCTCGCGAAGGGGTTCGTCTCGGCGGGTGTCGCCCCCGGCGACAAGGTGGGCTTCCTGGCCCGCACGACCTACGACTGGACGCTGGTCGACTTCGCGCTCTTCTACGCGGGTGCCGTGATGGTGCCGATCTACGAGACGAGCTCCCCCAGCCAGATCGAGTGGATCCTCTCCGACTCCGGTGCCGTCGCCTGCCTCGTCGAGACCGCCGAGCACGCGTCTCGACTCGCCGAGGTGCGCGACCGGCTCCCCCTCGTGCGCTCCTCGTGGCAGATGTTCGCCGGCGACCTCGACACGATGATCACCGCCGGCTCCGCCGTGCCCGACGAAGAGATCCAGCGCCGACGCGGGCTCGCCGAATCCTCCGACATCGCCACGCTCATCTACACCTCGGGCTCGACCGGGAGGCCGAAGGGATGCGTGCTGACCCACGGCAACTTCGTGGAGCTCGCGCGCAACTCCGCCACCTCGTTGAAGGAGGTCGTCAACACGCCCGGCGCCTCCACCGTGCTGTTCATCACGACCGCGCACGTGTTCGCGCGCTTCATCTCGATCCTCAACATCCACGCGGGCGTGAAGACGGGCCACCAGCCCGACACGAAGCAGCTGCTGGCCGCTCTCGGCTCCTTCAAGCCGACCTTCCTGCTGGCCGTCCCGCGCGTGTTCGAGAAGGTCTACAACTCGGCGGAGCAGAAGGCGGAGGCCGGCGGCAAGGGCAAGATCTTCCGGGCGGCCGCCCAGGTCGCGATCGATCACTCCGCCTACCTGCAGGACGGCCGGCGCATCCCCCTCGGGATGAAGATCAAGTTCGCCCTCTTCGACAAACTCGTCTACAGCAAACTGCGCGATGCCATGGGCGGTCAGGTGCGCTACGCCGTCTCCGGCTCGGCGCCCCTCGGTCCGCGCCTCGGGCACTTCTTCCACAGCCTCGGCGTGCACATCCTCGAGGGCTACGGTCTGACGGAGACCACCGCGCCCGCGACGGTGAATCTCGCCACGCGGTCCAAGATCGGCACCGTCGGCCCCGCGATCCCGGGTGTCGGCATCCGACTCGCGGAGGACGGCGAGATCCAGGTGCGCGGTGTGAACGTGTTCAAGGAGTACTGGCAGAACCCGGAGGCGACGGCGGCGGCGTTCGACGGCGACTGGTTCAAGACCGGAGACCTCGGTTCGCTCGACGACGACGGCTACCTGACGATCACCGGCCGCAAGAAGGAGATCATCGTCACCGCGGGCGGCAAGAACGTCGCACCCGCCGCGCTCGAGGACCCGATCCGCGCCAACCCGATCATCGGACAGGTCGTGGTCGTGGGCGATCAGAAGCCCTTCATCTCGGCGCTGGTCACGCTGGATCCCGAGATGCTGCCCACGTGGCTGGAGAACAACGGCCGCCCCAAGGACCTCACTCTCGCCCAGGCCGCGCACGACCCCGCGGTCCGCGCCGAGGTGCAGCAGGCCATCGACAAGGCGAACGCCGGCGTCTCCCGCGCCGAGTCGATCCGCAAGTTCGTGATCCTGCCCACGGAGTGGACGGAGGCCAGCGGCCACCTCACGCCGAAGCTGTCGATCAAGCGCAACGTGATCCTCGCGGACTTCGCCGACGACGTCGAGCAGCTCTACCGGGCGCCCGAGGAGACGACGCAGAACGTCCCCCTACCCTGAGCGAACGAGAAGGCGGGCCCGCATCCGAGATCGGATGCGGGCCCGCCTTCTTCGTGACTCAGAACCAGTCGCTCTCGCGCACCTCGCGCAACGCCACCCGCCGGCGCTCCTTGTCGAGCCGGTCGAGGTACAGCATCCCGTCAAGGTGATCGGTCTCGTGCTGCAGCGCCTGCGCCATGAGGCCGTCGCCCTCCAGCACGAGCTCGTTGCCGTCGAGGTCGATGCCTACGACCTTCGCATGCGGGTATCGCATCACGTCGTGCCAGAGGCCGGGCACCGAGAGGCACCCCTCGCCGGTCAACTCCGGCTCGCCAGAGACCTCGACGAGCACCGGGTTGAGGATGTATCCGATCTCGCCGTCGACGTTGTAGCTGAACGCCCGCAGCCCGACGCCGATCTGCGGCGCGGCGACCCCGGCGCGGCCCGGCAGCTCGACGGTCTCGACGAGGTCGCGCACGAGCGCGTGCACGCCCTCATCGATGTCGACGATCTCGCTCGCCCGACTCTTGAGCACGGGGTCGCCGAACAGTCGGATGGCTCTCACCGTCATGATGCGGCCGCCACGCGCAGACCCTCGACGGCGACGGCGGCGAGCTGGCGCGCCGCGGCGCGCGTGGCGGGCTGGAGGTCGCGGAACGAGATCGCACTGCCCGTGGCGATGCGCGCGTCATAGGGCACGCGTACGACCTGCCGCACGCGTGAGCGGAAGTGCTCCTCCAGCTCGTCCAGGCGCACCAACGGCGCCCCCGGGCGAGACGCGTTCAGAACCACGACGGACGAGCGCGCCAGATCCGTGTAGCCGTTCGTCTCGAGCCACGTGAGCGTCTCGGACGCCAGCCGCGCCTCGTCGACGCTGAGCCCGGACACGATGACGAGCGCATCGGCGGCCTCCAGCGTCGCATCCATCACCGAGTGCACGATGCCGGTGCCGGTGTCGGTCAGCACGATGGAGTAGTAGTGCGCGGCGAGAGCGGCGACTTCGCGATAGTCCGCGTCGTCGAACGCCTCGGACACGTGGGGATCGGTGTCGGAGGCGAGCACGTCGAGGCGGGTGTCGTCGCGGGCGACGATCGCCGAGATCTCGTTGAAGCCGTGGATCGGTGCCGCATGCGTGGCCAGATCGCGCACGGTCTTGCCGCTCGGCCGACCCACCCGCTCGGCGAGCGTGCCGCGGTCGGGGTTCGCATCCAGCGCGATCACCCGGTCGTCGCGCGCGTCCGCCAATGCCATTCCGAGCAGAGCAGTCACCGTCGTCTTGCCGACGCCGCCCTTGCGCGAGAGGACCGCCACGAAGCGCGCGCCACCGTCGAGGGGCGCGGCGATGCGCTGGTCGAGCTCGCGCCGCTGGCGGGAGCGGCGGCTGTCGCCCAGGCGCACCCGGCCCCCGCTGAGCGTGTAGACCAGGTTCGGCCAGGCACCCTCGGGCTCGCGCTTGGGCAGGCGATCGGTCTCCAGCAGCCGATCGGCCGTCAGCAGATCCGCGCTCTCGCGCCGGGACTCCTCCTGATCGACGCGCCGCGCGGCCAGCGTGACGGGTGCCGGCGCCGCATCCACGGGTGCGATGGATGCCGGCTCGGATCGCGTCGCGGCCGCCGGTGCCGACGTCGCGGCGGGAGCGGGCGGTGCCACGGCATCGGCGGCGGTCACCGGAACGCGCACCCGCGTGGTCGCAGGCGCAACGGGCTCGGGCGAACGCGCCACGGAGGCCTGAGGCTCCGAGGCCGCGGGAGGCTCGATCTCCGCATCCTGGATGTCGAGGCCGGACGTGCGCACGGGCGAGAACTCGCCCGTGTCTTCCAGGGTCGCGATGACCACGGGCTCGGCCACGGGGACCGCCTCGTCGGCGACGACATCGTCGTCGATCCCGTCGTCGTCGTCGGCGACCGGCAATGTCACCGCGACCTGCGCGGTCTGGGTTCCGAGAATGTCGATGCCGGCCGCGTCGACGCGGACCGGCTGGTCCAGGATGTCGTCGTCGTGGCCGGTCATCTGATCGTCACGATCAGGCATGGCTTAGGTACTCCCAACGGGCCGCCGGAGGCCCGGCGCCCACCTCAGGCTAATGCGCGCCTTTGACCACGACCAAAAGGTCGCCCGCTTCGACCTGCTGCGTCGACCCGATCGCGACCCGCTCGACGACGCCGTCGACGGGGCTCGTGATGGCCGCCTCCATCTTCATGGCCTCGATCGACGCGACCGCCTCCCCCGCCCGCACCCTCGCTCCCGGCGTCGCCTTGAGGGTCACCACGCCGGAGAACGGTGCCGCGATCTGACCGGCCTTGGAGGTGTCGGCCTTCTCCGCCGGGGCCGCGTCGACGGCGATGGACCGGTCGCGCACGAAAACCGGCCGCAGCTGGCCGTTGAGCGTGGTCATCACGGTACGCATGCCCTTGTCGTCGGGTTCGCCGATGGCCTCGAGACCCACCCACAGCTGCACGCCCCGCTCGATCTCGACGACGTGCTCGCCCCCGGGTGTCAACCCGTACAGGTAGTCCGCCGTGTCGAGCACGGCCAGATCCCCGTAGGCGTCCCGTGCCTCGTGGAACGTGCGGGTGGGTCCGGGAAACAGCAGTCGGTTCAGAGTCGCGCGCCGGTTCGCCCCCTGCTCGGTCAACGCCGCCGCATCCGCGTCGTCGAGCGCTCCCGCGGTCTCCGCGATCGTGCGACCGGCGAGCACCTTGCTGCGGAAGGGCTCGGGCCATCCACCCGGCAGATCGCCCAGCTGCCCCGCCATGAACGACACGACGGAGTCCGGGATGTCGTAGTTCTGCGGGTTCTCGGCGAAATCGGCGGGGTCGGCGCGGACCGCGGCGAGGTGCAGCGCGAGATCGCCGACGACCTTCGACGACGGAGTCACCTTCGGAACGCGTCCGAGGATGTCGTTCGCCGCGGCGTACATGTCCTCGATCAGCTCGAAGTCCTCCGCCAGACCGAGGGCGATCGCCTGCTGGCGCAGGTTGGACAACTGCCCGCCGGGGATCTCGTGGCGGTACACACGCCCCGTGGGCCCTGGCAGCCCCGACTCGAACGGACGGTAGAGGTGGCGCACGGCCTCCCAGTAGGGCTCGAGATCGGCGACCGCGGCGAGCGGGATGCCGGTGTCTCGCTCGGTGTGCGCGAGGGCGGCGACGAGCGCCGAGAGCGACGGCTGGCTCGTGGTGCCCGACATCGGGGCGGCGGCGGCATCCACCGCATCGGCTCCTGCCGCACTTACGGCCAGCAGCGTGGCCAGCTGGCCGCCGGCCGTGTCATGCGTGTGCACGTGGACCGGCACGTCGAAACGCTCGCGCAGGGCGCTGACCAGACGCGCTCCGGCAGCCGGGCGCAGCAGACCCGCCATGTCCTTGATGCCGATGACATGCGCTCCGGCGGAGACCATCTCGTCCGCGAGGCGCAGGTAGTAGTCGAGCGTGTACAGATCCTCCGCGGGATCGAGCATGTCGCCGGTGTAGCAGAGCGCCGCTTCGGCGACGGCCGTGCCCGTGCCGAGGACGGCGTCGATCGCCGGACGCATCTGCGTCACGTCGTTGAGAGCATCGAAGATGCGGAAGATGTCGACGCCGGATGCGGCCGCCTCGGCGACGAAGGCATCTGTGACGGCCGTCGGGTACGGGGTGTAGCCGACCGTGTTGCGCCCGCGCAGCAGCATCTGGATCGCGATGTTGGGCAGGGCTCCGCGCAGCGCGTCGAGGCGCTCCCACGGGTCCTCCCCGAGGAAGCGCAGCGCGACGTCGTAGGTGGCGCCACCCCAGGCCTCCACGGAGAGCAGCTGCGGGGTCAGGCGGGCGACGTAGGGGGCGACGGTGACGAGGTCCTTCGTGCGCACCCGCGTGGCGAGCAACGACTGGTGTGCGTCGCGGAACGTCGTTTCGGTGACCGCCAGTCGCGTCTGGGCGCGCAGGTCGGCGGCGAACCCGGCGGGACCGAGCTCCTGAAGGCGCTGCCGGGAGCCCGCCGGCGCGGGCTCGCGCAGGTCGAGGTGCGGGAGCTTCGCCGTCGGCGACGCCGTCACCGGCCTCGTGCCGTGCGGTTGGTTGACCGTGACGTCGACGAGCCAGTTCAGGATCTTCGAACCGCGGTCCTTCGACTCGCGGCCGCGCAGCAGTTCGGGACGTTCGTCGATGAAGGAGGTGCTGATGTCCCCGGCCGCGAACGCCGGGTCGTCCAGCACGGCCTGCAGGAACGGGATGTTGGTCGAGACGCCGCGGATGCGGAACTCCGCCAGCGCGCGGCGCGCCCTGGCCACGGCCGCCGGGAAGTCCCTGCCGCGGCACGTCAGCTTGGCGAGCATCGAGTCGAAGTGCGGACTGATCTGCGAGCCCGCCGCCGTCGTTCCGCCGTCGAGGCGGATACCCGCACCACCCGGCGAGCGGTACGTCGTGATCTTGCCGGTGTCGGGGCGGAAGCCCTGGGTCGGGTCCTCGGTCGTCAACCGGCACTGCAGCGCGGCGCCGCGCAGCGGGATCTCCGGCTGCGTGAGCCCCAGCTCGGCCAGCGTCGCCCCCGCGGCGATCCGCATCTGCGCCTGCACCAGGTCGACGTCCGTGACTTCCTCGGTGACGGTGTGCTCGACCTGGATGCGGGGGTTCATCTCGATGAAGACGACCTCGCCGGCGCGAGGGCCTGCCGTCTCCAGCAGGAACTCGACCGTGCCGGCGTTCTGGTAGCCGATCGAGCGGGCGAAGGCGACGGCGTAGCGATGCAGGTCGGCGCGCACGGCGTCGTCGAGGTTCGGAGCCGGGGCGATCTCGATGACCTTCTGGTGGCGACGCTGCACCGAGCAGTCGCGCTCGTAGAGGTGGACGGTCTCCCCCACCCCGTCGGCGAGAATCTGCACCTCGATGTGCCGCGGACGCTGCACCGCCTGCTCGAGGAACATCCGAGGGTCGCCGAACGCGCTCTGCGCCTCGCGCATCGCCTCCGCGAGCGCCGGGCCGAGCTCCGCCGCGGTCTCGACGCGTCGCATCCCGCGTCCCCCACCGCCGGCGACGGCCTTCGCGAACAGCGGGAACCCGATCTCCTCGGCCGCCACGAGAAGCGCATCGACGTCGTCCGACGCCTCGGTCGAGCGGAGCACCGGAACGCCCGCATCCCGTGCGTGCTGCTTGGCGGTCACCTTGTTGCCCGCCATCGCGAGCACACGGGCCGGCGGACCGATGAAGGCGATCCCCTCCTCGGCCGCGCGAGCCGCGAGCTCCGGGTTCTCGGAGAGGAAGCCGTAGCCGGGGTAGATGGCGTCGGCGCCGGACTCGACGGCGACGCGGATGATCTCCTCGACGTCGAGGTACGCCCGCACCGGGGCACCCTTGGTGCCGATCTGGTAGGCCTCGTCGGCCTTCAGACGGTGGAGGGAGAACCTGTCCTCATAGGGATAGATGGCGACCGTGCGGGCCCCGACCTCGAATGCCGCGCGGAAGGCGCGGATGGCGATCTCGCCGCGGTTGGCGACCAGGATCTTCCGGAACATCGGGACCTCGCATCCGTCGTGAGGCGGGGGTGTCCGGCGGCCGGGTACGCCGCCTCACACATCGTTGAGTGTGCTCACAGCCTAGGGGACGGTAACGTAGGGAAGCGTGCACGTCCTTTCCGTCAGTTCCCTCAAAGGCGGCGTCGGCAAGACGACCGTGACACTCGGTCTCGCCTCGGCGGCCTTCGCGCGCGGCGTGCGGACCCTCGTGGTCGACCTCGACCCGCAGTCCGATGTCTCCACCGGCATGGATATCCAGGTCGCCGGCCGCCTGAACGTGGCCGACGTCCTCGCCAATCCCAAGGACAAGGTCGTCAAGCAGGCGATCACCTCCAGCGGCTGGACCAAGGTGCACCCGGGCACGATCGACGTGATGATCGGCAGCCCGTCCGCCATCAACTTCGACGGACCGCATCCGAGCGTGCGCGACGTGTGGAAGCTCGAAGAAGCCCTCGCCACCGTCGAGGCCGACTACGACCTCGTGCTGATCGACTGTGCGCCGTCGTTGAACGCGCTCACGCGCACGGCCTGGGCCGCCAGCGACCGCGTCGTCGTGATCACGGAGCCTGGACTGTTCTCCGTCGCCGCCGCCGACCGCGCCCTCCGCGCCATCGAGGAGATCCGCCGCGGTCTCTCCCCGCGCCTGCAGCCTCTGGGCATCGTCGTCAACCGCGTCCGACCCCAGTCGATCGAGCACCAGTTCCGCATCAAGGAGCTGCGCGACATGTTCGGTCCGCTCGTGCTCTCCCCTCAGCTGCCCGAGCGCACCTCACTGCAGCAGGCGCAGGGCGCGGCGAAGCCCCTGCACATCTGGCCCGGCGACTCGGCCCAGGAACTCGCCGCGGACTTCGACGCGTTGCTGGATCGCATCATGCGCACGGGTCGTATCGCCACTCCCGAGGACGTGCCCGCGCAGTGACCATCGAGTGAGCGCCGTCGACCGAAGGGTCGGCGGCGCTTCTTGCATGCCCAGGGAGAGCCCCGTGATTGGTGGGGCGGTGCCAGGCGGCGGTCAGGCCGTGCGGCGGGTGCGGCGAGCAGCGAGCTCGTCCGAGGGGTCCGGCACCTGCGGGTCGAACGAGACGAGCGTGGACTCGACCTCCCGCAGGACCTTGCCGACCGCGATCCCGAAGACGCCCTGGCCACGGCTGACGAGGTCGATGACCTCGTCGTTGGACGTGCACAGGTACACCGACGCGCCATCGCTCATGAGGGTCGTGCCGGTGAGGTCGCGGATCCCGGCGACGCGCAGCTGTTCGACCGCGGTGCGGATCTGCTGCAGTGAGATGCCGGTGTCGAGGAGGCGCTTGACCAGCTTGAGCACGAGGATGTCGCGGAAGCCGTACAGACGCTGCGACCCCGATCCCGACGCGCCGCGAACCGTGGGTTCGACGAGCTCGGTGCGCGCCCAGTAGTCGAGCTGTCGGTACGTGATGCCGGCTGCGCGCGCTGCCACCGCACCGCGATATCCGACCTCGTCGTCCATCTGCGGCAGACCGTCGGTGAAGAGGAGGTCGGCAGCGAGAGGGATCTCGCCGAGCGGTTCGCCAGCGGTCATGCGGGCGCCTCCTTCGTGTCGCGGGTTACCTCCACGCTAGAGGAGGCCTCCCCCTCCGGCAATGACATCCGCGTCGAAGACTCGGCGTGTCGCGCGATCATCCGTCGAGCCGTTCGAGCGAGGCGCGCACGAGCGCCTCGCGAACGTCGGCGATGCGCCGGGCGAGCTCCGGCGCGGTCTCCGCGGCGCGCCCGCGCGAGGCCGCGTCCGTGCGGCGCCGCAGCGGCGCGAGTGCGGATTCCACGAGTGAGACGTCGCGATCGGCGCTCTGCTTCACGGCACGCAGGTGGCGCGGCTCGATGCCATGACGATCGAGGGCGACGAGCGCGCGCAGCATCGCCAGCGCCTGCTCGTCATACGTCTCGCCACCGACGATGAGGCCCGTACTCAGGGCGTCGTTGAGGAGCTGGGTGCCCGCGCCCGCGGTCCGCAGCAGTTCGTCCCGACGGTAGCGCCGCGCGGCGGGCACGATCGAACGCGGTACGCCGCCCGCGGGAGCGGCGGGGTCGCGCCCGGCATCCAGATCGTCGAGGTACTCGCGGATGACCACGAGGGGAAGGTAGTGATCGCGCTGCAGCGTGAGCGCCAGACGCAGCCGCTCGAGGTCCTTCGGCGTGAACTTGCGGTAGCCGGTGTCGGTACGTCGCGGGGTGACGATGCCCTGCACCTCGAGGAAGCGCAGCTTGGAGGAGGTCAGCGCGGGAAACTCGGGGGTCAGCCGTGCGAGCACCTGCCCGATGCTGAGCAGGCCCGTGGCCTCACTGCGACCGCGGGCGGAGACCGCCGCCATCAGCCTTCCGCTACCGGAAGGTCGGCGGGCGAGACGAAGAAGTTGAGGCGGAACTTGCCGATACGCACCTCGGCGCCGTTGCTGAGCGTGTCACGGTCGACGCGCTCGCCGTTCACATACGTGCCGTTGAGCGAACGCTGGTCGACGATCTCGAACGCACGCCCGACGCGGGTGATCTCGGCGTGACGGCGCGAGACGGTGACGTCATCGAAGAAGATGTCGGCGTCGGGATGCCGGCCGACCGTGGTGACGTCGGTGTCCAGCAGGTAGCGGGCTCCAGCGGTCGGGCCCGAGCGCACGATGAACAGCGCGGCCCCCGAGGGGAGCGCTTCGATCGCCTCGAGCTCGGGCTCGCTCAGCTCGCTGCCGAACGGCACGAACGACAGGTCCGAGTCGTGCCCGAAGGTCTGCGTGGTGTCGTGCGCCGGCACGGCTCGGTCGCTCTCGCGACGGATGCTGTCCGGCCGGGGCCTGTACTGCTCGTCCACGTCGTCCTCCTCTCATCCAGCCTAACCGATCCGACCCTCTGCCCGACATCGTCCTCGGAGGCGGATTCTGCGTGCGGCATGCATCGTCCCGGCCGCGCGGCGCCGCCACGCACAGCCGACCGAAAGCACGCGGCGTTAGGCTCATCGCCGTGACTTCCCAGACCTCTCGCCGTCGTCCCGTGCGCGCGCTCGTCGCCGCTCTCGCCACGCTTCTCATCGCTTCCGGCGGGGTACTGCTGGGCACGGCGCCCGCATTCGCCCACGATGAGCTCGTCTCGTCGGATCCCGCGTCGGGATCGACGGTCGACGCGCTGCCCGCCGCCCTCACCCTCACCTTCAGCGGTGACCTGCTCTCGGACGCGTCGACGACCGTCGTCCAGGTCACGGACGCCTCCGGCGCGTCGCTGACCGACGGGGCTGCCAGCGTCAGCGCCAACGTCGTCACCCAGCCGCTCACCGGTTCGGCCAGCGGCGCGGTCTCGGTGGCCTGGCGTGTCGTCTCCAGCGACGGCCACCCGATCTCCGGCGAGTTCGCGTTCACCTCGAACGCGGCCGAGGCCGCGACTCCGACGCCGTCCGAGACGCCCGAAGCGACGCCCGAGTCCGCCGCGACCCCCGAGCCGACGATGACGACCCTCACCGAACCGACCTCGAGCCCCGACCAGTCCGCCCCCGTCTGGCCCTGGGTCGTCGGAGCCGTCGTCGTGCTCATCGCGATCGGCCTCGTGGTGTGGCTCCTGGGCGCCAGGGCGCGCCAGCAGAAGCAGGCGGCGAGCGAGCGGACGGCAGGCCGTTCGAACTCCACCGAGCGATAGGCTTGACGCATGCCTCATTACGACGTCGTCATCCTCGGCGCGGGCCCCGGCGGGTACGTCGCGGCCGTGCGCAGCGCACAGCTCGGACTGTCCACCGCCGTCATCGAAGAGAAGTACTGGGGCGGTGTGTGCCTGAACGTCGGCTGCATCCCCTCCAAGGCGCTTCTCAAGAACGCGGAGCTCGCCCACACCTTCGCCCACAAGGCCAAGCTGTTCGGCATCACCGGCGAGGTGAGCTTCGACTACGGCGTCGCCTTCGACCGCAGCCGTGAGGTGGCGGAAGGCCGCGTCAAGGGCATCCACTACCTGATGAAGAAGAACAAGGTCACCGAGTACGACGGCCGCGGAACCTTCGTCGACGACCACTCCATCGACGTCGCGAAGAGCGACGGCTCCACCGAGCGCGTCACCTTCGACAACGTCATCATCGCCACGGGCTCCACGGTGCGACTGCTTCCGGGCGTGACCCTGAGCGAGAACGTCGTCACCTACGAGGAGCAGATCCTCTCGCGCGAGCTCCCGTCCTCGATCGTCATCGTCGGTGCCGGCGCGATCGGCATGGAGTTCGCGTACGTCATGTCGAACTACGGCGTGAAGGTCACGATCATCGAGTTCCTCGACCGCGCGCTTCCCAACGAGGACGCCGACGTGTCGAAGGAGATCCAGAAGCAGTACCGCAACTACGGCATCGACATCCTGACTTCCACGAAGGTCGAGTCGGTCGTCGACTCCGGCGACAAGGTCACCGTGACCTACACCGACAACAAGAGCGGCGCGCAGAGCTCGATCGAGGCCGACAAGGTGCTCATGTCGATCGGCTTCGCCCCGCGCGTCGAGGGCTTCGGCCTGGAGAAGACCGGTGTCGCGCTCACCGACCGCGGCGCCATCGCGATCGACGACTACATGCGCACCAACGTGCCGCACATCTACGCGATCGGCGACGTCACCGCCAAGCTGCAGCTTCGCCCACGTCGCTGAGGCGCAGGGTGTCGTCGCGGCGGAGACGATCGGCAAGGCGGAGACCATGGCGCTCGGCGACTACCGCATGATGCCTCGCGCGACGTTCTGCTCGCCGCAGGTCGCCTCGTTCGGTCTCACCGAGGCGCAGGCGCGCGAGACCGGTCGCGAGATCAAGGTCGCGACCTTCCCGTTCATGGCCAACGGCAAGGCGCACGGACTCGGCGAGCCCGTCGGCTTCGTCAAGCTGATCGCGGACGCGGAGCACCTCGAGCTGCTCGGCGGCCACATGATCGGTCCGGACGTGTCGGAGCTGCTGCCCGAGCTGACGCTGGCCCAGAAGTGGGACCTCACCGCACTCGAACTGGCGCGCAACGTGCACACGCACCCCACGCTGTCCGAGGCGCTGCAGGAGGCGTTCCACGGCCTCGCGGGTCACATGATCAACTTCTGATCCTCGGATCTCACGGAGAAGGCGCCCTCCACTCGGAGGGCGCCTTCTCCGTTTTCGGGTCAGCGCCCCAAGGCGCGACCGAGCTTGGAGTCGGATGCGGACACCGCGCCGCCTGCGGCGGTGACCAGCGCATCGGCTGCAGCGAAGAACGTGGCTCGCCAGGCCGGGTCGGCGGGTGCGGCCGGGCCGAGCTCGACCTCCCACTCCCGCCACATCCTCTCGACACCCGTCGCGGCCTCGCTCGCACGCACTCGATCGTCGACGACCTCCGCGAGGACACCGCCATCGGCGTCGCGGAGCAGATAGGCCGTGCGACTGTTGCGGATGCGGGCGATCTGCACGAAGGGGCCGGAGGCCCAGTTCCCGACGGCGGCGGCGACCGCATCCGGCACCGTCAGCTCGTCGTCGACGATGGGCCATCCCCATTCGTGACGGCCATCGGCGGCGCTCGACTTCACGTGCCAACCGGCGTCGTGACCGCCCGTGCGGCGGCGGATCGCCACCTTCGCCCGCGCGAGGTCGAGGCCCGGCGTATCGAAGTACCGGGCGTCGAGGTCACGCGGCTGCGGCGGGTCGATGCGTGCGACGTCCGGCAGGCTCGACCAGTCGGGCAGCGGCGTGGCGGCGTCGGCGTCGTAGGTGCGCTCGATCTCGATCGAGCGCGTCGGCTCCTGGGGTGCACTCACTCGTTGCGGTCTTCTTCGTCGGGATTGACCGGTTCGGTCGTCTCGACGAAGGCGAAGACCTCCTGCTGAGGCCCGTCGGCGTCGGCGTCTGCCGCCTGGCGCTGGTAGACCAGCTGCCCCTCGCCGTAGGGAACGATGAGCGCGTCGTCGACGCCTTCTTCCAGAGGGATGACCTGCCCGTCGAGGGGGCCTCCGGTCAGTCGTGCGATAGCCATGCGGCCCAGCCTAGACCTCGGGACGACGCCGCCCACCCGGCGCGCACGGTGACCTAGAATCCCGACGTGAAACCCTTCGTGCTGCTCGCGACCCGGGCCGAGGACGGCCCCGCCGATGAGGAGTACGCCCTCATACTCCGCCACACCGGGCTCGCACCCGCCGAGCTTCGGCGGGTGCGACTCGAGGCGGAGCCGATGCCCCGCCTCGACCTCGACGAGCTCTCGGGCGTCATCGTCGGCGGGGGCCCCTTCAACGCCTCGGATCCGCCGAAGCGGAAGTCGTCCGTGCAGGTGCGGGTGGAACGGGAGATGTCGGCGCTGCTCGACGATGTCGTCGCACGTGACATGCCGTTCCTCGGCGCCTGCTACGGGGTCGGGACCCTCGGCGTGCACCAGGGCGCGACGATCGATGGCACGTACTCCGAGCCGATCTCCGTCGTCTCCGTCTCGCTCACCGCCGAAGGCCGCGACGATCCGCTGTTCGCGGGGATGCCCGACACGTTCGAGGCGTTCGTCGGCCACAAGGAGGCCGTGCGTGAGTTGCCCGAGCATGTGACGCTGCTCGCCGGCTCACCCACGTGTCCCGTGCAGGCCTTCCGCGTCGGGGCCAACGTCTACGCGACACAGTTCCATCCCGAGCTCGACGTGGCGGGTATCTCGACCCGCATCCGCGCCTATGCGGGTTACGGCTACTTCGCCGACGGCGAGCTCGACGCCACGCTCGCCGCCGTGCGCCGGGCCCCAGTCACGCACCCCGCGCGCATGCTGAGGACGTTCGTGGAGCGTTACGCGCGCTGAGCCCTCTCGAGAGCCTTGTCCTGCTCCGCCTGGACAGCGGCCTGCGCGCGCTGGAGCTCCTCGGAGGCGATGCGCACCGTATCCTCGGCGCGTTGACGACGGCGCTCTGCGAACGTGGACGCTCCGAAGCGCTCCCGCATCCGGTCCTCGGCCTCGCGCGAGAGGGTGACGATCACGGAGGCTGCGATCAGCAGTACCTGGGCGGACAGGTTCACCCACAGCAGCAGAGCCACGATCGACGCGAACGACGTCAGCAGCGGATTCGAGCTCGCTCCCCCGACGAACAGCCCCGACAGCTCCTGCAGCACGGTCAGGCCAGCGCCGCCCACCGCCGCACCGGTCAGAAGCGCGCGACGCGGCGCCTTGACGCCCGACATCGTCCAGAACATCAGCAGCACCACGAGCGCATCGAGCACGAAGACGACCAGCACCCCGACGGCGCGGGTACCGATCTGCGCCGCGGCGGATTCCTCCGCGACCCCGAGCCACGACAGCACTGTCGTCACGGACACCGACCCGACGAAGGTCGCCGCGGCCGAGAGCACGAGCAGGACGGCGATCGCGACGGCGAGACCGAGATTGCGCAGCATCACCCAGAGGAAGAACACGTCCTCGCCCGAGGTGTCGGCGATCGTGCGCACGGCCATGCGCAGCGAGCCGATGGCGCCGATCGCAGCTCCCACGAGGCCGACGAGCGAGACGATGCCCGCGATCGTGAGACCGGCGGGGGCCTTGATCTCCGACAGATCGATGAGTCCGCTGCCGTCGGTTCCAACGAGCCCAGGAACGGCGGAGTTGACCGCATCCGCGAGGGAGCTCACCGCGGCCGGGTTGCCCGCCAGCCAGATCGCTGCGATCGAGAAGCCGAGCAGAACGGCGGCGAAGATGCTGAACAACGCGCGATAGGTGACGCTGTCGGCGAGCTGAGGGCCGCGACGTTCGCTGTAGCGCAGGAAAGCGCGCACCAGCGTGCGACGCAGCGCCCAGGCGGTGATGCGGGCGACGAGCGGCTGCGGGGAGGCGGACGTGCTGCTCATGGCGCCAGGCTAGCGTTCGCGCTCTTCGACACCCCTCGGTTGACAGCGGCCGGCTGCATCCCTAGGTGTAGTGCCCAGTCAGGTTGTTTGAGATCCGGCTGATGGGCGGGAGCTTTCCGATGGCGGTGTGGGGCCTGTGGTGATTGTAGAAGTGCAGCCACGCGGGCAGGGCGGCGCGTCGTGCTGACTCCGAGTTGTAGTGCTTGGCGTAGGCCCAGCCGTCGGCCAGCGTGCGGTGGAAGCGCTCGATCTTGCCGTTGGTCTGCGGTCGGCGGGGCCGCGTGAACTTCGGGGTGATGCCGAGCTCTGCGCATGCGTGTTTCCAAGCGTGGGAGCGGTAGGCGGAGCCGTTGTCGGAGAGCACTCTCTCGACTCTCACGCCGCGGTCGGCGAACCAGGACGACGCTCGACGCAAGACGCCGATCGCGGTCTCTGCTCGTTCGTCGTCGTGGATTTCGGCGTAAGCCGCTCGGGAGTGGTCGTCGATGACGGTGTGGACGAATGCGTGCCGCATCAGCGGGTTCCGATAGTCGTTGCGGTCCTTCCCTGGCGTAGCGGCCCGGTTGCGGCGTCCTTGGGCGCGTCCGACGTAACGCCAGCCGCCGCCGTCGGGGATGTTGCCGAGCTTCTTCACGTCAACGTGGATCAGGGATCCGGGATGATCGTGCTCGTATCGTCGGGCGGGCTCGCCGGTGCGCACGTCAACGTGCGAGAGACGGTTCAGCCGACAGCGGGTCAGGACCGCGTGAACAGTGGAAGCCGACATCCCCAGACGCCCCGCGATCTGGACCGGGCCGAGGCGTTTGCGGATCCTCAGATGCACGATTCGCCTCACAAGGCTTTGCGGGGTCCTGTTCGGATGCCGGTGCGGCCGGCTCGACCTGTCGACCATCCCGTCGGGTCCGAGCTCGACATAGCGTCGAGCCCACTTCGCCGCGGTCGGATACGACACCCGGAAGTAGTCGGCCGCTGCTGACACCGACCAGCCATCCTCGATGATCTGCCTGGCCAGCCGGAGTCGTTGGCGCGGAGTCAGCGCCGCGTTAGCGTGGGACACGAGAACCTCCTCGGTTCAGAGCGGAAGCGGTAGCAGCTCCACTCTGCCTGGGAGGTTCTCGTCACATCAGGGCATCCAGATCAAACAACGTCCCCGGGCACTACACCTAGGTCAGCGCGGTGGCCGCGATCACGATCCACGCACCGAGCAGCATCCACGGACCGAATGGGATGCGGGTCCGACGCCCGCCGCGACGCGAGAGCACCAGTCCCACGCTGAAGAGGCCCCCAAGGAGGAAGCCTGCGAACAGTCCCAGCAGCAGCGCATCCCACCCGAGATACCCCAGCGCGATGCCGAGCAGACCCGCCAGCTTCACGTCGCCGCCTCCCATCCCTCGGGGCTGCACGAGGCGCAGCAGGAGGTAGAAGACGAAAGCGATCGCGCCGCCCACGACCGCCTGGACGAACGGGAGCATGTCTGCGCGGCCGAACGACGCCAGCGCGAGAGCCGCGAGGAGGAAGGGATACGCCGGGAGCACGAGCGCGTTGGGAAGGCGGTGCGTGCGCACATCGATCACCGCGAGCGCGACACTCAGGACGGCCAGAGCGCCGTAGGCGACCAGCAGCGCGAGTCCGGCGGGGTCCATGTCACGCGTCCAGGACCGTCAGCTCGACCGCGATCTCGTCGCCCTCGCCGGCCGCGGCCGCCTCCCGCACGGCGCGCTTGACCGGGAGGTGATACGTGCCGCTGCCCGCATCCGGGAAGACCGACGTGCGCCACGAGACGCCGGCGACCTCCACCGCCACCCGCACCGCTCCGAACCCGCTCGGCGGACGCGGCACCTCTCGGATCATCTCGCTCTCGTCGGCGGGCAGCGCGACGAAGAACCAATCGGCATCCCGGCGCGCCTCCCATCGGAACAGCGGCGCCCGGAACGTGAAGTGCATCAGCCCAGCGTAGGACCCGAGCCGCTCGCACCGGCGGGTTTCCCCAGGCGCCGCGGGCGCACCGGCGGGCGGACGGCGGCGCGGAAGCGGCCGCGCGGCCAGCTCGCCGCGAAGGTGGTGAGCACCTTGCCCAGACGCTCGGCCAGCCCGCCCGCGTGTACGAGAGGACGCGACGAGACGGGCATGCGCAGCTGCCGGTCCCACCGCACGCCGTCGTCGCGTCGGAGGTGGATCGTGAGATCCAGGTCGTCGTGCACGCGCGCATCATCGCGACGTACCTGATCTCGCACGCGCGCCCAGACACCCGTGCGCATGGCGAAGTTCGATCCGAACACCAGGGGGATACCGAGCCAGAGGTTGATCCAGAAGCGTCCCCCGCCGATGTACCAGTGCTCGCCGAGGTAGTGCACGAGGCGAGTGGAACCGTAGAACTCGGCACCGCCAGTCAGCACACCGAGACCCGTGTCGTCGGCGAAGGCACGGTCGATGCGCAGAAGCCAGTCCGGGTGGGGACGCGAGTCCGCATCGAGCCTCGCGATCACGTCGGCATCCGCGGATGCGGCGTCGTACCCGGCGGCGGCGGCCGGCCAGATGCCGACGAGGCTCTCCACGACGACCTCCGCGCCCGCGGCGCGCGCCACCGCCGCCGAGTCGTCGCTGCTCGCGTTGTCGACGACGATGATGCGGTCGGCCGGGCGCTGCTGCGCTGCGAGCGCACGCAAACACGCGGCGAGCATCTCGGCGTCGTCGCGGCACGGGATGACGACAGCGATCCGGATCCCCATGCCCGTCATGCTCCGCGCCCGCGCCTCGCGCGCCGAAGAGCCGCGCCGGAGAGTCGGTCGACCGCGGCAGCCGCGAGCACCGTCACGGTGTAGACGACGAGATCCCTGGCATCGAACACGGTGCCGAGCACAAGCATGAGCGGTGGGGCGGCTTCACCCCATGCGAGGGGCAGACCGGTGAGCTGGAACAGCTCGATCGTCGTGCACCACACCCAGGCGATGACCGCCGGCACCCAGGCCGCGCGGCGCGGAACCAGCACGACGGCGAGCAGATACACGAGCAGCGCATACAGCGCGTCGCCCGCGATGTCGCTCGGCGCACCGTCCGGCGCGAAGCGGTGCACACCGAGCCCAGCCGCGACCGTGGCCGCGGCGGCGATGCTCGCGACGATGCGGCGACGGCCGGCGGTCACCAGTGAGGGTGGATCTCGGCCCGCAGGCGCCGGTCGTACACGTCGCGGATGACGGCGTCGAACGCATCGAGATCGAACCCGCCGTCGAGGAGCTCGGCGGCGTCCGCGTTGGCCTGCGCCTGCGCTCTCGTGCGCGCGCCGGGAATCACACTGGTGACTCCAGGCAGCGCCGCGATCCAGGCCAGGACGGCGGCCGGGAGAGACACCCCCTCCCCCAGTGCCCGGGCGAGTTCGTCCGCCGCAGCGAGCCCCTCCTCGTAGTCGACTCCCGAGAACGTCTCGCCGCGGTCGAACGCCTCGCCCTGACGGTTGTAATTGCGGTGGTCGTCGGCGGCGAATCGCGTCTGGCTCGTGTAGCGACCGCTGAGCAGACCGGATGCCAGCGGCACGCGTGCGAAGATCGCGACGCCCGCATCCGCGGCCGCGGGCAGCACCTCGTCGAGCGGCTTCAGCCGGAAGGGGTTGAGGATGATCTGGACGTTCGTGACGCCGGGTCGGGAGATGGCGCTGAGCGCCTGGGCGCTCGTCTCCACGGACACTCCGTACGCCGCGATGGCACCGTCGTCGACCAGCCGGTCCAACTCGTCGTAGGTCGACGCGTCGTCGATCACGCTCGAGGGCGGGCAGTGCAGCTGCACCAGATCGAGCGTGTCGACGCCGAGATTGCGGCGGGAGCGGTCGGTCCAGGCGCGGAAGTTCTCGGGCGAGTAGTTCGCCTTCTCCTGCGGCAGACGCCGCCCCATCTTCGTCGCGACCGTGATCTCATGCGCGCCCCGCTCGCGGAGGAAGCGTCCGATCAGCTGCTCGGAACGTCCGTCACCGTAGACATCGGCGGTGTCGAAGAGGGTGACGCCGGCATCCGCCGCCGTGGTGAGCACGGCCAGCGCATCGGTCTCGTCGACCTCGCCCCAGTCCGCTCCCAGTTGCCACGTCCCCAGCCCGAGAGCGGAGACGGACCTGCCGGTGTTGCCAAGCGGACGCTGCTGCATGCGCTCCAGCCTAGGCCCGCGCCCGCCGTCGGCGAACCGCCGCCGAGACGACCGCGACGGCCGTCCCCACAGCCACACCGAGCAGCGTGTCCACCAGCCGGTCGCGCAGCAGCAGGCCCGGGTCGACCGGCACGGCGAGCTCGATCATCAAGAGGGCGAGCGGGGTGATGAAGACCATCGCGAGTCCGTAGTTGCGTCCCACGAAGAGCTCCGCGCACACCTGCAGCGCGATGGCGATCGCAAGCACCGCCAACGGCGACAGCGGCAGCATGAGAAGCGCCGCAGCCAGGAGGATGCCGACACAGGTGCCGATCAGCCGCTGGGCGCCCCGCACGATCCGCGCGGTCGTACTCGCGCCGCCCAGCGCAGCGACGGCGGCGACCATCGCCCAGTACCAGTGGGTGCCGACCAGCGCCAGCCCGACGATTCCGGCGAGCAGCGAGCCCACGCCCACCGTCACGGCCATCTCGGCGGCGACCGTGCGGCGCTCGCGTGCCTTCGGCGCGGAGGGCACCATCAGTCCTCCACGTGCGATCGCGATCAGCACCGTCACCGCGACGGCGAAGCCCGCACTCGCCGCTCCCACGAGCGTCCCCTCGGCGAGCGTGTGCGCGGACGCGGGGAGCGTCGCACACGCGCCGGCGGCGAACACCGCGAACAGCGCGCCCGGCGGATGCCAGCGGTAGGCGTGCGCGATCATCGTGACACCGGCGGCGAGCGCCGCAACGACGACCACCCGCGCCGTGTCCGGCGCGTCGACGACCGAGAGCCCGGTCCCGAGAACCATCGCCGCCACCTGGACGCCACCGGCGGCGAGCTGCATGCGCACACGGTCGCGATAGCCGTCGAGCCGGCCGTACAGGGAGGCGAAGGCGCCGAAGCTCGCGTACACGCTCAGATCGAGCCTGCCGATCGCCCAGAGAACCAGCAAGGGAACGGCCACGGAGACGGCGACGCGCAGGGCGACGCGATGAGCACCCTGGTGCGGAGCGAGGCTCACGAAGCGGACTCCCGCCTCCCTCATCCGCTCACGCACCCATCCAGGCTACGCCGGGGAGGCCCCGCCAATTCCCGGCCGCCGGCGCCGCATCGCCTGAGGGGACGCCGGTACGGTGCGGCCATGAGCGTGTCGGCGGTGCGGAGCACACCGTGAGCACCCTCGCCGTCTGGTGGATACCCGTCGGCGCGGGCGGCTGGTTGGTGCGCCGCGCGAGCGGACTGTGGGAGCGGAGGGCGGCGGTCCGCGAGGGCCGCGCGGCGCGCACTCTCCTCCACGCCGCCATCGAGATCACCGATCGTCGGGGGCGGTCCGTCATCGAGATGGCACCGGCGTGGAGCGGGCCGCGAACCGCACGCGGGGTCGTCGCAACGGGCCCGGTCGGGCTACCCGTGCTGGGGATCAGCGTCTTCTTCCGATACGAGATCCGGTGCTGGCGCGACGGCAGCATTCCGGATCTCGCGTTCGCCCCGAGACCACCCCGCGTCCACGAGGCGAGCGAGGCCGTGACCGACGCGATCATCCAGGATGCGGCGCACGCACCCCGCTACGTCTGGGGTCGCGATGTCTTCGGGGTCGGCGACATGTGGAACTCGAACTCGCTCATCTCCTGGCTGCTGACGCGAGCCGAGATCGACGAGCAACCTCCCGCAGGCTCCTCCGCACCGGGCTGGCTGTGCGGAATCCAGGCCGCGCGGCGGGACTAGAGCGCCGCTTCGACTCCGGGGACGAGCTTCGCGGCGATGGCGGCGAGGCACGTGCGCTCGGAATCGTCGAGCCGGTCGAGGACGAGCGAGCGGATCTGCTCGACGTGAGCGGGGGCCGCCTGACGCAGGATGTCCCAGCCGGCGTCTGTCAGCCGGGCCGACTGGGTGCGGCCGTCACCGCCGCAGGTCGTGCGTTCGACCCAGCCGCGACGTTCGAGGGCGTCGATCGCGTGACTGAGCCGCGAACGGCTGAGACCGGCGATGCGGGCGAGGTCGGTCATGGTCGCCGGCTGAGCGGCGCGTCCGGCGAGGGTCACGAGAATCGCGTAGTGCGCGTGGTTGACGCCCCCCTCATCCCGCAGTCTGCGATCGAGGGCCTGCGGCAACAGCTGCACGAGGCGGATCAGCGGAAGCCACGTCGACATCTCGTCATCCGTCAGCGACCGCGTCGGCCGCGACGCTCGCGTGCGGGCCGCCGGGTCCATCACGCCGCGGGCAGATCGATGGCGTGGGCGGTGTGATCGCGCTTGGCCGCCAGGTAGCGCGCATTGGACGCGGACAGGTGCACCGCGGTGCGCACGCGTTCGGTCACCCCGATCCCCAGATCCTCGAGCTGCGCAGCCTTGTCGGGGTTGTTGCTGAGGAGCCGGATGCGCTCGGCGCCGACGGCGCGGAGCATCTGCGCTGCCGCGGTGTAGTCACGTTCGTCCTCACCCCGACCCAACGCCAGGTTCGCCTCGTACGTGTCCAACCCCGCATCCTGCAGGGCGTAGGCGTCGAGCTTCGCGTACAGGCCGATGCCACGCCCCTCCTGGCGGAGGTAGAGCAGGAAACCGCCGTCTGCGGCGATCCGCTCCACGGCCTCACGCAGCTGGGGGCCGCAGTCGCAGCGTTCGGAGCCGAACACATCTCCCGTCAGGCACTCGCTGTGCGGGCGCACGAGCGGTGCGTCGCCGCCGAGCGCGCTGCGCTCGAGCGCACCCCGCCAGTCGCCGAGGCCCAGCAGCAGGTGCTCCTTCCCGTCGACGAGGCCGTCGAACGTGAGCACGTCGGCACCGGTCGTGTAGCCATCCGAGAATCGGAGCGGCACCTGCACCTGAACCCGGATCTCCGCCGCGGGAACCGGCGCCAGGGAGATGTGTGAATTCTCAACCATGTTGTGCACAAGCCCGATACTCGACGGACTATTCCCGGCGCCGTGAGAAAGCCTCGTCCGCGTCGCGCGCGACACTGGGGGGATGACCCAGATCCCGGTCTACTACTACTCCTCCGTGTCCAACCTCACGCGCCGCTTCGCCGAGCACCTGGCCGCTCGCGACGGTCGCCCCGTGAGGGATCTCGCTGATCCCGAGGTGCGGCGCAGCGAGGCTCCGGGTCGCTGGGTTCTGCTGACGCCCTCCTACAAGGCGGGCAACGCCGACGAGGTGACCCTGCCCGCACCCGTCCGCGCCTTCCTGCGCTCGGCGGTCAACCGCCGGCGCCTCGTCGGCATCATCGGGTCGGGCAATCGCAACTTCGGTGCCTACTACCAGGCGGCCGCGCGTGAGCTCGCCGAGATCAGCGGGCGCCCCATCCTGTTCGAGTTCGAGCTCTCAGGAACCCCCGAAGACGTCGCACGGTGCGCCGAGATCCTGCGTCAGATGGACGAAGCACTCGATTCGTCGAACGACTGACGCGCGTTCGACGCGCGATCGGCGCCCGCCGCCGTCGGCATCCCTAGACTCTCGATAGGGCCGGCCGTCGCCGGCGCGCTCGCCGGAAGAGAACGAGGAACACCATGCAGCTCGCGATGATCGGTCTGGGTCGGATGGGCGCGAACATCGTGCGTCGACTCATGAAGGACGGCCACGACTGCGTCGTCTACGACGTCAACCAGGATGCGGTCGCCGGCCTCGAGTCCGAGGGCGCGACGGGTGCGG
Organism: Microbacterium sp. KU4F; assembly: GCF_056868075.1. NCBI lineage: Bacteria > Bacillati > Actinomycetota > Actinomycetes > Micrococcales > Microbacteriaceae > Microbacterium > Microbacterium sp. KU4F. The sequence goes on along the minus strand of NZ_CP200324.1, from coordinate 118,667 downwards.
GCTCGCTCGCCGAACTCGCCTCCCAGCTGCAGACTCCGCGCACCGTGTGGCTCATGATCCCCGCCGGCCTCACGGGAGGCGTCGTCGACCAGCTCGCGGAGGTGCTCGAGCCCGGGGACATCATCATCGACGGCGGCAACTCGAACTACCGCGACGACGTCCGCCGCGCCGCGGCGCTCAAGGACACCGGCATCCACTACGTCGACGTGGGCACGAGCGGCGGTGTATTCGGCCTCGAACGCGGCTACTGCCTCATGGTCGGCGGACCCGATGAGGCGTTCACGCACATCGAGCCGATCCTGAAGACCATCGCACCCGGCGTCGGCGACGTCGAGCGCACCCCCGGACGCTCCGGCGACCTGGCCCCCGAGGAGCGGGGATATCTCCACTGCGGTCCCTCCGGCGCAGGCCACTTCGTGAAGATGGTGCACAACGGCATCGAGTACGGCATCATGGCCGCGCTCGCCGAAGGATTGAACATCCTCCACAACGCGGATGCGGGAACGCGCGAGGCCAGCCACTCCGCCGAGGTCGCTCCGCTGGAGGAACCGGAGTTCTACCAGTTCGACATCGACACCGCGAAGGTGTCCGAGCTCTGGCGTCGCGGATCGGTGATCTCGTCGTGGCTGCTGGATCTGACGGCGGCGGCTCTCCAGGCGAACCCGACCCTCGACGGCCTCGCCGGCCGGGTGTCCGACTCGGGCGAGGGCCGCTGGACGGTCAAGGCCGCCGTCGATACCGGAGTGCCCGCGCCGGTGCTCGCCGCATCCCTCTTCGAACGCTTCGCCTCCCGCGGCGAGGACCACTTCGCCAACCAGGTCCTCTCAGCGATGCGCCTGCAGTTCGGCGGCCACCAGGAGCTGCCCGCCGGTGACGTGCTCGAAGCCGGCGGACAGAAGGCCGACAGCTCGCAGGCGTGAGATCGCCCTCGTCGCTCGCCCGCTCGCGGCGGGCGAGCGACGAGGTTCAGCGCAGGAAGTACTCGCGCGCGAGAGGCGCGATCTCCAGCTGATCGATCTCGTTCGGCCCGACCCAGCGCAGTTCGGCGATCTCGGCCGACGCGACCGGCATCTGGTCTCGGATGTCGGCGGCGAACACGTCGGCGACGACCTCGAATCCCGGTTCGTTGGCGGCAGCCGCCGCAAACGTGCCCAGCGGGGCGAGGTCTGCCGCATTCAGGCGGAGTCCCAGCTCTTCCCGGATCTCGCGGACAAGTGTCATGGCCGCATCCTCGCCGGCCTCCGGCTTACCGCCGGGCTGCATGAACGCGGTCGTTCCGCTCTTGCGTACGAGCAGGAGCCTCCCGTCGGCGTCGCGGATGACCGCGGCGGACACGTGGATGCGGCGGGGTTCTGCGAGGGTCACCCTGGCACGCTAACAGCCCCGCACAGGCGCTCGACGTAGAATCTCGTGTGCCCGACGCGACCTCTGCCCACACCGATCCGCAGCCCAGCGGGATCGATCCCGACGATCTCGCCACCACTCTGCGTGTCCTGGAGGAGCTCGCGCAGGTGGACCAGACCCACCCGGACTATGTCACGGTCCGCCGTGCGACGGCGGCGATGTTCAAGGCCACCAAGAAGGTGCGGCGCCGCGAGATCCGCGATGCGATCGCCGCCGCCGACCGCGCGGTGGTGCACGCAACGGCGACGGGCGCACCCGATCGCATCGACGACGAGACGCGCGGCATCCCGATCAGCACCTCGACCACGACCCCGACCGCGGGAACCTTGCTCAAGGCACGAGGCTGCTACATCTGCAAAAAGCCGTACACGGTGGTCGATGCGTTCTATCACCAGCTCTGCCCCGAATGCGCCGCGATGAGCCACGCGAAACGCGACGCGCGCACCGACCTCACCGGCAAGCGGGCTCTGCTCACCGGCGGCCGCGCGAAGATCGGGATGTACATCGCGCTGCGGCTGCTGCGAGACGGCGCGCACACCACGATCACCACACGCTTCCCCCGCGACGCGGTGCGCCGCTTCAGCAGCCTTCCGGATGCGGCGGACTGGATCGACCGGCTGAAGATCGTGGGAATCGATCTGCGCGACCCCGCCCAGGTGATCGGGCTCGCGGACGACGTGGCGGCGGCAGGAACGCTGGACATCCTCATCAACAACGCGACACAGACCGTACGCCGCTCCCCCGGTGCCTATCAGCCGCTCGTCGACGCGGAGCTCGCGCCGCTGCCCGACGGTCCCCTTCCGGAACTGGTCACCTTCGGACACACGAACGACCAGCACCCGCAGGCTCTCGAACGCTCGGTGAGCGCGCATCCCATCCTCGCGGCTGCTGCGGCCCGCGCGGAGGAGCTGACGGAGCAGGCGATGGCTGCCGGGTCGAGCTCGCTCGAGCGCCTGGCGGCGGGCACGGCGATCGATGCGGGAGGACTCATCCCCGATCTCGACCACGTCAACTCCTGGACCCAGCGGGTGGAGGAGGTCGATCCCCTGGAGATGCTCGAGGTGCAGTTGGCGAACACGACCGCACCGTTCCTGCTCATCTCGAAGCTCCGGCCGTCGCTGGCGGCCAGCAGCGCGCGCCGCACCTACATCGTGAACGTGAGCGCCATGGAGGGTGTCTTCAACCGCGGGTACAAGGGTCCCGGCCATCCGCACACGAACATGGCCAAGGCCGCCGTCAACATGCTGACCCGCACGAGCGCACGGGAGATGTTCGAGAGCGACGGCATCCTCATGACGAGCGTCGACACCGGCTGGATCACCGACGAGCGGCCCCATCCCACCAAGGTGCGCCTCGCCGAGGAGGGATTCCACGCGCCGCTGGACCTCGTCGACGGAGCCGCACGCGTGTACGACCCGATCGTGCGCGGCGAAGCCGGCGAGGACCTCTTCGGCGTGTTCCTCAAGGACTACGCCCCCGGCGCATGGTGAGACTCCCTGAGCCCGGCGCGCGCGTCGTCGTGCGCTATCTGCTCCCGACCGGGCAGGCGACGGATGCGCTGGGCGAACTGCTCAGCGTCGACGAGGAGACGGTCGTGGTCGACGGCAAGCGGGGAGTGGAGCACATCCGGCGCGTGGACATCGTCGCCGCCAAGCCCGTCCCGCCGCCGCCGGCTCCCCGCATCCGCCGCCCCGCTCCCGACGCATGAGCAACGCGCATCCGCTCGGAGAACCGGATACGCTCCGCCTCCCCGATGGCCGGTCGCTCAGCCTCCGTCGCGCGGGCTCGGGCCCATCGACCGTGGTCTTCGAATCCGGGATGGGCTTCTCGAGCGCCGCGTGGGGCCGCGTGCTTCCCCCCGTCTCCCGCATGGCCAGGACGATCTGCTACGACCGAGCCGGCATCGGTGCAAGCGACGCGGATGCGGCTCCGCGCACGCTCGAGCGGCTCGCGGACGACCTCGAGGCCCTGCTGACGACCGTACCGACACCGCTCATCCTGGTCGGACACAGCTGGGGCGGGCCGATCGTGCGCACCCTCGCGGCGCGCCAGGGCCTGGACGTGCGAGCCCTCGTGCTCGTCGATCAGACCGACGAGCACATCGACTCCTACTTCGCCCCTGCGCTCGCCGAACGGATGGCGGCCCGACCGCCCCGCTTCTCCTCGCTCGGCGCACGCCTGGGCATCGCGCTGCTTCGACGGCGGGCATTGCGCGCGCAACCCGTGGAGGTCAGGACACTGCTGCGACGCGATCTCGCCGACCTGCAACGGACGATGGTGCCCGAACTGGCGCAGTTCCTGCCCTCACTGTCCGCCCTGCGGGAGGATGCGGCGCATGCCGACGCCCTCCGGGGCATTCGCACGAGCGTCATCACCGGTACACGGGCCGGCTTCGGCGAACGCACCCGGCGGCGGGAGATCAACCGGGCGCACGGCACGACGGCGCGACGCCTCGGCGCACGGCTCGTGTCGGCACGCCGGTCGGGGCACAACGTGCTCTTCGATCAACCGGGCCTCGTCGTCGCTGAGATCCGCCGCGTCCTGGAGGAGGCCGGTCTCGTCCACAGCGGATGAGACCGGCCCTCCGTCTCAGCCGATCGCCGTGAAACGCGCCCGGTGGTGGGCGGGGTCCTCGATCTCGTCGAGGATGGCCAGCGCGAGATCGGCGGCGGAGATGGTGGACGTGCCGTCGGCGTCACGCAGGAGCACGTCACCGCCGAGCGTGTAGCGCCCCGTCGACGCGGTGCCGAGCCAGGAACCGAACTCTTCCGGCGGGCTGACGTAGAACCAATCGAGTCCCTCGGGGCTCGAGGTGAGCAGCTCGAGAGCGTTGAGCCCGGTCTGCACCTCCGGCTTGACCTCGGCCGGCATGTGCTCGTGGGTCACGTCCCACAGGCGCGGACCGTTCTCCTCGACGAGCAGCGACGACGCGCCGCCGATGTAGCCGAGACGGGTGGAGGTGCCGGCGAGACGTTCGATGAGAGACGTCACGACGCCCTCGAGCTTGCCTGCCATGTCGCCGCGAGGAGACAGCGCCACCACGACGACGTCGCGGCCCGCCACGACGTTCTCCTGCACGCCTTCGTCGAGGATCGAGCCCTGGACGTCGTCGACGCCGTCCACGGGATCCGACGGCGACGTGCGACTCACCGACGTGACCGTGTGTCCGCGACGCTGCGCTTCTGCGACGACCGCCGCACCCGCGTAGCCGCTCCCACCGAGAACTGTGATTCTTGCCATCGATCTCTTCCGTTTCGTCGGGGCCGACCCTCGGCCGCACTGTTCGTGCGATGTCGCGACTTCGTCCGCGACATCCTCACCACCTGCCAAGCGCCGTGCTCATCCGTGGATTCCCGCGGCACTGGACGCATCAGCGATTCATAGGCTGCCCGCCGGTCGGTCGGCCTCGAGATGGCGCAGAGCGTCGTCGAGCAGACGAGCAACCGACGCCCGGTACTCCGGCAGCCATTCGCCCTCGAACCCGCGGATGTCGATCTCGGTCGCAAGGATAAGGCGGTAGTACAGCCGGTACAGAGCCAGGCGGACCGGCCCGGTGGATGAGGCGAGCTCGGCGGCAAGAACTCCCCCGGCCTCCGTGTTGCCCTCGATGATCTGCTCCTCCGCGCCGTCCTCGGCCATCTGATTCGCCCCGACCAGATCGAAGAGCGGATCACCCCACACGGTGCGTTCGGTGTCGATCACTCCCACGATCCGCAGATCGTCGTCGAGGAAGATGTTCGCCGGCCACAGGTCGTTGTGCACGACGACCGGTGACGTGACCGCGTCCAGGACGTGCCCGTGGCGATCCAGGGCGGCGCGCACCCTCGTCTCCGGCAGGGTCGTCCCCGACTCGGCCGCGTCGCGGAGGATCCCGTCGAACATCGCGGTGATCGCGGAGCGCCAGTCGTCGCGCCGCATGCCCGCCTCCGGCGCGGGGTATCCGAAGACCGGGGCGGGCACGCGGTGCAGCTCGGCCATGAGAGCCCCCAGACCGCGCCGCACGCGCGCGGTCTGAGACGCGTCGAGTTCGAGATCGTTCCACGCACGTCCGGGCAGATGACGCGTGACGACGACGTCGGCGTCCACGACCGAGCGCGTGAAGTCGGTCATGAGAACCTCGGGCACCGGTGCGCGCCCGGCGAGCATCCCGTACACGAGCGCCTCGGATGCGGCGATCCCGCGCTCGTAGCGGCACAGCCGCCGCGCATCCGTCGGGGTCGCCTTCACGATGACGCGGGCGCCATCGGCCAGTGTGACCGCACAGGTGGTCGCGAACATCCCGCCGGTCAGCGGTGCGCTGTGCGAGATCTCGCCGAGCGGTGCGAGAAGGGCGGTGAGCTGCGCGGGTGTCAGCGACGTCGGTGTCACGGGCGGCGGGCCTTTCGAAGAGCGGCCGCACCGTCGAGGCGCGGCCCTCTCACGCTATCGGTGCGGCGGGGGCGACGCCCTCAGTGCGCGGGGATGCGGATCGCGACTTCCGTGCCGCCCGCGGCGCTGCGCGTGAGCGAGGCGGATCCCGCGTGCGCGGTGGCGATGTTGTGCACGACCGAGAGCCCCAGGCCGAACCCCTGGACGGCGTTCCGGTGCGACGTGGGTGCGCGATAGAAGCGGTCGAACGCCCGATGCTGCTCGATCTCACTCATCCCCGGCCCCTCGTCGCTGACGCTGATCAGGATCTCGTCGCCCACCCGATCGCAGTGCACGCGCACCTGGGTCCCCTCGACGGCGAACTTGACGGCGTTCGTGAGCAGCTCGGACACGGCTTGGCGGATGCGTCCCGCATCCGCCATCGCGACGGTGTCGTCGGCGACGGCTGCCCGGATCGTCAGGTCGCGCATGCGTGCGATCGGGACAGCCTCATCCACGCATTCGTGGACGAGGCGGGCGATGTTCGTCGGCTTGACCTGAAGCTCCATGCGGATGTCGGCAGCGGTCAACAGCTCCGACACGCGCGTCATGATGCGATCGACGCTGCGCAGGATGATGTCGATCCGCTCCTGCGCGCCGGGATCCGTCGTGGCCACACGTTCGCTGAGGAGGTCGAGGTGGCCGATGAGCGGGGTCATGGGGGTACGCAGCTCGTGCGAGACGGTGTGCAGGAAGTCGTCCCTCATCTGCTCGGAGTGAAGAATCTCCGTGATGTCCTCCGCGACGACGAGGGTCCCGAGCGGCGAGCCGTCGGGACGGGCGACCTTCGACGACGAGCGGATGTAGGCACGCTGGTTTCCCGGCGGCCCCACCCAGGCCAGTGTCGGCGGGAGTTCCGTACCGTCGACCACCGCCTGCAGGAGCCTCTCCCCGCGACCCACGCGCGTCGTGCGATCAGCCGCGAACACCACGCCGGTCGCGACGGGTTCTGTGGGACTCTCCAGCTCATAGCCCTCGTGCCGGGCGACCTCGTGGGCACGCGGATTGGCGAGCAGCAGCCTGCCCTCCGGGTCATAGACCGCGATCGCCGTAGGGACCGCACCGATGACGGCATCGACGAGCATCTTGCCGTCGGTGACACGGGTCAGCGCCTGCTCTCTCGCACGGTGCGCGGCGGTCAGGCGAGCAGCATGGCGACGCAAGGCCTGGGCACCGAGGGCCGCGACGACGATGACCATGAGCAGCGCGATGAGTGTTCCGAGGTCGTAGAACACATCCGAGAGAGTCGTGGGCCACGCCCCCGTGATCACCCACGGGATGACGACGAAGAGCACCATCAGCAAGACCGACACGGCGGGCCAAGGACGCGGAAGCAACGCCAGACCCAGCACCGGCACGGCCACCACGAAGACCGTGAGGGATGTCTGCGGCAGGAGCTCCTGCCGCAGCGCCACGAACAGGACGACATTCGCGCTCAACGCGGAGGCGACCAGCCAGGTGCGCGTCATCCGGCGCGCCAATGCCGCCGAGAGCCATCCCGCCGCGAGCAGGAGCGCGATCACGAGCCAGAGCGCGACGGGCAGTGTTCGCCCGAACTGAACCTCGTACACGATGAGACCACAGACGAGGCCGGCGAGCACGAGTCCCTGCAGCCACAGCAGGGACTCGGCCACGAGATCGACGATGAAGTCCGTCATGGGATTGTGCGCTCCTCGGGTGGGCCGACGACGAGATGCCCTCTCGCGACGGGAGAGGCGGCCCTCCGGGATGCCCGAGATCTCAGGGACGCGTCAACGCTATCCGCCGGGACCGCTCTCACGACAGCGCGCGGGGAGCTCGCCACCGGTGACGCCCGGCAGGCCAGGGCGGGTGGCATCCGCACGGTGCTCAGCCGTGCGAGAGCAGCTCCAGTGCGATGACGACGATCGCGAGGACGGCCTCCCCCGCGAGGATCACAGTGCGCTGCAGCCGGGGAACGGCGAGGCGTCGCACGGCCAGCAGGCCGATCGCGACGAGGGTCGCGGTCGTGACGAGCATCGCGACCAGCAGACCCGTCGAGGCGTCGTAGAGCCCGAGCGCCGACAGGCCGATGCACACGAGGGGTGGCAGGGCGACGGCCGCCGCGCCCAGCGTGCCGGCCACCATGTGACGATGCTCGGCACGCGACGGCACCCGAGAGTGCACCACCATGTGACTGAGGAGGTCGGCGACATAGACCGCGCACACGGTCGCAGCGACGGTGATCGCGAGCGTTCCGAGCGCGAGCCCTGCATCCGGATGCGCATCGTGAGCCCGCAACGCGATGATCACGGCGAGGGCGGTGAAGGCGACGTAGATCCGTTCCTTGAGCGATGCGGCACGCCGGACGCGCGTCTGAGCGTCGTCGTTCATGTCCGGTCCGCGTTCGACGCGTAGGCGCGCAGGAAGGCGCTCGCACCCTCCGTCATGATCCGGTCCACGCGATCGAGGTCGGCCCGTCGCCGTCCGGGCTCGTTCAGCACTCGCAGGGTCGTCAGGGCGTGGAAGTGATCGGCGGCGAGCGCGGGGTCGGGGGCGTCGATGAGGCCCGCTCGCGACAGCAGATCGAGACGTTCGGCAAGCGCACGGTTGTGCGCGGTCTCGAGCGGGTGATCGTCGAGTTCCGGAAGCAGCGCCTCGTTCTCCGTGACGAGCCTCACGGCGGCGCCGTAGTCGGAGGCGGCGAGCTGGGAGCGGCCGAGGTCGAGGGCGAAGGAGATCAGCGCGCGCTCGGTGGCGGCGCGGTCGGCGTCGGCGAGCACCTCCGGAAGGTGCCGGTCGATCAGCCGGCGAAGGGTGACGAGCGCCGCCTCCCCCGCCTGCTCCACGACGCCCAGGAGGAGTCGTCGCTTGTCACCGTAGTAGTCGTACACGGTGCGCTTGGACACGCCGGCGCGCGCTGCCACGGCGTCCATGCTGGTGCGCTCGACCCCGTCGCGCACGAAGAGCTCGCGGGCGGCGGTCAGGATCGCGGAACGTTTGTGCGCCTGGCCCTCTCGAACGGGCTTGAGGCCGGCATCGGCCATCGGCATCCCCTTCCTGTGACTGCACCGACCACTCTACACCACACGGTGTAGTGTGCCTCTCATGGCCCTCAGCTTCCTCTCTCGCTCCAGGCACATGCCCTCGTCAAGCGCTACGGCGCGGTCACCGCCGTCGACGGTCTGTCGTTCGCGGTACGACCCGGTGTCGTGACCGGCTTCCTCGGCCCGAACGGCGCCGGCAAGTCCACCACCCTGCGCATGTTCCTCGGTCTCGACCGACCGTCATCCGGAGCGGCGACCATCGGCGGCCTCCGCGCGGCGGAGCTGCCCCACCCGGCGCGCGTGGTGGGAGCGATGCTCGACGCCCGATCCGTCCACCCGCGACGCTCCGCTGTCGAACACCTCTGGGCGACGGCCCGCGCCGCCGGCATCCGTCGCTCGCGGGTCGACGAGACGCTGGAGATGGTCGGGCTCGCCGATGCCGGCGGCCGTCCGGCCGGAGCGTTCTCGCTGGGCATGAAACAGCGACTGGGAATCGCGACCGCCCTGATCGGAGACCCCGGGATCGTCATCTTCGACGAACCGCTCAACGGCCTCGATCCCGAGGGCATCCGCTGGGCGCGCAAACTCATGCGCGAACTCGCCGCCGAGGGACGCACCGTGCTCTTCTCCAGCCACCTGATGGGCGAGATGGAGCTGACCGCAGACCATCTGATCGTCATCCATCGCGGAACGCTGCTCGCCGACGAACCGCTGCAATCGTTCATCGCCACCCGGACGACGTCCTGGGTCCGCGTCCGTACACCGGATCCCGCCGGCCTCGCCAGGATCCTCACGGACGCAGGGCTGACGACGACTCCGGATTCCGAGCACCCCGACGCGCTCCACGTGTCGAACGTGTCCACCGATCAGGTCGGCCACCTCGCCGCCGCAGGAGGTGTCGAGGTGTCGGAGCTCACGCTCGTCCGCGACTCCCTCGAGGACGCGTTCCTTCGCATGACCGTCCTCGACCGGAAGGCGGCCTGAGATGAACCTGTTCGCCTCGGAATGGATCAAGGCGCGGAGCGTGCGGAGCACGTGGCTCATCGCCGCATCCACCGTCGTCGTCACCGCGCTCGTCAGTCTGCTGGGCATCAGCGGCCTGACCGCGCAGTGGCAGGCCGAGCTGCCCGCCGACTTCGACGCCGTCGGCGTCAGCTTCAAGGGGATCCTCGTCGGGCAGTTGCTCATCGCCATGCTCGGCGCGCAAGCCGTCACGAGTGAGTACGCCTCGGGGCAGATCATCAGCAGCCTCACCATCGCGCCACGGCGCGCCCGACTCTTCGCCGCGAAGGCGCTCGTCAGCGTCTGCGTCGCCGCCGTCGTCGCGGTCGCCACCGTGGCGGCGAGCTTCGCCGTCGGCCAAGCGGCACTCGCTCTCGCCGGCCTGCCGACCGCGAGCGCAGCCGATGCTGACACCGTACGCGCCATCGTCTGCGCCATGGTCTACCTGATGCTGTCTGCCGTGCTGGGCCTGGCGTTCGGCACGCTCACCCGCAGTTCGTCGGGTGCGCTGGCCATCACCGTGTCCGTCGCCCTCCTGGTACCCGCCCTGGCGCCGGGCCTTCCGGGGGTCGTCGGGCGGTTCGCCGGGACCCTCTGGCCGACGACCGCTGGGCAGGCGTCCTACACGGTGGGCGGCTCGGGCGTGCCGCCGCTCCTCGGCCTGGCGGTGATGGCCGTGTTCACCGCCTGGATGACGGCGGCGGCCGTCACTGCGCTCCGCGTGCGCGACGTCTGAGCGCACACGATCTCCACCCGCCCTCCACCCGTGGGTGGTCGTCGGGCGCGCCCGGTGCGACGACGCTGGCGTCATGACTTTCTCCTCGCTTCTGAATGCCCTGCTCCTTCTCGTCCTCGTCGTCTGGTTGGGCTACCGCCAGTCGACGTGGCGTCCCATCCGCTCCGGCCGGATGTGGCGGATGCCCATCCTGCTCGGCATCGCCGGCGTCGCGGTCCTCGCTCAGACCGTCGATCGCATCACGGCCCTCGACGTCATCGCGTTGACGGTCGAGGCAGCGATCTCTCTCGGCGTCGGCGCGGCGATGGGGCGGATCGCCCGCATCCGGCCCATCGCGCAGCCGTCCGCGCGCACACAGGGCGCATCGCTCGAGTCTCGAACCGGATGGTGGGGCATGGCCCTCTGGTTGATCGTGATCGCCAGCCGGATCGGCATCGACGTCGCCGCGGCGGCGAACGGAGCGTTCATCGCCTCCTCCACCGGCGCGATCCTGCTCCTCCTCGCCGCCAACAGGGCGATGCGGGTGCTGGTGCTCGAGTCGCGGACGCGGCGGCTCGTCGAGGGCGGCTCCGACACTGCGGCACCGACCGCGCGGTCCATGATGGGGTCATGAACACCGGGCGCCTGACGGCGCGGACAGCACTGCACCTGGTCGGAGCGGCACTGGTCTCGTTCTGGCTGTTCGCCGGTGCGCATCCGGTCGATGCGTGGACGTGGATCGGGATGCTCGCGGTGCTCACCTGGCTGGGCGGCGCGCTGCTACGCGGCACCCACCGGGTATCCGTCGTTCTCGTCGCGATCGCACTCGCTGCCGCATCCGTCGCCGTCATCCCCACCGCGGGGATCACCTTCACCCCCGTCGTCGTCGCCCTGCTCCTGCTGTGGGCAGATGACACCCTCCCCGCCTGGGCTGCCGTCACGGGCTCGATCGCCGCCCCGGCGCTGATGGCGGTCGGCGCGATCGACCGCGACCCCGGCGTTCCCACTCTGCTGGCTTTCGGCGGCGGCATCGTCATCGCGTCCCTGGCCGGCGCGAGCCGGCGTCAGACGCGGCGTCTCCTGCGGCAGCAGGCGGCGCTGCGGCGGCAGGAGCAGGAGGCTGCCGAGCAGGCCGCCCGGGCAGCTCTCGCCCGCGATCTGCACGACGTGCTGGCGCACACCCTCGGCGGACTCGTCCTCCAGCTCGACGCCACCGAAGCGCTCCTCGAACGCGGCGACACGGATGCCGCCCTCGCTCGCTCCCGCAGCGCCCGGCGCCTGGCCGGTGAAGGACTGGACGAGGCGAGACGAGCGGTCGCCGCGTTGCGCGCTCCTGTCGATCACGAAGAGCAGGAACGGTCGGACGACGTCATCGACCGCGTCGAAGGGCTGCTTCGCACGCATCGCTCCCTCGGCGGATCCGCGACGTTCGTCACGGCAGGAGCGCGGTGGAAGACCTCCGCCGCTCAGGCGGCGGCTCTGATCCGGGCAGCGCAAGAGGCCCTCAGCAACGCCCGACGCCATGCGCCCGACCAACCCGTCGATGTCAGCATCCAGTGGAGCGACGATCGCGTGCTCCTCGCGGTCGCCAACGACGTGGTCGATGCGGGCCGCACCTCATCGGGCGGGTTCGGCGTGCGCGGCATGCGGGAGCGCGTCGCTGCGCTTCCCCGGGGCGGTCGGGTGGACGTCAGCGACGACGGATCGCGCTTCCAGGTGCGGATGGAGGTGCTCCGGTGAGCCCTCAGCCCATCAGGGTGCTCGTCGCCGACGACCAGGCGATCGTGCGCGACGGTCTCGTGACGATCCTCGGCCTCACCGACGACGTGTCGGTCGTCGGTGAGGCGGTCGACGGCGTCGAGGCGGTCACCCTCGCCCTGTCCGAACGCCCCGACGTCGTGCTCATGGACCTGCGGATGCCGGGGCTGAGCGGCGCCGACGCCACGGCGCGACTGACACGGGATGCACCGGAGATCGCCGTGCTCGTGTTGACGACGTACGCCGACGACGACTCGATCGCTGACGCACTGCGCGCCGGCGCCCGCGGATATCTCACGAAGGATGCGGGACGCGCGGAGCTCGAGGCGGCGATCCGCTCGGTCGCTCGCGGCCAGTCGGTCTTCGCGTCCGAGGTGGGAGCACGTCTGGTTCGAGCCGCCACCAGCGCGGCGTCACCGCCCGCCGGTCGTCTGACCGACCGCTTCCCCACACTGACGGCCCGAGAGAGCGATGTCCTCGCCCTCGTCGCCCGCGGCAGGAACAATCACGAGATCGCTGCGGAGCTGTTCGTCTCCGTCGCAACGGTGAAGTCCCACATCAACACGATCTTCGCCAAGCTCGGCGTCCGTGACCGCGCGGCAGCGGTCGCCCTGGTGCTCTCCGGTGGCAGCTGACCTCTGACGTCAGGACAGCGCCGCCTTCAACGCGTCGAGATGGGTGCGGCTCGCACCTGCCGCCGCATCCGGTTCCCGCTCCGCGATCGCTCGGACGACGGCGGCGTGCGCGTCGTGGTCATCCCGCTCCGAGGCCGTCGGCCGGATGCGGAGCATCTCGACCATGGTGCGTCGCACGCGCGGCACGAAGCCGTCGAACAACTCGACCAGCACCTCGTTGTGCGACGCCACGACGATCGCTCGATGGAGGGCCATGTCCGCATCCACGTGTTCCTCGACGCTCTGGCCGGGCAGAGTCCTGACCTCGAGTGCGCGTCGGATGGCACGCAGATCGGCGGGCGTTCGACGTCGGGCTGCCAGCGTGGCCGCCTCCACCTCGATCGCCGTGCGCGCCTCGATCACGGTCACGATGTCTGCGCGCCGGAGGACGTCGCCCCATTCGTCCGGCGCATCGAGGGCGATCACATAGACACCCGATCCATGCCGGGAATCGAGGATGCCTCCGCCGGCGAGCCGACGGATCGCCTCGCGCACGGTGGAGCGGCCGACACCCAGCTGAGCGGCGAGGGTCGTCTCACCGGGGAGCTTGGCGCCCAGGGGCCACTTCCCCGCACGCACGCGCGCAAGAAGCAGATCGGCCGCTTGGTCGGCCAGCGGCGTCCGCGACACCTGGGTCATCTCAACTCCTCAACTTGTCTGAGGACTATGGTAGCGTGCTCGACATGTCCAGCCTCGGATTCCTCCTTCTTCGCCGCCACGGCGGGGCGTAGCCAGACCGGCTCCCCGTCGTGGAGCCGAATCTGCGCCGGTCTGCATCATCCAGACCCGAGGACCTCCGATCATGACCACGACACCCACGCCCGCCTGGAACCGACAGCGCCCCTCCGGCATGCCCTCCCACCGCTACAGCGACGCCTACTCGCGGGTCGAGGTGCCCCTCACCGATGGGGGGCGCCGCTGGCCGAACCGCCGCATAACCACTGCCCCACTGTGGGTCCCCGTCGACCTGCGCGACGGCAATCAGGCCCTTGTCGAGCCGATGGACCCCGCGCGTAAGCGCCGATTCTTCGAGCTCATGGTGCGCATGGGCTACACCGAGATCGAAGTCGGCTACCCGTCCGCATCGCAGACGGATTACGACTTCGTGCGACTCATCGCCGACTCCGGTCTCGCCCCCGAGGACGTCACGGTCGTCGTCTTCACGCCGGCGCGACGCGATCTGATCGAGCGGACCGTGGAATCGATCCGCGGCATCCGCAATGAGGTCGTCATCCACATGTACACGGCGACGGCGCCGGTCTGGCGCACGACCGTGCTCGAGAAGGACCGCGACGAGCTGCGCGAGCTGATCCTCGCCGGCGGTAGGGACGTGTGGGAGCTCGCGGGCCATCTGCCGAACGTGCGATTCGAGTTCTCCCCGGAGGTGTTCAACCTGACGGAGCCCGACTACGTCATCGAGGTGTGCGACGCGATCACCGAGCTGTGGCAGGCGAGCCCGGAGCGCCCCGTCATCCTCAACCTCCCCGCAACCGTCGAGATCGCCACCCCCAACGTGTACGCGGACCAGATCGAGTACATGCACACGCATCTCGCCCGCCGCGACGGAGTGATCCTCTCGGTGCACCCGCACAACGATCGCGGCACCGGCGTCGCCTGCGCCGAGCTGGCCGTCCTGGCGGGCGCCCAGCGCGTCGAAGGGTGCATCTTCGGCAACGGTGAGCGCACCGGCAACGTAGACATCGCAACCCTCGCCCTGAACCTCCACGCGCAGGGCATCGACCCCATGATCGACTTCTCCGACATCGACGAGATCCGCCGCACGGTCGAATACTGCAACCGCATCGACGTGCACCCGCGCCATCCGTATGTCGGCGACCTCGTGCACACCGCCTTCAGCGGCACCCACCAGGATGCGATCAAGAAGGGCTTCGCAGAGCACCGGGCCCGCGCCGATGCCGAGGGGTGCGACCCGCGGGAGATCGCCTGGCGGGTCCCCTACCTGCCCATCGACCCCGCGGACATCGGACGCAGCTACGACGCGGTCATTCGCGTCAACTCGCAGTCCGGCAAGGGCGGCATCGCCTACCTGCTGGAGACCGAGTACGGCGTCGTCCTCCCCCGTCGCCTTCAGATCGACTTCTCGCGTCACGTGCAGCAGCACACCGATGCCACGGGCGAGGAGGTGACGGCGGAGGCCCTCTGGGCGCTGTTCAGCGATGTCTATCTGCACGACCCGCAGCACTCGAGCATCGAGCTCGAGGCGGTACACATGGACGAGGGGAACGCCACCACCGAGGTCATCGTGCGCGTCGACGACCAGGTGCAGCGTTCCACGCACGCGGGCCTCAGGCCGGTCGAGGCGGCCGTGCGCGCGCTGGCCGGCTGCGGGATCGACCTCGCGATCCTCTCTCTCCACCAGAGCTCGCTCACCACGGGCGCGGATGCCGAAGCGGTCACGCTCATCGAGTACCGAGACGCGGACGGTCCGGCGTGGGTCGCGGGCCGCGACCGCTCCACGCTCGCGGCCACCCTGCAGGCGGTGGCCCGCGCCGCGGACCGGGTGCGTGCCCGTGCCGCGACAACACCCCGCGCGCGGCTCGGCACGGCGACCGGGTGACCGTCCTCTCGACTCACCAGAGGGCATTACCACGGAGGGGGGATGTTCACGCAGATCTCGCGCGACAGACTGTATCCATGGAGCACGTCGTTGAGCCGCCCCTACCGCGCCTGATACCGCCGCCGCCGGCGTGGGCGCGCGATCTCGTCGCGACTGTCCTGATCGCGGCGCTCGCACTCGCTCCGTTTCCGGGTGGAGAGTTCCGCGCATCGACGCCATTGACATGGGTACTCGTCTTCCTCCCTGCGGTGCTGTTGCCCGCACGGCGCCGATGGCCGCTCCCTGCGCTCGCTGCCAGCACACTGATCTACTGCACCCTGCTCTTGTTGGGCGTGGTCTCCACGGGTGCGGCGCTGGGAGTCGGGATCACGATGTTCGGCGCCGCTCACCGGACCTCACGCCGCACGACGTTGATCGCGATGATCGCAGCGGAGGTCGCTGTCATCGGTACGAGCGTCATCGCGACTCTCGGCTCGACTTTCGATCCTCGCACCGTGCAAGTCGCGCTTGTCATCGCCTTCGCCGGAGCAGTGGGAGACGCGACGAAGTTCCGCCGCGAGTATCTGCAGGCGATGACCGAACGAGCGATCCGTGCGGAGGAGACGAGGGAGGTGGAGGCGCGCCGACGGGTGAGCGAGGAACGCCTGCGGATCGCGCGCGACCTCCACGATGCCGTCGCCCACCAGATCTCGGTGATCAGCCTCAACGCCGGGGTTGCCTCGGCGAGCCTCGAGACGCGACCGGACAAGACGCGTGAGGCGCTGGCGACGATCCGGACGGCGTCTCGAACGGTGCTGAGCGAGATCGGCGGGCTGCTCGCCATGCTCCGCGCGGACGACGGGGATCAACAGGCACTCGCCCCGCAGCCCGATCTCTCGGACCTTGATCGCCTGGTCGCATCGTTCGTCGAGAACGGCCTCGAGGTCGGGGTGCGTCGCGACGGTGTCTCTGCCGCTGTCCCCTCAGCGGTCTCCCGCGTCGCCTATCGTGTGGTGCAGGAAGGTCTCACAAACGCGTTGAAACACGGATCACAGCGTCGCGCGCACGTCCTCATCGAGGGCGGCGCCGAAGAGCTCCGCGTGATCGTGACGAATCCCGCGATCTCTCCCGATGACACGGATCAGCGCGCAGGGTTCGGTCTGATCGGCCTCCACGAGCGCGTCGCCTCCGCGCGCGGCACCCTCACCTCCGGGTGGACAACGGGTGGTTTCCGCCTCGCCGCCGCACTCCCCCTGCCCGACGGATCCGCGTCGTGACGACCGTCCTCGTCGTGGACGATCAGGCCCTGATTCGCGCCGCGGTTCGGGATCTCCTGGATGCGGATCCCGGAATCGACGTGGTCGGAGAGGCGGCAGACGGATACGAAGCAGTCGCACTGGCAGGCGCGCGACGCCCGGATGTCGTGCTCATGGACATCCGGATGCCCGGGATGGATGGGATCGCGGCCACAGCGGCGATCTGTGCGGAGTCGTCGATGACGATCACGCGCGTGCTCATTCTCACCACCTTCGAAGAGGACGAGTACCTCGTCAGCGCACTACGCGCGGGAGCGAGCGGATTCATCGGCAAGGGAGCCGAGCCGGAGGAGATCGTCCGCGCAGTCAAAGCCGTCCATGCCGGAGAGTCCCTCCTCTCGCCGGCGGCGACGCGGAGCCTCATTACGCGCTACGTTCTGCCTCGAGAGCCGAACGCGGTCATCTCCGGCGACCTCGCGAACCTGACAAGCCGCGAGCTCGAGGTTCTCGTGCTCATCGCGCGCGGACGATCCAACGACGAGATCGCGGCGGATCTGTTCATCTCCCCGCACACCGCGAAGACTCATGCGAAGCGCATCATGACCAAGTTGCACGCGCACGATCGCGCGCAGCTGGTCATCTGGGCGTACGAGAGCGGGCTGCTCGTTCCCGGCAACTGAGTCGCGTACCCCCTGAGGGGTAGAGCAGGTGTCCTCGTGCGGGGGACGCGCCGTCGGGCCTGGCCGGCGAGGCTGAGAGCATGACTTCTCCCGCATCCGCCGCCCCCGCCGCAGCGACGGCGCCGACCGCGCGGCGATCCGTCCTGCTCGTGTTCGCCGGGCTTCTCGTCGCGATGCTGCTCGCGTCGCTGGATCAGACGATCTTCTCGACCGCTCTTCCCACGATCGTCGGCGAGCTCGACGGTGTCGACCACATGCTGTGGGTGACCACCGCCTACATGGTTGCGGCGACGATCATGATGCCGATCTACGGCAAGCTCGGCGATCTCATCGGCCGCAAGTGGCTGTTCATCGGCGGCCTCGCCCTCTTCCTGATCGGTTCGACGATCGGCGGCCTCGCCACCGACATGACGGGGCTGATCGTCGGCCGAGCTGTGCAGGGCCTGGGCGGAGGAGGACTCATGATCCTGTCGCAGGCGATCATCGCGGATGTCGTCCCCGTGCGTGAGCGCGCGAAATACATGGGCGTCATGGGGGCCGTCTTCGGCCTGTCCAGCGTCATCGGCCCGCTCCTGGGCGGCTGGTTCACAGAGAGCGTCGGCTGGCGGTGGGCGTTCTGGATCAACATTCCACTCGGTCTCGTCGCCATCGCCTGCGCCTGGGCCTTTCTGCGCACCCCTCACGGCCGCAGCTCCTTCCGGTTCGATCTGTGGGGCACCGTGACGATGGCGGTCGCCGTGACCTCGATCATCCTGACCACGTCGTGGGGCGGCAACACCTACGCGTGGGACTCGCCCCAGATCCTCTGGCTGATCGTGATCGCCGCCGTCTCCGCGGCGCTGTTCGTGCTCGCCGAGCACAAGGCATCCGACCCGCTGATCCCGTTGAAGCTCTTCCGCAACCGCAACTTCGTCCTGGCCACCGTCGCCGGTCTGTTCATCGGCGTCGCTATGTTCGGCACGCTCGCCTACCTTCCGACCTACCTCCAGATGGTCACCGGCGTCAGCGCGACCGTCTCCGGGTTCATGATGGTCCCGATGGTGGTCGGTCTGATGCTGACGACCATCAGCACGGGCCAGATCGCCTCGCGCACCGGACGCTACAAGTGGATGCCGCTCGCGAGCATGGTCGTCGTCGCGGGCGCGCTGCTGCTGATGTCGACCCTCACCGTCGAGACCCCGCTCTGGCTCCTGATGACCTACCTGTTCGCCCTGGGCGCGGGAATCGGTCTGGGCATGCAGATCCTCGTGCTGATCGTGCAGAACGCGTTCCTCGATTCCGAGGTGGGCACGGCAACCGCATCCAACAACTTCTTCCGCGAGATCGGCGCCTCATTGGGCAGCGCGATCGTCGGCTCGGTGTTCGCGAGCCGGCTGACCGAGCTGCTGACCGAACGGCTGGTGGGAGCGGATGCCGGCGCGGTCGGCGGATCCACGAACTCGCTCACCCCCGCCGCAGTCAATGCGCTGCCCGATGCGCTGCACGACGTCATCGTGGGCGCCTACAACGACGCCCTCACCCCCGTCTTCCTTCTTCTCCTGCCGATGATCGGGGCAGGCTTCGTCGCGCTGCTGTTCATCAAGGAGGTGCCCTTCCGAGCTACTCGCGACGAATCGCGCGACGGGGACGACGACGCCGTCACGACGGCGACCGCCACCCTGATGGACGAGATCACGGAGGGCGCACGATGAGCGTGCCCCTCCTGTCAGTGGACAACGTCACGAAGACCTACGGTCGCAATCAGAACCGTTTCGATGCGCTGCGAGGGGTGACCCTCGAGATCCGAGCCGGCGAGTCCGTCGCGATCGTCGGCAAGAGCGGATCGGGCAAGTCCACCCTCATGCACCTGCTCGCGCTGCTGGACGAGCCGACGGCGGGCCGAATCACGCTCGAGGGAGTGGACACCCGTCGTTTGCACGGACGCGCGCTGAACAGAATGCGCAATCGCACGTTCGGGTTCGTCTTCCAGCAGTTCTTCCTCACCCCGAATGCCTCCGTCCTCGAGAACGTCATCCTCCCGATGAAGATCGCCGGAATCGGTCGCGCGGAGCGTATGCGACGCGGCATGGCGGCGCTTGCGGAGCTGGATCTGGCCGACAAGGCGAAGAACAAGGCGACGAACCTGTCCGGCGGTCAGAAGCAGCGCGTCGTCATCGCGCGCGCACTCGTGAACAACCCCCGAGTGATCTTCGCCGACGAACCGACCGGCAACCTCGATTCGACCACCGGTTCCGTCGTCGAAGACATCCTGTTCGCTCTCAACCGGGAGCACGGCATCACCGTGATCGTGGTCACCCATGACGAGGAACTCGCCACCCGGTGCGACCGCCGCATCCACATCAAGGACGGCCTGATCGTGGCCGAGGAGGTGCCCGCATGAGAACCGCGGATCTGATCAGCTCGGCCATCTCGAACACGTTCCGCTCCAAGACGCGCACCGTGTTGACGATCCTCGCCATCTTCGTCGGCGCATTCACTCTCACCGTCACGAGCGGGCTCGGCACCGGTATCAACCGGTACATCGACGACACCGTCGCATCCATCGGCGCGAATGACGTGATGAGCGTCACGAAGAGTTCCACGAGCGGGAGCGGGTTGTCGTCGGGCCCGACCGAGTACGATCCTGACGCGATCGCGGCGAGCGCCGCAGGGCCCGGCGCGACGGTCACCGCGCTGACGGATGAGGACATCACCGTGCTTCGCGGAATCAGCGGGGTCGAGGACGTGTCGGCGAACAAATCGATCGATGCGGAGTACCTCCAGCACGCCGACGGCAAGAAATGGGTTGTCAGCGTGGGGTCTCTCATCCCCGGGCAGGCCCTCCAGCTCGCTGAAGGCAGTGCTCCCGACGACGCCGCGACCGACTACCAGGTCACGGTGCCGGACTCGCTGGTGGATGCCCTCGGCTTCGCGGATGCGGCCGACGCGATCGGCGAGTCGGTCACCGTTGCCGTCACCGACTTCGCACGCACGCAGTACACGGTGGAGGCGACGATCACGGGCGTGACAGAGGAGACCCTGGTCGGCACCGGATCGAGCATCACGCCGAACGCGGCTCTGTCGGATGAACTGTTCGCGCTGCAGAACACCGGCCTGCCCGCCGATCAGCAGGACCGCTATGCCAGCGCCAGCGTGCGATTCGCCGCGAACGCCTCATCGGAGCAGATCGACGATCTGAAGCAGGCGCTCTCCGACGCGGGGTACACCGGCATGACCGTCGCGGACCAGCTGGGAACCTTCAAAACCGTGATCGACGCCATCGTGCTCGTGCTCAACGCCTTCGCGGTCATCGCCCTGCTTGCCGCGAGCTTCGGGATCGTCAACACCCTGCTGATGTCCGTTCAGGAACGGACGCGAGAGATCGGGCTGATGAAGGCGATGGGCATGAGCTCCGGACGCGTGTTCACCCTCTTCAGCATCGAGGCGGCATTCATCGGGTTCCTCGGCAGCGCCATCGGCGCCGGCATCGGCATGATCGCGGGCACGGCGATCAGTGGCGCTCTGTCCACGGGACTCTTCGCCGATTTGGCCGGGCTCCAACTCATCGCGTTCGATCCGCTCTCCATCGTCACCATCATCCTCGTCGTGATGGCCATCGCCTTCCTGGCGGGCACCCTGCCGGCGGCGCGAGCCGCACGAGCAGACCCGGTGACGTCCCTGAGATACGAGTAGCAGCGGCCCGTCATCGCGAAGCGGCGAAGAAGGCGAGTTCGTGACGTGAGGATGCCAGGAACGCGTCGTACATCGCGGCTCGGGTCGCCGCATCCGCCGTCGCCGCCGACCGGGCAACGATGTCGATCGCGCGGCGGGTGGACTGAGCGAAGACCGGGTCGGCATAGGTCTCCAGCCAGGAGCGATACGCGTGCCCCTGATGCGAGTGCGCCTGCAGCCGCTCCCCCACGTCCTGATAGATCCAGTAACAGGGCAGCAGCGCCGCGATGAGCACGCGGTAGTCGCCGCGGGCCGAGGCCGCCAGCAGGTGATCGAGGTAGGCCGTCGTGACCGCATCGGGGTGCGAACCGAGCCCGAACTCGCCCGAGAGCCAGCGCTCGTGCAGTTGCAGCTCGCCGAGGATCGCGTTCTGGGCGCTTCCGGCCCAGAACGCACGCTCCGCGGAGTCCGGCGCGAGGCGAGCGGCGTCGGCGAGGACGCGGGCGTACTCGCCGAGGTACAGCGCATCCTGGGCGAGATAGCCGAGGAACGCGCTCCTCTCGAGCGTGCCGTCGCCCAGCCCCCGCACGAACGGCAGGTCGTCGATCTCCGCACGGATGCCGGCGATGTCCTCCCACCACGCGGCCTCGACCTCCTGTGCGGTCGGTCGGGTGTCGAGACCACCGCGTTCCCAGAGTCCGGCGAAGTGGCTGATCGGCCCGTTGCCCGAGCCGACCTCTAGCTCCGCGCCGTGACGGATGCTCTCGGCGAGCCACCTCTTCGACTCCGCCGTCGACCGCATCCAGTCCCCGGTGGCCGCCGCACGCGTCGCCACCGCAGAAGACAGCGAGCATCCGGTGCCGTGCGTGTTGCGGGTGCGGATGCGGATGCCGGGGAACTCGGTGACGACGACCGACTCGTCGACGAGCTCGACGAGCGCGTCTGGCAGCCGCTCCCCCGACAGATGGCCGCCCTTGGCCAGAACCCGTACACCGTGCTCACGCGCCACCGCGCCCGCCTGAGCGAGCACCTCGGTCCAGGCCGCGGCCTCGGGGACCCCCGCGAGGATGGCTAGCTCGGGGATGTTGGGGGTCACGAGGTCGACGTGCGGCAGCAGGCGCCGGAGGGCGTCCTCCGCATCCGCATTCAGCAGGCGGTCGCCGCTGGTCGCGACCATGACCGGATCCAGCACGACGACCGGCGGCCGGACCCGACCGAGCCACGCGGCGACTGTGTCGATCACCTCGACGGTGGCGAGCATGCCGATCTTCACCGCGTCGATATGCACGTCATCGGAGACGACATCCAGCTGCTGGGCGAGGAACGCGACCGGGGGCACGTGAACCGAACGCACCCCGTGCGTGTTCTGCGCGACCAGGGCGGTGACGACGGCCATGCCATAGCCGCCGTTGGCGGCGATGCTCTTGAGATCCGCCTGGATGCCGGCCCCTCCCGTCGGGTCGGTTCCCGCGATGCTCAGCACCCGCGGAACGGCACGCCCGGCGCTCATGCCGCATCCCATGCCGCGCGCAGCATACGGGCGGCATCCGCGGGGTCGCTCGCGCCGCAGATGGCAGAAACCACGGCCGCGCCCGCGGCACCCGCTCGCCGGAGCGGGCCCAGGTCGGCGGCGGTGACACCGCCGATCGCCACGGCTGGCAGCGTACTCGCCGCAACCAGCCGCGCGAACCGCTCGTGACCCAACGGCGGTGGTGCATCGCGCTTCGTGGCGGTGGCGTGAAGCGCTCCGATGCCGACGTAGTCCACGACGCCGCTGCCGGATGCGGCCGCCAACTGCTGCGGCGTGGATGCGCTGAGGCCGACGACCGCGTCGTCGCCGACCAGTGCGCGCACTGCGTCCGGCGGAAGATCGCTCTGTCCCACATGCACTCCCGACACGCGCGCGCCCGCCTGGCGAGCGGCGAGGAAGACGTCCACGCGGTCGTTGACGAGCAGCGCGACGCCGTCGGGCAGCACGGCCGACACCCTCGTCACCGTGTCGAGGAAGCAACGTGCGGACGCGTCCTTCTCGCGCAGCTGCACGGCCGTCACACCGTTCGCCGTCGCCATGCGCACCACCTCGACGATGTCGTGGCCCGCCGCGGCGGCTGTGCCGGCATCGGTCACGAGGTACAGCGAGAGGTCCGCGTTCACGCGATCACAGCCCGAGACCGCAGCGTGTCGGCGTCGAGACTGGCGAGGGCATCGAGGAACGCCACGGCGAAGCTGCCCGGCCCCGGCGCGCGCGCCGCCGCGACCTCAGCGGCGACGTTGTAGGCCGTGACCGCCGCGACCACGGCGGCGAAGCAGTCTTCGTCGACTCCCGTGAACGCGGCCATGACAGCGCCGAGGGCGCATCCTCCGCCGGTGACGCGGGTCAGCAGCGGGTCCCCGTTACTCAGCCGTACTTCGCGGCTGCCGTCGGTGACGACGTCCACCGCACCCGAGACGGCGACGATCGCGCCGGTCGCCCGGGCGACGCGTCGAGCCGCCGCGACCGCATCCTCGACACCGTCCGTCGCGTCGACTCCGCGGCCTCCGACGCCCGAGCCGTCGAGGGCGATGATCTCGGACGCGTTGCCGCGTACGACGCTCGGCGCCGCCGCGACGAGCTCGGCGGCCAGCGCGGTGCGCACCGGCAGCACACCGATCGCCACGGGGTCGAGCACCCAGGGAGTACCCGCATCCTGGGCGGCCGCCACGGCCTCGCGCATCGCCTCCCGCTGCTCGGCGCCGGGTGTGCCGAGATTGACCAGGACGCCCGAGGCGATGCGCGCGAACGGCCCCGCCTCGCCCGAGATGTCGACCATCGCCGGAGCCGCCCCGAGGGCGAGGAGCACGTTGGCCGTGAAGCCTGTGACCACCGCGTTGGTCAGGCACTGCACGAGCGGGCCTTGCTCGCGCACTGCCTCCCAGGCTCGGATGGTGGAGTCGATCAGGTTCTCTGGCGCGCGCATCATGTGCGACATCCCTCCGCTCGTACTGACGAGATCAGGTTCGACGGGTGTGATCTCAGCCCCGCAGGGCACCCCGTGTCGTATGTGTGGGTTCAGGTTAGCCGACGGCCCGGGCGACGAGCGCCTCGATCACACCGATCATGTCGAGTTCGCCGAGTCCCGCGTCCGCGGCCTCCTCGTAGAGCCGTCTGCTCGCCGTGATCAGCGGATGCGCGGAGCCCACCGCACGGGCGGCGTCTTCGGCGAGTCTCGCGTTCTTGAGCACATCGGCGATCGCCGCCTGCGCGGACAGGTCGCCGTCGGCGAGTTTCTGCGCCTTCCCGCGCGACACCGCCGACGCCATGGGGCCTGCGGCGAGCACCTCGCGGAGCACGCCGAGATCGGCACCCGCACGTTCGGCGAAGTGGATCGTCTCCGCCAGGCCCGTCACCATCGTGATGAGATACGTGTTCACCGCGAGCTTCATGGTCAGGGCCCTGGGGATGTCGCCGCACCGAAAGGTCTGGGCACACATCGCACCGACCACGGGCTCGACGTGGGCGAGCACATCGGGCTCCCCCGCGAGCATGCCCACGAGCGTTCCGTCGATCGCGGGACCCCGCGATCCCGAGACGGGCGCCTCGACGTACCGACCGCCCGCCGCGGCGACGTCGGCGGCCAGCACCCGGGAGAAGGCGGTCGTGAATGTCCCCATCTGCACGACGGTGCGGTCCCTCACCAGCCGTGCGAAGTCATCCGTACCTCGCCCGAGCACGGCGTCGACCGCGGGTTCGTCGCGCAGCATCAGGATGACGGTCTCGGCCGCCGCGAAGACTCCCGCGACGTCTGCGGACGCCCGCGCGCCTTGCGCCACCAGCTCGTCCCGTGGGGCCGCCGAACGCGCCCAGACGACCACGTCGAACCCGGCGTCGACGAGATTCGTCGCCATAGGTACTCCCATGATGCCGAGTCCGATGAACCCGACCGTGCGTGCGCTCATTCCTGTCCCTCCCGTGTACTCATCCTGCCCGCGGACGGCGGAGTCTTGCTCCATGGGGGCGCCCTCACGCGTGGGCGCACGCCCGCCACAGGCGCACCCACTGCTCGGCACCCAGGTCGCGCGGCAGCGCACCGTGGGCGATGCCCACCGCATCCAGTCGACGTCGCGCGGCGGGAGCGGACATGCGAGCGACCGACGCGAGGATCGCCGGCATGCCATGCCCTCGCGCGGTGAAGACATCGCCCACGAACCGCTCGTACGCACGGCGCTCAGGCTTCGGCACCAGCGGCGCCGG
Source organism: Microbacterium sp. KU4F (assembly GCF_056868075.1). NCBI lineage: Bacteria > Bacillati > Actinomycetota > Actinomycetes > Micrococcales > Microbacteriaceae > Microbacterium > Microbacterium sp. KU4F. The sequence goes on along the minus strand of NZ_CP200324.1, from coordinate 93,327 downwards.
GCGGCGAGTGATCGAGAGAAGTCCGCCGTCTACGCTCGGAGCGGGTCGAAACGCCCACGCCGGCACCCGTCCGTGCAGGGTGAACGTGAACCACGGCGCCGACTGTGCAGTGAGGAGGGTGCCGCCGCCGACGCCGGTGCGTTTGCGGGCGACTTCCCACTGGGTCAGCAGGACGGCATGCGTCCACGAAGGCCGTTGCAGCAGTCTGCGCATGATCGGCGTCGTCAGGTGGAACGGCACATTGCCCACGATGGCGGGCGCGTCCAGCGGGTGGCGCAGAACGTCGGCGTGCTCGACGCGCACCGACGGATACGACCGGCGGAGTGCGGCGACGCGGCGCTCATCGATGTCGATCGCGGTGAGCGGCCGCCCGAGACGGGCGAGACCCGCGGTGAGCGCGCCGCCGCCGGCCCCGATCTCGAGGATCGCGCCCTCGGATGCTGCGACGAGCGTGACGATGCGGTCGATGGTGGGCGGGTGGACAAGGAAGTTCTGGCCGAGTTCGTGGCGGCCGCCGTGGACGGAACGGGTACGCATGAGCGCTCCAAAGGAAGATTCGGAGCACCCCGGTGAGCGGGTACGAAGAAGGACGCGCTGCCGAGGTGCGAGGACATCCCGGAAGACGGCGCGATCACGCGGAGATCAGCGACGCGCCGTCAGGCGCGGCGGTCGCGGACCGAATAGACGAACGCCGTCATCGGCGCTGCGTTCAACGTTCCCATGCCCAGGAGTCTACCGGGCGACAGGAGGACCGCATCCGGATCTCACCGCAAGCCCGCACCGCCGATCGGTCTGCTCTGCCACGCTTGCGGAGTGAGAGCATTCCGATGCCGCGTGTGCGGAAACGCCCTGTACTTCGAGAACTCCATCTGCACGTCGTGCGGCACGTCACTCGGCTTCTCCCGGGCCGAGGGCGCGATCGTTCCGGTCGACGACGCGGGTCGGTACATGGATCGGTCAGGGGCGGTGTGGCACGTGTGCCGAAACCTCGACCTATCCGGCTGCACGTGGCTGGCCTCGCACGAAGGAGGTCAGTGCTCCGCGTGCGAGCTCACCCGCGTGCGGCCCAACGACGCCGACCTCGAGGGGCTTTCGCAGTATCCGGTCGCGGAACGAGCCAAGAGATGGCTGCTCTTCGAACTCGACCGGCTCGGGTTCGCGGTGGTCGGCAAAGCCGAGGACCCCGAGAGAGGGCTGTGCTTCGATCTGCTCTCGAGCGTGCAGGAGAACGTCGTCATCGGCCATGATGCGGGGATCATCACGATCGATCTGGCAGAGAGCGACGACGCGTACCGCGTGAAGCTGCAGAAGCAGTTGGGTGAGCCCTACCGCACCATGCTCGGTCACTTCCGTCATGAGGTCGGGCACTACGTCGAGTGGCTGCTCGTGGAGAACACGGACCGCATCGCCGAGGCGCGCGCGCTGTTCGGCGACGAGCGCGCCGATTACCAGGCCGCGATCGACCGCCACTACTCCGAGGGTCCGCCGGCCGACTGGCAGGCGCGCTACATCTCGACGTACGCGACCATGCACCCGTACGAGGACTTCGCCGAGACATGGGCCCACTTCCTGCACATCACCGACACGCTCGAGACCGCCGATCAGTACGGGCTTGCCGTGTTCGTGGGAATCGACGCGTTCGCCTCGTTCCGCGACATCGTGACGGAGATCTGGATGCCGCTGTCCACCGCGCTCAACATGATCAACCGCTCCATGGGCAAGAGCGACTTCTACCCCTTCGTCCTGCCCGACCCGGTACTGGACAAGCTCGACTTCGTCGCCTCGCTTCGGCCGTGACCGGCGCCGACTCACACCTCAGTCAGCGGCACTGAGGAGCCGGAGAAGGTCCGCGACGAGGTCCGTGGCGCTCGCCTTGCCCTTGCCGTCCGGGGCGAGATGGCCGGCGGTCGGAGGTATCGAATGCGTGCTTCGAAACGGAACTGCGGCACTGCACGCGTGAGCTCGGTCAGATAGCCTGCGAAGCATGGGGGATCACTGGCTTCAGATCTGGGTATGGGCCATCACCGCGGTGGGGTTCGTCGTGTCCGTCGTCGCGTCGATCGCGCATTACTCGTTGGGCGAACGAGGGGAGGACCTTCGTCGACTCCTGCCAACTGTGCAGATCATCTGTACCCTCGCCAGCCTCGTCAGCTTCGCCGCATCGATTCCCGCACTCATCAGCCTGGGCGCCACACCGTCGACAGTCACGGGAGCGATCGGCCTGACGCTCATGCTCGCCATCCTCCTCGTCGCGATGACCATGGTGATGGCGGCCTTCCGGCGCCAGGCCCAGAAGCCCGAGTCGACGCAATGACGCAGACTCCCTCCGTGGACATCACGCTCGACTTCGAGGCGACGCACGTGGGCGGGATTCAGATAGACACAGTCCGACGCTTCAGTCGTATCACCGCCACCTCTGGAGCCGACGCCTGCCCGATGGTACGAAGTTCGCCCTGGAGCCGGTTCGTCGTCGGGGGTCGTATCTGCTTCGGCACCGCCGCGAAGACGGGGATCTGTATCTGTCGAGCGACATCCTCGCCAATTCGAGCAAACGCCCGTGCCGAGAGTTCTACGAAATGGTCCCCGACGATGCGCGCGCCCGCTTCCACTCGGTCGGCCTGACGATCGGCGGTCGGCTTGTCTTTCCCGCAGAGCGCGTCAACGGACGACAGACCATCAATCAGAGACGCGGCACCCATCCGCGAATCAGGGACCGTTTCGATCTCACGCTCGAGCGCATCCGGCGGCACTACGTCGGCGCGGAAAGTCCCCTGACAGCGGTGCTGTCCACGTACGAGACATACTTCGCGCTCTTCCAGGACTTCGCGCACTACGTCGAGTTCTTCTTGTTGCAGGACCTGGTGGACGATTCCCTCAAGAGAATCCGCTTCTATCTCCCGTTCGAGGATTTCTCGGGCGCGGCGCTGCCGAGGACTTATCCGCAGTATCAGCAGTTCCTCAGACGGCAGATCGAGTTCGTCGAGGCAAGAAATCGCCGCATCGCCCGATTGGCAGCGGCTTCACCCGTGTAGTCGGTCTGCAGCGGTACGGAGCAACGGCGGGTGACGACATGCAGCCGTGCTGTCTAGTGTTCGTCCAGGCGGGCGAAAGCCTCACGGAAGCCCGCGACGAACTGATCGCGGACGTTGCCGAGCGGAAAGCTCAGGGCGCGGGTGTGAAGCAATGGCAGCCCAGCTTCGCGCAGCGGCAGCGCGAGCGCATCGAAGACATCGCTGCTGCAGAGAATGATGCCGTCCGGGTTGAGGGCGCGGGCGCGCTCGATGCAGCCTGGGACGTTCTCGCGAAGTATCGCCTTGCGCTGCTTCTTGCTTGATACATCGTTGACGGGGTACGGAACCAGGTCGATCAGGAAGACACCGTCGGCCTGCAGCCGTCGCAGCCATGGGCGCTTGTCGTGCGAACGCTTCTCCAGCCCACCGAGGTCGTACAGCGCCTCGACGACGCCGCGGTAAAGGTTGTCGTAGCCGAGGTGGTCGGCGTAGAAGAAGTTCCGCGGACGAGTGCCACCGTGATCGGTCGGCGCGCTCTCACCGATCAGGAGCAGGCGCACATGCTCGGGCTGATAGTGGGCGCGCAGTTTCGCATACCAAGCGTCCTCGGTGTTGTTCACCACTTCGGAAGCCCCTCTCGCCACTCGTGGTCTGGCGGTAGACCCACACGGTCGGAGAGCGCGAGATCTCGGAAGCTTGAGGGCAGCAGAACCGGGGCGAGGCGCTGGTCAACTTCGAGCAGGTCCCAGCGGTCCTCGTAGTCGGCAAAGGTCCGAAGGAGCACCCGAGAGCGCTCGACCGGCGCATTCCGCTTTCCAGGGAGCGCATCGGGATGGGTGAGCCAGTTCATGTGCTCGATCCAAGCCGCCGCTGCGACGTGGACACGGGGCACCACAAAACTGCGGGGACGGGGTCGCGGAGATCGTGAGGGATTGCGACCATGACGAAGTACTCGCGCTCGTGCAGGCTCGGTGCCTGCGACTTCGAGCCGAGCGGCCAGCTGATCGAGTCCATTTTGGCGCCGCGCGCTGCCTTCACCTGGACTTCGACGAGGCGACGCTCAGTGCCTTCTGCGAGCACCGCGAGGATGTCGGTGCGTTCGAGTCCGTCCCGGGTGAGGGCCGGTGCCCAGCCGCGTCGAGCTAGCTCGGCGGCGACATGGTGTTCGCCGATCGTCTTCGTCTGCTTCGTATCGACCACGATCTGAGGCTAACGATGCGACCGGACATCGATCGGCGCCGCTTCCTGCAGACATACGAAGAGAGAGCCTCCCGCGGTCCTGCAGAAGACTCTCTTTCGGACCTTTACCCGCTTACTCAGTCGAGAGGTTCGAATTAAGCCTGTTCCGGTCGGGATGCGCCCTACCGCTTCTCCACACGGCGCTGCGCGCCGCGCGGAGCCTCGGCGGCAGGGGCCCTCCTGTAATCCACTCGCGGGAAACGCAGAAGGGCCGGCCATTCGGCCGACCCTTCTGCGTTCCCGGTCGGGATGACAGGATTTGAACCTGCGACCCCTTGACCCCCAGTCAAGTGCGCTACCAAGCTGCGCCACATCCCGGAGCCGCCCGCGCGCGGGCAACTCAACCATCTTAGCCGGTCCGAGAGCATGCCGCGAACGCGTCCGACGGCGCAAGCGGTGGATGCGTGTCCGCAGCCGGGAGTACGGTCGCGACATGAGCCAGATCCAGGTGCTTCCGGCCACGAGTGAACGCTTCGACCAGGTTCAGAACGCCCTCACCGGCGGCGGCGACGGCCGGGCGTGTCAGTGCCAATGGTGGATGATGCCGGGCAGCCGGTTCAGCGCGCTGAGCGTCGAGGAGAAGACGGAGATCCTGCGCGACGAGACGGCCGCATCCGTCGCACCCGGGCTCGTCGCGACCGTCGATGGCGTCGGCGCGGGCTGGGTGCGCGTCGGACCGCGCCCAGACCACGAGCGGCTCGCGCGCACGAAGCTCTATGGCAAGACCTCCCCCGAGCCCTGGACCGACGCCACGACCTGGGCCATCAGCTGCTTCTCCGTGCGCAAGGAGTTCCGCGGACAGGGCCTCACGCGCCGGCTCCTCGACGCTGCCGTCGCGTTCGCCCGCGAGAACGGCGCACGTCTCGTCGAGGCCTACCCGGTCGACACCGCCGCGACCACGACCTCGTCGAACGAGCTCTTCCACGGTGCACTGACGACCTTCCTCGACGCCGGATTCGTCGAGACCGCACGATCCCGCGCCGACCGGCCTATCGTCGCGCTCGACCTCCGTTGAGCCCGCATCCGCCAGGATGGAGGGATGACGGATGCGGCATCCCCCGTTCGGGTCGACTCGTGGCTCTGGGCCGTGCGTGTCTACAAGACCCGATCCGCCGCCACGACGGCCTGCCGCGCCGGCCACGTCCGCATCGGCGGCGACCGCGCCAAGGCGGCGCAGCGCGTGCGCCCCGGCGACGAGGTGCGCATACGAATCGCCGGTTTCGACCGCATCCTCGTCGTGCGTCAGACCATCGTGAAGCGCGTCAGCGCACCCCTCGCGGCCCTCGCCGCGGAAGACAAGACGCCCCCGCCTCCGCCGCGCGAGCTGACGGCCTTCGTGCCGGTCCGAGACCGCGGCGCGGGGCGTCCGACGAAGCGCGAGAGGCGCGATATCGACCGGCTGCGGGGGCGTTCCGCCGACGACTGATCGGACCCCGGCGATGTCGGAGGTCGGTGTCAGACTTCAGGCATGAAGGATGCAGCGGCGATGAGCCCCGAGGACGCCGAAGCGGCGATGCTCGAGGGTCTGCTCGCCGGCCTCGAGAAGACCCGCGCATCCATCGCCGCCCTCGAAGCGCTCGAGCTCAACCTGCTCGCGACCGCCCGCCAGATCGCCGCCGACCGCACCTCCCGCCTGCCCGATCCGTCGGCCCGGGCGCACGAGATGCCGCTGCGCGACATCGCCGCGGAGTTCGCCACCGCCCTGCACGCGAACGACCGAGGCATGCAGAACGAACTGCACGACGCCGCCGACATCGCCCGCAGGCTGCCACGCTCCCTCGCTGCGCTGGCCGAGGGCCGCATCTCGCGCCGCCACCTGCGCGCGATCCACGAGGCATCCGCTGGGCTCGACGGGCCACAGCTCGTCGCCTACGACGAACGGGCCGCGGCGGCCGCCTCCGAGATGTCCGTCAACCGTCTGCGCCCGATCCTCCGCCGGCTGGCCGAGCAGGCTCAGCAGCGCCCGCTCACCGAGCGCCACCGCGAGGCCCGCGCGCACCGCGGCGTCTTCGTGCGAGATCTACCCGACGGCATGGCAGAGCTCACCGCCGTCCTGCCCGTCATCGAAGCCCACGGCGCACACGACCGGCTCACTCGGATGGCGCACCTCGTGCGCGACGCCCACGACCCCGCGGCAGATCCGCGGACGATCGACCAACTGCGCGCCGACATCCTCAGCGATCTCCTGCTCACCTCGACCGCCGCCGACACCGCCGACGCACCGCACGCGGGTATCGACGCCGTGCACGCGCACGTGCGCATCACGATCCCCGCCACCACGCTGCTCGGAACGACGGATGCGAGCGCCGAGCTCATCGGTGTCAGCCCCGTCGATGCCGAGACCGCACGGCGACTAACCGGAGGCGCCGTGGCCTGGACGCGCGTGCTGACCCATCCGGTCACCGGCAACGTCGTGGGGGTCGACCGCTACCGGCCCAGCGAAGACCAACGGCGCCTGCTGCGCGTACGCGATGAGCGGTGCCGCTTCCCCGGATGCCGCATGCCCACCCACCGCTGCGACATCGACCACACGGTCGACTGGGCCCACGGGGGACCCACGCACGTCGACAACCTCGCGCACCTTTGCCGCCGACATCACTCGCTCAAACACGCCACGCCGTGGCGCGTCAAGCTCGGGCCCGACGGCGTGCTCGAGTGGACCAGCCCGCAGGGCCGACACCACCGCGACTCCCCCGCGTCCCGCGTCGTCTTCACGGATGCGGCCGACCCGCCGTTCTAGCGAGGGTCACGCCCGGAGCGCCCTGACGTTGACATGACATCCAGCCTGCACACGGGCCGGACACCGCAGGACGATGTTCGCTGTCGCCCGCGCACGGCTGCCGAGAGCGTGTCGCGACGCGCGATCAGGCCTTCCTGCCGCCGGAGGCGTCCTTGCCGTTGAGCTCGTCGAGCAGCGCTTCGAGCGAGGCGACGTCGACCGCGGCGTCGTCGTCATCATCGTCCTCATCAGGGTCTTCATCGATGTAGAGCTCGTCGAGCCGGAAGTCGGCGTCGAGCTGCGCACGGATGAAGACCTCGGGTGATTCGCGGGGCACGGGGAAAGACACCAGGTACGCGTCCGGGACGACCGCCACCCACTCGATCGTGAGGTCCTCACGCCCGGCGACTCTCCCAGCCCCCTCGATCTCCTCGAGGATCTCGTCGATCAAGCGGCCCCACCGTGCGGCGCTCATGGTGAGGAACGCCTCGGCCGCGGCGATGAGGGAGGCAGGCTCGACAGGCTCGGCGCCCACTTCGTCGTCAAGGGGATCGAACTCGGGGTCCGGGTCGAGATTGACCGACACGTCGTAGCCGGCCGCTTCCAGGCGAGCAGGTCCGCGGACGACTCCTTCTTCCTCGACGGGGTCGGCGAGCAGGCCCGCGGCACGGACCGCGCGCAGCAGAGCAGAGGGCTGAACGTTCATGACATCCGTTCGATCGTGGGTCGGTACGCCTCGATCATCCGATGCGCCGCACGCCCGCGCCAACCGCGTGAGGTGGTAGCGCCAGCCCTCCTCGTGCTCGTCGGCGAGCGTCGGCGACACATCCGCGCGGCGAAAGCCCGTCTCCGTGAGCGTGACGGAGGTCCCCAAGTCATGCGCCTCCAGTCGGAACCTCACCTCGAGCGGCGCCGACCATCCGTCCTCTCGCCACCGGAACGCGAGAAGCTCCGCCTCATCGCATCGAGTGACGACCCCGTGAGCCTGCCGTTGCTGCCCCGCCTCGACCCACGTCTCGACGAGCGGCGCGCCGACCACGGCATCGAATCGCAGATCCGGCCACCACTGGGCCCGGCCGGCGGTGAGTGCGCGCCAGACGACAGCCGGCGAGGCCGCAACCACGTGTGCGACGGAGACGGAATCCCGCGGGCCACTCACCGGCGCTCAGTCCTCGAACAGGTCGAGCAGCCAGCGCGTTCCCCGCACGGAGGCGCCGACGGCCTCGCACCGCGCGGCGAGTGCACGATCACTCGTCACGACGATCACCTGCGCACCCCACTCGGCCTCTTCGCGCGCCGTCCAGACGATCGCGTCGTCGCCCGCGGCCTCTGCGCGGATCTCGAGCACGACGGGCGTCCGATAGGAGGCGGCGTAGAACACCTCGGCACCCGGAGCGGCTTCACGCGCCCTGCCCTCCAGCACGACCTTGATCTCCGGATACCAGCGGTCCTCCGCCAGTCCCAGGGCATCGCCGGGAATGCCGCGCACGGCCAGGCCGCGAAGCCGCTCGACGAGCCGCTCCGCCGCGCCCGCGCGATCGTTCCACCAGCCGTCCGGCACGGAGCCGACGACGTTGGCCGCATCCACCACGATCTTCGGCCGAACGGCCAGCAGTTCACGCAGCCGAGGCCAGGATGCGGCGAACCCGGGGTGCAGCGGATAGTCGTCGACGTCAGCGACGGGCACCCACGACAGCTCAACGCTCTCGGGGTCGCTGATCACCGGATCGAAGGCATCCACCACATCCGCCAGCACCGTCGCGTACGACCAGTAGCCGAGATCGAACACGCTCATGAGCCGTGGCCTGACGGCACCGTCGGGCACACCCGCCTCCTCCGTCGCCTCGCGCAGCGCACCGTCCAGAGCGGACTCGCCTTCGTGGCGTGCACCGCCGGGCAGGGCCCACGTGCCGCCATGGTGGCTCCACGAGACGCGGTGCTGCAGCAGCACTCCACGCACCGGGTCGACCGCGAGAAGCCCCGCGGCGCCGAAGCGACCCCAGTAGCGCTCCCCGGTCGGCGCGACGACCCAGGCATCCCCCGGATCCCGCGGTCCCAGCGGCCGGCGCGGCTCTCCGGGGGCAGGGGGTTCGATCGTCACGCTGACAGCCTCGCACACCGCGAGGATGCCGACGCGACCGTCGACGCATTCGGGAGAACCGTCGCGCCTTCTACACCCGCCGATGAGCATCGACCCGCAGCGACGCGCGCGGCTGTGAGCACCCACAATCGGCGCCGCGCGGATGACAACCGCAGGCTGTTATTCCCCAACATATGGGTTCGACAACGCCTCCCACCCCTACATACAGTGGTCGAACCACCGCAGATCACCTTCACCCCACGGCTAGAAGGAGCCTGCATGTCCACGTCCACCACCGCTCGCACGATCCCCGTCGCCCCCACGATCGACGAGTACCTCTCGCGCGGAGACTGGCGCGTCAACGCCAACGCCAACCAGGGATACTCCCTCGGCGGCATGATGCTCAACACGTCCGGCAAAGTCATCGCCAATTACTGGCTCGACCAGGTTTACGCACCCGAGGCGGGCGCCGCGCACCGCGACGGTGACATCCACATCCACGACCTCGACATGTTCGCCGGCTACTGCGCCGGCTGGTCGCTGCGCACCCTCCTCGAGCATGGCTTCAATGGCGTCCCGGGCAAGGTCTCCTCCGCCCCGCCCCGGCACCTGTCGAGCGCGCTCGGCCAGATGGTCAATTTCCTCGGGACCCTCCAGAACGAGTGGGCGGGCGCCCAGGCGTTCAGCTCCTTCGACACCTATCTCGCGCCCTTCGTCCGCCTGGACGACCTCGACGCCGAGGCCGTGCGGCAGGCGATCGAGGAGTTCGTTTTCAACCTCAACGTCCCCTCCCGGTGGGGCACCCAGACCCCCTTCACCAACCTCACCCTCGACTGGGCGTGCCCGGACGACCTGGCCGACCAGCGCCCGATGATCGGCGGCCAGGTGTGCGACTTCACCTACGGCGACCTCGCCCCCGAGATGGCGGTCATCAACCGGGCGTTCATCGACGTCATGACCGCCGGCGACGCCGACGGGCGGGCGTTCACCTTCCCCATCCCGACCTACAACATCACGAAGGACTTCGACTGGGACGACCCCGCCGTCGACGCCCTGTTCGCGATGACCGCCAAGTACGGGCTGCCCTACTTCCAGAACTTCGTGAACTCCGACCTCGACCCGCACATGATCCGGTCGATGTGCTGCCGCCTCCAGCTCGACCTCACCCAGCTGCTCGCCCGCGGCAACGGCCTGTTCGGCTCGGCGGAGCAGACCGGCTCGCTCGGGGTGGTCACTGTGAACTGCGCGCGCCTCGGCTACCTGCACCCCGGTGACGAGGCGGGTCTCATCGCACGGCTCGACGGGCTGCTCGAGATCGCCCGCGACAGTCTCGAGGCCAAGCGCGTCGTGATCCAGCGCCACATCGACGGGGGCCTCTTCCCGTACACGAAGCGCTACCTCGGCACGCTCGACAACCACTTCTCCACGATCGGCGTCAACGGGCTCAACGAGCTCGTGCGCAACTTCACCGGCGACACGGAGGACATCACCTCGGATGCGGGTCACGCCCTCGTCGCCCGCATCCTGGATCACATCCGCGACCGGATGGTGGAGTTCCAGGAGGCGACCGGCACGATGTACAACCTCGAGGCGACGCCCGCAGAGGGCGCCACGTACCGATTCGCGAAGAGCGACATCGCCCGCTACGACGGGATCCGCCACGCCGGCACCGACGACAACCCGTACTACACGAACTCCTCGCAGCTGCCCGTGGGCTACACCGACGACGCGTTCGAGGCGCTCGCGCTCCAGGAGGACCTGCAGCAGAAGTACACCGGCGGCACGGTGCTCCACCTCTACATGGGCGAGGCCGTCTCCTCCGCCGCGGCCTGCCGCACGCTCGTGCGGCGCGCGCTCGAGAAGTTCCGGCTGCCCTACATCACGATCACCCCGACGTTCTCCATCTGCCCACGCCACGGCTACCGCTCCGGAGAGCACCTTCTCTGCCCGGAATGCGGTGCGGATTGCGAGGTGTGGACCCGGGTCATGGGCTACTTCCGCCCCGTGTCGTCGTTCAACGTCGGCAAGAAGGGCGAGGCCGCCGAGCGGCTGGCGTTCGCCGAATCGCGCTCCCTCGCCGCCGCGGCGGTGTGAGGTGATCCCCGCCGCGATCGACCCGGCCACCCTGCGCATCGCCGGTCTCACACGCCTATCCACGGTCGACTGGCCCGACAAGCTCGTCGCGACCGTCTTCCTGCAGGGATGCCCGTGGGATTGCTTCTACTGCCACAACCCGGCGCTGCGCGCGCCGCGTGCGCCCGCCGCGATGAGCTGGCGCACGCTGTGGACGTTCCTGAAGAAGCGGCGCGGTCTGCTGGACGGCGTCGTGTTCTCCGGCGGGGAGCCCACGATGCAGCCGGCCCTCCCGGCGGCGATCGCGGCGGTCAGGCAGCTCGGATTCGCGGTGGGCCTGCACACGGCCGGGATCTACCCGGCCGCGCTCGCCCGCATCCTGCCCCACGTCGATTGGGTGGGTCTGGACATCAAGACGAGCAAACGGCTCTACGAGAAGGTCACGGGCTACTCGAACAGCGCCGAGCGGTCCTGGGGCTCGCTCTCTGTCGTCCTCGCCGAGTCGGCGGCGCGCGCGGCGACCACCCGCCCCCTCGACTACGAGGTGCGCACGACGGTGCACCCCGAGGCGGCGGATGCGGCGGAGCTCGCCGTGCTGGGGCACCGACTCGCCGATGCCGGCGTGACGTGCTGGGCCCTGCAGCGCTTCCGCAGCGAAGGAACCCGCATCCCCCTGCCCCGTGTCGGCGAGGCCTCCTACGAGGTCTCGCTCGACACGGTGCCGGGTGAGCGGTTCGCGCGGTTCGCGGTGCGCTGAGAGAGTCAGCTGAGACGGTGCGGTGAGCTCAGCGCTGGCGGCGCTCGCGAACTCGCATGTTGATGACGATGGGCGTTCCCTCGAAGCCGTACAGCTCGCGCAGGCGGCGCTGGATGAACCGGCGGTAGCCGGGGTCCAGGAAGCCGGTCGTGAACAGGACGAAGGTCGGCGGGCGCGTGCCCGCCTGCGTGCCGAACAGGATGCGGGGCTGCTTGCCGCCGCGCACGGGGTGAGGGTGCTCGGCCACGAGCTCGGAGAGGAAGGCGTTGAACTTGCCCGTCGAGATGCGCTGGTCCCACGACTCGAGCGCCGTCTCGAGAGCCGGGACGAGCTTTTCGAGATGACGGCCGGTGCGGGCGGAGATGTTGACGCGCGGGGCCCACGCGACGTGCGCGAGGTCCTGCTCGATCTCACGCTCGAGGTAGCGGCGTCGGTCGATGTTCGCCATGTCGTCGTCGTTCAGGCGGTCCCACTTGTTGAAGGCGAGAACGAGCGCGCGACCCGATTCGAGCACCATGTCGATGATGCGCACGTCCTGCTCGCTGAGCGGCTCGGACACGTCCAGCACGACGACGGCGACCTCGGCCTTCTCGAGCGCGGCCGATGTGCGCAGCGACGCATAGAAGTCGGCACCCTGTTGCAGGTGCACGCGCCGACGGATGCCGGCGGTGTCGACCAGACGCCACAGCTTGCCGCCGAGCTCGACGATCTCATCGACCGGGTCTCGGGTGGTGCCGGCGAGCTCGTTGACCACGACGCGCTCCTCGCCGGCCGCCTTGTTCAGCAGCGACGACTTGCCCACGTTCGGGCGGCCCAGAATCGCGACGCGACGAGGCCCGCCGATCTCGTGCTTGGCGACCGCGGAGACGTCGGGCAGCACCTTCACGAGCTCGTCGAGCAGGTCCGCGACGCCGCGGCCGTGGATGGCGGAGACCGGATGCGGCTCCCCGAGACCCAGGTTCCACAGGGCAGCCGCCTCCGGCTCCTGGCGCGCATCGTCGATCTTGTTGGCGACGAGCATGACCGGCTTGCCGCTGCGACGCAGCAGCTTCACGACGTGCTCGTCGGTGGAGGTGGCGCCCACGATCGCGTCCACGACGAACAGCACCACATCGGCGAGGTCGATCGCGACCTCGGCCTGGGCGGCGACCGACCGGTCGATGCCCTTGGCATCGGGCTCCCAGCCGCCGGTGTCGACGAGCGAGAAGCGACGCTCGAGCCACTCGGCCTTGTACGTCACGCGGTCGCGCGTCACCCCGGGGGTGTCCTCGACGACGGCCTCGCGGCGCCCGAGGATGCGGTTCACGAGCGCGGACTTGCCGACGTTCGGGCGACCGACGATCGCGACCACCGGCAGCGCCGGCAGGTACTCGATCCCATCGCCCGAGCCGACGAGCCCCGCGAGCACCTCGGCGTCGTCGTCGTCGAGGTCGTAGTCCTCGAGCGACGCCCGCAGCGCGATCGCGCGCTGCTCGGCCAGCGTGTCGTCGATTCCAGCGAGGGTCTCCTCGAGCTGATCCGGTCCGGCTTCGTACTCGTCCTCAGCGCGCATCGCGCACCTCCTGCATTTTCTCTGCGACCGCGAGAACGGCCGCCACTGTCTCATCGAAGTCGAGGTGCGTGGAATCCACGACCTCGACCCCTTCGGCCGCCGACATGAAGTCGACGACGGTGGAATCTGATGCGTCACGTCGGCGCAGCGAGTCGGCGACCGCCGCCGCATCCTGTCCGGTGACCTCGGCGCTGCGCCGGGCAGCGCGCACCTCGGGGGCCGCCGTCAGCAGAATGCGCACCGGCGCATCGGGAGCCACGACCGTGGTGATGTCACGGCCCTCCACGACGACGCCGGGTCGTCCGGAGTCGGCGACGAGGGCGCGGAAACGGGCATTGACGGTGTGACGGACGACGGGGACGCGGGCGACTCCGCTGACCGCGTCGGTCACGCGGGTCTCACGGATCGCCTCGGTGACGTCCGTGTCGCCCACCCGCACCCAATAGTCGTCGGGGTCCAGCGAGATGCTGCCGTCGAAGTCGCCCATCGCCTCGAGCACCGCGGTGGCGTCGGAGGTGTCGACGGATCGGTCGAGGGCGTGCCAGGCCAGGGAGCGGTACACCGCGCCCGTGTCGAGGTACCCGTAACCGAGGCGGCGCGCCACCTCCTTGGAGACCGAGGACTTGCCGCTGCCGGCGGGTCCGTCGACGGCGACGATGGCGACGTCGGAATCACTCATTTGCACTGCTCGCAATCCTCCACCCGCGCGCCTCGAGGCCCGCCACAGCGGGCGCGGCGATCGCGGGAACGACACTGATCTCTGCCAGGCCGAACTGGGCGCCGGGCGAATGCTCCAGGCGCAGGTCCTCGACGTTCACACCCAGCTCGCCGAGTTCGCCGAACAGGCGACCGAGCTGACCTGGCGTGTCGTCCACCATGACGACGATGGTCTCGAAACGACGGTTCTGCCCGTGCTTGCCGGGCAGCCGCTCGACGCCCTGATTTCCGCGCAGGATCGTGTCGGCGACGCCGCGACGGGCACCCGGCGCATCGGGCTCGCGCAGCGCATCCGCGACGGCGGCGAGATCCTCCGCGAACGCGTCGAGCACGTCCACGACCGGAGCAGCATTGGCGCCGAGGATCTGCACCCAGAGCTCGGGAGCGGATGCAGCGAGCCGGGTCGTGTCGCGAACGCCCTGTCCCGCCAGACGCAGCGCGTCTTCGGGGGCAGCCGTGAGCCGCGCGGCCAGCAGGCTCGAAACGAGTTGGGGAACGTGCGAGACGAGGGCGACCGAGCGGTCGTGTTCCTCGGGCGCCATCTCTATCGGCGTCGCTCCCAGATCGAGAGCGAGACCCTCGACGAGCGCGAGATCGGCAGCCGTGGTCTCCTCGTCGCGGCAGACCACCCACGGCCGTCCGATGAACAGGTCGGCGCGGGCGGCGATGGCCCCGCCGCGTTCGCGTCCGGCCATGGGATGCGAGCCGATGTACCGCGCCAAGTTCGCCCCTCGGGCTCGGAGCGCGCGGAGCGGCTCTCCCTTCACGCTCGCGACATCGGTCACGACCGCGTCGGGGTAGGCGGCGAGTTCTCGCTCGACCACGTCGGCGATCACATCCGGCGGCACGGCGACGACGACGAGGCGGGGGGCGTCGCCGGGGGCCGCGGCACGACCGGCGCCGTAGTCGATCGCGAGGCGGAGCTGGGCGGGCGAGGTGTCGTCGAGCACGACGTCGACGTCCAGGGCACGGAGGGCGTGACCGATGCTGGCGCCCAGCAGGCCCGCGCCGACGACACGGACCGTGCCCGAGGTGCGCGCGGCGACCCGCGCGGGCGCGCTGGTGCCGTTCGACTCGCTCACTGGTTCTCCTGCTCTCCGGGCGGGTCGGACACCTGGTCGCGGCGCGCGAGCGTGAGAAGCGCACCCCGCTCGATCTTAGTCAACTCCCGCATCCTTCCCGCCGGGAGTGTTCCCAGGTGGAGGGGCCCGAACTGCCGGCGCACGAGCTCGAGCACGGGGTGCCCGACCGAGGCCATCATGCGGCGCACGATGCGGTTGCGCCCGGAGTGCAGCGTGAGCTCCACGAGGCTGCTCGTGGCCGAGGCATCGAGCAGACGCGCCTTGTCCGCCCGGATGAAGCCGTCCTCCAGCTCGAAGCCGCGCGTGAGCGTCGAGATCGTCTGCGCCGACACGCGACCGTCGACCTTCGCGATGTAGACCTTCGTGACACCGAACGAGGGGTGCGCCAGCACGTGGGCCAGTTCCCCGTCGTTGGTCAGCAGGAGCAGGCCCGACGTGTCGGCATCCAGGCGACCGACGTTGTAGAGGCGCTCCTCGAAATCGCGGGTGAACTCGCGGAGGTCACGGCGGCCGCGGTCGTCGCCCATCGAGCTGACGACGCCGGTGGGCTTGTTGAGCATGACGTACCGCTTCGACTGGTCGAACTCGACCGCGACGCCGTCGACGTCGACGAGGTCGGTCTCGGGATCGATCCGGCTGCCGAGCTCGGTCACGACGGCACCGTTCACCCGCACCCGGCCCTCGACGATGTACTGCTCCGCCACGCGGCGGGAGGCGACGCCCGCGTTCGCGAGCGCCTTCTGCAGGCGGACGCCCTCGGTATCGGTCATCGTGCGATCTCCTCGAAGCCGGTGCTGCCGTCATCCAGCAGCGGTGAGATGTGCGGAAGCTCGTCGATCGTGTTGATGCCGAGCTTCTCCAGCAGCGCGTCGGTGGTGCCGTACAGGATGGCGCCGGTCTCCCCGTCGTGACCCACCTCCGTGATGAGTCCGCGGCCCACGAGCGTGCGCACGACCGAGTCGACGTTGACGGCGCGGATCGACGCGACCTGTCCGCGGGTGACGGGCTGCTTGTACGCGATGACCGCGAGGGTCTCCAGGGCCGCCTGCGAGAGACGTGCGGGCTGCTGGGTGCCGAGGAACTCGGTGATGACGCGGTCGTACTCCTCACGCACGTAGAGCCGCCATCCGCCGCCCACTTCGCGCAGCTCGAAGCCGCGTCGCGGGCCGCCGTCCTCGCCGTCGTAGTCGGCGACGAGCGCAGCGATCGCCTTGCGCACCGCAGGGACGGGTGCGCTGACGGCCGCCGCGAGCGCGACGACGCTGTGCGGCTCGTCGAGGATCAGCAGCACGGCCTCGAGCCGGCGCGCGACGGAGCCCACATCCTGCGGCCAGGCAGTGGTCTCCGACTCTTCGGTGCGGATGTCATCGGTCATAGTCGGCTCCCAGAGTGGCGAGGTTCTCCTCGGACCAGCGTTCCGCGCTCCAGCGCAGGGTCAGCTCGCCGAGGGGCTCCAGCTGCTCGAATGACAGCGCCGCGTGGCGGTACAGCTCGAGGATGGAGAGGAATCGTGCGACGACGATGCCGGAGGCGTCCACCCCGGCGATCAGCTCGCGGAAGGTCAGCGTGCCGCGCTGGCGCAGGAGGGTCACGACGATCGCGGCCTGCTCGCGGATGCTGACCAGCGGCGCGTGCAGGTGGTCGAGGCCGACCGTCGGGATCTCCTTCGGCGCCATCGCCAGCATGGCGAGCGCGGCGAAATCCTCGGTACTGAGCGTCCACACGAGCTCGGGGGCAGCCTGCCGGTACCGCTCGTCGATGCGGACGCTGCGCGCGTGCCGTCTGTCCTCACGCTCCAACGAGCGCGCGAACCACGCGGAGACCTCTTTGAAGGCCCGGTACTGCAGCAACCGCGCGAACAACAGGTCGCGAGCCTCGAGCAGAGCCACGGCCTCCGCGTCGACGAGCTCGCCCTGCGGGAGCAGTCCCGCCACCTTCATGTCGAGCAGGGTGGCGGCGACGACGAGGAACTCCGACGCCTCATCCAGTTCCGCATCCGGCCCGAGCTGGCGCAGGTACGCGATGAACTCGTCGGTGACGACGCTGAGCGCCACATCCGTGATGTCGAGCTCGTGCTGCGAGATGAGGGTCAGCAGCAGATCGAACGGGCCGTCGAAGACGCCCAGCGATACCCGGAATCCGTCTGTGGCCGCGTCCTGCGGCTCAGGCGACGGCGCCACGGGCGACCAGCTCCCGCGCGAGACGCAGGTAGGCCTGCGCCGCGGCGTGCTCGGGAGCGAACTCGGTGATGGGCATCCCCGACACCGACGCGTCCGGGAACTTCACGGTGCGCCCGATCACGGTCTCCAGCACATCGTCGCCGAACGCCTCGACCACGCGCTCGAGCACCTCGCGCGAGTGGAGCGTGCGGGGGTCATACATCGTGGCGAGCACGCCGTCCAGGGTGATCGAGGGGTTCAGCCGGTCGCGTACCTTGTCGATCGTCTCGATCAGCAGGGCGACGCCGCGCAGGGCGAAGAACTCGCACTCGAGCGGGATGAGCACGCCGTGGCTCGCCGTCAGGGCATTGACCGTCAGCAGCCCCAGGGAGGGCTGGCAGTCGATGAGGATGACGTCGTACTCCCCCGCCACGTGGCGGAGCACCCGGGCGAGGATCGTCTCGCGTGCCACCTCGTTGACCAGGTGCACCTCGGCGGCCGAGAGGTCGATGTTGGCCGGCAGCACGTCCAGACCCTCGACGGAGGTCTTCACGATGACCTCGCGCGGGTCGCGCTTGGTGTCCAGCAGCAGGTCGTAGATGGTGGGCACGTCGTGCGTCGTGATGCCCAGGCCCGCGGACAGTGCGCCCTGCGGGTCGAAGTCGACCGCCAGCACCTTGCGGCCGTAGTGCGCGAGAGACGCGGCCAGGTTGATGGTCGTGGTCGTCTTGCCGACCCCGCCCTTCTGGTTGCAGAGGGCGATGATGCGGGCAGGGCCGTGGGCCGCGAGCGCCGGCGGTGTCGCGAACCCCTGGTAGGGGCGACCGGTCGGGCCGAGGGGCACATCGCCCTTCGTGCCTTTACCCGCCTGCTTCACTGCGCGCTCCGCCACCGTACTCCCGCTCTGCTTGGTCGTTCGATCGATTCTAGCGACGGCAGGCCGCGGGTTCGGGGAGGGCGCACCGAGCCCCCTCCCCGAACCGCGCTCACACGGTGCGCCGGCGACGTGCGGCCGCGGCCAGCACGACGGCACCCGCGAGGAGTGCCAGGACGCCGCCGCCGAGCCACACGCCGGAGATCTCCGAGCCCGAGGCGGCCAGCAGGTGGTCGCCCTCCTCGGTCACCTCGGGCGCCGGGGCGACGGGGTCGACGATGGGCGCGACACCGTTGACGGCGGACGTGTCGTTCGCCAGCGCCGCGGTGACGCTGGCCATCGCGCCGAGCATGATGCCGAGCGCCTCGGTGTTGATGTTCGACATGTCATCGGCCGGCGTGTGGTAGTTCGGGTCCATGATGATGCCTTCGGTGCCGCCGAACAGGGCGACCTGCTCCGCGGTCTTGACGTCGTCGGCCCCCGTGAACAGCCCGGATGCCGGGATGCCCGCCAGGATGAACGCGTTGTAATCGCTGCGGGCGTCGAAGGCGGTGTCGATCCAGGGCTGTCCGATCGCATCGAAGTAGCTCGTGAACGCCGCCTCCGTCGCGATCGACCCCTCGGGGACCTCCACCGGAGCTTCGTACGTGGACTGGTCGGCGTCGTACACGGCGATCACGTAGTTGGGCGAGGCGACCATGTCGAAGTTGAGATACGTCGCGATGGTCTCGAGAGCCGCGTCGCCACCGGTCTCGTAGAGATCGTCGACGTAGTGCGCCGATCCCAGCAGCCCGATCTCCTCGGCGCCCCACCAGGCGAAGCGGACCGTGTTCTCCAGCTCACCGGATGCGGCCAGCTGGAGGGCGACCTCCAGGATCGCCGCCGAGCCCGAGCCGTTGTCGTTGATGCCGGGGCCGTCCTCGACGGAGTCCAGGTGCGCGCCGAGCATGACGACGTTGTCGTCGCGGCCGGTGGGCGTGTCGGCGATGATGTTGAACGTCTCGACCGAGTCGATGTGCTGCTGCAGATCGAGATCCGCGAGGACCGGTCCGTCGGCGAGCGCGGCGAGGAGGTCCTGACCCTCGCTCTGCAGGATGCCGACGGTCGGTGCGAGGTCGGGCGTCTGCGCTCCGAGGGTGCCCTGGAGCGGCCCCGCCTCGTTGTTGTAGATGATCACGGCCTCCGCGCCGGCGGCGGCGGCCGCCGCCGACTTCTCCGCGAAGGAACAGCTGCCGCGCGAGACGAGGGCGATCGCGCCGGCGGCATCGGTGCCCGCCCAGTCGTCCGCGGTGCATCCCAGCGGCGCGGTCGGGGCGATGAGCGGCAGATCTGTGAGCCCGCCCGCGGGCGTGCCCGGCGTGAACTCCATCGGGATGCCGAAGGGATCGGCGGGAGTGTAGCCGTCGACCGTCAACGTGTAGGCGTCGATCGTCTGCAGGTCCGCGTCGAAGTACTGGCGCTCCGGCGTGTACCCGGCTGCCGTCAGCGTCTGCTCGATGTAGACCGCACTGGCCTCATAGCCGCTGGTGCCGGCCGCCCGATTGCCGCCGTTCGCATCGGCGATGTCCTGCAGCTGCTGCAGGTGCCCGACGACGGCGTCCACCGTCACCCGCTCCTCCAGATCGGCGGGGTCGACGGCAGCGGCCGGCGCGATGCCGGCGGTCACCGCCAGAGCCGCGCCGATTCCGATTCCGATTCCCATACGGGTGGCTCGTGGCCGTGATGTCGTCACCTGGTGTCCTCTCGCGTTTCCCCGGTGCGCCCGACGCTAGTCGGATTCAGCGGCGATCGCTTAGACAATTCACAGGTTCGTAACGCGACGCGCGCCACGCGCGCGGCATCAGCTCAGAAGAGCGAGCCCAGGGCGTCCAGCCTGAGCTGGGCGATGACGGCGATCAGCGCGACGTCGAGGATGGCGACCAGCGGCGCCCAGCTCGCGAGCCACCGACCGACCGGCCGCATCCGGCTGCCCCACAGCCCCGCACGCGCACTCCAGCCGAGCGTGACCCAGAACAGCGGGATGGTGACGAGCCACACGACCATGCACCAAGGGCAGAGCGAGCCGTACTCGAAGATGCTCCGGTAGGCCAGGAAGTGCACGAACACGAAGGCGGCGGCGATGAAGGACAGGTAGGTGCGCCAGTACCAGCTTCTGAGGCCCGTCGCCCCGGCGAGTGCCGTCACACCGGCGTAGATCGGGCCGAGGAAGAGCACGACGCCGATGATCGAGTTGCTGAAGCCGAGAAGGTTGCCGCCGGGCGAGAGCAGGTTGGGCCCGCACGTCACGATCACGCTCAGCTGACACGACACGAGCGGGTCTACGCCCCGCAGCTGCCCGATGTACTCGAGGTACAGCAGGAACGAGACCGCCCATCCGAGCAGGCCGGCGATGATCCAGAAGACGGCGAGCGCGCGTGAAGGCGGCGCGGTGGGAACGCTCATGCGCTCAGTGTGCGCGCGAGGAGTCCGGCTCGCGGGGCGCGGCGGCCGTGACTAATGCGTCCGGCTCACCGCATCCCCTGGAGCCGGTCGACCGACACGACGCCGGAGTGCAGGGCGCCGTCGGCGATGAGGGTGGGAACGGTCGCCGTGCGGATCTCCTCCTCGACGACACGCTTGCCGTCGGCGACGATGTCGTGCACCCGATCGGATGCGGCGAGTCGGGCGACGTCGTGGATGTCGGCCGCGTCGTAGCCGGCCTCCACGAGCCACTGCTGTAGCTGGGTCTCGGCCTCATCCGCCGAGGCCTGCTCGTTGAACCAGATCTGCCAGGCGACGCCGTCGGGGCGCTCCCCCGTGAAGATGTGCTCGAGGATCCGCCAGTCCGTTCCTCCCTGAGCGGGGACATCGTCCTGCTCCGTGAGGCGTACAGCGGTGAGGTAGTCGGCGATCAGGGGCGAGTTCGTGAACTTCGGGGCGGCATCCGGTCCGATCGGGTACGGGATGTAGGCGAGGTTATGTTCGTCGGCGAAGCCCGCACTCTCGATGTTGCGGAAGAGCTCGCCGCAGAAGCGACATCCGGGATCGATCACCTCGATCGCCACCGGGAGTCCCTCACGGAAGCCCCCGGCATAGCTCGCCGCCTCGGGGAGGTACTCGCGGGCGTCCCAGTCCTTCAGCCGGCTCGGAAGCGCGTCGAAGGTCTTGCCGAGCGAGCGGAACTCCGCAGCGAACGCGCCGATCACATCCCCCTTGGCCAGCGCCGAGCCGAAGTCGTCCGCGCCGGCGTCGATGCTGCACGCCCCCGCGGACAGACTGCAGGCCTGTGTGTCCTGCGGGTTGCAGGTGCCGTAGACGAAGA
Source organism: Microbacterium sp. KU4F (assembly GCF_056868075.1). Lineage (NCBI taxonomy): Bacteria > Bacillati > Actinomycetota > Actinomycetes > Micrococcales > Microbacteriaceae > Microbacterium > Microbacterium sp. KU4F. The sequence goes on along the minus strand of NZ_CP200324.1, from coordinate 71,763 downwards.
GGTTCAGCCCGCTCTTGCCGACGATGTACAGGCTGAGGACGAGGGAGAGCACCATGATCCAGGCGGCCACCTCGATCGCGATGCTCGCCGGCTTCACCAGCCTCGGAGCCCGCACCGCGAGAGGCGCGAGCATGCTGTTCTTCACATCCTCGCGGAACGACGTGTCGCAGGGACGGAAGGTCACGCGCCGGGTGACGCACCGCCATGCCGTACCGAGCAGGCGCCGGTACTTGGCGGAGACGGCCGCCAGCACGAGCAGCACGAGGAACGCGGCGATGCACAGCATTCAGAGCCCCCTCAGCATCCGGCCGAGCACATCGAGACAGCGTGCGACGTCTTCCTCGGTGTTGTGCGCGCCCAGGCTGAACCGCAACAGCGGCTCGACCCGCTCGCGTTCGCGAAGCCAGTAGTGCGCGCAGAAGTACCCGCTGCGCGCGGAGATCCCGGCCTTCGAGAGGAAGACCGCCAGACGGTTGCTGTCGACGCGGTGGGCCAGAAGCGGCACGAGCGCGCCGTCGGGATCGCCGAAGACGGTCAGGTTCGGGATCTCGCCCAGCCCCTCGCGCAGCGAACGGGTGAGCCGTCGCTCGCGCTGCTCCACCGACTCCCCCGCGGTACGCGCGTATGCCTCCCGCCAGCGGAGCGCCGCGCCGAAGGCGAGGATCTCCCCCATGCCTGCAGGCCCGGTTCCAGGCGGGTGTACGGCTCGTCGAGCAGCACGAAGTCATCGGCGGTGACCTCGGCCACCTGGCCGCCGCCGACGAATCCGACCTCGAGCGACATCAGCAGCGCGCGCGTCGCGACGACGACTCCCAGCGACGGTCCGTACGCCTTGTGGGCCGAGAAGCAGATCGCATCGGCGTCGAGAGACCGCAGGACCTCGGGCGCGTGCGCCATCGCCTGGGCGGCGTCGACGATCACGGTCCCGCCGAGACGGTGTGCGTCGGCCACGAGTCCCGCCAGATCCGCGGTGACGGCGCCGTCGACGTTGTTCTGGGCCGAGACGACCACGAGGGCATCTGCGAGGTCGGCGTCGCGGTACATCAGAGCACCGAGGGCGTCGCGCTCCAGCACGACACGATCGATCCCGCGAGCGCGGGCGAAGGCGATGGTGCTGAGGAAGACCGCGTTGTGCTCGGTCACCGTCGTCACGACTCGACGGAACCCGCCGGCCGGCATCTGCGCGAGCAGGAGATTCAGGCCGTACGTCGTGTTCAGCGTGAACGAGACGGCGTGCGTGCGCGAGGTCAACCCGAGCGCACGCAGCACCGCGGCCCGCGTGTCGGCGACGCCCGCATCCACCTGTCGCGCGCTCTCGTAAGAGGCGCGCCCGCCGCACGCGTTCCGGGTGCGGAAGTACTCGTCGAGCGCCTCGATGACCGGGACGGGACGCATCGACTGGCAGGCCGCGTCGAGGTACACGGTGTCGGCGGGCAGGTAGGCGAAGCCCGGACGCCCCGCAGCGTCCTCCCGCGCGGGGGTGCGGCGCAGTCTCCTCACCTCTCCGATGATCCGCGGGCGCACGCGAGCGCGCAGGCCGCGAGGCCGTGTCTATCCACCCGATGACGACGGGGCGTTCGGCTCAGCGCGCCCGCGGGTGAGCCGCCGCGTAGACGTCTCGGAGGGCGTCGACGCTGACGTGCGTGTAGATCTGCGTCGTGGCCACCGAGGAGTGGCCCAGCAGTTCCTGGACGACGCGCACGTCTGCCCCGCCCTGCAGCAGGTGCGTCGCGAACGAGTGCCGCAGCGTGTGCGGCGAGACGTGCGCCTCCAGCCCCGCCCCTTCCGCCGCCTGCTGGAGGACGGCCCACGCGCTCTGCCGCGACAGCGCCGCCCCGCGCGCACCTAGGAAGAGGCGCGGAGTGCCCCGGCCACGGCGCGCGAGCTCGGGGCGTGCGCGCGTGAGATACGCGTCGACGGCGGCGCGGGCGTAGGAGCCGACCGGCACGATGCGCTCCTTCGACCCCTTTCCCCGCACCCGCAGCACCTCGCCGTGGGCGAGGTCGTCGACGTCGAGCTGCACGATCTCCGACACGCGCGCACCCGTCGCGTAGAGCAGCTCGACGAGCGCCCGATCGCGAAGCTGGACGGAGGTGGCCTGATCCGCCCGACCGGGCGCGGGGCCCGACGCATCGAGGAGGCGCTCGACCTGCTCGATGGTCAGCGCCTTGGGCAGGCGCTGCGCGAGCTTGGGCGGTCGAAGATCCTGCGCCGGATCGTCTTCGCGGATCCCTTCACGCACGAGGAAGCGGTGCAGCCCGCGGACCGAGGACTGCAGGCGCGCGAGGCTGGATGCGGCCGGCCGCGGCTCGGCCGCCGCCTTCTCCGCGGCGAACGCGGCGATCATCGCCGCATCCACCTCGCCGACGTCGTCGACGCCCCGCTCGGCGAGCCAGGCGACATAGGTCGCCAGGTCGCGGCGGTAGGCGTCGACGGTGTGCGAGGCCAGTCCGCGTTCGATCGTCACATGACGCAGGTACACCTCGACCGCGCGGCCGATGCGCATCTCAACCGACCGGGTCGTCCCGGCGAAGCCGCTCGGCCGCGGCGAGCACGCCCGAGATGAGGATCCCGTTACGCACGCCGCCGGCGAGGATCGCGTCGACGACCTCGGACAGCGGCACCCACTGCGCGACGATGTCCGCCTCCTCGTCGGTGCGCTCGTGCGCGCTGAGTTGCACGAGGTCGCGCGCCAGGAAGACGTGGACGATCTCGTCGCTGCCGCCGGGGCTCGTGAACAGGCTCACGAGCGGCTCGAGGCTTCCCGCGGCGAGATCGACCTCCTCCGCGAGCTCACGACGGGCGGTCTCGGCGGGGCTCTCGCCCGCCACATCCAGCAGCCCCGCCGGGATCTCCCAGTCGCGGTGACGAATCGGATGCCGGTACTGCTGAATGAGCAGCACACGGTGCTCGTCGTCGACGGCCACGACGGCCGCAGCTCCGGTGTGGTCGACGTAGTCGCGCACGATCTCACCGTCGCCGTAGCGCACCACGTCCGAGCGTACGTCCCAGACGCGGCCGTGGAAGACCACGCTCGTGTCGACGACCTCGCCCTCGAACCGCTCGTCCTGGATCACGGCCGCGCCCCGCTCACGCGTTCTCGACGTCGAACAGCTCGCTGGCGCGGTGGCGGTCCAGCGCCGCACCGACGAGCCCGCGGAACAGCGGATGCGGTGCCGTCGGCCGCGAGCGCAGCTCGGGGTGGGCCTGGGTCGCGATGTAGTACGGGTGCACGTCGCGCGGCAGCTCGACGTACTCGACCAGACCGAGGTCGGGATTGAGGCCTGAGAAGACGAGCCCCGCCTCGGCGAGCTGCTCCCGGTACGCGTTGTTGACCTCGTAGCGGTGACGGTGGCGCTCCGACGCGCGGTTCGATCCGTAGACCTCCGCCGCGATCGAGCCCTCCGCGAGGTCGGCCGGGTACAGCCCCAGTCGCATCGTGCCGCCCAGGTCGCCGTGGTCGAGGATGTCGACCTGCTCGGCCATCGTGGCCACGACCGGGTGCACGGTGTCGGGGTCGAACTCGCTCGAGGACGCGCCCTCCAGGCCCGCCATCGTGCGGGCGTACTCGATGACCATGCACTGCAGGCCGAGGCAGATCCCGAGCGTCGGGATGCCCTGCTCGCGTGCGAAGCGGAGCGCGCCGAGCTTGCCTTCGATGCCGCGGATGCCGAAGCCGCCGGGCACGACGATGCCGTCGACATCCGCGAGCGCGGCGGCGGCACCCTCGGGCGTCTCGCACGTGTCCGAGGGGATCCAGCGGATGTTGACGTGCGTCTCGTGCGCGAAGCCGCCGGCCTTCAGCGCTTCCGTGACCGACAGGTAGGCGTCGGGAAGATCGATGTACTTGCCGACCAGCCCGATCGTGACGTCGTGCTTGGGGTTGTGCACGGCGTTGAGCACCTGCTGCCAGCGCGACCAGTCGACCTCCGCCGCCTTCTCACTGAGCCCGAGCCGGCGCGCGATGTACGCATCCAGGCCCTGCTCGTTGAGGGTGGAGGGGATGTCGTAGATGCTCGGCAGGTCGACGGTATTGATGACGCCTTCGACGTCGACGTCGCACATCAGCGCGATCTTGCGCTTGTTGGCGTCGGTGACGGGACGATCGCTGCGCAGCACGAGCGCGTCGGGCTGGATGCCGATCGAGCGGAGAGCTGCGACGGAGTGCTGCGTCGGCTTGGTCTTCTGCTCACCGGAGGCGCCCATGAACGGCACGAGCGACACGTGCACGAAGAACACGGTGTCGCGACCGAGCTCGTGGCGCAGCTGACGTGCCGCCTCGAGGAACGGCTGGGACTCGATGTCGCCGACCGTGCCCCCCACCTCGGTGATGATCACGTCGGGCTTGGGAGACTCGCTGGCCTGCAGCCGCATCCGGCGCTTGATCTCGTCGGTGATGTGCGGGATGACCTGCACCGTGTCGCCGAGGTACTCGCCGCGGCGTTCGCGAGCGATCACCTGCGAGTAGATCTGGCCGGTCGTGACGTTGGCCGCCTGGCTCAGCTCGATGTCGAGGAAGCGCTCGTAGTGCCCGATGTCGAGGTCGGTCTCGGCGCCGTCGTCGGTGACGAAGACTTCGCCGTGCTGGAACGGGTTCATCGTTCCCGGGTCGACGTTCAGGTACGGGTCGAGCTTCTGCATGACGACGCGCAGGCCCCGAGCGGTGAGCAGGTTGCCGAGGCTGGCGGCGGTCAGGCCCTTGCCCAACGAGGAGACGACACCGCCCGTCACGAAGATGTGCTTGGTGGTGTCGTCGTTGTTCGTACCGTGGGAGAGGCCTGAGCCGGAAGAGTTCGTCACGGGCTTCTATCCTATCAGTGGGCGGGACCGGCGAGGGCGAGCAGCTCCCTCGCGTGGGTGAGTGCTGCGTCGGAGTCTGCCAAACCGGACAGCAGTCGCGCCATCTCCGCTTCGCGCTCGGCCCCCACCAGGCGCCGCACGCTCGACTGGGTGACGGAGCCGTCGTTCTGCTTCACGACGCTGAGGTGGTTCGTCGCGAACGCCGCCACCTGGGCGAGGTGGGTCACCACGATCACCTGCGAGGTCTCGGCGAGACGGGCGAGGCGTCGGCCGACTTCGATCGCAGCCGCGCCGCCGATTCCCGCATCCACCTCGTCGAAGACGAACGTGGGTACCGGGTCGGTCGCGGCGATCACGACCTCGATCGCGAGCATGACGCGACTGAGCTCGCCACCCGACGCCCCCTTCGACACGGGACGCGGGGCAGCCCCAGGATGCGGGGCGAGCAGGATCGCGATCTCGTCGCGTCCCGCGGCGGATGCCGGCGTCTCGCTCACCTGCACCTCGACACGGGCGTCGGGCAGGGCGAGGGCATGAAGCTCCTCGGTGACGTCGGCCGCAAGCCGGTCCGCCGCCTCCCGTCGCGCAGCGGTCAGCGCGCCGGCGGCGTCGTCGAGGCGCTCGACGAGCTGAGCGCGTTCGGCGCTCAGTCGTTCGACGCGCGAATCGTCGTCGTCGAGCTCGGCCAGGCGATCCCCGCCGGCGGCGGCGAGCGTCAGCGCGGCTTCCAGGCTGCCGTGGACGCGGATGAGCCCGGCGAGGACGCTGCGGCGCTCCTCGACCGCGGCGAGCTCCGCCGGCCCCGTCTCGTCGAGGTCGGCGAGATACCCTGCGACGGCCCCGGCGAGATCGACGATCCGATAGGAGATCTCGGCGGCCTGCTCTGCCATCGTCGACACGGCCGGATCGGCGTCGGAGACTCGTTCGAGGGCGCGACGTGCCTCGGCGACGAGTGTGGACGCATCGGGCGCGTCCTGCTCGCTCGCGAGCGCCTCGTGCGCGAGAGCCGCGGCCTCTCGGAGCTCCTCCACGTTGGCGAGCAGCTCGGCGCGGGCCGCCAACTGCACGTCCTCCCCCGGCTGCGGCGCTGCGGCGTCGATGGCGGCGAGATCGGCGCGCAACTGCTCCGCCTCGCGTACGCGCTCGTCGCGGCGCTGCACCAGCTCGTCCAGTTCCGCATCCAGTGCACGCAGCCGCTCGTACGCGCTCCGATACTCCGCCAGCGGCACAGCCACGTTCTGGCCCGCATACCGGTCGAGGGCGTCACGCTGGGCCGCGCCGGATCGCAGGCGCAGCTGGTCGGACTGACCGTGCACGGCGACGAGGAGATCGGCGAGATCCGTCAAGACGCCGACCGGCGCCGATCTGCCGCCCACCGTGGCGCGGCTGCGTCCTTCGGCGCTCAGTGTGCGCCCGAGCAGGAGCTCGGCACGGTCGTGTCCGACCGGGTCGAGATCCCCGCCGGCCTCGCGGACGCGCTCGGCGGCGGCACCGTCGGCATCCACGAGCCAGACGCCCTCCACGGCTGCGGCGCTCGCCCCCGATCGCACGACACCCGAGTCGGCGCGCGCTCCGAGCAGCAGCCCCAGTCCGGTGACGACCATCGTCTTGCCCGCACCGGTCTCGCCCGTGATGGCGGTGAAGCCCGGCCCCATGGGCAGCGTCGCGTCGGCGATGACACCGAGCTCTCGCAGGCGCATCTCCTCGATCACGCGGTGACCTCTCCCGCCGGCCCCCGCCATCCGGTGACGGGCAGGTGGAACTTCTGCACGAGGCGCTCGGTGAATGCCGGCGGGTGCAGCCGCGCGAGACGCACCGGCTCGGCGGATCGACGTGCGACCACGCGCGCCCCCGGGGCAGGCGTGGGAGCGTCGGCCATCGCACCAGAGGATGCCGGTGCCGTGCGTGCGTGCCAGCACCTCGATCGCGACCGCGGCTTCCGGCCCGACCACGAGCGGCTTCGCGAACAGCGCGTGCGCCGACAGCGGGACGACCGAGATGGCTTCGACCGTCGGCCAGATGATCGGTCCGCCGGCCGAGAAGTTGTACGCCGTCGACCCGGTCGGTGTCGCAATCACCACGCCGTCGCATCCGAAGCTCGAGAGGGGGCGGCCGTCGATCTCCATGACGACCTCGAGCATCCGCTCGCGACTCGCCTTCTCGACCGTCGCCTCGTTCAAGGCCCAGGTGCTGTAGATGACCTGCCCGGAGGCGTCTTTGACCCGCACCGACAGGGCGAGGCGTTCTTCGACCCGGTAGTCGCGGGCGATAACCCTTGCCACGGCCTCGTCCATGTCGTCGCGCTCGCTCTCGGCGAGGAAGCCCACGTGGCCCATGTTGATCCCGAGCACAGGCGCGGTGCCGCTGCGCACCATCTCCGCGGCGCGAAGGATCGTGCCGTCACCGCCGAGCACGATCGCGAGCTCGATCTCGTGCAGGGGCACGTCGACGCCGAGAACGGCCAGGTCGGCGCACCGCGGCAGCACTTCGGCGAGCTCGTCCCGGTCGTCTTCGGCCAGTACCGGGGTGGCGCCCGCGGCCCGCAGGGCGGAGATCACCCGATCGGCCGCCTCGACGGTGTCTGCGCGGCGCGCGTGGGCCACCACGAGGATGTGGCGCGGATCGGTCATCGCACTCCCGTCAGCTCGGTCACAGTGCTCTCCCATTCTGACGGAATGCGCCCGCCGGTGCGGCCGAGGTGCACGAGATACTCCTGGTTGCCGTGGGTACCCACCACGGGAGAAGCGATCAAGCCCGCCGTCTGAAGGCCCGCATCCCATGCCTGCCAGAGCACGGTCGAGATCGACTCGGCGCGCTGGGCCGGGTCTGTGACGAGACCGCCGCGCACGGCGGTACGGCCCACTTCGAACTGCGGCTTGATGAGTAGCACGATGTCGCTCGTCTCGGTGACGACCGAGCGCACGGGCTCGAGCACGTGCGACAGCGAGATGAAGGACAGATCACCCGTGACGACCTCGGGCGTGTACGGCGACCCCGCCGCGGAGGCGAGGGCAGCGGGGTCCATGAAGCGGACGTTGAACCCTTCGACGGCGATCACGCCGGGGTCCCGGCGCACGCTGTCCGCGAGCTGATCGTGCCCGACGTCGACCGCGAGCACCGGCTCGGCACCGCGCTCACGGAGCACCTGGGTGAACCCTCCGGTGCTGGCACCCATGTCCAGGGCAGCGCGTCCGGCGACGTCGATCGAGAACGCGTCGAGAGCGGCGAGCAGCTTGTGGGCGGCCCGGCTCACGTAATGATCGGATGCGGCGACGGCGATCTCCGCCGAATCGCTGACGCGATGCGAAGGCTTGACGACGGCGGTGCCGTCGACGGAAACCAGGCCCTGCGTGATGAGAGTCGCGGCGTGCGTGCGGGAGCGCGCGAGCCCGCGCGCGGCCACGGCGGCGTCGAGGCGCTCGGTCATCCGGCGTGCGGTCCCGAGTCGAGGCGGCGAGCGATGTCGTCGAGCAGGACCGCGTACGCTGCGGCTCGATCGCCGAGGGGCTGCTGCTCGATCACCTCGAGTGCGGGCAGCAGATCACCGGCCGGCTCCGTGGGTTCTGCGTGCATCACCCCAGGATACGGCTCACCCTCCGCACGAACGGCGCGTCAGGGCCGATGGAACGGATCCGCGTACAGCTCCTCCGGTACCCGGAACCCGAAGATCGCTCGTCCCGTCGCCCAGATCGCCGCAGCCCCCGCGCGCACGAGATCGATGGGACGCGAGCCCGGGGACAGGATGCGCAGATCCGCACCGTCGACGGCGACGCGCGCGTCACCCACGATGGTCACATCGCCCTTGACCTTGGTCTGCGGATAGGGCTCGTGCAGCTCGCGGAGGTCGCCGAGGATGAAGTCGGGACGGGACGTCGGCGGGGCGGCGAGGACGTGCTTGGGTCGATCGATGCCGGTGAGCACGAGTGCCGAGGGAATGCCGGCGGCCTGCGCGCCCGCGATGTCGGTGTCCAGACGATCACCGATGAAGAGCGCGCGGCGCGCGTCGAACCGGGCGAGCGCCTCCTCGAAGATCGGCGTCTCGGGCTTGCCCGCGACGACAGCGAGCCGTCCGATGGCGGTGTGGACCGCGGAGACGAGCGTGCCGTTTCCCGGTGCGATGCCACGCGCCTGCGGGATCGTCCAGTCGGTGTTGGTCGCGATCCAGGGGATCCCGCCCTCGTCCTCGGGTGTCTTCAGCGCGAACGCGGCCTCGGCCAGGTCGGTCCATCCCACGTGGGGCGCGAAGCCCTGCACGACGGCGGCCGGATCGTCCTCGGCCGAACGCGTGACGACGAAGCCGGCCTTCTCGAGCTCGACGACGAGGCCCTCTCCCCCGACCACGAGAATCGTCGCGCCGGCGGGTACGCGGGTGCGCAGCAGTCGAACCGCGGCCTGCGGGCTCGTGACCACGTCGTCGGCTGTCACGGTCAGACCGAGCTCGGTCAGGTGCGCGGCCACACTGGCGTCGGTACGGGACGCGTTGTTGGTGATGAAGCCGAGTCGGCGCGTCGCAGCGACCGTGTTCAGTGCCTCTACGGCGTAGGGCAGCGCACCCGCGCCGGCGTACACGACCCCGTCGAGGTCGGCCAGTACCGTGTCCACGCCTTCGAGCGGGGTGGGAGCGGAGCGGGAGAACAGGGCCATCAGCGCTCCTCGTCCTCGTCGTCCGCGCTCGTCGAGTTCTGTGCGTCGGCGGCCGCATCCGCGGCGGCAAGCAGCTCCTCCACCTCCGCGGCGATGGAGTAGTCGTCGTCATCGTCCTGGGCGGCGTCGACGTCGACGCGCTCGTCGGCTTCAGCGTGGAGATCCTCATCCGCGTCGGGCACATCGGCGCCGGTGTCTTCGGCGAACTCCTCGTCGAAGATCTCCTCCACGAAGATCTCCTCGTCCGATCCGTTGCCCGCGGCTTCGTCGAGCGCTTCGGCGGCGATGTCTGCCCGCCGCATCCACTCGGCTGCCTCGTCGTCGCGTCCGAGCTCTTCGAGCACCGCGGCGCGTGCCGCGAAGAGTGCCGGGCTCCACTCGAAGGCCCGGTCGGGGTCGAGCTCGGGGATGTCGAGTTCGGCGAGGGCTCGCTCAGTCTCGCCGAGGTCCAGGCGTGCACCGGAGAGCGCGATCGCGAGAGACACGCGCACCGCGACCGGGAGCGTGTTCCGGTCGACCGCGCGACCGACCTCGATCGCACGGTCGGGCCGACCGACACCGCGTTCACTGTCGACCATGAGGGCGATCTGGTCCTCGTTGCCGGAGATGCGACGGTAGGTGCGCAGCTCGCGCAGCGCGAGCGCGTAGTCACCGGTCGCGTACGCAGTGATCGCCACGCTCTCGCGCACGACCGCGATGCGGCCGGCACGGCGAGACGCCGCGAGGGCGTGCTCGTGGGCACGCTGGGGGTCCTCGTCGATCAGCCGCCCTGCCATCACGAGGTGACGGGCGACCTCCTCGGCGTTCTCCTTGCTGAGGGTCTTCAGCTCATTCCGCGCGCTCGGGTGAAGATCCCGTGCCGTGATGTCCTCGGGAACCTCCGGCTCCGCGATCTTCGCTGCCCGCACGGCGTCGCGCTGCGGCGGACGCGAGGAGCGGTCAGAGTCGTAACCGCCGCGGTACGGGCGATCGCCGCCCTCGCGGGGACGATACGGACGATCGCCACCTTCGCGGGGACGATACGGACGGTCGCCACCTTCGCGGGGACGATACGGACGGTCGCCACCCTCACGCGGGCGGAACGGCCGGTCGCCGTCGCGGCGGGGACGGTCAGACTGCGCACCCTCACGCGGACGGTACGGACGGTCGCCACCCTCACGCGGGCGGAACGGCCGGTCGCCGTCGCGGCGGGGACGGTCAGACTGCGCACCCTCACGCGGACGGTACGGACGGTCGCCGTCCTGACGCGGGCGGAACGGCCGGTCGCCGTCGCGGCGCGGACGGTCCGACTGCGCGCCATCGCGGGGACGATAGGGGCGGTCGCCACCCTCGCGGGGACGGTACGGACGGTCACCGTCGTGGCGGGGACGGTCAGACTGCGCACCGTCACGCGGACGGTACGGGCGGTCGCCGTCCTGACGCGGGCGGAACGGACGGTCACCGTCACGACGCGGCCGATCCGAACCCTGACCATCCTGACGCGGGCGGAACGGCCGGTCACCATCGCGGCGCGGACGGTCGGCGCCCTGCGCGTCCTGACGCGGACGATAAGGACGGTCGCCGCCCTCGCGGGGACGGAACGGGCGGTCGCCGTCACGACGCGGGCGGTCGGAGCCCTGGCCATCCTGACGCGGACGGTATGGGCGGTCGCCGCCCTGACGTGGGCGGTCTCCGCCGCGGGCGCGCGAAGACTCCCGACGCTGCTCGTTGTCGTCGTTGTTCGTCATTCGCTCTCTCCTCGCGACGTAAACCCCTGGAAAACAGAAATGGCCACCCAGCGTTGGGTGGCCCTTTCTAAAAGGAGTCCGGCGGTGTCCTACTCTCCCACAGGGTCCCCCCTGCAGTACCATCGGCGCTGAGAGGCTTAGCTTCCGGGTTCGGAATGGGACCGGGCGTTTCCCTCTCGCTATGGCCGCCGAAACACTATTGATGTTTCAAGTCATGCACACAACAAAAGAATGTTGTCTGCGGTTCTCGACCGTACATCGAGAACCACTCAGTGGACGCGAACAGCTTCAGTTCAAACGAAGTGTTATCAAGTCATCGGCTTATTAGTACCAGTCAGCTACACGCATTACTGCGCTTCCACATCTGGCCTATCAACCCAGTAGTCTGGCTGGGAGCCTCTCACCCGAAGGTATGGAAGTCTCATCTTGAGGCCGGCTTCCCGCTTAGATGCTTTCAGCGGTTATCCATCCCGAACGTAGCTAATCAGCGGTGCTCCTGGCGGAACAACTGACACACCAGAGGTTCGTCCAACCCGGTCCTCTCGTACTAGGGTCAGATCCTCTCAAACTTCCTACGCGCGCAGCGGATAGGGACCGAACTGTCTCACGACGTTCTAAACCCAGCTCGCGTACCGCTTTAATGGGCGAACAGCCCAACCCTTGGGACCTACTCCAGCCCCAGGATGCGACGAGCCGACATCGAGGTGCCAAACCATGCCGTCGATATGGACTCTTGGGCAAGATCAGCCTGTTATCCCCGAGGTACCTTTTATCCGTTGAGCGACAGCGCTTCCACAAGCCACTGCCGGATCACTAGTCCCGACTTTCGTCCCTGCTCGACCTGTCAGTCTCACAGTCAAGCTCCCTTGTGCACTTACACTCGCCACCTGATTGCCAACCAGGTTGAGGGAACCTTTGGGCGCCTCCGTTACTTTTTGGGAGGCAACCGCCCCAGTTAAACTACCCACCAGGCACTGTCCCTGAACCGGATTACGGTTCGAAGTTAGATATCCAGAGTGACCAGAGTGGTATTTCAACAATGACTCCACAAACACTGGCGTGTCTGCTTCACAGTCTCCCACCTATCCTACACAAGCCACACCGAACACCAATACCAAGCTGTAGTAAAGGTCACGGGGTCTTTCCGTCCTGCTGCGCGTAACGAGCATCTTTACTCGTAATGCAATTTCGCCGAGTTCGCGGTTGAGACAGTTGGGAAGTCGTTACGCCATTCGTGCAGGTCGGAACTTACCCGACAAGGAATTTCGCTACCTTAGGATGGTTATAGTTACCACCGCCGTTTACTGGGGCTTAAATTCGCAGCTTCGCTTACGCTAACCGCTCCTCTTAACCTTCCAGCACCGGGCAGGCGTCAGTCCGTATACATCGTCTTGCGACTTGGCACGGACCTGTGTTTTTAGTAAACAGTCGCTACCCACTAGTCTCTGCGGCCACCACACCCTTTTCCAGGCAAGCTGGTATAAGCGGATGGCCCCCCTTCTCCCGAAGTTACGGGGGCATTTTGCCGAGTTCCTTAACCACGATTCTCTCGATCTCCTTGGTATTCTCTACCTGACCACCTGAGTCGGTTTGGGGTACGGGCAGCTAGAACCTCGCGTCGATGCTTTTCTCGGCAGCATAGGATCACCCACTTTTTATCCGCATCGTGTCTCAGCCGAACGAGTCGCGGATTTGCCTACGACTCAGCCTACGCACTTGCCCCGGGACAACCATCGCCCGGGTTGGGCTACCTTCCTGCGTCACACCTGTTAATACGCTAACCGCACCAGCATGGGGTCGAGCGTTCACCAAGACGGCATCACCCCGAAGGGATCCACACATTCCTGGCTAGGACTCTTAGCACCACTGGATTAGCTTGGGCGGTTCTTCGCCGGTACGGGAATATCAACCCGTTGTCCATCGACTACGCCTGTCGGCCTCGCCTTAGGTCCCGACTTACCCAGGGAAGATTAGCTTGACCCTGGAACCCTTGGTCTTTCGGAGGACGTGTTTCTCACACGTCTTTCGCTACTCATGCCTGCATTCTCACTCGTGTAGCCTCCACGGCTGGTTCACACCGCCGCTTCGCTGGCCACACGACGCTCTCCTACCCATCAACACGGCTGGACCACGAAGGCCTACCAATAATGTCAATGCCACAACTTCGGTGGCGTGCTTGAGCCCCGTTACATTGTCGGCGCGGAATCACTTGACCAGTGAGCTATTACGCACTCTTTCAAGGGTGGCTGCTTCTAAGCCAACCTCCTGGTTGTCACAGCAACTCCACATCCTTTCCCACTTAGCACGCGCTTAGGGACCTTAGTTGGTGGTCTGGGTTGTTTCCCTCTCGACTATGAAGCTTATCCCCCACAGTCTCACTGCTGCGCTCTCACTTACCGGCATTCGGAGTTTGGCTGACGTCAGTAACCTTGTAGGGCCCATCGGCCATCCAGTAGCTCTACCTCCGGCAAGAAACACGCAACGCTGCACCTAAATGCATTTCGGAGAGAACCAGCTATCACGAAGTTTGATTGGCCTTTCACCCCTATCCACAGCTCATCCCCTCAGTTTTCAACCTAAGTGGGTTCGGTCCTCCACGACGTCTTACCGTCGCTTCAACCTGGCCATGGATAGATCACTTCGCTTCGGGTCTAGGACACGCGACTGAATCGCCCTATTCAGACTCGCTTTCGCTACGGCTACCCCACACGGGTTAACCTCGCCACGTATCGCTAACTCGCAGGCTCATTCTTCAAAAGGCACGCTGTCACCCCTACTAAGGAGGCTCCAACGGTTTGTAAGCAAACGGTTTCAGGTACTATTTCACTCCCCTCCCGGGGTACTTTTCACCTTTCCCTCACGGTACTTGTCCGCTATCGGTCATCTGGGAGTATTTAGGCTTATCAGGTGGTCCTGACAGATTCACACGGGATTTCTCGGGCCCCGTGCTACTTGGGATACTCTCCACGCCAGAACACGCATTTCGACTACGGGGCTGGCACCCACTATGGCTGGCCTTTCAAGACCATTCGTCTATACGCTTCTGTCACGTCGATCACCCGGCAGGATGATCAAGAAAGTCCCACAACCCCCAACGTGCAACGCCTGCCGGCTATCACACACGCTAGGTTTAGCCTCTTCCGATTTCGCTCGCCACTACTCACGGAATCACGGTTGTTTTCTCTTCCTGTGGGTACTGAGATGTTTCACTTCCCCACGTTCCCTCTACCCGCCCTATATATTCAGGCGGGAGTCACTAGGTCGGCACGCCGCCCAGCGGGGTTTCCCCATTCGGAGACCCTCGGATCAAAGTGTGCTTATCCACTCCCCGAGGCTTATCGCAGATTGCTACGTCCTTCTTCGGCTCCAGATGCCAAGGCATCCACCGTTTGCTCTTAAAGACTTGAAATCACATGAGTTTGAATCGTCAACTCGAAAATTGACTAAATGATCTAAAAAAAGATCACCTGTGAAATGAATCCGAAGATTCATCTCTAAGATGCTCGCGTCCACTGTGTAGTTCTCAAAGTACGGGCGGTACCAACCCCCACCACCAAAGGCAGCAGAAGAAGGCCCAGAGGTACAGCCGCAACCCCCAAAGGAGTCACACCCGGTCCCTCAGGACCCAACAGCGTGCATGCACCAGAACCCTCCAACCCCACCTTTCCAACCGTAAGCGGCGTACTCAGCAGAATCCTCAGACCCTGATGCCTCGTCAAATGTTCCACCCATGAGCACCCTGCAGAGACATTCGCTCTGATCAGGGGCCTGGACACCGAAGTGCCAGATGCTCCTTAGAAAGGAGGTGATCCAGCCGCACCTTCCGGTACGGCTACCTTGTTACGACTTAGTCCTAATTACCGATCCCACCTTCGACGGCTCCCTCCACAAGGGTTAGGCCACCGGCTTCAGGTGTTACCGACTTTCATGACTTGACGGGCGGTGTGTACAAGACCCGGGAACGTATTCACCGCAGCGTTGCTGATCTGCGATTACTAGCGACTCCGACTTCATGAGGTCGAGTTGCAGACCTCAATCCGAACTGGGACCGGCTTTTTGGGATTCGCTCCACCTCACGGTATTGCAGCCCTTTGTACCGGCCATTGTAGCATGCGTGAAGCCCAAGACATAAGGGGCATGATGATTTGACGTCATCCCCACCTTCCTCCGAGTTGACCCCGGCAGTATCCCATGAGTTCCCACCATTACGTGCTGGCAACATAGAACGAGGGTTGCGCTCGTTGCGGGACTTAACCCAACATCTCACGACACGAGCTGACGACAACCATGCACCACCTGTATACGAGTGTCCAAAGAGTTCTACATTTCTGCAGCGTTCTCGTATATGTCAAGCCTTGGTAAGGTTCTTCGCGTTGCATCGAATTAATCCGCATGCTCCGCCGCTTGTGCGGGTCCCCGTCAATTCCTTTGAGTTTTAGCCTTGCGGCCGTACTCCCCAGGCGGGGAACTTAATGCGTTAGCTGCGTCACGGAAACCGTGGAATGGTCCCCACAACTAGTTCCCAACGTTTACGGGGTGGACTACCAGGGTATCTAAGCCTGTTTGCTCCCCACCCTTTCGCTCCTCAGCGTCAGTTACGGCCCAGAGATCTGCCTTCGCCATCGGTGTTCCTCCTGATATCTGCGCATTCCACCGCTACACCAGGAATTCCAATCTCCCCTACCGCACTCTAGTCTGCCCGTACCCACTGCAGGCTGGAGGTTGAGCCTCCAGTTTTCACAGCAGACGCGACAAACCGCCTACGAGCTCTTTACGCCCAATAATTCCGGATAACGCTTGCGCCCTACGTATTACCGCGGCTGCTGGCACGTAGTTAGCCGGCGCTTTTTCTGCAAGTACCGTCACTTTCGCTTCTTCCTTGCTAAAAGAGGTTTACAACCCGAAGGCCGTCATCCCTCACGCGGCGTTGCTGCATCAGGCTTTCGCCCATTGTGCAATATTCCCCACTGCTGCCTCCCGTAGGAGTCTGGGCCGTGTCTCAGTCCCAGTGTGGCCGGTCACCCTCTCAGGCCGGCTACCCGTCGACGCCTTGGTGAGCCATTACCTCACCAACAAGCTGATAGGCCGCGAGCCCATCCTGAACCAAAAAATCTTTCCAAACGTTGACCATGCGGCCACGTCTCGTATCCAGTATTAGACGCCGTTTCCAGCGCTTATCCCAGAGTCCAGGGCAGGTTGCTCACGTGTTACTCACCCGTTCGCCACTGATCCACAGAGCAAGCTCTGCTTCACCGTTCGACTTGCATGTGTTAAGCACGCCGCCAGCGTTCATCCTGAGCCAGGATCAAACTCTCCGTAAAAGAAAAATGCATACACACAACGGAAAAAGAAGTGCGCAGCGAGTTTGAACTGACCAAAAAGATGTCAATACTGACAATCCATAACGCCAACCCCAAAGGGTTGGACTTGATCCAAAGGAATCTCACCCAGCCGAAGCTGGAACGAGGTTATTTGGCATTTGACAAGTGCACGCTGTTGAGTTCTCAAGGAACGGATGCTCCCACCATCAGACCTCTCGGTCGTCACCATGGGGCAACTATTCGTTTCTCCCGACTCGGTGTCAGATCGGCGCTTCGCTCTTGACAGAGCAGTGGTCCCAAGATCTGACTCGTGGAGTTCGGGATCCTCATCCTACTCGCATCTGCGACAAGATCTCAAGTCGAGATCTTCAGGATGAGGGGTGGTTCTCCGCTTGAGGGGGCGCCGGGCCTCTCGGCCTCTCCGCTCTTCCCTGTGGGGCGAACAAGTAATAAGTTACGTGGGTTCCGGGCGTCTGCCAACTCGAGCGCACACCCCGGGCGTGTCGCGCGTCTTTCCGCGGTCGCAGACGGGGATCACTCCCCCGTCAGGTACTCGATCGCCGCCGAGCGGAACACGCGCGATCCGGGTGCGTTGAAGTGGTGCCGGTCCGGGATCTCCAGGAACGTGCCGCGCGGTGCGGCGGCCGCCAGCGCGCGGGACCCCTCGATGATCGCGTCCTGCGTCCCCGTGGCGAACAGCACCGGCTGTGTCGGCGCCATCGCGGGGTCGGGGTCGGCCGTCCCCGACGAACGCAGTCCCTGCGCGATGGCCCAGAGCGCGCGCAGATCGTTGCCCGGCACCCGCTCGGTGAGGGCGATGTAGTTCTGGGTGACGCGGTCGGTCACCGGTGTCCCGTCCTGGATGAGAGCACTCACCTGGTCCAGGTCCAGGCGTGCGAGCGGGACCCCGTCGGGAACACCGCCCAACACGCCGCGCAGGACACGTTCGGGGAGATCCCGAAGCACCTCCCACCCCACACGGGCACCCAGCGAGTAGCCCACGTAGACCGCATCGTCGATCAGGTACGTGTCCATGACGGCCTCGACGTCGCGGGCGAGCTCGCGCAGGTCGTAGTCACGGGCCTCGTGCGGCTTGTCGCTCGCGCCGTGGCCGCGCTGATCCAGGCCGACGACGCGGAATCCCGCGCGCTGCAGATCGCGCACCCATCCGGTGCTCACCCAGTTGTCCCGCGTGCTCGAGGCGAAGCCGTGCACCACGACCGCGGTCGGCGCGTCCGGCTCCCCCCAGGAGTACGTGGCGATGCGATGCCCCTCTCCCACCATCACGTAGCGGGGTTCGGGCATCTCGGTCAGGGCGGGCAGCGCAGCGGTCACCCCTCGATTCTGCTCCTCATCGCGCCGCGACGCCGCGAGATCGGCGCCAGACGACGACCGCGCAGAGCACGAGCGTGCCCGCGGCCCACGTCGCACAGGCCGGCGGCAGCACGCGGTAGGCCAGATGGGCGATCGTGAACTCGGCCGTGAGGGGACCGTAGACCGCGAGGCCGATCACCCAGGCCGTGATCAGGAAGACGGGAAGAGCGGCGATCCACACGACGCCCACCCACCGCGGCGTCCGCGACACGTGCGGAACGCGCGGTCGACGCCGTAGCCACAGCAGTGCCCACACCGCGATGATCGCGAGGCCGATCGCGCTGGAGCCGTGCTGGAGCCACTTGATGCCGACGAGGGGCCCCCAGGGCTCCTCGAGCGCCGGGAAGATCTCCGAGCCCAGCCGCCCCTCGTGCGTGAACGCGTCCCAGGCGATGTGGCTGGCGACGCCGATCACGAGCGAGGCGACCAGGAGCAGGACGGTGCCCACCGATGGGCCGAACGTCTCCCGCCAGATCGTGCGCACCGGCGCATCCCACGCGCCGGGCAGCCGCTCCGCGAGCGGTCCCGGCATGAGCTCCCGCGCGGCCGGACGCAGCAGGGCTCGCCACAGGAGCAAGAGCGCGAGCGCCACGAGCAGCGTCACGGGAAGCCACCGTAGATCGTGCGTGAGCCCGTACGTCACGGGGAGCCCGCGCACGAACAGCGGAAGATCCGGTGTCATCGCCCCCACCGCGATCGCGGCGGGAACGAGCGGCGTTCGCACGAACGGCAACGCGACGACCGCGTGGCTCGGGGTGAACGGCATGGGTCAGCCGCGCGGAACGAGTCCCGCGAGTGTCTTCTTGCCGCGGCGGATGATCGATACGCCACCGGGAAGGCCGGCGCGAATCGTCGCCGACTCGTCGGCGACGCGTTCGCCGTCAAGGCTCACTCCGCCCTGCGCAACAGCGCGCCGCGCCTCGCTCAACGAGGAGACGAGCCCCGTCGCGACAAGGGCCTGCGCCACGGTCATGTCCGGCTCGATCTCGGCGTTCGGCAGCTCGTCGATCGCCGCGCGCAGCGTCGCGGCATCCAGTGCGGTCAGATCGCCCTGCCCGAACAGCGCCTCGGATGCGGCGATGACCGCCTCCGCCGCCTCGAGTCCGTGCACGAGCGCCGTCACCTCCAGCGCGAGGCGCTTCTGCGCCGCCCGGCGGAACGGCTCGGCCTGCACCTGCTGGGCGTAGCGGTCGATCTCCTCGCGCGTGAGGAACGTGAACACCTTGAGACGGTCGATCACGTCGGCGTCGTCGGTGTTCAGCCAGAACTGGTACATCCGGTACGGGCTGCACATCTCGGCGTCCAGCCAGACCGCGTTGCCCTCGCTCTTGCCGAACTTCGTACCGTCGCTGTTGGTGATCAGCGGGGTCCCGATCGCGTGGACCGAGATGCCCTCCACTCGATGGATGAGGTCGGTGCCGCTGGTGAGGTTGCCCCACTGGTCGGATCCGCCCGTCTGCAGCACGCACCCGTACTGGCGGTACAGCTCCAGGTAGTCGAGCCCCTGCAGAATCTGGTAGCTGAACTCGGTGTAGCTGATGCCCGCCTCGGAGTTCAGGCGAGCGCTGACCGCATCCTTCTTGAGCATCGTGCCGACGCGGAAGTGCTTGCCGACCTCGCGCAGGAAGTCGATCGCCGACAGCGGCGCGGTCCAGTCGAGGTTGTTGACGATCTGCGCGGCGTTCTCGCCCTCGAAACTGAGGAAGCGCTCGACCTGTGCGCGCAGGCGCAGGACCCACTCCTCGACGGTCTCGCGCGTGTTGAGCGTGCGCTCGGCCGAGGGACGCGGGTCTCCGATGAGCCCGGTGGATCCTCCGACGAGTCCAAGCGGACGATGGCCCGCGAGCTGCAGCCGGCGCATCACGATCAGCTGCACGAGGTTACCGAGGTGCAGGCTCGGGGCCGTGGGGTCGAAGCCGCAGTAATACGTGATCGGCCCCTCGCCCAGCACGGCGCGCA
This sequence comes from Microbacterium sp. KU4F, assembly GCF_056868075.1. NCBI lineage: Bacteria > Bacillati > Actinomycetota > Actinomycetes > Micrococcales > Microbacteriaceae > Microbacterium > Microbacterium sp. KU4F. Next base: position 51,938 of record NZ_CP200324.1, on the reverse strand, counting down.
GCGCCTCGGGATCGGTGGACACATGCACGGAGCCGCGCCAGACCAGTTCGTCCCACACGTTCGAGAACGAGGGGTCGTTGGCGGGGGCGGTCGCGCTCACGACGGGCGTAGACACGCCTGCCAGCGTAGCAACTGGCCGGGGCTGCGCCGTCTCTCGGCGCGGGAGGACGGCACGAGTCGGAGGCGACTGGAACACTGACTCCATGTTCGCCCTCTCTCCCGAGCTGATCGTCGCCGGCGTCACGAGCCTCGCGCTGCTGCTCGCCCTGTCGGTGGCCCTGATCCTGGTGCTCGTCGCGCGCCGTCGTTCCGCCGACGTCGCCCTCGCCGTGGCCACGGGGCTCGTGCTCGTGGGACTGGTGAGCGTCGTCGTGCTCCCCGTGGAGATCCCGCTGATCATCGGGCTCCCCCTCGCTCTGCTCGGGACGGCCCTCGCGGTGACCGGGGGCGACCCGCTGACGCGTCGCATTCTCGACATCGCCACACACGGTCAGGTGCGCGAAGGCGACGCGGGCGGCATCCTCGTCTTCCGGTCGCGCACCGTCGATGGCGCGGAGGGAGGGCTCGAGGAGGTGCTGCGCGGGGGCACCACGATCGGCTACCTCGAGCGGCTCGCTGTCGCGCTGTCGCTGCTGGCGGGGTTCCCTGAGGCCATCGCCGTCGTCGTCGCGATCAAGGGCATCGGCCGCTTCTCCGAACTCGCCACCTCCGCTGCGCGCGAGCGCTTCATCGTCGGGACGCTCGCCAGCCTGCTGTGGGCCGGTGTGGTCGGCGCACTCGTGCGTCTCGCGATCTTCTGAGGTGCCTCACCGACGCCACTGCGCGAAGCCCTCCACGAGTCCTGCGGCCCCGGACGCGGTCAGCAGCTGTGACACGGCGGATTGCGTGATCTGCTCGCGCTCCGCCAGCTCCCGCTGCGTGAGCCCCATGCATCGCCCGTAGACCAGACGTCGCGCGCGCTCGCCCATCGCACTCACGAGTTCGTCGCGCGCCCAGACGTACGCGTTCGCCAGACGCACCTGCTCGCGCACCGCCACGTCCTCGTCCTCAGCTGCCTCGATCCAGGTGCGCACCGCCGGCATCGCGCGCACCTGCTTGGCGTGCAGGGCGTCGATCGCGGCACGGGCCGCCCACCACGCCGGCCCCTCCGCGAGTTCGCCCGCTGCCGCCTCCACGGTGTACACCTCGCCGACACCGACCCCGAAGCGGCACTCGAGGCCGTCCGGGAGCGCCAGTGTGATCAGCAGGATGCCGGCCAGAGCCGCACCGAGGTCCGGGTACTCCCCCTGGAACTCATCGCCCACGGTCGCGCTCAGCATCCGATCCGCCAGAGGCAGGTCGGCTTCGACCGAGGCGAACACGCTCTCGATCCTTCGCTGCGCCCCGGTGCGGTCCGGGAGCGCGCGCGATCCGACGATGTCTGCGGTCACAACGGTTGCCATACCGCAAGAATAAGCCAATAGCTAATTAATCGCCATAATAAGCGTTTGGCTTATTTCACCCGAATCGGCCGTTCACATAGTCGAAGGTGCGGGGGTCGAGCGGATCGGCGAACATGGCCTCCGTCTCGCCGTGCTCCACGATATGCCCGGGCTGCCCCTGCGACGCCAGGAAGAAGGCGCACTGATCGGAGACGCGCTGCGCCTGCTGCATGTTGTGAGTGACGATCACGATCGTCACCTCCTGAGCGAGCTCCAGCATCGTCTCCTCGATGACTCGCGTCGAGGTCGGGTCCAACGCCGAGCAGGGCTCGTCCATGAGCAGGACGCGCGGGCGCACCGCCAGCGAGCGTGCGATGCACAGTCGCTGCTGCTGGCCGCCCGAGAGCCCGCCGCCGGGTGAGCGCAGCCGGTCCTTCAGCTCGGACCAGAGACCGGCCTTGATCAGGCAGGTCTCCACGAGGTAGTCCTTACGCTCGCGATCGGCGCGGATCCCCGTGAGCGCGAGCCCCGCGAGCACGTTGTCGTAGATGGACATCGCGGGGAAGGGGTTCGGTTTCTGGAACACCATTCCGATGCGCTTGCGCGCGTCGACCACCGGGAGCGTCGGCTCGTAGATGTCGTCGCCGTCCAGGAGCACCTCCCCGGCGAGCGATGCGGAGGGAACCAGCTCGTGCATGCGGTTCAGAATGCGCAGGAAGGTCGATTTCCCGCATCCCGACGGGCCGATCAACGCCGTGATCCGTCCGGCGGGCATCGTCAGCGAGACGTCCTGCAGCACCTGATGCTCGCCGAACCAAGCGGAGATCAGGCGGGCGTCGAGCTGCGCGGGCGCGGCGAGCGCACCGGCCGCGAGCTGGGCCTCGGCGAACTCGAGACGCTCGCGCGTCGCGGCCGCACCCCCGGTGAGGACGATCGCCGAGGGTGCGGACGTCGCCGCGCTTCCTCGACCGAGCGCGCGACCGAGAAAGCGCGGCCGTTGACGCTGGTCGCGCCGGGATGCGGGGAGCACCTCAGCGGCGAGGACGGAGTCACGGACCACCTCGGTGACCGGCTCGTCCGACGCGGAGGATGTCGGCGCCGGAGAAGACGGCGCGTCCGCACGATGCGCGACCGACACCACCTCGGTGATGGTCTCGTCGTACGGCGTCGGGTCGCCCTCGGTCGAGGGCGCGGGGTCGTCGTGAGGTGTCGACATGTGGACGTGCTCCAGTCAGATGAGGTTGGGCAGAAGGACCGCGACCTGTGTTGCGGTGACGAGAGCGGCGAGCCCCACGAGGGGGACGAAGACGATCCAGGTCCTGCGCCAGCCGAAACGGCGCAGCGACCAGATGGCGCCGAGCTCCGCCGCCAGGAGGAATTGAAGACCGAAGATCAGCGCCCACACCGTCCGGACATCGGTGGCCAGCGCCCGATCCTGCGGAGGCAGCGTGACCGAGGTGGTCTGGCGCGCCCCGCGCGCCTGACCCTCCCCCACGAGCATCGCGTCCACGTACTGCACACCCACGGGGGCGAGAGGACCGCCACGAGCGGTCATCAGGATGAGGCGACTCTCGCCCGCTCGCGGGTTGGCAGGCGCGGGGTCGCCGGCGTACCGCGTTCCCATGGTCTCGAACACCAGCTCCCCCTGCCCGGTCGTCACCGTGAAGCGGTCGCCTGGAGCGAGGTGGGACAGCGCCCCGAAGGGGCCGCCGTAGGCGAAGGATCGGCCCATGAGCACGCTGACCCCGACCTGTCCGGGCAGCACGGTGTCGCGCCGGTGTCCGGGCCCGGCCATCAGCGTGGCCCCCGACGTCCCCTCAACGACGACGTCGTGGAGACCGATCTCCGGGATGTCGATGATGGCCACCGGAGCTCCGTCCGCCAGCAGGACATCCTCGAAATCGCCCTCCGAGACCGGAGCCGTCCCGTCTGCGAGCTCCGCGCGGAAGCGGTCCCGCAGCTGCTGCTGACTCGCGTGATACGTGATGTTGCCGATGACGACGATGGCCAGCAGGAACGTCGCGACGACGGTCGCGATCATCACGAGGGTCGCGCGGATGACGGCCTGACGCAGGGTCAACGGAGGCCTCGGCGACCTCGGCGGTCGGCGGGGCATCCGCGGGGGTCGGCCCGGCGGCTTCGCCGGTTCCCGGGGCGGTGCCGATGGCATCGGCGGCTGCTGCGCCACCTGTGCCACCGCGCTCACGCGGCGCCCGCAGCGGAGGCGGTCCGAGGAGCGATGACCGTGGTCGCGGTGATCCGCAGGAGCACGAGGGCGAGGGCGATGAGCGCGAGTCCGGTCAGCAGCAGCCACGGCAGGACGTAGACCACCGCGGCGCGGCTGACGGCCGCCGTCTCCTGCCCGTCGATCTGGGAGGGCGGAGTGAGCGTCACGCGCCCGACGACGAAGGGCCACTGCCCCGAGCCGCTCAACGTCGTGGTGACGACGCGGGTCTCCTTCGGCTTGAGCGAGCGCACGCGCACCTGGGCGCCGTCGATGCGCGTGCCGAACGCGGTGGCGAGGCTGAAATCCGCCGTGGCATCGATCGTCTCGGACGACAGGTTGCGCAGCGTCACCCACAACTCCGTCGCGCCCTCCAGCGGGTTGAGTGTCGGCCGCGAGGTGCCGCTGATGTCGCTGAGGTAGAGACCGCCGGCGATCTCCAGGTCGCCTGCGGCCGGAACGGGAGCGGGTGAGTCCGTCGCGACCGCGCTCGCCCCGGAGGTCTGCGAGGACCCGGACGACGACCTGCCCACCGGCGGCGCGCTCGAGGCGGGAGCCGACGTCCCGACGACGGGCACGCTGATGCCGATGCCGTCCGCATCCGCATCCTCTGCGTGAGCGGGGAGGGCGATGAGAGAGACGGCGACGAGCGCCGTTCCCACCGCGAGGATGCTGCGCGCCCAACGACGCACGCGGGTCGGGGCCACCTCAGCTCCCCGTTCCGACGGTCTCGCGCTCGGCCGCGGCCCGCTCGGCTTCGGCGCGGGTGAACGCCATCCACTCGGCGGCACGCTTGTCGTCGCGCCGACGTCTCCAGCGCACGTACACCACGAAGAGTCCGCCGAGCACGAGGAGGGCGACGAGGGCCCACGGCACGGCCCAGAAGCCCGCCTCGCGGTCCACCTGCGGAGCCGGCGGCGCCTCGCCCGTCACGCCCGTCTGATCGCCTCGCGAGTACAAGGATGCGGTCGCATCGACGTACACGTATTGACCGATCGGGCCGAGGTCGTACGTGAGGGTGCGGGAGGCGCCCGGGAGGAGCTCGTCGAGGTTCTCGAGTCGGCGTTCGATGAGATCCGTGCCGAAGAAGCTCTTCGCCATCAGCACGAGCGTCGGCGCGAGGGCGACGTTGCCCTCGTTGGTGACCGTGAGGGTGACGCTCGCACTGCCGTCGAACGGGTTCAGCGCCGGCTCGTACGTCGCCGTCATCCCCGTGATGTTCAGGAGCGACTGCAGGTCGCCGGCGACCCGCACATACATACGCGTGCCCACGCGGCGATCGACGAGGATCTGATCGGACGGGGACTGGGAGGACACGATGAGCCCGCCCGCGTGGTCGCCGGGGGGTGCATCAGCGGGGACCTTCACCGAGAAGCGGATCGCGCGGGCGTCTCCCGGAGCGAGCTCGAACTGCATCCGCGTGGAGCCGTCCTCGAGCACGACCCAGGAGCCGGAGTCGGTGGCGGCCGCGTTCGCATCCAGGAGGGCGAAGTCCCCGTTCTCCGTGTTGAAGGCATCGGTGGCGTACACGGTCACGCGCTGCGCCGTCGTGCCGGTGTTCTGCACGCGATAACAGTCCGCGACCTCCTGCCCCGGTGCCGCGTCATAGGTGTAGCGCGAACGACCGTCGGCGGCTCCCGCGTCGTCGCAGGGGCCTCCGGCAATGGCGTCGGTGTCGTCGGCGTGCGCGCCCGAGGGCGCTGCCACCACCAGGAGGCCGGCCGTAAGAAGCGTCGCCGACAGCGCGATGATCGCGCGCAGCGCAAGGGCACCCGTTCGGGTTCGGGTCTCGAACACGGATCATTTACTCCATATCTGGCTGACCGCCGCACATCCACGGGGTGAACGCGCGGCGAACAGGGACAAGCGATCCGCCGCGCCCGGGTGAGAGCCCGGGCGCGGCGGGTGGGGGTGGGACCGTCCGGCCCCACCCCCGGGAACTCACTTCGAGACCACGGTGACCGTCATCGTCGAGGTGTAGGTCCCCGCCGGGGTGCCCAGCGGAGCGGTCAGCGTCAGCGCGGCCGACAGGTCGGTCACACCCGTTCCCTTGCCCGCGGGGGCCTCGGCGAACTTCGCCGCCTCCGTGGCACCGGTGAGCGCCGACACGGCGGAGACACCGGCAGCGGTCGAGGTGGCCTTGACGGCGGGAACGATCGCCAACGCGGTGGGATCGATCGTGTTCGACCCGCTCGTGAACGTCGCCACCGAGGTGTTCACCGTCCAGCCCGGCTTGGTCGCGTAGCGCTCGTCGCTGACCTGGAAGGTCGGCAGCGTACCGGTGGACACCGACCTGCCCGCGTTGTCCAGCGCGGCCGCACCCAGCGTGGCCTTCTCGCCGGTGGGGATGCTCAGCGACAGCGCGCCGTCGACGGGAGCCGCAACGGGCGCCTCGATCGCGATCTGACCGTCGATCGGGTCGCCGCCGCCCGAGGTCACCGGCGTCGGATACTCGTACGTCCAGTCGGCCGTGCCTGCGGTGACGTGGATGTACGCGAAGGCGCCGAGCCCCACGAACGTCACCCCGTTGTTCTTCGTGTACGCGATACCCATGCTGTAGTCGCCGCCGGCGGCCTTGATGGGCGCGAAGGACGCGCCGGGGAACTGGTTGAGCGCCGCAGGAGCCTGCAGGACCCGCTTCGTGCCCGGCTCGAAGCCGATGTCGACGCGCGTCGCCCAGTCGGCGATGGAGGACTCCTTGCCGCGCGGCGAGATGAAGATGTAGGTCGACTCCGCGTCGGCGGGCGCGTCGGCGAACCGCTGGTCGGGGTCGGTGGCGCTGGGCGCTCCGACGAGCCCGGTCGTGTACTCGAGCTGGGTGCCCGAGGGCACCACCACGCCGGTGTCCAGCGAGTAGAGGAAGTAGGGCTCGGGCGTGCCGTTCGGCGTCCAGTCGCCGACGGCCGCGGATGCGGCGCTGGCGCCGAACCCGGCGACGCCGAGTCCGAGCGAGAGGGCGAGGCCGGCGGCCGCGACCTTGGTGATCGAGAGTTTCATGTCGATGCGTCCTTTGGGGTTCGGGCTCAGAGGGTCACGAATGCGAAGAGGGGCGCCGTCTGCGACGGGGCGAGGAATCCGAACTTCTCCTTGACGCGACGGGGGGTGCCCGCCAGGCCGCCGGTGAAGTTGGTGAGGCTCGTGGTCTTGCTCGGGTCGACCAGAGCCGCGAGCGACGCGTCGTACTTGGCGTCACCGGGGGTGATGCGCGCACGCTCGACGACGAGATAGGTGTCGCGACCGAACGTCGTGTTCGCGTAGTACGTGGCGTTGGGCACGGTGCTCGCGCCCGAGCCGGTCACGGCAGTGGTGCCCGACACGGCGCTGCCCAGCGAGACACCGGTGGCCGCGGCGACGGTGTTGACCCCCGCGGCGCCCGTCACCTGAGCGGTCCAGCTGGCCACCGAGAACGGGATGATCTCCCCCGCGGCCAGCACGGTCGCGTCGTTCTCGGGGGTGGTGTTGTTCGTGTCGATGCCGGCCTTCAGGCTCGGATTGCCGATGGCGCCGAGGAAGAAGGAGCGCGTCCCCGATCCGTTCTGCGGCAGACGGGGGTTGACCGCGACACCGTCGATGGAGGTCAGCGTGCCCTCGTAGACCTGCTTCAGCTGGGCAGCGGTCAGGTTCGCCCACGCCGCGGTGCCGCCCTTGTAGATGTAGGACACGGCATCCCGTCCGAACGGGACATAGGCGAGCTTGCCGTCGGCATTCTGGTTGGCGCCCGGGCCGCTCGAGGAGCGGGCGATGTCGACCTGGCCCGTGATGGTCTTGCCGTTGTAGGCGGTGCCGGTGATCGAGGCACGCAGCGCCGTGACACCGTTGCCCGAGCCCGAGGGGCGCTGGAAGTAGGGCCCGCCGGACTTCGTCTGGATCTGGCTGCCCGCACCCGTCGAGGGGAACGCGTCGAACGAGCCGATCGTGTCGCCACCAGCGGTCTTGACACGTACGGTGGACCCGGTCACCGAGGTGCCGTTCGCGAGTGCGTTGGCCGCATCCTGGAGGGTGTCGGAGCCGACGAGCACGTAACTGTTGGACACGACCTCGGCGTTCGCCGAGCCCGCCACGAACCCGCCCGCGACGACGACGCCCAGCGCCGCGGTCACGGCAGCAAGCCGCTTGAACTTCATGGTGTTCTCTTTCTGTCGGGTGAAAAGGGTGATGCGGAAGAGAGGTCAGAGGCGTCGGCGCAGACGGCCGACGAAGGGCACGGCGCCGGCGGCGGCGACGCCGGCCAGCAGACTCACGGGAAGGGCCTGCGTCAGCGCGCCCGTCTCGGGGTCGTCCGGCGTCGCCCCCGCGGACAGCGCCCCCGACGCCGCTCCGGATGCGACGGGGTTCGGGGCGGATGCGGCCGGAGCGGCGGGAGCGGGAGCCGGAGCGGCGGCGGCTGCCGGCGCAGGCGCCGCCGGCGCGGGGCTGGCCGTGGGCGCCGGCGCCTTCGCGTCGATCGCATCGGCGGCGGCGAGCGCCTGCGTGCGCCACGCCTCGGGCAACGGTGCGTACCCCTCGGGGAGTTGCCCCTGGAGGTTGCCCGGTGTCTGTCCGTCCTTCGCCGCGAAGCGGATGAATCGCGCGTAACTGGCGGCCACCGCATCCGAGTTGAGAGACGTGTTCGTCGCCGCGTAGACCGGGATGGAGAGCGGGTAGGCATGCGCGTCGGCGCGCACGGCCGCGGAGAACGGGTCGAGAGCGAGAACCTGCGGCTGCGTCTCGGAGGCGGTCATCAGCGATGCGGCCGCCAGGATGCTCGCGGTGTCGGGGGCGACGAACGTTCCCGCGGGGGTGCGCAGCTTCGCGGTCACGGTCTGATAGCGGCGGGCGGAGGAGGTGTCCGTCATCGCGATGACCTTGCGGTCACCGACGAGGTCACGCGCCTTGCGCTGCCACTTGGGCGGCTGCGCGATCGGATCCCACTCCCCCACGTTCAGCCCGTCGCCGCGTAGCGCGTAGTAGGCGCCCGAGACGAGATCGTTCGTGTACGGCCGCCATGCGACGGAGTTGAGAACGCGCGGCTCGCCGGCGTAAGCCTCCTCGGGGTCGACCTTCGGGAAGTCGTCGCGCGGCAGTTCGAGCGCGTTGCCCGTCGGGTTGACGCCCGCATCCGTGGAGGCGTAGGGGTTCACCCTCATGCCCCACGGGTCCGCTTCTCCCGCGAGGAACGCGGCGGCCTCGTCGTCCGCGAGGATGTAGTTCCACACCGCTCGCGCGTAGCCGGAGCGCCCGAGCGGCACCATGAGATCGGCGACCGCCGGGCTCACGATGGCTTGGTCCCGCCAAGTCGGATTGACCGAGAGGAACTCCGGGTCGAAGACGATGTTGCGGGGATTGCGACCGAGATGACTCGTGTCGGCGTTGGTGGGCAGCGCATCCGTGTAACTGGAGGTGAGCAGCTTCGCCAGCAGACGCGGCGTCAGGTTCATCTCCTCGAACGGACGCCGCGCCGCATCCTGTTCCTCCGGGGGCGCCACAGCTGAGGGATAACGATCGACCGCGAAGGTCACTGCGATGCCGGTGAGCGCGATCGGCGCATACGTGAGCGCATCCACCTCGCCATCCCGGGGCCGAACGGGCTGCGACGTGAGCGCGAGCGGCGAGTCCGACACGGTGTTGGCGCTGGCCGCCGCATCCATGTCGGTCGTCGTGATGAGCGTGTAGGCGTCGCCGTCCTCGGCGCCGCAGAGGTCGGGCTGCCAGGACGAGACCGCGTCGCTCGCGAGCTCGGAACCCGCGAGCTGCTGCTCGCCGACACCGATCGCACAGTGCGTGCCTACGGGCTGGAAGTCGAGCCGCACCGCGATCCGGTGCTTCCACTGCTCCCAGAACAGCGGGGATGCGGTGTTCGTGCCCGCACCGCGCGGAACGACGACGAGCCAGCACGGTTGTCCGGTGACCGCGCCGTCGGCGCCGGTCACCGCGGCGCCGCAGCCGAGTCCCGGCGACTGCAGGGCGGTCTGCAGCTCGAAGGTGACGGCTCCCGTCCCCGAGCTGTTCGAACCCGCCCAGGGGATCTCGTTGGTCGTGTACCGCGTGAAGTAGGCGTTCTCGTTCAGGTTGACGCCGGGGATCCGCTGATTGTGCTCGTCGATGCTGCGCACCACGTCGGAGACGCCCGTGCCCGCGTCGGGAACGGTGCGGAAGGGGATGCCGGTGTAAGAGCCGTCCAGCCCGCCCTTGCCGAAGTAGGAGTAGCGGGCATCTTCCGGTGCGATGGCCTCGGCCGAGGAGCGCCCGTCGTCGCGGCGCGCACCCGGGGTGGCGAAGCCGCCGAACTGGCACGTGGTCCGAGACGGGAGGTACTCGGCGTCGTCGTTGATGACGTCGCCCCAGCACTGCATGATCTGCAGGAAGTTCTCGCCGCCGGTCTGGCCGCTCGGCAGGGTGGACGCCTTGCCGCCGGTCCACGAGACCGACACGGCCTGCGCGACCAGGTCGGCGGTCTGCGACACGGTGACCTGGAGATCGGGCATCGGGGCATCGCCGAGATAGATGTCCTGGTCTCGGGCCGAGACCGTCACCGCCGATGACGGCGAGGTGTCCTCGGCTCGCGCTGCGCCCGTGACGGCGAGCGACACCGACAGCACGGCCGCACAGGTCACGACGCCTGCCGCGACGGATCGCACCCACGTGCGGACGAGTCCGTTTCGGACCACGAGAACACCCCAGTTCCGGCCGCCCCAGCGACCACACCACACGTTAGGAATCCCGTGCGAATCGGCTGTGTCCGCACTGGGAATGACCGGGTCCGCCGTCCGTCGGGTTGCCCTCCGGCGGGTGAACGGCGGGTGCCGCGATTCAGCGACCGCGCCCCCGCGAGCGCAGCAGCAGCGGCGGCGCGAGCAGGACGACGGCGACGATCACGACCGCGACGAGCATCCCCGTCTGGGACGGGCCCCAGCTTCTCGGATGCCAGGGTGAAGGGCGACGAGAGCGCGGTACCGGCCGCTCCGGATCCGGAGACCAGATTGCCGTTCGCGTCGTAGACCGCATCCGAGGCGGCACCGGCGGCGCTTGCGCCCGCCGTCGCAGCGGCGGCGGCCGCACCGGAGGACCCGGCACCGTTGGTGCCCGACGCCGGCGCGGTACCCTCTCCCGCGCCCGCATTGCTGCAGGAGTCCGCGTTGTAGGGACCGACGTTCGATCCCGGGATGCGCGAGATCTGGTCGAACGCGGCCTTCACGAGGTTGTTCGGCAGCGGGGAGTATCCCAGGGCCCCGGCCTGCTTCTGCCCCTCGCACACGATGTACTTGACGAACGCGCCGAGCGTGTAGCCCTTGCGTTCGTTGAAGATCCCGCCCACTTGGGTCGGCACGATCATGTACGAGTAGCTGGAGAGCGGGTACGCCGAGGGGTCGGCGTTGTTGTAGACGCCGTCGAGGATCTGGGTCAGGTAGTCCGGTGAGGACTGGTCCTCGTTGATGCGCGCCTCACGCAGCGCGATCTCGACGTTCGCCGCGGTCGGCTCGACGTAGTTGCCGGCCACGTTCTTGAGCTTCACGACGGGAAACCCGGACTTCATGGCGTAGGAGTACTCCACATAGGTGATGGAGCCCTCCCCATTGGTGGGGTTGCCCACGTAGCCCGAGACACCGAGCGATCCGCTCTGCGCCTTGAAGTTGAAGGACGTGGGGAACTGCGAGGTCATTCCCGTCGCCCACGTCTGCGGGTACTGCGTCGACATCCACTTCGTGAACTGCGCCGTCGAACCCGAGCCGTCCGAGCGCACGACAGGTGTGATCGCGCGGTCCGGCATCACCAGCTGCGGGTTCTCCGCCTGGATGGCGGGATCGTTCCAGCGGGCGATCTGGCCCGTGAAGATCTTCGCGACGAGATCCCCGGGCAGTTGCAGGTCGGTGACGAGCTTGCCGCCGATCTTCAGGTTGTACATGAGCGATGTGCCGCCGGCGACGATCGGCAGGTAGGCGTAGGGGCGCGCCGACACCTCGGCGGGCGACCCGTCTTCGGGACGGGCCTGGAACGGGATCTCACTGACCGCGAAGTCGACGGTGTCCCGGATGAAGTCGTTTCGCCCCGCCGAGGACCCGGTGCCGTTGAAGCTGATCGTCATGCCGTAGTTGTGGGCGACGTTGCGTCGCCACTGGTCGAGGGCGTTCTGCGACCAGGTCGATCCGGAACCGGCGATGGCGACGTAGGTGTCGGCGCGCGCGACCGTGGTGCCGCCGAGCGTGGCGGCGCCGACGAGGAGGACGGCGAGGGCGGCGTGCAGGGCACGGCGACGGGGGCGGTTCACGGGTTCTCCTGAGAGCGGGTGGCGGGTGCCGGAGCGGGAGCCTCGAACAGAGGGGGACGACGGACGATGCGCATGAGGTCCTCGCGCGAGCGGCGTGCCGCACGGTAGCGCTGCCCCTCGGAGAGCACCCCGGCGCCTCGGCCGCCGATCAGCCGCGCGATGACGAACAGGCTGAGCACGAGCAGGATGAGAACGGCCGCGGTCCCGAACCCGCGCGCCACCATGTTGGGCTCGGGCGACTGGACGAAGGTGAAGACCTGCAGCGGGAGGGAGATCATCGGCCCCGAGAACGGATCGGTGTTCATCTGGGCCGTGACCCCCGAGGTGAGAAGCACCGGCGAGGTCTCGCCGATCCCCCGCGCGGTGCCGAGGATGACGGCGGTCGCGAGCCCCGAACGCGAGGTGGGCAGAACGACCCGCCAGACCGTCCGCCACCGGGACGACCCGAGCGCGTAGGACGCTTCGCGAAGCTGGTGGGGCACGAGTCGGAGGACGACGTCGGCCGAGCGGATCACGATCGGGAGCATCATCACGGTGATCGCGATGGATGCAGCGAAGCCGGAGCGCTCTTTCGTGATCAGCGTGATGATCGCCGCGTAGACGAAGAGCCCCGCGACGATCGAGGGCAGCGCGGTCATCGCGTCCGAGACGGTGCGGACGAAGCGCGCGAAACGCCCCCCGATCTCGTTGAGGAACACCGCGGTCGTGATGCCCAGCGGAACGGTGATGGCCAGGGCGATGCCGATCTGGATCAACGTTCCGACGACGGCGTGCGAGATGCCGCCGACCGACAGCGGGTCGAGGGGCCCCGCGAAGCGCATGGTCTCCACGAAGAAGTTGAGGTTCGACAAGGCGGGAACCCCGCGAGCGAGCGTGTAGACCGCCACGAACACGAGGGCGGCGAGCACGATCAGGCCCGCACTGTAGAGGAGGACCGTGACCACGCGGTTGACCACGGCCAGCCGGTCGGCGGTGAGGGACACGAGAGCGGCGTAGGCGACGATGAACACCACGAAGGCCACGGCGATCCACCCCACCGGCCCTGTCAGCGGTGCGAGCCAGCCGAACAGCAGCGTCGCCACCGAGACGCCGGCCAACATCGCGCCGATCAGGTCGTAGCCGTCCGAGAGCGAGGCCCGGCCCGGCCGACGCCGCTCCGGTCGTGCCTGATCCGGCTGCGCGACCGGCACGCGGGTGCGCGGCTGCCCCGCGGATCGCGCGGTCGCGTCCGCCGCATCCCGCGACGCGGCGGTGTCATCGATCAGAGTCATCAGGTGCTCTCCGCTCCGGAGCGAGACCGCGCGACGATCGAGGACGCGGTGAAGTTGATCACGAGCGTGATCAGGAACAGGGCGAGGCCCGCGGCCATGAGGGCCGAGAGCCCGAACTCGCTCGACTCGCCGTAGCGCAGCGCGATGAGCGCCGAGACCGAGTTCGACCCGGTCTTCAGCACCTCCCAGTTGATCGTGAAGATGGGCGAGATGATCATGTAGACGGCGATCGTCTCGCCGAGCGCGCGACCGAGCCCCAGCATCATGCCGCCGATGATGCCGCCGCGGCCGAAGGGCAGCACGACGGTGCGGATCATGCCCCAGCGCGTCGATCCCAGCGCGAGCGCCCCTTCGCGTTCACCGATCGGCGCCTGCGAGAACGCCTCGCGCATGATCGAGGTCTGCGTGGGCAGCACCATGAGCGCCACCACCATGCCCGCGATGAACGCCGACGAGGTGTAGGCACTCGCCTCCGTCAGGCGCTGCCCGTCATCGGTGACGGCGAACACCGGGATCCAGCCGAAGTAGGTGGAGATCCACTGCGCGACGGGGACCGCGTTCTCCTGCAGGAACTGCACCCCCCAGAGGCCGAAGACGACACTCGGGACCGCGGCCATGAGGTCGACGATCGTCACCATGGCTCGCTTGACGCCGCTCGGCAGCGCCTCGCTGATCAGTAGCGCCGTCCCCAGCGCCAACGGGAACGAGAAGACCAGCGCGACCACCGCGATCGTGATCGTTCCGAACAGCACGGCGGCGATGCCGAAGGAGCCCGCGACGCCCTCTTGCGGTTCCCAGCGCTGCGTCCACAGGAACGACAGGCCCGAGGTGCCGAGGGCCTGCCCGCCGCGCGCGGTGAGGAACACGCCCACGGCGAGCATGATCGCGACCGTGGTGCCGCCGGCGGCGTAGGCGACCGTGCGAAACACGCGGTCGCCCAGGACGGGTCGCGAGCGCAGCGAGCGTCGCGGAGCGGTCGAGGTGCTCGCGCTGGGCGCGATGACCTCGGTGGTGGCGTCGCTCAACTCTTCCTCCGTCTTTCGGGCAGGCGGAGCCCTCCCCAGGGCTTGGCCGTCAGCATCCCGTCGCGAGATGAATGCCGGATGCTGCGGACGTGTCCTGCGGGTGTCGTGCTGCGGTGCCGCGAGTGCCGTCGGCTCACGAGACCGGCGGCGCGAGGGTGGGCGTCGCCGAGGTCGACGGCGTGGGCGTGGGTGTCGGCACCGGTGTCGGAGACGGCTCGGGGCGTGCTGCCACGAGCGTGACCGCATCACCAAACGGCAGCAGCTGCCCCGCCGAGGGCCAGCTCGCGAGCGCGAGACCCGCGCTCCCGCGGCCGCTGTACTCCGTGATGGGGCGAAAGCCCGCTGCGACCACCGCCGCCTGCGCGTCGACCAGCGTCATGCCCGCCACCGAGGGCACCGCGTTGTTCCCCGTCGCGACGCGCAACGAGACCGGCGAGCCGATCTCGGGCGCCGAACCCTCCGCCGGGTCCGCGCCGAGCACGACGTCGGCCGCCGCGGGGGCGTCGACGCGGACGAGGTCTCCGAGCCGGAGGCCTGCCATCTCGAGCACGTGGGTGGCATCGATCAGAGTGAGCCCCGCCAATCGAGGCACGACGACCGTCGCGGGCGGAGGCGCCACCGTCTCGGTCGTCGTCGGCTCCGGCGTGGCGAGGGCGACGGCCGTGGGAGCAGGGCGCGACGGGGCCGCAGACGGCGCCGAGCCCGCTGCCGCGGAGACGGCGATCACGGCGACCGCGCCCACGGAGGCGGCGGCGGCCGCGATCCACAGGGGCCACCGCCGCCGGACCGCCGCGGAACCCGGCTGCGCGGCCGGGGCGGCGCCCACCGTCACCGTCGCGCCGAGGGACGCCGGCACCAGGGTGCGGTAGTGGCGGGTCGGTCCTGTCGGCTCCTCGGAGACCTCGGGAACCGCGGAGGAAGCGACGGCCGCGAGCGCCTGCCGCATCCGTTCGGCATCCGGATAGCGATCGGCCGGATCCTTGAGCATCGCCGTCGCCACGACGCGATCGAGGGCCCGCGGCACCCCGCGTCGGCGGGCGGACGGCAGCGGAGGGGCGGCTGTCAGGTGCGCACGGACGATCGCTGTCGCATCACCGGCGTAGGGCGCACGGCCGGTGAGCATGAAGAACAGCACGGCTCCGACCTGGTAGAGATCGCTCGCCTCCGTCACCGCAGCGCCGCGCAGCTGCTCCGGCGAGGCGTACGCGACGCTCGCCACCACGCCCTCCCCCGTGCCCTCGGCTCCCGACAGCAGCGCGTCGGCACCGACGGTGGGCCGGCCGGGAACATCGGCGAGACCGAAATCCAGCAGCGTGACGCTTCTGCCCACGTCGGCGTCTGACGCATCCGGGTCGATCAGGATGTTGGCCGGGGTGACGTCGCGGTGCACCACCGACTGCGCATGGGCCGCACTCAACGCGGCGAGCACGCGGTCCGCGATCGCCCGCGCTCGGGAGGGCTCCAGCGGTCCGTTCTGCTGGACATGATCAGTGAGCGTGACCCCCTGGGCGAGCTCCATCGCGATCCAGACCACCGTGGTCCCGTCGTCGGCGACGCCCGCGTCCAGGACCCTGGCGATGTTCTCGTGGTCGACGGCCCGCGCGGCGTGCACCTCCTCGAAGAAGGCGTCCCAGCGCGCGGGGTCTTCGGCGAGGTGCGGATGCAGGAGCTTGAGGGCGATCGTCTCGCCGGTGCGGGTGTCCTCGGCGGCGAAGACCGCCGCGGTCCCGCCGCTGCCGAGAAGCGAACGCAGCCGGAAACGCCCCGCGAGGAGCATGTCGCTCACCGCACGAGCTCGGAGGAGGACCCGGAGCGGGACTCCTCCTGCATGGCCATGAGCAACCGCACCGCGAGCGCGCCGGCATTGCGCGCGACGGAGCGGTTCTCGTACCGGCGCGCACCGATCATGATGATCTCCTCGTCGAGGACGACGAACCAGCCGGTGGTGCGCAGACCCGGCTCCGGATCGGAGCGGACCCTGAGCCGGTGGGCGACACCGATGAGTCGGGCGACATCGGCGCGCGCCGTCGCCTCGGACGCGGACAACCGGGCGCTGCGGCCCAGCTCGCGGTGGTTCTCGGTCAGAAGGCGCCAGCCGACGACCGTTCCGGCCGCGGGGGCAACAGCGTCCGCGACGCGGACGCTGTTGCCATGCATGGCCAGCGCATCCGCGACGGCACGCAACCAGTCGGCCGCGGCGCGGTGCGACCGCTCCGGAAACCGCGCGTACAGGAAGTGCGCAGGCATCGTCTCTCCTTCGAAGCGCACCTCGGCACAGGGGCGCGTCCGAAGCGTGGCGGGCGCAGGTCGACGCCCACCGTCCTGCGGGTGAACGGCAGAGGTCGGGCGGGCGAGGCGCGGGTTACCGGAGCGCGATCACGCTCAGATGCCGAGCTCGCGCGCGAGCGTCTGCGTGCGAGAGACGAGCTCGACGCGCTGCTCGGCCACGCGGCGCGGCGACGTGCCGCCGAAGCCGTCGCGGCTCGCCAGGGAGCCTGGCACGGTCAGGACCTCGCGCACGCCCGGCTCCAGCCGCGGCGAGACCGCGGCCAGCATGTCATCGTCCGCATCATGGAGCTCGATGCCCCGCTGCTCGCACGCCTGCACGAGCGCGCCCGAGATCTCGTGCGCCTCACGGAACGGCACACCGCGCTTGACGAGCCACTCGGCCACATCCGTCGCGAGCGAGAATCCCTGAGGTGCGAGCTGCGCCATCCGGTCGGTGTCGAAACGCGCGGTGGCGACCATGCCGGCGAACGCGGGAAGCACGAGTTCGAGGGTGGCGACCGAGTCGAAGACAGGCTCCTTGTCCTCCTGCAGATCGCGGTTGTACGCCAAGGGCAGCGCCTTGAGGGTCGCGAGCAGACCCGAGAGGTTGCCGATGAGACGACCCGACTTGCCGCGCGCGAGCTCGGCGATGTCGGGGTTCTTCTTCTGCGGCATGATGCTCGAGCCCGTCGAGAAGCCGTCGTCGAGTCGCACGAAGGCGAACTCACGCGTGTTCCAGACGATGATCTCCTCTGCGAAGCGGGAGAGATCGACACCGACCATGGCCGCGATGAAGGCGAACTCGGCCACGACGTCGCGCGAGCTGGTGCCGTCGATCGAGTTCTCCGCCGGGCGGTCGAGCCCGAGGTGCTCCGCGACCAGCTGCGGGTCGAGGCCCAGCGTGGAGCCCGCGAGCGCACCGCCCCCGTACGGGGACACGCGCGCGCGAACGCCCCAGTCCCGGAGCCGCTCGAGATCGCGCACGAGCGGCCAGGCGTGCGCCTGGAGATGGTGAGCAAGCAGCACGGGCTGGGCGTGTTGCAGGTGCGTGCGTCCGGGCATGGCCGCATCCGCGTGCGCCTCGGCCTGGGCGACGATCGCGTCGATCAGCCGGATGAGATCGCGGGCGATGACGGCGGCGTGATCGAGCAGGTACAGACGCACGAGGGTGGCGATCTGGTCGTTGCGACTGCGACCGGCGCGCAGCTTGCCGCCGAGCTCGGGGCCGACCTCGGCGATCAGTGCCTGCTCGAGGGCACCGTGGACGTCCTCATCGCCCTCGGCGGGCAGCAGTCGACCATCGGCGACGGCCGCGGCGAGAGCGTCCAGTCCCTCGTGCATGCGTCGCGCCTCGTCGGCGTCGAGGTACCCGGCAGCCGTCAAGGCCGCGGCATGCGCGTGCGAGCCGGCGAGGTCGTAGGGCGCGAGGATCCAGTCGAAGTGCGTGGATCGGCTGAGCGCTGCGAGCTCGGGCGAGGGGCCGGAAGCGAAGCGGCCTCCCCACAGGGAACCGCGATGAGTGGCGTCGTGGGGGGCGTCGTTCACCCGACCAGCCTACCGAGCACGCTCGTCGGCCGTGCGCACACTGCGGCGCGCGACCGCGGCGAACAACCGTTCAAGGGGTCCCCGCCCCATCGTCAGCGCCCATGCGGTGCACCCGGCCACGACGGCGATCGTCAGCGGCCAGAACGGCTCGAGCTCGCGGAACTCCCCCAGCGCTCCGGTATCGCCGAGTGCGACCAGCGCCCACACTGCCCAGATCAGCAGCTGGGCCGTGTACGCCGTCAACGGCATGGCCCCCGTCGCGCGCAGCGGCAGCAGCACCCACGTCACGGGAGTGCGGGCGATCAGCAGGCATCCGCCCAGGACCGCGACCGCGGTCGCCGCGCCGCCGACGACCTCGGGCAGGCCGCCCGAGTGGGGGTACGTGCTCAGCGCGACGCTCCAGTAGTCGGACGAAGCGGCCGCGGGGTCGGCGAGGCCGCCCGCTCCGTAAGCGAACAATGCGGTCCCGAACCCCATCACGACGAGGATCGCCGCGACGCGGACATCGCGCAGGTCGGTGCGCCCGAGCGCCAGGCCGAGCACCACGAATCCGATCCACAAGGGGAACGGGTACGCCCAGCCGATCACGAGCGCGATGCTCTCGCCCCCCGGGGTGCCCCAGAACGGCAGCAGCCCGAGCGCCGCCTGGATGAACGGCATGACCACGAGCAGCGCCGCCGCGACCGGGAACAGGGTCCCCGCGCCGAGTCGCAGGAGCGGCAGGGCGAGCAGGAACAGCACGGCGTAGGCGGGAAGGATCACATAGACGGGCACGCCCGTGAGGATCAGCAGGATGCCGAGCACCCAGATGAGTCCCGCGCGCACGAGCAGACGGCCGCGCGCCACGCGCAACCGCTCCCCCGACTCGGGAGTCGTTCCACCCGTCGTCAGGGCGATCGACACCCCCGCGAGGACGGCGAACAGGATCGACGATCGTCCGTTGACGATGTCGAGCCACGTCTCGGGGCGCGTCGGATCGAAGGGCTCCTCGATCGTCAGCAGGTGGGCGGCGAGCATACCGATGACCGCGAGACCGCGGGCGAGATCGATCCCGCCGAGCCGGTCGGCTCCGTTCAGCCGCGCCAGAGCCCGCCTCATCCCGCGGGTCCGATCAGCTCTGACGCAGCAGCCAGACCAGCAGCGCCTTCTGGGCGTGCAGCCGGTTCTCGGCCTCGTCCCACACCACGCTCTGCGGGCCGTCGATCACGGCGGCGTCCACCTCGTAGCCGCGATCGGCGGGGAGGCAGTGGATGAAGATCGCGCCGGGATCGGCGAGCGCCATCGTCTCCTCGGTCACCTTGTAGGCGCCGAGGTCGCGAAGGCGGGCGAGCTTCTCCTCCTCCTTGCCCATCGACACCCAGGTGTCGGTCACGATGATGTCGGCACCGGCCGCGGCCTCCAGCGGGTCCGTGAGCAGAGTGAGCGATCCTCCGGTCTCCGCGGCGCGACGATCGGCGTCGGCGACGATGTCCTCGCGGGGCGCATAGGACTCCGGAGATGCGACGCGCACGTGCATCCCCGCGGTGACGCCCGCAAGCGCGTACGAGTGCGCCATGTTCGAGCGGCCGTCGCCGAAGAACGCGAGGGTCAGCCCCTTGAGCTCGCCCTTGTGCTCGCGGATCGTCAGCAGATCGGCGAGAAGCTGGCAGGGGTGGAAGTCGTCGCTCAGCGCATTCACGACGGGCACGCGGGTGCCGCGCGCCATCTCCTCGAGCCCCGCCTGTGCGTAGGTGCGCCAGACGATCGCCGCCACCTGGCGCTCGAGCACGCGCGCCGTGTCGGAGGGCGTCTCCTTGCCGCCGAGCTGGCTGTTGGCGGTCGAGATGATCAACGGCGACCCGCCCAGGTCGGCGATACCGACGGCGAACGAGACTCGCGTGCGCGTGGAGGACTTGTCGAAGATCACCGCAACGGTCTGGGGACCGGCGAGCGGCTTCGCCGCCCAGCGGTCCGCCTTCAGCTCCAGAGCCAGATCGAGGATCTCCGCCTGCTCGGCGCTGGTCAGGTCGTCGTCGCGCAGCAGATGACGGGTCATGCGTGGGCCTCCGTGTCGGGCGATGCGCTCTCCAGCAGCAGCGCGTCGGCGACCGTTGCCAGCGCGGCGGAGAAGAGCCGGGTGAACTCGTCGATCTCGACATCGCCGATCGTGAGCGGCGGTGCGATACGGATCGTCTGATCATTGGGCGCGTTGACGACGAGCCCGTGCTGCTGGGCCGCGGCGACGACCGCCGGCGCGACGGGATGCGTGAGCGCCACACCGAGGAGCAGTCCCTGACCGCGCACGCCCTCGATGATGTCGGAGTCGATCCCGGCGATCGCCTCGCGCAGCTGCGCACCGCGCACGGCCGCGGCCTCGACCAGGCGCGCGCGCTCGATCTCCTCGAGCACGGCGCCGGCGACGGCGGTGCCCAGTGCGTTTCCGCCGAAGGTGGAGCCGTGGGTTCCGGGGTAGAACAGGTCGCTGGCTGCACCGAAGGTGATCAGCGCGCCGATCGGGAATCCGCCGCCGATGCCCTTGGCGACCGTGATCGCGTCGGGGGTGATGCCGGCGTGCTGGAAGCCGAACCACGCACCGGTGCGACCGGCGCCGGTCTGGATCTCGTCGACGATGAGCAGTGCACCGTGACGCTCGGTGATCTCCCGCGCGGCCTCGAGGTAGCCCTCCGGCAGCGGCAGGACGCCCGCCTCGCCCTTGATGGGCTCGACGAACAGGGCGGCCACGCGCTCGTCCATCGCCGCCTCCAGCGCCTCGATCGTCGAATCCAGGAACTCGACGCCGGGCACCATCGGAAGGAACGGCTCCTGCATGGCGGGCTTCCCCGTGAGCGCGAGGGTTCCCATCGTGCGGCCGTGGAACGCGCCGTTGAGCGCCAGGATGCGGGGACGATCGGTGCCGCCGTGGAGGCGAGCGAGTTTGAACGCCGCCTCATTGGCCTCGGCGCCGGAGTTGCCGAAGTACACCCGCCCCGTCTCGCCCGCACCGGACAGGCGCTTCAGGCGCGCCGCGAGGGCGAGCTGCGGCGGGGTCGCGAAGTAGTTCGACACGTGCGCGAGACGCGCCGCCTGCGAGGCGACCGCGTCGACGAACACCGGATGCGCGTGGCCGAGGGAATCGACGGCGATACCGGCGAGGAAGTCGAGATAGCGTCGGCCGTTCTCGTCCCAGAGGTACGCACCCTCACCGCGGACGAAGAGCGCCATCCGGTCGCCGACGTTGCGGACGAGGTCACGTCCGGCGTCGTCCTGCCACGCGGTCACAGTCTGTTCGGCCATCACGCCACCACCTCGGTTCCGATGCCTTTCTGAGTGAAGAGTTCGACGAGCACCGAGTGCGGCACCCGGCCATCGATGATCGCCGCGGTCGGGACGCCGCCCGTGACCGCGTCGAGGCACGCCTGCATCTTCGGGATCATCCCCGACTCCAGGCGCGGGAGCATCTCGCGCAGCTCCGCCGCCGTCAGGTGCGAGACGAGGGAGTCACGGTTCGGCCAGTCCGCATACAGGCCCGGCACGTCCGTCAGCACGACGAGCTTCACCGCGCCGAGGGCTACCGCGAGCGCCGCCGCGGCCGCATCCGCGTTCACGTTGAGCGAGTGCCCGACGTGGTCGAGATCGGGTGCGATGGAGGACACGACCGGGATGCGGCCCGCCTCGAGCTGGTCGATGATCGGCTGCGGGTCGACCGAGACGACATCGCCCACCCGACCGAGGTCGTGCTCGACGCCGTCGACGACGACACCGCGACGGCGCCCGCCGAACAGGCCCGCATCCTCACCGGAGAGTCCCGTCGCGACAGGTCCGTGCGCATTGATCTTGGCGACCAGCTGCGGGTTGATCTGTCCGGTCAGCACCATGCGCACGACCGTGATCGCCTCGGTCGAGGTGACGCGGTATCCGCCCTTGAACTCGCTCGGGATCGCGAGCCGGTCCAGCATGTTGGAGATCTGCGGGCCGCCGCCGTGCACGACGACGGGCTTGACGCCGACGTAGCGGAGGTAGGCGATGTCGGCGGCGAACGCATCCTGCAGCTCGTCGGAGACCATCGCGTTGCCGCCGTACTTCACGACGACGATCTGCTCGCGGTAGCGCTTGAGCCACGGGAGAGACTCGATGAGCGTCTCCGCCTTGGCGCTCGCGGCCGCGGGGTCGGTGTCTTGCAGATCGATACCTGTCATGAGGAGTAGGCGCTGTTCTCGTGGACGTAGTCGTGCGTGAGGTCGTTGGTGCGGATCGTCGCCTCGACGTCGCCGACCTTCAGGTCGACGACGAGGTCGGTCGCGCGCGGGGTCAGATCGACCTGCTCGCGGGGCGCGTCGGGGCCGCCGGCGGAGCAGACGCGGACGCCGTTCATCCAGACATCGACGTCGTAGGGGTCGAAGGCGGCCTGCGTGGTGCCGATCGCAGCCAGCACCCTTCCCCAGTTCGGATCGTTGCCGAAGATCGCCGCCTTGAACAGGTTGTTGCGGGCGATGGAGCGCCCCACCTCCACCGCGTCCTCCTCGGATGCGGCGTGCACGACGCGGATCGTGATGTCATGGCTCGCGCCCTCGGCGTCGCCCTGCAGCTGACGCGCCAGATCGTCGCACAGGGCCACGAGCCCCTCGCGGAAGGCCGCGGCGTCCGGCTCGACGCCGCTCGCCCCGCTGACCAGCAGACTCACCTGATCGTTGGTCGACATGCAGCCGTCGGAGTCGAGGCGGTCGAAGCTCACGTGGGTCGCGGCGCGCAGGTGTGCATCGGCGTCGGATGCGGTCAGCACCGCGTCCGTCGTGATGACCACGAGCATCGTGGCAAGACCCGGCGCGAGCATGCCCGCGCCCTTCGCGATGCCGCCGATCGTCCAGCCGTCGCCGGCGTACACGCTCGTCTTCGCGACGGAGTCGGTCGTCATGATCGCGTGCGCCGCATCAAGACCGCCGTCGGCGGACAGCGCGGCGACACCGGCTTCGACGCCCTCCAGCACCTTCGCGCGGAACGTCTCGTCGCCCGTCCCGATCAGACCGGTCGAGCACACGAGGATGTCGCCGGGCGCGACACCGAGCAGCTCCGCCGCCCTCTCGGCGGTCTGGTGGGTGGTCTGGAACCCGAAGGATCCGGTGAAGCAGTTCGCGCCGCCGGAGTTGAGCACCACGGCCTCGACGATGCCGTCGGTGATCACCTGCTCCGACCACAGGATGGGGTTGGCCTTGGCCCGGTTGGAGGTGAAGACGGCGGCGCCGACCTTGAGCGGTCCGCGGTTGACGACCACGGCCACATCGGATTTGCCGGTCGACTTCAGGCCGACGGCGACACCGGCGGCCTCGAATCCTGCGGGGGCGGTGACGGTCACGGCGCGACTCCGTTCACGGTGAGCGCGCGGTGTTCGGGAAGACCGAGCGCGATGTTCATGGACTGCACGGCGGCGCCCGCCGTGCCCTTGACGAGATTGTCGACGGCGGCGACGACGACGACGCGGTTCGCCGCGCGGTCGATGGCGAGGCCGAGGAGCGCCGTGTTGGCACCGAGCACATCGGCCGTGCGCGGGAACGCGCCCTCCGGCAGCAGCTGCACGAAGGTCTCGTCCCCGTACGCCGCCTCCCAGGCATCCCGGATCTCCGTGTCGCTGACGCCGGGGGCGATGGGGGCGGTGGAGGTGGCCAGGATGCCGCGCGACATCGGGACGATGACGGGCGTGAACGAGATGCGCACGTCGCCCCGGGCGCCGGCGCCGACGAGCGCCTGCTGGATCTCCGGGATGTGGCGGTGCGTGCCGCCCACGGCATAGGGGTTCGCCGTGCCGAGGATCTCGCTCGCGAGCAGGTTCGGCTTGAGGCTCTTCCCGGCGCCGGAGGGACCGACGGCGAGGACGCTCACGATGTCGCCGGGATCGATGACGCCGGCCGCGACACCCGGAGCGAGGCTCAGCGAGACGGTGGACGCGTTGCATCCGGGAGCGGCGATCCGTGAGGCCCCGACGAGCCGCTCACGCTGCTTCACGCCGTCGACGGGCAGTTCCGGCACACCGTAGGTCCACGGCTCGTGGAAATCGCCGCCGTAGAAGGCAGCCCATGCGTCGGCGGAGGTGAGCCGGTGATCGGCCCCGGCGTCGATGACCAGCGGCACATCGGCGAGCGCGTCGGTGTACTGACCGGACTGGCCGTGCGGCAGCGCGAGCACGACGATGTCGTGTCCGGCGAGCACGTCAGGAGTGGTCGGCTGGAGCTCGAGGTGCGCGAGCGAGCGCAGGTGCGGCTGCTGCGAGATCAGCGGCGTTCCGGCATTCGAATGCGCGGTGACCGTGCGGATCTCGACGTCGGTGTGCGCGGAGAGGATGCGGAGGATCTCGCCTCCTGCATAGCCGGACGCGCCGGATACGGCGACCGAATAGGGCATAGGTTCCACCTTAGAGTCTGGGAGCTGTGCGCTCGCGCGCACCGGCGGCATCGGCGACGCCCGCGCACCCGGACCGGTGCGGCACGCATCGCCTAGATTCGGCGGTCTCCCAGACGTCGGCGCACGACCACGCGCTGTGCGCTGTGGATGCGGGCCGAAGACATGCGCCGACGATAGCGGCGCGCGCACCGCATCCGCAAATCGGCTCGCGTCGGATGCACCGGCCAGACTGGGGCGATGCTGCAGACCATCGCCGTCTCCGGGTACCGCTCGCTCCGCGACGTCGTCGTGCCGCTGGGCGGGCTGACGGTCGTCACCGGCGCGAACGGCACGGGTAAATCCAACCTCTACAGGGCGCTGCGGCTGCTCGCGGGGGCCGCCACCGGCGGCATGGTCGAGGCCGTCGCCCGGGAGGGCGGGCTGTCGTCGCTGCTGTGGGCCGGTCCGGAGGGCGGCGGCGATCAGGGCACCCTGCGGCGCGACCCCGTGGCCGTACGGTTGGGCTTCGCGTCCGACGAGCTGGGCTACCTGGTGGATCTCGGCCTTCCCCAGACCGACGGACGAAGCCTCTTCTCCCGTGACCCGGAGATCAAGCGCGAGCAGGTGTTCGCCGGCGCGGTCGCGAAGGCCTCGTCCCTGCTCATCGATCGCCGGCGCAGCGCCACACACGTGCGCGAAGATGCGTGGATCACGCTGGATCAGTCGCTCGCCCCGTTCGAGAGCATCCTCGTCGACCTCGCCGACGGCGACACCGGGCCCGAACTGCTGTCACTGCGACGGACGCTCGCGAGCTGGCGTTTCTACGACCACTTCCGTGTGGATGCCGAAGCCCCCGCGCGGTCTCCCCAGGTGGGCACCCGGGTGCGCGCCCTCTCGCACGGCGGCGAGGACATCGCGGCGCTCTGGGCCAGCGTGCGCGAAGCGGGTGAGGGCGACGCCCTCGACGCGGAGGTCGAACGTGCCTTCCCCGGGATGCGGGTGCAGATCGACGCCGAGGACGGGCGGCTCCGGATGCGGCTTCGTCAGCCCGGCCTGCTGCGCGCGCTCGACGTCGCGGAGCTCAGCGACGGCATCCTCCGCTATCTCCTGTTGTGCGCCGCCCTGCTTCCCGCGGCCCCCGGCCCCCTCATCGTCCTGAACGAGCCGGAGGCGAGTCTGCACGAGAGCCTGCTGGCGCCTCTCGCACAACTCATCGTCTCCGCATCGCGGCGCACGCAGGTCATCGTGGTCACCCACGCGGCCGAGCTCGCTCGCCGACTCGAAGATGCCGGAGCCCTCGCGCACCGTTTGGCGCGTACCTCCGACGGCACCTTCGTCGAAGGGCAGGGCTTCCTCGACGTCCCCGCATGGAACTGGGGCAGTCGCTAGCTCAGGCGCGAACGAGCACGGATGCGGCCAGCGCACGCGCGCGTGCGCGGCGTATGGCCAGCACTGTGACGAGCGCGCCGACGACGCTCCACAGCACCAACCCGATCGCGGCGTTCAGCACCGCGTGCAGCGAACCTCCCACGAGTGCCTGCGCCCCCTGCAGGGCGAGGCTCAACGGAAGGCCCGCCAGCGGCCCCGTCGCGGCGGGCGTGGTTCCTGGAGCGACCAGCGTGCCCGCCGCGACCACCTGCAGCCCCAGCAGCACGAGCGAGACGACGAGACCGGCGCGCGGCAGGAAGGCGACCAGCCCCTGGTGCACGAGAGCGAACGCGACGGCGGTGACCGCGGTCAGCCCCGCCGCCACCAGCGCGCGCTCGGGCGCCACCCCCGACAGCGCGACGGCACCCCAGACGAGAACGGCCTGCGCGAGCGCGACGGCCACGATGACCGCCGCCGCGGAGCGCGCGAGCCGCACGGCGGATGCGGCGGAGGTCAGCGCTGAACGGGCGAAGGGCAGCAGCGCGAGCATCACGCCGACGGCTCCGATCCACAGCGCCACCGGCCCGAAGACGGCCATCGCCGAGGCGATGCCGCTGCGGGGTCCGGTCGTCGATGTGCTGTCGACGCCGATCGGTCTCGCGACGACCTGGGCGATCTGCTTCTGCTGGTCGGCGTCGTAGCGCGGAATCGCCGCCTGCGCCGAGTCCAGCCCGGCGGCGAGCTGCGCGCTCCCCTGACCCAAGGTCCCCAGCGCCTCGGCGAGCTGGCCGTTTCCCTGCGCGAGTCCGTTCGCCCCGGATGCGGCCGCTCCGAGGGCGTCCGACAATCGGCCGAGGCCGTCAGCCACGGGTCCGCTGACCGCCGAGATCGCGCCGGCACCGACGGCGACCGCCGCAGCCGTCTCCGCATCCCTGCCGAGCGCGTCGGCCTGGCCCGCCAGCAGCGCCGAGACGCCGTCGGCGGCATCCTCCGTGGGAGCGAGCAGGGCCTGGAACTCCTGCTGCTGGGCCGGCGTCAACTGCGCGGAGAAAGCGGCCAGCGCAGCGAGGCGGCCCTGCACATCCTGCTGTGCGGCCTCGGCCACGCCCGCGTCCAGCGCACGCTCCGCCAGACGCAGCGAGAGCTCTCCCGACGCGACGGCCCCCGCTGCAGTGAGCTCGCCGAGGCCTCGCGCGCCCTCAGGCATTTCCGAGACGACGCCGTCCATGCTCCGCAGCCCGTCGGCCAGCTGGCCCGTGTACGTCTGCAGAGCGCCGGCACCGCTCTGCGCCTGAGACAGCCCACCGGTGATGGCGGAGGCGCCCTGGGCCATCTGATCCATGCCGGATCCGATCTGCGACATCGCCGAGAGCGTTCCGGTGACGTACTGCTGGGTGAGCTGGGCGGCGACGCCGGCAGGCAGACTCGCCGACAGCGCCTCGGCGACGATGCCGCCGAGGTAGCCGTGCTGAGTGCTCGTCTGCACCGTCAGCTCGGCCTCCTGCGGCGCGCCGGAGCCGATCGTCGACACGTGCGCCGAGAAGTCGGACGGGATCGTCACGGTGGCGAGCACGTCGCCCTTCGCGAGCGACTCGCTCGCGGTCTGCGCATCCGTGAGCACCCACTTCACGGAGGGGACCGAGGTGATGAGGTTCTCGGTCAGGAGCTTGCCCGCAGCCACCGGTGTGGGTCCGGTCAGGATGGGCGAATCCTGGTTGACCAGCGCCACGGGCGGACGCTCGTCGGTCTGAGGCACCAGGGTCAGGACAATCGCGAGCGGTGCGAGCACCACCAGGACGAGCACGGCGGCGAGCTGCCAGCGCCGCTGGCCGCGAGCGGGGGCCGCGATCAGGCTCCACAACGTCGTCATCGCCGTCCTCCTTCAGAGGTGGCCCGCGCGAGGGCGTCCACACGCACGACCGGTCTCTCCGGCGACGCATCCAGAACGGCTCCGCTGGAGCCGAGGACGAGCGTGGTTCCTGGCTCGATCGCGCTGACCACGATCTGCGCCAGATCCTGCGCACCGGCTCGGTCGCCGAGATCGATCGCCACGAGCGCGAGCCCGCTGGTCGCGGCGACGGCCACATCGGCGGCCCAGCGTTCGGCGTCGTTGAGCTGTCCCATCGGCGTCCTCTCACTCACGTCCCGCGCCGACGTCCCCGACACGACCGCCAGCAGTGCGTCGAAGGTCGCTGCGGCACGGATCACCGCCTCGTGCGCCCGGAGGACACCGACGCCGTCGGCGCGAAGGCTTCGACGCAGGTGCTCCGCCAACGAGCTCGCGTCCGCCCGCTCGGGGGTGGCGGGCACGTACGCGGCGTGCGCGGCCGCCGCCGCCCGTTCGAACGGCAGCAGATACCCGTGGACGACGAGATCGCCCTCGACATCCGCCGTACGCCCGGCGACGGCGGCCACGAAGCGTGCGGCGACCGCGATCGGACCTTCCACCAGCACGACCGCTCCGCGCGGGGCGACGAGATCGGAGACGCCCTCGCCGCCGATGCGCACCCCGTGCGCGAGCACCCCCTCACCGGCGCTCCCGCCGTCCTCACGCCCCGCGAGCCAGGTGCGCTGCGCCCGCATCCGCTCGACCGCCTCGCCCTCGATGTCGGCGTCGGGCAGCAGCCGACCGAGCCACGTCGGCAGCCACCATGCCCGGTGGCCGAGCAGCGCCATGATCGCCGGGATGAGGGTCATCCGCACGACGAAGGCGTCGATCAGCACACCGGCGGCGAGCGCGGTCGCGAGCGGCTGGATGATCGCGTTTCCTCCCGGAACGAACGAGAAGAACACCGAGAACATGATCAGCGCCGCGGCCGTCACGACCCGGGCCGAGGCGCTGAAACCGCCGAGGACGGCACCGTGCGCATCGCCCGTCGTGGCGTAGTGCTCCCGCATCCGTGAGACGAGGAACACGTGGTAGTCCATCGCCAGGCCGAAGAGCACGGCCATCACGAGGATGGGCAGGAAGCTGATGACCGGACCGACCTTCCCCACCCCCAGCAGATCCGCTGCCCAGCCCCATTCGAACACCGCGGAGGCGACCCCGAGGGCGGCGGCGACCGACAGCAGGTAGCCCACCGTGGCCGACAGCGGCACCGCGATCGAGCGGAACATGATCGTCAGCAGCACGAGGCACAGCCCGACCACGACGATGCCGAAGGGCAGCAGCGCTTCGCCCAGCCGATCGGAGATGTCGATCGCCAACGCCGTCTGCCCCGTCACGGCGTATCCGAAGCCGTGCACGGCGGCGAAGGCGGGTTCGTCGTCGCGGAGCGTGCGCACGAGGTCCGTGGTCGCGTCGGAGGAGGGTGAGCTGGCCGGTGTGATGCTGAGCACGGCGAGGTCGACGGCCTCGTTCGTGAAGGCCTTCGAGACGGCCACGACGTCGGGGAGCCCCGAGAAGGCGTCATCGAGCGCGTCGAGCGCGTCCTGCACCTCCAGGGTCCCGGAGATGTCGGCGGTGATCAGCAGCGGGCCGTTGAACCCGGGGCCGAAGCCCTCGTCGAGCAGGTCGTACGCGATTCGCGCCGGCGACGACGGCGGGTCGTATCCCGCATCCGGCAGGGTCAGTCGCAGGCTCAGCGCGGGAGTGGCGATCACCATCAGGGCGATCACGACCACTCCGATCGTGGCCACCGGCGTCCGGGTCGCGAGCCGCACCCAGCCCGCCGGTCGTGAGGAGCCCGTCCTCGGGCGGTGCCGCACCCTGGGACGCACCGCGCGGCCGAGAACCGCGAGCACCGCAGGCAGGAGCGTGACGGCGACCGCCAGCGCGGCCAGCACTGCGCCCGCCGCCCCCAACCCCATGACGGTGAGGAATGGGATCCCCGCCACGGCAAGACCGAGCAGCGCGATCATGACCGTGAGCCCCGCGAACACGACGGCGGTTCCTGCGGTGGCTATCGCGACGGCGATCGACTCGCGCGCATCCATCCCCTCGGCCAGCTGCGCCCTGTGGCGCGAGACGATCAGCAGCGCATAGTCGATGCCCACGGCCAGACCGAGCATGGTCGCGAGCAGCGGCGCCGTGGACGAGACGGGCGCGAAGGCCGCGACGATGAGGATCGAGCTGGACGCGACGGTCACACCGATGACCGCTGTCACCAGCGGGACGCCCGCGGCCACGACGGCGCCGAAGGTGACCGCCAGCACGATGAACGCGATCGCCATGCCGGCGATCTCGGTCCAGTCCACACCGCCCTCCGCGCTCGCCACGAGTCCCGAGTACGCCAGCGTCGCCCCGCCGGATGCGGCGGGCTGCGCGGCCTTCTCGATCGCCGCGACGAGGGTGTCGTCGATGTCGGTGGCGGCGACGCTCAGCTGCACGGTGATGAACGCCATCTCGCCGGTGCGCGAGATCTGCGCGGGCTCCCCTGCGGACGTCGCCGTGGCGCCGGAGGCCGACATCGCGACCGGGCACGTCACTCCCGCCACACCGTCGACCACGGCGAGGTCTTCGCATGCGGTCGCGATCGCATCCGTCTCCGCCGTGATCGTGCTCCCGCTGGGCGCGACGATGACCACGCGCGCGGTCGCACCGCTCAGCTGGGGCAGCCGCTGCTGGAGCTGGTCGAGTGCCTGCTGCGACGGCGTCCCGGGAATCTCGAACGTCGACGTGAGGGTTCCGCCGAGCGCCTGCGACAGGGCCCCTCCGCCGATCGCGACAACGAGCCACGCGGCGATGACCGCCCAGCGGAAGCGCACGGCGAAACGGCCCACGCGGAACAGAAACGATGACATCCCCAGACGCCCTTCCCCCGGCGCGCGCATCACCGCGCGTGCACGTGCTCAGGGTAGCGGCACCGTCTCTGCGCGCCACAGCATGTGACGCGCGGTCGCTGCGCTCAGTCGCGCAGGACGGCTCCGAACCGCTCGGCGGCGATCGCCACGCCCGCGAGCTTCGCGTCGGTCGCCTCCGCCGAGGTCAGCGTGCGATCCTCGGCTCGGAAGCGCAGCGCGAACGTCAGGCTCTTCGATCCCTGATCCACACCCTGGCCGCGGTAGTCGTCCACGAGCCTCGCCGACTCGAGGAGGGCACCGGCTCCGTCCACGAGCGCGGCGCGCACATCCGCGGCAGCGACGTCGGCGGGGACCACGAGTGAGACGTCCTGCGTCGCCGCGGGGTACCCCGACAGCGATGCCGCGACGACGCGCGAACCCGCGATCTCGACGAGGAGGTCGAGGTCCAGTTCGGCGACCGTGATGCGACCCGGCAGATCGGCGGCCTCGGAGACGGCGGGCAGCAGCTCTCCACGTAACCGACGGCGGTGCCTGCGACCGAGACGATGCCGGTGCGACCCGGATGCAAGGCAGCGCGCTGACCCTGCGAGATCGTCACCTCCACACCGGCTGCGGCCGCGATCACGCGGACCGCGTCGAGCGCCTCGCTCAGGCCCGCGGCCTCCGCGGCACGCCCCGGCTGCTTGGGAGCGACGGCGCCCGCCACGAGGACGGCCACGTGGCGGCGCTGCGGCGGGATCGAGCCGTCCAGCTGGGCGAGCGTCGCCGCATCCGGGCGCACCGCCAGCGGTGGGACGAACGAGGTGCCGTACGCGACACCCGGCTCCGGGAGGAAGACGGACCCGGCCTCGAACAGGCTCAGATCCACGAGTCCGCGGGAGACGTTGCGGTGCGCGACCTGGAGCAGGCCCGGCACCAGTGAGCGGCGCAGATACGCCGCCTGGGAGTCGAGCGCGTTGGCGAGCTTGATGCTCGGCAGCGACGACCCGTCGGCGCTGCCGTGGAGGTCGTTCTGCTCGCGGGCGACGAACGGGAAGGAGGGCGTCTCCACGTACCCGGCCGCGGCGAGCGCGTTGGAGACGCGGCGCCGACCCTGCTGGGCCGCGGTCCACCCGCGCCCCGAGGGGGCGACCGGCAGTGCTGAGGGGATGCGGTCGTAGCCCTCGATGCGGGCGACCTCCTCCGCGAGCGTCCACGCGTCCGTCAGGTCGGGACGCCACGTGGGCGCATCGACGAACCATGCCGAGCCGGTGTCGTGCACAGTGGCACCGATCAGTTCGAGGGCGGCGACGATCTGCGCGCGCGTGTAGTCGACGCCGATCAGACCCGACACGAAGTCGTACTCGAGCGCGATCGCCTCTCGCTCCAGCTCCGCCCCGAGCGCGGCACCGGTCGCGTCGGCGGTGCCGCCGGCGTACTGCACCATGAGCTCGACCACACGCTGCGCGGCAGCGTAGGGCACCGCGGGGTCGACGCCGCGCTCGAAACGGCGTGACGCCTCCGACGGCAGCTTGTGGCGCCGGGCGGTACGGGCGATCGAGACCTGGTCGAAGATCGCCGCCTCGATCAGGACGTTCGTGGTGGCATCGCTCATCTCGGTGGCGGCGCCGCCCATGACGCCGGCGAGGCCGATGGGACCCGAGTCGTCGGTGATCAGCAGGTCCTCGGCGTCGAGCGTGCGGACCGTCCCGTCGAGGGTCTCCAGCTTCTCCCCCGCCCGGGCCCGGCGCACGGTGATCCCGCCGGTCAGTTTGTCGAGGTCGTAGCCGTGGATCGGGTTGCCGAGCTCGAGCATGACGTAGTTCGTGATGTCGATCAGGATGCCGAGCGAGCGGATGCCGGCGAGCGTCAGCCGCGTGATCATCCAGGGCGGGGTGGGGCGGGAGGCGTCGACGCCGCGCACGACGCGGGCGACGAACTCCGTGACGCCGGCACGCCCGCGGATCGGGTTCTCGTCGTTCACGGCGAGCGGGAAGCCCGTTCCCGGCTCGTCGATCGGCCGATCGGCGGGATCGCGGAACGCGGCACCGGTGGCGTGCGAGTACTCGCGCGCCGCGCCGCGGATCGAGAGCGCATAGCCGCGATCCGGGGTCACGTTGATGTCGACGGCGATGTCGTCCAGACCCAGCAACGAGATCGCATCGGTTCCGACGGGCGCGTCGATGCCGAGTTCGACGAGGCGGAGGATGCCCGAGTGCTCGCTGCCGAGCCCCAGTTCCTTCGCGGAGGCGATCATGCCGTCGGACACGTGACCGTAGGTCTTGCGCGCCGCGATCGGGAAGGGCCCGGGAAGAACCGCGCCGGGCAGGGTCACGACGACCTTGTCGCCCGGGAAGAAGTTGTGCGCCCCGCAGACGATGCCATGGATGTCGGCCCCGCCGTCGGCCGCCGTCTCGCCCTCGGGCGCGACCCGCACTTGGCACCAGCGGATCGTCTTGCCGTTGGACTGCGGCTCCTCCTCGAAGGAGAGCACCTCGCCCACGACGATCGGTCCCTGCAGCTCGAAGCGGTGGATGTCCTCCTCTTCGAAACCGACCCGCACGAAGGCGGCCAGGACGTCTTCGGGAGATGCCTGGGCCGGAACCTCGACGAACTCACGCAACCACGACAGCGGAACGCGCATCACACCACCATCCCGAACTGCTCGCTGAATCGCACATCGCCCTCGGCCATGTCCCGCATGTCCTGCACGTCGCTGCGGAACATCAGGGTGCGTTCGATACCCATGCCGAAGGCGAACCCGGAGTACTCCTGCGGGTCGATGCCCGCGGCGCGCAGGACGTTGGGGTTGACCATGCCGCAACCGCCCCACTCGATCCATCGGGCACCGCCCTTGAAGGTGGGGTGCCAGAGATCGAGCTCGGCGCTGGGCTCGGTGAACGGGAAGTAGTTGGCGCGGAAGCGCGTCTTCGCCTCCGGTCCGAACAGCTGGCGCGCGACGTGGTCGAGAGTGCCCTTCAGGTGCGCCATGGTGATGCCCTTGTCGATGACGAGTCCTTCGAACTGGCTGAAGACCGGGAGGTGTGTGGCGTCGAACTCGTCGGTGCGGTACACCCGGCCGGGGCAGACGACGTAGATCGGAAGCTCGCGCTCGAGCATCGACCGCACCTGCACGGGGCTCGTGTGGGTACGCATGACGAGGTGGCGATCGACGGGGTCGACGAAGAAGGTGTCCTGCATCTGGCGCGCCGGGTGATCGACGTCGAAGTTGAGCGCGTCGAAGTTGAACCACTCGTGCTCGAGTTCCGGCCCTTCCGCGATCTCCCAGCCCATTCCGACGAAGATGTCGCCGATCTGCTCCTGCAGGAGGGTCAGCGGATGCCGCGCGCCGACGCGCGTGCGGACCGGGATCGCCGTGATGTCGACGCGCTCGGCTTCCAGGCGCGCCGCCGTCTCGGCCGTCTCGATCTCCGCCTCGCGGGCGGCGAGCGCCTGGTTCACGCGGCCTCGGGCCTGACCGACGAGCTTGCCGAACTCGGCCTTGCGCTCGTTCGGGACGTCGCGCAGGCGGGCGTTGAGTCGCGCGAGGGGCGAGCCCTCTCCGGCGTGGGCGCTGCGCGCGGTCTTCAGTGCGGCGGAGTCGGCAGCTGCCGCGATGGCGGCCAGGGCCTCGTCGACCGCGGCGCTCACCGCATCGGGCGTGATCTCGTTCTGGGGTGCGTCGGACACGGTGATCGAGTCTACCGGCGCGCTGGCGGCTCCGAAGCGGCGGCAAGATCCGCCCCGGTGGTGATGAGCGCGAGCGCCGCGGCGAAGGGGTCCGGGCGCCGGCTCGTCACGTCGTCCGGTGTGAGCGCGGCGGCGCGCGCGGCGACTCCGAAGGCGTCTGCGGCGGTGCGCTGCTGCTCGTGGAAGGTGTACCCGACGACGAAGTGCGTGACCGCATCGGCCACGATCTGCGGCGCGTGCCCGGCATCCGGGTAGCGCTCGGCGAGCACGAGGTGCAGGGGCGAGTCCACGAGACCGAGCGCAAGAGAGCTGGACACGACCTCGGCGCCGTCGCGGTGCGCGAGCAGCCGGTCGTGGAGGCGCTCCCCCAGCATCCGGGCCGCCTCACCCAGACCCCCTGCCGCGGTGAGCGCGGCATCAGCGGCTATGGGGGCGAGGATGCGGGCGCTGAGGGCGGCGAGCAGTTCCTGCTTGCTCTCGACGTGCCAGTACAGCGCGCTGGGCTGCACGCCGAGCTCGTCCGCGAGCCGGCGCATCGACAGATCCGGCAGCCCCACGCGATCGAGCAACGCGAGGGCCGCATCCACGACATCCGTCTTCGAGCGACGAGGCGCGCGGGAGGAGTTTGAGCCGTCGGCCACCATGCGGGTACTGTACCTGAACAGTGTTCACATGAACGCCGTTCAGGAGGATCCATGACCGCGCTCGTCCCCTCGGTACGCCGCCGGCTCGACGCCACCGACATCGCCAGAGCCGGCGTCTTCGCCGCCGTCATCGCCGCGCTCGGCGTACCCGGCGCGTTCACCGTGTTCGGCGCAGTGCCCATCACCGCCCAGACGCTCGGGGTCATGCTCGCCGGCGCGATCCTCGGCCCCACCGTCGGGGCGCTCTCGGTCACCGCGGTGCTGGCACTGGTCGCCGCCGGCCTCCCGCTCCTCGCGGGCGGGCGTGGGGGGATCGGGGTCTTCTTCGGGCCCACGGGCGGCTATCTGCTCGGGTGGCTGGTCGGGGTCGTGGTGATCGGTCTGATCGTGCACGCCGCCGGACGCCGGCCGGTCTGGTGGCGCACGTTCCTCGGCACCTTGGTGGGCGGCGTGCTCGTCGTCTACGCCGTCGGCATCCCGGTGCAAGCCCTCGTGCTGCGCATCGGGCTCGGCGAGGCGGCACTGTCGAGCCTCGCGTTCCTGCCGGGCGATCTCCTCAAGGTCGTCGCGACGACCCTGATCGTCGGCACCCTCGTGCGCGGGTATCCACGGGCCTTCCGGCGCCAGTGGCGCGCTCGCCCGACCGCCGCCGCGTGAGCACCTTCGTCGTTCCGGTCGAGGCGCGCGATGCGCTCGCGCGCATCGACCAGCTGAGACCGTCGGGGCGCGTTCTGCTGGTGCTCGATGACCGCTGGCCGCCGGAGGTGCGCGCCGGCATCCTTTCGCTCCTCGCCCGCACGCCCGCGCCCGCCGGCACCCAGTGGGCGGCTCTCACCTCCGGCAGCTCGGCCGCTCCCCGTGTCGTGGTGCGCACGCACACATCCTGGGCGGACTCCTTCCCGGTCGTGGATCGGCTCCTGGGCTCACTTCCCGGAGACGTCGTGCTGCTGCCCGCGCCGCCGAGCTCGTCCCTGACGCTCTTCTCCCTGGCCCACGCGCTGGCCGGCGGCCCCGCACCCGAACTCTCCGCCCGCAGCTCCCGGGCGACCCTGTTCCACGGCACCCCGACCCACTTCGCCGCGGTGCTCGCCTCGGGCGGCGCACCGATGCTGCGCGCTGCGCTCGTGGGAGGGATGACGCTGCCCGCCGACGTCCGCACCGAAGCAGAGTCCCGCGGCATCCGCGTCGTGGAGTACTACGGGGCGGCCGAGCTGTCGTTCGTGGCCTTCGACGACGACGGGCACGGCCTGCGTCCGTTTCCCGGCGTCGAGATCGCGGTGCACGACGGCGTCATCTGGGCCCGCTCCGCGTACACCGCGATCGGGTACCTGGGCGGGCCCGGTCCCCTGCGGCGCGATGGCGCGTGGGCCAGCGTCGGCGACCGCGGGAGGATGGAGGGCGACCGACTGTACGTGGCGGGGCGGGAGGACGACGCCATCCAGACCGCAGGAGCGACTGTCATCCCGTCGGAGATCGAACGAGTCCTACGCACCCTGGACGGCGTCGCGGACGCCGTCGTCGTCGGCATGCCCGCGCCCGGTGTCGGCCGACTCGTGGCCGCCCTCATCGAACCCGTCCGTCCCGGCGCCGTTGACGCGGTGACGCTCCGCGCGGCGGCACGCCGCCTGTTCACGCCGGCCCACCGGCCGCGTCTGTGGTTCGCCGGTACGATTGCCCGCACCTCGTCCGGCAAGATCGCTCGCGCCGAGGTGGAGCGACGACTGGCGTCAGGAGAGGTGCCCCGTGTCTGACGTGCTGATCGTGTCGGCGCGCCGCTCCGCGCTGACGACACGGGGCCGTGCGTTGGCGGGGGTGAGCGCCGACCGCCTGGCCGCACCCGTGCTGCGCGCCGCCGCCGACGACGCCGCGCGCGCGATCGGCGCACCGTTCGAGGTCGCAGATGTCGTCCTCGGCAACTGTCGCGGTCCGGGCGGCAACACCGCCCGCCTCGCCGCATTGGCCGCCGGCTTGGGTGCGCAGACGCCCGGCGCGACGGTGGACCGGCAGTGCGGCAGCGGACTGGCCGCGGTCATCGAGGCCGCGCAGGCGATCGCCGCCGGCGACGAGCGCCCTCGGCTGGCGGGCGGGGTCGAGAGCGCGTCAACGGCCCCCGAACGACGCATCGACGGGATCCCCTTCGAGCGCGCACCGTTCGCGCCGACCGGGTGGCCCGACCCCGACATGATCGACGCCGCCGACGCCCTCGCCCGTCTCGACGGCATCGACCGTGAGCGTCAGGATGCGGCGGCCGCCCGCAGCCACCGACGCGCGACCGACGCGCGGGAATCGGGACGATTCACGGCGGAGATCGTCCCGATCGACGGCGTGAGCACCGATGACGCCGTCGGGGCTGCGCTGACACTGCTCCCCCGCCTGAAGCCCCTGCGTGAGAACGGGACCGTGACGGCGGGCACGGCCACGCGCATCGGCGACGGGGCCGCCGCGGTCGCCCTCGTCAGCGCGTCTCGACATGCACGCCTGCCAGGGCTGCTCGTCCGCGCGCACGCCGTCGTCGGCGTCGACCCGGCCTACCCCGGCCTCGGCGCATCACCGGCCATCGAGGCGGCGCTGGCCGCATCCGGTACAGCGCTCGCGGAAGTCGCGGCGTTCGAGATCGTCGAGGCGTTCGCGGCGCAGTCGCTCGCGGTTCTGGGCCGGCTGGGACTCGCCGACGACGACGCCAGAGTGTGCGCCGACGGCGGGGCGCTGGCGCTCGGGCATCCCTGGGGCGCAAGCGGCGCCGTCGCGCTCGTGCGGCTGTTCTCGCGGCTGGTGCGCGCCGGGCACCCGGCCGGGAGCATCGGTGTCGCCGCCGCATCCGTGGGTGGGGGCATGGGCATCGCGATGGTCGTCGAGGTGGTGAGGTGAACGCCATCCGCCTGGAGCGGCTCGGAGTACGACTCGGCGACGTCGATGTCCTCCGCGACCTCGATCTCGACCTCGATGCCCGCACGGTCGCCGTCGTCGGCGACAACGGATCCGGCAAGTCGACGCTCGCACGTGTGGTCGGCGGACTGGTCCCGCCGACCACCGGAACCGCTGCCGTGCTGGGGCTCGACCCTGTTCGCCACGCGGCCGAGCTCCGTCGCCGCGTGGCGATCGTCTTCAGCAATCCCGACGCGCAGATCGTCATGCCGACCGTCGCCGAAGACGTCGCCTTCTCGCTGCGCGGCGAGAGGACCGGCCGTGCCGAGCGGGCGCACCGGGTGGAGGGCGCGCTGGCCCGATTCGGGCTCTCCGACCTCGGCGACCGATCGGCGCACGATCTCTCGGGAGGGCAGAAGCAGCTCCTGGCACTGTGCGGCGCATTCGTCCGGGAACCGGAACTCGTCGTCGCCGACGAGCCCACCGCCTATCTCGACGGCCGCAACGCCCGGATCGTCGCC
Organism: Microbacterium sp. KU4F; assembly: GCF_056868075.1. Taxonomy (NCBI): domain Bacteria; kingdom Bacillati; phylum Actinomycetota; class Actinomycetes; order Micrococcales; family Microbacteriaceae; genus Microbacterium; species Microbacterium sp. KU4F. Next base: position 13,778 of record NZ_CP200324.1, on the reverse strand, counting down.
GACCATCTCCTCGCGGACACCGGGCATCGTCTGCTGCTCGTGACCCACGACCTCGCCCTCGCCGAGCGCTGCGAGGTGGCCGTGCACGTGTCCCAGGGCCGGGTGGTCGCCGTCGGACCGGCGCGGGACGTGGTGCGCTCGTACGCGACCGGCCTCGGATGCTGAGCCTGTACCGAGCGGGCACCGGACCCTGGCATCGGATGCCGGCCGGTCCCAAGACGCTCCTGCTGCTCGTCCTCGTGCTCGTGGTCTCGCTCCTGCCCGCCACGTGGCTCTCGTGCGCGGTTTCCGCCGGACTCGGCCTGCTCTGCTACGCGGTCCCCGGGACGGGATGGGCACAGCTGGCGCGCCAGGTCTGGGCGCTTCGACTGCTCGTCGTGATGAGCTTCGTCGGGCAGGTGATCTTCCTCGGCGTGGAAACGGCGACGATCGGCACGGTGCGCATCGTCGCCGCCGTCGTCCTGGCAGCTCTGCTCGCCCTCACGACCCCCGTGACAGCACTGCTGGCGGTCTTCGAACGTGCGCTGGCACCCCTGCGCCTCATCGGCCGGGATCCGAGCCGGGCCGCCCTCCTTCTGGTCGTGGCCTTCGGCGCCGTTCCCACCCTCATCCGCCTCGCGCATCAGGTTCGTGAGGCGCAGCGCGCCCGAGGCGCGGGTCGCGGCATCCGCTGCTTCGTCGTGCCGTTCCTCGTCGTCGCCCTCAAACACGCCGACGAACTCGGCGAGGCGTTGACCGCGCGCGGCGTGCGCTGAGCTCAGAGGGCGCTCGAGTCGTACTTCCCGGCACCTCGCTGCGCCGCGATCACCTCCGTGTCGGTCGTCGCCCGACCCAACGCCCCTGCCTGCGGCCCCCGCCCCGCACGCTGCGAGGAACGCATCCGGACCTCGACCCACTTGGCGATGCCCGCGAGCACGAGACACAGGGCGATGTAGATCGCCGCCGCCACCATTCCCGCTTGCAGGATCGGTCGGTCGTACTGCGCCTGCGTGCCGATCAGCCGGGCGTAGTAGAGCAGCTCGTTGTACGTGATGATGTAGCCGAGCGCCGTGTCCTTCAGCGTGACGACGAGCTGCGCGACGATCACCGGGAGCATCGCCCGGACGGCCTGCGGGAGCAGGATGAGGCGCATCACGCCGGCCTTGCGCAGCCCCAGCGCGTATCCCGCCTCGCTCTGTCCGCGCGGCAGCGATTCGACGCCGGCGCGGATGACCTCGGCGAGCACGGAGCCGTTGTACACGGCGAGTGCGATCACGACGGCCCAGTATGCCTCGAGGCGCACGCCCACGACGGGAAGCCCGTAGTACAGCAGCATCATGAGGATCAGCACGGGCACCGCGCGGAACAGCTCGATGATGGCCGTGGCCGGCCAGCGCACCCAGGCGTGATCGGACATGCGCCCCAGCGACAGGACGAATCCGAGGACGACGGAAGCCACGGCGGCGGCGGCGAACGCGGCGAGCGTGCGCCCGGTGGCCGCGAGGATCTGCTCCCACACGGTCGTGAAGGTGAAGATGTACCACTTCTCGGCGGAGAACTGACCGGTCTCGATGAATCGATAGACGACGAAACCGCCGAGGCCGAGGATGACGAGCACGGTGATGACGCCGATGATCCGGTTGCGGATGATCGCACGACGACCGGGCAGATCGTACAGAACGGAACTCATCGCGCCACCCTCCATCGGTTCTCGAGTCGTCGCTGGACGAGTGAGAGCGCCAGCACCATCACCACGAAGATCGCTGCGACCCACAACAGCACCACGAGCGCGTTCTCGCCCCGCTCGCTGAGGTTCGCGCGGATGACTCCGAGTTCCGCGACCGAGAAGCCTGCGGCGATGGTCGTGTTCTTGAGCAGCGCGATGAGCACGCTCATCATGGGCGGCACCACAGAGCGGAACGCCTGCGGCATGATCACGAGCGTCATCACCTGCCCGAACGTCAGCCCGAGCGCCCGGGCGGCTTCCGCCTGGCCGACCGGCACCGTGTTGATGCCGGAGCGCAGGACCTCGGCCACGTACGTGGCCGTGTAGATGCCGAGTGCCCAGATCGCGAGCACCGTGTAGCCCGGATTCGGCAGATCCAGCGCCGGGTATCCGAAGGCGAAGAAGAAGAAGATGACCGTGAGCGGGGTGTTGCGCACGATGTTCACGTACACCGTCCCGACGGCGCGCGCGATCGGCACCGGGGAGACGCGCATCGCGCCCACGAGCGTGCCCAGCACGAGCGCGATGGCCGCACCCGCGAAGAAGAGCAGCAACGTGTTGCGCAGTGCGACACCCCAGATGTCGAGATTGTCGACGATCACGTTCATCTCAGAGGTCCTTACCGTGATCCGGCGAGGGCGGCCCCGCCGGGGAGACCGCCCTCACCTCAGGGTCTGTCAGCTGACTGCGTCGACCGCGGGCTGCTCGACGGTGATCCCCGACGCGCCGAGGTTCTTGTCGAAGATGGCCTGCCAGATGTCGCCGCCGTCGGTGAACATCTCGTTGATGTGCTCAAGCAGGACGGTGTCGCCCTTCTCGAGGCCGACGCCGTAGCGCTCCTCGCTGAACGGCTCACCGACGACCTTGAGCTCGTCCGGGTACAGGGCCGCGTAGCCGATGAGGATCGCCTGGTCGGTGGTGACCGCATCCACCTGGCCGTTCAGCAGCGCCTCGACGCAGGCCGAGTAGACGTCGAACTCGGTCGTGGGCACGCCCGGGAAGTTCGCCTTGATGTTCTGGATCGGCGTGGACCCGGTGGCCGAGCACACGTTGGTGTCGGGGCCGAGGTCCGCCTCGCTGGCGATGTCGCTGTCGCTGGCGACGAGCAGACCCTGGCCCGTGATGAAGTAGGGGCCGGCGAAGTCGATCTGCTCCTTGCGCTTGTCGGTGATCGAGTAGGTGCCGACGTAGTAGTCGATGTCGCCGTTCACGATCGCCTGCTCGCGGTTCGCCGAGGCGATGGGCTGGAAGGTGATGTCTTCCTCGCCGTACCCGAGGGATGCGGCGATCCACCGGGCGATGTCGATGTCGAAGCCGGTGCGCTCGTTGGTCGTGACGTCGAGGAAGCCGAGTCCCGGCTGGTCCTCCTTGACGCCGACGATCACGCCGCCGCGCTCGGTGATGCGGTCGAAGGTGGGGCTGCCCTCGAGCGAGACGTCGCTGGCGGTCTCGAACCAGACCGAGCTCTCGTCGGTGCCTTCCGAGCCGCCGGCGGCACCGCCGGGGGTCGGCGATCCGCTGTTGCACGCCGTGAGGCCGAGGGCGGCGACGGCCGCGAGTCCCAGAAGGGCGGTCAGTCGTGTGGTGCGCATTTCTCTCTCCTTGCTGTGGGGGGATTGGTGCGGGAAGAACGTGCGGGGGTCAGTGGGTGATGAGCTTCGAGAGGAAGTCCTTCGCCCTCTCGCTCTTGGGCGCGGTGAAGAAGGCGTCGGGCGCGGCCTCTTCGACGATGCGCCCGTCGGCCATGAAGACGACACGGTCGGCGGCCTTGCGCGCGAAACCCATCTCGTGCGTCACGACGATCATGGTCATGCCCGACTCGGCGAGCGAGGTCATGACATCGAGGACCTCGTTGATCATCTCGGGGTCCAGGGCGCTGGTGGGCTCGTCGAAGAGCATGACCTTCGGCGTCATGGCAAGGGCACGGGCGATCGCGACGCGCTGCTGCTGTCCGCCGGAGAGCTGGGCGGGGAGCTTGTTCGCCTGGTGCGCGACGCCGACGCGCTCGAGAAGCGTCTTCGCCTCGCGCTCGGCATCCGCCTTCTTCATGCCCTTGACCTTGATCGGGCCGAGTGTGACGTTCTCGAGGATCGTGAGGTGCGAGAAGAGGTTGAACGACTGGAAGACCATGCCGACGTCTGCGCGGAGGGCGGCGAGCTGCTTGCCCTCGCTCGGCAGCTTCTCGCCGTCGATCGTGATGGTGCCGCTCGTGATCGTCTCGAGCCGGTTGATGGTGCGGCACAGCGTCGACTTACCGGAACCGGACGGCCCGATCACCACGACGACCTCACCGCGGTTGACGGTCAGGTCGATATCGGTGAGGGCCTGGAAGTCGCCGTAGTGCTTCTGAACGTCGCTGAGGACGACCAAAGGGTCGCCGCGACGCACGGTGATGTTCGAAGTCGGGGGCGCGGCATCCGAAGGCGTCATCTGGACAGACTATGAATCGCCCCAGCGCGCAACCCGACCTCTTGACGGATCTCTCACCGACTTCTAACGTTCGCCCGGTCCGGGCGAGGCGTCAGCTGCGCTGTGCGAAGGCGGATTCGTAGAGGCACACGCTCGCGGCGGTTGCGAGGTTGAGGGACTCCGCGCTGCCGTAGATCGGCAGCCGCAGCGCCGCATCCGCGAGCTCGAGCGCCGAATCCTCCAGGCCCCGTGCCTCGTTGCCGAACAGCCACGCCGTCGGCTGGGCGAGCAGGCCCGCCGCGCGCGCGTCGAGGAGGTCCTCCCCCTTGACGTCCGCCGCGACGACGCGGAGCCCCGCGGTGCGGATGGCGCTGACGGCGGTCTCCAGCTCGCCGGCACGGGCGAGCGCGATGTGGAAGAGGGAGCCGGTGGTCGCGCGGACCACCTTCGGGTTGTAGGGATCCACCGTGCGCCCGGTCAGCACGACCGCGTCGGCGCCCGCCGCGTCGGCCGCGCGGATGATGGTTCCGAGGTTGCCGGGATCGCGCACCTCCTCGCAGATGGCGAGCAGGCGAGGCCCGGCTGCCAGCACGTCGCGCAGCGACGTCGGGAACTGGCGGGCGACGGCGACGATCCCCTGCGGCGTGACGGTGTCCGCCATCGCCTCGAGCACCGGCTCGGCCGTGTACTCGATCTCGAGACCTGCCTCCGCCGCGGCATCTCGCAGGTCCTGGTGTCGCTCGAGGGCGGTCGGGGTCGCGAACAGCTCCACGATGCTCTCGGGTCGGAAGGCGAGGGCTTCGCGCACCGCCTGCGGGCCCTCGAGAAGGAACAGGCCCGTCTCGTCGCGGGCAGCCCGCTTGGCGAGTTTGGCGACGGCGCGAACGCGTGGGGATCGGGGATTCTCCAGCACGTTCCCAGTCTAGGGTGACGCGGGTACGCCGAAGGGGCGCCCTCCGTGAGGAGGACGCCCCTTCGGGGTGTTCTGCTTACGCCGAGGCCTTGGCGGCGTTGACGTCGGACGGCAGAGCCGCCTTCGCCGTCGCCACGAGCGACGCGAACGTGGCGGGCTCGTTCACGGCGAGCTCGGCCAGGATGCGGCGGTCGACCTGCACACCCGCGAGGCCGAGGCCCTGGATGAAGCGGTTGTAGGTGATGCCGTTCTGGCGGGCAGCGGCGTTGATGCGCTGGATCCAGAGGCGGCGGAAGTCGCCCTTGCGCTTGCGACGGTCACGGTACGCGTAGACCAGCGAGTGGGTGACCTGCTCCTTGGCCTTGCGGTACAGGCGCGAACGCTGACCGCGGTAACCGGAGGCGCGCTCGAGGATGACGCGACGCTTCTTGTGGGCGTTTACTGCCCGCTTGACTCTAGCCATTTCTTTCCCTTACTTACGTGCGTCGGCGATCAGAGGCCGAGGAGCTTCTTGGCCTGCTTGGCGTCACCGGGAGCCAGGACCTGCTCCTGGTTCAGACGACGGGTGCGACGGCTCGACTTGCCCTCGAGGTTGTGACGCATGCCCGCCTGCTGCTTCATGAGCTTGCCGCTTCCGGTCAGCTTGAAGCGCTTCTTGGCACCCGAGTGGGTCTTCTGCTTCGGCATCTTCTCTTCCTTCGTTGTGACTCCCGCGTGGCGCGGGATCAGGTGTGTGGCCTTATTCGGCCGCGTCTGCGGTGGCAGGCTCCGGGGCATCCCCGGTGCGTGCCTGACGGGCGGCTTCCTTGTTCGCCGCGCGCTGAGCGTTCTGCTCCGCCTTCGCCTCGGACTTGTTCTTGTGCGGGGCGACCACCATGACCATGTTGCGTCCGTCGATCGTGGGGTTGGACTCCACGGTGCCGAACTCGGCGACGTCCTCTGCGAACTTGCGCAGCAGACGCACACCCTGCTCGGGACGCGACTGCTCGCGCCCGCGGAACAGGATCATCGCCTTGACCTTGTCGCCGGCCTGCAGGAAGCCCTCGGCGCGCTTGAGCTTGGTGATGTAGTCGTGAGCTTCGATCTTCAGGCGGAAACGCACCTCTTTGAGGACGGTGTTGGCCTGATTGCGACGCGCTTCCTTGGCCTTCTGCGCAGCCTCGTACTTGAACTTGCCGTAGTCCATGATCTTGACCACGGGGGGCTTCGAGTTCGGGGCCACCTCGACGAGATCGAGGTCGGCCTCTTGGGCCAGGCGCAGCGCCACCTCGATGCGGACGACGCCGACCTGCTCACCCGCGGGTCCGACGAGGCGGACCTCGGGAACGCGGATGCGGTCGTTGGTGCGGGGATCGCTGATGCGGAACTCCTCTGACGTAGCGGATGGGGCCACCGGGATGTCGACGACATTCCCGGGCGGAAGAAGACCACGCCACCCGGCACGACGCGAAGCGCCGGCTTTCTCGCACCCTGACTGCCCCCCTCAGGAGGAGGCGGAGTGCAATGACCCGGTAGCCTGGAGCGGCAAGCGCGGGTGGGATGTGATCCTCTTTCGATCGGAGCAGATGCTCCGGTGCTCGCCCACTTTAGCAGAAAGAGCAACGTGGACTCGACTCCGTACGACCAGGCCGCCGACATCGACGCGCAGGCTCGCGCCAACCAGGAGCGCTGGGAGCGTCAGGAGGCCGCGGCTACTGCCGCATCCCGCGACATCGCGGACGTGCCCGCGGTGGAGGTCATCACCACCACCGCCGTGCACCTGCTCAGCGCCGCGGCCGTCAAGGTGGGCCTCGCCGACGACCCCGAGACGCAGACCGACCTCGACGAGGCGCGCAAGCTCATCAACGCCCTCGCGGGTCTCATCACGGCCGGAGCGCCGGAGATCAGCGATATGCACGCGCGATCACTGCGCGACGGACTGCGCTCGGTGCAGCTCGCGTTCCGCGAGGCATCGGTGATCCCGGACCCGATCGGCAAGGGTCCGGGCGAGAAGTGGACGGGCCCGGTCACCTGAGCGGATGCGGTCGGCTCAGCGCGACCGGCGGAGCTTGACCGTCAACGAGTCGACGAGCACCGCGATGCGGTCATCGACCGACCAGCGGCGGGCGAGGCGGGCCAGGACCGCGTCGAGCTGCTCCTTGTCGAGACCATCGACCAAGAGCAGCTCGACGATCAGCTCCGGACCGCGCAGACGCGCATCGGGGTCGCCCGCGGCGACCGAGAGGTCGAGCACGGCGAGCTCGCCGCCGATGCTCTCCTGCAGCCCCGCGAAGACCTCGGGCGACACCGGACTCGGCTCCCACGCGTGCCCCTGACCGATCGCCCAGACGGCGGGCCGGCGCAGCACGAACTCCGTGGGAGAGCCGGGATCGATCACGATCAGATCGGTGTCGTCGTCGGCGGCCGCGAGTGCGGTGCGGACGCCGTCGGCGGGCACGGGCCTCGCCGACCGGTCCCACCGGGCCATGGTCTCCACGGAGCTGAACACCGGAAGGACGCGGCGTCCGTCGGGTCCGGCGACCGTGACGATCGACAGCTCCTGCGTCTTGTCCACGCGCAGCCCGTTCGGGGCTGTGCCCTCCTCCCCCTTCTCGGCGATGAGGGGAATCAGCAAGCGCGCGTGGCGATAGGCGTCGACGACGGCGACGGCGTCGCCCTCGCCCGCGCGGAACGCGGTCAGCGCAGCGAGCAGCCTCGCATCCGCGGAGCCGTCGTCACCCGCGTGGGTGTTCGGCTGAAAGCGGCGCCCCTCCCAGGGAATGCCCGCGGAGTCGTGTCCGCAGCTCGCGTCAGCGCCCTGCGACATCCAGCGCCTCGGCCAGCGTGAACGCGCCGGCGTAGAGGGCCTTGCCCACGATGGCGCCCTCGACGCCCAGCGGCACCAGCTCGCGAAGCGCGGCGATGTCGTCGAGGCTCGAGATCCCGCCCGAGGCGACGACCGGCTTGGGGGTGCGCGTCGTGACCTCGCGCAGCAGTTCCACGTTCGGACCGCGCAGGGTTCCGTCCTTGGTGACGTCCGTCACGACGTAGCGGCTGCAGCCCGCATCCTCCAGGCGGTCGAGCACGGCCCAGAGGTCGCCGCCCTCGCGGGTCCACCCGCGAGCGGCGAGGGTCGTTCCCCGCACGTCCAGGCCGACGGCGACGGCCTCGCCGTAGCGGCCGATGACGTCGGCCGCCCACTCGGGGTTCTCCAGTGCCGCCGTGCCGAGGTTGATGCGCGCGGCGCCCGACTCGAGGGCGGCGTTGAGGCTCTCGTCGTCGCGGATCCCGCCCGACAGCTCGACCTGCACGCCCTTGACCTGCTTGATGACGCGACGCATCACGGCCGCATTGTTGCCGCGGCCGAACGCCGCGTCGAGGTCGACGAGATGGATCCACTGCGCGCCCTGCCGCGCCCACTCGACGGCGGCGTCGACCGGGTCGCCGTAGCTGGTCTCGCTGCCGGCCTCGCCCTGGGTGAGGCGGACGGCCTTCCCGTCGGCGACATCGACCGCAGGCAGAAGGATGAGTTCAGGGGTGGACGCGAAATCGTTCATGGCTCCTCGTGCGCTCGCGCACCCGGCGGATCCCCGGTGTGCGGCACGAGGTAAGAGACTACTGGGGTCGCAGCGTGCTGATCCAATTGGAGAGCAGACGGATGCCCGCAGCACCCGACTTCTCGGGGTGGAACTGCGTCGCGCTGAGCGGCCCGTTCTCCACGGCGGCGAGGAACGGGGAGCCGTGCGTGCTCCACGTGAGCACCGGTTCGGCGAACGGCGCCTGCGGCGGCATCGTCCACTGCTGCGCTGCGAAGGAGTGGACGAAGTAAAAGCGCTCGTCCTCCAGCCCCGCGAAAAGGCGCGAGCCCGCCTCCGGCGAGACCGTGTTCCAGCCCATGTGCGGCAGCACGGGGGCGTCGAGCTCGGTGACCGTTCCGGGCCACTCCCCCAACCCGTCGGTCGCGTCCCCGCGTTCGACGCCGTGCTCGAAGAGCACCTGCATGCCGACGCAGATGCCCAGGACGGCACGTCCTCCGGCCAAGCGCCGGCCGATCAGCTCGTCGCCCTTGCTGGCCCGCAGGGCCTCTGCCACCGCTCGGAACGCCCCCACACCCGGTACGAGCAGGCCGTCTGCATCCTGGATGAGGCCGCGGTCGGCAGTCAGCCGCGCGTCGGCGCCGGCAGCGGCCAGCGCCTTGACGGCGGAGTGGACGTTGCCCGAGCCGTAGTCGAGGACCGCGACGAGCGGCTCGTCGGTCACAGGGCGCCCTTCGTGCTGGGAATGCCGTCGACGAGCGGGTCGAGCGCCTTGGCCTGGCGGAAGGCGCGCGCGAACGCCTTGAACTCCGCCTCGGCGATGTGGTGCGGGTCGCGACCGCCGAGCACGCGGACGTGCACCGTGAGCGCCGCGTTGTAGGCGATCGCCTCGAACGCGTGTCGCACGAGGGAACCGGTGAAGTGGCCGCCGATCAGGTGGAAGGCGTACCCCTCGGGCTCACCGTCGTGGACGAGGTAGGGGCGACCGCTGATGTCGACGACCGCCTGTGCGAGCGCCTCGTCCAGGGGCACGAGCGCGTCGCCGTAGCGCGCGATACCGCTCTTGTCCCCCAGCGCGGCGCGGATGGCCTGACCGAGCACGATCGAGACATCCTCCACGGTGTGGTGCGCGTCGATGTGGGTATCACCCGTGGCCCGCACCGTCAGATCGGTGAGGGAGTGCTTGGCGAACGCCGTCAACAGGTGGTCGAAGAACGGAACGCTCGTCGAGATCGAGCTCTTCCCGGTGCCGTCGAGGTCGAGCGAGAGCTCGATCTGCGACTCACTCGTGGCCCGGCTGAGCTCGGCAGTGCGGTGAGGGACGGGCTGCGCGGTCATGCCTGCGAGTCTATCGACGCCATGGCAGCCAGGAACGCGGTCGTCTCGGCCTCGGTTCCCGCGGTGACACGCAGGTGCCCGGGGATGCCGACGTCGCGGATGAGGACGCCGCGCTCGAAGAGCGCCTGCCACACAGCCGCGGGGTCGGTGACGCCGCCGAACAGCACGAAGTTGGTCCACGATTCGTGCGGGCGGTACCCCATCGCGGTCAGCTCGCGACTGATGCGATCGCGCTGGGCGACGATCTCGTCGACCATGCCGAGCATCGTGTCGGCGTGACGCAGCGCCGCCTCCGCCGCCGCCTGGGTCAGCGCGCTGAGGTGGTAGGGCAGCCGCACCAGACGAAGAGCGTCGACGACGGCGGGATCGGCGGCGAGGTAGCCCACGCGCGCACCCGCGAAGGCGAACGCCTTGCTCATCGTGCGGGAAACGACGAGCCGCTCGCGCCCGGGCAGGAGAGAGGTCGCCGACACGGTGCCCCGCGGGGCGAACTCCTGATACGCCTCGTCCACGATGACGATGCCGCGGCTGGCGGCGTACACCGCCTCGATGACGTCGAGCGTCATCGGCGTGCCGGTGGGATTGTTCGGCGCGCAGAGGAAGATCACGTCCGGGTCCGCCTGACGCACCTGCTCCGCGGCGGATGAGGCACTCAGGCTGTAGTCGTCGGCACGTGTCCCGGCGACCCAGCTTCGCCCCCGTCGCCCGGGTCAGCAGGGGATACATCGAGTACGTGGGGGCAAAGCCGAAGGCCGTGCGCCCCGGACCCGCGAACGCCTGCAGGACGTGCTGCAGCACCTCGTTGGATCCGTTCGCCGCCCAGATCTGCTCCGCCGTCAGCCCGCCGCCCAGATATCGGGCGAACGCCTCGCGCAAGTGCGTGAACTCGCGGTCGGGATAGCGGTTGACCTGTTCGAGAGCGGCACCGATCGACGCGAGGATGTCGGCCGCCACGTCAGCCGGGACGGGATGCGTGTTCTCGTTGACGTTCAACGCCACCGGAAGCGGCGCCTGGGGGGCACCGTAGGGCTTGAGCCCGCGCAGGTCGTCGCGGATCGGCAAATCATCGAGGCTGATGGTCACGCGGTCCATCGTAGAACCGCGCAGCGCCTCACTCGCCCGAGGTGTACTCCGCCGGGATCGCCAGACGCTGACCAGCGCTCACCTGCGCACCCGGCAGGGTGTTGAGCCGCATGATCGCGTCGACGACGTCACGCGGGTCGTCCTGCGGCGCGACCTCCTCCGCGATCGACCACAGCGACTCCCCGGCCATCACCGTCACCATCTCGAACGAGCCGGCGGCTGCGTTGGGCTCGCGGGAGGCGAGCGCGGATCCACCGCTGATCACACCGACGGCCACCGCCGCGACGACGGGCAGAGCGACGAGCCAGGCGAGCACCCGACGACCGCGCGCGGTCAGGCGCAGGCGGGTGGCGACGGGGGCGGCGAACTCGATCGTGCTCATGACGACTCCTTCAGGACGGGAAGAGATTCGTACCCGACCCTCCGACCGGGAGGGCCGGGTACGAACTTCTCTTCCGAAGCTATCTTCGATTTACGGTACTGTCAAGCGATCGCACAACCGGCTGAGTTTCGAAGACGACACGCCCTGTCCAAGGACTGGATCACCGCCGATTCCCGCTACGGTTTGGCTGAGGACACCGAATCACCGACCTCCGACATTCGAACGGAGCAGACCCGACGGGAGCGCCGTATGGCCACCAACCAGAAGCCGCAGACCCGCCGGCGCAAGAGCCTCAGCGACAAGCAGCTCGCGATCCTCGAGGTCATCCAGCACTCGATCGCACGCCACGGTTACCCGCCGAGCATGCGCGAGATCGGAGACGCGGTCGGGCTGAAGTCGCTCTCGAGCGTCACTCACCAGCTCAACCAGCTGGAGCTCTCCGGCTACCTGCGGCGCGACCCCGGCAAGACGCGCGCCATGGAGGTCCTGATCGACCTGCCGGGCACCGCCACGGAGAACCCGGCCGATGCGGCCCCCGCCGTGGGCGACGCCGCACTGGTCCCTCTCGTGGGTCGGATCGCGGCGGGCGTGCCGATCACGGCCGACCAGCACGTCGAAGAGATCTTCCCGCTGCCTCGCCAGCTCGTGGGCAAGGGCGACCTGTTCATGCTGAAGGTGTCGGGAGACTCGATGATCGACGCCGCGATCTGCGACGGCGATTGGGTCGTGGTGCGTTCGCAGCCGACGGCGGACAACGGCGACATCGTCGCCGCGATGCTCGACGGAGAGGCGACCGTGAAGACGTTCCGGCGCCGTGACGGACACGTGTGGCTGCTGCCGCGCAACACGGCCTTCGAGCCGATCCTGGGCGACGACGCCGTCGTCCTCGGAAAGGTCGTCGCGCTGATGCGCGCCGTCTGACCTCTTCGACTCCCCCTCCTTCCGCTGGGCTGTCGGCGGGCCGCCGCGTAGCGTGGAGACATGACCGCCTCCAGCTCTACGGTTCCTGGCCGTCCCCCATCTCAGCCGCCGACGTCGCTGGCGCCGCGATCCGTTTCGACGGCGCGCGTTTCGTCGGCGACGAGATCTGGTGGGCCCAGTCGGTGCCGGACGAGGGCGGGCGGATGGCGGTTCGCCGCCGTCAGGGGGACGGGCGGACCGTCGACGTCCTCTCCGCGCCCTGGAGTGCACGCTCGCGCGTGCACGAGTACGGCGGCGGCGCTTGGTGCGCCACCGATGACGGTCGGCTGCTCTTCGTGGAGGGCAGCGACCAGCGCGTGTACGCGCTCGATGACGACGGCGCCCCGATGCCGCTCACACCCGGGGAGGACGACACGGCGTTCGGCGGCCTCGTGTGGGCCGCGGGGCGTCTGATCGCAGTGCGGGAGCGCACGGCAGCCGCCGGAGGGGAACGAGCCGTCGTGGAGATCGCGCTGGACGGCTCCGGCGCGCGCGTCGTCGCCGACGGTGATGCCTTCGTCGCCCAGCCCGCACTGTCCCCTGACGGTCGCCATCTCGCCTGGGTCGGCTGGAATCACCCCGACCTGCCCTGGGACCGCACCCGCCTGCGCGTCGGGCGGCTGCGCGACGGCGTGGTCGTCGATGCGATGAGCGTGACGGACGGCGCGGCGTCGGCCCTCCAACCGGTGTGGAGCGGTTCCGACGAACTGCTGTACCTCGACGACGCGTCCGGCCGGTGGCAGGTGCGGCGCGTGCGCCCGGACACCGGCGAGCACAGCACCCTCACCCACGACGACGCCGACACCGGCGGCGCGCTGTGGACGCTCGGGATGCGGTGGTTCGCCCCGCTCGAGGACGGACGGATCGTCGCGGTGCGCACCAACGGCGAGGACACTGTCGTGGTGATCGACCCCGCCGACGGCACGACCCGCTCCGTCGGCATCGACGGCGCGTCCCAGAGCTTTCTCGAGGACGCGCACGGCACGCGTTTCCTGATCACGACGGCTTCCGCGTCCGCCCCGCTCGGGCTCTGGCTCGTGGATGCGGACGGCGTCGCGGAGCCGGAGCGGCTGGCGGGCGACGACCTGTCCGCTCTCGAGCGGTGGTTGCCCGCGCCCGTCCGACTGACCGCGGAGGGATCCCGCGGTCCCGTGCACGCCTACTTCTACCCGCCGACCCACCCGGAGCTACGCGGACCCGACGACGAGCTCGCCCCCTGCCTCGTGTGGGTGCACGGCGGACCGACCGCCCATGTGGGACCCGCCGCGTCCCGCAAGATTGCCTTCTTCACGAGCCGGGGCATCGGAGTGCTCGATGTCAACTACTCCGGATCGACCGGCTACGGGCGCGCCTACCGTGAGCGGCTGCGCGGCCAATGGGGCGTCGCCGACGTAGACGACGTGATCGCGGCGGCCCGACATCTCGCCGCGGCCGGCCTCGCAGACCCGGACCGCCTCGCGATCGAGGGAGGCC